>CAWBFX010000001.1:0-325116 GCA_963788215.1 uncultured Actinomycetes bacterium
GGAGCCCGTCGCCTGCAACGACACACCGGGCTTCATCGTCAACCGGATCCTGATCCCGCTGCTGAACGACTGCGTGCGCGTCCTCGACGAGGCGCGCGATGCCCTCGGAGGACGTGATCGCGCGATGCGCTTCGGCTCAAACTGGCCGATTGGGCCCTGCGCGCTGATCGACCTGATCGGCGTCGACGTGCACGTCCACGCGTCCGAAGCGCTCCAAGGGGCACTCGGCGAGGATCGGATGGCCCCGCCTCAGCGGCTGCTCGAGATGCAGGAAGCCGGACAGCTCGGCCGCAAGACGGGGCGGGGCTTCTACGACTACGACTAGGGCGAGGCCAGCTTGCCCCAGACGTTGTCGAGGATGCGCGCGACCCCTGGTGAGCCGAGCGAGGCCGTGAAGTCGAGCGTGCCCGCGGCGAACACCTGCGGCCTGCCCGCCGGGTAGACGGTCATCTCGGCGTCGTGTGCGCCGATCGCGTTGGGAATGCGCGCGAGCACGACCGTGCTCGCCGGCGTGCTCGCGGCACGCGCGTCGATCTCGACGCCTGAGCCGCCGAAGGGCGAGCCCGGGACCAGCCCGGTGTCCGAGAACGCCCAGTTCGCTCTCGAGAAGCCGTCCCCGTCGACGACGTAGGGCTTCTCTCCTTGGCCCTGGTTTCCCGCGACCCACTGGACTCCCACGAGGGCGGCCTCGGGCCGGCCGAGCTTGCGCCACGTCTGCACCCGCGTCAGCACCTGCCCTTTGCGCGTGACCTTCCAGAAGAAGTTGTTCGCGGAGAGGAACATCAGGTTGCCGCCGAGGTCGCGATAGCGCTGGGTGACGTCGTACATGTGCTGCGTCACGTACTCCTCGTGGCCGGCGAAGACGACGAGGTCGTACGCGTGCCGGAGGTCGTCTCCGGAAGCGATCGCCTCCAGGTCGTCGTCCGAGAGGTAGTCGACCTGCTTGCCCGTCTGCTTCAGCCAGGTCGCGATCGTCGCGCTCCAGTCGTGGAAGCGGTACGGCAGTCCCGGCTCGACGTAGGGCCGGCGCAGGTCGATCCGGCGCGTGGCGCCTCCGATGTACCAGGAGTCGCCCCAGCCGTCGCCGTCGCCGTCCCGGAAGTTGTACGCCTGCCACGTGTTCGTCGGGAGCACGACCGCGACGCGGTGCTCACCCAGCCGCCGGGGCCGCACGATCAGCGGCGCGTAGGCGACGTGCCCGTCGTTCGTGGTCGCGCGGAGGAAGTAGAGGCCGCTCGCCCAGGTCCCGTCGCGGCCGACCTCGACCACGTGCGGGGCGTTGCGGTTCTTGCTCCAGTTGAGGCGAACCGAGGGCGTGATCGCGACCGCGTTCGTGTTCGGGTCGCGCGTTCCGCTGCCTGCGTAGGCGAAGACCTGCAGGCGGATCGCCGGGCTGTCGGTCGAGATCGAGATGGTCGCCGGACCGCCCTGCGGATAGCTCCGCTGCGGCAGCGACGCCTCGATCCCGAGGATCCGTACGACGAGGCCGCTCGTCAGCCGGCTTGCTCGCGGCGCCTCGAACCCGTAGACGCGCTTGCCGCCGTGAAGGCCCTTGACCACGAACCTGGCCAGATACGTCCTCGCCGCGATGCCGCGCTTCGGCCGCCACTCGACGACGTGGGGCCCGGCCTTCAGGCGCTGCCGCACACTCCAGACGATCTTCGCGGGCCGCCGGACCTCGTCTGTCGCGACCACCTGGGTCTCGACGATCGCCGGGCGGTTGAGGCGGAAGCGGAAGTACGCGTGGTCGCGGAGCCGGTCGCCGTTCGGGCTGACCGTCGCGAGCTCGCGCGAATCGCCCGCGAACGGGTGGCCGCCGTTCGAGACGCCGAGCCCGAGCAGCCGCGGCGGCGATCCCGAAGCGGGCGCCGAGCCTGCCACGATGAGCGCGGCGAGCAGGGGCAGGGCGGGCAGAAGACGGCGCATGATCCGATTGTGGCGGGCTTTACCGATTCCTAACAACCCGTTTATGTCGAACACACCCCGACCGCGGATACTTTGCTCTGCCATGAGCCGTTTGCTTCTCCTTCTCGCAGCGGCCGGCGTCCTCGCGACGCCGACGATGCTCTCCGCGGCCACGCGTTCCGACGGGACGCTCTCCGTCAAGCGCGGCAAGGGCAAGATCGTGCTCAAGCTGCGCGGAACCGCGATCGGCAGCATCGCGAACGGTTCCGTCCGGATCCGCGACCTCGCGCTCTCAGACGGCCAGTCGCCGAGGTTCCGGCACTGCCGGCTGCGGGTGATCGACGCCGCGACGAGCGTGTGCACCGGCCGGAAGCTGTCGTTCCGGGCGCTCGACGGGCGCTACAACGTCACCACGAAGGGCTCCGGCACGTTCATCTCGGCGGTCGGCCGAGGGTCCGTCAATTTCGACGGCGCCGGCGACGGGACGACTCCGACCGGCGTGATGTCGTTCGACAGCGGGCCCTACCAGGCCATCCCGGTGGACCCGACGACGTACCCGCTGGGTACGACCCCACTGCGGAACTGACCGCAGCCTCTGGCATCCTGAGCACATGGCAAGCCAGGGTCAGACGGTGTTGGTGGTCGAGGACGAGACCTCGATCGCCTCGTTCGTCGCCCTCTACCTGAAGAACGCGGGCTACCGGATTCAGACCGCCGGCACCGGCCGCGACGCGCTCGAGCGCGTCGCTGCCGAGAAGCCGAGCTTGATCGTGCTCGACCTGATGCTTCCGGACGTCGACGGGCTCGAGGTCTGCCGCCGCATCCGCCAGACGTCCGACGTGCCGATCCTGATGCTCACCGCTCGCGACGAGGACGTCGACAAGATCATCGGGCTCGAGGTCGGGGCGGACGACTACCTGACGAAGCCGTTCAATCCGCGGGAGCTCGTTGCCCGCGTGAAGTCGATCCTGCGTCGCAGCGTCCCGGAGCGGCGCGAGGCGCAGACGAAGCAGATCAAGCACGGCGACCTCGAGATCGACGTCGGCCGCCGCGAGGTGCTCGTCTCCGGCACGGAGGTGCAGCTCGCGCCCAAGGAGTTCGATCTGCTGTGGGAGCTACTCGACCACCGCGGGCTCGTCCTGACGCGCGACCAGCTGCTCGAGCGGGTCTGGGGCTACACCTTCGCGGGCGACACGCGCACCGTCGACGTGCACGTGCGCCAGCTTCGCCGCAAGCTCGGCGAAGCCTCGCCGATCGTCACCGTCTGGGGAGTCGGCTACAAAGTCGCGTCTCCGCGGGACACGGCCGTCCAAGCCTAGGGCGGGGAAAGCGCCGTGCTGCGCTCGCTCCGGTTCCAGCTCCCGGCGCTCTTCCTGCTCGGCGTGGTCGTGGCCGGGCTCGTCTCGGCGGCGATCGCGCTCCGCCTCTTCCGCAGCTACGCGCAGAACCGGGCGCGGGCGCAGGCGTACTCGGAGGTCGCGCGAGAGGCCGTCGGCCTGACGAAGGTCTACTCGCAGCGGGCAGGCGCACAGATCCTTCCGGCCAAGACGGCCGAGCTCGCCACGGGCGACCGGATCTTCTACGCCGGGGTTCCGCTCTTCGGCGAGAAGGTCGGCTTCGGCGACATTCCGCGGACGATCCTCCCCAACCCGCGGGCGTTTCCGAAGCGGTTGCGCCGCTTCGAGTTCACTCCCCCCGGCAGCGACCAGACGCTGCTCGCGGCGGGGAGGCCGCTGAACATCGGCAAGCGCACGTTCGGCACGATCGTCGTCGCCCGCCGCGAGACCGTCCTCAACCAGCAGTGGCTTTCGCTGATCGAACGGCTACTGATCGCCTTCGCCGCCGGGGTCGCGGTCGCGGGCGGTTTTGCCTGGTACCTCTCGCGGCGGATCACGACGCCCGTCCTCGCCCTCTCCCAGGCCGCCGACGAGATCGCCGCTGGCCGCTACGACATCGAGGTGCCCAAGGTCCCCGGCGGAGGCGAGATCGGCCAGCTCGCCACGCGCTTCGGCGACATGGCCGCGCGTCTCGCCGAGGCAGAGCAGCTCGAGCGCAACTTCCTGATGAGCGTCTCGCACGAGCTGCGCACGCCGCTGACCGCCATCCGCGGGCACGTCGAGGCGCTGCGCGAAGGGGTCGTCACGGACGAGGAGACGCGGGTCGCGTCGCTGACGGTGATCGCGGCCGAGGCCGAGCGGCTCGAACGGCTCGTCGGCGACGTTCTCGACCTCGCCAAGCTCGGAGCGCACCGTTTCACCGTCCATCGCGAAGAGGTCGAGATGGAGCGGCTGATCGAGCGGGCGTACGTCGCCTTCAGCGAGGAGGCCAGGCGTCGCGGGATCGACTACCGCCAGACCGTCGAGGCGAAGCCCGTGATCGTCTCGGACGGCGACCGGGTGCTCCAGATCATCTCGAACTTGCTCTCGAATGCCTTCCGCTGGACGCCCGACGGCGGGAAGATCGAGCTCGAGCTGGCCGCGACGGACGGAAGGGTGTACGTGACGGTCGGCGACACCGGGCCCGGGATCGCGCCTGCGGAGCGCGAGCGGATCTTCCGGCCGTTCTGGTCGCGCGACGGAGGCGGGACGGGCCTCGGGCTCGCGATCGCCCACGAGCTGGCGGGCGCGCTCGGGGGCCGCGTCACCCTCGAGTCGACGCCGGGCGAGGGCAGCCGCTTCGAGCTCGTCCTTCCGACGCGCCCCTAGTAGCAGTCAGAATTCCGGCGAATGTCCGTCCCCGCCCGACGTCT
Organism: uncultured Actinomycetes bacterium; assembly: GCA_963788215.1. Lineage (GTDB taxonomy): Bacteria > Actinomycetota > Thermoleophilia > Gaiellales > Gaiellaceae > AC-32. Next base: position 4,655 of record CAWBFX010000001.1, read on the forward strand.
GGTCGAGCTCCCGCGCCGGCGCTCGCTGCCCGCTGCGGCACTCGCCGCGATGCGGCCGCGGCAGTGGCCGAAGAACCTGCTCGTGTTCGCGGGGATCGTCTTCGCGGCGAAGCTCGGCGACGCCGCGCGCTGGGCGGAGGCGATTGTGTGCTTCGCGGCCTACTGCGCGCTCTCGAGCTCGGCCTACATCGTCAACGACCTGCGCGACCGGGAGCACGACCGTCTCCACCCGGTGAAGCGCCAGCGGCCGATCGCACGCGGGGAGCTGCCGGCCGGCCTGGCGGTCGCGCTCGCCGGGGTGCTCGCGGCTGCAGCATTCGGCGGGGGCGCGTGGCTGGGCCTCGCGTCGGTTGCCTTCCTCGCCGCGTTCGCAGCGATCCAGCTGGGCTACAGCTTCGGTCTCAAGCACGTCGTCCTGCTGGACGTCTTCGCGATCGGCGGGCTCTTCGTGATCCGCGCGACGGCGGGCGCGGCCGCGGTGCACGTCCGCATCTCGCCCTGGCTGCTCCTCTGCACCGCCTTGCTCGCGCTCTTCCTCGCGCTGGCGAAGCGCCGCGGAGAGCTAGTGCTCGTCGGCGCCCGCGAGACTCCGGGACGGCCCGTGCTCGAGGGCTACTCGCTCGAGCTCGTCGACCAGCTCGTCACGGTCGTCGCCGCCTCCACCGTGATCGCGTACTCGCTCTACACCTTCACCGCACGCGACTCGAAGGCGCTGATGGCGACGATTCCGTTCGTGATCTTCGGCGTCTTCCGCTACCTGCTGCTGGTGCACCGGGACGATCTCGGCGAGGAGCCGGAGCAGGTGCTGCTGACAGATGTGCCGATCCTCGTCGCGGTCTGCCTCTGGGTCGCGACGGCGGCGGTGATCTTGGTCTTGACCTAGCCCTCGGCCGTGCGGCGCTCTTCGATCCGGTAGACGATCGCGCCGTCACCGGTCTGCAGGCTCTTCTCGATCGCCCCGAGGCGGTCGTCCACTGCTTTCCAGCCGGACGTGATCAGGTCGACCAGGAGCGCGAGGTCGTCGACGCGCGCGTGCCGCTCGGCGAGGAGGTCGCCCTCGATCCGCTCGAGCCGGCGGATGACCTGGTTCGAGAGGCCGCGGATCTCGGCGAGGTTTCGGCCGACCGGCCTGACCTGCTCGCGGAGCCCGTCCTGCAGCGCGTCGTCGATCTTCGCCGGCAGCGTCGCCTCGATCTGCGCGGCCGTCTGGGCGAGCTCTTCGACCTGGGCCCGCGCCCGCTCGAGGACAGCGTCCACTGCGGCCGCGTCGGGCCGGCCCTCAGCCGCCTCTTCGAGCCGCTTGCGAGCCCTGTCGATCGCGTCGTCAGTCATGGGCGCCGACGGTAGCGTTCGCGTCGGATGGACATCTCGGAGCTGGACTACGAGCTCCCGCCCGAGCTGATCGCCCAGCGGCCGCTCGAGCGGCGCGACCGCTCGCGGCTCCTCGTCTACGAGCGCGCGACCGGCGACGTGCGGCACCGGCGCTTCGACGAGCTGCCGGACGAGCTCGGCGGTTTGCCCGACGAAGGGGGGACGCTGACCGTCGTGAACGACACTCGCGTGCTTCCGGCGCGGCTGCGGCTGCGCCGGCCGGGCGGGGGAGAGGCCGAGGTGCTGCTGCTCGAACGGCTCGGCGCGGATGGGATCTGGGAGGGGCTTGCCCGGCCCTCTCGGCGTCTCAAGGCAGGCCAGCAGCTCGGTCCGGTCGAGCTGCTGGAGCCGCTCGGCGAGGGCCGCTGGCGCCTTCGGCTGGAGGGCGAGCCGTCCGGGGAGGCCCCGCTGCCGCCGTACATCACCGAGCGGCTCGACGACCCGGAGCGCTACCAGACGGTCTACGCGGCGCAGGAGGGATCGGCGGCCGCGCCGACGGCGGGCCTGCACTTCACGCCGGAGGTGCTCGCGCGGCTGGAGGTGGAGAGAGTCACGCTGCACGTCGGTCTCGACACCTTCCGTCCGGTCGCCGCCGAGTCGCTCGCCGACCACGAGCTGCACAGCGAGCGCTACGAGGTTGCGCCGGAGGCATGGGAGCGGGTCCGGGGAGCGGAGCACGTGCTCGCGGTCGGCACGACGACGGTCCGCGTGCTCGAGACCCTCGCGCGCGGTGGGCCTCTCAGCGGGCGGACCGACCTCTTCATCACGCCGGGCGTCGAGTTCCGGCGCGTGAACGCTCTCCTGACAAACTTCCACCTGCCACGCTCGACGCTGCTCGCGCTCGTGATGGCGTTCGCGGGGGTCGAGGAGACGCGCCGTCTGTACCGGCTCGCGATCGAGGAGCGGTATCGCTTCTACAGCTTCGGCGACGCGATGCTCATCCTATGAAGGGCGATCTGGACGTGCGCCGGGCGGAGCCGGACGACCTCGACGACGTCGTGGCGATCCTCTCGGAGGCCGCCCGCTGGCTGCTCGAGCGAGGGATCCGGCAGTGGCCGGATCCGTTCCCGCGCGATCGCGTGGCGGCGCTGCTGGACCGCGGCGAGCTCTACCTCGCGCGGGTGGGCGGCAAGCCGGCGGCGACGTTCGCGCTCCTCTGGAGCGATCCGGACTTCTGGGGCGAGCAGCCGCCGGTCGCCGGGTACGTGCACGCGATCGCGGTGCGGCGGGCGTACGCGGGGTTGCGGCTCGGCGAGCGTCTGCTGGACTGGGCCGAGGCGCAGGTCGCTGCAGCCGGCCGTGAACTCCTCCGGCTCGACTGCATGAGCGACAACGCAGTGCTGAAGGAGTACTACGAGCGGCTCGGGTTCGAGCCGCGCGGCGAGGCGGTCTTCGAGGACTTCCACGCGATGCGGTTCGAGCGGCGGTGCCGCAGGTGAAGGCGCGGCGCCACTGTGTGACGGTGGACGAATCGTCACGCTTTCGGCGCGAATCCGTGACAGACATGTGCGCGTTTCGCGGGTACGCTCGCAGCGGGAGCGAGGGTGGCCGACAAACCCCACCCAGGGCGGGGGTATTGGGGCTGGTGAGCGCGTTCGCGCTCACGGCGACAGACGGGGCGGCTCGGGCCGGGGTGCTGCGCACCGCGCACGGCGAGCTGCGGACGCCGGCCTTCATGCCCGTCGGGACCAAGGCGACCGTCAAGAGCGTCGACCCGCACGAACTACGCGCGCTCGGAGCCGAGATCCTGCTGTGCAACACCTACCACCTCCATTTCCGTCCTGGTGCCGAGACGATCGCGGAGCTCGGTGGCCTCCACCGCTTCATGGCCTGGGACGGGCCGATCCTGACCGACTCCGGCGGCTTCCAGGTCTTCTCGCTCCGCGACACGATCGTCGCCCGCGACGACGAGGGCGTCACCTTCCGTTCGGTCTACGACGGCGACCTCGAGCGCTTCACGCCCGAGCTCGCGGCCCGCGTTCAGGCCGAGCTCGGCTCCGACATCGCCATGTGCCTCGACGTCTGTCCGCCGGCCGACGCCACAGGCGCCGAGCTGGGCGAAGCGGTCCGCCTGACGACGCTCTGGGCGCAGCGTCAGAAACAGGCCCCGCGCGCCCCCGGCCAGCTCCTGTTCGGCATCGCCCAGGGCGGCACGGATCCCGAGCTCCGCCGCCGGTCGATCGACGAGATCGCCGAGGTCGGCTTCGACGGCTACGCGCTCGGCGGGCTCGCGATCGGCGAGCCTCGGCCGCAGATGTTCGAGGCGACCGCCACGGCCGCCGAGCTTCTCCCGCAGGACCACGCCCGCTACTTCATGGGCATCGGCGACCCGGAGGGCATCCTCGAGGTGATCGAGCGCGGGATCGACATGTTCGACTGCGTCCTGCCGACCCGCAACGCGCGCACCGGCACTGCCCTCACGCGGGACGGCCGCCTCAACCTGCGCAACGCCCGCTTCGCCCGCGACCCGCGACCGCTCGACGAGGGCTGCGGCTGTCCCGCCTGCGAGCGCTTCTCGCGCGCCTACCTGCGCCACCTCGTGAACCAGCAAGAGCTGCTCGGCCACCGCCTGCTGACCCTGCATAATCTCCGCTTCGTGCTCGACCTCGTCGCAGGCGCGCGCAGCGCGATCGAACGAGGAGAGCTGAGCTCGTACAAGGCGGCCGCGCTCGAACGACTGCAGCCTTTGGAGGTATAGGAATGGGGTACATACTCGTGCTGGTCGCGCTCTTCGGCCTCATGTGGCTCCTGCTGATCAGGCCGCAGCGGCGCCGGACGCAGGCGCAGATGGTGATGCAGGACCAGCTCCGCGCCGGCGACGAGATCATCACCGCCGGCGGCCTGCACGCGACCGTCCGCTCGATCGAGGACGACGTGCTCGAGGTCGAGCTTGGGCCGAACATGACCGTCCGGCTCGACCGCCGCGCGGTAGCCGCGGTCGTCACCGAACCCGAGATCGAGCCGGAACCCGAATTGGCCCATCCGGAGCAGCCAATTCCGCCCGACGATGGCTAATCTGTTGCGACCCGGGTGAGCAATCGGCGTTCACATCTGATTCTCGTCGGCCTGCTGCTGCTGGCTCTCGCAGGCGTGGCCGCGCTTGTCGTTCCGAGCTCGCCCGCCCACAAGAAGGTGCGCCTGGGCCTCGACCTGCAGGGCGGCCTCGAGGTCGTCCTCAAGGCGGTTCCGCCCAAGAACCAGGCAATCACCGCCGACGGGATGGACACGTCCGTCTCGCGCATGCGCGACCGCGTGGACGCACTCGGCGTCTCCGAGCCCGAGATCCGCAAGGAGGGCAAGGACCAGATCATCATCCAGCTCGCCGGCATCCATAACCTCAGCAAGGCCGCCAAGATCATCGGCAAGACGGCCCAGCTGCAGTTCTTCGACCTCGAGAACGACGTCGTCGGCCCGTCCGCCCAGGGCGGCGGCGTGGTGTCGACGCCGAGCCTCTACAAGCTCCTGACCCAGGTCCAGACGGACGCCAAGAAGGGCACGCCCACGGCGTACTACCTCTTCGACGCCAAGAAGCACCTCAAGGCAGGCCCCGAGGAGACGCGCGAGAAGCTGCTTGCCGACACCGGCGGAAAGGTGCCGAAGGGATCGACCGTTCTCGCAGTTCCGGAGCACCGGACAGTCGTGAAGTGCGTCGCCTCGCCGACGAACGGCTGCCCGGGCTCACAGCTTCCTTCCGGGGACAACTGGTACCTCTTCAAGTACAACCCGTTCGACAAGCAGAATCCGGTCCCGGAGGCGAACGGCGGCGACCTCAAGCTCTCGGGGATCAGCGCCCAGGTCGGCACGCAGCCCAGCGAAGGCACCGCCTTCGTCCAGCTCGGCTTCAAGAGCGAGGGCAACAAGAAGTTCCACAACATCACCCGCGAGGAAGCCCGCCGAGGCCAGATCCTGGCCGACTCCGCGGGCGAGGGCGGATCGAACGACATCAACACAGTCACCAAGTACGCGCAGCACTTCGCGATCGTGCTCGACGGCCAGCTCCAGTCGACGCCGTACATCGACTACAAGCAGAACCCGGACGGCATCGATCCGACGGGGAACGGCGCGATCATCTCCAACATCAACTCGATCGGCGAGGCGAAAGACCTCGCGATCGTGCTCAAGTCCGGCGCGCTGCCCTACAGGTTCGACACGATCGAGCGGACCGACGTCTCGGCCACACTCGGCAAGGACTCGCTCAAACAGGCGAAAGAAGCCGCGATCATCGGCCTGCTGCTCGTCGCGATCTTCCTGCTCATCCTCTATCGCTTCCTCGGCGTCGTCGCGGTGCTCGGCCTCGGCATCTACGCAGCGCTGCTGTACGCGGCGATCCTGCTCTTCGGCGTCACGCTGACGCTGCCCGGTTTCGCCGGCGTGATCCTGACGATCGGCGTCGCCGCCGACGCGAACGTCGTCATCTTCGAACGGATCAAGGAAGAAGTGCGGTCCGGGAAGAGCGTCCGCGCCGCGATCTCGGCCGGCTACGCCAAGGGCTTCCACACGATCATCGACGCCAACGTCGTGACGGTGATCACGGCGATGGTGCTGTTCGCGGTCGCGACCGCACAGGTCAAGGGCTTCGCGCTGATGCTGATGATCGGGACGGTGATCTCGCTGGTCACCGCCGTCGCCGCGACGCGCGCGATGCTCGGCCTGCTCGCCGGCTTCCGCTGGTTCGAGAACCCGCGCTTCATGGGAGCGCAGGGCCAGCAAGGGGCCAAGTGGCTGCAGATCGACTTCATGCGGCGCCGCTACCTCTGGTTCGCGATCTCCGGCGTGATCATTGCGATCGGACTCGGCTCGCTCGCGACGAAGGGGCTTAACCTCGGCATCGACTTCAAGGGCGGCACGCAGGTCTCGTTCAAGACGCCGCAGCCCGTCTCGCTCGCGAGCGTGCGCACCGAGGCGAGCAAGTTCACGACGCAGGTGCCGGAAGTCCAGGGCAAGGGCAAGGTGGTCGGGTCGGACCGCTACAAGAACTTCCAGCTGCGGATGCGCACGTTGAACTCGGCCGAGCAGTCCCAGCTCGCGACCGACCTGAAGGCGAAGTACGGCCAGAACATCTCGATCGGGACCCAGGTGGTGTCCTCGAGCTTCGGCCGCCAGATCGCGCGCTCGGCGATCGTCGCGATCCTCTTCTCGCTGCTCCTGATCGTGCTCTACATCGCGCTCAGGTTCGACTTCAAGTTCGCGGCGCCGGTGATCGTCGCGCTGCTGCACGACATCGTGATCACCATCGGGATCTACTCGGTGACCGGGCGGGAGGTGACGAACTCGACGGTGGCCGCGGTGCTGACCGTCCTGGGTTACTCGATCTACGACACGATCATCATCTTCGACCGTATTCGCGAGAACGTGCCGCTGATGCGGCGCGCCCCGTTCGCGACGATCGCGAACATCTCTCTCTGGGAGACCATCCGCCGCTCCCTGGCGACAACCTTCATCACGCTGCTGCCGATCCTGTCGCTCCTGTTCTTCGGCGGCGCGACGCTCAAGGACTTCGCTTTCGCCCTCATGGTCGGGATCGTCGCGGGCGCCTACTCGTCGATCTTCATCGCCGCTCCGCTGCTCACGATCTGGAAGGAGCGTGAGCCGGAGTTCGCCCGCCGCAAGGGCCAGGAGCCCGAGGGCGGGCTCGACGACGGCGGCTTCGCGGCGCGCCTGCGGCCGCGGCTGCCGGGCGGTGCTCCCGAAGTGGTCGACGGCGGGACGCTGGCCCTCGAGGAGGCGACCCAGGCGGCCGCCGCCGAGCCGGCTCCGACCCTCGGCGACGTGATTCCGCAACCCGCCTCCGCGTCCGCGCAGGCCAAGCGGGAACGCCGCCGCCAGCGCCGCCGCGCGCGCCCACATGGCCGAGCCCGTTAGCACCGCCCGCGAGGTCGCAGAGAAGCTCGTCCTGGCGGGGGTCGGCGCTGTCGCGCTGACGGCGGAGCGGGTCGACGCGCTGGTCGAGGAGCTCTCGGCGCGCGGGGGGATGGGCCGCGAGGAGGCGCGCTCGCTGGTCGAGGAGCTGGTGGGGCGCTGGCGCAACGAGAGCGTCCGGCTCGGCGAGCGCACGGGGAGCGGCCTCTCCGGAGTCTTCCGCGAGCTCGGCCTCGTGACGCGCGGCGAGGTCGAGGAGCTCGAGCTCAGGGTCGCGCAGCTCGAACACCGCCTGCGCCTGGTCGAATCGCCTCGCGTCTGAGCACGGCGTCGTGACGGGCGAGAACGCAGAGCTGGGCTGGCGCGTCGGCCGGCTCTTCGTCCCGCGAATCGCGACGCTACTGGCGCCCGCCGGCGGCTACGGGATCGAGCGCGTCCCGCTCGAAGGCGGCGGCGTCGTCGCCGCGAACCACTTCTCCGGGATCGACCATCCGCTCATCGGCGCGTTCTCACCGCGCACGATCTACTTTCTCGCGAAAGCCGAGCTGATGCGGACGCCCGTGGTGGGTCCCGCGCTCGCGGCGCTCGGCGTCTTCGGCGTGCGGCGCGGGGAGGGCGACCGGGACGCGCTCCGGCACGCGCGCGAGCTCGCGCGCGAGGGCAAGCTCGTCGGCGTCCACCTCGAGGGCACGCGCCAGCGCTTCGGCCATCCCGGCCAGATGCATCCCGGCGGATTGATGATCGCGATGCAGGAAGGCGTGCCCGTGATCCCGTGCGGACTGGACACGTTCGGCTGGTCGCCGACGAACCGGCGGCTCTGCGCAGTCGTGTGGGGCGACCCGATGGACGTCGGCGACCTGCCTCGTAACCGCAAGGGCTATGCCGAGGCCGCGGAGCGCGTGGGCGCCGAGATCGTTCGCCTCTGGCGCCTCGCCGTCGAGGCCTGCTCGGCCGGGCTGCCGCCCGAGCTTCCGGACGGCGCCCGACGGAGCGGGATCAACCCGGTTCCCTAGACTGACTTCGTGGCCACCCCGCCCGCGACCAGGAACCTCGGGCGCATCTCGGAGATCGCGCAGGTCGCGGTCAAGCACGGCTTCGGCTACTTCTTCGAGCGCCACCGCCTCACCGATCTGCTGCCAGACCGGCTGACGCCGTCGCGCCTGGAAAAGGGGCCGGCCTCGGAGCGAGGCCAGCACCTGCGTGAGCTCCTCGACGAGCTCGGCCCGACGTTCGTCAAGTTCGGTCAGCTGCTCTCGACGCGGCCCGACATCGTCCCGCCGGACATCATCCAGGAGCTGCAGGCACTCCAGGACGACGTGCGTCCGTTTCCGTACGCGGACGTCGAGCGCGTCATCCGCGAAGACCTCGAGCTCTCCGTCGAGCAGCTGTTCACGGAGTTCGAGGAGACGCCGGTCGCCGCCGCGTCGATCGGCCAGGTCCACCGCGCGACGCTCCCGAACGGCCACCGGGTCGCGGTCAAGGTCCAGCGGCCCAACGCGCCCCGCCAGGTGGAGGCCGACCTCAACCTCCTCTACCAGGCCGCGCGGCTCGCCCGCGAGCGGGTCCGCGCCCTCGACTTCATCGACGCGCGCCAGATCGTGGACGAGTTCTCGCGCTCCATCCGCCAGGAGCTCGACTACCGGCTCGAGGCTCGGAACGCCGAGGTCTTCCACCATCGCTTCGCCGGTCACCCGCACGTCCGCATCCCGCGCGTCTACTGGAGCTACACGCGCGCCCGCGTCCTGACGCTCGAGCTGCTCGAGGGCATCCAGCTGGCCGACCTGCCGCAGGACGCGTGGTCGATGGAGGAGCGCCGCCGGCTCGCGTACCTGATGGCGGAGACCTGGATGACGATGATCTTCCGGCACGGGTTCTTCCACGGCGACCCGCACCCGGCGAACATCTTCGTGCTCGAGGACGGGGCGGTGATCGGTCTCGTCGACTTCGGCCAGGTCGGGAAGCTCTCCGACGACGACATGTCGAAGCTCACGCGGCTGTTCATCGAGGCGGCCGACGAACGGATCGAGCAGCTGCCGCGCCGCCTCGGCGAGCTCGGCGTCCGCTACCCGAAGGAGCGCGAAGAGGAGTTCGTCGCGGAGCTGCGGGAGATGTACGGGCGCTACTACGGCGCCAGCCTCGCCGAGATCGACCCGCTGCAGGTGATCCGCGAGGCCTTCCAGCTCATCTACCGGCTCAACCTGCGTCTGCCGACGCGCTTCGTCCTGCTGGACAAGGCGATCGCGACGCTCGGCTCCGTGGGCATCGATCTCTATCCGGACTTCAACGTCTTCGAGGTCGCGAAGCCCTACGCGCGCAGCCTGATGATCGAGCGCTACACGCCGCGCCGGGTGCTCACGCGTGCCCGAACGGAGGGCCTCGAGCTCGCGCGGATCGCGCGCGACATGCCGTACCAGGTGCACGACTTCCTCGAGGAGGTGCGCGACGGCCAGATCGAGGTCGGCTTCGTCCACAAGGGGCTCGACGAGTTCATGCAGAAGCTGAACGTCGCCTTCAACCGGCTGGTGGTGGCGCTCGTTGTCGTCGGCGGGCTGATCGGCTCGAGCCTGATCGGGATCTTCGCCGAGCAGGGGCCGCAGGTGTTCGGCGTGAACGTGCTCTCCTTCATCGGCTTCGTGCTCTCGGGCGTGCTGGGGCTCTGGCTGCTCTGGGGCGTCGTCCGCTCTGGACGCCTGTAGAGCCCCTTAGCTAGAGCGTGGCGACGGTTGCGCCGAGGCCGGCGGAGCCGTTGCTCGTGCCGCCTGCCGGGCTGATGCCGCCCGCGCCGCCGCCGGCGAAGTTGATCGACGATCCGGTCTGCGTGGCGCCGGAGACGCCGATCTTCGCGATGCCCACGCTCGGGCCGCCCGCGCCGCCGCCGCCCGCGCCGCCCGGGCCACCGGCGCCGCCGCGGCCGCCGTGGCCGCCGGCTCCGACCTCGCTCGTGCAGTTGCCGGCGCCGTTACCGCCGAGGCCGCCCTGACCGCCCGCGCCGCCTGCGCCACCTGCGCCTCCGGTGCCGCCGTGGCCGGCGTTGACGGTCGAGTTGATCAGCGTCACGTTCGAATTCGTGAGGTAGATCCCGAAGGAGCCGCCGCCGGCCGAGCCGCCGCTACCGAGAGCACCGAACGTGCCGCCCGCGCCGCCGCCGCCACCGCCGTTGCCGGTGCCGTCAATGCACACGAGAAAGCAGTGCTGCCCGCCGCCACCGCCACCTCCGCCGCCACCGCCGCCTGCGGTGCCGCGCGTGCCGTTGGTTCCGGCGTTTCCGGCCCAGAGAGCTCCGGCGCTTCCGCCCGAGCCGCCTGTGCCGTTGTTGCCGCCGGCGCCGTCCGCTCCGTTTGCGCCCTGCGCCGCCTGGGTTCGCCCGGATCGCCCGAGCACCGCCGAGACCGCCGGCCGTGCCGCCGCTGCCCGGATGAGCCGAACTGGCCGCTCGCCGTGGCGAAGCCGCCTGCGCCGCCGTGGCCGCCGGTGCTGAACGCCGTCCCGGCGCCGATCCCGCCGGGTGCGGAGACGCTGGAATCACAGGAGCCCGCTGCGCCGTTGCCGCCGGTCGGGCCGTTGGGGCCGGCCCCGCCGTCGGCTCCCGCGGCGCCGTCGGAGCCGTCGGCCGCATCGATCGTGACGTTGTCGAGCGTCACGTCGGAACTGTTCAGCTCACGAAGCCCGTAGCTGCACGTGTTCGGGGGCGCGAGCTGCGACTGAAGGTGAAGGTTCTTGAGCCGGACGCCGGTGTCGCCGTCCGCGAGCGCCGCCTGCGGGCCGGCCGCGATCAGCGTCTCGCCGGCCGGGGCGGGCGTCCAGTCGGCGGAGGAAAAGCCGCCGGTCACGTTCACGCCGGTGTGGAGGTCGAGCCCGCCGTCGGGGTGGTACGCGCCGACCGCGACCTTGACGTCCTTGCCCGTAGCGCCCGCGGCGTCGACCGCAGCCTGGATCGAGCGGAGCGGATGCGTCGAGTCGCCGGTGTTGGCGTCGCTTCCCGAGGGTGCGACGTAGACGAAGTCCGCGTTCCCCGCGCCGACCACGCAGATGAGCGTCACGACGCCACCGGGGCCGTAGCCGACCTCGATCGTCCCTGCGCCGTCGCCGGTGTTGCACGGCAGGCCGTCGATGTCCTCGAAGGACGTCAGCCCTGTGCCGGCCGGTCCTGGCGGGCCGGTCGGCCCGCGTGCGCCGGGCGCCCCATCCACGCCGTTCGTGCCGGGAGGCCCGGTTGCGCCGCGCGCGCCGTTCGTCCCGGCGGCGCCGGCCAATCCGGTCGCGCCTCGCTGGCCCGCGACCCCGGCCGGGCCGGTCGGGCCGGCGGGACCGGTGACGTTCCAGGTGACGAACCGCTCGCTCGGATTGCAATCGGCGGGCCCGGAGACGAGCCTGAGCTGGCCGTTGACGAGGTTCGCGCAGGCCGAGATCGTCGTCGCCGAGCCGGCGGTCTTCCCGCCCTGGGTCGCGCTCAGGGCGTACCCGACTCCCGAGGCGCCGAGAAGCGCTGCGGCGGCGATTGCGATCGTCCGGGTGCCCTTCCACCCGATCCGCGCGAGACGGCTTCGCGCAAACATCGTGAGCCAACAGTAGACCGCTCTTTGCACGCTTACAAGAGGCGCGGCCTGTCGAAAGCTCGTTGCAGTTCCGCGCAAAAGGACATCTGGCGCGGCGGCGGGCGGGCGGCTACGTTCGCCTCGATGTCACGCGCGCTGCTCCTCGCCGAGGCCGAGCCGGGAACGAGGGAGTTCCTCGAGCGGCACCTGGCGAGCGACGGGTTCGAGGTCCTCCGGGCCGCTGCACAGGAGCTGACGCTCGAGCTGGTGGAGCGGGCGCGGCCCGACCTCGTGCTGGTCGGCGGGCTCGAGGATGCCTCCGGGCTCGACGTCTGCAGGCGGCTGCGCGAGGGCGAGCCCGGGCGCACGTGGGACCGGGACGTGCCCGTGATCGTCCTCGGCGAGCGGCGCGCCGACGCGGTCGACCGCGTTCACGCCTTCGAGCGCGGCTGCGACGACTTCGTCCCGCGGCCCTTCCACTACGAGGAGCTCGTAGCGCGGATCCACGCGGTGCTGCGGCGCGCGCGGCCGGCGACGCGCGAGCGCCTGGCCGCCGGGCCGATCGCGCTCGAGCGCGCGACCCGGCGCGTCACGGTCCACGGTCTCCCCGTCGCGCTCGCCGCGAAGGAGTTCGAGCTGCTCGCGAAGCTCGCGACCGACCCGACGCGCGTCTTCACGAAGGAGGAGCTGCTGCGCGAGGTCTGGGGCTTCGTCTCCCTGGGCCGGACGCGAACGCTCGACTCGCATGCCTCGCGGCTGCGGCGAAAGCTCGGGCTGGCCGGCGCCGACGACTGCGTCGTGAACGTCTGGGGCGTGGGGTACCGCCTGCTCACGGAGACCGCGGACCTAGCTCAGATCGCCTGAGCGTCATATGCTTCTCGTATGCGGGGGAGTAGGGGAGCTCTGCTCGCGCTCGTGCTCGGGGTCGCGGCATTCGCGCCGCTCGGAGCACAGGGCATGCCGACGCTGCCGTCGACGCCGGATGCGCTCCTGCTCGTGCCCGTCGGCCAGCCCGGCGACTTCTCGGTTCCGACGTACCTCACCGCGCCGGACGGCGACCAGCACCGCCTTTTCGTCGTGCAGCAGAACGGCCTGATCAAGGTCGTCGTCGACAACGTCACCCAGCCGACACCGTTTCTCAACGCCACGAGCTGGGTCGTCTCCGGCGGCGAGGAGGGCCTGCTCTCGCTGGCGTTCGCGCCCGACTACGCGACGAGCGGTCTCTTCTACATCGCGTACACCGAGGCCAACACCGGAGACGTCAGGGTCGACGAGCTGCACGTGAGCGCCGACCCGAACGTCGCCGACCCGTCGAGCCGACGGCAGGTGATCGTCGTCCAGCACCGAGGGGCTTCGAACCACAACGGCGGCCAGCTCCAGTTCGGCCCGGACGGGCTCCTCTACTTCGGGATCGGCGACGGCGGGGGCGGCGGCGACCCGTTCCACAGCGCGCAGAGCCTGCTCGACCTGCGCGGCAAGATCCTGCGAATCGACCCCCGCGCCGGTGTGAGCGGGCCGTACCGCATCCCGCCGAACAACCCGTTCGTCGGTCGCCGCGCCGCGAAATCGGAGATCTGGTCGTACGGCCTCCGCAACCCGTGGCGGTTCTCGTTCGACCGCCTGACCGACGACCTGTCGATCGGCGATGTCGGCCAGAACGCCTGGGAGGAGATCGACTACCGGCCGGCCGGTCTCTCCGCCGGCCGCGGCTCGAACTTCGGCTGGAGCTGTTACGAAGGCCGGCACACGTACAACACGGACGCGCAACACCTCTGCTCGCCGCCGCCGGGGAACGCGATCCCACCCGTCTTCGAGTTCGCGCACTCCGGCGCGCACGGTGGCTGCGCGGTCACCGGCGGCTACGTGATCCGCGACCCCGAGCTCACGACGCTCACCGGCAAGTACGTCTACAGCGACTACTGCAGCGGCGAGATCTACACGCAGACGCTTGCGATTCCGGACTCGCTGGGCGACACCGACACCGGCCTCAACGTGCAGGAGCTCTCCTCGTTCGGCGAGGACGGCTGCGGCCACATCTACGTCCTCGGGCAAGGCTCGGGCAGCAACGTCTTCCGCCTACGACAGACCGACCCGCCGCCGCCGGACTGCGCGCCGAAGTTCCCGCTGCCGGTGCTGACGGCGCACGTGGAGGACGGCTTCACGATCGAGCTGCGCGACCCCAACGGGCAGAACCTCGACGGCGGCACGCTGCCCAAGGGCTCCTACCGGCTCGAGATCGACGACAACTCGGCGTTCCACAACTTCCATCTGCTCCGCCCGCCCAGCCCCATCTCGGTCTCGAGCACCGTCTCGTGCGTACCGATCTCGAGCTGCGCGACGGACGTCTCCCGCACCGGCCACGAGACCTGGATCGTGAACTTCACGCCGGGACCGGTCCGGTATCAGTGCGACCCGCACGCCGAGTTCATGCGCGGCGACTTCACCGTAACGGACTGAGCGCGCCCTCCAGCTCCAGCAGCGTGCGCTTGCGGTCGAGCCCGCCCGCGTAGCCGACCAGCGAGCCCGTCGAGCCGACCACTCGGTGGCACGGCAGCACGATCGGGACCGGGTTACGGTTCATGACCGTCCCGACCGCGCGGGCTGCCCGCGGGCGCCCGGCCTTCGCGGCGAGCGTGCCGTAGGTGGTGACCTCGCCGTAGGGCACGCGCGCGAGCTGCTCGAGCACCGCGCGGCCGAAATCGCGCGCGGGGCGGAGGTCGACCTCGAGGTCGAACTCGTGGCGCGAGCCGGCGAAGTACTCGTCGAGCTGGCGGCGGGCCTCGTCGGTTGGCCGCGGCGACCGAAGCACGCGCGTACCGAAGAGCCGCGCGAGCCGCTCGGCCTCGGCGTCGGGATCGGCGTCGTAGTGGATCTCGCAGACGCCGCGGTCCGTGACCGCCACGAACAGCTCTCCAACCGGAGAGTCGTGCAGCTCGTAGGCGACGTCGAGGAGGCCTTCGCCGGCCGCGGCGTCGCGGAAACGGGCGTCGAGTTCGGGGGAAACGGTCATGAGAGCTCCTTTCTGCGCAGCCGGCGGACGCCCGAAGACGCCGCCTGCCGCGCGGCTTCGCTCGAGGAGCCGAGCGCATTGCCGATCTCCTCGTAGCTGAGGTCGTAGCCGTAGCGAAGGAAGACCGCGGCGCGTTCCGTCTGCGGCAGGTCGGCGGTCAGCCGGCGGAGCTCCTCGTAGGGGAGAGGCTCGTCGACCGACTCGAGGTCCGGCACCTCCGCGGAGGTGAGCCGCTCGCGCCGCCTGGCGTCGAACGCGACGTGGCGGGCGATCGTCAGGGCCCAGGCGCGGAGGTATTCCCCGTGCTCGAGCTTCGGATACGCACGGAGCGCCCGCAGGAAGGTCTCCTGGAACGCGTCGTCCGCCTCGTCGCGGCCGAGCAGCCGCCGCAGCTGCGCGAGCACGGGGCCCTTCTGCTCCTCGTAGAACCGCTCGAAGGGGGGAACGCTCACGACTTCCATCATCCATTGAAACGCGGGGCCGCGCGGATTCGTGAGATTGGGATTGAAAGTGTTGCGGAGTGGGGAGATGTGGTTTACAGTGGGGCGGAGTGGAAGATGCTACTAGGCGAATTCGAGCACACGATCGATGACAAGAACCGCCTCACGCTACCGGCCAAGTTTCGGCAAGCGCTTTCCGGCGGGCTCGTCATCACGCGCGGCCTGGACAGGTGTCTCCACTGCTATCCCCAGGCGGACTGGGAGCGGCTGGTCGAGAGCCGGCTCGCCGGGCTCGACCCCTTCAGCCGCGAGGGCAGGATGATGAACCGCTACTTCTTCGCGGGCGCGTCGGAGGCCAAGCCGGACAAGCAGGGCCGGGTGCTGGTGCCGCTGACGCTGGCGAAGAAGGCAGGGATCGGCCGCGACGTCGTGATCGCCGGGGTGCGCGACCACCTCGAGATCTGGGACCGAGCGGCGTGGGAGCAGCACGTCACGGAGATGGAAGGGAGTGCGGAGGATGTTGCCGAACGTCTTGCGACCCAACGCGACTGACCACGTTCCCGTCCTCGCAGAGGAGGTGCGGGAGGCACTCGCCGTGCGCCCGGGCGACACGGTGGTGGATGCGACTTTCGGCGCGGGCGGACACGCCGAGCTGCTGGCGTCCGACCTGCGCGGCAAGGGCAAGCTGATCGCGATCGACAGGGACCCCTCTGCGCGCGCGTACTTCGAGCGGTTCCGCAAGCGCACCGCGGTGCAGGGGCGCTTCCTGCGCGGCGAGTTCTCGATCGTGCTCGAGCAGCTGGCCTCGAACGACGTGCGCGCCGACGCGGTGCTCTTCGACCTCGGCGTCTCGAGCATGCAGATCGACCTCCCCGAGCGCGGCTTCTCGTACGCGGTCGACGCGCCGCTCGACATGCGCATGGACCCGAACTCGGCGCTCTCGGCGCGCGAGCTCGTGAACGAGGAGAGCGAGCGCGACCTGACCGCGATCTTCAAGCAGTACGGCGAGGAGCGCTACGCGCGGCAGATCGCGCGGGCGATCGGACGCCGCCGCCGCGAGCAGCCGTTCGAGCGGACGGGCGAGCTCGTGGACACGATCAAGTCCGCGATCCCCGCGCCTGCGCGCTTCGGCGAGGGCCATCCGGCGAAGCGCGTCTTCCAGGCACTGCGGATCGCCGTCAACGACGAGCTCGGCTCGATCGACGCCGCGCTCCCCGCGGCTCTCGACCTGCTGAGGCCGGGCGGGAGGCTCGCGGTGATCAGCTTCCACTCGCTCGAGGACCGGATCGTCAAGCGCTTCCTGCGCTCGCAGGAGCACGGCTGCACGTGTCCGCCCGACCTGCCCGTCTGCGTCTGCGGCCACGAGCCCTCGCTGCGGGCGATCTCCCGCCGCGCGGTCCGGCCGGGCGCTCAGGAGGTCGCGGCCAACCCGCGAGCCGCTTCCGCAAGGCTGCGCGCCGCGATCAAGGCGCAGGAGGACTGAGATGGCGTCCTGGAGCGACGCCGCCCCCGCTCTCTCCCCGCGGCCGCGGCAGCAGCCTCGGCCCAAGGCGAAGCCGAAGCCCGCGCGCCGGCCGGCCACACGCCGCCACAGCGTCGCCGGCGGCGTGGTCTGGATCGCGGTCGTCGCCATGCTTCTCGCCGGCGTCGTCGCGCTGAACGTCGCCGTCCTGCGCCTGAACGTCGAGCTGAACAAGGTGAATGCGGAACGGACGCGCCTCAAGGCCGACAAGCAGGCGATCGCCTCGCAGCTCTCGCTTGCAGGCGCGACGACGCGGATCCAGACGCTCGCGAGCCGTGACGGGCTCGTGCCCGCGGACCCGACCCAGACGACCTACGTACGGCTGAGCCCGCGCTCCCGGTGAACAAGGTCGCCGGCCCCAAGGTCGCGAACCGCCGCATCCGGCTACTGCTCGCGAGCTTCGTGCTCCTGTTCGCGGTTGCGTTCGCGCGGGCCGCGTGGCTGCAGGGCGTGCGCGCGAGCTCCTATAACAGCCTGGCCGCGAGCCAGCACAGCGAAGAGGTCACCATCCCGGCCGCGCGCGGGACGATCTACGACCGCGGCGGCCTCCAGCTCGCGATCGGCGAGCAGACGATGACCGTCTACGCGGATCCGATGCAGGTGCGCGACCCGAACCGCGAGGCGGCTGTTGCGGCGCGCATCCTCCGCCTCGACCCGACCCAGCTCGCGGCCGACCTCGGCGATCGCACGCACGGCTTCGTCTACGTCGCGCGCAAGGCGGACACGGCCCTCGCCGAGCGGCTCCGGAAACAGAACCTGCCCGGCTTCGGCTTCTATCCCGAGGAGCGGCGCTTCTACCCGCAGGGGAACCTCGCGTCGCAGGTGCTCGGCTACGCAGGCGTCGACAACCGCGGGCTCGCGGGGCTCGAGCTCTCGCTGGACAAGACGCTCGCCGGGATCCCCGGACGCGAGCGGATCATCAAGGACCCGTCGGGCGAGGTCATCGACACGGTCCAGTCGCAGAACGAGCGCGACGGGACCGACGTCTACCTGACGCTCGACCACACGATCCAGGCGAACGCGCAGGCGGTGCTCAAGCAGACGCTCGCGAAGTGGCACGCGAAGAGCGCGACCGCAGTCGTGCTCGACGCGCGCACCGGCGACGTGCGCGCGATGGCGACGGCGCCGGGCTTCAACGCGAACGCATACGGGTCGGTCTGGAAGCCGCTCCAGCGCAACCGCGCGGTCACGGACACGTACGAGCCGGGCTCGACGTTCAAGCTCGTGACCGTCGCGGGCGCGCTCTCGCAGCACCTGGTGACGCCCTCGACGAGCTTCGTCCTGCCGTACTCGATCCACGTCGCCGACCGGATCATCCACGACGCCGAGCCGCGCGGGACCGAGACGATGACCGTCGCCCAGATCCTCGCGCGCTCCTCGAACGTGGGTGCGATCACGCTCGCCGAGCGCCTCGGGCAGCATGCGCTCGCGAGCTGGATCTCGCGCTTCGGCTTCGGGCGGCTGAGCGGGATCGACTACCCGGGCGAGAGCCCAGGGATCGTCGTCCCGGAAAAGAACTGGTCGGGCTCGACGATCGGGAACGTGCCGATCGGCCAGGGGATCTCGGTCACGCCGATCCAGCTCGCAGCCGCCTACGCGTCGATCGCGAACCGCGGAGTCTGGGTCGGGCCGCACCTCGTCGACCACATCGGCGACGGCGCCTCGGTGCGCGCTCCGCGGCACCGGATCGTGCCGCGCGCGGTGGCCGCGCAGGTCCTGGGGATGCTGAAGAACGTGGTGCTCGACGGCACCGGCGCGCTCGCCGCGGTCCAGGGCTACCAGGTCGCCGGCAAAACAGGCACGGCTTCGAAGGTCGACCCCGACGGCACCTACTCGAAGTCGCGGTACGTCGCCTCGTTCGTCGGGATCGTGCCCGCCTCGCGGCCGCGGCTCGTGATCCTCGTCTCCGTCGACGAGCCCCGCGGCGCGATCTGGGGCGGCGTCGTGGCCGCGCCGGCCTTCTCGGAGATCGCGAAGTTCGACCTGCAGTACCTGGATGGGGGGATCACGCCTGACGATCCCTCCACCATGACGTCGCCGTGAAGGCGACAATTGCCGCAACCTGCGGCATGTAGATCCGACTCTTGCGTTCGCGTGGCACGACCGGCCCGCGCTGGTGGCTGCTGCCGTCGCGACGACCGTGCTCACCGTCGCGCTGTTCGCCTCAGTGCTGCGCTCGTCGCGGCGCGCGGCCGCGGCGGCCCAGGCGCACGTCGACCGGCGCCGGTCGCACCGCTCGAGGCGCGACCCGCGCGAGGCGCTCGCACTCGTCGGGAACGCCCTCGCGGCGACGCATGACGCGCGCGCTCTCCTGCCGCTGATCCTGGAGGTCGTGACCGAGGCGACCGGCGCGCGCGGCGGCCTGCTCGTGCAGGACGGCGAGGAGATCGGCTGGTTCGGGGAGGTGGGGGAGAGGGAGCCGCTCGAGCTCGACCTGACCGGCGACGACGAAGCCGGCGGTCGGACGACGCTCCTCCTCTATCCGCCGAGGCGCGGGTTTCGCAAGGAGACCGCCGCGCTCGCGGAGTGGCTCGCAACGCAGGCAGGCATCGCCCTCGAGAACGCGAGGCTGCACGAGCGCGTCCAGCGGCAGGCGACCACCGACGAGCTCACGGGCCTCGTCAACCGCCGCCGCTTCCTGGAGGCGCTCGAGAACGAGCTCGAGCGGTCGCGCCTGTTCGAAACGCCGCTCTCGCTCGTGCTCGCGGATCTCGACGACTTCAAGGGCGTCAACGACGAGCACGGCCACCTCGCCGGCGACCGCGCGTTGCAGACGTTCGGCGACCTCTTGCGGGCTCACGTGCGGAAGGTCGACGTCGCAGGGCGCCTCGGAGGCGAGGAGTTCGCAGTCCTCTTGCCCGAGACGGACGCGGACTCCGCGGCGCTCGTGGCCGACCGGATGCGCCGCGCGCTGAGTGAGTCGTCGCTGGAGGTGACGCCGGGGAGCCGGATCTCGCTGACGGCGAGCTTCGGGATCGCGCAGGTCGCGCCCGGTCAGGCATCCGAGCAGCTCCTGAGCAGGGCAGACGCTGCGCTCTACGAGGCGAAATCGGCCGGGAAGAACCGCGTGAGCCTCGCTCCGGCCGCCCTCGGCGGCTGAGCGTCGTCACGCCCCGGTGAGATACTCGTTTCTATGCACGGCTCACCTGGGGTAATCCGGGTCACGCTCCTCGTCTGCGCGGGCATCGCCTCGGGCTACCTCTGGCGCGCCGCCCTGGAGTCGCCGGGCGGCGGGACGCGTGAGGCTGCCGCGCCTCCGCTGCCGCAGCGGCAGCCGGCCACGACGAAGGTTCAACAGACGCAGATTCTCGTCCCACCGCCCGGCGTGGCGCCGAACGGCGCAGCTGCGCTGCGGGCGGCAGGGGGCGAACAGACGGCAGCCTCCCGGGCACGCCTCGCCTCCACCGTCACACGCCGGGGTGGTGGAACCGGTCACGGCTCGGGCCCGCCGCCTCCACCGCCGCCGCCTCCACCGCCCGGACCACCTCCGCCTCCTCCGCCCACGCCTCCTCCACCGCCCGGGCCACCCCCGCCGGGTCCGCCTCCGCCGCCACCCCCACCTGGGCCGCCTCCGCCGCCTCCACCGGCGCCACCTCCACCTCCACCCCCGCCGCCACCTGCACCGCCGCCGCCTCCTGCGCCGCCACCTCCTCCGCCTCCGGTGAAACCGGGCAAGGGGAAGGGCGACAAGAACCACACGCACACCGGCCCTCCCGGCCATGGCCGGGGAGGGGGCTCGGGCCACGATCAGGGTGGGGGCCAGAGCGGCGGCGCCGGCCACGGTCAGGGCGGCGGCCAGGGCGGCTCAGGCCACGGCAAGAAGAAGTAGCTGCAAAACGGCCTCTTCCCGCCGTCGGACGCGTCCGGACCCGGCGGGGTCGATTGGTAGACTCGCGCGCCGATGGAGCTAGAGCGCGTCATCGCAGCGCTCGCGCCCGTTGACGTGCTGCGACGCGCGCCAGTCGACATCACTGACCTGGCCTACGACGCGCGCGACGCGGGACCCGGGTCGCTCTTCTTCTGCGTGCCCGGCAGCCGGGCCGACGGCCACGACTTTGCGCGTGACGCGGTGGCGAACGGCGCCGTCGCACTGGTCGTCGAGCGGCCGCTCGACCTCGAGGTCCCGCAGCTCGTCGTGCCCAGCGCGCGCCGCGCGATGGCCCCGGCCGCGGGCGAGCTCTACGGCCACCCGAGCCAGGAGCTGGAGATCGCCGCGGTGACCGGCACCAACGGCAAGACGACGACGGCGTTCCTGCTCTACTCGATCCTCGCGGCCGCGGGCCGGCGCCCCGGCTTGCTCGGGACGATCGAGTGCCGCGTCGGCGGCGAGCGGCGGCCCGCGATCCGGACGACGCCGGAGGCGATCGACCTGCAGCGGGCGTTCCGCGAGATGCTCGACGCCGGCGACCGCAGCTGCGCGCTCGAGGCGACATCGCACGGCTCGGAGCTCGGACGGCTCGACCGCGTGCGCTTCGCCGCGCTCGTCTTCACGAACCTGACGCAGGACCACCTCGACTTCCACGGAACCCTCGAACGCTACTTCGATGCCAAGCGCCGGCTTTTCACCGAGACTCGACCGCCTGCTGCCGTGAACGTGGGCGACGAACATGGGCGCGAGCTCGCGGAGGAGTTGCGCGGGCAGCAGCCGCTCCTGACGTACGGCTTCGCGGACGACGCCGAGCTGCGGCCGGAAGGGCTGGAGTCCGGCCCGCGCGGGGCGCGCTTCCGCGCCGGGGGCCTCGAGCTCGAGACCAGGCTCCGCGGCCGCTTCAACGTCGAGAACGTGCTTGGAGCGGTCGCCGCCGCGCGGCTGCTCGAGGTCCCGGATGAGGCGATTGCCCACGGGGTCAAGGAGCTCCGCGGCGTCCCGGGCCGCTTCGAGGCCGTCGACGAGGGCCAGCCGTTCGCGGTGCTGGTCGACTACGCGCACACGCCCGACTCGCTCGAGAACGTTCTCCGCACCGCGCGCGAGCTGGCGCAGGGCCGCCTCATCTGCGTCTTCGGCTGCGGCGGCGACCGCGACCGCGGCAAGCGCCCGCTCATGGGGCGGATCGCCTCGGAGCTGGCGGACGTCGCGATCGTCACCTCCGACAACCCGCGCAGCGAGGAGCCCGAGGCGATCATCGCCGAGATCGTCGCGGGCGCCGGCGAAGACGTCGAGGTCGAGCCCGACCGCACACGGGCGATCGGCCAGGCGCTCGAGACGGCGGCCGAAGGCGACGTCGTCGTGATCGCGGGCAAGGGCCACGAGCAAGGTCAGGAGTTCAGCGACCGCAAGATCCCGTTCGACGACCGCGAGGTCGCGCGCGAGGCCCTGCGGCGGCTGGGAGCGAAGGCGTGATCCCGCTTCGCCTCGACGAGCTGCCGCCGCTCGGCGTGCTCGACGCGCGGGCCGACGAGATCACGGGAGTCAAGGTCGACTCCAGGAAGATCGAGCCCGGCGACCTGTTCGTCGCCCTGAGCCGGGGCGTCGACTTCCAGGCCGAGGCTTTCGAGCGAGGAGCGGCGGCGACGCTCGTCCCCGAGCGGCCGTTCGAGGCGATGGCCGCGCTCGGCCGGGCGGTCCGCGAACGGGCGAGCGCCCGCGTCGTCGGCATCACCGGGTCGACCGGGAAGACGTCGACCAAGGACATCCTCGCCGCGCTCTGCGCGCCCTCCGCGCGCACCGTCGCGGCCGAGGCCAGCTACAACAACGAGATCGGCGTACCACTCACGCTCTGCCGGCTCGAGCCCGACACCGAGGTCTGCATCCTCGAGCTGGCCATGCGCGGGTTCGGACAGATCGCGGAGCTCTGTGAGATCGCGCGGCCGGAGATCGGGGTGATCACGAACGTCGGCCCGGCGCACCTCGAGCTCGTCGGCTCGCTCGAGGGAGTGGTCAGGGCGAAGGGCGAGCTGGTCGCCGCCCTGCCTCCCGGCGGCACCGCGATCCTGCCGGAAGACTTTCCCGTCGAGCGCGACGACATCGACGTCGTTCGTCTGCACGAGCCCGAGGCGGCGCGGGACGACGGCCGCACGATCGTCGGCGGAGTCAGCTTCAACTTCACGGCGCGGCACCAGGCGGCCAACGCGGCCGCTGCGCTCGCGGCGCTCGACTCCTTGGGTTTGCCGCGGCCCGAGCGCGTGGACGTCGACCTCTCACGCTGGCGCGGCGAGGAGTCGCCGCTTCCCGGCGGCGGCCTCCTGATCAACGACGCCTACAACGCGAACCCCGTCTCGATGCGCGCGGCGCTCGCGTACCTCGTCGAGCGCGCCGGCCCGCGGCGGCGCGTCGCGATCCTCGGCGAGATGGCCGAGCTCGGGCCGGGAGCGCCGGCCTTCCACCGCGAGATCGGCGCGGAGGCTGCGCACGACGGCGTCCAGGCGCTGGTCGCCGTCGGCGAGCTCGCCCGCGAATACGTCGAAGGCGCCGCGGGGGTGCCGGTCACGCGCTGGTACCCGGACGCTACGGCGGCGGCCGCAGGCGTGGACGAGGTGGTCGAGCCCGGCGATTGCGTCCTCGTCAAGGCGTCGCGCGCCCTCGGGCTCGAGGTCGTCGCAGAGGCGCTGGCGGCGGTGCGCGCGTGATCCGCGTCCTGATCGCGGGAGTGATCGCGCTCGTGCTCTCGACGCTGCTCGGCCCGCGCTTCATCGCGTTCCTGCGGCGGAACGAGTTCGGCCAGCAGATCCGCGAGGAGGGCCCCGAGCGGCATGTCGTCAAACAGGGGACGCCAACCCTGGGCGGCCTTCTCATCCTGATGGCGGGCAGCCTCGGGTTCCTCGCGGCGAGCAAGTACACGGTTCCCGCCCTGAGCGTGTTCTTCGTGACGCTCGCCTGCGGTGCGATCGGGTTCCTCGACGACTACATCAAGCTCACGCACAAGCGCTCCCTCGGGCTGAACGGCCGCTGGAAGCTCCTGCTCCTCGGCGCGATAACGGTCGGCGTCGGGATAGCCGCGCAGCACCAGAACCTCCCGACGGAGGTCTACATCCCGGGGATCGGCGCCCTCCAGCTCGGGTACGCGTGGTACGGGCTGCTCTTCCTCGTGATCGCGGGGGCAGCGAACGGCGTCAACCTGACCGATGGGGTGGACGGGCTCGCAGCGGGAACCGTGATCATCGCGCTGTTCACGTTCGCGGCGATGAACGTGATCGCCTGGATCCGCTCGGGGCCGCCAGGGCACCGATTCGACACGAAGCTCGACCTCGGGATCATCGCGGCTGCACTGATCGGCGGGCTCATCGGCTTCCTCTGGTACAACGCGTGGCCCGCCGAGCTGTTCATGGGCGACACCGGCTCGATGGCGCTCGGTGGAGCGCTGGCGGCCTTCGCGATCTTCACGCAGACGATCTTCCTGCTGCTCCTGATCGGCGGAATCTTCGCGGTCGCGGCCATCTCGGTGATCATCCAGGTGTTCTCGTTCAAGTACTTAGGCGGGCGGCGGCCGTTCCTGATGACCCCGATTCAGCACCACTTCGAGCTGAAGGCCTGGTCCGAGACGAAGATCATGGTGCGCTTCTGGATCGTGACCGGAGTCCTGTGCTCGATCGGATTCGCCTTGTACTACCGCTACTTCACCGGTTTCCGCTGAGCGAGCTGCCGCAGCGGGTGCTCGTGCTCGGGCTCGCCCGCTCGGGGAAGGCGGCGGCCGCGGCACTTGCTAGGCGCGGGGTGGACGTGATTGCGGCCGATCGGGAGCTCGGCAACGACGCGGACCTCGCCCTGCTCGAGGGGGCCGATCTGCTGGTGAAGAGCCCGGGCGTTCCGCGCGAGGCGCCGCTCGTGGCCGAGGCCGAGCGTCGCGGCGTCGAGATCTGGAGCGAGGTCGAGCTCGGCTACCGGCTGCTCCGCCCGCGGCTGATCGGCGTGACGGGCACGAACGGCAAGACGACGACCTGCGAGCTGCTGGGCGCGATGCTGCAGGTCCCCGTCGCGGGCAACGTCGGTCGCGCGCTGACCGACCTCGACGGCGAGATCGAGCGCGGCGAGCTCGTGGTCTGCGAGCTATCGAGCTTCCAGCTCGAGGACGTCCACGAGCTCGCCTGCGAGATCGCGGTGCTGCTCAACCTCGAGCCCGACCACCTCGACCGGCACGGATCGTTCGAGGCCTACCGCGCGGCGAAGCTGCGGATCTTCGAGCGGGCGGAGACGAAGATCGTCCCGAAAGGCCTCGGCCTCGACGGGATCGAGTTCTCGGCAGGCGACCCGCTCCCGGCAGAGCCGCTCATCCGCGGCGCGCACAACCACGAGAACGCGGCCGCGGCGACGGCCGCAGCACGGGCGGCCGGCGCCTCCGAAGAGCAGATCGCCGAAGCGCTCCGCACCTTCCCGGGTGTGCCTCACCGCCTCGAGCTCGTCCGCGAGCTGAACGGCGTCAGCTACGTGAACGACTCGAAGGCGACGAATGTCGCCGCCGCGCTTCGCGCTCTCGCCGCGTACGAGGACGAGCCGGTGCATCTGATCCTCGGCGGCTACCGCAAGGGCGAGGACTTCGCGCCACTTGCGGCCGCGCTGGGACCGAACGTCAAGAGCGTCCACCTGATCGGGGAGACGGCGGGCGAGCTCGCGGGGCTCATGCCGGGCGCCGAGCGAGACGGCGATCTCGAGAGCGCGCTCGCGGCGATCGACCCCGAGCCCGGCGACGTCGTGCTGCTGAGCCCGGCGTGCGCGAGCTACGACCAGTTCCGCGACTTCGAAGAGCGCGGCGAGGAGTTCAGGAGGCTGGTGCAGAACCTGTCCGCGTGAGCGGACAATTCGAGGCCAGGGTTCTCACGCTGGTCACGCTGGCGCTGGTCGCGTTCGGCCTGGTCATGGTCTACAGCGCGACGTCGGCCTCGGCCGCGCTCGCGAACGGCGACCCCGCGTACTACCTCAAGCGCCAGGCGATCTACGCGCTACTCGGCCTCGTCCTGATGGTGGGGGTCTCGCGGCTGGACTACCGCGTCCTGCGCCGCCTCGCGCCCCCTCTCGTCGTCACGAGCTTCGTCCTCCTGCTCGCCGTGCTCGTGCTCGGCCAGGCGGTGAACGGTGCCCGCCGGTGGCTGACCTTCGGCCCGATCGTCTTCCAGCCGTCGGAACTCGCGAAGCTCGCGCTCGCGGTCTGGGCCGCGTCGTACCTGACGAGACGGCGGCCGCCCCTGAGCCTGCGTGAGCTCTGGAAGCCGATCGGAATGCTCTCCACGGTCTTCTGCGTGCTCGTCCTCGCCGAGCCGGACCTCGGGACGGCGATCACGATCATGCTGATGCTCGGGGGGATGCTCCTGGTCGCGGGCACGCCGCCGCGGACGCTCGGCGCCGGCCTCGGCATCGCCGGGTTCGTGAGCCTCCTCGCCGTCTGGTTCGAGCCGTACCGCCGCGCACGCCTGTTCAGCTTCGTCAACCCGTGGCATGACGCGCAGGGAGCCGGCTACCAGACGGTGCAGGCGATCATCGGGATGGGCTCGGGCGGGATCTTCGGGCGCGGGCTCGGTCAGAGCATCGAGAAGGCGAACTTCCTGCCCGAGGCGCACACGGACATGATCTTCGCGATCATCGGCGAGGAGCTCGGGCTCGTCGGCGCGACCGCCGTGATCGGGGCCTACGCGGTCTTCGCGTACTTCGGTCTCCGGATCGCGCTCCGCTGCAAGGACCCGTTCGGGAAGCGGCTCGCGGCGGGCCTGACCGTAATCGTCTGCGGCCAGGCGGCGATCAACCTCGCCGCCGTGATGGGACTTGCGCCGCTGACCGGAATCCCGCTGCCGTTCGTCTCTTACGGCGGCTCGAGCCTCGTCGTCGCGCTCGTCTCGGTCGGCATCCTCCTTAACATCGCGGGCGATGCCGGAGCACGAAGCGCCAGCGTGCCTGATCGCAGCCGGGGGGACGGCCGGCCACGTGCTGCCCGCGCTCGCGGTGGCGGACGCGCTGCGCGCACGGGGAGCGCAGGTGACGTTCGCCGGGTCGCCGGATCGCGCCGAGGCGCGACTCGTTCCTGACGCGGGCTACGAGCTCGACACCTTTCGCGCCAGCGGCCTCCCCCGCAGGCCCGGCTTCGCCCAGGTGCGCGCGGTCCTGCGGGACCTCGCGGCGCCCGCCGCTTGCGACCGGATCCTCAAGCGGCGCAAGCCCGACGTCGTTCTCGGCGCGGGGAGCTACGTGGCCGGACCGATGGTGGTCGCGGCCGCCCGTCGCAGAATCCCGGTGGCCGTGACGGAGGCCGACGCGCACCTCGGCCTCGCGAACCGGCTGGCCGCGCCGTTCGCGAAGCGGGTCTTCCTCTCGTTTCCGATCGAGGGCCGCGAGCCCCCGAAGTACGAGGTCGTGGGCCGGCCGCTGCCTGAGAACGCCACGCCGCTGCCGCGCGCCGAGGCACGGGCCAAGCTCGGTCTGCCGGCCGAAGGTCCGGTGCTGCTCGTAGCCGGCGCCCGGGCCGGTGCGCGCGCCCTGAACGAGTTCGCGGTCGAGACCTTCGGCGCGTCCGGCCCGGCCGTGCTCCATCTGAGCGGCGAGCGCGACTTCGAGAAGCTCCGCCCGCGCGTGAGCCGCCCGGACTACGTCTTGCTCCCGGTCCTCGACGGGCTCGGCGCGGCGTACGGCGCGGCCGATCTCGCGCTGATGCGGAGCGGCTCGACGGTCTGGGAGCTGGCCGCCGCCGGCCTACCCGCGATCCTCGTCCCCTACCCGTTCGCGACCGGTGACCACCAGACCAAGAACGCGCGCTACTTCCAGGCCGCGGGCGGAGCGATCCTCGTCCCCGAGACCGAGCTGGGCCGCGTGCCCGACCTCGTGCGCTCGCTGCTCGGCGACCCGGGCCGGCTCGAGGAGATGAGCGCTGCCATGCGGCAGGTCGCGCGGCCAGATGCGGCAGACAGGATCGCGGAGGAGCTGATCGGCCTTGCTCGAGGGTAGGCGCCTCTGGTTCGTCGGGATCGGCGGGGCGGGCATGAGCGCGCTCGCCCTCGTCGCGCGCGAGTGGGGCGCAGAGGTCGGCGGCTCGGACCGCGCGCGCTCGTCGTACGTCGAGCGGCTCGAGGCCGCGGGGATCCCGGTCGCGATCGGGCACGACGCGGCGAACGTGCCCGACGGCGCGGAGGTGATCGTCTCGAGCGCGATCGCGCCGGACAACCCGGAGGTCGCCGGTCGTGAGGTCCGGAAGCGCGGCGGGCTCCTGGCCGAGCTGGTCGACCTCCGGCCCTCGATCGTCGTCGCGGGCGCGCACGGCAAGACGACGACCGCGGCGATGATCGCCTTCTGCCTCGACCGGCTCGGGCTCGACCCGGCCTTCCTGATCGGCGGCGAGGTGCCTCAGCTCGACGGGAACGCGCGCGCGGGGGACGGCTGGCTCGTGGCCGAGGGCGACGAGTCCGACCGCTCGCTGGAGCTGTTGCACCCGCGCATCGCGGCGGTCACCAACGTCGAGCTCGACCACCATGCGACCTTCGCCTCCGAGGACGAGCTGCGAGGGCTCTTCGAGCGCTGGCTGGCCGGCGTGCCGGCGGTCGTGCGCGGCGAGGAGCTGGAGCCGGCCGGGCTCGAGCTCGCGGTGCCGGGAGAGCACAACCGGCGGAACGCGGCGGTTGCCCTCGCGGCGCTCGAGCTGGCGGGCGTGGAGCGCGCCGACGCCGAGCGCGTGCTGCCGGAGTTCAGCGGCGTCGGCCGAAGGTTCGAGCTGCGCGGCGAGGCCGGCGGCGTGTCCGTCTACGACGACTACGGCCATAACCCCACGAAGGTCGCGGCGGCGCTCCGGGCCGCCCGCGCCGTGGCGAACGGAGGCCGGGTACTCGTCCTCTTCCAGCCGCACCTCTACTCCCGCACGCGCCACTCGGCGCCCGAGCTCGCCGCCGCGCTCGCGACGGCCGACGCAGTCGCAGTGACCGACGTCTACGCGGCCCGCGAAGAGCCGCAGCCGGGTGTCGACGGCAAGCTCGTCGTCGACGCGCTCGCGACGCGGCGTCCCGGGATGACGGTGGCGTGGACGCCGGGTGTGGAGGACGGGGCGCGTTTTCTCTCGCGGCGCGCTCGCCCGGGCGACCTCGTCCTGATCGTCGGCGCCGGCGATGTCGACCGGGCGGGGCCGCTGATCCTGGAGGCACTGGCGTGAAGGTCGAGGAGGGCGTTGCGCTGTCGCGCTTCACGACGATCGGAACCGGCGGGCCGGCGAAGGCATTCGCGCGCCCGGAGTCGCTCGCCGCGCTCGAGGAGGCGCTCGCCTGGGCGCGCGAACGCGAGCTGGCGATCGCGACGGTGGGCCTCGGCTCGAACCTCCTCGTCGCGGACGAGGGGTTCGACGGGCTCGTCCTCAAGCTCGCGGGCGAGCTCGCGGCGGCCGAGGTCGACGGAGAGCGGCTGCTCGCCGGCGGCGGCGCGGCGAACGCCGTCTGCCTGCACCGCGCACGGGCGGCGGGCCTGGGCGGCTTCGAGTTTGCCTGCGCGATCCCCGGCACCGTCGGCGGCGGCGTCTGGATGAACGCGGGCGCCTACGGAAGCGACTGGGCGGCGATCCTCGACCGCGCCCTGGTCGTGAATGGCGACGGTGCCCGCTGGCTCTCGCCGGACGAGCTCGGGCTCAGCTACCGCCACTCGGCCCTGAATCACGGCCAGGTGGTCGCGGGCGTCGAGTTCCGGCTCCAGCCGCGGCCGGCCGAGGAGATCAAGGCGAAGGTCAGCGAGCTGCAGGCGCTGCGCAAGGCGGCGCAGCCCACGAACAAGCGCACGTTCGGGAGCGTGTTCAAGAACCCCGACCACGAGCTCAGCGCCGGCCGGATGCTCGAAGCCTGCGGGCTGAAGGGGCACCGGATCGGCGGTGCGCAGATCTCGCCGCGGCACGCGAATTTCATCGAGAACGCGGACGGCGCCCGCTCGGAGGACGCGGTCGCGCTGATGGCGGAGGCGCGTCGCCGCGCGCTCGAGCAATTCGGCGCCGAGCTCGAGCACGAGGTCGAGTTCCTCGGACCGCTCGAGCTGCCCCCGCTCCGGTAGGAGCAAGCGCGCCCGCGGCGAAAGCGGGGTCATGGCCGAGCGCACGCACGACCGGCGCCCGCGCGCCCGCACTGCGGTCGTCCCGCTTCCCGGGGCGGGCGACGGCTTGCGCCTGCTTCGCGCGCTTCCCTCCGGGCGGTCGCTCGCAATCGGCTTCGCGATCGTCGCGTCGGCGGTCGGGCTGTACGCCCTCGCCCGGGTCACGCCGATGTTCGCCGTGCAGCGGATCGAGGTCGAAGGAGCGCCGCCGGACGTGGCCGCGCACGTTCGGGCCGCGCTCGCGCCCCTCGAAGGGACGAGCCTGCTCGGGCTCAAGGGCTCTGCGGTGCAGCGCGCGCTCGCGCCCCTGACCGACGTCTCGGCCGCAAGCTACGACCGTGCGTTCCCGCACACCCTTCGCGTGATCGTCCGGCCCGAGACTCCGGTCGCAGTGGCGCGGCGCGGGGAGGAGGCGTGGCTCGTCTCGGGTACCGCGCGCGTGATCTCTTCCGTGCCGCTCGGCACGCGTCGCACGCTGCCGAGGATCTGGCTGGGAGGTTCGGCCGACCCTCAGGCTGGCGCCGCCCTTACCGACCGACCGGCGGTCCGGGCGGTGCGGGCACTCGCCCACGCTGAGCGGTCCCGCTTCGCGCAGCGGATCCTCTTCGTCCGCTTCCGCGAGCACGACCTGACGTTCGTTCTCTCCTCGGGCCTCGAGCTTCGGCTCGGCGATCTCCGAGCGCTTCGGTTGAAGCTCGCCGTGGCGACCCAGGTTCTCCCGCAGCTCCTGGAAAACGGCGGCTATGCCTATCTCGATGTCAGCGTTCCGGGCCGCCCGGTGGCGGGAGCGAACCCTCAAGGCTCTGGTTGAGCCTTAGAGTAGAGCCTCACATCCGGCGTTGACAGGCGGGCCAGCTAGGCGTACCCTGCCGGACTTGGAACACCCAGGTTCCAGTAGAGCTTCAGGTCGAGATGGGTTGAGATGAGAGATCAAACAGGCAACTACCTAGCGCTAATCAAGGTCGTGGGCGTCGGCGGAGGCGGCTCGAACGCCGTCAACCGGATGGTCGACGCCGGCCTTGCGGGCGTCGAGTTCATCGCCATCAACACGGACGCCCAGGCGCTCCTGATGTGCGATGCCGACGTGAAGATGCCGATCGGGTCCGCGGTGACCCGCGGCCTCGGCGCCGGCGCGGATCCGTCGATCGGCCGCGAGGCGGCGGTCGAGAGCCGCGACGAGCTGAAGGAGGCGCTGAAGGGCGCAGACATGATTTTCGTCACCGCCGGCGAGGGCGGCGGCACCGGCACGGGCGCCGCGCCGGTCGTCGCAGGGCTTGCCCAGGAGCTCGGCGCGCTCTGCGTCGGCGTGGTCACCCGCCCGTTCTCGTTCGAGGGGCGCCGCCGCGCGGAGGTCGCGTCACTCGGCGTCGAGGAACTCCGCGACCACGTCGACACGCTGATCGTGATCGAGAACGACCGGCTGCTGCAGGTCGTCGAGAAGCGGACGTCGATCATGGACGCGTTCCGGATGGCGGACGACGTGCTTCGCCAGGGCGTCCAGGGGATCACCGACCTGATCACCATCCCGGGCCTCGTCAATCTCGACTTCGCAGACGTGCGCACGATCATGAGCGAGGCCGGCTCGGCCCTCATGGGGATCGGCACCGCCGGCGGTGAGAGCCGCGCGACGGTCGCAGCGCGCGAGGCTGTCTCGTCGCCGTTGCTCGAGTCCTCGATCGAGGGCGCAACCGGAATCCTCCTGAACGTGACCGGCGGCCCGGACATCGGCCTCTTCGAGGTCAACGAGGCGGCGGAGATCGTCACGTCCGCCGCCGACCAGAACGCGAACGTGATCTTCGGCGCGGTGATCGACGAGTCCCTCGGCGACGAGGTGCGCGTGACCGTGATCGCGACCGGCTTCGGGCCCGCCCGCCTTCGCCGCAAGCGGCGGACGGAGCAGCCCGTCGAGCAGAACGGCGAGCCGGGCGCTCCGCGCGAGGTGCCGGCCGAGCGCTTCGAGGTCTCGGACGAGATCCTCGAGGTGCCGTCGTTCCTGCGCGACGGCTAGGCGAAAAAACTTTTTCGCGGGTGTGGTTTAAGCGGTTTGGGCCGCGGATACGACCTTGGTGCCCTCTCGGGTCGACCGCTCAGGTTGACCCGCGATGACCCGGTCCGGCCGTCCCGGTCTCCGCCCTCAAAAGCTGAGACCGGGGCGGCTCTTTTTTGATGCGCGGCTTGCCCCCGCGTGCCTTTAGCATCAGCGTCCGATGCAGACGCTGCTGCGGACGCCCCTCTTCGACCGACACGTCGCCCTCGGCGCGCGGATGGTTCCGTTCGCCGGCTGGGAGATGCCGGTGCAGTACGAAGGCGTCATTCCCGAGCACCTCGCCGTGCGAAATGACTGCGGCGTCTTCGACGTCTCGCACATGGGCGAGTTCGAAGTCGAAGGCCCGCAGGCGCGCGAGTTCCTTCAGTCGGTGCTCTCGAACGACCTCGACCGGATCGGCCCGGGCCAGGCGCAGTACACGCTGCTGACGAACGAGCAGGGTGGAATCGTCGACGACCTGATCGTCTACGAGCGCGATCCTGAGCGCTTTCTGGTGATCGTCAACGCGTCGAACCGCGAGCCCGACTTCGCGTGGCTGCGCGAGCGCGAGGTCGTCGGCGCCGAGCTGCGCGACGTCTCCGACGACTACGCGCTGCTCGCGGTGCAGGGGCCGCGCTCGCTCGAGCGGCTCGGGCTGTCGGAGGCGCCGGCCTTCACGTTCGCCGACGGTGAGATCGACGGCGTCGGGTGCACGGTCAACCGCACCGGCTACACCGGCGAGCTCGGCGTCGAGCTCCTCGTGCCGGCTGAGCGCGCAAGCGAGCTGTGGGACCGCGTCATCGACCGCGGCGCCGTTCCATGCGGTCTTGGCGCCCGAGACACCCTGCGCCTCGAGGTCTGCTACCCGCTGCATGGGAACGACATCGGTCCCGAGACCGATGCGATCTCCGCCGGCCTCGGCTGGGTCTGCGCGCTCGACAAGGACTTCACCGGCGTCACCGAGCTGCGCCGCGTCAAGGAGGAGGGGCCGGCGCGGCGGCTTGCCGCGTTCGTCATGGACGATCCCGGCATACCGCGGCAGGCGATGGCGATCCTCGGCTCGGGCGGCGAGGCCGTCGGCGAGGTCACCTCCGGCTCCCATTCGCCGATGCTCGAGCGCGGGATCGGAATGGGCTACGTCGACGCCGGGCTGGCCCAGGCGGGCACGGAATTGACGATCGACATCCGCGGCCGGCGGCGGCTCGCGACCGTGGTCAAGAAGCCGATCTACTCACGAGAGGAGCCGAATGGCGGCTGAGAACTATCCCGACGACGTGCGGTACCACCGCGAGCACGACTGGGCACGGATCGACGGCGACGAGGCGACGTTCGGGATCACCTGGTTCGCCCAGGACGCGCTCGGCGAGCTCGTCCACTTCGAGGCGCCCGAAGAGGGATCGAGCGTGACGAAGGACCAGTCGTACGCCGAGGTCGAGTCGGTGAAGGCGGTCTCGGACGTCATCGCCCCGCTCTCGGGCGAGATCCTCGCGGTGAACGGTGCGATCGTCGACGCTCCCGAGACCGTCAACTCCGATCCGTACGGAGAGGGCTGGCTCGTGCGCGTCCGGCTCACCAGCCCCGACGAGACGGATGCGCTCCTCGACGCGGAGGCCTACCGGCAGTATCTCGCCGAGCAGGGGTGAGCACGGCTCTCCCTCTGCGCCTGCGCCCATGAGCTACCTCCCCCTGACCGACGACGACCGCGACGCCATGCTCGAGACGATCGGGGCCGGCTCGATCGAGGAGCTCTTCGCGGATCTGCCCGCAGGCGTCCGGCTCGACCGCGAGCTCGATCTGCCGCCGGCTCTCACCGAGCAGGAGCTGACCGCCTACTTCGAGGCGCTGGCCGAGCAGAATGAGAGGGCCGAGGTCTCGTTTCTTGGGGCGGGTCTCTACGACCACTACGTCCCGGCCGTCGTCGACGCTGTCCTGCAGCGCGGCGAGTTCCTCACGGCCTACACGCCGTACCAGCCCGAGCTCAGCCAGGGTGTGCTGCAGGCGATCTTCGAGTACCAGACCGCGATCTGCGAGCTCACCGGGCTCGACGTCGCAAACGCGTCCGGGTACGACGGGACCACCGTCGCCGCCGACGCTTGCTTCATCGCGAAGCACGCGACGGGCCGATCGAAGGTCGTCGTGACCGAGGCGACCGGGCCACAGGTGCGCCAGGTCGTCAAGACCTACGCCCCCGGCTTCGGGCTCGAGGTGGTCGAGGTACCGCACCGCGACGGCGCGACCGACCCGGACGAGCTGCGGGACGCCGCCGAAGACGCGGCGTGCGTCATCTTCCAGCAGCCGAACTTCTTCGGCGTGCTCGAGCCGGCCCCCGACCTCGCCGCAGCAGCCGCGGAGGCGGGCGCGCTTCCGGTCGCTCACGTCGATCCCGTCTCGCTCGGAGTGCTCGAGGCGCCGGGCCGCTACGGATGCGCGCTCGCGATCGGAGAAGGGCAGTCGGCGGGGAACTACCTCTCCTACGGCGGGCCGCACTACGGCTTCCTGGCCGCGCGCTCCGAGTTCATCCGGCGGCTACCGGGACGGATCGTCGGCGAGACCACTGACGCCGCGGGGAACCGCGGCTATGTCCTCACCCTGCAGACGCGCGAGCAGCACATCAGGCGCGAGAAGGCGACGTCGAACATCACGACCAACCAGACGCTCCTCACGATCGCGGGGCTGGTCTACCTCTCGTGGCTCGGGCCGCAGGGGCTGCGCGAAGTGGGGGAGACCTGCATGGCCCTCGGCGAGTACGCGAAGGAGCGACTCGGCCTCCCGCTGGCGTTCTCAGGAAAGACAACATTCAAGGAGTTTGCCGTGCGCGTCGGACGGCCTGCCCGCGAAGTCGTCCGCGAGGCGCGCGCCCAGGGCGTCAACCCCGGCTACCCCCTCGGCCGCGACTACGAAGGGATGGACGACGTGCTGTTGGTCGCCGTCACCGAGCGCCGCACGACCGAGGAGATCGACCGCCTGGCGGAGGTGCTCACCCCATGAGGCTGATCTACGAGCTCTCGCGGCCCGGCCGCCGAGCAGGCGGTCCGCCCCGGACGGACCTGCCGGTCCCGGAGATCGCGCCGGAGCTACGCCGCTCGGAGCCGCCGCGCCTCCCGGAGATCGCCGAGCCGGACCTCCTCCGCCACTTCACGAGCCTCTCGACCCGCAACTTCGGCGTCGACACCGGCTTCTACCCGCTCGGCTCCTGCACGATGAAGCACAACCCGCGCGTGAACGAGCGGCTCGCCGCGCTGCCCGGGTTCCGCGATCTCCATCCGCTGGACGACGAGGAGCGGAGCCAGGGCGCGCTTCGACTCTGCCACGAGCTGCAGGAGGCGCTCGCGGAGATCACGGGGCTGCCCGCCGTCTCGCTCCAGCCCGCCGCAGGGTCGCAGGGCGAACTGACCGGCCTGATGCTGATGCGCGCGTACTTCCGCGAGCGGAACGAGGACGAGCAGCGGCGCAAGATCGTGATCCCCGACACGGCGCATGGGACGAATCCGGCGAGCGTGACCATGGCCGGCTACGAGCTGACGAACGTGCGGACCGACCCGCGGGGCAACATCGACGTGGAGGACCTGCGGGCCAAGGTCGACGAGCACACGGCCGGGCTGATGATCACGAACCCGTCCACGCTCGGCCTCTTCGACGAGAACATCGAGGAGATCACGAGCATCTTCCACGGCGTGGGCGCGCTCATGTACTACGACGGCGCGAACCTCAACGCCGTGTGCGGGATCTCGCGGCCGGGCGACATGGGCTTCGACATCGTCCACATCAACCTGCACAAGACGTTCTCGCAGCCACACGGGGGCGGCGGCCCCGGCGGCGGGCCGATCTCGGTCGCAAGCCGGATCGAGCCGTACCTGCCCACGCCGGCGATCGTCCGCGACGGCGACGTCTACCGGCTCGACTACGACCGCCCGAAGTCGATCGGCAGGGTGCGCGGGTTCTACGGCCCGTTCGGCGTCTTCGTTCGCTCGTACGCGTTCATCCGCGCGTACGGGCCGCAGCTGCGGCAGATGTCGGAGGCCGCGGTGCTGAACGCGAACTACCTGCTCGCCCGCCTCAAGGACGCGTACGACCTGCCTTTCGACCGCCTCTGCATGCACGAGTTCGTCCTCTCCGCGCGCCGCCTCAAGCAGGAGCACGGGGCCAGCGCGCTCGACGTCGCGAAGCGGCTGATGGACTACGGCTTCCATCCGCCGACGATCTACTTCCCGCTGAACGTCCCCGAGGCGCTGATGATCGAGCCGACCGAGACCGAGACGAAGGAGACGCTCGACGAGTTCGCCGACGCGATGCTCGCAATCGCGGGCGAGGCTGCGGACGAGACCGAGCTGCTGAAGGAGGCGCCGCACAACACGCCCGTCGGCCGGCTCGACGAGGTCAAGGCAGCGAAACGGGTCGTCGTCCGCTACGGCTTCGAGGACCACCCGGACCTGTCGGCCGAGCCGGCTGCCGCCGGAGTCGAGGCTCCGAAGGGCGCATGATCGACCTCCGCTCCGATACGCAGACCAGGCCGAGCGCCGAGATGCGCGCGGCGATCGCGGCGGCGGAAGTCGGCGACGAACAGAAGCGCGAGGACCCGACCGTGAACGAGCTCGAGCGCCGCGCCGCCGAGCTGCTCGGGCAAGAGCAGGCGGTCTACGTCCCCACCGCGACGATGGCGAACGAGATCGCGCTGCGCACGCTCGGCCGTCCGGGGGACGAGGTGGTCGCCGAGGAGAACTCGCACATCTTCATCGCGGAGCTCGGCGGACCGGCGGTGCACGCCGGCCTGATGACGAGGCAGCTGCGCTGCGAGGCCGGGCGCTTCACGCCGGAGCAGCTGCGCGAGACGGTGCGGCGCACCGACGGAAGCCATGTGCCCCCGACGCGGATCGTCTCGGTCGAGAACACGCACAACGCGGCGGGCGGTCGGGTCTGGCCGCTCGAGGAGATCGACGCCGTGGTCGCGACCGCGCGCGGGCTCGATCTGCGGCTCCATCTCGACGGCGCGCGGATCATGAACGCGTCCGTCGCGTCGGGCGTTCCGTCCGCGGAGATCGGCAGGCGGTTCGACACGGTCACGCTCTGCCTCTCGAAGGGTCTCGGCTGCCCGCTCGGCGCGCTCGTCGCCGGCTCCGCGGAGCTGATGGTGGACGCGCGCCGTCTGAAGCACCTCTTCGGCGGCGCGATGCGGCAGGCCGGGATCGTGGCCGCCGCGGGCGTCTACGCGCTCGAGCACAACATCGAACGGCTCGCCGACGACCACGCGAGGGCGCGCCGGCTGGCGGAAGGCCTCGAGGCGGCAGGCGTCCCCGTCGACCTCGAGCAGGTCGAGACGAACTTCGTCCAGGTGGATGTCGGGCCGCTCGACCTCACTCCGGCCGATGCGCTCGAGCGACTCTGGCAGCAAGATGTCGGGCTCTCGATGACGGCGCACCCGACGAAGCTCCGCGCCGTGACGCACCTCGACGTGGACGACGACGACATCGACCGCGCGCTCGAGCTGATTCCTCGCGCCCTGGGGACCCTTGCGCACGCCTGAGGAACGCTTCCGGCGCCTTGCGCTCGAGGCGCAGTCGGCCGGCCGACTGCCGAGCATCTCCTGCGCGGTCTTCCGCGCGGGTGAGACCGTCTGGGCGGAGGCGTTCGGACACGCTGACGTGGACGGCGGGGTCGAGGCGACGCCGGAGACCCGGTACGCGGTCGCGTCGATCACGAAGACGTTCACGGCATCGGCCGTCATGCAGCTCCGTGACGAGGGCAAGCTCGACCTCGACGACCCGCTCTCGAAGCACCTGCCCGAGGCCGCGCACGGGACGCCGACGCTGAGGCGAATGTTGTCGCACGCGTCCGGCCTCCAGCGCGAACCGCCGGGTGAGGTCTGGGAGTCGCTCGAGTTCCCCGGCGAGCAGGAGCTGCTGGAGCGGCTCGCGGAGGCGGAGCAGGTCCTGCCGCCCGCGTCCGCCTGGCACTACTCGAACCTCGCCTACGCGCTTCTCGGCCACGTCGTCGCCCGGATCACCGGCGAGCCGTTCCACGACTACATCCGCGAGCGCTTCCATCAGCCGCTCGGCCTGGAGCAGACGACATGGGGCCCCTCCGAGCCGGCCGCGCTGCCGTACTTCACCGAGCCCTACTCCGACGCCGTCCGCCGCGAGCCCGTGCTCGAGCTCGGCGGCAAGGGCGGCGAGTCGGGGCTCTACAGCACGGTCGGCGACCTCGCCCGCTGGGGCGCGTTCCTCTGCGACCCCGATCCGAACATCCTCGCGCCCGCGACCGTCGAGCAGATGCACGACCTGCGGATCATGGTCGAGCCCGACTGGACGCTCGGCTGGGGCCTCGGCATCGAGCTTTGGCGGCGAGGCGAGCGCGTCTTCGGCGGGCACACCGGGGGCTTCCCCGGGTTCGTCTCGATGCTCGTCTACTCGCGCAAGGAGAAGACCGGCGCGGTCGTCCTCACCAATTCGGGCACCTGGACGAAGCTCATGTCGACCGGGCTCGCGCTCGCGGAGGCCGCGCTCGAGGAGCTGCCGCCCGACGTCGAGGCGTGGGCTGCGGAGGCCGCGCCTCCCGCCGAGGTCGAGCCGCTGCTCGGCCGCTGGTGGTCCGAGGGCCACGAGTTCGTGTTCAGCTGGCGCCGTGGAAAGCTCGAGGCGCGGATCGCCGCGGCTCCGCCCGAGCGGCGGCCGACGGTCTTCGAGCCCGACGGCGAGGACCGCTTCCGGGCCGTCTCGGGAGACGAGCGCGGCGAGCTCTTGCGCGTCGTCCGCGGAGACGACGGCGACGTGACGCGGCTCTACTGGGCGACGTACCCGTTCACCCGCGTGCCCGAGACCTTCGGCTAGCGGTCGCCCGCGAAGTAGAACGCGATCACGGCCAGCGCGTAGAACCCCACCAGCATCTTTCCTTCCCAGCGCGGTGCGCGCCCGTCGCGCAAGGAGAGCGCGACGATGACGACCGCACCGCCGAGCGCCGCAAGCTCGATCGGCCGGAAGCTGAGCGGCAGCGCCGGCCCGACCGCCCACGACAGCAGCGCGACCGCGGGCGTCACCAGCACCGCGACCTGGGCACTCGACGAGACCGCGATCTCGGATGCGAGCCGCAGATTTCCTCCGCGGCGGGCGAGGACGATGGCGCCGCCGTGCTCGGCTGCGTTGCCGACGATCGCGACGATCACGATCGAGACGAAGAACTGCGACAGGTGCACGTCGTGCGCGAACGTCGTGAGCGAGTGGACCAGGATCTCGCTGACAAGGGCGGTGACGACGGTCGCGGCGCCGAGTGCGATAAGCGCGACGGGCAGGGTCCAGGCATCGCCGGCCTCCGCGCCGCTTTCCCGGTGCTGTCGCCGGTGGCGGCGCAGGCCCCAGGCCGTGACGCCGCCGTAGAGGAAAAGCAGGACGATTGCGACCGGCAGGGTCGCGACCGCGAGCGAGTGCCGCTCCGGGTCGCCGTGCCAGCCCGGCACGGACGGCACGAGGAAGAGCAGTGCGGCGGCCAGCACCAGCCCGAGCTGGGTGAGCATCGACAGGCGGTCGAGGTCACGGCGCTCGTCGCGCGCCGCCCAGACGGCGAGCCCGAGCACGAGCAGTAGGTTCGAGACGACGCTTCCGATCAGCGACCCTCGGACGACCTCGGGAAGTCCGTCCGAGACGGCGAACAGCGCGATGATCAGCTCCGGCGCGTTGCCGAAGCTCGCGTTCAGGAAGCCGCCGATCCCCGGGCCCGTGTGCTCGCCGGCGTGCTCTGTCGCCTCGCCGATCAGCCAGGCCAGCGGGATGAGCGCCGCCGCGGAGAGGACGAAGAGCGCGACGTCGCCGGCGTCGGTCGCGTAGCGCACGGCGATGGCGATGGGGGCCAGGATGAGCGACGCCCAGAGGAGCTTCCGGCCCACGGCGCTAGCCTAGCGAGCGGTGTTGGAAGCAGTCCTCTTCGACTGGGGCGACACGCTCATCGAGTTCGCCTACGACCCGGAGCTCGTGGCCGTGGGCCATCGCGCGGGCCTCGCGGCGATCGGCAACGGGGAGCTGCCGGACGTCGCCGCGCTGACGGAGCACTTCCGCGAGCACTACGAGCCGTTCTTCTGGACGCCCGGGACGATCGAGGAGATCGAGTACCCCGGGCTGATCCGCGAGCTGCTCCGCGAGTTCGGCCTGGACGTCGACGACGAGGCGCTGGGCCGCTTCCTCGAGGCCGAGCACGAGGCCTGGGAGCCCGCGCGCAGGCTCGCGGCGAACACGCACGCGCTGCTCGAGTCGCTGCGCGGGCGCGGGCTCAAGCTCGGCCTCGTCTCGAATGCCTTCGACCCCGGCTGGCTCCTCCACCGCGACCTCGAGCAGATGGGCCTCGCCGACCGGCTCGACTTCGCGGTCTTCTCGTCGGAGGTCGGCTTCCGCAAGCCGGATGCACGGATCTTCGAGCGCGCGCTCGAGGCGCTGGGCGTGACACCCGAGAACGCGCTCTTCGTCGGCGACCGCCTCTACGAGGACATCCGCGGCGCCGGCGAGCTCGGGATGACGACGGTGCAGGCGCTCTGGTTCCGCGCCGACGAGCACCCCGAGGGCGCCGAGCCCGACCACCAGGCCTTCACGCAGCTCGACGTCCTCAACGTCGCGCGCCGACTGCTCGGCTGACCCCCTGCTCGACCGGTCGCCGCCTTACCCCCGCCCACAGGACTTGTCAAGTCTTGCGGAGCACGCCTCGCAGCGACCACAATCAGTCCATGCAGATGCGCGAGCAGGCGGCGGTGCCTCCGAGCAAGCTGCCCCTGCGCCCGCAGGACGAGGCCGAGTGCCGTCGCTGCGAGGTGCACTGCGACAAGGTCGTCTACCCCGGCGCATGTCTCGAGCGCAGCTGCCCGTTCCTCTACTCGTTCGAGGAGTTCGGCCATACGTACGTCGGCTGCATGCAGCGCGTGTACGACGCCCACATCGACTTCGATCTGCTCCGCGCCGCCGAGTCAGGTCGCAGCGGCTTCGGCGCGCTCCGGGCCACCGCGCCTCCGCTGCCGCTCTGCCGCGCCGAGGTGGAGCCCTGCTACGAGAGCCGGCTGGAAGAGATCGGCTGCGTCAACCCCGAGTTCCACGAGCTGCCGGTCGGCGAGCCTTCGTTCCGCGTGATCGCGCGGATCGCTTCGTAGCCCGCTTGTAGAGCGCGCGCAGCTTCTCCATCTGCTCCGCGTCCGGCCCATGGCCGTCGCGCCCCGGGACCTCCAACAGCGCGGGGAGCCCCTGCAGCTTCGGGTGGCCGAGAAAGACGCCGAGCTTCTCGCCGAGGAGGCCGTCGCCGATGTTGTCGTGCCGGTCGCGGTTCGAGCCGAGCGGCGCCTTCGAGTCGTTCACGTGCAGGCAGCGCAGGCGGTCGAGGCCGATGCGCTCGTCGAGCTCGTCAACCAGGTCGTCGAGCACCTTCGGGTCGGTGACGTCGTAGCCCGAGGCGAACAGGTGGCACGAGTCGAGGCAGACGCCTAGCCGCTCGTGTCGCCCGGCCGCGTCGCAGATGGCCGCCAGCTCGTCGAGCGAGCGCCCGACCGTGTCGCCGGTGCCCGCTGCGTTCTCCATGCAGAGCCAGGTCGTCTCCGAGCAGCGCTCGAGGCAAAGCAGCAGTGCCGGCACCACCCGCTCGAGTGCGGCCTCGAACCCCGAGCCGAGGTGCGAGCCGACGTGGAAGACGACCGCCTCGGCCTCGATCGCGCAGGCAGCGTCCATCGTCGAGCGCAGGGTCGTGACGCTCTTCTCGTAGAAGTCGTCCTTGGGGCTCGCGAGGTTCAGCAGGTAGAGGGCATGGATGGTGACGGCCTGGATCCCGAGCTCCTCGCGCCGCCGCCTGAACTTCTCGAGGTCGGCCGGATCGTGCTCGGGGAACCGCCAGGTGCGCGGGCTCTGGGCGAAGAGCTGGACCGCGTCCATCCCGAACCCGTGCGCGTTGTCGAGCGCCTTCTTGATCCCGCCCGAGCAGTGGCCGCCGAGGAGCACGCGTTGACGCTAGCGAAGCCAGGCGGCGAGGCGGGCGGCCTCGTCCTCGAGCTCACGCCTGGCGGTGCGTGGCAGCGGTGCGAACGGCTCGAGCGCGATCCGCTCGCCCTCGACCCGCCAGAGCCCGGCGACCACGCCGTCGACCAGGAACGTCTGCTGCACGTCTCCGTTTTTGTGGATGACCGTCTTGCGGTATTCGTCGGGGAGGACGCGGGTGCGGTCCTTGTGCGCCAGCAGCAGCTCGTCCCAGCGCGGCAGGAGGCGGGGAGGCGCGGGCGCGTCGGCCGGCACCAGCGGCGCGCGCGGGAGATCGAGCAGCTCGCGGCCCTGCTCGTCGCGGAAGGTGCGAACGCGAAGGCGCTCGAAGCCGGGCGTCAGGTCGCGGATGGGCACGCCGCTCCACTGGGAGACGTCGGCGCGCGTGGCGGGCCCGAACGCGGCGAGATAGCGCGCGACGGCGTACTCGGCAGCCTCGGCGAACGGCGGGTGGGCGTGGCCGGCCGGCTCGTACAGCGGCGAGCCGCGGAAGCCGTAGAAGGCGCACTCGGGCGTCGGCTCGAGACGGGCGAGCGCGACGATCCAGTAGTACCTTCGGATCTCGTAGGGATCCTGCGTGCGGGGGTCGATCCCGAGCGCCTCCATCAGCTCGCGGCGCGTTCGCGGCCGCTCGTGCGTGAGCTCGAGGGCGCGTTCGACGAGTTCGTCCGGCGGGCGCTCCGTCCCGCGAGCACGCACCGAAGTGCGGCTTTCGCGCACAGCCGAGTCGAAGTACGGCAGGTCCCGCGACGAGACGAGGTGCAGCGTCGCGCGCATCAGGAGCGCCTTGACTACGGTCCGCCGCCGCAGCGCCCGCTCGAGCGCCGACCGCTCGAACCCCTCCACCCGGGCCCAGAGCGCGAGGTAGGGCGACGACGGGAGCTGCGCCTGCAATCCGGCGAGCCGCTCGATCGCCCGTACGGGCGAGAGCCGCTCGCGCCGGAGCAGGAGCTGGCGCAGCAGCGTCGTCCGGTTCAGCTCGCGCTGGGTCAGGACCCTCTCGTTCACGCGAGTACGCTAGTCGCATGAACGTCCGCGTCCGCATGGCTCCGAGCCCGACGGGCTTGCTGCACATCGGCAACGTGCGGACGGCGCTCTTCAACTGGCTGTTCGCGCGGCAGCACGAGGGCGGCGAGTTCCATCTGCGGATCGAGAACACCGACACGAGCCGCGAGGTTGCCGAGGCCACGCAGCAGATTCAGGACTCGCTCTCGTGGCTCGGCCTCGACCTGGACGGGGAGGTCACTTTCCAGCTCGACCGGATCGAGCAGTGCGCGGAGGTCGCGCGGAAGCTCGTCGCCGAAGACAAGGCCTACGAGGACGATGGCGCGATCCGCTTCCGCATGCCCGACGAGGGGACGACCGGCTGGGACGACGTCGTGCGCGGCCGCATCGAGGTCCCGAACGAGACGATCGAGGACCTCGTGCTCGTGCG
Organism: uncultured Actinomycetes bacterium; assembly: GCA_963788215.1. GTDB lineage: Bacteria > Actinomycetota > Thermoleophilia > Gaiellales > Gaiellaceae > AC-32. The sequence continues at coordinate 47,815 of CAWBFX010000001.1, forward strand.
CACCGACGGCCGGCCGACCTACAACTTCGCCTCGCCGATGGAGGACGTCTGGGACGGCATCACCCACGTGATCCGGGGCGAGGACCACATCTCGAACACGCCCAAGCAGATCAACATCATCCGCGCGGTCGGTGCCGAAGTTCCGGTCTACGCCCACGTCCCGAACGTGAACGGCACCGACAACAAGAAGCTCTCGAAGCGGCACGGGGCGGTGACCGTCAAGGAGTTTCGAGACGACGGGTACGTCGCCCCGGCGCTGATGAACTTCCTCGCGCTGCTCGGGTGGGCCCCCGACGGAGAGACGACGATCATGAGCCGCGACGAGCTGGTCCGGCGCTTCGATCTCGGCCGCGTGCAGCCGAGCCCGGCCGCGTTCGACTACGCGAAGCTCGACTGGATGAACGGCGTCTACCTGCGCGCGATGTCAGCCGAGGAGTACGCGGACGCGCTCATCGCGTACCTGCGCGAGCAGGGCTACGACTGGGACGAGGAGCTGATCCGCCGGGCGGCGCCGCTCGTCCAGGAGAAGATCGTGCGCCTCGCCGAGTTTCCGAGCTTCGCCGGCTTCCTGTTTGCGCGGCCCGAGCCGCAGGCGTCCACGGACGGCGCAGTTCTCCCGGCGGCGGCCGAGACGCTGGCCGAGGTAGAGCCGTTCGACGCCTCGAGCATCGAGGCCGCGCTCCGAGGGCTCGCGGAGCAGCTCGGGCTCAAGCCGCGGGAGGCCTTTCAGCCGATTCGCTTGGCCGTGACCGGGTCGAAGGTCTCGCCGGGCTTGTTCGAGAGCCTGGAGCTGCTCGGCAAGGAGGAGTCGCTCGCGCGGATCGGCGGCAGCGGCCGCGGCGGTCCCAGCGGATCGAGCGCACGCTGAAACTCGCGCCAGGAGCGGCGCCGGAACTGGACGGTGGGCCGGGGAAGCAGCTCGTTCATCCCAACAAAGCGGCGGCATTTGTTTACGACTTTCGAGCGATAAACGCATCCGGGCCGTAAACAGATACGGCTGTCGGGTAGATTCCGCGGCCCATGAGCGTGACAGAGGTCCTGCAACCCACCGAGTACGAGTCCCGCCTGCAGCGCTACCTGTTCGAGCGCTCGGAGGAGGGCCGCGCCGTCCGCGTCGGCGAGAAGGAGGTCTCCGAGCGTGCCGAGATCGTTGCGCGCTACCGCGACCTCTTCACCCGGCAGCAGCTCGAGGCGCTCCGCGAGGCGCACTCCGAGGCGCCGGGCGGCGAGGACCGCGAGCGCCTCTACCGCCTCAGCAAGACCTGTGAAGCCGGCCTGATCACCGCGGAGCTCGCCGAGCGCGAGGACGAGCTCGAGAACGCCATCCTGGCGGCCCGCGTCGACTTCAAGGGCGAGGAGCTCCCGCTCCGGAGCGCACAGGCGAAGCTCGCCGTGCTCGAGGCCTACGCCGACCGCGAGGAGCTGGGTGCCCGCACGGCCGACACGTCAGCCGGCTTCAACGACGACCGCCTCGAGGTGTTGCGCGAGGGCGAGAGCATGGAAGCCGAGATCAGCGGCGTAGACGACCCGATCGCGCGAACCGAGGAGGAGAAGGGGATCTCGCTGCGCGAGCTCGTGGCCGCGCTCAGCCGCACGAGCGATGCGGCCGCCGATGCCTACGCCGGCCTGCGCGAGCGCTGGTTCGAGCGGCTGCTCGGCCCGGAGCGCGCGGAGACGCCGTCCTCGTACCACACCGCCTACATGCGCCGGCTCTCGCCCCTCGAGAGCATCTACACGAAGGAGAAGTCGGTCGAGGTCTGCATGGACACGCTCGCGCGGCTCGGCTTCGAGCTGGAGTCGGAGCCGAACATCAAGCTCGACCTCGACGACCGCCCCCAGAAGTCGCCGCGGGCGTGCGTGATCCCGTCCGACCCGCCGAAGATCGTCCACCTGATCACGCGCGCGCAGGGCGGGCTGCACGACTACCAGGCCTTCCTCCACGAGGCTGGGCATGCGCTCCACTACGCAGGCTGCGACCCCGCGCTGCCCTACACGTTCCGCAACATCTCGCGCGACCACGCGCTGACCGAGATCTACTCGTACATCGTCGAGGCGATCTCGCGCCAGCCGGGCTGGCACGCGCGCTACTTCGGCCTCTCTGACGAGGAAGCCGCCGAGAACGCCGAGGCGACGATCTTCATGGAGGCGCTGCTCTTCCGGCGCTACGTCGCCAAGTTCCAGTTCGAGCTCGACTTCTGGGGCCGCTTCGGCGAGGACGGCGGGACCCCCGACGGCTACGAGGAGCGCCTGACCGGCGCGACGGGCGTCCGCTACCGCGCGGACGGCTACCTCGCCGACATGGACGCCGGCTTCTATTCGGCCGACTACCTCCGCGCGTGGATCCGCTCGGCCCAGCTGCGCTCATACCTGGAGCGCGAGATCGGCGACGAGTGGTGGGCGAGCGCGGAGACCGGCGAACGCCTGCGCGCCCTCTTCACCGAGGGCACCAAGCCGCTGAGCGAGGAGATCGCCGGCCGGATCGGCTTCGAGCCGCTCGACACGACGCCTCTGCTGGCGGAGCTCGGCGTCTAGCCGAACGACGCGCGCGCTCCCGCCCCGGGCTAGGCGGGTGGCTGGACCGGCGCCTCGCGGACCACGAACGGCAGGCGCCATTCGTCGCGGCTCTCGGCATCGATCGAGAGGCGGACTTCGTACGACTGCCCCGGCGTCAGCTCGAAGACGCCGAACGGCACCGCGACCGGCATGTGCACCATCACGCCGGGCTTCGTCCCGGGTGGGCGGCCGACCTCGAAGGTGGCGCTGGTTGCGACCGGCTGGCCGTTCTCGGGGTGCGGCACGGAGCCGCCGTCCGCGTCCAGCAATTCGAGCTTGAGGTCGTGCTTCTGGTTCGTCTCGTGCCACTCGCACGAGACCAGGCCCGCGACGAAGAACGAGACCGGGCCGGGACCGATCTGCGTCCAGCCACCTTGCTGTACGTCGACCATCCCGTCCGCGACCTTCGCGAAGTTCGCCAGGAGAAGGGTCGCGTTCATGTGAGTGAGCTCATGCTGAGGAGGCGCATACGGGATTCGAACCCGTGCCGCCGCCGTGAGAGGGCGGTGTCCTAGGCCACTAGACGAATGCGCCTGGCAGGGGCTTAGTCTAGCCGCGATGGGGTAGACATCGGCGCATGCTGGGCTGGTGGAAGAAACGTGGCGAGAAGGCCCGCGCGGCGAAGCAGCAGGGCGATCCGCACGCCCTCGACGTCGAGGGCGATCCGCGCGGCGGCGTCCAGAGCGACGAGTACCGCCACGCCGATCCACGCGACCTCGTCGAGGAGGAGGGCGTCGTCATGAGCGGGCCGGCAGGTGCGCCGCAGGAGGGCGAATCCGTGGACGAAAGGCGTTCCCGAGATCGCTAGAATGGCCGCTCCGCAACAACGTTGCGGGGTCGTCTAACGGTAGGACGCTCGGCTCTGGACCGAGTAGTCTAGGTTCGAATCCTAGCCCCGCAGTCTCAGCCCGAGACCATTGTCATGGAGTGTGCACGGAAGGTCGAGGGCGACTCCCGCTGCACCACCCAGCCTCGATCCTTCAGGACAGATGCGCCGGTCAGTGCATGCCAGTCGCCGTTCGCGTCGAGCTGAACGCCGCGGAAGCGGTAGTCGTAGGAGTTGCAGACCGGAGCGCCGCCCCGCGTCCAGCTCTCGCCGGTGGCGGTCGGGCTCCAGCGGCCGTGACTGCGTGGCAGGCGGAACGGCCCGAAGATCCCATACGGGGTGACGACGACCCACTGGTTCGGGTGGAACGGGAGCTCGGCGACCGCGACTCGCACGTCCTGTCCCGGCTGGATTCCGGAGGCGATCTCCACGAACTTCGGCTTCCTGTGCGGAAGCGCGAGCTCGTAGTACAGGCGCCCGTCGGGCCGGTCGAAGGAGGCAAAGCCGACCTGAAGCCATTCGTCGGTGCCGCCCGGGCCCCATGCCGGACCCGCCGACTCCGACCCAGCCGGCGACATGGCCGGCGGCCACCGTCGGCTTGGCGAGCATGGTCAGGGTGGCGGCGACGCCGGCGACCGCCTTCGTCGTGTAGACGCCGGCGTAGGCGTATCCGGCCGGGCAGAAGCGAGCAGCGGTGCGGGGCGAAGCATTGGCGGAGGGCGCGAGGGAAGCGCAGGCGAAAGCTATGAGGAGCGCCCCCGCCGAGCGGGCGATGCGAGCGCGGGGCATTGGTAAATCCTTTGGTCGTGCTGCGCGCCGTTCGTGCGCAGCGTTGTGTATGGAAATACGGATACGGAGGCTTGATGGATTCGGCCTGGCCGACCGGCGTAAGCTTCGTTAAGGGTTCAGGCGTTGCTCGCGCTGAACGCCGACGGCGAGATCCGGCGAACCTTCCAGCCGCGATCCTGCAGCGTGGACGAGTGCCGGAGGTTCTTCCAGCCGCGGGGGTCGGCCGTCTGCACGCCGTCGAAGCGGTACGCGTAGTTGTTGCAGAGGGACCCGCCGTGGGCCCAGCTCTCCGCAGTCATCGTCGGCGACCACTTCGCGTGACTCTTCGGGAGGTAGAACGGACCGGCGATGCCCTTCGGCGTGATCACGATCCATTTGTTCGGCTCGAAGGGGAGCTCCATCACCGCTACGCGCACGGACTCGCCCGGCTTGATGCCGGACGCGAGCTCGTTGAACTTCGGCTGCTTGCCCGGAAGTGCGAGCTCGTAGTAGAGCCGTCCATCCGGCCGGTCGAACGAGGCGAGCCCGACCTGCAGCCACTCGTCCGTGCCGCCGGGGCCCATGCCGGTCCCGCCGACGCCGACCCAGGCCGCGACGTGGCCGCCGGGGCCGCTGTTAACGCTCGGCAGGCTCGTCATCGAGATCGAGGCAGCGACGCCCGTCACGGGCTTTTCCGTGTAAACGCCCGCATAGGTGTAGCCACCTGAGCAGGCAAGGGCAGAGGACGCCGTCCAAGCGCACGCGAAAGCCAGTAGGGCCGCAGTAGCCGCAGACAGCGCCCTCGCGCGCTGGGCACGAGCGAGGGACACCGCTCGCAAAGGATCGGATCGGGGTCCTCAGGAGGTGATCCCTCGTATCAGGGAAATCCCGCTTCTGGAGCGGAATTGGCACACTTTGTGACGCTGCTTGGCCGGTTAGGCCACGTCCGCGGCCCAGTCGCCGTAGAGCGAGGTGTAGAGCCCCTGGCGGCGGAGCAGCTCGTCGTGCGTTCCCTGCTCGACGATCTGGCCGTGCTCGAGGACGACGATCAGGTCGGCGTCCCGGATCGTCGAGAGGCGGTGCGCGATCACGAACGCGGTGCGGCCCGCGAGAAGGGTGCGGAGCGCCTGCTCGATCTTGCGCTCGGTGCCGATGTCGACCGACGAGGTCGCCTCGTCGAGGATCAGGATCCGCGGGTCGGCGAGCAGGGCGCGCGCCAGGGCGACGAGCTGGCGCTGGCCGAGCGAGAGCCGGCTGCCGCGTTCCTGCAGCTGCGTCTCGTAGCCGTCCTCGAGCCGCAGGATGAACTCGTGGGCGCCGATCGTCTCGGCGGCGCGCACCACGTCCTGCGGCGGCGCGCCGGGCCGGCCGAAGGCGATGTTCTCCGTGACCGTGCCGGCGAAGAGGAACCCCTCCTGCGGCACGATCCCGAGCTGGCTGCGCAGCGACTCCTGGGTGACGTCTCGCAGGTCGTGTCCGTCGACCGTGATCCGGCCCTCGCGGGGGTCGTAGAAGCGGGCGAGCAGCTTCGCGATCGTCGACTTTCCGGCGCCGGTGTGCCCGACGAGGGCGACGGTCGTCCCGGCGGGAACGTCGAGGTCGAGGTCGTGCAGCACCTCGGGCCCGTCCCCGTAGCCGAACGTGACGTGCTCGAAGCGGACGCGGCCCTCGACCCGCGGAAGCTCGTCCGCGGCGGGCTTGTCGACGATGTCCGGCTTGCGGTCGAGCACGTCCATGATCTTGTCGAGCGCGGCCGTGGCCGAGAGGAACGTCCCGTACAGCTGCGAGAGCTGCTGCACGGGGTCGAAGAAGTTCTGCACGTAGAGCATGAAGGCGAACAGCGTTCCGAGCGTGACCGCGCCCTGGAAGTAGAGGTGGCCGCCGTACCCGAGGACGATGGCGAGGGCGATCGACGAGAGCAGGTCGACGAACGGGAAGTAGAGGCCGTTCAGGACGACGGTCTCCATGTTCGACTCGCGGTAGCGCTCCGCGACCTCGCGGAAGTTGCGCGTGTTGGCTTCCTCGCGCGTGAACGCCTGCACGACCCGCATCCCGGCGATGTCCTCGGCGAGGGTCGCGGTCACGAGGCCGAGGCGCTCGCGGACCGCCGCGTACGCCCGGGCGGAGCGCTTGCGGAAGATGACGGTCGCGACGCTCATGAACGGGATCACGAGCAGCGTGGCGAGCGCGAGCCGCCAGTCGAGCACGAACAGGAGGATCGCGGTGCCGACGAGCGTGAGCGTGTTCTGGACGAGGCTCGTGACGCCGTCCGTGACGAGCTGGTCGATCGCCTCGACGTCGTTCGTGAGCCGGCTGATGATCACGCCTGCCCGGTTTCGCTCGTAGAAGCCGAGCGACAGGCGCTGCAGGTGGTCGAAGAGGCGGTTCCTGAGGTCGGCCAGGATCCGCTCGCCGACCCAGCCGGTGAGGTACGTCTGCACGTAGCTCATGCCCCAGTTCAAAAGCCCGCGAGCAGGAAGACGCCCACGATCCATGTCAGCCTCGACAGGTCGCCGCTGAGTGCGTCGTCCAGGGCGTACTTCGACAGGAACGGCGGCGCCAGGGCGGTTGCGGTCGCCAGGAGCAGCGAGAAGACCGAGAGGACGGTCCGCGTCTTGTAGGGCCGCGTCAGGCGGCCGAGCGCGATGAGCCGGCGGCGGGTGCGCTGCCACGACCAGTCGTCGACCTGCGCGCCGCGCTCGCGCATCAGGTGCCCGCCGGGCTGCCAGACCCTCACGACGCAGCCTCCAGGGCATCTCCGGCGCGCGCCTCGACGGCATCCGCGAATTGCCGCTCCAAGAGGCCGTGCTCGTAGATGTCGCGGTAGACGGGGCTCGTCTCGAGCAGCTCCTCGTGGATCCCGCGCGCCGCGATTCGGCCGTCTTCGAGCACGACGATCTCGTCGGCGAGCGCGATCGTCGAGAGCCGGTGCGCGATGATCAGCGTCGTCCGGTTCCGCATCGCCTCGCGCAGGCCGACCCGGATGCGGGCCTCGGTCGACGCGTCTACCGAGGCGGTCGCGTCGTCGAGGATCAGGATCCGCGGGTCGACCGCGAGTGCCCGGGCGATCGCCAGGCGCTGACGCTGGCCGCCCGAGAGCGTGATCCCGCGCTCGCCGATGATCGTGTCGTAGCCCTCCGGCAGCCTCTCGACGAACTCGTTGGCCTGGGCGAGCCGGGCGATCCGCTCGACCTCTTCGTCGTCTAGGTCCGGCGCGCCGAAGGTGATGTTCTCGCGGACGCTCGCGGAGAAGAGGAACGGGTCCTGCGAGATCACGCCGACCGCGTGGCGGAGCGAGGTGAGCTTCAGGTCGCGGACGTCGGTGCCGTCCAGCAGCACGCGGCCGGAGGTGACGTCGTAGAACCGCGGGACGAGCGAGGTGAGCGTCGTCTTCCCCGAGCCGGTCTGGCCGATCAGCGCGATCGTCCGGCCGGGCGGCACGTCGAGCGTCACGCCGTCGAGCACCGGACGGCCTTCGAGGTACTCGAAGCGCACGTCCTCGAAGCGCAGCTCGCCCGTGCCGGGTGGCAGGTCGACTGCGTCCGCCTTCTCGCCGATCTCCTCGGGCTCGTCCATGATCTGGAAGATCCGCTCGCCGGACGCCGTCGCCCGCTGCGACTGGCCGATCCACATCCCGAGCGACCGGAGCGGCATGACGAGCATGCCGAGGTAGAGGTTGAAGGCGACGAACGTGCCGGCGGTCAGCTCGCCGCTCGTTCACCATGCGCGCGCCGACGAGCAGGACGGCGGCCTGTGCCAGTAGCGGAATCCAGGAGATGAGCGGGACGTACGTCGCGCGCTGCCGGTTGGCCCGGATCGTCTCCCGGAAGACGTCCTCGGAGCGCGCGTGGAACTTCGCAGACTCCTGCGGCTCCTGCGCGAAGGCCTTGACGACGTGGACCCCGACGATGTTCTCCTCGGCGACGGTGGCGACGTCTGCGAGCTTCTGCTGGACCTCGCGCAGCGTCGGGTGCGTCAGGTGGCTGTAGCGATAGGCCAGAGCCACGAGCACGGGCGTGATCGCGAGCGCGATCAGGGCAAGCTTCCACTGGAAGACGAGCAGGACGACGGTCACGGAGGCCACCGTCAGCACGTTCTGGAAGAGGAAGATCAGGCCGTAGCCGAGGAAGAAGCGGACCCCTTGCAGGTCGACGGTCGCACGCGACATCAGCTGGCCGGTTTGGTGACGGTCGTAGAAGCCGAACGAGAGCTTGACGAGGTGCGAGTAGAGGCCCTGCCGCATGTCCATCTCGACGGCGAGCGCCTGTCGGCCCGAGATCAGCCGCCGGCCCGCCATCAGCACCGCTCGCACGAGGCCGAGCGCGAGGACCGCGCCGACGTAGAGCCAGAGCTTCTCCTGGTCGTGAGGGGCGAGCGCGCTGTCGATCACGTGCTTCGTGATCCAGACGAGGGCGATCTGGGCTCCCTGGGAGCCGACCGCGAGCACGATCGAGACGATCAGCGAGACCTTGTAGGGGCGCAGGAAGCCGAGCAGCCGAGCGAACGTCTGGCGATAGCGAGGAGCCTCCTGCACCTTCGAAATCTAGCCATCACGCCGCTGGCCTATGCATGCGCGGAAGCGGAAACAGTGGCTATTCGCCGTCGAGAGCGACTAGCTCGGCGCGGATCAGCCGGGCGGCGCCCGCGACGCGAGCGCGGTTCGCAGGGTCGTTCAGCCAGCTGCTGGCGCCGGACGGGTGGGGGAGTGGGATCGCAGTCGCGCCGTCGTGCTCGTAGCGGCGGCCGACGCACTCGGTCACGCTCCTCAGGCCGAGGAGGCGGCGGGCTGCAAGGCCCCCGACGGGGACGATCAGCCGCGGCCGGAAGAGTTCGAGTTCCCAGTCGCGCCAGAACGCGCAGAGCTCCTGCTCGCGCGGCGAGGGCGTCCGGTCGCCGCGGCCGCTCGGCGCCTTGCCGGGATAGCAGCGGGTGACCGACGCGCAGTAAAACGTCTCGTAGAACTCGTCCTCGTCGAGCTCGAGCCAGCGGCGGAGGGTGCGGCCAGCGCGGCCCCGCCACGGCAGACGTTCGACTCCTTCCTGCACTCCCGGCGCCTGCCCGAAGATGTACGCGCGCTGGCCGCGGTATGGCTGGACGATCGGCAGCGACTCGAGCGGGAAGCCGGCCTCGACGCAGGCCCGGCAGACGCGGTTGTCCCGCTGCAGCGACGCGAGCGAGCGGTAGCTCGAGCGTCTGCGCGTCAAGAGCGGACGGCGACGAACCAGTGGCCGGCGAAGAGGATCTCGCCGCCGCCGAGCTCCGCGGCGAGATCCTCCGCCTTGAAGTAGCGCTTGTAGACCTCCCAGCGCGAACCGTCGTTCAGGATCCGCTCCTGCTGCTCCTCGGGCTCGACGTCGTCGCGAAGGGCCGAGTCGGCGACGACGAGCTCGCGCGCGACGCGCCGGGCCTCGCGCAGGAAGCGCTCCCGGTCCTCGCCTTCGAGGTGGCCGTAGAAGTGCGCCGTGAAGATCCGGTCGAAGCTGCCGTCCTCGAACGGAAGCTCGAGCGCGTCGCCCTGGACGAAGGTCGCCTCCGGCGCCTGGCGGCGGGCCTCGTCGATCATCGTCGCGCTCTGGTCGAGGCCGACGACCTCGCCGGGAAGGTGGCGGGTGAGGAAGCCCGTCCCGCACGCGATGTCGAGGGTCCGCGCCGGCGGCAGGGCGGCAAGCGCCCTCGTCAGCGCCTCGACTTCTTCCTCCCAGCCCGGCCGGTCGCGCTCGACGAAGCGGCCGGTGCCGAGCCACCAGTCGTCGTACTCGCGGGCGCGGCGGTCGTAGTAGGTCTTCACGCTTCGTAGAGTACGTCCATGTCGCGGCCGCTCGAGTCGGTGCCGAACTTCTCCGAAGGGCGCGACCGGGCGACGATCGACGCCCTGGCGGACGCGCTCGGTTCGGCGGCGCGCCTGCTCGACGTGCACGCCGACGAAGACCACAACCGGTCGGTCTTCACGCTCGTCGGCTCGGAGGACGAGCTGGTCGCCTCGCTGCTCGCGGGGATCGCGTGCGCGGTCGAGCGGATCGACCTGCGTCGGCACGAAGGCGCGCATCCGCGCATCGGGGCCGCCGACGTCGTCCCGATCGTCCCGCTCGTCCGCGAGGAGCTCGAGCGCGCGGCGGCGTGCGCCGACGGGCTCGCCCGGCGCGTCGGCATGGAGCTCGGCCTGCCCGTGTTTGGCTACGGCGAGCTTGCCCCCGGCCGAGGGCCGGCCTTCTTCCGGACCGGCGGCCTGGACGAGCTGCAGCGGCGCGTCGAGTCCGGTGAGCTCGTGCCCGACCACGGCCCCGCGAGCGTCGACGAGCGAAGGGGCGCCGTCCTGGTCGGCGCGCGGCGCCCGCTGATCGCGTTCAACGTCAACCTGCGCGGGTCGCTCGACGCGGCCCGAGAGGCCGCGCGCGCGGTGCGCGAGCGGGACGGCGGCTTTCCCGGGGTGCGTGCGCTCGGGCTCGACCTTCCTCGGGCGGGGCTCGTGCAGGTGAGCATGAACGTCGAGGACTACGAAGCCGCCGCGCTGCACGAGATCGTCGCGCGCGTGGCCGCCGAGGCAGAGGCCCGTGGCGCGGAGGTCGTCGGCTCGGAGCTGGTGGGCCTGATGCCGGCCGGCGCGGCGGTCGCAGCGGCAGGCGCGATGCTGCGAATCGACGGCTTCGACGCGTCGCACGTGCTCGAGTTGCGCCTGCTCGAGTAGTCACACTCTCGGCACGGTTCCGTCACAGACACGTGCGCCTTTCCTCGATACGCTCGCCTCGGGGAGGAGGCCGGGCGAACCGAACTAAGGGGCGCTAGAGGCCGCGCGCGGGCCGGCAAACGGCGCAGGGATACACTCGCGACCGTGATCGAGAGCAGGGCGCTGACGGGCGACGACCTGACCGTGGCCGACGTCTGGGCGGTCGCCGTCGGGCGCGCTCCAGTCGGCCTCACGGACTCCGCGCGTGAGCGGATGGGCGCGGCACGCGAGCTCGTCGAGCAGGCCGCGCACGGCCGCCAGGAGCACACGTACGGCGTCAACACCGGCTTCGGCCGCTTCGTCTCGCGCTCGATTCCCGAGGAGCTCACCGAGGAGCTCCAGCTGCGCCTCCTCCGCAGCCACGCGTGTGGCGTCGGCGAGGCGTACCCGCCCGAGATCGTCCGCGCCGCGATGCTGTTGCGTGCGAACGCGCTCGCGAAGGGCTTCTCCGGCGCGCGGGTGGAGACCGTCGAGCTGCTCGTCGAATGTCTGAACCGTGGGCTCCTGCCTCACGTGCCGAGCCGCGGCTCGGTGGGCGCGAGCGGAGATCTGGCGCCGCTCGCCCACCTGGCGCTGCCGCTGGTTGGAGAGGGCGAGGCCTGGTTCGACGATCGCCTCCTGCCGGGCGCCGAGGCGCTGGCTGCCGCCGGCCTCGAGCCGATCCGGCTGCAGGCGAAGGAAGGGCTCTCGCTCGTGAACGGGACGCAGTTCATGGCCGCGTTCGGGGCCCTCGGGCTCATGCGCGCGCGCCGGCTCGCCAAGACAGCCGACATCGCCTGCACGCTCTCGCTCGAGGCGCTGCAAGGCTCGCGCACCAGCTTCCTTCCGCAGATCCACGCCACGCGCCCGCTCCGCGGTCAGGCCGCCTCGGCGGCGAACATCCTCGTCCTGCTCGAGGACTCGGCCATCAACGAGGCCCACCGCTGGTGCGACAAGGTTCAGGACGCCTACTCGCTTCGCTGCGCGCCGCAGGTGCACGGCGCGAGCCGCGACCTGCTCGACTACGTCGACTACACGGTCTCGACGGAGCTGAACGCGGCGACGGACAACCCACTCGTGCTCGTCGAGGACGGCATGCTCGTCTCGAACGGGAACTTCCACGGCCAGCCCGTCGCGTTCGCGCTCGACTGCCTCGCGATGGCCGTCTCCGAGCTGGCGGACATCTCCGAGCGGCGCATCGAGCGACTCGTCAACCCGGGCCTCTCGGGCGGTCTGCCCGCGTTCCTCACCGGCGACGGCGGACTCAACTCGGGCTTCATGATCCCGCAGTACGTGGCCGCGTCGCTCGTCAGCGAGAACAAGGTGCTGTCCCACCCGGCCGCCGTCGACTCGATCCCGACCAGCGCCGGCCAGGAGGATCACGTCTCGATGGGGAACGCGGCCGGGCTCAAGGCATGGCAGGCGCTCGCGAACGTCGAGCGGGTGCTCGCGATCGAGCTGCTGGCCGGGGTGCAGGCCGTCGAGTTCCTCGCGCCACTCCAGCCCGGCGTCGGCGCTCGCGCCGCCCGCGAGCACGTGCGCTCCATCTCGCCCAGGCTGCGAGACGACAGGTCACTCTCGGGTGACATCGAGGCGGTCGCAGAGACGATCCGCTCGGGTGCGCTCGTCGAGGCGGTCGAGGCCGAGGTCGGGGAGCTGCGATGACCGAGACGAACGGCACCAAGCCGACCCGGAAACGGGAGCCGCGGCCCTACCGCGACAGCGCCCTCGTCTATGCCTTCTTCGGGTTGCTCGTGATCGTGCTCGCAGTCGTCACGGGCGGCCACGTCCTCTGGGCGATCGTCGGCGCGGTCGGCGCGTTCGTGCTCGCGACCGGCTGGACGTGGCGGAATCTGCGCAACCGGGAGCGCTCGCGGTGAGCACGACACGGTCGCTGGACGCCATCGTCGAGGACCTCTGCGGCGATCTCTCCGCGATTCGCGCGCCCCGCGGCACCGAGTTGCTCGCCCGCTCGTGGTCGACCGAAGCGCCCCTGCGGATGCTGCTCAACAACCTCGACCCGGAGGTTGCGGAACGGCCCGAAGAGCTGGTCGTCTACGGGGGCTCGGGGAAGGCGGCGCGCAACCCTGAGGCCTTGCGCGCCATCGTGCGGACGCTGCTGACGCTCGGCGAGGACGAGACGCTGCTCGTGCAGAGCGGCAAGCCGGTCGGCGTCTTCCGGACGCATCCCGGCGCGCCCCGGGTGCTGATCGCCAACTCGCTGCTCGTTCCGCGCTGGGCGACCTGGGAGGAGTTCCGGCGGCTCGAGGGGCTCGGCCTGACGATGTTCGGCCAGATGACCGCCGGCAGCTGGATCTACATCGGGTCGCAGGGGATCCTGCAGGGAACGTTCCAGACCTTCATCTCGGCCGCCGAGAAGCACTTCGGTTCTCCGGACCTCGCCGGGAGGACGGTTCTCACGGCAGGGCTCGGCGGCATGGGCGGCGCGCAGCCGCTCGCGGCGACGCTGGCGGGCGGGGCGATCCTCTGCATCGAGGTCGATCCGTCGCGCATCGAGCGCCGCCTCGAGACGCGATACCTCGACGAGGCGACGGAGTCTGTCGACGACGCCCTGGCGCGGATTCGCGCCGCTGCAGCCGAGCGCCGCCCGTTGTCGGTCGGCCTGCTCGGCAACGCGGCGGATCTCGTGCCTGAGCTGGCACGCCGCCGGGAGCATTTCGACCTCGTCACCGACCAGACCGCGGCGCACGACCCGCTCAACGGTTATGTGCCGAGCGGGCTCGACGTCGACGCGGCTGCACGGCTCCGCTCCGAGGACCCCGACGAGTACCTCCGCCGCGCTCGGGAGTCGATCGCGGCTCACGTGCGCGGGCTCCTCGACTACGTCCGAGAGGGCAGCTATGTTTTCGATTATGGCAACAACCTGAGAGGTGAGGCCGAAGAAGCGGGAGTCGAGGACGCCTTCACATACCCGGGCTTTGTCCCGGCCTATATCCGGCCGCTCTTCTGCGAGGGCATCGGGCCGTTCCGGTGGGCGGTGCTGTCCGGCGATCCCGCGGACATTCGGGCAATCGACGAGGCGTTGCTCGAGTTGTTCCCGGACGATCGCGCACTGCAGCGCTGGCTGACGGTGGCGCCGGAGCGGATCGAGTTCCAGGGGCTCCCTGCGCGCATCTGCTGGCTCGGCTACGGCGCGCGGGCTTCGGCGGGGCTCGCGATCAACGAGCTCGTGCGAAGTGGACGAGTTCGGGCGCCGGTCGTGATCGGGCGCGACCACCTCGACTCGGGCTCAGTCGCCTCGCCCTACCGCGAGACCGAGGCGATGCGGGACGGCTCCGACGCGATCGCCGACTGGCCGATCCTGAACGCCTTGCTGAACGTGGCGGCAGGGGCGACCTGGGTCAGCGTGCACCACGGCGGCGGCGTCGGAATCGGGAACTCGATCCACGCCGGCATGGTGGTCGTTGCGGACGGGACTGACCAGGCTGCGGAACGGCTCGAGCGCGTGCTCACGACCGACCCTGGAACCGGCGTCCTGCGGCACGTCGACGCCGGCTACGACGAGGCGGTCGTCGCGGCAGCGCGGCACGGCCTCGAGCCGCCGATGCCTCCGTCCGGCGCGTGACGCCCGCCGCTGAGCCGGCCGCGCGTCCGTCGCGCCTGCTCGTACGCGACCTCGCGCAGCTCGCGACGCCGAGCGGCCGCGAAGCGCCCTTGCGCGGCCCGGCGCTGCGCGACGTCGACGTGCTGGAGGATGCGTTCGTGCTCTGCGAGGGGCCGACGATCGCGGCCGTCGGGCCCATGCGCGAGCTTCCGTCTCTGAACGGCGACGTCGCCGAAATCGACGGAACCGGCCTGAGTGCGATCCCGGGGCTCGTGGACTGCCACACGCACGCCTGCTTCCTCGGCGATCGCGTCGAAGAGTTCTCGCTGCGGGCGGGCGGTGCGAGCTACGAAGAGCTGCACGCGGCGGGCGGCGGCATCCTCTCGACGGTGCGCGCGACCCGCGCGGCCTCGCCAGATGAGCTGCGGCGCGCGGTCGACACCCATCGGCAATGGATGCTCCGCGCCGGGACGACCACCTTCGAGGCGAAGTCGGGCTATGGGCTCGATCGCGAGACCGAGCTCGCCTCGCTGCGGGCGATCGCGGCGGCCGGGGGAATCCCGACGTGGCTCGGCGCGCATGCGGTGCCGCCGGAATTCGACGACGCCACGGCATACGTGGACTTCTTGCTCGCCGAGGTCCTGCCGGAGGCGGCCGAGCTGGCAGAGGCCGCCGACGTCTTCGTCGAGCGCGGAGCCTTCGGCGTCGACGACGCGCGCCGCTACCTGGAGGCCTGCGCCTCCGCGGGCCTCGCGCTGCGGCTGCACGGCGACCAGTTCACCGAGCTCGGGGCGATCGCGCTCGCGATCGAGCTCGGCGCCCGGTCGGTCGACCACCTCGAGGCGACGGGTGCCGGCGGCGTCGCGGCACTCGCCTCCAGCTCCGTCGTCGGCGTCCTCCTGCCTGCGAGCGCCCTCTTCCTGGGCCGCTCGATGCCCCCGGCCCGCGAGCTGGCCGACGCCGGCGCCGCGATCGCGCTCGCAACCGACTTCAACCCCGGGAGCGCGTTCTGCGAGAGCCTGCCGCTCGTCTGCTCGCTCGCCTGCACGCAGCTGCGGCTCTCGCCCGAAGAGGCGCTCGCCGCCTGCACCGTCAACGCAGCCTGGATTCTCGGGCGCTCAGGGTCGATCGGGCGCCTCGCTCCCGGCTTCGACGCCGACCTCACGCTGATCGACGCGTCCGACTGGCGGCACCTGGCGTACCACCTCGGCGGCGAAACGGTCGCAGGGGTCGTCTGCAAGGGCGAGGTCGCCTGGCGCCGCTGAGCGAGCGCTACGCTAATCCCCGATGCCAACCCGGAAACAGCGGCGCCGGCGCCAGAAGGAGCTTAGGCACGAGTACGAATACGTCTACGTCGACGGGGAAGGCAATGTGGTCGGGACCGACGACGCGGACGAGGCGGGCGCGTCGAAGGGCGGCGCGCGCAAGAACGGAAAGGGCGATCCGGCACGCGCCAAGGCAGCTGCCGGCAAGCGCGCGGTCCGGAAGATCGACCCGCCGTCCTGGACGCGTGTTCTCAAGCGTGCCGGGATCTTCGCGCCGCTGATCTTCGTCGCGCTCGGCCTCTTCAACCACGAGACCCTCCCGGCGAGGATCGCGCTCACGGCCGCCTACACCGCGTTCTTCATCCCGTTCATGTACCTGATGGACCGGGCGATGTACCGCTCGTATCTCCGGCGCACGGGAAACCCGCCCGCCCGCCGCTCATGGCGTAGGCCCTAGCCGTCGCCGCCGCGGTAGTGCCCCGCCCCCGGCCAGGGCGCGAGGAAGAGCAGGATGCGCGCGCCCTCTGCACTGGAGAGCGAGTGTCGCTCCTCGGGCTCGAACCTGAACAGCATCCCCGACCCAGCGTCCAGCGACTCTCCGCCTGCCTCCACCCGGACGCTTCCCTCGACGACCAGCACGAACGCGTGCTCTTTCACCTCGTGGTCGCCGAGCTCCTGCCCCGGCTCGAGGCCGATGAGAACCGCGCGCGCGGGCTCGGCAGAGTCGAGCACGACCGGTGAGCGGCTGCCTCCTGGAGTGTCGATCTCGCTCAGGTTCCAGCTGCGCATGGGCCCGGATCCTAACGCCGGCTGCCTGCCGTCCGCGACCGCGGCTCGAGCCGCGAAAAGACACAGATTCGTGACGAAGCCGTGACACATGCGTGCGGTTTTCCCCGCTACGCTCGCAGCGGGGAGGAGGCCGGGCACGCCTTTAGCGCCCGCCCCGGAACGGCGGCGCGGCGCCGTTAGACTCAGCGCCGAGGTGGCCTCCGCGTGAGCATCGTCGTCGACCGCTACGAGCTCGGTCCGATCGGGACGAACTGCTACGTGGTCCGCGCCTCCCTGAGCGCGTCCGAGGCCGTCGTGATCGACCCGAGCGGCGACGTTCCAGAGCTGCGGATCGAGCTCGCGCGGCTCGGCGCCTCCTGCGCGGCGATCCTGATCACCCACGGCCACTGGGATCACCTCGTCGGCGTCGCGGATCTCGCCGAAGGCACCGGCGCCCCGGTGTACATGGCCGCCGCCGAGCAGGCCCTCCTCGAGAACCTGTCCGATCTGGTCCCGGCAGGCGTTGCAGCCCGCAGCTACAAGGCGAACGTCCTGCTCGAAGGCGACGAGTCCCTCGAGCTCGCGGGCATCGAGTTCGAGACCCTCCAGGTGCCGGGCCACTCGCCCGGTCACCTCGCGTACCACGCCGATGGCTGCCTCTTCTCGGGCGACGTCCTCTTCGCGGGCTCGGTCGGCCGCACCGACCTCCCCGGCGCCGACTGGGACACGCTCGTCGAGACCCTCCGCGCGCTGACTGAGCGCTTCCCGGCGGAGACCGTCGTCTACTCCGGCCACGGCCCGCCGACGACGCTCGGCGACGAGCTCGCCCGCAACCCCTTCCTCGCCCCGCTGCGCGCCACGTGAGCTTCGAGGCGCCGCGCGGCACCCACGACATCCTCCCGGCCGAGCAGCCCCTTTGGGGCCTCGTCCGCGGGGAGGCCGAGCGGGTCTGCTCGCTCTACGGCTATCGCCTGATCCAGACGCCGGGCTTCGAGGACACAGCCGTGTTCCAGCGGACGGCCGGTGAGGGGTCGGACATCGTCCATAAGCAGATGTACACGTTCGAGGACAAGGGTGGCCGCTCCCTCACGCTTCGCCCCGAGGCAACCGCGCCCATCGCCCGCGCCTACCTCGAGCACGGCCTGCACCGCGAAGGACAGCCGGTCAAGCTCTACACGCTGGCGACGATGTACCGCTACGAGGCGCCCCAGCGCGGGCGCTACCGGGAGCACTGGCAGCTGTCCGTCGAGGCGCTCGGCTCGCCTGACCCCGCGCTCGACGCGGAGCTGATCCAGCTCTACGCGGAGTTGCTCGACCGCCTTGGCGTGACGGCCTACGAGCTCCAGCTGAACTCGATCGGCGACCAGAACTGCCGCCCGGCGTACCTCGAGAAGCTGAACGCCTGGCTCGACGAGCATCAGGACGTACTCGACGAGGACGCTCAGCAGAAGCGAGCGACGAGCCCGCTCCGGGTGTTCGACGTCAAGGACGACAAGGTCCAGGCAGCGCTCGCCGACGCACCCAGGATCGGCGACTCGCTCTGCGACGAGTGCCGCGAGCACTTCGAGCAGGTGCGCATGCACCTCGACAACTACGCCCTCCGGTACACCCTCGTGCCGACGCTCGTCCGCGGGCTCGACTACTACACGCGTACGGTCTTCGAGTTCGTGGACGAGGCGATCGGCGCGAAGAGCTCGATCTGCGCCGGCGGCCGCTACGACGGGCTCGTCGAGCAACTCGGCGGCCAGCCGACCCCGGGGGTCGGCTTCGGGGCGGGCATCGAGCGCCTGCTGCTCTCGCTGGAGGCGGCGGGAGTCAAAGCAGACGAGCCCGAGATCGACGTTTTCGTCGCGTTGCTCGAAGGCGAGCACAAGCCGCGCGTGCTCCCACTCGTCAGCGAGCTCCGGCGGGCGGGGCTGCGCACCGAGGTCGACTACGGGGGCCGGTCGCTCAAGGGCCAGCTCACACACGCGCGCCGCCTGGGCGCGAACGCCATCGTCGAGTGGGGGCCGGAGCGCTCCAGGATCCGCCGCTCCGGACAGCAGGACGAGGAAGTGCCCACCGCCGAGCTTGCGGAGCGGCTGCGATGAAGTGGCGCGACCTCGGCGCGGGCGAGCTCCGCCGCGAGCACGTCGGACAGCGGCACACCCTCGCCGGCTGGGTCTCCCGGCGGCGCGACCACGGCGGGCTGGTCTTCGTCGACCTGCGTGACTCGACGGGCACCGGCCAGCTGGTCGTCAACCCGGAGCGGGCGGCCGACGCCGCGAGGGCCGCGCACGAGATCCGGAACGAGTACGTGCTGCGCGCGGAAGGCGAGGTCGTCGCGCGCGCACCCGAGAACGTCAACCCGCAGATCCCGACGGGCGAGGTCGAGCTCCAGGTCGATCGCCTCGAGATCCTCTCGCCGTGCCCGCCGCTCCCGTTCCAGCTCGACGACGAGGGCGTCGACGAGACGCTCCGCCTGCGCTACCGCTGGATCGACCTCCGCCGGCCGCGGCTGCAGCGGAACCTGCGGCTCAGGTCGCGCATGGTCTCGACGATCCGGCGCACGATGGAGGACGCGGGCTTCCTCGAGATCGAGACGCCGATCCTGTTCAAGCCGACGCCTGAGGGCGCGCGCGACTTCGTCGTTCCCTCGCGGCTCCAGCCGGGCCGGTTCTTCGCGCTCCCGCAGTCGCCGCAGATCCTCAAGCAGCTGCTCGTGATCTCCGGCTTCGAGCGCTACTTCCAGATCGCGCGCTGCTTCCGCGACGAGGATCTCCGCGCCGACCGCGTCCAGGAGCTGACGCAGCTCGACGTCGAGATGGCGTTCCCGGACGTCGAGCTCATCCTGGGCCTGATGGAGACGATGATGGCCTCCGTCTGGCGCGAGGGCCTCGGCCTCGAGCTCGAGACGCCGTTTCCGCGCATGACCTACGCCGATTCCATGCTCCGCTACGGCACGGACAAGCCCGATCTGCGCTTCGGGCTCGAGATCCGCGACTTGACCGAGGAGACGCGCGGCTCCGAGTTCAAGGTCTTCGCGAGCGCGCCCGCCGTCCGGTGCCTGACGGTCCCGCAGGAGCTCTCGCGCGCCGAGCTCGAGGCACTGGAGGAGCACGCGAAGACCTGGGGCGCGAAGGGGCTCGCATACGTCGTCTACGGCGAGGACGGGGAGCCGCGCTCGCCGATCCTGAAGTTCCTCTCCGAGCCCGAGCTGGCGGCGATCGCCGGCGAGCCGGCGACGACCGTCCTCTTCGGCGCGGACACGCCCGAGATGGTCGCGCGTGTGCTCGGCGCCGTCCGCGAGCACCTCGGCGCGCAGCTCGGCTTGATCGACCGCGACACGTGGCGCTTCGTCTGGATCACGGACTTCCCGATGTTCGCCTGGGCCGAGGACGAGCAGCGCTGGACGGCGCAGCACCATCCCTTCACGCGCCCGACGAAGGAGTCCGAGCCGCTGCTCGACTCCGACCCCGGTGCCGCCCTCGCCGTGGCGTACGACCTGGTCGGCAACGGCGAGGAGCTCGGCGGTGGTTCGCTCAGGATCCACGAGTCCGAGCTGCAGGCGAAGGTCTTCGACATCCTCAACATCTCGCCCGAGCAGCAGCGCGACCGTTTCGGCTTCCTGCTCGAGGCGCTGCGGATGGGCGCTCCGCCGCACGGCGGGATCGCGTTCGGGATCGACCGGATGCTGATGGTGCTCGCCCAGGAGCCGAACCTGCGCGACACGGTGGCCTTCCCGAAGAACCAGGCCGGCGTCGACCCGATGAGCGGAGCGCCTTCGCCCGTCGAGCCGGAGCAGCTCGCCGAGCTCGGCATCGACGTCGTGGTCGAGGACGAGCCCGCCTGACCGCGGGTATCCACGAGCCGACCGAGTAGTCATACTGAACAGCGAATGGCGACCGAAGGTCAAGGTAGGGCAGGACAGGTACCGGCGTTGACGTCGCTGCCGCGCGTTGAGGATCTCGGCGCCGCGGGCGACGGTTATGACCGCGAGCAGGTGCGGGAGGCCTTCGAGGCGTTCAGGCGCCACACGACGCAGCTTCAGGTGCAGCTCCGCGTCCTGCAGGCCGCCGGCCAAAGCGGTGTCGAGCCCACCGGCCACGCGATCCGGATGGACGCGCTCCACTTGATCCGCGCCGCGGCCGAGATGGCCGACACGATCGAGCGCGACGCGCAGACCGCCTCGGCGGCGCAGATCCGGCGCACGGAGGAGGAGGTCACACGGCGCCAGCGCGAGCTCCAGGAGCGCGAGGCCGAGGTCGAGCGCTACCGCAACGAGAGCGAGCGCCAGCGCACGGAGATGCTGAACGCCGCCAAGGCAGAGACGCGTCAGATGACGCAGGAGGCGCAGGCCCAGGCCACGCAGGAGGTGCGCGAGGCCGAGTCCCGCGCAGCCAGGTTGCTCGAGCAGGCGCGCCACCAGGCGACCGAGCTCACGAATTCGGCGCGCGCCGAGGTCGAGCAGACGCTCGAGTGGGCGCGCTCGCAGGCCGGCGTGATCATCGCCCGCGCCCAGGAAGGCGCGGAGCAGCTCCTCGGGGCCGCCGGTCTCGGAGACGAAGCCGTCGGAGGCGTGGCGCAGAAGATCACCGAGGCGGCCGAGGCAGCGGCCGGCGCGAGCCGCCGCGGCGCCGAGCCCGACCCGCATCCGTATGGGCAGGCAGAGCCCGCCGAAGAGACTCCGGAGCCGCCGACCGGCTCCGAGGAAGCTCCCGGCCCGCCGCCGCCGGGTCCGGCACGGTCCGGGCCGCAGGCGGCCGGCGCCGCGCCGGAAGCGGACGACGGCGACACCGGCGGCTAGTCTCTCGCAGTGCTCCCGCGCCGGCCCGGAGCCCGGTTCGCGCTCGAGGCTCTGTTCCTCGTCCTGCTCGCCGTGGCCGCGGGTCTGGCCGACCTCCGCCCGCTCTACATCGTCCTCATCATGGTCGCGGCGTGGATCCTCGTCGCGCTCGCCGAGCTGACCGCCGAGCGGGTCGATCCCTCGCCGCTCTCGTACCTCCTGCCCGCGCCCGAGCCGCGCGAGGACGAGCCCGAGCAGGTCTTCGGGCCGCGCCCCGAGGAGCGGACGATCGTCGCGCCGCTCGAGCGACCGCCCGCTGAGCCGGACGAGGCCGAGCTCGAGCCGGAGCCCGAACCGGCGGCCGCCGAGCTCGAAGCGGAACCTGAACCCGAGCCCGAGCCGCTGCCCGTGCCCGCCACGGTGGGCTCCGAGAGCTCACTCGAGCCGTCGCTCGGCGGGCGGCTGCGCTCGCTCCTTCGGCGCCGCGAGCCCGAGGCCGAGGAGACCCCGGTCACCCCGCCGCGGCACGTGAAGCTCCTCCCGCGCCGCGAGGCGCCCGAGCCGAGCCGCGCCTCGCGCGAGGTCGCCGAGCTCTTCGGCGGCGAGGAGCCCGAGCGGCCGGAGGAGAGCGCTTCGTGAAGCCCGGCTCATGAAACGACGCCTGCCGCTGATCAGATTCCTGCTGGAGGCCGGCTTCCTGATTCTCGTCGCAGCCGCCGCCGGCCTCGCCGACCTGAGCTGGGTCTGGATCGTCGTCGTCATGTTCGGCGCCTGGCTGCTCGTCGCGGTCGTCGAGCGCAGCGAGACGCGGACGCGGGCCGTACCGGTCGATGAAGCCCCGGAGCCCGAGGCAGAAATGCAGGTGGAAGAACCTGAGCCGCAGTCAGAACCGGAGCCCGAGCCGGAACCAGAGCCCGAGCCCGAGCCGGAGCCAGAGCCGGAGCCCGAACCAGAGCTGGAGCCGGAGCCGGAGCCGGAGCCAGACCCGGAACCCGAGCCCGCGCCTGTTCTTGCAGCCGTGCCGTCCCCGCCTCCAACCCGAACCCGAACCCGAACCCGAGCGACCGGCGCGAGCCTGGCGCCGCCGCGTTCCGGAACGCGACGAATCCGTCGTCCGCCTGCAGCTGCCGCAGCCGCCGCGCGAATGGAACGTCTGGGAGCTCGAGCGCCTGGCGAGCGCCGCAGAGGGACAGGATCCCGCCAAGGACGAAGAGCGAGCGATGCTCGTGCTCAGCCTGCGCCAGTACGCCGACGCCTCCGGGGTCCTGCCTGTCGACTTCGATGCCCTGGTCCGCGAGGCCTTCGAGCCCGAGCTGCTGGACGGCCTCGCCTCCCGCCCCGCATGAGTCCGGCGCTCGCGCAGCGGGAGATCGCCCTCGCGGCAATCGCGCTCCTGGCGGCGATCGTCTCGCTCGCGCTCACCTCGCACGGAAGCTCGGCGAAAACGCGCGGGCTCATCCAGCCGATCACGCTTCAGGGCGGGCAGTGGCGCACGAGCCTCGCAGGCGCGTCGCCGCCGCGCTACGGCCGGCGGACGAACTGTGACATCGTGATCGAGCCGGGCACGATCGGGGTCGGCAGCTCCGTCCTTCCGTGCGGCGTCAAGCTGTACTTCGCCTACGGGAACAGCCCGCAGATCCTGACGCAGGTGATCGAGCACCGGCCGGTGCCGCCGGGTCGCACGTTCGAGCTCACGCCGAGGTTGGCCGAGAAGCTCGGCATCGACGGGGTCCAGAAGGTCCGCTGGGTCTTCGCGGGGACGACGCCCGGCTAGACTGAGTCGTGCTCGACCCTGTGCGTGTCTGGGTCTCACATGTTGAACCAACACCGATGCAGAGGGAGCCTTCGTTCGACCCGAGGCCTGGTGCCGGAGGCGACGTGGCACCCACCTGGCTAGTCCAGGTTCGCAACGGGCTCAGGTAACGGCAGGGTGGAGCATCGAGCGGGGGGCTTCGGTCCCCCGTTCGCTTTGTGTCTCGCTAGCCTGGGGTGATGGTCGAGGTCGTCGGAGACTCGTCTCGCGACGGCCGCTGGGCACTCGTCCGCCTGGCGGTCGAGGGGGACCGGATCGTCAGCGCCGAGGCGGAAGGGCTCGACCGCCCGCTCGCCGGCCTGACGCTCCTCGAGGCTGCCGCCGTGGGAGGCGACGAGCTCGCCGTCGACGCGCTCGCGAACGCGCTCGGACCGGTCTTCCGCGCCGAGGTCGATCCCAGGCGCGTCGCGGTCGCGATGAGCGGCGGGGTCGACAGCGCGGTGGCCCTGCTACGGGCCGGCCGAGACGCGATCGGCGTGACGCTGCGCCTCTGGCTCGATCCAAAGGGACCTGACGCCGAGCGCGCCTGCTGCTCGCCTGACGCGGTCCTCGCCGCGCGCGCCACCTGCCACGCGCGCGGGCTGCCGCACGTCACTCTCGACCTGCGCGAGGAGTTCCGCGCCGCGGTGGTGGCGCCGTTCGTCGACGGCTACGCGGCAGGCGAGACGCCGAACCCGTGCATCCGCTGCAACGGCAGCTTCCGCTTCGACGAGCTGGTCGCGTTCGCGGAGCGCGCCGGCGCCGCGCGGCTCGCCACCGGCCACTACGCGCGCATCGTCGAGCGCGAAGGCCGCCACCTGCTCGCGCGCGCGGCGGACGAGCGCAAGGACCAGTCGTACATGCTCGCCTCGGTCGACCCCGCCCTGCTCGGCCGGATCGACTTTCCGCTCGGCGGTCAAACGAAGGACGAGACGAGGGCCGAGGCCGAGCGGGCCGGGCTGGAGGCGGCCCGCCGGTCGGAGAGCCAGGAGGCGTGCTTCCTGGCCGGCGGGGACTACCGCGACTTCCTCGAGCGCCGCGGTCTGGCGAGCGGGGAGGGCGCCATCGTGGATGCCGACGGCCGCGAGCTCGGGCGGCACGGCGGCTTCTGGCGCTTCACGCCCGGCCAGCGAAAGGGTCTCGGCGTCTCGAGCGGCGAGCCGCTCTATGCACTGCGGAGCGAGCCGCAGAAGAACACCGTCGTCGTCGGCCCGCGTGCCGCGCTCGCCGTCACGGAGCTCGAGGCCCGCGGCACGCTTCACGTTCCCGTCGAGCGCGCCGAGGCGAAGCTGCGCTACCGGTCGCCCGCCGTTTCGGCGCGCGTCCGGCCGGCCGACGGCGGGTTCCGGCTCGAGCTCGAGCAGCCTGTGTACGGCGTCGCTCCGGGCCAGGCCGCGGTCCTCTACGACGGCGACGGGACTGTCGTAGGCTGCGGCACCATCGTCCGCCCCGAACCTGCCGAAACCTTCAGCGCCGTTCGTCCGTTTGTAGAGAGCACGTCATGACCGGAGACGAGATCAAGCTCACCATCCCGCGCGAGGAGCCCTTCCACGGGGTCGCGCACATCGTGCTGGGCGGCGTGGCCGCGCGGCTCAACCTCACCTTCGAGCACATCGACGACCTCGAGACGGCCCTCGACGCCGTCCTCGAGCGGGCATCGAGGAACGGCGAGATCACCGTCAAGCTGAAGATCGACGAAGGCGCGATCTCCGCGAGCGTCGGGCCGCTCCCGGTCGACGCGGTCCGCGCCGAGCTCGAAGGCGAGCCCGGCGAGGGCGTGACCCTGCGCCGGATCCTCGACACGGTCGTCGACGGATATGCGCTCGACGACGAGGGGTGGCTCGAGCTCCGCAAGGACATGGAGGCGGTCTGATGCCGGAGAGCGACAAGGTTCTTCTCCGGCGCTACCACGAGCAGGGCGACCTCGCCGCGCGCGAGCAGCTGATCGAGCAGTACATGTCGCTCGTCCGTTCGCTCGCCCGGCGCTACGCGTACCGCGGCGAGCAGCTCGAGGATCTCGTCCAGATCGGCGCGATCGGGCTGATCAAGGCGATCGACCGCTTCGACGTCAACCGAGGCGTCGAGCTCACGACCTACGCGACGCCGAACATCATCGGCGAGATCAAGCGCCACTTCCGCGACCGCGGCTGGTCGGTGCGCGTCCCGCGCGGGCTGCAGGAGCTCAACATCCAGCTCTCGCGCCACGTCGAGGAGCTGACGGTGCAGTACGGCCGCTCGCCGACGATCGCAGAGCTCGCCAAGGCGGCCGGAGTCACGGACGAGGAGGTGCTCGAGGCGCTCGAGAGCGGCCGCGCGTATACGTCGCTCTCGCTCTCGGTCGGCGCGAGCTCGGACGACGAAGGCGAGCTCGACCCGCTCGAGTCGCTCGGCACCGAGGAGCCCCGCTACGAGATCTCCGAGAACCTCGCGATGCTCGCCCCCGGGTTCCGCGTCCTCGACGAGCGCGAGCGCAAGATCCTGCACCTCCGCTTCTTCGAGGGCCTCACCCAGTCGCAGATCGCGCAGCAGGTGGGGATCTCCCAGATGCACGTCTCGCGGCTGATCCGCCGGTCCCTCGAGAAGATCCGGGACGAGATCGCGGCCGACGAAAGCGCGTCCGCGGCCAGCGGTTCCTGACAGACGCGCCCGTAGAATCGAGCCCGTGCGAACCACCGCCGAGCTGCGCGCGGGCTTCCGTGCGTTCTACGAGTCCAAGGGGCACGTCTTCCTGCCCTCGGCGTCGCTGATCCCGCGCGCCGATGACCGCTCGACGCTCCTCGTCTCGGCGGGGATGCAGCCGCTGATGCCGTTCTTCCTCGGGCTCGAGGAGCCGCCCGCCCCGCTCGCCACGACGGTCCAGAAGGTCTTCCGCACGCCCGACATCGACGTGGTCGGGCTCGACGGCTACCACCTGACCTTCTTCGAGATGCTCGGCAACTTTTCGTTTGGCGAGTACTTCAAGGAGGGCGCGATCGACTTCGCCTGGGAGTTCATGTTCGAGCACATGAAGCTCGACCCGGACCGGATCTGGTGCAGCGTCTTCGCGGGAGACCCGGAGCTCGGGCTCGGCGAGGACGAGGTCGCGATCAAGCACTGGGAGCGGAAGGGCATGCCGCCCGAGCGCATCACGCGGCTCCCGCGGGCCGACAACTTCTGGTCGGTCGGCGGCCCGGGGCCGTGTGGGCCCGACTCGGAGATGTTCTACGACTGGGGCGAGGACGTCGGCTGCCGGCGGCCCGAGTGCGCTCCCGGCTGCGAGTGCGAGCGCTTCCTCGAGTTCTGGAACCTCGTCTTCATGGAGTTCGAGCTGCACGCGGACGGCTCGCTGACGCCGCTGCCGAAGCAGAACATCGACACCGGCCTCGGGCTCGAGCGCGGCGCTCGGATCCTGCAGCAGGTCGACTCGGTCTACGACACCGACGGCTACCAGGAGATCATGAGCTGGATCGCCGGCGCTTCGGGGGTCGCGTACGGCGAGAGCGAGCAGGCGACGAAGGCGCACCGGATCCTCGCCGACCACGGGCGCGGGATGACGTTCCTCGCCGCGGACGGGATCGCTCCGTCGAACGAGGGCCGCGGCTACGTGATGCGGCGGATCGTGCGGCGCGCGGTGCAGCAGGCCGGGCGGATCGGGCTCGAGCCGCCGTTCCTGGCCGGGCTCGCGGAGGTCGTGATCGAGCAGGACGGCGATGCCTACCCCGAGTTGCGCGAGAACGGCGACCGGATCCGGCAGGTGCTGAGCGCGGAGGAGGAGCGCTTCTCGGAGACGCTCGCCCGCGGGCTGAAGCTGTTCGAGGAGGTCGCGGGTGGCGACGGGATCTCGGGCGAGGACGCGTTCCGCCTGCATGACACCTACGGCTTTCCGGTCGAGCTGACGGAGGAGCTTGCGCGCGAGCGCGGCCTCGTGGTCGACGTCGACGAGTTCAACCGGCTGATGGCCGAGCAGCGCGAGCGGTCGCGCAAGACCGCTGCGACAGTGGACGTGCGGGTCTCCAGCGACAAGCGGAGCGAGTTCGTCGGCTACGAGAAGACCGAGTCGCTGACGGCGATCCTCGCGTATGAGGACCTCGGCGACGGGCGCTTCCAGGCGAAGCTCGAGGCCTCGCCGTTCTATCCCGAGGGCGGTGGCCAGGTGACCGACGCCGGCTTCATCGAGGACGAGGAGACCGGCGCGCGGGCGGAGCTCGTCTCCGCGGCGCGCCTGCCCGACGACGACCAGGTGCTGACCTTCGAGGGCGAGGGCTTCGGCGAGGGGATGCGCGTGCGCGCGGTGGTGCCCTGGTCGGTGCGCTTCCCGACGACGGCGAACCACACGGCTACCCACCTCCTCCACAAGGCGCTGCAGGAGGTCCTCGGCGAGCATGCGAAGCAGGCGGGCTCCGCGGTGCGGCCGGACAAGCTGCGCTTCGACTTCACCCATCCGCAGGCCATGACCTCCGAGGAGCGCGAGGAGGTCGAGCGGCGGGTCAACGAGCGCGTCTTCGAGAACCTGCCGGTCCGCGCATTCATCGTGCCGCTCGCGGAAGCGCGGCGGCTCGGCGCGATGATGCTCTTCGGAGAGAAGTACGGTGACGAGGTGCGGCTCGTCGAGATCGACGGCTACTCGCGCGAGCTCTGCGGGGGCACGCACGTGCGCGCGACCGCCGAGATCGGGCCGTTCGCGATCCTGTCGGAGAGCTCTGTCGGCTCCGGCGTACGGCGAATCGAGGCCGTGACCTCGGGCGAGGCCTACGCGCTCCTGCACGCGCGGGCGCGCGAGGTCGACGAGCTGCGCGCGGAGCTCGAGCGCGCGCGCAAGGAAGGCCCCCGTCGCGAGGAGAAGGTCGAGGTGCGCGTCGAGCCGAGCAGCGAGGAGGAGATCGGCGGCGTGAACGTCTACGTCGGCCGCGCGAGCGGCGTCGACGGCGATGCGCTGCTGGCCGAGTCGGACCGCATCAAGCAGGAGCGGGCGCCGGCCGCGGTCGTGCTCGGCTCGAACGAGGACGGGCGCGTGCACCTCGTCGCGAACTTCGACCGCTCCCTCGAGGGCCGGCTCGACGCGGTGGCCGTGATCAAGGAAGCTGCGGCCGAGGTCGGCGGCGGCGGCGGCGGTCGGCCGACGATGGCGCGCGCGGGGGGCAAGAACCCAGAGAAGCTCGGCGAGGCGCTCGCGAAAGCGGAGGAGGCCCTGCGCCGGGCGCTCGCGTGAAGGTGCTGGCCCTCGACTTCGGCCGCGCGCGAACCGGTGTCGCCGTCTCCGATCCCTCGGGGACGATCGCGCGGCCGCTCGAGATCGTCGAGCGCGCCGGCAGCGAGGCCGGACTGGCGCGGCTCGCGGAGCTCATCCGGGAGGAAGAGGCGGAGCGCGTGGTCGTCGGGCTGCCGCTGACGCTGCGTGGGGAGCGGGGCGAGCAGGCGCGCGAGACCGAAGAATTCGTCGACGCGCTGAAGGCGATCGTCGACGTGCCCGTCGAGAGCTACGACGAGCGCTTCACCACGCGCCTCGCACAGACGGCGCCGGGACCGGACGACGCGCGGGCCGCTGCACACCTGTTGTCGAGCTATCTCGAGTGGTCGAGCGCGGCGAAGGAGTGATGCCGCCGCGGCAGCGGCCACCGCGCCGCACGCCGCGATCGGTCGTCTACCGGCGGCGCTTCGCCGCGCTTGCCGTGCTCGTGGCCGCGATCGCCGCGGTCTGGTTCATCGTCGCGAGCGTCAAGGGCGGCAACGACGCCACGAACACGCAGCCGACGGTCCCGGTCGCGGCCCCCAAGCCGTTCCGGGTCGTCTTCCCCGAGGGCTTCACGCGCGCGCAGATGGCCCAGCGGGTGGCGGCCGTCGCGAAGATCGCGCAGAAGGAGCGTGGACGGAAGCCGAAGCTCAAGGCCTCGACCTACCTCGGCGCCACGAAGCGGCCGCGCTTCATCCCCGGCTTCGGCAAGCACCCGCTCGAAGGCTTTCTGTTCCCGGCGACCTACGACTTCACAGGCCGCACGACCTCGGCGCAGCTCGCAAAGCGCCAGCTGCAGGCCTTCCAGCGCAACTGGTCGCAGCTGAATCTCGCCTACGCGCGCTCGAAGAATCTGACGCCCTACGACGTGCTGATCATCGCGTCGATGGTCGAAGAGGAGACCGCCGCCCCCGAAGAGCGCCAGCTCGTCTCGGCCGTCATCTACAACCGCTTGCACGACCACATGCAGCTCGGAATCGACGCGACGCTGCGCTACGGCCTGCACATCCCGCCCACGGAGTCGATCCACCAGTCGCAGCTCGAGACCGCGAGCCCCTACAACACGAGCGCGCTCGGCGGCCACTTCGGGCTGCCACCGACGCCGATCGGGAACCCCGGCCTCGCCTCCATGCAGGCGGCCGCGCACCCGGCGCACGTGAACTTCCTCTACTTCGTGCGCAAGCCGGACAAGAAGCATCACTTCTTCACGCAGAGCCTCGACGCGTTCAACGCGTACAAGGCTGCGCACGGCTACCCGTGATCGGCGGCGGCACGCGGTTGGTCGGGCTGCTCGGCCGGCCCGTGGCCGGGTCGCTGTCCCCGAGGATGCAGAACGCTGCTTTCGCGGCGCGGGCGCTCGATCTTGCGTACGTGCCGCTCGAGGTCGCGCCGGAGGGGTTGGAGCAGGCGGTCGCGGGCCTCGTCGCGCTCGGGTTCACTGGCGCCAACGTGACCATTCCGCACAAGCAGGCGGTCGCGGCGCTCTGCGACGAGGCGGACGGCGAGTCGGTCAACACGCTCGTCCTGCGCGACGGCCGGGTGCTCGGCTTCAACAGCGACCAGGAGATCGTGCGCGGGATCGAGGCCGCGCGCGTGTGCCTGATCGGCGCGGGCGGCGCGGCCGAGGCGCTGCTGCCCGCGCTCTCCGGCGAGGTGCGCCAGTTCTCCCGGCGGGGGGACTGGCCCCCGGACGCGTCGGGTTGCGACCTCGTCGTCAACGCGACTCCTGTGCGGGACGAGCTCTTGATCCAGCCGAGCGCGGAGCAGGCCGTCGTCGACCTCGCCTACAACCCCGACGGGAGCCCGACGGCTCTGATCGATGCCGCGCGAGCTGCCGGCTGCCGGCTCGTCGTCGACGGGCTCGAAGCGCTCGTGCGCCAGGGCGCGGCCTCGTTCCGGCTCTGGACGGGGGTCGAAGCGCCTGTCGAGGTCATGCGGGCGGCCCTAGGCTTAGGCGATGGCGCTTGAGCTGACGTCCGCGGGCGAGTCGCACGGGCCGGCGCTCGTCGCGATCGTGAGCGGGCTCCCGGCGGGGCTCGTCCTCGACAGGGCGGCGATCGACGCCGACCTCGCGCGGCGGCAACAGGGCTACGGCCGCAGCCCGCGGCAGAAACTCGAGCAGGACGAGGTCGAGGTGCTCGCCGGCCTCCGTCACGGGCGCACCCTCGGGACCCCCCTCGCGCTCGTCGTCCGCAACCGCGACCACAAGAACTGGACGTGGGGGATGAGCCCGTGGCCCCCGGAGGGCGAGACGCAGGGCAAGGGCACGAAGCCGGTCACACTTCCGCGGCCGGGCCACGCGGATCTCGCGGGCGCGCTCAAGTACGGGCTCGCCGACGCGCGCGACGCCCTGGAGCGGGCCTCTGCCCGGCAGACGGCGGTCGCCGTCGCCGCGGGCTCGGTCGCCAGGGCGCTCCTGGCGGAGATCGGAATCGACGTCCTCGGGCGGGTCGTCACCGAGGCCCTCGAGCAGAGGATCGACGAGGCGCGCGCCGAGCGCGACACGGTCGGTGGCGTCGTCGAGGTGCGCGCGCACGGCGTCCCGCCCGGGCTCGGCACGTATGCGACCAAGGAGAAGCGGCTCGACGCGCGCCTCGCGGCCGCGTTGATGGGCATCCAGGCCGTGAAGGGCGTCGAGATCGGCGCCGGCTTCGAGCTCGCCGAGCAGCGCGGCTCGGAGGCGCACGACGAGATCCTCGCGGACGCGGACGGGACGCTCTACCGCGAGACGAACCGCGCGGGCGGGATCGAAGGCGGCGTCTCGAACGGCGAGCCGGTCGTCGTACGCGCCGCGATGAAGCCGCTGCCGACGCTGATGCGGCCGCTGCGCTCCGTCGACCTCGAGACAGGGCGAAGCCGGCGAGGCCCTCGTCGAGCGAAGCGACGTCGCCGCCGTCGAAGCGCTGGCGGTCGTGGCCGAAGCTGCGGTCGCCTTCGAGCTCGCCCGGGCCGCGCGCGACAAGTTCGGGGGCGACTCCCTTGCCGACTTCGTCGCCGCCCACCGCGCCTACGTGGAGCGGATCCCGTGGCGCACGCGCTAGACCGGCACGTCGCGCTCGTCGGCTTCATGGGCGCGGGCAAGTCGACGCTCGGCGCGGAGATCGCGACGCGGCTCGGGCGGCGGCTCGTCGATCTCGACCGGGAGCTCGAGCGCGCGGCCGGGCAGGCCATCCCGGAGCTCTTCGAGCAGCGCGGCGAGGTCGAGTTCCGCATCCTCGAGGCCGAGGCGACACTCTCAGCGCTGGAGCACGAGCGGCCGGCGGTGCTGGCGCTCGGCGGAGGCGCGGTCGAGACTCCCAGGATTCGGAGATCGCTCGGCAAGCATGCGCTGACGGTCTTCCTCGACGTCGACCCGGACACGGCGTGGGGGAGGGTTCGCCGCAGCGGCCGGCCGCTCGCGCGCGACGAGGGACAGTTCCGGGCGCTCTACGACAAGCGCCAGTCGCTCTACCGCGAGGTCGCGGACGTGACTGCCGAGAGCGCCGAGGAGGTCGTGCTCGCGGCGGCGGGAATCGTCGCCGAGCCCGGCTCGCTCGCTCGGCTGCCGGAGCTCGTCGCCGGGCGGCAGGCCGAGCTCGTCGCGGATCCGACGGTTCTCGACTTGCACGGGCCGCCGCTCGACCTGCCCGTTCACCCGGTGGGCCCGGGCGAGGCGGCGAAGAGCGTCGAGTCGCTCGAGCGGCTCTGGCGCGGCCTGCGGCTCGACCGAGGCGGCGTCCTCGTCGCGTTCGGCGGCGGCTGCACGACGGACGCTGCGGGCTTCGCGGCCGCGACCTTCCTGCGCGGGGTGCCGTGGATCGCCGTGCCGACGACTCTCGTTGGCCAGGTCGACGCGGCGATCGGCGGGAAGACGGCCGTGAACCTGCCCGAGGCGAAGAACCTCGTCGGCGCCTTCCACTGGCCCGAGTCGACGCTGATCGACTCCTCGCTGCTCGAGACCCTCCCGGAGGAAGAGCGCCGGGCGGGGATGGCCGAGGTGGTGAAGACCGGCTTGCTCGCCGGCGAGCCGCTCTGGGAGCTCCCGGATGCAGAGCTCGTCCGCCGTTGCGCCGCCTTCAAGGCCGCCGTCTGCCTGCGCGACCCCCACGAGCAGGGCGAGCGCGAGATCCTGAACCTCGGCCACACCTTCGCGCACGCGCTCGAGGCGGCCGGCGACTACGACGGCCCGACCCACGGCGAGGCGGTCGCGCTCGGCCTGCTCGCGGCGCTGCGGCTGTCCGGGCTCGAGACGACCGCGGTCGAGGAGACGCTCGCGCCGGAGCCCGTGCCCGTCGACCGCGACGCCGCCTGGGCGGCGCTGGCGCGCGACAAGAAGGCGCGCGACGGCAAGCCGCGCCTCGTCCTGCTCGAAGCGCCCGGCAAGCCGGTGACCGGGGTCGAGCTTCCACCCGAGCGCGTTCACGCGGCTCTCGACGCGCTGATCGCCCAGTAGAGTCACGCCGTGCGCGTGGCCGTCCTGAACGGGGTCAACCTCGACGTCCTCGAACGCCGGGATCCCGAGCTGTACGGCGGTCTCACCCTCAACCAGCTCGAGACTCGCATCTACGCCTGGGCCCAAGAGCTCGAGCTTCTGGCCGACTGCCGCCAGACGAACCAGGAGGGCCTGTTCGTCGCCTGGTGCCACGACGCGCTCGACTGGGCCGGCGGCGTGGTCGTCAATCCCGGCGCGTGGAGCCACTACAGCTACGCGATCCGCGACGCGCTCGAGATCCTCAGCGTGCCCGTCGTCGAGGTCCACCTGTCGAACATCGAGGAGCGCGAGGAGTGGAGGCGGCACTCGGTGCTCGCCGACGTCGTGTCCGAGCGCGTGATCGGCAAGGGGCCCGACGGCTACCGGGAGGCTCTCGCCTACCTCGCGGAGCACGGCACGTGAACGCGCGCGTCGAACGCCTGCGCGAGTCGCTCGAGGAGCCGCTGCTCGTCTCGGCGCCGGCCAACGTCGTCTACCTGACCGGCTTCTCCAGCTCCAATGCAGCGGTTCTCGTCGAGCCCGACCGCGTCCTTCTCTTCAGCGACTTCCGCTACGCCGAGGCCGCGCGGGCGGTCGAGGGCGCCGAGTTCGTCCAGGCAGCGCGCGACCTCTACACGTTCCTCGCGGAGCAGCTCTCGGGCAAGGTCGGCTTCGAGGCCGAGGTCGTGACCTACCGCCAGCACGCATCGCTGCACGCGGGCGGGATCGAGCTCGTGCCGCGCTACGGGCTCGTCGAGGCGCTCAGGGCCGTGAAGGACGAGGACGAGATCGCGGTCATCCGCCGCGCCGCGGAGATCACGAGCCAGGCGCTCGAGCGCTTCGCGGAGGAGCAGTTCACGGGCCGCACCGAGCGGGACCTCGCCTGGCGGCTCGACCAGCTCTTCCACGAGCTCGGCGGCGACGGGCCGAGCTTCGAGTCGATCGTCGCGGGCGGCCCGAACGGAGCGCGGCCGCACAGCCGGCCCACCGACCGCAAGATCGAAGCCGGCGAGACCGTCGTCATCGACGCGGCCGCAAGGATCGGCGCCTACAAGGCCGACTGCACGCGCACGTTCGCGACCGGCCCGCTTCCCGACCGCCTGCAGGAGGCCTACGACGTCTGCCTCCGGGCGCAGCTGGCCGCGCTCGACGCGATCCGCCCGGGCACCAGCGGCATCGACGCCGACCTGAGCGCCCGCGAGGTGATCGAGGAGGCCGGCCTCGGCGAGCACTTCGGACACGGGCTCGGGCACGGCCTCGGCCTCGAGGTGCACGAGGCGCCGCGCCTGAGCCGCGAGTCGCGCGACACGCTCGCCGAGCGCCAGGTCGTCACGGTCGAGCCGGGGGTCTACCTCGAGGGACTGGGCGGGATCCGCATCGAGGACCTCGTCGTCGTGCGCGAGGGCGAGCCGGAGATCCTCACCTCCTTCACGAAGGAACTGGTCACGGTTCCCTAGACTTCGCAGCCGCATGGCAGAGACCGTCAACACCAACCAGTTCAAGAACGGGATGCACATCCAGATGGATGGCTCGGTGTGGCGCATCATGGAGTTCCAGCACGTGAAGCCCGGCAAGGGCGGCGCGTTCGTCCGCTCGAAGCTGCGGAACCTCGACTCCGGCGCCGTCGTCGACAAGACGTTCCGCGCGGGCGAGAAGTTCCCGCGCGTGCACACCGAGGTCAAGGAGGTGCAGTACCTCTACGACTCGGGCGACGAGGTCGTGTTCATGGACACGGACACGTACGACCAGTTCTCGATGTCGCACAAGGCCGTGGAGGACGCGCTGCCGTACATCCCGCCCTCGTCGATGGTGCAGATCATGACCGTGGACGGCCGGCCGGCCGGCGTGCAGCTCCCCTCGTCCGTCGAGCTCCAGGTGACCGAGACCGAGCCCGGCGTGCGGGGAGACACCGTCTCGAACGTGACGAAGCCGGCGACCCTCGAGACCGGCGCCGTCGTGCAGGTGCCGCTGTTCGTGAACATCGGCGAGCGGATCAAGGTCGATCCGCGCGAAGGCCGCTACATCTCGCGCGCCTAGCCGAGCACTCGCTCCAGAGCCGCGCGATCCGCCGGCTCGCCGTGCGCCGGCAGCACGAGCTCGATCGGCAGGTCGAGCAGCGGGCGGAGCCCTCGCGCCACGTCTTCTTCCGTGACGTGCTTGCGGCCGCCGAGCTGGACGCCCAGCCCCTCGCCGAAGTCGGAGAGGGAGTCGCCGCAGACGATCGCGTTGACCGCCGGGAGCCAGAGGACGAGGTCGTTGTCCTCGCGGCCTGCGTAGGCATGGATGCCGAAGGGCCACGGTCCCGGCCCGTGGAAGTGGCCTTCGCCTTCGCCCGCGCGCAGCCACGCGAGGTCCTCGCTCTCCATGCCGCGGACCCGGTCGGGGTCGACGCCGAACTTGTCGACCCAGTCCTGCCACGTGTCTGCGGGCGGCGTGTGGATCGGCAGGCCGAGACTGCGCGCGTCGCGCTCGTGGTACGGCGCGGTCAGGACGACCGCGGTCGCCCGCTCGCGTAGCTCGTCCGGAACCGCGAGCGGGTCGAACAGCACGAAGTCGTCGCCGAGCTCGATCGCGTACGACGAGACGAGCTGCGGCCACCAGTCCTCGTTCTCGACCCAGTCGGGATGCGGCGATTGCCAGTGCCAGACGCCGTGGCGGAGCTCACGCATGGGCGGCAATGCTACGCGTGATCGCCTCGCTCGATCGGGATCTCGAACCGGGCGATGATCCCGGGATCGCCTCCTCTCGCGAGCAGCTCGGGATCGGGATCGCGCGTGGCCACCCACGCGTATCCGTCCTCGGGATACGCGACCACGTCGGGGAAGCTCCCCGCGCTGATCGCGAGAATGCGGGCAGGCTCCTCGCCCGGATTGCCGAACGTGTGCAGCCCGGCGCGTCCCTCCGGGCAGAAGACGACATCGCCGGGAGCGAGCGTCTCTTCGCCGTCCCGGTTGCGGAACGTCGGGCGGCCGCCGAGGACGAAGAACATCTCTTCGGCTCCGTAGTGCATGTGCATGCGGCTCTGCTCCGCCCCGGGAGCCAGCTCGTGCAGCGTCGCTCCCATGCGGGCGTCCTCAGGCCGCCAGAACACGAGGCGGCGCGTTCCGGTGTCGTCGGGCTCGCCGTCCCAGTGATCAGAAAACAGGTTCTGCCGTGTCATGGTGATCCTCCGAAGTCGTGGTAGCAGCGCGATCGGCGGGCCATCGAGCCTCGCCGACTGCCGATGAACGCGCGGTGAGCCGCGCCTGACCGCTACCTCGTCGCTGGATCCACAACGGCATCGTAACGCGCACGCCTTGCCCAGCCCGGTCTCTCTGCGCAGCTGCGGCGCCTCAGCGAAAAACCGGCACGCTTTCGTGACCCTCGCGTTGCCCACGCGTGCGTGTTTCGGCGATACGCTCGCAGTGGGGAGGAGGCTGGTGGCCACCGGCCTCGCCGAGAGAACTTGCAGCAGGCGCGACGGCTGCTCCGAGCGGCGCTAGGCTCCCCGCGTGCCGAAGCTCGTCGACACGACGATCCGGCTGCTCGGGCAGGAGCCGCTCGCCGGGTACATGCCGACGGTCGACCTGCTGCGGCTGGCCGAGATCCTGGACGGCGCCGGCTTCGCCTACCTCGAGGTCTCGGGCGGCGGCGTCTTCGACACGGCGGTCCGCCGCGGGGTCGAGAGCCCCTGGGAGCGGATCCGAGCGCTCAACTCCCGCACGAAGACGCCGCTCGCGATGGCCCTGCGCGGCCGCTTTCTCGTCGGCTCGCGCCCGGTCGGCGGCGATTTCGTCCGGCGCTTCGTCGCGTCGGCGGCCGAGAGCGGGATCGAGGTCTTCCGGCTCCACGACCCGCTTAACGACGTCGAGAACCTGCGCGAGGCGGGCGAGGCGATCACGGCCGCGGGCAAGGAGTTCGACGCAGGGCTCGTCTACGGCTCCGGCTACACGGGCGAGCTCGAGACGCTGGTGACGCAAGCGCGCAAGCTGCCCGAGCTCGGCGCCTCGCGCGTCCTCGTCCACGACCCGTCGGGCTCGCTCCAGCCGCACCGCGCGCAGGAGCTGGCCGCCGCGCTGCTCGACGCGAGCGGCCTCCCGGTGGGGCTCTACTGCCAGGGTGCGGCCGGGAACGCGATGGCGGCCGGGCTCGAGGCTGCGCGCGGCGGCGCCGACCTGATCGCCTGCGCCGTCTACCCGGTGGCCCTGACGATTCACCGCGTCTCGGGCGAGGCGATCGCGAAGGCACTCGCCGGGCTCGGCCTCGACACAGGTGTCGACGTCGACGCGCTCTGGAAAGCCTCCGAGCTCGTGGACGAGCACATCGGCGACGAGCCGGTGACCCCGCTCGCGCCCCGGATCGCCGTGCGGGCCGCCGAGCACCGCATGCCCTCGGGCCTCGTAGCCGCCCTCGACGCCCAGCTCCGCGCGAGCGCTGCCGGCGACCGCCTCGACGAGGTGCTCGACGAGCTGGTTCGGATCCGCGAGGAGGTCGGCTGGCCGCCGCTCGCCGCGCCGATCGGCCAGATCCTCGGCTCGCAGGCGCTCGTGCACGTCCTCTCGGCGACGCGCTACCAGATGGTGATCGACGAGCTGCGCGGCCTGATCGAGGGCCGCTTCGGCAACCCGCCCGGGCCGATCGACCCGGCCGTCCGGCGCGCGGTCCAGCTGACCTCCGGCGACGCGCCGGGCGAGGAGGAGGCGCTCGACCTCGACGAGGTTCGCGAGCGCGCCGAGGGCCTCGCAGCGAGCGAGGAGGAGCTGCTCCTGCTCGCGCTGTTCGGCCAGGAAGCCGAGCCGCTGCTGAACGCGATCCGGGGCCGTGCGCAGCGCGACGAAAGCCTCTCCGCCGGTGGGGTCGACCAGGCCAGGGCCGAGCGCATCCGCGAGCTCGTCCGCATCGTCCAGGAGTCGGGCGTCGGCGAGGTGACCGTCGAGGACGCCGGGGTCCGGGTAACCGTCCGCCGCACGCCGGAGCCGCTCGAGCCGGCGCTCGCCGCGGCCGCAGACGCCGACGAGGGCATCGTCCAGCCCGAGCTCGGTCCGGCGCAGGCCAACGGCTTCACGCGCGTCGAGGCGCCCATGGTCGGCGTCTTCTACCGCGCGCCGCAGCCCGGGGCGCCGCCGTTCGTCGAGGAGGGAGACACCGTCGCTCCCGGCCAGACGCTCTGCATCCTCGAGGCGATGAAGCTGATGAACGAGATCAAGGCCGAGGCCGCGGGCATCGTCCGGCAGATCTACGTGGGCAACGCCGAGCCGGTGGAGTTCGGCCAGCTCCTGTTCGAGCTCGAGCCCGTCGTCGCGCCGCCGGCGGTCTGATGTTCAACAGAGTCCTTGTGGCCAACCGCGGGGAGATCGCCGTCCGCGTCATCCGGGCGCTCCACGAGCTGGACGTCGAGGCGGTCGCCGTCTACTCCACCGCCGACGAGGGTGCGCTGCACACGCGCCTTGCCGATCGCGCGGTCTGCATCGGCCCGCCCCCTGCGAACCAGAGCTACCTGCGGATCCCGTCCGTGATCGCCGCAGCGGCCACCACCGGCTGCGAGGCGGTCCATCCCGGCTACGGATTCCTGTCCGAGAACCCGGCGTTCGTCGAGGCCTGCGCCGAGAACGACCTCGTCTTCGTCGGGCCGAGCGCGGCGACGATGGCCCGGATGGGCGACAAGGTGCAGGCGAAGGCGGAGATGCGCGCCGCCGACGTTCCCGTCGTCCCGGGTACCGAGGGCGCGACGACGCTCGACGAGTCGGAGGCCGCCGCGGAGGAGGCCGGCTACCCGGTTCTGCTGAAGGCCTCGGCCGGCGGCGGCGGGAAGGGCATGCGGCTCGTCCGCGGTCCCGAGGAGCTCCACTCGGCGTACTCGACGGCGGCGATGGAGGCCGAGGCGGCCTTCGGCGACGGGAGCCTCTACCTCGAGAAGGCGATCTCGCCCGCCCGCCACGTCGAGATCCAGGTCCTCGCCGACGGCGAGGGCGGCGTCCTCACGCTCGGCGAGCGCGAGTGCTCGATCCAGCGGCGCCACCAGAAGCTCATCGAGGAGTCGCCGTCGCCGGCGCTGACCGAGGACCGCCGCGAGGAGATGGAGGCCGCCGCCGAGCGCGCCTGCCATGCGATCGACTACCGCAACGCAGGGACCTTCGAGTTCCTGCTCGGGCCTGATGGCGCCTTCTACTTCATCGAGCTGAACGCGCGGCTCCAGGTGGAGCACCCCGTGTCGGAGCTCGTGACGGGGATCGACATCGTGCGCGAGCAGCTGCGGATCGCATCCGGCGAGCGGCTCGCTCGGACCGGCCGCGCCGAGCGCCGCGGGGCCGCGATCGAGGTCCGCCTGAACGCGGAGGACCCCGCCCGCGACTTCGCGCCCGCGCCCGGCCGCATCACCGCCTTCCGTCCGCCGCTCGGGCCGGGGATCCGGCTCGACACGTGGATCGAGGACGGCGCGACGGTGCCGCCGCACTACGACTCGCTGCTCGGCAAGCTGGTCGTCTGGGACGACACGCGTGACGACGCGATCGCGCGCTCGCTGCGGGCTCTCGGCGAGCTCCGACTGGAGGGGGTCCAGACGACGCGCGAGCTCGCGATCGACATCCTCCGCAGCGAGGGCTTCGCGAGCGGCCGCTACTCGACGAGCTGGCTCGAGGACTCGGCGGCCGCGCTGCCCGCCCTCGCCCGCGCGAGCTGATGGCCGGTCGCCGCGCAGGGCGCCGCACGGCGCTCGTCCTGCTCTACCAGTGGGACGTGACGGGCCAGGAGCTGGCGTCGCTGTACGAGGGCGACGTCGACGACTTCGCGCGCGACCTGGCCGAGGCGGTCATCGAGCGGCACGAGGAGCTCGACCGCCGGATCACGGAGGCCGCCGACGAGTGGACGGCCGACCGGCTCGGCGCGCTCGAGCGGAACATTCTGCGCCTGGCGATCCTGGAGCTCGACCGCGGCGAAGTGCCGGTCGAAGTGGCCATCGACGAGGCGGTCTCGCTCGCCAAGCGTTACTCGTCCGATGACGCAGGCCGGCTCGTCAACGGCATACTCGGGCGCATCGTGACGGAGAGGGCCGTGTGACCGCCGAGGAACGCTTGAAGCAGGCGGAGGAGCTGCTGGGCCGGCTCGAGCAGGCGCGCGGGCGGCTCGAGGAGACGAAGGACCCCGACGAGGCGATCGAGATCCTGCAGGAGCTGTCCCAGATCGCGAAGGAAGTAGAGTCGCAGCTCCAGCAGGCGAAGAGGGAGACTGAGGGATGAGCACGGCGGAAGAGCTCCGCGAGCTGATCGAGACGTACCTGGAAGAGCTGGCGCTGACGCCCGAGCTCGGCGGGCTCGAGGGCTCGATGCGGTACGCACTCGCGGGCGGCGGCAAGCGGGTGCGGCCGGTGCTGTGCATGGCGACGGCCGAAGCTGCGGGAGCCGAGCCCGAGGCCGCGCTGCCGGCGGCCGCGGCGCTCGAGCTCGTCCACAACTTCTCGCTCGTCCACGACGACCTCCCGGCGCTCGACGACGATCGGCTCCGCCGCGGGCGCGCGAGCACCTGGGCCGAGTTCGGCGAGGCGGTCGGCGTGCTCGCCGGCGACGCGCTCCTGGCCGAGGCGCTGCGGCTCGCGCTCACCTACCCGACGCCGGCGGTCGCGCGCGAGCTCGTTCAGGCGACGCTCGGGATGATCGGCGGCCAGTACCTCGACATCGCCGGAGGCGCCTCCGATCTCGCCTCGCTGCACCGCCTCAAGACGGGCTGCCTCTTCTCCGCGTCGGTGGCGTGCGCGCTCTGGGTCGCCGAGGTGCCCGAGCGCGAGCAGGCGCCGTGGCGGGCGTTCGCGGACGAGGTCGGGCTGCTCTTCCAGATCGTCGACGACATCCTCGACGAGGACGGCTTCGCGCTCGAGCGGGGGGCGGAGGGCGCCAGGAAGCTCGCCGACGAGACCGCCGATCGGGCCCAGGCTCTGCTGCTGGAAGTTTCCGCGGACACGTTCGTCCTGAGCGGGATCGTCGCCGGGCTCGCGGCCCGCACGTCCTGACCCGCGTCGTGCCGCGCCTGTCGAACGACTCGGCGGAGCTGACTCCGAGGACGTCGTTCGAGGGCCGCGAGCTGTCCTTCGACTTCGCAGGCCTCGAGATCGGCGTTGCCGAGTACGACGAGGGGCCCACGGGCTGCACGGTGCTGCATTTCCCGGACGGGCCCGTCGCATGCTCGACCGACGTGCGCGGCGGCTCGCCGGCCGTCAGCGGCGCGGGCGTGGCTCTCGTCGACGCGATCTGCCTCGCGGGCGGCTCGCTCTTCGGTCTCGAGGCGGCGGCCGGTGTCGCCGCCGAGCTGCTCGCGCGGCGCGGCTACCGCACCGACTGGCTGCAGATCCCGCTCGTCTCGGGCGCGATCATCTTCGACTGGGGCGGGCGCGACAACGCGGTCTACCCGGACAAGGAGCTCGGGCGGGCGGCGCTGAGGTCCACCCGGCCGGGCTTCTTCCCGCTCGGCGCGCGTGGCGCAGGCCGCTCCGCCACGGCGGGGAAGCTGTTCGGCTGGGAGCTGCGCGAGGCGGCCGGCCAGGGCGGCGCCTTCCGCCAGGTGGGCGAGACCAAGGTCGCCGTCTTCACGGTCGTGAACGCCATCGGCGCGATCGTCGACCGCGGAGGAACCGTCGTGCTCGGCCATCGCGACCCGGAGAAGGCCGCGCGCGTGGCGCTCGCGGCCGGCGTCGAGGACCGGCTCTCGGGAGGCCGGCCGGTGCGTCCGCCGCCCGGGAACACGACGCTCACAGTCGTCGTCACCAATCTCCGCCTCGAAGGCGCGCGACCTGCAGACGCTGGGGCGGCAGGTGCACGCGTCGATGGCGCGCGCAATCCAGCCGTTCCACGCCCTCGAGGACGGCGACGTTCTGTTCGCCGTCTCGACCGGGGCCGTCGAGAGCGATCCGCTGCTGGACACGACCGCGCTCGGCGTCGTCGCCTCGGAGGTCGCCTGGGACGCGGTGCTCTCGGTCGTGGGCTGATGGCGAAGAAGCGGCTCGACGTCCTGCTCGTCGAGCGCGGGCTCGCCGAGAGCCGGGCCCAGGCGCAGGCGCTCGTGCTCGCGGGGCTCGTGCCGGGCCACGAGAAGGCCGGCGAACAGGTCGACGAGTCGGCCGAGCTCACGGTGACGGCGCCGCCGCCGTACGTGTCGCGAGGGGGCGAGAAGCTCGCGCACGCGCTGGACGCGTTCGGCGTCGATCCGGCGGAGCGAGATTGCCTCGACGTCGGCGCCTCGACGGGCGGGTTCACGGACGTCCTGCTGCAGCGCGGCGCCGCGCGTGTGATCGCGGT
This sequence comes from uncultured Actinomycetes bacterium, assembly GCA_963788215.1. Lineage (GTDB taxonomy): Bacteria > Actinomycetota > Thermoleophilia > Gaiellales > Gaiellaceae > AC-32. The sequence goes on from CAWBFX010000001.1 coordinate 89,742, forward strand.
CGACGTCGGGCACGGCCAGCTGCACCCGCGGCTGCGCGGCGACCCGCGCGTGACCGTGCTGGAGCGCGTGAACGTGCGGGAGCTTCGCGAGCTGCCGTTCGCGCCCGAGCTCGTGACGTGCGACGTCTCGTTCATCTCGCTGCGCACGGCGCTCCCGCCGGCGCTCGCGCTCGCCGAGCCGGGCTGGGAGGCGGTCGCCCTGGTGAAGCCGCAGTTCGAGGCGGGCCGCGCGGAGGCGAGGAAGGGCGTCGTCCGGGATCCGGAGGTCTGGCGGCGGGTGCTGCTCGAGGTCGCACGCGCGGCGCCCGGCTGGGGGGCGACGGTCGCGGGCGTCGTAGACTCCGGGCTGCCCGGCCCGAAGGGGAACCGCGAGTTCTTTCTGCACTTGGTCAGCAACGAGCGGGTCAACCACGAGCGGCCGGTGAATCCCGATGAGCTCGAGCGCTGGATCGACGACGCAACGACCTGAAGTCCGGCGCGCGGCCGTGATCACCCACGGCAGGCCGGAGGCGATCGGCGGTGCGCTCGAGCAGTTGCAGCGTCTGGCGGAGGAGCGGGGGGTCGAGCTGCTCTTTCCCGACGAGGAGCGCGAGAAGCACGATCTGGGCGCAGAGGACGGCGCGGTCGCGGAGGCGGATCTGGCGGTCGTCCTCGGCGGGGACGGGACGATGCTGCGGGCGCTGCGGCGGTTCCTCGGCACCGGCGTGCCGGTGATCGGCGCCAACTTCGGGCGGGTGGGCTTCCTCGCGGCGTTCGAGGCGGGCCAGCTCGAGGACGGCCTGAGGCGGGCGTTCGCCGGGGAGTACCGCGTGGTCGAGCTGCCGGTGCTCGAGGGCGAGGCCGGCGGCTCGCGCTGGACTGCCGTGAACGACGTCGTGGTCACGAGCTCGGTGCTCGGGCGGATGATCGAGCTCGGCTGGTCGGTCGGCGGCGAGGATCTCGGGTGGATCCCCTGCGACGGGCTCGTCTGCTCGACGCCGTCCGGATCGACGGCGTACAACCTGTCGAACGGGGGGCCGGTGCTCGTCTGGGGCCTGGACGCGATGGCGGTGACGTTCGTCGCGCCGCACTCGCTCCACGCGCGCCCGCTGGTCGTGCCGCGCGGGCAGGAGCTGACGGTCGTGAACCGGACGCAAGACGTGGACGCTGCGCTGCTGGCGGACGGTCACCGGCTGGGTGACCTCGGGCCCGGCGCCGAGGTCGTCGTACGGCTTGCGGAGGCGCGAAGCCTGCTCGCGACGCTGCCCGAGAGCACGTTCTTCAGCCGTTACCGGCGCACGTTCGCCTCGTAGCGCGGCGGCCGCCCGGCGGCGCGTTCGCAATTGGCACACATTCGGCACGCAATCGTCACACCTTCGCGGCGCAGGGGCGGTACCGTCCCTAACCCCCACCCACCCTGGGGCGCGCATGCGCGCGCACGCGCGCGCGAGGGGGCGCGGCGCACATGCCTGGCTCGAGCGGGGCCGTTTCAGCGGGTCGCCGTGCGCAGGCGCTCGGCGTAGCATCCAGGCGTGCTCCGCCGGCTCCGGATCGAGAACCTCGTCCTCATCCGTGAGGCGGAGCTCGCTCTCGCTCCCGGCCTGAACGCCATCACCGGCGAGACCGGCGCGGGCAAGACGATCCTCGCCCAGGCGATCGGCCTGCTCCTCGGAGCGCGCGGCGACGCGGCGCTGCGTCGGGCCGGACGGGAACGAGGCCTACGTCGAGGCCGAGCTCGAGCTCCCGGCGCATTTCTTCGAGGACGAGGAGCTGCAGGCACTCGCCGAGCTCCGGCCCGAGGGCGAGGACGGCCTCGTCCTCGCCCGCCGCGTCTTCGCCGACGGCCGCACGCGCGCCTACGCCTGGGGCCGCTCCGCCGCGCGCGAGGACACCGCCGCCGCCGCCGAGCGCCTGATCGCGATGTCCGGCCAGTTCGAGCAGCGCCGCCTGGCGCGGCCCTCGTACCAGCTCGATGTGCTCGACGCGTTCGCCGGCGACGAACAGGCGAAGCGCCGCTCGGAGCTGCGCATCGCCTGGCGCGAGCTCGCGGCCGCCAGGCGCCGCCATGAAGAGCTGACCCAGGGCGCCGCCGCTGCGGAGACACGCCTCGCCGAGCTGCGCGCGCTCGTCGAGGACACCGGCGGGCTGGAGCCGGACACCGAGGCGTCGCTCCGCGCCGAGCGCGAGCGGCTGCGCCACGTCACCGAGCTCGCGGCGGCGGCCTCGGCGGCCGGGGAGGCACTCTCGCCCGACGAGGGCGAAGGCGCAGCCGGTCTCGTCGCTCTCGCCGAGCGGTCCCTGGCGCCACTCGAGCGGCTCGCCCCCGAGCTCGAACGCGCCGGGAACGAGCTCCGCGACGTCGAGCTGCGCCTCCGCGAGACCGCCTCCGACCTGCACGCCTTCCTCGCGTCGCTCGAGGCCGAGCCGGACCGTCTCGAGCACGTCGAGAGCGAGCTCGACCGCATCGCCGACGTACGGCGGCGCCACCGCTGCGAGACCTACGAGGAGCTACTCGCGCGCGCCGCCGAGGCGAGGGCCGAGCTGGACGCGCTCGAGGGCGGCGCCGATCCATCCCAGGCTGCCGCCGAAGCGCTCCGCGAAGCCGAGCGGCGGGTCGATCGCCTCTCGTCAGCGCTCCACGAGGCCAGGGAACAGGCGGCCGTGCCGTTCGCGGAGGCGGTCGCGCGGGAGCTGCAGGGCATCGGGCTCGGCGAGGGCGAGTTCCAGGCCGTGCTCGACGCAGCCGACCCTGGCCCGACGGGCCGGGACCGCGTCTCCTTCCTGATCCGCCCGAACGCGGGCCTGCCGTTCGCGCCGGTCGCGGAGACGGCGTCCGGCGGCGAGCTCTCGCGGATCGCCCTCGCGATCGCGGCCGTGGGCGGCGGCGAGACGCTCGTCTTCGACGAGATCGACGCGGGCATCGGCGGCAGCACGGCGCACGCGGTGGGCGAGACGTTGCAGCGGCTCGCCAAGCGGGCACAGGTCGTCACGATCACGCACCTGCCACAGATCGCGAGCGTCGCGGAGCGCCACTTCCGGGTCGAGAAAGTGCCCGGCGACCCGACGCACACGCGAATCGAGGCCCTCGACGAGACGGAGCGCCGCGACGAGCTGACGCGAATGCTCGGCGGCGAGGAGTTCATCTCCACTCTCCAAGCAGAGCGATGAGCTTCATCGAGTTCACCGGCGCCGCGAAGCTCGGCAAGCGGACGAAGCGCCTCGTGCCCAGGCTCGGCCCGGACGACGTCGCGATCATCGACCACCAGGACATCGACCGCGCGTCGGCCGAGGAGCTGCTCGAGTCGGGGGTGCGCGTGGTCGTCAACGTCGCCGAGTCGCAGTCGGGCCGCTTCCCGAACCCCGGGCCGCTGCTGCTCGTGCGCGGCGGCGTGCGCCTGATCGACGCGCCGGGCGCCTCGCTCTTCGACGAGCTCGGCGACGGGGAGCCGGTGACGATCCGCGGCGCGAGCATCTTCCGCAACGGAACCTGTCTCGCCTCCGGCCGGGCGCTCGACGCGGGCCGGCTCGAGGCAGCACTCGCCGAGCAGCGCGCCCGTGTCACCGACGCGCTCCAGGTCTTCGCCGAGAACACCCTTCAGTACCTCCGCGAGGAGGGCGGGCTCCTCGCAGAGGGCGTCCAGTTCCCGCCGCTGAAGACGCGCTTCCGGGAGCGGCAGGCGCTGGTCGTAGCCCGCGGCCCGGGTTACAAGCGCGACCTCGGAATCGTCCGCCCGTACGTCCGCGACTTCCGGCCCGTGCTGCTGGGAGTCGACGGCGGCGCCGATGCGCTGCTCCAGGCCGGGATGAAGCCCGACGTGATCGTCGGCGACATGGACTCCGTCTCCGACAAGGCGCTCGGCTGCGGCGCGGAACTGATCGTGCACGCCTACCGCGATGGGGCCGCGCCCGGCGCCGAAAGGCTCGAGGCGCTGGGCGTCCCCTTCCACACGGTCGCCGCGCCGGGGATCAGCGAGGACATCGCGCTCCTGCTGGCGTACGAGAAGGGGGCCGAGCTGATCGTCGCCGTGGGGACGCATTTCAACCTGATCGAGTTCCTCGAGCGCGACCGCGCGGGAATGTCGTCGACCTTCGTCACCCGCCTGAAGGTGGGCGAGATCCTCGTGGACGCAAAGGGCGTCTCGCGACTCGTCAGCCGCGAGGTCGGCCTCTGGCCGCTCGTTGCGTTCGCGGCCGCCGGGCTCGCGGCGATCGTGGTCGCGATCCTCGCCTCGCCCGGCCTGCGCCATTTCATCGGCCTGGTCGTCCAGCGGCTGCGCGACCTCCTCGGCATAGGCTGAGGCGCAATGCCGCGTGTCGTCGCATCGCGCGAGCTGCTCGCGCCGCCCGAGGACGTCTGGGGGTTCCTGGCCGAGCCCAACCACCTGGCCGACTGGTGGCCGGGCGTGACCGCGGTCCGGCCCGACCGGCGAGGGCTTGCACCGGGCGCGCGCTGGCAGCTCGTGGCCGGCCCGCAGGCCAGTAGCGTCGTCACCGCCTACCTGCGGAAGGACGAGGCGGCGGGAACGATCGCCATCCTCGAAGTCCGGCCGCTGCAGTTCCTCCGCTTCCTCTTCGTCAACGACGGCATCGAGGCCAGGCTCCAGCTCGAGCCTGTCGGGCACGACCACACCGAGGCGACCCTCGAGGTCGACGGCCCCTGGCTCCGCGTGAGCCGCTCGCTCCCGCGAAAAGCCCTGAACCGCCTGCACGCCCTATGCCAGACTGCCGCCGAGGATTAGTGCCCCTTCCAGCAATACTTGCCGGCCTCTCGCCCGCGATCACGCGGCGCCATGAACCACCCTCGCCCTTGGCAAGGCAACCAGCCTTGCCCGCGGGCGAGTGCGGCTCCTGGCTTGGTGCTCGCGACCGAGAGACTGGGCAGCATCACTGGAAGGGGCACTAGCCATGTTCGACCTTCGCTACCACGTAGCTTCACTCGCCGCGGTCTTCCTGGCGCTCGTGATCGGGATCCTGGTCGGCGTCGGGATCTCCGACCGCGGGCTCGTCGACAGCGCGAACCGCAGCCTGCTGAAGCAGCGCGTCGCGCAGCTCCAGGCTGACCTCGACGCCGCCTCGAAGAGCTCGGGGCTCTCGCAGCGCGAGCTGCGGGCCGCGCAGGTCTACATGAACGAGAGCTACCCGGTGCTCGTCCGCAACCGCCTGCGCGACAAGCGGATCGCGGTCGTGTCCATCGGCTCCGCGGACGGCGGGGTCCGCTCGACGATCGAGCGCACGCTCACCGACTCGGGCGCCACCGAGGCGCGCTTCCGCGCGCTCAAGCTCCCGCTCGACCTGAAGACGATCGAGTCGAAGCTGAGGGCGTCGCAGGTGGGCGCAGCGTACGCGGGGCGCTCCAAGCTGCAGACCCTCGGCCAAGCGCTCGGCGACGAGCTCGTGTCCGGCGGCGAGACGCCGCTCTGGGACGCGCTCACCGACACGCTCGTGGAGGAGCAGCACCCCGTCGGCGGGAGCAAGGAGCCGGTCGATGGCGTGATCATCGCCCGGCCGGTCCCGCCGCAGCGCGGGGCGACCAGCAAGTTCCTGCTCGGGCTCTACCAGGGCCTCGACTCGGCGGCCGTGCCGGCAGTTGGCGCCGAGACCACGACTTCGGCGACCACCGCGATCGACGCCTTCCGCGCGGGCGGTCTCTCGAGTGTGGACGACGTCGACAAGCCGGCCGGCAAGCTCGCTCTCGTCCTCCTGCTCGCCGGTGCGCCCGCCGGCCAGTACGGGATCAAGGCGACCGCGGACCAGTCGCTGCCGCCGTTCATCCCGCCCCGTGGCTGACCGCCTGACCGTCCTTGTCGCGGCGCGCGACGAGGAGCGGTCGATCGGGACGACGGTGGCCGCTCTCCGCTTCGCGTTCCCCGAGGCCGAGGTCCTGGTCGCCGACGACGGCTCGCGCGACGCGACCGCGGAGGCGGCGGAACGGGCGGGGGCGAGAGTCGTGCGGCTGCCGCGGCTCGGCAAGGGGCAGGCGCTGACGCTCGCCGAGCGCGAGGCGGGCGCAGGCCCGCTGCTGCTCTGCGACGCCGACCTCGAGGGCGACCTCGGGCCGCTCGTCGAGGACGGCGCCGACCTGGCCGTCGCCGCCTTTCGCGAGCGGCAGGGGGGAGGCTTCGGGGTCGCCAAGCGCGCCGCCCGCGAACTGATCCGGCTCTGCAGCGGCTACGAGGCGCGCGAGCCGCTCTCCGGACAGCGGGCGCTCTCGCCGGCTGCCCGCGCCGCCTGCTTCCCCCTCGCGCCCGGGTTCGGCTGCGAGGTGCGGATGACGATCGACGCGGTCCGCGCAGGGCTCGGCGTCGAAGAGCGCGAGCTGCCACTGCGTCACCGGGCGACCGGACGCGACGTCGGCGGCTTCCTGCACCGCGGCCGCCAGCTGCTCGACGCCGCGCTCGCCTGCGGGCCGACCAACACGAATCACCGGGGACTCCGCCTGCCCCTCGTCGGCTGGGTCTTTGCCGTGCGCGAGCCGGTCGTGACCGCGATCGGCCTCGCCGACGATCTCCTCGCCGGACCCGAGCGCGGTGTCCGCACCCACCTCCGCGCCGGGGTCACGACCGGCACGCTCAAGGCCGTCGCGATCCCGCTCTACGGGCTCGCGCGCACCCGCTCGGTCTCCGGGGCCCTCCTCGTCGCGCTCGCCGCGAACTTCCTGAACCAGCTCGACACCCGCCCCGGCCGGGCGCTGAAGGCGTACCTCGCCGTCGCGCCGCTCGTGCGCGCGCCACTCGTCCCTGCCGTCCTCGTCGCCCCCTACGATCTCCGCGAGATGACGATGCTCGGGGACGCAGGCTCGAACGCGCTGGGGGCGCTGCTAGGCTTGAGTTCCGTGGACCGATTCACGGGCAGGGGCCGCAAGCTTGCGATCGCAGCTCTCGCGGGCCTCAACCTCCTCGGCGAGACCCGTTCCTTCAACGAGCTGATCGAGCGCTCCCCGTTCCTCTCGCGCCTCGACCAGTTGGGGCGTCCCTAGTGGCCCGCCGCGCGCCGAAGTACGTCTTCGTCACCGGCGGCGTCGTCTCGTCGCTCGGCAAGGGCATCACCGCGAGCTCGCTCGGCCGGCTCCTCAAGGCGCGCGGGCTGAAGGTGCAGATGCAGAAGTTCGACCCGTACATCAACGTCGATCCCGGGACGATGAGCCCTTTCCAGCACGGCGAGGTCTTCGTCACCGAGGACGGCGCCGAGACCGACCTCGACATCGGCCACTACGAGCGGTTCATCGACGAGAACCTCTCGCGCACCGCGAACCACACGGCCGGCTCCGTCTGGGACCGCGTGATCCGCAAGGAGCGCAAGGGCGAGTACCTCGGCTCGACGGTGCAGGTGATCCCGCACATCACGAACGAGATCAAGGAGCGCATCCGCAGCGCCACCGAGGCGAGCGACTGCGACGTGGTCGTGACCGAGATCGGCGGCACCGTCGGCGACATCGAGTCGCTCCCGTTCCTCGAGGCGATCCGCCAGTTCCGCCGCGAGGCCGGTGCCGAGAACGTCTGCTACGTGCACGTCACGCTCGTTCCGTTCATCGAGACCGCGGGCGAGCTGAAGACGAAGCCGACGCAGCACTCCGTCAACGAGCTGCGGCGCATCGGCATCCACCCGGATGTGATCGTCGCGCGCTCGAACGACGCGATCTCCGACGACATTCGCGAGAAGATCGCGCTCTTCGCCGACCTCGAGCCGGAGGCGGTCGTCGCCAACCACGACGTGCCCGACCTCTACCTCGTGCCCTCCGCGCTGCAGGAAGAGGGCTTCGACGCACTCGTGTGCGAGAAGCTCGGGCTGCCGGCGGGCGAGGCCGATCTCGGCGAATGGCTCGAGCTGACCGAGCGGATCCGCTCGCCGCGCGACGGCGAGGTCGAGATCGCGCTCGTCGGCAAGTACGTGAAGCTGCGCGACGCGTATCTGTCGGTGCACGAGGCGCTCAGGCACGCGGGCGTCCACCAGGGCTGCACCGTCAACGTGCGCTGGTTCGACGCCGAGGGGATGTCCCTGGAGGAGGCCCAGGCCGAGCTCGAGCAGGTCGACGGCGTGCTGGTGCCCGGCGGCTTCGGCTCACGCGGGTGGGAGGGCAAGATCCTGGCCTGTCGCGTCGCCCGCGAGCACGAGATCCCGTACCTCGGGATCTGTCTCGGGATGCACGTCGCCGTCTCCGAGTACGCGCGGCACGTGGTCGGCCTCGACGGCGCCAACTCGACCGAGATGGACCCGGAGACGCCGTACCCGGTGATCGACCTCCTCCCCGAGCAGAAGGAGATCGAGGATCTCGGCGGCACGATGCGCCTCGGTGCGCAGGCGGTCGAGCTGGCTGACGGGACGCGCGCGCTCGCCGCCTACAACGAGCTCGTCGTCCACGAGCGGCACCGGCACCGCTACGAGGTGAACAACCACTTCCGGCCGCAGCTGGTCGAGGCGGGCCTCGTCGTCTCGGGCACCTTCCAGGAGGGCCGGCTGGTCGAGATCGTCGAGCTCCCGGACCACCCGTGGTTCGTCGCTAGCCAGTTCCATCCCGAGTTCAAGTCGCGCCCGACGCGGCCCGCGCCTCTGTTCCGAGACTTTGTCGGCGCCGGCTTCGCCCGAGCGCGCGAGCGCGCCGGCGCGACCTTCAGCGTCTCGCGCTGAGGTTTCGACCCGCCCGCGCCGGGCGAATACGATCGTTCCATGCGTGTGGCGGACGGAGCGGCGAGCAAGGGAGCCGTCGTGCTCAGCCGCTCGGCAGCCGCGGGGAAGAAGGCGGGTGCCGACGCGGGCAGAGCCGGCGTCGCGCTCGCTCACGCGATCGACGCGCTCGTCAGCCGGGCGATCGACGACGTGCTGCTCGGCGACAAGCACGTCACCTCGGCCGACGAGGCCAGGCGCGTGCTCGCCGGCGACGAACACGCCGAGTCGGTCGCGGACGACATCCAGCGCGTGATCGTGCTGGCCGTACCGGTCGTCCGCGCTTTCGCCCGCGGGGCGCGCCTCGTCAAGCTGCCGTGGGTCATCGTCGCGTCGAGCGCGATCTCCGTGGGGGTCGCGGTGCGCACGGGCGTGCGCGAGATCCAGGTGCTGTCCTCGCTGGTGGCCCACCGGCTCGAGCAGGCGACGGGCGAGCCCGCCGACCCGGCGCTCGTCAAGAAGGTGACGCTCGACCTCTATCTCCATCCGAAGCGCAAGCTCCGTCCCACCGACGACAAGCTCCACCTCGTCCGGCTCACGCGCAAGTGGGTCCTGGGCGGGATCTTCGGCCGCGAGACGGCCAGGCGCGCCGATCGTGCGCTCGCCGCCGCCGAGCGCCTCGACCCGGCCGCGGTCGCGGCGAGCTGGGACAGCGCCCGCCGCCGCTAGCGTTACCCGTATGAGCCTGCGCGTCGCCTGGATCTCGCATTGTCCCGTCAAGGGCCTCGCCGTCCGGCAGCTCGACGAATGCGAGCTGACCGAGGCCGGGATCACCGGCGACCGCGAGTTCTTTCTCGTCGACGAGAACGACCGGCTCGTGAACAGCAAGGGACTTGGCGGCCTGCAGCAGATCGTTCCCCGCTACGACCGCGAGGCGGGCTCGCTCACGCTCGATTTTCCAGACGGGACGACGATCTCGCAGTCGGTTGGCTTCGACGGCTCGATCGAGACGAACTTCTGGGGCATCACCGTCGAGGCACGCGCCGTCGACGGGCCGTGGAGCGAGGCGATCTCCGACTTCGCCGGCCGGCGGCTGCGGCTCGTGGGAGGTTCGGGACCGGCGCCGGACCGCAGACGGAGCGGCGCCGCGACGCTGCTGGGCACGGGCTCGCTGCAGGCGATGGCGCGGGCCCTCGGCGTGGACGAGGTCGACGAGCGCCGCTTCCGCATGAACTTCGGCATCGACGGCCTCGGCGAGCACGGGGAGGACGAGTGGCTCGGCCGCCGCGTTCGCCTCGGTGAGGCGGTCGTCGTCCCGCAGGGGAACGTCGGGCGATGCGCCGTGACGACGCAGAACCCCGAGACGGGCGCGCCCGACCTCGACACGCTCAAAGCGCTCGCCGCCTACCGGCGAGAAGCCGAGACGACCGAACCGCTGCCGTTCGGCGTCCACGCGGCAGTCGCAAAGCCGGGCCGGGTCCGCGTTGGGGACCCCGTCGAGCCGGCCTGACTCGGTCAGCGACCCTCCGTCAGTCGAGACGTGGGCTCGCGCCCGTACGCTCGCCGGTGCGCGGGTTGCGGAACCGGTCCGTGTGCTTGGCAAACGGACTCATCTCGTACAGCGCCCAGAGGCCAACGACCAGGCCCGCGAGCACAACGGCGAAGACGATGATCGTGAAGAGCGTGCTCAAATCGCCTCCTTTCTTTACGCCGCAGGATGCCGGCGAGGCGCCGAACGGTCATCGGTAACCCTGCTGAGTGAGGTCGCTCGAAACTACTGATCCGCTTCTTCTGTTCCTGGCCTGTTCTACGTAGTTTCGAGCAGCGCGATCCGAGTGCCCGCGGATGGCAGCGGTTCGCCGAGAGAGGAGACTCCCGTTCTGGTGGGGCTCTAAGCGATGCCCCGTAAAGGAGTGAGGTGGCGGATGTTCACCTATGTCGGGTTCTTCAGGGTCGCGCCGAGCGCCCGGGAGCACTTCGAGAAGACCCCCGAGTACTTCGACGAGATCCACAAGATCGTCGAGGGCGAGGGTGGGACTGTCGAGCGCTTCTTCGCAGTCATGGGCCCGTGGGAGTACCTCGGCATCTTCGAGTATCCCGATCTCGAGACCGCGTTCCGCGTCCTCGGCAAGATCGCCAAGCTCGACATGTTCGAGACCGAGACGTTCCCGGCAGAGGAGGTCAAGACGTTCTGGAAGGCGCTCGTCTAGCGCCGACCTCCTCTTCTGAAGGACAGACAGAGGCCGCCATAGGGCGGTCTCTGTCTGTCGGCCACGGATCTCTTCGGATGGCTCCGACTTTTAAGATCGCCCGCGTGCGACCTGGATGGGCACCGGACGTGCTGTCGCTGTTTCTCGACCTCGCGGCGATTCCGAGCCCGCCGGGAGAAGAGCGGGTTGTCGCCGACCGCGTCCTCGAGTACCTCGAGGCGCTTGGGCTGGAGGCGGACGAGGACGACGCCGGGCCGAAGGTCGGCTCCCAGATCGGGAACATCCTCGCGCGTGTCGAGCCTTCCGGCGAGGGCGGGATCCCGCTCTTCCTCTGCGCGCACCTCGACACTGTCCCGCTCGAGGGACCGCTCGAGCCGGTCGTCGGCGAGGACGGCGTCGTGCGGAACGCAGGCGGGACGATCCTCGGCGCCGACAACAAGGCAGCGGTCGCGGCGATGCTCGATGCGACCGCGCGCGTGCTCGAAGACGGCCGCGCGCATGCCGGGATCGAGCTCCTGTTCACGCCGATGGAGGAGGTCGGCCTGCGGGGAGCTGCCGCCTTCGACGTCGAGCGGCTGCATGCGCAGGTCGGCTACGTCTACGACCATGCCGGCCCGGTCGGCGAGGTGATCGTCGGCGCGCCGCACATGCGCAAGCTCGACGTCGTCTTCCACGGCCGCGCCGCGCACGCCGGTATGTACCCGGAGGAAGGCCGCTCCGCGATCGCGGCCGCGGCGAAGGCGGTGGCCGATCTCCGGCTGGGCCGGATCGACGACGAGACGACCGCGAACGTCGGCGTCATCGAGGGCGGCACCGGCCGCAACGTCATTCCCGAGCACTGCCGCCTGCTCGCCGAGGCGCGGAGCCACGACGAGGGCAAGGCCGCCGAGGTCGTCAAGGAGATGCTCGAGACGTTCACCTTTGCCGCGGGCCTCGCGGAGTGCGAGGTGGAGGTGCAGCTCGAGGGCTCTGCGCGCGGGTACCGCTTCCGCCGAGACGACTTGCCTGTTCGCCTCGCCGCGACCGCCATCGAGCGCACCGGCCGTGAGCCGAGCTTCGTGCGGTCGGGCGGCGGCGCCGACGCGAATGTCTTCAACGACCGCGGCCTGCAGTGCGTCAATCTCGCGAACGCGATGACCGACATCCACACGCCCGACGAGCGGATCGCGGTCTCCGACCTCGAGGCGATGGTCGACGTGACGCTCGCCCTGGTCGACGCCGCGCGCGAGGAGGGCGATGCCGCTTAGCCTCCGGCGCGGCCGCGTCACCGCGATCGTCGAGCGGCACGAGGGGCTGCTGCGCCTGGAGGTCGATGGGGAGGCCTGCGTCGCGTATCCGGGGGTGACGGGTTCCGTCGAGGTCGACGACGACGTGCTCGTGAACGTCCAGGCGCGCGGGCTCGGCCTCGGCTCGGGCGGGTTCGACGTGCTCTACGCGAACCTCACACGCGGCCTCGAGCTTCCGGCGGAGGAAGGCGCGCACGTGATGAAGCTCCCCTACTCGCCGCTGCAGTGGGCGGCGCGGCACGCGGAGGAAGGCTCCGCGCTCGCCGAGGGGCTCGGCGGTATGCCGGTCGTCTGCTGCTCGCTGCACAGCCAGGTCGCGCCGGTCTGCGCGGGACTGGGGGAGGGGCTGCGCGTTGCCTACGTGCAGATCCCGGGCGGAGCGCTCTCGGTCGCGCTCTCGGACACCGTACGGCTCTTGCGGTCACGGGGGCTGATCGCCGCGACGGCATCGGCCGGGCCGTGCTTCGGCGGCGATGTCGAGTGCGTCGGTGTCGCGTCGGCTCTGGCGTGGGCGCGGGCCGAGGGCTTCGACGTGATTGTCTCCGCGATCGGGGTCGGGATCGTCGGGACCGGGACGACCCTCGGGCACGGCGGGCTCGCGGCGGCGGACGCCGCGAATGCCGCTGTCGCCCTGGGCGGCCGAGCGGTGCTGGCGGCACGTGTCTCGAGCGCGGACGAGCGCGACCGCCACCGCGGCGTCTCGCACCACACGCGGGCCGTGCTGTCGCTCTGCCGTGAGGGCGTCACGGTCGCGTGGCCGGAGGGTGTCGAGGCTCCCGGCTGGGTCGAGCCGCGGGTCCAGGTCGACGCCTCGGGCTGGCGTGAAGCGTGCTCGGGGCTCCCGCTCTCGCACATGGGCCGCGGCCCCGACGAGGAGCCGTCGTTCTTCGAGGCCGCGTTCGCCGCGGGGCGGCTCGCGCGGGAGCTCGCCGGCTGATGGAGGAGCGGCGCCTTGGGCCGGTCGTCGGGCTCGGCACGTGGAACACCTTCGGCGGGGACGAGGGTCTCGCCGGAGACGTCGTCGGCGCGGCGCTCGAGGCGGGCGTACGCCTCTTCGACTCGTCGCCGATGTACGGCGGCGCCGAGCGCTCGCTCGGGCAGGCGCTCGCCGATCGCCGCGAGGAGGCGGTCGTCGCGACGAAGATCTGGTCGCGCGCAGTCGAGGAGGGGCAGCGCCACTTCAGGCAGCAGCTCGAGTGGTTCGGACGGGTCGACGTCGAGCAGGTGCATAACCTCGTCTCGTGGCGGGATCATCTGCCGTGGCTCGAGGAGGAGCGCTCCGCTGGGCGGATCGGCCGGCTCGGAGTCACGCACTACGACGCGGGAGCGTTCGACGAGCTCGAGGAGGCGCTGCGGACCGGTCGCTTCCAGACGCTGCAAGTGCCGCTCAACCCGCACGAGCGCGAGTGCGAGGAGCGGTTGCTGCCGCTCGCGGCCGAGCTCGGGGTCGCCGTCATCGTGATGCGGCCGCTCGGGGAGGGCGGCCTCCTCCGACGGTCGCCCTCGGCCGCGGAGCTCGAGCCGCTGCGCGAGCTCGGCGTCAAGACCTGGCCGCAGGCGCTGCTGAAGTGGGCCCTCTCGGACGAGCGCGTCGACGTCGTCATCCCCGCCACGCGCAGCCCCGAGCACGCGCGCGAGAACGCGGCGGCCGGCGAGCCGCCCTGGCTCGGCCCGGACGAGCGGCGGCTGGTCGAGCAGCTCGCAGGGATCTAGGCGCGCAGACAGGCGATCCGGACGATCGGCCCGCCGCCCTCGGGCGCTTCGGTGTCTGCCTCCTCCTCCGGCTCGAAGCCGAGCGCGCGCAGCTCGTCGCCGGCGGGATCGGCGGCCAGGCCGCTGCGCGGACTTCCGTAGCCGCAGACGATCAGTCGTCCGCCGGGCTCCAGGAAGAGGTCGAGGAGCCGCTGCACGTAGGTCCGGCGCCGTTCCTGCGGGACGTAGACGAGCTCCGTGCGGACGAAGTCGAAGCGGCGCGGCGGCGCCCAGCTGAGTGCATTACCCGTGAAGATCCGGTCGGCCCACTGCGGCAGGCGTTCCCGCGCGAGTTGCGCGACCGCGGGGGCGAAGTCGAGCCCATACGGCTCGATTCGATGCGCCGACCAGCGCACGACGCACTCGAGCAGGTGGCCGTTGGCGCAGCCGATGTCGAGAAAGGTTCCGTCGCCGTCGATGGCGTCGGCGATGGGCCGCCGCCCGGCCTCCCAGCGGGCCTCGTCCCCGCCGAACCCCGACTGCCCGCGGGGGCTCTCCTCGTCGAGGTACGCAGCGTCGAAAATGGCGCGCATCCCGTCGAACCACGCGTCGTCGCCGATCTCCCCGCGTTCCCGCGCGGTCACGAGCGCCGCGGCCCGCGCCCGCCACTCGTCAGTGCGCTTCGACTCCCGCTTCGGCTGCGCCCCTTCGGGCCCGGTGGCCACCAACCTCCTCCCCGCTGCGATCGTAACCAGGAAAGTCGCACGTATGGGTGACGGCTCGGTCACGAATGTGTGACGTCTCCGCCGGCCGGCTCGTTTCGCCGGTTTCCCGCGACAAGCTAGGGTTTCTCGCCTCATGAAGGTCGGAGTCGTCAAGGAGATAAAGGCCGACGAGTACCGCGTCGCCCTGACGCCGGCGGGTGCGCGCGAGCTCGTCCAGCGCGGCCACGACGTTCTCGTCGAGACGGGCGCAGGCGAGGGGAGCGCATTCGGCGACGACGCCTACGTCGCGGTCGGCGCGACCCTCGGCTCGGCGTCCGAGGTCTGGGAGGACGCGGAGCTCCTGCTCAAGGTGAAGGAGCCGCTCGAGCCCGAGTACTCGCTCCTGCGCGAAGGCCAGGTGCTGTTCACCTACCTCCACCTCGCCGCGAACGCCGACCTCACCCGCGCGCTCGTCGAGAGCGGCGCGGCCTGCGTCGCCTACGAGACCGTCGAGACGGACAACCGTGCGCTGCCTCTACTGGCTCCGATGAGCGAGATCGCCGGCCGCCTCGCCGCGCAGGCGGGCGCGTACTTCCTCGAGAAGCCGCTCGGCGGGCGCGGGTTGCTGCTCGGAGGGGTACCGGGCGTGGCGCCCGGCAGCGTGCTCGTGATCGGCGGCGGCATCGTCGGCTACAACGCGGCGGTCATCGCGCTCGGCCTGGGAGCAAACGTGACCATCCTCGAGCGCTCGGTCGACCGTATGCGCCATCTCGACGAGATCCTCTCGGGGCGCGTGAGCCTGGTGATGTCCTCGACGCTTCAGATCGAGGAGTCGATCGTCGAAGCCGACGTCGTGATCGGCGCGGTCCTGATCCCGGGCGCGGTCGCTCCGAAGCTCGTCACCCGCGACATGCTCGGCGAGATGAAGGACGGGGCGGTCCTCTGCGACGTCGCCATCGACCAGGGCGGTTGCACGGAGACCTCGCACCCGACCACGCATAGCGAGCCCGTCTACGTCGTCGACGGCGTTACCCACTACTGCGTCGCGAACATGCCTGGGGCGGTCCCGATCACCTCGACGAAGGCGCTGACGAACGTGACGTTGCCCTACGTGGAGGCGATCGCGGAGCTGGGCCTCGCCGAGGCGGTTGCGCGCGATCAGGCACTCGCCCGCGGCGTCAACGTGCTCGACGGGAAGGTCACCTACGAGGCCGTCGCCGACGCGCACGGGCTCGACTACCACCCGCTCGAAGACGTTCTGCCGCTCTCGCCGGTCTAGCTCGGCGAGTCGCTGCCGCGCTTCGCTCCGCCCGCGGGGCTGATCTTGACGACGACCCACGTCATGCCCGCCGCCAGCACGATGATGCAGACGGAGAAGATGATCAAGCCGACCAGGCCGAGGATCGCATCCATGACCCACCTAGAATAGCCCGGTGCCGAGAGCCTGCGTGATCGTGCTGGACGCCGTCGGGGCCGGAGAGCTCCCGGATGCGGACGCGTACGGCGACGAGGGCTCCGACACGCTTGGCAACGTGGCGCGTGCGGTCGGCGGGCTCGACCTGCCAAATCTGGAGGCGCTCGGCCTCGGCAACGTCGAGCCGCTCGAGGGTTGCCGGCCGCAACCGGGCGCGCCCGCGGTTGCGGGAAGGCTGGTCGAGCGCTCGAAGGGCAAGGACACGACCGCGGGCCACTGGGAGCTGATGGGCGTCGTCACGCCGACTGCGTTCCCGACGTATCCGCAGGGCTTCCCGCACGACGTGATCGACCCGTTCATGCACCGGACGGGCCGCGGCGTTCTCGGGAACAAGCCCGCCTCCGGCACGGAGATCATCCAGGAGCTGGGCGAGGAGCACCAGCGCACGGGCAAATGGATCGTCTACACGTCCGCCGATTCCGTGTTCCAGATCGCCGCCCACGAGGAGACGATCCACCTCGAGGAGCTGTACGAGGGGTGCCGGATCGCACGGGAGATCCTGACCGGCAAGCACGCCGTCGGGCGCGTGATCGCGCGGCCGTTCATCGGCGAGCCGGGCAACTACGAGCGCACGCCGAACCGGCACGACTTCTCGCTCGAGCCGCGCCGGCCGAACTACCTGACGCTCATCCGGGAGGCGGGCACGCAGGTGCACGGCGTGGGCAAGATCGGCGACATCTTCGCCGGCTGCGACATCGACGAGTCGCACCCGACGAAGTCGAACGTCGAGGGGATCCAGCAGACCGAGACGCTGCTGCGGGAGCTCGACGACGGGCTCGTCTTCACGAACCTGGTCGAGACGGACATGCTCTGGGGCCATCGCAACGACCCCGTCAACTTCCACCGCTGCCTGCAGGACTTCGACCGGCGGCTCCCCGACTTGCTGGACGCCCTGCGCGAGCAGGATTTGCTGATCCTCACGTCCGACCACGGCTGCGACCCGACGACACCGTCGACCGACCACTCGCGCGAGCACGCGCTGCTGCTCGCGTACGTGCACGGCCGCAACGCCGCGGGGCGGATCCACGAGGACGGCGAATTCGCGGACGTGGGGGCGACGATCAACAGGTGGCTCGGCGGGAAATCGCCCGGCCGCTCGCTGCCCGGCCAGGCGATCGTCGAGCCGTGAGGCTGAACGACCCGGAAGTCGTCCGCGCCGAGTACGCGGAGGAGTCGCGGCTCGAGGAGCGGATTGCGGCGTGGGAGGGCCTTACCGGGCCGAATCCACGCGAGCTGGCGCTCGAGGCGGTGGCCGAGGCACGACCGCGGCGCGTTCTGGAGGTCGGCTGCGGCCAGGGCTGGGCTGCGGAGTGGATCAAGGACGAGCTCCGGGCCGACGTGGTCGCGGTCGACCAGTCCGAGCGCATGGTCGAGCTGACGCGGCGACGCGGGGTCGACGCACAGGTCGGAGACGTGCAGGATCTTCCCTTCGAGGACGAGTCGTTCGACGCGGCGCTGGCCGCGTGGATGCTCTACCACGTCCCCGATCTCGACCGCGGCCTCTCCGAGCTCGCTCGGGTGCTTCGTCCGGGGGGCCGGCTCGTGGCGGTGACGAATGCGCCCGAGAGCCTGCATGAGCTCTGGACGCTGCTCGGCGCCGACCGGACGCCGTTCCTCATCGCCGGCTTTCACTCCGACAACGGGGCCGAGATCCTGCGGCGCCACTTCCCACACGTCGAGGAGCGCCAGGCCGCCGGAACCGTGACGTTCGCGGACCCCGAGGCCGTGCAGCGTTACGTCGACTCGCTCGTGACCGTGTCGGCGACGGTCCCGCCGTTCGAGGGAGAGCTTGTCTGTTCGCGGCGCTCGACGATCTTCGTGGCCGAGAAGCAGTGATCCGGCCGGCAGAGCTGATCGAGCGGAAGCGCGACGGCGGCGAGCTGTCCGCCGCCGAGCTGAAGGAGCTGATGCTCGGCTACGCGCACGACGAGGTGCCTGACTACCAGCTCGCGGCGTTCTGCATGGCTGTCTTCTTCCGGGGTCTTTCGGGCGACGAGACCTACGCCCTCACCGAGGCGATGATCGAGACGGGCGAGACGATTGACCTCCGCTCGGCGCTCGGCCGCAAGGTCGTCGACAAGCACTCGACAGGCGGCGTCGGCGACAAGACGTCGATCGCGGTCGGGCCGATCGTCGCGGCCTGCGGCGTGCCGTTCGCGAAGATGAGCGGGCGCGGGCTCGGCCACACGGGTGGGACGCTCGACAAGCTCGAGTCGATCCCGGGCTTCCGCGTCGAGCTCTCGACCGAGGAGCTCGTCGCGCAGGTTCGCGACGCCGGCATGGCGATCGTCGGCGCAGGCGCGGACCTCGTGCCGGCCGACAAGCGGCTCTACGGGCTTCGCGACGTGACCGCGACCGTCGACAGCCTCCAGCTGATCGCGTCGAGCATCGTCTCGAAGAAGATCGCCGCCGGGGCCGAGGCGATCGTGTTCGACGTCAAGGTCGGCGAAGGCGCCTTCATGAAGACGCTCGACGACGCTCGCGCGCTGGCCGTGATGATGCGCGAGCTCGCAGCTCGGTTCGGCCGGGAGACCGCGTGTCTGCTCACGGACATGGACCAGCCCCTCGGCGCCGCGGTCGGCAACGCGCTAGAGATCCGCGAGGCCGTCGCGACGCTGCGCGGGGAAGGCCCACCCGACTTCACCGACCTTGTGACCACCGCGAGCGCGCGCCTCCTGACGCTGTCCGACCTCGGACTCGGCGAGGACGAGGCTCGCGAGCGCGTCGCCGCCGCGATCGCCGACGGCTCGGCCACGAGGGCGTACGAGCGCTGGATCGAGGCGCAGGGCGGTACGCCCGACGACGCGGCGCTGCCGAGGGCGCCCGTGTTTCTCGACGTCGAGGCGCCATCGGCCGGGTACGTGGCGGCCCTCCACTCGATGGAGATCGGGCGCGTCGCGCTCCACCTCGGCGCGGGTCGCAGGACGAAGGAGGATTCCGTCGACCATGCGGTCGGCGTCATCTGCATTCGCAAGCGCGGGGACCGGGTCGAGCACGGCGAGCCGCTTGCACAGATCCACGCGCGCACCGAGGAGGCCGCACGGACCGCCGCCGAGCACGTTCTCGCAGCCTACGGGCTCGCCGACGAGCCTCCGCCCGAACGGCCGATCGTCCTCGAGACGCTCGGCTGAGCGGCGCCGCCGGGCCTCGAGCGGCCGGCGCTCGGGACACGGCTAGGCTGGACGCATGCCCGAGCTACCGGAGGTCGAGACGGTCCGGACGCAACTCGAGCCGAAGCTGGTCGGTCGCCGGTTCGTCGACGTCGAGATCGCGGACACCCGCTTGACGAGGCCCCACGATCCAGCCGAGGTCGCTGCCGAGCTCGTGGGAGAGCGGGTCGCGGCACTCGAGCGCCGCGGCAAGTATGTAGTTGTCCGGTTCGAGACTGGTCGCGTTCTCCTGATTCACCTCCGCATGACGGGTCAATTGCTGCACGCGGTGCGCGGGTCGCTTCCGGAGGACGATCCCCACCGTCGTGCTGTTGTCAGGTTAGACGACGGATCGGACGTCGTGTATCGCGACATCCGGCGCTTCGGCACCTGGCTCCTCACCGAGCCGGGAGAGCTCGACCCTTACCTCGCCGCACGGGTCGGCCGGGAGCCGCTTGCGCCGGCGTTCACCGCGCGCCGCCTGGCCGAAGCGCTCGACGGGCGGAAGGCGCCCGTCAAGGCCGCGATTCTCGACCAGCGCCGCTTGGCCGGAGTCGGGAACATCTACGCGGACGAGGCGCTCTGGCGCGCGCAGATCCACCCGCTCAGACCCGCCGGCGAGCTCACGGACACCGAGGTCGCGGCGCTCCACCGCGGCATCCGCGCGGCGCTGCGAGCCGGGATCGCGCGGCAGGGAGCTACGCTCCGCGACTACCGCACGCCCGACGGCGCGAGCGGCGCCATGCAGCACGAGTTCAAGGTCTACGGCCGCGAAGGCGAGCCGTGCGATCGCTGTGGCACCCCGATCGAGAAGACCCGGGCCGCCGGGCGGGGCACCTGGTACTGCCCGACCTGCCAGCAGCGCCCGGCGCCGGGCTAGGCCGCGAGCAGCGTCTCGAGCCGGCCGCTGCGGTCGAGCTGCCAGAGCTCCGTGTACCCGCCGATCGGCCGCCCGTCGACGAGGATCTGCGGCACCGTCCAGCCGCCGGTGAGGTCGAGCAGCCGCTGCCGGAAGGCCGGATCGTCGTCCAGAGAGATCTCCTCGTACTCGAGCCCGCGCGACTCGAGCAGCGTCTTGGCGCGGACGCAGTAGCCGCACCAAGCCGTCGTATACATCTGAATCCTGGCCATCACGCTTCGTAAACGAGGAACAGCCGTGAGGATTCCCGACCACCGCCGCCTCTACACTTGACCGGGCCTTGGCCGGCCGCTCCTACAAGACGGAGGCTGTCGTGCTGCGCTCGTTCCGCCTCGGGGAGGCCGACCGCGTGCTGCACCTCTACACGCTCGACCGCGGGCGCGTGGGTGCGGTCGCGAAGGGCGTCCGCAAGACGAAATCCCGCTTCGGCGCACGCCTCGAGCCGCTGAGCCACGGCGAGCTCATCCTCCACCAGGGCAGCGGCGAGCTCCAGACGGTGACCGGCGTCGAGCTGATCCACTCGCACCACGAGACGCGTGAGACGCCGTACCGTCTCGGCGTCGGCCTCGTCGCGGCCGAGGCGATGCTCCGGCTCTTCCCGGAGCAGGAGGCGAACGAGCGCGCGTTCCGGGCGCTCACGCGCTTCCTCGACCTCGTCGACGAGCTCGAGCCGGCGGGCACCGAGCCCACCAGAGACCCGCTCGTCCTCTCGTTCCAGCTGAAGCTCCTCTGGCTCTCGGGCTACCTGCCGCACGTGACGAGCTGCGCCGAGTGCGGCGCGAACGAAGGGCTCTCCCTCTACTCGCCTCAGGCCGGCGGCGCCGTCTGCCGCGCGTGCGCGAACGGCGGCGGCCTGCCGCTCTCGAGCGACGGCCTCATGGCGATCGACGGGCTCCTGCGCCGGCCGCTCGACGGAGCGCGCGACGCCGGGCTGACCCCCCGCGGCGCCCGCGAGGCACTGGCCGTGATCACGGCCTCGTACGAGTACCACGGCGGTTTCCGCCTGCGGACGCTGCGCGCGTCCTGATACTCGTCAGTCCGAGTCGTCACCGTCCTTGATGTCCTCGGCGACGAGCTCCTTGAAAGGCTGCAGCTTCTCGAAGAGCTCCTCGGGCGAGACCTCGCGCTCGGGAGGGGTCGAGCCGAGCAGCCACGGCGCCGAGTCGACGGCCGTCTTCCACGCGACCTCGTCGACCCGCTCGTCGTCCCCGTCGCCGCCTTCGTCAGCGAGTGGATCGACCGAGTCGAGATAGACGTTGCGGAAGCCGTTCCGCTGTTCCTCGTGGTACTGGAGCCGCGCCTTCCGGCCCTGGGCTGCGACCGCAGAGCGGCCGATCTCCTCGCGGAAGGTCGTGTACTCGTCGCCGTCCTCGTCGCGCGCGACGAAGCGCGTGTTGCCGGACTTCGTCTGGAACGTCTGAACTTCCTGGATCCGAGCGGTCTTCTCCATGCCCGAGATGTTCCCGCCGCGCGCAAACGCGACACGCCCGCGCGAACTAGCGTGCGAGCGCGTCGTCGAGCCAGGCGAGCACGCCTTCGAGCGGGAGGCGCTCCTGGGAGAGCGAGTCGCGGTCGCGGACGGTCACCGTGCCGTCCTCGAGCGTCACGTCGTCGATCGTGAACGCCCACGGCGTGCCGATCTCGTCCTGCCGCCGGTAGCGCCGCCCGATGTTCCCGCCGTCGTCGTACTCGACGAAGTGGCGCCGACGCAGCTCCTCGTAGAGCCGGCGCGCCGGCTCGACCATGCCCGCGTCCGCCTTGGAGATGAGCGGCAGCACCGCCGCCTTGACCGGCGCGACCGACGGGTGCAGGCGCAGGAGCGTGCGCTCGCGCCCCTCGACCTCTTCCTCGGCGTACGCGTCGATCAGCACTGCGAGCAGGATCCGGTCGATGGAGACCGCGGGTTCGATCACGTGCGGCGTGTAGCGCGAGCCGTCGGGATCGACGTACTCGAGCTTCGTGCCGGAGGCCTCGGTATGAGCCCTCAGGTCGTACTCGCCTCGGTACGCGACGCCCTCGAGCTCCGACCAGCCGATCGGGTAGAGGTACTCGATGTCGCTCGTCGCGAGGGAGTAGTGCGACCGCTCGTCGGGCCCGTGCTCGCGGACGCGGAGCTGCGAGTCGCGCAGGCCGAGCTCTCGGTACCAGCGCATCCGCTCTTCGATCCAGTACGCGTGCCAACGCTCGCCCTCGTCCGGCGGGACGAAGAACTCCATCTCCATCTGCTCGAACTCGCGCAGCCGGAAGAGGAAGTTCCCCGGAGTGATCTCGTTGCGGAACGACTTGCCGACCTGCGCGATCCCGAACGGCGGCCGCCGCCGGGCCAGCTGCAGGACGTTCTTGAAGTTGATGAAGATGCCCTGTGCGGTCTCCGGGCGCAGGTAGGCGGTGGAGCTTCCCTCGGCGAGCGCGCCCACCGACGTCTCGAACATCAGGTTGAACTGGCGCGGCTCGGTCAGGTCGCAGTCGGGAGTCTCGCCCGGTTTCTTGCTGGGCTTGCGGCCGCACTGCGAGTCCTCGAGCCGGTCGCCGCGGAACCGGAGCTTGCAGGTGCGGCAGTCGACGAGCGGGTCGGTGAAGCCTTCGACGTGGCCGGACGCCTCCCAGACGCGCGGGTTGAGGATGACCGCGGAGTCGAGGGCGACGATGTCGTCGCGCTCCTGCACCATCGACGAGAACCAGCGCGAGCGAATGTTGTTCTTCGTCAGGACGCCGTAATGGCCGTAGTCGTACGTCGAGCCGAGCCCGCCGTAGATCTCGGAGGACGGGAAGACGAACCCGCGCCGGCGGCAGAGCGAGACGATCTTGTCCATCGTGACGACGTCGGTCGACATGGCGCCTACGTTATCGCTCGCCCATGATCCACCTGTGAGGATCGCGACCGCATCGGACCGTCCCGACCTGCTCGAGCCGGCCTGGGAGCGGACGAAGGACACGATGCCGGAGTACAACAACCACGGCGACGTCCTCAACGAGTACTGGTCGCGGCTGACCGCGGAGGCGCCGAACTTCCAGTTCGGCCTCGTCGGCGACGACGACGAGATTCTGGCCCGCGGCCGCTCGGTCCCGCTTCGGTGGGACGGCTCGGTGGCCGACCTGCCCGCGGGCATCGACGGCGCGATCGCGCGCGGCTTCGACGAGGGCGGGGCGAACGTCCTCTGCGCGCTCGTGATCATGATTCCCCGCGACCTCCAGGGCCGCGGCCTGAGCACGGCGGCCGTCGAAGGGATGGCCTCGATCGCGCGCGACCACGGGCTCGAGTCGCTCATCGCGCCCGTTCGTCCGAGCTGGAAGGAGCGCTACCCGCTCGTCGAGATCGAGCGGTACGCCGAGTGGCGGCGCCCCGACGGCCTGCTCTTCGATCCGTGGATGCGCGTGCACGAGCGGCTCGGCGCCGAGGTCCTGAAGCCGGAGCCGCGGTCTCTGCGGATCACAGGGACCGTCGCGGAGTGGGAGGAATGGACCGAGATGGCGTTCCCCGAGAGCGGCGACTACTGGTTCCCGGAAGGCCTCGCGACGGTCGCGATCGACCGTGAGCACGACGAGGGCCGCTACTGGGAGCCGAACGTCTGGATGCGCCACAGGTTGTAGCTCGGTGCTTGACAAGCCCGGGGCTCCCGGAGAGCATCGCGGGCGGGATGGCGATCAGACGACGGGTGTTTGCCGCGCTGTACGACACGGTCAGCAAGGGCTCCGAGGCGGCCGGCCTGAGCGACCAGCGCCGGCAGCTTCTGGCCGAGGCCGAAGGAGCGACTCTCGAGATCGGCGCCGGGACCGGGCTCAACCTGGCGCACTATCCCGAAGGCGTCACGCGCCTCGTCCTGGCCGAGCCTGACGAGCACATGCGGCGCCGCCTCGTTCGGCGCGCGGCGGAAATCTCGTCGGCCGCCGAGGTCGTCGATGCGAGCGTCGAGCGGCTCCCGTTCCCCGACGCCACCTTCGACACGGTCGTGGTGACGTTCGTCCTCTGCAGCGTCTCTCACCAGGACGCAGCGTTGACCGAGATCGCGCGGGTGCTGAAGCCGAGCGGCCGTCTGCTCTTCCTCGAGCACGTGCGCTCGGACGACGCGAAGGTCGCGAAGTGGCAGGACCGGGTCACGCCGCTCTACAACCTGGTCGGCTGCAACCCGAACCGCGACACGCTGTCGGCGATCGAAGGGTCGGCGCTGGCGGTCGAGAGCGTCAAACACGGCGAGATTCCGAAAGCTCCCAAGGTCGAGCGCCCTCTGATCGCCGGCGTCGCCCGCCGCTAGGTGCTTCCCGACTACTGGATCGAACGGCCGGCGTTCAGGACGCGGCGCGCGACGGAGGCGGCGGTCGACGGCTTTCTCGAGCGGGTGGACGCGAACGGCAGCACGGGCCTCCTGGACCTCGACGAGCTCCTGCGAGAGACGCGCGTCGTTCGCTGGCAGTTCCTCTGCAGTCTGGCCGCCCGTCGGCGCATCGCCTTCCATGGGACCGGCGATCCGGGCATCGAGCGGTTCGAGCCGCGCGAGCCGGTCGACTTCGCGCCCTTCGGCCAGCAGAGCGCCGTCTTCGCGACGAGCGACCCGATCTGGGCGATGTTCTACGCGATCGTCGACCGCGCTCGACACAGCCTGACGCTCAACAACGGCTGCCTCGTGCTCGAGGACACCGGCGACGCGTACTACTACTTCTCGGTGAGCCGGCAGGCGCTTCCCTTGCGCCCGTGGCGCACGGGCTACCTCTACCTCCTGCCGGCCGACACGTTCGTCGAGCAGCCGGGAGGCGTCTACGCGGGCCGGCCGGCCCACATCGCGCAGCTCGCGAGCCCGGTCGCCGTCAGGCCGTTCGCGCGCCTTCGCATCGCCCCGAGGAGCTTCCCGTTCCTCGATCGGATTCGAGGCCACGACGACGAGCGCCTGGCCGACTATGCGCAGGCCGTGATGGCGGCTGCGCCCTGGCCCGAATGACGCTACCGTCGGGCGCATGACGGTCGAGCGCATGGATCACGTCGGCATCGTGGTCGACGACCTCGAGGCCGCGAAGACGTTCTTCGTCGAGCTTGGGCTCGAGGTGCAGGGCGAGTGGCCGGCCGAGGGCGAGTGGGTCGGCCGCATCATCGGGCTCGAGGGCGTCCAGGCGGACGCCGCGATGCTGCAGACGCCGGACGGCAATGGACGGGTCGAGCTCGTCAAGTTCCGCGCTCCGCCGAGCCCGCAGGGCGACCAGGACGCGCCGGCGAACGTCCCCGGGCTCCGCCATCTCACGTTCGAAGTCGACGACCTCGACGCCACGCTCGCGGGCTTGCGAGGCCACGGCGCGGAGCTCGTCGGCGAGGTCGAGCGCTACGAAGACGTCTATCGGCTGTGCTACATCCGCGGCCCCGAGGGGATCATCGTGGAGCTCGCCGAGCGCATCGACAGCGAAGGAAAGGCGTCATGAAGCTTCTTCTGACCTCCGCGGGCATCAGGAACCCGAGCATCCACAACGCGCTGGTCGAACTGCTCGGCAAACCCATCGGCGAGTGCAACGCGCTCTGCATTCCGACCGCCTCGTACGGGCACCCGATGGCCGGCCCCCCGCGCGCATGGAACTTCATCAGCGGACAAGAGCCTCGCTGCCCCATGACCGAACTGGGGTGGAAGTCCTTGGGCGTGCTGGAGCTCACCGCCCTGCCCAGCCTCGACGAAGAACGGTGGGTCTCCTGGGTTCGGGAGGCAGACGTCCTGCTGGTGAATGGCGGCGATGCCCTCTATCTGTGTCACTGGATGCGGGAGTCCGGACTGGCGGACCTCCTGCCGTCGCTCGACGCGGTCTGGGCGGGACTGAGCGGCGGGAGCATGGTGATGACCCCCAGGATCGGGGAGGACTTCGTCCGGTGGCAGCCGCCTAGCGGCAGCGATGAAACGCTCGGGATCGTCGATTTCTCGATCTTTCCGCACCTCGTCGAACACGAGGGGCAACCGGGGAACACCATGGCCGAGGCAGAAAGCTGGGCGGCCGGGATCGGGGGACCCGCGTACGCGATCGACGACGAGACCGCCTTCAAAGTGGTCGACGGCGCCGTTGAAGTCGTCTCCGAGGGGCAGTGGAAACTGCTCACTCCTTAGCGCCGTGCCGTTCACGCTGAAGAACATCAAGCAGGATCTCGAGGACCTCGGCCCCAGGTTCGACGGCGCGCCGGACCTGGAGTTCCGCGCCGCGACCAAGGCGCTCGAGCTCGAGGAATGCGCCCTGAGCTACCAGCGCGTGCCGCCGGGCTATCGCTTTCCGTACGGCCACACGCACGTGAAGCAGGAGGAGGTGTACGTCGTCGTGCGGGGGAGCGGGCGGATGAAGCTCGACGACGAGATCGTGAAGCTCGAGGCATGGGACGCAGTGCGCGTCCCGCCCGGCACGTGGCGAGGCTATGAGGCCGGGCCGGACGGCCTGGAGATCCTCGTCATCGGCGCGCCGAACCTCGGGGAGGACCCGCGCGCGGACGTCGACGGCAGGCGGGACTGGTGGGCCGACTAGCGGCGTGGTCCCGAGCTGTGAGCTCGCTCGACCCGCGGTAGCCTCCCGCGGGTGACGAAGCTACCCGTCGAGCTCCACGTCATCTCGGACTCGACCGGCGAGACCGCGGTTCGGCTGGTGCACGCGCTCGAGGCTCAGTTCCCGGGGCAGGAGTTCGAGGAGATCCGCCACCCGCGGGTCGAGACCGTCGACGACCTGCAGCTCGCGCTCAACCGCGCCAAGGGGCGGCCCGCGGTGATCATCTACACGCTCGTCCACCCCGAGCTGCGCGAGGCGGCTCGGACCCTGTGCCGTCGCTACCGGCTGCACTACTGCGATCTGCTCGGGCACCCGATCGACGCCGTCGCGCGCGTCGCGGGGGTCGCCGCGCAGATGACGCCCGGGTGCGAGGGCTCCGCTCGACTCGACCTACTTCAAGCGGATCGCGGCGATCGAGTTCGCGGTCAAGTACGACGACGGGGTCGGGGCCGGCCTGCACGAGGCGGAGATCGTCCTCGTCGGCGTCTCCCGCACCTCGAAGACGCCGCTCTCGATGTACCTCGGCTACCTCGGCTACAAGGCGGCCAACGTGCCCGTCGTGAAGGGGATCGAGCCGCCGTCGGCGCTGTTCGAGATCGACCAGTCGAAGATCGTCGGCCTGACGATCGACGCCGCGCGGCTCCAGGAGATCCGCCGCCAGCGCGCGGCGCGGCTCGGCGGGAACCAGCGTGCCTACGCCGAGCTGCTCGAGATCTACGCCGAGCTCGAGCAGGCGGCCGCGCTCCATCGCCGCGTGGGCTGTCCCGTGATCGAGATCTCGGAGCTCTCGATCGAGGAGACCGCAGCGCGCGTCATCCGCATGGTCGAGCGGCGTCGCGCGGAAGTCGCCGTCTCGTGAAGCCGAAGCCACCGGTTCCGCTGTGGCGGTGGGCGACGTGGTGGCTGATCCTCGCCGCGGCCGTCGTGATCTTCTACGTCGTGCTCACGCCGATCTGGATGGGGCTTCGCGCGCTCGCCTGGCTGGCGGACTTCCGCGCGCGGCGAAGGCCGGGCTACCGGCCGCCGGTCGCGAGCTGACGGCGCGTCTCGGGTAGCGGCGTCAGCACCTGCTCGAGCCGGTCGCGGAGCTGCTCGTAGTTCGGCGGCAGCGAGAGCCGCTCGCCCAGGCGGTCCGCGGGCTCGTCCACCGCGAAACCCGGCCCCATCGTCGCGATCTCGAAGAGCACGCCTGACGGCTCGCGGAAGTAGATCGAGTGGAAGTAGAAGCGGTCGATCACGGGCGTGGGGGAGGCGCCTGCCGCCTGGACGCGCGAGCGCCAGGCCTCGTGGTCGTCCATCGGCGAGGCCCAGGCGACGTGGTGGACGGTCCCGGCGCCTCCGACACCGCGCTCGTCGGTCTGGTCGTAGAAGTAGAAGCCGCCTCGTTCCTCGCCGCGCACCTCCCACGCCGCCTCGCCGTGGCGCTCGAAGGAGAGTGCGTCTTCGAGGAACGTACGGCTCTGCTCGGGGTCGTGTGCGTAGGCGCGAACCCCGTTGAAGCCCTGCAGCGCCACTTCCTTGGGGACCTGCGGGTGGTCGGCGATCAGCGGCTCGTCCTCGGTCGCGCCGGGGATCAATACATGCTGCAAGCCCTCCGGATCACGAAAGCCGAGCCTCCCGTCCGGGTAGCGCTCGGCCTCGACGCCCTCGCCGGCCAGCCTGCTCTCCCAGAAGCCGATCGCCTCGGGCGACGCGACGCGCCAGCCGATCGTGTGCACCATGCCGGCGCCGGCGCGGCCCGGTCGCGCGTTCGGGTACTCGAAGAAGGTGATGTCCGCGCCCGGAGCGCCCCGCTCGTCTCCGTAGAACAGGTGGTAGACGGTCGGGTCGTCCTGGTTGACGCTCTTCTTGACGAGCCGCAGTCCGAGCACCCGCGCGTAGAAGTCGACGTTGCCCGGAGCGTCGCCGGTGATGGCCGTAACGTGGTGAATCCCCTCGAGGCGCATCGCGCCAAGGCTAGCTCTCCGAGGCTTCGTCGGGCGCGGCATGGGAAGATTCCGCGCAATGCGAACCGACGGACGCTTCGTCTACGACTTCGACGAGCCGTCCGAGGGCGGGCGCGAGCTGCTCGGCGGAAAAGGCATCGGCCTGGCCGAGATGACCCAGCTTGGAGTCCCCGTCCCGGCCGGCTTCACCGTGACAACGGACGCTTGCCGCGCGTACATGGCGAACGGCAAGTCGGTCCCGGACGGGCTCGAGGCCGAGATCGCCGAGCACCTGGAAGCGCTCGAGCAGCGAACCGGCAAGCGCTTCGGCGACCCGCAGGATCCGCTACTCGTCTCGGTGCGGTCGGGCGCCGCGGTCTCGATGCCCGGGATGATGGACACGATCCTCAACCTGGGCCTCAACGACGAGGCGGTCGAGGGTCTAGCGCGCACGACCGGAAACCCGCGCTTCGCCTACGACTCCTACCGGCGCCTGATCCAGATGTACGGCGAGGTCGTGGACGGAGTGGACGCCGAGCGGTTCGAGAACGCGCTCACCGAGCTGAAGAAGGAGCGCGGCGCGCAGCAGGACGTCGACCTCACCGCGGACGACCTCAAGGAGCTCGCGGGCGCCTTCAAGCGCATGTACGAGGAGGACACGGGCTCGCCGTTTCCGCAGGACGCGCAGGAGCAGCTGCGCCGCGCCGTGCTGGCCGTCTTCGACTCGTGGGAGACGCCGCGGGCCCAGGTCTACCGCCGCGCGCACCGCATTCCCGAGGACATCGGCACCGCCGTGAACGTCGTCCAGATGGTCTTCGGCAACAAGGGCGGGCAGTCCGGGACCGGCGTCGCCTTCACGCGTGACCCCTCGACGGGCGAGCAGGGGCTCTACGGCGAGTTCCTCGCGGATGCCCAGGGCGAGGACGTCGTCGCCGGGATCCGCACGCCGCAGCCGATGGAGGAGATGCAGAGACAGATCCCCGGGGCGTTCGACCAGCTGCTCGAGACGATGCGCCGCCTGGAGGAGCACTATCGCGACATGCAGGACATCGAGTTCACCGTCGAGGACGGGAAGCTCTACCTCCTGCAGACGCGCTCGGCGAAGCGGACGGCCGCGGCGGCCCTCAAAGCGGCCGCGCAGATGGTGGACGAGGGACTGATCACGCGCGAGGAAGCCGTCGCGCGGATCGACCCGGGCCAGCTCGACCAGCTCCTGCACCCGATGATCGACCCGACGGCCGACGTCGAGGTCGCGACGCGCGGCCTGAACGCCTCACCGGGCGCGGCGTGCGGCGCGATCGTCCTCGACGCGGACACGGCCGAGAAGCGCGGCCTCGCCGGCGAGAGCGTCATCCTCGTCCGCTGGGAGACGACCCCGGACGACATCCACGGCCTGATCCAGGCGCAGGGGATCGTCACCGCGCACGGCGGCATGACCTCGCACGCGGCGGTCGTCGCGCGCGGGATGGGGAAGCCCTGCGTCGCGGGCTGCGAGGGCCTCTCGATCGACGTGGACGCGCGGAAGATCACGATCGGCGGCCACGAGCTCTCCGAGGGAGACACGATCACGATCGACGGCGGCGACGGCGCGGTGATCGTCGGCGAGGTCGATCTCGTCCCGCCGCAGATCAACGAGGACTTCGAGACCGTGCTCGAGTGGGCGGACACGATGCGCCGGCTGAAGGTGCGCGCGAACGCGGACACGCCAGACGACGCGGCGAGGGCGCGCCAGTTCGGCGCCCAGGGGATCGGCCTCTGCCGGACGGAGCACATGTTCATGGCCGAGGACCGCCTGCCGGTCGTCCGGGAGATGATCATGGCCTCGAGCGAGGACGAGCGGCGCGCCGCCCTCGAGAAGCTCCTGCCGCACCAGCAGAGCGACTTCGAGGGCATCTTCGAGGCGATGGCAGGTCTCCCGGTGACGATCCGCCTGCTCGACCCGCCGCTGCACGAGTTCCTGCCGCCGCTCGACCAGGCGACCGACGAGCGCATGCGCGAGCGGATTCGCGCGCTGCAGGAGTCGAACCCGATGCTCGGGACGCGCGGCTGCCGGCTCGGGCTGCTCTGGCCGGAGATCTACGAGATGCAGGTGCGGGCGATCATCCGCGCCGCCGCCGCGGTCGAGGAGCGGACGGGCGATGCGCCGCTCGTCGAGATCATGCATCCGCTCGTCGGCTTCGCCGAGGAGCTGCACCGGCTGCGGGCGATCACCATCGCCACGGCCAACGAGGAGAGCGAGAAGGTCGAGTACCAGGTTGGGACGATGATCGAGCTCCCGCGCGCGTGCATCCGCGCCGACGAGATCGCCGAGTTCGCCGACTTCTTCTCGTTCGGCACGAACGACCTGACGCAGACCGCGCTCGGCTTCTCCCGCGACGACGCCGAGGGGAAGTTCCTCACCCGCTACCTCGAGGACGGCGTGCTGGAGCGAAACCCATTCGAGACCATCGACCAGGGCGGCGTCGGCGACCTGATGCGCATCGCGGTCGAGCGCGGCCGCGGCGCCAAGGAGGGCATCAAGCTCGGCATCTGCGGCGAGCACGGCGGCGAGCCCGACTCGGTCGCGTTCTGCCATGCGCTCGGGCTCGACTACGTCAGCTGCTCGCCCTATCGCGTGCCGCTGGCGCGGCTGGCGGCGGCTCAGGCGGCGCTGAAGGAGTCCGGGGTCGAGGCTGTGGCCGCCGGCGGTTAGCGTCCCTATACTTCTGCGCCGGGTCACTTACGACAGGAGGTTCCTTTCGATGTTGAGGCAGGTTCGCTCGCTGGCATTGCTTGTCGGGGTTTTGGCGTTCGCCGCCGCCGGGTGCGGCAGCAGCGGGGACAAGAAATCAGAGGGCGCTGCCGGGGAGCAGGTCCAGGCGGCCTGCAACGGGTCGCAGTTGAGCTCCGCGCCGAAGCTGCCGGCGAGCTTCCCGCAGATCGAGGCCGAAAAGCTTGTCTACACGCAGCAGCGCACGGACGGCCCGACCGAGGTGGTCGAGGGCTACTTCAACGGTGACGTGAAGGACGCGCACGACGAGTTCAAGAAGGAGCTCCAGGGCGCCGGCTACAAGATCCTCTTCGACGAGCTCGAGGAACACGATTCCGAGGTCTCGTGGAAGGGCGAAGGCCGGACCGGTCAGGTCGCGCTGCGCGAAGAGTGCGGCGACAGCGGCAAGACCTACGTCCACATCACGAACCGTCCCGCGTAGATCCCCGCTGCGGGGGATGCCTCGCACGACAATCGAGCCGATGATCAGGGTGTAAGCCACGGCGTGGCGGCCGCGCCGGAGAACCCGGAGGAGCTGCTTGCCATGAGCGTAGGCTCGACGGAGCTCAACATAAGAGCGGAGGCGTCGGCTTTGCCGGCGGCGGAGCGGGCATGAGCCCTGATCGAGAGAGCCGGACGAAGTCCCTGGCCGTGATGTTCGCGATGGTCGCGTTGTTCGTCGTCCGCGGCGGGCACGCCCAGACCCTGGGGACGGCCTGCACGATCACGGGCACCCCGGGAGCGGACGTCCTCGTCGGGACTCCCGGCCGCGACGTCATCTGCGGCGGCGGCGGCAAGGACGTGCTCGACGGTGGGGGCGGAAACGACGTCCTCAAGGGCGGCGCGGGCGCCGACATCCTGAACGGCGGGAACGGCAACGACGCCCTCTA
This sequence comes from uncultured Actinomycetes bacterium, assembly GCA_963788215.1. Taxonomy (GTDB): domain Bacteria; phylum Actinomycetota; class Thermoleophilia; order Gaiellales; family Gaiellaceae; genus AC-32. Next base: position 121,818 of record CAWBFX010000001.1, read on the forward strand.
CGGCGGGCTCGGCAACGACAAGCTCCAGGGCGACCGCGGCGGCGACGCGGTCTACGGAGGTCCCGGCAACGACACGATCTGGGCCTGGGACGGCTTCCCGGACCGGCTCTCCGGCGGGACCGGCTCCGACCACGCGTGGAAGGACAAGCTCGACCACGCGGCCGGGATCGAGCGCTTCGGCTAGTTACTGCGCGTAGCCGCGCACCTTCAGGTACGCAACCGCGAGGCTGAGCAGCCCGACGCCGCAGAGCCCGGCGATGCCCCAGAGGCCGACCCGGCTGTAGGCGGCGTGGCCGCGCCCGAAGCGGGACAGCACGAGCGCACAGAGGATCCCGCCGATCAGCCCGCCGATGTGCCCGCCGACGGAGATGTTCGCGAGGGAGAAGCTGAGGATCAGGTTGATGATCACGAGGGCGAGCGCCGAGCCGCCGAGCACGAAGTTGCGCTGCCGCTCGAGGACGACGGCCACGCCGAGGATCCCGAAGAGCGCCCCCGATGCGCCGACCGTGGGCGAGAGCGGCGTGAAGACGAGTGCTCCGGCCGAGCCCGCGAGACCGGAGATCAGGTAGACGGCGAGGAAGCGGCCCCGCCCGAGCGCCGTCTCGACCGCTGAACCGACGAACCAGAGGAAGTACATGTTGAACGCGATGTGGAGCAGGTTCGCGTGCAGGAACGCGCTCGTGATCAGTCGCCACCAGTCGCCGTTCGCCACCGCGGGCCCGAACAGCACCCACTTCGCGTAGAGGCTTCCGCCCGGCGAGTTGATCCCGCTCCCCTGGACGCACGTGAGCACGTAGATGAGGACGTTCAGCCCGATCAGGATCTTCGTGACGAGCGCTCCGGTGCCCTCGAACGCGGCCCGTCGCGTGCCGGTCGTGACGCGCTGGATGCCCTGCGGCTTCCCCGAATGCTCCGGGCAGCGCTGGCCGACAGGCGCCGGAGTCATGCATTCGGTGCAGATCGGGCGGTCGCAGACCGAGCACGAGATGTACGTCTCGCGGTTCGGATGGCGGTAGCAGCGCATCGGCTCGGACACGTGCCGTAGCGTAGTGCCGAGGTGCGCTGTCACGTCTCTTTCACGCCGGCGGAGGCGGTCTCTGCCCAGCTCGCGATCGTCGTCGACGTGATGCGCGCCACTTCGACGATCGCGCAGGCCCTGGCGGCCGGCTACGAGCGCGTTCTCTGCTGCGCCGAGATCGACGACGCGCTCGCGCTCCGGGCGGAGTTGGGCGACTCGGCCGTGACCGGTGGCGAGCGGGACGCGAAGCGGGTCGACGCGTTCGACATGGGCGCCTCGCCCCGCGAGTTCCTCGAGCCGCGGGCCGAGACGCTTGTCCTTTCGACCACGAACGGGACCCGGGCGATCGTGGCCGCGGCCGAGTCCTGCGGCGAGGTCGTGATCGGGTCGCTGCTGAACCTCACGGCGGTCGCGGAGCTCGCGCGCGGGCGCGGGGAGGACGCGGTCGTGCTCTGCGCGGGCTACAAGGGCGCGTTCGCGATTGACGACGCGTACTGCGCCGGCCGGATCGTCGGGCTGCTCAGCGCGGAGAGGACGGATGCGGCGGTCGCGGCGGAGGCGATTGCTTCGCGCTACGGGAGCGGGGTGGAGGGGATCAACGCCCGCACGTACGGACCGCCGGGGCTCGAGGAGGACATCGCCTGGTGCGGCCGCGAGAGCGTCCTGGAGGTCGTCCCGCGCTTCGTCCGGATGGTCGGAGCTGCGGCGAGGTACGCTCGAGGCGGGCGTCACACTCTCGTCACAGTTCGGCCCTTGACGGCAACTATCCCTTCTCTGTAGAAACCGGGACTCCGCGCGGCGAGGTGGCCGCGCGTGAGCCGCCTACAGGAACCGTTCCAGCGGAGGAAAGACGGCTTCCGCGATGCCTCGGCGGAGGGTCGCCAGCGACTCCACGACGAAAGCGCCTTTCGCGGGGCCGCTGTGGTCGAACGCTATCGAGAACTCCGGACTCACCTCCACGTGCATTTCCGCGTTTGGCCCAGTGGCCCGGATGCTGAACCGAGCGATTTGTGTGCCATCTTCAAAGCTGCCGAACGTGACTTCGGCGTTTTCGACGAGGATGTTGTGCGCGGAGGCAATGTCCACCGTCGTCTCGGTAAGGATCGCCGGCGTTATGTGGATCGCGCGGTGGCGGTCGATGTTGGCGAGATCATTCAAGACCGCCAGTACGTGACGGTCGGGGTCTTGCCATCGACGGTACGGCTGCATCGACTGAATGAGTGCTTGCGCTCGGGGATGAAGCAAGCCGATCCGTCTAGGACGGTCTCTCCGGAAGTCGCAGCGCTTCCCGTAGATCGGAAACTGAATGTCTTGGGGCCGCTCTGGCTCGCCCGAATGCTTTACCGCCAGGGCATAAGCCAGGTGGTCGAGCGCGGATCGCATGTCTTGCAAGCAATCGCCGATTGTTGTGCTCCACATCGCAGGGGGCTCCCGGTTGATCTTGATCCGGACGATGTGCTCGCCACGCTCAGGGTGATGCTCCTCGACAAACGAGTACGGGTCTCGTTCACCGAAGCTCGCGATCTGCGCGTTCAAGGTCTGCAAGTGCTGACGCGCACGGTGGAGCTTTAGACGATGGCTCCACGTCTCCGACACGCGCTAACCTCACCATGAGTGACCGACAAACCGCAAGAGCCGAAACAGACCACGCCGAAAGGCTTAGAGATTCCGGTGCCGAACCGCGAGGCAACTCATGGACGCCTTCAAGCGGATTGTTCGACCGGTCAAGAAGCCGCTAGACCGTCGTCCTAGCCGCCGTCGCGACCAAGTCGTAGAACATCGGCACGTCCGAGTCTCGACGGTTGTAGCGCCACGCCCACTCGTTCAAGTAGCCCTGCAACCACTTGTGCGAGATCGCGTGATGAGCGCCACGGACGCCTGTCTTGAACAGGCCGAAGAAGCCGTCGATGGTCTGCGTGTGTACGTCCCCATCGACGTACACCTTCGCGTTGTGCGCGATACGCCGATGGGAGTAGCCCGTCTTGCCGAGTCGCTGGTACGGGCGGTACTCGTCGGTGAAGATCATCGAACCGGGCAGGACGAACTCCCTAGCCTTTCGCTCCACAAGCGGACCTCGACTATTCGGGACGTGCTCCGCTCGCACACGTCCGCCACGCTCGACGGCGGCGAAGACGATTGCCTTTCGCTCCCAGTAGTCGGTCTGCGCGTTCCAGCCGTACTTGGCCCGGCGGTTCCTGTCGGCTTGTCGCGGCTTCCCTCCGACGAATGTCTCGTCGATCTCGACCGATCCGGCGAGCTGGTCGGTTTCCTGGGTCATGAGCTGGTTGCGGATCTTGTTGAACATCCGCCACGCGGTCTTGTAGTGGACGCCCAGTTCCCGCTCCAAGTGCTTCGCGGAGATCCCGCATCGAGTGCTAGTGATGAGGTACATGGCGTAGAACCACAAGTGCAGCGAGGTCGAGGACTTGTGGAAGATCGTCCCGGCGGTCGGGTGCAGGTGATGACCGCACGCGGTACACGTCCACGACTGGCGGCGCTGCTTCGTCGCGTAACGCTTGAAGCGCCGTTCTTGGTCGCACTTCGGACAGTGGGCATGCTCGCCGTCTTCCGAATGACGGTTGCGCCAGAGCCATTCAAGGCAGGTCGCATCGTCCGGGAACTCGCGCATGAACTCCATGAGCGAGACGGTCGAGTCCGAGGAAGTGCCGCGTCTAGGATGAAGGCGGTCAACTGGGGGCATCTAGCGCTCCTTGTTGGCAAGAACGCGTCGCGGGCTGCTACCTGCGGCGCGTTCGCTTTATCTATGCGGAATTTTACGTCTTCGGTCGGACAGACTGATAAGGATCAAAGCCCTCCAAAATCGCCTGAACGCATCTGTTCCACACGTCGTCCATCGCGGGGTCGGCCGATCCTTCGTCGTCCCACGGAAACCCTCGTTGTAGGTCGCTCAAAAGGCCGGCGATGTCAGCAGATGACTTCTTTCCCTCTTCCCAATACTCCCGAAGGAAGAGGAACATCGCGTCGTAGGCCTGTCTCTCAGTCAGAGGCATGGGAACCCCTCGGAGTCTATGAGCGAGCGGCTTCTACAGAGAAGGGACACTTCCCCCCTTGACAGGCGAACGTGTGTTCGTGTAGAACATGTGTTCGCACATGATCGCCTGCATCGTCATTCCGGGGTTCGAGCTGAGAGCAGCGCTGCGGGAGCGGCCGCGGCTCCAGGTCGAGCCGGCCGCGCTCGCGCCCGAGCCGGGGAGCGAGGCGCTGCTCGGGCCGGTGACGGCGTCTGCGGAGGCCGCCGGCGTCCGGCCTGGGATGCGCCTGGGCGAGGCACTCGCGACGTGCCCGTCGCTGCAGCTCGTCGACCAGGATCCCGCCGCGGCCGAGGAGGCCTGGGAGCAGATCGTCCGGCGGCTCGAGGACTCGGGCTTTTCGGTCGAGACGGCAACGCTCGGCTGCGCCTACTTCGAGACGCGCGGCGTGGAGCGGCTCTACGGCGGTCTCGAGGCTGCGCTCAAGCGCGCGCTCACGGCGGTCGGCCCGGGGTGGGACGCGCGTGTCGGCGCGGCGAAGCGGCGCTTCGCGGCGCTGGCGGCGGCGAACGTCGCACGACCGGGTCAGGTGCTGGTCGTCTCCGACGAGCACGCACCCGAGTTCCTCGCGCCGCTGCCGCTGACGCTGCTCCCGCTCGAGGCGAGCCGTCGCGAGGAGTTGCGTGAACTTGGCATCACGAAGGTTGGAGAGCTTGCTGGGCTTCCGGGTGGCGCCGTGGCCGAACGTCTGGGGCCGGACGGCCGGCGCGCCTGGAGCCTGGCGAGAGGGGGATCGAGCCGCCGCGTCCGCGGAAGGAAGCCCGCCGCGGAGTTGCTGGAGACGCTCGAGTTCCCGGAGGCGGTCGGGAACGAGCTGACGCTGCGCCGCTCGCTCGGCGTCGTGCTCGACCGGCTGCTCGCTCGACCGGAGCGCGGCGGGCGGGCCGTGCGCAAGCTCGCGCTTGCGGCGCGACTCGTCGGCGGAGGCTCATGGCGGCGAACCGTGACGCTGCGCGACGCCACAGCCGAGCCCGCCCGCCTGCGCGCCGCGCTCGGGCCGAAGCTGCTCGACCTCCCGGCGCCGATCGTCGCCCTGACGGTCGAGGCGATCGTCCTCGCAGAATCGGTGGGCAGCCAGCTCGAGCTCGTCCAGCCGGAGGGCACAGAGCTGCGCGAGCACCTCCGCGAAGGGCTTCGTCAGGTTTCTGCGGGTACCGGGTCGGGCTCCGTCTGCACCGTCGTCGAGGTTGCGCCGTGGTCGCGTCTGCCCGAGCAGAGAGCGCTGCTGGTTCCGCGCGACGACTGAACCAGCCGACGCCGGCGCTGGTCGAGGCGCACGTCGACGGCTCGCCGCGCAAGGTCAACCGCTCGGGGGTCGCGCTGGTACGGGAAGAGTGGCGCGTGGTCGACCGCTGGTGGACGGAGGAGCCGGTCAATCGCCGCTACTTCGACGTCGTCCTCGCGGGCGGCGAGCACGCAGTCGTCTTCCACGACGGGGAGGTGGGCCGCTGGTTCAGCCAGCGCGGGACGTGACAGGTTCAGTCGTTCGCGCGCAGGCGGTCGAGGAAGCCGCCGGGAGGGGCGTGGAGGTTGAGGAAACGGATCGGTTTGTCGTCCGCGAGCTGGAACCCGTGGACGGAGCCCGGCGCGGCCGCGACGAACGTGCCCGGCCCGGCGACGTGCGGCTCGTCTCCGACCCGGAACTCGATCTGGCCGTCGAGCACGTAGAAGCAATCCGCGTGATCGGAGTGCGTGTGCGGGTCGACGCCCTCGAAGCCCGGGCGGAAGGTCATGTCGATCGCGCTCAGCTGCGGAAGATCGCAGAGAACCCGGTGCGTACTCCACTCGCGCTCGAGCGTTTCCGCGCCGGCCGGAATCGTGAGCACCGCCTCTTCGAACGGGCGTCCGCCGTCGGTCGGCGGGTCGTGCTGGTCGAAGCCGGCCTCGCCGTGCCCGCGCAGGACGTCGCCGAAGCCGCTGGAGGGCGCGTGGATGTTGAGGAACACCGCGGTTGCGTCGCTCGCGTTGCGGAACGTGTGGACCACGTCCGGCGGAGCGGCGGCAAAGGTCTCGGAGGCCGCGCGCACCGTCTGTTGCTCCGGACCGAGCGAGAGCTCGACCTCGCCCTCGAGCACGTAGAACGCGTCGGTGTGGTGGTGATGGACGTGCGGGTCAGGGCCCTTCTCGCCCGGCTCGTACCGAAACCACGTGACGATCAGCGGCTCGAGCTCGACGAGGATGCGCAGCGTCCGCTCGGGCCGGTCGGTGGTCGTCTCTCCCTCGCCGGGCCGTAGGAGCAGCGGCCGGTGTTCGTCGAGCTGCATGCGCACTCAGCCTATTCGTTCCTCGACGGCGCCTCGCTGCCCGAAGAGCTCGCGGCCCAGGCGGCCGAGCTCGGCTACGAGGCGCTCGCGCTGACCGACCACGACGGGCTCTACGGCTCGCTCGAGTTCGCGCACGCAGCGAAGGCGTTCGGCGTGCGGCCGATCACCGGCGCGGAGGTCTCGCTGAGCGGCGTAGGCTCGACGGAGCCGCCCAGGAGCGGAGGTGCCGGCTTTGCCGGCTCCGGAGCGGGAAATGGTGGGGCGCACGTGACGCTGCTCGTCGAGACGGCTTCCGGGTACGCCAACCTCTGCCGTCTGCTGACCGCCGCCCATGCGGGTACGCGTCCGAAAGAGGGCGCCGAGGCGCTGCCCCCGGCCCTCGACGCGTCGCTGCTCGCCGAGCTGAACGAGGGGCTCGTGTGCCTCTCCGGCTGCGCGCGGCGCGGTCTTGCGGTCCGGAGCCCGAACGGCGCGGCGGCGCTCGCGAGCGCATTCGGGCGCGAGCGCTTCTTCGTCGAGCTCCAGCGGCCGTACGAGCGCGGGGACGAGCGGCGCAACGCGGCTCTCCGCGACCTCGCCGAGGACCTCCGCGTGCGGACGGTCGTGACCGGCGACGCGCACGCCCACCACGAGCGGCGGGCCGAGCTCCAGGACGTCCTCGTCGCGATCCGCTGCCGGACGTCGCTCGACGGCTGCGAGGCCGAGCGGCGCGGCAACCACGAGAGCGTCCTGCTCGCGCCGGACGACGCGGCGGAGCGCTTTCCGCTCGACCGCGATGCCGTCGAGCGTGCAGGCGAGCTTGCCGAGCGCCTCGAGTTCGACCTGACGGAGGACCTCGGCTACCGCTACCCCGACTTCTCCGACAGCGGCGAGCCGGCGAGCGTGCAGCTCAGACGCGTCTGCGACCGCGCGTTCACAGAGCGCTATGCCGATGCGAACGGCCACAAGCGCAAGGCGCGGGCGCGGCTCGACGAGGAGCTCGCGCTGATCGACGAGCTCGGGCTGGCCGGCTTCTTCCTGCTCCACTGGGAGGTGCTCGAGCTCGCCCGCGAGTGTGCGCGCGAGGTACGCGGCGAATCGGTCGCGCGGAACATCCTGCCCCCGGGCCGCGGTCGCGGAAGCTCGGTCGGCTCGATCGTCTGCTACCTGACGGGGCTCTCGCACGTCGATCCCGTGCAGGCGGGCCTGCCGCTCGGCCGCTTCCTCAACCGGGAGCTCGTCTCCGTGCCGGACATCGACCTCGACTTCCCGCGCGACATCCGCGAGAAGCTGATCGTCGAGGTCTGCGAGCGCTACGGCCGCGAGCATTCCGCTCTCGTCGCGAGCTTCTCGACGTACCACGCGCGCGGGGCGATCCGGGACGTCGGCAAGGCGCTCGGGCTGCCGTTCGCCGAACTCGAGCGGCTGGCGCGGCTGACGGACGGGAACCCGTACCGCGTCGGCGAGGAGCTCGCGAAGCTGCCCGACGCCGACTCGAAGCGTGCGTCGCCGCGCTGGCGCGCGTTCGCGCGGCTCTGCCGCGAGCTCGGCGGCCTGCCGCGCCACGTCTCGCAGCATCCGGGCGGGATGGTGATCTCGACGCGCCCGCTCGTCGAGCTCGTGCCGGTGCAGCCGGCGGCGATGGCCGGGCGGCAGCTGTGCCAGTGGGACAAGGACTCGTGCGCCGACGCGGGCTTCCTCAAGATCGACCTGCTCGGCCTCGGGATGCTGTCGGCGGTCGAGGACTGCGTCGAGCAGATCGCCCGCGCCCACGGCAAGACGATCGACCTGTCGCGGATTCCGCTCGACGACGGGGACGTCTACTCCGAGATCCAGAACGCGGACACGGTCGGCGTCTTCCAGATCGAGAGCCGCGCGCAGATGCAGTCGCTCCTGCGGACGCGGCCGGAGAACCTCGACGACCTGACGGTGCAGGTCGCGCTCGTCCGGCCCGGCCCGATCCAGGGCGGCGCCGTGCACCCGTACATCGAGAACCGCCAGAGTCTGCGTGAGAACCCGGAGTTCGTGCCGCCGTACGACCACGCGCTGCTCGAGGAGCCGCTGCGGGAGACGCTCGGAGTCGTCGTCTTCCAGGAACAGGTGCTCGCGGTCGCGATCGCTCTCGCCGGGTTCTCCGTCGGAGAGGCCGAAGGGCTGAGGCGCGCGATGAGCCGCAAGCGGAGCAAGGAGGCGGTCGAGGCGTTCCACGGGCGGTTCGTCGAGGGCGCGCTCGGCCGCGGCGTCGACCGCGAGACGGCCGAGGACGTGTTCCTCAAGCTGAACGGCTTCGCGGCGTTCGGCTTTCCGAAGTCGCACGCGGCTGCGTTCGGGCTGCTCGCGTACCAGTCGGCGTGGTTGCGACACCACTATCCGCGCGAGTTCCTCTGCGCACTGCTCAACGAGCAGCCGATGGGCTTCTACCCGCCGGCATCACTGGTGCGGGACGCGCAGCGGCGTGGGGTGGAGGTGCGGCCGCCGGACGTGAACCGCAGCGAGGCGAAGTGCTCGCTCGAGGAGGAGGCCGTTCGGGTCGGGCTCGAATACGTCCGCTCGCTCGGAGAGGAGGAGGCCGAGGCGCTCGTCGCCGAGCGGACGCGGGCAGGGCCGTTCCGGAGCGTTCGCGAGCTGGCGCAGCGGAGCGGGCTCGACCGTCCGCGGCTGGAGGCGCTTGTGGCCTCCGGTGCCTGCGACTCGTTCGGCGACGGGCGGCGCGTGCTGCTCTGGGAGCTCGGGCTCGCGCCACGCGCGCAGAGCGTTCCGGGGAGCGCGGGGGAGGAGAAGCAGCTCGCGCTGCCGCTCGACCCGACGGCTGCGACCCCGGCGCTGCGCGAGCAGTCGCCCTGGGATCGGATGCTCGCCGACTACCGGACGACGAGCCTGTCGGTCGGCGTGCACCCTCTCTCGCTCCTGCGCCCGCACCTGCCGGCGGGCACGCTCTCCAGCCAGGAGCTTGCGGGCCGCTCGTCCGGCGGCCAGGTCGCGGTGGCGGGGATGGCGGTCGCAAGGCAGCGCCCTGCGACCGCGAACGGAGTCGTGTTCATGCTGCTCGAGGACGAGTTCGGGCAGATCAACCTCGTCGTGCCGCCGGCGGTGTACGAGCGCTTCCGCCCGCTCGTGCGCGCGGAGCCCCTGCTGCTCGCGCGCGGCAGGTTCGAGCGGCTGGGCCGCAACCGCAATGTGGTCGTGCGCGACCTCGAGTCACTCGGGCCTCTCGCCCGCCGCTGTGCGGACGACGCCGACGTCTTCGGCTCGCTCCCGGCAGCTCATCACTTCGGCCACCGCTGACTCGTCCGGCCGTGCGTGGGCAGAATCCCGGCCGTGCGGCGCACAGACGGCTACGCGGCGATTCGCGACTACGCGGTCATCGGCGACGGCCGCACGACTGCGCTCGTCGCGAAGGACGGCTCGATCGACTGGCTCTGCCTCCCGGACGTTGGCTCGCCTGCGGTGTTCTCGCGGCTGCTCGACTCCGAGCGCGGCGGCTCCTTCCGGCTCGAGCCGACCTCGGCCTACGAGGCCGAGCGGACGTACAAACCAGGCTCGAACGTCCTCGAGACGACCTTCACGACCGGCCAGGGTTCGGTGCGGCTCACCGACGCGATGACGCTGACGGACGACCGCCGCCTCTCGCCGTTCCGAGAGCTGACGCGGAAAGTCGAGGGGCTGAGCGGCACGGTTGGCCTCCGCTGGACCTTCGAGCCGCGCTTCGAGTACGGCGAGCGCCGCCGGGCGATCACCCGCCGCGCAGGGCGCTGGTTCGTCGAATGCGGCAAGGACGCGGTCGCACTCGGCCTCTGGGATGCAGGCGAGGTCGAAGCCGGCGAGGAAACCGTGCGAGGGAAGCTCGAGCTCGCGGCCGGCCAGACGGCCCTGCTCTCCCTGTCCGCGTCGTACCAGCAGCCCGTGGTCCTGCCCGGCCGGGACGACACGGAGCGGCGCATCGAGCGGACCGACCGCTTCTGGCGGGACTGGTCCGACCGAGTCGAGTACGAAGGCGACTGGCGGGAGGCCGTCCTCCGGAGCGCGCTCCTCCTCAAGCTGCTCGTCTACGCCCCCTCGGGAGCGATCGTCGCGGCGCCCACCGCCTCGCTGCCCGAGTGGATCGGCGGCGGCCGGAACTGGGACTACCGCTACACCTGGCTTCGCGACGCCAGCTGGACGCTCGACGCCTTCGTTCGGCTAGGGCTCGACGACGAGGCGCACGCGTTCTTCTGGTGGCTGATGCACGCATCCAGGCTGACGCAGCCGCGGCTCCAGGTCCTCTACAAGGTCGACGGCTCGACGCACACGAAGGAGAACGACCTCGACAACCTCCACGGCTACCGCGGGTCGAAGCCCGTGCGAGTCGGGAACGGCGCGGCCGGCCAGGTCCAGCTCGACATCTACGGCGCTCTACTCGAGGCGATCTCTCTCTACGTGGGCGAGGTCGGGCACCTGGACGGCGAGACCGGCCGGGACGTCGCCAGGATCGCCGACTACGTCGCGGAGCACTGGCGCGACAAGGACTCCGGAATCTGGGAGGTGCGCGCCATGACGACGCACTTCATCCAGTCGAAGAGCCTGTGCTGGGTCGCCCTCGACCGGGCGTGCTCGCTGGCAAAGGACGGATTCATCCCGGACCACTCGGAGCGCTGGCACGAGGCGGCGGAGGAGATCCGGGGATTCGTGAGCGAGCACGGCTGGGACGAGGAGCGCGAGAGCTACGTTCGCTCGACCGACATGAGAGAGCTCGACGCGAGCCTGCTCACGCTCGCCATCCTCGGCTACGAGCCGCCGGAGAGCGAGCGCCTGAAGCGGACGGTCGCAGCGCTCGAGCGGGAGCTGCGGACCGGGCCGTTCGTCTACCGCTATCGCGGCGAGGACGGAGTCGGGGGCAAGGAGGGCGCGTTTCTGACGTGCTCCTTCTGGCTGGCCGACGCCTTCGCGCGCCAGGGCAGGCTCGACGAGGCCCGGTCGCTGATGGAGGAGCTGATCGGCGTCGCGAACGACGTGGGGCTCTACTCGGAGGAGATCGACCCGGAGAGCGGCGAGTTCCTCGGCAACTTCCCGCAGGGGCTCACGCACCTCGCGCTGATCAACGCCGCCATCTCGATCAGGGACGCCGAGCAGGAGTGGGGGCGCGGATGACGCTCTGGGGAGCGCTCGCCGGCGGGCTGGTCGGGACGATCGTGCTGACGAGCGCTCTGCGGATCTCGCAGGTCGCGGGCTGGACGCGGATGGACATTCCGCTTCTGCTCGGGACGATGTTCAGCGAGAGCCGTAGCCGCGCGAGCGCGATCGGCTACGTCGTCCACTTCCTCAACGGGCTGTTGTTCTCGCTGGTCTACTACGCGGTCTTCCGGGCCGAGGGCCAGGCCGGGTGGGGCTTCGGTGCCGTGCTCGGCGTCGTGCATGCCCTGTTCGCGGGCGGCGCGCTGGTCAACGCGATCCTGCCCGCCGTGCATCCGCACATGGGCACGCCGTGGAGCGATGCCGAGGAGACGCCAATCCTCGAGCCGCCGGGCTTCCTGCTCGCTAACTACGGGCGGCGCACGGCGATCGTGAACATCGTGGCGCACGCCGCGTACGGAGCGATCATCGGCGGCTTCGCGGCCGGGCTCTAGGGTTCGCTCCGGCGCTGCCTGGCCCGGCGCTCGGGCCGCCGTCGCGGCGCCAGCCTGTGGAGCGATCGTTGCGAAGAAGTCGCAGACGCGTGACCCACGCGTGCGCGTTTCGCGGGTACCGTCGACCGCGAGGGAGGCGGGCTGAGAACCCCACCCAGGGTGGGGGTATTCCCTGATGGCGCGCGGTCAGGTGTTCTCGATCTCCAGGGCGAAGCGGGGAAAGCGCTTGTGCACGGCGCGGTTGAACTCCGTTTCGTACTGCTCCGCCGCGCCCTCGCCGAGCGTCGCGGCGAAGTGGTCGCGCAGGCTCGCGAGCTGCTCGGTACCCGTCTCCACGAGCCCCTGGTAGTCGCCGAAGCTCTCCTCCGCTTCGTCGCGCTCGGCGTGGTCGTACGCGGCCTCGGCCTCCACGCACGCGAGGATCAGCGCAGCCGAATCCTTTTCGAACAGGTCGAGCTGCCGCGAGATCACATCGGCGAAGCGTCCGCGCCGGAACACGTGTCCCAGCCTAGAGTAGTGCGCCGTGCTGATCCGCACCTGGAACGTCTTCCACGGCAACGCGGTGCCGCCGGGGCGCCGAGCGTTCCTCGAGGAAATGGTCCGGCTGGCCACCGAGGACGGCCCGGACGTCGTCTGCCTCCAGGAGCTCCCGGTGTGGTCGCTCGCTCAGCTCGAGGCCTGGAGCGGGATGCGCTCCTTCGGAGCGGTCGCCGCGCGGCCGCCGCGGGTCAGCCTCGAGCTGGGCCGTGCGCTCACCGGGCTCCACTCGGGCCTTCTCCGCTCGGCTATCACCGGACAGGCGAACGCCATCCTCCTGAGCCGCGCGTTACGGCCTCTCGGGAGCGACACGATCGTTCTCAACCCGCGCGGTTTCCGGCGCCTGCAGGGGGGCCGCCTGGCCCTCGACCGGCGCGCCCGCCTCGCCTGGGGCAAGGAGCGGCGCGTCTGTCAGGCTGTCCGCTTCGAGGTGGGAGGCCGGGCCGTGACCGTCGCGAACATGCACGTGTCAAGCGTGCGCGACCTGCGCTGCAAGGACGCGGAGGTCCTGCGGGCGGCCGCCTTCGCCGACGCGTTCGCGGAGCCGGGCGACGTCCTCGTGCTGGCCGGCGACCTCAACGTCCGCCGCGAGACCTCGACCGCCTTGCAGGCGCTCTCGGGGCCCGAGTGGGACTTCGACGAGGCGATTCCCTGGATCGACCAGATCCTCGTCCGCGGCGCAACGACGACACCCGCGCAGCCGTGGCCCGAGGAGCGGCGCCGCCTGGACGGCAGGCTGCTCTCGGACCACGCGCCGGTCGAGAGGACGATCGAGTGACCTTCGAGGAGGCGCGCGCGCAGTTTCCGGTGCTCGAACGGCTCGCGTACCTGAACGCCGGCACGAACGGCCCGCTTTCCCGCGCGACGGCGGACGCGATGGCCGCACAGGGGCGCATCGACCTCGAGCAGGGTCGCGGCGGCCCCGCGTACTTCGAGGCCGCGCTCGCGCTGCGCGACGACGTGCGGGCAAAGCTCGCCGCCTTCGTCCATGTCGCGCCGGAGAACCTCTCGCTCGCCACCTCGACGACCAACGGCTGCAACATGGTCGTCGCGGGCCTCGGGCTCGGCCCCGGCGAGGAGGTCGTGACGACCGACGGCGAGCACTTCGGCCTCCTCGGCGCGCTCGCCGTCTCGCAGGTCCGCCTCCGCGTGGCCGGGTCCGCGAGCTTGCGCCCGACCAGGCGCTCGAGGCGCTCCTCGCCGAGGTCACGCCGCGAACGCGCCTCCTCGCGCTCTCCCACGTCTGCTGGATGACCGGCAACCGCTTCCCGGTCGCCGAGCTGAAGGAGGCGACCGGCCTGCCGATCCTGATCGACGGCGCGCAGTCCGTGGGTGCAATCCCCGTCGATGCCTCCGGGTTCGACTACTACGCGTTTTCCTGCCAGAAGTGGCTCTGCGGCCCGGACTCGATGGGTGGTCTCGCGCTCGCCGACCCGGACTCGCTGCCGTTGACCGCTCCGAGCTACTTCGCGCAGGAGAGCCACGACGAGGAGGGCGGCTTCGAGCTACGCCCAGGCGCGGTCCGCTTCGACCCGGGCTGGACACCACCTGCCGCGCTCGCCGGCCTCGCCGCCGCGTTGGACAGCCGGCCCGACTGGGCGTTCGAACGCGCCGCGGGGACGACCGCCCGCTGCCGCGAGCTGCTGGCCGAGCGCGCCGAGGTGGTCACCGCGGGCGACCCGGCGACGCTGGTCACCTTCCGCGTCGAGGAGGACTCGGCCGAGCTGGTGAAGCGCCTCTACGCCGAAGGCGTCGTCGTCCGCGACATCCCGGGCCAGGGCCTGATCCGCGTGTCCTGCGGCTGGTGGACGAGCGAGGACGACCTGCAGCGGCTACTGGCCGCGCTGTAGTCCGAGCTCCGCGGCGATCGGGCGCATGGCGTCGACCACGAACGCGATGTGCTGGTCGAGCTCGACGCCGAGCTCCTCCGCGCCCTCGTAGACGTCGTCCCGGTTGACGCCGGCCGCGAACGACGCCTGCTTCAGCTTCTTCTTGACCGACCGCGGCTCGAGCGTGTCGATCCCGTCGGGCCGCACGAGGCCGCAGGCGTGGATGAAGCCGCAGAGCTCGTCGCAGGCGAAGAGCGTCTTCTTCAGCGGCGTGTCGCGGGGAAGCCCGAGGTGCGAGGCGTGCGAGAGGACGCCCTCGACGACCTCTTCCGGCCAGCCCTCGTCGCGCAGGATCGGCGCGCCGTCCTGCGGGTGCTTGTCGAGCGTCGGATGCATCTCGTAGTCGAAGTCGTGCAACAGCGCGGTCGACCGCCAGAGCTGCTCGTCCTCGCCGAACCGGATCGCGTAGGCGCCGACGGCGGCCTCTACGGCGAGCGCGTGGCGCAGCAGCGCCTCGCTCTTCGTGTACCGCGTCAGGGTCTCCCAGGCGTGCTCGCGAGTCGGCTCCAAAGCGGCGCTAGGATAGCCGCCCGATGGCCCAGGCCCTCATCAGAGACTCGCTCGCCGAGTCCTTCGTGATCCAGGGCGGCCGGCCGCTGAGCGGCCGGGTGACGACGACCGGGAACAAGAACGGAGCGCTGCCCATTCTCGCGGCCTGCCTGCTGACGAGCGAGCCGGTCGTGCTGCACAACGTGCCGCGGATCCGTGACGTCGAGACGATGATGGCGCTGATCGCGCAGCTCGGCGCGGATGTCGACTGGACGGGCGAGCACGAGGTGCACGTGCACGCTCCGGAGCTTGCGTCGCAGGAGCTCGACCCGCTGCTCGCGAGCCGGATCCGCGCGTCGTTCCTGCTCGCCGGCCCGCTGCTCGCGCGCTACGGGCGCGCCAGCGTGCCGCCGCCCGGCGGTGACGTGATCGGCCGCAGGCGCCTCGACCCGCACATCCACGCGTTCGTGGAGCTCGGGGCCGAGATCGACGTCGGCGACCGCTATGAGCTGCGCACCTCGGGTCTCCGCGGCAAGCACATCTTCCTCGACGAGGCGAGCGTGATGGCGACCGAGAACACGGTCATGGCCGCCTCGCTCACCCCGGGCGAGACCGTGATCGGCAACGCGGCCTGCGAGCCGCACATCCAGGACCTTTGCCGCTTCCTCGTCTCCCTCGGCGCCGACATCGAGGGGATCGAGTCGAACGTGCTGCGGGTGCGCGGCGTCGAGTCGCTCTCCGGCGGCGAGTGGCGCATCGGCCCCGAGCACATCGAGGTCGGCAGCTTCATCGGCCTCGCGGCGGTCACGGGCGGCGACATCACGATCGACGACGTCGAGCCGAAGGACCTCGTCGGCGTGCTCCCGACCTTCGAGCGGCTCGGGGTGCACGCGGAGGTCGACGGCACGAGCATCCGCGTCCCGCCCGGACAGGAGCTGGTCGTCAGAGACGACCTCGGCGGGCAGATCCCGAAGCTCGAGGACGGTCCCTGGCCGGCGTTCCCGGCCGACCTGACCTCGATCGCGATCACAGTCGCGACGCAGGCGCGGGGGACGGTGCTGATCTTCGAGAAGATGTTCGAGAGCCGCCTGTTCTTCGTCGACAAGCTCGTGTCGATGGGCGCGCGGATCATCCTCTGCGACCCTCACCGCGCCGTCGTGACGGGCCCGACGCGCCTCTACGGGCAGCAGATGTCGAGCCCCGACATCCGCGCCGGGATGGCGATGCTGCTCGCCGCGCTCTGCGCCGAGGGCACGTCGACGATCGGGAACATCACGGAGATCGACCGCGGCTACGAGCGGATCGACGAGCGCCTGCGAGCGCTCGGCGCCCGGATCGAGCGAGTCGAGTCCTAGCCGTGGCCCGGGCCGGCCAGGTGCAGGCGCGCGTCGACGTCGACGGCGCGGGGGAGGCGCAGGTCTCGACCGGCGTCCCCGTCCTCGACCACGTCGTCGCACTGCTCGCCCAGTACGCGTCGTTCGACGTCTCGCTGGAGGTTGCCCCCGGCGAGGCCGAGGCCGAGATCGCGGCGGCCGGGCGGGCGCTCGGGCAGGCGCTGCACGAGGCGTTGCGAGTCGAGGGCTCCCGGCGTCACGGCTCGGCGGTCGTGCCCGCCGACGAGGCGCTCGCCCACGTGACGGTCGAGGCTTCGGGCCGGCCGCTCGTCGTCTCGAACATCGACCTCAGCGACGCCCGCGTCGCGGGGCTCGCGAGCGACATGGTCGCGACCTTCCTGCACGAGCTCGCCGAGGGAGCCGGGCTGACGCTCCACGTTCGGCTGATCGAGGGCGCAGAGCCCGAGCACGTGCTCGAGGCGATCTTCAAGGCGCTGGGCGTGGCTCTGGCGCAGAGCTGCAGGCAACGACGGACGGGAGACTCATGACCGAGAAAGCAGTCGTGCGGACCGAGGCGGCCCCGGCGCCGTTCCAGGGCGCGCCGTACTCGCAGGCGATCAAGGCGGCCGGGCTCGTCTTCGTCTCGGGCCAGTTGGGCCTGAAGCCGGGCGACACGGAGATCAGCGGCTCGATCGAGGAGCAGACCGAGCAGGTGCTCGCGAACCTGCGGGCGATCCTCGAGGAAGCCGGGAGCGGTCTCGACCGCCTGGTCAAGACGACCGTCTTCCTCGCCGAACTCGGAGACTTCGCGGCGATGAACGAGGTCTACGCGCGCCACGTGGGCGACCGGCCACCCGCCCGCGCGACGGTCGAGGTCTCCGCGCTCCCGTCGGGCGCGAAGGTCGAGATCGAGGCGATCGCGCTCGCGTAGGCAGCCCGGCGGCCGTCCTCCGTTCGAGGGATTGTCGAGGGCAGGAAGCGAGCGTCTTCGCAATCAAATCCTGAGCGAGCCTCCACAAGGCTGCTGCCGACCTCCGCGCAAGTTTCTCGCGGGCCCGGCAACTCCCAGACGCCAATCAGTCGAAGAGGGCCGGCCCGCCACTCCCGCATTCCTCTCCCGGGCGCGCCGGCCCTCCGGAAGGAGCGTCGTGAACCAGCCCATGAGCCGCCCCCCGACCGATCGCCTCCTGGTACGCGAGATCGAGGCGCGGGCCGCGAGGATCGCCGAGGACGAGTTTGTGGAGTTCTCGTTCGCGGGAGAGCCCGCCGTCGGCCACTTCGCCTGCGTCGTCTGCGGGCGGAACCTGACGTGCGTCGGCATGCTCCCTCCGTGTTCGGACTGCGGCAGCCGGCTCTGGGAGGATCCAGGCACGAGCCCGTTCGCCGCGTAGAGGTACGGCTCCACGTGCCGAGGGTGAGCCGGAGGCACAATGAGCCGGGATGCGCGCCGAAATCGTCATCGCGACGCACGGGAACACGGACTTCGACGCCTTCGGGGCGATGCTGGCCGCGCGCCGGCTCTACCCGGGCGCGGTCGCGGCGCTGTCCGGGTCGCTGAACCGCAACGTGCGCGAGTTCTACCGGCTGCACGCCGACGAGCTCGACCTGGTCGAGGCCTCGCGGCTCGAGACGGACGCGATCCGCCGGCTGATCGTCGTGGAGACCGTCCACGCGTCACGCCTGGGCGAGCTCGAGCAAGTCGCTCTCGACGAAAGCGTCGAGAAGGTCGTCTTCGACCACCACGCGGGCGACCCACCGGAGTGGGCCGCGCCCGAGCACGTGGTCATCTCCGACGACGGGGCGCTCACGACGACGCTCGTCGGGATCCTGGCCGAGCGGGAGATCGCCGTCACGGCGCTCGAGGCGACCGCCTTCGCGCTCGGCATCCACGAGGACACGGGCTCTCTGACCTACGTGAGCGCGACGCAGCGCGACGCCGAGGCGCTCGCGTGGTGCCTGCGCCACGGGGCGAGCCAGGAGCTGCTCGCCCAGTTCCTGCACGCGCCGCTCGGCGAGGACGAGCGCGACCTGCTCGCGGCGATCCTGGAGGGGCTCGAGCCGCACGACGTGGCCGCCGTCGAGGTGCTCGTCGCGGCCGTCGCCTGGCCGCGCTACGTCGACGGGATCTCGAACCTCGCGCACAAGGTCGTCGACGTGACCGACTGCAAGGCGCTCGTGCTCCTGGTGGAGATGGACGGACGCGTGTTCTGCGTGGCGCGCAGCCGGACGGACGAGATCGACGCGGGCGCCATCGCGGAGCTGCTCGGCGGCGGAGGCCATCCCCAGGCCGCGTCGGCGATCTCGCGCGAGACGCTCGACGACGCTCGCGCGCGCCTCGAGCAGGGGCTGTCGTCTGCTGCGCGGCGGCCGCTGACGGCGCGCGAGCTGATGTCCACCCCGGCGCGCACGATCCCTCCGGACGAAACGGTGGCCCGCGCGCTCGTCTCCTGCCAGCGATACGGGCAGAGCGGGATGCTGGTCGCGGAGGACGACCGCCTCGTCGGCGTCGTGGCGCGCGAGGACCTCGACCGCGCCGTCGCGCACGGTCTCTCCCACGCGCCGGTGAAGGCGGTCATGAGCGGGCGCGCAGCGACCGCCGCGCCGGAGACGCCGCTAGCAGAGCTGCAGAGCCTGCTGGCCGCCGGCAACGAGCGGGTGGCGGTGCTCGACGGCGACCGAATGGCAGGCGTTGTAACGCGCAGCGACGTCCTTCAGGCACTTGGGGCGCGAACGGCTCCGCCCGAGCGGCCCGGCCCGATGCTGACGGAGGAGCTCGCGCGGCTCGAGCGCCTGCAGCGCGTCTTCGAGACGGTCGCCGCCGTCTCGGGGCCGTACGAGGGCGTCTATCTCGTGGGCGGGACCGTCCGCGACATCCTGCTCGGCGAGCGCAGCTTCGACGTCGACATCGCGGTCGAGGGCGACGCGATCGCGCTCGCGCAGGCGCTGGCGGACGCGCTCGGCGGCCGCGTGCGCGCGCATGACAAGTTCGGCACTGCCGTCGTGCTCTACGGCGACGGGGAGCGCGTCGACGTGGTCACGGCGCGCACGGAGTTCTACGACGCGCCGGCCGCGCTACCGACCGTCGAGCACGCCTCGATCCGCGAGGACCTCTTCCGCCGCGACTTCACGATCAACGCCATGGCCGTCTCGCTCAAAGGTGCCGACCTCGGCCGGCTCGTCGATCCCTTCGGCGGCAGGCGCGACCTCGCGGCGAAGACGATCCGCGTCCTGCACAACCTCTCCTTCATCGACGACCCGACCCGCATCTTCCGGGCGATCCGCTACGAGAACCGCTACGGCTTCCGCATGGACGACCACACAGCGCGGCTCGCGCGCGGGAACGATCGAGATGGGCCTCGTCGGCGACCTCTCCTCGGCGCGGCTGCGGGACGAGCTCGAGGCGCTGCTCTCCGAGGGCGATGTCGAGCACTCGATCCTGCGCCTGGCCGACCTCGGCGCCGCGAGCGCTATCCACCCGCACCTCGCGGCCGACGACGAGGCCGTGGCCCTGCTGCGGCGCCTGATCGAGCTGCGCGACCGCTACGGGCTGGACATCCCCGCGTGGCGGCTCGGGCTCGCGGCACTCGCGCGCAAGCTCCCGCCCGACGAGGTCTACGACTGGCTGCAGCGCCTGAAGGTCCGGCGCCGCGACGCCGAGCAGGTCGCTGCAGCGGTGACGGTCGGCCCGAAGCTGGTCGAGCGCCTCCGCGAGGGCGCCTCGCCCGCCGAGGTGGTCGCCGCCGCAGAGCCGTACGCGCCCGACGCGCCGCTGTTCGCGCTCGCGCTCGCCGATGTCGAGCCGTTGCACGCGTACTTCGACCGCCTGCGCGACGTGCGCCTCGAGGTGAGCGGCGCCGACCTGGCCGAGCTGGGTCTCGGCGAGTCGCCGCGCGTGGGGGAGATCCTGACTGAGCTCCGCCGCCGTAAGCTCAACGGCGAGCTCGACGGCCGCGCGTCGGAGCTGGCCGCCGCGAAGGAGCTGATCGAGCCCTGAACCTCTTCCGCTGGGAGGTCCCCGGCCCCTACCAGGTCGTCTTCACGACGCGGCAGGACGGCGTCAGCGACGGTCCGTACGAGTCGCTCAACCTCGGGCTGATGACAGGCGACGACCCGGCCAACGTGCGCGAGAACCGGCGGCTCGTCTGCGCGGAGCTCGGGGCGGAGCCCGACGCCCTGTCGATGAACCGCCAGAGACACACCGCCGACGTCCACCGAGCCCTCGCGGGCAGGCGCGGGGAGGAGGGCGACGGGCTCTGGACCGACGAGCGCGGCCTGCCGCTGCTCGCGATCGTCGCCGACTGCCTGCCGATCGCGATCGCGCGCGTGAACGGGCGCACACCGGCGCTCGCGGTCCTGCACGCCGGCTGGCGGGGCCTGCTCGAGGGCATCGCCTCGAAGGGCGTCGCGGCGCTCGGGGGCGGGCTGGTGGCAGCGGCGATCGGGCCGTCGGTCGGGCCCTGCTGCTACGAGGTGCGAGACGACGTCTCCGCGCCGTTCCGGCGGGCGTTCGGGCTCGGGCTCCTGCGCGAAGGCAAGCTCGACCTCTGGAGCGCCGCCGAGCGCGCGCTGCGCGCGGCCGGGGTCGCGCGCGTCGACCGCTTCGACCTCTGCACCGTCTGCAATCCCGATCTCTTCTTCTCACACCGACGGACTGGAAAGCCCCGTGGAGTCCAAGGCGTTCTCGGCGTTATCGGCTGACACCGTCCGCTCGAACCTCGAGCGGATCCGCTCGGAGCTCGGGCCGGACGTGACGATCGTCGCCGCCGTCAAGTACGTCGACCTCGACCAGCTCGGCGCCCTCGCAGAGGCCGGGATCGAGGTCGTCGGCGAGAACCGCGCCCAGGACCTCGAGGCCAAGCACGCGCGCTACGGCGACGCCTTCCGCTGGCACTTCATCGGCCACCTGCAGAGCCGCAAGGCGAGGACCGTGAACGCGATCTGCGACCTCTGCCACTCGCTCGCGAGCGAGTCGGCCGCGCGCCGCCTGACGATCCCCGCGCTCGTGGAGGTCAATCTCTCGGGCGAGGAGTCGAAGTCCGGCGTCCCCGAAAGCGCCCTCGAGGAGTTCCTCGCGCTCTACGACGACGTGCGCGGACTGATGACGATGCCGCCCGAGACCGGCGACCCGGAGGCCTCGCGTCCGTACTTCCGGCGGCTGCGCGAGCTCGGGGAACGATACGGTTTGCAGGAGCTTTCGATGGGGACGAGCCAGGACTACCGCGTGGCCGCCGACGAGGGCGCGACGATGGTGCGCCTGGGCTCGATCCTGTACCAGGGTTAACATTCGCCAGTCATGAGCTTCGCAGACGTCTGGAACCGCACGCTCGTCTACTTCGGGATCGCCGAGGAGGACGACGAGTGGGATGAGGACGGCTACCTCACCGAAGAGGATCTAGCCAGCTCGTACAGCGAGCGCCCGAACGTCCGCCGCCTGACGCCGCGCCGCCGGCAGCAGCAGGATTTCGACGACTGGACGGATCCGGAGCCCGAGGAGGCGGCCGCGTCCACGCCGCGGCTGCCGACGGCGAGATCGCGCTCGCGCCCGACGGACGGCGTCGTCCGCGCCGTCCCGTCCGTGCAGGTACATCTGGTGATCCCGCGGAGCTTCAACGACGCGCAGCAGATCGCCGATCGCTTCAAGGACTCGATGCCGGTGATCCTCAACCTGCAGGGCGCCGACCAGGAGCTCTCCAAGCGCCTGATCGACTTCACGAGCGGCCTGACCTACGCGCTCGACGGCGGCATGCAGCGGGTGGCCGACAAGGTCTTCCTGCTGACGCCGCGGAACGTTCAGGTCTCCGCCGAAGAACGCCAGCGCCTGATCGAGCGCGGCTTCTTCAACCAGGCCTAGGCATGCGGGCCAGGAGTCCGGCTCGCTGAGCCGAACCCGCTCCTGATGACCACGCTTGCGCTGCTCGCGGATGCCGCGTCGTCGGTGAACACCTTCATCGACGTCTTCATCTACGTCTACGTCCTGTTGATCTTCGTCTACATCCTGACGTCGTGGGTGCGGCTGCCCTACTCGCCCTGGGTGCGCCGCCTCTCGGACTTCCTGCGTGACGTCTGCGAGCCGTACCTGCGCCTGTTCCGGCGGATCCTGCCGCCGCTCGGGCCGCTCGACCTGTCGCCGGTGGTGGCCATCGTCCTCCTGTTCCTGCTGAAGGACGTGATCGACAGGCTGTTCGACCAATTCTCCTGAGAGGAGAGAGACAATGACCATCACACCGGTAGAGCTCCACCACATCGACCTCGGACGCGGCCTGTTCGGCTACCGCCGCGGGCCGGTCGACGCGCTGATCGAGGAGATCGAGCGCTCCTTCGAGGCGACCTGGCGCGAGCGGGCCGAGTACGCCGACCGGATCGAGCAGCTCCAGGCGGAGCTTGCCCGCCACCGGGACCTCGAGACGCTCCTGCGGACGACCCTCGTCTCGGCGGAGAAGTCGGTCCACGAGCTCAAGGCCCAGGCGAAGAAAGAGGCCGACCTCGTCCTCCAGGAAGCCCACGCGGAGGCGCGCGCGGTCACCCGCGAGGCGCTTGTCGAGCGCGAGCGGCTCCTGGCCGACGCGCGCAAAGTGCGGGCGCTCCTCGAGGCCGCACTTGACGCCGTCGACGACGCCGAAGACGCCTCCGACGCCCAGGCTGCCTGAGTACTGAGCCTCCCTATACTGGAACGCATGGAGCCCTCGACGAGCCTCCGCGTCCGCGTCTCGCCGGGCGCGAGCAGGACCGAGGTCGTCGGCCGGCACGGCGACGGCTGGAAGGTGCGCGTGTCGGCGCCGCCGGAAGACGGACGGGCGAACGACGCGGTGCTGACGCTGCTCGCCGAGCGGCTCGACCTGCCCCGCCGGTCGCTGGAGATCGTTTCCGGCCACGGCGGGCGGGATAAGGTCGTCCGCATGGCCGGGATCTCGCAAGCCGAGTCCGAGCGCAGGCTCGAGGGAGCCCCGCGCTGAGCGCCGCGATCGACACCGAGCACTACCGCAAGCGGCTGCTCGACGAGCGCGAGCGCGTCAAAGAGGCCCTCGACTTCCTCCACGACGAAAACCCCGGCTCGATGGAGGACGAGACGCAGGAGATCCAGAGCGACAACCATCCCGGCGACGTCGCCACGATCACGCACGACCGCGAGATCGACTACACCCTCGAGGAGAATGCCGAGCACCTGCTGAGCGCGATCGACGCCGCCCTGCAGCGGATCGAGGAGGGGACCTACGGCACCTGCCGGACGTGCGGGCAGGAAATCGGCGCGGAGCGCCTGGACGCGCTGCCCTACACCGTCCAGTGCATCGACTGCAAACGCAAGGAGGAGCGCGGTTGAGCGAGCCCGCGCCGCGGGCGCTCGACGTCCGCGTGGGGTCGAGCACGGATGCGCTGACGCCGGTCTCGTCGGTCGAGCGCCCTCTCGGGGCGCGCGCGCCGCAGTGGGCCGAGCTCGGCGCGGTCGTGCTGGCCGCGATCGCGGCCGACCAGCTGACGAAGCTCCTCGTCTCGAGCCAGCTCGCGCTCGACGAGTCGCTCCACGTGGCCGGGCCGTTCGCGATCCACCACGTCCAGAACTCCGGGATCGCCTTCGGGCTGTTCTCGAGCGCGACGGTCGCCGTCACGGCGCTGACCGCGCTGGCCGTGGGCTGGATGCTGGTCTTCTTCGCCCGCTCAGGGGCGCGGCACCCCGTCTTGCCGGTCGCGCTCGGGCTTCTGATCGGCGGCTCGACGTCCAATCTCATCGACCGCGTGCGTCTTGGCCACGTCACCGACTTTCTCGACCTGCGCTACTGGCCGGCCTTCAACCTGGCCGACTCCTTCATCGTGATCGGCGTCGGGATCCTGTTCGTAGCGCTGCTGCTCGGCGAGACCTCGCGGCCTCGTTTCTGACGACCCGGGCGCGCTTCTGAAGCTCGTCGTCCCCGCCGAAGCCGCCGGCGAGCGGCTCGACCGGTTTCTCGCCGGACTGCCGGAGATCGGCTCCCGCGGCGCGGCCGAGCGCCTGATCGAACGCGGGGCGGCGACGCTGAACGGCGAGCGCGCCCCGAAGAGCCGCCGGCTGGAGGGCGGAGAGCGGCTCGAGCTCGAGCTCCCGGAGGCGCCGAGCGGAGAGATCGTCCGGGAGGACGTTCCGCTGCGCGTCGCCTACGAGGACGAGCACCTGCTCGTGATCGACAAGCCCGCAGGGATCGTCGTGCACCCGGCACCGGGGCACGCCTCAGGCACCCTCGTCCACGGGCTGATCGGCGACCTCGCCGGCGGCGACGCGCCCGACCGGCCCGGGATCGTCCACCGGCTCGATCGCGACACCTCGGGCCTGCTCGTCGTCGCGCGCACCGAGGAGACCTACCGCGGCCTGCGGAACCTCGTCCGCCGCCGAGCGCTGGAGCGGCGCTACAAGGCGCTCGTGCGGGGCCGGCCGAGGTCGTGGCACGGGCGGATCGAGGCGCCGATCGGCCGCGACCGGCGCGACGCGACGCGCATGTCGCTCGACACGGAGAGACCGCGCGACTCCGTCACCCATTTCGACGTCGAGCGGCTGCTCGACGGCCACGCCCTGCTCGACGTCCGCCTCGAGACTGGCCGGACCCACCAGATCCGCGTCCATCTGGCCGCGATCGGGCTGCCGGTCGTCGGCGACCACGTCTACGGCGTCCCCGAGCCGGGCCTCCGCCGGCAGTTCCTGCACGCGTGGCGGCTTGCGTTCCCGCACCCGGTGACCGGCGAGAGCGTGGAGGTCGAGTCGGAGCTGCCGCCCGAGCTTCAGGCGGCGTTGGCGCGCTTGGCCGAGTAGAGGCGCTCGTCGGCAAGGCGGAAGAGCTCGTCCGCGTCGACCGCCTCGTCGGGGTAGTGCGCGGTGCCGGCGCTGAACGGGAACGAGCCCGGCTGGTCGGCAAGACGCGCGATCAAGCGCTCGCCGGCCTGGCCGTCGGCCTCCACGAGGTAGGCGGCGAACTCGTCCCCGCCCATCCGGCCTCCGCGGTCGGAGGCGCGGAGGCAGCCGCGCAGCGCTCCCGCGAATGACTTCAGCGCGCGATCACCCGCCTGGTGGCCGAGGGTGTCGTTGACTTCCTTGAAGAGGTCGAGGTCGAGGAAGACGAGGGCGACGCCGTGGCCGTAGCGTCCGGCGCGCTCGATCTCGGCCTCGAGCTCGCGGACGAAGGCCTGGTGGTGAAGCAGCCCCGTGAGCTGGTCGTGGTTTGCCTCGCGCGCCAGCTCCGCGGTCGCACGGTCGAAATAGGCGACCACGCACTCGGTGACGAGGCGGTCGAGAGTGTCGTTCAGGCGGCGCTCGACGAGCAGCACCTCCTCGGTCCCGAGCTGAGCCGCGCGCTCGGAGACGAAGCGCCAAACCACCCGCCGCAGGAGCAGGAACTCGGTGACGATCTCGCGCGGCGCGAACCCGAGCGCCTCGCGGTTGCGCGCGTGGTCCCGGGCCTGCGCGGCGAGCGGGCTCCCGATCCGGAGACGCTCCGGAGACGGCTCCACGAGCCCACGGGCGAGCTCGCCGATGAACGTCGGCATGTCGCCGAGCTGGCCGAGCCGCTCGAGCCGCTGCAGCGAGGGAAGCTGGTCGTTCTGCAGCCCTTCCTCGACGGTTGCGAGCGCGAGTTGCCAGGCATCGGCCTGGATGGCCGCTGCGAGCTCTTCGAGCATCTCCCCGAAGAATCGGCGGAATCAGGCCCGAACCTGAGTTCGGCTAGACTTTTTCGGCTCTGCAAGCGACCCGGTGGGCGCGTGCGGGTGGCGGTGCCGGCGTAATCGAACGCCGGTTCCACCCGGATTCCGCCGGCGAAGTACCGAAACCGAGAGAAAGGAAATCGCACCATGTCCGTCGTCACCATGCGAGAGCTGCTGGAGGCCGGCGTCCACTTCGGCCACCAGACGCGCCGCTGGAACCCCAAGATGAAGCGCTTCATCTTCGGCGAGCGCGGAGGCATCTACATCATCGATTTGCAGCAGGCGCTGCAGTCGCTCGAGGAGGCCCACGCATTCGCGCGCAACCTCGCCGAGCGCAACGGCACCGTCCTGTTCGTCGGGACGAAGAAGCAGGCCCAGGACTCCGTCGAGGAGGAGGCCAAGCGGGTCGGCATGCCCTACGTCAACCACCGCTGGCTCGGCGGTTTGCTCACGAACTGGCGAACCATCTCCGACCGGATCGAGCGCCTGCACGAGCTGCGCCGCCTCCGCGACGAGGGCCAGCTCGAGCTGCTCCCGCCGAAGGAGCGGATCTCGATGCAGGCCGAGCTCGAGAAGCTCGACATGAACCTCGGCGGCGTTGCGGACATGCGCCGCCAGCCCGACGCGCTGCTCGTGATCGACCTGCGCAAGGAGCAGCTCGCCGTGCGCGAGGCCCGGCGCCTCGGCCTGCCGATCATCGCGCTCGTCGACACGAACTGCGATCCAGACGAGGCCGACTACGTGATTCCCGGCAACGACGACGCGATCCGCTCGTGCAGCCTCGTCGTCCGCGCGATCGCCGACGGAATCGCCGCCGGAACCTCCAAGGCGACCGCGGCCGACTTCGAGCAGGCGCAGCCGGCCGAGAAGCCCGCGGCGGAGGAGCCGCCCGCGGCCGAAGAGGTCGCGGAGGCACCGGAGCACGAGGTCGTCGGCCAGGCCGAAACGGTCGAAGAGCCCGCCGAGACCGCCGCCGAGCCTGCACCGGCCGCCGAGGCCGAGCCTACGCCGGTCACAGAAGGTGCCGAATGAGCATCTCCGCCACGCAAGTCAAAGAGCTCCGCGACCGGACGGGCGCGGGGATGATGACCGCCAAGCGCGCCCTCGAGGAGACCGACGGCGACATCGACGCCGCACAGCGGCTCCTTCGGGAGCAGGGCATCGCCGCCGCCGGAAAGAAGGCCGGACGCGAGACGACCGAGGGAATCGTTCTGTCGACCGTTTCCGGCAACGAGGGGGTCCTGGTCGCCATCGGCTGCGAGACCGAGCCTGTTTCCAAGAACGAGGAGTTCCTGAGCTTCGCCGAGAGCGTCCTCGAGGCCGTCGAGTCCGACGGCCCGGATGCGGTCTCCGCGGTCGAGGAGCAGCGGCTCGAGCTGATCGGCCGCATCGGCGAGAACGTCGAGATCCGCGGCGCTTCCCGCCTCGACGCCGAGGGCGACGAGCTGCTCGCCGAGTACGTCCACCCGCCCGCGAACAAGGTCGGGGTGCTCGTCCGCGTGCGCGGCGGAGACCCGACGCTCGCGCGCCGGATCGCGATGCACATCTCGTTTGCCGCGCCGCGCTACCGCACCGTCGAGGAAGTTCCGCAGGATGAGATCGCCTCCGAGCGCGAGATCTACGCGCAGCAGCCGGACGTGCTCGAAAAGCCGGAGCAGGTGCGCGAGAAGATCGTCGAGGGCCGCCTGCGCAAGGAGTTCCTCGCGGACGTCGCGCTCTCCGAGCAGACCTGGATCCACGACACCGCGAAGACGGTCGGCCAGGCGCTCGGCGAGGCAGGGGTCGAGGTCGTCGAGTTCGTCCGCTACGCGCTCGCCGAGTGAGCACCACCAGCTCGGAGCAACAGACCGCCGTCAAAGAAGGGCGGCCCGCCTTCCGGCGCGTTCTGCTCAAGCTCTCCGGGGAGGCGCTCATGGGCGAGCGCGAGCACGGTCTCGATCCGGCGCGCGTAGCCGCGCTCGCTGACGAGATCGTCGGAGTCCAGGCGCTGGGAGTGGAGCTCGCGATCGTCGTCGGCGCCGGGAACATCTTCCGCGGGCTCGAAGCGGCCGCCGAGGGAATGGACCGCGCGACGGCGGACTACGCGGGCATGCTCGCGACGCTGCTGAACGCGCTGCCGCTGCAGGACGCGCTCGAGCACCGCGGCGCCCAGACGCGCATCCTTTCCGCGCTCGCGGCCGCCGAGGTGGCCGAGCCCTACATCCGCCGCCGCGCAATCAGGCACCTGGAGAAGGGCCGGATCGTGATCTTCGCGGCCGGCACGGGCAACCCGTTCTTCACGACCGACACGGCTGCAGCGCTGCGCGCGCTCGAGATCGGCGCCGAGGGAATCCTGATGGCCAAGAACAAGGTCGAGGGCGTCCTCGAGGACGATCCGCGCGAAGATCCCGACGCGACGCTGATCCCCGAGATCACCCATCTGAACGCCATCGAGCGGGGCCTGAAGGTGATGGACACGACCGCGCTGTCGCTCTGCATGGACAACCGCCTGCCCATCTACGTCTTCGCACTTCAGCCCGGAAACATCCGTAAGGTTGTCGAGGGCGAGCGCGTCGGCACGATCGTCTCGACCCCCTGACGCGACCATGGCGATCGACGATTTGATCCAGGATGCGCAGCGGCGGATGGACAAGTCCGTCGAGGCGGCGCAGACCGAGTTCTCGACGCTCCGGACGGGTCGCGCGTCGTCGGCGCTCCTCGACCGCATCCAGATCGACTACTACGGCCAGCAGACGCCCCTGAAGCAGCTCGCGACGATCAACGCGCCCGAGCCTCGCCTGGTCACGGTGCAGCCCTTCGACCCGAGCTCGCTGCAGGCGATCGAGCGCGCGATCCAGGAGTCCGACCTCGGCCTGACGCCCTCGAACGACGGCAAGGTGATCCGCCTGCCGATCCCGCAGCTCACCGAGGAGCGGCGCAAGGACCTCGTCAAGGTCGTCCGCCACATGGCCGAGGAGGGGCGGGTCGCCGTACGTAACGTGCGGCGCGACGTCATGCACCATCTCAAGGAGCTCGTCGACAAGGGCGAAGCGGGCAAGGACGACGAGCACCGCGCCGAGGAGCGGGTCCAGAAGCTGACGGACGAGCACACGCAGAAGATCGACGAGCTGCTCAAGCGCAAGGAAGCGGAAATCCTGGAGGTCTAGTGGGCCGCGCGCCGGACCCCGTGGTTGTGGACGGCGAGCAGCAGGGCGACCAGGCTCGATCCGTCGCGATCATCATGGACGGGAACGGCCGCTGGGCTGCGGCCCACGACCTGTCCATCGCCGAAGGACACCGTGCGGGCACCCGCGCGCTGAGACGCACTGTCGAGGCCTCGATCGACCTCGGCGTGAAGTCCCTGGCCGTCTACGCGTTCTCGACGGAGAACTGGTCGCGCCCGGAGGACGAGGTGGTCGACCTGATGGAGATCTTCGGCGAGACCATCGAGCGCGAGCTCCCTGATCTCGTCCGCCAGGGGGTGCGAACCCGCTTCATCGGCCGCCGGGACCGCGCCTCCGAGCGGCTGCGCGAGCAGATGGCCCGACTCGAGGGAGAGACCGCCCAGAACGACCGGCTGCAGCTCTGGGTCGCGCTCGACTACGGCGGGCGCGCGGAGCTGGTCGAGGCTGCGCGCCGGCTTGTCGAGGCGGGAACGCCCGCCGAGGAGATCGACGAGGACGTCTTCCACGCGAAGCTGTACGCCCCCGACCTGCCGGACCCGGACCTCCTGATCCGCACCTCCGGCGAGCTGCGAATCTCGAATTTCCTGCTGTGGCAGCTGGCCTACTCCGAGCTCGTCTTCACGGACACGCTCTGGCCCGACTTCGGCCGGGAGGAGCTGGAGCAGGCACTCGCCGCCTACGCGAGCAGGCGCCGCCGCTTCGGCGGTCGATGAGCTCGTTCTGGTCCCGCATCCTCGTGTCGGTCGTCGGGCTGCCCGCCGTGCTCGGCCTCGTCTGGGTCGGCGGGTGGTGGCTCTGGTTCCTCGCGGCGGCGGCCGGGCTGATCGCCCTCCACGAGTTCTACGCCGTCGCGCGGCCCCTGCGGCCGCTCGTCCCCGCGGGCTATGCGGGGCTCGTGCTGATCCTGCTCGGAGCGAAGCTCGGCGGGACGATCTGGATGATCGGCGGCTTCCTGGCGACCCTCGCGTTCGCGTTCCTGTTGAAGGGGATTTCCGACACGCGCCAGTCGCTGACCGTCGCGGTGGCGACGACGGTGCTCGGAACCGCGTGGATCGGCTTTGGTCTTGCGTACGTGCTGCTGCTGCGGGCGATTCCCGAGCACGGCCAGCTCGCCGTCCTCACGGTGGTGCTGAGCGTCTTCGCGGCCGACACGCTCGCGTACTTCACGGGGAGGCTCATCGGAAGGCACAAGATGGCGCCCGTAATCTCGCCCGGAAAGACGTGGGAGGGCCTGGTCGCGTCGACCGTGGCCGCGATCCTCGTTCCGTTCTTCGCGCTGTACCACTCGGACTTCCTCGGCATCGGCGAGTCGCTCGTGCTCGGCGCGGCGATCGCGGTCGCGGCTCCCGTCGGCGACCTGTTCGAATCGGCGGTCAAGCGCGATCTCGGTGTCAAGGACACCGGCAAGCTCCTGCTCGGCCACGGAGGCGTCCTCGACCGCGTGGACGCGCTGCTCTTCGCGTCGATCGCGGCGTTTTACACGATCCTTGCGCTTACTTAGCCATTTCAGGTCATCCGACCGGGGAAACCCGCCGTACACTTTGATCAGATGAAGCGCGTAGCCCTGCTGGGGGCGACCGGCTCGATCGGCCGCCAGGCGGTCGAGATCGTGGAGAGCCACCCCGACCTCGAGCTCGTTGCAGCAGCCTCCGGCTCGCAGCCGGTCGACGGGCTCGCGCCGCTCACTCAGGTGGGCGGCGACCTCATGGAGCTGCTGGACCGCGCTGAGCCCGATGTCGTCCTGAACGCGGTCGTCGGCTTTGCCGGCCTGCCGGCGACGCTCTGGGCGCTCGAGCGCGGCGTCACGCTGGCGCTCGCCAACAAGGAGAGCCTGGTCGCCGCCGGCGAGCTCGCGCTGGCCGCCCAGGAGCGGGGAGGAGGGCTCCTGCTCCCGGTCGACAGCGAGCACTCCGCGGCCTTCCAGTGCCTCGAGGGGCGGACGGCGGACCAGGTCGACTCGCTGGTCGTCACCGGCTCGGGCGGCCCGTTCCGCGGCCGCAAGCGCGACGAGCTCGAGGACGTGACTCCCGAGCAGGCGCTCGCGCATCCGACCTGGAGAATGGGCCCCAAGATCACGGTCGACTCGGCGACGCTCGCGAACAAGGGCCTCGAGCTGATCGAGGCGCACTTCCTCTTCGGCCTCGACTACGACCGCATCGAGGTCGTGCTGCAGCCGACGTCCGTCGTGCACGCGCTCGTGCGCTTCCGCGACGGCGCCTCGCTGGCGCACCTCGGTTACCCCGACATGCGCGTTCCGATCTCGTTCGCGCTGACCTATCCGGAGCGTTCGGCCACGCCGCTTCCGGGGCTCGACCTCGCCTCGGGGCTCGTGCTCGAGTTCGAGGCGCCCGACCTGGAGACGTTCCCGCTGCTGGCGCTCGCGCGCGAGGCCGGTGAGCGCGGCGGCACCTATCCGTGCGCCTTCAACGCCGCGAACGAGGTCGCGGTCGCCGCCTTCCTGGACGGCCGCCTGCCGTTCCTGGGGATCGCCGAGACCGTCGAGGAGGCGCTCGCCGAGGCAGACGGCTCGCCTGCGCGCGACCTGGACGACCTCGTCGAGGCGGACGCGGCCGCGCGGAGGCTGGCGGAGCGGGGAGTGCCTGCATGACCTACCTCGTCGCGATCGTCGGCATCGCCTTCCTGATCCTCATCCACGAGGCGGGCCACTTCTACACCGCGCTCGCGGTCGGGATGCGTCCGCGGCGGTTCTACATCGGCTTCCCGCCGGCGATCGCAAAGAGAGAGCGAAAGGGCGTCGAGTACGGCCTGGGCGCGATCCCGCTCGGCGGCTACGTGAAGATTCCGGGGATGCACAGGCCGGCTTCGTCCGACCTGGACGTGTACTTCGGCTCCGCGCTCTACGACGAGCCGCGCCTGCTGCCTGCGATCGAACGCGTGAAGCGGCCGCTGGCGGAAGGCGACTTCCAGGAGGCCCGCGTAGCGCTCGACAGGCTCGAGGAGGCGCTCGCCGAAGCAGATCTCTCGCGCGCAGCCGCAGGAGCGGCGCGGAAAGGGCTGGAGGAGCTCCGCGACGGGCTCGGGCCCGAGGCGTACTGGCGCCAGAGGACATGGAAGAGGCTGGCCGTGATCGGCGCGGGGCCGGCGACGAATCTCGTCTTCGCCGTCCTGCTCCTCGCGGTCGTCTACATGATCGGCATCCCCTCGGCGGCATCGCGGCGCGTCGAGTCGGTTCAGCAGAACAGCCCGGCTGCGAAAGCGGGTCTCCGCCCGGGCGACACGATCATGGCTGTGAACCGGATTCCCACGCCCACGTTCGCCGACGTGCGGCACGCGATCGAGACGAGCGGCGGCCATCCGCTTGCGCTGTACCTCATCCACGCGAACGGCCAGATCAAGGAGCTTCCGGCCGTCAAGCCCGACCGCGTGAGCGGCCGCTACATCCTCGGCTTCACGCCGACGGTCATCCGCTACAAGCACTACGGGCCGGTCCAGGCGATAGGGCTCGCCGGCCGCGACGTTGGCTACGTCACCAAGGCGATGGGGAACTGGCTCGCCCACATCAGCTCGTCCCAGAGCCGCAAGCAGATCTCGACGCCGGTCGGGATCGTCCGCACCTCGAGCGAAGCCGCCCACCAGGGCTACCGGGACTACTTCGGGATCCTCGCCCTGATCAGCCTCTCGCTCGCGCTTCTGAATCTCCTGCCGCTGCTCCCGCTCGACGGCGGCCACATGGCGTTCTCGCTGATCGAAGGCCTCCGCGGCCGCGCGGTCGGCCGGCAGGTCTACGAGCGCGTCTCGATGGTCGGGATCGCCCTGATCCTGTTCATCTACGTCATCGGGATCTCGAACGACATCGGGAACCTGCACGGCGGCTGAGCCGCGGAAAGTCCGGCCCGCTTCGCGGGGCCTTGACGACTTTCCGCGGGGATGGGTGCCTCCGAGAGCCTTAGTGAGCCGCGCCCGCGTGTCGGTCGCGGCGGCGATCGGCAAGCAGCGGGACCGAAATCAGCCGAGGACGCCGTACGTCACAGAACAGACCGACGGTCCGACATGGACCCGCTCCGTACTCGCCGAGACCCGAGGCGCCTTGTAACACAGTGTTACTAGGTGGTGCGGAACGACCCGGGTCGGGGCCTGATTGGCCTCCACTACACTCATCGCGTGGCCAGCGAGCGGCAAATCAAGGTAGGCAACGTTCCGATCGGGGGCGGCGCGCCCGTCGTCGTGCAGTCGATGACGCTGACCAAGACGCACGATGTCGAGGCGACGACCGGCCAGATCGCCGCGCTCGCCTCGGCGGGCTGCGAGATCGTCCGCGTGGCCGTCCCGAAGTCGGAGGACGCCGACGCGCTGCCGAAGATCGTCCGGCTTTCGCCGGTTCCGGTGATCGCGGACATCCACTTCAACGCGAGCCTCGCGCTCCGTGCAATCGATGCGGGGGTAGCAGCGGTCCGGATCAATCCGGGGAACATCGGCGGCCCGGACAAGGTCGCCGAGGTCGTGCGGGCGGCGCAGAAGAAGGGCATCCCGATGCGGATCGGGGCCAACTCCGGCTCACTGCCTAAGCACCTCGCAGACGTTGCGCACCGTGACCAGGCGGAGGCGCTCGTCGAGGCAGCCCTCGAAGAAGTGCGCCTGCTCGAGAGCCTCGGTTTCTACGAGTTCAAGATCTCCGTCAAGTCGAGTCACGTGCCGACGATGATCCGCGCCTACCGGATGCTCTCCGAGAAGGTGCCGTATCCGCTGCACCTCGGCGTGACTGAGGCCGGCACCCCGTATTCCGGGTCGATCAAGAGCGCGGTCGGCATGGGCGCGCTCCTGGTGGACGGCATCGGCGACACGGTGCGCGTGTCGCTCACCGCAGACCCTGTCGAAGAGGTCAAGACCGCCTACGAGATCCTGAAGGCGCTCGGCCTGCGGGAGCGCGGGCCCGTGATGATCGCCTGTCCCTCGTGCGGGCGCGACAACGTGGGCGTCCAGACGCTCGCTGAGGCCGTCGAGGAGCGGCTGCGCGACTACTCGGAGCACTTCGAGGTCGCCGTGCTCGGCTGCGCCGTGAACGGCCCCGGGGAGGCGGGCGACGCGGACTTCGGCATCGCAGGTGGCCGTGACGTCGGCTTCGTCTACGCGCACGGCCGGGTGCTCAAGAAGGTCTCGTCAGACATCCTGATCGACGAGCTCTTCCACGAGATCGACAAGTGGATCGCCGAGGGCATGCACCGCCCCAAGCGCCTGAAGATGGCCAAGCCCGCCGCGCTGGCGATGGCCGAGGCGTCGCTGATCCCGATCGAATAGCCGAGCGGCGCGTGCGCAAGGTCCTCGTGACCGGCATGTCCGGCACCGGCAAGTCGAGCGCGCTGGCGGAGCTGCGCCTTCGCGGCTTCGAGACGGTCGACACCGACGAGCCCGGCTGGACCGAGTGGTCGAACGAGGAGGACGGCTACGTCTGGCGCGAGGACCGCATCGCAGAGCTCCTGGCGCGCGATCGCGAGACCCCGCTCGTCGTCTCCGGCACCGTCTCGAACCAGGGCCGCTTCTACCCCGATTTCGACGCCGTCGTGCTCCTGAGCGCGCCAGCGGAGGTGCTGTTCGACCGGATCGCCGGCCGCACGACGAACGACTACGGCAAGTCGCCGGAGGAGCGCGAGCTGATCCTGGAGCACGTCGCGGAGGTCGAGCCGCTGCTCCGCGCCACCTGCACGCACGAGCTCGACTCGGGCCGGCCGCTGGCCGAGATCGTCGACGAGCTTGCCCGCATCGCGAGCGGCGCCGACTGAGACAACGTCGCGTTAGTCTCCGGGACATGCCGGTTGCGCGCGCCTCACAGCTCTTCCTGCCGACCTTGCGCGACGATCCCGCCGACGCCGAGGCGGATTCGCACAAGCTCCTCGTCCGCGGCGGCTTCATCCGGCAGGTCGCGGGCGGTCTCTGGACCTTCCTGCCCCTCGGCTGGCGCGTCCACCGCAAGGTCGAGCAGATCATCCGCGAGGAGCTCGACGCGTTCGGCGCGCAGGAGATCCTGATGCCGGTCCTGACGCCCGCCGAGCTCTGGGAGGCGACCGGACGGATCGGGATCCCCGAGCTCTTCCACCTCAAGGACCGCACGGGCCGCGACTACATCCTGCCGCTCACGCACGAGGAGACCGTCGCCTTCCATGCGCGCGAGATCCGCTCGTACAAGGAGCTGCCGCAGATCTGGTACCACTTTCAGACGAAGGACCGCGACGAGCCCCGGCCTCGCGGGGCGCTGCTCCGCCTCCGCGAGTTCATCATGAAGGACGGCTACTCGTTCGACCGTGACGAGGCCGGGCTCGACGAAAGCTTCCAGAAGCATTCATTCGCGTACAAGCGGATCTTCGAGCGGTGCGGGCTCGAGACCTATGAGGTCGCAGCCGAGTCCGGGATCATGGGCGGAAGCGGCAGCAAGGACTTCCTCGCTCCCACCGGCTCGGGCGAGAACACGCTCGTGACCTGCGAGAACGGCGACTACGCGGCGGATCTCGAGATCGCGCAGGGCCGCCCGACAGCCCCTGACTTCCCCGAGGAGCTGGCCGGGCCGCAGGAGATCGACACGCCGGGGCAACGCACGATCGAGGACGTCTCGAAGTTTCTCGGCGTGGATCCGCGCGCGACGGCGAAGGCCATGCCGGTCGTCGCCGACGGCCGCGTCGTCCTCGCCCTCGTGCGCGGCGACGACCGGCTCAACGAGATGAAGCTGCTCGAGGCCCTCGGCGAGGAGTTCCGGCCGGCCGAGCAGGAGGAGATCCAACAGGCCTTCGGCGCCTCCGGAGGTTCCATCGGGCCCGTAGGCGTCGCGGTGGACGTGGTTGCGGACGAGGCCCTGCGCGAGGGGCAGTACGTGGTCGGCGCCAACCGCGACGACGTGCATCTCCGCGGCGTACAGGCCGGGCGCGACTTCGAGCCGCGTTTCGCCGACCTGCGGGAGATTCGCGAAGGAGACGCCTGTCCGGAGTGTGGTGGGAGCCTCCATCTCCAGACGGCGATCGAGGTGGGACACATCTTCAAGCTCGAGACGAAGTACTCGGAGCCGCTCGAGGCGACCTTCCTCGACGAGGACGGCTCCGAGAAGGTCCTGATCATGGGCAGCTACGGGATCGGTCCGGCGCGAATGATGGCCGCCGCAGTCGAGCAGCACCACGACGAGCAGGGAATCGTCTGGCCGCAGGCCCTGGCCCCTTACGATGTGCACGTGGTCGCGCTGCCCGGCGTGGAGCAACAGGCGGAAGAAGCCGCGCGGGTACTCCACGAAGCCGGCGCCGAGGTCCTGCTGGACGACCGCGACCAGCGCGCGGGGGAGAAGTTTGCCGACGCCGACCTGATCGGCTGCCCGATCCGCATCACCATCGGCAAGAAGACTCTCGACGACGGCGCGGCCGACGTCCGCGACCGCGCGAGTGGGGAGGAGCGGCGCGTGCCGATCGGAGAGCTCGGGGGCGTGCTCTAGTGGCCCGGCGGCGACGGCGGCAGTACAGCGACAAGGCTTTCGGCCCGACGATCGAGTCCCTGATGACCGAGACCGGCGTCACCTACCGCGGCCTCGCCGAGAAGACGAAGCTTTCCGCCGGCTACCTCAACCACCTCGTCCACGGAAATCGCCCGGTTCCGTCGGACAAGGTCGTGCGCCAGCTCGCGCGGGCGCTCGGCGTCGAGCCGGAGCATTTCCGCGAGTACAGGCTGCGGGTGATCACGCGCAAGCTCGAGGCGATGCCGGAGATGATCGACCGGCTCTACAAGCGTCTCGGCGAGGGTTAGCGGTCAGGCGACGAGGTCGACCACGGCGCCGGGGTGCAGGGCGCGCCAGACCCGCAGGTACGACTCGACCTCCATCCGCGTCCATTCGTCGCGGATCTCGGCGTCGGCCCGGCGCGAGAGGCCGGAGCCCTCGCGGCAGTCGTGGCAGTGGGGCGAGCCGAGGCGGAAGAGCGCTTGCTCGATGTCCTCGCCGCAACGGCAGCACAGGCCGAAGTTGAGCCGCCGGACGACGGCCTCCGTGTCGACGTCGTGGCCCACCCCGACGGCAACGGTGGCCCGGCCGAGATCGCGCACCTGGCACTGGCAGCGCCGAAGGAACGAGACGAGCTCGTCCGTGAACGACGGATCGTGAAGCCTCAGTCGCACCATGGCCGGTTCCCCATCGACCTCCAAGTCGGACGGACTCGCTGAGTTTGCAGCGGAGGTCGGACGGCTACAACGGCGGGAAGGCCAGGTTTTCGGCCAGGTTGCGGAGTGTGTAGGGGTCTTTACACACCCTTTACAGACTGCGAGTCGTGACTAATATCTCGATATAGCTATCGAGGTAGGAAATCTGCGGTTTCTGCGGTGAATGGCAATCAAAAACTGGCGGTCGTCTTCGACCCCTCGGCAAGGTGGCTCGAGGCGATCGCCGACACGTTGACGGCGAGCGGGATCACTGTCGTCGGCCGCGCGGGCGAGCTGGCGCGGGCGCGCGAGCTCGTCGAGCGGCACGAGCCTGAGCTGCTCGTCGCCGATGCGGCGGGCAGCGGGGTCGACGTCATCCGCGACGCGCGCTCCCGCGTGCCCACGCTGCGGGCGATCGCGCTCGGCACTCTTGGAGACGCCGGCCTGATCACGGCGGCGTTCGCTGCCGGAGCCGCAGCCTTCGTGGTCAAGACCGAGCGGTTCGACACCTTCGGCGCCGCACTGCGCGAGCTCACTCCCGAGCCCGTCGTCGCCAAGGCGCGCGAGACGGCCGCGGCCTAGCTTCGGATCTACGACCCGGCCTGCGCCCTGGAGGTGTCGACCAGGAGCGTGACCACGAGCTCGAGCGTCTCCACGAGATCGTCGATCGCTGCAGGCTTGCGAACGAACGCGACGGCGCCAGCGCGTTGAGCTTGCGCCGTGTCGAGCTGGGTCCGCTCGTCGGTCAGCACGATCACCTTCGGCGGCGACTCCTGGGCAAGGATCCGGCTCGCGGCCTCGATCGCCTCGCCGTTCAGGTCAGCGTCGAGCAGGACGACGTCGGCGGCCAGCGTCTGAGCGTGCGCTGCCACGTCTTCCGAACCGCACTCGACCCCGACCACGTGCAAGCCGGCTCCGACGCAAGCGCGTCTGGAGCGCCTTCACGAACAGGGGCTGCCCTCCTACGAGGAGGATTCGGATCGAGGGATCGGGGGCGGCACCCGACATGGGAGAACTATCTCTTGCTGACGGTCGGCGTGGAAGCTAGTTTCGCCTGGTCGTCTGGCCAGCATCTTCACCATACTCGATTCAGGCGTTTCCGAAACGGCGTGATCGAGGCCTGCTGCGAACGGGGTAAACTGGCTGCGACGGGGCGTGGCGCAGCCTGGTTAGCGCGCTAGTCTGGGGGACTAGAGGTCCCGAGTTCAAATCTCGGCGCCCCGATAAGAGAAAGCCCCGGAAAAGCCGGGGCTTTCGAGGCTAGACTCGTTTCCGTCATGCGCGACCGTCGAGACCCTGACCTGTTGCTCGTCGAGGAAATGCTGGCGCCGCCGCCGCTGGAAGACGCTCGCCGGTCGCTCGAGTACTGGCAGCAGCGCCATCGGGCGCTGCCGATCTACCGGCGCCGGGACCGGCGCGAGGCGGTCGAGATGGTAAGCCGCTGGGAGACCCGAGTACGCGCGGCGCAGCAGGCGCGCTTCGACTCCAGCCCGATCGGCAAGGTGCTGGCCGCGTTCGGGATCCGTCTCTACGCGTGGCGCGTGTTCACGAAGTCGGGCCTTCTCTCTCTGGCCTGGGCGGCCGTGCCGCGGCAGGTGAAGCTCGTCGCGGGCGGTCTGGCAGCCGCGTGGCTGCTCGTGGCAGCCGGAATCGCCGCCGTCTGCTTCGCTCTGCTCGCCCAGCTGGCCTAGCGGCGGAGGCGCGACTGCTCGCGCTCTCGTACTTCGCGTCCAGCGAGCTCGATCGGCTGCTTCAGGCCACGGCCGAGGCCGGCGTGCCGCCGAGTACGCGCGTCTACGTGGGCAGCTACGGCGTCGGGCCGGGTCTGGCGGACCGGATCGGCGAGGCGGGTTACCGCTACGCGCCGATGTTCCATCTCAAGCCAAGCTGGTACTGGGAGCAGCGGCGCGTCTCAGCTGCCGACGAGCGCAAGCTCGATCCCGCCTTCGCCGGACCGCTCCCGGCGCTGCCGGAGCTGCTGCGGCTGCCGAGCGCGCGACGCGTGCGCTGGGGGGTCGAGCTCGGTGCGCGCTTCCGCGACGAGATCCGCGCGGCGGAGCGGGCGGGAGCGACCGTGCCGTCGTGGCAGCTCGACGAGATCCAGGCAGAGGCCGCCGGGAGCCTCGGCCGCCAGTACCGGGAGCTCACGCGGGGCGCCGTGCGCGGGGCCTTCTACGGCCGCCCGCGGCTCGACGACCGCCAACGCCAGGGCCTCGTGTTCTGGGCGCACACGGCGTTCAGGCTGCCCGAGCCTGCGGATCACGCCGGAGCTGAGTGCGTTCTGGCGGATCCTGCAGCGCGCCTGCCTCGGCCTCGTCGGCGAGGAGTACCCGGCGTTCGACGGCGACCCCGCCGCGGCCGCGCGCGCCGAGAGCACGGGCCAGCGAGCCCTCCAGCGGGGAGGCCCGGTGCGGCAGGCGCTCGCGCGGAAGTACGTCGCGGGGATGACGCCCGGCTATCACCTCGCCGGGGGCCTCGGCGGCAACGTCCACGGCTGGCCGGCCGCGCAGGTGAACGCCTGGCGCGAGGCCTATGTACGGGCGCGCGCGGCCGCGCACGTCGCCGGATTCGCGGAGTTCGACTGGCGCTTCGGCAACAACCGGGCGACGGTGATGCGTGACGTGCTCCGGACGCTCGCCCGACACGTCTAGAGGTCGGGCAGCCAGCCTTCCTCGTAACGCGCGCGCGTCGGCCAACCGAGGTCGGCATAGGCCTCCCTCGGCACCTTCGTCTCCTTCGGGACGGAGACGCCGTGCTTGGCGGCCGCCTCGGAGACGACGTACACGAGGCCCTTCGGCCGGCGGCCGCGTGTTCCGACGGCGACCACCACGGAAGGGCCGTCCCCCGCGCCGACGATCATGTGCGCGGTTCCCGGCGGCGAATGGAAGAGATCCCAGGGCCGGAGCTCGCGCTCCTCGTCCTCCACGATCACGACGCAGCGGCCCGAGACCACGAGGAAGTCCTCCTGCGCGTTCTCGCGGTGGTAGCGGCCGAGGCTCTCGCCGGGCTGGAGCACGCTGATGTTCACGCCGAGCTGCGGGAAGCGTTTCTTGCCCTCGAAGTCGCAGTAGACGCCGAGCCGGTCCCAGCGGCGCCAGCGGATCTCGCGCGCGTTGACGACGAACCAGCCGTCGCCGTCCGGCGCCAGGCCGAACTTCGTCTCTCGGAGCGGTGCCTCGGGAACCATCAGCTCGAGAAGACGTCCGCGCCGCAGCCGAAGACGAGCGCGCCGTGGACGTCGCCGGTCTCGATTCCCGCGAGCGACTCGTGCTCCAGGTCGACCTCGACGTCGGGCCAGCTCGAGAGCCCGAGCGCAGCGGCGCCCTCGTCGGAGCCGAACGAGAGCAGGCTCGACACGGAGACGACGCCGCGCCGGCCGGTGCGGCGGCGCGCCACGCCCTCGAGCTCGCGCAGCTCCTCGAGCGGGTCGATGCGGACGTTCGAGTCCGAGCCGATGCAGACGCCGATGCCGCGCTCGCAGAGCTCCTCGACGGGCGCGAAGCCGTCGCCGAGGTTCGCCTCGGTCGTGGGGCAGACGCACACCCGCGCGCCCGCCTCGGCGAGCAGGTCGAGCTCGTGCGCGTCGGCGTGGGTGGCGTGGACGACCGTGGTGTGCGCCCCGAGGCAGCCGGTCTCCGCCAACAGCTCGATCGGCCGCACACCGTGCTCGGCGAGGCACTCCTCGATCTCGTGCGGCTGCTCGTCGGCGTGCACGTGCAGCGGCAGTGACTCGCGGGCC
Organism: uncultured Actinomycetes bacterium; assembly: GCA_963788215.1. Taxonomy (GTDB): domain Bacteria; phylum Actinomycetota; class Thermoleophilia; order Gaiellales; family Gaiellaceae; genus AC-32. Next base: position 162,668 of record CAWBFX010000001.1, read on the forward strand.
GCGTAGGCGCCGAGCTCCTCGAGCCAGTCGCGGGGGCAGGCGCGGACGGAGTGGGGGGCGAGGCCGACGCGCACGCCGGCGGCCCGTAGCTCCTCGAGCTGCGAGAGGTAGTCCGCGACGGACTCCTGGCGGGAGCGCTCGAGCCCGCCGCGCGCGTACGCCGAGAGCAGGAGGACGATCTCAATGCCGGCCTCGGCGGCCGCCTCGACGGCGGCGTGCGCCTCCGGGAGCCCGAGGTAGTGGAATTCGCCGACCGCCGTGTAGCCGGCCGCGAGCATCTCGCGGTAGACCTGGACGTAGCCGGTTCGGACCTGTTCGGGGGACAGTCCCTCGGCCAGGGCCAGCATGGACGTGCGCCACTCCCAGAAGTCGCCGCCCTCGGTGCGGCCCCGCAAGGCGCGCTGGAAGGCGTGGCTGTGCGCGTTCACGAAGCCCGGGCAGGCTGAGCGTATCCGCCACCCCCGTATCCTTTCAGCATGCGCTGGCTGCCCAATGCTCTGACGATCGCGCGGCTGGTGATGATTCCGATCTTCATCGGCCTCGTCCTCACCTCCGACGGCGGCCACAGCTGGGCCGCGGCGATCGTCTTCGGCGTCGCGGCGATCACCGACCAGGTCGACGGTTGGCTCGCCCGTCGCTGGCACGTCGAATCCGAGTTCGGCAAGGTCGCCGACCCGCTGGCCGACCGGCTGATGATCGACGCCGCGGTGCTGCTCCTCTGGCACGCCGGCCGACTGCCGTGGGTCGCGCTCGCCATTCCCGCACGTGACGTAGCGCTCGTCGCCGGGTACAAGCTCGTCGTGGGCCGCGGCTACGACTTCTCCGTCAACCTCGCCGGGAAGGTGGCGACCTGGCTGCTGTATGCATCGCTCTCCTTCGTCATGGTCACGCGCGAGGGCACCGACTGGCCGCTCTGGATCTTCTGGACCGGCTTCGCGTTCGCCGTGGTCGCGGTCGCCGGTTACCTGGTCAAGGCGCGGCGGGAGGTGAAGACGGCGTGAAGGCGGTCGTGATGGCCGGCGGCGAGGGCACGCGCCTGCGCCCGCTGACGTCGAACCAGCCGAAGCCGATGGTGCCGGTCGTCGGCAAGCCGTGCATGGAGCACATCATCGAGCTGCTCAAGCAGCACGGCTTCGACGAGGTGATCGTGACCGTCGCGTTCATGCCGCAGGCGATCCGCAGCTACTTCGGGGACGGAGAGGGCCTCGGGGTCGCGGTCGAGTACTCCGTCGAGGAATCTCCGCTCGGCACCGCCGGCTCGGTCCGGCTCGCGAGCGACAAGCTCGACGACACCTTCCTCGTCATCTCCGGCGACGCACTCTGCGACGTCGACCTGACCGAGATCATGCGCGTCCACAAGGAGCGCGAGGCGGCGGTCACGATCGGCCTCAAGTCGGTCGACAACCCGCTCGAGTTCGGCATCGTCGTCACGGACGAGGACGGCCGGATCGAGCGCTTCCTCGAGAAGCCGTCCTGGGGCCAGGTCTTCTCGGACACGATCAACACCGGGATCTACGTCCTCGAGCCCGAGGTCTTGCGGCACATCCCCGACGACCGGCCGTACGACTTCTCGAAGGAGCTGTTCCCGCTGCTGCTCGAGATGGGGCGCCCGTTGTACGGGCACGTCTTCGACGGCTACTGGCAGGACATCGGCAACCTCGACCAGTTCCGGCAGGCGAACTTCGACGCGCTCGACGAGAAGGTGCGCCTGAACATCCCCGGGATCAAGCTGCGCGGGAACATCTGGCTGGGGGAGGGCGTGGACGTCGACGACCTCGCCTCGATCGAGGGGCCGGCCCTACTCGGCAACTACTGCCGGATCGCCCCGGACGCCTCCGTCGGCGCGTATTCGGTGCTCTCGTCGAGCGTGACGCTGCTCGAGCGGGCGCACACCGAGCGCTCCGTCGTCGACGCCTCGACACACATCGGCCGTAGCGCCCGCGTCGAAGGCGCCGTGGTGGGCCGTAACTGCGACATCCGGGCGCACGTCCACGTGCAGGAGGGCGCGTCGCTCGGCGACGAAGTCACGCTCGGCGCGCAGAGCGCGGTCTTCCCGGGGGTTCGGATCTTCCCGTACAAGGAGGTCGAGACCGGCGCGCAGATCCACGAGAGCCTGATCTGGGAGTCGCGGTCGCCGTCGCGGCTGTTCGGCGAGGACGGCGTCTCAGGGCTGGTCAACGTCGACCTGACGCCTGAAACGGCGGTCCGTCTCGCCGCCGCGCTCGGCACCGCGCTCAAGCGCGGCGCGCGCGTGGTCGCGAGCCGGGAGTCGCCGACGGCGTGCCGGATGATCAAGCGGGCGATGCTCTCCGGCCTGACCTCGACCGGCGTGAGCGTCGCCGACCTGCGCGTCCTCCCGGCGGCGGTGGGCCGCCACCTGCTCAAGACCCAGGGCTACGACGCGGGCTTCCACGTCGGCGTCAGCATCACCGACCCGGAGGTCGTCCAGATCCGCTTCTGCGAGCAGCCGGGAATCCAGCTGACCACCCAGATGCAGAAAGAGGTCGAGAAGCACTTCACGCGCCACGAGCTCCGGCGGGCGGCCTTCGGGGCGGTCGGCGACATCTCGTACCCCGCACGCGTCCGCGAGAGCTACGCGCAGGACCTGCTCGCCGCGCTCGACATCGACGCCGTGCGCAAGCGCCGCTTCCGCCTGGTGGTGGACTACGGCTGCTCGTCGGCCTCGTTCGTGCTGCCGCTCGTGCTCGGCCCGCTCGGCGTCGAGACGGTGAGCGCGCACGAGTTCGCCTCCGACAGCCCCGAGAACGTCACCTCGCTGCGGGAATCGCTCGACCAGGCGAAGCGGCTCGTGACCGCGGTCGGCGCCGACCTGGGCGTCGTCTTCGACCGGGCGGGCGAGCGGCTGTTCCTCGTCGACGAGCAGGCCCACGAGGTGCCGCTGGAGCGGACGCTGCTGCTCTTCCTGCGGCTGCTCGGGTCGAACGGAAAGCGCGGCAAGCTCGCGTTCCCGATCACCGTCACGAGCCGCGTCGAGGAGATCGTCAAGGGCAGCAAGCTCGAGGTCGTCCGCACGCCGGCCTCGCTCGCCGAGCTGACGCGCGCCGCGGCCGCGGACGGCGTCATCTTCGCGGGCGCGGTGAGCGGCGGCTACGTGTTCCCGGAGTTCCTGCCGGCCTACGACGCGGTCGCAAGCCTTTGCTACCTGCTGCAGCTGCTCGCGCCGGTCAGGAAGCCGGTCTCGGAGCTCGTGTCCGAGCTTCCGACGAGCACGCTCGTCCACCGGCGCCTCCCGTGCCCCTGGTCGCTCAAGGGAACGGTCATGCGCGTGCTGACCGAGCGCCTGCGAGACCGCAAGCTCGACCTGCTCGACGGGATCAAGGTGCTCGACCGCCGCGGCTGGTCGCAGGTGCTGCCCGACCCCGACGAGCCGGTGGTCCACATCTACGCCGAGGGCAAGACGCGCGAGAGCTCCGATGAGCTCGCCGACGAGCTGCGGAAGCTCGTGGACGAGATCATGGCGGCGGCCGAGCAGGAGGCTAGAGTCTCAAGCTGAGGTTGACCCTTCGGGCGCCTCCTGCATACACTAGGAACTGTCGCTTCCCCGACGAAAGGCACTCCGTGGAACCGTTTCCCGATCTCGCATCGCTTTCCGACGACGATCTCAAGCAGCTGATTGACGACCTGACGAAGGAGGAGCTGGAGGTCTCGTACCGGCGGCGGATCCTGCATGGCAAGATCGACCTGCTGCGCGCCGAGCTGCAGGCTCGCCTGCGGGAGACGGGCGGAAAAGGCGTCCTCGAGCACGTCGACATGGACAAGCTCGCAGCGATCCTCGCGGGCAAGGCTGCGCCTCCGACGGCGGAATGAGTCACATCTACTGTCCGGAGTGCGGCTTCCAGAATCCGGAGGCCTCGAATTACTGCTCCCGCTGCGGTGCGCTGCTGGTCAAGGACGAGCCCGGCAGTGAGACGACGATGAGCTACACGCCGGAGGAGGGGGGAGACGAGGCACCCGTCACCCTCGAGGATCTCGGCACCGAGGGGCCGGCGCTGGTCGTCCGCTCCGGCGGGGGACGTGCGGGCGAGCATTTCCTGCCGCAGGGCGAGCGCACGACGATCGGCCGCTCGCCCGACTGCGACATCTTCCTCGACGACGTCACCGTCTCCCGCAAGCACGCCGTCCTCGTCCAGCGCGACGACGGCCTGTTCATCGAGGACGAGGGAAGCCTCAACGGCACCTTCCTGAACCGCCGCCGGATCGAGGCACCGGCCCGCCTGGAGAACGGCGACGAGCTGCAGGTCGGCAAGTACAAGCTCACCTTCCTCGAGACATGACGACCGCGCCCGCCTCAAGCCAGGAGCGCACGCGGCTGCTCACGATCGGTGCCGTCTGCCGCGCGCTGCAGAGCGAGTTCCCCGACATCTCGATCTCCAAGATCCGCTACCTCGAGGACCAGGGCCTGCTCGCGCCGCGCCGCACGCGCAGCGGCTACCGGCTGTTCGGCGAAGACGACGTCGAGCGCCTCGAGACGATCCTCCGGCTCCAGCGCGACGAGTTCCTCCCGCTGCGGGTGATCCGCCAGGAGCTCGCGTCGCCGTCCGGGCCGAGCAAGGAGCGCCGCCGCCAGCGCGCGGGCGGCCTCGGGGAGGCTGAGGACGAGCTGGACTTCGCGGAACTCTGCGAGCGCGCCGCGGTTCCGGCCGAGCTCGCGCGCGAGCTCGAGGAGTACGGCCTGCTGCACCCGCGCCGCGACGGCAGCGAGAAGCTGTACCAGGCGACCGACGTCGACATCGCGGTTGCGTGCGCGAAGCTGTCGCGCTACGGCATCTCGGCGCGGCACCTGCGTACGTTCCGGACGGCCGCTGACCGCGAGGCCGGACTGCTCCACCAGGTTCTGGCGCCGGCTCTCCGCTCGCGCAACCCCGAGCGGCGCGAAGGCGGGATCCAGCAGCTCGAAACGCTGGCGGAGCTCGCGCAGGAGCTGTCGCAGCTGCTCTTCTGGCGCGATCTCAGAGACCTTGCCGGCCGCTGATGGCCGCGCCTGAGACGTATCCCGTGGACGTCGCCGGCGTCCACCGCGAACTTCGCCTGTTCGAGGTCGCGCCCGGCGTTCGCATCGCGATCCTGAACATCCTCGGCGACACGGAGCTCGTGAAGGCGGTGTCGAGCGAGCTCGCCGAGAAGCTGCGCCCGCGCGAGCCCCACGTCCTCGTCACGGCCGAGTCGAAGAGCATCCCGCTCGCGTACGAGCTGGCCGACCAGCTGGGAATCCCGTACATCGTCCTGCGTAAGCAGTACCGGTCGTACATGGGCGACGCCCTAGAGGTCGAGACCGTCTCGATGACGACCGGCCACCCGCAGACGCTCTACCTCGACGAAAAGGACCGTAACCTCGTGGAAGGGAAGCGCGTGGTCATCGTCGACGACGTGATCAGCACGGGCAGCACGCTCGAGGGCATGAGGAACGTCGTCGAGCGCGCGGGCGGAATCCCGGTCGGGGAGGCGGCGATCTTCACCGAGGGCGACAAGGCGCAGTGGCAGGAGATCATCGCCCTCGGGCACCTGCCCGTCTTCACCTCGTAAGCGCGTCAATCGTTTAGTTCTCGTCCGGCGCGCCGATTACAACGGAACCGTGTACGACGCACTGACGACGAGGTACTCGTTCTCGTGCCCGGAGCGTGGGGAGGCCCGCGTTGCGCTGTCGGCCTTCCGCAGGATCGAGCAGCTCCCGGGCGCGGCGCACCCGGCGGTCTTCGAGGTCGACTTCGACTGCGGTTGCGGCGGGCAGCATCCGGGGCTCGTCACGCACGACGAGCTCGACTGGGCGCCGCTGGGCCTCGCCGAGGGCGTCTTCCTGAACCTGATGACCGCGCGCCTCGAGGCCGTGGAGGAGGAGCTCGCCGACCTGGCCGCGAGGCGGATCGGAGCGGGGGAGTGGCCGTGGAGCTTCTTCTGCTACCCCGAGGAGCGGCCGCGGCCGATCTTTCCCTCGTCGTTCTTCCTGCTCGCGCCGGCCGAGGACCGCGGAGCCATCGGGATCGCTGTGCGCTGCCCTGTCTGCAGCGGCGTCTCCGTGAACCTCGTCTCGGCCCTCCACATCGATGTTCCGTTCCACAACGACGTGGAGATCGGCGTCGTCGAGCATGTCTTCGCCGCCGACGCCGAGCGCGCCGTCGAGGAGTTCGCAGAGGAGCTCTACTCGGCGCATTTCGACGCGCGGCGCCTCAGTCTCTGAGCCCAGGTTCCGTTTCGGGCCGAGGGGGAAGAACGGCCCCGGAGGTGGTTGCATGTACGGTTTGACACGTGGATTGGTGACGCTGCTCGCCGCAGGCGTGGCCGGGCTGCTCATCTGGATCGCGACGCAGGTAGGCGATGAGTCGACCGGCGGCTACTGGGCCGTCTACGGCCTGATCGCGGCCGCGGGCCTCGTCATGGCCCTGTCGCAGGTCTTCGGCGGCTGGACGAAGGGGGGCATGCCTCGCCTGTCCGCCAACGTCTTCCTGCTGGCTTTCATCCCGGTCCTGATCGCGGCCGGCTGGGTCGTGGTTGCGCACCAGCCGCACCCGAACTGGGCGCGGAACCACGTCATGAGCTGGTCCGGCGACATCGGGATCGCAGGGCTCGTGCACGACCTCGCCGAGTACGTCTCGGTGCTCGCATTCGGGATCGGGCTGGTCTTCGGCTACTGCTTCGACACGATGCCGTCCGAGACCCGCGAGACGGTCGGCCCAGGTCGCCGCAGGGCCGCCGTGGCGCCCGAGTCCTCGACCGACGGCGTCGTTCATACACGCGACGACGGCACGCCTGTTCCGATGCGCGACCGCACCGCCGACGGCACGCCCGTCACCACGAGCGGCGACCGGCAGCCGGTCCGCAGGTAGCTCCCACAGCTTCGCTTCGTCCCTTCCCTCCGGGGAGGGATGAAGCGGGCTGGACCGAGCCGCCGATAGCGGCTGTATGAGCGCCGCCCTCGACTCACGCGACACCAGAGCGGTCCGGCACCTGCTCGCGCACTGCGCAGAGGTGGAGGCCAGGCCCCGCAAGCCCGTGTTCGAGCGCCTGCGCGAGCTGATCGGCGCCGATCTGACCCGCCGGCTGCTATTCGCGCTGAGCGGCGGTCATCGGGACCCGCTCGCGCCGCGCGCTCTGAGCCGGCTCGTCGCCGCCGTACACCCGCACGTACAAAAAGATCCCGAGGCCTGCGACGCAGCCCACGATGAACGACGTCGCGCCCGTGATCCCGATCGCGACCATTCCGAGCCAGATGAACGCGCCCAGGAAGAGCCCCCACATGAATGCCGAGAAGCCGCGCGAGAAGGAGGGCATGCGCAAGTGCACGAGCGCGAACGTTAACGGGTCGGGAGCGGGGGAGCCCGGGTAGCATCGCGTCGAACGAGTTATCCACATGCTGCACGGTCTGCTGTGGACATGTGGATAATTGAATTTCCGCAAATTGCGGCCTCGACGTGTTTCGGAGCCCTTGCACGGCCGCGGCGGACGCCCTAGATTCCTCCTTGCGCCGAGCACGGGACCCGAGTAGGTCGAAGCCGCACTCGAGGGCTGTACCCGGAAGGGGAAAGTCAGCGGGAGCGGTGGACGAAAGGGAAACCGGCTCGGCGAACTTATGGTCCAATAGGGGCCGGGTGGGGCGCTGAGCTGTTCGTGTCGCAACTTGACATAACACCGGTTACCGTGCATCCGAAGCAATCGCCGTCCAGGAGAGGGTTTCATTCATGCTCGCTGGTGAAAAGGAGCCAACAGTCGGGATGACGGCAGTCGAGATCGACAACATCCTGGCGACCCCCGAGCTGCACGAGCTGGTCGAGTCGGCCGAGCAGACGGGTTCGCTGCGCTACGCAGACCTCGCAGAGGTGTTGGAAGTGCTGCGCCTCGACCCCCTCGAGACCGACGCGGTGTATCGCGGGCTCGAGCAGCGCGGCATCGAGGTCACCGAACAGGAGCCGCACGTCGAGCCCCAGCCGGCGCCGCCGCCGCAGCCGGTCGCCTCGGAGACGACGACCGACGCCCTGCAGCTCTTCCTGCGCGACGCCGGCCGCCATCCGCTGCTGACGGCCGCCCAGGAGGTCGAGCTCGCGAAGCGGATCGAGCGCGGCGACCCGCAGGCCAAGCAGACGATGATCCAGTCGAACCTACGTTTGGTCGTCTCGATCGCCAAGAACTACCGGAACCAGGGGCTGCCGTTCCTCGACCTGATCCAGGAGGGAACGCTCGGCCTGATCCGCGCCGTCGAGAAGTTCGACTGGCGCCGCGGCTACAAGTTCTCGACCTACGCGACCTGGTGGATCCGCCAGGCCGTCGCGCGAGCGCTCGCCGACAAGGCGCGCACGATCCGGATGCCCGTCCACATCGTCGAGCGGATGCAGAAGCTGAACCGCGCCGAACGGACGCTCTGGACGCAGCTCGGCCGCGAGCCCACCCTCGAGGAGATCGCCGAGGAGGCGAACCTGCCGATTGCGCAGGCGCACGAGGTCAAGGCAGCCGCGCGCGCGTCGACGAGCCTCGACCAGCCGGTCGGCGACACCGAGGACGCGGTCTTCGGGGACTTCGTCGCCGGCGAAGGGCCGCTTCCGGACGAGCAGGTCGAGGTCTCGCTCCGCTGCCAGGCTCTCGCCGAGGCGCTCGCCGCCCTCTCCGAGCGCGAGCGCAAGGTCCTGATCCTCCGCTACGGCCTCGACGACTCCGACCCGAAGACGCTCGAGGAGATCGGGCGCAGGCTCGGATTGACGCGCGAGCGCGTGCGTCAGATCGAGACCGAGGCGCTCAAGCGCCTGGCACGGCTGCGCGAGATGGAAGCCGTCGCGCGGATGTGACCGCGCTGCCGTCGAACAACGGCGCAGCGTCTTCCTCCCCCACTCTCCGCCTCACGAGCTCGTAGGCGTCGTCCAGGCGCGGCGGCCGCGTCAACCGGTGTCCGTCGGAGGAGACGGCCGCGGCCAGACCGTCTTCGACGAGGCGCCAACCGATCTCTTCCGCCTCTTCGCCGTGCCGTCCGAGCAAGCTCGTCGCGTTGACCTGCAGCGGCCAGCCGTGCTCGGCAAGCCGCCCCGGGAGACCGGGATCCGCCCGAACGGCCTCCGTTCGCTCGGGGTGGGCGACGAGCGGGGTGAGGCCGGCCGCCTCGATGTGCTCAGCAAGCGCCAGGAAGCCGTCTGCGGGCCCGAGGAAGGGCACCTCGACCAGTACGGCCTCCGTTCCCTCGAGCACGTAGCGCGCCGGCTCCTCGCGTAGCAGGGCTGGCCACGGCGTCAGCTCCCAGCCGAGCCGCAGCTCGAGCGGTGCGAGCTCCCGCAGCTCCTCGAAGGCCGCTCGAACCGCCCGCTCCCGCGCTTGGGTGAGCGGGACCATCGGCGAGACGTGCGGCGTCGCGTAGAGCACCTCCGTGCCGGTCCGTGCGGCCAGCTCGCAGAGCTCGAGCCCCTGCGCGAGCGTCTGGGCGCCGTCGTCACCCGACGGAACGACGTGCGAATGGAGGTCGACGAAGGGCGGGGCCACCCCTTGACCGTACCCGTCGCGGGGGTGTTACTCGCCGCGCAGGTAGAGCTGAAGCGCTGGAGCGACCACCCGAAGCTCGCGCAGGGCGCGCGACTCGAGCTGCCGGACACGCTCGCGGGTGATGCCGAGGTCGGCGCCCACCTCTTCGAGCGTCTGGGGATGCTCGCCGTCGAGCCCGAAACGGCGCGAGAGCACGTGCCGCATCCGCGGTGCGAGCCGGCCTAGCGCGATCGAGAGCTCGGCTGAGCGCAGGTTGACGGCGGTGGCGTCGTCGGGCCGGTCGGAATTCGTGTCCTCGATCAGGTCGCCGTAGAGGCTCTCGCCGTCGCCGACGGGCGTCTCCAGGCTGACCGGGTCCTCGACGAGCTCGAGCAGCGCACGAACGCGCTCGGGCGGGAAACCGCTCTCCTTCGCGATCTCGGGCAGCGTCGCCTCGCGGTTCAGCTTCTGGGCGAGGACGCGGCGGGCACGCATGACCTTGCGCACCTGCTCGGCCACGTGGACCGGGAGCCGGATGGTCCGCCCCTGGTCGGCGAGCGCACGCGTGATCGACTGCCGGATCCACCAGGTCGCGTAGGTCGAAAGCTTGTAGCCGAGCTTGTAGTCGAACTTCTCGACCGCTCGGATCAGGCCGAGATTCCCCTCCTGGATCAAATCGAGGAGCGGGACGCCGGCCTTCGTGTAGTTCCGCGTGATCGACATCACCAGGCGGAGGTTGCACTCGATCAGCTTGCGCTTAGCAGCCTCATCGCCCTCGTCCTTGAGGCGGGCGAGCTCGCGCTCCTCGGCGGGAGTCAGGAGGCGCCCGTCGCCGATCTGGCGGACGTAAAGCTTCAGTGGGTCGGCGGTCTGCGGCTCGGTCGGAGCTTCGACCTCTTCGGGCTCGTCGACCGGGTCGAGCGCCGGCACGACCTCGAGCTTCGGTTCCTCGGAGACCTCGGGCTCGGGGAGCGTGTCAGGGAGCGGCCGCTGCGCCATGTCCGTCCTATCGGCGCGCCCTCTCCCTCACTTGAGGTATGCCTCCACCCGCAAGAGGGATCAGGGATCGCCGCGGCGAATCCGAGTGGACAAGAGTGACTAACTGCGGGCCGATCCCTTCGTCACACTCCGTGGCGGCAGCGTTAGAAGCTGTCCGCCTCGTGGTAGGGGTCTTCTAAGAACAAATGTGTGGCATTGCCGGATACAGCCTGAGCGCCTCCAGTTCCGTGGAGAAAACGCTCGCTGCGCAGGCGCTCCTTGCGGGGATCGCCGAGCGCGGCGCCGACGCGGTCGGATATGCGTACGCCGGCCCCAGCCTGCAGGTTCAGATCCACAAACAGCGTTCCGGGGCCAGCAAGTTCCTCGACCAGCTCCTTCTCCCTGCGAACGCAACGGAGACGCTTCTCCACGTCCGCGACTACACGAAGGGCCATCCGCGGATCGAGGCCAACAACCACCCGATCCGCCACGGCACCGTCGTCGGCGTCCACAACGGGATCATCTTCAACGACGACGAGCTGATGGACGAGCACGGCTTCGAGCGCGCCGAGCCGCAGATGACCGTCGACTCCGAGGCGATCTTCGCGCTCGCCGAGGGCACCGACGGCTCGGCGAAGGCGCTGGAGCAGCTGCGCGGCTCGATGGCGACCGCCTGGCTCGACGACCGCCGTCCCGGTGAGCTCTTCCTCGCCCGCGGAGTCGGCCGCCCGCTCTGGGTCGGCGCCGCCCGCGAGGAGCTCTTCTTCGCCTCGACGAAGCACGCGCTCGAAGTCGTCGAGCGCTACCTGGAGCTCAAGTTGCGCAAGCGCGAGGTCTCGGAAGGCACCCTCGTCCGCGTCAGCGCCGGCGCGGAGGTCGGGCGCGAGCGTTTCCGACCCGACCGGAACTTCCAGGAACGGCCGCTGCCGGCCGTACGGGCACCGCACGAGGCGCGCTCGTGCCTGCGCCGGCTCGCGACGCTGGCAGCAGCGCTCTAGCGCAGCCGCCCGTCCGGCGCGACTTTCGTTCCTACTTCCACCAGCTTCTCGCGGATGAGGAACTGGAAGGTCGACCACGCGCCTCTGCGGCCTTCGAACATCCGGTAGATCTGCCACTCGGTCATGAGCGACTCGTCGGCGCGGCGCGCGTCGGCCCAGTCCGCGAACTTCGGTAGCCGCTTCAGCTTCCGCGCCAGCTCGACGCCCTGCTCCAGGGCGCGTTCGAGCCTCTCCTCCCCCACCGGGACGTCGAAGCCCGCTTCCCGGAGCGCGTTTGCCAGCGACCCGAACGTGTGCCAGTAGAGCGACTTGGAGGGCATCCGGCCGCGGTGCTCCTCGATGTCGCGCGCCGTGGGGACCCGGCCGAGCTCCTCCCCCAGGCCCTTGAGCAGGTCGAGGAGCTCCTCGCGCGTCGCAAAGCGCCTCGGGACCAGCCCTGCCGTGCGCTTGGCCTCGTTCCAGCTGCCGAAGTGCTCGATGACGGTCTGCGGGTGCACCGAGGTCTCGGGATCGGCCGCGAACTCCCGCATCGTCGGCGATCGCCCCAGCCGCTTGGCCGACGCGGCCAGCTCCTCGAGGATCTGCTCGTCGGTGTAGCGCTTGCGGATGCCGGCCTGGAACTCGGCCAGGGCCTTGCGGTCGATGCCCGCGAGCGCGCGATACTGGGGCTTGCGCGCCATAGTGAACAAGAATGGTAGAGCATCCTCACCAGGATGCAAGATTCAGGCTAGCGTTTAGGACCTGTCGCTAGGCGGAGGCGAGCGCGGGCTCGCGGGTGCCTTCGTCGTCCAGCCCCTCGAGCGGCAGGATCCGCTCCAGAGCGGCGACGCAACGCGGGCAGAACTGAGTGCCGGCGGCGCGCCTGAGCTCGTCCAGGGCCTCCCCGGCGGGCCTGGCGGCGCGGTAGATCCGCGTCGTCAGCATCGAGTCGAGCGCGTCGGCGACGTGGATGATGCGCGCGCCGAGCGGGATCTCCTCGCCCTGGAGGCGGTCGGGGTAGCCGGTCCCGTCGAAGCGCTCGTGGTGGTGCCGGATGGCCGGAACGGCGTCGTTGAGGAAGCCGAGGCGGTCGATGATGCGTGCGCCTTCGTCGGCGTGGCGCTGCATCAGCTCCCACTCCTCCGGGGTCAGGCTCGCCGGCTTCAGCAGGATCGCGTCCGGGATAGCCAGCTTGCCGATGTCGTGGAACAGTGCCGCGTGCCCGAGCAGGTCGAGCTCCGCCTGCGAGAGGCCGAGCTCACGACCGATCGCCAGCGCGAGCTGCTGGACGCGCCGCGAGTGGCCGGCGGTGTAGGCGTCCCGCGCGTCGACGGTGGCCGAGAGGCTCTCCATCGCGGCCGTCGAGCGCTCGCGCAGGAGCTTGTTCGCGTGCTCGAGCGAGACGTTCTGGGTCTGGATCGTCTCGGCCGCCTGCCGCAGCTTCTGCGCGCTTCTCTGCGTGTGCCGGAGGTAGGCCTCCTGCGTCTTGCGCATCAGCAGCAGCGGCAGCGCGAAGACGGCCAGCGCCCAGTAGTTGGCCGTCTGGTAGCCGACCCAGATGACCCCGCCGATGAAGCCGTAGACGAGGTAGTGGGTCGCCAGCCAGGCGAAGCGCTCCTTGAAGACCGCGCCCCAGCGCTCGTGGCCCTCGATCGCGACCACGAGGCTGATCAGGCCCATGTTGACGACGTAGTAGGTCGCGCCGGCAGCCACGCCTGCGATGACGTAGACGAGGCGCCCGAGGTTGCCGCCGAAGCCCGCGGTGAAGACTCCCGCGGCGGCGAGCGAGGCGAGCGAGAGCGTGCCGACGTTGAACATCACGTAGTGGAACGGCGAGCGGCGCGCGCTCCACTCGACCGCCGAGATCACGATCGCGAGCGGAATTGCAGCGCGCGGCCCGAACAGAGCGGCGCCGGCGATCGAGCCGACCGCGCTCACGGAAATGGACCCGTCGTCGACCTCCAGCGCGAGGGCCTGGCCCACGCCGACGAGCGCGACGATCGCGAACAGGCCGATCCAGTCGGTGCTGTGGCCGTAGACGAAGCCGAGGATGCCCGCCACCGAGCCGATGACGCTCACGAGCCCGACGAAGAGCACCAGCCGGCGCGAGAGGGAGAGGAAACGCGGGCCGTGCAACGCGTGCGGGCGCGGGTGGCGGCGCTCGCGCTCGGGGGTGATCGTCGGCGTCGGCGGGAGCGGCGCGACGTGCTCGCCTTCCTCGGGAACGGCGACAAGGCGGGTCTGGCGCTTCTCCGGGAGGAGGAGCGGCTCCGTGCTCGCGTCGAGGACGCGGTTGCGGCCCTGGAGCTTGGCGCGGTAGACCGCGAGGTCGGCCTGGTGGATCAGCTCGTTCGCGTCGGAGCCGTCGCGCGGGAAGCCCGCGACGCCGATCGAGACCGTCGCCTTGATCGGTTCGCTCGAGGTCTCGACGTCGAACGAGCGCATCGCGACCTGCCGGCGAATCCGCTCCGCGATCTCGAAGGCCTGCTCCGGCTGCGTCTCCGGGAGCAGGATCGCGAACTCCTCGCCTCCGAAGCGGGCCGGGACGTCGTAGTGGCGCAGCTCGGCGCGGAAGACCTCGGCGATGCCCTGCAGGACGGCGTCGCCCGCGAGGTGGCCGTACGTGTTGTTGATGTCACGCAGAAGGTCGAGGTCGGCCATGATCAGGGCGAGCGGCCGCTCGAAGCGGGCGGCCCGCGTCAGCTCCTCGTTCAGGGCGGTGGCGAAGTGACGCGCGTTGAAGAGCCCCGTCTTCGCGTCGACGCGCGCCTCCTCCTGGAGCCGCGGCACCGACAGTGAGCGGTGGATCAGCAGCAGCGGGGCCACGGCGAACGGGATCAGCCACGGGTTGCCGTGCCAGAACGCGGCAGTCGCCACGCCGAGCATCGCGAGCACGACGTCGGTCGAGAGGCTCGGAAACGACAGCAGGCCCGACTCGCGCAGCGAGTGGCCGTTCGCGAGGTGCAGCATCGGAGCCATCAGGAAGTGGTTGACGGCGACCATCGAGGCCGCGGCCGCGAGGCCGGCGAGCGCGTAGGACACGCGCGGGCCGAGCGGGAGGTTGTTGACGATGACGTGGAAGCTCCCCCACGCCGCCAGCATCGCGAGCGTCCAGTTGCAGATGTTGAAGATCTGGATGTACCAGGCGCTGCGCGTCTTCAGCCACTCCGGAATGTGATGGAGAACGCCGATCAGCGCGACGAGCCCCGGCGAGAGCAGCATCGCGGCCGGGATCAGGAAGACGATGGTTGTGTGGTACGACTGGTTGCGCGACGGCATGCGGACGACGAACAGCTGCGCCGTCGCCGCGATGATGCCGAGGATCGCGAAGGTCGTCCAACCGGGGGTCGACGAGCCCAGGTGCGCGAGGGCCGGAATCGCCGAGGCGGCCGTCGCCAGGCCGACCAGGATGAAGTACACAGCAGCCCTCGGCGCCAGCTTCGGCACCTCGGAAGGCCCGTCGCCGAGCAGCTCGTTCTCGAGAGAGGTTGGGAACGCGCTCATAGGCCTCCGCGCTTAAAGCCGGTCATGGTGAGCCAAGCCGCCGCATACAGCACCACACGACGCAAGCTAGGCCGGGCGGCCATGGGTCACATCCCCCATTTTCGGTACACCCTGCAAATCCCCCAAAAAGGTGAGGGGCCGGGAGTGTCCCGGCCCCTCGTGTCGGACTCAGTTCACGGCAGCCGCTAGGGGGTGCCGCCCCCGTCCGTCGAGCCTGTGTCATCGAGCGCCGCGCTCACGTCTGCCGGCAGATCGTCCGGCGAAGGCGCGATGTCCGGGTCGGCCATGATCTGCGCCGCCTGCTCCGGCGTCAGGTCGTAGCCGCCGTCCTGGTTGGCATCGCCCTCCGCCGCGTCCTCGTAGGAGCTGTCCGCCCACGAGACGTCCGCCCAGGAGACGTCGGCCCACGAGACCGCGTCCCACGAGACGTCGGCCCAGGAGACCGCGCTCCAGGAGGCATCGGCCCATGAGACGGAGTCCCACGAGACCGCGTCCCAGGAGACGCTCGCCTTGACCGCGTCCGACCAGCTGACCGCGTTGAACGACTTCCCGTTGACGAGGTCGTTCGCGAGGTACCGGTTGAGCGCCTGATTCGGGTTGGGCGCCGACCTCAGCACGGCCGCCTTGCTCATCTGGATCTCGCCCACGCCGACCGAGCCGAGCGTGGCCTCGGGCACCGGCTTCGCCGACACCATCAGCAGTCCCTTGACCTGGTCGGGCGTGTACGTCGGGTTGTTGGCGATGATCTGCGCCGCCGCACCCGCGATCACGGGCGCCGCGAACGACGTGCCCGAGAGCTGGATGTACCCGGGCGCGACGACCTTGTCCGGCCGCTCGGCCGGGAGCGTCGAGCCAGCCGGCACCGGACCGATCATGTAGCGGCCCGGGGCCGAGATGTCCGGCTTCATGAAGCCGTCCGGAGTGCGGCCCCAGGCCGACCACGGAGCGTTGAAGTCGTCAAACCGGCTGTTCGTGCCGCCGATGTCGATGGCGCCGACGGTGATCACGAACGGGTCGTTGCCAGGCGCGTAGAGGACGCCGCTCGGCTTGTCCGCGAAGCCGTAGTTGCCGGCTGCCGCGACGACGGTGACGCCGTTGAACCAGAGCTGCTCGACCGCCTTGTCCAGCGGGTCGGTCGTGAAGCTGCTCGGCGTGGCGGAGTGCAGCGAGAGGTTCGCGACCTTGATGTTGTACCGGGCCTTGTTCGCCAGCACCCACTGGCAGCCCGCGATCACGTCGCTCGTGCGGGCAACTCCTTCGTTGTCCATCACGTCGACCGAGACCAGGTTCGCCTGCGGGGTGGCGCCGGCGTAGCCGGGCGCTCCGCCGGCGGCGATGCCGGCCACGAAGGTGCCGTGCCCGCGGCCGTCGCCGGGCGTCGTGTTGTTCGGCATCGTCGAGAGGTTGACGCTCGCCAGGACGCGACCGCCGAAATCGGCGCGGTCGGCCTGGATGCCAGAGTCGATCACCGCGATCGTCGGCGCGTTCGCACCCGTGACAGGCGCTCTCGGACCGCTCCAGTTCGCGGAGACACCGGACTCGTACGGCCAGAGCTGGCTCGACGTGTAGCCGCTCGTGTGCACGGCTGCGTCAGGCGTGATCGTCAGGCCCGGGATCTTCTTGAGGTCGTCGATCTTCTTGAGGTGAAGGTCGACGGAAATCCCGTTTACGAGCCCGAGGTTCTTGTCGACGCTGTCGCCGGCCTTGGCGAGCAGCGCCTTGACCTGCCCCATGCTCGTGTCGAGCGTCGGGTCGGCCGTGATGATCACGGGCTCCTTCGGGTTCCCTTTGCCCTTCGCCAGTTGGTCGAGGACCGGGGAGACGTACGTCGGGTTCCCCTTGCCCTTGCCGCTGTTTCCGTCCGAGCTCGCTGCAAGAGGCACGCTGATCGCCAGCATCGCCACGAGTGCGGTGACGAAGCCGCGGCCGCCCTTGCCCCAGAGCGCATTCGAACGAGTCTCGCCGCCGCGGTTGCCTGTGCCCCACAGCGCGCTCGACCGCTGTTCTGCTCGCTTACCGGTCATCCGCACCTTCCGTTCTCCTTTCCGCGCTCTCGCGCGGGCCGCATGTCATTTGAGGTCTGCGCCGCCGGGCGTAGGCCCGCGCCGCAAAGAACATGCGGAACCTAGGTGCGTCGGGCGGCCGCCTTCATCCCCCGGCAGGGGGAGAGCGGGCCCAAGTTCCCTCGAACGAGGGATCGGAGCGGTAGCGTCCCCGCGATGGCGCTCCGAGTGCCCCTTTCGGCCGAGATTCTGCTCGCCCGGGCCGCCGCCGGGCTCTCCCGCCTGGCCGGCGCGGGCGGCGGCACGACGGTGCCGGGAAAGCTGCTCTGGAAGCTCGATCCAGGGGCTGTCGACCTGCTCGGGGAGCGCCTTGCGGCCGGTAGCGCGCTCATTTCCGCGACGAACGGCAAGACGACCACGTCGGCGATGGCCGCCCGCATCCTCGGCCCGTCGTTCCGCCTCGCGCACAACCACTCAGGCGCCAACCTCGTCTCCGGGGTCGCCTCCGCCCTGCTCGCCTCGCCCGACGCGCAGCTCGGGCTCTTCGAGGTGGACGAGGGGGCGCTACCCGAGGTCGCGAGGAGGCTGCAACCGCGCGCCGTCTGCCTCGGCAATCTCTTCCGCGACCAGCTCGACCGCTACGGCGAGCTCGAGCTCGTGGCGGCGCGCTGGCGGGAAACGGTCTCCGCCCTTCCGGAAGGAGCTGCGCTCGTCGTGAACGCGGACGACCCCCAGGTCGGCGATCTCGCGCGTTCGCGTCCGGCGGCGACGTTCGGCCTGGACGACCCCCGGCACTCCTCCCCCGGTCTGCAGCATGCGGCCGATTCAAAGTGGTGCGTCCGCTGCGGAACGCCGTACACGTACGACGCCGCCTATATCGGCCATCTCGGCGCATACCGCTGCGAGGCGTGCGGGCACGCGCGGCCGCCGTTGGACGTGGCCGCACGGCGGATCGAGCTGAACGGGCTCGAGTCGGTCTCGTTCGACCTCGACACGCCGGAAGGGAGCCGCCGCGTCGAGCTCGGCGTGCCGGGTCTCTACAACGTCTACAACGCGCTTGCGGCCGCCTCGCTCGCGCGGGCGCTCGGCGCGAGCCTCGAGGCTATTGTGGCCGGTTTGCAGGGCTTTTCGGCGGCGTTCGGGCGCTTCGAGCGGATCGCGATCGGGGACCGGACGCTTCTCGTGTTGCTGATCAAGAATCCCGCGGGGGCGAACGAGGTCGTCCGCACGCTGGTCGCCGGCGGCGCTCCGGAACTGCTCGTGATCGCCCTGAACGACGAGATCGCGGACGGGCGGGACGTCTCGTGGATCTGGGACGTCGACTTCGAGCCGCTGCTGGGCGCTCTGGGCCGGCTCGTCGCGACCGGCGAGCGCGCCGCCGAGCTGGCGCTGCGGTTCAAGTACGCGGGGCTGCCGGCGCACCGGATCGAGGTCGTGCCGGAGCTCGAGCGGGCGCTCGACCGCGGGCTCGAGCTGACGCCGCCGGGGTCGGAGCTCGTCGCCCTGCCCACGTACACGGCGATGCTCGCGCTGCGGGACCTCGTCGCGCGGCGCGGCTTCGTGCGGCCGTACTGGGAGCGTGCGGCGTGAGGATCGTCGTCGGGCACCTGTTTCCGGAGTACCTGAACATCTACGCCGACCGCGGCAACATCGCCGTACTCTCGCGGCGGGCGGCCTGGCGCGGGCACGAACTGGAGGTGCGGGCGCTCGGCGCCGGATCGGCCGTCCGGCCCGGAGAACACGACCTCTTCTACATCGGGGGCGGCCAGGATCGCGAGCAGGAGCTGATCGCACCCGTGCTCGCCTCGCTGGGCGACGGCATCAAGGCCGCCGCCGAGGGCGGTGCGGCGTTGCTGGCCGTCTGCGGCGGCTACCAGCTCCTCGGCCGGTCCTACCGCGACCAGAGCGGCGACGAGCTTCCGGGGGTCGGGCTCTTCCCGCTGGACACCGTGGCCGGCGAGCGCCGCATGATCGGCGACGTGCTGCTGGAGTGCGAGCTGGAGCCCGGCGTCCGCCGTACGCTCGCGGGCTTCGAGAACCACGCGGGCCGGACCTACCTCGACGACGGCGCGGAGCCGCTGGGACGGGTCCTCGCCGGGTTCGGGAACGACGGCGAGAGCGGGTACGAGGGTTGCCGCGCCGGCCGAGCCGTCGGGACGTACCTGCACGGGCCGCTGCTTCCCCGCAATCCGTGGCTCGCCGACTGGCTCCTCGCCCAGGCGCTCGCGCACCGAACCGGCGAGGCGCCGATCTTCGAGCCCCTCGACGACGAGCTCGAGGCGGAGGCTCACGCAGTCTCCTCGGCCCGAGCCCACTCCCGCGGCGGCCGCTACTGAAGCCTCGCGCGCGCACGCGCGCGCGGAGAAAGCCCCGGGTGGGTGGGGGTTGGGGACGGTACCCGTCCCGGCGTCACGAAACTGTCACGAGGTCGTGCCGATTGTGTGTCGATTCACGGCGCCCAGAGAGCGCCCAGGTAGACCGCCGGGTCACCGGGGGTCCAGCGCTGAAGGAAGCGCTGGATCGGCGGGTGGAGGACGATCTCCTCGAGCTCGTCCGGTGTGAACAGACGGTGCCCGCGCACGGCAGCGTCGCGCGAGGTGACCGCCTCGAGCGACCGGCCGCTGAGATCGCCCGCGAAGATGATGTGCACAACGTGCTTCGCGGCGAAGGAGCGCACCGGCGAGATCGAGTCGACGATCGCCACTGGCCCTTCGACCGGCGGCGGCTCGTGCTCGATGCCGACCTCCTCGGCGAGCTCACGGTACAGGGCGTCGACGAGGCTCTCCCCCGAGTTCACCCCGCCGCCCGGGAGCAGCCAGTGCTCGCGCTCGGCCTTCTCGTGCCGGCACAGGAGCAGCCTCCCGCTCCAGCGCAGCATCGCCGAGACGCGGATCCGTGGCTCGGCGCTCACCGCTGCGAGGAGCCGAAGCCGCGCACGCCGCGGTCGCTTTCCGGCAGCTCGTCGACCTCGACGAGCTCCGGGGTCTCGACGGCCAGAACGACGAGCTGGGCGATTCTCATGCCGGGCTCGACCACGAACGGCTCCGCGAGATCGGTGTTCAGGAGAACCACGCGGATCTCACCTCGGTAGCCCGCGTCGACGAGCCCAGGCGTGTTCACGACCGAGATCCCGTGACGGGCGGCAAGGCCCGAGCGCGGCTGGACGAAACCCGCGTAGCCCTCGGGGATCGCCACCGACAGGCCGGTTCCGACGACCGCGCGCTCGCCCGGGCCGAGCTCGTGGCGCTCGCAGGCGGCGAGATCGAGGCCTGCGTCTCCCGGGTACGCGCGCTCGGGCAGGACGGCGTCGTCCCGCAGCCGCCGCACCGGTAGCTCGGTCATGCGCGCGAGTGCGCGGAGGCCGGCCGCGGCTCTGCGATCAGGTAGCGAGCGAAGCGCCGCACTTCCTTGCGCGGCAGCCGCGCGCGAATGAAGACGCCCTCTTCCTCGTCCGAACGCTCGTCCACCGGCGCTCCGAGCTCGTACAGCTCGGCGAGCCGCGCGCCGTCCGCGTACGGGATCAGCAGCCGCACGGCCTCGAACCGCTCGGAGAAGCGCTCAGCCACCCGCGCCTGCAGCTCGTCGAGGCCCTCCCCACTTCTCGCCGACACCAGCAACGCGTCCGGAAAGCGGTTCGCGAGCCGCCTGCGCCGCAGTAGATCGACGGCGTCGATCTTGTTCAGGACCAGCTCGACTGGCAGCTCCGCGGCGCCGATCTCGCCGAGCACGCTCTCGACGGCCCGCAGCATCTCGTCGAGCCTGTCCTCCGGGGCCGAGGCATCGGCGACGTGAACGATGAGATCCGCGACCAGCGTCTCCTCCAGCGTGGCCGCGAATCCCTCGACGAGCTGGTGCGGCAGCCGGCGGATGAAGCCGACGGTGTCGGTGAGCAGGTAGCGGCGCCCGTCGACCTCGAACGAGCGCGTGGTCGGGTCAAGAGTCTCGAAGAGCCGATCGTCCACGGACGCGCCGGCCCCGGTGAGCGCGTTCAGCAGGGTCGACTTCCCGACGTTCGTGTAGCCGGCGAGCGCGATCGTCGGAGTCTCCGCGCGGCGGCGCGACTTGCGACGCGTCGCGCGCTGCTGGGCGAGTGCCTTCAGACGCCGGCGGAGAAGCGAGACGCGGCGGCGCGCGAGGCGGCGGTCCGTCTCGAGCTGCGTCTCGCCGGGGCCGCGCGTTCCGACCCCGCCGCCGAGCCGCTCGAGGTGCTGCCAGAGGCCGCGCATGCGCGGCAGGTTGTACTCGAGTTGCGCGAGCTCGACCTGGAGCTTGCCCTCGGCGGTCACCGCGTGCTGGGCGAAGATGTCGAGGATCAGCTGCGTCCGGTCGACCACCCGCGACTCGAGCGCGTTCTCGAGGGCGCGCTGCTGCACCGGGCTGAGCTCGTCGTCGACGAGCAACACCTCCGCCCTGGAAGCCGGATAGGCCTCCTTCAGCTCGGCGAGCTTGCCTTTGCCGACGTAGGTGCGGGGGTCCGGGCGCGCTCGATGCTGGACGAGCGACGCGATCGGCTCGACGCCCGCCGTCCGCGCGAGCTCCTCGAGCTCGGCGAGCTCTTCCTCCGCGGTGACGCCCTGAGCGAGAACGGCGAGGGTGAACCCGCGCTCCGGCTCAGCGCCGGGCGCCGGGTCGGGCTGATGTGCCGTCACCCCTCGATTATGCCCGCTCGCAGCGAGGATTCGATACGGCCGACGGCCTCCTCCAGCTGCTTGTCCGGGACGGTCAGCGAGATGCGGAAGTAGCCCTCGCCGCTCGGCCCGTACGCCGGGCCCGGCGAGACGACGACGCCTGCCTGCTCGAGGACGAGCTCGGCGAACGACTCGGACGTGAATCCCTCGGGAACGCGAACCCAGAAGTACGGCGTGGCCTTTGGACGCTCGACCGGGAGGCCGATCGCCTCGAGCCCCTCGGCGACCATGTCGCGCCTGCGCTGGTAGATCTCCGACATCTCGCGCGGAAAGCCGCGCGCCTCGGTGAGTGCCGCGACCGTCGCCCGCTGCACGGCCTCGAACATGCCCGAGTCGAGGTTCGTCTTCAGATGGCGGTAGCGCTCGACGACCTCGGGGTGGCCGGCGACGATCGCCGCGCGCCAGCCGGTCATGTTCCAGCCTTTCGAGAGCGAGAAGATCTCGATGCCGACCTCCTTCGCGCCGGGGGTCTCGAGGAAGCTCGGCGCGCGATAGCCGTCGAAGCAGACCTCCGAGTAGGCGTTGTCGTGGACGACGACGAGGTCGTTGGCGCGGGCGAGCTCGACCGCTCGCGCGAAGTACCCGTCGGCGACGACGGCGCCGGTGGGGTTGTTCGGGTAGTTGAGAAAGAGCAGGTTCGACCGCCGCAGGACGTCCTCCGGAATCGCGTCGAGGTCTGGCAGGAAGCCGTTCGCCTCGTCGAGCGGCAGGTAATGGACCTCGGCTCCCGAGAAGACGGGCCCAGAGGTGTAGGGCGGATAGCCGGGGTCGGGTGACAGGCAGACGTCGCCGGGATCGAGGAGCGCGAGGCAGACGTGGGCGACCGCCTCCTTGCCTCCGAGCGCCGGCACGATCTCGGACGCCGGATCGAGCTCGACGCGGAAACGGTCACGGTAGAAGCCGGCGACGGCCTCGCGGAACGCGTCCGACCCGTGGTTCGTCGGATACTGGTGCGTGGCAGGGTCGCGGGCTGCGGCGGCGAGCGCGCTCACGACCGGCTCCGGCGTCGGCAGGTCCGGGTCGCCGATGCCGAGGCTGATCACGTCGACGCCCTCGCGCCGCTTCTGGGCGATCTTGCGCTCGAGCTCGGCGAACAGGTAGGGCGGCACCTCGTCGAGGCGCTTCGCGAACTTCAAAGGTCGAACTCCTCCGCGAGCTCGACGGTGCAGATCTCCTCGGCGGGGCCCGTGAGCGTCGCCCTCCCGTCCGCCAGCTCGACGAGCAGGTCGCCGCCCGCCAGATGGACGGTGACCGGGCTCTCGCACCAG
This sequence comes from uncultured Actinomycetes bacterium, assembly GCA_963788215.1. GTDB lineage: Bacteria > Actinomycetota > Thermoleophilia > Gaiellales > Gaiellaceae > AC-32. Next base: position 185,539 of record CAWBFX010000001.1, read on the forward strand.
CCGCGCGCGACCGCTGCTGCCGCCGCCGCGACGGAGCTCGTGCCGGACGAGAGGGTCTCCCCCGCCCCGCGCTCCCAGACGCCGACCGTGAGCTCGTTCGCGCCGTCGACGCGCACGAGCTGGACGTTCGTGCGCTCGGGGAAGCGCTCATGCGTCTCGACGAGCGGCCCGAGCCGGCGAACCTCGGCGCTGTCCGGCTCGCGCCGGATGACGGCGTGCGGGTTGCCGACCGAGACCGGCGTGAGCTCGACATTCTCCCCGCCGGCGTCGATCGTCTCCGGCTCGCCGACTTCGACCTCGCCCACGTCGAGCTCGACCTCGCGTCCGTTGAGGCTCGCGGCGACTTCGCGCGGGCCGACGCGGATTCTCACCGCATCCTCGCCCGACCGCCGCGCGAGCCAGCGCGCCGCGATCCGCGTGCCGTTTCCGGAGAGCTCCGCCGTCGATCCGTCGGGGTTCCAGATCACGACGTCGGCCTCCGCTCCGTTCGCCGAGACGACCTCGAGGATCCCGTCCGAGCCGACTCCGAAGTGGTAGTCGCAGATCCGCTGGACGCGCTCAGGCGTCAACGGCACGTCCAGCGTCGCCCGCTCGACGAGCAGGTAGTCGTTCCCGAGACCGTGCCATTTCGAGAATCGCATCCGCTAGCTCGCCCGGGGGGCGGTCCGCAGGCAGGCTAACAATGCCCGGAATCCGCCGCAGCCACCTGAGCTGGTAGACGGCGTACCGGCGGCTTCGGATGACGATCGCTTCGATCGCCTGCTCGCGCGGCAGCTCCGCGATCTCGCGGAGACCCAGGACGTGGCGGGCCGTCTCGGAGATCGGCGCGGCCAGCGCCCGGCGGACTTCCTCCTCCACCCCGCGCTCGAACATCTCCCGGGTGCGCTCCTCGATCCGCCGGCGGAGCTCCTCGCGGTCGAGCGTGAGCCCGACGATGACCGTCGGGTGGCGCGTCTCGCCTTCCCAGAGGCGATCTTCGGCGGGTCGCAGCGACGCGCCGGCCTCGGCGAGCTCCAGTGCGCGAACGACCCGGCGGCGGTCGTTGGCGTGCACGGCTGCAGCAGCGGACGGATCGCGCTCCGCCAGCAGCTCGTGGGCCCGCTCGGCTCCGACGCGGTCGTACAGGCGCTCGAGTCGCTCGCGAGCCTCGGAAGGAACAGCGGGTGGGAGCCCGAGATCTGCCAGCGCCGCGCGCAGGTACAGGCCAGTCCCCCCGACGACGATCGGCGTTCGTCCGGCCGCGAGGATCTCGTCGATGGCCGCATGGGCGGCCTCCTGGTACTCGCCGACGGACGCCTCGTGGCCGAGGTCCCAGATCGCCACGAGCCTGGCGCGGGACTGGTTCGTCAGGATCGGGAGGCCGCGGTAGACCTGCATCGAGTCCGCCGAGACGAGCTCAGCCGGGATTCGTTCTGCGATCGCCTCGGCGACGGCGCTCTTGCCCGACGCCGTCGGCCCGAAGATCGCGATGACGCTCAACCGCGCAGCCGCTCGCGCACGCTCTCGAGCCGTTCGGCATCGGCCCCCGCGTCGAGCAGGAACTCGCGGACGGTGCCGTGACGCCGCTCGAGCTCGACCAGGACATTCCGCATCGCCGCGGCGGGCATGACCGACAGGATCCGCCTCTTGCGGGCCTCCGCCTCGTCCGGCGCGGCGCCGACCCAGTCCTCGATCGTCGGCGCCCAGTTGGCTTCGCTGAGGGCGTAGTCCTCGGCGATCGTCTCCGGGCCGACGCCCGCTACTCGGAGCAGGAACGCTGCGACCAGGCCGGTGCGATCGACGCCGCCGGCGCAGTGCACGAGAACCGCCCCGTCCAACGGCGCGCCGATCGCGTCGACCGCAGCGGCGAAGGCCGGTGCGAACCGCTCGAGGAAGAAGAAGTAGTTCCGAGTACGCCACTCGACGACGTCGTCGACGCCGAGGAGCAGCTCGTCGACCTCGTGGATGGCGGCATCCTCGAGCAGTGGCACCCGCACCAGTTCGACGGGCGTCTCGTACGGCGGATCCTCGTGGCGGAGATCGACGATGCGACGAACGCCGTAGTCCTCGAGCGCGCTCCAGCCGGCCGGCGCCAGCAGGGAGATGTCGTCGGCCCGGACGACGACCCGGAAAGCTGTCTCGCCACCGCCCTCGATCGGCAAGCCGCCCAGGTCGCGGATGTTGCAGCAGCCTTCCCAGCCGAGGGCGCGACTAACGGAGCCGGGCGCGGACACGATCCAGGTCCTCTTCCTCGACGCCGGCCGACGTGAGGTAGCCCTCGACGCTGCCATAAAGCCGCTCGAGCTCGCGGAAGACGCCGAGCATCGAGCCCGGCGGCGTCTGGGAGATGCGCTGCAGCCGCGCGAGCTCCTCCTCGGACTCCGCTGCCTCGAACCACGCCTCGTGCCGCGAGCGCAGGCGGTCCTCGCTGAGCGCGTAGTCGGCGGCGATCTCCTCCTCGGGGACGCCCGCAACGTGCAGTAGCAACGCCGTCAGGAGACCGGTGCGGTCCTTCCCGCCGACGCAATGGACGACCACGCCGCCCTCCGGCGCCCGGGCGACCGCGCGCACGCCGGCGGCGACGTTCGCCTTGAAGCGCTCGAGGAAGATGACGTAGACGTCGCGGGTCGAGGTTGCGACGTCCGGCGCGGCGGCCGACGCGGCCTCGATCTCCGGGGCGATCTCGTTCCACTCCTCCTCGTTCGCCTCCATGAAGGGGACATGGACGACCTCGACGGGCAGCTCGCGGGGTGGATCCTCCTCCCGCTCGTGGTCGCCGCGCAGGTCGACGACGGTCCGGACGCCGTGCGTTACGAGCGCGTTCCAGCCTGCGTCCGTCAGCTGGCTGACGCTGTCGGAGCGGACGACGGCGCCGAACCTCGTCTCGCCGCCGTCGCGCATTGGATGCCCGCCGAGGTCGCGGACGTTGAGACAGCCGTCCCAGACGAGGTCGCGGTCAGGCGGCAACTGCGGCGAGCTCGACGCCTCGAAGCGTCGTCGAGGTTGCGTCCTGGATCTCGACCCGAGCCAGCTCGCCGGGCGCCGCCGAGCCGGAGAAGTTCACGGTCGTGTTGCGGCGGGTGCGCCCTCGCAGGAGCGACGGGTCGGTGCGGCTCCGTCCCTCGACGAGCACCTCCTCGACCCGGCCGATGCGCTCGCGGTTGCGGTCCCCGGCGACCCGCTGAACGACGCCCACCAGGCGCTCGATGCGGTCGCGCTTGACCTCGTCCGGAATCTGGTCGGGGAGCGAAGCGGCCTCGGTGCCGGCCCGCGGCGAGTAGACGAAGGTGAAGGCTCCGTCGTAGCCGATCTCCTCGACGGCGCTGATCGTCTCCTGGAACTCCGCCTCGGTCTCTCCGGGGAAGCCGACGATCAGGTCCGTGGTCAGCGCGAGGTCCGGGATCGCGGCGCGCAGCTCGTCCACGACGCGCAGGTAGCGCTCACGCGAGTAGGTGCGGCGCATGGCCTTCAGCAGGCGCGTCGAGCCGGACTGGAGTGGAAGGTGCGCGTGCTCGCAGACCGCGCCGCAGTCGGCCATCGCGGCGATCACGGGGGCGCGGAAGTCCTTCGGGATGCGGGCTCGTGAAGCGGATGCGGTCGACCCCGTCCACGGCGTCCACGGCGCGCAGGAGCTCGGCGAAGTCGCTGCCGACGTCGCGGCCGTACGAGTTCACGTTCTGCCCGAGCAGCGTCACCTCGCGGACGCCGTCGTGCGCGAGCGCTTCGACCTCGGCCAGGATCTCGCCCGGGCGCCGGGAGACCTCGCGGCCGCGCACAGCGGGAACGATGCAGTACGAGCAGACCGAGTTACAGCCCATGGAGATCTGCACCCAGGCCTGGAACCTGCGCTCCTGGTGGCGCGGCAGGCGCGCCTGCGAAGGCCCGCTCCTCCCCGGTCCCGAAGGCGCCGCGCGGCACGCCCTCGCCGCCTGCGCCCAGCCACTCGGCGAGGTGCGGGATCGAACCGGGGCCGAAGGCGACGTCGACGAACGGGTAGAGCTCGAAGATGCGCTCGCGCTGGGCCTCGGCGTAACAGCCGCCGACGGCGATCACTCGCTCAGGGTCGCGGTCTTTCAAGACCCGGGCATTGCCGAGGTGCGCTGCGAGGCGCGTGTCCGGCTTCTCGCGGATCGTGCACGTGTTGAAGACGAGGACGTCGGCGTCCTCCGGCGTGGTTGCCTCGCCCAACCCGAGCTCCTCGAGCAATCCCTTGATCCGCTCCGAGTCGTGGGCGTTCATCTGACACCCGAAGGTCGTGACGTGGTAGCGGCGCATTCGGCGCCGAATCGTAGCCGTGCGTTACTTCGCGTAATCGATGGCGCGGCTCTCGCGGATGACCGTGACCTTGATCTGGCCCGGGTACTCGAGCTGGTCCTCGACCTCGCGGGCAATCTCGTGCGAGAGGAGGACGGCAGCGTCGTCGTCGATCTCCTTGGGCTTCACGAGCACGCGGATCTCGCGCCCGGCCTGGAGGGCGTAGACGCGGTCGACGCCTTCGTGGCGGGCGGCCACCTGCTCGAGCGCCTCCAGCCGCTTGATGTACTGCTCCAGGCTCTCGCCGCGCGCGCCGGGGCGCGAGGCCGAGATCGCGTCGGCGGCGATCAGCAGCACGGCCTCAACCGTCTGCGGCTCGACCTCGTAGTGATGCGCCTCGATCGCGTGGACGACGGCGGGCGACTCGCCGTAGCGGCGCGCGTACTGGGCCGAGAGGAGCGCATGCGAGCCCTCGACCTCGTGCGTCAGTGCCTTGCCGATGTCGTGGAGCAGCGCTGCGCGCTTCGCGGTCTTCACGCTCGCCTCCAGCTCGGCGGCCATGATCCCGGCGAGGTGGACGACCTCGAGCGTGTGCTTGAGGACGTTCTGCCCGTAGCTCGTCCGGAAGCGGAGGCGGCCGAGGATCTTGACCAGCTCCTCGTGCAGGTCGCCGCAGTTCGCCTCGAAGACGGCCTGCTCGCCGGCTTGCTTGATCACCTCTTCGATCTCCGACTTCGACTGGTAGTACATCTCCTCGATCCGCGCCGGATGGATGCGGCCGTCCTCGATCAGCTTCGTCAGCGTGAGCTTCGCGACCTCGCGCCGGATCCCGTCGAAGGACGAGAGCACGACCGCCTGCGGGGTGTCGTCGATGATCACGTCGACCCCGGTGAGGTGTTCGAGGGCGCGGATGTTGCGGCCTTCGCGGCCGATGATCCGGCCCTTCATGTCGTCGGACGGGAGCTCGATCAGGGAGACCGTGGTCTCGGAGGCGTGATTCGCGGCCACGCGCTGGAGGGCGTCGGCGACGAGGTTCCGCGCGCGCCGCTTGGCCTCGCCCCGCGCCTCCTCCTCGGCCTGGCGCACGTAGCGCGCGAGCTCGTGCCTGATCAGCTCCTCCGAGCGCTCGAGCAGGTGCGCCTTCGCCTCGTTGACGGTCATGCCCGAGATCCGCTCCAGCTCGGCCTGCTGGACGTCGCGTGCGCCCTTGAGCTCTTCCTGAAGCTCCCTCGTGTGCAGCTCCCGGTCGGCGACGCCTTGCTCGCGCCGCGACAGCTCGGTCAGCTTGCGGTCGATCTCCTCTTCCTTGGCGAGGATGCGCTCTTCGATCTTCAGCGTCTCAGTCCGTCTGGACGCGACTTCCTGCTCGATCTCGGCCCGGAGCCGGACCGCCTCCTCCCTCGACTCGATCTGCGCTTCGCGGCGGAACGCGTCGGCGTCTCTGCGCGCCTCGGCGATCAGGAGCTGGCGCGTGCGGCGCGCCGCGGCGAGTCGCGAGCCGGTGAGCGCATAGAGCGATAGGAAGGCGAGGCCCGCTCCTACCGCCAGGCCGATCACTATCCCGATGACGACGAGCATGCGCGCTCCCTGCTTGACGCCGGGCGGTTGCCCGGCTGGGGACCGGTTGTCCGCGTCGAAACGCGGTGCTCAGTCGGCACCGCTGCACGGACGTGCTCGAATCGGGCGCGAGGCAGCGCAGGCCTCGCAGCGAGCGGTCACGTCACCGCCGGCTGGTCTTCGCCTCCCTCTGCGCTCGTCTGGGTCATCGTCGTGGTTTTCGAAGCTTGGGGGGTCCGATTCGGAAACACGTAAGTTGCAGGCAAAATGTCGAGCTAAGCCCTCGTATCCTAGCGCCGACTACGCGTCCGGCGCAATGGGCTCCGCCGCAGCGAGGTCGACGGCATCCCGGTCGAAGCCCCGGCCGGCGAGAAGACGGGCGGTCTTCGGCCCCGTTCCGCGCCTCGAGACGATGCGCTCGGCGCGCTCCCGCTCCGGCTCGAGCTCGGCCACCGCGGCCTCGACGAGCTCGGAGCCGACGCCCTGCCGGCGGAGGTCGAAGCGAATGGCCCGATCGCCCTTCCCGCGCTCCGCGAGTGCCTTCGCGCGCCTGCCGGCGAAGCGCTCGTCGTCGAGCAGGCCGACGCTGCGGAGCTCCGTGAGCGCCTCGTCGAGCTCCGTCTCGTCGACGCCGGCGCGCCTCAGGCGGTCGCGCAGGCCACGCTCGGAGTAGTCCCGTCGCGCGAGCGCGCGGGTTGCCGCCGCGAGCGCCTCCCCCATCTACGTCTTCGAGGCGACTTCCTCGACCTCGACCTCGGCCTCGGCCGGCTCCTTCGCCGTCTTCCCGTTCGGCGACTTCCCGTTCTGTGGCTTCCCGTTGGCCTCGGCCTCGAGCGCAGGTAGGAGTCGCGCCGAGACCACCTGGTCGGGCCCGGCAAGCGCCTGGATGCGCGTGAGGATCTGCTGGCCGACATCCGGATGCTCACGCAGGAAGGCGGTCGCGTTCTGGCGGCCCTGGCCGAGCCGCTCGTCCTCGAAGCTGAAGTACGAGCCGGACTTCTGGACGACCTTCCGCTCGAGCGCCGCGTCGAGGACCGTGCCCTCCCAGGAGATTCCGGTGCCGTAGATGATGTCGAACTCGGCCTGCTTGAACGGCGGCGCGACTTTGTTCTTGACCACCTTCACGCGGACGCGGTTGCCGTAGGCCTCGACCCCGTCCTTGAGCGTCTCGATGCGGCGGATGTCGAGTCGGATCGACGAGTAGAACTTGAGCGCGCGGCCGCCCGGGGTCGTCTCCGGGTTGCCGAACATGACGCCGATCTTCTCGCGCAGCTGATTCGTGAAGAGGCAGATCGTGTCGGTGCGATTGAGCGTGCCGGCGAGCTTGCGCAGCGCCTGGCTCATCAGCCGCGCCTGCAGGCCGACGTGCGAGTCGCCCATCTCGCCCTCGATCTCGGCCTTCGGCGTCAGCGCCGCGACCGAGTCGACGGCAACGACGTCGAGCGCTCCCGAGCGCACGAGCAGCTCCGCGATCTCGAGTCCCTGCTCTCCGGTGTCGGGCTGCGAGACGAGCAGCTCGTCGATGTTCACGCCGATCCTCTTCGCGTAGGCGGGGTCCATCGCATGCTCGGCGTCGATGAAGGCGCAGATGCCGCCGCGCCGCTGGGCCTCGGCGATCACGTGGTAGACGAGCGTCGTCTTGCCCGAGGACTCCGGGCCGAAGACCTCGACGATGCGCCCACGCGGCAAGCCGCCGATCCCGAGCGCGAGGTCGAGCGAGAGCGAGCCCGTCGAGATCGAGCCGATCGCGACCTGGGCCTGGTCGTTCATGCGCATCACCGACCCCTTGCCGAACTGCCGCTCGATCTGACCGAGGGCGGTGTCGAGAGCTTGCTCGCGGTCCACCGTCATCTACCTCCTAGAGCCATGGATTCAAGGACTTCGTATTGCGCCCCGCCTGGGCGTAGACGGGACAGGTAAGCAGCCGCATCGGACGGAGCGAAGGGCTCCAGCACCGGCAGTTCCGGCTGCAGCCGGGGGCGTTCGCGGAAACGCAGGACGGTCACGTGAGGCAGCCACCTCCGACGCTCGCGCTCGTAGACGCCGAGCGCCTCGAGCCGGGCGTGCAGGTCGTGCGCCAAGGCGCCGGCGCGCTTGCCCTCGTCGTCGAACGTGAGCATCCCGACGCTCCGGGTCTCGCGATAGCCGTGCAGCGAGAGGAGCGGCCGCTCGGCCGCTTCCGCGGCGCCGCGCAGGGCCTCGAGGATCCCCTCGAGCTCGTCCGCAGCCCGGTGGCCGAGGAACGCGAGCGTGGCATGCAGGTTCTCCCGGGGAACAAGGCGCGTGTTCGGCACGTCCCCGAGCTCGCGGCGCTGCCAGTCCACCAGCCGGTCGAGGATCTCGTCCGGGAGCCGCAAGGCGAGGAAAAGTCGTAGCCGTTCACCGCTCTCGACGGTAGCAGCGCGGCTCACGCCTGTTTGTGCCGAAACTGTGACAAGAGCTCGCGCAGGAGGTGGAGGCCGGCCACCGTCGCGCGTCCTCGAACCGCCCCGCGGTCTCCGGGAAGGTTCAGCTCGAGCGTCCGCTCGCCTTCCGGCCCGGCGGCGTGGAGATAGACGAGCCCGACGGGCTTCTCCGCGGAGCCGCCGCCCGGCCCCGCGACCCCGGTCACTGCGAGCGCGACCTCCGCGCCCAGGCGCTCGCGCACGCCGGCCGCCATTGCAGCCGCGGCCTCGGCCGAGACCGCGCCGTGGCGCTCGAGCAGCTCCTCCCCCACGCCCAGCTCCGCCGCCTTGACCTCGTTCGCGTAGGCGACGATCCCGCCCCGGAAGACGTCGCTCGAGCCCGCGACCGACGTCAGCCGTGCCGCCACGAGGCCGCCCGTGCAGGACTCCGCGACCGCGAGGCCGAGCCCCTGCTCGCGGCAGAGATCGAGCACGATCGCCTCCACGGGCCGTTCGTCCCGCGCGAACAGGTGCTGCCCGAGCTGATCCGCGAGCTCGTCCGCAAGCCTGACCAGGCGCGTCCGCGAGTCCGCCTCCGCGAACAGATCGACGTGGATCTCGAAATCGCGCGCGCAGATCGTCGCCGTCAGCCCATCCCCCTCTCCCCCAGCCTCGGCCAGAGCCCGGGCGACCGTCGACTCGCTCGCGCCGTAGAAGCGCAGCACGCGCCGTTCGGGCACGGGTGCCCGCCCGAGGACACGCCGCACCGGCTCGGACTCGAGCGCCGGGCGCCAGAGCCGCTGCAGCTCGGGCGGAGGCCCGGGCAGCACCACGGCCACGCAGGTGCCCGTGTCCAGGACGAGCCCCGGCGCGGTGCCGGCGATTCCGATCACACGTGCGCCCTCGACGAGCGTGGCCTGCTTGCGCACGCCCTCGGCGAAGTCGCCATAGGGCCTCCCCAAGCGTTCGGCAATGGCACGCGAGACGCGCTCGATCTCACTCTCCAGCTCGGCATCGACGACGAGCTCGCGCCCGGCCGCGCGCGCGAGCAGCTCAACAGTGCGGTCGTCGTGCGTCGGCCCGAGCCCGCCCGAGACGAGGCAGAGATCGGCCTGCAGCCCCTCGCGCAGCGCCAACTCGAGCTCGGCCGGGTCGTCGCCGACGATCACGATCCGAGCGGGCTCCACCCCCAGCCGCAGGAGCTCTGCGGCGAAGAAGGGGCCGTTCCGGTCCATGCGTTCGCCGCGGACGAGCTCGCTGCCGGTGACGACGACGACCCCGCGCGGGCGGGTCAAGCGCCGGCGGGAGCGCGAACGATGCCGGTCCGCGTGAGGAGCACCGTGACCGAGGAGCCGCCGCCGGGAACCGGGACGACCCGGTGGTTCACGACGACCTTGACGTTGGACGGGCTGCCGAGGTTGATCCAGAGGCGCCTGGCCGTCCAGCCGTGGCTCTGGCCCTTGTCGACGGTGCCGGTGAAGAGCGTCCTCCCGTTCGACGAGTAATTGCGAACGTCCATCCAGGAAGAGCCGTTTGCCGCGAGCACGAAGAACTTGACCTTGGCCGGCCGGATCACGCGCGCCGGCTTCTCCTTCTTCTTCTGCTTCTGCGTGCCCGTCGTGGTCGTGCTCGGCGTGAGGTTCGGGATCCCGGCCTGGTCGCCGCCGCTGAACTTGAAGGCCGCGATCACGAGCGCGCAGAGGACGGCGATCGCGCCGAGCGCGATGAAGACCCCTCGCCGCGCCAGTCGCGCGTGGCGCTGCTGCACCCCGGCGGTGCGGCGCGCGACGACCGGCTCCCGGGGCTCGTCGTCGATGCCGAAGCGCGAGTTGTACTCGTCGACGTAGAGCTGGCCGTCGAGCCCGAGCCAGTCGGCGTAGGTGCGCAGGAAGCCTTTGACATACGTCTGCGCCGGGAGGACGTCGAACGCCTCCTCCTCGAGCGCGCGCAGGTAGCGCGCCCGGATCTTGGTCGCCTGCTCGACGTCGGTGAGGTCGAGCTGCTGGCGGTGACGGGCCTCGCGAAGGCTGTTTCCGATCTCGAACACGGGAACCCTCGATTTTAGGTCAGATCAGGGGAAGTAGCGGAGCAGCCCATAAACCGCCAGCGCAACGCCCGCCGCGCAGCCGACGCAGAGGGCGAGAACGCCGAGCAGCCTCCCCACGCGCGCCGCTCCGCGCCCGCCCGCCCGGCCGAGCGTTCGCTCGCGGTTGCGCCGCGCGCGCCGAGCCAGCCAGAGAGCCAATAGGCCGAGCACGGCCGAGCCGCACGTCGCCGCCGTCGCCTCGATCAGAGTCACGCGTCCCAGTTGACGGGCCGCGGCAAAGGCCGCGACCGGCAGCACCAGGCCGAGCAGCGCGCAGACGACCGACCCCCGGGCCGCGTCGTTGCGGGCTCGGGCGCTACTGCTTCTTGTAAGGGCGTCCATCGGCGGCTGGAGGAACGGTGCGGCCGATCACACCCGCGATAGCGATCAGCGTCAAGACGTAGGGCAGCGTCTGGAAGAGCGTCGCGTACGAGTCCGCCCAGGGATATGCGTTCGGGAGCCGGAACGCCAGCGCCGTTGAGAAGCCGAACAGAAGCGCAGCGCCGAACGAGCCGAACGGCCGCCAGTTGCCGAAGATCAGCGCGGCGAGGGCGATGAACCCCCGGCCCGCGGTCATGTTCTCGTTGAACGTCCCGACGAAGCCCACCGAGAGAAACGCCCCGCCGAGAGACGCGAGCACTCCCGAGGTGATCACCGACGCGTAGCGCACGGCGTAGACGTCGATCCCGACGGTGTCGGCGGCGCGGGGATGCTCGCCGCAGGCGCGGATGCGCAGGCCGATCGCGGTGCGGAAGAGGACGACGTACGACACCGGCACCAGGATGATCGCGACCCAGATCAGGAGGTTCAGGCTCCCGAAGGCGGGCCCGAGGAAGCGCTGGTGCTCGACCCAGGGGATGTTCACCTCGGGAATCCGTGGGATGTTCGAGGGGATGTTCCCGCCGTGGTAGAGCTTGAAGAAGAGGTAGCCCGTCAGGCCGAGCGCCAGGAAGTTGATCGCCATCCCGCCAACGATCTGGTCGGCGCGCAGGTGGATTGCGAAGAAGGCGTGCACGAGCGCCATCGCGGCCCCGGCGAGCATCGCGATCAGGATGCCGAGGAACCAGGAGTCGGTCTTGTCGGCGCCGTAGATCCCGAAGAATGCGCCCATCAGCATCATCCCCTCGAGCGCGATGTTCACGACGCCGCTCCGCTCCGAGAACATGCCGCCCAGCGCGCCGAAGGTGAGCGGAGTCGCGAAGACGAGCATCGAGGCGATGATCGAGGCGCTGAAGACCTCGTTCAGGTTGCTCTCGCCCGACTGGAGCGCCAGCACGCCGAGGCCCGCCCCGAGCACCCCGGCCGCGACCGCGGCCCAGCCCGGCTTCCCCACGCCCCGCGAGAGGGCCGCCACGCCGGCCAGCGCGGCCACGAGGCCGAGCAGGATCGGCCAGACGACCGTGCGGGTGGTGAACGGGGGCAACGCGAGCCAGCAGGCGAGCACGCCGAGCGCGATCCCGTAGATGGCGATGCTCCTCGGCTCGGTCCAGCGCGACGTTCTCAGCCGGCCGTAGGCGGCAGTGGTCGTCATGCCGTCGGCTCCGGCTCGACGCGCGCGCCCGGTGCGCTGCGGCGCAGCTTCCGGCGGGCGCCCCAGAGGTACAGGATGAGGACGTCCGCGCCCACGAAGAGGACGATCAGGCCCTGGATGATCAGCGTCAGGTTCCCGGTCAGCTGCGCCGGGATCGCGCTCGTATTGAGGCCGTGAGTCGTTCCGTAGAGCAGGCCGCCGAACAGGAACGCCGCGATGCCGGTGCCGAGCGCGGTGTTGCGGCCGAGCAGCGCCACTGCGATCCCGAGGAAGCCGATCGACGAGCCGTAGACGTCGAGCGTGCCGAACCCGATCGAGTTGTACGTCCCGAGCATGTCGATCCCGCCGGCGAGGCCTGCGAACGCTCCCGAGATCGCCATCGCGCGGATGTAGTTCTTGCGGACGCTGATCCCGCCGTAGGCGGCCGCGTCCGGGTTGTAGCCCACGGCGCGGACCTCGAAGCCGAGCGTCGTTCGGTTCAGCACCGCCCAGAAGACGACGAGCATGGCGATCGCGACGAAGAAGCCGACGTTCACGCCACCGAGCGTCGGGTCGCCCCAGAAGAACTTGATCACCGCGCTCGGCAGAATCGTCGCCGAGATCGGAGCGCTGGGCTGCGAGCCCTGCAGCGGCCCGCCCTGGCCGAAGACGTACGCGCCCACGTAGATCGCGATCCAGTTGAGCATGATCGTCGAGATCACCTCGTGGGCGCCCGTCGTCGCCTTCAGGAAGCCTGCGATACCGGCCCAGACCGCGCCGGCCGCGGTGGCGAGCACGATCGCGAGCAGCACGTGCGCAGGGCCTGCCAGGCCGGCCATCGAGACGCCGATCCAGTTCGCGACGATCAGGCCGACGAGGTACTGGCCCTGGCCGCCGATGTTGAAGAGGCCGCACCTGAAGGCGAACGCGACCGCGAGCCCCGTGAGGATCAGCGTCGTCGTGTAGTTGAGGGTCTGCGCGAAGTTGTAGGCCGAGGTGTTGGCGGTGTCGGTCGTCAGGTGCCCGAACCAGTTCAGTCCCGCTCCCTGCGCGATCTGCCAGTAGGTCGTGAACGGGTTGTAGCCGGAGAGCCCGAGGATGATCCCGCCGATCGCGAACGCCATCAGCGCCGTGATCACGGGGACGATCAGGCCGCCGGCGCGCTGCATCAGGTCGTAGCGGGCCGCGATCGTCTCGGGCGGTGCCGCGCCCTCCGGCTCCGGCGCGCTCTCGGGAGCGACGGGCTCGGTCATGCGGCCGGCTCCTGCCGCTTGGCCCCCAGCATCTCGAGGCCGATCTCCTGCTCGCCCGCGCCGGAGGCGTGCTCGGCGACGATCTGCCCCTCGTAGATGACGAGGATGCGGTCGGAGAGCGCGAGGATCTCCTCGAGCTCGAGCGACACGAGCAGGATCGCCCGCCCCTCGTCCCGTTCCTCCACGAGCCGCCGGTGCATGTATTCGATCGCTCCCACGTCGAGCCCGCGCGTGGGCTGAGCGGCGATCAGGACCGCGGGATCGCGATCGAGCTCGCGTCCGACGACGAGCTTCTGCTGGTTGCCGCCCGAGAGGGCTCCGGCGCGCGTCTGCGGTCCACCGCCGCGGACGTCGAACTCCTTGATCAGCCTCCGCGCATGCTCGACGAGCCGCTGAGGGAAGAGCCAGCCCCACCTCGAGTCGGGCGCCTTGTTGTAGTCGTGCAGCGCCACGTTCTCCGCGATCGGGAACTCGAGCACGAGCCCGCGCCGCTGGCGGTCCTCGGGGACGTGGCCCACGCCTGCGTCCAGCATCTCCCGCGGGCTGGCGTGGACGAGCTCGCGGCCGCGCACCTTCACCTTCCCCGCACGCGCCCGGCGGAGGCCGGTGATCGCCTCGATCAGCTCGCTCTGCCCGTTGCCGTCCACGCCGGCGATGCCCACGATCTCCCCGGCCCGCACCTGGAACGAGGCGTCCTTGACCGCTGGCAGACCGCGGTCGTCGAGCACCTCGAGCCCCATGACCTCGAGCAGCGGGTCGCCCGGCGTGGCCGGAGGCCGCTCGACCCGCAAGAGCACCTCGCGGCCGACCATCATCCGCGCCAGCGCCTCCTCGGTGGCGCCCTCGCGCGGAACCGTGTCGATCTTCTTCCCGCGCCGGACCGTCGTGATCCGGTCGGCGATCTCGAGCACCTCGTTCAGCTTGTGGCTGATGAAGATGACCGACATGCCTTCCTGCACGAGCGTCCGCAGGATCCCGAACAGCTCGGTCGCCTCCGGCGGCGTCAACACCGCCGTGGGCTCGTCGAGGATCAGGATGTCCGCCCGCCGGTAGAGCGCCTTCAGGATCTCGACGCGCTGCTGCTGCCCGACGGTGATCTCGTCCACCCGTGAATCGGGGTCGATCGCGAACTTGAACTGCTCCGAGAGGTGCCGCACCCGCTCACGCGCGGCGTTGTAGTCGAGCAGCGTCCCGGCGCGCGTCGGCTCCTGCGCGAGAACGATGTTCTCGGCGACCGTCATCACCGGGATCAGCATGAAGTGCTGGTGCACCATCCCGATCCCCGCGTCGATCGCGTCGCGCGCGGAGCTGAACTTGACGGGCTTGCCGTTGATCAGGATCTCGCCCTCGTCGGCGCTGTAGAGCCCGTAGAGGATGTTCATCAACGTCGACTTGCCGGCGCCGTTCTCGCCCAGAAGCGCGTGCACCTCGTTGCGCCGCAGGTCGAAGTCGATGTGATCGTTCGCGAGGACCCCGGGGAAGCGCTTGGTGATGCCGCGCAGCTCCAGGATCGGCGTCGACGCCTCCACCAGGGCGATTCTAGAGTGAGGGGCGAGCGCGGGCCCGCCCCTCACTCCTCGGTTCTAGAGAGCCGACGGGACCTTCAGCCGGCCGCGGATGATCTGCTTCTTGTAGTCGTTCATCTCGTCGATGAACTTCTGCGGCACGGCCGGGTTGATCTTGCCCACGCTCATGCCGTTGTTCTTCAGGTCGAAGTTCAGGTCCGAGCCACCCTTGAACTTGCCGTCCTGCACGGCCTTGATCGCGTCGAAGACGCCGACGTCCACTCGTTTGACCCCGCTCGTGAGGACCCGCTTCGCGTCGTTGTACTGGTCCTTGTCGACGCCGATGCCCCAGATGTTCGCGTCGTCGGCCGCCTTCAGCGTGCCGAGCCCGCAGAGGCCGGCGACCTGGAAGAGCACCTGAGCGCCCTGCGAGATCAGGTTCTGAGCCTGCGTCTTGCACTTGTCCGAGGCGACGAAGTCCTGGGAGTAGTTGACGAGGACCTTCGTCCCGGGCACTGCCTTCATGGCGCAGTACTTGTAGCCGGCGATCCAGATGTCGACGGGCGGGATCTTGAGGCCTCCGACGGCGCCGATGACCTTCTTGCCCATCTTCTCCGCCATCTTGGCCGCAAGCACTCCCACCAGGCAGCCCGACTCGTTGGCCGCGTAGGTCAGGCCCATGACGTTCGGGGTGATGACCTTGCCCGACTTGTTCGCGAACGGATCCGCCTCGACGGGATAGTCGGTGATCGCGAAGTGCTTGTCCGGGTACCGCTTCGCGACCGTCGCGGTCGCGGGGGCGAGCAGGAACCCGGCCGAGATGATCAGGTCGGAGTTGCGCCTGATCGCCGACGTCAGGTTCGGCAGGTAGTCGCTCGCCGAGTTCGACTGGAGCGGGATCGCGGTGATCCCGAGGTCCGATTTCGCCTTGTTCAGGCCCTCCAGCTGCGACTGGTTGAACGATTTGTCGTTGAAGTGCCCCACGTCGCTGACGAGAGCGGCGGTGATCTTCTTGCCGCTGCTGGTGGTCGTGGTGCCGCCCCCACTTGCGTTGTTCTTGCTGTTGCCGCCACAGCCCGCTGCGACCAGCGCCAGCGCAAGTGCCAGCGCCGCCACAAGGAGCGACAGCCAATACGTTCGTCTCACGAAGCCTCCTCCGATGCCCGACAGATTGCATTGATGCTAACCCGCTCGGCGGGCGAAGGGGTAATCAGGAAGCGAGGACGCGCTCGAGGTCGGCCTCGCCGACCAGGACGCGGCGCGGCTTCGAGCCTTCGTAGCCGGAGATGATCCCGCGGCGCTCGAGCATGTCGATCAGGCGTCCCGCCCGGGTGTAGCCGACGCGCAGGCGGCGCTGGATCAGCGAGACGGAGGCGGTCTGGGTCTGGACGACGATCTCGATCGCCTTGTCGAGCAGCGGGTCCTCGTCCGGGTCGAAGTCGCCGCTGTCCTCGACCTCCACGCCGCTCTCGGGCTCTGGCGGCTCGAGCAGGCTCTCGTCGAGCTGCTGCTCGCGCTGGCTGCGGCACTGCTCGACGACGAGGGCGATCTCCTCCTCGCTCACGTACGCGCCCTGGACGCGCTGCAGGCGCGAGGTGCCGAGCGGCTTGAAGAGCATGTCGCCCTGGCCGAGGAGGCTCTCGGCGCCGGCCTGATCGAGGATCACGCGCGAGTCGGTCTGGCTCGAGACGGCGAACGCGATCCGGCTCGGGACGTTCGCCTTGATCATCCCGGTGATCACGTCCACCGACGGGCGCTGCGTCGCGAGCACGAGGTGGATGCCCACCGCGCGCGACTTCTGCGCGAGCCGGATGACGCAGTCCTCGACCTCCTGCGGCGAGATCATCATCAGGTCTGCGAGCTCGTCGATCACGACGAGCAGGTACGGCAGCTGCTGCTCCCCGCGGGAGCGGAACGCGCGGTTCGCCTCGGGCAGGTTGCGGGCGCGCACCCTCGAGAGCTGCTCGTAGCGGCGCTCCATCTCGGCCACGACGTTGCGCAGGACGGCCGCCGCTTCCTTGGGGCTCGAGACGACCGGCGTGAGCAGGTGCGGGATCGACTCGTAGTAGCCGAGCTCGATCCGCTTCGGGTCGATCAGGATCATGCGCACGTCGTCCGGGCTTGCGCGGAGCAGCACCGAGGTGAGCATGGTGTTGATGCAGCCTGACTTTCCGGAGCCCGTGGTTCCGGCGATCAACACGTGCGGCATGCGGGCGAGGTCGGTCCAGACGGCCTGGCCGGAGATGTCCTTGCCGAGCCAGACCGCGAGCGGGCTCGACGACTGCGGCAGGTCCTCGAAGATGTCGCCGAGCGTGACGAGGTTCGGGCTCTGGTTCGGCAGCTCGACGCCCACCGCCTGCTTGCCGGGAATCGGCGCGAGGATCCGGATCTCGGTGGTCGCGAGCCCGTAGGAGAGGTCGTCCTTGAGGGCCGCGACCTTCGACACCTTCGTGCCGGGCGCGAGCTGCAACTCGTAGCGCGTCACGCGCGGGCCGGAGATCCGGCCGACGACCGTCGCCTGGACGCCGAAGTTCGCGAGCGTCTGGACGAGCGCATCTGCGACGCGGGCGCTGTGGTCGGAGTTGCCGTTACCTCCGGGCGGCGACGCACGCAGGAGCTCTCGGTCCGGGAGCCGGTAATCGGCGGCAGACTCGGTGGTGACGTCGAACGGGCTCGCCTCCTCGGGCTCCGGCTCCGAGTGCGGCTCGACGAGGAGCGGCTGGGGCTCGTTCTCGGCGACCAGCTCGGGAAAGTCGCCGACGACGTCGACCGGAGGGCGCAACGGCGCGCTCGTCTCGGCCTCGCCGTCGATCACGCGCAAGGCCGGCACGGCGCGAGGCTCGCGGTGGAAGGAGCGCGACGCGGCGCGGTGGACGGCTCGGCCCGAGTAGCGCAGGATCGCGCCGGCGGAGGCGCCGGTGAGCAGCAGCGCGCCCACGAGCAGCGCGAGGACGCCGACTATCGCGACCCCGGTGCCGCCGAGCGCAAGGCCGAGGCCGCCGCCGATCACGGTTCCGACGTAGCCGCCGCCGCTTTCCCCCAGCGTGAGCATCAGGCCGACGAAGAGGACGACCATCCCCGTCCGAAACGGCCGGACGTCGACGAGATCGCTGCGCGCGACCATCAGCAGGCCGACGATCACGAACGCGAACGGCAGGCCGTACGCCGCCTGGCCGATCAGCGCCTCGAGCCCGGTCGCGATCCAGGCGCCGACGTAGCCGCCGTTCCAGCCGGCCAGGAGCACGGCGCCGAGGAAGACGCCGAGCGCGAGCAGGCCGAGGCCGATCAGCTCAGGGTGCTGATGACCCCGCGGCTTCTTCGTCCGCTTCCCACGCCTGACGCGCGAGGGCACGCGCGGCTTGAGCGTGCGTCTTTTGCGACGGCGCGCCATGCGCGCCTGCTTCGACGCGGTCCCCGGGTTCCCTTTCTCAGCCGGGCTGCGTCGGCCGCGCCTGCGCGAAGCGCCAGCGGCGCCCTTCGAGGTCGAGCGCCACGTACGACGTGAACCCCACGTGCTCGAGCTGCTGGACGATCGTCGCGCCCTTCGCCCGCGCCCGGGCGAGATGCTCCCCGGGGTCGTCGACGAACACCCACGGCTCGTACGTTGCCTCGGCATCGTCCGCGAGCTCGCCCGCGAGGGGCTCGAGCATCAGCGACGCGCTACCGGCCTGAAGCTCGATCCACGGCGCGCCGTACTCGTCTTGGGGAAGCGGGTCCTCCCCCTCGGGCAACGGGCTCGGTGCCTCGAAGCCGAATGCGTCGACCAGCCAGCGCGCGGCGGCGGCTGGGCGGGCGTAGCGCAGCGTCAGCGCCAGCCGGGCGAGCTCGTGCGCCGTCCGAGGGGCGCGGTCGCGCCTTTGCATCCACGCGCCGAACCACGGCGGAGTCACGCGGACGAACGTCGAGCCTCCGCGGTCCTCCCCGCCCTCCGAGACCGTCGCCTCGAGCCGGACGATCGTGCCGGCCTCGCTGGCCTCGAAGAGCACGTCGACGGACACGTCGTCGAGCGAGCTGTCCCAGCTGACGCGGCTGCCAGGCTCCCAGACCGTGATGCGCGCCAGCTCGAGCCCGTCGCCGCTCTCGGCGTCGTACACCTCGAGGATCCGCCCGCCGACCCCGGGCTCGCAGCGCATCTCCACCAAGCGGCCCGAGTCGTACGCGTTGATCGGGCCACGCACCCACCAGAGGTCGAGCTCGTCGGTGAACGCCGTGAACGCGGTGAGCGGGTCGGTCTCGACCTCCACCAGCGACGAGCGCGAACGCGGCTCGCTCATGGCTCTCTCCTTCGTTCGACGTGCCGCTTGAAGGACGCGAGCTGCTCGTCGGCCGCCGCCTGCAGCTCGTCCAACCAGCCGCGCAACGGCTCGATCGACTCCGGCCGGAGCCAGAACACTCTCGCGCGCGCATCGTGAGGCGGCCGCTCGTCGGCGACGACCCCCGCCTGCAGCAGGACCTTCAGGTGGCGGCTCATCGCCGGCGCCGAGATGCCCGAGGCGGCGGCGAGCTCACCCGCGCGGTGCGGGCCGTCGCTCAGGAGCTGGACGACACGGCGCCGGGCGGGGTCGGCGAGCGCTGTCAGAACGGGCGCGAGATCGGTTGCCATCCGCCCGAATACTTAACACATCGCGCAACTATTGCGCAAGTGCGCGCGCTAGCGGCGGCGCTGCTTGTTCATCTTCGCGGCGGCACGCCGCTGGGCCCGGTTCATCGGCTCGGGGCTCACGCCCTGGTCGGCGGCCGCGTCGAGATACGCCTGGCGCTCGGCCACCGTCAGGCGCGACAGGGCCTGCTGCGCCTTCATCGGGTCGCGCGTCGCGCCCGAGCGCTCGAGCTTCTCGACCGCGCGCGCGAGCTCGGGGTTCTGGCGCTCCAGGGTTGCGCGCGAGGCCTTCTTCAGCTTCCCCCCGACCCACGGGACCTTCATCAGCGTGGTCGCGATCGGCCGCACGTATTTGCCGCCCTTCACCCGCGCGAGCACGTTGAGGACGACCAGCAGGAGAAGGAGCCCGCCGAGGATGTAGACGGGGATCAGGAGGGTGACGATGTCCGCGAGCATGGCCGGTAGCGTAACTACGCGGCCAGAGCGCGCAGGTCGTCCACCGCGCGTCCGAGCAGGTTCTCGCGCAGGTCGAACAGGCCCGCCCAGAGCGACGAGCGGTCAGGTGCCGAGCCGATCCGCGCCGCGTCGCCGAGACCGGCGAGCGCGCGCAGGAAGACGGCGAGCTCGAGGTAGGCCTGCGTGACGCGCAGCGCGGAGGCGTGCACACCTGCCCGCTCGAGCACGGCCGACCACTCGAGCAGCTCCGCCGCGCCGGGAGCGCCGTACCAGGAGCGGCCCTCGGCGCGCTCGGGCTCGAGCTCCAGCAGATAGCGGCCGAGCGGGCGCTCGAGGCCGGTCAGAGCCGTCTCGGCGCGGTCGGCCGCCCGGTGGAGCGCGGCCTGCCGGGCCCCCGGGGTCGAGGGCGCCGCGTCGCCGCGGGCCCAGCGCTCGAGCAGCCGGCAGAACGCGAGCGACGCGACCTCGCACGAGCGGAGCTGCCGGATCAGGCGCTCGGCGGTGTCGGCGTCGGCGGCGCAGGCGACGAGGACGTCCGCCCAGGTGCGATCGGTCTGGAGGCTGCTCATACTTCGACCACCACGGGCAAGATCATCGGCCGCCGGCCGGTTCTGTCGTAGACCAGCTGCCCGAGCCCGTCGTGGAGGTGCTCCTGCAGGAGCTTGATCTCGTTGACGTTGTCCTCGAGCAGGTCGGCGAGGACGCGGCGGGCCTCCTCGCGCATCTCCTCGATCAGCTCCTCGCCGGGCTCGCCGAAGCCGCGCGCGATCAGCTCGGGCTGGCCCGCGACGCCGCCGTTCGTTCCGGCGAGGGTGGCGACCACGATCAGCACGCCGTCCTCCGAGAGGTGCCGCCGGTCGCGGAGGGCCACGTCGTGCACGTCCCCCACTCCGAGCCCGTCGACGAAGGTGACGCCCGCCTCGATCCGGTCGACGATCCGCGGCACGCCGTCCGTGAGCTCGACGACGGAGCCGTTCTCGGCGAGCACGATTCCGTCCTCCGGCACGCCGCCCTCGCGCGCGAGCTTGGCGTGCGCCGCGAGCATCCGGAACTCGCCGTGGACCGGCATCACCGCCTTCGGGCGGACGAGGCCGAGCATCGTGCGCAGCTCCTCCGAGTTCCCGTGTCCGGAGACGTGGACCGGCGCGATCTCCTGGTGCAGCACCTCGGCGCCGGTGCGGGCGAGCTGGTTGATCGCGTCGTGGACCCGCAGCTCGTTCCCCGGGACGGGCTTCGCGGAGATGATGACCGTGTCGCCGGCCTCGACCTTGACGGCCGGATGGTCGCCGTACGCGATCCGGACGAGCGCCGAGAGCGGCTCGCCCTGGCTGCCGGTGCAGAGGATGAGCACCTCGCCCGGCGCGTACTCGTCGAGCTCTGCGGGACGGATGAGCGATTCCTCGGGTACCTCCATGTAGCCGAGGTTGCGCGCGATGTTCGCGTTCTTGCGCATCGAGCGGCCGACGATGCAGACCTTGCGCCCCACGTCGACGGCGACGTCGGCGGCCTGCTGCATGCGGTGCAGGTTCGAGGCGAACGAGGCGACCAGGACGCGGCCCTCGAGCGTCGGGATGATCTGGCGGAAAGCCTCGCCGACGAGCCGCTCGGAGCCGGTGACGCCCGGCCGCTCGGCATTCGTCGAGTCGCCGAGGAAGAGGTCGACGCCGCGCGTTCCCAAGCTCGGCGAGCCGGCCCACGTCCGTGCGCAGGCCGTCGACCGGCGTGTGGTCGAGCTTGTAGTCGCCGGTGTGGAGGATCCGGCCGCCGGGCGTGTCGAGCACGATCGCGACGGCGTCCGGGACCGAGTGCGCGACGCGGATGAACTCGACGCGAAACGGCCCGAGCTCGACGGGGCCGGCCTCGGGGTCGGCCTCCCGGAGCTCCGTGGAGCGCAGCAGGCCGTGCTCGTCGAGCTTCGACTTGACCAGGCCCAGCGTCAGCCGGGTCGCCCAGACCTCCTGCACGCGGGTCTGGCGGAGCACGTACGGCAGGGCGCCCACGTGGTCCTCGTGCGCGTGCGTGAGCAGAATCGCGCGGACCGGGCGCTCGAGATCGCTCAGGTAGCTGAAGTCCGGCAGGATCAGGTCGACGCCGAGGTGCTCGTCGCGTGGGAACGCCAGGCCGGCGTCGACGACGACGGCTTCGCCGTCCGCCTCGTAGACCGTCATGTTCTTGCCGACCTCGCCGAGGCCGCCGAGCGGGATGATCCGCGTGGTTGCGGGCATTGGCTCAGTCTAGTCGGGCTAAGGCGCGACCCCGGAGAGCCGATACAGCTTCGGTGCGGCTTTCTGTCCTCGCCTACGCGACTATCGCCGCGGGCCTTGCAGCCATGGCTGCGGGCGCGCTCGCGGCGGCCCACCAGCCCCTGACGGCCCTTGCGCTGCTGGCGGCAGGCGCGCTCGCCGCCGAGCTCCTCGAGGAGCCCGAGCGCGCGCGGGTGCGCGAGCCGATCGGCGCAGGCGTCTTCCGCGTCTCGTCGGGAGTCGACCTGGCTGCCGTGATCGTCCTCGGACCCTGGCGCGGCGCGCTCGTCGCGGGCTCGGCTGCCTTGATCGCTCGGCTCGTCCGGGCCCCGGTGCGGCTTGCCGCCTTCGAGGGATCGGCCTATGCCCTCGCGTCCCTGGCCGCCGGTTACGGGTTCGTCCTGGGCGGCGGCCACGCGGGCCACCTCACGCTTCCGGACGACCTCGTCGGGCTGACGGTGCTCGCGCTCGCCTACCTGCTCGTCGCGCGCGGCCTGCTCCAGGTCGTGGGAGGCCTCGAGGTCCTCCAGGCCGACTTCGGCGCCGCCGCCGCGGAGGCGGGCCTCGGCGCGCTGCTCGCGCTCGCCGCCCTGCACCACCCGTGGAACGCGCTCGCAATCGTCCCCGTGGCCATAGCCGTCAACCAGGCGCACTCGCGGGTCCGCCGGTCGCGCCAGGAGACGCTCCACGCGCTCGAGACCTTCGCGAACATCGTCGACGAGCGCCATCCCTCGACCTACCGCCACTCCGTGCGCGTCGCCGGCTACGTGGACGACCTCGCCCGGGCTCTCGGGCTGCCCTACCGGGACATCGACCGGCTCCGCTGGGCGGCGCGCCTCCACGACCTCGGCAAGGTCGCCGTCGACTCGGCCGTGCTGCGCAAGCGCGGGCGGCTGACCGCCCACGAATGGGGCGCGATGCGCCGCGCACCACGGCTCTCCGCGCGGATCCTGCGCCGCTTCGAGCTCTCGGCGGCCGAGGCCCGGGCGGTCGAGTACCACCACGAGCGCTTCGACGGAACGGGTTACTACGGGCTTCCTTCCGCGGAGCTCCCGCTCGCGTCGCACTTCCTGATCGTCGCCGACAGTTTCGACGCGATGCGTTCCGACCGGCCCTACCGGCCCGGCCTGAGCGTCGAGGAAGCGCTTGCGGAGATCGAGGCGAACATCGGCACCCAGTTCCACCCGGCGGTCGCGAAGGCGTTCATCGCCCTCCAGCGCGGCCGGGACCCGTACTCGGCGCTGACGGCCGAGGAGCAGGAGGAGCTTCGCAGCGCCGCCGCGCCGCACCACGTCCCGCACCTGCCGGGCGCCGGCGACCTCCGCGAGCGGCCGGAGCTGCTCGCGCTCGGCGGTCTCGTCGCTGCCCTCGCGGGGGTGGGGCTCGACCAGCCGATGGTCGCCGTCGGCGGCACGGTTCTGGCGGCGACGGGGATCGTCATGCGCACCTGGGCGCGCTACCGCTCGGCCCGCGCTCGGCGAGGGCTGGCGGCGGTTCTCTCCGCCGGCGAGCGCACCCAGGTCTTCTCGCGCCTGGCCGAGACCCTGCACGCGACGGGCGGCGCCGAGTGGATCGGGCTCGTCGACTGGGAAGAGGACGGCCTCGGCGGCTCGCTCGAGCTGGTGCAAGGCGAGGCTCCGCCCGAGCGGGCGCTGATGGGCTGGCTCGTGCGCGAGGCCGAATCGCGCGAGGAGCTGCTCAGCACGTCCGCCCACGAGCTGGGCGGCCCGCCCGGCGTCTACGTCGCTCTGCCCTTGCGGCGCGAGAACAGCGCCCTCGCAGGGTTCGTCGTCCTGCGCGCGCCGCGCATGCTGCCGCGGCACCTGCGTTCGGCGCTGCTGAGCTCGCTCGACTCGCTGGGCGTCTCGCTCGCGGAGACGCCGCGAGCCGAGGCGCCGCAGCCTCCCGGCGGCCTGCTCCGCGCGGGCGGCGACCTCTCCCTCGTCGCGGCGCCCGGACTAGGCGCGGTGGCGGAGTCTGTGGCGCTCCTGCTCGGCGAGGAGGGGCTCTCCGTCGAGGTGGTCGAGCTGAACGGCAACCGCGAGTGGAACGAGGAGACGGTGATCGAGAGCGTGCGCAAGACGTCGAAGGTCGTGCTCCTCCACGCCGAGGACGACGAGCCGGAGGCCTCGGCGCTCGCTGCGCTGATCGCCGACCGCGCGTTCGAGGACCTCGACGGGCCGGTCCGGCGGGTGCGCTCGGACGCGGACCTGCCCGAGGCTCTGCGCGACCTCGCCGGTTTTTAGGCCGGTTTCGAGGCCGGTCTCTAGGCTGGGGAGCGCTCGAGCAGCTTCAACCGCTCGAGGCAGCTCCGGATCCGCGCCTGCTCCTCCTCGGTCGCCTCGACGAGCGGCAGCCGGAGACCGCCGACGTCGTGGCCGAGCATGTTCAGCGCGGCTTTGATCTGGATCGGGCCCGTGACGACGCCGATCAGCTCGATCGCAGGCCTGAGCTCCTCGTCGATCCGGCGCGCGCCGTCGAGATCGCCTGCGCGCGCGAGACGGATCATTTCCTTCACCTGCGACCCCGACGATGTGCGTGTGCACGCAGATCCCGCCGCGTCCGCCGAGCTCGACGAACGGCAGCACGAGGTCGTCGTCGCCGGCGTACAGGTCGAGGCCGAGCTCGACGATGTGGCGCGCCTGCTCGAGGTCGGCGTTCGACTGCTTGACCGCCTTCACGTTCGGGATCTCGGCGAGCTCGTTCATCGTCTCGGGCTCGATGTTGATGATGACGCGGCCGGGGATGTTGTAGGCGATCAGCGGACGGTCGGTGGCCGCGGCCACGGCCTTGAAGTGCTCGACGATCCCGCGTTGCGGCGGCTTGTTGTAGTAGGGCGTGACCACGAGGACGGCGTGCGCGCCCGCCTCGTCGGCCTGCTGCGTCAGCTCGACGGAGTGCGCGGTCGAGTTCGTGCCGGTCCCGGCGACCACGGTCGCCCGGTCGCCGACCGCGTCGAGCGCGGCCTCGATCAGGGAGACGCGCTCCCCGTCGGAGAGGGTCGAGGCCTCGCCGGTCGTCCCGTTGACGACGACGCCGTCTGAGCCGTTGTCGACCAGGAAGGTGCAAAGCTCGCGGTAGCGGTCGAGGTCGACTGCGCCGTCGGAGTCGAACGGCGCCACGGTCGCGGTCAGCACCTCGCCGAGCACGCCGTCATTCTACGCCGCCCGGCGCCGCGATCCTCGTCCCCGACGACCTCGCGTTCTGGCCCCAACTGCCCCCAGGGGATCCCCGATGACCCCTGGTGGGACCGTAGCCGACGACGTGTGCCGTGTCTGTGACCGACCTGTGACGAATGTGTGCCGGCTCTAGAGCTCCCGCCCCATGGCGAGGAACGGCGGGAAGTCCGGCCCGAAGTCGAGCTCGGGGACGATCACCTCCCAGCCGCGGCCGCTGTAGAGGGCGATCGCGGCCTCGTTGTCGACCTCCGTCGAGAGAACCGCGGTCGGCGCGTCGAGACCGTCGAGCAGCGCATCGTGAAGACGCCCGCCGAGGCCGCGCCGCCTCAGATCCGGCCTGACCGCCAGCTCGACGAACTCGAAGTGGCCCGGGCGGAGCCAGCGCGTGCGCGCAGCGTCGTCCATCGCCGCGGACACGAGGTCGTGCCACCACTGCCCAGCCGCGCCCTCGTAGCCGTACGCGATCCCCGCGAGGCGGCCCCCATCGTCGTGCTCGGCCACGAAGCGGAAGCCGTCCCGCTCGAGGTGCCGCGGCACGATCACGTCGAGTCGCTCGCCGCTCGCGTTCGGCCACACCGCCACGAGCTCCTCCGGCCGCGCGAGCAGCGCGCGCACCTCCGCGCGCGTCAGCTCACGCAAGCAGCGTCTCGAGGCCCATGGTCAGCCCCGGCGGCAGCGACGGCAGCTTGTCGAGCGCCAGCAGCACGCCGGGCACGTAGGCCTCGCGGGAGAACGCGTCGTGCCGGATCGTCAGCAGCTGACCCTCGTCGCCGAACAGCACCTCCTGGTGCGCGACCAGGCCGGGGAGCCGCACCGAGTGGATCTCCGGCTCGCCGGGCAGCAGCGCGGCGGTCGCCTTGGCCGTGCCGGACGGCGCGTCCCTCTTGCCCTCGCCGTGCAGCTCGACGATCTCCGCACGCGGCAGATAGCGCGCCGCCTCGGCCGCGAGCCGCATCATCACGACCGCACCGAGAGCGAAGTTCGGCGCGACGAAGAGCGCGACGCCGCGCTCCGCAGCCAGCTCGCCCGCGGCCTCGGGATCCCACCCGCTCGTGCCGACCAGGCACGGAACGCCGGCCTCGAGCGCGGACCGCACGTTCCCCTCGACGACATCCGGCGCGGTGAAGTCGACCATCGCGTCCGCCTCGACGCAGCTCTACGAGCGTGTGCCCTGCCCGCTCGAGCGCCGGGCCGAGCACGGAGCCGACCTTGCCCCCGCGCCCGAGCAAACAGACGTTCATGCCGCCTTCGCGAGCCCCGGGTTGACGCGCTCGACCGCGGCCAGGAAGCGATCCTCGGAAGGCCCGATCCCGGCGGCGGAGAGCTTCTCCGGTGCGAGCAGGATCCCCGCCAGCTCGGCGAGCGCCTCGGGCTCGACGGCGTCGATCTCGGCCATGATCCGCTCAATCGAGAGCAACTCGGTGTCCGTGATCAACGACTTGCCGAGGCGGCTCATCCGGTTCGACGTCGATTCCATCGAGAGCATGATCCGGCCCTTCAGGTTCTCCTTCGCGCGCTGCAGCTCCTCGGGGCGGAGCTTGCCGGCGGCGATCTCCCCGATCTGCTCGCTCGCGATCTCGAGGCAGGGACCGAGGTTGTCCTCGCGCGTCCCGATGTAGATCCCGACCTGGCCCGTGTCGGTGTACTGGGACGCGAAGCTGTAGACGGCGTACGCCATCCCGCGCTTCTCCCGGATCTCCTGGAACAGCCGCGACGAGGCCGAGCCGCCGAGGATCCCGTCCAGGAGCGACGCGGCGAAGCGGCGCTTGTCGGACCGCGCGATGCCGGGCGCGGCGATGCAGACGTGGTACTGCTCGGTGTCCTTGCGCTGGAAGCGGAGGCTCGGCGAGGGCGCCTTCACGAGCAGCGGGCGCACGTGCGGGCCTTTGCGCACGGGCTCGACGGCCTTCCTCTGCGCCTTCAGCAGCAGGCGCTGCAGGTCCTCGTGCTTGAGATTCCCCGCCGCCGAGACGACGACGTTGCCCGGGACGTACATCGAGCGGTGGAAGGCTCCGATCGTCCGGCGCGTCACCGACGAGATCACCTCCGCGCGCCCGATCACCGGCCGGCCGAGCGGGTGCGTGCCGAAGGTCGCCTCGGAGATCAGGTCGTGCACGAGCTCCTGCGGCTGGTCCTCGTACATCGCGATCTCCTCGAGCACGACCTCGCGTTCGGCGTCCAGCTCCGCGAAGGTCGGCGCGAAGACCATCTCGCCCATGACCTCGAGCGCCGTCTCGAGCCGCTCGTCCGGCACGCGCGCGTACACCACCGTGTGCTCGCGCGAGGTGGCCGCGTTCAGCTCGCCGCCGAGGGTGTCGAACGTCTCGGCGATCTCCTGTGCGGTGTAGGACGCCGTGCCCTTGAAGAGCAGATGCTCGAGGAAGTGCGAGACGCCGGCCTTCGCGTCGGTCTCGTCGCGCGAGCCAGTGCCGATCCAGAAGCCGATCGCGACCGAGCGCACGTGGGCGAGCCGCTCGGAGATGACGCGCTCGCCGGAGTCGAGCTCGGTCAGGACGTACCGCTGCACGACGGGATCGTACTCGGGCCGCTAGCTAGGCTCTTCGAGTGGAGCCGGAGGAGTTCGACGAGCAGGTCGCGGCGGCGCTCGAGAGCGTGCCGCCCGAGCTCGGCGACGCCATGTCCAACGTCGAGATAGTCGTCGAGGAGGAGCCGCCGCCGGGCCAGCCGCTGCTCGGGCTCTACCAGGGCGTGCCGCTGACGCTCCGCACGAGCGGCTACTCGGGTGCGCTGCCCGACAAGATCACGATCTACAGCGGCCCCCTCGTGCGTCACTACGGTCAGGACTCCGAGACGCTCCGCCGCGAGATCCGCCGCGTCGTCCTGCACGAGATCGCGCATCACTTCGGGATCAGCGACGAGCGGCTGATCGAGATCGACCGTTACTGACCGAGCGCGTTCTTGATCGCGCCCTCGAGCACCTGGGTGCTCGGCGATCCCGGCCCGACGAACGCGTACGGCCCGCCGCGCTTGCCGACGTAGATGCTCGGCGTGCCGGCGACCTTGTCGGCCGTCGCCTGCCTGTCGAACGCCTGCGCATCGCTGGACACGGTCGAGGAGACGCGGGCGTCATCCGCTGCCTGGGCGTTCAGGCCCGGGATGCTCGCGTAGGCGGACGAGATGAACTGGTCGTTCAGCCAGCCGCTGTTCTCGGGGCCCTGGTTCGCGTAGACGAGCTGGCTGAAGTCGAAGAAGCGGTTCTGCTTCGCGGCTGCGAGCGCTGCGAGCCGGCCGCTGACGGACTCGGGGCCGATGAAGGCGATCGGCCGGGCGACGACCTGGACCTTCCCGTTGCGCACGTACTTCTGGACGATCGTCGGCATCACGTTGGTCTCGAAGTCCCTGCAGATCGGGCACTGGAGGTCGATGTACTCGATCAGCTGGACCGGCGCCTTCGGAGAGCCAAGCGTCGTTCCCTGTTGCGGGATCCCGCGGAACTCGGCCAGCACCGCCGACGAGTCGGGAAGCGTCGTCGTGCTCGACGGCGAGGAGGACGACGAGCCGCGCGTGAGCGCGATGCCGGCCGCAGCCGCGGCGCCGACGATCAGGATCACGGCGGCCGCGATCAGGAGCACCTTGGGCGACGCCCGCCGCGCGCCGGTGCTGCGCACCGGCGGGGGAGGCGTGTGGCGCTGCTGCCGGGCCTTCTTGCCGCTCGTCATCGCTCTTCCACGGTAGCCGCTCTCACAGGCGGCAACGCGCCCAGCAGGAGAAACTCGAAGCAGAGCGCGAATCCGGTCAGGGCCAGCACCGGGATGGTCACGTAGCCGAACTCCTCGATCCACTTCGTCGCGCAACCGCCGGGTGCGGAGATCAGGCACGCGCTCGACTGGCCGACGACCCCGTTCTCGACGAGCAGGTGGTAGACGGAGACCCCTGCGCCGACCAGCGGGAGCGGCAGCAGGTAGCGCGCCACGCGACGGTCGTTCGCAAGTGCGGCGAG
This sequence comes from uncultured Actinomycetes bacterium, assembly GCA_963788215.1. Taxonomy (GTDB): domain Bacteria; phylum Actinomycetota; class Thermoleophilia; order Gaiellales; family Gaiellaceae; genus AC-32. The sequence continues at coordinate 214,506 of CAWBFX010000001.1, forward strand.
CAGCGAGACGATCGTTAGCGGGTACATGCAGATTCGCTGGTACCAGCACAGCTCGCACGGCACGAAATGGGCGATCTCGGAGAAGAACAGGCTGCCGCCCGTCGCGATGGAGGACACGACGAACACGAGCCAGAGCTCGTAGCCCTCGACCGTCCAGCGCACGAGGTCGGCCGGCCCGCGCAGGCCGAACAGCCACGCCACACCGACGAGCAGGAGCAGCACCGCCAGCACCTCCCCGGCCACGCCGAGGGCCGAGAAGACGACGATCGCGTCGTGGGTCACGCGTGATCCACTTGACGGGAAAGGAAGACGCGGCCGTGGCGGCCCCTCTCCGCGAACAGCCGCCCTCCGAGCTCGTGCTCCTTGAGGATGAGCTGCCCCGCGGAGTAGAGAGCGGCCAGCCCGAGCCCGGCAAGGATCCCGGCCAGCACGGCGGCCAGCTCCGGGCTCAGGACGAGCGCGATCACGCTCACCGCCGAGAGGCCGATCGTGCTGGGGTACATGGCGAAGACGAGCGCGCGCCGGTGCGGCATGACGGCCGCGTCGGCCGGCAGCGGCCGAACTTCGGCTTCAGGGCGCCGGCCGGACCGGCGCGTCATGCTCGCCGGCAGCGCGACCAGGAGCAGTCCTGCGCCGAATGCGAACAGGCCGGCGGCAGGACCGGGATCGACGCCGCGCGCCCTGGCGAGGCCGACCGCCACGAACGCGAGAACGAGCCGCAGCCCGCCGATCAGGAGAGCCTGCATCCGCGCATCGACGAGCGCGGATGCAGGCTCAACGGTCTCAGTCTCGGCGCGGGCCTCGACCACGGCCGCCGCCGCGGCCGCCGCGGCCACGATCGCCGTCGCGGCGCGGCGGGCGCTCCTCGCGCTCGCGCGGAGGCGCGTCCTTCGCCCGCTCGATCAGCTCCTCGGGCTGGACGAGGTTGCCGTTCTCGTGCTTGGCGACGAGCTTCAGGCCGATGCGGCCCCGATCCTTGTCGACCTCCTGGACGATGACGTCGAGCACGTCACCGCGCCCGATCACGTCCTCGATGTGGGCGACGCGGCCCGGGCCGACGTTGGACACGTGGAGCAGTCCGTCGGTGCCCTTCTTGAGCTCGACGAAGGCGCCGAACTCCGTCGTCTTGACGACCTTGCCGGTGTAGGTGTCCCCCACTTCCGGCTCCTTCGTGATCGACTCGACCGCGGCGATCGCGGCGTTTGCCTTCGTGCCCTCGGTCGCGTAGATCAGGATCGTGCCGTCCTCCTCGATGTCGATCTGGACGTCGTTCTCGGACTCGAGCGCGCGGATCGTCTCGCCGCCCTTGCCGATGACCATCCCGATCTTCTCGGGGTCGATCTTGACCGTCGAGATGCGCGGTGCGTGCTCGGCGAGCTGGGTGCGGCTCTCCGGCATGACCTCGGCCATCTTGTCGAGGATGAACTCGCGCGCCCGCTTCGCCTGCTCGAGCGCGTTGCGCATGATCTCCTGCGTGACGCCGGTGATCTTGATGTCCATCTGGAGGGCGGTAATGCCCTGACGCGACCCGGCGACCTTGAAGTCCATGTCGCCGAGGTGGTCCTCGGCGCCCTGGATGTCGGTCAGGATCACGTAGTCGTCGCCCTCCTTGACGAGGCCCATCGCGATGCCTCCGACCGGCGCCTTGATCGGCACGCCGGCGTCCTGCAGCGCGAGCGTCGAGCCGCAGACCGAGCCCATCGACGACGACCCGTTCGACTCGAGCGTCTCCGAGACGAGGCGGATCGTGTACGGGAACTCGTCGATCCCGGGGATCATCGGCTCGAGCGCCCGCTGGGCAAGCGCGCCGTGGCCGATGTCGCGCCGCTTCGGGCCGCGCATGAAGCCCGTCTCCCCGACCGAGTAGGGCGGGAAGTTGTAGTGGTGCATGTAGCGGCGCTCCTCCTCGAGGGAGAGATCGTCGATCCGCTGGCCCTCCTTGGCGGTGCCGAGGGTGAGGAGCGTCATGATCTGCGTCTGGCCGCGGGTGAAGAGCGCGGAGCCGTGCGTACGCGGCGTGACGCCGACCTCGCAGGTGACGGGCCGGATCTCCTCCGTGCCGCGGCCGTCCGGGCGGCGCTTCTCGACCGCGATCTTGCGGCGGACGAGCTCCTTGTAGATCGCCTCGGCCGCGCGCTTGACCTGCTGGCGCGTCATCGAGTCCTTGACCGGCGGCGTGTCCTCGTCGGCCGGAGTCGGCCCGACCGGGAACGGGAGCTGGATCTCCTCCTCGATCCGCTCGAAGAGGAGGCTCCGCTTGGCGGACTTGAGCTCCTTCGAGTCCCCCTCCGCATCCGTCAGGGCGCGGAGGTCGTCCTCGAACTGCTCGCGCACCGCGGCGACCACTGACTCGAGGCGCCTGCGCTCGAGGATCAGCGCAAGGCTCGCGCGGATCTGGATCTCGCGGCGGATGTCGTCCTCCGTGGATTCCATGGAGAGCGGCGGGCAGAGCTCGGAGACGAGCTCCTCGACGACCGAGGTCGCCTCGCGCAGGCCGTTGGAGGCGATGCGCTCCGAGAACCGCGAGCCGTGTTGGCGGTCGAGCTCCTCGGTGAGCTCGGCGTCGAGCCACTTCTCCTTGCCGACCTGGCGCCGCAGGTCCTCCTGCGCCTCGCAGATCTTCATGATCTCGCCGTGCGCGAGCTCGAAGGCCTCGAGGATCGTCTCCTCGGGGATCTCCTCCGCGCCTGCCTCGACCATCGTCAGCGCGTCCTTCGTGCCGACCACGATCAGGTCGAGCGTGCTCTCGTCGCTCTCGATCTCGGCGAGCGTCGGGTTGACGACGAACTCCCCGTCGAGGCGGCCGATCCGGACGGCGCCGACCGGCCCGAGAAAGGGCAGCGGCGAGACCATCAGCGCGGCCGACGCGCCGTTGATGCAAAGGATGTCGTGCGGGGTGACGAGGTCGGCCGACAGCGTCGTGCAGACCACGTGCACCTCGTTGCGGTAGCCCTTCGGCCAGAGCGGCCGGATCGGGCGGTCGATCATCCGCGCGGTCAGGATCGCCCGCTCGGTTGGGCGCCCTTCGCGCTTGAAGAAGCCGCCGGGAATCTTGCCGGCTGCGTACATCCGCTCTTCGACGTCGACGGTGAGCGGGAAGAAGTCCGCGCCTTCGCGTGCCTCCATCTTGCCCTGCGCCGTTGCGAGCACCATCGTCTCGCCGGCGCGCACGAGAACGGAGCCGTCCGCCTGCTTGGCGAGCTTGCCGCTCTCGAAGGTCAGCTCCTGGTCGCCGATGGTCACTGAGACCGTCGCGATCCGGGGCTCGGTGGTTACTGCCATGTCAAATCCTCCACTTCTTGAGGAGAGTGGAGGTTTGAGTCAGCTCCGGTGGCGCGTGCCGGGCGCCGGGGGCTCGCTCAAACTTCCACCCTCCGCGGGTTGGTGTTCGAGCTGGTGGGGCCGGTCCTACCTCCTGAGGCCGAGCTCCTGGATGAGGGCGCGATACCCCTCGAGGTCGCGCTTCTGCAGGTACTGCAGGAGCCGCCGCCGGCGGCCGACGAGCTTGAGCAGCCCGCGCCGCGAGTAGTGGTCCTTCGGGTGGCTGCGAAGGTGCTCGGTGAGCTCGTTCACGCGCGCGGTGAGGAGCGCGATCTGAACCTGCGCCGAGCCCGTGTCGGCCTGGTTGCGGCCGTGCTTGTCGAAAATCTCCTGCTTCGCTTCCTTGGTGAGGGTCAACTCGCCTCCTTGTAACGTGACTCCGCAGTCCAAGCGCGCCGCGAGGAAGCGCTCGCGAACGGCCGAGATTGCGGTCTGCCACAGGGTAGCAACTCGCGCCTTTCGCTTTGGGTCGGGCCTGGGCGCTGCTTTCGGGCCCGGAGGCCACCAACCTCCTCCCCACTGCGAGCGTAACGCGGAAATCCGCACGCGTGGGTGACGGAAGCGTGCCGAAAGCGTCACGATTCCTCCACGGTGGACGCCGCTGTTGCAGCAGGCCATCCGGCGACGGTGGAGGCCGGAATCGAAGTGCTCGCCGCCGGCGGGTCGGCAGCGGACGCGGCGGTGGCGGCCTGCCTCGCATCGTGCGTCGCGGAGACGGTCATGACAGGTCTCCTCGGCGGCGGCCACGCGATCTATTTCGACGCCGCGTCCGGCCATGCTCGCAATCTCGACTGCTTCGTGGCCGTGCCGGGGCTTGACGCCTCGGTCCGGCCCGACCGAGCCGGTCGAGCTCGAGATTCCCTTCGGGGCAGAGCTCGTCCACTACACGATCGGCGCTGCCACGTGCGGCGTCCCAGGGATTCCCGCCGGGCTCGCGAGCCTCCACGGGGAACACGGACGCCTGCCCTGGACGCGCCTCGTGGCGCCCGCGCTTCGCTTCGCGCGCACGGGCGTCGAGTTTCCGCCGGCTCATGCCGCCTGTCTCGCGATGCTCGCGCCGGTGATGACGATGCGCGAGGGCGAGCGCATCTACTCGCCGGGCGGCCGGCTCCTCCCCGCCGGAGGGCGTCTCGAGCAGCCCGGTCTCGTGCGTGCGCTCGAGTTGCTCGCGGACGAGGGGCCTCGCTCCGTGTACGAAGGGACGATCGGCGAGGCTCTGCTGACCCTCGTCGCGGAGCGCGGCGGGCTCGTCACCCGCCGGGACCTGAGCTCGTACGAGGCGCTCTGGTCGGAGCCCGTCGAGGTGGCCTACGCAGGGACCCGGTTCCTGACGCGCGGCGGGCTTTCGAACGTGCCCGAGACGGTGGACCGCCTACCGGCGCTGCGCGGGCTCTCCGAGGTGGAGCGCGCGGTCGCGCTGGCCCACGTGCTCGACGACCGCCCGCCGGAGGGTCACACGACCAATGTCTCCGTCGTCGACGCGGACGGGAACGCGTGCGTGCTGACGACCAGCCTGGGGCTCGGCTCCGGCGATTTCCTGCCAGGTCTCGACCTGCACCTGAACAGCATGCTCGGCGAGACCGACTTGCTCCGGGGATCGCTCGTGGCCGGCGATCGGATGGGGAGCATGATGGCGCCGAGCGTCGCACTCGAGGGCGGTCGCGTAGTCCTCGCCGCGGGCGCCGCCGGAGGGACGCGGCTACGGGGGGCGCTGCTCCAGGTTGTGTCCGGAATCCTGGACGAAGGGCTCGAGCCGCAGGCGGCGGTCTCGCGGCCGCGCCTGCATCCTGCTTCCGGCCTCGTTCACCTCGAGCCCGGGTTCCCCGACGAGGTTCCGACCGCTCTCGAGGCAGCGGGGTTCGAGGTGCGCGCCTGGCCTGCGCAACACCACTACTTCGGAGGCGTGAGCGTCGTCGGAGCTAGCGGCGCTGCAGGCGACCCGCGACGGAGCGGAAGCGCGGCGACGCTTCCACGGCCGTGAGGGGCTCGGGCGAACGGGCCGGCTCCCAGCCGACGTACGTGCATTCCGGACACCCGGGGTTCGCGATCGACGTGCTCCGCTCCCGCCGCCTCGAGTAGACGGCGCCGCAGCCGAGGCAGCGGACGGTCTCGATCACCCGGAGCGACGTTTCGGTGCGGTCTGTTCTCCCTCCCATGCCCACAAGACTCCGCAATTTGCAAAAACTTGCGTCCCGCACACGCGGTCAGACGGGCCGTTCCGCGCGGCGGGTCTCCTCGACGTCGCGTGCGATCTGGTCGACCAGCGCCTGCTCGTTCTCGAAGGCCTGCTCCTCGCGCAGGCGGCGCCAGAGCTGGAGCCTCAAGGGCCGGCCGTAGAGGTCGCCCTCGAAGTCGAGCAGATGCGCCTCGACGCGCCGCTCCTGGCCACCGTAGTGCGGATTGGTTCCGATCGAGATCGCGGCGCGATGACCCTCGGCGGCGCCTGCGTAGATCCCGAACGCCGGGACGAGCAGATCACGCTCGACCCGCAGGTTCGCGGTCGGAAAGCCGAGCGTCCCGCCGCGTGCGTCCCCGGTCACGACCGTCCCTTCGATCTCGGGGGGCCGCCCGAGAAGCGTTGCGGCGCCCGCGACCTCTCCGGCGCCGAGGAGGTCGCGGATCGTGCTCGACGACACGCCCTCGACGAGCGGGACGACGCGCGTCTCGAAGCCGAGCTCCTCGAGAAGCGCAAGATCGCCACTCCGGCCCCGGCCGAAGCGGAAGTCGGCACCGGCGACCACGACCTCCGTCCCGATCGGCCGGAGGACAGCATCGGCGAACTCCTCGGGACCCAGCCGCGAGAGCTCGAGGCCGAACTCGACCACCAGGACATCCTCGATGCCGGCCTCGCCGATCAGCTCCAGCCTTCGCTCGAGCGTCGTCAGGAGCCGGACCTCGTACCCGAAGGCGATCCGCGGATGCGGGTCGAACGTGACGGCCGTCGGCGTCCGGCCGCTCCCACGGGCTGCCTCCAGCACCCGCCGATGGCCGAGATGGACGCCGTCGAACGTCCCGATGGCGACCTCGCGCGGGCGGTGCTCGAGCTCGGCGACGCTGCGCGCGACCGTCAGCGCGCCGCCTCCTCGCCGCTGCCGACGCCGATCCGCGCGAGCGCCTCGTCCGGCGGAACGAGCCGGCTCGGGTCGGCGTCCTCGACCCGGAAGGGGCCCACCTCGGTCCGCCGGAGCGTCGCGCAGTGTCCGCCCAGCGCATCGGCGATCGCCCGCACGTAGGTGCCGGAGCTGACCGTGAGGTCGACCCGCGCAACCCCGTCGCTATAGGTGATGACGTCGAGCGCGTCGACCCGCGAGCGCCTCAGGGGCATCTCCACGGCGATGCCCCGGCGGTGCAGCCGGTAGGCGCGCTCGCCGCCGATCTTGACCGCCGAAGCGGCCGGGACCGGCAGCTCGATCTCGCCGCGGAGGGTCGCGAGCTCCGCCTCCAGCTCCGCGCGCGAAGGCGCGGCGTGCGAGTCGACGACGGACCCTTCCCGATCGCCCGTCGCCGTCCGCGAGCGCAGGTCGATGTCCGTCACGTAGCGCTTGTCCAGCCCGACGAAGCATGAGGCCAGCTTAGTTGCCGCGCCGGACAACACGAGCAACAGCCCCGAGGCGAACGGATCGAGGGTCCCGGCGTGCCCCGTCCGCGCGCCGGTCCGCCGGCGCACGTCGGCGACCACGGAGAACGACGAGGGGCCCTCAGGCTTGTCGACCAGGAAGAGGCCGCTCGGGCTAAGCGCCCGCGGTGGCACGGGCGAACTCGTCGTGGATGAACTGCGTGATCTCCTCGATCGAACGGTCGCTCGAAAAACCCGCGGCCTGGCGATGACCGCCTCCGCCGGAAAGGCGGGCGATCGCGGAAACGTCGATCTCGTCGACCGATGTGCGCAGGCTGATCTTTCCGTGCAGGCGCGCCGTCGCTGCGCGGGGGCTCGCGGATGAGTGCAACCACCTCGGCCCCGTCGATCGCACGCAGCCGGTCGATCACGCCCTCGGCATTAGCCTCTGCCGCGCCGAGCTCGACGAAATCGCTCCACTGCAGGTACGAGATCACGAGTCTGCCGCCCTCCAGCACCTTTGCCCGCTCTGCCGCCTTGCCGATCAGCTTGAACTTGATGAAGTCGACGGACTCGTACAGAGCCTGGAAGATCCGGTGGAAGTCGACCCCGGCCTCGACCAGCTCGGCCGCCAGCCGGAGGGCTTTCGGAGTCGTATTCGTGTACTGGAAGCGCCCCGTGTCCGTCAAGAGCAGCGGTGTAGAGCGCCTCGGCGATCTGCGTGCGTCAACTCGACCTCGAGCTCGTGCAGCACGTCTCGCAGCACCTCGCCGGTCGACGAGGCGTCCGCGACGACCAGGTTCACGTCGCCGAAGCGCGTGTTGTCATGGTGGTGGTCGATGTCGATCGTGAGCGGCGCGCGCTCAACCAGACCCAGGTCCGGCCCCATTCGCGACTCGTTGGCGCAGTCGACCGCGACGAGCACACGATCGTCAACAAACGCCGGCGGCGCGCCGCGCAGGAGCCCGCTCAAGTCGCAGGAAGGAGTACTCAGTCGGCAGGGGCGCGTCGCCGTAGAGGTACATCTGCGCGTCCTTGCCGAGCGAGTCGAGCCCGAGCTTCGCCGCCAGCAGCGAGCCGAGCGCGTCGCCGTCGGGGTTCTCGTGGGTCACGAGCAGGAAGCGCTCGTGGGAGCGGAGCGTGTCCGCGACCGCCTGCAGGTCGTCACTCATCTGTGGGCGCGAGCTCATCGATCAGTTGGGTCATACGGACCCCGCGCTCGACCGTCGGATCGTACTCGAAGGTCAGCTGGGGAGTCCGCTTCATTCTGAGCTCGCGCGCGACGCGGGCCTGCAGGAGCCCGTGCGCCGCGGTGAGCCCGGCCAGCGTGCGTTCGCGCTTGCGCTCGGTCCCGAGCACGCTCACGAAGACGGTGGCGTGGCGCAGGTCGGTCGAGGTCTCGACTCCGGTCACCGTCACGAAGCCGACGCGCGGGTCCTTCAACTCGCCCACCGCCTCGGAGATCACCTCCCGGACGGCCTCGTTCACACGGCGCATGCGTTCGCTCATGCACGTATTGAAGCGATCAGTCGTCCAGGGTGACGACGTCTCGCTCCACGCGCACGAGCTCGAAGGCCTGGCCGGCGAGAAATCGCTCGGCGCCGTCCAGCAGCTCGTCGAGCTCCCGGTGGCCCCGCGAGACGCAGGCAAGGGTGAGCCGCGCGCGCTGCCAGAGCTCGTGGTGATCGACCTCGGCGACCGACGCGCCGAAGCGCCGCTGCAGCTGTGCCTTCACCGAGAGCAGTTCCTTTCGCTTGCCCTTGAGCGAGCCGTTCTCGGGGAAGTGCAGCTCGGCCGAGAGGATGCCGACGTAGCCCGCGCCCAACTAGGACGGGGAGGCCGCCGACGCAGGCGTCTCGAGGTCGGTGCGCTCGACCTCGCGCGTCTCATAGACCTCGAGGACGTCGCCTTCCTTCACGTCGTTGAAGCCCTCCAGGAGGATGCCGCACTCGAAGCCGCTCTCCACCTCGCGGGCGTCTTCCTTGAAGCGCTTGAGCTGCGAGATCCGCGTCTCGTAGATGACGGTGCCGTCGCGGACGACGCGAACGTTGGCGTTGCGCCGCACGGTCCCGCTCGTCACGTACGAGCCGGCGATCGTGCCCAGCCGCGAGACGCGGAACAGCTGCCGCACCTCAACCTCGCCGAGCGTGTGCTCCATCGTGACCGGGCGGAGCATCCCGACGAGGGCCTGCTCGATGTCCTCCGTCAGCTGGTAGATGACGCGGTAGGTGCGGATCTCGACGCCCTCGCGCTCGGCGAGCGCCCGCGCCTCCGCGTTCGGCCGCACGTTGAAGCCGACGACCATCGCGTTCGAGGCGGAGGCGAGCATGATGTCGTTCTCGGTGATCCCGCCGACGCCCTGGTGGATGACGTTGACGCGGACCTCCGGGTGCTGGATCTTCGAGAGCTCGGAGATCGCCGCCTCGACGGAGCCGACGACGTCGCCCTTGAGCACGAGGTTCAGGTCCTGGATGGCGCCTTCCTGGAGCGCCTCGAAGAGCGACTCGAGCGAGACGCCCGACCCGGCGCTGCGCGAGCTGCTCGCGCCGCAGCCGCTCGCCGCGCGCCTGTGCGTAGCCGCGCGCGTCGCGCTCGTTCTCGACGACCCGCGCGACCTCGCCTGCGGGCGGCGGGTGGTCGAAGCCGAGGATCTCGACCGGATCGCCCGGACGGGCCTCTTGCAGCTTCTCGCCGTGGAAGTCGTAGAGGGCACGCACGCGGCCCCACGCGTCCCCGGCGACGATCGCGTCGCCGACCTTGAGCGTGCCGCGATGGATGAGCATCGTGGCAGCAGGACCACGGCCGACGTCGAGCCGCGACTCGATGATCGGGCCGGAAGCCTCGACCTTCGCGTTGGCGGTCAGCTCGAGCTCGGCGTCGGCGACCAGCAACACCTTCTCGAGCAGGTCGTCCAGGCCGCGGCCTTCCTTGGCGGAGACCTCTGCGAACTGCGTCGTCCCGCCCCACTCCTCGGGCTGCAGGTCCTCTTGAGCGAGATCGTTGCGCGCGCGGTCGGGGTTGGCGTCGGGGAGGTCGATCTTGTTGACGGCGACGACGATCGGCACGTCCGCCGCGCGCGCATGCGAGATCGACTCGCGCGTCTGCGGCATGACGCCGTCGTCCGCGGCCACCACGAGCACCGCGATGTCCGTCACCTTCGCGCCGCGGGCGCGCATGGCGGTGAACGCCTCGTGGCCGGGTGTGTCGAGGAACGTCAGCTTCCGGCCGTTGTGCTGAACCTGGTACGCCCCGATGTGCTGGGTGATCCCGCCGGCTTCGGTCTCGACGACGGCGGTCTTGCGGATCGCGTCGAGCAGCGTCGTCTTGCCGTGGTCGACGTGGCCCATGATCGTGACGACCGGCGGGCGGGCCTCGAGATCGGCCTCGTCGTCCTCGTAGACCTCGGGCTCGAGCTCCTCGTCAGCGGCGTGCTTGATCGTGATCTCGCGCCCGATCTCGGTGCCGATCAGCTCGAGCTCCTCGTCCGAGAGCGACTGCGTGGCCGTCTTCGGGGCTCCGAGGACCATCAGGAGCTTGATGATCTCGGCCATCGGCTTGCCGAGGGCCTGCGAGAGGTCCTTGACCGTGATGCCGGACTCGACCGTGACCGGGCCGGTCGGCTGGACGATCTCGCGGGGCTGCTTCGGCCGCTGCTCGGCGGCGCGCTCGCGGGCCTGGCGGCTGTCCTGGCGCGGGCGCGCGGCGCCGGTGTCGATCACGACGCGGCGCTTGCGGCGGCCAGGCGGGGCTCCCTGGCGGGGCCTGATGGGGCGGTTTGGCCTTTTCGGACGGTCAGCCATCGGCGTCAGTGTAGAGCCGGGCGAGTTGAGGATCGACCCGCACGGTCGTTTTCAGGATCCGGTTGAAAGCGCGCCGGTCGGCGGCCCGCTCGAAGCAGGCCAGCCGCCTGCACGTGTAGACGCCCCGGCCGGAGCCGCGTTGCGAGTGCTCGAGTGCTCCGTCCCGGGCCACGAACCGCAGCAGCTCGGCCTGCGGAGCCTTTCGCCCGCAGCCCGCACACGTCCGGATGGGAGCGCTCACGCTGCAGTCTCTGGCTCCTCCGTCTCCACCTCGCCGAGCGGCTCCACCGGGATGCCGGCCGGACGTTCCTCGGGCGGCGCCATCTCGGGGTGGGAGATGTCCAGGTCGACCTCGCCCTCCGCCTCGGCGATCGCCTCGGCGCTCGGGCCGTGGACGGCCGCGACATCCGCGGGCGCCTCGCTCTGAAGCTCTTCCTCTTCGCTCACCGGCTCCACGGTGTCGGGCCCGATGCTCTCGGCCTCGGGCGGCGCGTCGTCGGCTGCGGCCTCCAGCTCGGGCTCGGACTCCGCGACCATCGGCTCCTCGTCCTCCTGGACGTCGGGCCGAAGCGCGAGCTCCTGGTGGGCCGGGACACCGCAGTAGCGCGAGCCGGGCAGCGCGGCGTTCGGGCAGCGCTTGCCGGTCGAGAGGATCGCGCCGCAGCGGCCGGTGAACTCCTCCTCGGTGCCGTCGCCGGCGTAGGCGGCCTCTGCCTCCTCGGTCGCGAACTCGGTGTCGGACTTGATGTCGACCTTCCAGCCCGTCAGGCGCGCGGCGAGGCGGGCGTTCATGCCTTCCTTGCCGATCGCGAGCGCGAGCTGGTCGTCGGGCACGACGACCGTCGCCTCGCGGCCCTCGTCGTCGAGATAGACCTCGCGCACCCGGGCGGGCGACAGGGCCTTTGCGACGAACCGTGCCGGCTCCGGGTTCCACGGAATGATGTCGATCTTCTCGCCGCGGAGCTCGGAGACGACCATGCGCACGCGCGAGCCGCGCGGGCCGACGCACGCGCCGACCGGATCGACGCCCTGCGCGTGCGACTCGACCGCGATCTTCGAGCGGTAGCCGGGCTCGCGCGCGACGCCGCGGATCTCGACGAGGCCGTCCGCGATCTCCGGGACCTCGAGCTCGAAGAGCGTCCGGATGAGCTCCGAGTCGCGGCGCGACAGGATCACCTGCGGGCCCTTCGTGCCGGAACGAACCTCCGTGATCACGGCCTTGATGCGGGAGCCCTGCTCGTAGCGCTCGCCGTCGACCTGCTCGGAGCGCGGGAGCAGTGCCTCGACCTTGCCGAGGTCTACGAGGACGTTGTTGCGGTCGCCCGCCTGCTGGACGATTCCCGTCACGACCTCGGTCACGCGGTCGACGTACTCGTCGTACATGATCTGGCGTTCGGCCTCGCGGATCCGCTGCGTGATCACCTGCTTCGCGGTCTGCGCGGCGATGCGGCCGAAGTTCTCCGGAGTGACATCTGCGCGCTTGACCTGATCGTCGGGGACTCCGGACCAGTCGATTTCCAGGTCCTCGTCCGTGACGAGAACGTGGGAGCGCTCGCCGTTCTCGGCCTCGGCGGCCTCGAGCTCGGTCAACACGCGCTCGCGGGCCTCCTCGATCAGCTGCTCCTCGATGTCGGCCGGAAGCTCGATCGAGAACACGCGGAAGTCGCCCTCCTGGCGGTCGAGCTCGACCACGGCGTGGCGGGACGATCCGGGCGTCTTCTTGTACGCGGCGAGCAGCGCGTCCTCGAGCGCCCTGATCAGCGTGTCGCCCTCGATTCCACGGTCTCGCTCGAGCTCATGGACGAGCTCGATGATCTCTCGGCTCATTGCTCCCTCTCGTCGATCAGGTTCCCCCGCACGATCTGCGCGTACGGGACTTCGATCTCTGCGCCGTCGGCGGAGACCGTCACGGCGTCGTCGTCGGCGCGGCGCACCTCGCCGCGCAGCTTCGAGCGCTCGGACGTCTTCAGCTTGACGCGGCGCCCGACGACTTCGCGGAAGTGCTCCGGCTTGCGCAGCGGCCGCTCCAGGCCGGGCGACGAAACCGCCACAGAGTAGGTGCGCAGGTAGTCCCGGAGGACGTGCGTGACCTGCTCGCAGAGCGCGTGGTCGACGCCCTCGGGGCGGTCGACGAACACCGTGAAGCGCTCGGGACCGGTCAGCTCGACCGCGAGCACCTCGACGCCCGGCAGGGCCTCCGCGACCTTGCTGCTGATCTCGCGCTCCAGCGTTCTCTCCTTGTCGTAGACGTTCGCCAATTCGCTGTCCTCACAAAAAATGGGCGCCTCGCGCCCATTTCGCCAATCGGTGAAATGCGGTGTGACCAGGATAGCAGGGGAGCTTGGGCTGTCGGCCCCGCCGAAGCGGGGCCGCAAAAGCCTCTAGACCGTTCCGGCCGGCTGCGCTTCGCCGTCCTTCAGGTGCTCGATCACGTCGGCCAGGTCGGCGATCTCCTGTTCGAGATCGCGCTGGCGCTCCTCGAGCCGGCGGATCCATTCCTCCCGGTTCGGGAAGCGGCGTCCGCGCCGGCCCAGGCCGTGACGGTGGTGTTTACGTCCGCACATGTTCACCTCCCTTCCTCGTAACGCTTCAAGAAGCTCGCGATGGTCTCTTCGGCCCGCTGCAGCGCCTCCGCCCAGCGATCGAGCAGCCGGCGCCCCTCGGCGGTCAGCTCGTAGGTGCGCTTGGCGGGCCCCGGAAGATCGGCGCTCCACTCGGAGGTGACGAGGCCCTCGTCCTCGAGCGAGCGCAGGAGCCGGTAGAGGTTGCCGATGTCGACCCGCCCCTCCACGCCGAGCTCCGGGATCCGCTCGAGCAGCTCGTATCCGTGCAGCGGCCCCTCCCGCAGGAGCAGCAGCAGCGACGGCTCGACGAAGCGCTCCACCCGCGCGTGGACGTGCCAGTGGCCGGGCCGGACGAGGCGCCGGCTGCGGGATCGCGCGTGGCGGTGGCGGGTCATGCCGGCCAGTATAGGTAAAAAACATATGTCAGTCGCATGGCTTACGCTAAGACGCTGTGGCGCACCCCGATCTCCCCGCCGAGCAGGCCTATCTCGACGAGGCGTACGAGTCCCTCGACCGCATGCGCGAGACCCTCATCCGGACCGCGGGCGCGGCTGCGACCGAGGAGGCCGCGCAGGCGATCGAGAACTGGGCGACCGGCCGCCTGCGGACGTTCGAGGACGCCGAGCGCGGGCTCTGCTTCGGCCGGATCGACACCGAGGAAGCAGCGGAAAAGATCTACGTCGGGCGCCGCTGGGTCCACGATGATGCGCGCCGCGCCCTCGTCGTGAACTGGCAGGCACCGGCCGCACGGCCCTTCTACACGGCCACGCCGGTCGCCCCCCACGGCGTGACCCTGCGGCGTCGCTTCCGTACGCAGGGCCGGACGCTGACCGGGATCAGCGACGAGGCGCTCGACGGCTCGCTCGCGGACGCTGCCGCTTCGGTCGACGACTTCCTGCTCGAGGAGCTCGAGCGCACCCGCGACGCGCGGATGCGCGACATCGTCGCGACCATCCAGGCCGACCAGTACCACCTGATCGCGCTGGACCCGGAGCCGCCGCTGATCGTCCAGGGAGGGCCTGGCACCGGCAAGACCGCGGTCGGGCTGCACCGCGCGTCGTTCCTCCTCTACGCGCACCGGCAGCAGCTGCGCCGCGTGCTCGTGGTCGGGCCCAACCCCGGGTTCATGGAGTACGTCTCGCACGTGCTGCCGACCCTCGGCGAGGACAGCGTCGACCAGCGCGCGGTGGCCGAGCTCGTCGCCGGCATCGAGATCACGCGTACCGACCCACTCGAGATCCAGCGGCTGAAGGCGGACACAGGTCTCGCCGAGGACCTCCGGAAGCTCGTGGAGGCGGCCTCGGAAGGCGAGCCGCAGGAGCTCGTCGTGCGGATGGAGGGGCGGTTCGTCGGCGTCGAGTCCGACGAGGTCGCCGAGCTGCTCGAGGAGACACGCGCCGAGCTCGGGCTCTCGGCAGTCGCCCGCGAGCGCTTCCGGATGAGCGTGCTGCGCCGCTTCTACGAGGATTACGGCGCGCGGCTCGGCGGCCAGGCGTACCGCAACTTCGAGGAGGTCGAGCAGGCTCTGCGGCGCGACGGCCGGCTGACGCGCTTCCTCAACCGCTCGTGGCCGGTCCCGAAGCCGGAGACGATCGTCAGGCGGTTGCCCGGCCTACCCCGGTCGCGAGGCTGGAGCGACGCCGACCTGGCGCTCATCGACGAGGCCCGGGCGCTGATCCTCGGGCCGCCGCAGCAGTACGGGCACGTGATCGTCGACGAGGCCCAGGACCTGACGCCGATGCAGCTGCGAATGGTGGCCCGCCGCGCGTCCGGCGGCTTCACGCTGCTCGGCGACATCGCGCAGGCGACCGGCCCGATCGCCTACGACCGCTGGGAGGAGCTGCTCCCGTTCCTGCCCGACGGCGAAAACGCCGAGCTGGCGGAGCTGAGGCACGCCTATCGCGTGCCTCGCGAGATCATGGCGGCCGCCCTGCCGCTGCTCGAGCGGATCGCGCCGGACGTCGAGCAGCCGCTCGCCTACCGCGTCGGCGCCGATCCTCCGCGCGTCGTCGCAGGCGACCCGCCGCTGCAGACGGCCTACGAAGAGGCAGCCCGGCTGGCGGACGACGACGGCTTGCTGGCGGTGATCGCGCCCGCCTCCCTGCGCGGCGACGGCGACGCCTCTCTCTTCGACGAGACGCGCATCGCGGTCCTGACCCCGCGCGAGGCGAAGGGGATGGAGTTCGACAACGTGATCGTCGTCGAGCCGGCGCAGATCGTCGACGAGGCCGCCGAAGGCCAGGGGCTGCGGGAGCTGTACGTCGCGCTCACCCGCCCGACGCGGCGGCTGATCCTCGTCCATTCACGTCCTCTGCCGCCGGAGCTGAAGTGGCGCGATCAGTAGACGAACGGAATGAAGCGGCTGCGCGTCCGCCGTGCGTAGGCGGCGTACTCCGGGTAGCGCTCGCGTAGCCAGACCTCCTCGCGGCGCGACTTGAGGTCGAAGACGAGCGCGAGCAGCGCGGTGGGCACGAGCGCGAGCGGCGCCTCGGCCAGCGACCAGCCAAGCGCGAGGAGCAGCACCCCGCCGTAGACGGGATGGCGCACGAGCCGGTAGATCCCGCCTTCGTGCAGCCGGCCGGACGTGCGCGGCCGCGGCAGGTGCGTGAACGAGCGGCCGAGCGTCAGCGCCCCGGTCACGACGACCACGATCCCGGCCACGATCAGCACGAACCCGATCACGGCCAGGTAGGACTCGACCGAGCCCGGCCAGTAGACGCCGACGAAGCCGCAGGCGGCGATCGCGAGGAAGAGGATCGACTGGAGCACGACCCAGCCCCCGCCGCGCCGCCCCAGCTCCGGCACCGAGAGCCTCGTCATTCGTTTTCGCTCTTTGCGAGGAAATCGTCGAAGGCGACGTTCATGGCCCGATCGACCGGGAACCCCGAGCCGAAGTCCCGCAAGCAGCCGAAAGGAGGAAGCCATGGCGAACCCGGTTCCAGCCGGAAGTGACGTCTCTGCAGGCACCTATCGTTGCAGCAGCTGCGGCAACGAGATGGACGTCGGCTCGACGAAGCACCTTCCTCCGTGCCCGTCCTGCGGCAACGGAGAGTGGGAAACCGTGACCGGCGGCGACAGCGTCGCGGATCCGTACCCGAACAGCTAGCAGTCAACGATCTGCCTCGGCGGCCTCGGCCTCTCGGGGCCGGGGCCGCCCGCCTTCGAGGAAGATCGTCACCGGCCCGTCGTTCACGAACTCGACCGCCATTCGCGCGCCGAACTCGCCGGTCGCGACGGAGATGCCCAGCGCCCGCAGGGCCGCGCAGAAGGCGTCGTAGAGCGGCTCCGCTCCTTCGGGCGGCGCCGCGTCCGTGAAGCTCGGCCTGTTCCCCTTCGCCGTGTCGGCGATGAGCGTGAACTGGCTCACGACGAGTGCCTCGCCGCCCGTGTCGAGCAGGGAGCGGTCGAAGCGGCCGTCCTCGTTCTCGAAGATCCGAAGGTGCGCCACTTTCGCCGCCAGGCGCTCGGCCTCGGCCTGCTCGTCTCCTCGCGCGACGCCGAGCAGGATGCAGAGGCCCGGGCCGATCTCGCCGGCGATCCTCTCCCCCACGCGCACCCGCGCGCCGGAGACCCGCTGCACCACAGCCTTCACGTTTCTGCGCTGAACGACGATATAGGCGATGTGGAAGCGGCCCGCGTCACTCGGCACCATCGCCTTGGCTCGCTGCTGATCAGCCGCGGCCTGATCACCCTCGAGCAGCTCAAGGAGGCGTTTCAGGAGCAGCACCTGACCGGCCGGCGGCTCGGCGAGGTCGCGATCGGCCACGGCTGGATCACGAGCGCCGACCTGGCGCAGGCCCTCGCGGACCAGTTCGGGCTCGAGTACGTCGACTTCTCCGAGGTCGAGCCCGACCAGGACGCGGCTGCCCTACTCCAGAAGGAGCTGGCCTTCCGTTTCCAGGCCCTGCCCGTCCGCTTCCTCCGCGACGACCTGGTGCTCGTCGCCGTCGCCGATCCGACCGGTGACGGCCAGGCAGACGAGCTGCGCCAGGCGCTCGGCCACGACGTGAGGCTCGCCGTCGCCGAGCCCGAAGATCTCGACAACGCGATTCGGAGGCTGCATCAGCTCGCGCCGGTGCGGGCCCCTGCCGCGGACGAGAAGCCGAGGCGAACGGAACCGCCGGCGGAGGAAGGCACCCCGGCAGAGACACTCGTCCAGAACCTGCTTGCCCAGGCCGTCTCGGCGGGCGCCTCGGACATCCACTTCGAGCCGCAGCGCGACGAGCTCGTCGTTCGCGCGCGCTTCGACGGGGTGACACGGGTTGTCCACCGGATCGCGAAGGAGATGCAGCCCGCCGTCCTCTCGCGCCTGAAGCTGATGGGCAACCTCGACCTCGCCGAGCGCCGTGCGCCGCAGGACGGCCGCGTCTCGCTCCGCGTGGGCGACCAGCCGCTCGACCTGCGTGTCGCCGTCCTTCCGACGGCCCACGGCGAGCAGGTGGTGCTTCGGCTCCTGCACCGGGCGGCACGGACACCCGACCTCGCGGCGCTCGGGATGACGCCGGCCGTGCGCGAGCTCTTCGAGCACGCGATCCGCCAGCCGCACGGGGCTCTCGTGGTCTGCGGCCCGACCGGGAGCGGCCGGACGACGACCCTCTACACGGCGCTGCACCTGCTCAACGACCCGGGCCGGGTGCTGACGACGATCGAGGACCCGGTCGAGCACGAGATTCCGGGCGTCAACCAGGTGGAGGTCTCGCCCAAGACCGGGCTCGCGCTCGCGGACGGGCTGCGCACGATCCTGCGCAGCGACCCCGACGTCCTGCTCGTCGGAGAGCTGCCTGACCCCGAGAGCGCGCGAGTCGCGATGCACGCGGGGATGACGGGCCACCTCGTCCTCGCAGCGCTGCACGCGCACGACGCGGCGGGCGCGGTGGCGCGGCTGCGCGACCTCGGCGTCGAGCCGGGCCTGCTCGCGACCTCCGTCAACTGCGTGATTGCCCAGCGCCTCGCTCGCCGCCTCTGCGCCGACTGCCGCGAGCCCTACTGGCCGACCGACGAGCAGCTCGGCCGGCTCGGCCTGCTCGGCCACAAGGGTCGTGTCTTTTTCCACCGCGCCAAGGGCTGCGAACGCTGCGGCGGGACCGGCTACCGGGGACGAGTCGCGATCTTCGAGGCGATGCTCGTGACGCCCGAGCTTCGCCGGCTACTGGGTGCCTCGGCCGACGAGCTCCGCGCCGCGGCCGTCCGCGCCGGGATGACGACGCTTCGCCAGGAAGGCGTGCGCCTCTGCCTCGAGGGCGTCTCGTCGCTCGAGGAGATCGAGCGGATCACCGGCGAGCGGCTGAGCTAACGCGCCTAGCCGAGGTCCCGGATGCGAGCCTCGTAGGCGCGGGTCCCGGGCCTGAGCGAGCTCGCGAGCTTGTACTGGCCGTTGGCCTCGTGCTCGCGGCCCTGCTTCTCCAGGCAGCGGCCGAGCGCGTAGTGCGCGTAGTCGTCGACGGGCGCGAGCTCGAGCATCTTGCGGAACTCGGACTCGGCCTCGGCGTAGCGGTGGATGCGGAAGTACGCGATCCCGAGCGCCTCGCGGATGGACGCTTTCTCGGGCTCGCGCGCCTTGGCCTTCTCGAGGGCGACAGTCGCCTGGGCGGCCATCCCCTTCGAGAGGTGCTCGCGGCCTTGCTGGAAGAGATCGAAGACTTCGCTCATGACAGGTACGGAAAGTTCTCTCTCACCAAGTCAAGCGGGTCCGTCAAGTCTCGCGTCTTCCCGATCTCGAGCTTCGCAACCTCGAGCCCGGCGACCGCGTCCTGCAGCTCGTAGGGCGGGCCCGAGAGCCCTGAGAGGCGGACCGCATCGGTCAGCCCCCAGAGCGAAACGGTGGCGCCGTCCGGCTCGACCGCGAGCGCGGCAGGTGCGCCGGAGGCGAGGAAGCGCTCGGCGAAGCGGGCTACGTCGCCGGGCCGGAAGCGTTTGTCCGCTCCGGTGACGACCAGGGGAAACGTGGCGCCCGCCTCCACGGCGCGCCTGACCGCGTCGGCCGACCCGTCGGCGCGCGGCTGGCGCACGTACCGCGCCTCGATCCCGTACGCCGATCCGTCTCCGAGCAGCTCCTCGACCTGCTCGGCGAGGTGCCCGGTGACGACGGTGACCGGCCCGAGCCCGGCCGCGGCGAGCTCACGCGCGAGAGCCGCGATCACCGGCACACCTGCGATGGGCAGAACGGGCTTCGGCCAGCGCTCGGTCAGCGGCCGAAGGCGCCGGCCCTCGCCGGCCGCCATCACGACTGCGTGCACCAGGCTCCCCTACGAGAGGCCGAAGGAGCGCAGGGAGAGCAGCCCGCGTGCGCGCTCCCAGAGCGAGAGCTCCTGTCGCAGGCTGCGGCGGAGCCGGCGCACCGAGCTCCGCAGCTCCCGCGCCGCCTCTCGCGCGTAGACCGGCGGGGCGAAGCGCGCGACGGTCGCATGCATGCCGACTCCGGCGGTCTCGACGCCGAGCTCGGTCTGCGCCTGCGCGGCCAGCTCGGCCACGGTCGCGTTCGGCGAGACGTCGATCCGCTGGTCGACGAGGATGTCGTGCAGCTCGCGGCGGCACGCGGTGGCGAGGCGGCGCGGATCGCCCGTGAGGTAGCGCGCCCTCCGCAGTGCGAGCTTCCCCCCGGCGATCAGGACGAGGAGCGCGGCGAGCAGCAGCGCGAGCAGCCGAAGCAGGCTCGGCGCGGCCGAGGGCTGGTTGTCGGTCAGGGTCACCCTCCCCGGGTCGCGTGAAAGCCGGATGTCGGCCGAGAACTTCGTCTGCGTGTCCGGGAAGCCCAGGCCGACGCGCCGGTCGGCGAACGCCTTCAGCCCGTCCTTGCCCGCGAGGATGGCGGCCGCGACGGCCAGGTTGAAGGCGGGCGAGGATGCCGAGTACGTGCCCGCGACGCCGCCGCGGCTTGGAGTCGGGTCGAACGGCACCCAGCCCCAGCCGCGGAACCAGACCTCGACCCATTCGTGCGCGTCGTGGTCGGTGACGGTCCACTGGCCCTTGTCGTACGTGCCGCTGCTGAAGCCGGCCGCGGCCCTCGCCGGAACCCCGAGGTAGCGCAGCATCAGCGCCATCGCGCCTGCGAAGTGCTGGCAGTAGCCGGCGCGCGTGCGTGTGACGAAGTCGACGAGCACGGGCTTCCCGCGCGCCCGCGGCGGATGCTGGTTATAGGTGAAGCCGCCGCCGGTCCGGAACCACGACTCGAGCGCGACCGCCGCCGCATACGGACTGCGCGCCCCGCCGGCAACGGTTCGGGCCGCCTCGTAGAGCGGCTCGTACGCCCGAAGGCGGCCGTCGCGGGCGAACAGCTTCGCGAGGACGACATCGCGGTGCGGGGTGCCGAAGGTCGGCGCAATCTGGTTCGGGTCGAGCTCGAGGTAGCGCCGTCCGAGCGTGATCGCCGGCGGATAGACGGGCTTGGAGCGCGCGAGCTCCTGCGGCGTCGGCTCGGGCTCGTAGCTCCAGGCCTTGTAGCTCGTACCGCTGCGCAGCGCGTGCTCGAGGTAGGCGACGCCCGCGCTGTCGAAGTTGACCGGGCCGAGACCCGACACGTCGAACGCCACCGCCACCTCGGCCGCCGGGAGGCGATTGTCCCGCAGGGCCTCGACCGTGACCTGCTGCTCGACCCAGGTCGAACGAACACGGGCGGCAGCCGGCACGAGCCCGGCGTCGCCGGAGCCCTCGAACGAAGGCTGGTCGATCCACCGGCCGTCCACGACGTACGGGAGCGTGGTGACGCGCCAGTATTGCGGCCGCTTCGGCGCCTTGATCCGAAGCACGACGGTCGTCTTGTGGGGGAAGTTCAGGCCGGAGTAGTCCGAGTTCCAGACGTAGCTGACGCCCACAGGCTTGACGTGCGGGACGTGCAGGTCCCAGGTCTGCCAGTGGAGGAACTCGCCCTTCGCGAGCGCGGGTGAGGTGGCGGCGCCGACGGCGGCGAGCACGATCGCCCCGCCGACCAGGACCGCGCGACCGGAGACGTCGGGCCGCCTGCGCAGGCCGGCGAACAAGACCAGCAGCGCGGCCAGGATCCCCGCCCCCCGGAGGAGCTCGCTTCCCAGCAACAGGGTCGCGGGCCAGCCGGCCCCGATGAGGACGGCTGTCCCGGCCAGGCCGGGTCGCCGTTCGCAGACGGCCAGCACGGCCACGGCGCTGAAGATGAACACCGCGATCAGGATCGCGCCGTCCATGTGCGGATGCTGCGCGGGCGCGAATGGCAGCTTGACGTCGTAGAACTCGAGAAAGCCGTTCCAGAACCGAACGGCCACCCGCCCCGGGTAGTGCAGGCCGAGGGGGGCGTGGAATGCAATCCCGCCCGCGATCGCCAGTGCCGCCGCCGCGGCCGCAAACCTGAGGCGCTGGTTCATCACGGCCGCAGGC
The DNA here is from genome assembly GCA_963788215.1 of uncultured Actinomycetes bacterium. Lineage (GTDB taxonomy): Bacteria > Actinomycetota > Thermoleophilia > Gaiellales > Gaiellaceae > AC-32. The sequence continues at coordinate 236,093 of CAWBFX010000001.1, forward strand.
GCAAGGGCCAAGAGCACGAGCAGGGCGGCGCGCCCTGCGCTCGACGGGTCCTCGAGCCGCATCCAGTTCCAGAGGATCGGAATGCATGCGACCCCGCCCAGGAGGAGCGCGCGTTCTCTAGACATTCGCGGCCTCTCTCACGGCGACGGCGGCGCCGAGGCGCGCGGCGAGATCGTCGCCGCGGCGCAGCACCGCGACGGGAATGCCGGCCGCCTGGAGCCGCAACAGGCCGGGGAACGCGCTGGAAGGCGGGTCACCGGAGCCCGCGAAGCTGGCCGAATCGACAAGCACGAGCGAGACGCTCTTGTGGCCCAGCACGTGGTTCACCAGCTGCTCGACGAGCCGGGCCGGAAGCGACCCCGTCACGACCGCGAGCTCCTCGGCGCGGGCGGCGGCACCGGCCTCGTCCGCGAGGAGCGACGCCAGCGGAGGTCCGGGCTGCGGCTCGACCGCGGCGAGCAGGTCGAGCGCTTCCCGCTTGTCCCCGGCCGGGGAGTGCACGCGCTGCAGCTCGCGGCGCAGGGTGTTGACCACGAGCACGGCACGCCGTCCGCGGTTCGCGTGCGAGAGCAGCAGCGAACCTGCGGCTCGGACCTGCACCTCGAAGCTGTCCCCCACGACCGCCGCCGGATCGGCGTCGAGCACGACCGCGACCTCGTCGCGCGGCGAGTCCTCCAGCTCCTTGACCATCAGCTGCGCGCGCTTGGCGGTCGAGCGCCAGTGCACCTTGCGCAGCGACTCGCCCCGCTCGTACTCGCGGACGCTGTGCAAGTCGAACCCGGCCGGGCGGCGCAGGAGGAGCCTGCGCCCGTCGCGGCCGAGGCGGCCGGCCTCCGAGAAAATCCGGTCGAGCTCGACGAGCCGCGGGTAGACCAGGAACGCGCCGGGCGCGACGACGGTCTGCTCGACGCGGTCAAGGCCGAACGGGTCCTCGATCGCCACGGAGGTCTCCTCGTACGCGTAACGGCCTCGCGGCAGCGCGTCGAGCACGTAGGCCTTGCCGCCCCGCGCCGGAAGCTCCGTCTCGCGCTCGCCGAGCTTCGAGATCCGCTCGCGGACGACGAGCGCCGCGGGCGCGAGCGGGCGCTCGAGCTCCACCTCGAGGCGCACCTGGACGTCGTCGCCCTCGTACCGCTCGGCCTGAGGCAGCCGCCGCCGCACCCCGACCGGCCTGCCGGCCAGGCGCGTCCACACGCGGGCGAACAGCACCGCGGCGATCAGTCCGATCGCGACGGGATAGAGCGGCTTCGAGCCGAAGGCCCACGCGCCGAGATAGGTCGCGCCGCCGAGCACCAGCGCGAGCCGTCCGCGGCGGGTCATACAGGCACTGGGGTGCGTTCGAGCGCCTCGCGCACGAGATCCAGGCCCGTCAGCCCCTCCGCGCGCGCTTCCGGCGCGAGGATCAGGCGATGGGCGAGCACCGGCCCGGCGCAGGCCTTGACGTCATCCGGCGAGACGAAGCCGCGGCCCTCGGCGAGAGCGCGCGACTTGGCGACGCGCAGAAGCGCGATCCCGGAGCGCGGGCTGGCGCCGAGGTAGAGCCTGCCGTCGGCCCGCGTCTGGCCCAGGAGCGCGACGACGTAGCGGGTCACGCTCTCCTCGACGAACACCTCGGCCGCCTCGGCGATGAGGCTGCGGACGCTCTCGGCGGTGGCGACCGGGCGGAGCGTCTCGAGCGGCGGGTCGCTCGTCTGCTCGGTCAGCATCCGCGCCTCCTCCGCGAGCGGCGGGTAGCCGATGTCGACGCGGAGGGTGAAGCGGTCGAGCTGCGCCTCGGGCAGCGGATACGTGCCTTCGTACTCGATCGGGTTCTGCGTCGCGAGCACCATGAACGGCGGCGCGAGCTCGTAGCTGACGCCGTCGACCGTCACCTGGTTCTCCTGCATGCACTCGAGCAGCGCCGCCTGCGTCTTCGGCGACGCGCGGTTGATCTCGTCGACGAGCAGGAAGTTCGCGAACACCGGTCCCGGACGGAACTCGAACTCGTTCGTCTTCTGGTTGAAGACGTTGACGCCGGTGACGTCGGACGGGAGCAGGTCGGGCGTGAACTGGATCCGCGAGAACGAGCAGTCGACGGAGCGCGAGAGCGCCTTCGCCAGCATCGTCTTCCCGACGCCGGGGAAGTCCTCGATGATCAGGTGCCCCTCGGCGGCGACGCAGAGGACGACCAGGCGCAGGGTCTCGTCGGGCGCGTGCACGACGAGCGCGAGGTTCTCCGCGATCCTGCGGATCGTCTCCGCGCCGGGCGAGGCGGTGGGCTCGGCGCCGATCGCCGGCTCGTCCATCAGTCCCGCTCCAGCCGCTCGGCCACGACGTCGAGGATAGCCGCCGCGATGCGCTCCTTCGCCGCCTTTCCGAGCCGCCGCTCGCCGTCGCTAGAGACCAGGACGACCTCGTTGTCGGGAGCGTCAAAGCCGATGTCGTCGCGCGAGACGTCGTTGAAGACGATCAGGTCGACCTGCTTGGCGCGGAGTTTCTCGCGCGCCCGCTCGAGCCCCTGGTCGCCCGCGTCGGCCGCGAATCCGACGAGTATCTGGCCGTTCGTGCGCCGCTCGCCGAGCTGCCGCAGGACGTCGGTCGTCGGCTCGAGCGTCACCGTCCAATTCTCGCCGTCCTTCGGCCGCTTGCCCTCCTCGGGCTCGGACGGCCGGTAGTCGGCGACGGCGGCGGCCATCAGCACGACGTCCACGTCGCCACGGGCGAGCGTCTCGCGGGCGAGCTCGTCGGCGGTCGGCGCGGAGACCACGTCCACTCCTACGGGCGTAGGCACCGAGAGGTTCGCTGCCACCAGCGTCACGTCTGCGCCGCGGCGCCTGGCCTCGGCCGCGAGCGCCGCGCCCATCCGGCCCGATGAGCGGTTGCCGAGGAAGCGGACGGCGTCGAGCGGCTCACGTGTCCCGCCGGCGGTGACGAGCACGCGGCGGCCTCGGAGCTGCTCGCGCTTCTCCAGCAGCGAGCGGCAGCGCTCGAAGATCTCCTCCGGCTCGCTCATCCGCCCCACGCCGACCTCGCCTTCGGCGGTGTCGCCGTGCTCGGGGCCGACGAGCTCGACCCCGCGACGGCGCAGCGTCTCGACGTTCTCGCCGGTCGCCGGATGGGCCCACATGCGCGGGTTCATTGCGGGCGCGACGAGCACCGGGCCACCGAACGCGAGCGCGGTCTGCGTGAGGACGTTGTCGGCCTGGCCATGCGCCAGCTTCGCGAGCGTGTTCGCCGAAAGCGGCGCGATCACGAGCAGGTCGGCGTCGACGAGGTGCGGGAAGAGCTCGCGCGGCATCTCCCGGCGGGCGAGAGCCTCGAAGGTCTGAGCGGCGACGAACCGCTCGGCCTCGGGCGTGAGGATCGGCGTCACCTCGTGGCCGGCGCGGACGAGCAGACGCGTCAGCTCGCACGCCTTGTACGCGGCGATCCCACCCGTCACCCCGAGGACGACCCTGCCCATCGGCACATTGTGCCTAGAGAGGCGACACGTCCAGGGAAATCCGGCGAAGCGGCCGCGCCGTACCCCAGGGGTCATCGAAAGGAGAGGCATGACCCGGAAGCACTTCGCTGTCGCCATCATCGCCACGGCCATGGTCGCCGCCCTCGCCTCGGCAGGCGCGGCGCTCAGCGGCAGCACCTCCACCCGAACGCTCAAGGGCGTGGTCGGTCCGGGCTACAGCATCACGCTGAAGCTCAACGGCAAGACCGTCAAGAGGCTCAAGGCAGGCAAGTACAAGATCGTCGTCACCGACAAGTCGTCGATCCACAACTTCACGCTCGAGCGCGAGAAGCCCTCGAAGCCGAAGCTCGAGAAGGACCTCACGTCAGTCGGGTTCACCGGCACGAAAACCGTGACGTGGACCCTGAAGCCGGGAAGCTGGCGCGCCTACTGCTCCGTGCACGAGGCGTACATGCACCTCGACTTCAAGGTCACTCGCTAGCCACATAAGCCGCAGGGACGGCCGTCCGCCGCAAGGGCGGCCGTCCTCTCCCCCCGAACTACTTCTGGTACGTGTACTTGATCTTGCCCTCGCAGATTTCCTCGAGGGACATCGTCAAGTAGTTCTTCGACCGCGACTCCACGAGCGGCGGCAGGAACTGGTCGAACGTTCCCTCGCCGAGCTGGTGGTGGTAGTTGTTGATCTGCCGGGCACGCTTCGCCGCGACGATCACCAGCGCATAGCGGGAATCGACGTTCTCGAGAAGTTCGTCAACGCGAGGATGAATCACGGCCCGACATGCTAGCTGCAGCGTCCAACTCGCGGCGGACTATTTCCTCGAGCTCGGCGAGGGCGCGTTCGAGGTCGTCGTTGACGATCCGGTAGCGGAAGCGCGGTTCCAGCTCGAGCTGGCGCTCCGCGACGTCGAGGCGCTCTTCGATCTCACCCTCGCTCTCGGTCGCGCGGGCGCGCAAGCGGGTCTCGAGAGCGGCGCGGCTCGGCGCCGTGACGAAGACGGTCACGGCGTCGGGGATCCGCTCCTGGACGGCGAGCGCTCCGCCGGTCTCGATCTCGAGCAGTGGCGCGTGTCCCTCGTCTCTGATCCGGTCGAGCTCCGACCAGAGCGTCCCCGAGCGGTAGCCCGGGCCCCACGGCAGCTCGACCCATTCGAGGAAGTCGTCTGCGCCGAGCCGGCGGTCGAACTCCTCCTCCGAGATGAACCAGTAGTCGCGGCCGTCTGCCTCGCCCGGGCGGCGAGGCCTCGTCGTCGCGGAGATGGCGAGCGCGAGCTCGGACATCCGCTCGACGAGCAGGCGCGCGAGCGTGCTCTTGCCCTCGCCCGACGTGCCCGTTATGACAAAGACAGGCGAGCGGCTACCGGTGGAAGAGGCCAATCAGCTCCGTCCGCTGGCGGTCGGAGAGGCCGCCCACCGTCTTGGACTGGCTGATGCGGCACTGGTTCAGGAAGCGCGCCGCCTTGACGCGGCCGAACTTCGGCACCGCCATCAGCATGTCGAAGACCTTCGCCGTCGAGACGTACTCGGGCGGATCGCTGAGGATTTCCTCGATCCGCGCGGCGCCGGATTTGAGGTCCTTCTTCAGCTGCGCGCGGCGGACGCGGATGTCGTTCGCCCGCTTGAGCGCTTCCATTCTTTGATCGAGGGAGCGGAGCGGCGCCTGGGCCTGAGTCTTGAGCGCGGGCACGGCGAGGGATACTAACAAGCTCGTGCCCGGGGTCAACCCGCCATGTTTGGGCCCGTATGCAGGGCTTTTTCAACGCTTAGCCTCGACCTTGGGTCGAGGGTCGAATCGCCCGGAAGATGCGCAACACCCACCGCGTTGTCAGGGTCGGCAAAGCCGTGTGCCGCCAGCTCCGCCTCGAGCTCTCCCCGCACGCGGGCGGGCGAGCCCGGATCGGCGAACAGCGCAGTGCCGAGCGCGACGTCGCTCGCGCCGGCCGCGAGCAGCTCGAGCGCGTCCCTGCCGGTGCTCACGCCGCCCATGCCGACGATGGCCATGCGGGTCGCGCGGTAGGCCGCGAACACCGCCGCGAGGGCGAGCGGCCTCAGCGCCGGTCCCGAGAGGCCGCCGATCGCACGGTCGAGGACGGGCCTGAGCGTCTGCTCGTCCAGGGCGAGGCCTTTGACCGTGTTCACGAGGCTGAGCCCGTCCGCTCCTGCGGCCTGGGCGGCGCGGGCGGTCTCGGCCACGTCCGCAGCAGGCGAGAGCTTCGCGTATAGCGGCTTGGTGGTCCGCGCCCGTGCGGCCGCGACGACCTCGCCGACGTTCTCGGGGACCTCGTCGACGTTGGGGCACGAGAGGTTGAGCTCGACGGCGGCCACCTCGGAGTGGCCCTCGAGGAGCTCGCACGTCTCGGCGTAATCCTCGACGCAGAAGCCCCCGACGGAGACCCAGAGCGGCACGCCGAGCTCGACCAGCTGCGGGAGAGTCTCGGCGCAGAAGCGCTCGCGGCCTGGGTTCGCGAGGCCGATCGCGTTGAGCATCGCGCCGTCGACCTCGGCGATCCGGACCGGCGCGTTGCCCTCGCGCGGGAGCGGCGTAACCGTTTTCGTCACGAAGGCATCGAGCGACCGCGCGACCTCCGGGGCGGTCAGAGCGTCGAGGCAGCCGCTGGCGTTAAGCAGCTTCAAGAACCGGTCCTTCCACGCACAGCCGCTTGAGCTCGCCGTCGATGTCGACCGCGCAGCCGTAGCACGCGCCGTAGCCGCACGCCATCGGCGCCTCCCACGCGAGCTGGGCGTGAGGCGTCAGGCGGCGAACGGCCTCGAGCATCGGCGCCGGCCCGCAGGCGAGTACGTCGTGCCCGGCCGGCAGCACGTCCGTCACGAAGGCCGGCTCGACGACCACCTCGGCGTTCGGCACGAGCTCGGCGGCCTCGGCGTGCCATGCGCTCCGGAAGCCGAGCACAGCGGGCGGGCTCCCGAGGCGTTCCGAGAGGTACGGCAGTGGCGCGATCCCGATGCCCCCGCCGACGAGCAGCGGGCGCGCGACGTCGAGGCGGAAGCCGTTGCCGAGCGGGCCGACGATCGCGATCCGGTCGCCAGGACGCAGAGAGCAGAGCGCTCGGGTTCCCGGCCCGATCGGATCGATCAGGAAGCCGAGCTCGCCCTCGCTCGCGGTGCAGACGCTCATCGGCCGGGGCAACAGCCGGCCGGGCGCCTCGAGCATGAAGAACTGCCCCGGGATACCGGCCTCGGTCGCGCCGCGCTCGACCCGCAGCAGCGTGTACGGGCCGACCGCCTCCGCAGCGACGACCTTATGCGGTTCGCGCCTGAGCATCGATGCGTTCCTGGAGGCTGAGTGCGACCTCGTCGCGTGCGTGCGCGATCGCCTCGACCGCCGCGGCTGCGCCGGACAGGGTGGTCACGCAGGGGATGCGGGCGACGAGCGCCGCCTCGCGGATGCGGTAGCCGTCGGTGCGCGCGCCCGAGCCCTGCGGCGTGTTGATCACGAGGTCGCAGCGGCCGCGGCGAAGCAGGTCGACGACCGAGGGGCCGGAGCCTTCCTCGGTCACCTTGCGGACGTACTCGACGGCGAGGCCGGCGGCCGCGAGCGTGCGAGCGGTGCCGGCCGTGGCGAGCAGCTTGAAGCCGAGCGCCGCAAGGGTGCGGCCGACGTGGACGGCGGCGGTCTTGTCTTCGTCCCGCACCGAGAGAAAGGCGGTTCCGCCGGACGGGAGGCGGCGCCCGGCGGCGCGCTCCGCGCGGGCGAAGGCGGTCGGCAGATCGGACGCGCTCGCCATCACCTCGCCGGTCGAGCGCATCTCCGGCCCGAGCACCGGGTCGGCCCCGGGGAAGCGGGCGAACGGAAGCACCGCGGCCTTGACCGAGACCTGTCCCAGAGACTGTCCCTGCGACAGGGCCAGGTCGGACAGCTTCGCGCCGGCCGCGAGGCGGCATGCGGCCTGGACGAGGTTCACGCCGGTCGCCTTGCTCACGAACGGCACCGTGCGCGACGCGCGCGGGTTCGCCTCCAGCACGTAGAGCCGTCCGTCCGCGATCGCCAGCTGGACGTTCAGGAGCCCGACCACGCCGAGCGCGGGCCCGAGCCGCGAGACGACTTCGACCACGAGCTCGTGCTCGGGAGGCTCCAGCGGCGCCGGCAGGACGCAGCTCGAGTCGCCCGAGTGCACGCCCGCCTCCTCGACGTGCTGCATGACGGCGCCTACGTAGGTGTCCGTCCCGTCACAGAGAGCGTCGACGTCGAGCTCGATCGCGTTCTCCAGGAACCGGTCGACGAGCAGGTGCCCGCCCAGCGCCGCGGCCTCGCGCACGTCGGTCTCGTCGTAGCAGACGCGCATGCTCCTCCCGCCGAGAACGTACGAGGGCCGCACGAGCACGGGGTAGCCCACTCGCGCCGCGACCTCGGCCGCCTCGTCGGGCGAGGTCGCCATCCCCCACGCCGGCACCTCGATCCCGAGCCGCCCGCAGAGCGCCGCGAAGCGCTCGCGGTCCTCCGCGAGGTCGACCGCTTCGAATGGCGTCCCGAGGATGCGGAAGCCGGCCGCCTCGATCGCGCCCGCGAGCTTGAGCGGCGTCTGGCCGCCGAACTGGATCACCACTCCCTCCGGCTGCTCGCGGTCGCAGATGGCCAGGACCTCCTCAACCCGCAGCGGCTCGAAGTAGAGGCGGTCGGAGGTGTCGTAGTCGGTCGAGACGGTCTCCGGGTTGCAGTTGACCATCACGGCCTCGTAGCCGAGCTCACGGAAGCTCTGCGCCGCGTGGACGCAGCAGTAGTCGAACTCGATCCCCTGGCCGATCCGGTTCGGGCCGGAGCCGAGAATCACGACCGAGCCACCGGCGGGCGGCTCTTCGTCGGCTTCGCCCCAGGTCGAGTACAGGTAGTTGGAGGCCGCCTCGACCTCGCCGGCGCACGAGTCGACGCGGCGGTACGACGGCCGGACGCCCCACGCCCTCCGCGCGGCGCGGGCCGCATCTTCCGTCGTCCCGCAGGCGGCGGCGACGTCGGCGTCCGAGTGCCCGAGCCGCTTCAGGCGCAGCCAGTCGTCGGCGACGAGGTCCTCGAGCTCCAGCGCGGGCACGCGCAGCCGCTCGATCTCGGCGCGGAACCAGGGATGGATCCCCTCCGGAAGCTCGTCGAGGCTCGCCCACGGCGAGACGGAACCGGCGTCGAGCTCGCGCGAGCGGAGCGCCTTCAGCAGCGCCTCGCCGAACGTGCGGCCGATGCCCATCGCCTCGCCGACCGATTTCATCTGCGTCCCGAGGGTCCGGTCGGCACCGGGGAACTTCTCGAACGCGAAACGCGGCGCCTTGACGACCACGTAGTCGAGGGTCGGCTCGAAGCTCGCCGGAGTCGTACCGGTCAGGTCGTTCGGGATCTCGTCGAGCGTGTAGCCGACAGCGAGCTTGGCGGCGACCTTCGCGATCGGGTACCCGGTCGCCTTCGACGCGAGCGCCGACGACCGGGAGACGCGCGGATTGAGCTCGATCACGCGCACGTCGCCGCTCTCGCGGTTGCGCGCGAACTGGATGTTCGAGCCGCCGCACTCGACGCCGACCGCTCGGATCACCGCAGCCGACGCGTCGCGCAGCTCCTGGTAGGCCTCGTCCGAGAGGGTCATCTGCGGGGCGACCGTGACGGAGTCTCCGGTGTGGACGCCCATAGGGTCGAGGTTCTCGATCGAGCAGACGACGACCACGTTGTCCGCCCTGTCGCGGATCAGCTCGAGCTCGAACTCGTCCCAGCCGAGCAGGCTCTCCTCGACGAGCACCTGGCCGACCGGGCTCTCCGCGAGCGCCCTCGGCAGCAGCTCGTTCAGCTCGCCCCGCGAGCGCGCGATGCCGCCGCCGTGGCCGCCGAGCGTGAAGGCCGGGCGAAGGATCACCGGGAACGAGAGGTCGGCGGGCACCTCGGCGAGCGCCGTGACGACGAGCGACTCCGGCACCTTCAGCCCGGTCGCCCGGACGGTGTCGCGGAACTCCTCGCGGTCCTCGGCGCGGCGGATGACGTCGGGCGGCGCGCCGATCAGCTCGATCCCGAGCGCGTCGAGCACACCCGCGTCGGCCAGCTCGAGGCCGATGTTGAGCGCGGTCTGGCCGCCCATCGTCGGCAGGAGCGCGTCCGGCCGCTCGCGCCCGAGCACGTCCGCGACGCCCTCCACGTCGAGCGGCTCGAGGTAGGTGCGGTCCGCGAAGCCGGGGTCGGTCATGATCGTGGCCGGGTTCGAGTTGACGACGATCGTACGGAAGCCGTCCTCGCGGAGCACCTTCAGCGCCTGGCAGCCCGCGTAGTCGAATTCGCAGGCCTGGCCGATGACGATCGGGCCGGAACCGATCAGGCAGATCGAGCGGAGGTCACGCCGCCTGGGCAAGCGACACCTCCTGGACCCACTCGCTGAGCAGTGGCCACGCGTCGTGCGGGCCCGGCCGGGCCTCCGGATGGAACTGCACCGAGCGCGCGGCCAGCTCGGGGAAGTCGAAGCCCTCGACGGTGCCATCGTAGAGCGAGACGTGCGTGGCGGCCGCGTCCGCGGAGGGCGCGACCGCGAAGCCGTGGTTCTGGCTCGTGACCAGCACCTGGTTCGTTCGCTTGTCGAGCACCGGGTGGTTCGCGCCGCGGTGGCCGAACGGCAGCTTGAAGGTCTCGTGGCCGGTGGCGAGCGCAAGCAACTGGTGGCCGAGGCAGATGCCGAAGACTGGCACGCGGCCGAGCAGCGCCTTCACCGACTCGACCTCGGAGGCGAGCGGCTCGGGGTCGCCTGGCCCGTTCGAGAGCAGGACACCGTCGTAGCGGGTGAGCTCGTCGGGATCGGCGTCGTGCGGGAAGACCGTCACGGCCGCGCCGGCCCAGGCGAGCCGGTTCAGGATCGATCGCTTGCAGCCGTAGTCGACGACCGCGATGCTCGCCCGGCCCGCGTCGCTGAAGACGTACGGCTCACGCGTCGACACCTGTGGCGCCAGCGCGCGGCCCGCCATCGCCGGCTGCTCGTGGACGGCTGCGACGGCTTCCTCGACCGACCCGTCCCCCGCGAGCGCGATCGCCCGCATCGCCCCCTTCTGGCGCAGGTGCAGGACGAGCGAGCGCGTGTCGATGCCGCTGAGCGCGACGATCCCGTGCTCGTGGAGCCAGTCGGTCCAGGCGGGCCCTCGCGCCTCGCGCATCAGCACCGCGCGGGCGTGCGGCCGGGCGGACTCGCCGCGGTCTGCTGCGACCCCGTAGTTGCCGACCATCGGCGCCGTGAAGCACACGAGCTGCTCCGCGTAGCTCGGGTCGGTGACCACCTCCTGGTAGCCGGTCATCGCGGTCGTGAAGACGGCCTCGCCAAAGGCGAAGCCCTCGGCGCCCACCGACTCGCCGCGGAAGACCGTCCCGTCCTCGAGAGCCAGGAACCCGGTCATTGGTGCACCACCTTTCCGGCGGCGACCGTCATCCGGACGCGGCCCTTGAGCGTCTGGCCGAGGAGCCACGAGTTGTTGGAGCGCGAGCGGAAGCCGCTCTCCTCGACGCGCCAGGTCGCGGCCGTGTCGAGCAGCACGAGGTTCGCCGGCGCACCGACCGCGATCCGCGGCCGCTCCAGTCCGTAGACCCGCGCGGGGCCGGCCGACATCCGCTCGAGCACAGTCTCGAGCGGCACGAGCCCGGGCTCGACGAGGCCGGTGTAGAGCGCCGCGAAGGCGGTCTCGAGGCCGGTCACGCCGAACGGCGCCGCCTCGAACGGCACCTCCTTCTCGTGGCGTGCGTGCGGGGCGTGATCGGTCGCGACCGCTGCGATCGTCCCGTCCTTCAGGCCGTCGATCAGCGCCATGCGCGGTCCTCCGCGCCGCGAAGCGGGGGGTTCATCTTCACGTTCGGGTCGAGCGAGCGCACGGCCTCGTCCGTCAGGCAAAGGTGGTGCGGGGTGACCTCGCCCGTCGCCTCGACCCCGCTCGCCTGCGCGGCCCGCAGTGCCTCGACCGACTCGCGCGCCGAGAGGTGGAGCAGGTGCAGCGGCGCGTTCTCGTAGGCGGCGAGCGAGAGGTCGCGCTCGACCATGAGGCTCTCGGCGACGGACGGGTAGCCCGCGAAGCCGAGCTCGGCCGAGACCGGGCCCTCGTGCATCTGGCCGTCCTTCGACAGGGTCGGCTCCTCGCAGTGGAGCGCGAGCCGCCGGCCCGTGATCCCGTGGTACTGGAGCGCGCGGCGCATGAGCCCCGGCGCGACGACCGGCCGGCCGTCGTCGGTGAACCCGGCCGCGCCCTGGTCGGCGAGCTCGGCCATCTCCGTCAGCTCAGCGCCGTCCAGGCCGCGCGTGATCGAGGCCAGGAACCCGACCGGCACGACGGCTTCGGCCTGCGCGTCCTCGATCAGCGAGCCGAGGATCGCCGCCGAGTCGACGACGGGCTCCGTGTTCGGCATCGCCAGGATCGCGCAGTAGCCGCCCGCTGCGGCGGCCGCGGTCCCGGAGGCGATCGTCTCCTCGTCCTCGCGCCCGGGAACGCGCAGGTGCACGTGCGGGTCGACGAACGCCGGCGCGAGCACGAGGCCCTCGCCGTCGACGACCCGGTGCTCGTTCGTGTCCAGATTCGTCCCGAGCTGGGAGACCGTGCCGTCGTCGACGCGCACGTCGCAGACCGTGTCGATTCCCTCGGCAGGATCGACGACGCGCGCGCCACGGACGACGAGGTCGTCCCTTTGTCCATTCTTTGCCCAGAGCATCACGCGACCTCCAGCGGGTCGGGCACCTTGGTCGGCACACCGGTCGTGAGCAGGTCGTAGAGGACGGCCATCCGGACGACGAGCCCTGCGCGCACCTGCGTCTCGATCAGCGCGTCCGCCGCGTCCGCGACGACCGGGTCGATCTCGACGCCGCGGTTCATCGGGCCGGGGTGCATCACCTTCTGCCCGGGCCGGAGCCGTTCCGGGGTGACCCCCCAACGGGCCGCGTACTCCCTCAGCGAGGGCACGTAGTTCGCGCCCTCCTGCATGCGCTCGCGCTGCATGCGGAGGACGTAGACGACGTCGGCCCCGCCGATCGTCGAGATGTCGTGCGAGATCTCGCAGCCCATCGCCTCGATCCCGCGCGGGATCAGCGGCGGCGGCCCGACCAGCGTCACGCGCGACCCCATCAGCGTGAGCGCCTGGATGTTCGAGCGCGCGACCCGCGAATGGAGGACGTCGCCGACGATCGCGACGTGCAGGCCGTCGAGCGGGCCGACCTCCTCCTTGATCGTGTAGAGGTCGAGCAGCGCCTGCGTCGGGTGCTGGTGCTTGCCGTCGCCGGCGTTGACGATGTGCGCCTCCGTGTAGCGGGCGACGAGCTCGGGCGCGCCGATCTGCGGGTGCCGGATGACGATGACGTCCGGGTCGTAGGCGCCGAGCGTGAGCGCGGTGTCCTTGAGCGACTCCCCCTTGTCGACCGACGAGCCTGCGGCCTTGATCGACATCGTGTCGGCCGAGAGGCGCTTCGCAGCGAGCTCGAAGCTCGACGAGGTGCGCGTGGACGACTCGTAGAAGACGTTCACGACCGTGTAGCCCCGCAGCGTCGGCAGCTTCTTCACCTCTCGCTCGAGGCTCCGGGAAAAGCTGCGCGCCGTCGCCAGCAGGCGCTCGACGTCGTCGCGGGTCAGGTCGCCGACCGAGATCAGGTGGCGGCGAGGCGGCTTCTTCGGCGGAAGGAATTCCTCCCGCATCACGTGGATGTCACCCATTGGACTCCTTTGCGGGAACGATGAGAACGCGGTCGACCTCGTCCACCTCGACGAGCTCGACCTGGACGCGCTCGTCGCGGGCGGTTGGCAGGTTCTTGCCGACGTAGTCGGGGCGGATCGGAAGCTCTCGGTGGCCGCGGTCGGCGAGGACGGCGAGCTGCACGCGCTCGGGGCGGCCGTAGCCGAAGAGCGCGTCGATCGCGGCGCGGATCGTGCGGCCGGTGTAGAGGACGTCGTCGACGAGGACGCACGTCATCCCTTCGAGCGGGAAGTCGAGCGTCGTCGAGCGGACGAGCGGCTGGGCGTGGCGGGGAGGCTCACCGGCGCGGACGTGGACGTCGTCGCGGTGGAAGGTGATGTCGAGCTGACCGAACGCGACCTCGACGCCGCTCAGCCCGGCGATGAGGCGGCGCAGCCTCTGGGCGAGCGGCACCCCGCGGGTGTGGATGCCAACCAGGGCGACGCGCTCGAGGTCCGGGTTGCCCTCGACGATCTCGTGCGCGATCCGCGTGAGCGTGCGCTCGATCGCCTCGGCATCGAGGACAGTCTTGGCTTCAGAGGTCTGCGCGCTCAGGGCGCGCTCATGGCGCTTCTCACCTTCGGACTCCTTTCCGGCCTCTCGGGACCGAGTTAAAGGGGTTCTCTATCGGCGCCGCACTCTAGCCGCTCGGGCGGACGGAGCACAATCGCGCGGACCTCCCCGGGCGTGCCGGGCGTATTGTCGAGCGTGATGCGCTGCGCGCTCGTCCTCCCGGTGGTGTGCGTCGGGATCTTCGTGGCCGGCTGCGGCGGGAGTGGAAATCACGTCGTCTCGGCGAACGGCGCGGCGCTGACCGTGCCCGGCGGATGGCAGCGCCTCAATCCGGCAGGGACCAACGTGTCCGATCCGCGGACGCTACTCGTCGTCGGGACGGACGGCGCTCGACCCAAGCAGTCGCGCTGCAGCCAGGCTGCCTACGAGCTCCCTGGATCAGGCGCGGTGGTGGTCGTCCTTCGCTGGTCGACGGTCGCGGCGGCAGGTGGAGCCCCGGAGCCGGGCCGGGCCCCGCTCACGCGGCTTGCCTCGGTAGTGAAGCCGAGCTTCGAGTGCTTCGCCGGCCGGGGAGCCGCTGCCGATCTGCTCCTCGCAGGCAAGCGCTATCAGGTCGCCGTGCTCGTCGGCGATCGGGCGACGAAGGCCCGCGTCCGGGACGCGCTGGCGGTGGCCCGTTCGTTCGAGCCGCGCTAGCCCGCGATCACGACGAGCCACTCGATCGCATAGTCGACCCGCTCCGGGAGCTCGCGCTCGGCCCGGGCCAGGCCCGCCTCGTACTCCTCGTCGGAGATCAGGTCGAAGGTCGAGATGTGCTTCTTGCGGATCCGCTCGAGCGCCTCGGCCCGGTTGTGGGAGCCAAGCTGGGAATGCCGCAGGACGTCGACCTGGACGAAGCTGGCCGCGAGCAGCTCGGCTTCCAGCTCCTCTGCGGTCGAGAACCGCTCGCGGTCGACCCGCTCCATCGTCGGGAACAGCTCGTTCAGCCAGAAGGCGTCGAAGTAGGACGGGTCGAAGGTCACGATCGCGAGGCGTCCGCCCGGCCCGAGGACTCGCTTCGCCTCGGAGAACGCCTGCTCGTGGTCGACGAGGTGCGAGGACAGCCACATCACGACACGCTCGAACCAGCCGTCCTTGAACGGCAGCGCCTCGGCGCGCGCGTCCTTGAAGGTCGCCTCCGGCGCATTCGCGCGCGCGACCGCGAGCATCGCCGGCTCCGCGTCCACGCCCCAGACCTTCGCCCGGCCGGCGAGCGCTACCTCGAGCCGGCCGGTGCCGCAGCCGACGTCGAGTACCCGCCGTCCGGCGAGGTCGGCCTCGCGCTCGACCAGGCGGAATAGCTCCCACCAGTTGTCGTCGACCGGGCGGACCCGGTCGTACGAGGAGGCCCGAGAGCCGAAGTCAGGCGTCCGCGATGAGATCGTCCGGGTCGGTCAGCGACTCGATCGCATGCTGCGCAGCCTCGAGGTCGCCCTCGGGCACGAGCACCTTCTGCGGCGCGTCCTCCGTCTCTCGCGGATGGTGGTCGACGGCGGTCTCGAGCTCGGACGAGATCCCGGCCGCTTCGAGCAGCGACTGGATCTCCTCGGCCTCGGTGACGCCCTCGGCCAGCGCGACCTGCACCATCTGTGTCATGCCCGCTCCCGGCGCCGGCAAAGCCGGCACCTCCGCTCCTGGCCCGCTCCGGCCGCGGCGAAGCCGCGCCCTCCGCTCCTGTGCGGCTCCGTCAAGCCTACGCCGCTGATGAGCTCCGTCAAGCCTACGCTCATGGGACCACCTCCGTCTCGGGGACCTGCTCCTCCCGCCGGTGGCGCACCCCGCCCTTGACGAGCTGGGGCGCCCCGCGCTCGGGGAAGGGCACGTCGATCACGTCGAAGTCCTTGGGCACCACGGTCTCGGGGAAGATCGTACGCGCCTCGCGCGCCACCTCGGGGCCGAAGTAGCGATTGGAGAGGTGCGTGACGGCGAGGAGGCCGACCTCGGCCTCGCGCGCGATCTCGGCCGCCTCCAGCGCGGTCGAGTGGGCGGTCTCGCGCGCCCGCTCGCGCTCCTCCTCGAGGAATGTCGCCTCGTGGACGAGCACCTCCGCCCCGCGCGCGGCCTCGAGGACGGTCGGCGAGGGCGCGGTGTCGCCGCTGAGTACGACCTTGCGGCCGGGTCGCGGCTCGCCGAGAACTTCGTCCGGAGTGACCACGCGGCCGTCCGCGAGCTGCACGCTCTCGCCCGCTTGCAGCAGGCCGCGCTCGGGGCCGGGCGGCACTCCGAGCGCATCGGAGGCGCTGACGTCGAACCGGCCCGGGCGCGGATGCTCGACGAGCGCGAAGCCGAGGGCCTGGACGCCGTGTGCGACCGGGAAGGTGACGAGGTTGTAGCCGTCGCGCTCCAGTACGTCCCCCGGCTCGAGCTCCACGACCTCGAGCCCGTAGGTCAGCTTGCCGAAGACGCGCCGCAGGGTCGAGAAGAGCTCGCGAACCCCCGGCGGCCCGTAGACGTCGAGCGGCACCTCGCGGCCGCGCAACGCGAACGTCTTCAGCATCCCGGGCAGGCCGAGGTAGTGGTCGGCGTGGAAGTGCGAGAGGAAGACCTCGCGGAGCTCGATCAGGCCGACCGTGGAGCGGAGCAGCTGGCGCTGAGTGCCCTCGCCGCAGTCGAAGAGCAGCCGCTCGCCCCCGCGGCGGACGAGCAGCGCCGACGGCGCCCGCTGGGCGGTCGGAACCGAGCCCGAAGTGCCGAAGAAGACGAGGTCGAGATCCACACCGGGAGTCTAGGAGGGGGTCAAGCCGGGCCGCGCTCGAGCCGATAGTTGCGGAACGCTCATGCGACTGCGGCAGGCACATCGACTGAGCTTGCTTCGGGCGGCCTCGGACCGCTCGCTCACGCTGCTGCGCGTGTTCCTCGGCGCCAGCGCGGTCATCCTTGCCGTCGGCGCGGTCGTCTTGAGCACGGTGCTCACCCGGGCGCTCGACGGCCAGGCGATCGCGGACCACCGCGACAGCCTCACGATCTACGTCGACGGCGTCCTCCGCCCCGCCCTCGTGCGCGACCACCGGCTCCGCGTCGACCCGCAGGTCTCCTCGGTCCTGCTCGGCGAGCTGCGCCGGGACCGCGACCTCGTCACGGTCAAGGTCTGGCGGCGCGACGGCATCCTCGCCTGGACGAACCGCGCGCCCGAGCGGATCGGGAAGCGCTTCCAGGAGGAGGGCGAGCTCGAGAAGGCGCTGGACGGGCACGCGGCGGGCTCGATCGGCAAGCTCGACGCCGAAGAGAACGCGGTCGAGAGCTCACTCGGCTTCAGCCACCTGCTCCAGGTCTACGCGCCCGTGCTCGACTCGAAGGGCAAGACCGTGCTGGGCGCCTACGAGATCTACGCAGACCCGAAGGGGCTCGAGGCGACGCTGGCCTCGCGGCGCCACGTGCTCTGGGCCGCCGTCGCACTCGTCTTCCTCGCTTTGTGGGGCGCGCTCGCGCTCCTGGTGCGAGGCGCCTCGGCCATGCTGCGGAGGCAGACGCGGCAGCTGCGCGAGCGGTCGAGGGCTCTGATGGACGCCTACGCGCAGGCCGAGGAGAGCTCGCTCGAGGCGGTCGAGAGCCTGAACGCCACGGTCGACGCGAAGGATCCCGCCACCGCCGGCCACTCGCGGCGCGTGCAACAGATCGCGCTCGCGCTCGGCGAGGAGCTCGGGCTGACGCCGCTGGAGCTCGACGCCCTGCGCTTCGGCGCCCTCTTCCACGACATCGGCAAGATCGCCGTCCCCGACGCCATCCTGGTCAAGCCCGCGAAGCTCGATCACGACGAGTACGCGCGCATGAAGACGCACTCGGCCGAGGGCGCGCGCATCGTCGAGAAGTTCGGCCGTCTGCGCGAGGCCGTGCCGATCATCCTTCACCACCACGAGCGCTGGGACGGCACCGGGTACCCACACGGGCTCGCCGGGGAGCACATTCCGCTCTCGGCCGCAATCGTGGGCCTCGCCGACGCCTGGGACGCGATGACGACAGATCGTCCGTACCACCGCGCGCTGACGATCGCCGAGGCCTTCGCCGAGGTGAGCGCCGGCCGCGGCACGCAGTTCTCGCCCGCCGCGGTCGACGCGTTCTACCGCATCGCCGAACGCCGGCCGTCCGAGCTCGGGCTCGACGCGCCCGCCGGCCAGGCGCTTCAGGCCGGCTAGCGCGAGTTAGAGTCAGGCACGTGAACGTGCTCGAGCAGGTTCGCAGGCGGGCCGACCAGGCCGAGCTCGACGAGATCCGCGAGCTCTGGAAGCGGCACTCGATCGCCGAGGAACAGCGCGACCTCGCGGGCCTGATGTCGACGCTGACCGAGGACTGCGTCTACGAGCTCGTCCAGACGGGCCACCGCTGGGAGGGCCACGAAGGGGCCACCCGCTTCTACGCCGGGCTGCTCGGCGCCTTCCCGGACATCGACTTCCAGCTGAGCGACATCGTGATCGGCCCGCAGGGCGTCTGCGAGGAGGCCGACGTGACGGGCAAGCACGAGGGCGAATGGCTCGGCATCCCACCGAGCGGCCAGAGTCTCGCGTGGAAGGTCGCCATCTTCTTCCCGTGGGACGGTGAGCGCCGCCTCTTCCGGGGCGAGCGCGTCTACACCGCGGGCCTGCCCCTACCCGGTCAAGAGACAAGCACGCCGCTACCGGGCTGACGGCAGCACGAGCCGCTCGCCCGGGACGATCACGCTGTCCACGATGCCGTTGCGCTTGGCGATCCGGTAGATCGCGTCGCGCGGGTCACCCGCGTAATGCGTCGCGGCGATCGACCAGAGCGTGTCGCCGGGCTTGACCGTGTAGCGCATCGTCGGCCCCGCGCCCTGGGACGCGCGGGCCACGAACATCCAGGCAATCAGCACCAGTGCTGAGATCAGGAGTATCTTTCCGAACATATGTTCGCCATACTAGAGCGAACATGTGTTCGTGTCAAGTCAACTCCACCAGCCGCGGCTCGAGGTCGCCGTTCTCGGCCTCGAGCACGATCATCGTCCGCGCCGGCGCACGACGGCGCTCGGTTGGGCTGCCGGGGTTGAGGATCCACATCGAACCGTGACGCGCCACCTCCGGCAGATGCGTGTGGCCGTAGACGATCGCGTGACAGCCGGGGAAGCGGGCGGCCAGCCGCTCGGCGCGACCCGCGGCCGTGCCGGGCTCGTGGATCATCGCGACCCGCGCCCCCTCGACCTCGAAGACGCGAGTCTCCGGGAGCACCGCCTTCAGCGCGGGCTCGTCCAGGTTGCCGTGTACGGCGTGCACCGGCGCAAGCTCGCGCAGCTCCTCGAGCACCGAAGCGGCGACGACGTCGCCGGCGTGCAGGATCAGGTCGCTCTCGGCGAGCAGGCGGAGGCATTCGTCCGGCAGGCGCCGCGACCCGCGCGGCATGTGCGTGTCGGCGATGACCGCGACGCGGGTCAGCTCGGAGCGGGCTCGGGCGCCGCCTCGAGGAACCGCCCCGCGCGCCAGATCAGCTCGCCGTCGCCGTACACCTCGCCGTCGGCCCGGAGGTCGCAGACGAGGTCCCAGTGCAGCGCCGAGTCGTTGCGGCCGCCGAGCTCCTCGAACGCCGAGCCGAGGGCCACGTGCATCGTGCCGCCGATCTTCTCGTCGAAGAGCGTGTTCGAGGTGAAGCGGTCGATCTCGTAGTTGAGCCCGAACGCGACCTCCCCGAGCCGGCGGGCACCCTCGTCGAGGTCGAGCAGCGCCTCGAGGAAGTCAGCGCCGCGCCGAGCCTCCGCGGAGACGACCTTGCCGTCCTCGAAGCGAAGCCGAATGCCGTCGACCTCGCGGCCGTGGAAGAGCGCCGGGAACGAGAAGCTGATCTCGCCCTCGGTCTCGTTCTCGAGCGGGCTCGTGTAGACCTCGCCGTCGGGCATGTTGTAGTGCCCGTCCGCCGCCTCCCACTTCCTGCCCTCGACGACGATGCGCAGGTCGGTGCCGGGGCCCGTGATGCGCAGCTCACGCACCTGCGCCAGGCGCTCCGCGTGGGCGGCCAGCTCGGAGCTCTGGGCGCGCCAGTGCGCGGTGGCGTCGCCCTCGCCTTCCACGTGGCAGGCGCGGAAGACGAAGCTCGCGTACTGCTCGAGCGACATGCCGGCGTCCTGCGCGTGCGCCGGAGCCGGGCAGAGCACTCCGGCCCAGCCGAGCTCACCTGCCGAGATCCGCGCCCAGCGGCGGTTCGTGAGCTGCCGCGTGGCCGCGATCAAGCGCTGGTGCCGCTCGGGCGGCGAGCCGGTCAGCGCGCGCGTGTTCGCCTCGGACCAGATCGTCACGATCGCGTCGATCGCGTCCACCTCCGCCTCGGCCGTGGGCCGGATGAACTCGATCTGCTCGTCGCTTCCTTCCACGACCAGAGCCTCGGCCGCCGCCTCGAGCTCGACGTTCATGTACGGGAAAGCCCCCGCCCGGAGCCCCGCGCGGTAGACCTCGGCGGCGAGCGGCAGTCCCGTCGTCGTGCTGTCGACGCGCAGGATCTTCCCCGGCTGGAGGCCCAGCGAGTAGCCGACGACGAGGTCGGCGAGCCGCTCGAGCCTCGGGTCGGTCACCGGACGCGGAAGATGCGGCTGACGAACTGCGTCGTCCGGCGGGTGTTCATCGTCGCCTGCATCCGGACTGCGAAGACGTAGCGCCCCGGCTTGAGGCGGCGCGCGGGGAACTTGACCACGCGGCTCTTCGCCTTGATCTTGCCCGAGGCGGCGAGAACGGGCTTAGGACGGCCTCTCGACAGTGACCTGGAGATCGTCGCGCGGCTCGTGCCGGCCTTGAAGATCCCGGCCTTGAAGGTCGCCTCCTCGCGGGCGCCGGCCACGAAGCCCCAGCTCGTGGTGCGCCGCGCCCGCGGGCGCGAGAGGTTGCGCCAGTTGACCGACGGCAGGACGACCTGCGTCGTGTGGACCCAGGTCGCGGGCGTGGCCGGGCAGTCGCCGTGGGTCTGCGCGATCGCATGCTGAACGGCTCCGTACGAGGGGCGCTGAGAGCCGTCGATGCGCTCGAGCCCGCTCTGCCAGCGCGAGAGGTCGGGCTCGTCCACGAGCAGGAAGAAGCTGAGCGAGGCCACCGCCGGGTCGCACTCGGCCCACGTGATCGCGTCGGTGTAGTACTGCGCCTGGGTCGCCTCGTCGACCGTGGGGACGTTCTCGTTGCCGAAGTACATCCCGCCGAGGCCGCTCTGAATCGCGGCCTGCCAGCCGAGCTCGTCCAGCTCGAGCCTCAGCGGCTGCTGGAAGCTGTCGCGGTACGCCTCGGCGAAGGTCGGCTGCGCGGTCCCGTTGAACGCGTCCCAGACGGCCTGCTTGAGGCGGTCGAGGTTCGGCAGCCCGGCGTTCGGCCAGCTGTAGCCAAGGGCGGGCGGATCGGTGTTCTTGGCGGGGTACGGGTGGTACGCGAGCTCGTCCATCAGCGGCTTGGCGCGCCCGCTCGCGCGGTAGGCGACGCCGAGGTCGTGCAGGAACCGAATCGGCGAGCGCGAGATGTTGCTCTTCGCGAAGGGGTTGTCGTTTCCGCGCGGCGAGAGGCCGATTCCGATCACGTTGATGGTCGGGTCGACGGCCTTGAGCGCGTCGTACGTGTCGGCGAGCACCGGCTCGTAGGCGGCGGCGGAAAGCGGGCGGCCGACGGGGTCGAACTGCGGCAGCCAGAAGTAGGGCTGGTTGGGCTCGTTGCCGATGACGAAGTCCTTCACCTGCGGGAAGGTGCGCGCGACCTGCGCGGTCCAGGCGGCGAACTGCGCCGCCCTGTTCTGGTCCGCCGTGAAGTCGCGGGCGTTCTTCGCCGAGAGAGAGAAGACGATCCGGACGCCGCCTGCGTACTGGATCCAGTTGGAGATCCCGTCCTGGCCGGGGATCACGTCCGGCTGCGCCGGGTCCCACGTGATCGACGCGCGGTTCTCCGAGAGCCCGAGCTGCCCGAGCGTCGCGAAAAACGCCGCGGGATCGGCGGTGCGCGCGCGATCCTCGCTCACGCCAAAGGTGATGCCGGCCCGTGCGGACCCCGCCGGCACGGCGACGGCGCACAGCAAAACGAACAAGCCCAGGATCCTTTTCATCGTCCTCCTCGTCGCGTTCGACCCGGCCCGTAGCCTCTCACGTCCGGCGGCGGGCATGTGGAGTCATTCGCCCTCAATGATCGGCCGCCTGCCGCGGGACTTGAGCCTCAACCGCCGCCAGCACGGCCTCGAGCAGCGGCCCGGCCCCGGAGCGAACCGGGTCGTCGGCGGGGAGACCGGTCTCGGCCGCAGCGGCATCGATCGCCTCCTTCGCCGCGGGCTCGTCGAGGTGGGCCGTGTTCAGCGCAACACACGCGACTCGGGCGGGTCGGAGCGGGAGCGAGATGCGCTCGTGGAGGTCGATCAGCTCGGTGAGGCTCGGCAGCGGATGGCCAGGATAGCCCTCGATCTCGGTCGAGCCCGCGCGATGGCAGAGGACGAACACGTGCGGCGCAGAGCCGTGGATCAAGCCGAGCGTCACGCCCGAGTACGCCGGGTGCGCGAGCGAGCCCTGGCCCTCGACGAACAGCAGCTCGCCGCCGCGGCGATGGCCCTCGACCACCAGCCGCTCGGCAGCGCCGGCGAGGAAGTCGGCCACGACGGCGTCGACCGCGATCCCCCAGCCGGCGATCGCGATTCCGGTCTGGCCGGTCGGGACGAAGACGGACGGCAGGCCGCGGCTTCGGGCCTCGAGCTCGAGCTCGAGCGCGACGGTCTTCTTCCCGATCGCGCAGTCCGAGCCGACGGTGAGGACGATCTTCGCGGGGATGCGCAGGTTCTCTTCGCTCGGGACGTCGAGACCCTCGGGCGGCCGCCGCAGGTCGCGGAGCTCGACGTCGTGCTTGCGGGCGAGTTCCGCCAGCTCGGGGTCGTCCGTGAGGAACTCGTGCAGGCCGTTCTCGACGTCGAGGCCTGCCTCGACGCACTGCTTCAGGAGCGCGCGCCACGCGGGCGGGAAACGGCCGCCCTGGGTGGCGACGCCGACGAGCGCGGTCGTCGGCTCGTATTGCAGCGCTTCGGCCACGGTCGCGACGACGGGAACCCCGTCGAGCGTCTCACCGGGCCGGGTGGAGTCGACCACGACGACGCTCTGGTCAGGCGCGTAGCGGATCACCCCGCGCGCGGTCTTGCCGTAGTGCGCGTCGCCGGAGCGACCCTCGGCGAGGATCAGATACCGCTTCGCCGTCACTCAACCCGGGCACCCAAGCCGGGCGCGTCTGAAGGGACCTGGACGCCGTCGACGAGCTCGACGCCGGGCCACGGGTCCTCCGCGAGGAGCAGGTTGCCGTCGAGGTCGACGTGGTCGAAGAGGCTCGCGACCGAGGCGCCCGCCGCAACCGCGAGACCCGACTCGTTCATGCAGCCGAGCATCAGCTGCAGGCCCAGCGCCCGGCCGGCGTGGGCGATCCGGACCGCCTCGCGGATCCCGCCGGACTTCGCGAGCTTGACCGTCAGGCCGTGCGCCCGCTCGGCGCAGGCGGGAACGTCGCCGAGCGTGTGGCAGTCCTCGTCGACGAAGATCGGCAGCGGCGAGCGCGCCTTCAGCTCGGGGCCGTCGGGATCTCCGGCCGGCAGCGGCTGCTCGCAGTACTCGACGCCGAGCCGGTCGAGCTCGGGCAGCGCCTCGAGCGCCTCGCCGAGCGACCAGAACTCGTTCACGTCGACCTGCAGCGGGACGTCCGAGACCCCACGCACCGCGCGCACCCGCTCGACGTCGAGCCCGTCGCCTCCGCCGAGCTTCAGCTTCAGCCGCTTGAACCGGCCTCGAACCTTCTCCGCGCGGCGGGCCATGTCGTCGGGATCTCCGAGCCAGATCGTCCACGAGGTCGGCGGCCCCTGGCGCTCGAGTCCCAGCATCCGCCAGACGGGGACGCCCAGCAGCTTCCCGCAGAGGTCGTGCAAGGCAGCGTCGAGACCGGCCTTCGCCGCCTGCTCGCCCGGCCGTTCGGCCAGCCGCGCCCCGATTGACTCGAGCGCGAACGGGTCGGCGCCGAGCATGTCGCCGGCGCCCTCCAGGAACGCGAGCGCCGAGGCGGCCGACTCGTCGTAGCGCTCGATCGGATTCGCCTCGCCGTAGCCGCTGACGCCCTCGTGCCGGACCTCGACGAAGACCGCCTCGGCCTCGTCGGACGCGCCGCGCGAGATGACGAACGTCTCCGCCATTCGCAGCGTCGCCTTGCGGGCTTCGAGCTCCACCGCCGATACCTTAGAGCGGTGTCGGCGGTCGGCAACTACGTACGGGGGCGCCAGGGATACGAGCCCGTGTAGGCGAGCTCGGTCGCGACCCCGCGGCGCACCGCGAACACGCGCACCTTGTGCCCCGACCCCGGCTTGGGCAGCAGCGACCGCGGCAGCTGGAACTGAAAGGCGAACTTCTGATGTGCCACCGCCTGGCCGAGCATCGTGTGCGGCTGGATCAGGCTGATCTTGCTCGCGTAGACCTGCTCGCGGTCGACGAAGACCATCACCGTGTCGACCTTCGACGTCAGCGCCGGGTTCGAGGCCCAGCCCGTGAACGTGTAGTTCTGGCCGGAGGCCACGTGAACCTGGCCCCGCAGCGCGCCCGGACGAACCGGAACCGCCTTTCCGCCGCTCGAGGCGATCGCGTTCCCCTTCAGGGTCGTGACCACGCTGCTGCCGCGCAGCTGCTCGAGCCCATTTTGCGTAACGAGGTAGACCGAGACGTCGTTCCGCCCGTCGTGCAGCGAGCCCTCCGGCACCATCGCATCGAACTTCGGCTTTCCGCCTGTAGAGAAGCTCTGCGTGACCGCGGCGATCCGGCCGTCTACCGCTACGGCGAGATCCTCGTTCGGCCCGACGCCCGTCAGGTCGCCCTGGATCCAGGCCGGAAGCAGGTCCGAGCGCGTATCCACCGTCGAGAGCAGACTCTGGTTCTCGAGCGAGACCCCGGCCGAGTGGCTCGGCTGGACGGAGACGCTGGAGACGAGGCGCCCGATCAGGTCGCGGTGAGGCCCGATCCGGTAGAGCTCGCCCGGAGTCGTCCCGAAGACGCCGAGCTGGTCGCGGAGCGCCTGGGCGCGGAGCGCACGCAAGGCCGAGAGCCGCCCGGTCGCGTACTTCCCGTCGCCGACAAGAAGCGAGACCTCGCCGTCGGCCGGCGGATGGCGCCCCACCAGCGGGTGCCCGTCCACGTGCCACGGAATCTTGACGTGGAGGACTTTCGCGATCGTCGGGACGACGTCGATCGTGCGCGCGAGGCCGTCGTCGATCCCGCCGCGGTGCTGATGCGGCAGCTTCACGAACAGCGGGACGAACGCGATGTCCTGCAGGTTCCCCGGCGTCGGGAGGCGGCGCGGCTGCTCGTGCCGGAAGCTGACGCCGTGGTCGGCGACCACGATCACCAGCGCCTTGTCGAAGAGCCCGGCTGCGCGAAGGCGGCGCATCATGTAGCCGAGCGCGCGGTCCGTGTACTCGGTCTGGAGCAGGTAACGCTGGTAGCTCTGGAGCGCCGGCCAGTCCTGCTTCCAGTACCCGGCCTGGACCCCGCGCAGGATCGGCACCTCGATCCCGTAGCGCCGGCCGGAAGGCAGGTACAGGTAGGGCACGTGCGGCAGGAGCGAGTGGAGCACGTACAGGCCCGGCTTGCCGCCGCGCTTGAACGTCGACGTGAAGCGGCAGACGTTGCGCGCGCAGGGCAGCAACGGCCCGCGCGTCGTCGTCCGGGACACCGCCTCCTGCTCCGGCTGGCCGAAGTTGCCCCAGCTGTCGCTGATCGCAGGGATGTCGTCCGCGTACGGGTGCGGCAGGAGCAGGTGGAGGTAGACGACCCCCGCGTCGTTTGCCAGCGACCCGGTCGTATCGGTGACCTCCTGGGTCGAGGAGCCCTTCTCGTTCTTGCAGATGGAGCCCGGGCAGAGATTCGTGAGCGACTCGACGCCGGTGACACGGTAGCTCCCGTTGAGCAAAGTGAAGATGCTCTTCGGGTGGTCCGAGTAGGTCGGAAGCAGCTTCTTGTGCGGCGGCGGCAGGATCCCGGTCATCACCGCCGGGACCGCGATCTCGCTCAGCCACTGGACGGTCGTCGCACTGCGATACCACGTCGAGGTCCGTGCAAGCGCGGCGAAGTTCGGGTAGCGCCCAGCGTTGACCCGCTCGCCCCTGTCCATCAGGGCGACCGGCGCGAACTCGTCGAAGATGATCAGCACGACGGGCGTCTTGGCCTTCGCCTTCACCTGGACCTGCTTGACCGGCGGCGTGTTGACGAACACGAGCTTCGAGATTCCGGAGCTCGAGATGAAGAGCGCGAGGAAGATGAACGGGGCGGGAACCAGGACCGTCAGGAACGAGCGGACGACCGCGGTGCGCGCGTAGAGGATCGCCCCGCCGACCCCCACCGCCGCCGCCAGGATCAGCGCGCCGGCGCCGGTGAGGCTCGAGTCGTTCGTCAGCGCGTGCAGCGCGACAACCGCGACGAGACCCGCGACGAACACGAGGTGGAGCACCTCGGCTGCGCGAGGGCTCGCGAGGCCGACCAGCAGTTCGGCGGCGAGTAGCGCAGCCGGCGGGACGAAGACCAGGAAGAGCGCGAAGAACACGATCTCGGAGCTCGTCGAGCGCCGGATCGCGAAGAAGGCCGGGTTCTTGCTGAGAATGTCGAGCAGCGGCTGCGCGAGCGCGAACCCGTTGAGCACGAGCAGCTGCGCGCCGCGCACGAGGGTCGTCTTGGCAAAGCTAGGTTGGGGCGGCCGGGGGATGCGGGAAAGCTAGTCAGTCGCGGGGCCGGACCTCAACTTCGACCCCGCTAGACTGGTCGCACCGAGCGCCTGTAGCTCAGGGGATAGAGCGCGCGCCTCCGGAGCGCGAGGTCGCAGGTTCGATTCCTGCCAGGCGCATAACCAGCCCCACTGCGCACGGTGAGCCGGTCGCGCCGTAGACAAAAAGGGCCGGTTGCCCGGCCCTTTCTGCTCGCTGGATTCGTCGCTCAGGAAACGGCGGCGCAGCGCACCTGGACGTGGAAGCTCTCGGCCACCGAGCCCTCGTTGGCCATCGTGACGAAGAACCCGGGCGCGCCGGTCACGTCATCGACGAAGAAAGAGGCGGCAACGGTCCAGGAGAGCGGAGTCGCCCGCCGTCGTGACGAAGTAGCCGCCGCCGAGCGGCTGCGTCCCCGCCGGGCACAAATTGACCGCCGAGGCCTGCGTCCCGGCCGGGACCGACACCGCGGAGCCGGCGCCGCCAACCCCGCTCACGTAGCCGGAGACCCCCGGGGTTCCGGGAACGCCCTGGGAGCCCTGGATGCCTTGCGGGCCCGCGTCGCCTTGCGGGCCGGCGTCGCCTTGCGGGCCACGCTGGCCGCGGAGTGAGCGAACGGCGCTCGCAGTGAGCTTGTTCGCGGAGACGGAGTGGTTCTTCAGCTTGCTCCCGTCGATCAGCAGGCTGGCCGCACCGGCCGAGCCCGAAATGACCGCCGCGATGACGATCGCGGTGATGACGCTCTTCATGGGTTCTCCGATCGTTTAGCCCCCCGCAAGGGCGGACGCCGACCCCTCTGCCCGCTCAGCGACCCTACAGGACGCAAGAAAACGGTCACGCAACACGGCCGCGCCGGGCGCACTCACTCTTTCGTGCGCGGAACCCAGCCGGTTCGGGGCTCGGGAGGTGCGCCGTCACGGCGGTCGATCGTCGTGCGCAGATCCTGCAGGAAGCGCTCGCAGTCGTCGCGGAGCTGCTCGGACACGAATTCGCCCGGGAGCGCTTTCGGGCGCGCGGCGGCGGCTCGGTCCTTCTTCGGTCCAGCTTTCAGTCCCCACCCCCATGTGGAATCTGTGGAAAACCAGCTTGTGAACCCGCAGGCGCTCCCGTCTCGGGCCTGAGCGGTTGCGCTGCCGCGACTCTACGACGCTTCGCCCGCCTCCGAGTCCCTCGATCGAGGGACTCGGAGACGAAAGGGGCGGAAAGAGCGTGAAATCCGCTTAGGCGGCGCGGCGCAGTTCCTGCGTCTTCGCCGGAGCCGGGCGATGGCGGCCGAGGGTCACCGTCAAGAGCGAGATCAACGCGGCCGCGCCGAGGACGCCGACTCCCCACCAGACGCCGCTGATGCTTCCGTCCCAGCCGATCAGGCGGTCGAGCGAGAAGCGGCCGGGGCCGGTCGCGGAGATCCCGACTGCGACCGCGAGGATGCCGAGGTTGTGCTCGTAGCCGCCGTTCCCGGCGAAGTACCCGTTCGGGCCGTGCACCGTCGCGATCGCGGTGAGCATGACGACGGCAATCGCGAGAGCCGCGAGCGGCGTGGCGAGCCCGAAGGCGAAGAGCACGCCGCTGAGCTCGGCCGCCGCCGCCATCAGAGCCAGCACGAGTGGCTGCCGGAAGCGCAGGTTGCCGAAGAACCCGGCGGTGCCACGCGGGCCGCCGCCGCCGAACCAGCCGAACATCTTCTGGGCGCCGTGCGCGGCCATTTGCGCGCCGACGACGACTCGGATGAGCAAGAGTCCGTATGCCATAGACACCGGTCTGCCCCGGTTTTCAGCGGGAAAACTCAGCGCCAGCGCCAGTGGTTCGGCTTCGCCCGCAGCTCGCCCGCGACGCCGCGCCTGATGCCGAAGACCCGCACGCTATGGCCCTTCCCCGGCTTCGGGAGCAGCCTGTTCGGAAGCGCGAACTGGAACCCGAACTCGCCCTTGTAGTTGAAGACCTTGTGCGGCTCGAGCTCCTCGGTCGGCGCGGCGAAGATCTGCCGGCCGTCCACGAAGACGGCGATGCTGTCCGCCCGGTGCCTGAGCGACGGCTCCGCGGCCCAGCCGCTGAAGAGGAGCAGCCGCCCGCCTCCGACCTGCACCGATCCGCGCAGCGCGCCGCGCCGAACCGGCGTCACGGTCCCGTTGGAGGAGCGGATTACCTCGTGTCCTCCACGCTTGGCGAGG
This sequence comes from uncultured Actinomycetes bacterium, assembly GCA_963788215.1. Lineage (GTDB taxonomy): Bacteria > Actinomycetota > Thermoleophilia > Gaiellales > Gaiellaceae > AC-32. The sequence continues at coordinate 264,582 of CAWBFX010000001.1, forward strand.
CGCGCGCTCTCGCTGCTGCCTCGCAGCTGCTCGAGCGTTCGCGTGCCGCCTGCGTGGCCGACGAGCAGGACTGCCACCGCGTTGCGGCCGTTGTGGAGCGAGTCCTCCGGAACCATCGCGGCAAAGCGCGCGTCCGGCCCCGAGCGGAAGGTCCACGTGGTCGCGCCGATGCGGCCGTTGACGGCGATCGCGAGCTCCTTCTGGCCCGTGCGCTTGCCCGTCAGCCGGCCCTCGATCCAGGTCGGGACCAGATCCGTGTGGAGGTCGACCACGTTCAGCAGCTCGCGGCCCTTAAGCTCGAACCCGGTGCTCCGGTTCGGTTGGACGGGCAGCTGGGCGAGCGGCTTGCCCACGAGGTCCGAGTCCGGTCCGATTCGGTACACGGAGTCGGGGGTCGTGCCGAACGTCGAGATCTGAGCCGCGAGCGCGCGCTTGCGGCGTGCCGCCAGGTCCGAGAGCCGGCCGGTGACCGCGTGCCCGTTCCCCAGCCGCACCGCGACGGTCCCGTCGGAGGCGAGACGGCGGCCCACCAGCGAGCGTCCGTCCACGTGCCAGGGCATCCGGACGCCGAGCACGCGGCCGATCGTCGGCACGATGTCGACCGTCCGCGCGAGCCCGTCGTCGATCTTCGGCGCATGCTGGTGGGGGAGCTTCACGAACAGCGGCACGAACGCGATGTCCTGGAGATTCGTCGGCGTCGGCCGCCGGCGCGGCCCGCGGTCGCGGTAGCTGACGCCGTGGTCGGCGGTCACGATCACCAGCGCGCGGTCGTAGATCCCCTTCGCCTTCAGCCGCTGCAGGATCAAGCCGAGGGCGCGGTCGGTGAACTCGACCTGGAGCAGGAAGCGCTGGTACGCCTGGTCCGCCGGCCACGCGCCCTGCGAGACGTTGTTCCGGACCCCGTCGAGCGCGGGCGCCTGGACGCCGTACCGTCGGCCGGACGGCAGGTAGAGGTAGGGCACGTGCGGCAGGAGCGCGTGCAGGACGTAGAGCGTCGGCTTGCGATCGGCCGTAAAGAGAGACGTGAAGCGGCAGACGTTCCGGCCGCACGGCTGGACTCCCCCGCTGCCTTCGAGGCGCGCCCCCTCGCGGGCTTCGCGCTGGCCGAAGTCGCCCCAGCTGTCGTCGATCGCCGGGATCTCGTCGGAGTAGGGCTGCGGCAGCAGCAGATGCAGGTACACGATGCCGGCATCCGAGGCAAGCGAGCCCGTCGCGCCCGAGACGGCTGCACTCGAGCTGCCGTGGTCGTTCTTGCAGATGGAGCGCGGGCAGAGCTGCGTGATCGACTCGATCGCCCGCACGCGGTAGCTCCGGCCGAGGAGCGTGAAGACGTTGTGCGGGTGATCGGCGTAGATCGGCAGGAGGTTGTGGTGCATCGGCGGCAGGATCCCGGTCAAGACTGCGGGCACGGCCTGCTCGGTCAGCCACTGGACGGTCGTCGCGTTCCGGTACCAGGTCGAGTCCCCTGCGAGCGCGGCGAAGTTCGGATAGCGCGCCGCGTCCACCTGCTCGTCGGCGTCCATCAGCGAGACGGGCGCGAACTCGTCGAAGACGACGAGCACGACCGGCGTCCGCGAGCGCACGTGCTGCTCGGCGACGTACGGCGTCTTGACGAAGACGAGCTTCGAGGCGTTCGAGTCGAACAGGAAGAGCGCCAGGAACACGAGCGGTGCAGGCGCGAGCACGGTCACGAACGAGCCGACCGGTGCGACGCGCTGGTAGAGCAGCGCGCCGAGGACGCCGACCGCAGCCGCCACGGCGAGAGCCCCCGGGCCCGAGAGCGCCGACCGGTTCGCGAGCGCATGCAGCACGATCACGCCGACGAAGCCCGCGACGAAGAGCAGGTGGGCCACCTCGCCGGCGCGCCGGTTGACGAGCCTCACGAGGAGCTCGACCGCGAGCAGCGCTGCGGGCGGCACGACGACGAGGAAGAGCGCGAAGAGCACGATCTGCGTGCTCGAGGAGCGGCGGACCGTAAAGAACTCCGGGTTCCGGCCGAGGATGTCGAGGAGCGGCTCGGCGATCGCGAACGCCGAGAGCACGGCAAGCCGCGCGCCGTGGACCAGGGCTACGCGAAGGAGGCTCGGCTCAGGTTTTCGCTCGGGCAAGGTGCAGCGTGCGTCGTCCCCCCGCCAGAGTCTCCGAGCGGACGACGTCGAAGCGCTCGTTCAGGCAGCGCTCGAACCAGTCGGCCCGGTAATCAGGATGGTCGTTCGGCCGCTTGCGGGCGAGCAGGCGGCCGGCCATCGGGTCTTCAGGCGACACGAACTCGATCACGACCGAGCGGGTCGTCGCGCGCAGCCAGTCGAGGAACTCCGCGACCGGGACGTTCCCCGCGATCGACACGTGGTGGATCAGCGCGAGGCAGAGCGTCAGGTCGGGCTTGCCGCGGTCGGGCAGCGGCCGCCGCTCGGCGCCCCTCCACCCCAGTCCGGGCGGCGGGTCGACGATGTTCAGCGTCAGCGGCAGGATCTTGTCCTGCTCCTCCTCGCGCAGCGTGCGGTAGAGGCGGTCCACCACGAGCGGGTCAGCGTCCATCGCGACGACGCAGTCCGCCGTCTCGGCGGCGATCCGCGAGTGGACGCCCTCGTTGCAGCCGATGTCCCAGACCAGGCTCGGTTCCTCGCTCTCGACCGCCTCGCGGACGAAGCGGGCCTTGCGCTCGGCGTCCTCGCCCGAGTACGTCGTGTCGAGGCGGTAGTCCGACCACGTCGACTGCGCAGGCGCCCAGCTCAGGCGCCCGATCAGGCGCTCGAGGCCCTTCGCATTGGCGACGATCAGCTCGCGCTTGAACCCCGCTTTGCGCAGCTCGCCCTTGAGGTCCTCGTCGCGGTCCTCGTGACGGCTCTCCAGCCGCGCGTGCATGAACACGTGGGTGAAGGAGCCGCGGCGGAAGCGGTCGCGGAACGAGAGCAGGTTGCGCAGCTCCTGCGGCGCGATCCCGTCGAGGCTCCCGCGCAGCCACGGCTGGAACGGCACGTCCTTCCACGCCTGCAACAGCAGCGGGTAGAGGAAGAGCATGCAGAACTGCCGGTAGCCGGCCCACGGCTCCCCTTCGCGCTGCTTCTCGAACGAGCCAACGTCGATGAAGACCGGCTCGGCGCCGCGGAACTGGACGTTGTAGGGCGTCGAGTCCTTGAGGATCAGCCCCTGGTCGAGCGCGCGCCGCAGGAGCGCCAACTGGAGCAGGGCCGCGTCGCGCAGCATCGAGAACGTCCACTCGTACGGGTACGAGACGAACGGGATCACGTCGTGCTCGAGCACGCCGGCGACCCCGCCGTGGATCGCCTCGCCGAGGGCCGCCTCCTCCTCGACCTCGCGCGTGCCGACGAGCCGGCCCTCGCCCACGAGTTGGTCGACGAGGCCCGACGACGAGAGCTCCCGCCAGTCGGCGAGGCCCTGTTCGCTCAGCAGCCGCAGGACGCGGCCATCGGTGGTGAAGACGCGGCTGTCGGGGTCGCGAAAAGAACCCGGCTCGAGGCCGGATGCCACAGTCGGCGCGTCCATACCCCTCGCGCCGAGCGGTTAGCTCGGCGCGCTCTCGTCCTCGGTCTTGCCGATGTGCAGCACCCGCTTGATGCGGCGCCAGTAGAGCCTCGTGGTGACCCCTACGGCCGCCACGCCTCCGGCCAGCGCCTGCAAAAAGAGGCTGCCGCTGCCTGGATCGATGTAACTGACTGGTGACATCACTGAGCCCAGGAGGTTACGGCCTCGACCGGACGCGTGCAAGAAGGGTGCGCGCCAGGCGACGCGCACCCTCTCTTGCTTCCGCTATCTGCACCCTGGGAACTTGAACGAGACGATGCGCGTGCGCCACGTCCCGATGACGATCGTGTCCTCGGCGAGGTACTCCTGCGTGTACCAGAACGTGCAGTCGTCGGACGGGTCGACGGTGAGGTCGCTGTAGTCGCCCCACCTGCCCTCGACCTCCGTCTGCGGACCGGTGCCCGTGAACGCGACCTGCTCGGCCTGCGTCATCTGCCCGACCGGATCGCCGGCTGCGCGCCCGGTGTAGCGGATCGACGGGTACTCGTTCGGCCCGGAGGCGCTGTAGCCGAGGGCGATGTCGCCCCGTTTGTCCTGCGCGATGCTGCCCATCCAGCGCCAGAGCGGATCGCCGGCGGCGTCGTCGGGCGCGTACGTGCCCTGCTGGTAGATCGACGGCGAGCCTGCGGACGGGACGCGCACCTCGTACCAGCGCACGCCGATCCTGCCGTCGGGGGTCTGCACCGAGTGGTTCAGCAGGATCGAGGCCGTGTTGCCGATCTTGCGGTACGGCATCCGGAACATCAGCCGGTCGCCCAGAACGTCGAGCTGCTGCGGGCCCCCCTTCTGCGGGGCACAGTCGCCGTAGCCGTATACGCACTGCGGCCGGACGAAGGGCGCGACCTGCTGCGTCACATCCGGAGATCCGTTGTTCCCGAACGTCGAGTTGGCCGGGTTCGTCCAGTCGACGTGGAACTTCCACATGCGCAGGTCGAACCCCGTGTCGCCGGCCGACTGCGGCGGGATGCCCGTCGGATCGTCGACCTCGGCGAACCAGTTCGGCGAGCCCGCGGCGGGCTGGGAGCTCCCGTCGAGATCGCCCGGGAGCATGCCGATGTACTGGCCGCCCGTCGGATTGTGCTGGCTCTCGTCGAAGAAGACGACGCGGGCCGGCTGGCCGGCGATCATCTTGCTCCGCTCGAAGGCGAAGACGCCGACTCCGGCCGAGGTCTCCGAGTTCGTCGGGAACTCGTTGGCCATCATGTAGTAGCCGTCCGGCCAGACGCCGATCTTCGGGTAGTCGAAGAAGACGTCGGTGCCGAAGTCGAACTCGTAGAGGTAGTACGAGCCGGTCGCATCGCCGGTCGTCGAGACGGCGATGCATTCGCCGTACTGGTCGTCGCCCGGGTCACCCGTGGGCGTGGCGATGAACTGCGAGATCAACCACCGCCGAGCGATCTGGTCGTAGACGACGACCGGATCTCCTTCGTTGTGGGTCTTGCACTCGCCGTTCGTGTTCGCCCAGAGCTCGTTGATCGGCGTGGACGTGCGCAGAACGGCGCCGGTCTTCGAGTAGACGGCGAAGTCCGAGTTCACGGCCTGGACGTACTGGCTGCCGCCGACCTCGCCGTCGGTGTCGGGCGGGAGGCAGCTGCAGCTGCTCGGCTGACCGCAGGGCGGGCCGAACGGCAGGCAGATGCCGTCGAAGCTCTGGATCGGCGCCGAGATCGGGCCCGTTCCCTTCTGGTGCTGCACGACCGGGTCATGGGCGTTCGTGTTCCCCCCGGCCTGAAGCGACTCGTTGTCGCGCGTGTGCAGCGGCCCAGGGATCACCGGCAGCACCGGCAGCGTGCTGACGGCCGGCGACTCGCCTTGGAAGACGCCGTTGACGACGTTCGGGCCGAACGACGTCGAGGTGTTGCCGGCCGAGACGGCGGTTCCGCTCGAGACGCTGCTGCCCGCGCGGACGATGCCCGCTCCGGCTTGCCTCGCGGGTGTGCCGGCCGAGCCCGCCGTGGCGGCGAGCACGATCCCGGCCAGCACGACCGGAAGCGAGACCACGATGCCGATGCGCCGCCGCCGTTTGATCGCGGCGACGGCCTGCGGAAGAAGCCTCCGCACCATTCGTTCACCCCCCAGGTGGATAACTGATGGCGAACCATTCCCAGAAATTGCCGCTGTGGAAACGTCACCGGCATTCCGGAACGAATTCGCGCCCGAATTTCGATCCTGATTGACGAGTCAATCACCTGCCTCTAGGCAGTGGCCCCGTTCCGCGTTACCCTCGTTGAGCCGTTTGAATGCAGCTCTCGCGTACGTTCGCAGCCTGAATCCTCAGCTGCCCCGCCCGGTCTGGCTGATCGAGGCCGGCGGCATCGCGAATTCGCTCGGAAACGGGATCGTGATCCCGTTCCTCGTCATCTACCTACACGACGTCCGCCACTTCGGCCTCGGGATCTCCGGCGTCGTCGTCGCGTGCCTGCTCGGGATCGGAATCGTCGGCAGCCCGCTCGCCGGCCGCGTCGTCGACCGGATCGGCGCGCGGACGACCTTGATGGGCTCCCTCGCCCTGCTCGCGGCAGGCTACGGCGGCTTCCCGTTCGTGCGACACCCGTGGCAGGCATTCGCGCTCGCCGTGATCGCGGGCGCCGGCAACGGCGGCTTCGCGCCGAGCCACTCGAGCCTGCTCGCCGCGCTCACCTCGCGCGAGCAGCGCACGGCCGCCTACGCCCTCACGCGCGTGACCGACAATCTCGGCTTCGGCATCGGCGGCCTCATCGGCGGGTTGATCGCGACCACGAGCGTGCCGGTCAGCTTCAGCGTCCTCTTCGCGGTGGACGCGGGCACGTTCCTGGCGTTCATCGGCCTGCTCTTCTTCGTCCCGGACATACGTGCCGCAACCGCTGTGGTCTCGGGCGGCTTCCGGCGGGTCGTGCACGACCGCACCTTCGTCTGGCTGCTCGCCCTCACGGCGGTGCTGGTTGCGGCGGCCTATGCCCCGATCGCGACCATCCTGCCGCCGTACGTGCACGAGCACGCAAGCGTGAGCCCGACCGGGATCGGCGTCGTCTTCTTCGTGAACACGCTCGCCCTGGTCGTCGCCCAACTGCCGATCGCGAAGGCCCTCGGCGGGCACAACCGTCTTCGTGCGCTCGCCCTGACGGCCGCGCTCTTCGCGATCACGTCGGTGGCCGTGCTCGGGGTCGGCCGTGCGCTCGACGGCTCGGCGGCGGTCGTCGCGCTCTGCGGCGTGATCGTCGTCTTCAGCCTCGCGGAATGCATCCACGGCGCCGTCCTGAACCCGCTCGTCGCGGACCTCGCCCCGCAGGAGCTGATGGGCCGCTACATGGGGCTGCGCACATCGTCCTTCCAGCTCGGCTTCCTGGTCGGGCCGACGATCGGCAGCCTCCTGCTCGCCGCCTCGCCCTCGGGGCTCTGGCTCGGGTGCGCCGTCGCCTGCGGCGCCGCGGGTGCGGGCTTCCTCGCGCTGGCCGCGAGTACACCGGCCGAGATCGCCGTCGCGCCGGGCCGCGAACCGGCTTCGCGGAAGGCCTTCCGGGTACTATGGCGAACCTCCGAGATGACTGCCGAAGACCCCCTCAGTACCGATGCCGAGCCTGCCCCGCATCAGGCGCCAGACGCCACGCACGCCCACACGGGAGGCTCTTCCTCCGCCTGAGCCGAGGGTCGCGGAGCTCTCCGCGCACGACCTCACCTGGATTCACCTCGACTCGCCGACCTCCGAGGAGGCGACGCTGCTCGCGGAGCGCTTCGGCTGGCACCCGCTCGACATCGAGGACGTCCTCTCGAGGCGCCAGCGGCCGAAGATCGACGAGTACGCCGACGACGGCTACCTGTTCGTCGTCCTCCACTTCCCGGTCTACGACAAGGCGGTCCAGCGCCTGAACGCGGCCGAGCTCGACGTCTTCGTCGGCCAGGACTACCTCGTCACGCTCCCGAACGTCGAGCTCCTGCCGGTCACACGGCTCTTCCGGCGATGCCAGGAGGACGAGGAGCTGCGCGACCAGCTCTTCTCGAAGGGCTCCGGGTACCTCTTCTACCACGTCCTCGACGACCTCTTCGACTACTGCTTCCCGATCCTCGACAAGATCGCCTATAAGCTCGACTCGATCGAGGACGACGTCTTCGAGGGCCGCTCCGAGGCGGTCGTGCGCGACATCTCGGACGCGAAGCAGGAGATCATCTCCTACCGCAAGATCATCAAGCCCGAGCGCTCGACGCTACGCGTGCTCGAACGGCAGATCGAGCGCTTCCTGCCCGAGGACCTCGAGCTCTACTTCGACGACATCGTCGACGCCGCCGAGCGCATCTGGGACCTGCTCGACAACCACAAGGAGGTCGTCGAGGCGCTCGAGGACACGAACGAGTCGGTCATCTCGCATCGCCAGAACCGCGTGCTGCTCGTCCTGACGCTCGTCAGCGTGATCCTGCTTCCGCTGACACTGATCACGGGCCTCTTCGGGATGAACGTGCGCTTCCCCGGCTTCGAGACCGCGCGCGCCTTCTGGATCATCTGCGGTTCGATGCTCGCAATTGCCGCCGCGTTGATCGGCTACGTGCGCTACAAGCGCTGGCTGTAACCAGGGGGAACCGCCTCAGTACCACTTTCCCTTCGCGAAGCCGCCGAAGGCGATCAACCCGATCAGGGCGATGATGATCCCGAGGATCAAGCTCCAGACAAGCGCCACCACGATCCCGACGATCACCAGAATCCCTCCGAGGCCAATCCCGCCGCCGCGTCCCATGCCTGCTCCTTTCGTCGTGTGCGAACTGCCGTTCCCGAACCGAGCCACACGCTAACCGCGTACGACGTCTTACTTCCCGCCCAAAGGCGTGTCAGAGAGCTCAGGCGCCGACGATGAAGACCGGGGTCCCGATCTGGACGTGGTCGAAGAGCCACTCCGCATCCGGGATGTGCATCCGAATGCAGCCGTGAGACGCCGAATAGCCGATCGACGCGTCGTCCGGTGTCCCGTGCATGCCGACTCCGGCGGCGTCGAGGCCCATCCAGCGGGTGCCCAGCGGGTTGCCGGGACCGGGCGGGATTGGCTTCAGGCCCTGCGCCCACGGGGAGTCCGGCGGGCGCCACCACGGGTTGCGCTGCATGTCGACGACGTGCCAGTTCCCGAGAGGCGTCGGGTAGATCGACTGCCCGGTCGCGACCCCGAACGTCCGCCAGAGCTTGGTCCCCTTGTAGACGTCCATCCGGTTCGAGCCTCGGTGCACGACCACGATCGGCCCGAAGTGCTGGCGCGTGATCGTCGCCGGCACCGTGTGGGCCGACGGCCGAAGCACCGGGCGCACCGCCGAGCGGAGCGCGGCCTCGATGCGTGAACCGGTCTGGGAGGCGCGCACCTGAAGGCCCGCCTTCGCCGGATGGAGGACCGGCGTGAGCCGGCTCGTCAGGGTCGCGGTCGCGTTCTCCGGCTCGACCGAGAGCCAGCGGTCGAGCCAGCGCGCGTACTGCGCGAGGCGGCCGGAGTCGACCGTTACCTCGAGCGGGACTCTTTCGCCCGGACGCGCGTTCAGAGCGTTCTTGATCGTGCCGTCGACGTCGAGCGTGGAGCCGAGGACAGTCGGCCGCACCTTCCAGCGCTTCCCGTAGAAGACGAAGTGGAGCGGCCGGTTGTAGGCGTAGTTGAGCGCGGCGCGCGCCTGCTCGACGGGCATCCCGCCGACCTTCAATCCGCCGACCTTGACCCCGGCCGGCACGGCGCCTCCCCGCTGCGCGCTTGGAGCGGCGGCACCGGACGCAACGGCAGCGAGAACCACGGCTAGCAGCAACCGCTTCTTCACGCTGCGAATGGTACGCCGTTCCGCGGCGGGTCGATAGGCTCGGCGGCATGTCCAGGCCACTGTGGGCGCCGTGGCGACTCGAGTACATCAAGCAGGCGGACGAGGAGACGGAATGCGTCTTCTGCCGCGCGCCGGGCCTGGACGACGAGGAGGGTCTCGTGGTGAGCCGCGGCGAGGCCGCCTTCGTCCTGCTGAACAAGTTCCCGTACTCGTCCGGCCATCTGATGGTCGCCTCCTACCGGCACGTCGGCGAGTTCGCCGAGCTTACGGACGCCGAGGCGCTGGAGGTCCACCGACTGGCCGAGCGCGGAATCGCGGCGCTCGCCGGGGTCTACGGCGCGCAGGGCTACAACCTCGGCTGGAACCTCGGCCGGATCGCCGGAGCCGGAATCGTCGACCACGTCCACCTCCATGTCGTCCCCCGCTGGGCGGGAGACACGAACTTCATGCCCGTCCTCGCAGACGTAAAAGTGCTCCCGGAGCACCTGATCGAAACCCGCCGCCGGCTCGCCGACGCGTGGCCGAACTGACTTAGTAACACAGTGTTACTTGGCGAGCTCGGCGACGGCCTCGATCGTGCGGTCGATCTCCTCGTCGCCGTGCGCTGTCGAGAGGAACATCGCCTCGTTCTGGCTCGGGGCGAGGTAGATCCCGCGCGCGAGCAGGTGGTGGAACAGCGCGGGATAGTCGTCGACGAACAGCGTCGCCATCGCGCCGACTCGCTCGAAGCGACCAAACGGGGTCTGACCCCGGGTCAGACCCCGGTCGAGGCGCTCGCCCTTGCGCTCTAGCTCGTCGTAGACCTGGGGCGTGAGGCGCCGGAGCACCGAGAGCCCGGCCGCGGTCGCGAGCGGGTTCCCGGAGAGCGTCCCGGCCTGATAGACGTCGCCCGCCGGTGCCAGGCGCTCCATCAGCTCGGCGCGGCCGCCGAAGGCCGCAAGCGGCAGGCCGCCGCCCACGATCTTGCCGAGGACGGTCAGGTCGGGCAGGACGCCGAACCGTTCCTGTGCCCCGCCGCGCGCGACGCGGAAGCCGGTGATCACCTCGTCGAAGACGAGCAGCGCGCCGCTCTCGTCGCAAAGTCGCCGCAGGCCCTCGAGGAAGCCGTCGGCTGGGGCGACGACGCCCATGTTCCCGGCGACGGGCTCGACGAAGACGCAGGCTGCGCCCTCGATCGCGCGCTCGACTCCGTCCAGGTCGTTGTAGTCGACGACACGCCCCTCGGCCGCCGCCTCGATCCCGAGCGTGCGCACCCCCGAGCCGGCCTCGGAGAGGAACGGGTCGGCGTGGCCGTGGTAGCCGCCGCGGAAGCGGACGAGCGGCTCGCGGCCCGTGACCGCCCGCGCCAGCCGGAGCGCCGTCATCGCCGCCTCCGTACCGGACGAGACGAGCCGAACCATCTCCACCGACGGCACCGCGTCGACGATCTCCTCCGCGAGCAGGACCTCGCGCTCGGTCGCCGTCCCGAAGGTCGTTCCGGCCCGGGCCGCATCCACAACGGCCGAGACCGTCTCGGGATCCGCGTGCCCCAAGATCAGCGGACCCCACGACATCACCCAGTCGACGTAGCGCCGGCCCTCGGCGTCCTCGAGGTAGGCGCCCTCGCCGCGCGCCGCGAAGAGCGGCCGGTCGAGCCCGACCGCCTTCATCGCGCGCACCGGCGAGTTCACGCCGCCCGGGATGACTCGCTGGGCCCGGGCCCAGAGATCAGCGGAACTCACTCGGAGCCGTCGCGCAGGCCGAAGAGCTCGCGGAGCGGCTCGGCGGCGCCGTCCTTCGCGCGCACCGTCGGCGCGTGCAGGAGCTTGTTCACGATCTGGGTGGTGAGCGTCTCGACGGTCCGCCGGTCGTGCTCCGAAAGCTCGCCGAGGCGGCGCTCGGCACGCGCGAGCTCTTCGGACCGGATCTCCTCGGCGTGCTTGCGCAAGGCCGCGATCGCGGGTGCCGCGTCGCGCGAGCGCAGCCAGTCGGCGAAATGCGCGGCTTCCTCGGCGACGATCCGCTCGGCGGCGCGCACGTCCTCGTCGCGGCCGACGAGCCCCTCGCCGAGTGCGTCGATGTCGTGGAGGGTGCACCCCTCGACGTTGCCGATCTCCGGGTCGAGATCGCGCGGCACGGCGATGTCGATCAGCACGAGCGGCTTCTCGCGTGCCCGCACCGCCTCCGCATGCAGGATCGGATAAGGACAGCGGGTAGCCGAGATGACGAGGTCGGCGTCGATCAGCTCGAGCGCGATGGCGTCGAACGGCGCCGCGCGGCCGCCGAGGCGCCCGGCCAGCTCCTGCGCGCTCTCCAGCGTGCGGCTCGAGACGACCACCTCCGCCCCGCGCTCCTTGAGGCCGCGCGCGGCGAGCTCGCTCATCCGCCCCGCGCCGAACAGCAGCGCGCGCTTGCCGTCGAGATCGCCCAGCTCCCTGGCCGCGAGGGCGACTGCCGATTCTGCGACAGACTCCGGCATCTCGTGCAGCTTCGCCTCGGTGCGCACGCGCTTGCCGGTGTGGAGCGCCTCCTCGAAGAGCCGGTTCAGGACCGGACCGGTCGTTCCGGCTGCCAGCGCAGCCTCGTAGGCCTCGCGCACCTGACCGAGGATCTGTGCCTCGCCCGGCACGAGCGAGTCGAGCCCTGCCGCCACGCGGAAGAGGTGCTCGACCGCCTCGCCGCCGTCCCAGGAGGCGAGCACGCCGTCGAGCTCCACGCCCGAACGCTGCTCGAGCGCCCGGCGCGTGCCCTCGCGATCGGCGCCGAGCAAATAGATCTCCGTGCGGTTGCAGGTCGACAGCACGACGCCGCCGAGCTCGCGCCCGAGCTCCGTCGCCTGCCCGTCGGCGAGGTAGAGGCGTTCCCGCAACTCGAGCGGCGCGTTTCGGTGCGAGACGCCGAGTGCCTGCAACTGGCCGGTTTCCTCAGACATCAGCCGCCTGATGCTAGCCGGATCGAGCTTCGGTTTCGCAGCGAAGGCCGCGGGGCACGTGTCGGGCCGTGAGCGAACCAGGTCTTGACCTCCACCAGTGGGAGACGCGCTGGGCCGATCTCCAGGAGCAGGCAGCGGACTCGGCCGACGAGGCCCTGCCGGAGCTTGTGCGCCTAGTCGAGGAGATGTTGACCGAGCGCGGCTTCGACCTCGACAACCCGGTCGTCGAGGAGGGCCAGGACGCCGACATCGTCCGGAGCTTCCAGGCGGCACGCGACATCTCCCGGGCTGCGGAGCAGACGCGCCTCGAACGCGAGGATCTCGACGCTGCGCTCGAAGACCTGCAGGAGATCCACGATTTCCTGATCGAGGGCCGCGCCCCGCCGTAAAATCGCTCTCCTGAGGAGGGCGCTTCTCATCGGGGTCGTCGCCGCTGCCGCGGTCTCGCTGCAGGGCGCGTCTGCGGCACGTCGAGGGATCCAAGTCCCGGCGGGATTCCGCGTGTCGACCTTCGCGCGCGGCCTCTCGCAGCCCACGGCGATGGCGTACGGACCGGACGGGCGGATCTACGTGACGGAATCGACGGGGAATCTCGTCGCGATCCGGCGCGGGACCCGGAAGTCCGCGGTGCTCGTCCGCGGGCTGCGCACGCCGCTCGGGCTTGCCTGGCGCGGCAGCACGCTCTTCGTCTCCGAGCAGGGCCGGCTCGAGCGATTCCGGCTCGGCGGCGGCCGGCTCGGCGGGCGACACGTCGTCGTGAAGGGGCTGCCGTTCGGCGAGCACCAGCAGGACAACGTCGTGGTCGGGCCCGACGGCCGCCTCTACTGGGGCAGCGGCTCCACCTGCGACGCCTGCCGCGAGCACGACGCGCGCAGCGCGGCGATCCTGTCGCTCCGGCCCGACGGCAGCGACCTGCGCGTGGTGGCGCGCGGGCTGCGGAACCCGTACGGCCTCGCGTTCCAGCCGGGAACCGGCCGGCTCTATGCACGGTGAACGGCCAGGACGAGCTCGGCACCGATGCCGACCCCGAGCCCGCCGAGATGGTCGTCGCGGTGCGGCGCGGCGCCTTCTACGGCTGGCCGCGCTGCTGGCCGAACGCACGCAGACTCAGGCTCAGCGGCCGTTGCTCCGGAGTCACGAAGCCGGTCGCGTACCTCGAGCCGCACGCGTCCGCAGACGGAATTGCCTTCTGGCGCGGGGATCTCTACGTCGCCGAATGGGGCCAGTACCTGAGCCACCGGTTCGGCCGGCGGCTCGTGCGCATCCATCTCCGGCCGGGCCGGCGCGCGCAGGTGACGTCGTTCGCCTCTGGCTTCGCGCACCCGCTCGCGCTGCTCTCCGGCCGCGGCGGCGGCCTCCTCGTGGCGGACTGGAGCCGCGGCGTCGTCTACCGCATCACGCGCGGCTGAGGGGTCCGATAGGTTCGGATATCTGCGGCTCGCACCACAGGGGTGCGGCCAAACAAACGAGGGGAAGGAGTCACATGAGGAGACTCGGTTTCTTGCTGGGCCTGGGCGCGCTCGTCGCCACGGTCTTTACGATCACGCCGGCGTTCGCTGGCGGAGGGACGACCACCTGCGACGGGACACTCGCGCCCGGCACGTATCAACGCGTCGTCGTCCCACAGGACGGCGTCTGCATGAGCGAAGGCCCCGTGACGATCCGCGGTGGCCTGTTCGTGCAGCAGGGCGGCACGCTCGTGCTCGGGAGCGAGGAGAACGCCGTCCACACAGCGACGATCACCGGCGGCGTCCACGCGACAAACGCGATGAGCGTGCAGATCCACTTCAGCACGATCAACGGCGGCATCGACGTCCACGGCGGCTCGGGACCGTTCGGCGGCCCGTTCGACGTCACCTGGAACACGATCGAGGACAGCACGATCAACGGTGGCTACACCGAGTCCGGCTACGACGGGTTCTGGAACGGGTTCTTCCGGAACAACGTCCACGGCCCGGTCAACCTCTACAACAACGTCGTCGTCGACCCTGACGGCAACGAGGTTCAGACCAACACGATCCACGGCAGCCTCAACTGCTTCGGGAACGACCCGGCGCCTCAGTCGGGCGACTCGGGCGGCTTGATGAACCACGTGACCGGTCCCGAGACCGGCCAGTGCGTGGGGCTGTAGCGACCCACGTCTTCGCTGGGGGAGGGCTCCGGCCCTCCCCCACGCTCACGCGGCGAGCGGCAGCACCTTCAGCTCCGGCGGCGGGCGGCGCACGAACCCGTCGATCAGCAGCAGGTCCTCCGCCTGCTCGGCGGTAAGCGGCCCTTCGAGCGGCATCGGCGGCTGCTCGTCCGTCGTCACCAGGCCGCCCGCGACGACGAACGCGGCCCCCGGGCAGACGAGCCGAAGCTCGAGCTTCCGCAGACGTTCGAGGCGGTGCAGCCGGTCGACCACCTGCTCGAGGGCCTCGATCCGGTCGCGAAGCCTGGCCGCCTCCTCGTAGCGCAGGTTGTCCGCGAGATGAGCGAGCCGCTCACGTAGCCGCGGCAGCGGACCGCCGTCGAGAAGCGCGTCGAGCTCTCCTTCGGTGGCGCCCGCGAGCGCCCGGGCGGCGAGCGCGGCCTTCCGCCGGCTCCCGATCGGGCCGAGCTCGGTCGGCGTCTTCGTGACGACGAAATCCTCGCCGCGGCGCTTCAGGTACACGCCCTGCTCTTTGCGGCGGCTGCGCGAGTTCGCCGGCGGTTGCAGCTCCCGGATCAACCGCAGCTCCTCGAACGCGGCCTCGAGCTCGGAGCCGAGGACGCGCCATTCGACCCGCTCGAGCGCGAGCAGCGCAGCCTCGACAGACGGGCGCTGCCGCTCGCTGCGGAAGTACGAGCGGAGGCGGGCGCGCAGGTCGCGGGCGCGACCGACGTAGAGCACCTGATCGTGCCGGTCGCGGAAGAGGTAGACGCCCGGCTTCGTGGGTGCGCCGTTCGCGAGCGAGCGCTTGCCGTAGACGCGCCGCTTCCGCGGAGCCGCGAGCGCGCGCAGCTCGGAGAGGCGTCTGGCACCGAGCTCCTGTGCGAGGCCGATCAGGTGCACGAGGATCTCGGCCGTCGCCTGCGCGTCCGGAAGCGCACGGTGGCAAGGCGTCGTCGGGACGCCGAAGAAGTCCGCGAGCCCGGCGAGCCCCACGCGGCGCCGGCGGCCTTCGAGCAGCCGTCGAGCGAGCGCCGCCGAGCAGAGCGGCGGCTCCGAGAGCCGCCGTCCGTGCATGCGCAGGAGCTGGTGCTCGAGGAATCGGCGGTCGAAGCTCGCGTTGTGCGCGACCAGCAGGTCCTCGCCGGCGAACGTGAGGAAGCGCTGCAGTACCGTCCGAACCGAGGGCGCGCGCCGAAGCTCCGGGTCGCGTAGGCCCGTCAGGCGCGCGATCTCGGCGGGCAGCGAGACCCCGGGGTTGACGAGCGACTGGAACTCGTCGACGAGCTCGAGGCCCTGCACGCGCACCGCCCCGATCTCGCAGATCCGGCTCTGGGTCGCCGAGAGGCCGGTCGTCTCCAGGTCGAAGACGACGAAGGACGCCTCCTCCAGGAGCGGGTCTTCCGTCGGCCCGGCGAGCGAGACCGTCGAGCCGACGCACAGGACTCGGCTGTCGCCCGCGGTGACCTCGCCGAGCAGCGACAGCGCCAATCCCTCGGAGACCGACGGCGTCGCGAAGAGGGCACGGGCGGCCTCGACCGCCGGTAGCGGCCCGCGCTCCTCGAGCAGTTCCACGAGCCGGTCGAGCGAGTCGAGGGCGAGCTGCACCTCTCAGATCAAAGCGAACATACGTTCGCTTTGCAACTGGCTAGCCTGCGCGGGTGCTGCCGCCTAGCGTCGACGTGCGCCTCGACGAGACGATGCTCGACTACTGGCACCGGCGCGTCGACCAGCACCTCAAGGACTCGTACGCGGGCGTCCCGATGTCGAAGTTTCCGGAAGACCTGCGGGTCTACGAGCATCTCCTCTGGGAGGCGAAGCCGAACGTCGTGATCGAGATCGGCGCGCAGTTCGGGGGCAGCGCCCTCTGGTTCAGAGACCGCCTGCGCGCGCTCGCCCGGTACACCGGCGGCGGCGATGTCCGCGTCCTCTCGGTCGATCTGGACACCTCCGCGGCCCGGTCGAATCTCGCGGCAGTCGACCCGGGCTACGAGGAGACGATCACCTTCGTCGATGCCGACGTGCTCGACCCAGAGACGCCTTCACGCGTCGAGCAGTCGCTGCCGCGGAATGCCACCTGCCTCGTCGTCGAGGACTCCGCGCACACGTACGAGACGACCCTCGCCGCGCTGGAAGGATTCGCCCGCTTCGTGCCGCCGAACGGCTACTTCGTCGTCGAGGACGGCTGCGTCGACATCGAGGAGATGCGCGGTGATCCCGCCTGGCCGCGCGGCGTCCTGCCGGCGATCGGCGCCTGGCTCGACACGGAGGAGGGAAGCCGCTTCACCGTGCGCCGGGACCTCGAGCTGTACGGGCTCTCGTGCCACCCGGGCGGCTTCCTCCAACGCTCGGGAGGCTAGGCGCGGATCTCGGCGATCACGCGGCCGATCGCGTCCAGCACGAGGTCCGGCCGGTCGCGCATGACGTGGTGGCCGCTCTGCTCGGCGAAGACGCCCTCCCGTCGCGGTGAGGCGGCGACGAAGTCGGCGTGTGCGCGGCGAAACGCGTCGATCTCCTCGGGGGTCTCGACCCAGGTGCGCTCGGCGACGATGTCCACGGTCGGCAGGTCGTGCGGAACGTCCACCTCGCGTAGGC
Organism: uncultured Actinomycetes bacterium; assembly: GCA_963788215.1. Taxonomy (GTDB): domain Bacteria; phylum Actinomycetota; class Thermoleophilia; order Gaiellales; family Gaiellaceae; genus AC-32. Next base: position 281,522 of record CAWBFX010000001.1, read on the forward strand.
GTTCGACGGTGGCGGGATAGCTCTCGATGATCGGAATCATCACGCGCGCCAACTCGGGCGCCGCCTCCTCGAGCGCGGCGAACTGCGGGGTATAAGTCGCGAGGAGGCGTTCGAGCTGCGCGTCGTCCATGAAGCTCGCGAGGTTGCCGTCGACCAGGACGAGGCCCGCGATGCGCTGGTCGGTGGCCGCGACGAGCGTCGCGACGAACGCGCCGTACGAGTGGGCGACGAGCACAACCGGCCGGGCGACGGAGTGCCTGTTCAGCTCCCGGCGCAGCACGCCCGCCTCGCCGTCGATGGAGTAGGCGGACAGGCTCGGCGCGCTGCGGCCCAGGCCGGCCCGGTCGTACACCATGGTGCGGACCTGGAATCGGCGTCGCACCTGAGCCTCGACGTCCTCCCATACCGAGGAGTCCTCGCCCCCGCCCGCCTCGAAGACGACGGTCGGAGACCCGTCACCGCGTACGCATGTCCAGAGAGCCTGCTCGTCTTGCACTGAGAAGCGGACGACGGGGATCGAACCCGCGACCCTCAGCTTGGGAAGCTGATGCTCTACCAACTGAGCTACGTCCGCGCGCAAGCGATTCTAGCCGAGCCCGAAAGAGCGACTTTCGCGCGACCGCTGCACCTGGCACCCTCGGTCGATGCGGCGCGCTGCGGTCGTGCTCGGCGTCTTCCTCGTCTCCTGCACCGCGGCGTGCAGCCTCCGGCGGCAGGTCGCGCCGCCCTCGCCGTACTGCCGGGGCGGCAATCCGCTGGCCGGCGTCTACCACGCGCAGCGCCTCGTCGTGAAGAGCCGCTGCCGCGCCGCGATCGGCACCGTTCGCAAGGTCACGTTCGAGGAGTACGACGGCGACGTCCACATCGACCTGCGCGTCGATCCGCCCTACGAGAAGCTCCTCTCGGACGGCAACGACCGCATCGGCGGGAACCTGGTCGTCGAGATCATTCCGCAGGACCGCTCGCGCGTCGCCGTCCCGCGGGTTGGCTCGCGCATCGAGGTGGTCGGCCCATGGGACGAGGACACGGAGCACGGATGGAACGAGATCCATCCCGCCTGGTGGATCAGCGCCGGCGCGATCGAGCCGGCCACGCCGACGGAGCTGCGGGCGGTCCGCCTGCTCCTCCAGACCGGCGGCGCTGAGGGATAATCGCGCCAGCGAACCAAGGGGGAACGATGGGAACCGAACTCCACGAGACCGCGAAGGCGCTCGTCGCCGAGGGCAAGGGCATCCTCGCCGCCGACGAGAGCGACGGCACGATCAAGAAGCGCTTCGACTCGATCGACGTCGAGTCGACCGAGGACAACCGGCGCGCCTACCGCGAGCTCCTCTTCACCGCCGACGGTGCCGAGGAGTACATCAGCGGCGTGATCCTGTTCGACGAGACGATCCGCCAGAGCTCTGCGGACGGGACGCCCTTCCCGAAGCTGCTCCAAAGTCGCGGGATCATCCCGGGAATCAAGGTCGACAAGGGCGCGAAGCCGCTGGCGCTCGCCTCGGAGGAGACGATCACCGAGGGGCTGGACGGGCTGCGAGAGCGGCTCAAGGAGTACTACGAGCTCGGCGCGCGGTTCACCAAGTGGCGCGCGACGTACTCGATCGGCGACGGGATTCCGAGCGAGTACTGCGTCTGGACGAACGCGCACGCGCTCGCCCGCTATGCAGCGCTGTCGCAGGAAGCGGGGCTCGTCCCGATCGTCGAGCCGGAGGTGCTGATGGACGGCACGCACTCGATCAGCGGCGCTGCCAGCGCGACCGGCCGCGCGCTGCAGGCGGTCTACACGGAGCTCCATGACCAGCGCGTCGACCTCTACGGCACGCTGCTCAAGCCGAACATGGTGCTGAGCGGCTACGAGGCCTCCGACCGCGCCGGGGTGGACGAGGTTGCCGAGACGACGCTCGACGTTCTCCGCCGCCACGTGCCCGCCGCGGTACCGGGGATCGTCTTTCTCTCGGGCGGCCAGACCGACGAGGACGCCACCGCGCACCTGAACGCGATGAACGCCCGCGGGCCGCACCCGTGGGAGCTCTCGTTCTCGTACGGCCGCGCGCTGCAAGCGCCCGCGCTCAAGGCCTGGGGCGGCGACGAAGCCAAGGTCGAAGACGCGCAGAAGGCGTTCTACCGACGCGCGAAGTTCAACGGCGCCGCCCGCACGGGCTCCTACGCGCCGGAGATGGAGACCGCAGCCGCTTGAGGATGGCGATGCTTGCGTACACCTTCGGTACGGGCCTTGCCGGCATCGCGCTCATCGCGTGGATCGTCGTCTGGCTCGTCGTGGCCGTCAGAGTCATCCGCCGCCGCGATCTCGGATTCGGCGGCAAAGTGTTCTGGCTCGTCTTCATCCTCGTCGTCCCGCTCGTCGGACTGCTCATCTACTTCGTGTGGGACGCGGCGCGGCCGGCCCGAACCTGAGACAGGCAATGCCGGAGCGGTCGGCCGACCCGCCGCGCTGGATCAAGTGAGAGGTCCCTCGCGCAGGGAGTCGTTCCTGGGCTGGTAATTCAAGCCTCGGACAGACGGCTGGCGAACTCGTACAGGTTTCCGTCCGGTGCTCGGACGTGGATCCATTCCCAGCGGCTGTCGCGCTCGGTCGAGCCCACTACCTCGACGCCCGCAGCCTCGAACTCGCGGCGCGCGGCATGAACATTGTCGATCTCGAAGAGCGGGACGGGCCCATTCGCGTGCTCCCCGAAGAACTCGTAGTACGGGTCTCCGGGGGCCATAACCTGCACCTCGTCCCCCTCCAAGGTCATGAACTCAATAGTCGTCGGTTCCTCGAAGTTGACGCGCAGGCCGAGGACGTCGCGGAGGAAGCCGACCATCGCCTCATAGCGATCGGTCCGGATCCCAACCCATCGGAGGTTCCGCACTTCCACCGAGCGCAGTTTAGGTTCCGGTTCGCTCAGTTCGAAGGATTCCCGCACGCCTCCCCAGCGCGGCTTCCATGCCGCCGGACTACGGCCGATACGTGCGGCCGGAGAAGCGTTCGAGTTTCTCGAAGGCGTGCGTCGCCTCGATGCGGCGCACTGTGCCCGAGCGTGAGCGCATCACGATCGAGTCGGTGACCGCGCCCTCCGGCGTGTAGCGGACGCCGCGCAGCAAGGCGCCGGTCGTGACTCCGGTCGCGGCCACGAAGACGTCGTCGCCGGAGACGAGGTCGTCCGTCGTCAGCACGCGGTCGAGGTCGAAGCCGGCCTCGACGAGCTGCCCCCGCTCCTCGTCGTTCCGCGGCCAGAGCTTGCCCTGGACGCCGCCGCCCACGCACTTCAGCGCCGCTGCGGCGATCACGCCCTCGGGGGTCCCGCCCACTCCCATCAGCAGGTCGACGCCGGTCGCCGGCTGCGCGGCTGCAATCGCCGGGGCCACGTCGCCGTCGGGGATGAGCAGCACCTTGGCGCCGGTCTCGCGCAGCTCGGCGATGAGCCCCTCATGCCGGTCGCGCTCGAGCACGACGACCGTCACCTCGGTCGGCTTCTTCCCCTTCGCCTTGGCGACCGCCTCGATGTTCTCGCGCGCGGGTGCGTCGATGTCGACCTTGTCGATCGCATCGGGGCCGCAGGCGATCTTGTCCATGTAGACCGCCGCGCCGGGGAAGAACATCGTCCCGCGCTCGGCGAGCGCGATCACGGCGATCGCGTTCGGCTGGCCCTTGGCCGTGAGGCGCGTCCCTTCGAGCGGATCCACCGCCACGTCGACCTCGGGGCCGTGGCCGCTGCCGACCTCCTCGCCGTTGTAGAGCATCGGCGCCTCGTCCTTCTCGCCCTCGCCGATCACGACGACTCCGGTCATCTCGACGGTGTCGAGGACGGCGCGCATGCCGTCGACCGCGGCCTGGTCGGCGGACTCCTTCTCGCCGCGGCCGATCCAGCGGCCGGCGCCCATCGCTGCCGCCTCGGTCACGCGGACGAGCTCGAGCGCGAGGTTGCGATCCGGCGCGTTCGCCGCGGGCTCGGCGACCGAGGCTTCGGGCCTGGACATCGAGCCGATCCTACATTCGGTCGGGCGCTTCCACCCCGATCAGGTCGAGGCAGCGTGCGATCACCGTCTGCGTCGCGGTGCAGAGGCCGAGCCGGAACGCCTGCGCGTCGCTCTCGAGCACGCGGTGGTGGTGGTAGAACCGATGGAAGTCGTCCGCGACACGGATCGCGTAGTTCGGGACGCCCTGCGGGCCACGGCGCTCGGTCGCCTCGCGCACGACGTCGGGGAGCTCGGCGAGCCGCTTGATCAGGTCGCGCTCCTCGGGCGCGACCTCGGCGGGCGCTGTCGCCGAGATCTCGGCATCGGCTGCGTTTCGGCGGATGCCTGCGATCCGGGCGTGCGCGTACTGGACGTAGTAGACCGGGTTCTTCTCGGTGCGCTCGGCGGCAAGGTCGATGTCGATCTCGATCGTCTGGTCGGGCCCGCGGTTGGCGAGGTACCAGCGGGCCGCGTCGACGCCGATCTCGTCGAGCAGCTCGTCGAGGAAGACGACGTCTCCACGGCGCTTGGACATCTTCGCCTGCTGTCCGCCCTTGGTCAGATGCACCAGCTGGTAGAGCAGGACCTCGATCCGGTCGGTGTCGTAGCCGAGCATGCGCGCGACGGCCGCATACCAGTTTCGCGTGCCGTGGTGGTCGGCGCCGAGCACGTAGATCGCCCGGTCGAACCCTCGCTCGAGCTTGTCGGCGAGATAGACCACGTCGGCGGCGCGATAGGTGGGGGTGCCGCCTTTCTCGGGCGAGCGGATCAGCACACGGTCGTCGTCGTCGCCATACGCGGAGGAGCGCGCCCAGACGGCGCCTTCCTTCTCGTACGTGTCGAGCCGGGGCATGAACTCGGCGAGCCGGCTCTCGAGCTCGCTCTGCAGCGCCCACTTGTCGAAATGGATGCGGAACCGCTCGAGCGTCGCCTCGATCTGCGCGAGCATCTTCGGCACCGGATCGTCTGCGGCGGCGGCGAGCTCGGCGACGTACTCGCCGCGGTAGCCGTTCTCGGGCGGTTCCCCCCCGCGCCGGATCGCCTCGACGGACGCGCGGAAGAGCTCCATCTGCACGCCGGAGTCGTTGTAGTAGTACTCGCGCTCGACCTCGTGGCCCGCGAACTCGAGCAGGCGCGCCACGCAGTCGCCGATCGCGCCGTTCCGCGCCGAGGCCACAGTGATCGGCCCGGTCGGGTTCGCGGAGACCATCTCGACCTGGACGCGCTCGGGTTTCTCCACCCAGCCCGCACCGTAGTCCGCGCCGCGGTCCAGCATCTCCCGGAGCGCCTCGCCGTACCACGACGACGCGAGCCAGACGTTCATGAAGCCGGGGCCGGCGACCTCGGCGCGCTCGACCTCCTCCAGTCCGGCCGCGGCGGCGGCGAGCTCCTCTGCCAGCTCGCGCGGCGGCCGTTTGCGCGTCGGCGCGAGCTGCAGCGCGGCGTTCGTCGCGTAGTCGCCGTGGGCCGGGTCGTTCGGCCGCTCGAGCGTCACGGGCGCGCCGGCCAGCTCCGAGAGCCGCGCCTCCAGCCGCCTCAGCGCGTCAGGCAACGGCTTCGGTGGAAGCGAACAGCTCCTCGAGCAAGCGCAGCTCGTCGGGAGTGCCCGCGGCGATCAGGACGTCGCCGGGATTGAAGACCGCGTCCGCGGTGGGCGTCGCGTCGAAGGTCCCGTCGGCCTTGCGCAGGCCCACGACCAGAGCTCCGGTCTCCGCGCGCACGCGAACGTCGCGGAGCGACTTGCCCGCCGGCCCCGAGCCCTGCGCCACCTTGATCTCCTCGAACAGGAGCTCCGGGCCTGCCCCCGACGTGACGATGTCGAGGAACGCGGCCACCTGAGGGCGCAGGACGAGGTTGGCCATCTCCTTGCCGGCCGTGGCGTAGGGCTGCACGACCCGGTCGGCCCCCGCCAGAAGGAGCTTTCGTGCCGCATCCTCGTCGGAGGCCCGGGCGACGATCAGGAGATCGGGACGCACCGAACGCGCGGAGAGCGTGATGTAGAGGTTGTCCGCGTCGGAATCGGAGGACGCGATCAGGCCGCGCGCGCGCTCGAGCCCAGCCGCACGCAGGTCTTCGTCCTCGGTGCCGCTCCCCTCGATGAACAGAACGCTGTCCTCGCGCGCGCGCTCGATTGCGTCCGCGCTGAAGTCGAGCACGACGAACGGGACGCCGGAGTGCTGGAACTCGAGCGCAGCGCGCCCGCCGACACGGCCGTAGCCGCAGATCAGGTAGTGATCGCTCAGCCGTTCGATCTTCCGCCGCCTCCTTCGCTCTGCCAGCGCGCCCGTGAAGACTCCGCCCGCGATGCCCTCGACGAGGATCGTCGCGACGTAGGCAAAGATAGTCAGCCCGGCGAGAACGAGCACGATCGAGATCACGCGAGCGCCGTTCGTGCGCGGCACCGTGTCGAGGCCGGCGAGCGACGTGGTCACCACCGTGCGGTAGAGCGCCTGCAGCCAGCCTTCGTGGAGCGTGCGGTGGAAGCCGATCGTTCCGGCGACGAGGACGACCATGAGCGCCGCCAACGCGTAGGCGACCCGGCGCGGCGTGAAGGAATCTCTCACCGGAGTAGTATCCCGACCCGTGGAAGGCGAAGGCGAGGAGCGCCAGCTCAACATCCATCTCGACCCCGAGAACCTGGCCGGGGTCTACGCGAACTTCGCCAACATCAGCTTCTCCGACTACGAGTTCACGATCACGTTCGCGCGCATCGACCACGAGGTCGAGGAAGGTGACGTCCCCGGTGTGGTCGTCTCCCGCGTGAACATGTCGACGCGCTTCATGCGCGAGCTGCTCGACGCGATGAACGACTCGTGGTCGAAGTGGTCGTCGCGCGAGGGAATCCGCAACCTGCCCGAGACGACCGAGGGCGACTCGAACTAGTGCGCTTCGCGGAGGTGCGCCTGGGGGCTCCGGCGCATCTGCTCTCGGAGCTTCGCGACTTCTACGCGCGCTTCGAGACCGGGGAGACTGAGCTGCAGTTCACCGCGGCGGACGGCGGGCCGTTCTATCACTTCGCCTTCCTGGTGCCGCCAGAGCGCTTCGACGCCGCGCTCGAGACGACGCCCTCGCCGCTGCCGGACCGCCAGACGGGCGAGGTCGTCTTCGACTTCGACTTCTGGAACGCGAGGGCGTTCTACTTCCACGACCCGGCCGGCAACATCGTCGAGGTCATCGCGCACGAGGGGATCGACGAGCACGGGCTCTCGGAGCTCGGGCTCGTCGGTGATCCGAACGAACTGGCGCCGCCGCTGCTCGAGCTCGGGCTCGAGCTGTGGGACGGAACGCTGGACGAGCCCGGCCGCCTTGCATTCATCGGCGAGCGAGGCCGGACGCTGATCCTCTCGCCCGAGGGCCGCGGCTGGCTGCCGACCGGCCGGCCCGCGGAGCGGCACCCGGTTGAGGCCGTGATCTCGGGGCCGCCGCCGGCCCGCGCCGAGCTCGCGGGCGGGCTCTACATCATCGAGAGTGCGTAGCGGCCCAGGCGCGGGCCATCGCGATCCGCTGTGCGAGCGTCGGATGGTTGTCGATCCAGATGTACGACCAGACGGGCGGGTCCGGCTGCTGCAGGTCGTACCGGCCGAACCCGCGGAAGAGCTCGACCGCAGAGGCAGGGTCACGCGTCGCCTGCAGCGCGCGCCAGTCGGCCTCGGCCTCGTACCGGCGCGAGACGGCGTTCTCGAACGGCGTCACGGCGAGCTGGAAGACCGTGATCACGAGCAGGGCAAAGGGCACGACCTCCGGCCGGCCCATCCCGCCCCGCCGCTGGGTCAGCAGAGCCAGGATCCAGAGGCCGGGGATGATGATCAGCGCGTACCAGCCGAGGCCCTTCCAGATGTGGCGCCGCGCGACGTGACCGAACTCGTGGGCGGCCACGACCCGGATCTCTCCGGGCGAAAAGCGGCCGTTGAGCAGCGTGTCCCAGATGACCACGCGGGCCGAGGGTCCGATTCCCACCGACTCGGCGTTCACCTCGGTCGTCCGCTCGCTGGCGTTCTCGATGTAGATGGGCGTGCCGCCGATCCCCTCCTTGCGCTCGAGCGCGCGCACCTGCGCAGCCAGCTTCGTGTGGTGCGGCTTCCGGTCGCCGATCGTCATGACGTAGGGGAGCACCAGGATCAGGACGAACGCGACGGCCGTAAAGAGCGCTCCGGCCGGCAGCCACCACCAGCGCGGGAACCGCCCCGCGAGGAGCATCAGGATCGTCAGCACGATCGTCAGGCCCACGACCTGGCCGAGCAGCGCGGGCCACTGTGCGAAGAGCCACTCGACGTAGCCCTGCTTCGCCAGCCCGTACCGGCGACCCCACCAGAGCGCGAAGAGGCCGAACGGCAGGCTTACCCCCCACACGACGAGCGTCGCGACGGCGCCGACCATGACGCCGGTCGCCACGCGCCCGAGCTCCCAGGCGGCGGCCAGACGCGGCCCGAGGCGGCTCAGCACGACGAGTGCGGCGATCCCGACGAGCACGCTCGCGGCCCAGTCCCAGCGCAGGAGGCCGTCGAAGCGCGCGCTGCGGTGCAGAGCCTCCGCACTCCAGTAGCGGTGCGGGTCGAGGCCCGAGGTGTCGAGATCACCCGGAACGGTCGTCTGCCAGAGGAACCAGCCGGCCACGACCCAGCCCACGGCCACCGCGAATAAGGTTGAGCCCTTGGCGAGCCGGGTTGCGGTCATCTCGGACGTTCACGCTAACTGGCATGCGCTCGAGGCGGTCCTCGAGGCGATCGATGCCGAGGCGCCCGACGAGCTCTGGTGTCTCGGCGACATCGTTGGCTACGGGCCGCGGCCGAATCCGTGCTGCGCCGCGGTGCGCGAGCGGGCGGCGGTCTGTCTCGCGGGCAACCATGACCTCGGCGTGCTCGGGGATGCCGATCTATCCGAGTTCGCGCCGGATGCGGTCGCGAGCGCCGAGTGGACCCGCGCGGTGCTCACGACCGATTCGCGCGACTTCCTGGCGACGCTCCGCCCGTCCGGGCAACGTGACGGGGCCGAGCTCTTCCACGCGAGCCCGCGCGATCCGGTCTGGGACTACGTGGTCACGGCGGACGCCGTCGAGGCTTCGTTCGAGCTGACCGAGGCGCCGCTCGTCCTCGTCGGCCACAGCCACGTCCCGCTCGCGATCGTGCACTCGGACGGCGGGTTCGGAGGAGGGCACGCCCCCGAGGACACCGATGTCGATCTCGGAACGGACGCGCGGCTCCTACTGAATCCGGGCTCCGTCGGGCAGCCGCGCGACGGCGACCCGCGGGCGGCCTGGCTCCTGCTCGACTTCGGCGGCGGCCGTGCCCGCTTTCGCCGCGTCTCCTACCCTTTGCAGCGAACCCAGGAGGAGATTCGCGAAAGGGGGTTGCCAGATGCGCTGGCCGAGCGCCTTGCTCGTGGCGTCTAGTGTCGCGCTTGCGGCCGGCTGCGGCTCATCCGCCCGCGAGCAGCCGACGGTGAAGCCGGCTCCGCGGATCCCGGCCGCCGTGGCGCAGCAGCTCGCCTTCGACGCCGACGCGGTCGCCTCGGCGCAGGGCTGCGCCGCGCGCGCACCGGCCAAGCAGCTCCTGGACGACGTGATCGCCGCCTCGCCTCGAATTCCCGCGCGCTACCAGGAGCAGCTGACGAGTGCTGCCAACGACCTCTATGCGCGGATCCCGTCCTGCCCGCCGCCGCAGGGCCACGGCAAGGGCAAGAACCCGAAGCACGACAAGAGCCACGGTCACCGTCACGGTCACAAGAAGCATGGCGGCCACGACGATTGACTCCAGGTACCGGCTCGAGCGGCCGCTCGGTCACGGCGGGATGGCGTCGGTCCACCTCGCCCGCGACACGGAGCTCGACCGCCTCGTCGCGCTGAAGCTCCTCGCGGAGAACCTCGGCGGCGACGAGAGCGTGCACCGACGGTTCGTGCGCGAGGCGCGGCTCGCGGCACGCCTCTCGCATCCCAATGTCGTCAGCGTCTTCGACGCGGGCGAGGACGGAGGCCGGCCGTACATCGTGATGGAGTACGTCGAGGGCGAGAACCTCGCCGAGCTGCTCGCGCGGCGCGGCCGCATCCCGCCCGAGGAGGCTCGCGGGCTTGCGCTGCAGGCGGCGCACGGCCTGGCGCACGCGCACGCAGCCGGGCTCGTCCACCGCGACGTCAAGCCGCAGAACCTGATCCTCCGACGCGACGGCACCCTCAAGATCGCCGACTTCGGAATCGCCCGCGCCACCGAGGCGACGGCGCTCACGCAGGCGGGCACCGTCCTTGGCACCGCGGCCTACCTCTCGCCCGAGCAGGCGCTCGGCGAAGAGGTCACGCCGGCCACGGACGTCTACTCCCTCGGAGTCGTTCTCTACGAGCTGATCACGGGGCGAACGCCCTTCCAGGTCGAGACGCTGGACGACCTCGCGCAGCGGCCGGTCATGGAGGTTCCGCCCGTCCATGAGCTCGTGCCCGACGTCCCACGCGACCTCGAGGACGTTGTCATGCACTGCCTCGCGCGGAACCCCGAATACCGGCCGCGCGACGGTGCCCAGCTCGCCCGGGAGCTCGCGCCCGCAGATGCAGCCACGACGAAGGTGCTGCCTGCGCCGCGCCGACGGGAGCTGTTCCGCGACCGCCGGCTGATCTGGGCCGCCGTAGCCGGCCTCCTCCTGCTGGCGGCGGTCCTGCTCGCGGTCGTGCTCGCGTCGGGCGGGAGCTCGAAGCCGTCGCGAGGCACCGCGGTCACCGTCGAGCAGCCGAAGGTACAGCCGATCCCGCGGGGCACGGACGCGCAGGAACAGGCGCGCAACATCGCCGCCTGGCTACGGCAGCGCTCGGGAGGCTAAGGCCGGGCTAGGCCTCGACCGCTGCGGCGGGGGCCGGCGCGAAGGAGACGCCCTCGCGCACGAGCGCGATCTGGACTTCTTCACGTGCCTTGTAGATCCGCCACTTGACCGTCGCGAGCGTGATCTCGAGCGAATCGGCGATCTCCGTGTAGGAGAGCCCGACCACGTCCCGGAGGAGCAGCGCCATCTTCAGGTCGACCGTCAGGTTCTCGACCGCGCGCCAGAGGGTGTCGATCTCCTCGAGCCGCTCGACCGGCGCGTCGAGCACCTCGAACGGCGCGATGTCGTCGAGCGCGACGAGCGCGCGCGGGCGGCGCTCCGAGGCGCGGAGCTCGTCGAGAACGCGGTTCTTGGTCACCTGGAAGAGCCAGGTCGTGAACTTGCAGCGCAGCGAGAACTTCGGCAGGCCCTGGAAGACGCGGAGGAAGACCTCCTGCGTCAGATCCTCGGCCAGCGAGCGGTCACCGTTGACGAGCCGCAGGACGTAGTTGTAGACCGGCCGCTCGTAGGCCCGGAGAATGATGGAAAACGCACGCTCATCGCCGCGTTGCGCTTTCTTGAGGACGCCGGGATCGGGCTGGGCCAGTGACAAGACCTGCGGAGTATAGACGGGAAGTCCTGCGGCTGTAACCAGCCCAAATGGGCTAATTGCAGATGTTTTGGCCGCTCATCTGTAAGTTTTTCGTGATGCCGAGGTAAGCGAGGACGGTTGGAGCCAGATCCGAGAGCTCGCCGCCCTCACGAAGCCGGGCCGCATGGTCCGTGACGATGAGCGGCACCGGGTTCGTCGTGTGCGCCGTGTGCGGGCTCGTGCCGTCGGACTCGAGCATCGTCTCCGCGTTGCCGTGGTCGGCGGTGATCAGCACCACGCCGCCGAGACGCTGGACGCTCTCCACGACCCGCCCGAGGCAGCTGTCGGCCGTCTCGACCGCCTTGACGACAGCCGGGATCACACCGCTGTGGCCGACCATGTCCGGGTTGGCGAAGTTGACGACCGCGAAGCTGTAGCCGTCGTCCTCGAGCGCGCGGCAAAGGCGCTCGGCCACCTCGTCCGCAGACATTTCCGGCTTCTGGTCGTACGTGCCGACGTCGCGAGGGCTCGGGACGAGAATCCTGGTCTCGCCGGCAAACTCCTGCTCCTCACCGCCGTTGAAGAAGTAGGTCACGTGCGCGTACTTCTCGGTCTCGGCGACGTGCAGCTGGCGGAGGCCGTGCTCGGCGAGCGCCTCCGCGAGCGTCTCCTTCACGTCCTGCTCCGCGAATGCGACCGGGCAGTCGAAGTCCTCGCGGTAGCGCGTCATCGTCGTCAGGTCGAATCCGCCCTCGAGCAGCTTCTGCGTCAGCTGGCGCGCGCGGTCCGGCCGGAAGTTGAAGAAGATCGCCGCGTCGTCCGTGGTCAGCCGCGGACGCCCGTCGATCACGACCGGCTCGATGAACTCGTCGGTGACGCCCTTCTCGTGACTCGCGCGGACCGCGGCCACGGGGTCGTCCGCATGCCCGCCCTCCCCGTCGACGATCGCGGCGAGTGCGCGCTCGGTCCGCTCCCAGTGCTGATCGCGGTCCATGGCGTAGTAGCGCCCGGCCACGGTCGCGATCCTGTCCGCGGGAAGCTCGGCGAGATCGTGCTCGGCCGCGTGCGGCGAGACGTCTCGGCCGTCGGTGAACGCGTGGATCCACGTGCGCTCCGGCGCGAACCGGAGCAGCGCCTTGAGGTGGTCGATGTGCGAATGCACGCCGCCGTGCGAGACGAGGCCGAGCAGGTGCACGTTCCCGCCCTTGGCAAACGCGGCCTTCAGGGCCGGGTTCTCGAGGAACGAGCCATCCGCCACCGCTCGGTTGATCCGCTGCAGGTCCTGGTCGAGCACGCGGCCCGAGCCGATCGTCAGGTGGCCGACCTCGGAGTTCCCCATCTGCCCTTCCGGCAGCCCGACCGCCTCGCCGGACGCCTTCAGCGTCGTGTGCGGGTACTCGGCCCAGAGCCGGTCGAAGACGGGCGTCTCCGCCAGCTCGACGGCGTTCCCCGGGCCGGCCGGCGCGCAGCCCCAGCCGTCCAGGATGACGAGAACTACGAGAGGGAAGCGGCCCGGCAAATCGCGGTGAACGATTCCACGTCGAGAGAGGCGCCGCCGACGAGGGCGCCGTCGACGTCGGATTGGGAAAGGAGCTCGGCTGCGTTCTCGGGCTTGACCGAGCCGCCGTAGAGCACCGGCACGTCGAGCAGGCTCTTGATGAAGGCGTGCGCCTCCCGGGCGATCTCGGGAGTCGCGGTCTTGCCGCTGCCGATGGCCCAGACCGGCTCGTAGGCGATCACAAGTGCCCCGTGCGCGCCGACGGCGTCGGCGATCGCCTCGACCTGAACCCGCAGGACGAGCTCGGTCTGGCCTGACTCTCGCTCCTCGAGCGACTCGCCCACGCAGGCGATCGCGCCCAGCCCGTGCTCGAAGGCTGCCGTGAGCCGCCGCGCAACGGTCTCGTCGGTCTCGCCGAAGTACTGGCGCCGCTCCGAGTGGCCGACGATCGCGCCGGCGACGCCGAGCTCGAGCAACATCGGTGCCGAGACCTCGCCGGTGTACGCCCCTTCGTCCGCCCAGTGGACGTTCTGGGCGAAGACCGTCAGCCCGCTCTCGACCGCCGCGCCGAGCGAGACGAACGGCGGGCAGACGACGACGTCGACCCCCTCGGGCGGCTCGAAGGCCGCGAGAAACTCCCGCGTCTCCCCCGGACCCTTGTACATCTTCCAGTTGGCGGCCAGAAGCGGCATCGGCGCGATCTTAGAGCCGTCCCATACGGAAAGCGTGAAACGTTCCGTGAGAAGAGAGGGAGCGGCGCTGGGCCGCTCCCTCTCCGAGTTGCGCTACCCGGTCGCCGGGCAGGGATTGGCGAAGTCGCCGCTGTTGAAGTTCTCGTACCGCTGGACCGTCGTGAAGCCGGCCGCGGGGTACGTCGTCAGGAGCAGCGCTCCGAACTCCGCCGAGCTGCCGCCGAAGTGGTTGACGGTGCCCGGGATGAAGTTCCCGCCCTCCTGCCAGCTGCAGGCGTGGTGGTGGCCGTTGCCCTCGTGGCCGTTGCCGTGGCCGCCGTCGTCGTTCCGTGTCGTGAAGAACGGATAGAACGCGGCACCCTGCGGCGGGTTGGTGCACCCGGCGCCCGTGACGGTGTCGCATGTCGGCTCGAACGCAGGCATGTCTGCCTCGAAGTCGGCGTTCTCGTACTGATGCCCGCCAACGGTAGTCGGGCTCGAGAAGATCACCGGGCTCGGGTGGTACTTCTGGTCCTGGTGGACGTTCGGATTCGTCCCCGGCCAGGCGTTCTGGTACGAGGGGCCGTCGAAGTCGAGGTCGTCCCCGAAGCAGCCGTTGATGTGGATGAAGCTCGAGTCCGACCCTGGCACGCAGAAGACGTCGTCGTCGTCGAGGCCGCCCTCGTCGTCCGAGCCGGCCTCGGCGCAGTTGAAGTCGGCGTCGAGCGCGTTGCAGTGCTCGAAGTGGCCGAGCTCGTCCGAGTACGAGACGTTCGTCGTGTGAGCTGACCACGTGTTCCCGCGCGGGTTTCCGGTGCTGTACTCCGCGTGGAAGGCGTACGGCGCCGACTGGCACGGGTTGTCGCCCGGCGTGTACAGCACGTGCGCGAACCCGTTCGCGATCGAGGCCGTCATCGAGCCGCTCTTGTGGGTGGTGAGATCAGTCATATCGACGCGGAAGCCTGCGGCCGTGTCGTGCATGTGCACCTGGATCCGGTCCCCCGGCTTCATCAGCAGGTCCTGGTGGTAGTCCGGGGTGACGGCCGTGAGGTTCGGGTCGTCGAACGTCCCGGTGAAGAGCGGGTCGGCCGGGGCCTGCGAGTGCCCGTTCTTGGTGATGTAGGCCCAGTTGATCGGCTCCTGGCCGCCGAGGATGTAGTTGTCGCAGTCCTCCGTGTTGAAGGTATGCGTGTTCTGGTCCTCGGTGAGGCTGTCGATCGTCATTGCCGAGCAGTAGTCGTGCGCGGCGCAGCCGAAGCCTTCGAACTGGGGCACGTAGCCGGGCCCGTAGAACTGCACCTCCAGGAACGCGTTCCCGGGGTGCTTGCCGATGTAGTCCGGCGCGTTCGGGTCGGTCCCGACGAGATCGTTCCCGTCCGAGTCCGGCGTACAGGTGTGCGTGTACTCCGGCGCCGACTCGGTGTCGCAGAGCGTGAGCCCGAGCCAGAAGGTCGGGCGCTGCTCGAACGTCCAGGTCCCGCCGGAGCCGTCGGCCTTCGGCTTCTTGGGCGGCTCCGTCGGCAGCTGCACGACGTAGGTCATGTCGTAGCCCGAGCCGGGCCGCGACGACTTGAACGCGACCGACGGCTCGTCGTGGCCGACGTACGGGTCGCCCGGCGTCTTGAACGCGTCACGGCACACCGACTTGTGGCTTTCGCAAAGCGGCTCGTCCTCCGCCACGCCCCCGAGCGCCGAAATCGGCGTGAACGCCGACGGATACGCGTGATGCACGAACGCCTGCGATGCAGGCTTTGCGACACCCGGTCCGAGCACGAGAGCTCCCGCGACGATGGCCGCGAGGATCGCCGCGCGCAGCAGCAACGGCGTCTTCCTCATGGTGCCTCCTCTCCCAGTGGCTCCTCTTTCCCTGATAGAGGAGTCTCTTCCTGGTTGACGCGACCTGTCAACCGAGAGGTTCAGGCGGCGGGGATGACCGCCACCCCGGGCAGCTCCTTCCCTTCCAGGAGCTCGAGCGCCGCGCCGCCCCCGGTCGAAGCCCAGGAGACGCGGTCGAGGAGACCGAGCTCGTTGAGCGCGTGGATCGAGTCGGCGCCGCCGACGACCGAGAACGCGTCGGCGCTCGCCACGGCCTCCGCGACGGCTTTCGTTCCCTCGGCGAAGCGCGGCCACTCGAACACGCCCATGGGCCCGTTCCAGAAGATCGTCCGCGCGTCTGCGATCGCGCCGGCGAAGCGCTCTCTCGTCTCGGGGCCGATGTCGAGCCCGAGCCAGCCGTCGGGGAGCTCGTGGTACGGGGCGACCTTCGACTCGGCCTCCGCCTCGAACGCGGCCGCGGCCACGACGTCGCTCGGAAGCTCGACAGGAAACCCGAGCGGGTTCTCGTCACGCAACTGCTCGGCCATCTTGCCGCCGACCAGCACGGTGTCGGCCTTCCCGCCGAGATTGCGCAAGACGCCGAGCTTGTCGTCGACCTTCGCGCCGCCGGAGACGAGCACGAAGGGTCGCTCGACGTCTCCCAGCAGCTTCCCGAGCTCCTCCAGCTCGCGCTCGAGGAGGAGCCCCGCGTAGGCGGGAAGCAGCTCGGCGACGCCGACCGTGGAGGCGTGAGCGCGGTGAACGGAGCCGAACGCGTCCTCGACGAAGAGGTCGCGCGTGTCGGCGAGCTGCCGTGCGAACTCTGGATCGTTCTTGGTCTCGCCGGGCTCGAAGCGCGTGTTCTCGAGGATGTCGATCCGCTCGTCGGGCAGGAGCTCTCGCAGCCGCCTGGCCACAGGGGTCATCGAGAACGCAGGATCGGCGCCGTCGGGGCGGCCGAGGTGCGAGCAGACCGCGACCTCCTTCGCCTCGTGCTCGAGCAGGTACTGCAGCGTCGGCAGGGAGGCCCGGATCCGCGTGTCGTCCGCGACGCGCCCGTTGTCCAGCGGCACGTTCAGATCGGCGCGGACGAGGACGTTCTTGCCGGCGACCTCGGCCTCGCGGACCGACCTCGGCCTACGCACTAACGGCCGCAGGGAGGCTCGCGCCGACCTTCGCCACGAGGTCGACGAGCCGGCAGGAGTAGCCCCACTCGTTGTCGTACCAGCCGAAAACCTTGACCATCGTTCCGTTCGCCATCGTCAGGTCGCTGTCGAAGATCGACGAGTACGACGAGTGCTGGATGTCGGTCGAGACGAGCGGCTCGTCCGAGTAGCGCAGGATCCCCTCGAACGGGCCGGTGTCGGCCTTCGAGCGGAAAAGCTCGTTGACCTCTTCCTTCGTCGTCTCGCGGCCGACTCTGCAGACGAGGTCGACGATCGAGCCCGTCGGCACGGGCGCTCGCATCGACATCCCGTCGACCTTCCCCTGGAGATCCGGCAGGACGAGCCCGATCGCGCGCGCGGCGCCGGTCGAGGTCGGGATCAGGTTGATCGCGGCGGCCCGCGCCCGGCGAAGGTCCTCGTGCGGGAGGTCGAGCACGCGCTGGTCGTTCGTGTACGCGTGGATCGTCGTCATGAAGCCCTGCTCGATCGTGAGCTCGTCGTGCAGGATCTTCGCCAGCGGCGCCACGCAGTTTGTCGTGCAGGAGGCGTTCGAGATGACGTCGTGCTGCTCGGGGTCGTAGTCCCCGTCGTTGACGCCCAGCACCAAGGTGACGTCCGGGCCTTTCGCAGGTGCCGAGATGATCACCTTGCGCGCGCCGCCCTCGAGGTGCTTCGAGGCGCCGTCGCGGTCGGTGAAGAAGCCCGTGGATTCGATCACGACGTCGACGCCGAGATCGCCCCAGGGAAGGCTCGCGGGATCGCGCTCGCTGAGCAGCTTGAGCTCCTGCGAGCCGACCGTGATCTTGCCGTCGCCCGCGCTCACGTCCTCGTCGAGGGTGCCGAGGACGGAGTCGTGCTTGAGCAGGTAGGCCATCGTCTCGGCGTCGCCGAGGTCGTTCGCTGCCACGATCTCGAAGTCCGCGCTGCGCTTGAGGTGCGCCCGGAAGAAGTTCCGCCCGATGCGACCGAATCCATTGATCCCGACACGAATGGCCACGCCAGCCTCCTCGCTCGATTCCGCTTCGAGTCTAACCCTAGGTAGGCGGGCCGGAGGGGAAGCTCCGAGGACGACCTCCCCCTCCGCATTGTCGCGCTCCGGACCTTGGCGACGGACGGGGTCTGAATCCATCGCCGGACGAGCGCGAACCCGCCCCGCGGAGTATTACTCAATGCGCCGCCGAAAAACTACGCGCTTTGCAAGTCGTAAAGAGGAACTTCTATTAGCGCTGCGCAATGCGCAGGACGCGCGCGCAGCCGTCGGTGCGCGGTTGCCTTGCTGACGGCCGGATCGCACTTCCTGCCGAGGTCTCGGAGGGACAGCGATGGGTTCTTCAGACGCAGCTCAGCGACCTCCCGGAGCGTATGGGAAAGCTCGTCGAGGCGGTTCGCGCGTTGCAAGCGGCGCACCGCCTCGAGCTGCTCGTGCGCCGCGCGGCCGGCCCTGACCAGGTTTGCGTGGTCGGCGTTCGCGAGGCGGTTGGCGTTGGCGCGCGTCGAGCCGACGACCGCCCGTTCCTGGAGAGCGAGCGCAGCGTCGCTCGCTCCCGCCGCCGCGAGGACACCCGCAATCCGGTCGATTCCCTTCGCGTAGGCGAGCGACTGGTCGCCCCGCTCCGTCACGCGGAGGTCCCCTCCTTCGGCGGCCGCGGCCTCGGCCACTGTCTCGGCGCCCGCACGCGTTTCGCAGCGGACCTCGAGGTGCGGCGACGGCGGCGGGGTCACCGAGCCGGCCGCGAGGAGCGCACCGCGCAGGTACGCCGCCCGGCAACAGCTGCGTCCGAGCAGGCGGCGCGGCGGTCGCTCGCGTGGCCGCGACCTGGCGTCGACGACCCCTGCGCGCTCGAGCAGCTGCCGGCTCCCCTCGACGTGCAGCTGATAGCGCGTCTCCCGGCCAAAGGCTCGCTGCCGGTAGGTGCGGATCTCGGAGTCGACGCCGAAGGAGCGCAGGAGCGAAAACGCCCGGCGCGCGACGGCGCCGCTCGCCAGGTCGAGGTGGAGCGAGACCTCCCCGCGGCCGCGCAGGTGAAGCCGTCCCGCGAAGTGGAAGAGTGCGGAGAGCTCCGCGATCCGGTCGCACTCACGCTCCGGCGCGATCGCCGCGAGCTCGGCGCGGACGTCCTCAGAGAACGACACCCTCGAGCTCCAGAAGCCGTTGCTTGTAGCCGGTCCCCAGCGAGCCGTACGAGCCGAGCCCGTCGGCGGCCACCACCCGGTGGCACGGCACCACGAGCGCGAAGCGGTTCGCGGCGCAGACCGAGCCGACCGCGCGGCCGGCGTTCGGGTGCCCGGCGAGGGCCGCAACCTCGCCGTACGTGGCCGTCTCGCCGTACGGGATCGAGCGCATCGCCTCGACTGCCCGCCGCTGAAACGCCGTGCACCAGTCGAGCTCGAGCTCGACGTCCGCGAAGGAATCCGCCGCTCCGGCGAAGTACGCGCGGAACCGGTCCAGAAGGGCTGTGTGGAGGTGTGCACCTCGGTCGATGTCCGCGTGCACAGCCGCCGGCGTCGGGTGCTCGTGCCACGCGAGCAGGCCCGCGTCGAGCCAGACCTCCCCCACCCCCCAGCCCTCGACGGCGTACGTCACCCGCTCGACCATGGGACGAATCGTAGAATCACCACGATGAGCCGCCCCGGCATCTTCCGCCCGCCGCCTCCGCGCAACGAGCCGGTTCGCGAGTACACGTCGGGCTCGCCCGAGCGCGAGGAGCTGGAAGCTCGCCTCGCCGAGTTCAGAGACGAGCAGCTCGACATCCCCTGCGTGATCGGCGGCGAGGAGATCCGGACGGGCGACACGTTCGACGCGGTCATGCCGCACGACAAGAGCCACGTCCTGGCGAAGGTGCACAAAGCGAGCCCGGCCGAGGTCGAGCGCGCGATCGCCGCGTCGGCCGAGGCGTGGGAGGACTGGCACCGCCTCCCGTGGGAAGAGCGCGCCGCGGTCTTCATGCGCGCCGCCGAGCTCCTCGCCGGCCCGTGGCGCCCGACGCTCGTGGCGGCGACGATGCTCAACCAGTCGAAGACGGCGCACCAGGCCGAGATCGACGCGGCCTGCGAGGTGATCGACTTCTGGCGTTTCAACGTCGAGTTCATGGTGCGAATCTACGAGGAGCAGCCGGTCTCCTCGCCCGGCGTCTGGAACCGGATGGAGTACCGGCCGCTCGAGGGCTTCGTGTTCGCGATTTCGCCGTTCAACTTCACGGCGATCGGCGCCAACCTCTCGTCGAGCCCCGCGCTGATGGGCGACGTGATCCTCTGGAAGCCGGCGTCGACGGCGGCCGTCTCCTCCTACTGGACGATGAAGCTGCTCGAGGAGGCGGGCGTCCCGCCCGGAGTGATCAACTTCCTGCCCGGAAGCGGCGCCGCCGTCGGCGACCCGGTCCTCGCCAGCGAGCACCTCGCGGGGATCCACTTCACGGGCTCGACGGAGGTCTTCCACTCGATCTGGAAGACCGTCGGCGAGAACATCGACCGCTACCGCAACTACCCGCGGATCGTGGGCGAGACCGGCGGCAAGGACTTCATCGTCGCCCACCCGAGCGCGGACGTCGACGCGGTCGCCGCCGCGATCCTGCGCGGCTCCTTCGAGTACCAGGGCCAGAAGTGCTCGGCGGCCTCGCGCGTCTACGCGCCGTCGAATCTCTGGCCGGAGCTGCGCGAGCGCCTGGTCGAGGAGGTCGGCACGATCAAGATGGGCGACGTCACGGACTTCTCCAACTTCATGGGGGCCGTGATCGACGGCAAGTCGTTCGCCCGCCAGAAGGAAGCCATCGACTACGCACGGTCGAACGACGCCGAGGTGCTCGTCGGCGGCGGCGCGGACGACAGCGAGGGCTTCTTCGTCGAGCCCACGGTGATCCAGACGAAGGATCCGCGCGACCGGCTCATGCAGGAGGAGTTCTTCGGGCCGATCGTCACCACCTACGTCTATCCGGAGAACGAATGGGAGCAGACGCTGGAGCTCGTGGACGAGACGGCCCCGTACGGTCTCACCGGCGCGATCTTCTCGCAGGACCGCGCCGCGATCGACGAGGCGCAAGAGGCGCTGCGCTACGCGGCCGGCAACTTCTACGTCAACGACAAACCCACCGGCGCGGTCGTCGGCCAACAGCCGTTCGGCGGCTCGCGGGCGTCGGGCACGAACGACAAAGCGGGGTCGATGTGGAACCTGATCCGCTGGGTGAGCCCGCGGACGATCAAGGAGACGTTCGTGCCGCCGCGCGACTACCGCTACCCGTTCCTCGCTGAGTCCGACAGCGACGGACGGCCCGGCGGCCCCGGCGGCAGTCGCTGAAGCGCGTATTCGTCCTCGCGAGCGCGCTCGTGCTCGTCGCCGCGTCGGTCGCGACGGCCGCACGGGTCCGCGGGACGCGCAAGCCCGACCGGCTGCAGACGGTCAATGCCGTCCACGACGTCGTCACCTGCGGCGGCGGCTACGACCTCGCGACCGTCGACGGGTTCGACCGCGTCGGCCCGGACTGCGAGACGGTCACGCGGCGAACCTCGCTCGACCCCTACCGCAACGCCGTCAGCGAGCACGCAACCGAGGTCGAGCCGGACTCGGCGGCCTTCGGGACGACGGTCGTCGCCGTCTTCCAGGTGGGCCGCTACTTCGACGGCGGCTCGCACAACATCGGCTTCGCGGTCTCGCGGAACAGCGGCCTGACGTGGAGGCGCGGCTTCCTGCACGGCCTGACGCCGCGCGTGAGCGACCCGGCGATCGCGTACGACCAGAAGCACGGCGAGTGGCTCGCGATCTCGCTCGTCTTCGGCCAGGGCTCGTACCTCGCGATCAGCCGCTCGACCGACGGCCGGCACTGGGGCAACCCCGTCCAGGCGGTCGTGACCCGCAACGCCCTCGGCCAGGACAAGGAGTGGATCGCCTGCGACAACTGGCCGTCCAGCCCGCATTTCGGCAGCTGCTACATCAGCTACAGCGATCTCGTCGGCGATCAGGTCGTCGCCCAGGCTTCCAGCGACGGCGGGCTCACCTGGTCGCAGGCGGTCGCCGCCCCGGGGAGGCCCGGCCGCGGGTCGATCGACGGTGACTTCGCGCCGGGGGTGCAGCCGCTCGTGCTGCCGACGGGTCGCGTGCTGATCCCGTTCTACGACCAGGCCAAGCTGTCGGTCGTGAGCTCCGACGACGGCGGCGCTCACTGGACGGAGCAGATCGGCGTCGCGCCGGTGCGGTACCACGAGCAACCCGGGCTGCGGGCGGCGCCGCTACCCACCTCGACGGTGAGCGCCGACGGCCGCGCGTACGTCGCCTGGAGCGACTGCTCGTTCTCGCCCGGGTGCAATGCGAACTCGATCGCGTACACCTCGACGACGGACGGCGTCACCTGGACGCCCGTGACCCGCATTCCGGGCGGCGCTGCCGATGCGGAGCTGCCCGGGCTCGACGCGGATCCGTCGCGCGCCGGCAGGCTCGCGCTCACGTACTACCAGGTGCGCGGCTCCAGTCTCGACGTCCGCTTCGTCTCGTCCTCGGACGCCGGCGCGACGTGGACCCGGCCGAAGCTCCTGAACTCCAGCCATGTGCGCCGCGGCTGGCTCGCGAGCACCTCGCTGGGCTCGATGGCCGGCGACTACATCTCGACGTCGTTCGCCGGCGGCCGCGCGGTTCCGGTCTTCGTGCTCGCCCAGAAGCCGCATCGCCACCGGCTGGACGAATCGCTCTTCACCAGCTCGCTGTCGGTTCCCTAGGCCGGCGGGAGCTCCGCGCGCGCCGGCCCCCAGCCGCGCGACCGCGCGCGCACCGCCATCCAGACCGCGCAGCCGAGCGCGGGCAGCGCGAGCACGACCCCGGCGACCCTGACCCCGAACGCCGCCGCGATCGCTCCGTCGAGGATGCTGGCGAACGGGCGCAGGCCGAGGAACGCAACGCTCCAGAGCGCCATGATCCGGCCGCGCTCCCAGGGGTCCACGCCCAGCTGCAGGCGTGACGTCGCGTGCGTGTTCGACGCCAGGTAGCCGAAGCCCGCCACGAACAGGAACGGCAGCGCCACCTCCAGCCAGGGTGACAGCGAGAAGGCGACGAGCCCGCCGCCGAGCAGGAGCAGCGTCGCGAACATCCTGCGCCGGCTCCCGCCCACGCGTCCGGCCACGACCAGGCCCGCGGTGACCGCCCCGGCGCCGAAGACGCCGATGATGTACCCGGCGGTCGTGTCCTTCTCCCCGAACGCGTGCGCCCAGGCCGGCGCGAGCGTGTTCACCGGGTCGGAGGCAAAGCCGACCGCAGCCACGATCACGAGGAAGACGATCAGCTGGGGCCTGCGCCGCAGGAGGTCGACGCTGGCGCGCAGGTGGCTGACCGAACGATCTGCGAGCTCCTGAGCCTGTGGGCCGATCAGTAGCAGCGCCCCGATGAAGACCAGGTACGAGAGGGCGTTCAGCCCGAAGGCCGCCGGAATGCCGAGGTACTCCACGGCCAGGGCCGCCGAGGCCGGGCCGACCGCCCGCGCGAGGTTGAACGTCATCGAGTTGAGCGCGACCGCGGTCGGCACCTCATGCGTCTCGACGAGCTGCGGAATCATCGCCTGCTGCGCCGGAGCAGAGAACGCGCTCACGATCCCGAGCGCGACCGCATCGGCGATCACGACCGCGGGCGGGGCAAGGTCGTGCCAGGCCAGCAGCCCGAGCCCGCCCGAGAGAACGATGGCGACGCTCTGCGTGATGAACAACAGCTGACGGCGGTTGAACCTGTCGGACGCGCCGCCCGCCCAGGGAGCGAGCAGCAGGATCGGGAGGAACTGCGCGAAGTTGAGAACGCCGAGCAGCAGCGCCGAGTGGGTCTGCCGGTAGATCAGCAGCGCCGCGGCGAGGTTCTGGAACCAGGTCCCGCTCGCGGAGAGCGCGTTCCCGACGAAGTAGGGCCCGAACGAGCGCCGACGAATCAGCGCGAACGCAGCGGCCGGGCCGACGGCAGAGCTCACGCCGGGACTTCTATCCGCTCCCGCCCGCGTTGCACTCCGCATGAGAGCCGACCAGAGCCGTCGTCACAGGACCGCCCCGGCGATCCGCGCCGCCTAACCGCCCTTGTAACACAGTGTTACTTGGGCGAATCGGAACGCTTTCGTCACACCTCTGGCGGTGTCGGGCGGCCACTCTGCTCGCAGATGAAGTTCGCGCCTCGGATCTCCCCGCGGCTACTCGAGGTCGTCAACCGACTCGCTACGCGAGATCTGACCCCCGCCGAGATTTGCCGTTTAGTCGGAAACGAGGCGGAGCGACTCGGTCTCACGCGCCCGAGCTATCAGTGCGTGCGTCTGCTGGTGAGGGAGGCCCGCGGGGCTCCTGCGCGCCCGTCGGCCGGCGAAGCGCTGGCCGGGATCGCCTATCCATTCAGACCCCCGACAATCTTCTTGCCAACGCCCCCACGCCGAGGAGCTCGGGGTCGCTGACGCGCCGAACCGGCCTTGTAACACTGTGTTACTTGAGGGTTGAGGCGCGGGGATTACGCGCGACCCGCCTTGTGGAGCTGCGCGTAGATCGAGCGCGCAGTTCGCTCCGGGATGCCGGGGACGCCTTCGAGTTCCTCCTGCGACGCGGCCAGGAAGCGCTCCGCCGAGCCGAAGTGGCGCAGCAGCGCGCGGCGCCTCGCGGGGCCGACGCCCTGCAGCGTGTCGAAGATCGACTCGCGCGCCTTGGCGTCCCGGCGCTGGCGGTGGAAGCCGACCGCGAAGCGGTGCGCCTCGTCACGGACGCGCTGCAGCAGCTGCAGGCCCGCCGAGTGGGGCGAGAGAAGGATCGGCTCCGGCCGGCCCGGGACGAAGACCTCCTCGATCCGCTTCGCCAGCGAGATGACGGCGACGCGCGGCAGGTCGAAGGCCTGCATCGCCTGCAGCGCCGCCGCGAGCTGGCCCTTGCCGCCGTCGATCACGACGAGGTTCGGCGTCGCGGCGAAGGACTCGTCGTAGTCCTCCGAGGCGATCGTGTCGCTCATGCGGGCGAACCGCCGCGAGACGACCTCGGCCAGAGCCGCGTAGTCGTCCTGCCCGTCGAGGCCGCGCACGCCGAACTTGCGGTAGTGCGCCTTCTTGGCCAGCGCATCCTGGAAGACGACCATCGAGCCGACGACCGCCTCGCCCTGGATGTTCGAGATGTCGTAGCACTCGATCCGCAGCGGCAGGCTCTCCAAGTTCAGCGCCTCGCGCAGCTCCTCCAGAGCCTCGACCCGCCTTAGCCGCCGCTGCTCTGCCTGGGCCGCGTCCGACTGCAGCGCCACCTGCGCGTTCTCGGTCGCGAGCTCCTGCAGGCGCCTCTTCTCGCCTCGAACCGGCGCGCGCACCTCGACGCGCGAGCCGCGCCTATCCGACAGGAACTGCTCCAAGGCGCTCGTGTCGCCGGAGTCGGGCGGGACGACGATCTGCGGCGGGACGCTCGGCGCCGCGCCGTAGTACTCGGTCGCGAAGGCCTCGACCAGCGTGGGCGTGTCCTGCCCTGCCACGTTCTCGAGATGGAACCCGTAGCGGTCGATCAAGCGCCCGTCGCGCAGGGGGAAGATCTGAACCGCCGCCCGGTCGCCCTCGGCCGCGATCCCGATCACGTCGACGGTCCCGACCGCGCGCTTGTCGGCCGCCTGCCGCTCGGCGAGGTGCCGTACCGAGAAGAGCCGGTTGCGGTAGCGCGCTGCCTCCTCGAAGCGCTCACCCTCGGCCGCGTCCTTCATCTTCCGCTCGAGCTCGCGCAGGATCGGCCGCGTCTCTCCCGAGAGGAACTCGATCACGCCGTCGATGATCGCGCGGTAGTCGTCCTTCGAGACGTAGCCGACGCACGGCGCCAGGCAGCGCTCGATGTGGTAATCGAGGCAAGGGATCCCCGAATGGCGGCCGGGCTTGGGCCCCTCGCACGGCCGGTACGGGAAAGACGCGGTTGAGCACGTCGAGCGTCTCGCGCACCTTTTTCGCGTTCGCGTACGGGCCGAAGTAGACGACCCCGCGCCGGTGGCGCTCGCGCGTGAACATGACGCGCGGGTAGTCGTCCTCCACCGTGACGGCGATGTACGGGAACGACTTGTCGTCCCGGAGACGCACGTTGAACGGCGGCCGGTGGCGCTTCACCAGATTCTGCTCGAGGTGGAGCGCCTCGACCTCGGTGTCGGTGACGATCACCTCGATGTCCGCGACGCGCTCCGGGAGCTTCGCGATCGTCGAACGCCCGCCGGTGCCCGCCTGGAAGTAGCTGCGCACGCGCGGACGCAGCGACTTCGCCTTGCCGACGTACAGCACTTCGCCCCGCGAGCCGCGGAAAAGGTAGACGCCGGACTTGGTCGGGAGCCCCTTCAGCTGCTCTTCGACACGCTTCGCCATGGCCGGGCAAGGGTAGCCTCCTGCCCGGTGAGGAAAGCCCGGTGAGGAAAGACCTGCTCGCGGTGGGGATAGCTGTCGTGGCCGGAGCGGGCGCGGTGGCGGCCGTCGTCGTCTCGTCCCACGACGGCGGCGGTTCGAGGGGGGCGCTTGCGTCCACCGCTCAGAGCACGCCGGGTACCCCAGGGGCCTCGTCGAGCGGCACGCTGCCGACGAACGCGACGACAAGCGCCGGCGTTCCCGGAGCGACCTCGACCTCCGGCGGAGTGCCGGTCGTCCCACCGACCACGACGACGTCCCCGGTGCCCGCGACGACCGCGAAGCTGCCGCCACCGCCTGCGCCGCACGGTCCGAGGCTGCACGCGTTCACCGTCGGCGTGGTCGACGACTCGTTGGCCCAGCAGGACCCGGCCGCCGCCGACGCGGCCGTCAACCTCTCGCGCCGCGCGGGCTTCGGCGCGCTCGTACTCACGGCGACGTGGAAGGCCGGCCTGACGGCCCCGCCGCCGGGGAGCCTGCGCGGGACTCTGAACGCGGCCCGCGCGGCGAAGCGCGCCCACATGCGTCTCTTCATCGTCGTCTGGAACGGTCTCGGGCGGAACACGCCGAAGGACGGAGCCGAGCGCGAGCAGTTCGCCCAGTTCACCGCCGCGGTCGCGAAGGCGGTCCCCAGCGCGTACGCCGTGATCGTCGGGAATGAGCCGAACCTGAGCACCTTCTGGAAGCCGCAGTTCGGGGCCGGCGGGAGCGATGCCGCGGCCAAGGCCTACGAGAACCTGCTCGCGCGCAGCTACGACGCGCTGAAGGACGCCGCGCCGCAGGTGCGGGTGGTCGGCGTGGGGCTCTCGCCGCGCGGCGCCGACCGGCCGAACGGGATCCGCCCGACGCATTCGCCGACCGCATTCATTCGCGACCTCGGGGCCGCCTACCGCGCAAGCGGCCGGAAGGCGCCGTTGATGGACGCCTTCGCGATCCATCCCTACATGCTCACGTCGAAGGTGCCGCCCACAATCTCGCACCCGAAGACGACCCAGATCACACTCGCGGACTACCCGAAGCTGGTCACGCTGCTCGACGAGGCCTTCCGCGGGACACCTCAGAGGGGCCGCACGCTCCCGATCCTCTACACCGAGTTCGGCGTCCAGACCACGATCCCGCAGAACAAGCTCGCCGCCTACCAGACGGCGAGCGCCACCGAGGCGCTGCGCGTCAGCCCCGAGCTCCAGGCCGCCTACTACCGCAGGGCGCTCGCGCTCGCGTACTGCCAGCCGACCGTGAAGGGGCTCTTCATCTTCCACACCTTCGACGAGTTCAGCCTCGACGGCTGGCAGTCGGGCCTCTACTACGCCGACCACAGCGCGAAGGCAAGCCTGCCGCTCTTCCGCCGGACCGTCAGAGACCTCCGCCACGGGAAGCTGACCGCCTGTAGCCGCGGCTGATCCCGCTCCCGGCCGCGACAAAGTCGCGGCCTCCGCTCCCTGGCGGCTCCGTCGAGCCTACGCCGCTAGGCTTTCGCGCGATGGCCGGCCAGTACGTCGCCTACACGTTCTACAAGGTCGATCCCGCCTGGCGGCGGCTTCCGATCGACGAGCGCCGGGCGGGCAAGGACGCCTTCGCCGAGGTGGTCGAGGACTGGGCCGGACGGATGGCGTCGCTCCGCGCGTATTCCGTGGCAGGCGTGCGGCCGGACGCCGATTTCTTCCTCTGGAAGATCACCGAGCGGTACGAAGACCTCGGCGAGCTCGGCGCCGCGCTGAACGGGACGCCGATCGCCGGCTGGCTCGAGACGCCGTACTCCTACCTGGCCACCACGAAGGCCTCCGAGTACACGAAGGCACGCAAGCCGCGGCAGGTCGTCCCTAAAGGCTCGCCCTACCTCGTCGTCTACCCGTTCGTGAAGCTGCGGCCCTGGTACTCGCTTCCGCAGGACGACCGCCAGCGCGCGATGGACGAGCACATGCGCATCGGCCACGAGTTCCGGACGATCCTGAACCACACGACGTACTCGTTCGGGATCGACGACCAGGAGTTCATGACCGCGTTCGAGTGCGAGGAGCCGTCCGACTTCATGCACCTGATGCTGACGCTGCGCGACACGGAGGCGAGCCGCTACACCGAGCGCGACACGCCGATCTTCGTCGGCCGCCTCTGCGAGATCCGCGAGGCGCTGGACGAGCTCGACGGCGCGCAGGTCTCCGTCACCACGCAATAAAGAAGGCCCGCCGCGCGACGGGCCTTCCTCATCGACACGCTATGCGCGTGTTACTTGATGGTGAGGCGTAGGTGGTTGTCGTCGGGCGCCTGCTTGACCATCGTGATCTTGTAGAGGCCCTTGGCCTTGAGCGTCAGCGTGGCGCCGACCTTCTCCTTGACCGTGCCCTTCGGGCCTTTGACGATCAGCGCGGCCTCGTCGAGGTTGGTGAGGCGGACAGCGCCGGTCCGGGTGACCGACTTGACGAACTGCCGATGGCCGGAGCCGCCGCCGACGTAGAACCAGTGGCAGCCGGGGTCGTGCATGGCGACGACGAGCTTCGAGGCGGAGGTCGTGCCGCCGCTGGCGAGCGGCGCCGCCGCCGCCAGTGCCAGGGCTCCGATTCCGATGAGGATGACCTTGCGCATAGTGGACCTCCTAGTCCGAGTGCCGATGTTTCACGGATCACAGCGGCTAGGGGCTCCCGCGTCGTCCGGGTAGAGCCCGCTCTCGGGCGCGGGAAAGTACGTAACCGAACCCCGGAGAAGCGTCAGCCGGACGCCGAGTAGCGCCGGCTCATGCGCTTGATCCGCGCGACGAGCGGGGGCTCTTGCTTGTCCGCGCGGTCGAGCAGGCGGTCGCCCTCGTCGAGCAGCGCGCGAGCCCGCGTGTCCTGCGTCAGCGGGATCCCTCGACGAGCGTTGTCCTCGAGCGCGCGCACGTAGAGCTGCGCGGCCCGGTGCCGGAGGACGAGGAGGCCGACGAGCGAGTCGCGGAGCTCGTTCAGGTCCGCCTCCGGGTAGTCGGGAATGCCGCGCACCGCCGCGAGCATGTGGGCGAAGTGGCGCTCGGCGTCCCGGTTCAGGGCAAGGGCGCGGACGCTGTTGCCTTGCCGCTTCAGCAGGGAGCCGACGGTCCGGATGTCCTTGAACGCCGCGTCGTTCTCGGGCGGCAGCGAGGCCAGCTGGTTTCCCCAGTCGGCGGCGTCCCGCTGCGCCCGCTCCCGCTGCACTTCGCTCCCGTTGACGTTCGGGACTGCACTCGAGACCGCGGCGTCGTGGCTCGCGATCCGGAAGCCTGCGCCGAAGACGAGCAGCACGAACGTCGCGGCCAGGACCGGCCTGCCGAATGCGACCTCGGGCCAGCGCGCGTAGAGCTCGCGCCGCTTGACCACGTACCCGAGCGTGGCGATCACGAGGAAGACCGCGAGCCCGACGAGCAGGCCTTTGCCGAGGCTCGCGAAGGCGTCATGCCTGGTCGCGTAGAACCACACGCTCGCCGGCCGACCGCTCACCGCGATCGAGCCGATCAGCGCGAGGTTGAGCAAGACGACGCCGCGCACGAGCCACCGGCGCCGGTGCCTCTCCCTTTCTTGCCGCTGCCGAAGGACCGCCCGGCTCCGCTCCTCGGCCGCGGCCACGCTGCGCATCCCGAGAGCGGCTTCCTCCTCCTCGACCTGAACGCGGCGCCAGAGCCGGTTGAGGTGCTGCTGCGCGTAGACGATCTCGAACGGCAGGAGGAAGTACGCGAGCAGGAAGAGCGCGAACCCCAGCGCGTGATTGATCCGCTCGTGCTCCTCGACGCCCGCGAGCTCCTGGGCCAGACGGATGCGCTTGTAGAAGCGCCACTGGGACACGAACGGCGGGATGATCAGCCAGGAGCCGAGGC
This sequence comes from uncultured Actinomycetes bacterium, assembly GCA_963788215.1. Taxonomy (GTDB): domain Bacteria; phylum Actinomycetota; class Thermoleophilia; order Gaiellales; family Gaiellaceae; genus AC-32. The sequence goes on from CAWBFX010000001.1 coordinate 311,168, forward strand.
TGACCGCGAGCGCTGACCGCGCAGGGTCGATGCCGCAGAGCTCCGCGGCATCGACACCTTCCTCGGTGCGGCCGTAGCCCCGCAGCTCGGCGTGCACGCGGTAGTACCAGATCCAGTAGTAGAGGCCGAGCGTTCCGACGGCGAAGAGGAAGACGAACCAGAGTCGGCGCGTCTTCACCTCGACCCCCCGAAGCTCGAGCCTGCCCACCGGCTAGACGCTTAGCCGCGCGTTTGCGATTTGAAACTAATACCCGTAGCTGTGCTGGTCGTGCCAGATGCGCCACATGGCGAAGCCGCCGCAGACGAAGACCGCCAGGAAGGCGATCAGGCTCAGGCCGTTTCCAACCGGTACCCAGAAGCGGACCGCCACGTTCACGACCATCAGCAGCGCCGAGCCGTAGAAGACCACCCGCGCCCGCGTCGACCACGTCGCGATGTCGTGCCGGTGGTCGCGCCAGAGGAGGTAGATGAAGTAGGCGATCGCGAGGAAGAACGCGATCCGCGCGAGAATGAAGAGCGCCGTCAACGTCCGCTCGAGCTGGAGGACGACGACGATCAGCGCGATCAGCGCGATGACGCCGAAACCGCGAACCGTCGGGTTCATGTCGCGGAAGAACCGCCGCACGCGAATCAGCGTAGCTTGTGTTTCCAACACCCCGGGACTAGCGTGTCCTGGAATGTTCGGCAGGATTGCGGCGGGCGTCCTTGCAGCATCTGCAGTCGCGGGGCTGGCCGGCAGCGCGTCGGGATCGAGCTCGAGCCCGCCGCTGAACACCGTTCTCCGAGGAGCGTGGTTCCAGGTGACGATGCACGGCCGGTACGCGATGAGCTGGTCGGGCCAAAGGAGCGAGGGGTGCGGCCCGGGCGAGGCGGAATCGTTCACGGGCAGCGTCTCCCAGACGATCACCTTCGGCACACGGCGAAGCGCGCGGCGCTGGGGTTTCGAGGCTGCGGTGTTCGACCGTCAATTGCGGCGCCGCGTCACCTACCTCGTCCTCTCCAGCCGATACCTGGCACCGGGGACCAAGATCGGGCCGAACGCCTTCGGCTCAGCGAAGCTCGCCATCCCCGCGCTGTTCACCCGCTCGGCCACGGGCACCTTCGTCGCCTGCGGCGGCCCTGCACGTGAGATCCGGGACATCTCGTGCCCGCGCGTGGCGGTGCCGAGCTTCAGGGCCTCCGTTCGCTGGACGCCTTTCACTCCATCCGGAAGACCCGGCGCGGTCTTCGACACCGAGGAGGGGACGAACCACAGTCCCTACCCCGGGAAGTGCAGCCAGCAGGACGACTACGAGTGGGTGCTTGGGAGGGCCGGTGTGCCGAACCTCGAGCAGGATCATCTCAATGTCGCGGTCGCCGCTCCGCGTGCGGCTCGCTTCATGAACGCGCGCGTTGGCACAGCGATCAGGACGCACTTCCAGGGGAACCCCTTCGGGTGGTCCCCCTCGTACTCGCAGCTGTCGGTAAAACTGGCGCTTCGGCGCGTTCGCTAGAGCTGCGAGGAGGTCTACATGGTCGAGGAAGGAAAGCCCGCCCCCGATTTCACGCTTACCAGCGATGCCGGTGAGGAGGTCACCCTGTCGTCGCTCCGCGGCAAGCCGGTCGTCCTCTACTTCTATCCCAAGGACGACACGCCGGGCTGCACGCGGCAGGCGTGCGGCATTCGCGACAGCTGGGCGGAGTTCCAGCGCGCCGGCGCCGAGGTCTTCGGGATCAGCGCGGACACGACGGCGTCACACGAGCGCTTCCGCTCGAAGTACTCGCTCCCGTTCACGCTGCTCGCCGACCCGGAGCACAAGCTCGCCGAGCCTTACGCCGTCGGCCAGGAGGGCAAGAATTCGTACGAGCGCTCGACGTTCGTCATCGACGCCGACGGCAACGTCGCTCGGATCATGCGCCGCGTGAACCCCGACCGCCACGCGGACGAAGTCCTGCAGGCGCTCGCCGGCTAGCGCGCTAGCGCACGGCGAACGAGGACTGCCCGACGATCGGGCCGTACGCGACGTGCGGCAGCGGCTTCATGCTCGGCCACACGTACCAGGTGTAGGTGCCGCGCTTCAGCCGAAATTGGTGGCGCTGGTAGGTCCAGGCGCGGCTCAGGTGGAGGCGCGCGGAAACCGGCCACGCGCTCAAGACCTTGTAGCGGCCGCGGTAGAGCTGGACGTTGTAGTAGCGCGCTCCCGGAACGCGCCGCCAGCGCAGAGTGGCAGCGCGCCGCGCCTTCACGACTGCGCCTGCGCGAGGGCTCGACAGGAGCGCAGACGGCGGGACGACGAACACGGCACCGCCCGGCGAGGCGTTCCCCGCCTTGTCGTAGCTCACGACCGTGTAGCGGTGGTAGTGGCCGTTGTCGAACTTGCGCTCGCGATAGCGGCGGGCGGACCCGCTGTAGACCTGCGCGCCGGTCACCTGCTTCTCGCTGGTGAACCTGAAGATGGCGACGTGGTCGGTGTCCGCCGAAGGCGTCCAAGTCAGCGCCAGCCGTCGGTACGAGACCGAGCTCTGGGCCGACGCGACCGCAGCGGGCGGCGTCGTGTCGACCGTCCACGTCCAGTACGCGGGCACCTGCTGCCGGTCTTTGCCCTTCATCGCGACCACGTAGAAAGTGTGGTGGCCGTCGGGGATTCCGGCGCGTGTGAACGGCGAGATGCAGCCGCGAAAGGCCTCCTGGTCGAGCGCGCAGGCGAACTCCACGTCGTTCTCGTTGGCGCTGAACATGAAGCTCGCGGTGCTCGAATTCGACGGGTCGGGTGGACCGGCGCCGATGGTGGCGAGGGGCGGCGAGTCCGCGGCGGCAAGCGCAGGAAGCGCGGCGGCTGTGAGGATCCCGGCGAACAGCGCGCGTCTCATCGCCCGGCCACCGCCGTGAGCAACCCGACCAGCGCGCATGCGACGCCGATCGCCAGGCCGGAGAGCAGGATCGTCTGTCGGCCTCGCTCGAGCCGCATCCCGAGCGCGAACGGAACCGCGGACGCCGGCATGAATGAGACGCCGACCGCGAGAAGAGCGAGCACGACGCCAAAGGCGACGATCAGCAGCGCCGGAGAGAGCGTCCCCGCGGTCGAGGTCGCGGCCACTGGCCCGGCGGCCGCGAGCAGAGGCTTCGCCGGCTTCGGCACGGGCTTCGGCGTTGCGACGGGCCGCTTCACGGGCTTCTGCACCTTCGCGTGCACGACCGGAGCGGGCGGGGGCGGAGGCGCGACGTAGGCCGGCGGCGGTGGCGGTGGCGCGATGACCGCCGGCGGAGGCGGAGGCGGATGGTAGGCAGGCGGCGGAGGCGGAGGCTTCGGCGGCGGATCCGGGTGCGGCCCGCCGGCCAGCGCGCTCCCTGCGAAAGCGCCGCAGGCGAGCAGCAGCGCGCCCACAGAGGCGCCGCACTTGGTCCCAAGACCCCTCTCGATCCGATGCCGGCTGATCGCTATCTCCCCACTCGCAGCGTCCAGCTGCTTATTCCGCAGTCATGGCCCGGCCAAACGAGGGCCGCCAAACGAGCTCTTCCGGCGAGTGCGGATGAGAGGACTTGAACCTCCACGGGCTTTCGCCCACACGGACCTGAACCGTGCGCGTCTACCAATTCCGCCACATCCGCGCGGAGCGACAGTGTAGCGGCGTGCCGGTACGATTCTCCGCTTGCGAAGGGGTCTTTTCCTGCTCGCGGCGGGGGCTTTACTCCTGCCGCTCGGCGGCGCGTCGGCTACGGGGCCGGCACCGTCACGGACGGCGCGCGCCGAGATCGTGGTCACGCTGAACCGCTCGGTCCCGCAGGCACGCTTCCTCGCAGCGCTGCGCCGCTCGGTGCCGCAGGCAAGCGTCCGCTGGCGCTACCGCCTCGTCCTCAACGGCTTTGCTCTGCTCGTCCCGCCGGCCTCCGAGCAGCGGCTCGCGCGTCTGCCGGGCGTGACCGGTGTCTACCCGAGCGTTCGTTACCACCGCACGCTCTTTCGGAGCCCGTTCGTGATCGGCGCGCCGCAGATCTGGGGCCCGGACCTCGCGACCGCTGGGCAGGGCATCAAGATCGGGATCATCGACGACGGGATCGACCAGACGCACCGGTTCTTCTCGCCCGCCGGCTACACGCTTCCGCCGGGCTTCCCGAAGGGGAACGCGGCGTACACGACCGCGAAGGTGATCGTCGCCCGCTCGTTCCCGCCTCCAGGATTGAAGGATCGCTACGGCAAGCTGCCGTTCGACCCTGTCGAGTCGGAGCACGGCACGCACGTTGCAGGGATCGCGGCCGGCGACCACGGCACCTCGGCGCCAGGACCCGGAGGCACCGTGAGCGTCTCGGGAATCGCTCCGGCCGCGTACCTGGGCAACTACCGGGTGCTGACGATCCCGACCGGGCAGTTCGGGCTCGACGGCAACTCGGCGGAGATCGTCGCCGGTATCGAGGCCGCAGTCGAAGACGGGATGAACGTGATCAACCTCTCACTCGGCGAGCCGGAGATCACGCCTGCACGCGACATCGTCGTCCAGGCGATCGACGGCGCGGCGGACCATGGCGTCGTCCCGGTGATTGCGGCGGGCAACGACTTCGACGCGCTCGGGTTCGGCTCGATCGACTCGCCCGGGTCGGCGCCGAAGGCGATTACGGCGGCGGCGGCGACGAAGGAGGGCGCGATCGCGAGCTTCTCGTCCGCGGGCCCGACGCCCTACTCGCTGCGCATGAAGCCGGACGTCACCGCCCCCGGCGTCTCGATCCTCTCCTCGGTGCCTGCCCGCTACGGCAACTGGCGTGAGTTCGACGGCACGAGCATGGCCGCGCCGCACGTGGCGGGCGCCGCAGCGCTCTTGCGCCAGCGGCACCCGGGCTGGACCGTCAGCCAGATCAAGTCCGCGCTGGTCACGACCGGCAACTCCGTCGCCGCGAACGGACGGCAGGCACCGCCAACCCGGGTGGGCGGCGGGATGATCTGGCTCCCACACGCCGACCAGCCGCTGCTCTTCGCCACGCCCACGAGCCTGTCGTTCGGCTACCTCCGCCGCGGGCAGAGCCGCACGCTTTCGGCCGCGCTCGCTGACGCGGGCGGCGGGCTGGGCGCCTGGAGCGTGTCGGTGCAGAGAAGCGTTTCGCCGCGCGGGATCTCCGTGTCGGCGTCCGGCACCGCCACGGTCCCGGGGAAGGTCACGCTGCGCGCCTCTGTGGCGAGGAGCGCCGCCGACTCGGACGCGAGCGGTTACCTCGTCCTCACGCGCGGCACGGACGTCAGGCGCATCCCCTACTGGCTGCACGTGACGGCGCGGAAGCTCGCCCGCGAGCACGCCCGCCGCCTCCGCGGCCCCGGCACCTACCGCGGCGACACGCGCCGCGGCCGCGCGCTCGTCTCCACGTACAAGTTTCCGAGCAGCCCGGGCGGCATCGGCGTGCGCAACAGCCTCCGTGGTCCGGAGCAGGTCTTCCGTTTCGTCCTGCACCGGCCGGCCGCGAACGCGGGCGCGGTCGTCCTCTCCCACGCGGCCGGCGTCCACGTGACGCCGCGGCTCGTGCGCGCAGGCGACGAGGACAAACTCGCCGGTTTCACCGCGCTGCCGATCCGCGTGAACCCGTACCAGGCAGGCTTCTACGGCCCCGAGCCGGTCGCCGGAGTCTTCCGCCCGGCTCGAGGCGCGTACGAGCTCGTCTTCGACACGCCCAGCCGGCGCGCCGCCGGCGCCTACACGTTCCGCTTGTGGGTGAACGACACGCGCCCGCCTGCCGTACGGCTGCTGACGCGGACGGTCGCGTCGGGCGGCCGCCTGCGGCTCACCGTTCGCGACCGCGGCTCGGGGGTCGACCCGACCTCCCTCTTCGCCCGCGTCGACGGTCGCTACCGGACGGTGACCTACGACGCGAGGCGCGGCCTCGTCGAGGTCCTGGCCGGCCGGCTCTCGCGCGGACGGCACACGCTTCTCGTCAACGCCTCCGACTACCAGGAGACGAAGAACAACGAGAACGGCGCGCGGACGCTGCCGAACACGCGGCGCCTGACGACCACTTTCCTCGTTCGCTAGCGGCGGTCGGACTCGTCGAGCGTGGGCAACTGCTCGAGGTCGCGCTCGACGCTGGCCGCGAACTCGTCCGCGTCGTCGGGCTCCTCCTCACCGTGCACGAGGCGCAGCTGCGACTTGCGGCGTTCGCGTTTCCGGCTGCGGCGCGCGTCGACGCCGAGGCGCGCCCGGAGCCTCGGCCATTCGGCCCCGACGACTGCAAGGACGGCGCAGGCGAGGAGCACGACCGAGAGCCAGCTCACGACCGCCATTCTAGCTCCGCTAAACCGTTGACCGGGCTCAGCCGATATTCCCTGCATGAGCTCGCCTGTGGTCGCTCTTCCTTACCTCATCCTGTGGATCACGCTGATGCGCGCGCTGCTCGTCGCCGCGGCCATCCTGCCGGCGACCTGTGCGCGCTGCGGGCTGCGCTTCGAGCGCGGTCACCTCGGCGAAACCGTCTGCTCCTGCGGCCGCTGAAGCGGCAACGCCCGCTCCGCTTCCCGAGCTAGCGGAAAGCGAAGCGGGCGAAGCGGAACAGCTAGCCGCAGTCGTTCGCGGAGTTGAAGCCCTCGATCAAGGATTCGAGGGTCGACTCGCTTGGCTTAGAGAGCGAGGTCGAGATATGGATCAGGGTGCCGCCGGTCGTCACCGTGATCGCGGTGTTGGCCTGCGTGATCGCGGACTGCACGGCGGAAGACGCCGTCGAGCCGCGAGCCACGTTCAACTCTGAGGCGAGCACCTGCTGGGAGAGGTTGAGCAGCAGGTTGTCGGTGCCCCACGAGACGTTGCCCGACTGCCCCGGAGTGGCGTTCAGGATGTCCTGAGCCTGCGCCGCGGTCAGATTCTTCGAGCCGAGCCGGATCGTGCCGCCCATGCCGGCGACCACGGAGGACGTCACCGACGCGTGGTTCCGGTAGTAGCCCTTCGTGTAGGTGCAGACGCCCGGCGGTGGCGGTGGAGGTGGCGGAGGTGGTGGCGGAGGTGGCGGAGGCGGAGGTGGTGGAGGTGGAGGTGGTGGAGGTGGTGGCGGAGGTGGCGGAGGCGGAGGTGGTGGCGGAGGTGGCGGAGGTGGCGGCGGAGGTGGCGGCGGCGGTCCACCGCACGTCAGCGTCGCCACCCCCGGCAGTCCGAAGACCGGCGTCATGTTCGTGATCGAGTACGAGTTGACCTCGAGGAAATGCGAGACCCCGTCGTTCGGCACCGTGAAGTTGATCGTGTCCGTCCCGGTTGGCCCCGTGAAGTCGACGACCTTCTCGGCCAGGAGCACGCCGTCCATCCATACGGTCTCGTGGACGCTCTGCGTTCCGTCGGGAAACGTCGAATAGCTGTAGGTGGCGCTCGTGCAGGTGATATCGACACCGCCGAAGTAGTTGGCGCTGGCGATCGACACGAACACCGTCGCGGAAACTGCCGCGACCACGCACGTCAACAGGAACGTGCGGCCGATACGTCGTCCTTTCATGGCACACCCTCTCATAGGTTTCAGCAAGCTCGATGAGCCTAGAGGAGATTCCATGAGCAGATGCAAATAAAGGGCCGTTTTCGGCGGAAACTAGCCGCTTGGCCAGTCTGGACCTGCGAGCGGTCGCTAGTCGTCGCCCGGCCGCAGCAGAGCCGCGTACGGGACACCGCTGCGAGGGTCCACGTAGACGGCGCGGTAGAGCAGCGGCTCGACCGGCGACCGGTCGGCGAAGGCGTACGAACCAGCGCTCAGCTGAGCCGTGCCGAGCAATTCCGGGGCCGCGCCGGGCAACTCGCGGTAGATGCGCACCGAGCCCGACGCGGCGCCGTCGACGGTGCCAGTCACCGTGGCGCCGTTCGACCCCCCGGACGCATCGATCGTGACGTGTGTCTTGAGGCGGCCCGGCGAGTGAAACCAGGACAGGCCTTGCGGCAGCGCGAGCAAGACGTCGCGCCCGCCGGTCCGCGGCGCGGCGAGACCGGCGATCCAGCCGCCGAGCTCCACCCGGTCCGCTCCGCGAACCACTCCGGCCCAGACGTCCCCGTCGCCGTCGAGGCCGAGATCGAAGTCGTCGACCCACTCGTTGGCTGCGATCTCGGGGCCCCTCGGGGGGAGCGCCAGCGCGGTCGTCAGCGCGCGATCGAGCACGAACTCGGAATGCACCTCGATCGACCCGACCCGGTGGACCGCGAGGGTGACGGGAACAAACCCGAAGCCGAGCATCGACTCGGTCCACGCCGCGTAGACGAGACCGTTGCGGGCTCGCGCTGCCAGCACGGGCCCGAGCGGCCAGTCGCCGCGGCTGACGTCGAGGCCGAGTCCGACCCACGTCTTCCTCTGTGGATACCACTCGTAGGTGCCGACGCTGCCGCGCCAGCCGAACGACTCGATCACGTGCACGCGCGAGCCGACGAGCAACGGCTCCGCGGCCGGGGGCAAGTAGGCGGGCGGGAACCCGCCGGCGGTGACTCGCTGCGCGTGGACGCGGCCGCGGGCCGTGATCCGCGCAAGCACGAGCCGACTGGCGAAGTTGGACGGCGTCCAGCGCACGTAGGCGATGACCGGGTTTCCACGTCGGTCGAGCGCGAGCCCCGGCCAGCCGAGGATCGTCCCGGCCGGCACGCGCGGAGCGACGCGGATCGTCTGCCAGCCGAGCAGCCCGCGCCGGAGGAGAACGATTCGGCGCGTGTCACGACTCTGCGCGAGGACGACCGGACTGCCGCGGTTCGCCTCGAGCGCGCGCACCTGCCAGCCGGCACCGACAACGGCGGCTCTTTCCTTACGCCAGCCCTTCGCGCCGCGGTGCGCCACGACGACTCTGCCCGACTGGACGTACGCGACGTACGGCGTCCCCTTCGGCCCAAGCGCCATCATCCCGTCCTGCACGCCGCGCGCCACGAGCTCTGCAGAAGCGGAGCCGGCGGCGGCAAGAGCGAGCCCGAGGGCCAGCACGGCCGACCGGAGCATGGCCACCGAGGTTAGTGACCGTGGTGGCTCGTGTCGACTGCCGCGAGGCGTCTTAACCTCCCGTGAAAACACGGACTACGATCGAACAAGGGGTCCGACGTCGTCAAGGAGGGGCCAACTCCCCGGGTTGGACTCGAACCAACAACCCTCCGGTTAACAGCCGGATGCTCTGCCAATTGAGCTACCGGGGAACGGTGCTCGGCGCGCGGAATTGTAGCCGTGGCTACGTGAGGGTGGCCGCGGTCTCGCGGATGCGGGCGAGCTGCTCTTGCAGCTCTTTCGTCTTCTCGAGATCCGCGCTCGCGAGCTCGCGGCGGAGTTGGCGCTCTCGCAGGCGGAAGAGGAGCTCCTTGGCCGTTTCTTCGTCGATTCCGCCCTCGGCCGCGCGCGCGTCGAGCTCGGCCAGCAGCGGCACGAGGTCCTCGTCGGGCTCGCCCGGCTCGAGCAAATGCTCCCGCGCGCGGCGGTGCAGCTCGGAGTCGAAGTGCTCCGGGTCGAGCGCGGCGAGGCGCTGCGCGAGGTCCGGGTGGGCAGCGACTCCGGCAAGCGCGTCGCGCTCGAGCCGGTCGCCCGCTTCGAGCAGCTTCGCCGACACCTCGCCGGTCGCCGAGCCTGCTCGGCCCGGCGCGAGCCCGGCCTGCGTCTCCTTCGGCAGGTCGAGCCGGTCGGCGGCCAGCCGCACGGCATCCTGGCGCTCGGGGGAGTCCTCGAACTGCGAGAGGGCCTCGCGCACGCGGACGAACGCCTCCTGCCGGTCGGGTGCGCGCTCGATCTCGAGCCGAACGCGATAGCCGAGGTAGCTCTCGGCGCGGGTGAGCCGCTCTTCGAAGCCCTCCGGCTCGTCGGCCGGGTCCGAGCCCGGCGGCAGCGTGACGACCCGGACGTCGAAGCCCTGCGCGGCGGCGAGCTCCATCCCGCGCAGCGTCGCCGCTTCGCCGGCAGCGTCGCCGTCGAAGCACAGGTACGCCTTGTGCGCCAGGCGCGAGAGCTCCTTGAGCTGGCGCTCGGTCAGCGCCGTCCCCATCGGCGCGACCACGGGCTCGATCCCGGCCTGGCGCAGCGCCAGGACGTCCGGGTTGCCCTCGACGACGATGGCACGCTCTTGCTTCGCGATCGCCGCGCGCGCTTTGTCGAGGCCGTAGAGCATGTCGCCCTTCCGGAAGAGCTCCCCTTCGGGCGAGTTGACGTACTTCGCCCGCAGCGGGTCGTCCTCGCGCAGCTTGCGCGCCTGGAACCCGCGCACGCGCCCGCGCGCATCGGCGAGCGGAAAGAGTAGGCGGCCCGAGAAGTAGTCGTTGCCGCGACGGTTCACGAGCCCGGCCGCAGCGAGCTCAGCGGGCGTGAAGCCTTTCTCGCGCGCCTTTCGCGCCAGCGTCTGGCCGCCCGGCGCGAGTCCGAGCCGATATTCGTGGCAGATCTCCTCTCCGAGGTCGCGGCTCGCCAGGTACTCGCGGGCCGGTGCGCCGGCTGCGGAGTCCCAGAGGTGGCGCTCGTAGAAGGTCGTCGCCTGCTCGAGCAGCGCGAACAGCCGCTCGCGACGGCTCCTGTCGGCGTCCTGCTGCGGCGACGACTCGTCGTATTCGAGCGTCACCCGATAGCGCTCCGCGAGCCATTCGATCGCCTGCGCGAAGTCGAGCTGCTCGGTCTCGCGAACGAATGTGATCAGATCGCCGCCCTTGCCGCAGCCGAAGCAGTAGAAGAGCTTCTCGACCGCATTGACAGAAAAGCTCGGCGTCTTCTCGTCGTGAAACGGGCACAGGCCGGTGTAGCGCGCGCCGGCCCGGCGGAGCTGCGTCCTTGCCGAGACGACCTCCACCATGTCGGCGGCTTCGACAGCCTCGCGGACGGAGGCCTCGCTGATCCGCGCCATCAGCCGAGCGTCTCCGCGTAGTTGAGCGCGAACCGGTCGGTCATGCCTGCGATGTAGTCCACCACGTCGTCGACCGGGTCGCCGCGTTCGACTAGGTGGTCGAAGATCCGCCGGACGGTCGCTCGGGCGCGCGTGTGCTCGGCACGCGCTGCCTCGCCGAGGTAGACATGGTCGAACATGAACGTGCGGAGCGTGAGCATTGCCGTGCCGATCTCCTCGGTCTGACGGATGTCTCCCTCCCGCGCCGAGGTCTCCACCAGGTCGTGAACGAGGGTGTCGACGCGGCGCGAGCCCGTCGGCCCGAGCAGCTCGATCTCGTCGCGCGGGAGGTCGCCCGGCTCGAGTACGCCCGCGCGGACCGCATCGTCGATGTCGTGGTTGATGTACGCAACGCGGTCGACGAGGCGGACGATCTTTCCCTCGAGCGTCTCCGGCTCGTTCGGACCGGTGTGGTTGAGGATGCCGTCGCGCACCTCGGCCGTCAGGTTGAGCCCGCGCCCGTCGCGTTCGAGCACGTCGACCACGCGAAGCGAGTGCTCGTTGTGGCGGAAGCCCCGATCGAAGCGCTTGCGCAGCAGCTCGTCGAGCGCCTCCTCCCCTGCGTGGCCGAACGGCGTGTGACCGAGGTCGTGACCGAGCCCGATCGCCTCGACGAGGTCCTCGTTCAGGTGCAGCGCGCGTGCCACGCCCCGGGAAATGCCGGTCGTCTCCAACGTGTGCGTGAGCCGCGTGCGGTAGTGGTCGCCGGCCGGGTCGATGAAGACCTGCGTCTTGTGCATCAGCCGGCGGAACGACTTCGTGTGCACGATCCGGTCGCGGTCGCGCTGAAAGGGCGTTCGCAGCCGGCATTCGTCCTCCGAGTGGGCACGGCCGCGCGTCTCGTACGAGCGGACGGCGAGCGGCGAGAGCCAGCGCTCCTCGTGCTCGCGGAGGCCCGCCTCGAAGGCGTCGGCAACCGTTCCGGCTACTTCCGGCACGAAGCCGATGCTAGTCGCTCCACCGGGCAGTGACGAGGGCCCGGGGAGGCGACGAACGCGCGCGTGTGGATCTTCCAACGAGGCGCACCCCCACCCTTTTTGGGTGGGGTTCTCACCCGCCTCCCTCGCGGTCGACGTTATCGGGATTCGTGCGACGCGTCTGGCACGAGCTCGGGTCGGAAGTGAGTCAATTCACCCACAGGCACCGGGTCGACGCCGAGAGCCGTCAGATGATGATCGGAACCGTTCCGCCGTCGGCGCTCCAGGCCGCCCCGGTCACATACGACGCGAGATCGGAGCAGAGAAAGGCGACCACGGCCGCGATCTCCTCGGGCTCGGCCAGCCGGCCCAGTGGCCTCCCCTTTCCGACCGCCTCGAGCACCTCCTCACGGCTCTTCCCACTGCGCCGCGCCTGCTGGTCGGCGAGGCCGCCCTCCCCGAGCCACGCCTCGGTCGCGGTCGGTCCCGGCGTGAGCGCGTTGCAGCGGATGCCGTCCGACGCATAGAGGTCGGCCACCAGCCGCGACAGCGAGAGCACGGCAGCCTTCGTCACCGAGTAGTCAGGCATCCCCGTCGACGGCCGCTTCCCCGCGGTCGACGAGACGTTCACAATCACGCCACCGCCCCGCTCCCGCATGCCCGGGACCGCCGCGCGGATCGAGCGCACGTAGCTCATCACGTTCAGCTGCCAGCCCTCGTCCCACTGCTCGTCGGTGACCTCGAGAAAGTCGCGCTGTTCGGCGTACCCCGCGTTGTTGACGAGGACGTCGAGCGCGCCGGCCTCTGCGATCAGTCGTTCGGGCTCGCCGGGCCGCGAGAGGTCAGCCCGAACGTGCCGCGCCTCGCCGATGCCCGGAGCGTCGCCGCGTCCGCAGGTCACGACGCGCGCCCCCTCTTCGACGAGGAGCTTTGCCGTCGCCAAGCCGATGCCGCCGGTCGAGCCGGTAACGACGCAGAGGCGGTCGCGCAGGCCGAGCTCCATCGCGCCGCTAGCCTAACCCGCGTGACGTGGATCCTCCTCGTGCGCCACGGTGAGACTGACTGGAATCTCGACCGGCGGCTCCAAGGTCACTCCGACCGGCCGCTCAACGAAACGGGGCGCGAGCAGGCGCGGATCCTCGCCGAGGAGCTGGCGGACGAACCGCTCGCGGCCGTCTACTCGAGCGACCTCGCGCGGGCCGACGAGACAGCGCGCATCGTCGCCGACGCACACGGCCTGCAGGTGACGACGCTGCCGGACCTGCGTGAGCGGCATTTCGGCACCTGGGAGGGCCTCAGCGACGCGGAGATCGAAGAGCGCTTCCCCGAGCAGATCGCGAACGGCACCCTCGGGGACGGCGAAACTCGCGAGGAGATGGACCTGCGCGTCCTCGAAGCGCTCGAGCAAATCGCCCGCGAGCACCCGGACGGCACAGTCCTCATCGTCTCGCACGGCGGCCCGCTCCGGTCCGTCATGCGGCACTGCGAGATCGACGGCGTGGAGCGTGTCGAGAACTGCCATGTCCTCCGACTCGAGGCGGTTGACGGCGTCTTGCGCGAGATAGGCTGAGGCCGGTGGACGACTACACGAATAAATACAAGGGCGAGCAGGTCGAGGTCGCGCTTTTCGGCGGTGATTACCAAGAGGGCGTCCTGACGGCCTACTGCCTGATCGAGGACGTCGCCCACATAGAGCTGAACGGGCACATCCTGATCCCGCTCCAGAACATCGCCTCGCTCCACTGCTCGAGCCGCTGCGACGCGCCCGAGCCCGACTGGCCCCCGCGCGGGCTCGAGGACGAAGAGCAGCAGGGCGAGTAGTTGCGCGCTCGGCTGGTCGTCGTCTGGAACATCGTCAAGGTCTGGCTGCTGCTGATCGGCGGATGCGCTGCGCTGGCCGCGATCGGCTGGGTGCTCGGGGGCTATCGGCTCGCCTCCCTGCTCGTCTTCTTCGGCGCACTCGTCGCCGCGGCCGCTTACTGGTACGCAGACCGGGTCGTCCTCGGGATGGTCGGCGCACGTGAGCTTCCGTTCGGCGCGGCGCCGGGCCTGCACGCAACGGTCCAGCGGCTGGCGGCCGTCGCCGGGCTGCCGAAACCGAAGCTCTACCTGCTTCAGGACGGGCACCCGCGGGCGCTTGGCGCCGGCCGCGGCCTCCGGGGCTCGGCGATCGCCGTCAGCCGCGGCCTTTTGACCGCGGCTCCGCCCGCGGAGCTCGAGGGAA
>CAWBFX010000002.1:0-25221 GCA_963788215.1 uncultured Actinomycetes bacterium
GGAGCTTGAACATCGGCAGGTACATCGAGATGATGATCACGCCGACCATCGCGCCCGACGGCGATCATCATCAGCGGCTCGATGATCGCGGTCAGGGAGCCGATCGCGGCGTCGACCTCGTCCTCGTAGAAGTCCGCGATCTTCGAGAGCATCTTCTCGAGCTCTCCCGTCTCCTCGCCGATCTTCACCATCTGGCTGACCATCGGCGGGAACACCGGGTTCTCGATCAGCGGCTGCGCGATCGGAACGCCCTGGTGGACCTTCACCCGCACGTCTGCCAGGGCCTCTTCGATCACCCAGTTGCCGGCGGTCTGGCCGGTGATCTCGAGCGCCTTGATGATGTCGACGCCGGCGGCGACGAGCGTCGAGAGTGTCCGCGAGAAGCGGGCCATCGTCACCTTTAGGACGACGTCGCCGATCTTCATCGGGATCTTCAGCTTCGTTCCGGTCCCCAGAGCTGGCGGCCGGGCTCCGTGCGCTTCGCACGGCGGACGCCCCAGACCGACCCGAACATCGCCGGGAAGATGATGAACCAGTGGTGCCGGAGCTGGTTAGACGCTGCGACCACGATCTGGGTCAGCTTGGGAGCTCGCCGTTGAGCTGGGCGAAGATGTTCACGAAGACCGGCACGAGGAACATCAGCAGGCCGATCAGGACGAGGGTGGCGAAGATCAGCACCATCGTCGGATACATCATCGCGCCCTTCACGCGGCGCCTGATCTGGGTCTCCTTCTCGATCTGGTAGGCGACGCGCTCGAGCACCTGGTCGAGGATTCCCGCCGCCTCGCCGGCCTCGACCATCGAGACGAACAGGCGGCTGAAGATCTTCGGATGCCGCGCGAGCGCCTGCGAGAGCAGCAGGCCGCCCTCGACGTCCGCGCGGAGCTCCTTGACCACGGAAGCGAAGTAGGCGTCGTCCGTCTGCTCCTCGAGGATCACGAGCGAGCTGACGACGTTCAGGCCGGCCTCGATCATGGTCGCGAACTGGCGCGAGAAGATCTGCAGCGTCTTCGGCTTGACCTTCTTGAACGCGGTGCGCGCGCTCGCTTCGCCGCTCGCCGGGAGCTCTTCGAGGTGCTCGGCGAGCAGGCCGCGGACACGCAGCTGCTCGCGCGCAGAGCCGGCGTCGGGCGCATGAACTTCGCCCGTGAGCTCGAGGCCCTCCGCATTGATGGCGCTGTAAGCGTATGCCGCCATACCCGGTGGCTATCGGCAGGGGGATTCGCTCGCTTGAGGTACCGCAAGCGCGTGCCGATAGGGGACCTGTGCGCGTGCGGCTACGAAGCGAGAGCGGCTTCGGTCTGATCGAGCTGCTCATGGCGATGGTGATGCTGAACGTCGGCATCCTCGCGATCGTGGCCGCCTACAACTCGGGCATCTTCGCCCTCAACCGGGCGAGCCGGGTCTCGACGGCCGCTGCTCTCGCCGACTCGCAGATGGAGGAGCTCTACCGCGCGCTCACGTACAGCGCGATCGGCCTCGACTCCTCGAGCCTCGGCGGCGTCGACAACACCTACAAGTGCGACTCCGCGCTCGGCGCCTCGTGCCCGAACTCGACCTCGAGCGAGTCGACGGCGAGCTGCAGCGGCTCCCCGCTCCCGAACGAATGCGTCCCGAGCCGCACGACTACCGGCGCCGACCGCAAGCACTACCGCGTCGACAGCTACATCGTGCCCTCGACGGTCACGAACGGGCGGACGCTGAAGATCGTGACAGTCGTCGTCCGCGACGGCGACCGTCCCGCGGCCCGGCCGTACGCACGCATCACGTCTACCTTCGACCAGTCGACAGGCTAAGAGCACGGGGGAACCCCTGGTTCCCCGTGAGCCCCCTCCTTCAGAGCCGACGCGGCGCATTCGAAGCGGTTGCTGAGCCGGAGACTGTCATTGGCGGTGGAGCCAATGGCCGGTGACGGCCTTTCGCCGGGCAAAGCCCGTCTTCGGCGGCAGTGCATGCCGAAGCCAGACGGATTCGACAACGAGCTAGGCAGCTGGCGCCGGAGAAACGCCTACGCGACCGAGACGAGCCGCAGGACGTACTTCGTCCCGTCGCTCGTGTTCATCAAGGTAAGCGTCTTGCCCTTCTTCAGGGTGGCCGTGCCCCCGCCCTGGAGGGAGCCGCCGGCGATTCCTATCCTGGCGGAGGTCTTGGTCAGGGAGACCAGGACGAACACCGGGCTCGCCGCCGGGAACTGGGAGTCGGCGTTGACAGTCTCGTCGCGCCGTTCACCGAGATCAGGGCGGTGGTCGGCTTGGTAGGCGGCTGGGCGACGCCGCCCGAGCCGGTCGAGCCCGAGCCGGTGGAACCCGTGCCGCCGCCGGAGCCGGGCGTGCCGGAGCTGCCGGAGCCTGGCCCCGGGACGGTGCCGCTGCCGATGCTGCAGTCGGCACTCGTGCTCTGACCGGACGCGCAGTCGAGGGTGGTCTGCTGCGAGAACGGGACCCCGGTGGATCGGCTGAAGGCGAGGAGCTGGCCCGACTGCGGCGTGACCGCGCTCCCGGGGTCGGTGATGCCGTCCGCGGACGTCGCGGCGGCGATGCCGTTCACGCTCACGTCTGCTGCCGGCGACACCCCGGGCGTCGCCGGCGCCGTGGCGGGCGCCGATGCGGAGGCCGTGGCGCTCGCCGGGTGCAGCAGCTTCAGCGTGCGCGGCAGCTGGAACGCGAGCAAGCCGAGCAGGATCACCCCGCCGACGGCGACGATCACCTTCTGGCGCTTGGCCTTGGCCTGCGGGTCGTGCTTCTTTTCGGCTCGGCTGCCTCCCGCCGGTGCCGCTGCTCCCGCTGCCCCGGTCGTGCCCGCCGCGCCGGTGGCCCCGGTCGCGCCGGTGGCGCCGGTCGTCCCGGTGGGCGCGGCCACGGTCGGCACCGCGCCGGTCCCGTAGACGAAGGCGTCGATCTGCAGCTGAGCCTCGATCGCCGGGAAGTGCGCCGGCGGCGCCGCCTGGCCGAAGTCGATCGTGTCGATCGCGAACAGGCGGCCCTCTGCGTCGAGCCCGCCGTGGCGGACGTCGACGAGGTTTCGCAGGCGGTAAAGGAAGTCGGACAGCTCGTAGAAGTTGCCCTGGAACTGGACCTGGATCGGCAGGGCTGCGTAGCCGTCGAGGACGACGGCGGTGCTGGCCGGCGAGATCTGCTCGAAGGTAATGCCGCTTTCCTCGGCCACCTGGTTCAGCTCGAGGAGGATGTCGGCCATCTGGGCCTGATCCGGCATCGCCTTCGTGAGCCGGAAGAGGTCCGCAACCCGGATCTGCGAGGCCTTCTTGGCCTGGAGCGTGAGCGCCTGAGCCGAATCGATCGCCGTGTTCGTGTCGGCGATCTCCCCGGAAAGCGACTTCTCCTTGGCGTGCTGGGGCCGGATCACGAGGAAGTACCCCGCGAGCGCGAAGACCAGGACTCCGACAACGGCGAGCGCGATCTGAACGCTCTGCGAGAGGCCGCCCTTCACGACCCGGCTCCCAGCTGGCGGAGGTCGGCGGCGATGGTGAAGTGACGCTTGCGTGCTTCCGTGTACCTCGAGGTTGCTCTTGACGAGCTGGACGTTGACAAGATCCGGGATCACGGTGACGCGGCCGAGCAGCCGCGCAACGGCTGCCTGGGAGTACGTGTCGCCGTCAAGGATGAACCCGCTTGCGGCCACATTCGTGGCGGCGGCCGGGGCCGCGCCGGTGAGGGCGGCGAGACGGTACCTGGCGGAAAGATCGGTCAGCCAGACGTCGTCGGGCAGCACGAGCGAGAGCTCGCGGAAGACGCGGATCCACGAGACCCGCCGCGACAGAGCCGCGTTGACGGCCTTGATCCGGGCGTCTTTCTCGGCGGCGAGGGCCGTCTGCGTCTGCACCTTCGACACGTCGGGAGTCGGGATCGCCGCGAGCTCGGCCTTGAGGACGGCGAGCTCCGCCTTGCGGTCGTTCACCTGCCGCTGGCGGTCAGGAACATCACCGAGAGGATGCCGCTGATCCGGACGACCGGGTTCACGGGCACGACGACGACCCACTGCGCCTCGGCTGCTTTTGCCGGCGCTTGAAGTAGTCGTCTCGCGGGAGGAGGTTGATCGCGCGCACGGCTGCCTCAGTATCTCGATTCCCAGGCCGAGTTGCGACGACTGAGCAGAGCCGAGCTGCTCCGTGTCCTTGATCTTGCGCCCGAGCTCACGCGCGCGAGCGGGTCGCCGACGGAGACGCGCACGCCGATCAGTCTTTGCAGCTCTTCGGCGAGCCCGCCGAGGTGCGCCATGCCGCCGGTGATCACGATCTCTCCGATGCCCAGAGATCCGGGCTGGTTCTGGTAGAACTGGAGCGAGGAGACGAGCTCCCGCGCGAAGCTCTGGAGCTGGCGGCGGACGGCTTCGCGGGCGGCGAGCGCCTGCTCAGGGGTGAGGCCTTCCGGAACGCTGTCGCCGATGAGCGTGAGCCCATGCTTCACCGGCTCCGCTTCGGACGGCGCCATGTCGAGCTCGCGCGCGATCGCCACGTCGAGCGTCGATCCGCCCCACTCCAGCACGCGCGTGAACTCGCACACACGGCCGTCCGAGACGGCGAAGGTCGAGCGGTCGTGCCCGATCGAGACGACCACCACCGCCGCTTCGGCAGGCCCGTCGGCCTCGGGACGCGGCTCGCCCATGGCGCGCAGGAGCGCGAACGCCTCCAGATCGATCCCGACCAGGCGCAGTCCGGCCTTCTTGCAGGCCGAGACGTAGCGATCGACGAGCTCCCGGTAGGCGACGACGAGCAGGATCTTGGTCACCGGATTGCCTTCCTCGTCCGTGCGCTGGCCGAGCACCTGGAAGTCGAGGACCGCCTCGTCCAGCGGGATCGGCAGCACCTCCTGGGCGCGGAAGCGCACGGCGTTCTCGAGCTGCTGCTCGTTGGCGATCCCCGCGATCTCGAGGACGCGCACGCCGATCCGGTTGCTCGCGATGCCCAGGCGCACGCCCTGCCGCGGAAGCCCGTGCTTGCGGAAGAACGAGCGGAGCACGTCGGCGAGCAGCTCGGGCTCCCGAAGCTCGCCGCCGACGACGAGGCCGGGATCGAGCTCCGTGCGCGCGACCTGGACGAGCTCGGGCACGCCGTTGTTGACGACCCGCGCCGCGGCGAGCTGGGAGGCGCCGATCTTCAGGCCGACCAGGCGCTTCCCGCGCTTCGGCCCGGACGGCTCGCGGCGCTTGCGCTCCTTCTTCGGCTTCGGCTCGCCTTCGGCCTTGTCCGCGCGCGGTTCCTTCGGCTTGCGCTTGAAGGAGAGGTCTCGCTTCAGGAACGGCTTCTTGTCCTTCTTTTCCTTCTTTGCCTTCGGCTCCGGGGCCGGGCCGTCCTCTGCCGGCGGCTTCGGCTTCCGCTTCGGCATGAGATCCGAGAGCTTGATCTCCTTCTTCAGGTCGACCATCGACTCAGACCTCTGCCGCGATCCGCAGGGCCTGTCCCGGCTCCTGCTGGGTGAGGCTCTCGGGGAGCTCGAAGCCGGAGCGCTCGAGGAGGCCGAGGAGCTGCTCGGGACGGCTCGAGCGGCCGAGCGCCGTCTCGACGGTGATCACGCGGCGAAGCGTCAGCTCGGCGAGCGACTGCTCCATCGTCTGCATGCCCTTCGCCGTGCCGGTCTGCATGACCGAGTAGACCTGCTCCACCTTCGCCTGGCGGATCAGGTTCCGCACGGCGTCGTCGGGAAAGAGAACCTCGAGGGCGGCCACGCGGCCGGTCCCGTCGGCCGTCGGAAGCAGGGCCTGGGTGACGATGCCCTCGAGAGTCGCGGCCAGCTGGATCCTGATCTGATCCTGCTGGGAGGCCGGAAAGGCATCGATGACGCGGTCGATCGTCCCCGGAGCGCTCTGGGTGTGGAGCGTCGCGAAGACGAGGTGGCCGGTCTCGGCGGCGGTCAGCGCGGTCGAGATCGTCTCGAGATCGCGCATCTCGCCGAGGAGGATCACGTCGGGGTCCTGGCGGAGGGCGGCGCGGAGCGCCTCGGCGAAGCTGATCGCGTCGACTCCGATCTCGCGCTGGTTGACGACGCAGCGCTTGTGCCGGTGCACGAACTCGATGGGATCCTCGATCGTGAGGATGTGCTCGGCGCGCTTGCGGTTGATCTCGTCGATCAACGCGGCGAGCGTCGTCGACTTACCGGAGCCGGTCGGGCCGGTGACGAGCACCAGTCCGCGCGGCCGCTCGGTGAGGACGTGCAGGCTGGACGGGATCCAGAGCTCCTCGAGCGTCTTGATCTCGGTGGGGATCAGGCGGAACGCGCCGCCGAGCGACCCGCGCTGCCAGTAGACGTTGACGCGGAAGCGCGCGAGGCCGGGCATCGAATGCGCGAAGTCGATCTGGCGGTCGATCTCGAGGTGCTTCTGCTGCTCGGTCGAGAGGATCCGGTAGAGCAGCTGCTGGGTGACGTCGCCGGTGAGAGGCTCGATGTCCTGAAGAGGCTCGAGCCGGCCGCGGAGGCGCACGACGGGATGCGCGCCGACCGTGATGTGGAGGTCGGACGCGTTGAGCGCAACCATCCGCTCCAGCAAATCGTCAATCGAATAGAGGGACTCCGCCATGGCCCTAACCGGCTATCGGCAGGGCAGGAACCTTCCTTGAGAGGGGTGATTACATCGTAACCCGATCACCCCAACGGGTGCCCCGTTCCGGGGGAGTGCAGCCGATGACAGGCGTGGCCACTGCGCACCCTTAAGGAGGAGAAACGCATGCGTTCAAGGCTTTTCAACCGACTCGGCGCCGATGAGGGTGGCTTCACCCTGATCGAGCTCCTTGTCGTCATCATCATCCTCGGGATCCTGCTTGCAATCGCGATCCCCTCGTACCTCAGCTTCCGCACGCGGGCGAACAAGTCCGCTGCGCAGGCCAACGTCCGCGCGGCAGTCCCGGGCATGGAGGCGTTCAACGCCGACCACGCCACGGGCTACACCGGCGTCACCCTGACGAAGCTGCAGCAGTCGTACGACGCCGGGATCAAGAACATCAAGATCTCGGTCGCCAACGCGACGCTGTACTGCGTTCGCAACACCATCCCCGGCACGGTCGTGTACCACAAGACCGGCCCGTCGGGCGACATCAAGCCGGGCGGCTGCTAGACAGCGCACCGCCCAGTTCTGCGGAATGGGCGCGGGAGACCGCGCCTTTTTCGTGGTCCTCACCCGTTTGGGGGTATGGGCGCGAGGCATCGGAGACCGATGTACGCCGGAGCCACCGCAGTTTCGAGCCGAAGGAGAGACATGAACAACCTGTGGCACCGGATGAGGACAGATGAGCGCGGTTTCACGCTGATCGAGCTCCTCGTCGTCATCATCATCCTCGGGATCCTGCTTGCGATCGCGATCCCCTCGTACCTCAGCTTCCGCACGCGGGCGAACAAGTCCGCTGCGCAGGCCAACGTCCGCGCTGCCGTCCCGGGCATGGAGGCGTACAACGCCGACCACTCGACCGGATACACGGGCGTGACCCTGACGAAGCTGCAGCAGTCGTACGACGCCGGGATCAAGAACATCAAGATCTCGGTCGCCAACGCGACGCTGTACTGCGTTCGCAACACCGTTCCCGGCACGGTCGTCTACCACAAGACCGGCCCCTCGGGCGACATCTCGCCGGGCGGCTGCTAAGACGCCGCTCAGCAGGTTCGCGAAAGGGCGCGGGAGACCGCGCCCTTTCTCTTTGGTCCTGTCAAGACGTGGCTCCGGGCTGCCGATAGAGAGAACGTGAGCCAGCGGATGCGGATCTTCGCTGCGGCCGGAGTCGTGGCCGTGCTCGCCCTCGGCGGCGGTTTCATGCTGCTCGGGCGCGGGCCCAGCGAGCCTTCCGCAGCGCCGGTGGTCAAGCCGCTCCACCCGGTCAAGAAGCATCCGGTGGCGGCGAAGAAGGCGCCTCTCGCGAGGAAAGCGAAGCCGACGGCGAAGGTCGTGGCAAGGCCGAAAGCGAAGCCGAAGCCTGTGCCGGCCGTGATCGACGGGATGCCATCTGCGCTCGCGCTCGCGCTGCGCGGCAGGCCCGTTGTCGTTGCGGCGCTCTACGCCCCGGGCTCGTCGGTGGACGAGCTCGCAAGGGCCGAGGCCCAGGCAGGCGCCAGGGCAGCCGGCGTGCCCTTCGTCGCGCTCGACGTGACGAGCGAGAAAGTCGTCGCCCCGCTGACGTCGCTCCTGACAGGCGGCGCGTCCGCGGCCGATCGCGTCCTCGACGACCCGGCCGTGCTCGTGTTCAAGAGCCCCAAGACGCTGTTCATCCGCCTCAGCGGCTGGAACGACCGGGACACCGTCGCGCAGGCCGTCGAGAACGCGCTCAGCGGGCAATGAGCGGGGCCCCGGTGAGCGGACCCGCCACAGGCCGCGAGCTCTTCGTCCGGCACGCCCGCAAGGACGGCCGCTCGATCGTGATCATGCGCGCGGTCGACCAGGGCGACAACTGCATCGTCGAGGCCGAGGTCTTCCCACCGGGAGTGCCCTCGACAAGCCCCCTGCGTCCCGGCCCCTACACGTTCGCGGACGCCCGAGAGGCGACCGCGTTCGTGACCGAAGCCGTCGAGACGCTCATGTATCTCGGCTGCGACATCCAAGCGGCGTAACAGATCCGTCACGGTGCCAGGCACCGTCACAGAAGTGTCACACGCTTCGGGTGATGCGCCTGCAGGCAGGGCCTTTGACGGTTTCGGCACGGTGCCAGGCGTTGTGACGAAAGGCGCGCTTACGTGGTGACGCGCGCCAGCTCTTCGATCGACGTGAGGCCGGCGGCGACCTTGGCGAGGCCGTCGTCCCAGAGGGTCCTCATGCCCTCGCCGATCGCCGCGCGCTCGAGCTCTTCGCGGCTCGCCTTCGCCGCGGCCATGCTCTCGAGCAGCTCGCTCATCACGAGTAGCTGGTAGATCCCGACGCGGCCCTTGTAGCCGGTCTGGCCGCAGCGCGGGCAACCCTTCTTGCGGTAGAAGACGACGCCGTCCGCGCGGGCCGCGACCTCGGGCGAGATGCGGGCCTTGATCAGGTCATCGGTGGTCGGCGAGTACATCTCGCAGCAGTGAGTGCAGAGCTTGCGCGCTAGCCGCTGGGCCAGCACTGCCGATACCGCGGAACCGGTCAGGAACGGCTCGACGCCCATCTCGTTCAACCGCGAGATCGCGCCCGGCGCGTCGTTCGTGTGCATCGTCGAGAGCACGAGGTGGCCCGTCAGGGCCGCCTCGATCGAGATCTTCGCGGTCTCGCTGTCGCGGATCTCGCCGACCATTACGACGTCGGGGTCCGAGCGCAGGATCGACCGCAGCGCGGCCGCGAAGGTCAGCCCGGCGCGCGGGTTGATCTGCACCTGGTTGATGCCTGCGAGCCTGAACTCCACCGGATCCTCGACCGTGATGATGTTGATCTCGGGACGGTTGATCTCCGTCAGCGCCGCGTAGAGCGTCGTCGACTTGCCGGCGCCCGTCGGGCCCGTCGCCAGGATGGCGCCCGTCGGCCGGCGGATGATCTCGTCGAGCTTCGCGCGCATGTCTTCGCTGAGCCCGAGATCGGCGAGCGTGGGCGCCTTCTTCGACTTGTCGAGGAGGCGCATCACGATCGACTCGCCCTCGACCGTCGGCAGAGTCGCGACGCGGATGTCGAGCAGGCGCCCGGCGGCGGCCGCATTCAGCGAGATGCGGCCGTCCTGGGGCTTGCGGCGCTCGGCGATGTCGAGCTTCGCGAGCACCTTCAGGCGCGTCGTCACGCCGGGCATCATCCGCTTCGGGATGCGCTGCACCTCGTGCAGCACGCCGTCGACGCGGAGCCGGACGACGAGCGAGTCCTCCTGGGGCTCGAAGTGGACGTCGCTCGCCCCGTCCTCGGCCGCCTGGAAGATGATCGAGTTGACGAGCCGGACGAGCGGGACGTCCGAGATGCCGTCGTCGACCTCGAGGTCGTCGCCTTCCTCCTCCTCGTCCTCGAAGAGCCCCGCCTCCTCGTCGATCGCCGCGCGGGCGCCGAACGCCTCCGAGGCACGGACCAAGCGCTTGATCTCGTTCGCGATGTCCTCGCGCGACGCGACCGCGACCTCGAGCTGGAGGCCCGTCCCCAGCCGAAGCTCGTCGATTGCCTGGACGTTCCCGGGGTCCGCGACCGCGATCCGGAGCGAGTCGCCCTCGAGCGCGTACGGAATGGCGTTGACGCGCTCGAGGACGTGCAGCGGCAGCTTCTCGGCGGCCTCTTGCTGGACGCCCATGACCGCCAGGTCGACGAACGGCAGCTGGAAGCGGCTGGCCAGCGTTCGCGCGATCCCCTCCGGGGTCGCGACGCCCTCCTCGAGGACGGCGGTCGAGAACGGCGTCCCCTGCTTCGCGCGGCCGCGCGCAGGCGCCAGCCGGTCAGGCGGGACGAGGCCGGTCGCCTCGATCAGGTCCGCGACCAACTCACCGATCTCATTGACCGGAAATGCCGGGGGCAGTGCCGTTTCGTCCGCAGCGTGCTTTGGCCCGGCGCGGCCGGATGTGCGCAGTTTGGGGAGGTCCATCAAGTACCTCGTTCGAGTTATCGGCATCCGAGGCCCGGCGCTGTAGGCGCCGGGTCACCCGCGCGGTAGGGTTGGAAAGCGTGAGGAGGAGGGGATCGGGTCTGAAATTGCTCCTGGCCGCAGGCGTCGCGCTTGCCCTGACGAGCCTGCCGGCGGCGAGCGGAGCCTCCGCCCCGGTCGTGCGCGAGAGCGTCTCCTCGGCCGGCGGGCAGGCGAACGGCCACAGCCTGGCCGCCTCGATCAGCGCCGACGGCCGCTACGTCGCCTTCTACTCGAGCGCGACGAACCTCGTGGCCGCGGACACGAACGGGGCGCGCGACGTCTTCGTGCACGACAACCAGACCGGCGCCACGACCCGCGTGAGCGTGTCGAGCTCGGGAGGCCAGGCGAACGGTCAGAGCTTCTCGCCGGCCCTGAGCGCCGACGGCCGCTACGTCGCCTTCTACTCGGACGCCACGAACCTCGTCGCCGGCGACACGAACAACGCGGACGACGTCTTCGTCCACGACCGGCAGACGGGCGCGACGACGCGCGTGAGCGTCTCGTCGTCCGGCGCCCAGTCCGACGGCGGGAGCTACCTGCCCGCGATCGACGGCGACGGCCGCTACGTCGCGTTCGTCTCGGACGCCACCAATCTGGTACCCGGCGACGCGAACCGGCTGCGCGACGTCTTCGTCCGCGACCTCGCGACCGGGACGACGACGCGCGTCGACGTCGCGACGAACGGCGACGAGGCGCAGGGCGGGCCGAGCACGGCGCCTGCGCTCAGTGCCGACGGCCAGCTCGTCGCGTTCTCGTCATTCGCCTTCAACCTGATCGCGACGGACACGAACTTCGAGTCGGACGTGTTCGTGCACGACTTCCAGACCGGCGATACGAGCCGCGTGAGCGAGAGCGCGGGCGGCTTCGAGGTCGACGGCAACAGCTTCGACCCGTCGCTGAGCGGCAACGGCCGCTACGTGGCGTTCGACTCCGACGCCTTCGACCTCGTCCCTGACGATGCCAACGACGCGGTGGACGTCTTCGTCGTCGACCGGCAGACCGGTCTCGTGACGCGCGCGAGCCTCGACGACGCGGGCTCGGAGGCGAACGACGGCAGCGCGAAACCGTCCCTCAACGGCGACGGCCGGTTCGTGGCCTTCTCGTCCGAGTCGACGAACCTCGTCCCGGGCGACACGAACGGGGCGGTCGACATCTTCATCCACGACAACCTCAGCGGAGCGACCACGCGCCTGAGCGTGAAGGCCAACGGCGTGGAGGCCGACGGCGACAGCATCAGGCCGGTTCTCAGCGCCGACGCGCACTTCGTCGCGTTCGACTCGCAGGCCGACAACCTCGTCTCGGGAGACGGGAACGGTTTCAGCGACGTCTTCCTGCGCGACGCGACCGTCGCGCCGCCGCCTCCGCCGCCCGCGGTGCGGTGCCACGTGCCGAGGGTCGTCGGCCTGCGGCTCGCGGCCGCGCGCACCCGCATCGGCCGCGCCCACTGCCGCGTCGGGCGCATCCACCGGGTGCACTCGAAGCGCGTCGGCCGCGTGCTCCGCCAGAGCCCCCGCGCTGGGGCCGTCAAGCCCAAGGGCGCGAAGGTCAGCCTGACCGTCGGCCGGCGCTAGAAGCGCGAGAGGTACGCGTCCAGCAGCGGGTGGCCCACGAACAGGGCCACGATCGCGCCGATCGCCAGGAACGGCGCGAAGGGGATTCCCATCTTGCGCGCGGCCGAGCCGTGCCGGGCCAGCAGGACGACGCTTGGGATGACCGCGGCGATCATGCCGAGCATCAGCCCGACGGAGACGTAGCGCCCGAGCATCGCGCCGAGGAGCAGCGCGAGCTTCACGTCGCCCATGCCCATCCCAGCCGGATAGGCGAGCGCGGCCGCGAACAGGAAGCCGGCCGCTCCAAGCGCGCCCAACGCCCACTCGGGGCTCGGGTAGAGCGCGGTCTGCGCGACCAGGACGACGACTGCGGCCGGCAGCACGAGCCGGTTCGGGACGATCCGGTGCCGGAGGTCGATCGCGCTGAGGACGACCAGGACGGCGCAGAAGAAGGACGCGACGAACGCCTCGCCGCTCAGCCCGAAGTGGACGAAGCAGGCGGCAGCGAGGCCTGCGATGGCGAGCTCGACCGCGGGATAGATCCAGCCGATCGCCACGTGGCACGAGCGGCAACGGCCGCGCAGGAGCAGATAGGAGAGGACGGGCACGTTGTCGTACCACGCGAGCTCAACGCCGCAGCTCGGGCAGGCGGAGCGCGGTTTCACGACCGAGCGCTTGAGCGGCACGCGGGCCGCGACCACGTTGGCGAAGCTGCCAAGCGCGAGGGCAGGCCAGAACGCGAGCACGCCGAGAGCGAAGTCCACGAGCGTTCTATCGGCGGGAGAGGCGGCGGCTTTAGCCGCTGAACATCTGCGGCGGGTTCGGCTGAGCGTAGACCGCGGGGTTCCCGGGCTGGCCCACCGGCACCGTCGTGATGGTCCCGAACGAGCTCGTGTTCACGTTGTTCGAGAGGATGATCTGCGCGCCGACCATCGGCCCGTCCGACCAGCCGTTGTTGCCGAGCTCGATGTTCCCGGACGAATAGAGCGCGCCCTGGAACGCCGCGTTGTTCGAGAGCTCGATCCCGTCGCCGGTGTTGACCTGGCCGCCGGTCGCGTTGGTCACGATCGTGAGCATCTCGCTGTTCGGGTCCCAGGCGCCTGCGTTGCAAGTCGATCCGGAGATCCCGCCGCACAGCATCCCGTTCACGAGGAAGGTTCCCGAGAGGTAGATCGTCGCCTGCCCGTTGTACTGCGCGAGCGAGTTCGTCTCCTTCAGGCTGCCGTCGATGAACATCGTCCCGGCGACGGTCAGGACCTTCGTGGTCGCGTTCCACGCCAGCTCGCCGCTCGGATTGCCCGCGCTGCCGACGATGCATGTATAGGACGTCGACGGCGTCAGGTCGAAGACGGTCGCGACGCTGTCGTCGCGCGTCGGGTAGTTGGTGTCCCAGGTGGGCGTCGTGCCGGTCTTGGTGGTGCAGTCCTGCTTCGGCCCCGGGATCGCGTTCTGGTACCAGGTGTTGTAGTCCGTCTGTGGGGCCGCGAAGACCGGAACGCTGCTGTTGACGCCGGCCACGTAGGTCGGCGGGTTCATCTTGGAGTAGAGGTGGCGCGCGTCCTGGTTGCCCGAGCACGGGTTCGCCCAGGAGCCGCCGCCGTAGCGGCACTGGCCGCCGACGTACGTCTCGACACGGGTGTTCATGCTCGTCGAAGCGCCGACCGCCGCGTTGTTCGAGAGGTCGAGGTTGCCGTTGACGAGCAGCGAGCTCGGCTGCATCGTGACGTTGTTCGAGAGGCAAAGGTTGCCGGCGACGTACATCCGGGAGCCGCCGGAGACGTTGTTGTTCAGCGTCTCGTCGCACGCGTTGCCGGTGCGCGTCGCGAACATGTAGTTCCAGGCGGGATTGTTCAAAGGCTGCGTGTAGCTCGGAGTGATCGTCACCTTCGCCGTCAGCTTCTTCGCGACGTAACCCGAGGCGTTGCCCTTGGCGACGTTGCGGTAGTAGCCGGTAGAGGTGACCGTCCAGATCGCGGTCGAGCGGTCGAGGACGCCGCCCCAGACGACGTAGCCGTCGCCGTACGGCGCCGAGCACGTGGTTGCGAGGTTGCTCGAGCAGCTCGTGCGGTTCGGAAGGAGGTCGGGCTGGAGCGAGTTGTTCGACGGCAGGTTGAGCACCGCCATCGCGTTGTTGATCCCGGCCTCGGCGAGCGAGAACGCCTTCTGCTTCGAGCTGCTCTGAACCGACTCGGTCGAGTTCGAGGTCGAGTACACCATCGCGGTGGTGCCCGCGATGCCGAGGACGGTCGTCATTCCGATGGCCATCACGAGCGCCATTCCACGCTCATCGCGCAGTCGCAGGCGTAGCCGAGGCAAGAGCCGCATGTCCCAGGCATCGGAGGCGCGGCGAGCCCCCGGCATCCCTCAAACCAGTGGTTACGAGCGCGAGCTGTTGCGCAGGACGATGTCGTCCGTGAGCTCGTACAGGTCGACGCTCTTGGTCGGCTTCAGGTCGATCGGGAAGTCCACGTGCAGCTTCGCCAGCGAGGCGGTCGACTGAGCGGTGTAGCCGAAGATGCACAGCGCACCGCTGCAGACCGGAGCGCTTGCGCTCGGAGCGAGGTAGTCCGCCCACTTCGAGCCGCCCGTGCACGAGGTGCCGGACACGCGGTAGAGCGCGTAGCGGTTCGTCGAGACGCTCCGCGTGCACCAGGTGATCGAGCCCGAGCCCGTCACGCAGTACGACGGGAGCGTGATCGTGATCGAGGAGGCCTGGCTGAGCGACGGAGAACCCGCGCTGACGACGCTCGCGCAGTGCACCTCGCGGCGCATCTTGTCGAGTGCGAGCCTCGCGGTCAGCTGGGCCTGGAAGCGGTTGTTCATGTCGCTCTCCGAGTTCGTGGCCGCGACGAAGACCGTGGTCAGGCTGCCCATGACGACGCCCATGATCACGAGCGCGGTCAGCATCTCGACGAGCGTGTAGCCCGACTCGCCGCGCGCCCGGCGGAGGACGGCGCGGATCATCGGCTCAGGCGGCGAACTCGTGCGAGGGCCGCCCGGGCGACCTTCTCGCTACGCCGCCCCACGCCCCACATCCGCTCGACCCGGCTGTCGATCGCAACCAACTCGACGAGCGCCTGCTCGCCGTGCGACCAGCCGAAGTTGGCGCCGTCGACGATCCACGCGTGCTGGTAGAGCCAGCGGTTGACGTTCTTGCTCGTGTGGCGCGGATGCGTGCCGATCCAGGCTGCGAGCCGGTCGGCGCGGGCCTTGAGAGTGATCTCGTCGAGCGGCTCCTTCGGCGCGCCCTTGAGGGCGAACGCCGGCGGCCTTGGAGCGAGTGCCTTCGTCGTCGGGGCCGCCGGCTTCTTCGGGGCGGCCGGCTTCTTCGCCGGGACGGGCTTTGACTTCGCAGGGGGCTGTTTCTCCTTCGGCGCTGCCTTGACGTGCGGCGCGTCGGCGAGCTTGATCGGCGTCGCGGGATAGCTGGAGCTGTCCTCGGGCGTCCCGTTCTCCGCGTACTGCCCCCTGGCCAGGCGCAGGACGATCATCGGCGCCCCCGTGTCGATCACGTGCGTTCCCGCGGCCGGCGACTGGCTCACGACCTTGTTCCCCGCGTAGCCGTGCACCGGGCCCGAGACGCGCCAGCCGAAGCCCGAGTCCTCGAGAATGCCCTTGGCGAAGACGAAAGCCTGCGCGTCGACCGACGGCACCGTCAGCACCGGCGGCGGCGCAGCCGCAGCGGTCGTCGCCGGCTGCTGCCCGATGATGCTCGTCTTGTCCGCGGCCAGCGTGAACGCCGCCGTGGCCAGGACCCAGGCCATGGCGACGAGCACAGCACGTGGCAGAAGCGCGCCCAGCCGCATGGTCATCCCTTCGGCACCGTCCGGTGGCCTTGTCATCCCCCTACCGGGTGAAGAGGACCACGGAGCCGCCGGAATCGGGCTCCTGGGTGGGCACGACCGCGAAGACGGAGCGCCCGGCCGAGCTGGTTACGGTGGGTGCCTCGTCCTGCCAGCGGAAGGCGACGTTCGCGAAGCTCTGGAACCAGGGCTGTTCCTGCGGGTAGCTCGCCGTCGGGTCGAGCTGCAGGTGGAGGTGCGGCCCGCTCGCGTCGCCGGTCGCGCCGACGAGGCCGACCGGCGCGCCGGCTGCCAGGGTCGCGCCTGCGGTTACCGACGGATCGAGGTACGAGAGGTGGCAGTAGGTCCACGTCTGTCCGTCGTCGGTGCGGATCGTCATCCCGATGCCACAGCGCGGGTCCGGGTCGCGCCACGAGCGCAGGACGACGGCGTTCGCGAGGGCATAGACCGGCGAGCCCATCGGCGCGGCGATGTCGGCCGCGGGGTAGTCGTGATGGTGGTGCGAGACGGAGACGAGCGAAGGCCCGCCGCCGACCGGGAAGACGTAGCTGCCGTCGTACGCGGGCGCGCCGAGCATCGTTCCGGCGGCTGGTGCGAACGAGGAGGCCGTCGAGCGGTCCTGCGCTGAGGCGAGACCTGCGCGGGCACGGTCGAGGGCGCCGCGGGCCTGCGCGGCTCGAGCCTGCGCCTTCGCGAGCACGATCCCCGCCTGCGCGGCCAGCCGCTCGAGGTCGAGCCGGTCGGAGAGCAGCGTTGCGCGGGCGGCGCGTGAGCTCAGTGAGCGCTCGCGCTGCCAACTGGCGCGCACGACCCGCTGCGCAGCGACCACCCTCCGGTTCGCCTTCGCGACCGCACGGCGCGCGTGGTCGAGCGAGACCTGGAGCCGGTCGAGCGTGAAGGTCGTCTGCTGCCCGCCCGAGTCGAACAACCGGGCGAGCTGGAGCACCTCGTCCACGTACCACTGGGCGTGGTTGTAGGAGAAGACCGCGCGGGAGATGTCCGCACCTCCGCCCGAGGCCGCGAGGTACCGGGCAGCAGCCGTGATCGCGTCTTCCGCGTTCCAGGGATCGGCGAGGCCGTCCCCGTTCGCGTCGACTCCCCAGCGCTCCCAGGTCGAGGGCATGAACTGCATCCAACCGATTGCGCCCGCCGAGCTCGGGCCCATGTTGCGGCCGAAGTTCGACTCCACCTTGTTGATAGCGGCGAGCACCTGCCAGGGGACGCCGTACTCGGCACCCGCGCGCTGCCAGACCGACAGGAGCTGCGCGTAGTCGAGGCGCTCAGGTGCCGCGGGCGGCGTGAGCGAGAACGACGCCGCTCCGGGTGCGTTCGGAGCGGAAGCGCTCGGAAGCGAGACCGGTCCGGCCGTGGTGTTCGGGACGACCTTGAAGACGTCCGCGCCGGCGGAGCCGGCGAGCGCCAGCGCCGTCAGGAGAGCCGCAGCGAGTCGCTTCATCCCTGGGGCGCGCCTGCCACCCTGAGCCCCGGCATGGGCGGCTCTTCCGGCGGTTCCGGCTCCGGGGCGGGCTGCAGCATCGCCTCCTCGTCGACGCCGGCGACCTTGCGCTTGAGCGCCTGCTCGAGCGCGACCAGGAAGTCGTGCCGGTTCGTGGCGGCGTTCGCAGCGACCTCGCGGTCGACCTCGCCCGCGACGACGTGCTCGATCAGCGCGTCCGTGAACGTCTGCATGTCGAAGAACTCGCCCTCGCTGATCGCGTCCGGGATCTCCTCGACCTTCTGGTCGCGGATCAGGTCGGCGACGCGGGAATTGTTGACCATGACCTCGATCGCCGCGACGCGGCCGCCGTCGATCCGCGGCAGCAGCCGCTGGCTGATGACGCCGCGCAGGACGCCCGCCATGATCGAGCGGATCTGCTCCTGCTTCTCCGCCGGGAAGAACTCGATCATCCGGTTGACCGTCTCGGCCGCGTCGATCGTGTGCATCGTCGAGAGCACGAAGTGGCCGGACTCGGCCGCCTTGAGCGCGGTCTCGGCCGTCTCGGAGTCGCGCAGCTCGCCGATGAGGATCACGTCCGGGTCCTGGCGCAGAACGCGGCGCACGGCCGCGAGGAACGAATCCGTGTCGAGGCCGATCTCGCGCTGGTTGACGATGCAGCCGCGGTCCTCGTGGAGGATCTCGATCGGGTCCTCGATCGTCACGATGTGCTGGCGGCGCGTGCGGTTGATGTGGTCGATCACGGCCGCGAGGGTCGTCGTCTTGCCCGAGCCGGTGGCGCCCGTGACGAGGACCAGGCCGCGATGCTCCTCCGCGAGCCGGCGGACGCCGTTGGGCAGGCCGAGGTCGTCGAAGCTCGGAACCTCCTTCGGGATCACCCGGAAGGCGAACGAGATCGAGCCGCGTTGGCGGAAGCCGTTCACCCGGAAGCGCGGAAGCTCGGGAGACGTGTAGGCGACGTCGAGCTCGCCGGTCTCGTGGAAGACCTGAAGCTTGGCGGGCGCCTGCTCGGCGACGCGCGCGAGGACGGCCTCGAGCTCTGCGTCGGCGAGCGGCGCGTGCTCGGGTAGCAGGCCGAGCTCGCCGTCGCGCCGAAGGATCGGCGGCTGGCCGGTCTTCAGGTGAATGTCGCTCGCGCCGAGTTGGACCGCGCGACCTAGAACTGCGTTCAGCTCCACACGGAGCAAATCGGCAGCGACGCGGGCTGCCTTGAGCGGCTTACGCCGGGATGCCTGAGCGGCCCAGGCTCTCCACGAGCCGCAGCGGAAGGCGCACGAGCCCGTGGGCCTCGTCCGGGTGCGCGAGGTCGCCGCGCAGGAAGGCGGCGGTGAAGCCCCAGACGATCGGGATCCTCGCGATCCCGAAGACCAGGCGCGGAAAACGGTCGAGCGCCAGCTTCGCCTTCCACGACGCCGCGAGCGGGCGGCCCAGCGCCGCTTCGAGCCGCGGGCCGTACTCGTCGAGGCTCGCGATCCTGCCCTCGAGGAGCTGGAGCGACGTCTCCGCCGCGATCCGCGAACTGACGAAGGCCTCGTACATCCCGTCGCCCGAGAGTGGGTCGACGAGACCGGCGGCGTCGCCCACGAGCAGCACCCGTCCGCGAACCGCCGGCTCTCCCTGCGAGCGCATGGGCAACCGGTACCCGCGCAGGCCGTCCAGCCGCTCCGCCGGGAGCCCGTAGGCGGCGCAGGCGCGCGCCAGGTGCTCGCGCAGGCGCGGGCCCTCCGACTCCCAGCCGCCCACGCCGACGTTCACGTGGTCGCCTTTCGGGAAAACCCACGCGTAGCCGCCCGGCACGACACCCAGATCGACGACCGCCCTGCCGCGCCAGCGCTCCTCGCGCGCGGGGCCATAGGAGACGTTCCCCTCGAGCGCCACGCCGTGACGCCGGTCCGCGCCCAGGCCGAGCGCCCGCGCCGCGATCCCGTTGACCCCGTCCGCTCCGATCACGACGGGCGCGCTCGCCGACGAGCCGTCGAACCGGACGGTCGCCTGCTTCTCGCCCAGCTCGAGCGCGGTGGCGCGCACCCCGTCGCGGAAGTCCGCGCCAGCAGCCGCGGCCTGCTCGGCGAGATGAGCGTCGAGCCGCCGCCGCTGCGTCATCAGGACGAGCGGGCCGTCGCTTCCGCGCTCGAAGCGCCGCCCGTAGCGCAGGCCGAGCTCGAAGCGGTCGACCACGTCCTCGACCACGGGCTCGACCGAGACCGGCAACTGCCGCACTGCCCGGTAGGTCAGCCCACCGCCGCAGGGCTTGTCGCGCGGGAAGCGGGCCCGGTCGAGCAGCAGCACCCGCGCGCCGCCGCGGGACAGGCGAACCGCCGCCGTCGAGCCGGCGGGCCCGGCCCCGACGACGATCGCGTCGAACCGTTCCACGCCCGCCATCGTACGGTTGAAGAGACCAGGCCTGCTCAGTAAAGTCGAACGCAAGCGAGCCGGAAAGGAGAGGGCAATGACCGAGATCCTGGACACCGCGCACGTCGACGCATTCGCAGCGCAGCTGCACGGAGGCGTCACGCGACCGACCGACCCCGACTACGACGAGGTACGCACGCTCTACAACGCGATGATCGACAAGCGCCCGGCGCTGATCGCGCGCTGCGCTGACGTGGACGACGTCGCCGCCTCGGTGAACTTCGGGCGCGAGCAGGGTCTCGAGATCGCGATCCGCTGCGGCGGCCACAACGGCCCCGGACTCGGCAGCGTCGACAACGGCCTGGTGATCGACCTCTCCGGCCTGAAGAACATTACGGTCGATCCCGACGGCCGCACCGCGGCGGTCGGCGGCGGCTGCCTGGCCGGGGATATCGACGCAGCGACGCACGAGCACGGTCTCGCGACACCCCTCGGGATCATCTCCACGACCGGTGCAGGGGGCCTCATCCTCGGCGGCGGCATCGGACATCTCTCGCGCAAATGCGGCCTGTCGATCGACAACATCCTCGGCGCTCAGGTCGTGCTGGCCGACGGAAGCGTCGTCAACGCCAACGAGAACGAGAACCCGGATCTGCACTGGGCGATCCGCGGCGGCGGCGGCAACTTCGGCGTGGTCACCCAGCTGACGCTGCAGCTCCACCCGGTCGCCATGGTCGTTGCCGGCCCGATGTTCTGGGAGCTCGAGCGCACGGCCGACCTCCTCCGCTGGTACCGCGACTTCATCCTCGACGCGCCCGAAGACCTGAACGGCTTCTTCGCCTTCGCGAGCGTGCCGCCCGCGCCGATGTTCCCGGAGGAATTGCACCTGCAGAAGGTTGCGGCGGTCGTCTGGTGCTGGACCGGCCCCGAAGAGGGCGCGGCCGACGCCCTGGCCGAGGCCCGCGCGCAGGAGGGCCTGCTCCTGGACGGCGTCCAGCCGATGCCGCTGCCCGCGCTGAACAGCGCATTCGACGGCATCTACCCCGCGGGCGACCAGTGGTACTGGCGCGCCGACTTCGTCGAGACGATCCCGGACGAGGCGGTCGAGCTCCACGCCGAGTGGGGCGCCAAGATGCCGACCTGGAAGAGCACCATGCACCTCTATCCGATCGACGGCGCGGCGCACCGCGCCGGCCCCGGCGACACGCCATGGGTGTACCGCAACGCAAACTGGGGCGCGGTCATGGCCGGGGTCGATTCCGATCCGGCGAACGTCGAGGCCATCGGCGCGTGGTCGCGCGGCTACCACGATGCCCTCCACCCGTACTCCGCGGGCGGCGCCTACGTGAACATGATGATGGAGGAAGGCCAGGACCGAGTCGAGGCCAGCTACGGGGAGAACTACGCGCGTCTGGCCAAGATCAAGGCCGAGTACGACCCGGCCAACCTCTTCCACGTCAACCAGAACATCCGACCGGCAGGCTGAGAGGAGGGCGTTGGCGAGGTACCTGATAATCCGCCGGTTCGACGTCGCCGAGGAGGAGATGCCCGAGGTCGGAAGGTGGTCCCGGAGGACGATCGAGGAGGGCTATCCGCAGATCACGTGGGAGCACAGCCACGTCGTCGTCGAGGGCGACGGGACGGTGTTGACGTACTGCATCTACGACGCGCCCGACGAGGACATGCTGCGAGCCCACTCGGCCGATCTCGGCAACCACACGATCGACCGCATACACGAGATCGCGGGCGACGTCACCCCGGCTGACTTTCCTGGCTAGCCCGCCTGACTTCCCCGGCTAGCCTCGTGGATCAGCACCCTCGCGTCGGGAACGTGGACCGCGGCGGCCCGGGCCAGCGCAAGCCGTCGACGGACGTCTGACAGCTGCGCCTGGTCGTCCTCGGACGCCAGGTCGAGCGCTTCGCGGTAGAACACCGCGGCCTGGTCCTTGGCCCACCCGTGCTCGGCGACGTCGCCCGCGCGGATGAAGTAGCCGAGCGCGCGCTTCCCATCGCCCGCATCGCGCCAGTGCCGGGCGAGCGCCGCCGCGACCTCGCCGAGCTCGGCGGTCGTCTCTTCGAAGAACCGCGCGGCACGTGCGTGGTGCTCGCGGCGCTGGGCACGCGGGAGGAGGTCATAGGCGACATCGCGGATCAGGACGTGCTTGAAGCCGAACTGCTGCTCCCCCTCGATCATCGAACGCGTGTCGCGCACGATCAGGTCGCGGCGCTCGAGTGCCCCCAGCAGCTCGGACAACCCGCCGCCCTCTTCCTCCATCCGCTCGAGCGCACCGCGCCAGAAGGTCTTGCCGCAGACGGCCGCGACGAGGAGGAGCGCGCGCTCCTTGGGCGGCAGCGCGTCCAGCCGCGCCGCCAGGATGCCGCGGATGGTCGTCGGCAGCGAGCCGCCCGCCTGCGACGACTCGGCCATCGTCGCGGCCAGCTGCTCGATGAAGAGCGGGTTGCCCTCGGCCGTCTCGGCGAGGCGTCCGGCGTCCTCGTCCACCTCCCCGAGGCGGAGGCGCGCGAGCTCCTGCGACTCGGCGGCGCTCAACGGCGTGAGCGGCAGCGCCGAGTAGGCCGGCAGGCCGCCGCCCCAAGACGGCCGCGAGTCGAGCAGATCCGGACGGCTGAGCGTCAGCAGCATGATCGGCAGCTCCCGCAGCCGCGCCGCGAGCAGCTCGATCAGGTCCAGCAGGCCGCGGTCGGCCCAGTGGATGTCTTCGAACACGAGCAGGAGCGGGCGGTCGCGCGCGACCGACTCGATGAAGACGCGCACCGAGAAGAACAGCTCCTCGCGGTCGTCCACCGAGCCCTCCGGATCGAGGCCGAGCAGGATCGCGAGATGCCGTGCGACGGTCTCGTCGGGAACGCTCTCCTGAAGCTTCGCCAGTCCGACCTCGGCCGAGTCGCTCTCGAAGATCCCGCAGAGCTCCTTCACCTGGGTCGAGAAGGCGAAGTACGCGCTGCTCTCCCGGTACGGGAGCGACCTGCCGTGGACGGTCCGCCCGCCGAGCTCCTCCACGGACGCCGAGAACTCCTGCGCCAGACGGGTCTTGCCCATCCCGGCCGGCCCGAAGACCGTCACGAGGTGCGGCACCGACTCGCGCGAGACCCGTTCCCAGATCCCGCGCAGAACCTCCAGCTCCCGCGCGCGGCCGACGAGATCGCCCGAGTGCCGCCGCTCGCCCGCCGCATGCAAGGCCCGAAGCGGGACCAGGAGTCGACGGGCTCCGCCTTCCCCTTCGCGTGGACGGGCTCGGCGGGCTCGTACTCGTTCGCGTCGCGCGTCGCCTTGTAGGTCTCGCGGCCGACGAGGATGCCGTTGACCGGAGCGGCGGACTGCAGGCGCGAGGCCGTATTGACGACGTCGCCTGTGACCAGTGCCTCGCCCAGCTCCGCCCGGGCGCCGAGCGAGACGAGCGCTTCGCCGGAGTTCACCGCGATGCGGAGTGCACGTCGAGATGGCGAGCTCGCCGAGCCGTCCCGGACCGCAAGGGCCGCCCTGACCGCGCGCTCCGCGTCGTCTCCGTACGCGGTCGGGGCGCCGAAGAGCGCGACGATCGCGTCTCCGATGAACTTCTCGACGACCCCGCCGAACGACTCGAATCCCGCCGGACGTAGTCGTGGTACGGGTCAAGAACGCGTGCACGTCCTCGGGGTCAGCGCTTCTGAGCGCGCCTGAAGCCGACGAGATCGACGAAGACGACGGAGACGTACCGCCGCTCGTCCCGGCCCCCGGGCGCGGCGGATCGAGTTGCCGCCCGCATGCAAGAGCAGCGGCGCCGGCCTCGGGGTTCTCCTGCCCGCAATTCGAGCACGTGAGCATGCGCTAAGGGTAAGCGCGCAGCCGCCTGGCTCGACCCTGGCTAGACTTCGCGTCCCTCCCGGGGGTGTGCCCGAGCGGCCAAAGGGAACGGGCTGTAAACCCGTCGGCTCAGCCTCAGGAGTTCGAATCCTCCCGCCCCCACTCTCCGCTAGTCGTCGTCGGTGACGTTCTCTTTGTCGCCTGACGACGTCTTCGCCCAGGGCTCCCCCTCGCGGGGCTCCTCGGGATCAGGCTCTTCGCGCTGGCGTTCGGTCTCGGTGCGTCCTTCGTCTTCCATGCGAGCCGTCTGCCCGAAAACGACCGCGCCGAACCAGGGCTAGAATCGAAGCGCGCCCTCTTAGCTCAGTTGGTAGAGCACCTCCATGGTAAGGAGGGGGTCGACGGTTCGAGTCCGTCAGAGGGCTTAGCGTGACGGGCGGGAGTCGGTCGGCGGGTTCGCGAGTCGGGCGCCATGGAGTCTCGCCAGCAGTTGATCGTTGGGTGGCGGTGGTTGAGTGGAGCGACGCTGGCGCCCGTTGGCTTGGCTTGACCTATTGGGATGCGGTCTCCCGCGACCCACGGCGCGGTCCGCGCGACGTGGGGAGGACGGTGGCCGGCTGCGGCTGCTGGGCGGCGCAACACTGCTGTGGTTCGGGCGGCCCGAGCTGCGCGCCGACGGCGTCGTGTCGTGCCGCTATGCGATCGACGGCCGAGTCCTGGCGCTGCGGGCCGGTGGCTCGGTGATGCTCGCGCAGCGCGCCGTGGAGGATCGGACGAGTTGAGCGTCACCGTCGATCGGTACGTGCCGCGGCTGGCCGCGCGCGTGGCGCGCCGCGGTGGTCGGGCCTGCTCTATGCCCGGGGACAGCGCCCGTTTCACGAAGCGGTCAGCCGCCGCTACTTCGACCTGCTGAGCGAGGTCGCGCGTGAGGGTCACCGTGTTCGGGGCGACCGGCACCGTGGGACAGGCGCTGCTGCCGCTGCTCGCCGACCACGAGGTGGTCGCCGTCTCGCGTCCGCGCGTGCGCAGGACGGCATCCGCTGGCCCCGCCGCCGACGCCTCCACGGCGAGGGCATCGCAGCGATAGGGAGGGCGCGGACATCGTCTACTACTTGGTGCACTCGCTCGGGAGGGCGACTTCGAGGCGAAGGACAGCCGGCGGCTTACGGTGTCACGAGAGGCGGCCCAGGCAGGGGTGAGCCAGATCGTCTATCTCGGCGGCCTGGGCGCCGACCATCTCGACGCCTCGCCGCACCTGCGGCCGCCGGGTAACCGGCGAGCTCCTCGCGGCCGACGGCGTGCCGGTGACCACCTGCGCGCGGCCATGGTGGTCGGCAAGGGGAGCGCCGCCTTCGAGACGATCCTGGCCCTGGTCAAGCGGCTCCCCGTGATGATCACGCCAAGCTGGGTGTCGACGCCGACACAGCCGATCGCGCTCCCGACATCGCCCGCTACCTGGCAGGCGTCCCGGAAACGAGGAGACGTTAGGGGACGGGATACGACGCCGGCGGGGCTGAGGTGATGACCTACCGGCAGATGATCGAGCGGATCGCTGCGCTGCTCGGCAGGCGGCCGCGGATCATCGAGGTGCCGGTGCTGACGCCGGCGCTCTCAGCGCTGTGGCTCGAGCTGGTCACGCCGGTCAACGCCGCGGTGGCCAGGCCGCTGATCGAAGGGCTGCGAAACCCGACGATCGCCCGCGAAGAACGGCTGCGCGAACTCGTGCCATTCGAACTGACGCCGTTCGACGTGGCGGCGCG
>CAWBFX010000003.1:0-703816 GCA_963788215.1 uncultured Actinomycetes bacterium
ACCTGCTCGACTTGTCAGTCTTGCAGTCAAGCTCCCTTTTGCCTTTGCACTCTACGCACGATTTCCAACCGTGCTGAGGGAACCTTTGCACGCCTCCGTTACATTTTGGGAGGCGACCGCCCCAGTCAAACTACCCACCAGATGCTGTTCCCGACCCGGATCACGGCATCGGGTTAGAAGCCCAGAACACGAAGGGTGGTATCCCAAGGTTGGCTCCACGACGGCTGGCGCCGCCGCTTCACAGCCTCCCACCTATCCTGGACAACATGCCCCAGACTCCAACATCTAGCTGTAGTAAAGGTTCACGGGGTCTTTCCGTCCAACCACGGGTACTCGGCATCTTCACCGAGACTACAGTTTCACCGGATCCCTCGTTGAGACAGCGCCCAAGTCGTTACGCCATTCGTGCAGGTCGGAACTTACCCGACAAGGAATTTCGCTACCTTAGGACGGTTATAGTTACCGCCGCCGTTTACCGGGGCTTGGGTTTGAGGCTTCGCCCGAAGGCTAACCTCTCTCCGTGACCTTCCGGCACCGGGCAGGCGTCAGCCCCTATACGTCGTCTTTCGACTTCGCAGAGACCTGTGTTTTTGGTAAACAGTCGCTTGGGCCGTTTCACTGCGGCCCCCTCGAGCTCAGCCCGTAAAGGGCTTTCACTCTACCGGGGCGCCCCTTCTCCCGAAGTTACGGGGCCATTTTGCCGAGTTCCTTAACGAGGGTTCTTCCGATCGCCTTGGTATTCTCTACCTGCCCACCTGTGTCGGTTTAGGTACGGGCACGCCCCACCTCCCTAGACGCTTTTCTTGGAGGCATGGCTTGAGGAACTTCGGCCCTTGCGGACCTCGGCGTCCCGTCTCAGGCTTGATAGCCGGCGGATTTCCCTACCGGCTGCCCTACGCGGTTGCCCCAGGTCGACCATCGCCTGGGTTTCCCTAGCCTACCCCGTCCCGCCATCGGTGATAGCGGTGGGTGACGTGGTACAGGAATATCAACCTGTTGGCCATCGCCTACGCCTTTCGGCCTCGGCTTAGGTCCCGACTAACCCTGAGCAGATTAGCTTTACTCAGGAACCCTTGGGCATTCGGCGGACGAGTTTCTCACTCGTCTTTCGTTACTCATGCCAGCATTCTCACTTCCCAGCGCTCCACGGCAGGCTTACGCCGCCGCTTCACCGCCCTGGGAACGCTCCCCTACCACTCTGCAGGCTCCGAAGAGCTGCAAAGTCCGTGGCTTCGGTTTCTGGCTTAAGCCCCGTTACATTGTCCGCGCCCGACCACTTGACCAGTGAGCTGTTACGCACTCTTTCAATGGTGGCTGCTTCTAAGCCAACATCCTGGTTGTCTCAGCAATCGGACATCGTTTCCCACTTAGCCAGAAATTAGGGACCTTAGCCGACGGTCTGGGCTGTTTCCCTTTCGAGCACGAAGCTTATCCCCCGCACTCTGACTGCCACGCTCTGGAATTCCAGCATTCGGAGTTTGCCCGAGTTCAGTAAGCTGGTAGGCCCCCTAGCCCGAACAGTGCTCTACAACTGAAATTGAACGCGTGACGCTATACCTAAATATATTTCGGGGAGAACCAGATATCTCTGAGTTTGATTAGCCTTTCACTCCGACCCACAGGTCATCCGCTCAGTTTTCAACCTAAGTCGGTTCGGTCCTCCACGGGGTCTTACCCCCGCTTCAACCTGCCCATGGGTAGATCACTCAGTTTCGGGTCTACCTCCAACGACTGAATCGCCCTATTCAGACTCGCTTTCGCTACGGCTCCGTTTCCTTAACCTTGCCGTTGAAGAGTAACTCGCTGGCTCGTTATGCAAAAAGCACGCCGTCACAGCACGAAGCTGCTCCGACCGCTTGTAAGCACACGGTTTCAGGTGCTATTTCACTCCCCTTCCGGGGTACTTTTCACCTTTCCCTCACGGTACTAGTTCACTATCGGTCGCCAAGGAGTACTTAGCCTTACGGGGTGGTCCCCGCAAATTCCGACCGGGTTTCCCGTGCCCGGCCGTACTCAGGTGCCTGCTAAGGAAGGCCGTACGTTTTCACCTACGGGACTATTGCCCTCTATGGTGCGACGTTCCAGTCGCTTCGGCTAACGCACGACTTTGTAACTTCCCGACCCGCCGGCAGACGGATCGAAGCAGGTCCTACAACCCCCGCGTGACAACAGCTGCCGCTTTGGCATCACGCAGGTTTGGGCTCTTCCCTTTTCGCTCGCCACTACTCAGGGAGTCGAGATTTCTTTCCTTTCCTCGGGCTACTAAGATGTTTCAGTTCGCCCGCTTACCGTTACCCGCCCTATGTATTCAGGCGGGAACACGCGCGCATTACCACGCGTAGGTTTCCCCATTCGGAGATCCCGGGGTCAAAGGTTGGTCAGCACCTAACCCGGGCTTATCGCAGCCGCCCACGTCCTTCATCGGCTCTTGGCGCCAAGGCATCCACCGTGTGCTCTTAGTCTCTTGATCGTGAAGAACACGTTAGATGTCGCTATGGAGTTTTCAAGGTGCGCGCCGGCACCCAAAGTCCGGCAGAAACCCGCTCGAGGCAGGTCTCTCAAAACTCAGCAGTGCTTTCGTTCGCCGAGGTCGACGTTCTTCTAGGCGAGCTCGTAACCGGACGTATTCATCACGGGCGAGCAGCCCACCGGAGTAAGAGCTCCGGTATCCCTAGAAAGGAGGTGATCCAGCCGCAGCTTCCGCTACGGCTACCTTGTTACGACTTCACCCCAGTCACCAATCCCACCTTCGACGGCTTCCTCCCTTGCGGGTTAGAACACCGGCTTCGGGTGTTACCGGCTTCCGTGGTGTGACGGGCGGTGTGTACAAGGCCCGAGAACACATTCACCGCGGCGTTGCTGATCCGCGATTACTAGCAACTCCACCTTCATGGAGGCGAGTTTCAGCCTCCAATCCGAACCGGGACCGGCTTTTTGGGATTCGCTCCCCCTCACGGGTTTGCAGCCCTCTGTACCGGCCAATGTAGCACGTGTGTAGCCCAAGGCGTAAGGGGCATGATGACTTGACATCATCCCCACCTTCCTCCGATTTGTCACCGGCAGTCTCCTATGAGTCCCCGACCGAATCGCTGGCAACATAGGACAGGGGTTGCGCTCGTTGCGGGACTTAACCCAACATCTCACGACACGAGCTGACGACAGCCATGCACCACCTGTGCACAGGCCCCGAAGGGCTGCCGAATTTCTCCGACATTCCTGTGCATGTCAAGCCTTGGTAAGGTTCTTCGCGTTGCGTCGAATTGAACCACATGCTCCGCTGCTTGTGCGGGCCCCCGTCAATTCCTTTGAGTTTTAGCCTTGCGGCCGTACTCCCCAGGCGGGGTGCTTAATGCGTTAGCTTCGGCACGGAAGGAGTCGACACCTCCCACACCTAGCACCCATCGTTTACGGCGTGGACTACCAGGGTATCTAATCCTGTTCGCTCCCCACGCTTTCGCGTCTCAGCGTCAGTACCGTCCCAGAGAGCCGCCTTCGCCACGGGTGTTCTTCCTGATATCTGCGCATTTCACCGCTACACCAGGAATTCCACTCTCCTCTTCCGGACTCTAGCCAGATGGTTTCCGCCGACAGCTCGAGGTTGAGCCTCGAGTTTTCACAGCAGACCTACCTGGCCGCCTACACGCTCTTTACGCCCAATAAATCCGGACAACGCTAGCCCCCTACGTATTACCGCGGCTGCTGGCACGTAGTTAGCCGGGGCTTCTTCTGGAGGTACCGTCACCCTCTGGGCTATTAACCCGAGTGGCTTCGTCCCTCCTGAAAGCGGTTTACAACCCGAAGGCCTTCTTCCCGCACGCGGCGTCGCTGCGTCAGGCTTTCGCCCATTGCGCAAGATTCCCCACTGCTGCCTCCCGTAGGAGTCTGGGCCGTGTCTCAGTCCCAGTGTGGCTGATCGTCCTCTCAGACCAGCTACGGATCGGAGCCTTGGTGAGCCATTACCTCACCAACAAGCTAATCCGCCGCGGGCTCCTCCTCGACCGGAGGCCAAAGCTACCTTTTCCAACCGCTCCGAAGAACTGTTGGGCTATCCGGTATTAATCCGGGTTTCCCCGGGCTATCCCGATGTCGAGGGCAGATTACCCACGTGTTACTCACCCGTTCGCCGCTTTCCCCCAGGCCGAAGCCTGGGTTCTCGCTCGACTTGCATGTGTTAAGCGCGCCGCCAGCGTTCGTCCTGAGCCAGGATCAAACTCTCCATGAAGTTGGTTTGCCTGACTCCAGAAGACTGACGGGTAGGCAAATCGTTCACTTCGAGCTTGTGCTCAAAGTTGTCTCCCTCCAACCGGGGGAACTTCCCCAGAAGAAGGGTGACGGGTTTTTTAAGGCCCCGCGCCTGAAAAACCAGACTCGGGGTCTCGGCGTGATCGCACTGCTGAGTTTTCAAAGACCTGCGCCACCGGCCGGCGCGTAAAAAAGCCTCCGACTCGCGCCAGAGGCCTCCATCTGCTCACGGAACTGTCGTATCCGTCTGCGTCCGAAGGCGCTCCTGG
This sequence comes from uncultured Actinomycetes bacterium, assembly GCA_963788215.1. GTDB lineage: Bacteria > Actinomycetota > Thermoleophilia > Gaiellales > Gaiellaceae > AC-32. Next base: position 4,512 of record CAWBFX010000003.1, read on the forward strand.
TCGAGTTACAGGGACGATCTCACACGCCGCCCTTTCGAGCGGCCTGGGCATGATAGCAGGACGGGCGCGAAGGGTGTCAAGCGGCGCGGATGCGCAGGAACTGGCGCTTTCCGGCCTGAATCACGTCGCCTGCGATCGAGGCGGTCTCGACGTCGTACGAGTCGAGCACGCGGCCGTCGGCACGCACGCCGCCCTGGTCGATCACGCGGCGCCAGTGGCTCGTCGACTGGCCGAACGTCTCCGAGAGGAGCGCCGGCAGATGGATGGTCGGCTCTGAGTGCTCCACCTCGGGCACCTCGTCCGGTGCCTGGCCCTCGCGCACGACGCGTGTGAAGTGCTGCTCGGCGGCGTCGGCAGCGGCGTCCCCCCACGCCCGGCGCACGATGAAGCGCGCGAGCTCGAGCTTCGCCTGGAACGGGTCGGCCGGGACGTCGTCGCGCTCCATCACCAGGCGGTACCACTGCTCGAGCAACGAGTCCGGGATCCGCATCGCCTTGCCGAACTGCTGCTCGGGATCCTCCTTGAGGCCGATGTAGTTGCCGCGCGAGGCGCTCATTCCGGTGCCGTCCCATGAGTCGAGGTACTCGACGGTGAGTGCGACCTGGGGCTCGAGGCCGTAGGCCTCCATCACGTCGCGGCCCATCAGCAGGTTGTAGAGCTGGTCGGTGCCGCCGAGCTCGACGTCGGCCTCGACGGCCACCGAGTCGTAGGCCTGCATCAGCGGGTAGAGCAGCTCCGAGACCGAGACCGGCTCCTTGGCCGCGAAGCGCTTGGCGAAGTCGTCGCGCTCGAGCATCCGCGCGACGGTCGTCGTCCGCGTCAGCCGCAGGATCTCGGCGAAGTCGAGCGTGCCGAGCCATTCGCTGTTGAAGCGGACCTCGGTCCGCTCGGGGTCGATGATCGTCGAGGCGTGCTCGAAGTAGCGCTGCGCGTTCGCGTCGATCACCTCGGGCTCGATCATCGGCCGCTCGGTCTTGCGGCCGGAAGGGTCGCCGATCCGGGTCGTGTAGTCGCCGACGATCAGGACACCGGTGTGGCCCTCGTCCTGGAACGCGCGCATCCGCTGGAGCGGAATCCCGTTCCCGAGCGTGACGTCTGGCGCGGTGACGTCGATCCCGAGCTTCACCCGCAGCGGCCGGCCCAGCGCCAACTTGCGCTCCAGGCCGCCCTCGGGCAGGACGTGCGCAGCGTTGCGAATTAGCTCAGATAGGGCCATGAGCCCGGCGAGTCTAGCGCTAGACTCTGGCGCTTCTGGTGCCGCGTTCCGCCCAACAGCAGTCGCCTGCGAAGCCGCGGCGCAGGATCCGCAAGCTGCGGCTGCTCAGCCTCCTCCTGCTCCTGTTCCTGCTCGGGGGCGTGTCGTTCACCTTCGGGCTGATCACCGCGGTCGCGAGCGAGATCCCCTCGCTCGACCCGGGCCGGCTGCAGAAGCAGGAAGTCGACGGCTACATCTACGCGGCGGCCCCGCGGAACCGCGTGCTCGCGGTACTGCGTGGGTCCGAGAGCCGCATCATCGACCCCCCGAACAAGATCTCGCCGCGGATCAAGCACGCGATCATCGCCGTCGAGGACAAGCGCTTCTACGAACACGGCGGGGTCGACGTCCACGCGATCGTGCGCGCGCTCTGGGCCGACGTCCGAAACAAGAGTGTCGTCGAGGGCGGCTCGACGATCACGCAGCAGTTCATCAAGAACACCTACCTGCACAACGAGCAGTCGATCGGCCGGAAGCTCAAGGAGGCCGCGCTCGCCTGGCAGCTCTCGCAGCGCTGGTCGAAGGACCGGATCCTCACGGCCTACCTGAACACGATCTACTTCGGCAACGGCGCGTACGGGGTCGAACAGGCGGCTCGCACCTACTTCCACAAGACCGCGACCAACCTGAACTGGGCCGAGGCGGCGCTGCTGGCCGGCATCCCGAGCGACCCGACGCAGTTCGACCCGGTCGCGAACCCGAACGCGGCGAAGGCCCGCCGCGCGCTCGTCCTGCGCGACCTCTACGAGCAGGGGTACATCACGCACCGCGATTACGTGCGCGCCGACCGGCGTCCGCTGCCGCGCGCCGAGGACGTCCACCTGCCCGGCAAGCAGGGCCCCGCGCCGTACTTCACCAACTACGTCAAGCAGCAGCTCGTCGACCGCTACGGCTCGGGCCGCGTCTTCGGCGGCGGGCTGCGCGTCTACACGACGATCGACCTGAACCTGCAGCGGATCGCGCGCCGGGCGATCACGCAGTGGCTTCCGGACCCGCACGGGCCCTCGGCCGCGCTCGTGGCGATCGACCCGCGCAACGGGAAGGTGCTCGCGATGATCGGCGGCAACAGCTACCGCAAGAGCCAGTTCAACCTCGCCGTCCAGGGCGAGCGGCAGCCGGGCTCGTCGTTCAAGCCCTTCGTGCTGGCGACCGCCCTCAAGCAGGGGATCTCGCCGGACTCCCAGTTCGTCTCCGGGCCGGTGCAGATCCCGCTCGGCGACAAGGTCTGGTACGTCCACAACTACGAGAACTCCGACCTCGGGCGGATCTCGCTCGTGGACGCGACCCAGTTCTCCGACAACACGGTGTACGCGCAGCTCACGCAGGTGGTCGGGCCGGGCGCGATCGTCCGGACGGCGAAGAGCCTCGGGATCACGAGCCCGCTGCAGAAGTACTTCGCCATCGGGCTCGGCGCAGAGGCGGTGAACCCGCTCGAGATGGCGCGTGCGTTCTCCGCCTTCGCGAACGGCGGTCGGCGGATCGACGGCGCAGCCTTCGGGAACCGCCCGCGGGCGGTCTCGCTGATCGAGAACGAGAAGAAGAAGATCGTCGACGACAACGTTCCGGTGCGCCGCCAGGTCTTGACCGCGAACACGTCGGCGATCGTGACCTCGCTCCTACAGAACGTGGTCAAGGGCGGCACCGGCGTGAAGGCCCAGCTGTCCGACGGCCGCGCCGTCGCCGGCAAGACGGGCACGACCGAGAACTACGGCGACGCGTGGTTCGTCGGGTACACGCCGCAGCTCGTCACGGCTGTCTGGGTCGGCTACCCGACCACGCTGCGGCCGATGCTGACCGAATACCACGGCCAGCCGGTCGCGGGGGGCACGTACCCGGCCCTGATCTGGAAGAGCTTCATGGAGCAGGCGCTCCGCCACTTGAACGACGAGCCGGAGTCCTTCGCGCAGCCGTTGCTCCCCTACTCCGTGCCGCGTCTCGTCGTCTACCGCAACGGCAGGACGCAGCTCGACAACGGCAACTGCCACGCACCACGACAGCTGCTCTACTTCTCCGGCCGAGCGCCGGCCAGGACCGCGAACTGCAAGGTCAACGAGGTCGACGTGCCGCACGTCGTCGGCGACACGGTCGCGGAGGCGAACGCGCGACTCGCGTCGATGCCGCTCCGGCCGACCTACGTCTACCAGCCGGCCAAGCCGCGGCAGAAGCTGGGGGTCGTGCTGCGCCAGTACCCCGCGAGGGGCACGCTCTCGTCGTACCAGAAGGTGACGCTCGTCCTGCCGAGAGCGATGCACGGCTCGGTGCCGAACGTGATCGGGCTGCGGCTCGCGCGGGCGGAGGCGCGGCTCGACCGGCTGCACCTCAAGTGGCAGGTTGGCGGCCATCCCTCGCCGGGCGCGAAGGTGATCTGGCAGAGCCCGAGCGCGCGGACCGCGGCGGACGACGGCCTGGTCGTCAGGCTCGCGGTGAAGACGGGGCAGCAGCGGCCCGGCTGAGGAAGCGCGAGCCGACCTCGGCGTAGCGCCACGGCAGGTCGGCGGCGCGCGTGATCCCGATGCGCGGTACGGCGATCGTCTCGACAGGCTCCTCGCGCTCTCTCAGCTCGAACGGCGGGCGATCGAGCCGTCGGCCGTCGAGCTCCTTCGTGATCCCGAGCGCCTGGCAGAGGCGGCCGGGGCCGCCGCAGAGGAGGCGCGGGTCGTCGAGCCCGCGGCGGGCGCGCATCGCGTCGAGCCCGTGCGTCGGCTCCAGAGCCCGGATCAGAGCCGCGCTGGCCACACCCTCGCCTTCGCAGACGAGGTTGAGGCACCAGTGGATCCCGTACGAGCGGTAGACGTACGCGCGGCCGGGAGGGCCGAACATCGAGGCGTTGCGCGGCGTCCGGCCCCGGTAGCCGTGGCTGGCCGGGTCCTCCTGGTCGTACGCCTCGACCTCGACGATCCTGCCGCCGACGCCGTCGACGAGGAGCGTCGCGCCGATGAGCTCGGGCGCGACCTCGTGCACGCTCCGTGCGAAGAACTCAGGGCTGAGCACGAGCGTCGTAGTGGATGAGGGCGGGGACGGCAAGGGCGACGATGAAGGTACCCGCCACGCAGGCGAGTCCCCCGGAGACGATCGAGAAGCGCACGCTCGTCAGGGACGCGACCAGACCCGCCTCGACGTTGCCAAGGGCCGGAGTCGCCGCGACCTGGGCGAACTCGATCCCGGACACGCGGCCGCGGAGGTGGTCAGGCGTGACCGTCCAGAGGATCGTCCCGCGCAGGACGGCGCTGACGTTGTCGGCCGCTCCCGCGGCCGCGAGCATCAGGAGGGCGAGCCAGAGCGTCTCGTCCGAGAACCCGAAGGCCGCGATCGCAACGCCCCACACCGCCGCCGCGATCGCCACCACCAGGCCCTGGCGACGGACGTGCCTGATCCAGCCGGAGAGGACGGATGCCGCCAGCGCGCCGGCGTAGGGCGCCGCGTACAACAGGCCGAGGACGCCGGCCTTCCCGCCTGCGAGCGCGGGAAAGAGTGCGCGGGGCATCCCGAACAGCATTGCGTTCGAGTCGACGAGGAACATTCCGAGCAGAACCGGCTTCACGCGGACGAAGCGGAAGCCCTCCTTGATCGTGCGCAAGCTCGGCCGCGCCGCGTCGTGCAGCGGGCGCAGTGCAGGCAGCCGCCAGATCGACCACAGTGACGCGGCAAAGGTGGCGGCGTCGAGCAGGTACGCGCCTTTCAGGCCGAGCACGGCGATCAGGAGGCCGCCGAGCGCAGGGCCGGCGACGTTCGTCGTGCTTCCGTAGACGTTCTCGATCGCGTTCGCCGTGAGCAGCTCGTGCGGCTCGACCAGGCGCGGGATCACCGTGTTCATGCCGGCGACTCCCAGCGAGAAGACGGACATCGCGAGAGTCGTGAGCACGTAGATCGCCCACACGCGGGGCTCCGGAAGCGCCGCGTTGGCGGCGAAGCCGACGGCGACGAGCGCGAGCAGCGTCTCCGTGATCAGCAGCATCCGGCGACGGTCGACGGCGTCCGCGATCGCCCCGCCCGCGATGGTCAGCGTCAGGAGCGGGAACAGCTCGCAAAGCGAGAGCAGGCCGACCTGGAGGGTCGAATGGGTCAGCTGGTAGAGCTGGTACGGAGCGGCGACGGCCGCGATCTCGCTGCCGAACGTGGAGATCGTCTGCCCGATGAAGAGGCGGCGGAAGGCCGGGTAGCGGCGCAACGGCCCGAGGTCCACCGCCAGGCGGCGGACCAGCCCGGGCTCGCGGATCTCTGAGGGCTCCAACCGTTTAGGAGGGCTTGACGAAACCTGGACTGAGCCGCCGGGCCGCGCTGTCCGCCCCGAGGCCGCGTCCTCGGTCGGCCCAATAGCTATCCACTATTGGGCCTCCCTGCGTCCTTGCCTCGGAACGGCCATCGCACCCCGACGACGAGCAAGGTTCCGCCAATCCCTCCTTAGAAGAGCTTCTCGGCGTCGTCCGGGCGTGCGGTCGCCTCGAGCAGGCGGCGGGCCCGGCGGCCGAGGTCGGCCAGGTCGACCTTGCCGGTCTGCGACTGCTCGGCCAGGCGCTCCGCGAGATCGAGCGCGTCGTCGAGCAGGGGCTTGGTCAGGGCGGCGCCCTGGCCCATGTCGGCGAGGATCGTGCGCTCGGTGCGCGACGCGACGATCGCCTCGCTGACGCCCTCGACCCAGACGAGCGTTCTCCGGCCGTGGCCGCGCCGATCGTCGCGGATCGGCTCGATCGCGTAGATCTTGTCGGCGCGCGCGTACTTGCCGAAGCCGAGGAAGACCATCCGGGTGCCGTCTGCCACGCGCTGATTATCCCTGCTCGCGCCGACGTTCCGCGGGCGGGCGGCGACACCGGCTCGCACCCCCACCCAACAAGGGCGGGGTTGACTGCCCGCCACCCTCGTGGGTGACGCTACCGCGATTCGGCGCGCGGGTTTGTCACGGGAGCGCGCCGACTGTGTGTCGATTCCTCCACAGCGGCGCGCGTTGGCGCTACAGCGCCGCGCGGAGCGTCTCGACGACGCGTTCCTGGTCTTCGGGCTCGAGCTGCGGGTAGAACGGCAGCGCGAGCGTCCGCGAGGCGATCTCTTCCGCGACGGGGCACACGCCCTCGGCGAAGCCGTACGTCTCGCGCATGTACGGCTGCAGGTGGACGCACGGCACGTACTCCGCGGTGCCGATCCCCTGCGCGCGCAGTTCCGCCATCACGCGGGCGCGGTCGACGTCCGCCGGCAACGCGACCACGTACACGAACCACGACCGCTTGTGGTCGGCGTCGTCGGCACAGAGCAGCTCGACGTCCACGTCCGCGAGCAGCTCGCCGTAGCGTCGAGCCGCCTGCGAGCGCAGCTCCAGGAGCCGGTCGAGCTTCTCGAGCTGGCCGATCCCGATCGCCGCCTGCACGTCGGTCCAGCGGTAGTTCCAGCCGACCCGAACGTGGTGGAACCAGGCGCCGCCGGCGTACTCGCGACCCTGGTTGCGGAGGCTGCGGACGAGCTGCCATTCCTCCTCCGAGTGGGTGAAAACCACGCCGCCCTCGCCGGTCGCGAGCTGCTTGTTCGGGTAGAAGCCGAACACCCCCGACGGCCCCTGCGACCCGATCGGACGGCCCTTGTACTCCGCGCCGAGAGCCTCGGCCGCGTCCTCGATCAGGGCAAGGTTGTGACGCTCACAGATCGCCCGGATCTCGTCGAGCTCGCAGGGGTAGCCGAACATGTCGACCGTGACGACGGCCTTCGTGCGCTCCGTGATCGCCGCTTCGACAGCGGCCGGATCGAGGTTCCAGGTGCGTCGATCGACATCCGCGAAGACCGGTGTCGCCCCCTCGAAGATGAAGCAGTTCGCGCTCGCGGCGAACGAGATCGGCGACGTGATCGCCTCGTCGCCGGGGCCGAGGCCGGCGCTTCGCGCAAGCATGTGCAAGCCGGCCGTGCCGCTCGAGACGGCCGCGACGTAGGGCGCACCGATCCGCTCGGCGACCAGCTCCTCGAAGCGGTCGATCGTCGGCCCGAGCGAGAGCCGCCCGGAGCGCAGCACCTCGAGGACGAGCTCCTCCTCCCGCTCGTCCAAGAGCGGACGCGCGAGCGGTATCTCCCGCAGGCCCGTGCTCAAGCGCCGGCGGGCGCGGGCGTCGCGTACTCGAGCCACTGCGCCCAGCGCTCGCTGCGGCCGCGCGCGGTCTCCAGGTAGTTCTCCTGGATCTCGAGCGTGATCGGCCCCACGCCGATCTCGACGTCGTCGACCGCCCTCAGCGGCGTGACCTCCGCCGCGGTGCCGGTCATGAACGCCTCGTCGGCGAGGTAGAGGTCTGAGCGGATCAGCGGCTTCTCGTGCACGCGATAGCCGAGGTCCTGCGCGATCTGGATGATCGTGTCGCGCGTGATTCCCGGCAGGATCGAGGCCGAGAGATCGGGCGTGAAGACCTCGCCGTCCTTGACGAGGAAGACGTTCTCGCCCGAGCCGTCGGCGATGTAGCCCTCGGCGGTCATCAGGATCGCCTCGTCGTAGCCGGCGCGGTTCGCCTCGGTGACCGCGAGCATCGAGTTCAGGTAGACGCCGGTGGCCTTGGCCGCGTGCGGGATCACGTTCGGGCCGATGCGCTGCCAGCTGGAGATCTTGGCGCTGATGCCGTTCTTGAGGCCCTCCTCGCCGAGGTATGCGCCCCACGGCCAGCTCATGATCACGACGTCCACTGGATTGCCGACCGCGGAGACGCCGAGCTCGCCGTAGCCGTAGAACGCGACCGGCCTGAGGTAGCACTCGGGCAGGCCGTTCGCCGCGATCAGGGCGTTGCAGGCCTCGCGCAGCTCCTCGACCGAGTAGCCGAGCTCCATGTGCAGGAGGCGCGCGGAGTTCTCGAAACGCTGGAGGTGGTCCGTGAGCCGGAAGACTGCGGGGCCCTTGGGCGTCTCGTACGCCCTGATGCCTTCGAAGACACCCGAGCCGTAGTGCAACCCGTGGGCGCCGACGTGAATGCGGGCGTCGTTCCAGTCGACGAGCTCGCCGTTCATCCAGATCTTCTCGGTCTCGCGCATGCGCAGCCTCCTTTGACGCAGATGTTATGTGTGCGACTCGACGACGTCCATGGGGCGTGCGCGCGACAGCCGAACGAGCTCACCGGGCGCCAGCGCGGCCATGTGCTTGTCGGAGCCGGCGCCGATCCAGACGACCTGGTGCGAGAGCAGCGTGCGCTCGAGGAAGACCCGCTCGACGCGCGGCAACGGAAACGGTGCGACCGCGCCCGGCTCGAAGCCGGTGGCCTCGGAGACCTCCTCCGAGCCGGCGATCCGCGCCGCACGGCAGCCTGCCGCCTGCGCGATCTTCCTCGAGTCCGCGCGGCGGTCTCCGGGGACCATCACGACGACGGGCCGGCCGTCGCAGTGGAAGACCAGCGACTTGACGATCTGCCCGAGGTCGCAGCCGACCGCGCGGGCCGCGGCCTGGGCGGTCGGAGTGCCGTCTTTGAACTCCTCCACGCGCACCTCGGCTCCTGCCTCCCTCAGATAGGAGGTGACGCGCTGAACGGCTTCCGGCCAGGGTTTCTCGCCCATCGGAGACAGGCTAGCCGCAACCAAACGTGTGGCTTTCTCGTTGAACCTCACGATGGAACGCACCCCCGAGCAGATTGCGCGCACCGAAGCGCTCTTCCGGAACGTCAACGAGGAGATCAGCGACGCCTCGGTGCGCTTCGACGCCGAGGTCGGCGAATTCGTCTGCGAGTGTGGCGATCCAACCTGCACCGAGCACGTCGAGGTACCGCTCACGGAGTACGAGACCGTCCGCGAGAACCCGACGCAGTTCGTCGTCCGCCCCGGCCACGTGATGGGCCCCGTGGAGCGCGTCGTGAGCAGGAACCGGCACTACACCGTGATCGAGAAGGTCGACCGCGTGGTCGCCTCGATCGTCAGGCGCCTCAACCCGCGCCCGGAAAACCAGCTGAGCTAGCCTGCGCTCGACGGCGACGACGCGGAGTGACGCCCGCCGAGCCGTCCGGCTGACCGCCGTCATCGGTCGCCAACGAGGCCGCGTCGGCGGCGAAGTGCGGTGGCACCGCGGGGACGCCTCCCGCCCGCACCAGTAGGGCGACTGTGTGGAGGAGGTGATCCGGATGAGAGTCCTTTCGAGCGATCTCCGCGCGCACGCGGGCGAGCGCGTGACGATGGCCGGGTGGGTGCACGCCAAGCGCGAGCTCGGCGCTGTCGCGTTCGTGATCCTGCGAGACCGCGGCGGGCTGGCGCAGATCGTGGTCGATGCAAGTAACACTGTGTTACAAGGCTCGGTGGAGACGGTCGTCGAGGTGGAGGGCCTCGTGGTCGCTGCAGAGCAGGCGCCGGGTGGCATCGAGCTCCAGGAGCCGTCGTTCCGCGTACTCTCGGAGCCGGCTGAGATTCCGCCGATCGAGCTGCGGCGGCCGGTGCTGAAGGAGTCCTTGCCGACGCTCCTCGACCACGCTCCGCTCGCTTGGCGGCATCCTGGCGAGCGCGCGAAGCTGGCGATCACGGCTGCGTCGGTGGCGGGGTTTCGGCAGACGCTCGACCGCCTCGGCTTCACCGAGATCTCGACGCCGAAGATCGTCGCCTCGGCTACCGAGAGCGGCGCGAACGTCTTCCGGCTCGACTACTTCGGCCGCCAGGCGTACCTCGCCCAGAGCCCTCAGTTCTACAAGCAGACGATGGTGGGCGTCTTCGAGCGCGTCTACGAGACCGGGAAGGTCTGGCGTGCAGAGCCGCACGAGACGGGGCGGCACCTCGCCGAGTACACCTCGCTCGACGCCGAGCTCGGCTTCATCCGTGACCACTTCGACGTGATGGCCGTCGTTCGCGAAGCGGTCGCAGGGATGGTCGAAGGCATCCGCGAGCGGGTCCCCGGCGTGGTCGAGCTGCCAGAGGTGCCGGGAGAGATCCCGTGGGTGCATTTCTCCGAGACCGGCGTCGACGACGTCGACCTCGCGCCGGCGGACGAACGGCGGCTCTGCGAGGAGCACGGCGAGTGGCTCTTCGTCACCGGCTTTCCGGCGGCGAAGCGGCCGTTCTACACCCATCCAGAGCCGGGGCGGCCGAAGTACACGAACTCGTTCGACCTGCTCTTCCGCGGAATCGAGATCGTCACCGGCGGTCAGCGGCTGCACCGCTACGAGGACTACGTGGCGGCGCTCGGCGGAGAGACGGAACCCTACGAGGGCTACCTGCAGGCGTTCAGGTACGGAATGCCGCCGCACGGAGGCTTCGCGCTCGGGCACGAGCGCTGGATCGCGCGGCTGGTCGGCGCGAAGAACATCCGCGAGACGACGCTCTTCCCGCGCGATCGCGGGCGGCTCACGCCGTGAGGCTGATCACCCGCGCGTCGTCGAAGCCCTGGGCGCGCACGGTCTCGACCAGCTCGGCGGGCGGCTCGGTGTCGATGGAAAGCGCCATCAGCGCCTTGCCGCCCCGCCGCGTGCGGGAGACGGCCATGTTCGCGATGTTCACGCCGGCCTCGCCGAAGAGCGTCCCGACGCGGCCGATCACGCCCGGGAGGTCGTCGTAGCGGAAGAAGACGAGGAGCGGAGCCAGCTCCATCTCCAGCTCGAAGCCCATGGCGCTGACGAGCCACTGCCGGTTCTCGGTGCCGATCGTCGTCCCGGCCACGCGCACGTGATCGCCGTTCGACCTCACCTCGACGCGGACGAGATTCGTGAAGTCGCGGCTCGCGCGGCGGCGCTCCTCGAGCACCTCGATCCCGCGCTCGGCGGCGATCACCGGCGCGTTCACGTAGTTGACCCGCTGCTCGGAGCGGCCCTGGAAGGCGCCGTTCAGCGCGGCGACGGTCAGGAGGCGCGTGTCGTAGCCCGCGAGGGCGCCGTAGTACGAGAGTGTGATCCGCTCGGCGCGGCCCTCCGCTAGCTCCATCGCCAGCCGCCCGAGCTTGGCCGCAAGCGGAATGTACGGGCCGAGCAGCTCGAGGTCCTCGGCGCGGATCACAGGGATGTTGACCGCGTTCGTGACGACCGCGCCCTCGAGCGCGGCCGCGACCTGCTCGGCGACGATCACGCCCGCCCGGTCCTGCGCCTCCTCGGTCGACGCAGCGAGATGCGGGGTGGCGACGACGTTCTCGAGCTCGAGCAGCGGCCCCTCGTATGGCTCCTCCGAGTAGACGTCGAGCGCCGCCGCGGCGAGCTTTCCCGAGCGGAGCGCGTCGGCCAGCGCCTGCTCGTCGACCAGCTCGCCACGGGCCGCGTTGACCACCCGCGCGCCGTCGGGCAGCCGCTGGATCGCCTCGGTCCCGAGGAACCCGCGCGTCTCCGGGGTCAGCGGCAGGTGAAGGGTCAGGAACTCGGCCACGGCGAGGACGTCCTCGGCGGTCTCCGCTCGCTCGGCCCCGAGCTCGCGAAAGCGCTCCTTGGCAACGAACGGGTCGTACGCGACGACGCGCATCCCGAGGCCGAGGGCGCGCCGCGCGACCTGCTGGCCGATGCGCCCGAAGCCGAGCACGCCGAGGGTCTTGCCCTCGAGCTCGACCCCTCCCCACTTCGATCTTTCCCAGCGGCCTTGCTTCAACGCTGCGTGCGCCTGCGGGATGTTGCGGGCGAGTGCGACCAGCAGGCCGATCGTGTGCTCGGCGGCGGAGGTGACCGTCGACTCCGGCGCGTTCGCGACGACGATCCCGCGGCGCGTCGCGGCCTCGACGTCCACGTTGTCGACGCCAACGCCAGCCCGGCCGATCACCTTGAGCCGCTCCGCGCGCTCGATCAGGTCGGCGGTCAGCTTCGTCGCCGAGCGGATCACGATCGCGTCGTAGTCGCCGATCTTCCCGGCCAGGTCGCCGTTCGAGTCCACGTCGACGTCGAAGCGCTCGCGCAGGAGGTCGATGCCCGCGTCGGCGATCTTCTCGCGGACGAGGACCTTTGCTCGGCTCACACCGGGGTGTGCTCGAAGGCCTCGAGGGCCCGCGTGACCGCGACGCCGCGCTCGATCTCCGCGCCGAGCTCGACCAAGGCCAGCTCGACGGCCGCGAGCGCGGTCGTGATGTCGAAGACGTCGTAGTAGCCGATGTGGCCGATGCGGAAGATCTTGCCCTTGAGCCCGCCCTGGCCCGGGGCGAGCGTCACCCCGTGGCGGTCGCGCAGCAGGAGCACGAGCTCGTCGGAGTCGACGCCCTCGGGGGCGCGCGCGGCGGTCACGACGGCCGAGCTGTCCTCGTCGGGCGAGAAGAGCTCGAGGCCCATCGCCTTCAGGCCCTCGCGGCAGGCCCGGCCGAGGCGCACGTGGCGCTCGAAGGCAGCTTCGAGGCCTTCCTCGAGCAGCATCTTCAGCGCGACGTCGAGGCCGGCGACGAGAGACACGGGTGGCGTGACCGGGGCATCGAGGGTGGCCTGGCCTTTGCGCGTGCGCTCCCAGTCCCAGTAGAAGCGGGGCGAGGTCGCCGTTGCGCTCTTGGTGCGGGCGGCCTCGGAGGCGGAGACCATTGCAAGGCCGGGTGGCGTCATCAGCGCCTTCTGCGCGCCCGAGGCGACGACGTCGATCCCCCAGGCGTCGGTCTCCAACGGGACCGCGCCGAGGCTCGAGACCGCGTCGACGACACTGAGCGCGCCTGCCCCACGCGCGGCGGCGGCGAACGGCTGCAGGTCGGTGACGACGCCGGTCGAGGTCTCCGAGTGCGTCAGGAAGACCGCGGTCGCCTCGCGCTCGCCCAGGCGGGCGGAGACGTCGTAGGGCGCGGGGATCTCGCCCCACTCGTAGCGGAGGTGGTCGACGTCCGCGCCGTATGCCTGCGCGAGGGCCGCCCAGCGCTCGCCGAAGTAGCCCGCCGAGACGACCAGGACGGGCTCGTCGGGCGAGCAGAGGTTCGCGACCGCCGACTCCATCGCGCCGGTGCCGGAGCCGCCGAAGAGCAGCACCTCGGACTCGGTGCGGAAGATCTCGCGCAGGCGGCCGAGGCAGTCGGCGTAGAGCCTGCGGTAGTCCGGGCCGCGGTGATGAATCACGGGCTGCGCGATCGCAGCGAGCACCTCCGGCGGCGCCGGGGTCGGTCCGGGCGTCATCAGGTAGCGCTTCTCGGCCACGCCCCGAGGGTACTAGCTCGACCTGTCGCTACGGGAGCGCGGAGCTCGGGTCGACCGCGGCTCCCCGCAGCCGGACCTCGAAGTGGAGGTGCGGGCCGGTCGCGTCGCCCGTCGCGCCGACGCGGCCGACGCGGGTGCCGGTCGCGACGGACTGGCCGCGGCGGACGCTGACCTTCGAGAGGTGGGCGTAAAGCGTGCGCACGCCGCCGTCGTGCAGGACGACGACGAGGTTCCCCCAGCCGCCCGCGGCGTAGCCGGCGAAGGTGACGCGCCCGGGCGCGGCGGCGGCCACAGGGGTGCCGGTCGCGGCCACGACGTCGATCCCGGCGTGGAAACGGTCGCCGCGCGGGCCGTAGCCGTCGCCGACGGGGCCCGTGACCGGCCAGGCGAGGGAGATCGGGCACGAGGCGGGAGTCCGTCGCAGCGCCGCGAAGGTGGACGCGCCTGCAACGCCGTCGGGCGGGAGACCGGCCCAGCGCTGGAAGTGCTTGAGGGCGCGCTCGGTGTGCTGGCCGAGGCCGCCGTCGAACGTCGAGGACGGGAAGCCGTGCCAGGCGAGCAGGAACTGAAGCTCGGCGACGTCCCAGCCGGCAGCGCCCTGCTTCAGCGGCCGCGTGCCGAGGACGTGCTTGCCGTAGCGTCCAAGCGCCTTACGGGTCGCGGGGCCGGGGACTCCGTCCACCGGGAGGCCGGCGCGGCGCTGGAACCGCTTGACGGCGCGCGTGGTAGCCGGCCCGCTCTCCCCGTCGATGGTGCCGTGGTAGAGCCCACGGGCGTGCAGCGCGACCTGCAGCGCGGCGGTGCCGGGACTGCCGGCGCCGAGAGCCGGCGCGGCGAACGCGAGAGCGGCGAATACGACGAGCAGCGCCGCGAACCTGGGAACGCAGGTGCGCATGCCCCCTTTGTGTCGGACGACCGGCCGCTGAACTTGAGTCTCTAGCGCAGAGTCAGCCAGATCACGAGGCAAATCGCGATCACGATCCCGACGAAGACGGCGATCGGCAGCAGAACGGCGGTGTGGAGCGCGACAGGCGCCGTCTCCTCACGGCCACGGCCGGCGAGCCGGGCGAAGCGATCGAGCAAAGAGCCCTGACGTTCCTCCATGCGCGGCCGGTTCCCGTCTCGTGGAGAGATCACACTTCGGACATGAAGGGACGCTGGGCGCTCTGGCTCGATCTCGCCGTCAAAGCCGCGCTCGTCGCGCTGCTCGTGTTCGCGGTCGCGCGCCCGGACCTGCCGCAGTTCCACGGCAAGGCGATGGCCGCCCGCGCGGTCCTGTATCCGCTCGCGGCGCTGATCGTGCCCGCCTGGTGGTGGCTGAGCGGCCGTCGCCGCGGCGGCGACTACCCGTACGCGCTCGACATCCTGCTCGTCCTCCCGTTCCTGATCGACGTGGCTGGCAACGCCGCGAACCTCTACGACACGATCGACTGGTGGGACGACGCGAACCACTTCGTCAACTGGGCGATCCTCGTCTCCGCGTTCGGCCTGCTGCTCGTCCGCCTGAGGGTCGGCCGCTGGGAGGCGTTCGGGCTCGCAGTCGGGTTCGGCGCCGTGACGGCGATGCTCTGGGAGTTTGCCGAGTACTTCACGTTCATCAGGAACTCGCCTGAGCTCCGGACGGCCTACACCGACACCCTCGGCGACCTCGCGCTCGGGCTCGGCGGCTCCGTGCTTGCCGCGACGCTGACCGTGACGCTGCTGTGGCCCAGGAGGGCTTGACGAAATACCGGCTGTGCCGCCGGGCCGCGCTGCCCGCCCCGAGGCGGCGTCCTCAGTCGGCCCAATAGCTATCCACTATTGAGCCTCCCTGCGTCCTTGCCTCGGAACGGCCATCGCACCCGACGACGAGCGCTATTCCGCCAAACCCTCCTAGGCCTTCAGCTTCTCGCGCAGACGCTCGTTGACGACCTGCGGGCTCGCCTTGCCGCCGGTCTCCTTCATCACCTGACCGACGAAGAACCCGAGCAGGCCCTCCTTGCCGCCGCGGTACGCGGCCACCTGCGACTCGTGCTCGCTCAGGATGCGGTCGATCACGGGGTCGAGCTCGCCAACGTCGGCGATCGCGGTCTCGCCGAGATAGCGCTCGGCGGAGAAGCCCTCTGACGCGCTGGCCGCGAGCGCCTCGTCGAACGCCGAGCGCGGGATCTCCGCGCGGCGCTCGATCACCTTCCCCAGCTCCTCGCCGTCGACGCGTGCGGGATCGACGCCCGCCGCCGCGAGCTCATTCATCAGCACGTTTGCCACCGCCTCGCGGTCGCCGGGAGTCCGGGCGAAGAGGTCGTCGCGGCCGCTCGTGACGAGCCCTTCCGCGAGCCCGAAGCCAACCTCCTCCTCGAGCCACCGGATCCGCGCCCACGGCGCCTCCGGCAGCTCGCCGCGCAGGCGCTCGACGAGCTCCCGGTCCGGCTCGAGCGGCACGAGGTCGGGCTCCGGGAAGTAGCGGTAGTCCTGCGCCTCTTCCTTCGAGCGGAGCGGCGGCGCGTTCTCGTTGCCCGGGTCGAAGTGCAGCGTCTCCTGCTCGACGGTGCCGCCGGACTCGTAGATCTCGACCTGCCGCCGGATCTCCCGCTCGATCCCCTTCGCCGCGAAGTTGAAGGAATTCATGTTCTTCAGCTCCGTGCGCGTGCGTAGGCCCTCCTCCCCGGTCTCGCGCACCGAAACGTTGACGTCGAAGCGCATCGAGCCCTTCTCCATCTCCGCGTCGGACAGGCCGAGCTCGACGACCGTCTGCCGGAGCAGCTGAAGGAACCGCTTCGCGTCCTCGGCCGAGCGCAGGTCGGGCGCGGTCACGATCTCGACGAGCGGCGTTCCGGCGCGGTTGAAGTCGACGAGCGAGCTCTCGGAGCCGTGGATCCGTCCCTCGGCCCCGCCGACGTGCACCGTCTTCGCGGCGTCCTCCTCGAGGTGGGCTCGCACGATCCCGACCTCGATGTCGCCGTCCGCCCCCGGCACAGGCACGGAGCCGTTCACGCAGAGCGGCTCGTCGTACTGGGAGATCTGGTAGCCCTTGGGGTTGTCCGGGTAGAAGTAGTTCTTGCGGTGGAAGGTCGCGCGCGGAGCGATCTCGCATCCGAGCGCGAGCCCGAGCCGCATGGTCAGGTCAATCGCCTTCCGGTTCGGGACCGGCAGCGAGCCGGGGAGCGCCAGGCAGACCGGGCACGTCTGGGAGTTGGGCGTCTCGAAGTACGCGACCGGGCAGCGGCAGAACATCTTCGTCCGCGTCTTCAGGTGGACGTGGATCTCCAGGCCGATGATCGGTTCCCAACTCATCGATAGCGCTCCGGGACGAAGTCGAACTCGAGCGCGCGCTCGAGCGCGTGGCCGGCGCGGAAGAGCAGGTTCTCGGCGAACTGGCGGCCGATCAGCTGCAGGCCGACCGGGAGCCCCTCCGAGAGGCCGCACGGGATGGAGAGGCCCGGCAACCCGGCGAGGTTGGACGGGATCGTGAGCAGGTCGGCTGCGTACATCGCGAGCGGGTTGTCGGTGCGCGCGCCGAGCTCGAAGGCGACCGTCGGCGAGGTCGGGCTCACGAGGACGTCGAACTGCTCGAAGGCGGCCGTGTGCTCGTCGCGGATCATCGTCCGCACCTTCTGCGCCTGGCCGTAGAACGCCTCGTAGTAGCCCGCGGAGAGCGCGTAGGTGCCGAGCATGATCCGGCGCTTCGGCTCGTCGCCGAAGCCGTCGTTCCGGGTGTGGTCGTACATCGCGCGGACGTCGCCGTTGCCGGAGCGCAGTCCGTACCGGACGCCGTCGTAGCGGGCGAGGTTCGACGAGGCCTCCGACGGCGCGATCAGGTAGTAGCAGGGCAGCCCGAACTCGACCGAGCGCGGGAGGCGGCACTCGCCGACCTCGGCGCCGAGCTCGCGCGCGAGCTCGAGGGCCTTCTGAACCTGCTCGGTCACGCCCGGCTCGATCCCCTCGGCGTCGTTCAGCTCCTTGGGGACGCCGATGCGCAGGCCCTTCAGGTCGTCGGCCTCGGGGATCCGGATGGGCTCGGGCAGCTCGACGGTGGTCGAGTCCGCGGGATCGCGGCCGGCGATGATCTCGTAGAGGCGCGCGCAGTCGCGGACCGTCTTCGTGACGGGCCCGATCTGGTCGAGGCTGGAGGCGAAGGCGACGATCCCGTAACGCGAGACCGTGCCGTAGGTCGGGCGCAGGCCGACGACGCCGCAGAGGGCGGCCGGCTGCTTGATCGAGCCCCCGGTGTCGGAACCGAGCGCCCACGGTGCGAGGCCGGCCGCGACGGCGGCGGTCGAGCCGCCGGACGAGCCGCCGGGGACGCGGGTCGGATCCCAGGGGTTCCGGCTGGGGCCGAACGCCGAGTTCTCGGTCGACGAGCCCATCGCGAACTCGTCCATGTTGGTCTTGCCGAGGAGGCCGAGGCCCGCCTGCTTGCAGCGCGCGGCGACGGTCGCGTCGTACACGGGCCGGTAGCCGGCGAGGATCTTCGAGGCCGCGGTGGTCTCCACGCCTTTGGTCGAGATCAGGTCCTTGAACGCGATCGGGACGCCGGTCGCCTGGTCGGCTCCGTCCTCGACCGTGCGGAGGTAGGCGTGGATCTCCGGGTCGCGCTCGGCGACCGCGTCGAGGTACACGCGGTGGAGCTCGGCCGCGGTGACCTCGCCGCGCTCGAGCAGCCCGGTCGCCTCCTCGGCGGTGAGCCGCAGCGTGTCGATCATCGGAGCCGCCTCACGCCGCCGGGACGCGGAAGGAGTCGCCGTCGCGGTCGGGCGCGTTCGCGAGAGCCTCGTCGACGCTCAGGCACGGCCTCGGCTCGTCCTCGGCCCACACGTTGACGAGGTCGAGCGGATGCGCAGTCGGCTCGACGTCCGAGAGGTCCAGCTCGGCCACCTTGCCGACAGCGTCGAGGATCGCACTCAGCTGCTCCGAGAAGCGTTCGAGCTCCTCCTCCGACAGCGCGAGCCGCGCCAGCCGGGCAACGTGCAGCACCTCGTCTCTCGAAATCGCCATCCCGGGCCAATCCTTCCAAAAGGGCGGGCCCCTTCCGGGGCCCGCGAACTGATCGGTTCCAGAAGGGTCTAGCTAGACCGGTTGAACGTTCGCAGCCTGCAGGCCCTTATCGCCCTGCACGACCTCGAACTCGACCTGCTGACCCTCGGTCAGCGACTTGTAGCCTTCCCCTGCAATCGCCGAGAAGTGGACAAAGACGTCTTCGCCGCCTTCGCGCTCGATGAAGCCATAGCCCTTCTCGTTCGAGAACCACTTGACGGTCCCCTTGGGCAAACCAGCACTCCCTTCCTGCACAAACAACGACGGCCCGATCAAGAGCCGTCGACCTACGTGAAGCGGCGCGTAGGTTAGCCGCGAACGCCTGGGAAGGCAAGGAGCCTTCGGCGGAAGCGCGCGGCCCGCACCGTGTTCTGGAGCAGCATCGCGATCGTCATCGGTCCGACGCCGCCCGGGACCGGGGTCAGGAACGCCGCGACCTCGGCGACATCCGCGGCGACATCACCGACGAGCCCACTCTCCGTTCTGTTGATGCCCACGTCGACGACCGCCGCGCCGGACTTCACCATGTCCGCCGTCACGATCTCCGGCACGCCCGCTGCGACGACCAGGACGTCTGCGTCGAGCGTCTCCCGCGCCAGGTCGTCGGTGTGCGAATGGCAGATCGTCACCGTCGCGTGCGCTTGCAGAAGCAGGTGCGCGACCGGCTTGCCCACGATGTCGCTGCGGCCGATCACGACCGCGCGCGCGCCGTCGAGCTTCACCTGGTGCTCGGCGAGCAGCGCCATGATCCCGAGCGGAGTGGCGGGAACGTGTGTCGGCCGTCCGAGGTAGAGCTGGCCGGCGTTGAAGGGATGCACGCCGTCGACGTCCTTGACCGGATCGATCGCCGCCACCGCAGCGGCTTCGTCGAGCCCGCGCGGCAGCGGTAGCTGGACGAGAATCCCGTCGATCCCGTCGTCCTCGTTCAGCTCGGCGACCCCGGCGACGAGCTCCTCTTGCGGGGTCTCGGCTGTCAGCTTGAGATCGACCGACCGCATGCCCGCCTCGTGCGCCGCTTCGTGCTTGCGCCGGATATAGATCGTCGAGCCCGGGTCCTCGCCGACCTGGACCGTCGCCAGCCCGACCTGGCCCAGCTCGCGGACCTCGTCGGCGACCTGCGCGCGCACGCGCTCTGCGAGCGGCCCGCCTTTCATGAGAGTGGCGGTCACACTAGGAAAACGGCAGGTCGACGTCGCTGACGTCGAGGCCGAGCGACTCGGCCAGGCGCACGCCGATCTCGATGTCCTTCTTCAGGTTCTCGATGTCGCGCGAGCGCATCGCGGCGCCGATGAACGCGCGCTCCTTCGGCCGCCAGAGCGCATGCTCGACGAACGTCGGCAGGAGACGGTTCGCGGCCTCGACGAGCGCCTGCTTCGTCTTCTTGTCGGCACTGCGCAGCAGCACCTTCTCGTACGCCATCCCCGCGCCGTGGTGGATCCCGTCGTCGGTCGTGAGGCGGTTGCAGAGGTCCTCGAGCACGGTTCCGCGCGAGGCGCGGGCGATCATCCGGAAGCGCGAGATGATCAGCCGCTCGTAGAAGACCTGCATCTGGAAGACCTTCTCCTCGAGGCTGTCGGCCTCGAGGGTCATGTGCGCGAGCTCGTCGAGGTAGGGATCGCGCTCCGCGGTGCCCCCCGCCTCCTCGATCAGCTTCAGCCACGCCTCGGTGTGGCGCGACTCGTCCTGCACCATCGTCGAGTAGTAGAGCTTCGCCTCGGGGTCCGGCGCGATGTTCAGGAGCTGCGAGGCCATCTCGCAGGCGAGCATGTCCGCCTGCAGCTGCTGCGTGAGCACCGAGCGCCACATGTCGCGCCGCCGCGCCTTCCTCTGGTCGGAGCCTTTGCCCTCGGGGATCGGGGGCCGCTCGCCCCATGGAAGATCGCGAACCTGCCACTCCTGCTTCTTGGCCAGGTCGTAGAAGCGCAGGACCCCGGCGAAGGCTTCGTGCGCCTCGCGCTCCGGGTCCATGACGGACGTCGTCGCCACGACCAGGATCATATGGTCCCGCCATGGTGGACTTCTAAGCTCATGACCGTGAAGTGGCCCCGGAAGAACGACGCCGACTCCATCCGCGCGCGGCAGGAGGCGCTCGGGCTCGACGGCGAGGTGACGGGGATCGACCTCGAGCCGTTCGTGAAGGCGCAGGAGATGCTGACCGGCGCGGCCGTGATTCCGGTCTCGGTCGTCGGCCCGATCGAGCTCGAGCTCGGCGAGTACGAGCTGCGCGAGCCGGACGGCGCTGTGGTCGAGACCGGGCGCGCGCGCGACTCCGTCTTCGTCCCGCTCGCCCACACCGAAGGCGGGCTGTCGGCCTCGCTGCACCGCGGCGCCCTCGCCGTGGCCGAGTCGGGTGGCTTCAGGACGTACGTCCTAGGCGACCGGATCACGCGCGCCTCCTGCTTCGTCTGCGGCTCCACCGCCGAGGCGGTCGAGCTCGCGACGTGGATCGAGGGCGAGCTCGACTCGATGCGCGAGTGGCTCGAGCAGCAGGACGACCCGACGCTGTCGAAGTTCGCCCGGCTGCGCGAGGTGAAGACGCATGTCGTGGGCCCGATGTGCCACGTGCTCTGGCGCTGGACGACCGGCGATGCCGTCGGCGCGAACATGATGACCCGCAACTCCTACGTGCTGAACATGGGCTACGTGATGGAGCGCGCGCCGGTGAAGCCAGAGCGCTCGATCCTCGAGGCAAACATGGGCGGCGACAAGAAGCCGTCCTTCGAGTACTTCCAGAGCGGCCACGGCAAGACCGTCCTCGCAGAAGCGACGCTGACCGAGGACGCGGTCCGGCGCGTGCTGCGGACGAAGCTGTCCGACCTGGCCGACCTCGCCTGGACGGGTACGCACGGCGCGGTCGCCTCCGGGATGCAGTCGGTGGCGTTCACGCCGGCGTCGGCGATCGCCGCCGTCTTCGCCGCGACTGGCCAGGACCTCGGGATGGTCGGCACGAGCTCGATGGCGCACGGCGCGGCGCGGCTCGTGGAGGGAGGGCTGCAGGTGTCGTTCCGTCTCCCCGGCCTCGAGGTCGCAACCGTCGGCGGCGGCACGACGCTCCCCTTCGCGCGGCGCTGGCTGGAGGTCATGGGCTGCGCGGGCGCCGGCAAGGTCTACCGCTTCGCCCAGATCGTCGCGGCGGCGACGCTCGCGCTGGAGATCTCCGCTTCGGCAGCAATGGCCACAGCCGGCTCGGCCGAGTTCTTCCGCGCTCACCACGAGCGCGGCGGCCTGCGCTGAGCGTTACGGGACGACTTCGAAGTGAGCCATCATCCCCATCGCGTGGTGCTCGACGATGTGGCAGTGGTACATCCACTCCCCGGGACGGTTGTCCGGCAGCCACGCGATCACCATCCGGCTCTTTCGCGGCACGTTCACCGTGTCTTCCCAGGACACCGCTTGCGGAGCGTCGCCGTTCGCCTCGACGACCTGGAAGAAGAAGCCGTGCAGGTGGAACGGATGGTCGCTGCCTGTCTCGTTCACGAGCTCCCAGACCTGTAGCTCCCCGACCCGCACCGGGTCGTCCCGCTGATGGTGGCCGCCATGCATGAGCGCCTTCAGGTCGATCGTCCGCGTCGGCTCGGCTCCGGCGCTCGCCAGCGGTTCGACGGGTGACGCTTCCCCCGCGGCGACCCTCGACGGAGCGGTCGCGCCCACTCGAAGCGTGCCGAATCGCGCCCGCTCGGACTCTCCTTTTCCGCGGTCGTACGGCAGCGCTTCGATCTCGATCGCGTGGCCCTCTTCGAACGGGCCGACCGCGAGGTCGACGCGCTCCCCGGGCGTGACGAGCACCTCGGTCGCCTCGCGCGGCTCGTGCAGCAAGCCCCCGTCCGTGCCGATGATGGAGAACGGCCGTTGCCCGATCGACAGGCGGACGTACTTGGTGTTCGCGGCGTTCACGACGCGCCAGCGCTCGACCTGTCCGCCGGCGATCTCCAGCTCGGGCTCCTGCCGGCCGTTCAGCAGGCGAACGTCTCCTTCTCGTCCTTCGTGGTGCTCGTGCGGGTCGCCGAACGGCGAGATGGCGCCGTCTTCGTCGAGCTTCAGGTCGTCGAGCATCAGCACGCGCTCGCGGTCGAATCTCGGCTCGTCCTCGCCCCGCACGATCAACGCGCCGTAGAGCCCGCGCTCGATCTGCTCCGTCTCGTTGTGGTGCGAGTGGTACCAGTAGGTCCCTGCGTCGGGAACCTCGAACCGGTACTCGAAGGTCTCGCCGGGCTCGATCGCCCGCTGCACCGCGCCCGTCCCGTCCATCGAGGCTGGAACCCGGATGCCGTGCCAGTGCAGCATCGTCGGCTGCGGGAGGTTGTTCGTCAGCCGCACGACGAGGGTGTCTCCGCGCTTCGCATCGATCGTCGGGCCCGGGATCTCGCCGTTGAGCGCGAAGCCGGTGATGCGCTGCCCCGGTGCGAACTCCCACCCCACCTCGCGCGCTTCGAGCCCGACCTCGACGAGACCGCCCACCCATCCACCCTACTCCGCGGTGTGTGCGGGGTCGAGCTGCGGGTACGGCCGGAGTGATGCTCTTCCGACAGATCTTGCACGAGGATCTCGGCTGCGCCTCCTACCTGATCGCAGGCGGCGGCGAGGCTGTCGTGGTCGACCCCAAGTGGGAGATCGAGGACTACCTCCGGATCGCGGCCGAGCAGGAGCTCGTCATCGCTCACGTGCTCGAGACGCACGACCATGCCGACCACGTCTCGGGACGTGCGCGCCTCGCCGCGGCGACGGGAGCCGAGCCGGCCGGCGAGAGCCTCGAACTCGGCGACGTGCGCATCACGTCGCTGGACACGCCGGGCCACCGGCCCGAGCACCGCGCGTTCATCGTCGAGGACGGCGAGCGCGCCGAGCAGCCCTGGCTCGTCCTGACCGGCGACTCGCTCTTCGTCGGCGACGTTGCGCGGCCGGATCTCGCTGTCGATCCCGAGGAAGGCGCGCGAGCGCTCTTCGGCTCGATGCAGCGGCTGCTCGAGCTCGACGACGGCGTAGAAGTCTGGCCGGGACACATCGGCGGCTCCCTCTGCGGCGGCGGCGGAATGAGCGAGAAGCCCTCGTCGACGATCGGCTTCGAGCGGCGCGCGAACGGCTTCCTGGGCCTCGACGACGACGAGTTCGTCAAGCGCCTGATCTCCGAGCTCGAGCCACAGCCGCCGAACTTCGAGCGAATCGTCGAGCTGAACAAGAACGGACCGCCCGCCGAGTCGATCCGACTCGAGCCGCTTGCTCCCAGGCGCGCGCTCGAGCTGCTGCAGGGCGGCGGGACCCTGATCGACGGCCGCGACCCACGCGAGTTCGACGCCGCGCACCCGCCCGGAGCGCTGAACGTGACGATGAGCCATACCGCCGTGGGCACTCGCGCCGCCTGGGTCGTCGATCCGCAGACCGAGGTCGTTCTGCTCGCAGCGAGCGACGACGACGCACGCCGCCTAGGCTGCTTGCTCGAGGCGGTCGGGTTCCGAACGCTCTGCGGCTACGTTGCGGGCGGGATCGGCGCCTGGCGCGGCGAGGAGCTCGAGACGCGCTCAACACCGGCGCTCGACGTCAAGGGCCTTGCCGAGCGGCTCTGGGCGCAGGACGTCACCCTGCTCGACGTCCGCGAGGACGACGAATGGGACGAGAGCCACGTCGAAGGGTCGCTGCACACGCCGTACCACGACCTCCGCGACGGCCTGCCGAAGGAGATCCGCGAAGCGGACAAGCCCCTCGCCGTCGCCTGCTCGGCCGGCAACCGCAGCTCACTGGCCGCGTCGCTTCTGGAGCGCGCCGGAATCGAGGACGTCCTGCATGTCGCCGACGGCGGCGTGGCCGACCTTGCCGAGCACGGGATCGAGCTGACGAACGGCGACTAGAAGTCGGTCTTCGCGTAGTTCCAGATCTTGAGTTGCGAGACCGCGAACGTGCCCGCGCAGGTGTCGTTGCACCCGACGACGTCGTCCCAGCAGCGCACCTTGCGCATCCCGCACGTCACGCGCCCCCACCCCCGCTTGTGCGAGACGGCGACCACCTCGCCGTTCACGTAGAGCCGCAGTGTGTCCGTGCTGCCGGCGATCCCCTTCCGGTTCCAGACGGCCGCGACGTGGATCCACTGGCCGTTGAACTTCGAGATCGGGAAGCCGACGCCGTGGTCGGCAATCGACCGGGCCCAGATGATGGGGGCATTCGGGACGTTCCGCCCGAAGAAGATCGAGAAGTGCAGGCGCGGATAACCGGCGTCGACGCGGTCCTGAACCTGAAGGTTCACGTCGCCGGCGCCGCCGAGGTTGTATCCGCCCGCGAAGATGCGGTGGGGGTTGTCGACGAACGGCTCGGGGTCTTTCTTCTGCCAGTACCAGGCCTCGATAGCGCCGTGCTCCGGGTTGAGGATCGACCTCCGTAGCTCGGCCGTGTGCACCCGCGCCTCCGGGAAGTACGGGCCTCCGCCGACCGTCGCCGCCGGGAAGCCCGACGGGCCGGGCACGAACGCGAGCTTGCCGGGAACGTCGATCGAGCAACGCCGACCGAAATGCGGCGCCCTGCGGTCGCGACAGTTGAAGAGGGCGAGGTTCGGCCCGGCGACGCTGTGCGTGACGTCGTAACGGCTCGCGAGGGTGTTGTAGAAGACGAGCCCCTTCGGCGTCGGCGGCGAGCTGGAACGCGCGGAGCCCGCGCCGGTAAGAAGAACCGCCGCGATGCAAACGACCATCGCCGAACGGAGCACGACAGCAACCGTACGCCTCTCTCGTTTGGAAAGGATCACGATCTCGTGATAATTCGCGTCGAGCGAGGCTCGCCCGCTCACCGTCGCCCCTTGCTGACGACGAGGTCGACCTCTGGACCGCTCGGCCAGAACGCGCCGAAGCGTGGCTCCGCGGTCGCAACTCGTCCACGCGGGATGAGCGTCGAGCGGACACCGGTGATGTGGCCGACCCGACAGCCCGCGCGACGGAGGAGAGCTCTCGCCGCGGGCAGCGACTTGCCCCTGAAGCCGCGCACGCGGCAGACGCCAAGCGTGTTCGTCAGGACACCGACGAAACTGTGGTCGTAATTCGTGACCGCGATATCGGCGCGGCCGTCGCCGTCGAGATCGTGGATTGCGACGTCGGCGCCGTCGTTGCCGCTTCCACCGACCTGATAGGTGCCGGGCGCGGCGAACCGGCCGTCGCCGCGGTTGAGGAGGACGGAGACCGTGCTCGGGAAGCCATAGGACGTCTCGGCGGTGACGAGGTCGATCCTGCCGTCGCCGTCGACATCGCCGGCCGTCATCCATGCCGGGCAGTCGTCTCCGTGCTCAAGCTCACGCGGCGAACCGAAGCCGCCCTGCGTCCGGTCAAGCCAGAGCAACACGTTGCAGTCCTCCGTGACCGCGAGGTCAGGACGACCATTCCCGTTCAAGTCGGCGACGACGATCGCCGTCGCCGGGTTCTCGGTCTCGTACCCTCGCGTGTGCGGGAAGGTCCCGTCGCCTCGACCGACGAGCACCGCCACCGTCGTTTCCTGGCTGACCACGACGTCTGCTCGCCCGTCGCGCGTGACGTCCGCGACCTCAAGAGCAGAGGGGCCGTCGCCGACGGCCCGCTGAGTCTTGCGGACGAACGTTCCGTCACCCCGATTGAGAAGGATCGAGACGAAGCCGCCGTTGGGGGCGCTGTTCGCGACGGCGAGGTCCGGCGCGCCGTCGCCATTGAGGTCTCCCGTGGCGATCGCGAGGGGGTCCTTTCCTGCGCGATACCTGGTTGGGGGCCCAAAGGTCCCGTCGCCACGATTCCGAAGGATCGCGACAGCATTCGCCTGAGGGAGCGCAACTGCAACATCCGGCGCACCGTCGCCGTCGAGATCGGCCACCTTGACGCTGTAGGCCGAAGCGCCGACGCGATACTTGCGCTTGGGCTCAAAGGTGCCGCCGCTGCGCAGAAGCATGGACACGGTCGCCGACGCGTTCGCCGTGACGATGTCCGCCCGGCCGTCGCGATTCAGGTCGGCGACCGCCACGGACGTCGGTGAACGTCCGGTGGAGAAACGTGCTGCCGAGCGAAGGCAACGAGGCTCGTACCGAGCTCCCGGTCGCGAGCCGGCGCTGGAGCTCCTGCCGCGGCACAAACGCCAAGCGGCCTTCGCGCTCAGGAGTCGTGGACGTGTAGTAGAGGCCGCGATCGACGATCGCTGCTCCGACCGGCCCGTGACACGGCGTGAACGAGACGCTGCGGCCGTCGGCGAGGCGCACCACGGTGAGCGTCCATCCGCTGTGCAGCGCGACCAGGCCGCCGGCCGCGCCGTTCACGATCGTGCCGAGCGGCCGAGAGCGCTGCGCGACCAGCCTTCCGCTGCCGACGTCATACGCCTCGAGCAGCCCGGCCCGGGCGACCACGAGCCGCTGCCCGTCGAGCAGGGCGTCCTGCAGCCGCCTCGTGTCGAGCGGAATCCTGCTCACGACGGCGCAGTGGTCGTTCACGATCAGCTCGCCGCCCTTCCACGGGACGGCAAGCCTGCGGCCGTCGACCGAATCCGCGTCCTGGCGGCCCGGCAGCGCGCACCGGCGAGCGCCTCCGCCGGGAAGCGCGACGCGCACGTTCGACTCGACCGCGAAGACATCTCCGCGGCCGACGGGGTCGAAGGGCCGAAGGAACTCGTTGCCATAGTCCGAGCCGTCGTCTTCGTCGACGTACTTCGGGTCTGCTTTCGGCAGCCTCGCCGTATGTGTCTCGACGCCGCAGCCAGTGTTGCCACAACCGTTGCCGCCGAGCGACCAGCCGACCATCTGCCCGGCGAGCGCGAGCTCGTACACGTCTGACTTGTCGTAGTCCTCGTAGCAAGGCGCGGCCAGCCGCTGCCAAACGCGCCGGATCCTCCCGGCAGTCGGAGTCCAGACCGAGATGTGCTCGCAGTCCGTTTCCGTCGAGCCGGACACGTAGGCCACCGAACCACCGTCGGCTGCGATGAGGCCGATCGGCTTCGCCGTCCCGAGCAGGCCCGGCCCGAGCACGCGGTCGCTCGGAGGATGAGGGCGAACCGGCGGTCGCGCGGGCGCGGCTCGCGCGAACCCGATCAGGTCGTTCGCCCCTGCGCGCGTGAGTCGGCGGGCGTCCGTTCCATCGGTCCGGACGCTCCAGATTTGCGCCGGGTCGTCGCCGGTCGTCGCGGGAAGGATAAGGCGCCTTCCGTCAGGCGACCACAGCGGAGCCGCGTACGACTCGGACGCCGCCTCGAGCCCATGCACACGCGTCCTCCGACCATCCAGCGTCACCACGACCAGCTTCGAGCCGACCGTGATCGCTAGATGCGTACTGTCGGGAGACCACGAGTAGGAGGCCCCCTCTTCCTCGCCGGCCGGCCCTACGCGTCGGCGCCCCGTGCCGTCCGGCCGAATGACCCAGACGCCGAGGCGTCGCAGCGCGGCGCGGCGCGCTTTCTCGGAATCACAGTACGGACAGCCGAGCGTCTGGTATGCGACCCGGCGGCCGTCGGGTGACCACGCCGCGCCTGTGCAGGTCCTGTCCAGGAGCATAGGCCGCTGCGTCTCCAGGACGCGGACGACCCGCTCGGCCGCCGAAAGCGCAGGCGTTCGGACGACGGCACAGCCGTTCTTGATCTGGAAGAGCACGGATTGTCCATCGGGGGAGAACTGCGGATGGCCGCACCTGCCCCGGATCCTGGCCCGCGGCTCGCCAAAGGGTTCCACGGCCACAGCACAGCCTCTGTGCGTGGCAAACGCGAGGAGGCTTCCATCGTGTGACCAGGTCGCCGAGGCGGCGCGTCCGAGTCGGTGCGGGTGCCGTCCGTCCGAGTCGACAACGACGAGCTGAGGGTGTTCATCGCGGTCGGAGCGCGTGATCGCGACCCTGTCGCCGCCGGGAGCCAGCTCCGCTGATCCGTGCTGCTCCTGGTGCGCCTTCAGGACAAGCCTGAGATGTGTTCCATCAGAGCGAGAGGTGAAGATCGCGCCGTGCTCGTTCTGGTACGCGATAGTGCTGCCATCCGCAGAGACGTCCAAAGGCGTCAGGTGACTCTCCGTTCCCAGAAGGCTCGTCAGGCGCGAGCCGTTCGGGCGCACGACGTAGGTCTGACCGGCCCACGTGTACTCGGTGCCGTCGCGATTGCTCGAGAGCACGAGCCACGAGGAAGGCGCCGCGCCGGCCGAAGCCTTCGCCGGCAATGCATGTCGCCAGACGGCGACGGCAGCAAGCGCGCTCACCGCCACAGCGAGGAGAGCGATCATCATGTGGCGCTTCGAGCGCAGGTGCTGGGCTTTCACGGCGGCTCCTTCCTTCTGGTCAGCCAGTCGATCCTCCGCCCACTCTGCAACGCGCCGGTCACGCTTCAGTAACGGTTCGGTAACAGGCGGTACCTTCTCCTCGTGCTGCGCGAGGTCGCCGAATATCCGAACTCCTTCAGCCCACTCGGCGAGAACGAGGAGCGGATAGAGACCGAGCGCTACACGCTCTGCATCGGTGCGGGCTCGACGTGGAACACGGTGCAGCGGCAGCGGTTCGGGCTCGAGCAGGTCGACGAGGTGCTCGCCGAGGTGCGGGCGGCGTTGCGTGATCGCGGCCGGAAACAGACACAGTGGGAGGTGGGCAGCTCTGCGCCCGAGGGTCTGGTGGACGCTCTGCTCGAGCGCGGAGTCGAGCGCGAGAAGGATCCGTACGCCGTGGCGCTCGTTCTCAGGCAAGAACCGCCGCCGATCGCCCCGGTGTTCACAGCGCGCGAGATCGAGTCGCTCGAGGAGATGGAGGCAGCGATGGCCGTCCAGTGGGAGGCTTTCGAGGCGACGTCGGAGGAGATCGAGGAGGCGCGGGGCCTCCTTCCGGAGCGCTTTCGCCAGCGCCTCTACCTTCGCCACGCCGTCTGGCTGGACGGCGAGATCGTCTGCACCGGAACGGCGGCGGCGACCGAGCACGGTTTGCTCCTCTACGGCGGCGCCACGAAGGTGAAGGCCCGCGGCCGCGGCGCCTACCGCGCGCTGATCCGGGCACGCTGGGACGACGCGGTCTCGCTCGGGACGCCGGCATTGATCACACAGGGCGGCTCGATGTCGCGGCCGATCCTGGAGCGGCTCGGCTTCCAGCGCGTCGGCGAGGTGCACATGCTGCTCGACAGGTTCGATCCGTAGCGGAACCGTTACGAGGCTGTCGCGGGCCTGTTGCCCAGCCTCTCGAGGATGAGCGTGTCATCGAACTGGAGGCACCCATGAAGGTCACGCTCCTCATCTGCACCGCCGCCGCCCTCGCGTTCTCCGCCTCGGCCGCGGCCCGCGTCCTCCCCGGTTTCAACTCGCCGACCGGGAACATCAAGTGCTACTACAACCCGCATGGGCTCTCCCAGCGCGGCTTCTCCCAGGTCGTGCGGTGCGGGCTCGACCACGCCGACTACGCGACGAGGCTGCAGAGCTACTGCGAGGCCGGCGACTGGCACGGGTTCACGCTCACGCCCACCGGCCGGCCACTGCTCTACTGCCCCGCCGGCGCCAGCGGCGACCGCGTCGACTACCGGACGCTCGAGTACGGGACGACCCGCCAGCTCGGACAGTTCGTCTGCACCTCCCGCAACACCGGCGTCACCTGCGTCAACCGGCACGGCCACGGCCTGTTCGTCTCGCGCCAGTCGTACCGGCTCTGGTAGCGGCTCGCTCTCCCCGCCGAGAGCGTCCTGCGGGGCGCTCTCGGCTAACGCCCGAGACTGATGACGAGGTCGACCTTCTTCCCGTTGCGCCACACGCCGCACAGGCCTAGAGGCGCCGACCAGATTCGAACTGGTGTACGAGGCTTTGCAGGCCTCTGCCTAACCTCTCGGCCACGGCGCCGCGGCGACCATCGTAGCGTCGTGGGTTCCTCGCTCCCGTCCGCGGGTAGTGGCCGAACATGCCCAGGCAGCTCTCGCTCGACGAGACCGCGGCGCCGCTCGTTCCCGACCGGCCGAGCCTGAAGAAGCTGAAGGAAGCGGCGGCCGGCTGCACCGCCTGCCCGCTGCACGAGACCGGCACGCAGACCGTCTTCGGCGAGGGCTCGACCAAGGCGCGCGTCGTCTTCGTCGGCGAGCAGCCCGGCGACCAGGAGGACCAGCAGGGCAAGCCGTTCGTCGGACCTGCGGGCAAGCTGCTCGACAAGGCGCTCGAGGACGCCGGCATCGACCGGTCGCAGGTCTACGTCACCAACGCCGTCAAGCACTTCAAGTGGCAGGCGCGGGGCAAGCGGCGCATCCACCAGAAGCCGAACTGGTCCGAGATCGCCGCGTGCCGGCCCTGGCTCGAGGCCGAGCTCGAGGTGATCGAGCCGCGCGTGCTCGTCTGTCTCGGCGCGACCGCGGCGCAGGCGCTCCTCGGCCGCGACTTTCGCGTCTCGCGGCAGCGCGGGGAGCTCGTCGAGTCCGATCTCGCGGACAACGTGATCGCGACGGTCCACCCCAGCTCGATCCTGCGCGCGGACGCCGAGACGCGCGACCTCGAGTACCAGGCGCTCGTCAGAGACCTCGAGGTCGTCGCGAAGCTTATTTAGAGAAGGTCCAGGTCGTCTTCGTCCGGCTCATCCCGGTACCGGTGGCGGTAGGCGAAGAAGCCTCCGACCGCCAGTGGGATGGCCAGTAGCAGCCAGGGGTCCGTCCAGGCCGTGGAAAGCCAGAGCGCGGCTGCCGTGGCGGCCGCGCTCCAGCGAAGCGCCCGCTGCTCGCGGGCAGTGAGGTTCGAATACAGGTCGCTCAGGTCGCTGAACATGACTACAGGATGCCCGCCACGTTCTCGATCGCACTCCGGACGTTGTCCGAGAGAAGCGTGATCGCTGCGACCACCGCGAGCGTGATGACGGCAAGAACAACACCGTACTCGGCCATCGTCTGCCCGTCCTCGCGGCGAAGAGCGCCGGCCGCGTTAGCGGCGAACGCCTGCGTATAGGCGAAAAGCTTGAGCACAGTTCACCTCCCTTCTCGTCGTCGGGGAGGGTCGTCTGCTCGGTTGTGAAGTTCGGGGCGGTGCTGTTGCTCCACGCCGCGATCCCTCCGTCTGCCTCTGCGTCTGGCGGGGCCGCACCGCACTGTGTGTTGAAACGGATAATCGGCCCCTCGGCGGAGCCCTCCGTATCCCTCGGAGGAGCTATTCGACGGGCTGAATCGCGCGCTCCGTGACCACGTCGAGCAGCGCATCGGCCACGGTGCCCACCGTCGTGAGCGCGCTGACGCCGATGAGCTGCTCGTGGCGCGGCTCCAACGGAAGCGAGTCGAGCAAGTCGTGGAGCTCCGCCGCATGGACCGCATCGA
The DNA here is from genome assembly GCA_963788215.1 of uncultured Actinomycetes bacterium. Classification (GTDB taxonomy): domain Bacteria; phylum Actinomycetota; class Thermoleophilia; order Gaiellales; family Gaiellaceae; genus AC-32. Next base: position 35,991 of record CAWBFX010000003.1, read on the forward strand.
GGCGCGAGTGCAGGAGGAGCTGGCGGAAACCTTCGCGGGGCAGCCCCGTCGCCACGATCAGCCGTTCGACCGCGTCGCGGCGCGTGTGACAGGCCTCGAGCTCGAGGAAGCCCAGCACTGCGACCGGGTGGTCGTCGCGGATGCGCGCGCCCTCCGTGCTGACGAGCGCGTCGATCTTGTCGGTCGGGGCCTCGGCGACGAGCCGTTCCGGGTCCTCGCCGAGGGCGCGCAGGTCGTCGAGCACCGCGCCGCCCGGATCCTCGTGGTGCGTCTCCTCGACGAGGTGGCGGTCGAGATAGCGCGCGAGGCCCTTGGAGACGTCGTCGTCGCGCTCGCGGGCTCGCGCGAGCGCCAGCTCCATCAGCTCGAGCATGGCGCAGGTGACGTGGTAGCCGGCGGCGAGGTAGCGCGGGTAGATCTCCGCGGCGCGTGGGTGTTCGAGCAGCATCCGGCCGGGGAGCCCGATGAGCGGCTCGACCAGCTCGATCTTCTGCCGAAGCCTTGCGCTAGGGGTCAGAGCGGGGCGACCATGCCGATGAAGCCCGCGTGGCCCTCGCCGCCGAAGTTCTGGTTCGCTTCGTCGAGACGGGCTTTGACCGAGATCAGCGCCTCGACCTCCTCGGCGCTGAGATCCTCGATCACACGGTCGTACGGCGGGGGGAGCGGCCCCGGGATGACGCCCGCCTCGATGAGGACGCGCGTGTTCTCGCCGTCGTTGTCCTTCATTCGGACGATGCTAACGCCGAGTCGCCGGAATTTCTACAAGGGCGGCCCGCACCCGCCCGGCCGCAACCACGTTGCCCTTGCTCTCGTAGAGGTCGACCGCGCGTTCGAACTCGGCCGCGGCCTCGCCGTTCGAGCCGGTCTGGGTGAGGACCGTGGCCAGGCTTGCGGCCGCCTGTGCCTGGTCGTTGACCATGTCCGTCGCGGCGAAGAGCCTGACCGCCTCGCGCGCAAGCGTCTCGGCTTCGGCGTAGCGTCCGGCGCGTGCCGCGAGCTTCGCGCGGACTTGACGCCAGAGCCCGTGCGAGAGCCGGTCGTCCGGCGCGGCCAGCTCCTCCGAGAGCTCCGTCTCGCGCGCGGCCTCGTCGAGCCGGCCGAGGGCATAGAGCGACTCGGCGGCCAGCGCCACGGCCGTCGCGCGGTAGCCGGTGTCGCCGAGCGCCTCGAGCTGCTTGCAACTCTCTCGCGCCGCGGCCGCGGCGGCTTCGAGGTTGCCTGCGAGCGTCTCGACCTCGAAGTACGACATCCCACCGACCGCGAGCCAGATCGTCTGGCCGAGCTCCTCGGCCGCGGCGTCGCCGGCACCGAGCAGCGCACGCGCCTCGTCGAAGCGGCCGCGCATCGCTTCGAGAACGCCCTGCTGACGAAGCGCGATCGCGTGCCTGGGCGATTCGGCTTCGTGCCAGCGCAGCACCTCCTCTACGGGCGTCGGCCCGTAGAAGAGCGCGGTGCCCCACCAGACCGGGAGCTCCCGCTCCCACCGCGTGTAGCCAGCGCGTGACGCGTGGTCGATGGCGCGCTCGACCGCCTCGAGCATCGCCGCGTACTGGCAGCGGACGAGTTGGCCCCACGCCGTCCCGATCCAGGCCTCGGTCAGCGCCGTGTCGTCCCCGGCCGCCTCGAAGACCGGTCTCGCCTCTGTGGCCAGGGCCAGCAGCCCGCCGCTCGCGTACTCGGTCCCCGCCAGCGCCGCGATCCGCGCGGCCATGAGCTCCGCCCGAAGCCGGCCGACCTCGTATCCGGTGTCGCGGGCCCGCTCGGCGGCCTCGGCGGCGGCCAGTGTCGCTGCGGCGGCGTCGCCCGAGAGGAAGAGCACTTCGGCAAGATCGAGCCTGAGCGTGACCGCGGGGTCGGCCTCGGGTCGCAGCGCGAGCGCCCGCTCGAAGAGGTTGCGCGCGGCCCCCGCGTCGAGCCGGGCGAGGGCCCGCCGCCCCGCTGTCTCGAGCAGGTTGGCGGCCCGAGCCGCGACCGGCTCGTCTCCGGCAACGCCTGGCGCGAGCTCCTGCCGATAGAGGTACGCCTGCTCCAGGTGGTAGCCGCGCACCTCGTGCCCTAAGAGCAGGTCCTCGGAGGCGGTCTCCAGCCAGTCGGCCAGGCGCTCGTGCAGGTCGGCCCGCCCGGACTTCGGCAGCGCGTCGTAGGCGGCGTCGCGAATGAGGACATGGCGAAAGCGATAGGCCTCGTCGCCGGCGAGCTGCTCCGGATCGGGGCGAACGAGGTCCTTGCGCACGAGCGAGGCCAGCGCCGCCCCGAGCTGCGCCTGCTCGGGGGCAAGTGCCTGCACCGCCCCGAGGTGGAACACGCGGCCCTCGACCGCGCCGCACTCCAGGACCTCGCGCTCGAGCGGCGGAAGCTGGTCGAGCCGCGAGGCGAGCAGCGCGTGAATCGTCGCGGGGACCGTGACCTCGCCGTCGTGCGCGTCGCGCAGCATCGCGATCATCTCCTCGACGAAGAGCGGGTTTCCCTCGGCGGCTCCGCGGATCCTCTCCCGCAGCGACTCGTCCAGCCCGGCCCCGCCGAGTAGCTCTGCGATCAGCAGGTCGGACTCGTCGTCCGAGAGCGGTTCGAGGCGGACGAGACCGCCCCAGCCCGGCCTGTGGTCGAGCAGATCGGGCCTTGCCATGCAGACCACGAGCAGCGGCGCGCCCCGCGCGAGCGCCGCGACCTGCTCGACGAGGTCGAGGAACGTGTCCTCGCCCCAGTTGACGTCGTCGAAGACGCACACGAGCGGTCGCTCCGCCGCGGCGGCCTCGAGGAGCTTGCGCACGGCCCAGGCGATCTCCTCCGTCGAGCTCGCCTCGTCGTCCGCGACCAGGCCGCTCAGCGCGGCGAGCACGCGCTGGTCGGAGATGAGGGTCTCGAGAGGCCGCAGCTGCCGGACGACCTCGGCCACCGGCCGGTAGGTGATGCCGTCGCCGTACGCCACGCAGCGGCCGAGGACGACCCGCGCGCCGTCGAGGCCTCCGAGGAACTCGGCGACGAGGCGCGACTTCCCGACTCCGGCTGCGCCGACGACCGTGACGAGCCTGCACGAGCGGGAGTCGAGCGCCTCGGCAAATGCGTCGCGCAGAGCCTGCAGCTCCAACTCGCGCCCGACCATCGGCGCTGCAGAGAGACGGCGCGTCTCTTCGGCGCTGACCTCGCGCAGCTCCCACGCGGGCACCGGATCGCTCTTGCCTTTCAGATCGAGATCGGGGATCCGCTCTGCTGTAACGGCGTCGCCGACGCGCTCGACGGTCGTCTCTCCGAGCAGCACCTGGCCGGGCCCGGCGGCCTGCTCGAGCCGGGCCGCGACGTTGACGGCGTCGCCGGTCGCGAGACGCTCGTCGGTGCCGGTCACGACCTCGCCCGTGTTGATTCCGATCCGGAAGCCGATCACGTTCCCGAAGTCGCGCTCGAGCTCCTCGTTGAGCGCGGCGAACTCCTCGCGGATCTCCCCGGCCGCGCGCACTGCGCGCAGCGGGTCGTCTTCGTGCAGAACCGGGACGCCGAAGACGGCCATCACCGCGTCCCCGATGAACTTCTCGACACTGCCGCCGTGGCGCTCGACGACGTCCCGAACGGTCTCGAAGAAGCGGCCGAGCACGCGGCGGACGCTTTCCGCGTCGAGGCGCTCGCCGAGGGCCGTCGAGCCGACGACGTCGCAGAAGAGGACGGTCACGGTCTTCCGCTCCTCGCGCGGCTCGTCGCCCGCGGGTGCCCCGCACTCCGGGCAGAACTTGAACGGCTCGGTGCTGACGTGCCCGCAGGCGGCGCAACGGGGCATGTCCCGAGTCTACGCTCCTGCCTGCCGCGGAAAAACCCCGCTTACGCGGGCACTTCTCGTCAGGCGCGCCCGGCTGCGACGAGCACGAGGTTCTTCAGGTGCACCTTACCGTCCTCGCCGGCGTGCTCACGCGCGGCCTCTACGACCGCGCCCCAGGTCTCTTCTCTGACCTCCGGCGGATGCTCAGCCATCAGCGCGCTGACCGGCGGCGCGATCTCCTGCACGAAGCGGGCGAACTCTTCCGGCGAGTCCCAATCCATCCCGATCTCGAGCTCTTCGACCTCCACGTCCGTGAACCCGCCGCCCTCGAGAAGACCTCCTATCGCGTCGGGGGTCGGCCGGGAGAGCGGCCCCGGCGTACCAGGTGGCGGCGGCGGCGCGTTCAGACGGGTCATCACCGTTCGCATCGGGACGGAGAGCATCGGCACCCGCTCCGGGGGGCCCCACGAGCTGATCGCCATCCGCGACCCCGGCTTGAGAAAGCCTCGGATGCGGGCGGCGGCGGCCTCCGCCTCGGGCTCGAAGATGATCCCCCAACGGGAAACGGCAGCATCGAAGCTCTCGGGCGGAAAAGCGAGCGCAGAGGCGTCCGCTTCGACGTACTCGACGTTTTCGATGCCGGCGGCCCCCGCTCGCTCGCGCGCGTAGGAGAGCATCTCAGGTGAGATGTCGGTAGCCACCACCTGCCCCTCAGGCCCAACGACCTGAGCTGCGGTCAGCGAGGGCTCTCCCGTACCCGCGGCCACGTCGAGCACGCGGTCGCCTGGCTCGATCTCTGCCAGCTCGACGAGCCTCCGGCTGACAGGCGCGGTCGAGTCGAAGATCAGCTCCTGCCAGTCGTGCCATCCCTTCGCTGCGCTTTCCCAGTCCCTCCGTTGCCCAACGCGAAAATCGACGGCGTCCACGAGTACCTCCCTCTCCCTCCGGTCGCATCGAATCTACTCCCTTCGCAGAGAGTGCGCCTGTGCGGATCGGTCAGGCGCGCGCCGGGAGCCTCGGTGCAGGCGCCGGCGACCGGTCGGCGACCGGGAGCTCGACCGTGAACGTGGCACCCCGGCCGAGGTCGGACTCGACGAAGATCCGCCCGTTCATGGAATGCACGAGCTCTCGACAGATGTAGAGGCCGAGACCGCTGCCGCTCACGCCGCGCCGATGGTGCGGATCGAGCCGGTAGAACTTTTCGAAGATCTGTTCCTGCTCGTTGAGCGGGATCCCGAGCCCCTCGTCGGAGACCGAGAAGCGGACGTGCTCGTCGTGGGCGTCGACGGCGATCTCGATGCGGCTGCCGTCCGGTGAGTACTTCGCAGCGTTGTCGACGAGGTTGGAGAGCACCTGCCGCGTGCGGCCGGCGTCGCCGTAGACCGGCGGGAGGCCCCGCGGGAGATCGACCTCGATCATTCGTTCCTCCCCCACGCGTAGGCGGGCGTCATCAGCTACGAAGCGCACGACCTCCTCTGCGTCGAACGGCTCGGCCGACACCCGCAGCGAGCCGCTGTCGAGCTGGCTCGTGATGAGGATCTCTTCGACGAGGTCGGCCAGGCGCTGAGACTGGCCCGCGATCATGTCGAGGAGATCGCTCCTGGTCTCCGCGGCCAGATCGCTGTGCTCGCGCAGCGTGAGCGCGGCCCCGTGGAGCGAGGCGAGCGGCGTCCGCAGCTCATGCGAGACCGTGGCGACGAACTCCGTGCGCACCCGCTCGAGCCGCCGCTCGCGGGTCACGTCTCGGAATGCGTAGACGATGCCCTCCTCGAGCGCAACGCCGACCATGGACAGCCAGACCTCCCCGCCCGCCGCATCGAGCGGGACGGTCTCCGACGTCCAGGTCTCTTCTCGGTCGCCCGGTCTGCTCGCAATCGGCACCATCGCCTCGATGGCGGGCCAGCCGGGGATCTTCTCCCGCGCGGGCCGGTCGATGACCGCCTTTGCCCTGATCCCGGTGATCGCTTCCGCCGCGGGGTTCCAGAGGCGGACGACGCCGGTGTGATCGACGAGGAAGATGCCGTCGCCGACATGTGCGAGAACGCGTTCGGCCTGGACTCGCTCGTGCCTGGAGACGCGGCTGCGGGCGATCCCCGGCGCAACGAAGTAGGCAAGGGACACGAGCGCCGCCATGAACCCGAAGCCGACGATCAGTACACGCCGCCGGGATTTGTCGCCCGCTGCGTCGATCGCCGCCTTCGGCTCCATCGTCACGAGCGAGAGCGGCGGACGGCTCTTCACGAAGGGAGCGACGGCTACACGGTACGTCGTGGAGCCGGCGACGACGTCGCCGACCTTCGCGGGCAGCCGAGAACGCAGTCGCACAGGCCTCCCCTGCCCGATGAGCTCGTTGGCGCGAACGAGCCCGACGCGCAGAGGACCAGGCAGCTTGACCTGCTTCGCCAGATGGGTCACGAGCGTCTCGTCCAGCGGAATGGCCGCGCTCACCCGGCCGATGGTGCGCCCCCCGCTCCTGACGTCCCAGCTGCGGGTCGCCGCACCGGAAACGAACGCCGCGTCCGTGGGCATGCTCAGCACGATGTCGCGACCCGACCGCCGGATCTGCCTCAGCTTGGCGCGGTCGTGACGGAGGAACGCCCTCTGCACGCCGCGGCTATGAGCGAGGACCCGAGCGCGTGTCTTCGCGTCCGCAAGCCTGGCTTTGTACGCCACCGCTGCCGTGTCGAGGCCGGCCACCAGTCGCTGGTCGGAGCTCTTCCGGTCGCGGTCGGCCGCATAGCTGCCGGCCATCCAGACTCCGACCGCCAGGGGCAGCGACAGCAGGAGCAGGCCTCCGGCGAGCCGCATCTGGCGGCTGAGCGGGATGCTCACTTGCCTCCTCGCTTCCCGTTTCCGCCGCCGTGGTCGCCGTCATCGCCGCCATGGCCGCGCTTCTGTCCGGGCGGCGCCGGGGGGCCGGGCTGCTTGTGGCTTTGCTTGACCTCGGCCGAGCGGCGTCCTCTCGACCGTTCAGATGACCTTCCTCGGTGCTTGCCCGGCTTCCCGTCCGTGGGCTTGGCGGGCGCGGGTGGATAGGACACGGGCTTCGCGGGCGCTGCGGGGGCGACCGGCACAGGCGCGACAGGACGGTGCACGACGATCCGCCGGGGAAGCCGCCGGAACGGGCGGCGCGCGACAGGCCGCGCAGGCGGGACGGTGCGCACGACGGCGGCCGCGGGCGACTGAACGGCTGGGGCCGGCCGAGCCTCGCTCCGTCCCGGCCGGGTCCGTCTCGATCGCGGCAGGGGATCGGCGAGGGCGCTGTCGACCCGGCCGGCAGCGGCGACAGCCGCGGGCACGTGCGGAGCCGCGGGCAGCGGGCTGCGTCCTCCCGAGAGCACGAACAGGGACAGCCCGACGGCCACTACGGCGAGAGCGGGGACAAGCAGGTGGCGGGACGAGAGCGGCGGCTTCATCTCTTTGGCCCCACGGTCCATGCGCCGACGGCGGGCCGGGGTCCGGTTACAGAGTAGCGCCTGGTTTCCGGACTTTTGTAGCGGTTTCGTAAGAAACCTCAGCGAGACTCCGAACAATTCTCAACGCGGCGCGTCACGTCGTATGGTGGCGCGATGCGGATCCTCGTCGTCGGAGCCGGTGGCGTGGGCAGCGCCGTTGCGGCCGTCGCGCGCAGGCGGCGGTTCTTCGAGCGGATGACGCTTGCGGATCTCGATCCTCGCCGCGCCGAGGCCGCGGTGGGCCCACTCGACGACGAGCGGTTCGCCGCTGCGGCAGTCGACGCCTCCGACGAGGTCTCGCTCGCGACGGCAATCGCGGAGAGCGGCGCGGACGCCGTGCTGAACGCGACCGACCCGCGCTTCAACCCGCAGATCTTCGCCGCGGCCTTCGCGGCCGGCTGCACGTACCTCGACATGGCCATGACGCTCTCGTCGCCGCACGAGCAGCATCCCTACGAAGAGCCGGGCGTGAAGCTGGGCGACGCGCAGTTCGCCGAGCACGAGCGCTGGCTCGAGCGTGGCCTGCTCGCGCTCGTCGGGATCGGAGTCGAGCCCGGTCTCTCCGACGTCTTCGCGCGCTACGCGGCCGACAACCTGTTCTCCGAGATCGACGAGGTCGCGGTTCGCGACGGCGCCGATCTGGTCGTCGAGGGCTACGACTTCGCCCCGACCTTCTCGATCTGGACGACGATCGAGGAGTGCCTCAACCCGCCGCTCGTCTGGGAGCGCGAGCGCGGCTTCTACACGACGGAGCCGTTCTCGGAGCCCGAGACGTTCGACTTCCCCGACGGGATCGGCCCGGTCACCTGCGTGAACGTCGAGCACGAGGAGGTCGTGCTCGTCCCGCGCGCGATCGAGTGCCGCCGCGTCACCTTCAAGTACGGCCTCGGCGACGAGTTCATCGACGTCCTGCAGACGCTGCACAAGCTCGGGCTCGACTCGACCGACCCGGTGCGCGTCCGCGGCGTCGAGGTCGCGCCGCGCGACGTCGTCGCCGCCGCGCTCCCGGATCCCGCCACTCTGGGCGACCGGATGCGCGGTAAGACGTGCGCGGGGACGCTCGTCACCGGCACGGGCAAGGACGGCGAGCCGCGGGCGGCCTACCTGTACCACGTCTCCGACAACGAGCAGACGATGCGCGAGTACGGCCACCAGGCGGTCGTCCTCCAGACGGCACTGAACCCGGTGGTCGCGCTGGAGCTGCTCGCCGAAGGCGTCTGGTCGGGCGCCGGCGTCCTCGGCCCGGAGTCCTTCCCGGCGGAGCCGTTCCTCGACCTGCTGGCCGACTACGGCGAGCCGCACGGGATCGTCGAAGGGGATCCGCGCGTAGACACTTGACGTCCGGCGGTGGGACACTCTCACCGTGATTCCCGAGATTCAGTACACGCGCAGCGGCGACGTCGCCATCGCGTATCAGTCCTTCGGAGACGGCCCGCGGGACCTGGTGCTGGTGCCGATGTTCAGCAATCTCGTGTTCCCGTGGTCGAACGCGGACTGGCGCGGGATGTACCACGATTTCGCCCGCTACTCGCGCCTGATCACCTTCGACAAGCGGGGAACCGGGCTCTCAGACCGGCCGCGTGACCTCGGCCCGCTCGAAACGAGGATGGACGACATTCGCGCGGTGCTCGACGCTGTCGGCGCGGAGCGGGCGACGCTCGTCGGAATGGGCGAAGGCGGGCAGACTTGCGCGCTTTTCGCGGCGACCTACCCAGAACGGGCAGAGGCACTCGTGCTCTTCAATACGCCGGCGCGCGCCGTTCGTTCCGACGACTACCCCTACGGCACCCCGGCGGACGAGTGGCGCAAGCTGCTGCTCACGACCCGCGAACGGTGGGGCGAGCGCGAGTACTTCGAGGCTCAGGCTCGGGCTCTCGACCCCGACGCGGACGAAGAGTTCCTCGAGTGGTACGTCACCTGCCAGCGCTTCTGCGCCAGCCCGGGAGCGGCGGTCACCCTCTTTCGCGTCTTCGGCGAGACCGACCTCCGCGAGATGCTGCCGACGATCCACGTGCCCACCCTCGTGCTCTACCGCGCTGGAGGACAGCCAGGCCGCGACGAGATGGCCGATCTCGCGCAGCGCATCCAGGGCGCTCAGGCTCTCGAGATCGAAGGCGTCGGCTTCAAGGCATTCAAGGCGATGACACGAGAGGTCGAGCGCTTCCTCTCGGGCAAGACAGCGAAGCCCGTGCCCGACACCGTCCTCGCAACCGTGATGTTCACCGACATCGTGGGCTCCACCGAGCGGGCAGCCGCGCTCGGCGACCGGGCCTGGCGAGAGCTCCTGCAGGGACACCACGCCCGCGTCCGTCGCGAGCTCGGCCGGTTCCGCGGCCAGGAGGTCGACACGGCCGGCGACGGCTTCTTTGCGACCTTCGACGGCCCCGCGCGGGCCATCTCCTGCGCGCAGGCGATCGTCGACTCGCTCAGGGAGGTCGGGCTCGAGATCCGAGCAGGCGTCCACACCGGAGAGTGCGAGCTGCAGGACGGCAAGGTGACGGGGATCGCCGTGAACATCGGCGCGCGCGTCGCGGGCGTAGCCGGAGCGGGCGAGGTGCTCGTGTCCAGCACCGTCAAGGACCTTGTCGCGGGCTCGGACATCACCTTCGGCGAGAGAGGGCTCCAGGCGCTCAAGGGCATTCCGGGCGAATGGAAGCTGTACAGCGCGCTTCCCTCATGAACAAGTCTTGACGTCGAACTATCTCCAGGTAGACTCGGCGTCAAGTAGTTCGACGTCAAGAAGATCGATGGGAAGCCTTTTCCCGGAAAGGTGGCCAGATGCCCACCGCAGTCGAGAGCCGCTTCGTACTGACACACATCGACCAGCTCGAGCCCGCCCCGCGGATCGCACCGGGAGGAACCGACGACGGTAGGAAGCGGCTCGACGTCCGGCGCCGCCTCGGCATCACATCGTTCGGCATCCAGGCGTTCAGCGCGCCCGGTGACGTCCGGGTCATCAGCGAGCACGACGAGACCCTGCTCGGCGAGGGTGGGCAAGAGGAGCTCTACGTCGTCCTCCGGGGCGCGGCAACGTTCGAGATCGACGGCGAGGTCGTCGACGCTCCCACCGGCACGATGGTGCAGGTTCAGCCTGCGGCGAAGCGGAAGGCGACCGCTATCGAGGACGGAACGACGATCCTCGTCATCGGAGGAACGCCGGGCGAGGCATACAAGCCGGGCCCCGAGGAGGCCGCAGAGGCGTTCGCCGCGTACAACGCAGGGGATTACGAGACGGCGCTGACGAAGCAGCTCGTCGTGGTCGAGAAGCTGCCGGACAGCGTCATTGCGCACTTCAACGCCGGGTGCTTCGCGGCACGAGCGGGACATGCCGACGAGGCGATCGAGCACCTCCGGAAGGCGGTCGAGCTCAACGAGCGCGTCAGGGAGCTCATGGCCGGCGACGAGGATCTCGACTCCATTCGCGACGATCCGCGCTTCGCCGAGCTGGCGAAGGCCTAACCCGCGGCGACCCGGCCGAGCGCTGCGACGGCGGCTTCGAGCTGCTCGTCCGAGTGGTACGGCGCGGGCCCGAAGCGCAGGTACCGGCCCCGGCTGTCGGTGACGACGCCTGCGTCGAGCAACCGGCGGCTGAGCTCCTCGGCCCGCTCGGACTCGACCGCGAGAAACCCGCCGAAGGCCTCGAGCGGGGTCTCGCGGTCGCGCGTGACATCGTCGAGCCCGAGCTCGTCGAACCGCCCGGCGAGCAGCGTCGTCTGGTGGAGGTAGCTCTCGCGTAGCCGAACCGGGGTCAGACCCCGGTCGTCAAAGAAGTCGAGCACGCGGGCGGCGCGGTAGTGGCTCGTCGGGTCGTAGGTCGAGCCGGCGAAGCGCATGCTGCCGACCGGGTACGGCGTCGCGCCCGGGTCGCGCGCCGCGTGCATCTCGTCGAACTCGGCGAACCAGCCCGTGATCGCGGGCCGCAGCTCGTCGGCCTGCGGTGGGAGCCGCAGGAAGCAGTTGCCCTCGCCGAGCTGGAGGTACTTGTAGCCGCCGCCGACGATCCACGCCCGCTCGAGCCCCGCGACCGTGAAGGGCACGCAGCCGAGCGCGTGGTAGGCGTCGACGAGCAGCTCCGCGCCCGCCTCGGCACAGGCCGTCGCCAGCTCCGGGAGCGCGGGCACGATGCGGGAGTCTTCGAACAGGACTGCGGAGACGAGCACCGCGCTCGCGCCGGAAGCTTCGGCCGCGAGCCGCTCCGCAAGGGTCTCCGCCGGCCGCGCGGGCAGACGCGCGACCTCGAGCCCCTCCTCCGCAAGTCTCCCGAGTTGCCGACGCAGAGTGTGGAACTCGCCGTCGGTCGTGACGAGCTTCGGCCGCTCGCGTAGGGGCAGCGCGGAGAGAAACCGGAGCACGAGCTCGTGCGTGTTCGGGCCGAGCGCGACGGGCGAGCCGGCGTCGTCGAGCAGCCGCCGGACGCCTTCGCGCAACCGCTCCGCCTTCGCGAACGCGCGCTCCCATTTCAGGTCCGCGTGCTCGGCCGCGTCCTGCCACGCCTCTAGCTGTCCCTCGCGCCCGACGTCGGGCCAGGCCTGGTGAGAGTGTCCCGTCAGGAGCAGACGCTCGGTGACGCGAAAGGCCGAGTAGTGCGCGGCGAGGCCGTCGATCAAAGCTCGCTGCGGATCGCCCAGAGGTCGGGGAAGAACGGCTGGTGGAGCGTCGAGCGTAGGTACTCGGCGCCGTAGCCGCCGGTGCCGACCTTCGTGCCGATCGTCCGCTCGACCATCTTCACGTGGTGGTAGCGCCACTCCATGAACCCCTCGTCGAAGTCGACGAGGCGCTCGGCCACCTGGGCAGGCTCGGCATCGTCACGGTAGGCGCGGAGGAGCGCGGCCTGGACGCCCTCCGATTCCTGCGCGGGCTGCGTCACGTCCCGCTCCAGGATCTCCTGCGGGATCTCGTAGCCCTTGGAGTGCAGGTAGCGGAGAAAGGAGTCGTAGACCGACGGGCGCTCGAGCGCCGCCTTGACCTTGTCGTAGTCGACGCTGCCCTCGTGGTAGGCGGTCAGGACGCCCGGGTCACGGCGGCCGAGGATCGCCTCGAGCTCGCGGAACTGGCCGGACTGGAACCCGGAAGACTCCTCGAGCCGCTCTCGGAAGGTCAGGAACTGGACGGGCGTCATCGTCTCGATCACGTCGAGCTGCGCGACCACGAGCTTGAGGATCGTCAGCGCCCGCTTGAAGGTCGCGAACGCGCGTGCGTCGTGGCCCTCCTCGAGCATCCGCTGCAGGTAGCGGAGCTCGTGGATCAGCTGCTTGAACCAGAGCTCGTACACCTGGTGGACGACAATGAAGAGGACCTCGTCGTGCTCCTCGGACGTCGGCCGCTGCGCCCCGAGGATCTCCTCCAGCGCGAGGTACGAGGTGTACGACAGCGACTTGTCCTGGCTCACGCTTGGGCCTCCCTGAAGAGCTCGCGGGCGATGATCTCGCGCTGGACCTCAGATGCACCTTCGTAGATGCGCGGCGCGCGTACCTCGCGGTAGAGGTGCTCGAGGAGGTGGCCTCGTTCGAGCGCGCGGGCGCCGTGCACCTGAACGGCCACGTCGACCGCCCGCTGCGCGGCTTCCGTGGCGAAGAGCTTCGCCATCGCCGAGGTTCTGCGGACCAGGGGCGAGCCCGCGTCGTAGCGGGCGGCGGCCTCGCGGACGAGCAGGCGCGCAGCCTCGATCTCGGTCGCGACCCCGGCGAGCTGGTGCGAGACGGCCTGGAAGTGGGACAGCGGCCGGCCGAACGCCTCACGCTCGCGCGTGTGCTCCACGGCTGCGTCCAGCGCGGCCTGGGCCATCCCGACCGCGAAGGCGCCGACGCTCGGCCGGAAGAGGTCGAGCGTATCCATGGCCACCGCGAACCCGCAGTCGACGTCGCCGAGCACCTGGCCGCGATCCACGCGCACGCCGTCGAAGTCGAGGCGCCCGATTGGATGCGGGGCGAGCAGGTCGAGGTGCCGGCCGGAGAGCCCTTCGCTCTCCCGCGGGACGGCGAACGCGGTGATCCCCTTCGCGCCGCGGTCCGAGGTGCGGGCGAAGACGCTGTAGACGTCGGCCTCGGGGGCGTTCGAGATCCAGAGCTTCGTGCCCGTCAGGCGGAAGCCGTCCCGCTCGCGCCTGGCCCGCAGGCCGAGGCTCGCCGCATCGGAGCCGGCCTCTGGCTCGCTCAGCGCGAAGGCAGCCACGGCCTCGCCGCTCGAGAGGCGCGGGATCCATTCCTCGCGGACGTCAGGACTGCCTCGGCTGAGGATCGGGTAGCCGCCGAGCCCCTGGAGCGCGAGCGCAGTCTCGGCCTCGGTGCAGCCGTGGGCGAGGCCCTCGCGCAGCTCGCAGAGCTCGACCGCCGAGCCGGCGAAGACCAGCTCGAGCAAGCCGTGCTCGCCGAGCGCGCGGACCAGCGGACGGTTCAGCCGTCCGGGTCTGCCCCGCGCTGCGATCGGCGCGAAGACCTCGTGCCCGAGGCGGTGGACGCGTTCGAGGATCTCAGCCATCGAGAACGGCGACGCCCATCAGCTCGACCCGCGCATCGGGCTCGAAGAGCGCCGAGACCCCGATCAGAGCCATCGCGGGGTAGCGCCGCCCGAAGTGCCGCCGCCAGACCTCGCCCAGCTCGGCCCTCGACGCGCGGTAGTCCTCGATGTCGGTCGTGTAGACGACGAGCGAGACCAGCCGTTCGGGCTCGCCGCCGGCCGCGCGTAGCGCCGTGACGAGCTTCCCGGCGGCCGAGTCGAACTGCTCGACGAGCGAGGCGCCCTCCCCGGTCTGACCGCCGAGGTACACCGCCCCGCCCGCGACGACGGCGTGCGCGAAGCCGACCGGCTCGGGCAGCTCGGGCGGATTGACGATCAGCGGCCCGTCCACGTCGGGCTCCTCCCCGCGCTCCAGGCCTCATAGAACTCCCGGAAGTCGTCGCTCTTCATCAGGAGCGCCTGCGCAAGCGCCTCCATCTCGACCGCGTCGCCGAGCGCCATGTCGAGCTCCCGGGTCAGGAGCACCTTCGTGGTCGAATGCGCCAGAGCAGGGCCGTCCGCCAGGCGCCGCGCCATCTCGCCGGCGGTCGCCGCCAGCTCCTCGTCGTCGACGACGCGCGTCGCCAGGCCGATCGCGGCTGCGTTCTCCGCGTCGACCTCCTCGCCGAGGACGAGCAGCTCGGTTGCGCGCCCGAGGCCGATCAGCCGGGGGAGCAGGTAGGCGGCGCCCATGTCGGCGCCGGCCAGGCCGACGCGTGTGAACAGAAACGAGAACTTCGCGGAGCGCGCGACGAGCCGCAGGTCGGCGGCAAGGGCCAGCACGGCGCCCGCTCCGGCGGCGACGCCGTTCACGGCCGCGACGATCGGCAGCGGCGACTCGCGCATCGCCTTCACCACGGCGCCGCTCATGCGCGTGAACTCGAGCAGCTCCCCCGCCCCCATGCCCTGCAGCTCGCCGATGATCTCCTCCACGTCGCCGCCAGAGCAGAAGCCGCGGCCGGTGCCGGTCAGAACCAGCACCCGCGCGTCGCCGCGGTGCGGCAGCTCGCCGAGCAGGTCGCGGAGATCGGCGTAGACGTCGAAGGTGAGGGCGTTCAGCTTGTCCGGCCGCGAGAAGGTGACGGTCGCGACGCCGTCCTCGAGGGTCAGGTCGAAGTTCTGCCAGCGCTCGGTGAACGCCGCCGAGCCGCGGAAGGGGCTCATGCCTGCAACCCTCCGCCGTCGAGGACGAGCGTCTGGCCGTTGATCGCCGCGGCTTCCGGAGACGCGAGGAAGACGACCGCGGCGGCGACCTCCCCGGGCTCGAGCAACCGGCCAAGCGGCGTCATCTGCTCGAGCTCGGCCGCCGCCTCCTCCTCGGTGCGCCCGGTCTTGGCGACGATGTTGGCGACGGTCCGCCGCGTCAGGTCGGTGTCCACGTAGGCGGGGCAGACCGCGTTCGCGGTCACGCCGGTGCCGGCCACCTCGGCGGCGGTTGCGCGCATCAGCCCGATCGCAGCGTGCTTCGATGCGCTGTACGCGGCGGTGTAGCGGGCGCCGACCAGCCCGGCGACGGAAGCGACGGTCACGATGCGGCCATCTCCGCGCTCGATCATGCCGCCCACGACGGCGCGCGTGCAGAGGAACGGGCCCGTCGCGTTCACGTCCAGATGGGCGCGCCAGTCCTTGAGCGTGGTGCGGGCCAGTGACGCGCCCGTCCCGATGCCGGCGTTGTTGACGAGCACGTCGACGCGGCCGAGACGCTCGAAGAAATCCCGGACGGCGGATTCGTCCGTGACGTCGAGCTCGTCGTGAGCCGGCGCGTGCACCTCGGCGCCGTCGAACCGCTCGGCGACGGCCTTGCCGATCCCCTTCGCGCCCCCGGTGACGACGACGACGCGGCTCACGCGAGGAGGGCCTTCCGGTCGAGCTTTCCGGAGGGCGTCTTCGGCAGCTCATCGAGGAAGACGACCTCGCGCGGGTACTTGTGCGGCGACAAGCGCTCGCGGACGAACGACTGCAGCACCTGCTCCGCGACCGGCCGACGTGCGACCACGTACGCCCGCGGAATCGTCAGCCCGTTCTGCGCCGCGCCGACGACCGCGCATTCGACGACGTCCGGGTGGCCGACGAGGCAGTGCTCGATCTCGGCCGGCGCGACCCAGATGCCGCCGACCTTGATCAGGTCGTCGACGCGGCCGCGGTACCAGAAGAAGCCGTCGTCGTCGCGGTCGAAGAGGTCTCCCGTGTGCACGGTGTCGCCGTCGAACGTGCGCCGCGTCTTCTCCTCGTCTCCCCAGTAGAGGAGCGCGGCCGTGTCGCCGGTGACGAGCAGCTCGCCGTTCTCGCCGACCTGCGCCTCGTAGCCGGGCACGAGCTCGCCGGTCGAGCCGGGGCGCGCCCGCCCCGGCCGGTTCGAGATGTAGATGTGGTACAGCTCGCACGAGCCGATCCCGTCGAGCACCTCGACCCCGAACGTCTCGAGCCAGCGGTCATGCAGGTCCCGCGGCAGCGCCTCGCCGGCCGAGGTGCAGAGCCGCAGGCACGAGAGATCCTGCGCCGCGGCGTCGGGGTGGTCGATCATCTGCGCCATCATCGTCGGGACGTTGACGAGGATCGTCGGCCGGTGCTCGGCGATCAGGCCGAAGATCCGCTCCGCGGTCGTGCGTTCCGGGAAAACGATCCCCGCGCCGCCGACCCCGAACGGGTACAGCGCCGTCAGGTCGCGCGCGTAGCCGAAGAAGAGCTTCGGGACCGGCAGGACGACGTCGTCCTCGCGGATGCCGAGCACCTCGCGTGCGTACCACTCGTGGCTGAGGACGGGACTATGCACCGGGTGGACCGCGCCCTTGGGCCGGCCCGTGCTCCCGGTCGTGAACTTCCAGAGACAGATGTCGTCCTTCGTCGTCGGCGCGGGCTCTAGCTCATCCGAGACGTCCTGCAGGAAGTCCGCGGTCACGACGAGGACCTGCCTGCCGCCCGCGACCTCACGGAGCACGGACTCTGTGCTCTCGTCGACAACGATGACCTTCGCGTCGGTGTACTCGATGTAGTACGCGTAGTCCTTGGGCTGCAGGAAGGTGTACGCCTCGGTCGTGACCGCGCCGATCTTCTGCGCGCCGTACCAGAGCGCGACGAACTCGACCGAGTCGCCGAGGACGAGCAGCACGCGCTCGCCGGCGCGCACGCCCAGCTCCAGGAGGAGGTTCCCGCAGCGATTGACCAGGGCAGCGAGCTCAGCGTAGGTCGTCTGGCCGCGCGGGCCGATCAGCGCCGTCCGTTCGCCGCGGCCTTCCTCGACGTTCCGGTCCACGAACCGTGTCGCTAGGTTCAGCTCCTCCGGCAGATCGGCCCTGGTGATCACGCGGCCACCCCGCGGATCAGCTCGACGAGCATCGTCGTGAGCGTCTCGAACGTCTCGTTGCCCTCCTCCGCGGAGGCCTCGGCGGGCGCCCCGCAGTACGCCTGCTCCATCCCCATGGCGAGGAAGTCGGTGCGGCCGGCGCCGATCGCCGCCGGCATGTCGACGTGCCGCTCCTCGAGCGCGGCCATCCGTTCGGCGTGCACGAGCTCGGGCCGGTCGGCGAGCACGAGCGAGGTCTCGTAGCGCCCGGCGTGGCACGAGCCTGAGCGGAACTCATCGGTCAGCCGCTCGGCATTCCGGCGGCGGGTGAGGTCGAGGAGGGGCAGGCCGGTCGACCGCAGCGTCTCGACCTGCTCCGGCTCGAAATGGCTGTTGACGAGAACGAGAGCGCCGACGGACTCGGCGATCTCGGTCACGAGCGAGCGCAGCGTGTCCTCCCCGATCGACACCGCGCCCTTGAACCCGGCCGCGTAGCGCGTGACGCCGTAGTGCACGGGAGGCAAGACGAGCACCGGGATCTCGCCCTCGAGCCGTTCCGCGGCGCGGTGGCAGATGCCGAGCGAGATCAGCGTGTCCGTGACGAGCGGCGCGTGCGGCCCGTGCGGCTCGACCGCGCCGAGCGGCAGCAGATGCACCGCCTCCTCGGGGATGTCCGTGTAGGCCAGGTAGCCGTAGTTCACGCCCGAACCTCCCCAAGTAACACAGTGTTACTTGGCTGGATCGAGCGCTCGATCTCGGTCTGCGGCAGGTCGAGCAGGACGAGATCCGCGCGGCCGGCGCCGACGATCGTGTTCGCCTCGTCCAGCGTGGTCAGGTAACCCCCGACGATCGTCGGCACCCGTGCCTCGTTGCGCACGCGGTCGCTCAGCGCGGTCAGGAAGCCGCGCCGGTATTCCGGCCGGTCGTCGTGCACGGTCTGGCCCGCCTCGACGTGGATCAGGTCGCAGCCGTGTGCGGCGAGCTCGCGCGCAATCGCGATCCCGTCCTCGACGGTGTTCCCGCGCGGATGCCAATCCGTGACCGAGAAACGCACCGCGAGCGGGCCGGCCCAGGCCGCACGCACGGCCTCGAGCACGCGCAGCGGAAACCGCAGCCGGTCGGCCTCGTCGTTCGTGAGCGGTGACAGGTAGCTGCCGAGCAGGTAGCCGTGCGCCATGTCGAGCTCCAGCACCTCGGCGCGCGCCTCGCCCGCCGCGGCGACGAATGCCTCGAGCACTCCGTCCTCGTCCGGCTCCCCGGGAACCGCGCCGAACGGCCCGTACGGTCGCTGCGTCGGCGCCACGACCGGCCAGCCGTCGGCGAGCGGGAGATCGACGCCGCGGCTCCGCGGCTGAGTTGCGGCGCGCCGGCCGGCGTGCGTCAGGCGAAGCAGGAGCTTGCCCTCAGGCCGCGGAGCATCCTCGGCGGAAACTCGTCCCTCCGAGCTGACCGGGATCGAGCTTTCGACGAGCTCGAAGCGGTTCTCGAACCGCACTCCGCGGACCTCGAACGGCGCGAACGCGGGCGGCGGCGAGACCTTCCGGCCGCCGAGCCAGGCGTCCAGCGCCCGCGTGAACTGCGCGTCGCGCACCCCGAGCGTCGCGTGCGTGATCCGACCGCTCCGCGTGATCAGGTTGAAGGCGAACTGGATCGGCTCGAGGTGCGAGTAGCTCGCGATTCGTCCGAAGTAGGCGGCGCTCTCGCTGGCGGCGTCCTGCGTGCGCTCGACGTACGGCCCCCGCTCCAGCTCGTAGTCCACGAAAGCCGCGCTCAGGTCCCAGCGCCGCCGCGCCAGAGCCGCCGCGAGGGCGATCGAGTCCTCCATGGCGAGCTTCGTGCCCGAGCCGATCGAGAAGTGGGCGGTGTGCGCGGCATCGCCGAGCAGGACGACGTTGCCCTCGTGCCAGGTCTGGTTCGTGATCTTCGGGAAGTCGAGCCAGAGCGACCGGTTCGAGAAGAGCTCCCGGCCGCGCAGCTCGTTCGCGAACAGCTGCTCGCAGAACGCGAGGCTCTCCTGCTCGTCCAGCTCGTCGAGGCCGGCTGCGCGCCACACGTTCTCGGGGCACTCGACGATGAACGTCGACATCCGCTCGTCGTACGGGTACGCGTGCGCGTTGAAGAGCCCGTGCTCGGTCTCGCGGAAGGCGAACGTGAACGCGTCGAAGACGTGGTCGGTGCCGAACCAGACGTACTTGCTGCCCTCGGTCCGCACCCTGGTGCCGAAGTCGACCAGCCGCCGGACGAGGCTGTTCGCGCCGTCCGCGGCCACGACCAGATCGGCCTCGGGAAGCTGCTCGACCTCGACGCCGAACTCGAGCGCGACGCCGAGCTCGCGGCAGCGCCGCTGCAGGATCTCGAGCAACCGCTTGCGCGCGATCGCGGAGAAGGAGTGGCCGCGCGACGAGAGCTCGCGGCCCTGGAAGCGGATGTCGATCCGGTCCCAGCGCGCGAACGTGTCCGTGATCTCGAGGTGCGTCTCGGGATCGGCGTCGCGGAGGGCGCCGAGGGTCTCCTCGCTGAAGACGACGCCGAAGCCGAAGGTCGCGTCGGGCGGATTTCGCTCGAGGACGCGCACGTCCACGCCGCGGTCGAGCTTGCGCAGCAGGATCGCGAGGTAGAGCCCGGCCGGGCCGGCGCCGACGATCTCGACCCTCACGCGAGCGCCTCCTGGAGCCGCTCCAGCTCGTCGATGTCCGACACGGTCGGAAAGAGGACGAGCTCGTCGCAGCCGGCCTCCTCGTAGCCGCGGACGTAGTCCTTCACGGCGCGGGCACTCGTCAGGTTGCCCGCCGCGATCTTCTCCGCGAACGGCCCCGTGAACGCGTAGTAGTCGCGCAGGTACGCGTCACCCCGCGCCGTGTCGCCGAACGCGAAGTACCCCTGGCCCCAGAGCCTCGGCTTCCCGGGCCGGCCGAGGTCGCCCCACGCGGCGAGCGCCCGTCCGGCGGCGCTCGCGAAGGCCCGCGGCGGGCCGCCGTTGTGCGCGTAGCCGTCCGCGTAGCGGGCCATGCGCGAGTACGCCTGGCCGCTCAGGCCGCCGACCAGGATCTCGATGCCCTCGCGCGAAGGCCCGACGCGGTCGCCGTCGACGTTGCCGCGGATGTACGCGAGCTGCTCGCCGAGGCGCTTCCCGCGGCCCTTGTGGTCGACTCCGGCCGCCTCGAAGTCCTCCGTCCGCGCGCCGACCGCGAGCCCGAGCGTCAGCCGCCCGCCCGAGATCCCGTGCACCGACGCAGCCTGCTTGGCGAGCAGCGCGGTCGAGCGGAGGGGGCCGATCGCGATCATCGTCGCCAGCCGCACGCGAGAGGTCGCGGCCGCGGCCGCGGCCAGCACCGCGAACGGCTCGAAGCTGTCGTAGACCACGCGGTCGAGGACGGCGACCGACGAAAAGGGCCCGGCATCGGCGCGGCGCGCCCAGTCGAGCAGCAGCTCGCCGGTCGCGCCCGGCACGGTCGTGGGGACTCCGACTCCGATGTTCACGGCCGCACGAAGCTTCACACTTTGCGGGCGATGCTGGAAATCGAGCCGTCACCCTTCGACCGCCACTACGGGCTCGAGCTCGACGAGGCGACCGACGAGCTCGTGCGCGGCCACGTCCCGGTTCGTGACCACGTGCTGCAGCCGGTCGGGCTCGTGCACGGCGGCGTCCACGCGTCGATCGCGGAAGCGCTCGCCTCGGTCGGCACCAACGTCGGCGTCATGCCGGACGGTGACGTCGGCCTCGGGATGTCGAACAACTCGACCTTCCTGCGCTCGATCCGGGAGGGCACGATCCACGCCACCGCGCGCCGCGTCCACCGCGGCCGGACGACCTGGGTCTGGGACGTGGAACTGAAGGACGACGACGGCCGGCTGTGCGCCGTCAGCCGAGTGACGATCGCAGTCCGCCCGCTTCGGACTTGATCCGCCCTGTGCGAGGGTTGACCCAGCGTGCAGATCGCACTCGCACTGGTGCTCACGATCGTCTCGACCTGCGCCCTCGACCTCGGGTATCTGCTCCAGCACAAGGCCGCCTCGAGCCTGCCGCGGCTTTCGCTTCGCCGGCCGGTCGCTTCTGTGCGCTCACTGCTCGGCGAGCGGCGGTGGCTGATCGGCTTCGGCGTCCAGGGCGGGGGATTCGTCCTCTACGTCGTCGCGCTCGCTCTCGCGCCCCTCTCGCTCGTCCAGGCGACCGCCGCGGGTGGGATCGGGATCCTCGCGATCATGGTCTCGCGGATCACGCACGTCCCGCTGACGAGGCTCGAGCGAATCGGGGCCGCCGTCTCGGTCGCCGGCCTCGCGCTGCTCGGCGTTTCGCTCGTCTCGACGCACGGTGAGGGAAGCGGGGCGACTTACACCTGGGTCGGGGTCTGGCTCGCCGCGTCAGCGGTGGGCGCGGTCACGTGCATGACGTTCCTCGCGCGTCCGATCGGACGAGCCCCCGCACTGGGCATCGCTTCCGGAATTCTCCTCGCCGCCGGGGACGTGGCGACCAAGATGGCCGTCTCGGGCGGGCTCGAGAACTTCGCCTTCCTCGTCTGTCTGATCGTCTTCTACGGCGCCGGCACGGCCGTTCTGCAGGCCGCCTTCCAGCGGGGCGGCGCGCTCACGACCGCCGGCCTGTCGACTCTGTTCACGAACGCGCTCCCGATCGCGGCCGGCATGGTGCTCTTCCAGGAGCCGTTTCCCAGCGGGTGGGTCGGCGCCGTTCGCGTCGCAGCGTTCGCGGCGGTGATCGCCGGGGCCGTGTTGCTCGCGGCCCGCTCGAAAGAGGTCGAACCGCGCCCGCGAGGGCGGGAGCTATCCGGCTTTGCGCCGATCGTCGGCTGACGCCCCATTGAGTCGAGGAGGAAAAGAGAGCGGATGATGGGATTCGAACCCACGACCTTCTGCATGGCAAGCAGATGCTCTAGCCAACTGAGCTACATCCGCGTAGCGCGGCCAGTATAGCCGCCGCTAGGCGCGGTCCAGGGCCTCGTTCACGAGGCTGTCGGCAAGCTCGTTGTGGGCGCGGCGGACGGCTGTGTACACAACTTTCTCGAGCCCGTCGGCCAGCTCCGACGCCTCGCCGTGAAGGGCTCGCAAAGCATCGTTTTTGACCTTGTACTCGCCGCGCATCTGCTTGACGAGGAGCTCGGAGTCGGAGACGACCTCGAGCTCGGTCACGCCGAGCTCCAGCGCCTTCTCCAGCCCTGCGAGCAGCGCCCGGTACTCGGCGACGTTGTTGGTCGCGACGCCGATCGTCTCGCCACGCGCGTCGAGGACGTGGCCGTCGTCGCTCTCGAGCACGTAGCCGTACGCGGCCGGGCCGGGGTTGCCACGGGCGCCGCCGTCGGTCGAGAGCCGCGCCTTCACAGCAGCGGATAGACGTCGAACGCGGGCTCCTCGTACGGATGCGCGTGTCTGAGCGCCTCGACGACCTCGGCCTGGCGCTCCTCCGGGAAGACGGTCTCCAGCCGAAGCTCGGCCACACGCTGCTCGCGCCCCGCTTGGCCGACGGACGGCTCCGTGCCCTCCCCCCCAAAGAAGGTCCCGGTGCCCTCCGTGTACCAGGAGCAGCGCTCGTAGTCGCCGATCCGCCCGGCACCCGCCTCGAAGAGCGCGTCGCGAAGCGGATCGAGCGCTTCGCGGGGCACAAACACGACGAGCTTCCGGTCCACGCCGGGACCTCAGACTCCCGCACGTGGCGCAGGCTTCGTTCGAGCGGGCTCGCGAGCTGGTCTACCGCTCCGGACGCGTGCTCGAGCGGCGGTTGTTCGAGCGGCTCTTCGAGGACGGCGACGCCGAAGGAGTGGTCAGCGCCGTGCTCGCCTACCGGAACGCCGACGGCGGCTTCGGCCACGGGCTCGAGCCGGACAAGCTCGCGCCGCAGAGCCAGCCCCTGGACGTCCAGTTCGCGCTGCAGGCCCTCACCGACGCGGGTGCCGAGGGCCGCGACATCGGGGACGCGACGTGCGGCTTCCTCGAGCCGCTTGCCGACGAGCGCGGCCTCGTGCCGATCGTCCTCCCCTCGGTGGCCGACTACCCGCGCGCCGAGCACTGGGGCGACGGCAACTTCCCGCCCGGGATCAACCCGACGATCGCGATCGCCGGCTACCTGAACGGATTCGGCGTCGAGCATCCGTGGCTGACGCGGGCGACCGAGACGTGCCTGGAGACCCTCGAGCACGAGACTCTCGGCGAGGCACACGAGATCGCCGCCGCGGCCGTCTTCGTCGAGCACGTCCCGGAGGCGCGGCACCTCGCGCCAAGCCTGGCCGAGGCCCTGCCGAAGGCGCAGTGGTTCCTGGCCGACCCGAGCGGCGAGGGCTACGGCGTGCCGCCGACCAAGTTCCCGCGGGAGTGGTTCGACGACGAGCTCTACGACGCGCACCTCGACCGGCTCGAGTCTCAGCAGGAAGAGGACGGCGGCTGGCCCGTCGCCTGGCAGCCGCCGGGCCCGGGCTCGCTCGCGGCCTGGCGCGCGATCCTCACGATCGAGGCGCTCCGCACGCTGAGGGCGAACGGCCGGCTCGACTAGACGTCGGCCTGCAGGAGCCGCAAGCGGCGCGCCGCGTTCGAGGCGACCGCGACGTGGATCGCCTCGGGCTCCTTGATGTAGGCAATCACGTTGAGCGCCTCGAGCCGGTCGAGCACGAACTGCAGCGCGGCCGCCTGGCGGCGGTTCTGGTACGAGCGCGCCAGGTCGAACGCGTAGCCGGTCGTGTGCAGCGAGTACGAGCGCGCGGCGTTCTCGTTCACCCGCTTGAGCGCGTTCTGGTACTTCAGGTCACGCACCGCGCTCGTGATCAGGAGCGGCCGCCGTGCCCCCGAGAGGTCGTGCACACGGTCGCCGAGGTACAGCAGAACGCTGAGAGCTCCGGGCCGCAGCGCGCGGTAGATCCGGCGGTCGTGGCGGACGCGGTGCGCCATCTGGCCGAGAAACGGGGAGATCGCAAGGTGCGTCTTGCGTGAGGAGCCGGGGATCCGCACCAGCGTGTGCCGGCGCTCGGCCTGGACGATGTCCTTCGGGCGGGCGAAGCGCCACGTGTGCGTCCGGGGATGGAGCACTTCCTCGGCCGAGTTCTTCTGCCCCTGCAGCCACTCGTCCGCCTGCAGCGCGCGGGAGTTGTGGCGGTACAGCCACATGATCCGCTCGGCCGCGAGCACCTTCCAGTAGTAGTTGCGCGTGTCGTCGTTGAGCGCGTTCAGGCGCGTCCACGCTCGCGGGTGGCGGTCGGGCGACGAGGTGAAGAAGAGCTTGGCGTAGGACAGATGATCGGCACGGACGATCCTGGCCGTCGAGGCGCTCAGCGTCGCGCCGGCCCAGTGGGCGATCACGCCCTGGAGGTTGCCGATGCCCATGTGGTACGAGGCGACAGCGAGGTCGTCGCGCCCGAGGTAGCCGCGGGCGACCGTCAGGTAGCGGACCATCGCCCGGACCGCGGCTCCGGGATCAAAGCGCTGGTCCACCTGCCGGCGGATCGCGGCGAGCTGGTTGGCTCTCCCCACCTTCCCCCGCGCGAGTGCCCGGTTGATCCGGTAGGTGAGCTTGCGGCTGCGGCGGAGGTCGACCCGCATGTGCAGGAAGCCGGCGCCGGTCTCCGCGACGATCTGCGTGAGTCCCGAGGCCGCGACCGGGTCGGAGCCCGCGATCGCGTCCGAGTAGCCGCCGCTCTCGAGGAAGACGATGCCTTCGAGCGTGTTCGCGCTGAAGCCGCTGCCGCGCGCCTCGGCTTCGATCAGACCCCGCCAGCGCCCGACCCGCTGAGCTGTCGCGACCGCGCCGTGCGAGCTGTTGACGTAGAGGACGTGCGCGAGCCCGGCCGCCGCATAGCGCTGCAACCGCCCGGGCGACGTGGCGCGCAGGATGTATCGGTGCCGGCTGAGGTGGCGAGCATGCCGGACGCGATGCACCCGGATGGCCTTGCGGCGCTTCACATGCCTGCTGCGGTGCGCGCGAACGCTGTGGTGGCGAACGACCTTGCGATGAGCCTTCTTCGGCGCCGCCTGCGCGCCGGACGGGTGGCTCAGAAGCGCGTAGCCCGAGGCAGCGCTGAGCGCGACTGCGGCCGCGACGGCCCAGAGCCCGAGCGCGCGCAGGTCTTCGCCCCAGCGCGCGAGCACGGCAGCCGCAACAACGGATAGACGCCTTTCCACTCTCTCTGACCCCAGTCCTTCGAGCGGTCAGAGTAGCCGGGTTCTGCCCGGTTTGTGCGCTTACTCGAGGGCCAGCTCGAGGTGCAGCTCGTCCCGGATCGGAAGGCCCGCCGAGTCGACTTCCGCGATCGACGGCTTGCGCTTCCGCTCCTCGTCGATCGCGCCGGGAACGAGGCCGACGAGCCGGAATCCACGCTTCTGGTAGAAGGCAAGCGCGCGCAGGTTGTTGTTCGTCGTAAGCAGCTGAACGCGCCGGCAGCGCGCCTCGCGAGCCGCGGACACGACCGCCTCGAGGAGCCGCGTCCCGATGCCCTCGCCCTCGTCCAGAGCGTCGATGCTGACGATCTCGCACGCCTCGCCGTCCAGCTCGTAGGTGACGAGGCCCACGCAGCGATCGCCGTCGAAGGCCGCGAAGCCCGGCAGCTCGGCCGGCTTCCAGATCTTGCCCCGGCCAACGACGATCTCGTCGCCCCAGCGCTCGCGGATCAGCCGCCCGACCCAGCCGCGGTCGGCCTCCTCGAGCGCCCGGATCTCCACGGCCTAGGTGGCGGTGTCGATCTGCGCCTTCTGCAGCTTCCCCGAGTAGTCGACGTAGATCGACTTCCACTCGGTGAAGACGTCGAGCGCGGCCTGCCCGGCTTCGCGGTGGCCGTTGCCGGTGCCCTTCACGCCGCCGAAGGGCAGGTGCACCTCGGCGCCGATCGTGCCGGCGTTGATGTACGTGATTCCGGCCTCGAGGTCGCGCATCGCGCGGAAGGCGGTGTTGACGTCGCGCGTGAAGATCGACGACGAGAGGCCGAACTCGATCCCGTTCGAGACCCTGACCGCCTCGTCCGCGTCGCGGACCCGGATCAGCGCGGTGGTCGGGCCGAAGATCTCCTCCTGCGCGACGCGCATCCCGGGGTCGACGTCGCCGAAGATGGTCGGCCGGTAGAAGTAGCCGTCGCTCAGCCCGTTGCCGCTCGCGACCTCGCCGCCGGTGAGCAGCTTCGCGCCTTCGTCCTTGCCGATCTCCGTGTACGAGTGGATCTTGTCGAGTGCGCTCTGGTTGATGACCGGGCCGACGTCGACGCCGTCCTCCCAGCCGGGGCCGAGGCGGAGCTGCTCGGCGGCTTTGACGAGGCGGCCCTGCAGGTCCTCGTAGATCCCGTCCTGCGCGATCACGCGCGAGGCGGCCGTGCAGCGCTGGCCCGAGGTGCCGAACGCCGACCAGATGATCCCCTCGACCGCGAGGTCGAGGTCGGCGTCGTCGAGGACGATGATCGCGTTCTTGCCGCCGAGCTCGAGGTGGATGTGCTTGAGGTTGTCCGCGGCGTTCCGCATCACCTCCACCCCGGTCTCGCGCGAGCCCGTGAGCGTGATCACGGGGACGTCGGGGTGCTTGACGAGCCGGTCGCCGACCGCGCCGCCGCCGCCGTGGACGATGTTCACGACGCCGGCCGGGACTCCCGCCTCGGCGAGCAGCTCGACGAAGCGCTCGCCCAGGAGCGGCGTGTCGGTCGCGGGCTTGAAGACGACCGTGTTCCCGCAGACGAGCGCGGGCGCGATCTTCCAGGACGGGATCGCGATCGGGAAGTTCCACGGCGTGATCACGCCGACGACGCCGATCGGCTGGCGCACGCTCATGTTGAACTTGTCCTTGAGCTCGGAGGGCGTCGTCTGGCCGAACAGGCGCCGGCCTTCGCCGCCCATGTAGAAGCTCATGTCGATCGCTTCCTGGACGTCGCCGGCGGCCTCGGGAAGCACCTTGCCCATCTCGCGAGCCATCAGCTGCGCGAAATCGTCCTTCTGGTCGGCCAGTAGCTGCCCGAAGCGGAAGAGCATCTCGCCGCGGCGCGGGGCCGGGACGAGGCGCCACTCCTCGTAGGCGGCCTTCGCGGCCTCGACGGCCTTGTCGACGTCCTCGGCGCTCGAGCGCGGGAAGACCCCGAGCGTCTCGCCGGTCGCCGGGCTCTTCGTCTCGAAGGTCTCGCCCGACGCAGCGTCGACCCACTCGCCGCCGATGTAGTTCTGGAAGGACTTGGCCGCCGTCATCGCCATCGCCGCGATCTTAGCGTCGGCGGAGGGACTGTCCCCGGGACATGGCCCGCGCCCGCCGCCGAGGCGAGAGCTTCAAGCGCAAAACGATCCGTAGCCGTGTCCAGGGGACAGTCCCTCGGACACGGCCGTACCGGCCATGGCTCGGCGAAGGCCGCTAGGCGTTCTCGGGCGGGTCGGTGTCGGGGAAGGTCCCGGGAGCTCGCGCCCGCCGGCGGTCGCGGATCTCGCGCTTGCCGCCGTATTCCCGGTTCTTGCGCCGGTCCTCGCCTTCGCGGCGGTCGAGGATGACCTCCACGTGGGGGTTGTCCTTGTAGTACTCGACCATCTTGTCGTAGAGCTCGTCTTCCAGCTCGCGCGGGATAACGCAATAGATCATCTGCTACGGATTGTAGGGAGGCCCTAGGAGAGCGCTAGACCGGCGAGATGTCGGGGACTATGCGCCCATCCGGCGTGAGCTTCGCATTCCAGCTCACGAACGTGCCCTCGAGCTCGCGCGGATCGTGTCCCCGCTCGGCCAGGCGGACCGGCTGGCCCGACTCCGGCGTGATGCGGTACTGGTACCACGAGATGTCCCAGGCGACCGTGAGCACAACCTCGGCGTTGACCCCCGAGAGCGCCACGATCGACGCCTTCGGCTGACCCAGACTCTTGGCGATCCCGGCGACCGTGCGGCGGAACGCGCTCTCGTTGAAGAGGTCCGCCGCCTCGACCATCGCCCGCTCGGCGTCGGACAATCGCCGCAGGATCGGCTCGTCGACGACCCGCTCGACCGTCGGCCGGCGCGAGTCGAGGAGCGCCGCGAGCGGCCCGAAGCGCCGCCGGCGCGATTCCACCACCGGCGTCGGTAGGGCTCCCCTCCTTCAGCCAGCCGTTCTCGACCGCGATCTCCTGGCAGAGCGCGCAGACGTCGAGGAAGCCTTCGCCGTCAGGCGAATAGCGGACGGCGCGCTCGCCGACCAGAAGGGTTCGCTCGCAAATCGCGCAGACCCGCGAGGCGAGGACGGCCTGCCTCGTGATGCGCATAGCCCGGGGACCTTAGCCCAAAGGGGCTAGACCTTCGCCTCCTCGGGCTCCTTCTGCGACTCGGCGATCACCTTCTGGGCGATGTGCGAGGGCACCTCCTCGTAACGCAGGAAGTGCATGTGGTAGTCGCCGCGGCCTCCGGTGAGCGAGGTCAGCGCCGGCCCGTACGTGAGGATCTCGGCCATCGGCACCTCGGCCCTGATCTGCGTCATGCCGCCGTGCGGCTCCATCCCCTGCAGCCGGCCGCGACGCGAGTTGAGGTCGCCGTTGACGGCGCCGACGGCATCGTCCGGCACATGGACCTCGACCTCCATGATCGGCTCGAGCAGCACGGGATCGGCCTTCGCGTAGGCGTCCTTGAACGCCATCGAGCCCGCGATCTTGAACGCCATCTCGGAGGAGTCGACGGAGTGCTGCTGGCCGTCGACGAGGCGGACGCGCACGCCTTGCACGGGCGCGCCGGCGAGCTCGCCGTGCAGCATCGCCTCCTGGATGCCCTTGTCGACAGCCGGCCGGAAGCTCTGCGCGATCACGCCGCCGACGATCTCGTCGACGAACTCGTAGCCCGCGCGCTCGGCCAGCGGCTCGAGCACGATCTCGCAGTCGCCGAACTGGCCGCGCCCGCCGGTCTGCTTCTTGTAGCGGTGCCGCGCGCGTGACTCCTTGCGGATCGTCTCCAGGTACGGGACCCGCGGCTGATGCAGCTCGACGTCGACGCCGAAGCGGCCCCTGAGCCGGTCGACCGCGACCTCGACGTGGATCTGGCTCATCCCCGAGAGGAGCTGCTCGCCGGTCTGCGGGTCGCGGCGCAGGCTGAGCGTCGGGTCCTCCTCGGAGAGCCGCCGCAGCGAGGTGCCGACCTTCTCCTCGTCCCCCTTGGCCTTGGGCGTGACGGCGAAGCTCATGACCGGTTCGGGGAAGTCGAGCTTCGGCGTCTCGATCTCACGCTCGGAGTCGAGCAGGAGGTCGCCGGTGGTCGTCTCCTTCAACTTCGCCACCGCGCCGATGTCGCCGGGGCCGAACTCCTTGGCCTGCTCGTGCTCTTTGCCCTGGAGGGCGAGCAGGGCGCCGACGCGCTCCTTCCCGCGCGAGCGGTGGTTGACGAGCGTCGCGTCTGAGGAGATCGTGCCGGAGAGGACGCGGAAGAGATTGATCCGCCCAGCGAAGGGGTCGGCGACGGTCTTGAAGACGAACGCCGCCGTGCCCGCACCGTCCGCCGCGACCGCGGGCGGCCGCTTGGCCGGCGACGGGACGCCCTCGACGAGCAGGTCGAGGAGAGCGGTCGTCCCGAGGTTCTTCGACGCCACTCCGCACGCGACCGGGAAGAGCTCGCCGCGCGTGACGGCGTCCTTCAGCGCGTGCGCGACCTCCTCGGTGCCGAGCTCCTCGCCCTCGAGGTAGCGCTCCATCAGGCTCTCGTCGGTCTCGACGACCGAGTCGAGGAGCTGCGTGCGGTACTTCGCGACGGTGTCCGACATCTCGGACGGAATCTCGACAGGCCCGCCCTCGCGCTCGCCTTCGGGGCTCATGTAGGCGGTCATGTGGAGAACGTCGACGATCCCCGTCAGCTCGTGCTCGGAGCCGATCGGCAGGTGGACGGCGACGCAGCGGTCGGAGAGCATCGTCTTGAACTGCTCGAGCGCGCGGTAGAAGTCGGCCCGCTCGCGGTCGAGCATGTTCACGAAGACGACGCGCGGAAGCTCGAGCTCGTTGGCCCGATCCCAGACGCGGCTCGTCTGCACCTCCACGCCCATCACCGCGCTCGCGGCGATGAGCGCGCCCTCGACGACCCGTAGCGCGGCAACCGTGTCGCCGCTGAAGCCCGCATCGCCGGGCGTGTCGATCAGATTGATCTTGCGGCCCTGCCACTCGACGTGACACAGCGACGAGGCGAGCGACATCTGTCGGCGCTGTTCGTCCTCGTCCCAGTCGGAGGTGGTCGTGCCGGCTTCGACGGTCCCGAGCCGGTTGATCGCGCCGCCCTGGAAGAGCATCGCCTCGACGAGCGACGTCTTACCGGTGCCGCGGTGGCCGGTGACCGCGACGTTGCGAATCTTCCCGGGTTCCATCCGGGGTGATCTTAGCCGCCTCTCGAGTCCACCCCGCGCCTGCAAGCGCGGTCTTCACGTCGTAGGCTTTCGGCGTGGCGGAGATCGCCTACGACAAGGTCGCGAAGATCTATCCGGACGGGACCAAGGCCGTTCACGACCTCGACCTGGCGATCGGCGACGGCGAGCTCATGGTCCTCGTCGGTCCTTCCGGCTGCGGCAAGACGACCGCGCTGCGGATGCTGGCCGGCCTCGAGGAGATCAGCGACGGCGAAATCCGGATCGGCGACGTGATCGTGAACGACCTGACGCCGAAGGAGCGCGACATCGCGATGGTCTTTCAGAGCTACGCGCTCTACCCGCACATGTCCGTCTACGACAACCTCGCGTTCGGGCTGAAGCTGCGCAAGGTGCCGAAGAACGAGATCAGGGAGCGCGTCCAGCGGGCTGCAAGAGTCCTGCAGATCGAGGACTTCCTGAAGCGGAAGCCGCGCGCGCTCTCAGGCGGCCAACGCCAGCGTGTCGCGATGGGCCGGGCGATCGTGCGCGAGCCGCAGGCCTTCCTGATGGACGAGCCGCTCTCGAACCTCGACGCGAAGCTGCGGGTGCAGATGCGCGCCGAGATCCACCAGCTGCAGCGGCGGCTCGGCGTGACCACGATCTACGTCACCCACGACCAGGTCGAGGCGATGACGATGGGCGACCGCGTCGCCGTCATGAATGCCGGCCACCTGCAGCAGGTCGACACGCCGCAGGTGCTCTACGACCAGCCCGTCAACGAGTTCGTCGCGGGCTTCATCGGATCGCCGTCGATCAACCTCGTGGAATCGGAGCTCGTGCAGAGCAACGGAAACCTCGAGGTCAGCCTCGGCGAGCACAAGCTGGCGGTCGACGATCAGCTCGCCCGGAATCGCTCGGGTCTCGCCGGCTACGTCGGCAAGACCGTGATCCTCGGCATCCGCCCCGAGGACTTCGAGGATGCGAGCCTCGAGCCGGACACCCCGGCGGACCGGCGAGTCAAGGTCAAGGCCGACCTCACCGAGCCGCTCGGCTCCGAGGTGCTCGTCCACTTCAGCACGGAGGCGACGGGCGTCATCTCGAGCGCGGCGGCGGCCGACGTCGGCGAGGACGCCGACGTCCGGCTCGGCGCGGACGAGGACGGCTCGACTCGGCTCGTCGCCCGCGTCAGCCCGAAGTCCCGCATCGCCATCGGCCAGCAAGTGGAGCTGGCCGTCGACACGACCCGGCTCTACTTCTTCGACCCCGAGACTCGCAAGGCGATCTAGCCCTTTACGGCCCCGGCGGTCAGTCCCGCCAGGATCCGCCGTTGCAGAATCAGGGTCAGAAGGATCAGCGGCAGCGTCACGATCACGGTCGCCGCCATCCAGGTCCCCCAGGGAGTCTGGAAGGCGCTCGTCTTGCCGACGAAGGACACGATCGCGACCGGCACCGTGTAGTGATCGGGTGACTGGATGAACGAGACCGCATAGAGGTACTCGTTCCAGGCCGCGATGAAGGCAAGCAGTCCGGTCGTCACGAGCCCCGGCGCGATCAGCGGCAGGAGTACCTTCCAGAACACCTGGAGCGGCGTCGCGCCGTCGACGTATGCGGCCTCCTCGAGATCGCCCGGGAGCGCGCGCATGAAGCTCGTGAGCACCCAGATCGTGAACGGGAGCGTGAAGATGAGGTAGCTGAAGATCAGCGCCCAGAGGCTGTCGTACAACTTCGGGAAGTGCAGGAACGACACGATGTGGAAGCCGGTGAACATCGTGTAGAGGGCCCCCAGGATCGCGATCTGCGGGAAGATCGTCATCGACAGCATCAGGTAGAGGACGAACGACCTCCCGCGGAAGCGGAAGCGCCCGAGCGCATACGCGGCGACCGACCCGATCGAGAGCGAGAGCAGCGTCACCGAGCCCGCGACGATCGTGGAGTTCAGGAGCGCCCTCCGGAAGAAACCCGAGCTCAATGCGTCGTGGAAGTGCGACCAGGTCGGGTGGCTCGGGAAGTATTTGATCGGCGTGCTGAAGAGCTCCGGATCCGGAGTGATCGCCGAGCGCACGGCCCAGTAGAACGGGAACAGCGCGTAGAACGCGATCGCGAAGATGAGAAGCCAGAACGGCAGCTTGATCAGGATCCGGCCCACCGGGCTCTTGCGAAGACGGACGGAGCGAGAGACCGGACGGGCGACGGTCGTGGTCTGGGCGGCGGTGCTCACTGCTCACCCACCCGCACGAAGGTCACGTAGATGACGACGAACAGCGCGATGATCAGGAAGATCGCGACGCTCATCGCCGCGCCGTACCCGACGTGCCCGTCGGTGATGATCGTGCTCTGGTTGTAGACCGCCATCGACTGCGCACCGAGGCGGTATCCGAACAGCACCTGAAACACGTCGAAGGCGCGCAGCGCGTCGAGTGTCCGGAAGATCAGCGTCACGAGAATCGCCGGCCGCAGCAGCGGGAAGGTGATCCGCCAGAACTGCTGCAGCGGGTTCGCCCCGTCGACTGACGCGGCCTCGTAGAGGTCGTTGGGAATCACCTGTAGTCCCGCGAGCAGCAGGAGCGCGACGAACGGCGTGGTCTTCCAGATGTCGACGGCGGAGGCGGAGAGGAGCACCGTCTGGGGCTGCGCGAGCCAGGCGTGCGGGTGGGAGAGGATGTGCATCCGAACACCGAGGTCGTTCACGACGCCGAACGTGTCGTCGAGCATCCACTTCCACATCGTCGCGGCGACGACCGTCGGGATTGCCCACGGCACGAGCATGATCGCGCGCATCACGCCGCGCCCCTTGAAGCTCGAGTTCACCACTAGAGCGATGACCAGCCCGAGCAGGAACTCGATCGACACCGTGATCACGGTGAACTTGAGCGTCAGGACGACCGTGTCGCGGAAGGTCGGGTCGTGGATGAGGGTGTGGTAGTTGTCGAGCCCCACCCACTTCGTCGGCTCCAGGCCGGCGAGGAACTCTTGGTTCGTGAAGCTCTGGAAGACCGTCTTGGCGAGCGGGTAGATCGCGACGAGGAGCACGACCGCCAGCGCAGGGACGAGCAGCAACCAGGCGAGGCGCGCCTGGCTGCGCTGGAGCTTCGTGCGCCGGCGGCGGCGGCGCGGAACCGGGGCTGGCGGGACGACGGTGCTCACGAATGGTGAGGGAGGATGACAGGTGCCATCCTCCCTCGTTTCGTTCAGGCCGTGCGGCCTACTTCAGGAGCAGCTGCAGCTTCTGCTTGATCTGCGGCAGCACCTGACTCGCAGGCGTGCCGGTGAGGATCTGGTTGATGCCCTGATAGACGTCCTTCGAGGCCTCGTTGTAGTGCGTCCCGAAGAACTTCGCGGGCCGGGTCACGCGAGGCACGCTCGCGATCGCGGGCTTGAGGTACGGGTTCTTCTTGACGACCGCCTTGTTCTTCGCGACCGACACGATCGTCGGCACGTTCGAGTTGGTGATCGCGTCGAACTTCTCGACAGCCGGGCTCGTCATGTACCGGACGAGCTCGATGGCCGCTCCCTGGTGCTTCGAGAACTTCGAGACGGCGAGCTGCCAGCCGCCGACGGTGCCGACGGACGGGCCCGATGCCCCGTGCGGGAGGACGGTCACGTTGAACTTGCCCTTGACCTTCGAGCCGGCCGTTGCGCCGATCCCGTACTGGTACGGCCAGTTCCGGGCGAACGCTGCGTCGCCGGCGTCGAAGGCGTGCTCGGTCTGGTCCTCCTGGTACGTCGTCACGCCCTGAGGTGTGACCTTGCCGATCTGGGCGCGCATCGCATCCAGGACCGTCCGAGCCTTCGTGTTGTCGATCGTGACCTTGCCGTTGTCGATGATGTGGCCGCCGCCTGCCGACGCGATCCACTCGAGCGCGTTGCAGGTGAGGCCCTCATACGCGTTGCCCTGGAAGACGAAGCCGGTGAAGTTCGGGTTCGAGCCCCGCTCACCGTCCTGGATCTTCTTCGCCATCTTGAAGAGGTCGGCCCAGGTCTTCGGCGGGGCCTTGTAGCCGTACTTCTTCAGGAGGTCCGTGCGGTAGTAGAGGATCCCGTAGTCGCCGAACCACGGCATCGCCACGAGCCTTCCCTTGATGGTGTCGTTCGCGATGATGCTGCCGATGTGCAGCTTCGCCTGCTTGG
Organism: uncultured Actinomycetes bacterium; assembly: GCA_963788215.1. Classification (GTDB taxonomy): domain Bacteria; phylum Actinomycetota; class Thermoleophilia; order Gaiellales; family Gaiellaceae; genus AC-32. The sequence continues at coordinate 70,329 of CAWBFX010000003.1, forward strand.
CGAGCTTCGGCTTGAGGTTGACCAAGTACGGCGCGAACGCTCCCGGCCACACGACGTCGATCATCGCCACGTCGATCGACGACGACTTCGACGCAAATGCCCTCGCGAGCTGCGCGTAGGACTGGTCGGACGCCGACGGATGCGGCACGACCTTCACCTTGATGCCGGTGTCGTGCGTGAACCGCTTGGCCAGCCGCGTGTCACGAAGATGGCCGTTGCCGACGGAGTCGCCGACAAAGGTGATCTTCTGGCCGTGGTACTTCTTCCTGATCGCCTTGGCATTGGGGACCGCCGGGGCGCGAACGGCCGATGCTGCCTTGGCACGCGTCACCTTCTTGCTACTGGCGGCGGCGACGCTGAGGGAGATGGCGAGCGCTAGAAGGCCCACCACTCCTGCGATAACGAGCAGCTTGCGGTGCTTCACTCTCCCACGTCCTTTCTCTAGACCCCACGGGATACGGGCAACACGTTGAAGGTCACTCGTATCCGTGTCAAGCGGGAAACCACGGATTTTGAATCGTAATCCTCAGCGCCCGAGCGGCTCGCGCGCGGGTGACCCGGCGAGGCGGGCCTTCAATCGCAGGATCGCCTTCGTGTGCAGCTGCGAGACCCGTGACTCGGTCACGCCGAGGACTTCCCCGATCTCCCGAAGGGTGAGCTCCTCGTAGTAGTAGAGCGTCACGACGAGCTTCTCGCGCTCGGGCAGACGGGCGATCGCGTCACCGAGCGCCTCCTTCAGCTCCGTCTGCGCGAGCTCGGACTGCGGCTCGGGGCCCTGGGTGTCCTCGATGGTGTCGATCAGGGCGACCTGGTCGCCCCCCGAGGACGAGATCGTCCAGAGCTCGTCGAGCGCCGCGATCGAGGAGCGGCCGATCTCCGAGAGGCTGTCGTCGAGCTCGTCGGTCGTGATGCCGAGCTTCTCGGCGATCTCCTCGTCGGTCGGCGCGCGGTGCAGCTTGCGCTCGAGCTCGGCGATCGAGCGCTCGATGTCGCGGGCGCGTGAGCGGACCGAGCGCGGGACCCAGTCCATGGCGCGCAGCTCGTCGATGATCGAGCCCTTGATGCGCGCGATCGCATAGGTCTCAAACTTGATGTCGCGGCCGGGGTCGAAGCGCTCGATCGCTCCGATCAGGCCGAGCAGCCCGTACGAGACGAGGTCGTTCTCGTCGACGTGCGCAGGCAGGCCGCTGCCTAACCGGCCGGCGACGTACTTGACCAGCGGCGCGTACGTGAGGATCAGGCGGTCCCTGGTCGCCTGGTCCTTCTTCTGCTTGTACTCGCGCCAGAGTGCTTGGGTCTCGTCCTGCGCCACGGTCAGAGGATACGACCTACGAAGGAGGTTTCCTTAGATTCCGGATCGAGAGGCTCAGCATCCAGAGCGCGATCGCCCCGGCCGCGACCACCAGGACGACCAGCCCCTTGTTGGTGTCCACGGCCTCCGCAGCTGCAGCCGCGATCCCGACGAACGCGATCGCGAGGACGAGGAAGAGCGCTCCGAGGGCCGGTCTCGGCGGAGGCGGGGCCATGACCAGATGCTAGAAGGGCCGCCGGTAGAATCGCTTGCGCAACCTCTAGGGGCGTAGCTCAATTGGCAGAGCACCGGTCTCCAAAACCGGGGGTTGCAGGTTCGAGTCCTGCCGCCCCTGTTCCCGTCGAAAGTCCGCCCACTTCGCGGACATGACGACTTTCGACCGTCTCACCTCGCCCTAGACGCGAAGCGAGCCGCGCCCGCCAGGTCAGTCGCGGCGGCGAGCAAGCGGGTCAGCCGTGCGCCCGACCCCGGAGCTTGACCACCGTGAAGAGGGCCAAGGCAGAGACGGCCAGCAGCATGACCAGGCCCGTACTTCCGATCTCAGTGCCAAACGCTCCGAGTATCACCGCTATCCCGTAAGCGAGGACGACGACCGCCGCGATCAGAAGGAGCATCCTCATCCGAGTCTCCTCTCTCGTGCCGCGCTACAACACAAGTCGGCAGCATCATCCGCGGATCCGCGACCGATTGCAATCGTGCATTCATTGAACAGAGAGGACGGGCGCGGTTCCGCGGAACCGCTCAGCCGGCGAGGCGGAGCACGACGTTGCCCGTCTTCTGGCCGCTCTCGACGTAGCGCGTCGCCTCGACGACGTCGTCGAGGTCGTACGTACGGTCGATGACGGGGCGGTACTTGCCGGCCTCGACGAGCTCCTTGACGAGGAGGAGGTCTTCCCTCCCGTAGCGGCCGATGCCGAGCTTCGCTCGCTTGCTCCCCACGACTCGCGTCGCAAGAGAGACGAGCGGCACGTGGTACATGAAACCGAGGTCCATCGTGACGTAGGTGCCGCCGGGCTTCAGCGAGCGCCGGCAGCGGCGGAACGAGTGCTTGCCGACTGCGTCGAAGATCACGTCGTACGTCTCGCCCTTCTTCGTGAAGTCGTCATGCAAGCGGTCGATCACCTGACTGGCGCCCAGCGCGGGAAGCAGGTCGATGTCCTTCGTGTCGCAGACGGCGGTCACCGACGCAGCCTCGAAGTGGTTGACGAGCAGCTGAACCGCGGCCGTCCCGACCGAGCCGGCAGCGCCGTAGACGAGGACGTCCTTGCCTCGGAGCGGCTCAGCCGGCCGCAGGCAGCTCAGCGCGAGCAGCGAGCCGTCGGGAACCGCTGCCGCCTCCTCGAAGGAGAGGCCGGCCGGCTTGAGTGCGATCAGGCCGGACTCGGGGACGGCGACGTACTCCGCGGCAGCGCCGTTCCTGAACCCGAAGACCTCGTCGCCTGGGCGAAGCTCGCTCACGGCCGTCCCAGTCTGCTCGACCCTTCCCGCGAACTCGGAGCCGAAGGCCGTGTTCCTCGGGCGGCGGATACCAGTGAAGACGCGTGTGAACCGGTACTCGGCGCCGCGCACGCCCATCGCCTCGCCGCGAGTGACGGTGGAGGCGTGGACCTCGACCAGGACCTCGTCCTCCTGGGGCGTGGGCCGCTCGACGTCGTCGACGTGCAGCGCCTCGGGCGGGCCGTAGCGATCGTGGACGACTGCCCTCATGAGACTGCGCGGACTCTCGCACGTCGAGCGAAAGGAGGCCAGGATCTCGGGTGTGAGATATGACGCGGTCCTCTTCGATCTCTTTTCGGCGCTTCTGGACTCGGGCTCGCTCTGGAGCGAGGTCGCCGGCACTGCGGAGCTGGGCGCGAGCTGGCGGGAGGAGTCCAGCAGAGTCGCTTACTCCGCGGGGCGATACCGGCCGTTTGTCGACACGGTTCAGCAGGCGGCGCGGACCGTCGGCGTGCGGCCCGAGGGGGCGACCGAGCTTCTTCAGGCGATGGGCGACCGCCTCGAGGCCTGGCGCGACGCGCCCGAGGTGCTCGCACGCTTGGGCGAGCACGTGCAGATCGGCGTCGTGACCAATTGCTCCGAAGAGCTCGGGGCACGGGTCACTGCTCGCCTCGGTTTCGAGTTCGACACGGTCGTGACCGCCGAGGCAGCGGGCGCGTACAAGCCGCGGCCCGAGCCCTACCTGCTCGCTCTCGAGACGCTCGGCGTCGAGCCGGCACGAGCGCTGTTCGTCGCCGGCTCGCCCAGCGACATCGACGGGGCGCGCGGAGTGGGCATGGACGTCTGCTGGCACAACCGGCGGCGGCTCCCGCTCGCCGGGCACGCGGCTCCGCTCAAGGAGCTCGACTCGCTCGAGGCTCTGGTCGACCTCGTCTTGGCCTAATCGAGCAGGCTCCCAAGCTCGGTCGTGTAGGCCTCGCCCTCGTACTCGTGCAGCGGATGCGGCTCCAGCGCGTGCTCAGCGACCTCGCCGCCTTGGCGCGCATAGACCGTCGGGACGATCCGGCCGGTGGCGTCGACCTCGATGCTCGCGGCGACGGCGTCCGGGCTCCCGCCGTCGAGGAAATGCGTGAGCGGGACGATGCCTTCGTCGACGTAGCCGTCGTCGCCCGCCGAGAGCATTCGGCACAGGTAGCCCTTCTGGATCCGGAGCTCGGGCGATCTCGTCAGCTCGCCGAGCAGAAACGGGACAGCCTCCCCCACGCGCGGGCGCGGACGAGTCCAGCCGCCCAGCCGCTCCGCCAGGTGCTCGGCAAGCACCCGCGCGTTGTAGCGGAAACCGCTTACCGCGCTCGAGCTTGCGACCGGCGAGTGCCTGCCCGCGCCGTGCGCGCCCTGCGTCGCGTTGCCGGCGAAGAACGCTCCGGGCAGCGAGACGCTCTCCCAGAACGGCGTCAGCGCCGGGATCCGGCCGTCCGCGACCGTCGCGAGCCCGAGGTCGGGTAGATCGCGCAGCGGGGTCTGGAAGCCCGTCGCGGCGATCACGTCGTCCACCGCGAGCTCGAGCGTGCCCTCCCAGGTCGTGCCGTGCAGGACGAGCCGGAAACCTCCGTCCCGAGGCTCGACGCGCTCGATCATCACGTTGATCACGTAGGTGCCTGGCGCGCCGCGGACGTGCTCCTCGTAGGGGCTCAGGTAGCGCAGCCGGAGCGGCGAAAGCGCGAGCGCCCCGATCTCGACCGGCCGCGGCGAGCCGAGGACGATCGAGCGCGCCCAGGGGAGCAGTCCCTGCGCCAGCTCGAAGCCCGAGTTCCGCTTGCCGACGATGAAGACGTCGCGGCCGGCGTAGCGCTCCGGCACGAGCGTGTCGACGTAGTGCGGCGCGTGCTCGAGCCCGGGCACCTCCGCCTGCCACGGCTCGGTCACCCCGAGCGCGAAGACGACAGCGCGGCAGCGATACTCGCCGTCCGTCGTCTCCAGCACGAAGCGCTCGCCGTCGTGGCGCGTCGCCTCCCAGGCGCAGCCGTAGCGGATCTCCAGGCCCGCACGCTCAGCGAAGGCCGCGAGCCCCGCCTCCATCTCGGGCCGCGACGGCAGGTCGTAGGCGCGATCCATCAGCGGCGGCACGAGCGCCTTCAGCTCAGGCTCGTCGGCCAAGAGGCTGTTGTGGTCGTACCACTCGTACTCGCGCGAGCCCCGCTCGGCCGGCGCGTCCGGCTTCGTCCACGAGATCAGGCGCTGGTAGACCGGGAACCGCCGGAACATCCCACCCGGCTGCTCGTCGCGGGAGATGACGGCGTGCTGCACGCCGAGGCGGCGCAGGAAGTACGCGGTCTGAAGCCCGCCGGGGCCGCTGCCGACGACGACGACGTCGTAGTCGCCGGGCGGAGAAGGCCGCTCTACGGCTGCCAATCGAGCGTGCCCCGGAGGCGGCGTGCCTCCACGCGCAGCAGGCGGAGCATCAGCTGCGGCCGCTCCAGGAGCAGGCGCTCGAGCTGCGCTCCCGGGATCACGAGGCAGCGAAGCAGCGAAGCCGCGACGACATCCGTGGCCGGCGGGTCGCCGGTCAATGCCGAGATCTCGCCGAAGAACTCCCCGCGGCCGAGGCGGATCTCGTCGTCGCCGCCGGCCTCGACGACGGCCTCCCCTTCGAGAATGACGAAGAAGTCGCCGCTCGCGAGCCCTCGCCGCAGGACGCGCTCGCCCTCCGCGAAAACGCTTTCCTCGTACGACTGGGCGATCGCCTCCAGCTGCGGCGGAGCGAGGTCGGCGAAAAGCGAGAACTGGCCCAGGGTCTCGGCGACGCGCATCAGGCGACCGCCGCTCCGAGCTCACGCTCGCAGCGCTCGACGAGCGGCTGCGCGCCCGACTCGGCCGCGATCCGACGGCCTTCAGCGAGCAGCTCCCGCGCCTCCTCGCCTGCGCCCTCGCGCTGCAGGGCCGCGCCGAGCTCGACCATCGTCCGCGCCCGCTCGAGCTTCGCCGACGAGCCTCTCAGCACGTCGAGCGAGCCTCGCAGTGTCGGGATGCCCTCGGCGCCGCCCTCCGCAACGCCTTGCGTGCGCAGTGCGACGCCGATCGCCCGGGGTGCTCCCCACGCCCTCGCCAGCTCGACCTCCTCGCGCGCGAGTCCCAGCGCCCGCTCGCGGTAGCCGAGGCCGAGCAGCGCGAGCGCGAGGTGGGAGCGCCACGCGAGAAGCGACGGATTGTGCATCTCGAACGCCTCCATGCAGCGTCCGAGCTGCTCCCAGTCCGACGCGGCCCGGGCAAAGTCGCGGCGCGCGTAGCGCAACCATCCGCGCGCGCCGAGGAAGAAGATCACGTGCCCCGTCTCGGCGACCTCTTCCGAAAGAGCCAGCCCGGTGAGGCACGCCTCGGCCTCGTCGAGCTCGCCCCGGTTCGTGAGCACGTCGGCCATGTACGAGCTGTAGTAGAGGACGCCCTGCTGGCTCGGAACGTACGGAACGACCTCGCTCGATTCGCGAAGGTCCTCGATCGCGGCGTTGAGATCCCCGCGCTGCGCGAAGGTGAGCCCGCGGAAGCAGAGCAGCGACGAGAGCGTGACCAGCTCGCCCCGCTTCCTCGCGGACTCCATCATCACGTCGAAGAACCGGTCGAGCTCGGCGTCGTACTCCGCGTACATGAGCGCAGAGGCCGCGCAGGCGACGGCCATCGAGGGCACCCGTTCGGTCAGCTCGTCGAGCACGGCGGCATCGGCGAGCCTCGCGACGGCTTCGCGGTTCTCGCCGCGGCGCGCCTCGAAGTAGCGAACCGTCGCCAGCATCACGGCGTGGCCTGGCTCGCTCGTGAGCTCGCGCTCGCCGACCTCGGCGAGCCGGCCCTTGGCGACGTCGAACACGTCCGAGTCGAACCCCGACGAGTTGATCAGCTCGGCCTTGATCATCTCGCCGAGCTCCGGCTCCGCGCCGTCGAGGCGCTCGATCGCGTCCTCGAAGACATGCACGGCCTCGGGGCCGCGGTTGAGGCGGAAGAGCGAGCGGCCGAGCTCGAGGGCGAGCCTCGCGTAGCGCGCCCGGTCCTCCGGGTCGGCGGCGACGAGCGCCTCCTGCAGGTGCTCGGCGGCGGCGCGGACGTCGACCCGCCGCTCCGCCATGCCCAGCTCTCGCAGCGTCTCAGGGCGATTCTCCGGCGACGGCGGCTCGGCGAGCGCGCGACGCAGGTAGCGGACGGCGACGTCGGGCGCGCCGCGGACAAGAGCGCGGTCGGCGGCGATCCGGAGCGTCTCGACCGCGAACGGATCACCGGCCGGCGGCAGGAGGTCGAGGTGCGCCGCCACGCGCTCGGGCTCTGCGCGCGCCGCGTCCAGCAGCTCGGCGGCGCGGCGGTGCGCTGCGAGGCGCTCCTGGGGCTCGATCAACCGGTAGATCGCGGTTCGCACGACCGGGTGCGCGAACTCGACGGTGGGCGCAGTCACGCGAAGCAGGTCGACGCGCGCGAGGGAACTCGCGGCAAGCGACGCCAGGTCGCGGTCGTCGATGCCCGCGAGCGCCGCGACGTCGGCCTGGTCGGCGCCGTCGCCCAGCACCGCGGCCGCGGTCGCGAACCGCCTGGACTCTTCCGGCAAACGCGACAGCCGAAGCGAGACCGCTCTGCCGACCGGCTCGGGCCCGATCCCGCGGACCCGACCGGCGTTCGCGGCTTCCGGCGTGACGCCCTCGCCGTGGAGCGCCGACACCAGGGCCCGGGTGAACAGCGGGTTGCCGCCCGTCGCCGAGTGGCAGGCGGCTACGAACTCTGGGTCGGCCGCCACCTTGAACTCCTGCTCGACGATCGCAGCCACAGCCGCCCGGCTGAGGGCGGCCGGCCTGATGACGACCGCGCCCGGGTCCGAGACGATCTCCATCAGGAGCTCTCGTTCGACGCTCTGCTCCGGCGGGCGAAGGCTGACGACGACCAGCAGCGGTACGCCCTCCAGACGGCGGGCCAGGAACGACAGCCAGCGCAGCGTCGGCGAGTCGGCCCAGTGGAGGTCGTCGACGACGAGCGCGAGCGGCTTCCGCTCCGCGATGTTGGTCGCGAGGCGGTAGAGACCGTTGAGGACGGCGAACGGGACATCCGCAGGCGTCGCTCCCGTCATCTCCTCGTCGTCGAAGAGCCGCTGGGCGAGCGCGGCGGTTCCTGACAGCAACTGCTCCCGCTTCGCCGACTCGAGCGAGGCGAGGTAGGGCTCGAACAGCTGGCGGACGACCCCGTAGGCGAACTCCTGCTCGAGGTCCGCGCTCCGCGCGGCAAGCACTTCGAAGCCGGCTGCCGAGGCGAGCCGGCGCGCCTCTGAGACGAGCCGCGTCTTGCCGGCCCCGGGCCGGCCCTCGACGGCGATCATCCGGCCGGCGCCCGCAGCGGCGGTCGCGACGACGGCCTTGATCGCGGAGACCTCCGCCTCGCGCTCGAGCAGCGGCGTGGTTCCGACCTGAACCTCGAGGGGCCGCCGCGGGGCTCGCGCCTTCTTCTGGTCGCGGGTCTCGAGCGGAGGGAAGTCACCCGGCAGGCCGTCGATCTCGAGCTGGTACAGCGACTCCGGCCGGTCGAAATCGCGAAGCTCCGTCGGCCCGAGCTCGCGCAGGCGGACGTCGGCTGGAAGCTCGCTCCAGACGAGATTGGCCGTCGTGCTCGACAGCAGAACTTGGCCCCCGTGCCCCGCGTCGCCGATGCGCGAGGCCTGGTGCACCGCGAGGCCGATGTAGCCGTCGCTCCCGAGGCTCGCCTCCCCCGTGTGAATGCCCATGCGCACGCGCACGCTCACGCCGTCCGGCCACTCGTGCGACGCGAGCGCGCGTTGGCCCGCGGCCACGGCTCGAACCGCGGCGCCCGCGCTGCGGAAGACGACGAAGAACGAATCGCCCTTCGTCCCGACCTCGATCCCGCCCAGGTCGGCGAAGGCGGTGCGGAGGAGCCGGTTGTGCACCGCGAGGACGTCCCCGTAACGGTCGCGGCCGAGCGTCTTCAACAGACGCGTCGACCCCTCGATGTCCGTGAACAGGAACGTGACCGTGCCGGTAGGCAGGGTTGGCGAAGCCTCACGAACCTCGGAAATGGTCAGCTGTCTCCCTCGTCGACGGCCCGGTGCCGCCAATTCTAGATGGCGCGCGAAAACTAGCTAGAGGGCGACTTGCCGGCCGTGCGGGGGTCCTGCTGTTCGACCAGCTCGCCTTCCCTGCCGTGCTTCTCGATCACGGCGAACCCGGCGTCGTCCTGGATGAGCTGGTCGTCTTCGCCCTGGTGCCCGGGAGCAACGATGAACCGTCTCGGATGCGCACGGACAGCCTCGTAGTCGCCGCGCCGAAGCAGCAGGACCTCGGTGCAGCGCTCCTCCTCGCACTCGCAGAGGAACGGCATCCGCCGCTCGCCCAGCTCGAGCTCGTCGGCCTTCTCCTGCAGGCGCTCGTTGACGCTGCGGAAGGTGGCCTCGTTCTTCGCGGCTTGTTCCACCGACCGTGGCACAGGCTGCGTGTCTCCCGCGTCAGGGCTGGGGAAACCACGGTTTCACGGCCCGCTGAGCGGAAAGCTCTCCCGGGTGGATGCGGATCAGGAGCGGCGGGCCAGGAACGAGGCGATCTTCCGCGAGGTGAACGAGCGAATCGAGGAGCTCTCGAGGCGCGGCGGGATCGACGAGGACGATTCGCTCCTGCCCGGCTTCATCTGCGAATGCAGCGACGACAGCTGCGCGGAGCTGATCCAGGTGAGCTACCAGCAGTACGAGGCGGTTCGCGAGAACCCACGGCGCTTTCTGGTGCTGCCGGGCCACCAGGACCTGGACGTCGAGCGCGTGGTCGACGAGAAGCCGAACGTTCTCGTCGTCGAAAAGGACACCGACGCGAGCAAGGTCGCCCTCGAGCACGATCCTCGCTCGGACGACAGTCCTGGCTAGCCCGGTTTAGCTAGCCCGGCGTCGCCCGGCCGCGGAAGGCGAGGCGGAAGACGGCTCCCTGGCAGGCGGTCGGGCTGTCGGCACGCATCGAGGCGCGCACGGCGATCCTGCGGGATCGGTGCCCTGCGACCCGTAGAGCTCCGTGGAACGCCGCGACCCGCAGGTTCCTGGCTTTGCAGGCGCGACTGGCATTACGGACGCGCGTCGTGACCGCTCGCACGCGGATCGCCCGTCTTCCGCGGTTGCGAACGACGATGACGAGCCGCTTGCGCTGACCCGGATACAGGCCCGTGACGTGGCCGGAGAGCTTGAAGCCGGCCGCGTCGCGGCGGTGATTCGCTCCCAGCGCGCCGAGGGCAGCCGCAGTTCCGACGAGCGCGCCGGCCGCCAGGAGCAGGGCTGCGAATGCGGGCGGACGCAGCTTCACACGACCACCACCGCGCTCTTGGTGCCTTCAGGCCCGCGCCAGTTCGTCCCCGCCGCGGGCGTGACCGTGTACTGCCACGAGCCCGCCACGACGCCCGTCTCGGTGCAGGTGAGCACCGTCAGCGTGCCCGAGCAACCGTTCGCCGCGCCGATACCGACGCCGGTCGCGACGTTGTAGCGACGGATGACGTAGCCCGGAGCTGCACCGCCGGTCGTGAAGGAGGTCGCGGTCCAGGTGACCGTGACCTTGTGGCCCTGGACCGAGGCCGTCGGCTTGCTACCGACCGCGAGCGTCTTGGCCTTCGCCGCTCCCGGGCCGGAGCGGGTCAAGGCCCACGCCGCCCCCGCGCCGCCGGCGAGAACGCCGGCGGCGGCGACGGCGACGAGCAGCGGTAGAAACCGCCGGCGCATCGACTCGACCTAAACGGACGCTAGTTGCTCGCGCCCGTGACGTCGACCGGAATCGTGAAGATCGCGCCCTGGCACGAGTTGTCAGATGCGTTCGTCATGCTGACCACGCCCGAGAGCGTGAACGTCGAGGTCGCTCCGCCCGCGACGTCGAGCGCGAGCCCGGTCTGGTCGGTGAACGAGACGCCGGTCGAGGCGTTGCACGCCGCGCCCTTGTCCGAGGTGATCGTCCCGGCCGCCTGCTTCGTCACGGTTGTGATCCGGACGGCGAATGGGTTCGGGTTCGTCACCTTCAGCTTGACCGAGCCCGTGCTGCCGGGATAGAGGTCGGCCGTCGTGGACGCCGAGGCGTCGCCGATGGTGAGCGCGGAGGCGGTGCCCGCCTTCGCATAGCCGTTGCCGCTGCCGCTCGTATTCCAGGCAGCGTAGATAGCGCCGGTCGCCATGAGGCCGATGACTGCGGCCACGACGACGAAGAATTTCTTGGACAAGCGAATAGTGATCACGCCGATAGATCCTTTCGGAGGTTGACTCGAAACTGCCGCCGTTTCGTGTCTCGACAACCAGCGCGGCGGCGCCCTCCCCAGGAAGGGTGAGCCTGGGCGCCCCGAAAGGGGGTTTACCCCGGGCAAATCCTCGGGGAGGCGGGCTACTCCAGCTCGATCCCCTCGTGGGCGAGCTCGAGTGTCTCGACGGCGACCTCGTTCCCGAGAGCGTTCAGCGAGGGGGCGGCGTACTTCGTCGGCCAGGCCCGGCGCAGGTTCCAGCGCGCGACCTGCTGGCGCTGCTCGTCGAGCAGGACGACCGAGACGTTGCGCCGATCGAGCGTCCCTTGTGCAACCGCGTGCCACCACTGGAACAAGGTCGCGTCGCCGGCGAAGCCTCGCCGCAGAACGAGCGGGCCGTACTCGACCCGACCGGGCAGCAGCCGCGCGCCCGAGGCCATGTCGGTGCCGTCGCGGTAGGCGACGACCTCGACCTTCCCGGCGGGAAGCTCCGCCTCCCTGAAGCCGGCCGAGGCGACGTTGTCGATCTCGACCACGAAGTTGAAGTCGAGGTACGGGTCTTGGCGGGCGCTAGGCATCGTCGGGCACCTCCAGGTAGGGGAAGTCGCGGTAGGCGGTGAGGTCGTGGCGGATCGTCCGCGAGCGGCGCGCGCCGTCGTCGGTGCGCCAGGAAACGCGCGCCGAGACGGCGCCGTCCTCCTCGCGCGCGAAGAAGAGCGCGGAGCGGTCGAGGAAGATGCGGATCCGGCGGCCGGGCCCGAGAAACTCGAGCCGCCTGAAGATCTGCAGGCGATCGATCCGCCGCTCGCCGCCGAGTCCTGTCAGCGGCGACTCGAAGCGCACGCGCACCGTGTGAGCAGGCGCGCCGCCGAGGTTCTCGAGCACGAGGAAGAGCAATCCGCGGTCGAACTCGACGTCGAGGACGACATCTGCTTCCCGGTGCTCCGAGGCGGCGGCGGGCACGTGCTCAGTCTCCGCCGCCGGCCGTCGTTGCGCAAGGCGAAGGTTTCGGTAGGCCGTTCCGGCGAAACCTCAACGCCGTGAGCAGCGACGGCCGGCGCCACCACGAGCAGACGCGGATCATGCTGCGCCCGATCGGGAGCGGCCTGCCGCTCGGCTTCTTCTCGTTCTCGATCGGGATGCTGCTGCTCGGCTGCCAGGCGATCGGCTGGATTCCCATCTCCGAGCAGAAGGACGTCGGGATGCTGCTGATGAGCTTCGTCTTCCCGCTCGAGCTGCTCGCGACGGTGTTCGCCTTCCTCGCCCGGGACACGCTCGGCGCTACGACGCTCGGCCTGTTCACGACCTCCTGGCTCGCGCTCGGCTGGATCGAGCTCTCCTCGCCGCCCGGTGGGACGAGCATCGCCGTCGGCGTCTACTTGTTCGGCTTCGCAGCGGTGGTAGTGCTGCTCGCCATGCTCTCGACGATGGGCAAGCCGTTCTTCTCGCTCCTGCTCTCCGTCGCGAGCGCCCGGATGGTGCTCGCAGGCGCCTACGAGGTCGGGGCCGGCAAGGGCGTCTACCACGTCTCCGGCGGTCTCGCCATCGCGCTGACCGCGCTCGCGCTCTACGGCGGAGTCGCCCTCGCGCTCGAGGACGCGCGCCAGCGCGAGCTCCTGCCGCTCTTCCGGCGCGGCGCTGCCGCCGAGTCGTTCGAAGGGCTCGAAGCCCAGCTCGAGCGGCTCGAGGCCGAGCCCGGCGTGCGCCAGCAGCTCTAGCGCCCGGCTAGCGCAGCCAGGGCCCGAGGGCCTGCTCGATCTCGCGGCAGCCTCGTGGCGCGACGATGCGAGCGCTGACGCGGTTGCCGTCGATGACGAGCAGCGTCGGCACCTGGCCCACGCGAAACCGTTCCACCAGCTCCGGATGGTCGGAGACCTCGACGTAGCGCATCCGGAACGAGTCGTGGTTCCCTCGACGCTGCAGCACCTGCGAGAGGTAGCCCTCGACGCGTCGCGAGTGGCCCGACTGCTTCGAGTGGAAGAAGACGAGCCGCGGCGCCAGGACCTCCGCGGCCCGCTCGCTCACGGCGCTCACGCGACGCCTCCCACCACGCCGTCGCCAAGCGTGTAGCTGTGACCGTCGATCTCGACCTTCGCCGGCGGGCGGCCGCCGTCTCCGAGCCAGGACTCGACCGCGTTGAGGATCCGGCCCAGGTTCCTGTCCGGCTCGCGCTTCAGCTGCACGGAGACCTGACGGTGCTCCGGTTCGAAGCGGACCTCCTCGGCATCGACCTCGCCGACGAGCTTTTCGATCAAGCCGGTGGCGGTGTCCGCGTCCGCCACTGTCACCAGTACGAGCATCCGAACTCACTCCTCGATCGAAGTTGCTTGTCCTCTCGACCGTGGGGCGCGTCCGGCCTTTACAGGGCCCGGACTGCTCCCGCGCGTCTGGCGGGCGGCCCCGGCGCCACCCTCTCCGGCGCGCCGGTTCCGACGGGGATTTTATTCCGCCTGGGCGCGTCTTCCAAACGGCCGTACCGATGGCGGATAGCATGGAAGAGCACGCCGTCCGTGGGTCGTTCATTCCGCTTCTCCTGCCGCCGGACGCTCATTCCGAGGAGCGGAAGAGAGGACCACCGTGGCAGAGAGCGGCACGCGTGGACCGGAGCGCGGCAAAGTCGCCGCAGCGATCTCGAACGCGATCAGCGGCATCCACCGCGAGCACTACGGGCGAGGAGCGAGCAGGGCGCGCACCGTGATGGGCGCGGACTACATCATCTGCTTCCTCGAAGACATCTACACGCCGGTCGAGCGCACGCTGATCGACGCCGGCCGCTTCGAGGCGGTGAAGGAGACGCGGGCAGCGTTCCAGGACACGATGGAGGAGACGTTCAGCGCCTCGGTCGAGAAGCTGAGCGGACGCAAGGTGATCGGGTTCCTCTCGCAGGTGCACGTCGATCCCGACCTCGCGGTCGAGACGTTCATCCTCGAGCCCGAGAACGACGGCCAACCGGCGGTCGGGGAATCCTCGGACGGCGATCGGCCGGACCAGCCTCAAAGCTAGAGCCGCCGCGCGATAGGCTCACCGGCGTGGCGGTGCTGACCACGCAGGCGGAGCGTTCGGACGCCTTCGAGGCGCGCCGGACACGCATGGAGGAGCTCGTTTCGGAGCTCCGCGAGCGCACGGCGCAGGTCGCCGGCGGCGGCGGCGAGCAGGCGCTCGAGAAGCACCGCTCGCGCGGCAAGCTGACCGCCCGCGAGCGGATCGACTGGCTGCTCGACCCGGACACCGCGTTCCTCGAGCTCTCCGCGCTCGCCGCCTGGGAGATGTACGACGACCAGGCTCCGGGCGCCGGCATCGTCACCGGGATCGGCGTGATCGAAGGGCGCGAGTGCGTCCTCGTCGCGAACGACGCGACCGTCAAGGGCGGCACCTACTTCCCGCTCACGGTCAAGAAGCACCTCCGCGCCCAGGAGATCGCCGAGCAGAACCGCCTGCCGTGCATCTATCTGGTCGACTCGGGCGGCGCGTTCCTGCCTCTGCAGGCCGAGGTCTTCCCCGACCGCGAGCACTTCGGCCGGATCTTCTACAACCAGGCTCGCCTCTCGGCGGCGGGGATCCCACAGATCGCGTCGGTGATGGGCTCGTGCACCGCGGGCGGCGCGTACGTCCCCGCGATGAGCGACGAGACGATCATCGTCAAAGGCACCGGCACGATCTTCATCGGCGGCCCGCCGCTCGTGAAGGCGGCGACCGGCCAGGAGGTGAGCGCCGAGGAGCTCGGCGGGGCAGACGTCCACGCGCGGCTCTCCGGCGTCGCCGACCACTACGCGACCAACGACGAGCACGCGCTCGCCCTCGTCCGCGAGATCGTCCGCAACTTCGACCTGCCGCCGAAGCACCCGCCGTGGGAGGTCGCGCGCCCGGAGGGCCCCGCGGCCGATCCGGACGAGCTCTACGGCCTGATCCCGAACGACTACCGCGAGCAGGTCGACCCGCGCGAGCTGATCGCCCGCATCGTCGACGGCTCGCGCTTCCACGAGTTCAAGGCGCTCTACGGCGAGACGCTCGTCACCGGCTTCGCTCGGATCGAGGGCTTCCCGGTCGGGATCCTGGCGAACAACGGCGTCCTCTTCGGCGAGTCGGCCGCCAAGGGCGCGCACTTCGTCGAGCTCGCGTGCAAGCGGCGCGTCCCGCTCGTCTTCCTGCAGAACATCACGGGCTTCATGGTCGGCAAGGAGTACGAGGCCGGCGGGATCGCCCGCGACGGCGCCAAGCTCGTGACCGCGGTCGCCTGCGCCGAGGTGCCCAAGTTCACGGTCATCGTCGGCGGCTCGTTCGGCGCCGGCAACTACGGCATGTGCGGCCGCGCGTACTCGCCGCGCCAGCTCTGGATGTGGCCGAACGCACGGATCTCGGTCATGGGCGGCGAGCAGGCCGCGACGGTGTTGACGATGGTCGGCGACGCCGATCCCGACGAGATCCGCGCCAAGTACGAGGCCGAGGGCAACCCGTACTACTCGACCGCGCGCCTCTGGGACGACGGCATCATCGACCCGCGCGACACGCGCCGCGTGCTGGCGATGGGCATCTCGGCGGCGCTCAACGCGCCGATCCCCGAGACGACGTTCGGCGTTTTCCGCATGTAGGTGGGGTACTCGATCGACCGACGAGACCGAAGGGGGCCGTTGTGAACCACACGCTGACGTTGACCGACGAAGACCTGCGGCTGCTGCAGGCCGCGCTGCACTCCTACCTGGACGACTTCGGGCACGAGGAGGGCGACGTGCTGCGGCGGATCAAGGATCTGATCGCGCGGCTGCCGACGCCGGGCGTGCCCGACGCGTGACCGTCAGGCTCGTTCTCTGGAACCTGGCGGACTCGAAGACGACGCTCGACGAGCTGCGCGCAAAGTTGCCGGAAGTGCCCGTCGGCGACAGCTGGATATCGGACGAGGTCGGCGAGCGGTTCGGCCTCATCTCGTTCTCCGAGGACGACGAGCCGGTCGCGCATGCACGCGAGCTCATCGGCAAGGACCCGGAGATCGGCGAGGAGTTCGAGCTCATCGAATGAGAGCCGGCGCGACCTCCTCCTCGAGGTCGCGCGGAACCGTCACGTCGAGCTTCGCCTCCAGCTTCTCTCGCGCCTCGCGGTAGGCGTCGACCGCCTCACCGATCGTCGACGGCCGCGCGGTCGCTCCGAGCGGCCCGAGCAGGTGCACGAAGAGCTTCTCGAGCTCACCGGCGACGATCGCGTCCTTCCCGGATGCCACCTTCGAGCTCAGCCAGAGCACCCAGTCCCAGAAATGCGTGTCGAGCGCCGCGAGGTTCTCGCGGTCCGGCCGCCACGGCGGGTCGTCGAGATGCGGCTCGTCCGGAAAGATCAGATCAACCTTTACCGGGCCTCTCAGGATCAGCATGTAGCACCACGAGGGGCTCAGGCGGTCCCACTGCTGCGCCAGCGGGTCGAGCTCCGCGACGAGCCCGGGGAGGTCAGCGACGAGGTCTTCGAAACGGTCGGTCGCGACCAGGAAATCCCAGTCGGAGTGCTCGGTCGCGCGCCCCTCGGCCCGGGAGCCGGCGAGCTCGACGGCTTTCACCGCCGTGTGTACGGCGAGCGCGGCGGGCACACGCTCCGCGATCGTCATCAGAGGATCAGCGTCTCGGGGAAGTCGGCACCTTCGGCAAAGCGGCTCAGGCGGTACGGGGCGAGGTCGATGCTGGGACTCTCGCCGAGGATCTCTTCTGCGAGCGCGCGGCCGACCGCCGGCGACTGCATGAAGCCGTGGCCGGAGAAGCCGCACGCGGCGTAGACGCCGTCCGCGACCTCGCCGAGGATCGGGTGCGCGTCGGGAGTCATGTCGTAGAGGCCGGCCCAGGAGCGCTCGATCCCGGCCTCGGCGGCCGGCGGGTAGCGGTGATGCAGGCGCGCAAGGCGGTCGTCGAACAGCGACTCGTCGACCGTCTCCTCGAAGCCCCAGCGCGGCTCGGGGTCGGTCATCGCGAGCACGAGCTTGGTCCCGCGCCGGCGGAAGTGGAAGGTGCTCTCGGCCTCGAGCACCATCGGCAGGTCCTCCGGCAGGCTCGGCAGCTCGCCGGTCTCGAGCAGCTGGCGGCAGAGCGGCCGGACGGGCAGCTCAACGCCGCGCGTGGCGGCCAGCTCGGCCGACCACGGCCCGCACGCGATCACGAGCACGTCTGCTTCGACGGTCGCTGCGTCCATCCCCTCGACCACGTCGACTCCGAGCTTGAGCGCGCGGCGGACGAGCTCACGCGTCACCGCAGGCGGGTCCGCGACCCCGTCCTCGCGGCAGACGCACGCGCCGAGGACGTCGTCCGTATGCAGGCCCTCGACGTACGACGGGTCCACGCTCTCGACCGGGACGCCGAGCTCCGCCTGCAGCTCGCGCCGCTCGTCCAGCGCAGCGAGCCCCTCGGGAGTCGTCGCGAGGAAGAGGTAGCCGACCTGTTCGAAGAGCGGAGACCCGAGCTCCTCGAAGAAGCGGATGCTCGCCTGGGCCAGGCGCACCTCGGCGGCCGTCGAGAACTGCTGGCGGACGCCGCCCATCGCCTTCGAGGTCGCGCCGGCGGCGACGCTTGCGCGGTCGGCGAGGACGACGTCCCGTGCACCGAGCTGCGCGAGGTGGTACGCGACGGAGGCGCCCGCCGCACCCGCCCCCGCTACGACGATTCGAGCCACGCGTCCAGCTCGCGTTTCTCGTCGGGAGTCAGCGTCCGCAGCGGCGCCCGCACGTCCTCGCGCACCGCGACGCCGCGCTTGCCGAGGACGTACTTCGCCGCCGCCTGGAACGGGAACCGGTCGAGCCCGGCGCGCAGCTCCCCCACTCCGTCGAGCGCGACCACGCGCTCCGGGAACACGGACGCCAGGCCCGAGACCGTGCCCGCTGCGCCCTCGACCGGGAGGAGGTCCTCCGCGCCGACGAAGACGTCGAGGCCTTCGAGCAGGTAGGGCTGAACAGCGTCGAGCGGCCGGTCCGAGACCTTCAGCCCAGCAAGGTTCGGTGCGCGCTCGCGCAGGCGCTCGACGACGCTCACCGGCACCGCATAGCCGCTCCGCGCCTTGAACTCGTAGACGTAGAACGGCAGCGGCTCGCACGCGTGTGCCGCGGCGGCGAAGTGCGCGAGCAGCGCCTCGTCGTCGAGCGGGTAGTACGGCGGCCCGATGACCGCCACCCCGGCCGCGCCCGACGCCGCCGCGTGCTCGGCCAGTGCGGCCGTCTCCGCGGTGGTCTGCGCGCCGCAGTGGACGATCACCGGCAGCGGCCCATCGAGGAAGAGCTCCGCCGCGCGCCGGCGCTCGGCCGCGGAGAGCAGGATCCCCTCGCCGGTCGTCCCGAGCGCGAGGATCCCGACGAGCCCTCCGGCCGCGAGAAAGTCGAGGTACGGCCGGAATGCCTCCTCGTCCAGGGCGGCGCCGTCGTCGCGGAGTGGCGTGACGGCTGCCGCGAGAGCTCCGCGCAGCATGCGGCAACTCTACGATTCGGCTCGATGGCGGCGCTACGTGTGGAGCGGGACGGTGAACGGTTGCGCGTCACGCTCGCGCGGCCCGAGCGACGGAATGCCTTCGACGCCGGCCTGATCCGCGAGCTGACTGAGGCGTTCTCGGACGTCGGCGACGCGCGGGTCGTCGTCCTGGCGGGCGAGGGCGAGAGCTTCTGCGCGGGCGCAGACGTCGACTGGCAGCTCGCCTCGATCGACCTCACTCTCGAAGAGAACGTCCAGGACGCGCTTCGCCTCCACCAGATGCTCGCCGCGCTCGACTCCTGTCCGGCGCCCGTGGTCGCCCGCGTCCAGGGCTACGCCCTCGGCGGGGGATCGGGGCTCGTCGCGTGCGCGGATGTCGTCGTGGCCGCTCCGGACGCGACCTTCGGCTTCACCGAGGTGCGGCTGGGGATCATCCCCGCCGTGATCTCGCCGTTCGTCTTCGCACGGATCGGCCCGGGCGCGGCGAGACGCTTCTTCCTGACGGGCGAGCGCTTCGACGCAGCGACGGCGATGCAAATCGGCCTCGTCCACGAGGTCGCCGACGACATCGACGCCGCGGTGGAGCGCTTCGCCGGCGAGATCCTCAGGTCGGGGCCGGAGGCGACCAGGGCGGCCAAGCGGCTCATCCGAGAGCGGCCGGAGTCCGGCGAGGAGCTGGCCCGAATCGCTGCCGGCCTCCGCGCGGGCGAGGAGGGCCAGGAGGGCCTGCGTGCGTTCCTGGAGAAGCGCAAGCCTCGCTGGACCTCCTAGGGTTTCCGATTTTCAAAAGGGGTAGCAGTGGAGCGGAGGAGGTGACCGAAGCGAATGGCCTACTACGCACCCTCAGCGTCAAGAACGCGGCCGGGCATCAGCCTGTTCGCGTTCCTGTATCTGATCATCGGCGCGATCGTCGCGGCCACTCACCACTACTGGTCGAATCTCCACAACCTCAAGCAGATCGGCTCGGCCTTGCTCGCAACCGTGCTGTGGCCGCTGATCCTGGTCGGCGTCAACCTCCACATTCACTGACGCCGGCCTAGCCGATTCGGGCGGAGGCAACCCTTTTTGGGGCCGCCTTCGCCCGTTTCGCTTTATGCGTTTTAACCCGGTCTCGTCGGGAACCATCGACCCCTCAGACGAAGGGGGTAAACGATGACTCGCAAGTGGATTCACCTCGCGATCATCTCGGTAGTCGCCGCCGTAGCTGCTCTGTCAGTTGCCGCCTCGACGACGAGTGCCGGGACGCGAGCTTCAGCTTCAAAGAGCACCACAGCCGCATCGGGCGTGGAGCAGATCGGGAACGTGAGCGTGACGCTCAAGCTCAACAAGTTCGTCCGCCGCGGAAACAAACTCGTGGCGCTCGGCACGGCGGTCTCGCATTTCCAGCCGACGTCCGCCAACCCGGCCGGCCTCGCGCCGGCGACGACGACGCAGGCGTTCTCTGCAGCTGTCGCGAACGTGCGGCACTTCCAGTCCGCGCAGAGGATCTGTCCGATCCTCAGCCTCACGCTTGCACGCCTCGATCTCAATCTCCTCGGCCTGATCGTCCACCTGGACAGGGTGCACCTGACGATCACGGCCAACTCGAGGGGCGGCGTGCTCGGGAGCCTCTTCTGCTCGCTCGCCCACGCTAGGGTCGGGCTCGGCCAGAAGGCGAAGAACCTGACGAAGGTTGCGCAGCACAGCAGCCTGCACACGAAGGGCATCCGCATGGCGGTGCCGCTCTACCGCACTGCGTCGGGCCAGCTCACTGCCGGCCGTGACGCGCCGCTGACGATCTGCCCGATCCTCGACCTGACGCTCGGGCCGCTGGATCTCAACCTGCTCGGCCTGATGGTGCACCTGGACGTCGTGCACCTCGTGATCACGGCCGACTCGACTGGCGGTGTCCTCGGCAGCCTGCTCTGCTCGCTTGCGGGCGGCGGGCAACCGAGCGGCTAGCGAAGCAATAACTGAGGGATGGTCCGTCCCTGTCTCCATTCTTGGGCCGGGCCATCCCTCGATCAGCCGCGGCGTTAGCCTGTCGCCGCTTTGGTGATCCGAAAGCTCCTGGTCGCGAACCGAGGTGAGATCGCGTTGCGGGTGTTCCGCGCCTGCCGCGAGCTGGGGATCGGGACCGTCGCCGTGGCTCCGGCCGATGATGCGGGCTCGCTGCATGCGCGCTCGGCCGATGAGACGGTGGAGATCTCGTCGTACCTGGACGCGGACGAGCACATCCGCGCGGCGAAGGAGTCGGGTGCCGACGCGATCCATCCGGGCTACGGCTTCCTCGCCGAGAGTGCGACCTTCGCGGCGGCGGTCGAAGCGGCCGGGCTCGCGTGGGTCGGCCCGCCCGCAGAGGCGCTGGCGGCCGGAGGCGACAAGCTCGAGGCGAAGCGGATCGCGCGAGAGGCCGGCGTCCCGGTCGTGCCCGAGGGCGGGCCGGACGAAGTCGGCTTCCCGCTGCTGATCAAGGCCGCAGCCGGCGGCGGCGGACGGGGAATGCGCGTCGTCAGCGCGCCCGCGGAGCTCGAGCAGGCGTTCGCTGCGGCGCGGCGCGAAGCGGAGGCTGCCTTCGGGGACGACCGCGTGTTCTGCGAGCGCTACGTCCGGCGGCCGCGGCACGTCGAGATCCAGCTCATGGGCGATGCGACCGGCAACGTGATCGCGCTCGGCGAGCGCGAGTGCTCGGTGCAGCGGCGCCACCAGAAGGTGCTCGAGGAGTCGCCGTCGCCCGCGCTCGACGAGGAGCTCCGCGCGCGGATGAGCGAGGCGGCGGTCGCCTTCGCCCGGTCGATCGGCTACCGCAGCGCCGGAACCGCCGAGTTCATGCTCGACGGGCGCGACTTCTGGTTCCTCGAGCTGAACGGCCGCATCCAGGTCGAGCACCCGGTCACCGAGCTCGTGACCGGCGTCGACCTCGTCCGGGAGCAGATCCGCATCGCGCAGGGCGAACCGATGCAAGTAACACAGTTTCACTTGGCGGGGTCGGCGGTGGAGGTGCGGCTCTACGCCGAGGATCCCGTCAGCTTCCTGCCGCAGACGGGCCGGATCGAGCGGCTGCGGCTGCCGACCGGGATCCGCGTCGACGCGGGGGTCGAGGAAGGCGACGAGATCGGCACGCGCTACGACCCGCTGATCGCGAAGCTGATCGCGCACGGACCGACGCGCGAGGACGCCCTCGACCGGCTGGCCGCGGCGCTCGACGAGACCGAGGTCGAGGGGCTCGTGACGAACCTGCCCTTCCTGCGCTGGCTCGTCGCGCATCCGGCGCTGCGCGAAGGCCGTACGACGACCGCGTTCCTGACCGAGCACCCGCCGCTCTCGGCGCCGCCGCTCCGCCTGCCCGAGGGGCCGTGGGCCGGCGGCTTCCGCCTCAACCTCCCCGCCCCCGAGCCGTCCGCGCCGCCGAGTGTCGAAGCCGCCACGCACGACCACGAGGGCGGCGGCGAGCAGAGCGCACTGACGGCGCCGATGCCCGGCACCGTCCTGCGCGTCCTGGCGAAGGAGGGCGACGCTGTCAAGCAGCGGCAGCCGCTGGTCGTGCTCGAGGCGATGAAGATGGAGACGCCGGTCGTCTCGCCGTACGAGGCGGTCGTCCGCGCGGTACACGTGAGCGAAGGCGACCGCGTCGCCGGCGGCGCGCTGCTGGTCGAGCTCGAGGAGTAGCCCTAGAAGAGCTTCTGGAGCTTCATGGCCTGGCCCATGTCGCCCTTGACCTTCAGCTTGCCCGACATGTAGGCCGCGGTCGGGTTCTGCTCGCCGTTCGCGATCTTCATGAAAGTCTCCGACGAGGTCGAGATGGTGCAATCGCCGTCGCCGCCATCCTCGGTGACGGAGACCTTGCCGTCGTCGACGTTGACGGTCCAGTTGCCTGAGCCGTCGATCTCGAAGCGGTAGCTCGCGTTCATGCCCGCCGCCTTGGCCGGGTCGACGCGCGACTCGAGCGACTCGAAGAACTCCCTGGGGTTGTCCATTGCGGGCGCGAGCCTACAGGACGGGCTCTGGCTCCAGCCGTCTCCGTGCGCGGGTCGGCGGGAGCAGCGTCGCGAGGACGAAGCCTGGCACCGCACAAGCGGCCGCGACGTACATGGCGGTGCGCAGGTCGACCGAGTCGGCGACTGCGCCGAGAGCGACCGCGGCGATCCCGCCGAGGCCGATGGAGAGGCCGATCGAGAGGCCCGAGGCCATTCCGATCCGGCCCGGCAGGTACTCCTGGCTCATGACCATCGTCACGCCGAAGGTGCCGATGACGCACACGCCCACGAGCGCGAGAGCGAGGGCGCCGACCGCTCCGCCCACCGCGACGTAGACGGCAGCGAGCGGGCCCACCGCGGCCATGCTCGCGATCACCACCGGGCGACGGCCGATCCGGTCGGCGATCGGCCCCGCGGCGAGGGTCCCGAGCCCGCCGGCGAGCAGCATCAGCGAGAGCAGGTGGCTCCCCTCCGACTTCGAGTGGCCGAGCGAGACCTCCCAGAGCGGGACGAACGTGATCAGGCCGAACCAGGCGGCGCTGCGAAAGGCGATCACCCCGAGCAGCAGCGCCAGCGCTCCGGGCCGGTCCTCCCCGGTCCCCGCGCGGGTGGCGCCGGGCCCGGGCGCGAAGCTCGAGAGAAACGGAACCGCGACGAGCAGGACGGCAGCGACCGCGAGGCACGGGAGCGCGAGTAGGAGCCCGCCGGTGAGGCCGAGCGCAACGATGAGCGGCGTCGTCGTGGTCGGGCCGAGCGCGTAGCCCAGGTTCCCGCCGAGCGAGAAGAGGCTCATCCCGCTCGCCCGGCGGGTGCCGCTCGCGTAGGCCGCGAACTTCGATCCCTCCGGGTGGTAGGCGGCGACGCCGAGGCCCGAGACGAGGACCAGCAGAAGCACGAGCCAGTAGGAGGGCGCAGCCGCTGCGAACGCAATCCCGATGCCGGCGACCGCGACTCCGGTGGGAAGCAGCCAGAGCGCGCCGCGGCGGTCGGACCAGGCGCCGAAGAGCGGCTGGATCAGCGAGGACGATGCGGCCGACGCGAGGACGAGGGCCGCCGCGAGCGTGTACGAGAGCCTGAAGCGGTCGACGAAGAACGGCAGCAGCGCCGGCAGCGCGCCGTTCGCGAAGTCGGTCGCGAAATGGCCGGCCGACAGGGCCGCCATTGCCTTCCTGTCCAGTTCGGCCCGCACGGGGCCGAGAGTAGCTAGGCCGCGCTTCTGGCCGGCTCGGCCGGCATATAGCGGTCGATCAGCGCGTGCGCGAGCTCCCACTGGAGGCGCGCGATCTGAATGCGATTGCGCTCGATCTCCGCAACGGGCGCGTTCGTCCTGCGCAGGTCCTGGCGCTCGACGACGAGCTCGGCGATCCGCAGAGCGAGGGCTTCGACGGTGTCCCGGTTGCGGGCCCGCCGGAAGCGGGGTCCGCGCACGGGCCGATGGGCTGGGCCGCGAGCCATGAGCTCACTATCGGCGCCAATGCGTCGGAGGTGAAGCCCCATCGGGGGACAGGCTAGGCGGGGCGTCGGATAGCATCGCCCCGCGATGAGGGTCGACGTCGAAGCCGTTGCGCCCGAGCAGGTCGAGGCCGACGTGCTCGCTGTCCCCGTTGCCGGCGGCGACGGCCTCTCCGGAGCAGCAGCGACCCTCGACGACGGTCTCGGCGGCCTGCTCGCCCGCCTGGCGAGCGACGGTGAGTTGCTCGACGACCTCGGCAAGGCAAGCATCGTGCACGTCGACGGGAAGCTCGGCGCCCGCCGCGTCGCCGGCGCGGGAGTCGGAGCGCGGGACAGCGTCACTGCGGATTCGCTCAGCACCGCCGCCGCGGCCGTCGCGAACGAGACGAAGGCGTACGCGGAGCGGATCGCGTGGGTGATCGACGACTCGCTGCCGCTGCCGCCCGCGGAGCAGGCGCGGGCGATCGTCGACGGAACGCTGCTCGGCGGCTACGAGCCCGCCCGCTGGAAGGGTAAGGACCCGGCCTCGAAGCTCTCCACGCTCGTCATCTGCAGCGAGGCCGACGGCGTGAAGGAAGCGGCGGAGCGTGCTGCGACCATCGCGGCCTGGGCGAACCGCGCCCGTGACCTCGTCAACAGCCCGCCGAACGAGCTGACGCCCGAGCGGCTCGCCGAGCGCGCGCGAGAGCTGGCCGCCGGCGCCTCCAATCTCACCGCCGAGGCGCTCGGCCCGGACGAGATCGGCGAGCTCGGGATGGGCGCGCTGGCCGCCGTTGCTCAGGGAAGCGACAACCCGGCCCGGCTCGTCGTGCTGCGCTACGACCCGCCCGACGCCAAGGGCGACGTCTTCCTGGGCCTCGTCGGCAAGGCGATCACCTTCGACACGGGCGGCATCTCGCTCAAGCCGTCCCTGCACATGGAGGACATGAAGGGCGACATGGCCGGCGGCGCCGCCGTGATCGAGGCGACCGGCGCGATCGCGGAGCTCGGGATCCCCCTGCGCGTGATCACCGTCGCCGCGGCGAGCGAGAACATGCCGAGCGGCCACGCCTACCGGCCCGGCGACATCATCCGTGCCGCCAACGGCAAGACGATCGAGATCACGAACACCGACGCGGAGGGGCGCCTCGTGCTCGCCGACGCGCTCTGGTACGCGCGCCGCGAGGGGGCGACGCACGTCCTCGACCTGGCGACGCTGACCGGCGCGATGGAGGTTGCCCTCGGCGATCTCTACGCGGGCGTGTTCGGCAACGACGACTCATGGCGCGACCAGGTCGTCGCGGCAGGCGAGGCGAGCGGCGACCACGCGTGGCCGTTCCCGATGAACCAGCGCTACCGCCGCTACGTCGACTCGGCCTTCGCCGACCTGAAGAACTCGTCGGATCTGCGCCAGGCGGGCGCCGTGCTCGCCGCCGCGTTCCTGGAGGAGTTCGCGGGCGAGGGCCCCTGGGCACACGCGGACATCGCCGGCCCGGCGTTCCTCGAGCGGTCGCGCGGCGACTACCTGCACCAGCGCGGCGGCACCGGCTACGGCGTCCGCCTGATCGTCGAGCTGGCCACTCGTCTCTCTAGTTGAACTTCGACCTCTCGCCCGAGCACGAGCTCGTCCGCCGGACCGTCCGCGAGTTCGCGGAGCAGAAGGTCGCGCCGGTAGCCGCGGAGCTCGACCGCGAGCACCGCTTCCCGTACGACCTCGTCGCCGAGCTCGCCGAGCTCGGGCTGATGGGGATGCCGGTCCCCGAGGAATACGGCGGCGCCGGCGCGGACACCCTCTCCTACGCCATCGCGGTCGAGGAGCTGACGCGGATCGACTCGTCCGTCGCGATCACGCTCGCCGCGCACACCTCGCTCGGAACGATGCCGATCCTGCTCTTCGGCAGCGAGGAGCAGAAGCAGCAATGGCTCCCGGATCTCGCTTCGGGCCGCAAGCTCGCCGCGTTCGGCCTGACCGAGCCGGGAGCAGGCTCTGACGCCGCGGCCGCGCGCACAACCGCCGAGCTGCGCGACGGGCAGTGGGTGGTCAACGGCTCGAAGATCTTCATCACGAACGCGGGCACAGACATCACCTCGTGCGTGACGATCACGGCGCGAACCGGGGACGACGAGATCTCGAACCTGATCGTCCCGAACGGCGCACCCGGCTACGAGATCTCGGCGCCGATGGACAAGCTCGGCTGGCGCGCGTCCGACACGCGCGAGCTCTCGTTCAAGGACTGCGCCGTCCCGGAGGAAAACCTGCTCGGCGAGCGCGGCCAGGGCTTCCGGCAGTTCCTGGAGATCCTGGACGGCGGCCGCATCTCGGTCGCAGCGATGGGCGTCGGCCTCGCCCAGGGTGCGTACGACCTCGCGTACGCCTACGCGAAGGAGCGGGAGCAGTTCGGCAAGCCGATCGCCCGGTTCCAGGCGGTGCAGTTCGCGCTGGCCGACATGGCCGTCGAGATCGAGGCGGGCCGCGCGCTCACCTACAAAGCCGCGTGGCTCAAGGACGAGGGCCGGCCCTTCGCGAAGGAGGCGGCGATGGCGAAGCTGTACACCGGCGAGCTATCGCACCGCGCCGCGAACGCCGCGCTGCAGATCCACGGCGGCTACGGGTTCATGGAGGAATCTGCGATCGCGCGCCTCTACCGCGACCAGAAGATCCTCGAGATCGGCGAGGGCACTAACGAGGTTCAGCGGATGGTGATCGCCCGCCACCTCGGCCTCTCCTGAGCCAGCGCGTCGGGAAGACGAGCACCAGGACGAGCACGACGAGGGCGCCGACGAGGATCAGGATCCGGTCGCGCGTCGACGACCCGCTCGACGGCTTCGCGATCTTGACGCCGTTCGCGGCCGCCAGTTGACGCACCGCCTCCGCCGCGGATTCGGTCAGGTCGGTTGGGATCTGTCCGGGCTTGATGCCCTTCAGCACCGCGAGCTCCTTGTCGATCGGCTTTCCGTCACCGGCGTAGTAGCCGAAACCCGCCGGCATCGCGACGAGCAGGCGGTTGTTGTACGAGAACGAGAGCTCGTTCCAGAGGAACTTCGCGTAGGCCTGCGGCTTGGCCCAGAGACTGCCGACGAGGCCGAGATCGCCGGTGAAGGGGATGATCGCCACGCGGATCGTGTAGCCCTTCTTGTTCGCCTCGGCGACCGTCTTGTTGAGGTCGCTCTTCGCGGAGCCGGAGATCGGGGCCTCGAGCGGCAGGAACGTCTGCTCGGTCAGCAGCGTGTCGCTGGCGGGGTCGCCGTTCGCCCCCGCGCTCGCGGGCACGAGCAGCGCGAGCGCGACGAGCAGGACGAGGGCAGCCCGTCTCACCGGCTCTCCAGAGCCCGCTGCGCCTCGTCTTCCTCGCTCAGCAGCTTGAGCAGGAAGTACGAGAGCGCCGCGAAGAACACGATCAGCTGCTCGCCGTTCATCAGGATCCCGCCGAGATTCTGATCCTTCGAGGCGGACAGCCCCCAGAGACGCGGCGCGTGCTCGTAGAACGCGTAGAACGCGCGCGCCGAGAAGATGTACGCGAGCGAGAGGAACGCCGAGCCGATGAACGCGATTCCGAGGTAGGCGAGGCGGATCGGCGTCCCGAGCCGCTGGGGCTCCTCGGCGAAGACCGGCCACCAGAAGACGAGGCCCGCGAGGATCAGCAGGCCGTGCTCGAGGTTCAGCGGCCAGCCGGTGCGCAGCGCCCAGTCGTAGAAGGGCGGCAGGTGGACGCCGTACCAGACCACCAGCCAGAGGGGCAGCGCCAGGGCAGGCCGCGTGGCGAGCTCGAGGGGGCGGCCCCCGGCTCGGGCGACCCGGCTGCGCATCGCGGGCGTCAGCCCGAGGATCAGGAGCGGCGGCGCCCAGTCCGCGATCATCACGTTCTGGAGCAGGTGGATCACGAGTAGGTAGTGGACCGCGATCGTCTCGAGCGGCGAGTTGAGCGGCACCGCGACCAGCAGGATCCCGAGGGCGAAGAGGACGACCCGCCCGCGCGGCGGATGCTCTGTCCGCGCGAGCCTTGCGTAGCCGTAGACGGCGGCGGCGCTCAAGACCAGGAAGATCCACTCGAAGCTGAACGACGTCGAGGCAGGCGGATTCACCGGTGCGACAGAACCGGCCGCCGCGCGCGCCGTCCGACGAGGTACGGGCGCAGCAGGAGCGCGACGCAGACCCCGAGAGTCAGCAGCTGCTCGACCATCATCACCGTGCCCGCCAGCCGCTGGTCGGTCAGCGGCGAGATCCCGAAGAGCTCGTCCGCGGGGTTGGCGTAGCGCTCGTAGCGCGGTTCCGAGCTGAAGAGGAGCAGGTCGACCACCGGCTGTGCGAGCACGAGCATCGCGAGCGCGAACAGGATTCGCTGCGGGCGGCGCAGGCGCTCGTGCCGCGCCGGGTCGACGAGCTGCGTCCAGGCGAGGACTCCCGTGACGACGAAGGTCAGGTGCTCCAGATCGTGGACGAACGGGTTGGCCGCGGCGTAGTCGTAGACGCTGGGCACGTGCCAGACGAGGATCGCCGCCCCCCAGAGGCCGAGCGTGACGAGGGGGAGCAACAGCAGCGACAGGAACGCGCGCAGCGGCCGGAAACCGGCGAGCGGCCGAAGCAGCGCCGGCGGCAGGAGGAAGAAGACGAGCGGGCCGCGCACCGCGACGACGAGCAGCGCTGCGGCGGCGTCGCCGATCAGGACGTGCTGGAGCATGTGCGCGGAAAGCAGGCGCTCGTCGCCCGCCTCGTCGAGCGGCGAGACGAGCGGCAGCACGAGCAAAGCCAGGCCGGCGGCGAAGAGTGCGGCGCGCGTCCACGGCGCGTGCTCGGCGCGGCGGCGATGGAGCCGGACGAACGCCTGCGCGAAGAGGGCCGCCGCGACGACGGCCCCGATCAGAACCGCCGGCGGCGCCTCCCACGACGCGGAGAGATGGGCCGTTGGCACGGGGAATCAGGGTAACCGACGCCTCGAGGTTGACACGGAGACACCAGGATCGTGATCCTGCCTGCAAGTGGGCCGGATTCTTTGCCTCTCTCTCGCCGTGCTCGTCGTTGCCGGCTGCTCGTCGTCCGGGCCCTCCGTCCCGACGATCGGCGCCGCCCGGACGTACGAGCTCAACGGGTTCACGCCGAAGCAGATCGCCCATCCGGGGCCTGCGCGCCTCTCCTTCTCGATCCGCCAGCCTTCCGGCAAGCCGCTGACCGCGTACCGGACCGGCGCCGGCCCGCACACGGGCGTCCACCTGATCGTTGTGCGCCGCGACCTGTCCACGATCATCCACCGCCACCCGCCGATCACCGCGGACGGCCGGATCTCGCAGGTGATCGACTTCGCCTCCCCCGGTCCCTACCGGGTGCTCGTCGACGCGTACCCGGCGACCGGCCCGCGGAACTTCCAGCTCCACGAGGACGTGAACGTGGCCGGCGACTACCACCCGAAAGCCCTGCCTCCGTACTCGCCGAACGTGACGGTCAACGGCTACCACGTGAGGCTCGCCGCGCCGCGCGCGCTGCACGCGATCGAGCCTGCTCACATGACGGCGACCGTCACCGACCCGTCCGGGAAGCCGCTGACGTTCACGCCCTGGTACGGCGCTCTCGCGCACGCCGTCTTCTTCCGCGAGCAAATCGCTCGACTACTTCCACACGCACGTCTGCGGGCCGAACACGCCCGGCTGCACCAGCGTCTTCGGCGGAGCGCGTGTGACCGGCACGTCCTCGAAGCCCGGCAAGCTCCAGGTCGGCGTCCTCCTGCCGGTCGCGGGCACGTGGCGGCTCTTCCTCCAGTTCAAGGCCGGCGGGCGCGTGCTCACGGCGCCGTTTACGCTGAAGGTGCAATGAGACGGCTGCTCTGGCTCCCGGTCGTGGCGCTGCTCGTGCTCGTGGCGCGCTGGGTCTGCTACGCCCTCGCCGCTCCGAGCCCGCTGGCGAAGCCGCTGCAGTCCTCGGCGGGCGGTCCGCGCCTGATCGTCGTGACGCTGGTCTCGCTCGGCCTCGCCGCCGGTGTCTCCGTGTTCGCGGTCTGGGTGGCCGCGCTCGGCGTGCGCGAGCGGGCGCGCCTGCGGCCCGAGCGGACCGCACCGAGCATCCGCGTGCGCCGGCTCACGCTTCGTTTCGCTGCTCTCTACGCGACGAGCTCGTTCGCCTTTGCGATGTTCGAGTCGTACCTGCACTGGCGCGCCGGGATCGGCTTCCACGGCCTCTCCTGCCTCGTCGGGCCCGTGCACCGCAACGCGATCCCGATCCTCGCGGCGATCGCGCTCGTCGCAGCGGCGCTGGCGGAGGCCGTCGCCCACGTGGTCGCCTGGGTGCGCGCGGTCGTCCGCGAGCTCCTGCGGCAGCGCCTCGCCGCCCGGCCGCTCCCGGTTGTATCCGCCTTCCGCGATCGCGCGCTGCCACGCTCCACCCCGCTCGCCGCACGTCCGCGCGGGCCGCCGCTCCACGCGTAGCCGGTCTATCCACTACGCGAAAAAGGAGATTCGAATGAAGAAGGCCGTGGTGCTCGCCACGGTGGCGGGTGTGTCGCTCGTGCTGTCGCAGAGTGCGTTTGCGCACGCGATCCTGAGCCCGCCCGTGGCCAAATCCAAGGTCCTGCAGCAGTTCACGCTTTCGGTCCCGACGGAGGAGGAGGGCGCGACGACGACCAAGATCGAGCTGACCGTTCCGGACGGTTTCACGATCGACTCGTTCGAGGCCGCCCCCGGGTGGAGGCGCACCGTGCAGGCCACGGGATCCGGCGAAGAGGCCGTCGTGCAGAAGGTGACCTGGAGCGGCGGCAACGTCCCGACGGAGGAAGACTCCGTCTTCCACTTCAACGCGAGCGTGACCTCGAACAAGACGTACGTCTTCGACGTGCGGCAGACCTACTCGAGCGGGAAGATCGTCGACTGGAACGGGTCTGAGAGCTCGGACACTCCCGCGCCCCGCATTGACGCGGTCTCGTCGCTCGGCGGCGGCGGGACGACGCTCTTGACGATCATCGCGCTCGTCGTCGGCATCGTCGGCGTCGTGCTCGGGCTCGCGGCCCTGCTGACGAGGGGGCGCACGCTCGCGTGAGGCGGGCCTGCGTCCTCGCGGCGGCGGTCGGCGCGGCGCTCGCGCTGCCGGCCGCCGCGTGGGCGCACGCGGCGTTGCTCAAGACCGTCCCCGAGGCCAGCCGGACGGTGAACACGCCTCCGGCCGAGGTGCGGCTGAGCTACAGCGAGCCGATCGAGCCGCGCTTCGCGATCGTGTCGGTCACGGACGCGGCCGGCCGGCAGGTGACGGCGGGCTCGCCTCATACCGCCGCCGGCCAGCCGCAGACCCTCGTCACGCCGCTGCGCACGGTGCCCGAGGGCTGGTACCTCGTCTTCTGGCGCGTGATCTCGGCCGACGGGCACCCGGTGCGCGGTGCCTTCACGTTCGCGGTTGGCCCGAACGCCGGGCCGCCGCCGCAGTTCCGCGTGCCCTCGCTCAGCGAGACCGCGCATACGCCCCAGCTCTTGATCTCGCGCTGGGTGGTCTTCCTCTCGCTGTTCGCGGCGCTCGGGCTGTTCGTCCTGCGGGCCCTGATCGCGAGGCCGGTCGCGCGGCGCGTGAGCGGAACCTCGCTGCGGCCGCTCTCGATCGCGTTCTTCGTCTCTCTCGGGATCCTGCTGGTCGCAGTGCCGATCTACGTCGTGCTCGCGACCGCCCAGTTCTCGCTCCGCTCGGCGTTCGACCTCGGCGCGATCATCCCGGTGGCGAACGCGTCGTCGTTCGGCCACGACTACCTGCAGCTCGAGCTCGTGCTCGCCCTCTTCGGCGTGGCGGCTGCGATCGCGCTCGCTGTCGACCGCCCGGAGCGGCCGGCGCGCTCGGTGGCCGAGCTGCTCGCGACGGGAAGCGCGCTTGCGGCCGCCGCGGCGACGCTCGTCATGCCTGGGCTCGCGGGCCACGCAGGCCAGCGCTCACCGCGAGGCCTCGCGCTGCCGCTCGACGCCGTCCATCTCGCCGCCGGCGCGATCTGGCTGGGCGGGCTGATCGGGATCGTCGTCTTCTGGCTGAACGTCGGCCGCGAGGGGCGCGTGGCCGCGCTCTCGGTGGTGGTGCCGCGCTTCTCGACGACCGCCTTCGTCTCCGTGTTGGCGTTGATCGGCACGGGGATCGGCCAGTCGCTGCTCGAGCTGCCGACCCTGGGCTCGCTCTGGCAGACGAACTACGGCAAGGCACTCGTCGTCAAGATCGTGCTGCTGTTCGCCGCGCTCGCACTGGCGGCGGTCAACCTCGCGCGGACGAAGCCCCGCCTCGAGGCGGCCGGGGTGCGGCCCTCGGACGGCCCGGCGGCGGCGCTGCTGCTTCGCCGCCTGGTCCAGGGCGAGATCCTCTTCGTCACGGGAGCGGTTTTCGCCGCCGCCGTCCTCACCAGCCTCCCGCCGCCGGCGAGCGCCCTCGCCCGCGTGAAGGACATCGCCGCGCGCGTCGGGCCGGGGCCGGTCTCCACGGTGATCGACAAGGGCCCGTACAAGATCCACGTCCAGGTGGCGCCGAACCGGGCGGCCGTGAACAACTCGTTCCGGATCACGGTCACCAAGGAGGGACAGCCAGTTCGGGGCGCCGAGGTCGTCACGCAGTTCAACATGCTCGACATGGAGATGGGCACGCAGAGCTACCGCTTCCGCCAGACGCGGCCCGGCTCGTTCTCGAAGTCGGCACCCGCGCTCGTCATGGTCGGCCACTGGGGGCTGCAGTTCGAGGTGACGATCCCCGGCCAGCAGCCGTTCGTGATCACGCTCCTGGACAAGGCGGGCGGATGAGCGTCCGCGTCCGCCTGCTGCTCGCGCTCGTCGCCGTGGCCGCCGCCGCCGTCGCCTGGGTCGTCGCGATCGAGGCGATCCGCCGCGTTATTTGAGCTAGGCGGGCTTGATCCCGAGCGGCCGGTCGAACTCGAGGTAGCGGTGGAACATGAAGTGGCTCGCCGCGGTCATGCGGAGCCGCAGCGTGTGGTAGTTCGAGCGGTCGATCCAGGCCGTGAACCAGGCGGGGACCGAGGGATTGACGAACGAGACGACCCACACCGGCCGTCCGGCGACCGTCGCGGTGCCGAGGACATGCGCGTTCACGGTCGGGTTGCCCCAGGTCGGGGTCGGCAGGTGCAGCCTGGGCGTCTCGGACTCGACCCACTTCCCGTCCTGCTTCGTCCGGTCCCAGCGGCGGTTGCCGACCACTACCGCGGAAGCGCCGTCTCGGATCGTGAACGCCATCCTGTCCGGGGCCTGCATCCGCCACGTCGACACGAGCCCGGCCTTCGGGCTCGAGCGGAGCGACTCGACGTACACGAGGCTGCTCAGCTTTCGCCAGACGCGGCTCGCCCGGCGCACGATGGCCTCTCCCGGGCGCGGCTGCGCGGGGACGTCGAAGCTCACCGGAGATCCGCGTCCAAGCAGGACGTCGACCCGACGCGCGGCCGGTGCGGCCGCCGTGTAGCAGCCGTTGCCGCACGCAGAGGCCTTGACGGTTCGGCCGCCGAGCCGGAAGGAGAGCGGCAGACCGGTCTCCGGCTCGCCGCTCCCGGCGAGGACGGTGGCCGTCAGCCTGCCCCGAGCCACGGCAAGCGCGACGGCGCGATCGCCCGCCTCGCGCGCGAGGACGACCGCTCCGCGCGGCGGCGTGAACGAGCCCGAGACGGGGATCGAATTCGTCACGACCGGCGAGGCGCTCCCCGACCCGTGGACGGAGACGACCAGGGCCGCGACCACGAGGCTCGCTACGAGCACCGCGAGCACCGCGAGCAGGACCATCTGCGTCGATCTCCTCATGCCAAGACGGTAGCCGCGAAGTCGCCGTTCGGATTCCGCAGGCCGCCCTGATAGCGTCAGGCAGTGCTCTTTCGGCAGTTCGTGGACGACGACCTCGGCTGCGCGTCCTATCTGATCGGTGACGAGGAAGCCGGCGAGGCGGTGGTCGTCGACCCTGCCTTCGCCATCGAGCCCTACCTCGCGGAGGCCGAACGCAGCGGCGTGCGGATCGCGCGCGTGCTCGAGACGCACACGCACGCCGACCACCTTTCCGGCCACGGGCGGCTGGCGCTCGAGCACGGCGTCCCGGTCTCGATCCACCCGCTCGCCGAGCCCGAGTACCCGTTCGATCCGGTCGAGGACGGCGGCGAGGTCGAGGTCGGGTCCGTCACGATCCGCGTCCTGCACACGCCCGGGCACCGCCCCGAGCACTGCTGCTACCTCGTGGACGGCCACCTGCTGACCGGCGACTCGCTGCTGATCGGCGACGCGGCCCGGCCGGACCTGGCGGTGGACGCGCGCGAGGGCGCGGAGGCGATGTTCCGTTCGCTGCAGCGCCTGGCAGGGCTCCCCGACGGCACCGAGGTCGACCCCGGCCACGTCGCGGGCTCGCTGTGCGCGGTTGGGATCAGCTCGGCCCGGTCTTCCACGATCGCCGCCGAGCTGAAGACGAACCGCGCGCTCGCGTATCCGAGCGAGGAGGAGTACGTCGCGGCGCACGCGACGATCTCCGCGCCGCGGCCGCCCACCGTGGAGCGGGTCGTCGCCCTCAACCGCGGACCTTTCGTCGGGGCACAGCCCCCGCTCGAGCGGCTGGAAGGTCACGACGGACAGGTGCTCGACGTCCGCTCACCGCACGAGTTCGCGGCCGGCCACCTGCACGGGGCGCTCAACGTGCCGCTCTCCGGCTCGTCACTCGGGACGAAGGCGGGCTTCGTGCTCGACCTCGAGCGACCGGTCGCGATCCACGCATCCTCGCCCGAGGAAGCGGAGACGGCGGCCGCCCGGCTGCGCGCCGTCGGCCTGCTCGACCTCGCCGGCTACTTCCTCGACGGCCCGGCCACGGAGACGCTCGAGCCCATCGGCGTGGACGAGCTGGAGCGCCTGCTCTCGGCGGACGCCGTCGAGCTGGTCGACGTCCGCGAGAAGAACGAGCGCGACGAGGGCTACATCCCGGAAAGCCGGCACATCCCGTACCGGCTCGTGGGCGAGTTCGCCGAGGAGCTGGACAACGGCCGCCCGGTCGTGACGATCTGCGAGAGCGGCGCCCGCGCCGCGGTGGCCGCGAGCGTCCTCGCCGCCCACGGAGTCCAGGCCCGGCCGGTGCTCGACGGCGGCATCGCGGACTTCGAGCAGCGCGGCCACGCGCTGACCAGCTTCCGCCGCTGCGGTTCCGACTAGGCGGACGCGGCGAGCAACGCCTCGGCCTCAGCCTGCCAGGCCGTCGCGCCGAGCTCGGTGAGACGCGGCAAGGCGAGCCTCAGCTGAGCATCGGCATCCGCGCGCCGCCCCCGCCGGACCAGGTCGTCTGCGGCCCGCAAGCGAGCGTAGAGCTCATCGGGAAGAGTGCCGATCTCGGCGTAGACCTCGGCTGCGGCAGCTAGGTCGCCGGCTGCGATGTGCCTTGCCCCTTCGTGCCAGAGCGTCTTGGCCTCGGCTCGCTCGATCGCCGCCATCAGCTCATCGGCTCGCCCCAGGTCGACCAGGGCCCACGCTCCGTCGATCGCCTCGACCTGCGGGCCGACTCCGTCGCCTCCCCAAATTGCGAGCAGCTCGTCGGCGAGCCGGCCGGCGGCTTCGAGGTTGCCGGCCGCGAGCTCCACGCGGGCCTCGAAGGCGACCGCGGGGTTCAGCGCCTGCGGATCCTTGACGGGCCGCGCCTGCTCCGTCCCGCGCCGCGCATCGGCGAGCGCGGCTTCCATGTCGCCGCGGGCCAGATAGATCGATCCGCGGACGTAGCGGCAGACCGAGTCCATGTAGTGCGGCGAACCGGCTTCCGTCGCCTCGATGAAGTCGTTTGACTGCGCGAACGCCTCCGCCCACCGTCCCCGCCAGAAAGCGTGGATGGCGCCTTCCGCCTCCTGCCAGCGCACGAAGCTCGCCACCCCGAGGCGCCGGGCGCCCGTCAGGCACTGCTCCTGCAACTCGGCGGCGCGCCGCAGGTCCCCGAGAATGCCGACCATCGTCTGGAGGTTCGCCAGCGCACTGACTTCTTCGGGGGAGTTGACGGCGGCTCCGATCTCGATCGCACGCTCGAGATCCTGAAGACCGCTCCTGTCGCCCAGCTTCACTTTTCCGCAGCCGATCGTGTTCAGGTTGCGAGCCCTGATCGCATCGAGGCCGAGCCCTTCCGCGAGCTCCAGGGACTCAGAGGCAAGGCCGAAGGCCCGCTCGTCGTCGGCCATCATCAGAGCCCGGGCAAGCTCCTGGAGGACGAAGGCCTTCGCGGGCGACGGCTCGCGGTCGGCGAGCAGCTCTCGTGCGAGCTCGAGCTGCTCGAGTGCCCGGTCACGGTCGCCGCGGTTGAGCCACACGCCGGCGAGCCTGGCCCGCGCCTCGGCCGCATCCTCGACTTTGCCTGCGGCCAGAAGCCCCTCGATCGACTCGGTCAGCACCCAGTCTCCGAGACCCGCGTCGTCCACCCGGCTGCGCCCGTAGGCCAGCAACAGCTCGGGCCGCTCCCGATCGTCCGCCGGCCAGAGCTCGAGCGCCGCCTCGAAGAAGCGGCGCGCCGCGGTGAACGAACCGAGGACAAGTGCGCGGTCGCCGGCGTCTCGCGCGGCCAGCCGGGCCTGCTCCATAAGCTCGGGAGGCTCCTCCTGGCCGGCCGCGCGACGAAGCTCCAGAGCCTGGAGGTAGTGGTGCGCAAGCATCTCCGCGTTGTCCTCGCGGCGGCCGAGCGCGTCGATCCACGACGCCACGCGCTCATGCCGGTCGATTCGGCCGGCACGCGGAATCTGCCCGTACGCCACGTCGCAGACGAGCACGTGCCGGAACGCGTACTCCTCTTCGCCGCCGACCGACGAGCGGCGCTCGCGGCGGACGAACTCCTTCCGCTCCAAGGCGTGCAGCGCGTCCTCTGCCTGAGCACGTTCGAGCTCGCCCACCGCGCACACCGCGCCGAGCCAGAAGACCTTGCCGAGGACGGCCGCATCCTGCAGGAGCTGCTTCTCGGCCGCCGGCAGCCCGTCGAGCCTCGCCGCGATGATGCCCTGCACGTTCTCGGGAACCCGCAGGTCTTCGCTTCCCGTCTCGGCCAGCAACCGGGCGAACTGCTCGGCGTACAGCGGGTTCCCGCCGGCACGCGCGAGCAGGGACGCCTGCGTCTCCGCCGGGAGCACCGAGCGCTCCAGCAACTCCGCGATCAGACGCGCCGTGTCGTCATCGGAGAGCGGCGAGATCGAGAGCGTGAGCGCGTTGGACTTGCCGCCGCCCCAACCCGGCCGTCGCTCGAGCAGCTCGGGCCTGGCCGTGCAGACGACCAGCAGCGGCACGCCGACAGCCCAGTCGACGAGGTGGTCGACGAAATCGAGCAGATCGTCGTCGGCCCAGTGCAGGTCCTCGAAGACGAGCACGGTCGGCCGCCGCTCGGCAAGCGCCTCGAAGAGCTGCCTCCAGGCCGCGAAGCGCGCCGCGCGGTCGCCGCCCGGATCACCGTCGCCTGCCAGGCCGACCAGCGGGCGCAGGCTCTCGAGCAGCTGCTCGGCCCCTTCGCCGACGAGATCGCCCACCATCTCCGCGAGCTTGGCCTCTGCCTCGTCCGGCCCGTCCGTCTCGAGGATTCCGGCCTGAGCCTTCGCCATCTCGGCGAGCGCCCAGTAGGTCACACCCTCGCCGTAGGGAAGCGAACGCCCCTGCCGCCAGTTCGTCAGCTCGTCTTCGGCATCGACGAGCGCGTACAGCTCGTAGACCAGCCGGCTCTTGCCGATGCCCGGCACGCCGACGAGCG
This sequence comes from uncultured Actinomycetes bacterium, assembly GCA_963788215.1. Classification (GTDB taxonomy): domain Bacteria; phylum Actinomycetota; class Thermoleophilia; order Gaiellales; family Gaiellaceae; genus AC-32. The sequence continues at coordinate 107,787 of CAWBFX010000003.1, forward strand.
TGACGAGCTGCGGCGAGCGCTCCTCTCGCGCGCGGGCGAGCGCGTCGGCGAGCGAATCGAGCTCGCGCCGCCGTCCCACGAGCCGTGCTCCCGCTTGCACGACATCGGTGCCGAACCGCGCCCGCGCCTCGGTCGCCTCCCACACCGGCACCTGCTCGGCCTTTCCCTTGGCGCTCACCGGGTCGGCCTGGTCGTAGTGGATGACGTCCCGCGTGGCGCGGTACGTCGTCTCGTCGACGAGGATCCCGTTGACGGGCGCCGCGCTCTGGAGCCGGGCGGCGGTGTTGACCACGTCGCCGGCCGCCATCCCTTCGCCCTCGCTCGGGCGGGCTCCGAGGGTGACGAGCGCCTCCCCGGTCGTGACGGCGATGCGCACCTGGAGCCGGCCGTCGTCCGTCATCGCCTCGCGGATCGCGAGCGCCGCGCGAACTGCTCGCTCGGGATCGTCCTCGTGGGCCACGGGAGCTCCGAAGAGGGCCATGACCGCGTCTCCGATGAACTTCTCGACGGTGCCTCCGTGGCGCTCGAGCTCGGAGCGCAGCTGCTCGTGGTAGGGCCGCAGGATCGCGTCGACGTCCTCGGGGTCGAGCGACTCTGCCCGCGACGTGAAGCCGACGAGGTCGGCGAAGAGCACCGTCACGACCTTTCGTTCCCGGTGCGGTCGCTCGGCCACCGCTAGCGGAGGCGCTGGACCTCGTAGCCGAGGCTACGGAGGGTCTCGATCAGTACCGAGCAGTGGTGCTCGTCGCGCATCGTCAGCGTCAGCTCGAGCTCGCTCTCGCTGACCGGAACGTCCATGCCTTCGCGGTGGTGCTCGACCGAGAGCACGTTCGCCCGCTCTTGGGCCACGAGCTTCAGCAGCTTGATCAGCTCGCCGGGACGGTCCTCGAGGCGCGTGCGCAGGACGAGGTAGCGGCCCGCGAGCGTGAGACCGTGCCGCATCACCGAGATCAGCACCGTCGGGTCGATGTTGCCGCCCGAGAGGAGGGCGACGACCGGCCCTTCCCCGCCGACCTTGTCCGCGAGGAGCGCTGCGACGCCGACCGCGCCCGCGCCCTCGACCACGAGCTTCGCCCGCTCGAGCAGAAGCACGATCGCCTTGCAGATCTCCTCGTCGGTGACGCTGACCAGTTCGTCGAGGTTCTCGTCGAGGATCCGGCCGGTCTGCTCACCGACCGACTTGACCGCGATCCCGTCGGCGATCGTCCAGCCGCCGAGACCCGCCTGCACCCCGACGATGCGCAGCCCGGGCTTGACCGCCCGCAGCGCGAGCGCGATCCCGGACGAGAGCCCGCCGCCCCCGACAGGGATCACGACCGTGCCGACGTCGGGCACCTGCTCGGCGATCTCGAGGCCGATCGTCCCCTGGCCGGCGATCACGCGCTCGTCCTCGTACGGGTGGACGAAGGTCGCGCCGCTCTTCTCGGCGTACGCAAGCGCCTCCTCGAGCGCGTCCTCGAACCGCACGCCCACGAGCCTCGCCTCGCCGCCGTAGCTCTTGGTCGGCTCGACCTTCGCCATCGGCGCGTCCTGCGGCATGAAGATGATCGCCTTCGCCCCCACCTCGCGCGCCGCCCAGGCCACCGCCTGGCCGTGGTTGCCGGCGCTCGCGGCCACGACCCCCGCTCGCCGCTCACGGTCGGACAGGGTCGAGATCTTGTTGAACGCGCCGCGGATCTTGAACGAGCCGGTGCGCTGCAGGTTCTCGGCCTTGAGGACGACCTCGCGGCCGGTCAGGTTGCCGAGCGTCTCGGAGCTGTAGACCGGGGTGACGCGCGCGACTCCTTCGAGCCGCTTCCGCGCCTCCTCGATCTCAGCGAGCTTGGGTGCCGTCAACACCGTCAAGTTTGAACACCTTCTCCATGATCTCGCGAACGGCGGTGAGCGGGTCGAGGCGTCGGCTCTGGACCTCGTCGAGGAGCCGCCGCAGCTCGGGATCGTCGGCGACGGCGCGCTCGAGGTGCGACTTCGCGCGGGCGGAGGCGACGGCGAAGACCTCGCCGGCAAGGTGGCGGCCCCGCTGCTCCTCGAGCCGGCCCTCGCTCTCGAGGAAAGCCCGGTGCTCTTCGATCCTCGTCCACAGCTCATCCACGTTCTCGCCGCGCGCCGCCTCCGTGAGGACGATCTTGGGACGCCACTCGCTCTCCTTGTCGAGCGAGAGGATCGACGCGACCTCGTTCACCATCGTCTTCGCCGCCGGATGGTCCATCTTGTTGATGACGATCACGTCGGGGATCTCCATGATCCCGGCCTTCAGCGCCTGGATCGAGTCCCCGGAACCGGGCATCAGCACGAGCACGACGGTGTCGGCGATCGTGATCACCTCGACCTCGCCCTGGCCCGCGCCGACCGTCTCCAGGAAGACGAGCTCCTTGCCGGCTGCGTCGAGCACGAGCACGGTCTGCAGCGCCGCTTCGGCGAGCCCTCCCTGGTGGCCGCGCGTGCCCATCGAGCGGATGAAGACGCCGGGATCGAGAAAGTGGTCGGCGAGGCGGATGCGGTCGCCGAGGAGCGCGCCGTGGGAGAACGGGCTCGAGGGATCGACGGAGATCACGCCCACCGTGCGGCCCTCGCCGCGTACGTGGCGGACGAGAGCGCCGATCAGCGTCGACTTGCCCACGCCGGGCGGGCCGGTGACGCCGACCGCGTAGGCGTTGCCCGTGTCGGGGTAGACGTCCTTGACGAGGTCGTACGCGAGCGGCTCCGAGTTCTCGACGAGCGTGATCGCGCGGGCGAGCGCCCGCTTGTCGCCGGCCCGGACGCCGGCGGCGAGCGACTCGCGCGTGAACTCGCGCCTGGCTGCCACTACGCGGATGCTAGTGCTAGCGCTGTACGGGCTCGGCGGCGTGCGCCGTGACGGCGACCGCCTCGAGCTCGGGCTGCGCGGGCTCGGGCTGCGCGACCCGCCGTGAGAGGGCGAAGCCCACGACGGCCGCGATCCAGGCGGCGACCGCAGCAGCGGCCCAGACCCAGCGGGCGCCGACGACGTCGGTAAGCCGGCCGGCGACGATCATGCCGAGCATCAACATGCCGACGTTCGAGCTCATCAGCACCGCGAACGCCCGCCCGCGCAGCTCGTCGGGCGCGCCCCGCTGGACGAGCAGCGCGTTGCAGACGACCGCCGAGCCGTTGCCGCACCCGAGCACGACCACGCAGGCCGCCGCGACCCAGACGTTCGGAGCGACCGCCGCCGCGCCGATCCCGATCACCATCAGGCCGAGCGCGGCGCCGTAGACCCGCGACAGCCCCCGGCGCTCGATCCACGCAGCCGCCAGGTACGCGCCGATCGCGAGCCCGAGCCCGGAGCAGCCCATCATCAGGCCCAGCCCGAAGCTGCCGGCCGAGAAGGTGTCGAGGGCGAGGCTCGGCTCCGCGACGTTGACGGCGGCGGTGGCGAACATCGCGATGTTCCAGGCGACGAGAACCGTCAGCAGGCCGGGCGAGCGGACCGAGAGGCTGAAGCCGTCCTTCAGGTCCTGCCAGTGGCCCCTGCTCGCGACGGAGCCGGCCTGCAGGACGCGGGCCGAGAGCCCGGCGAGCAGGGCGGCCGAGACCAGGAAGGTCGCCGCATTGAACAGGTAGGCCGCGTGGACCCCGACGGCCGCCGCGAGCGCGCCGCCCGCCACGGAGCCGAGCGCCCAGGTGACGTTGTCGGCCGTCTGCAGCAGGGAGTTGGCAGCCGGTAGGTCGGCGTCCTCGACGGCGTTCGGAATCGCCGCGTAGGCGGCCGGCCGGAAGAACCCGGTGGCGATGCCGGCCACCGCGGCGAGTACCACGATCTGGGTCGCGTTCGTCGCGAAGACGAGCGCGACGAAGACGCCGAACCGGACGAGGTCGGCGCCGACCATCAACGTCCGGCGGGAAAGCCGGTCGATGAGCGGCCCCGCGAAGATGCCGATCGCGAACGCCGGCAGCAGGTCGGCGATCAGGAGCGCCGCGATCCAGGCGGACGAATGCGTCCGCTCGAAGATGTCGATCTCGAGCGCGACGAGCGCCAGCCACGTTCCCGCCCCGGAGCCGATGGTCGCGAGAAAGAGCCGCCTGAAGCTGGGCTCCCGGCTGAGGAGCCCTCCTCTGCGGCCGGATGGACGGCGGCGGTCCATCGCTCGAAAGGTAACACCCTCGGTGGCCCTCGAACGAGGGTTATTTTCGGGCCTGTCTCAGCTGGCGTGGCTTATCCGGACAGGGCCGCAGAGGCCACGCGGTCGAGCGCCGACGAGAGGAGCTCGTGCTCCTCGTCGGTGCCGACCGTGACCCGGATCGCGTCGGGCGCGCCGAAGCCGTGCGTGGGCCTCACGATCACGCCCTCGCGCAGAAGCCGCTCGAAGAACGGGCGCGAGTCCTCCCCCACCTCTGCGAAGACGAAATTCGCGACCGCCGGCCCGACCGGGTCGAGTCCGTGCTCGCGCAGGATCGCCTCGAGCCTGGGGCGGCCGGCGGCGTTCACCTCGCGCCGGCGCGCGAGCTCCTCCGGCGAGTCGAGGCTCGCAAGCGCAGCCTCCTGCGCAGGCGTCGTGATGTCGAAGGCGCGCCGCACCTTGCCGATCGCCGTGACGACCTTCTCGGGCGCGAGGCCGTAGCCGACGCGCAGGCCCGCGAGCCCGTAGATCTTCGAGAACGTCCTCAGCACGACGACGCGCCGGCCGTCCTTCAGGTACTCGGCGATTCCCTCCGGATAATCGGGGTCGTCGATGTACTCGAGGTAGGCCTGATCGATGACGGTCAGCACGTGGTCGGGCACGCGCTCGAAGTAGGCGTCGAGCTCGGCCCTCGTGTTCGCGGTGCCGGTCGGGTTGTTCGGGAGGCAGACGTAGACGATCTTCGTCCGCGGCCCGACAGCGTCGAGGAGCGCCTCGAGGTCGTAGCGGCCGTCGCGGAGCGGCACGGTCCGCGGGACGGCGCCGAGCTTGCGTGCATCGATCGCGTAGCTGGGGAACGAGGGCCAGCCGCAGACGATCTCGTCGCCGGGGTCGAGCATCGCCTGGCTGAGGCAGTCGACGAGCCCGTCGGAGCCCGCACCGACTGCGACCTCTTCGAAGCGCAGGTCGAGCCGCTCCGCGAGCGCTGCCCGCAGCCGGTAGGCGCCTCCGTCCGGGTAGCGGTTGAGCTCGCCGGCGCAAGCCTCGATCGCGGCGCGCGCCTCCGGAAACGGGCCGAACGGCCCTTCGTTCGAGGCGAGCTTGACCACCCGCTCGAGGCCCAGCTCGCGCTGCACCTCCTCGACGGGCTTGCCCGGCTCGTACGGGACGAGGTCGTTGACGGCGGGCTTGAAGAAGCTGTCCGCGATCTCCGCAAGCGCGCCGGCCACGGCGCGGACTCTAGCGGCGGTGGGCGTAAAGCTCGAACGGGGCGGATAGGAGAGCCAGATGAGTGCGCTCGCCTGGCTTGTTGTCCGCCTGCGCTTCCTGATCGTGCCGGCCTGGATCGTCGCCGCGGTCCTGGCCACGACGCGGCTGCCGTCGTTCACCGACCGCGGTAGCACCGACGTCGCCGGTCTCGTCCCGACGCACTCGCAGGCGACCGTCGTCGAGAAGCGCGGGCTCGCCGTCTTCGGCACTTCGCTCATCTCGCGCGTCGCTGTCGTGCAGCACGACCCGAACGGGCTCTCGCGGGAGGTGCAGAGGCGCGCGCTGCACCGCGCGGCACGCATCGACCGCGGGCAGGACCAGGCGCTGCACAGCATCGCCTTCGCGCTGCCGGTCTCGAACATGGGCCGCGTCTTCCCGTCCTCGCGCGAGAACGGCACCACGATCGTCACTTACCTCTACTTCCGGCCGAGCGTCGGCCAGGGCGCGCAGCTCGCGCTCGCGCACACGTTCGCGCAGGGGATCGAGCGTCGAGGCGACCCGGTCACCGGGGTCACCGGGACGGTGGCGGCGCACGAGGCCGAGTTCCGCGAGATCAACAAGGCGCTGCCGCTCGTGGAGGCGGCGACCGTCGGGCTGATCGCCCTGATCCTGCTCCTCGTCTACCGCGCCTTCGGGCCGCCGCTCGTGACGCTGGGCGCGGCCGCGCTCGCCTACCTGATCTCGACCCGCGTCCTCACCTGGGTCGCCGACCGCCAGGGCCTCGACGTCCCGAACGAGATCGAGCCCGTGCTCGTGGCGCTGCTGCTGGGCCTCACCACGGACTACGCGGTCTTCTTCCTCTCCGGTGCGCGCCGCGGCCTCGTCGAGGGCCAGCACCGCCTCGAGGCCGTCCACCGGACCACGCGCTCGGTGCTGCCGATCGTCGTGACCGCGGGGCTGATCGTGGCGATCGGCTCGGGCTCGCTCGTGATCGGGCACCTCGGCTTCTTCCGCGCGTTCGGCCCGGGAATGGCGGTGACGGTGCTGATCACGCTCGCGGTGGCAGTCACGGCGATCCCGGCCGCGATCGCGCTGTTCGGCCGCGCGCTCTTCTGGCCCGGGCTGCGCTGGGCCGAGCCGCGCGAGCCGTCGCGCCTGCGCGTCCGCGCGGGGCGGTTCCTGACCCACCGGCTGGTCGCGACCGTGCTCGCGGTCGTCGCCTGCGCGATCCTCATCGCGGTCGCGACCGAGACCCGCTCGACCGCGCTCGGCGTGACGATCCTGCGAGGGCTTCCGCCCACGAACGAGGTGAGGCGCTCGGCGGACGCAGCTTCCGCCGGGTTCGCACCCGGGATCGTCGCCCCCACCGAGATCCTCCTCCAGGGCTCCTCCCTCGGGGCGGAGCGCCCCCAGCTCGAGCGGCTGCAGACCCTGATCGAAAAGGAGCCCGGCGTGGCCGGGATCGTGGGCGTCGCCGACCAGCCGCAGGCGGTGCGCAGGCCGGTCTTCGTGAACGAGGCGGGAAACGCGGCGCGCTTCGCGGTGGTGCTCCGCGACGAACCGCTGAGCTCGCACGCGATTCACCACCTGCGCGACCTCGAGGACCGGCTTCCCTCGCTGCTTCGAAGCGCGGGCCTCACCGGCGTGAGCGCCGGGTTCGCCGGCGACACCGCGATCGCCGACGAGACCGTCCGCACGATGCACTCGGACATCGCGCGCGTGGCGCTGGCGCTCCTCCTCGCGAATCTCGTCCTGCTCGTGATCTTCCTGCGAGCACTGGTTGCGCCGCTCTACCTGCTGGCGGCGAGCGTGCTCGCCCTCGCGGCCTCCCTCGGCGTCACCACCTGGCTCTTCCAGACCGTCCTGGGTCACCAGGACCTGACCTACTACGTGCCCTTTGCCGCTGCCGTCCTGCTGCTCTCGCTCGGCTCCGACTACAACATCTTCATCTCGGGGCGGATCTGGCAGGAGGCGCGGAAGCGGCCCTTCCGCGAGGCGATCCGCTACGCGAGCCCGCGTGCCTCCGGGACGATCTCGATCGCCGCGATCACGCTCGCCGGCTCGTTCGCGCTGCTCGCGCTGATCCCGATCCGGCCGATGCGCGAGCTCGCCTTCGTGATGGCCGCGGGGATCGTGATCGACTCGTTCATCGTCCGGTCGATCCTCGTGCCGTCGCTCGCCGCCTCGTTCGGCCCTCTCTCCTGGTGGCCGAACCGGCCGCCGCGTCCGGAAGAGACCCGTCCGGAAGGGGCGCGTCCCGAAGGAGTCGGCCGCGCCGAGCCGGCGCCCGCGGGAGCTCGCCGCGAATAGCGGCTAGCGCGCGGTCCGGTACGGGTGGATCTGCGCCCGCGTGACCGGGGCGCGGCCCGTGAGCACGGTCGAGCTCGTCGCCGCGATGCCCTCGGCGCCGCCGGGCAAGATCGACGGGCCGATCGGGAGCCCGCACGGCGGCGCGTACATCGCCTCGTAGAGCGCGTTGTCGTCCGTCTGCGGCGGCAGGCCGAGCGCGAACGCCTCGACCGCGCGGCCGAGACACGGGCCCGCCCCGAAGACGGAGGCAGTCGCGTAGTCGCCGACCATCGGCCCCTGGCTGGAGCGCGGAATCTCCGCCATCGTCATCCCGCCGAACGTGCGAGACGCCGACCAGTGCGTGCCTCCGTCGGCCGAGGAGACGTAGCCGACCTTGGCGGTGCAGATGCTCGCCGGCACGTAGGCCTGGCAGGCCGCGACCCGATAGGTGTAGTAGAAGAGCCCGAGGTGGGCGTTCGCCCCCGTCGAGCCCGGGGCGGCCGCGATGCCGGGGATGAAGTGGTCGTTGGTGTTCGACTGGCCGCCGCTGTCGGCCTCGGCCGGGATCCGGACCGGCGCGCCGAAGCTCGGATTCGGGTTCGCGTCGGTCGGCGCAGGCATCACGCTCATCGCGATGTCGTTCGGGTCGCTCGACGAATTGCTCGCGACGTTGTTCTTCGTGACGAACGCGCCGCTCGCGTGCGCGTAGCCCAGGGCGGGCGTGAACGTTGCGCCGCTGGCGCCGCCGCACGCCGTGCCGCTCGCGCTCTGCACGGTGACCACCTCGGGATGCGGGCCGTTCGGGTCGATCCGCAGCGTCTGACCGGCCGCGAGGCCGGTGATGTTGGCGAGCCGTACACAGGTGTCGCCGGCCGACGCCGCCGCGGCGAGGGTCGTGTTCTGCGTGCGGAAGCTGCGCGTCTGCCAGACCGCGTAGACGGCGCCGCCGCCGTCGACTGCCGAGGCGGGGAGCAGCGACGTGCGCAGGCCGCCTGCGACCGTGTGCGTCGCCGTCATGTTCGGAGCGATCTGCGTCGGTGCCGACCAGGTCACGCCGCAGTCGGTCGACGTGTACCACCCCACGCCGTTGCCGACCTGAATCGGCACGACGGCGCGGCCGCAGACGGTCCCCGAGGGCGCTCCCGGCGGCGGCGGCTGGACGACCGGGACGCCGCCGATCCCGCCGGTCTGGCCGTTCGCCAGGTTCTGCGGCGGCGACCACGTCAGGCCGCCGTCGGTCGAGCGCTGCATCTTGATCTGGTCGCCGGCGCCGCTGTCGTCGTACTCCTCGTAGCAGTTCCCGTAGCCGGCGCTTCGCTGCCAGTTGTCGCAGGTGATCCAGTTCTTGTCGGGCGAGTCGCCTGAGGCCACGTGGGTCGCGATCGGCGGGCCCCAGGTGACCCCGTCGTCGGTCGAGCGGTTGACGAAGAGGCCCGGCACGTCTGCGTTTCCGGCCAGCCCGAGGCTGTCGATCAGCCAGACGCCGTCGGCCTCGTCGTAGGCGACCGACGGGTCGCTTGCGCGCGTCAGCGGGCCGGCATCGGTCGTCCCCTGGCCGCCGTAGATCGTGAGCGGCAGCAGGCCGTGCTGCCAGGTCCGGCCGTCGGTCGTCCGCGCCCAGCCGATGTCGCATGACCCGCCGTCGTAGACGCGTCCAACCTGGAAGCTCGCGACGACCGTCGACCCGTGGGCGGCGCTGGAGGGCTCGACCTGGCTCGCGTGGTACGAGAGCGGGCTGGCGCAGTCGTCGTGGCTCGCCTGGACCACGCCCGGCACGTCCTGGCGCGAGGTCGGAATGACGGCGCCGGCGAGCGGCACCAGAACGATCGCGCCGAGCGCGGCCAAGATCGCGATCCTCGAATTCATGTTGTTGCCCTCCCTCCCCGGCGTGCGCGCTACCGATCCTCTGCCGCCCGTGACGACGTGTCAAGCGCGGCCGTCCGGATCAGGGCACTAGCATTGGCGCCGCATGCGGGTCGGGGTGCCGAGAGAGACTGCTGCCGGCGAGTGCCGGGTCGCCCTCGTTCCCGAGGTGGTCTCGCGGCTGGTGCCCGGCGGGTTCGAGGTGCTCGTCGAGGGCGGCGCGGGCGCAGCGGCGTCGTTCCCGGACGGCGACTACGAGGAGGCCGGCGCACGGATCGTCGGCAATCCGTACGAGGCAGAGGCCGTGGTCAAGGTGCAGAAGCCCTCTGCCGACGAGGCCGGGCGGCTGCGCGAGGGCCAGGTCCTGATCGGCTTCCTTCAGCCGCTGACCGACAAGGAAGGGCTCGAGCGACTGTCGGGGCTCGGGGTGACCGCCTTCGCGATGGAGTCCATTCCCCGGATCACGCGCGCGCAGCCGATGGACGCGCTCTCGTCGCAGGCCACCGTCTCCGGCTACAAGGCGACGCTGCTCGCCGCAGAGCGGCTGCCGAAGTTCTTCCCGATGCTGATGACGGCTGCGGGGACGGTTGCGCCGGCGAAGGTGCTCGTGCTCGGGGCCGGGGTCGCCGGCCTGCAGGCGATCGCGACCGCGCGGCGGCTAGGCGCGGTGGTGACGGGCTTCGACGTGCGACCTGTCGTCCGCGAGCAGATCGAGAGCCTCGGCGCGGGCTGGCTCGACCTCGGCGTGGTCGGCGAGGAGACGGCCGGCGGCTACGCGCAGGAGCTCACGGAGGAGCAGCAGCGCGAGCAGCAGGAGCAGCTGGAGGCTCGGCTGCCGGAGTTCGACGTCGTGATCACGACGGCGTTGATCCCGGGACGGCCGGCGCCGCGATTGATCCCGGCGAGCGCGGTCGCGGCGATGCGTCCGGGGTCCGTTGTCGTCGATCTGGCGGCAGAGGCCGGCGGGAACTGCGAGCTGACCGAGCCGGGCGAAGAGGTCGTGCGGGAGGGTGTCTCGATCGTCGGCCTCACGAACCTGCCGAGCTCGATGCCCTACCACGCGAGCCAGCTCTACGCCCGGAACGTGAGCGCGCTGCTCCAGCACCTCGCGCCCGAGGGCGAGCTCGCGCTCGACTTCGAGGACGAGATCACGGCGGGCGCCTGCGTCACCCGCAAGGAGGAGGTGCCCGCTTGAGTCGGCTGTGGGCGAACCGACACGGAGCTGCCCGCCCGAGCCGGCTGTGGATGGACCGCCACGGAATCGTCGCACTCACGGCACAGACACGTGCGCCACGCGCCGGTATCGTCAGCCGCGAGGGCGGCGGGACAGTCATCCCCACCCTGGGTGGGGGTATGGGATTTTTTGGAGGGGGACGACCTCCAATCGCGCGCTCCGCTGGGACGGGTGCGGCATGAGCCACAACACGCTCCTCGTCTTCGAGCTGACGATCCTGGTGCTCGCGATCTTCCTCGGGTTCGAGGTGATCTCGAAGGTGCCGACGCTGCTGCACACCCCGCTGATGTCGGGCACCAACGCAATCCACGGAATCGTCCTCGTCGGCGCGATGATCGTCCTCGCCCAGCCGGACAAGGACACCTTCGAGTGGATCGTCGGCTTCCTCGGCGTCGTGCTCGGCTCGGCCAACGTCGTCGGCGGCTTCGTCGTCACCGACCGCATGCTCGAGATGTTCAAGAAGCGCGAGCCTGCGAAAGCGCCGGACGCCTCGAGCGACGGCGGCCCCAGCGCCGAATGAGCACCAATCTCGCGAACCTGCTCTACCTGATCCCGATCGTGGCGTTCATCCTCGCGCTGCGCTTCCTCTCCAACCCGGCGCACGCGCGGCGCGGCAACCAGATCGGCGCGGTGGGCATGCTCGTCGCGATCGTCGTCACCTGGATCAAGGCCGGCAGCGCGAGCTGGTGGGCGATCGTGATCGGAATGGTCATCGGCGGCGGCTTCGGAGCCGTCGCCGCCCGGCGCGTGAAGATGACCGCGATGCCGCAGATGGTGGCGCTCTTCAACGGCGTCGGCGGCGGTGCGGCGGCGCTGATCGCGCTCGCGGAGCTCCATCGGATCCTTCCCGAGCCCGGCCGCCCGAAGATCGACATCGCACTGGCGATCGCCCTCTCCGGTCTGATCGGCGCGATCTCCTTCGCAGGGTCGATGGTCGCCTTCGCGAAGCTCCAGGAGCTGATCCGCGGCCGGCCGATCACCTATCCCGGCCAGAAGTTCGTCAACCTCGCGCTCCTCGCCGCCTGCGTCGCGCTCAGCGTCACGCTCGTGGCGGGCGTTCAGGACGAGTGGCTCCTGTGGGTCGTGATCGGCGGAGCGGCACTCTTCGGCGTTCTCTTCGTACTTCCGATCGGCGGCGCCGACATGCCCGTCGTCATCTCGCTGCTCAACGCGTTCACCGGTCTCGCGGTCGCGATCGGCGGCTTCGAGCTCGAGAACAACGTTCTGATCGTGGCCGGCATGCTGGTCGGCGCGTCGGGCACCTTGCTGACGCTGATGATGGGCCGCGCGATGAACCGCTCGATCGCGAACGTCCTCTTCGGCGCGTTCGGCCAGGTCTCCGAGGCGGCGGCGGCCGCGGCCGAGAGCGACGGCGGCACCGTCCGCTCGGCCAGCGCAGAGGACGTCGCGGTGATGCTCGCCTACGCGCACAAGGTCGTCTTCGTCCCGGGCTACGGGCTCGCGGTCGCGCAGGCCCAGCACGACGTCCGCCAGCTCGCCGACCTGCTCGAGGGCAAGGGCGTCGAGGTCTCGTATGCGATCCACCCAGTCGCCGGCCGGATGCCGGGCCACATGAACGTGCTGCTCGCCGAGGCGAACGTCCCCTACCCGCAGCTGAAGGAGATGGACGACGCGAACCCGGAGTTCTCGCGCACGGACGTCGCGCTCATCGTCGGGGCGAACGACGTCGTCAACCCCGACGCGCGCAACAACCAGGGGAGCCCGATCTACGGAATGCCGATCCTCAACGTCGACCAGGCCAACGCCGTGGTCGTGCTCAAGCGGAGCATGAACCCCGGTTTCGCGGGGATCGAGAACCCGCTCTTCTACAACCCGAAGACCGTGATGCTGTTCGGCGACGCGAAGGACTCGATCACCAAGTTGATCGCCGACGTGAAGTCGCTCTGATCGGTGCGGGTCCCGTTCTTCGCCGCCGCTGACGTCGAGGCTGCAGTCACGCCCGAGCGTGCGCTCGCGGCTGTGCGCGACGCCTTCCTCGCGTACCAACGCGACGAGTGGTCGATGCCGCCGAAGGTCTACGTACCCGCGTACCCGGCCGGGGACTTCCGCGCCATGCCCGCGCTCGGGGCTGGGCACGCGGCGCTCAAGTGGGTGACGTCCTTCCCAGGCAACCCGGCGCGCGGGTTGCCGACGGTCACCGGCCTCGTGCTTCTGTCGGACGCGTCGACCGGACAGCTGCGGGCCTTGTTCGACGCAGCGGCGGTGACGGCGCTGCGAACCGGTGCGGCGGCCGTCCTCGCCGCGGAGACGCTCGGGCGGCAGGATGCCGAAACGGCCGCCGTCGTCGGGGCGGGCGTGAACGGGCGCGCTGCCGCGAGGACGTTCCTCGCGCGCGGGCGGGACGTGGTGCTTTGGGACGTCGATCCCACCCGAGCAGAGGCGGCCGCGGCCGAGCTCGGCTGCACGGTCGCGGGGTCACGCGATGAGGCGTTAGCTGCCGATCTGCTCGTGACCATGACGCCGGGGCACGAGGTGCTGCTGCCCGAGGGCTCGCTGCAACCGGGCCAGCACGTGAGCCTGATGGGAGCCGACGGGCCCGGGAAGGCGGAAATCGCGGTCGCCGAGCTCGTTCGGACACACGTGTTCTGCGACGACTGGGAGCAGGCGTCACATAACGGCGAGCTCGCACACGCGGTGCAAGCGGGCGCCCTGCGGCGCGAACAGGTGACAGAGCTCGGCGCTGTGCTCGCGGGCGAGACGACGGGCCGGGCGTCCGGCGACGAGATCACGTCGTTCGACTCGACCGGGCTCGCCATCCAGGACCTGGCGATCGCCCTCGCCGCGATGGAAATGGCGGCGGAGCTGGACCTGCCGGCGATCGAGCTCTAGCGACGCGCGAGACCGTCGCGAAGGGCGTCGGCGACGCGGCGACGCTCTTCAGGGCCGTTGGGCGGGGCCTGCCAGGGCGGCGCGCCCCAGACGCATCCCGGCTGGACGGTGTCGTCCTCGTAGCGCGGGACGACGTGGAGGTGGAAGTGGAAGACGTCCTGGCCCGCCCGCGCGCCTGAGTTCTGGCGGAGATTGATGCCCGTGGCGCCGAGGCGTTCTCGCATGACGGCCGCTAGACCGCGCGCCATCTCCGCCATGTCGGCAAGCTCGGCTTCGCGTACGTCCCAGATGTCGCTTCGGTGCCGGCGGGGGACGATCAAGGTGTGGCCCTGTGTCGCGGGCGGCTCGCACAAGAAGGCGACGGAATTGCCGTCCGACGCGACGATCTCCTGGTCGCGGCGGCCTTCGACGATCGCGCAGAACGGGCAGTCGGGCACACCCGGAGGCTAAGCGCTGATCAGTCGCGCCGGGTCGAACAGGTCGAGCTCGGGCGCGGGATCGCCGAGGATCGCCTGGCCGACCAGCTCGCCACAGGCGAGCCCCATGACGTTGCCGTGACCCGAATAGCCGACCGAGACCCAGACGCGGTCGCTGCCCGGATGACGACCGACCAACGGCAGCCGGTCCTCGGTGTTGCCGAAGATGCCGGCCCAGCGGTGGGTGATCTTGGGCGTCTCGCCGCTGAGGTCGGCCACGAAGCGCTCGAGCTGGGCCTGGATCCCGGGGGTCGTCACCTCCTCGCGCGTCGTCTCCTCGTCGAAGGCGGTGTCTCGGAAGCCGCCGGCCACGAGCCGCCCTTCCGGGGTCTGGTGCCAGTAGTCGTAGCCGTGCCGCGCGGAGTGCGGGCAGGGGAACAGCTGCCGGCCGAGCGGCTCGGTCACGATCACCTGCCCGCGGGCGGGTATCACGGCTTGGTCGAGCGCCGGCACCAGACCCGAGGTGTAACCGTCGGTGGCGACGACCACGTGTTCAGCCTCGATGTCGTCCAGCGAGCCGACACGGGTGTGCTCGCGGATCGCCGCCCCGGCTTGCGCCGCGCGAGCCGCGAGGCGCCTCACCCAGCGGGCAGGCTGGAGCACCCCATCCGCGGGATGGAGGACGGCGCCGTGGAACCGGCTCGCAAGCGGCTCAGACAGCTCGTCCCGCCACTCGACGTCGAAGCCGTCGTCGCGCAGGGCCTCGTACTCGGCCTCGAGCTCGGAGCGCTCGGCAGGGTCCGCCGCGAGGCGCAGGCTGCCGGTCCGGCGGAAGGCGTCACCGGCCAGGCTCTCGAGCCGGTCGAGGTAGCGCTCGGTCAGCCGCCAGAGCGCACGCGCCTGTTCCGCTCCGAGTCGGCGGCAGGCGTCGTCGTAGGCGGGAGCGCCGCCCCGCAGCGCGAAGCCGCCGTTTCGCCCGCTGGCACCGCTCGCGATCTCGCGCGCTTCCAACACAACCACGCTCAAGCCGGCCTGAGCAAGCACGTGCGCGCAGGCGCAGCCGGTGACGCCCCCGCCGACCACGGCGACGTCGACCGCTCCCTCCGAGCGCCCGACGGCTGGTGCGGCCCACGGTTCCGAGAGCCAGTACGAGCTCGTCATGTCGCGGAGGCTATCCCTGCGGCCTCACCCCTCTCCAAAGGCCCTCGGACTCCGCCGCGGCTCCGGCCAACTCGAGCTCTGTGAGGGCCGTCGCCAGGGCGGCGGCGTCGAGCCCCGTCACGCGTCCGAGCTGGTCGGCGCCCGCCGCCTCCTCGGCCAGAGCAGCGAGCACGGCCGCCGCGTGCTCGCCGAGCTCGACCGATCGTCCGGGAGCCGGCTCGAGGCCGAACGCGGAGAGGATGTCAGCCGAACAGGTGAGGGGTGTCGCTCCGAGCCGCACCAGTGCGTTCGTCCCCGCGGAAAGTGCCGACGTGATCTCTCCCGGAACCGCGAACACCTCGCGTCCGGCCTCGAGCGCGAAGTCGGCCGTGATCAAGGCCCCGCTGCGCTCGCGGGCCTCGACGATCACCGTGGCCGGAGCAAGGCCGGCGATGATCCTGTTGCGGGCCGGGAACCGCCACGGCGCCGGCTCGACCCCTGGCGCGTATTCCGAGACGACGAGGCCCCGCTCGCAGATGCCGCGGGCGAGATCGGCATGGGCAGCGGGGTAGTCCCTGTCGATTCCGCAGCCGAGAACGGCGACGGTCGTCCCCCCGGCCTCGAGCGCCCCGCGGTGCGCCTCTGCGTCCACCCCTCTCGCCATCCCGCTCACGACGACGAGGCCCGCTGCCGCAAGCTCACGCGCGAGCTGCCTCGCGACCTGTCGCCCGTAGGACGAGCACGAGCGGGCGCCGACGATCGCGACGGACGGTTCGCCGAGCACTTGCTCTCCGCCCGCACCGCGGAGGAACAGGCCGGGCGGCGGGTCATGGAGCTCCCGCACGAGGCGCGGGAAGCACTCGGCTGACCGCCCCAAGAAGCGATAGCCGCGAGCCTCCAGCTCGGCGCGATACGCAGACTCGTCGAACTCGCGCTCGAACCGCCTGAACCGGACCTGCTTCGGTTCGCGGACGACGTGAGAGTCGGTCGCGGCGGCGAACGCGGCGAGGGCGAGGTCGCTCACGCCGCGAGCTCCGTCGGCGAGCGGAACGAGAGTGCTTCCGCAACGTGCTCGGCGTCCACCGCATCTGTGCCGCTCAGATGAGCGACCGTACGCGCGACGCGGGCCACACGCGCGCGTCCGCGCCCGGAGAGCGGTAGACGCTCGACGGCCCGCGTCAGGAGCTCGTTCGCCTCCCGCGTCCGCGTCAGAGGCTCTCCGCGCGCACGCAAGCGCGCCTCCTCGACACGTGCCCGGACCGCCTCGGACCCCTCGGCGCGAGGAGCCTCGAGCTCTCGTGCGCGCGGCCGCGGAACGGTGACGACGAGGTCGAACCGGTCGAGCAGTGCGCGCGAGAGCTTGTCGCGGTAGGCCGCCAGGCGCGTTGCCGAGCACGTGCACTCCACCGCGGGATCGCCGCGCGCGCCGCACGGACACAGGTTCATCGTCCCCACGAGCTGAAAGCGGGCGGGGAAGATGAGCCGGCCGCCGACCCGCGCGACGGCCACGAAGCCGTCCTCGAGCGGCTGGCGCAGCGCCTCGAGCGCGTTCCGCGGGAACTCCGCGAGCTCGTCAAGAAAGAGCACTCCGTGGTGCGCGAGACTGGCTTCGCCCGGCCGTGGCGAAGGGCCGCCGCCGACGATTGCGGCGACCGACGCCGTGTGGTGCGGAGCGCGGAAGGGCGGCACCGTGACAAGCGGGCGCCCCGGGGGCAGAAGGCCCGCGACCGAGTGGATGCGCGTGACTTCGAGCGCCTCTTCAGGCGGCAGGCGAGGCAGGACTCCCGGCAAGCGGCGGGCGAGCATCGTCTTGCCGGTTCCGGGCGGGCCGGCGAATAGGAGGTTGTGGCCACCGGCCGCAGCGAGCTCGAGCGCGCGTCGCGCACGCTCCTGGCCCCGCACATCGGCAAGGTCGGGAACCGGCGGCCCCGGCGCGGACCCGTTCTGCGCGGGCGGGTCCGGCGGAGACGGCAGCCATTCGCCGCGTAGATACGCCACCGCCTCCGCCAGGTGGTGCACGGGGACCGGATCGATCCCCGCGAGCGCGGCCTCGGCCGCGCACTCGGCCGCGCACAGGAGCTTCGTCAGTCCGCCGCGCCGGGCTCCCTCGGCCGCGGCCAGCACGCCGCCGACGGGCCGCAGCGTCCCGTCGAGCGCCAGCTCGCCGACCGCGGCGTGACCGCCGAGAGACTCCGGAGGCACCTGTCGCGAAGCCGCCAGCACCGCGAGGGCAATCGGCAAGTCGAAACCCGACCCCTCCTTCCGCAGCTCCGCCGGCGCCAGATTGACGGTGATCCGGTGTCCGGGCCACTTCAGCTCGGCCGAGGTGATTCCACTGCGGACGCGATGCTTCGCCTCCTGACAGGCGCGGTCGGCCAGCCCGACGATCGCGAACGAATGCAGGCCGTCCTGGAGATGAGCTTCGACGTCGACGCGGCGCGCGTCGAGGCCGACCAGCGCATGGGTGACCGTCCGTGCGAGCACGTCGTCAAGATAGACAACGGCGCCTAGGCCATATGTGACGAAACTGTGTCTCTTTGCCTAGCGGGCGACGAGCACGTCTTCGAAGTACTCACCGGCGCGGCGGCCGGTCCGGCGGTTCACGTGCCGCCGGTAGCGCTCCTCGAGCCCCAACCCGGCCAGCGAAAGGATCTCCGGATAGAGCTCCCGGCGGTCGTTGATCACGATCACGACCGGAGCCCCCCGCCGCAGATGTCGCCGGACATTCACTAGCACGGCCGCGACGCCTTCGACGTACGCGCCCAGAGCCGCCCGGCTTGCCCCCTTCCCGAGCTCGAGCGCCCCGCAGTCCTCGAGCTCGAGCAACTCGTACGCGTAGCGATGCTGCTCGTGGTAGTCGATCAGCCCCGGATACGGTGGCGAGGTGACGACACCCTCGAAGCGACCGCCGAAGTCGAGCTCCCGCGCATCGCCGTGTATCACCGAAGCCGCGCGCCCACGCGCCCGCACGCGCGCGAACTCACGCACCCGCGCGAGGGTGTCCAGCGTGTAGCGCCGCAGGAAGCGCCGCGCCTCGCCGACGGGACGGCATTCGCGCTTGTGCTTGTGGCACCAGTAGGGCTCGCGCTGCGGCGTCCGCGGGAAGTCGAGGTCGAAGTGGGTCGTTCGCCTGGCCGAGCGGGCCGCGCGCGCGAGCACGATACGCAGGACATCCGAATGCTCGTAATCCTCCACGAGACCGCGGAAGAAGAGCAGCTCCGCGGCCGCCTGGGGCGCGTACCAGTCACGGACGAAGCGGGAGACCGTGCCCTCCGGACGCTTCCCGTCGAACGTCTCGAGCCGCCCGAGCGCATCGCGCAGCTCCGACTCGAGCACGAACGGGTTGAACTCGCCCGTCTTCACGCGCATCAGCAGGCAGTTGAAGGCCGCGACGTCCGCGCCGCACGCGTCGTAGCCGGACTCCAGCCCCTGCACCAGCGTCGTTCCCGAGCCGGCGAACGGATCGAGCACGCGGCCGCGCGGGACGTGGCGCTCGAGCAGGGCCTCGACCAGCTGCGGAATGAACTTGCCAAGGTACGGGTGCAGCCGGTGGACGTGCTTCGTGCGCTCCCGCTCGGGGAGGTCGCGCTCCGACCAGGAGAGCTCGAGATCAATCCGGCGGTAGAGAGCGTCCTGCGTCGAGGCCATCGCTCCGCGGGCTTCGACGGCGGGTTCAGAACGCCTGCCGGAGCCGCTCCAGCCGCCCTTCGGCGACCGCGATCACCTCGAAGCTCGCATGCAGGTGCGCGAGCTCCGGATGGGCGGCGAGCCATGCCTCGGCCGCCTGGCGCAGGCGGCGCTGCTTCTCCTCGGTGACCATCTCGAGCGGGTCGCCGTAGCGCGGGCCGCCCTTGGCCTTCACCTCCACGAACGCGAGGCACCGCCCACGCCGCACGATCAGGTCGAGCTCGTACCCGCCGACCCAGACGTTCCGCTCGAGGATCCGGTAGCCGCGGAGGCGATAGAACCACCACGCGCGCCGCTCGGCAGCCCGGCCTGAGGCGCGAGTGCTAGGTGTAGCAGAGCGCCTGGAACGAGCGCCGGTGGATATCGGAAGGCCCGACCTCGCGCACCGCGGCGCTGTGCCGCGGCGTGATGTAGCCGACGTGCGAGCGGAAGCCGTAGGCCGGATAGAGCGCGTCCATCCGCCGCATCATCCGGTCACGCGTCACCTTGGCGACGATCGACGCGGCCGCGATCGCGGCGCTCTTCTCGTCGCCGTCCACGACCCTGCGGTGCTCGGGCGCCAACGGGCCGAGCCGGAACCCGTCGACGAGGCAGACCTCAGCGGGCGGCGAGAGCTCGTGGAGCACGGCGCGCATCCCGGCGAGGTTCGAGCGGTGCAGCCCTTCGCGGTCGATCTCGCCCGGAGAGATCGCCCGCACGACGACTTTCTCGGCGCACGACACGACCGCCCGGAAGAGCTCCTCGCGCTCGGCCTCGCTGCACTGCTTCGAATCGTTCAGGCAGGCCAGCGGGCGGACGCGATGGTCGCGCAGCTTGGCGTAGTCGAGCAGGACGCCGGCGACCAGCAGGGGCCCCGCGAGCGGGCCGCGGCCGGCCTCGTCGGCTCCCGCGACGAAGCGCGCCCCGAGCTTGCGGTCGAATTGGAGGAGCTTGCGGCCCGTCCGTCGCCTCACGCGGCGAGCATAGCGCCGCGCTCAGCGGGCGCCTGGAAACGTCACACTTCCGTTACTGCTCGGCGACGGGCTCGGCTTCGGCCTCTGCGGGCTCGGCCTCTTCGGGCTCCGCCTCGGCCTGCGGTTCCTCGGCCTGCTCCTCGGCCTGCACTTCCTCGCCCTGCGGCTCCTCGGCCTGCGGCTCCTCGGCGACGACCTCGTCGAGCCCTTCCGGCTCGGCGTCCTCGGGCGGCATGTCGGCCTCGGTCGGCGGCGGCGCCACCTCGACCACCGGCAGCGGGACCCCGCGCTTGGCCCGCACGCGCGCCCGCTTGCCGACCTTGCCGCGCAGGTAGTAGAGCTTGGCGCGGTTGACGTCGCCGATCGCCGTGACCTCGATCCTCTCGATCTTCGGCGAGTGCAGCGGGAACGTACGCTCGACGCCGACGCCGAACGACTGCTTGCGGACGGTGAACGTCTCGCGCGCGCCTGCGCCCTGCCGCTTGATCACGATCCCCTCGAAGACCTGCACGCGGCGGCGCTGGCCCTCGATCACCTGGAAGTGCACGCGCACGCTGTCGCCCGCCTTGAACGGCGGCAGATCACTGCGCAGCTGGCGCTGCTCGAGGCTCTCGATCACGCGGTTCATGAAAAGAGGCCCAGCGGGCCGAGGCGGAATGCTAGCGCAGACCGGAGCGCCTTCGACGGCGCAGAGGCACGTAGAGAAACAGGCCGAGCGCGAGCGCCCCGCCGACGAAGTGGAACGAGATGCGGTTCGGCGGCCAGTAGGTCATGAAGACCTCGCCGATCAGCGCGCCCCTGGAGACCGATCCCCACGCGCGCGAATCGCACGATTGGATGCGGTTGTCGCCCATGAAGAAGTAGTGGCCGGCCGGAACCTTCCAGGTGCCGCTCCGGTGGTCGCGCCGGCTGGGTTGGATGTACGGCTCGTTCAGCTTCTTACCGTCGATGAAGAGCGTGCCGTTGCGCTCGTTGACGGTCTCGCCGGGAAGTCCGATGAGCCGCTTGACGAACGTCCCACTCGCGTTGCAGGCCGCCTCGGCGGCCGCGGTCGGCGTGTTGAAGACGATGATCTCGCCGCGGCGCGGGTTGCGGAAGTGGTAGATGAAGCGGTTCGCGAGCACGCGGTCGGAGAGCCGCGATTCGCACCCGGCGCCGGGCCGCGCGCAGTGCAGCGTGGGCTCCATCGACGACGACGGAATCCGGTACGGGTTCACGACCCACGCCTTGATCGCGAGCACGATCGCGATCGCGCCCGCGATCGTGACGATCCAGTCGATCGCGATTCGCCAGGGCCGCGGCAGCCTCGCGGTCATCCGGTCGAGCGGGTTCCGCGAGCGGTAGGCGGGCTGGTCCTCGACGGGTTCGGGCTCCGGATAGGGACGGATCGGCGGGATGGTCGCGGTCGTGATCGTGGCCACGGGCGCGAGGGGCTCGGTCCCTGCAGCCGCGCTCCCGGCGCCGTCGCCGCCCAGGTCGTACTGGGCGCGGCGGTAGGGGTCCGTCAGCGTCTCGTAGGCCTCACGCAGCTCGCGCAGCCGGTCGCCGGGCTCGAGGCCCGTGGAGTACGTGCGCACCTGGCGCCAGTAGGCGTCCCGGATCTCGTGGGTTGACGAGTCGCTCGAGACGCCCAGCAGGGCGTAATAGTCCCTCGTGCTCACGAGCGAGTCCTCAGCCGGCTCTGTTCCTTACGCCATTCGTCGATTCGTCCGTGATCGCCCGAGAGCAGCACGTCGGGGACGCGCCAGCCGCGGAAATCGGCCGGGCGCGTGTAGTGAGGGTACTCGAGGCCGCCGTCGAGCTCCGGCGAGAAGCTCTCGACGAGACCGGACTCCTCGCTCCCGAGTGCGCCCGGCAGGCGGCGGGCGATTGCGTCGACGACCACCATCGCGGGGAGCTCGCCCCCGGAGAGCACGTACGGACCGATCGAGATCGCGTCCGAGGCGAGGTGGATCAGCACGCGCTCGTCGAAGCCCTCGAAGCGGGCCGAGAGCAGCGTCAGGCGCTCCTCGCCCGCGAGCTCCTCGACGACGTCCTGGGTCAGCTGGCGGCCCTGTGGCGTGAGCGCGACGACGCGGTGCCCCGGGTCGCCGCCGTAGACGGAGTCGAGCGCCTCCGCAACGACGTCCACGCGCAGGACCATCCCCGCGCCGCCGCCGTAGGGCTCGTCGTCGACCTGGGCGGCCTTGAGCGGCGTGTAGTCGCGATAGCTGAACAGGCGCAGGTCGAGGCCGTCGCCGAGCACGGCGGAGACAGGGCGCTGCTCGGTGAGCCACGCGAAGGCGTGCGGAACGAGTGTGAAGACGTCGAGCTGCAAAGGACGACCGCGACTCAGGTTAGCTGCTTCCCGGCGAAACCCTGCGCGACGAGGATCCGGCCGGCCTCGAGGTCGACGTCGCGGACGCAGGCCTCGACGAGCGGGAGCGCGATCCCGGAGTCGAGCTCGAGGACGTCGTTCGCGACGCCGGGCTGCACAGCGGCCACGTGGCCGAGCGACCGGCCGCCCTCCTCCTCGACCGCGAGCCCGACGAGCTGGAAGGCGTAGTACTCGCCTTCGCCGGGCGGCGGCAGCTCCGCCCGTGGGACGGCCAGCTCCGCGCCCCGCGGAGCCTCGCGGTCGAGCCTGATCACGGGCCGGCCTTTGGAGCGCTTCGAGGCCACCACCTCGGCCGGCTCGCCATCCAGGTGGAGCCGCGCCCCGATCTCGAAGCGCTCGCGCTCCTCGCTCGCCTGCTCCACGAAGAACGACCCGTCGAGGCCGTGCGGCTTGCCGACGCGGCCGACGCTGACGAGATCAGACAAGGGACTCGAAGTACTCCGCCACCTCGCGCCTCGAAGGGGCCTCGCGGAAATTCTCGATGAACCTCTGCGCATCCGCGTGATCCACGGCCTCGAACGCGCGAATCGCCGCCTCGACGTCGAACGGCGTCCGGCGGAGGTCGACGTCCGGGCCGAGCAGGGCCCAGAACGCCTTGATGTCGTCCTCGTAGGGGAGGCCAATGGAGCCGGCGTTGATCCAGCGAACTCCGCCGACGACACGGTCCTGCTGCATGTGGGTGTGGCCGGCGACGACGGCGTCCGCGTCGACGCCGTCCAGAATCGCCGCGAGACGCTCATCGGGCGTCAGCGGCGTGACGATCTCCTCGTCACTCCGCGGCGTCGCGTGGCAGAAGAGCGTGACGCCGAGGCCGTCGACCTCGAGCCTCTGTGTCAGCGGCAGCGTCTCGAGGTAGGAGACACCTTCGCCGCCGAGCTCGCCCGCGACCCACTCGTGCAGTGAGTCGCTTTCGTCGTCTCCTGCAATCAGCCGGTCCGTGTTGCCACGTACCCACAGCGCGCGGTCGCCGAGCGCCTGCAGCCGGCGGAGGGTCTCGGCCGGTTGCGGGCCGTGGATGCAATCGCCGCCGAGCACGATCGCGTCGACCTGTTCATGCTCGACCTCGGCCAGAACCGCGTCCAGGGCCGGCAGGTTGCCGTGGATGTCGTAGAGCGCGGCGACGCGCAGCGCGCTACTCCACGATCTCGAGGAACACGCGCTGGTCGCGCCGCGCGGCGCTCGCGCGCACGACCGTGCGCAGGGCGCGGGCGATCCGGCCCTGGCGGCCGATCACCTTGCCGATGTCGTCGGGCGCGACGCGGAGTTCGATCACGACGTCGCCGTCGCGCTCGGTCTCCTCGGCGCGGACGGCATCGGGGTCATCCACCAGCCGTCGGGCGAGGTATTCGACCAGCTCGACGCTCATACCCCTTTGATCTTCAGGAGCTTCGCGACCGTCGGGGAGGGCGTCGCGCCCTTCGAGATCCAGTCCTTGACCCGCTCCTCGTTCACCTCGATCGTGGACGGGTCGGTCTGCGGGTTGTAGCGACCCACGATCTCGAGGAACTTGCCGTCCCGCGGCGAGCGGGAGTCCGCGGCCACGATCCGGTAGACCGGGTTCTTCTTCGACCCGACTCGGGTCAGTCTCAGCTTTACCGCCAAAGAACTACCTCCGTGTCTTCTTCTTGCGTTTGCTCTTTCGCTTCTTCGTTGCGGAGCGCGTAGGCCCATTCTGCCCGGGAAGCTGCCCTGGCAGCGCGGGCATCTTGCCCTTGCCCATCTGCTTCATCATCTTCGCCATCTGCTTGCGAGCCTCGAGCAGCTGGTTGACCTGCTCGACGCTCGTCCCGCTGCCGGCCGCGATTCGCTTGCGGCGCGAGCCGTCGATCACATGCGGGAAGCGGCGCTCCTGCGGCGTCATCGAGAGCACGATCCCCTCGACGCGGCCCATCTGACGCTCGTCGACGTTCTCGAGGCCGTCGAGGTTGCCGGCGCCGGGGATCAGCTTGAGGACGCCCTGCAGGGGGCCCATGCGCCGGAGCATCTTGTAGCTCCGCAGGAAGTCGTCGAACGTGAACTCGCCCTTGAGCATGCGCTTCTCGAGCTCCTTGGCGTCGTCCTCCTCGACCGCAGCCTCGGCCTTCTCGACGAGGGTGAGGACGTCCCCCATCCCGAGGATCCGCGAGGCCATTCGGTCGGGGTGGAAGTACTCGAGCTGGTCGAGGCGCTCGCCGACGGAGGCGAGCTTGATCGGCTTCCCGGTGACGCCCTTGACCGAGAGCGCGGCGCCTCCGCGCGCGTCGCCGTCGAGCTTGGTCAGGACGACGCCGTCGAACGCGACCCGCTCCGCGAAGGCCTCCGCGACCCGCACCGCGTCCTGGCCGGTCATCGAGTCGAGCACGAGCAGGACGTTCGTCGGCCTCGTCGCGTCGCGGACGGCGACGAGCTCGTCCATCAGGGCCTCGTCGACGTGCAGACGGCCGGCCGTGTCGAGGATCACTGAGTCGAGGCCGTCGGTCCTGGCCGTTTCGACTCCGTCGCGCGCGACGGCCACGGGATCGTCGGCGCCAGTGGATGCGCCCGTGTAGACCGGGACGTCGATCTGCCCACCGAGCTGCTGGAGCTGGTCGACGGCCGCGGGGCGCTGCAGATCGGCCGCGACGAGGCCGGGCTTACGGCCCTCCTTGCGCAGCAGGAGCGCGAGCTTGGCCGCGGCGGTGGTCTTCCCCGAGCCCTGCAGGCCGGCGAGCAGGATCACGGTCGGCGGCCGGGACGCGAAGGCGAAACGCGAGTCGCCCGAGCCCATCAGCGCGGTGAGCTCGTCGTGGACGATCTTCACGACCTGCTGGCCGGGCGTGACGCTCTTCAGCACCTCCTGGCCGAGCGCCTGCTCGCGCACGCGCGCGACGAAGTCCTTGACGACGTCGAAGTTGACGTCGGCCTCGAGCAGGGCCAGCCGGACCTCCCGCATCGCGCGGGAAATCGCCTCCTCGTCGAGCCGCCCGCGCTTGCGCAGGTCGCCGAGGGCGCCCTGGAGCCGATCGGAAAGCGTGTCGAACACGCGTCCAGGGTACTGGGTGCGAGTGAAGAATCGCCTGAAGCGCTTCGTCAAGCTCTGGGTCGACCTGTTCGGCAAGCACCTGCTGCTCGATCACGCGAGCGCGATTGCCTTCCAGGTGCTCAAGTCGCTGATCCCGCTGTCGCTGCTCGGGCTCGCGATCCTCGGCGCTACCGGCCAGGAGCACGTGTGGCGCAAGACGATCGGCCCGGCGATCCAGCCGCATCTGCAGGCGGCCCACCTTCCACGCGATCGACTACGGCGTGGAGAAGATCTTCTCGACCGAGACAGTGGGCCTGATCGTGTTCGCCTCGCTGCTCGCGCTCTGGTACATCTCGGGCTCCGTTCGCGCCTTCATGGGCGCGATCAACCACATCTACGAAGTGGAGGACGAGCGGCCGTGGCCGTTGCGGATGGCGATCTCGGTCGGGCTCGCTGCATGCATCGCGGTCGGCGTGATCGGGTCGATGCTCCTCACGATCGTGGCCTCGAAGGTCGGCAACGACGCGCTGCGGGCGCTTGCGGTGACGGGGCGCTGGATCGCTGCGGTCGTCTTGCTGGGAATCGTGCTCGGCATGCTCGTCCGCTTCGCACCGGCGAAGCACCGTGACAAGCGCTGGGCGAGCGCCGGCTCCGCGCTCGTGATCGTCGCTTGGATCGTGGCCACCTTGCTGTTCGAGCTGTTCGTCGTCCACGTCGCGAACTTCAAGAGCGCGACGGGCGAGCTGACGGTCTTCCTCGTGCTGATCGGCTACGTCTACACGTCGTCGATCATCCTGCTCGTCGGTGTCGAGCTAGACGAACTTCTCCGCGAGGACGCAACCCAGGGCCAGAAGGGCGTGTTGCAGGTCCTTTTCGGGGTAGGGAAGTGAGCGACCCAGCCAGCGGAAGGAGATTCAGATGGCAGACATCGCGAAGGTGATCACGATCATCGGCTCGTCCCCGGAGAGCTTCGCCAAGGCGGCCGACGCGGCAGTTCAGGAGGCCTCGAAGACCGTGCGCGGCATCACGGGCGCTGACGTCGTCTCGATGAGCGCACTGGTCGACAACGAGCGGATCACGGAGTACCGGACGACCGTCAACATCGCGTTCGCCGTCGAGCGCTAGCGAATCACGGTCCGGTTACAACCGGCGCTCACTGCCGGTAGCTCACTTCCTCGCGGCGGCCGCTCGCCGCCGAACGCAGAATCGCCTCGGCAACCTCCGAGCAACGGTAGCCATCCTCGAAGGTCGCTCCGTGCGGGGCTACCGCGTGGTCGCCGGAAATCGCCTCCAGCAGGTGCGCGTGCTCGTGCACGAACGTCTCGCCCCAGCCGAGCGTGTGTCCGGGCGGCCACCAGAAACGCATGAACGGGTGCTGCGGCTCGGTGACGAGGATGCGGCGAAAGTTGCGTTCGTCCGCCACCTCCAACTGGTTCGGCCGCTCCAGATCGAAGGCGACGGAGCCGCGGGAGCCGTTCACCTCGAATACGTTGGAGTTGATCCGGCCGCGGGCGAGGCGTGAGGCTTCGAGCGTTCCGAGCACGCCGTTCTCGAACTCGAGGGCCGCGATCACGTGGTCGTCGACCTCCCGGCCCGGGACGATCGTGCGCACAAACCCCGCGACACACCGGATCTCTCCGACGAGGTAGCGCGCGAGGTCGATTACGTGCGTGCCGAGGTCTCCGAGCACGCCGGTGCCCGCCTCTGCTCGCTTGAAGCGCCAGAGCGCTGGGTCGGCCTCCCATCCCCACGACTGCAGGTAGCGCCCACGAAAGTGGACGAGCTCTCCGAGCTCGCCGGCCTCCAGCAACTCGCGCGCCAACCGCACCGCCGGCACGAACCGATAGTTGAAGCCGCACAGGTGGTGTACTCCAACCCGCTCGGCCTCCTGCCACAGCTCGTGGGACTCCGCCGCTGTCAGGCCGAGCGGCTTCTCGCACAGGACATGCTTGCCCGCCCGCGCCGCGCCGACCGTCGGCTCGGCATGGAGCGCGTTCGGCCCGCCGTTGACGAACAGGCCGATGCGCTCGTCGGTCACCTGTTCACGCCAGTCGGTCGTCGCCTCCGCCCAGCCCCACAGCTTGCACGCGCGCTCGAGCGCTGCCCGGTTCCGGCCCGAGATCGAGACGAGCTCGGGTCGTACCGGCACGTCGAGGTGCTGGAGCTCGCGCAGCGCGTGCGAATGCGCCTTGCCCATGAACCCGTGGCCCAGGAGCGCGACGCCGAGTGCCGGCTGGGTGCTCAGCGGCCGGCCGCGACCTGGCGCCGGCGCGCGACAGTGTCGAGCGTCACCGCGGCGAGCAGGATGATCCCGGTGGTGACGTACTTGACCCAGTCGGCCGAGCCGACCAGATCGGTGCCGTTGCTGATCATCCCGATGATCAGGCCGCCGAACAGGGCCCCGCTGACCCGACCACGGCCGCCGAAGAGGCTCACGCCTCCGATCACGGCTGCCGAGATCGCGTCCAGCAGCAGCGTGCCGCCGCCGAAGGTCAGGTCGACCGAGTTGAGACGAGAGGCGAGGATCACGCCGCCGAGCCCGGCGCAGGCGCCCGAGATGACGAAGCAGAGGATCCGGATGAGCGCGACGTTGATGCCCGCGCGGCGGGCGGCTTCCGCGTTGCCGCCGACGGCGTAGACGTGCCGGCCGAAGGTCGTGCGCCCGGCGAGGTACGAGAAGAGCGCGACCACGAAGAGGAAGATCAGGCCGACGAGCGGCACGCCGCGTGAGTGGTTGCAGACGGCGACGGCGGCGAACATCAGTCCGCCGTAGAGGACGACGCGGCCGACGGTCAGGAGCACGTTTCCGGTCGGCAGTCCGGCGCGCCTGCGGCTGAGGTAGGAGCCGAAGGCGCCGCCCGCGAGAATCACCGTGAAGACGATCGCGACGATCCAGCCGGTGTTCTTCGACAGGACGTAGTTGGCGACGTCGTTGATCTGCTGGTCCTGGATGCCGATCACGCCCTGCGTGCCGAGCAGGTAGATGATCATCCCCTGGCAGATCAGCAGGCCCGCGAGCGTGACCACGAACGAGGGCACGCCGAGGAAGGCGATGATCGAGCCCTGCGCCGCGCCGATGACGGCGCCGACGAGGACCGCGACCCCGATCGCGACGAGACCCGGGTAGTCGTGGCTCGAGCCCGAGATCTGCAACTCGGCCACCGTCACGCTGGCGATTCCGCTGACGTAGCCGACCGACAGGTCGATCTCGCCGATCAGCAGCACGAACACGATGCCGACCGCGATCACCGTCACGCCGGCCATCTGGCCGATCAGGTTCGAGAAGTTGACGGCGGTGAAGAAGATGTCCGTCTTCACCGTGAAGAAGATCGTGATCGCGATGATCCCGACGATCACGGGCACGCTGCCGACGTCTCCGCCCTTGAAGGCGTCCCAGCGCGCGCGTGCGATCGACGCGAGGCTGTCCTGCCCGGTGGCCGCCATCGACACCTCGGGCGGTGCCGCGGTGCTCAACCCGACTCCTCTGCGGCAGGCGTCCCCGAGGTGATCGCCTGGACGATCTCGTGCTCCGTCGTCGCCGACCGTTCATAGACGCCGACGTTGCGGCCAAGCCGAAGCACGGTGATCCGGTCGGCGACCTCGAAGACGTCGCTCAGATTGTGCGAGACCAGCACGACTGCCAGTCCCTGTTCGCCGAGCCGTTTGACCAGGTCGAGTACCTGCCGCGTCTGCGCGACGCCGAGCGCAGCCGTCGGCTCGTCGAGGAAGACGACGCGGTTGTTCCACATCACCGCACGTGCGACTGCGACCGACTGGCGCTGCCCGCCGGAGAGCGTCGCTACCGGCTGGCGCACCGAGCCGATCGTCGTCACGGAGAGCGAGGCCAGCGTCTCGGTCGTGCGCTGCTCCATCGGCGCCTCGCGCAGGCGGAAGAGCGGATCGCGCTCCTCCCGTCCGAGGTACATGTTCTGGACGACGTCGAGGTTGTCGCAGAGCGCCAGATCCTGGTAGACGACCTCGATCCCGAGCTTGGCGGCGTCCTTGGGCCCGCTGATCGAGACCGGCTTACCGTCGAAGAAGATCTGGCCGGAGTCGATCGAGTAGATCCCGGCGACGCATTTGATCAGGGTCGACTTGCCGGCGCCGTTGTCGCCGACGAGCGCCATCACCTCGCCGTCGCGGACTTCGAAGTCGACGCCGCGGAGTGCCCGTACCGAGCCGAAATGCTTGTCGACCTCTCGCAGCTCGAGCGCGGCAGTCGCGGGCGTCGTCGCCATGGGCGCGGTTTGTATCACGGCCGGGGCGCCACGCGAGGCGCCCCGGCCGTGAAGAGGCGGTTAGCTGCAGTACTTCGCGTACTGCCCTGTGCAGACGTCGCTCTTCTTCAGGGCGCCGTCGTCGAAGAGCAGCGTGTAGTTCTTCTTCGTGACCCACACCGGCTTCAGCAGGATCGACTTCGTCCCGGACACGGTGGCGTTCACGCCGGTCACGGGCTTGCCCTTGACGATCGCGATCGCGGTCTTCGCGGCGGTATCCGCCTCCTCGCGGACCGACTTGTAGACCGTGCCCGACTGCCAGCCGGCCAGGATGAACTGGACGCCCGTGGGCGTCGCGTCCTGACCGGTCAGAGGGATCGGCTTCAGGCCGTGCGCCTTGAGCGAGGCGATCACGGCGCCCGCGAGCCCGTCGTTGGCCGCGATAGAGCCGTTCACCTTGTTCCCGTTCCGCGCCAGGATCTGGTCGAAGATCTGGCGGCCCTTGATCGGATCCCAGTCGGTCCACTGGTCACCGGCCTTCGCCTTCGTCAGGGTGCCGTTCGCATAGAGAGGGGTCAGCACGGAGTCGTAGCCCTGCTTGAACAGCTTGGCGTTGTTGTCGGTAATCCCGCCGTTCAGCTCCGAGACGACCGGCTTCTGCGAGTAGGTGCCGGCGTCCTTCAAGCCCTGCACGAGCCCCTGGCCCTGCAGCTCGCCCACCTTGACGCTGTCGTGGGAGACGTAGTAGGCGGCCTTGCTGCCCGGCACCAGCCGGTCGTAGTCGATCACCTTCACGCCCTGCTGGACGGCGAGATTCGTGATCGCGTTGCCCGACGACTGGTTGATCTGGTCGAGCAGGATCACCTTCGCGCCTTTGGCGAGGCACTGCTGGGCCTGCGACTTCTGCTTCTGTGAGTCGTTGAGTGCGTTCAGAACCTGCGCCGGGACGTTCGCCTTTGCAAAGGCCTCCTTGAGATAAGGAGCGTCGAACAGCGTGTAGCGCGTCGAGGACTTCGTGTCGGGCAGCAGCGCGCAGGCCGCGATCTTCCCGCCGCCGCCGCTGCTCGAGCTAGTCGTCGTGCTGCTGGAGCTCTTCTTGCTGCCGCCGCACCCCGCCGCAACGACCACGGCAAGTGCGCAGGCGGCTAGCGCGACCGGCAATGGTCGTCGCATCAAACTGTTCAAGAGTGCCTCCTTCGGGTAGGAGAACAAGCGGCGTCAACGTTACAGGGCTGCCCACGCATTTCAACCGGCCACGAGCGCACGGGCGAAGTCCTGAGGGTCGAACGGGCGGAGATCCTCGAGGCTCTCGCCGATCCCGATGAGCTTTACGGGCAAGCCGAGCTCGTGGGCGATCGCGACCGCGATTCCGCCCTTCGCCGAGCCGTCGAGCTTCGTCAGCGCAACGCCGGTCACCTCGACGGCCTCGCCGAACAGCCGCGCCTGCTGGAGGCCGTTCTGGCCGGTCGTCGCGTCGACGACCAGGAGCGTCTCGTGCGGCGCGCCCTCGAGTCGCTGGGCGATCACGCGGCGCACCTTGGCGAGCTCGTCCATCAGGTTCGCCTGCGTATGCAGCCGGCCCGCGGTGTCGACCACGACCACGTCGCGGCTACGTGCCTGCGCCGCCTCGATCGCGTCGTAAGCGACCGCGGCCGGGTCCCCCCGCGCTCCGAGCCGACGAAGTCCGCGCCTGCCCGCCCGGCCCAGATCTCGAGCTGCTCTTCCGCCGCCGCACGGAAGGTGTCGGCGGCCGCGACGAGCACCGAGTGGCCGTGCTCGGAGAGTCGAGCCGCGAGCTTGCCGATCGTCGTCGTCTTGCCCGTACCGTTGACGCCGACGACGAGGATCAGGCTCGGGCTCCCGTCCAGCTCGAAGCGCCCCGGGTCGCCGAGCATCGCGGCGATCTCCTCCTGCAGCGCGACGCCCAGGTCAGTCCGCGCCGCCCCGAGCCTCCAGCCGGCGGACGAGCTCGGCCGTGGCCGGCACGCCGATGTCCGCCGCGATCAGCGCCTCCTCGAGCCGCTCCCAGGCGGCCTCGTCGGCCGGGTCGAAGCTTCCGAGCGCGAGCTGCTCGGTCAGCGCGCGGCGGCTCTTGCCGAGCGAGTCGCGCAGGCGGGAGAAGAAACCGGGGCCGGCCTCCTCCCCTCCGCCGCGCGTGTCGTCTCCAAGGAGCTCTGCCCAGCTTCGCGCCATCCCGGGAGCCTAGAGCCAGTCGAGAACCGGAAAGCGGGCGTCCGTATCGAGGCAGGCAGCTGCGAAGAGCGCGACCCCTGGACCGCCGGTGAACAGCGAGTACCTGCCGGGCGCCGCCTCTACTTGCGCGAGCGCATGGACGGCGAAGCGGCGGGCCCGCTCGAGCCACTGCTCGTCGCCGGTGCGCTCGAAGGTCTTCAAGAGCGCGTAGCCGTTGCCTGCCGTGCCGTGGCAGAGGCCCGGGCCCTTCTCCTCGCGGTGCGCTCCAGCGCGCCAGGTCAGCTCCGCGCCGGCGAGCAGGAGCTCTTCATCGATGTACGGCGCCGCGGTGGCGACCATCCCGGGCGCACCGTGGCACCACTGCAGGCGGATCCCGCTGGCAGGAGCGAGCGGCCCGCCCGCCGACGCCGGCCACGTGGCCAGCCCGTCCTCGACGATCGCCTCGCCGACGAGAAACTCCGCCGTCTCGCGCGGGAGCGATTCGCTCCACTCGCTCTCGACCTGCAGTAGCGCTCCCACGATGCCGACCAGGCCGTGGGCCGGGCCAAGGTGGCGCCCGGGCTTGCCGTAGAGCTGCTGCGTCCAGATCCCGTCCTCGTCCCGCCGGCTCATCAACGCCTCGGCGCTCTCGCGCCAGGCATCCGCCCAGCGCTGCTCCCCGGTCCAACCGTGCATAGCGTGCGCGATGAGCATCGTTCCCGGCGAGCCCCACAGCAGCTCCTCGAACTCGTTGTCGCGGTTCTCACGGACCCGCTGGAGGAGCCTGTCGGCGACGTCATCGCGGGGCGCGACACGCCAGTTGACGAGCAGAAGACCCGCCTCCCCGCACAGGAGAGAGGACTCGCGGGCCGCCGGCAGCTCGATCTCGGCGTTGGCCAGGTCAGGCGCCTCGCGCCAGAGCTCGATCGTCCTCGCGATCGCCGCGGGGAGGTCGGTCGCCGTCTCCGCGTGGCCGCGCCGGCGGAGCGCATCGAGCGCCCAGATCACGCCGGCCGCACCGCAGTAGACGTCCTTCACCGGCGGGGTCGAGCCCCAGGCGTCCCACTCGTTCGCCGGCCAGAGCCCTTCGAGGTCGTACGCAGCATCCGCGTCCGCGACGATCGCCCGGATCGCCGCGCGCACCCGCTCGTCGTCCCAGGGCTCGTCGGTTAGCGGCTCGAACTCCTCTGGCGAGTAGAGCACTACGCCGCGGCTTCGGCGTCTTCGCGGGGCAGGCGCCGGGAGACGATCTGCGAGACGCCGTCGCCGCCCATCGTCACGCCGTAGAGCACGTCTGCCGCCTCCATCGTCCGCTTCTGGTGCGTGACGACGATGAACTGCGCGCTGTCGGAGTAGCGGCGCAGAAGCTCGACGAAGCGGCCGATGTTCGTGTCGTCGAGCGCGGCCTCGACCTCGTCGAGCAGGTAGAACGGGCACGGGCGCGCGAGGAAGAGCGAGAACAGGAACGAGATCGCGCCGAGGGCCTTCTCGCCGCCCGAGAGCAGCGAGAGCCGCGTGACGCGCTTGCCCGCCGGACGGAGCTCGACCTCGACCCCGGGCTCGCCGCCGTCCTCGTCGGGCTCGGTCAGCCGGAGCCGGCCGTGGCCGCCCGGGAAGAGCGTCGTCGCGACCTCCTCGAAGTGCTTGCTGACGGCGTCGAAGGTGTCTGCGAAGCGGCGCTCGACGGTCTCGGCGAGCTCCGTTCGCAGCTCCTCGAGCTCTTTCAGGCTGGCCTCGAGGTCTTCGCGCTGCGTCGTCAGCTCGGTCAGGCGCTCCTTCTCGCGCTCGTGCTCCTCTTTCGCGAGCGGGTTGACTTGGCCGAGGGCCTCGCGGCGGCGCTCGAGCCGCTCGATCTTCGCCGCGAGCTCGTCGCGGTCGCCGCCCTCCGCCGGATCCGCGCCGGCCTCCTCGAGACGCCGCCGAGCCTCGTCGGCCTCCGCGTCGAGCCGGGCGTGCTCGACCTCGATCGCCGACGCGCGCTCTGCCGCCTCCGCGGCCTCGCGGCGGGCCTCGGCCTCTTCGCCTCCGAGCCTGCGCAGCTCGGCGGCGAGGTGCCCGGCTTTCGCCGCGCCTGCGTCGACCCGCGCGCGGAGCGGCGCCTCGAAGCGCTCCGCGGCGGCAGCGGCGCCCTCGAGCAACGCGGACAGCCGGTCGGCGAGAACCGCGAGCGGCTCGGCCGATGGCGGGGGCACGTCGACGGGGAGCTCGGCGCTCTCGGCCTGCCGCTCGAGCTCCTCGGCCTCGCGCGCCAGCGAGCGGCGACGGGCGTCGAGCTGGAGCAGCACGGCCTCGGCCGTCTCGCCCGCGAACCAGAGCTCGCCGCGGTCGGCGTCGAAGCAATGTCCCTCGCGCGTCACCAAGATGCCGCTCTCGGCCCGATCGAGATCGGCGGGCTCGGCCAGCCAGACGTCCTCGAGGAGCTCCGCGACGCGCTCGCCGCCCGGGCGCGCGCGCACGCGGCTCGACAACGGCTCCGCGCCGGCGAGCGGCGGCGACGGCTTCCGGCCCGACTCGGCGCGCGGCGGCACGAGCACGGCGAGGTCGCCGAGACCGCCCTCGCGAGCGCGCTCGACGAGCTCTAGCGCTGTGGACGCGTCCGCAGCGACGACGGCGGCTGCGCGGCCTCCCAGCGCGGCCGCGACGGCGCGCTCGTAGCCGGCCTCGACCTCGAGCAGAGAGAGCGCGAGCCGCTCGCCCTGCTCCGCCAGCGCGCGTGCGGCGGGAGGCAGTCCTTCGCGCTCGGCGAGCGAGTGCTCCAGCGCGGCCAGCCGCTCGCGGGCAAGGCGCGCCTTCTCGCGCAGCGCCTCGCGCTGAGGGTTCCTGGCCGGCCGCGTGAACAGCGGCTCCGCTCGCAGGCGGGCGGCTAGCTCCGCGGCGGCCTCGCGCCGCAGCTCGAGCCGCTCCGAGGCGCTCCGCAGGCGGTACAGCGCGGCGGTGGCGCCCTCGCCGCGGCCGGCCGCTCCGGCGAGCTCCTCCTCCACGCGGTTGCGCTCCTCGAGCAGGCTCTCGAGCCGCTCCTCGATCCTCCGGCGCGCGAGCGCGGCCGCCGAGCGGCGCTCGTCGATCTCGCCCATGCGCTCCTCGACCGCAGAGAGGTCGAGTTGCGCGAGCCGTGCCCGCAGTCCCGCGATCTCGCCGCGCAGCTTCTCCGCCCGCTCGGCGGCGCTCGCCTGGAGCGCGAGCGGCCGCAGCCGCGTCTTCACCTCGGCCTCGAGGTCTCGCGCGCGCTCGACCTGAACCTGAACGCGGGCGAGCTTGAGCTCGGCGCGGTGACGCCGCT
Source organism: uncultured Actinomycetes bacterium (assembly GCA_963788215.1). Lineage (GTDB taxonomy): Bacteria > Actinomycetota > Thermoleophilia > Gaiellales > Gaiellaceae > AC-32. Next base: position 142,533 of record CAWBFX010000003.1, read on the forward strand.
GCTTGAACTTCCCGAGCCCGGCCGCATCCTCGAGCAGCACGCGCCGCTCCTCGGGCTTGCTCGCCAGGATCTCCTCGACCTTGCCCTGGCTGATCACCGAGCCGTGGCTGCCGCCGAGGCCCGCATCCGCGAGCAACTCGACGAGGTCGGTGCGGCGAACGTGCGCGCGGTTCACCAGGTACTGGCCCTCGCCGCCCCGGTGCAGCCGCCTGGCGACCGAGACCTCGGTGAAGTCGAGCTCGGCGAGAGCGCCGTCCGAGTTGTCGAACAGGAGCTCGACCTCGCAGTAATCGGCAGGCGGGCGACCAGAAGACCCGGCGAAGAGCACGTCGTCCGGCTTCTCCGCGCGCAGCTCGTGCGGGCTCAGCGAGCCCGATGCCCAGAGCAGCGCGTCGGCGACGTTCGACTTCCCGGAGCCGTTCGGCCCAACGACGACGGCCACGCCCGGCTCCAGCCGTACCTCGACCGGGTCCGGGAACGACTTGAAGCCGCGGATGCGGATCGCCTGCAGGTGCACGCGAGCCGGAGGCTACTGAGACGGGCGGATGCCAGGAGAGCTCCTAAGCGGACATCGCGAGCCGGTCCAGCGCCTCGCGCGCGGCGTCCTGCTCGGCCGCCTTCTTCGAGCGGCCCCTGCCGAAGCCGGTCTCGACGCCGTCGATCACGGCCGCGCAGCGGAAGATGCGGTCGTGCGGCGGTCCCTGCACCTCGAGCACCGCGTACGAGACCTGCCGCCCCTGCCGCGCCAGCTCTTCCTGGAGCTCCGTCTTGTGGTCGACGTGGCTCGTGAGCGCGTAGGTGATCCGGCCGTCGAAGGCGGCGACCACCGCGTCCTCGACCGCCTCGAACCCGTGCTCGAGGTAGATCCCCGCGAGCGAGGCCTCCAGCAGCGCCGCGAGCACGTTCCGGTTGCGCGAGAGCTTCGACGAGCTCGTCGTCGGGCACGAGGCCCGAGCCGCGCTCCATCAGGATCTCGCCGAGCCCCAGCTCCCGCGCGACGACGGCGCAGCTCGCCCGCGAGACGACGTGCGAGCGGATCTTCGCCAGCCGGCCCTCGGAGGCTTCCGGATAGCGGTCGTAGAGGGCCCGCGCGATCGCGAGCTCGAGCACGCTGTCGCCGAGAAACTCGAGCCGCTCGTACGAGGACGCGCGATCCGGCGCCCAGGAGCTGTGCGTGAAGACGGTCTCGAGCCGGTCCTCGGGCAGCGCGCCGATGAGCCGCGTCAGCTCTTCGGGACGGCCTGTTGGAGCCCGGCTACTGGTGCGTTGAGACGTAGTCGACGGCTTGCCCGACGGTTTGGATCTTCTGGGCGTCCTCGTCCGAGATCTTGATCCCGAACTGATCTTCGAGCTCCATGATCAGCTCCACGAGATCGAGCGAGTCGGCGTCGAGGTCCTCCTGGAAAGACGCTTCTTCCGTGACTTCGTTCTCGTCCACCCCGAGCTGTTCCGTCAGGACTTCCTTGACCCGCTCGAATACTTCCTCTCGCGTTGCCGCCATGTCACCTCACTTGCCGGGGCTGTCAGAGCGCGCGGATGCTAACACTCTTTCCGGAAGCCGCTCAGCGAGTCGGTTCGACGACGTCGTGCTCGACGCCGCGGGCGGCCAGGCGGATCGCGTTCGCGATCGCGCGGCGAGAGGAGTTTCCGTGGGCGATCACCGCGAGCCCGCGGAGGCCCAGCAGGTAGGCGCCGCCGTACGTCTCGGGGTCGAGCCGCTGCCGGAGACCGCGCGCGGCCGGGCGGATCAGCAGGCCGCCGGCCTTGCCGCGCCGGCTCGACGTGATCTGCTCGCGCAGGGCGTCGAGCACGGTCTTGATCGTGCCCTCCATCAGCTTGAGGACGACGTTTCCGGTGAACCCGTCGCAAACGACGACGTCGGCCGCTCCGAGCAGCAAGTCGCGAGATTCGGTGTTGCCGCGGAAGTCGAGGCCGTCGGCGGCGGCCAGCAGCTCGTACGACTCGAGCGTCAGCTGGTTGCCCTTCTCGGCCTCCTCGCCGATCGAGAGCAGCCGCACCTCCGGCTTCTCGACGCCCAGCACCTCCTCGGCGAAGACCGAGCCCATGTGCGCGAACTGGAGCAGGTGCTCGGGCCGGTTGTCCGCGTTCGCGCCCGCGTCGATCAGAACCGACGGCCGGTGCTTGGCCGGGATCACGACTGCGATGGCGGGGCGCGCGACTCCCGGGAGGCGGCGCAGCTCGAGGAAGCAGGCGGCGAGCATCGCGCCCGTGTTCCCGGCGGAGACGACCGCGTCGGCCTGCTTCTGGCCGACCGCCCGGCAGGCGGCGACGAGCGAGCTGTCGGGCTTGGCCTTGACGGCCTCGGCCGGCTTCTCGTCCATCGCGATCTCGCCGGTCGTCTCGACGAGCTCGAGCCCCTGCGCGTCGAGCCCTGCAGGGCCGTAGAGCACCGGGCGGATCGAGTCGGAGGCAGCCTCGGCGGCACCGGCGACGACCTCCTCGGGCGCGCGGTCGCCGCCCAGAGCGTCGACGGCGACGGTGACCATCCGGCTACGGCGTGCGGAGCGGCTCGATCTCGCGCCCGCCGTACGTCTTGCAAGTCGGGCACATGCGGTGCGGCTGCTTCGGCTGGCCGCACTGCGGGCAGAGATTCAGGCGCGGCGCGGAGATCTTGTGCTGCGCGCGGCGCTTGTCACGGCGCGACTTGGACTGTTTTTTCTTCGGGACGGTCACGGCGGGCAACTATAGCGCGAGCCGCTCGAACCGCCTTGTAACACAGTGTTACTTGGGCAGCTCGACCTCGCGCGTGGCCCCGAAGCGCTCGAGGAGACGGCGGTCGTGCGTGACGAGGACGACGGTGCCCGTGTAGCCGGCGAGCGCGGCTTCGAGCTCTTCGATCGCGGGCAGGTCAAGGTGGTTCGTGGGCTCGTCGAGGACGAGGCAGTTCACACCCTGCGCGGCCAGCAGCGCGAGCTGCGCGCGCGTCCGCTCGCCCGGCGAGAGGGTTCGCGCGGGCCGGAGGACGTCGTTCGCGCCGAGGCCGAACTTGGCGAGGAGCGTGCGCGCCTCCTCCTGCCTGCCGCCGAACGCCTCGACGAGCGGCTCGTCCACCGTGAAGCGTGCGCGCGTCTGCTCCAGCTCGCCGAAGACGACGCCCTTGCCCACGTCGCGCGCTCCTGAGGCGAGCGGGAGCTCCCCGATGAGCGCACCGAGGAGCGTCGACTTGCCGCTCCCGTTCGCGCCGGTCAGCGCCAGCCGGTCGCCGCGGGCGAGCTCCAGATCGACGGGCCCCAGCCGGAAGGCGCCGCGCTCGACGACCGCGCGCTCGAGCCGGACGACGCGCTCCCCGCTTCGGGTGCCCGGCTCGAGCGCGAGCTGCAGCTCCCAGGGCTCGAACGGCTTCTCGACCCGGTCGGCTCGCTCGAGCATCCGCTCGGCCTGGCGGACCTTCATGCTCAGCGCGTGCGTCCCCCGGCGGCCGGCGTGCCTACCGTGGGCGCGCGCCTGGCCGCGCCGCTCGCGCAGGAGGCTCTCGACGTCGTGCCGCCGCTCCTGCGCGTCCTCGTAGCGCCGGTACTGCTTGGCCCGGGCCCGGCTGCGCGCGGCCTCGTACTCGCTCCAGCCGCCCGGCCACTCGCGCACTCGCTGACGGCCTTCCTCGAGCTCGACGATCCGCGTCACCGTGCGGTCGAGGAACTCGCGGTCGTGGGAGACGACGACAACGCTGCCGCGGATGCCGTGCACGAGGCGCTCCAGCCAGTCGAGCCCCGCAAAGTCGAGGTCGTTGGTCGGCTCGTCGAGGCAGTAGAGATCGTGGTCCTCGCGGAAGAGCGCGGCGAGCCTCGCCTTCGCCGCCTGGCCGCCCGAGCGCGTCCCTTGGTCGTGCTCTTGCGGCAGGTAGCCGACCGAGAGACCGGGCGGGCTGAGACGCACGCGGCCGCGTTCGGGCTCCTCGAGCCCGGCGAGCAGCCTGAGCAGCGTCGTCTTGCCGACTCCGTTCGGCCCGACGAGGCCGACGCGCGAGCCGGCGGCGACGGTCAGGGAGACGCCGCTGAAGATCTCGTGGACGCCGTGCGAGACGGCGACGTCGACAAGCGTGATCGAAGACATGGACCTCCTGACGAAAGGGACAGGCACCCGGAAGGGCGCGGGACACGTGGTTTCGTCAGCTAGTCCGTCATAGGACGGCGCCGAAGCGCCGACGCATATCGTAGGCGAGTGCGCAGCGATCTGTCGATTCCGGTCGAGGGAGCGGTCCTGGCGGCGACGCTCTCTAGACCCGACGGAGACCGCCCGCCGGCGCTCGTCGCGCTGCACGGCGCCGAGCGCGGCGTGCGCGACTGGTACCTCTACGAGCACCTGCACCGCGTCCTGCCGCCGGCCGGGATCGCGGTCGTCACCTTCGACCGGCGCGGGGACGGCGCGTCAACGGGCGAGCCCTCCCGAGGCCGCTTCGAGCAGCAGGCCGAGGACGCGCTCGCCGTGATCGACCATGCCGCTCGCGAGGCCGACCTCGACGCGGAGAAGATCGGGCTCTGGGGCATCAGCCAGGGCGGCTGGGTCGCGCCGCTCGCGGCGACGATGTCGGACCGCGTGGCCTTCCTGGTGCTCCTCGCCTCGTGCGGGGTCACGCCGGGCGAGCAGATGCGCTGGACGGCAGGCTTCCAGACCACGCGCGCGCTCGGCGAGGAGGCCGGCGCCGAGGCAGAGCGGCTCTGGGACCACGCTCTCGACTGGATGCGAGGCGGCGACCGCGCTTCGCTCGAGGCGGCCGTCGCCGAGGGCCGGACGAAGCCGTGGTGGAAGACGGCCTGGTTCCCGGAGGAGGTGCCAGGCGACGAGGCTCGCGACGCGGTGCGGACCGAGCTCGACTTCGACCCCGCTCCGGTTTTCGCGCGCGTCCGCGTGCCGACGCTGCTCGTCTACGGCGACGAGGACGAATGGATCCCGGTCCCCGAGAGCCTCGCCGTCTGGCGAGAGGCACGCGGTGACGAGATCGACATCGTGATGGTGCTCGGAACCGGCCACGAGCCCGCGCACGGCGAGGAGGTCTCCCGGGAGTACGAGGAGTCGCTGGAGACCTGGCTCCGGGCTACAGCCGGTCTTTGAGCTCGGCCAGCGCCGCCCAGCGCGAGTCGGGCTCCGGCTCGCCGTGGTCGTGCGGCTCGTCGTTCAGGTTCTTGCCGCAGACCGGGCAGAGACCGGCGCAGTCGGGGCGGCAGAGGATCTTGTCCGGCAGCTCCAGGGCGAGCGCGTCGCGCGCCCACGCGGAGAGGTCGAGCTTGTCGTCCTCGACGTAGGGCGTCCGCAGCTCTTCGTCCTGAGGGTCGTTCGCGTGGTACTCGCGGCCCGAGATCGGCAGGTCGAGCACGGCGTCCTCGAGGCAGCGGAAGCACGGCCCGTGCATGCGCACGTGGAACGCGAGCTCGAAGACGGTGCCGGTCGACGCGCGCGTGATCGTCAGCTCTGCCGGCACCTTCTCGGGAACGGGCAGGTAGCGCTGTCCGCCGAGCTCGAGCGGCTCGAGCTCGATCTCCTGCGCGTCCCGGAACTGGTCGCCGGAGCGGAGCTTGAGCGCACGCAGGTTGAACGTGGTCATCCCGACCACCGTAGCAACGCTCAGATGCGCCGAATCAGCTCGTCCAGCGGCTTGCGGTTCGCCTCGGCGCTCCACTCGTCGGCGGTTTTCGACTCGGGGTCCTGCGCGCGCTTCGGGTAGCCGAAGCTCGGGATGCTCAGCGGGAGCCAGCCTTCGTCGAGGCCGAGCGCGCGGGCTGCGGCCTCGGCGTCGGCCATGCCGTTCGGGCACGAGACGACTCCCTCGTTCCAGGCCACGAGGAACATGTTCTGCATGCAGCGGCCGACGTCGACGGGATAGCCGGCGCCTTCGGTCGCGATGGCGACCGCGAACGCGCAGCTACGGATGTTGTCGCCGGCGTAGACCGTCTCGGCGACGCGTTCCTTCGCCTCGTCGCTCTCTACCACGACGAAGAGCCACGGCTGCTTGTTCACGGCGCTGCCGCTCAGGCGGCCCGCGTCGAGGATGCGGCGCTGGACGTCCTCAGGAACCGCGCGGTCGGCGTAGCTGCGCCAGTCGCGCTTGCTCGCGACCGCTAACCGGGTGTCCGTGCCGGGCTCCTAGTAGGGCTCGTCGTTGTTCGTGCTGTCGGCGACGCCCATGGCGACCCCGGCGACGACCGTCTCCTGCGAGCGCTCGTGCAGGCGCTCGCGGCCCCGCTTGACCGCGGTCAGGAACTTGTCCAGGTTGACCTCGAGCGTCGAGAGGATCGAGTCGGCCCAGTCCTCCATCTCGAGCCGCGTCTCGCGCGCCTGGCGGCGGGCGTCGTCGACGATCTCGCCGGCCTGGCGCTCGGCGAGCTTGACGATCTCGGTCTGGGAGGCCTCGCGAACCGCTTGCTCGCGGGCCTCGCCGAGGATCCGGTCGCACTCGCGCTTGGCCTCGGCCAGCATCTCCTGGCGCTCCTTGACGATCCAGCGGGCCTGCTTGATCTCCTCGGGGATCGTCGCCCGCATCTGGTCGAGGATGTCGTAGATCTCCTCGCGGTCGATGCGAACCTGGTCGGTCAGCGGAACGGCCTTGGCGTTGTGGACGAGGTCGTCCAGCTTGTCGATCAATACGAGTACGTCCATGAGTTTCCGGAGTTTACAGGGGAGACCGGTTGATCAGCCCTTTCGCCAGAACCAGCGGCGCTTCGGCCCCGGCTCGGGCTCGGGCTCCGGCTCGGCCCGCGGTGGCTCGGGCCGCGGCGCGTCGGTGCCGGAGATCCAGCGGCGGCCGCTCGCCTTGAGCTCCTCGAGGAGCTGCTGCGCCTCGCCGCGGGCGATCACGACCTCGTCGGAGTCTGCGAGCCGCGACTCGAGCCGGTCGGCGGCCTCGCTCTCGGCGCCGCGGGCGCGGAGCTTCTGCAGCACCTCCTGGGCCTGGCGCTTGCCGAGCCTGACGTCGTGGCCGGCGCCCAGAAGCTCTTCCACGCTCATTCCTGCGGGTTCTCCGGCGTTCCCGGGCGCCCGTCGGGAAACAGCTGCTCGAATCTGCGTGCGACCCCCTCGGGCACGAGCTCGTCGACCTTTCCGCCGAAGCTCGCGATCTCCTTCACGCCGCTCGACGAGACGAAGCTGACCTGCGGGCTGGCCATCACGTAGACGGTCTCGACCTCCGGCGCGAGCGTGCGGTTGAGCTGGTTCATCTGGAACTCCCACTCGAAGTCCGAGATCACGCGCAGGCCCTTGACGATCACCTTCGCCTCCCACTTGCGGGCGAAGTCGACGACCAGCTCGGAGAAGACGTCGACCTCGACGTTGCCCAGGCCGTCCAGGGAGTCGCGCAGGAACCCGACGCGCTCGTCGAGGGTGAACATCGGCTCCTTGTGCTGCGGCTTGCCGACGACGCCGACGACGACGCGGTCGAAGATGTCGGCGGCCCGGGTGATCACGTCGATGTGGCCGTTCGTGACCGGGTCGTACGTGCCTGGGTAGATCGCGGTGATCATTTGGGTTCGAAGAGCGTGAGGCGCGCGGAGCCGTAGCGCCTGCTCGTCCGCTTCTGCAGCGGCAGCTCCGGTTCCTCCGTGGCGGCGGTCTCGACGACGAGCGTTCCGCCCGGAGCGAGGATCCCGGGCAGGTGCTCAATCAGCGCGTTTTGCAGGGAAGAAAACCTCCGGTAGGGCGGGTCGACGAAAACGAGATCGTAGCGGGCGCCCGCGCGGGCATCGGCGCGCAGGGCGGTGAGCGCGTCCTGGCAGAGGACGGTTGCGCCCTCCAGGCCGAGCTTGTCGAGGTTGCGGTTGATCGTACGGCAGGCGTCGCGGTCGTTCTCGACGAAGGTCGCACGCTCGGCGCCTCGCGAGAGCGCCTCGAGCCCCATCGCGCCCGAGCCGGCGAAGAGGTCGAGGACGGCCGCTCCCTCCGGCGCCCCCGGGCCGAGCAGGTTGAAGGCGGCCTCGCGCACCCGGTCGCCGGTCGGCCTCGTGTCGAGCCCCTTCGGCGCGAAGATCCGGGAGCCCTTGCGCGAGCCGGCGATGATCCTCACGCAGCGAGAGCCTAGGCCCGAAGCGACACGTCCGGGGCAGGCCCCGGCCCTGGCCGCTTCGAACAGGAGCAACAGCAAAATGCCTGCTCCCGCCGATATGTAGCACGCTGAACTTCTGCAAGCGAATGCAAGGGGGACATGCCGGGGCCAGGCCCGAACGTGGCCGTTCGGGTCACCCGTTGTCGAGCACGTCAGGCGGCGACACCGACTCGGCGAAGACGCGGTCGACCTCATCGGCGAGGGGGCCCTCGTACGCGACCAGACCCTCCGCCGCAGCCCGTGCGCGCTCGAGCAGCGGGCGGTCGGTGCGCCAGTGGACGAAGCGAAGCTCCGAGAGCCCCGACTGCCGTGTGCCGAGGAGCTGGCCCTCGCCGCGCAGCTCGAGGTCCTTCTCCGCGAGCTCGAAGCCGTCCGTCGTGTCCACGAGCGCCTGCAGCCGCGCCTGCGCGTTGTCGGTCAGCTCCTCGCGCGGCCGCGAGATCAGCAGGCAGTACGACTGCTCCGCGCCGCGGCCCACGCGCCCACGCAACTGGTGCAGCTGCGCGAGCCCGAAGCGATCGGCTTCCTGGACGATCATGATCGTCGCGTTCGACACGTCGACGCCGACCTCGATCACCGTCGTGGCCACGAGCACGTCCAGCTCGCCCGCCTTGAAGCGCGCCATCAGCTCCCGCCGCTCCACCGGCCGCAGGCGCCCGTGCAGCAACCCGACGCGGTAGTCGCGCAGCTCCGCGCGTCGCAGCCGCTCGGCCTCCGCCTCGGCCGCGCGGGCCTGCGAGGTCTCGGACTCCTCGATCAACGGGCAGACGACGTATGCCTGGCGCCCGTCGTCGAGGTGCCTGCGCAGGCGCTTGTAGGCCTCGGACGAGCGCTCGGCCGTCACCCACGAGGTGACGATCGGCTTGCGCGAGGCGGGCGGCTTGGCGATCTCGGTCACAGCCAGGTCGCCGTAGAGCGTCAGGGCCAGCGTGCGCGGGATCGGCGTGGCCGTCATGTGGAGGACGTGCGGCTGCCGGCCCTGTACGAGCGCCTTCCGCTGCTCGACGCCGAAGCGGTGCTGCTCGTCGACGACGGCCACCCCGAGCTCGCCGAGGTCGACGCCCTCCTGGATCAGCGCGTGCGTTCCGACCACGATCGCGGCCTCGGCGATCTCCGACTTGACCGAGCGCGTGAGCAGCGCGACGGGCACCCCGAGCTCCGCGCAGAGCGGCTCGATGGTGAGGAAATGCTGCTCGGCCAGCGTCTCCGTCGGCGCCATCAGCGCCCCGCGCAGGCCGTTCTCGACCGCGCGCAGGAGCGCGTAGAGCGCGACGACCGTCTTGCCGGAGCCGACGTCGCCCTGCAGGAGCCGCTGCATGGGCGCATGCCGCGCCAGGTCGCGGTCGATCTCGGCGATGGCGTGGTCCTGGTCGGGGGTCAACTCGAACGGGAGCAGACCGCGGTAGCGCCGGGTCAGCTCACCCGGCTCGCCGAGCGGATGGGCGTGTTCGGCCTCGTGACCAACCCGCGCTCGCGCGAGCCCGACCTGGAGCACGAGCAGCTCGTCGAACGCGAGCCGGCGGCGCGCTTCCTCGCCTTGGGCCTCCGAGCGCGGCCGGTGGAGCGCGACGAGCGCATCGGCCCGAAGCGGCAGTGCCTCCCGGGCCTTCAGCTCCGCGGGCAGCGGGTCCGGCAGGTCGCGCGCGTGTGGAAGCACCCTGGCCACGAGGCCGCGGAGCCGCTTCGGCGTCACCTCCTCGCTGGCCGGGTAGACGGGCGCGAAGTCGGCCGTCGCCGCGACCCCGTTCAGGTCGTACGAGCGCACCTGGAAGCCGTTGCGCTTCAGCTGGCCGCGCAGCCGGACTCGCGTTCCCGGCTTGAGCTTCTCCTCGAGCCAGGCCTGGTTGAACCAGACCGCCGTGATCTCGCCGCTGCCGTCGAAGACCCGCGCCTGGAGGATGGCGAGGTTTCGCCGCGGCCGCCGCACCGAGACGCGCCCGATCTGGCCGGAGATGGCCGTTTCCTCCTCGGCGAGCAGATCGGCGATCCGGCGCTCGGGGACCGCGGGCTCGTAGCGGTGCGGCCGGTGCTCGACGAGGTCACGGAGCGTACGCAGGCCGAGCTTCGCGAGCTTCTTGCTCAGCGCCGGCCCGACGCCGGGAAGGGTCTCGACCCCGTGCTCCAGGAGCTCCGGCCGCGGTGTCCCGGGGAGCCGGGCCCACGCGGGAGATTCCACTCCGGCGAACCCGGTCGGCATGGACGCCAGTCTAGGAAGCGCCGCGGCCCTCGCCGTCCGCGAACCAGAAGAACCCGACCGTTCCGGGCCCGGCGTGCGCGCCGACGACCGGCCCCAGCGTCGTCACGAGCTCGAGAGTCGCGCCGGGCCGAACCCGGCGCACCATCTCCACCAGAGCCTCTGCGCGCTCGGGAGCGTCTGCATGGGCGATCCCGACGCGGAGGTCGGGCCCGTCGGTCGTGGACTCCTCGAACGCGGACTCGAACTCGAGGAACGCCTTGCGGTTGCCGCGGACGCGCTTCACCGGAAGCACCTCCCCGTCCTCGATCGTGAGGATCGGCTTGATGTGGAGCAGCTCGCCTGCCCAGCCCCGCGCGCGGCCGACGCGGCCGCCGCGGACGAGGTACTCGAAGGTGTCGAGCGTGAAGAGCAGGCCCGCGTCGCGCCGGTAGCGCTCGACGAGCCGGTCGACCTCCTCGTCGGTCGTCCCCTGGTCAAGCCGCCGCTGGATCGCGAGACCGAGCAGCGCGAGCGCCGCCGAAGCGCTGCCCGAGTCGACCGTCCGGACGCGGTCGCCGCCCAGCGACTGCGCCGCCGCCCGCGCGCTCTCGATCGTTCCCGAGAGCTTCCCGGCGATGTGCAGCGAGAGAATTCGCTCGTAGCCGTCCAGGTCCTCGTAGGCGGCTAGGAAATCCGCAGGGGTCGGCTGCGAGGTCGCAGGGGTGGCGCCGGCCGAGCGCAGGCGCTCGTAGAAGGCCGCCGGGTCGAGCTCGACGTAGTCGCGGAAGCTCTCGTCGCCGAAACGGACGTAGAGCGGGACGACGCGCCAGTTGGGAAACCGGCTCGGCGCCTCCGGGAAGTCCGCCGTCGAGTCGACGACGATCGCGGTGTTCTCAGCGTTCAGGTTCACGCGGCCGCGCGCCGGGCGGCGTTGCGGATCGCCGAGACGATCGCGTCGAGACCCTCGTCCTTCTGCAGGCAGTCGACCGCACCCGCCTCGACAAGCGCCGCGCGCTCACGAGGGTTCGCCGAGGCGGTCAGGCAGACGACCGCGGTCTCGGGACAGGCGTCCAGCACCGCGCGCGTCGCCTGAACGCCGTCCATCCCCGGCAGGCGGTAATCCATCACGACGACGTCGGGGCAGATCTCGGAGACGACCCGGGCCGCGTCCTCGCCGTCCGGCACCGAGGCCACAACCTGGATCTCGCCGCGCAGGCCGAGGAGCAGCTCGAGCGCCTCGCGGAAGACATCGTTGTCCTCGACGAGGACGACCCGGATGGGCTCGCTCACCTGCTGGACTCTATTCGGCGGACAGCAGCAGCGGATAGTGCGGCTGGCCGCCTTCGTGCACCTCGATCTCGAGCTCCTCGTGCCGCTCCGTGAGCTCTTGCAGGAGCGCGTCCAGCGGCGGCGCGTCCTCGCCCGTCAGGAGGGTAAGGACGTCGTGCGGATCCTCGAGCAGCGCTTCTGCGACTGCGCGGGAGACGTCGAGGAACGAGGGGCCCGTCGCGATCGCCTTCTCGCCGGCGAGCCCGAGGTACTGCCCCTGCCGGACGCTGAGACCGTTGAGCGCAGCGTCGCGGGACGCGACGGTCACCTCGCCGGTCGCGACCCCGGCGAGTGCCCGCTGCATCTCTTCGGCGTTCTCCTCGGCCGAGCGGTCTGGGGAGAACGCGACGAGCGCTGTCAGGCCCTCCTGCAGCGAACGGGTCGGCACGACGCGGGCCGTAGGCCCGGCGAGCTCGGCCGCCTGCTCGGCCGAGAGGATCACGTTCGAGTTGTCGGGGAGCACGATCACCTCCTCGGCGTTCGTCGCCTCGATCGCGGCCAGGAGCTCGGCGGTCGGCGGGTTCATCGTCTGCCCGCCCTCGACGATCCGCGCGGCGCCGAGGCTCTCGAACAGCCGGCGGTTGCCTTCGCCGGCGCAGACGGCGACCACGGCGCAGCGCGCTGCGTGCTCGGCCGGAGCGAGCAGCCGCTCCTCGCGCTCCTCGATCTGGGCGCGCATGTCCGCGATCTCGACGCGCCCCACGGCCCCCGCGGTGGCGGCCAGGGCGAGCGCGGCATCGGGATCGTCGGTGTGGACGTGCGCCTTGAGGGCGGTCCGGTCGCCGACGACGATCAGCGAGTCGCCGAGGCGGTCGAGCCTGCGCTCGAGCTCTTCCTTGTCCAGGTCGTCGCCTTCGACGACGAAGGCCGTGCAGAAGCGGAAGCGCGACTGTTCCTGATGGATTGCCTCGGATGGCAGCTCGTCTTCGGGGGGCGCCGGCGGGAGCTCCTCGCCGTTGAGCGCGGCGGCCATTCCCCGGACGAGCTCGAGAAGGCCGGCGCCGCCCGCGTCGACGACGCCGGCCTGGCGGAGCACGTCGAGTTGCTCCGTCGTGCGGGCCACGGCCTCCTCGCCGCGAGCGACGAGGGCGGCGAAGATCTCGGGCGGCTCGGCGTCCGGCTGCGCTTCTGCCGCGACGGCGAGCTCCCGCGCGACGGTCAGGATCGTCCCCTCGACCGGCTCGCGCAGCGCCGCGTACGCCGCGTCGCTCGCGCCGCGGAAGGCCCGCGCGATCGCGTGGGCGTCGATTTCGTTCTCCCCGGCCAGAGCCTCGGCTGCGCCGCGGACGAGTTGCGACAGGATCACACCCGAGTTCCCGCGTGCGCTCAGCAGAGCAGCACGGGTGGACTCGGCCGCGAGCTCGTCTCGAGTGTGCGCTTCGCTCTCCGCGAGCGCGCTTGCGACGCCTCGCGCGGTGAGCAGGAGATTCGTGCCCGTGTCCCCGTCGGGCACCGGGAAGACGTTGAGGTCGTCGATCCGCCTGCGGCTGCGCTCAAGGCTCGCGCAGGCTGCATCGACCAGGGCTCGTACCGTCTCGAGATCGCTCATCCCGCGGCCCGCCGGATTGTCACACTCTCGGCACGGTCGCGCCACACACCCGTGACACCTTCCGGGCTACGCTCGCAGCGGGGAGGAGGCTGGGGACGCCTTACGCGGCGGGAAAATTTCTGGCGGTGCGGAGCGGGTCGGTCGGCGCAGGTCGCGCTAGATCGCCTTGGTGACCTTGCCGGCCTTGAGGCAGCGCGTGCAGACGTAGGCACGCGTCGCCTTGCCGTTCAGCAGCATGCGGACGCGCTGGAGGTTCGGGTTGAAGCGCCGCTTCGTGGCCACCATCGAGTGGCTCCGGTTGTGGCCGAACGACGGCTTCTTCCCGCAGATTGCGCAGACCTTGGACACGGCGGCGAGTGTAGCCGAAGCCGGCGGCTACCCAGCCGCCGCACGGAGCTGGGCGAAGACGTCCGCCATCTCGAGCGCCGTCCGCACCGCTTCGGCGCCTTTGTCGAGCCGCGCCTGCGCCTGCTGCTCGTCCTCGACCGTCAAGACGCCGAACGCGACCGGGACTCCTGTCTCGAGGCCGGCAAGCTGCAGCCCGCTCGCCGCCTCGCTCGCGACGTACTCGAAGTGCGGCGTCTCCCCTCGGATGATCGCGCCCAGGGCGACGATGCAGGAATAGCGGCGCGTCTTCGCGAGCGCCATCGCAGCCAGCGGCAGCTCGAATGCGCCGGGCACCGGCACGACCGTCACCGCCTCGCGACCGACGCCCGCCCGCTCGAGCTCGTCGAGCGCGCGCGTGAGCAGCTCCCCTGTGATCCCGCCGTTGAATCGCGCCACGACCACGCCGACCGAGCGGCGCGCGCCACTCGGATCCCCTTCGATCACGCCGTAGCCGTCCGGGATGCGGAGCTCGCCGCCCGCGTGCTGGGCGGACGTCGAGCGCGGAAGCTCGTCCTCTTCTGCCGGAAGCTCTTCCTCGGCCTCTGCGGCCGGCTGCGTCTCCGGTTCAGGCTCGGGCTGAGGCTCCCGCTCCTCGGCAGGCCGCTCCTGACCGGGCCAGAGCTGGGTGTCCTCGAGGCCCTCGCTCACCGCCCCTCCTCCGCGTCGAACTTCAGATCCTGGTGGTGGAGCCGGTGGCCGAGCTTCTCGCGCTTGGTCGCCAGGTAGCGCCGGTTCTCGGCGTTCGGCGGCGTCTCGATCGGAACCTGCTCGACCACGGTGAGACCATAACCCTCGAGCCCGCTGATCTTCCTCGGGTTGTTCGTCAGGATCCGGATCGTCGAGAGTCCGAGGTCGGCGAGGATCTGGTTCCCGATCCCCCACTCCCGCGCATCCGGCGGGAAGCCGAGCTCGAGGTTCGCCTCGACGGTGTCCAGGCCGGTCTCCTGCAGCTCGTACGCGCGGAGCTTGTTCAGAAGGCCGATCCCGCGACCTTCCTGCGCCATGTAGAGCAGCACGCCGCGGTCCTCGGCGGCGATCTGCCGCAGCGCGTGGTCGAGCTGCTCGCCGCAGTCGCAACGGAGTGAATGGAACACGTCGCCGGTCAGGCACTCGGAGTGGACGCGGACGAGAACGTCCTCGAAGCCGTCGACCTCGCCGTGGACGAGCGCGAGATGGTGCTTGCCGGTCAGCCGCTCGCGGAACGCGACGGCCGTGAACTCCCCGTACGCGGTCGGCAGCCGCACCGAGGTCGTACGCTCGACCAGCTTCTCCGTCCGGCGCCGGTACTCGATCAGGTCGGCCACGGTGACGAGCGTCAGCCCGTGGCGCTCGCAGTACGGGATCAGGTCCGGCACGCGGGCCATCGTCCCGTCGTCGTTCATGATCTCGCAGACGACGCCTGCGGGATTGAGCCCTGCCAGCCGCGCCAGGTCGACGGCCGCCTCCGTCTGGCCCGCGCGCTGGAGGACGCCGCCGGGGCGCGCCCGCAGCGGGAAGACGTGGCCGGGCTGGACGAGGTCGTCGCGGCTCCGGCTGGGGTCGATCGCGACCTGGATCGTCCGCGAGCGGTCGGGAGCGGAGATGCCGGTGCTGATCCCCTCGCGCGCCTCGATCGAGACGGTGAACGCCGTGCCGAACGGCGTCTCGTTCCGCTCGGTCATCGGACGGAGACCGAGCTCGTCGCAGCGCTCCTCGGTCAGGCAGAGGCAGATGAGGCCGCGGCCGTGCTTGGCCATGAAGTTGATCGCCTCGGGCGTCGCGAACTGGGCGGCGATCGTGAGGTCGCCCTCGTTCTCGCGGTCGGCCGCGTCGACGACCACCACGAGCTTGCCCTGGCGGATGTCCTCGATCGCCTGCTCGACCGGCGCGAACGCCGTGGAACGCTCGGTCGTGCTCACTGCCCTGATCGTACTCCGCCGGGCACGGCCAGCCGCTCGACGTACTTCGCGAGGACATCGACCTCGACGTTGACCTCGCCGCCCGGCTCGAGGTCCCCGAGGGTCGTCACCTCGAGCGTGTGCGGGACGAGCGCGATCGCGACGCCGCCTTCGTCCACCTCCGCGACGGTCAGCGAGACGCCGTCGACCGCCAGCGATCCTTTCTCCACGCAGTAGCGCAGGAGCTCCTCGGGCAGGTCAAGCCAAAGCCGCGAACCGTCGCCGCCGGGCTCATGGGCACGGACGAGGGCGACGCCGTCGACGTGGCCCTGGACGTAGTGGCCGCCGAGCGGGTCGCCGGCCCTCAGCGCCGGCTCGAGGTTCACCTCGGCGCCGGCCTCCAAGCCGGCCAGATTCGTGCGCGACAGCGTCTCCCCCACCGCGTCGAAGGCGAGCTCCCCGTCGTCCACCGCGACCGCGGTCAGGCAGCAGCCGGAGACCGAGACCGAGTCGCCGATGCCCGCCCCGGCCGCGGTCTCCGGCGCGGAGATCCGGAGGCGCATGCCTTCGCCGTTCCGCTCGGCGACGACGACGCGCCCGCGCTCGCGGACGATTCCCGTGAACATGCGGAAAGGCTACTCAGCCGGCGATCGCGAGTGTCTCGAGCGTCTCCCGGGCGATCATCTCCAGCTCCGCACGCTCGCGAGACTTGGCGAGCTCAGCGCGCAGCTCGTCGACCGCCTTCGCCTGCTCCGGGGTCAACCCGCGGGCGAGGGCGAGCTCGTGGGCGAGCTCGCGGTCGGAGACGTGCCGCGCCAGCCAGCCGGAGATGAGCGTCACGAGGCGGTCGTCGGCACGGCGAAGGTCACGGCTCACGGACATACGCAGTCAAGAGGATGTCCTCGCCGACCTGCTCGCCGGTCAAACGTCGCAGGTCGACCGGGTCCGGCAGCGCCGCGACCGGGGCCTCGCCGTCGCCGGAAAGCCGCGGCGCGACGAACACGAGCAGCTTGTCGACGAGGCCGGCCGCGAGGAAGGACGCGGCAAGCGTCGGGCCGCCTTCGAGCAGGAGGCTGCGGACGCCTTCGCCGGCGAGCGCGGCGAGCTCGTCCTCGAGCCTCCCCGGGCGGAGCTCGAGCTCGGAGCCTTCCGGCAGCGGCCCGCGGCCGAACGCGAGCCGGCGCGGCTGGTTCGGCGCCTCCACTCCCCGCGCGGTCAGCTGCGGATCGTCCGCCCGAACCGTTCCCATCCCGACCGCGACCGCATCCGACTCCGCCCGGAGCTCGTGGACCCGCCGCCGGCTCTCCTCGCCGGAGACCCAGCGCGAGCCCGGCACCGTCACGCGCCCGTCGAGCGTCATGGCCACCTTGTAGGTCACGAACGGCCGGCCGCGCGAGATCCACACGCGCCAGGCCTCGTTCTGGCGGTGGGCCTCCCACGAGTCGACCACGTCGACCTCGACGCCTGCCTCGCGCAGCCGCGCGAAGCCCTGGCCGTCCACCTTCGGGTTCGGATCCTGAGCGCCCGCTACGACCCGCGCGACGCCCGCCGCGATCACGGCGTCCACGCACGGCGGCGTGCGCCCGTGGTGCGAGCACGGCTCGAGGGTGACGTAGAGCGTCGCCCCGCGCGCCCGCCCGCCTGCGGCCTCGAGCGCCGCGACCTCGGCATGCGGTGACCCCAGGCCCGCATACCAGCCCTCGCCCACGACCTCGCCCTCGGCGAGGACGACCGCGCCGACCAGCGGATGCGTGTGCTCGACGCTGCCGCGGCCGCGCTCCGCGAGCTCGAGCGCGCGCTCGAGGCTCATCGGACGGCTTCGGCCAGGCGCTCGTAGGCGACGACGGGGTCGTCTGCGCCGAAGACGGCCGTCGCGGCGACGAACAGCCGCGCGCCCGCGTCGTACAGCTCGCGGATGTTCTTCTCGCCGACCCCGCCGTCGACCTGGATCGGGATCTCCGCCGGCAGCAGCTCGCGCAGGCGACGAATGCGCTCGGTCGACTCCGGAATGAATGCCTGGCCCGAATAGCCCGGGTGCACGCTCATGCAGAGGACGAGGTCCACACCCGCCTCGACCGCCGCCGCCGCGACCGGCTCGACCTCGGTGTCCGGGTTGAAGACGAGCCCCGCCTGCAAGCCGTGCGCGCGCGCGAGCCCGACCACGTCCGGGAGGTCGGGGCAGACCTCGAAGTGGACGGTGACGCTGTCCCCGCCGGCCTCGGCGAACTGCTGGACGTGCTTCGCCGGCTCGGCGACCATCAGGTGGCAGTCGAGCACGCCGCCCGCCTCGTGCACCTGCTCCGCGATCGACTCGAGCACGATCGGCCCCATCGTGATCGGCGGGATGAAATGGCCGTCGCCGACGTCCCAGTGGAAGACGCGGCAGCCCGCGGCGAGCAGCGCGTCGACCTGCTCGCCGAGCCGCGAGAAGTCGGCCGCGTACAGCGACGGCTCGACCTCGGCGCCGCGGACCCACTCGCCGCCCCAGCTCATGCCCGTGATCGTCGCAAACGCGCGATGAAGAAGCCGGACGTGCGGTGCTCGTGCGGCAGAGTGAGCAGGAACTCCGGCCGGCGCGGGTGCGCGAACTGCGGCCACTCCTCGCCGAGGGGCTCGACCTCGAAGCCGGTCGCGTCGACGACCTCCTCGTTCTCGGCGGCGCTGACCGTGCAGACGGAGTAGAGGACGGTGCCGCCCGGCTTGACGCGCTCGGCGGCGACCGCGAGCAGGTCCCGCTGCAGCTCCGGAAGCGGCTTCGCGCGCCAGCGCAGGTCGGGTCGCGAGGCGAGCACTCCGAGCCCGGAGCACGGCGCGTCGACGAGCACGCGGTCGAAGTCGCGGAGGTCAGGCGGGAGCTCGAGCGCGTCGGCGTTCAGGACGTGGACGTTCGTCGCTCCGAGGCGCGCACAGTTCTCCTCCAGCTCGCGCGCGCGGCCGGGGTGCAGCTCGACGGCGGTCACGTCGCCGGCGAGCTGCGTGGCCTTCCCGCCGGGCGCGGCGCAGAGGTCGAGCACCCGTTCGCCCTCACGGCTCCCGACGGCGAGGCCCGCGAGCTGCGAGCCGCGGCTCTGCGGCCAGATCAGACCCTGGCGCAGCGCCTGACCGTCGACGCGCTCGACGTGGAGCGCGCCGGGGATCTCCGCGTCCGGCTCGCCGGCGACCTCGCCCGGCTTGCGCTCGTTCCGGCGCACGACCGTCTCCAGCGGCTCGTTCTGCGCCCTCATCAGCGCCAGCGCCTCGTCCGGGCCGAGCTCGCGCCACCAGAGCTCCGCGACCCAGTCGGGGTAGGAGTGCCTGAGCGCAGCCTCCGTGGCCGTGCCCTCCGGCAGGGCTTCCACGAGCTCGCGCAACCCGAGCGCGAGGCGCCGCATGACGGCGTTCGTGAACGAGACCGCCCGCTCGAGCCCAGCCGCCCGGACCAGCTCGACCGACTCGTTCACGGCCGCGTGCACCGCCACCTCCGCGAACGCGAGCTGGTACGCGCCGAGCCGCAGCGCGGCGCGCACCGGGGGATCGAGCTTCGCGACCGGCCGGCGTCCGAGCGCCTCGATCCCGTGGTCGAGCGTGCGGACGCGCTGAATCGTCCCGTACGCGAGCCGCTGCGCCAACGCGCGGTCACGCTCTTCGAGCCCTGCCGCCGCGGCCGGAAACGCCCGGTCGGCGTAGGCGTCCTCCTCGAAGACGCGCAGCAGCGTCGCGAACGCCGCGCGCCGCGCCGGCGAGATCACCGGACGCGGCCGACGAAGATCGCCCAGCCCATCAGCTCGCGCCTCCAGCGCAGGTGCCGGTCGCGCTGTTGTCGCCCGCGCTCGCGGAACTCCTCCGCCTGCGGATCGTCCTGGTTCGCCGCCAGCCACTCGTCGAGCGTCGCCCAGTGCAGCGACTCGTAGCGGTCCCAGTCGTCCTGCGACGAGGCGATCAGCGAGACCAGCTCGACGCCGCCCGACTCGAAGCGCTCGACGGTCTCGGCGAGCGGAACCAGGCCTTCGCCGTCGAGCGCGAGCTCCGAAGGATCCACAGCTTCGGGCAGCGGCCAGACGCGCCAGAACGGCTCGCCGACCGCGATCAGCCCGCCCGTCGGCACGGCCTGCGCCAGCGCCCGCACCGTCGGCACCAGGCCGTCGTAGGCGAACGACGCGCCGAGGCACATCGCCGCGTCGTAGGCGCCGGGCTCGATCGCGAACTCCTTCGCGTCGGACTCGACCACCTCGATCCGCTCGTCGCGCCCGCGGGCGACCTGCGCGAACTCGTGAGCGAGCTCGACCAGCGTGACGCGGCAGCCGAACTCTTCGACGACGAGCGAGGCCGGGCCGCCGCGGCCGCCGGCGACGTCGAGCAGGTGGGACGAGGGGCCCAGGCCGAGCGCCTGGCCGAGCAGCCGGATCTTCTCGGCGCTGGTCGGGTTCTGGAGCTCGTGCCGCGATTCGACCACGGCGTACCACCACGCCATCAGCGCACGCCCCGCAGAAACTCGTCGTAGCTCATCCGGCGGCGGCCGTCAGGCTGCACCTCGACGGGAACGAGCTTTCCGTCCTCGATCCGCGCGCGCCAGATCGTCACCGGGCGGCCGTGCAGCTCGCCGCGCGCTCCGATGTGCGGCGAGAGCGCGCGGATCCTGTTCAGCAGCTCCTCCGGCGGGCGGTCCCAGTCGAGGGCGCGGTCCTCGGGCCCGATCTTGTCGGCGTACGTGACGCCCTCCTCGGGCTGCGGCGTGAACGACGGGTCCGGCAGCACCTGCTCCACGAGCTCGACCCCGAGCTCGGCCGTGCGGGCCGCTATCGAGCCGTAGTCGTCGTCCTCGTCGACCGTGAAGGCCCGCTGCGCCGCGATCGGGCCCGCGTCGAGCTGCGGGACGAGCTTGATGATCGTCACCCCGGTCTCGCGGTCGCCCGCCATCAGCGCGCGCTCGATCGGCGCCGCGCCGCGCCATCTGGGGAGCAACGAGGGGTGCACGTTCAGCCAGAGCGATCGGTCGAGCACGGGCTCAGGGATCAGCGCGCCGTACGCGGCGAGCACGACCACGTCTTCCCCGGGGTCGAAGTCGGCGACGCTCTCCGGCTGGCGCACCTCGATCCCGAGCCGCTCGGCTGCCTCCTTCGCCGGAGGGGCCCCGACGCGCCGCCCGCGGCCGCGCGGCCGGTCCGGGCGTGTCAGCAGATATGCGACGTCGTGCCGCGCAGCCAGCCGCTCGAGCACGTCGGCGCCGAACGGCGCCGTCGCGGCGACCGCGACGGCGCACTATCTGATCAGAACCGGCTGCGGCCGCAGGATCGCGAGCGCCTCGCGCCGGGCATCCGCGGTCGTCCGGTCGAGGATCAGGATCCCGTCGAGGTGGTCGAGCTCGTGCTGGACGACCCGCGCGGGCAACCCCTCGAGCTCGAGCCGCACGTCCTCGCCCTCAGGGGTCTTCGCCTCGACCGCCACGCGCTCGTGCCGCTCGACCGGGATCACGACGCCCTGGAGCGAGAGACAGCCCTCGTCGTCGGCGGCCCGCTCGTCGGAGGGCTCGACCAGGCGCGGGTTCACGAGCGCGACCGGCGCCTGCTCCGGATCCGGCTGGAAGACAAAAACACGCTGCAAAACGCCGATTTGCGTCGACGCGAGTCCGAGCCCGTTCGCGTCGTGGAGCAGGTGCTCGAGCCGCTCGACGAGCTTCGCGAGGGCCTCGTCGAAGTCCGCGACCTCGTTGGCCCGCATCCTCAGCGCGGGGTCGGGGTACTGGCGAATCTGCGCCAGCGCGACGCGCCGCCTGGCCTCCGCCTCGGCGTCGAGCTTCTCGTCGCGCACCTGCCCGGTCTCCCCGCTCATAAGGCGAATCTTAGGTCAGAGCTGCTGGGGGTCGACGTCCACGACGGCGGTCAGGCCGGCTCGCCGCATCGCCGGAGCGGCGGCCGCGAGGAGTTGCGCTGAGCGAGCGGCCAGGCGTCGCGGCTTCTCCGTCTTCGCGACGAGCTGGGCGCGGTGTTTTCCGCGCAGCCGGAACAACGGCGCCGGCCCGAGGAGGTCGCCGAGGCCCTCGAGCCCGTCGCGGAGCTCCTGCAGGAGCTTCAGGGCGGGCGCCTCCGACGGTGCGGTCACGAGGATCCGCACCAGGTGGCGGAACGGCGGGTAGCCGAGCTCGCGCCTGCGCTCGAGCTCGTCCGCCAGGAAGCGCGGGACGTCGTGGCGGGCGGCGAGCGCGATCGGCCTCGCATCCGGCTGGAAGGTCTGGACGAGCACCCGCCCCGGCGCGTCGCGGCCGCTTCGCCCCGCGAGCTGCGTCACGAGCTGGAACGTGCGCTCCTCGGCGCGCAGGTCGGGCAGGGCGAGCCCCGCGTCGGCGTCCACGACCGCGGCCAGCTCGACGCCTGCGAAGTGGTGGCCCTTCGCGACCATCTGCGTCCCGAGCAGGACGGCGCGGTCGGTGTCGCGGAAGCGGCGCAGCGCCGCCGCGAGCTCGTCCGGATGAGCAACGGTGTCGGCGTCGAGGCGGATCAGCTCGAGCTCGGGCACTCGCGTCGCCAGCTCGCGCTCGAGCCTCTGCGTCCCTGCGCCGATGCGCGCCAGCTCGACCGAGCGGCATGCGGGGCATTCCTGCGGAACGGGCTCGGAGTGGCCGCAGTGGTGGCAGCGGAGCGTCTCGTCTCGATGGAGAGTGAGCGACACGTCGCAGTCCGGACAGCGGAAGGTCGTCCCGCATGCGCGGCAGTGAAGGGCCGGAGCGATCCCGCGGCGGTTGAGGAGCAGGATCGCCTTGCCGCCGCGCTCCGCGATCCCGCCGAGCTCCTTCAGTAGCGGCGCCGAGAGCGGATACCCCGCCTCGCGCCGCAGGTCGACGATCTTCACCGCGGGTAACTTCGCTCCGATCCGCTCGCGCAGCTCGAGCCGCTCGAGCGCCGCCCAGCTCTCCGGTCGCGGGGTCGCGCTGCCGTAGACGACCGCCGCGCCCTCGAGGGCCGCACGCTTGGCGGCGACCGTGCGCGCGTCGTAGCGCGGGTCGGACTCCTGCTTGTACGACGGGTCGTGCTCCTCGTCGACGCAGATCAGGCCGACGTCCCGCATCGGCGCGAACACCGCCGAGCGCGCGCCGACGACGACGCGTGCCTCGCCGCGCGAGATCCGCTCCCGCTCGTCCCGCCGCTCGGCGTCCGTCAGGCCGGAGTGCAGGAGCGCAACGGAGTCGCCGAAGCGCGCGCGGAAACGCCCGACGGTCTGGGGCGTGAGCGCGATCTCCGGAACGAGCACGATCGTCCCGAGCCCGCGCTCCAGTGCCCGCGCCGCGGACTGCAGGTAGACCTCGGTCTTGCCGCTCCCCGTCGGCCCGTAGAGGAGGAAGCGCCCGGCCTCGCCGATCCGGGCGACGGCGGCCTCCTGGTCGGCGCTCAGCGCCGCGGGAGCCGGCTCCCCTTCCAGCGACTGCCGCTCGCCCGGAGGCGCTTGCTCCTTCCGCCGCTGCCGCCTGACCGGCGCGACCAGCTCGAGCGCCCGCGCCGGGGTCGAGCCGTAGTAGTCCGCGACCCAGAGGGCGAGGTCGACCAGCGTCGGCGGCAGCTCGTGCAGGACGCTCTCGACCGGCAGCGCCCGCACTCCCACCGGTGCCGCGTCCACCACCTCGACGACCACGCCCCGCGCCCGTGAACGGCCGAAGGGAACGGAGACGACCGCGCCTTTGCCCGCCCCGTCCGGCAGCTCGTACGTGAACTCGCGCCCACTGAGTGCGCGCGCCGTCACGAGCGGCACGACTGTCCCGAAGCTCACGCGGTTGAGGCTAGACGCCGGCCGCGACGAGCACGAAGTCCGTCGCGAACCCGAGCGTGAGCCCGAGCAGAAGCCCCCACGCCGTCACCGTCTTGCTCGAGAAGAGCCGGCAGACGTTCAGGAGCTCCATCACCACGTAGAGGATCGAGCCTGCCGCGAGCGAGAGGAAGAGCACCGAGATCGCGGTCGACGTCCACGCCTGGCCCACGAGGGTGCCGAAGAACGTCGGGAAGCCGGCGATCACGCCCATCAGCCCGAGGAAGCGCCAGCTCGGCGGCTCGGCGTCGCCCGTCAGCGGCGCGACGATCCCGAAGCCCTCGGTCGCGTTGTGCAGCCCGAACCCGATCACCAGCACGTACGCGAGGCTGAGCTTGTCGAGCGCCGCAGCCTGACCGATGGCGAGGCCCTCGGAGAAGTTGTGCAGGCCGATCCCGGTCGCGATGAACAGAGCCAGCCAGCGCGCCGGCGTCAGGCCGACGAAGTGCGAGCGCTCGAGCTCGCCGGCCGAGGCCGCGCCCGGGCCGAGGAAGCTCTTCCGCCGCCGCGCCTTCATCCACGAGTCGTAGTAGACGAGCGTCAGAAGGCCGGCCGCGAAGCCGCCGAAGGCGAGCGCCGCGTAGCCGCTGAAGGTGCCCCAGTCCCGCGCGTTGAGCGCGTTCTCGACCGGCTCGATCGACTGTGTGAGCACGTCCCAGAGCAGGAAGAGCAGGATCCCGGTCGCGGTCGCGCTCAGGAACGCCTTGAAGCTCTGACCGACGTCGTGCAGCCGCCCCATCGGCAAGCCGATGAAGATCGTGAGGCCGGCAATGGCCCCCAGCGTGAGAATCTCGGCAGTCGACACGTTGTAAGGCTCACCTTACAGACGCGACCCGTACACTCGTCGCGATGGCCCAGGGTCATTCCGTCGACGAGTACCTCGAGACGATCTACTTCCTCGCCTTCCCGATCGGCGAGTACCGGCCGCAGTCCTCCGGGGCGCCGACGCTGGCCGCGCGCGTCGCCGAGATGCTCGGCGTCTCGCGCGCTTCCGCGGGCGAGATGCTGAAGCGGCTCGAGGCCGAAGGGCTCGTCGAGCGCGGCGAGCGCAAGGAGGCAATCCTGACCCCGTCAGGCCGCGAGCGCGCCGAGCAGGTCGTCCGCAAGCACCGGCTCGTCGAGCGCCTGCTGACCGACTTCATGGGCTACACGCCCGCCGAGGCGCACGTCCACGCCGACGAGATCGGCGAGAGCTTCAGCGACGACATGATCGACCGGATCAGCGAGCGGCTCGGCCACCCGGACCGCTGCCCGCACGGCTGGCCGGTCGACACGGACTTGGAGCAGGCGGAGAACCGCGAGCTGGCACCGCTCGCCGACCTCGAGCCGGGGACCCGCGCCGAGATCGTTCGGCTGGCCGAGCACGACGGCGAGTTGCTGCACTGGTTCTACGACCAGGGGTTCGTCCCGGGAACCGAGGTCGAGGTGCGCGAGGCCCAGCCCGCCGCGGAGCAGCTGACGGTGCGGCTGAACGGCGGTGAGCGCACGATCGCCGAGAAGGCCGCCGCCGGGCTCTTCGTACGGCCGGCTTGAAGCTCGCGCTCACCTTCGACGACGGGCCCTCTGAGTGGACGCCGGCCATCCTCGACCTTCTGCGCGAGCACGAGGCGCGGGCGACGTTCTTCCTGATCGGCGAGCGCGTACGTGAGCGGCCGGACGGTGCGCGCGAGATCGCGCGTGTCGGGCACGAGCTCGGCAGCCACACGCTCACACACCCGCGGCTGACGGACATCCCCGACGACGAGGTGCGCGCGGAGATCGTGGGCGGCGTCGAGGCGTTCGAGGAAGTGCTCGGCGAGCGGTCGCCGCTCTTCCGCGCGCCCGGCTTCCACGCCGACGAGCGCGTCCTCGCGATCGTCTCGGAGCTCGGCCTCGAGGCGGTCTTCGCGGACGTCGACCCCGAGGACTGGCGCCCTGAGGTCGACTCGCACACGATCTTCCGCCGTGTACTCGAGGGAGCCCGCGACGGCGCGATCGTCGACCTGCACGACGGCTATCCGCCGCCGCCGACGAGCGCCCGCGACGACTGCACCCCGACGGTGGAAGCGCTGGAGCACCTCCTCCCCTGCCTACGCGCGCAGGGCTACGAGCTGGTCACGCTCTCGGGGCTCCGCGCGTCAGACCGCAAGTAACACTGTGTTACTTGTCGGGTTCGCGGGCGGCGCTCAGGCCGGAGTGCTAGCCGCCGTCGCGCCGGCGGCTTCGCGGAGAGCGTCGGCCTTGTCGGTGCGCTCCCACGTGAAGTCGTGGTCGTCGCGGCCGAAGTGGCCGTACGCGGCGGTCTTGGCGTAGACCGGGCGGAGCAGGTCGAGGTCGCGCAGGATCGCCGCCGGGCGGAGGTCGAAGATCTCGCGGTCGTTCACGAGCTCCTGGATCCGCAGCACGGGAATCGACTCGGTGCCGAACGTCCGCACCGCGATCGAGACCGGGTGCGCGACGCCGATCGCGTAGGCGACGTTGACCTCGCAGCGCTCCGCGAGGCCGGCCGCGACGATGTTCTTCGCGACGTAGCGCGCCGCGTAGGCCGCCGAGCGGTCGACCTTCGTGGGGTCCTTGCCCGAGAACGCGCCCCCTCCGTGGCGGGCGGCGCCGCCGTAGGTGTCCACGATGATCTTGCGCCCGGTGAGGCCGGTGTCCCCCATAGGCCCGCCGATCACGAACTTGCCGGTCGGGTTGACGTAGACGAAGTCGCGCTCCTGGAGGCGCTGCTCGTCGTACAAGTCCGTGGGGAGGATCGGCCGGAGCACGCGGTCGATCAGATCGGGCTTGATCAGCGTCTCGGCGTCGCAGCCGTCGGCGTGCTGCGTCGAGACGAGGATCCGCTCGATCTCGACGGGGGTCTGGCGCCCGGCCTCGTCGACCTCGTAGCGGACCGTGACCTGCGCCTTGCCGTCGGGCCGCAGGTACGGCAGCTCGCCGACCTTGCGCACCTCCGCAAGCCGCTTGCAGATCTTGTGCGCGAGCATGATCGGGAGCGGCATCAGCTCGGGCGTCTCCGAGCTCGCGTAGCCGAACATCATCCCCTGGTCGCCGGCGCCGATCAGGTCGAGCGGGTCGTCGTCGGCCGGGTCGTGCTGGCGCTCGAACGACTCGTCCACGCCCTGCGCGATGTCCGGCGACTGCTCGTCGATCGCGACCACGACGCCGCACGTGTGCGCGTCGAAGCCCCACTCCGAGTGCGTGTAGCCGATCTCCGCGATCTTCTTGCGCACGAGCGCTGGAATGTCGACGTAGGTCTCGGTCGTGATCTCGCCCGCGACGACGACGAGGCCCGTCGTAATCAGCGTCTCGCAGGCGACACGGCCGCTCGGATCGTCCGCGAGCACCGCGTCGAGCACGGTGTCCGAGATCTGGTCGGCAACCTTGTCGGGATGGCCTTCGGTGACCGACTCGGACGTGAAGAGGAACTCTCGGGCCGCCATTCGGCGGCTCAGGCTACTTGATCTCGAGGAACGCGTCGAAGGTCTGCGTGTCCCCGGAGCTCGCGCCCCAGGCGAGGAAGGAGCGCAGCGGGCGCAGGTTCGCCGTCATGCTGCTGCCGACGTTGCCGCCCTGGAGCGCAGCGAAGCCCTCGAGCAGCGGGATCGCGTTCTTCAGGTCGACGTAGATGAAGCCGCTCGTCGAGTCGGGCAGGCCGGACGCGGACTTGGCCTCCTCGAAATCGGCACCCGCAGGCAGCTTCTCGCCGGAGACGCCCGCGCCGGCCACACCGCCCGGGGCGTTCGTGATCACGATCTTCCCGGCCGCCGCTCCGTAGTGGATCGCGAAGTTCCCGAAGTCGATCGTCCGCTGGGCGCCGTGGTGGACCGTGGCGCCCTCCGAGGCGGCGAGCGCGGCCGCCAGCTTGTCGAGGGTCGCGAGGCCGGCGACCGTGTGGTCCGGCTGAAGGATCGCCGTCACCTCCGGGATCACGGCGCCCGGCCGCACCCAGATCCCGTTCTCGTTCTCGAAGAGCGCTGCGATCTGCTTGCCCGTGACCCCGAGCGTCGTCTGCAGCGCGCCGCCGATCTGCCCGAGCGACGAGCCGGTCTGACTGCCGCCGCGGAAGGTGAGGAACGCGAGCGCGTCCGACGGCGCCTGGGCGAGCAGCTTCGACGCGTAGGAGCCGCCGGTGAGGTTCTGCCCGACCGTCGCGCCGTGCACGCGGAGACCGTCGTCCTCGGCACTGAGCGCAGCGGACAGCGAGTCGATCTTCGCCAGGGTCGGCGAGACCGAGCCGTACGGCGAAGCGCCCTGCGGCGAGGCCCGGAGCAGCGAGTTCAGCTCCTTGGTGTTCACGTAGGCCTTGACCAGCGCGGCGTCGGTGAGCTTGGACAGACCCTCCTTGAACGCTGGGTCGTCGGCCAGCGTTTTCCCGTCCTTCGGCGCGAGGACGCGGTCGATCATCTGCTGGGTCTGCGAGAGCGCGTACCAGTCGCCGACCTTGCGGTAGACGGCCGGCTTGCCGGAGTCGTGCGAGTTCATCTTCGTGACGAGGGCCTTGAACTTGCCCTCGTCCTTCGGCTGCGTGAGGACGACGAACGACGCGTTGTCCGCCGATGACCCGACGGCCGCGACGTCGACCTGCGGGCCGACCGCGGGCTTGACGTCGTCTTCCCAGCTGACTCCCTGCTCGCCCAGCTTCGACTCGAGCCCCGCGATCGCGAGGTCGCGCCCCGGGAATTTCTTCGCGAGCGCGTCGAGCTGCTTCCACTGGTCAGACCCGGTGTCGCTGTCGATCGTGACGTAGGCGATCGCGCCCGCGCGCACGAGCGTGGCGCCCGACGAGGTCGAGCTGCCGGACTTCGCGGCGCCGCCGCAACCGGCCGCCGCGAGGGCGAGGGCGGCGAGAGGAGCGAGGACTGAGAGGCGGAGGCGGCGGGTCATTCGCGCGTGGGTTGGCGGCCCATCAATCCTGCAGCTAACTCATTCAGGTCGCTTCCGTCAAGCACGAGACAGACACCCTCGGTGATGGGAAGCTCGATCCCGAGGCGGTGCGAGAGATCGCGGAGGACGGGAGCGGTCGTCAGGCCCTCCACGGTACCGATTTGCCCGGCTGCCTCGTCCGGGCTCGCGCCGGTCGCGATCAGCTCGCCGGCCCGCCGGTTGCGGCCGTGGCGGCTCCAGCAGGTGGCGATCAGGTCGCCCATCCCGGCCAGGCCCGAGAAGGTCTCGGCCCGCGCGCCGCACGCCTCGCCGAGGCGGGCCATCTCGGCCAGGCCGCGCGCGATCAGGGCCGCCTTGGCGTTGTCGCCGAGGCCGAGCCCGTCGACCCCGCCGGCCGCGAGCGCCATCACGTTCTTCGCGGCCGCGCAGAGCTCGACTCCGACCACGTCGTCGTTCGCGTAGACGCGGAAGGCGAGCGAGTTGATCGCCTGCTGCAGCTCGAGCGTGAGCGCCTCGTTCTCGCTCGCGATCACCGCCGCGGCAGGGAGGCCGTCCGCGATCTCCTCGGCGAAGTTGGGCCCGGAGAGGACCGCGACCGAGCGCCGCTCGACGAGGGTCGAGAGCCGCCGGCCGCTCGACGGGTCGAGACCCTTCGTCAGGCTGAGCACCGGCGCCGCGCCCGGTAGCGCGCGCACGACCTCGGCGAAGGCGGTGCTCGGGACGGCGACGACGTGGAGGTCGGCGCCGGCGATGGCCGGATCATCGAGCGTCGTCGCGTCGATCCCGGTCAGGTCGGCGTTGGGGAGGTAGCGCGGGTTGCGGCCGCTCTCGGCGATCTCACGAGCCTGCTCGGGGTCGCGGCAGGCGAGGGTGACGTCGTGTCCGCGAGCCGAGAGCACGCACGCGAACGCGGTTCCCCAGGCACCCGCTCCGGCGACGACGGCCTTCAACCGCGGCTCACGAAGTCGATCGCGACCGGAACCCCCTCGAGGCCGTAGCGCTCGCGGAGCTGATTCTCGACCCAGTAGCCGTAATCACGCGTGATCAGGCCCGGGTCGTTGACGAAGAAGCGGAAGCGCGGCGGGCGCACGGTCACCTGTGTGCCGTAGAGGAGGTTCAGCCGGCGATTGTTGCGTGCGGGCGCCTCGCGGCGCTCGCGCAGCTCGCCGAGGAAGCGGTTCAGCTCGCCGGTGGAAATCCGTGCCGTGTGCTTCTCGAACTGTTCCTCGATCCGGTCGAGCAAGCGGGCGATCCCGCGGCCGGTCTTCGACGAGACCGTGACCACGGGAGGCCGCTGCCGGAGCCGCGACTCGAGGCGCGGCCGCACCTCCTCGAGCTTCGTCTCGCCGATGTCCCATTTCGACAAGACGACGATCGTCGAGCACTGCGCCTTGCGGGCGACGTCGGCCACGGAGAGATCCTGATCGACGAGGCCCTCGCTCGCATCGACGAGCACCAGCGCGACGTCGGCCCGCTCGGCCGCCGCGAGCGCTCGTAGCTCCGAGTAGTACTCGATGCCCTGTCTCTGGCGCCGCTTCCGGCGGAGACCGGCGGTGTCGACCAGGACGAACGTGCGGTCGCCGCGCGTCAGCACCGTGTCGATCGCGTCGCGGGTCGTGCCGGGCTGCTCGGAGACGATCACCCGCTCCTCGCCGAGCAGCGCGTTCACGAGGCTCGACTTGCCGACGTTCGGCCGCCCGAGGATCGCGACGCGGATCGCGCTCTCGTCGATCTCCTGACGGCCCGAGCCGGGCAGCATCGCGACGACCGCGTCGAGGAGGTCGCCGGTGCCGTGGCCGTGGAGGGCGGAGAGCGGCACCGGGTCGCCCAGCCCGAGCCGGTGGAACTCGAACGCCAGCGAGTCCCTGGCCGGGTCGTCGATCTTGTTCGCGAGCAGGAGCACAGGCTTGTGCGCTCGGCGGAGGATCGCGGCGAGCTCCTCGTCGCCCGGCATCACGCCGGACTGCGCGTCGGTCACGAAGAGCACGAGGTCGGCCTCGGCGATCGCGGCCTGCGCCTGCTCGGCGATCGAGCGCGTGAGCGGGGTCGGGTCGGCGATGTCGACGCCGCCCGTGTCGATCAGCAGGAAGCGGTGGCCGTTCCACTCGCAGACGAGCTCCTTGCGGTCGCGCGTGACGCCGGGCGTCTCATGGACGACGGCGTTACGGCTCTCGGTGAGGCGGTTGATGAGCGTCGACTTGCCCACGTTGGGAAAGCCGACGATCGCGACGGTGCCCAGGAGGGGCTCGGCCGTGGCCGGCTGCGCTTCGGGCTTCTGGCTTCGGCCTGACTTCATCGCGGCGCCGGACGCGTTCCGGCCCGGCGGATGGTACTCAGGCGACCTCGGCCCCAAGTCTGAGGAGACCCGCCGCAGCGGGCCTCCTCAGCTGTCCGAGAAACGGCCGCGCTACGGCACCGTCGCGAAGAAGGCGTCGCTCGGGTTCGTCGTCCGGTCGACGGCCATGCCGAAGAACGGCTGGAAGACGTTGCCGCTCGTCGTCATGCCTTCGTAGTCGCCGACGAAGTAGCCGCCGGCATCGGCTGCCTGCTCGAGGTCGAACGGCCCACCGACGTGCGCCTCGTTCCCCCAGCTCGCGGCGCTCGAGCAGTTCGCGCTGCAGCGGACGAGCCAGGCGTTCGTCGGCAAACCGGGCGCGGCCGTGTTGTCGCGCAGGTCGTAGTAGGTGATGCCGACCGTGCCGTCGGACGTGACGCCCAGCGTCGCCGTGAACGCTTGCTGGTCGCCCGTCGGGATGTTCGCCGGGGTCTGGTTGACCTTCACGGGCGGTGACCAGGTGCCTCCCCCGTTCGTCGACTGCGAGAAGAAGATCGAATCGATCCCGTTGAGGCTGTCGTCGTCCCACGCCGCATAGACGTTGCCGTTGTGCGGGTCGACTGCGAAGTCCGGCAGGTCACCGCCCCTGATCGAATGCCCGTTGTCCGGATCGACAGGTCCGAAGAACGACGGATCGAGCGGCGCAATGATCGTTGCCTGCCTCGACCACGTCGAGCCGTGATCGGTCGAACGGATGACTGCGACCGAGGCGCCGCGGAGCTTCGCCTTGTGGTCGGCGAACAGGACCATCCCGTCCAGAAGGTCGTGCGTTGCGTTTGGCAGGACGACGATGATGTTCCCGATCGTCCCGGCATGGGTGCCCGGGTTGTAGGCGACCCTGGCGGGCGTCCAGGTCTGTCCGCCGTCGGTGGTGCGGGAGAACCACGTCTGTTCGACGTACGACGCCGCATGGAACCTGCCCTGGTCGCTCGCGTGTCCGCCCGGCGGCGACAGGAAGCGGTCCCAGACGGCGTACACCCGGTTCGCGTTGTAGGGGTCTGCCGTGATCGACTCTTTGTCGAGCCCGTTCGTGTCGTCGGCCGTGATCTCGCGGGCCGGGCCCCAACTCTGCCCGCCGGTCGTCGACTTGTTGACGATGATCGCGTTGTGCGTGTCGAAGAAGTCGAACGAGAGCGAGATTGAATAGAGGTCGCCGTTGGGGGCAAACGACACCCAGGGGTCGGAGGCGCGATCGTAGATCCCGCCCGAGCACTTGCTGTCGCCCGGAAGCGCCGTCGGATGCCAGGTCAGCCCGCCGTTGTTCGACCAGCTCGAGACAAGCCCGCGCGCACCGCCGTCGTTCCAGCGGTCCTGCTGGTATGTCCCGACGATGTTGTTCGCGTTGGTCGGGTTGATCGCCGACCGCATCTCCGGCTCGGCGTTCATGTAGAGCGTGCTGCCCAGTGCCTGCTGTAGAGCCGCGTTGTCGGCCGTGCAAGCGGCGAACGGGCTCGGGCCAGAGGCCGGCACCGGCGGAGTGGCGGCAGCCGGCGCAACGAGCAGGAGCGCGGCTACGCACGCCCCTCCCAGCGTGATGAGACTCCGCATGGAGTCCTCCTTTTCGCGGTTGTCGCGACCCTACGCCCGGGCGAGGCGGCGCACAACCGGCAACGGCTAGCGGAGAATCGCGGCGGCGAGCTCGGGCGGGCACCCGTGGCCGATCAGGTCCACGGCCTCGTGCAGGTCGACGTCCGTCCGACGTGCGAGCTGGCCCGCGTCGTGCCGGTCGTACCCGGCCTGCAACAGCTGCTCGAGGCGCCAGCCGACGACTTCCTCCATCTTCGCTTTCCGCTGCTCGTCAAGCTGGGCTGTCGTCATGTGACCCTCCTCGAGTCACATGTAACCGGCGCGCGGGACGCGGGCCACCGCCAATCGTCTAGTCCTGGCGCGGCTTACGCCGGCTGGCGGGCGCGGACGAGCTCTTCGATCTTGTCGACGACGTCGTCGACGTCGAGCTCTGTCGTGTCGATCTGGACTGCGTCTTCGGCCGGCTGCATGCGGGCCGCGTCGCTCTGGTCGCGCAGCCGGAGGTCGGTGGCGAGCGCGTCGGCGCCGATCTCGGGCCGCTCGGAGAGGCGGCGCCGGGCGCGGATCTCGCGGTTGGCGTTGAGATAGACCTTCACGTCGGCGTCGGGCGCGACGACGGTGCCGATGTCGCGGCCTTCGATCACGACGTCGCCGTCGTCGGCGAGCTCGCGCTGGCGCGCGCGCATCACGCGGCGGACGGCCTCCTGACGGGCGACCACCGGGACCATCCGGTCGATGTCGGACTTCCGGATCGATGCGGTGACGTCGGTCCCGGCGATCCGAACGCGGCGCTGGGCGTCGATCTCGACCGGGTTGTCCTCCGCCAGCTCGCCGAGCCGCGCACCGTCTGCGAGCGGGAGCCCGCGCTGGATCGCGAGCCAGGTGAGCGCGCGGTACATCGCGCCGGTGTCGAGGTAGCGAAACCCGAGCCGCTCGGCGAGCCGCTGCGCGACCGTGCTCTTGCCGGCGCCGGCCGGCCCGTCGATGGCGATGATCATCTCTGTGTGACCGAGTCGAGCAGCTCGAAGAACCCGGGGAAGCTTACAGCGACCGCTTCCGGGTTCTCGAGCTCGACACCGTTCCGTGACACGAGTCCCGCGATCGCGCCAAGCATCGCAATCCGATGATCCCCGTCCGACCCCATTCCCCCACCCTTAGGGCGGGTGGGTACACCCCTGACCCCGAAGCCATCGTGACGTTTTTTCGCGCGCACGCCAAGGGCCCGGAGCGAAGTTGTCACAGTCTCGATGCGGTCCGTTTCCTTTACGCGCAACTCTCGCGCGCCTTCGACGGAGCTCTCCCCACGGGCACACGCAGCGGCGAGCGCGAACAAGGGCAGCTCGTCGATCAGGCGCGGCACCTCCTCGGCGCGCACAGTGGTCGCGACCAGCTCCGCCGACTGCACGAGGATGTCGCCGACGGGCTCACCGCCGGGGCTCCGGCGCCGGTTCGAGGTCGTGATCCGCGCACCCATCCGCTCGAGCACGTCGAGGAGCCCGGTTCGAGTCGGGTTGAGGCCGACATCGTGGACCGTGACCTCCGAGTCGGTGAGAAGCGTGGCCGCCACGATGAACGGCGCGGCCGCGGAGAAATCGCCCGGCACCGCGATCTCGCCGAGCGTCAAATGCTCGGCCGGCCCGACCGACACGCGGCCGGGCCGCCGCTGGATGGGAGCGCCGGCAGCGGCGAGCATGATCTCGGTGTGGTCGCGCGTCGGCACCGGCTCGATCACGGAGGTGCGGCCTTCGGCCCAGAGGCCCGCGAGCAGCACGGCCGACTTCACCTGCGCGCTCGCGACCGGCAACTCGTAGTCGATGCCATGGAGCGGCGCGCCCTCGATCCGCAGCGGCGGCCTTCCATCGTCGGCCTCGACGCGCGCACGCATCTCACCTAGGGGCGCGGCGATCCGGTCGACGGGCCGGCGCCGCAGCGAGTCGTCGCCCGTCAGCACGAAGCTTCCCTCCTGGCCCGCGAGCAGCCCGGCGAGCAGGCGCAGGGTCGTCCCGGAGTTGCCGCAGTCGATCGGCGCAACGGCCTCACGCAACCCGTTGAGGCCGGCCCCCTCGACCCGCAGCGTGTCGACGTCCTCGTCGTGAACCGTCACGCCGAGCGCGCGCATGGCTGCGATCGTGGCCTCCGTGTCAGCCGAGCGGCCGAAGCCGCGGACGAGGGTCTCCCCCTCGCCGACCGCGCCGAGCAGGACGGCGCGGTGCGAGACCGACTTGTCTCCCGGCACCGCGATGTGGCCCGAGAGCGAGACGGCGGGCTCGATCCTCATCGCTCCTCGAGCATCGGCGAGACGACGACGCCGTAACCCTGCGCCTCGAGCAGGGCTCCCGCCCGCGCAGCCTCGTCCGCGCCGCCGACGACGAGGGTCAGCGTCCCGCCGCGATCGGGCGAGACGTGGTGCAGCTCGAAGTCCTCGATGTTGATCCGCTCCGCGCCGAGTGCCTGGGTGATCCCGGCAAGCACGCCCGGCCGGTCGGGCACGTGCACCCGGAGCCGCTGGAGGTCGCCCGAGTCGGGATAGGCGTCGGCCAGCATGCGCCTGCGGTTGCCGGCCGCCTCACCGATCCAGCGCGCGAGGAAGCCTGCGTCCCCCGCATCCAGCGCGGCTTCGAGCTGCTCGATCCGACGGCGGTGCTCCGCGAGCGACTCGCGGAGTCGGACGGCGTTGTCGAGGAAGATGTCGACCCAGATTCGAGGGTTGGCGCCGGCGACCCGCGTCATGTCGCGCAGCGAGCCTCCTGCCGCGGCCAGCGGCTCGTGGCCCTCGACCTTCCCGGCGCCCGCCTGGTTGACGAGCAGGTTCGCCAGGGCGTGCGGCAGGTGGCTGGTGATCGCGACGAGGCGGTCGTGAGCCTGCGGATCGACGGCGACCGGAGTGGCGCCGAGGCTCGAGACGAAGCCGTGCACGAGCCGGTAGCGCGCGGGGTCGGTCTCGGCGAGAGGCGTGAGGAACCAGGTCGCGCCGTCGAACAGGTCGGCGCTCGCGTGCTCGGCGCCGCGCGCCTCGGAACCGCACACCGGGTGGCCGCCGACGAACCTCGGGGACCCTTGCGCGGCCGCGCAGACGGCTGCCTTCGTCGAGCCGACGTCGGTCACGGTGCAGCCGTCGGTGCTCGCCTCCAGCGCCGCGCGGACCTGCGCGGCGAGCTGGGCCACCGGTGCGGCGACCACGGCGAGCTCGGCGTCCGCGAGCGCGGCCTCGAGCGAGTCGGCGGCGGAGTCCACGGCTCCCCGCTCGACGGCCGCGCGCAGACCCACCGGGTCGGGATCGAAGCCGACGATGCTCACGTCCCGCCCGCGCTTGGCCGCAAGCGCGACCGACGCGCCGATCAGGCCCGTGCCGACGATCGCGAGACGCTGCGGTGCCATGCGGTCAGGCTATCGGCGGGCGCGCGCGGCCAGCGGGACCCATCCCTAGCCCCCACCCACCCAGGGGGAATCTCGAGGGTAGCGGCGCAAACGTCACCCGTCCGTCACGGGACCGTGACGAAAGCGTGCCGATTCATCCACGGGCCGCAGCGCGGCCGCGCGGCTCAGCCGATCTGCTTGCCGAGCAGCTCGACGACCTCGCGCACCTCGCGTGCGAACTCGCCGAACTCGGCCGTCGGAATCTGCTGCGCTGCGTCCGAGAGAGCCTCCTCGGGCCGCGGGTGCGTCTCGACGATGATCCCGTCCGCTCCCACTGCGGCGGCCGCCCGCGCCAGGGGCAGCACGAGGTCCCGGCGGCCGGCCGCGTGCGAGGGGTCGACGATCACCGGCAGGTGGGTCTCGTGCTTCAGCACGGCAACCGCCCCGAGGTCGAGCGTGAAGCGGGTCGCCGTCTCGAAGGTCTTGATCCCGCGCTCGCAGAGGATGATCCGCTCGTTTCCCTCCTTCGCGACGTACTCGGCCGCCATCAGGAGCTCCTCGACCGACGTCGACATGCCGCGCTTCAGCAGCACCGGTTTGTCGGCCCGACCCACCTCCGCCAGCAGCAGGAAGTTCTGCGAGTTCCGCGCCCCGATCTGGATCACGTCCGCAAAGTCGAGCACGGCTTCGACGTGCCGCGGGTCCATGAGCTCCGTCACCACCGGCAGCCCCGTCTCGTTACCGGCCTCCCGCAGAATCGCGAGGCCCTCGTCCCCCAGCCCCTGGAAGGTGTACGGAGAGGTCCGCGGCTTGAAGGCGCCGCCGCGAAGCATCGTCGCCCCGGCCTCCGCGACGACCCGCGCCGTCTCCATCGTCTGCTCGCGGTACTCGACCGAGCACGGGCCAGCGATCAGCCCGAACCAGGAGTCGCCGAGCCGGCGCCCGTCGACCTCGATCACCGTCGGATCAGGCGAGACCTCCCGCGCGACGAGCTTGTACGGCTTCAGGATCGGGAGCACCTGCTCGACCCCGGGGTAGCCCTCCAGCGGCAGCGTCGCGAGCAGCTCCCGCTCTCCGATCGCGCCGATCACCGTCGCTTCCCGCCCGCGCTGCACGCGCGCCTGCACGCCGGCCTCCTGCAGCCGCGCGAGCACGTGCTCGGTCTGGTCGGGCGTCGCGCCCGACCCCATCACGATCAGCAGCTCGGGGGATCCATTCGTGGCCATGGGGAAGAAAGGGTAGTTGCGATACTGAGACGACCAGATGCGCATCTTTTCCGGGATCCGTGCCTCGGGCCGAAAGACGCTCGGCAACTACTCGGGCGGCTATCGGCAATACCGGGCGACGCAGGACCAGGGCGAGGCCTTCTTCTGCATCGTCGACCTGCACTCGATCACGACGGCCTTCGAGCCGCAGGCGCTTCACGACGCGACGCTCGAGGGCGCCGCGATGCTCTTCGCGACCGGCATCGACCCCGACCGCTCGACCGTCTTCGTCCAGAGCCACGTCACGGCGCACGCCGAGGCGGCCTGGCTGCTCAGCTCGGTCACGAGCTTCGGCGAGCTTCGCCGGATGACCCAGTTCAAGGAGAAGTCCGAGGGACAGGACTTCGTCTCCGCAGGGCTCTTCAACTACCCGGTCCTGATGGTCGGCGACATCCTGCTCTACCAGACCGATCTCGTCCCGATCGGCGACGACCAGCGCCAGCACCTCGAGCTCACGCGCGACGTCGCCGAGCGATTCAACCAGCGCTTCGGCGAGACGTTCACGATCCCGGAGGGGGCCTACCCCGACGTGGGCGCGCGCATCAAGAACCTCCAGGAGCCGGAGCGGCTGATGTCGACGACGCGCGGCGCGCCGCAGGGAGTCGTCCGCATGACCGACCCGCCCGACGAGATCCGGCGCAAGTTCAAGACGGCGGTCACCGATTCCGGCACCGACGTCCGCCACGCGCCCGAGGAGAAGCCCGGCATCTCGAACCTGCTGGAGATCATGTCCGTGGCGACCGGCGAGGGGATCCCGGATCTCGAGGCCCGCTACGACGGCGGCGGTTACGGCCGCTTCAAGGAGGACGTCGCGGACGCCGTGATCGCGCTGATCGAGCCGATCCAGGCGCGTTACTCGGAGCTCCGCGCCGACGAATCCGAGCTCCGCGCGCTGCTCGCCCGCGGCGCCGAGAAGGCCCGCGAGGCCTCTGCCCCGACGCTCGAGCGAATGTACGAGCGGATGGGCTTCGTCCGCCCCTAGTCGAGCCCTGGCCCGCGCGGACAGAGGTCCGTTAGATTCGGCCGTGCCAGGGACCGAACGCCGCAACAAGGAGGGGATATGAAGGGGAGAGCGAGATTCGTTCTCGCCGCGCTCGCCGTCGCAGGGCTGTCGACGATCGCGGTTCTCGGGCTCGGAACGGTGCAGCGCGCATCGTCCGCGCCGCCGCCGCCACCCGGTGGCACGTGTCATCTCGCAAACGGAATCAAGCACGTGATCTCGATTCAGTTCGACAACACGCATTTCCGGCGGGACCGCGCCAACGTCCCGTCGGATCTCGAGCAGATGCCGCACCTGCTCAACTTCATCCGCTCGAACGGGTCGCTGCTCACGAACGACCACACGGTCCTGATCTCGCACACCGCGACCGGGATCCTGTCGACGCTGACGGGCGTCTATCCGGACCGCTTCGGCGTTCCGGTCTCGAACAGCTTCCGCTACTTCACGCCGAGCGGGACGACCAGGACCGGCGTCGCGTTCGCCTACTGGACGGCGCCGCTCTACGACCCGGCGGGGCCGCCGTTCCCGCCTCCGGCTCAGACCGACCTCTCGCCGGAGATGATCAACGAGAACGGGGTCATCTCGCCGGCGCCGTGGGTGCCGTACACCCGCGGAGGGTGTGACGTCGGCCAGGTCGCCACGGCGAACACCGTCCTCGAGAACACCGGGATCGACATCCCGTCGTTCTTCGGGGTCGGCTCGCCCGAGGCGATCCAGGCGGCGGGCGACAGCCCGGGTGCCTCCGGCACGCAGACCTTCGCCGACTATGTCGGCCTCGGCGTGCACTGCGCCCGCAACTCGCTCGTCTGCGGCGCCTCGACGCATTCGCACGACGACCTCCTGCCCGACGAGCCGGGCGGCTACAACGGGTTCCAGGCGCTCATGGGCGCGAAGTACGTCAACCCCGTGATCAAGCCGACCGGCCCGATGACGGACCTGAACGGCAACGTCATCCAGGACGCGAACGGCCACATCGGCTTCCCGGGCTTCGACGGGATGGAAGCGAAGGTCTCGCTCTCCTGGGTCGCGCAGATGCAGGAGGCCGGAGTTCCGGTCACCTACGCGTACGTCTCGGACGCCCACGACGAGCACGGCAACGCCGGCAACATCCACTTCGCGTACGCGCCCGGCGAGGCCGGCTACGTCCAGCAGCTGCACGAGTACGACGTCGCCTTCCAGCAGTTCTTCGAGCGCCTGGCGGCCGACGGGATCAACAAGTCGAACACGCTGTTCCTGTTCACGGTCGACGAGGGCGACCACTTCGCCGGCTCGCAGCCGAACAACCCGGACTGCGACGGCGTCACCGTGGCCTGCGACTACACCGGCCTGCCGGTCGGCGAGATCAACGGTGACCTGCGCCGGATGATCCGCACCGAGTTCAACGACACCACCAACTTCACCGTCCACTCCGATGACGCGCCGAACGTCTACATCACCGGCAATCCGGCGCAGACTGCCGCGGTCACGCGGAACCTCGAGCGGGAGATGGCCCAGCTCAGCTGGCTGAACCCGTACACCGGCCAGGTCGAGCCCGGAATCATGAGGGCGCAAGCCGACCAGACCGAGATGCGGACGCTGCACATGATGTCCGCCGACCAGTTCCGCAACCCGACGTTCACGCCGTTCGCCGATCCCGACTGGTTCTTCTTCGCGACCGGCGGCGGCAACTGCGCGACGCAGGCCGAATGCGCCTTCATCCCGGCGCGGACGAGCCAGAGCTTCGCGTGGAACCACGGCGACGTCCAGGACGAGATCGCCTCGACCTGGGCCGGCTACGTGGGGCCGGGAATCAAGAACCTCGGCGACGTCGACTCGGTCTGGACCGACCACACCGACCACCGGCCGACCGTCCTCACGCTGCTCGGCCTGCACGACGACTACCAGACCGACGGGCGCGCGGTCACGGAGATCGCGCGTGAGAATGCGCTTCCCGTCAGCCTCCGCGTCCACCACCCGAGCCTCGAGCGCCTCGGCGATGCCTACAAGCAGCTGATGGCGTCGTTCGGCTCGTTCTCGATGGACACGCTGGCCGCGTCGACGCGGGCACTCGCGAGCGGGAGCTCGTCGGACGACTCGACCTACACGACGGTCGAAGGTCAAATCTCGTCGCTGACCGATCAGCGGAACGCCCTTGCCGCCGACATCCGCACCGGCATCAACCAGGCGGAGTTCGGGGGCAGGAACCTGAGCGAGAACCAGATCAGGGCCTGGATCGCCTCCGCGAACGACCTGCTCGCGCAGGCGCACGCACTGGCTACCGGTTCCTGAGTAGATCCACCTCGGAGGGCTCGAGCTCGCGCCACGCGCCGGGCTCGAGCCCTTCCAGGGTCAGGCCGGCATAGCCGCTGCGGTGCAGGCGTGTGACCGGGTGGCCGACTGCGGCCAGCATCCGCTT
This sequence comes from uncultured Actinomycetes bacterium, assembly GCA_963788215.1. Classification (GTDB taxonomy): domain Bacteria; phylum Actinomycetota; class Thermoleophilia; order Gaiellales; family Gaiellaceae; genus AC-32. The sequence goes on from CAWBFX010000003.1 coordinate 182,419, forward strand.
GACCTGGTGCTTTCGGCCCTCGTGGAGGGAGAGCTCGACGCGGCCAGGGCCGAGGCGCCGCGTTTCGGCGGGGGCGGTCGGCCCGTCCTCGAGCTCGATCCCGCGGCGTAGTTCTTCGAGCGCCTCGTCGGAGGGGTCGCCCTCGACGTCGGCCTCGTAGACCTTCTCTACGCCGTAGCGCGGGTGCGCCAGCCGGTGTGCGAGCGGCCCGTCGTTCGTAAGCAGGAGGGCGCCGGTGGTGTCGGCGTCGAGGCGACCGACGGGAACGACGCGTGCGGGGTGGTCCACGAGGTCGACGACGGTTCGACGCGCATGCGGGTCGCGGGCGGTCGTGACGGTGCCGGCGGGCTTGTGGAGCAGCACGTAGGCGAGCTGCTGCGGCGCGACCGGCCGGCCGTCGACCTCGACGCGGTCGCGTGACTCGACGAACGTGTTCAGCTGGCCCGGCTCGCCGTTGACGGACACGCGGCCGGCCTTGATGAGCTCGTCGGCGCCGCGCCGCGATGCGATTCCCGCTCTGGCGAGGTAGGCGTTGAGGCGCATCGGGCCGTAATGTTTGCCCATGGCCAGGGATTGGTCCTATGGAGCGCTCGACGATCTGATCCTGACCGGGCAGATCAAGCGTGCGGCCGAGCCGCGGTTCTACGCCGAGCGGTCGCCCCGGCGCGACCTGCGTCTCGGGCTCGCGGGGCTCTCTCTGCTCGTCGGCGCCATGGCCGCGCTGCTCTACGTCTGGCCCGTGCTGTTGCTGACGACGATCGTGGCAGGCATGAGGGCGACGGTCTTCTGGTCGGTGCTCGCCGGCGGCGCGGCCTCGCGTCGCTGGTCACCTGGGCGATCACGCACGCGCGAGAGGCGCCACTGGGCCGAGAACTGGCAGGAAGTCGGCGACTGGGCGGATCCCCCGCCCTGGAAGTAAGCCGCGCCCTGGAAGCAACACGCGCCGAAAATCGGCTCACATCTTTGACACTCAGGGCACAGACACGTGCGCCCTTTCGGGTTACGCTCGCAGCGGGTGGCGGGTGGACATTCATCCCCACCCAGGGTGGGGATATGGGTGACTTTTGCGGGCCGGGCCGGGCGAGGCGGGCTAGGCGCCGCGGCGCTCGGCGACGCTTTCGAGGCGCTCTCGGATCTGGCCGACGTCGTCGCCCACGTCGTCCAGGCGCGGTAGCTCCGACAGCGACTCCAGCCCGAAGACCCGCTCAAAGAGCGGCGTCGTCCGGTACCGCACGGCCCCGCCGACGCCGGGCTCCCGGCCCGCTTCGGCGATCAGGCCGCGCTCGACGAGACCCGCGACGACCGAGTCGGCTGCAACGCCCCGGATCCGCGCGATCTCCGGCCGGCTCACCGGCCCGAGGTAGGCGACGATCGCGAGCGTCTCCAGCGAAGCCGCCGAGAGCCCGCGCTCGACCGGCCGTTCGAACATCCGGCCGCAGGCCTCCGCCGCCTCGCGCGAGGCGCGGAACGCCCAACCACCGGCCACGTGCTCGAGCACGATCCCCGACCGGCCCTCCGAGAAGCGCTCGCCGAGAAGTCCCAGAGCCGTCTCGATCCGCTCCGGGTCATCGTCGGCGGCGGCCGCAAGCTCGTCCACCGACAAGGGCTGCGACGCGACTACGAGCAGCGCCTCGACCGTCCGCGCGAGCGCGTCGACGGGCCCGGCGGTGATCAGGCGGAACGGGCGATCCCGGTCCACTCCGGCCTCCTCTCCTCGACTCCAGCTTCCGCCTCGCGTCGAACGCGAATGGGCGCGAACGCCGCCGCCTGCTCCAACGACACCTCGCCCGCCCGGCGCAGCTCGAGCAACGCGAGAAAGGCCACCGCTTGCTCGACGCGCGACATGCCCACTACTTCCGCGTCCAGGTCGAACACCCTGCGCCGCCGGAGCACCGCGCGGAAGCGCTCCAGGAACTGCGAGACCGGCGGGAAGCGCAGCGCCATATGCGCGAGCGAGACGGCCGGTGGCTCCGCCGCGAGTGCGCGCAGAGCCGCCGCCAGCGACGAGGCCTCCTGCGGCGCCAGCCGCCGCTCGACTCGCGGCGCCAGCGGCGCCGGCCCGAGCCGGAAGAAGCGCGAGCTTTCGCCCTCGAGCCGCGCCGCCAGCCACTCCGCGGCCTCCTTCGCCCTCCGGTACTCCGCCAGCCGCCGCGCGAGCTCCTCGGCCGCCTCCTCGGGCTCGAGCTCCGACAGCTCCGCGTCCTCGTCCGGGAACAACCCGCGCGCCTTCAGCTCCAGGAGCGCGGACACCAGGACCAGGAACTCGCCGCAGGCCTCCAGATCGAGCTCCCCGCGCTCCTCGAGCCGCGAGCAGAACGTGACCACGATCTCGGCCACGTCGACCTCCGCGAGATCGAGCTCCTCCTTGAGGACGAGCGTCAGCAGCAGGTCGAAGGGACCCTCGAAGGCGTCGAGGTCGAGCTCGAGCTCGCGCACGGGCCGGAACCTAGCGAGAGGGCCGGACGCGCCCGCGCGGGATCGCCATCGCCGGGCCTTCGGGGGTAACCGGCCGCGGCTCGCCGTCGTCGCGCTCGCCCTCCCGGATGAACTGCCACCAGATGAAGAACGCGGTCGAGGCGCAGAAGACGACGACCGACACCCAGGCGTTCAGGCGCAGGCCCGCAAAGTGGTGCGCGGGGTCGATCCGCAGGAGCTCCTCGAAGAAGCGCCCGAAGGTGTAGATCGAGACGTAGAGCGAGAACAGCGCCGGCGGCTTGAAGCGGTAGCGCCGGTCGAGGAGGAGCAGCACTCCGACCCCGAGCGAGGTCGTAGACGAACTCGTAGAGAAAGGTCGGGTGGAAGGTCGAGTACTGCTCGTAGCCGGGCTGGCGGTGGGTGACGTCGATCTTCAGGCCCCACGGCTGGCCGGTCGGCTTGCCGTAGAGCTCCTGGTTGAACCAGTTGCCCCAGCGCCCGATCCCCTGCGCGAGCAGCAGGCCCGGCGCGACCGCGTCCATGAAGTCGCGGATGCGCGCACCCGAGAGCCGGACGACCACCGCGCCGGCCAGGCAGCCGAGCAGGATGCCGCCCCACACTCCGAGCCCGCCCTGCCAGACCGCGAAGATCCCCTTCCACTTCGGGCTGGAGACCTGGTCCCAGCTCGTGACGTCGTGGTACGCGCGGGCTCCGATGATCCCGAAGGCGACGCCCCAGACCGCGACGCGCAGGACGAGATCCCAGTCGCCGCCGCGCGCCACCCAGCGCACGCCGGTCAGCCAGATGGCGGCCGCGATCGCGAGCAGCAGCATCAGGCCGTACATGTGGACGGTCAGCGGTCCGAGATCGATCGTGCCGCTGTGCGGAGAAGGGATCGATGCGAGGAGCACGGGCTCGACATTCTGCCCGCGCGCTCTGAAGCCTGCGCCGGTCGCCCGCGACTAGATGAGGATGTCGATCGCCGTCTCGATCGGGCAGCCCTGCTCGAGCAGCTCGACGGCGAAATGCAGGTCGATGTCGTGCCGCCCGGCGAGCGCGACCGCATCGCCCGGCGTGTAGCCGGCGCGGATCAGTTCCTCCGCGCGCCAGCTCTCGACGCGATCGATTTCGGTCTCTTCGACAATGTGAAGCTCCGCAGCAGTCATCGTCTTCTTGGTATTCGGGCGGAACGGCCTGACGGATCTCCCCCCGCCGGGGGATTTCAGTCGAGCCGGTGTGCGAGCTCGAGCGCCTGCGCCTTCGTCAGCTTGCCTTCGAGACGCAGAGTGACCGGGCCGCGCACCCAGAGCAGGACGTTGCCGCGGATCAGGATCGGCTCTTCGCGGAAGCCGCGGCGGCGGTCGAAGTACTGCAGCACGTGCGGGGCGCCCTCGAGCCAGAGCGCCGGCTGCCCGTCGACCCGGAGGCGCTCGACGTCGGTTCGGCCGGCGACGAGCTTCTCGATGAACTGCCCCTCGCCCGGGAACTCGGAGACGAGGACAGGCCGACCATAGGCACGGACGACGACCGACGCGAGCGAGTCGCCCAGCACGTACACGCGGCGGGCTGCGGACGGCAGCACGAGCTTGAAGCCGAGGCGCCGCTCGGCGGCGGCGCGGGTAAGCGGCTCGCCGAGGCCGTCTGCCCGGGAGCGCTCGACGGCCGGAGGAAGGGTGTCCACGCGCACGACGCTCGCGCCGCCGAGGTGGAAGAAGCGCAGAATCGCGCTCCGCGCCTGCGGGACGGCAAAGGCAATCGCGGCCGCGGCGACCACGACGGCGAGCGCGACCCCGAGCGGCCGCCACGGGAACGGCCGGCGCCCTTCGAGCCGCTCGAGCACTCGCGGAGCCAGGTCCGGCGCGCCCGGCACGTCCAGCTCCCGGCCTAGCTCGACGAGACGAAGCTCGAGCCCGCTCAAGGCGTCTCCCCCAGCTCGTCTCGCAGCCGCTCCAGCGCGCGCGAGAGCCTCGACTTCACGGTCCCGCGGCGAACACCGAGCGCCGCCGCCGTCTCGTCCTCGGAGAGCTCGAGGAAGTAGCGGCACGCGATCGCGTCGCGGTGCTCGTCCGAGAGACGCTCGACGGCCGCGAGCAGGCGCTCGCGCTCTTCGCCCGCGAGCAGAGCCGCCTCGGGGGACGGGACCGCGTCCCCCGGGCGCTCCTCGGCGGCCACGCGCACGGCGAGCGCCTCGCGCCTGCCGGCCGCGCGCCGCCGGTTCTTCGCCTCGTTCGCGACGATCCGCAGCAGCCACGGCTTGACCGGCGCGCCGCGGCGGAAGCGGCCGAGCGCCCGGTAGGCCTTGACGAATCCGTCCTGCACGGCCTCCTCGGCATCCGCGGCGCTCCCGCCGAGCAGGTAGGCCGTTCGAAAGGCGATTCCCTGGTATGCGCGCACGATCGTCTCCCAGGCGGCGAGGTCGCCCCGCCGCGCCTGCTCCACGAGCTCTGTCTCGTCCAGTGGCCGGTCCACCACCGCCGGTCCTGACACCTCCTGCGGGGTTATGGTTCCGCCGTGTTCGCACGTGTCGCACGCTACGAGGTCCCTGGGGACCAGCTCGAGCAGGCCGTAGCGGCGTTCGGCGAGGCAGGCAAGCAGATCGAGCACCTCGAGGGGTTCGCGGGCGGATACGTCCTCATGGACGAAGAGGACGGCCGCACGATGACCCTGACTCTCTGGGAGAACACCGTCGCGCTCGAGAACAGCGAGCGCCACGCGCGGAACCTCCGCCGCGAGGCTGCGGAGTCGGCCGGCGGGACGGTTCTCTCCGTGGAGAAGTTCGAGGTCGCTCAGGAGCTTGTCGCCCAGCCGTCGGGCGTCTAGCCGCAGCCGGCTCAACGAGTCGGGAACCACCGCCGGCCGGGCGGTGTAGTGGCGAAGCCATCCCGAAAGGAGCTCACGATGAAACGCTTCCTGCTCGTACTCGCGGTCGCGCTCGCGCTGCCCGCGGTCGCCGCGGCGAAGGGACCCGATCAGGCCACGATCTCGGGGCCAGGTCTGAAGACCGTCACGCTCGACGGCAGCGGTGACTCGCTGGGGAGCGCCCTCGGCGAGCTGACCGAGCGCGCCGGCCTGTTCCCCGCGGCCTTCCAGACGTCCCCCGACCCGATGCTCTCGAGCGCGCCGACGAAGAGCCTCGGATCGAAGTACCGGATCCACTTCCGCGTTCCCGGAGGGGACAGCGGCACGTTCGCGATCGACCAGGACGTCTACCCCTACGCGAAGGGCGGAGCGCTCACCTACACAAAGCCGGGCCAGCGCATCTTCGACAGCCGAACCCCAGGCGGCTGGTTCCTGGGCGGCGCCCAGCTCAGGCTCTTCCTGCAGCAGCACGGCTTGCCTGCCAGCGATCCCGGCGCTTCCGGCCCCTCCGGCTCGAACGCGGCGCTCGTCGCGGGCATCGCGATTCCCGGCGCGCTCGCGCTGGCGGCGGCGGGACTGCTCTACCGCCGGCGCCGTCTCGGAGGTGCCGGCTAGAGCGGCTGCCCGAAGGCGAGGATGTACCCGTCCGGATCGCGGACGCGGATCTCGCGCTGGCCGTACGCCTGGTCGACCGGCCCGTGCAGGAGCTCGGCGCCGCGGCCCGCGAGCTCCTCGTGGAGCGCGTCCACGTCGTCGACCCAGAGGTAGACGTCGAACATGTCCGGCGGCGCCTCCTCGTGGTTCGGTCGCGACCGCGCGCCGTCGAAGCGGGCGAAATGGAAGTGGCAGCCGTCGCGCTCGGCGTAGCCGTAGTGCTCCGGGTTCACCTCCCACTGCCGCGTCTCGAACCCGAGGGCGTCGCGGTAGTACTGCGTGGAACGCGCGACGTCCGCAACCAGCAGCACCGTTGCGTGCCCGGTGAGCGTCACGCCACGGCGGCTTCGCCGAGCAGCGCCTTCACCTCGGCGAAGAAGTCCGGTTCCGGGCGCACGCGGTAGTCCTGGCCGAACTGGAAGACCCTGGCGCCCCCGGAGGTGACCAGGTCGAGGACGACCGGCGCCTCCCCCGGGAACTCGCGCACGACCGCAGCCAGCTCCTTGATGATCCCGGCCCGGGCACGGCGAGCGTCGAGCTTCAGCCGCACCTCGCGCCGCTCGGGAGTCGCTTCGAACGACGAGACCTCGAGCGCGATCAGCTTCGACTCGCCCTCCTTGTGGTCGACGCGCGCCTTGACGACGAGCACGGCGTCCGTCATGAGCAGCTCGCGCGAGGCCGCGTAGACCGAGTTGAAGACCACGCACTCCGCGCTGCCGAGGACGTCGTCGAGGCGCATGAAGACCATCGGGTCGCCCTTCTTCGTCGTCAGCTGCTTGATCGCGGAGACGATCCCGGCGACGGTCACGATGTCGCCGTCTCGCCGCCGCTCGAGCTCCGCGAGCGACGCGTCGGTCTTGCGGCGAAGCTGCTCGCGGATCGCCTCGAGCGGGTGCTCGCTGACGTAGAGGCCGAGCGTCTCCTTCTCCAGGCGCAGGAGGTCGTTCTTCTCGAACTCCTCGCGGCCGATCGGCGGGTGTGCCGGCTTCTCGTCGGCCTGGGCGAAGAGCGACTCCTGGCCGCGCAAGCGCTCGTCCTGCGCGCGCTGGCCGTGGGAGAGCGCGTGCTCGAGCGCTTCGAGCATCCCGCGCCGCGACGAGCCCGTCGAGTCGAGCGCGCCGCACTTGACGAGCGACTCGAGCGCCCGCTTGTTCACGACCTGCGGGTCGACTCGCTCGGTGAAGTCCCAGAGCGACGAGAACGCGGCGCCCTCGCCGCGCGCGGCGACGATCGCCCGCGCGGCCGAGTCGCCGACGTTCTTGACCGCGTTCAGGCCGAAGCGGATCTTGCCCTCGACGACCGCGAAGTCGCACTGCGAGAAGTTCACGTCCGGCGGCAGGACGTCGATCCCCATCTCGCGGCACGCGTTGACGTAGAACGGCACGCGGTCCTTCGTGTTCATCACCGACGAGATCAGCGCGGCCATGTACTCGTGCGGGTGGTTCGCCTTCAGCCAGGCCGTGCGGTAGGCGGTCAGCGCGTAGCAGGCCGAGTGCGCCTTGTTGAAGGAGTAGTCCTGCGACTGCTCCATGTCCTTCCAGAGCTGGTTCGCGACGGCCGGCGTCGTGCCGCTGGCCGCGCAGCCCTCGAGGAACTTCTCCTTGAGGGACGCCATCAGCGAGTGGATCTTCTTGCCGATCGCCTTGCGCAGGTCGTCGGCCTCGCCCGGAGAGAAGCCCGCGATCTTCTTGGCGATGTCGAGGTACTGCTCCTGGTAGATGCAGATGCCTCCGGTGACCGCTGTGATCTCCTCCAGCCGCGGGTCGATGAACGTCACCTGCTCCTGGCCGTTCTTGCGGCGCGCGTAAGTCGGGATGTACTGCATCGGGCCCGGGCGATAGAGGGCGACGAGCGCGATCAGGTCCTCGAACTCGGTCGGCTTCACCTGGCGCAGGGCCTCGCGCATGCCCGACGACTCGAACTGGAAGACGCCGATCGAGTCGGCGCGGGCGAGCATCTCGTAGGTCTTGCGGTCGTCCATCGGGATCTTCGTGATGTCGAGACCGCCGCCGACGAGCTCGACCGCCTTGTCGATCACGTCGAGGTTGCGCAGGCCGAGGAAGTCGATCTTCAGCAGGCCGACCGCCTCGACGTCGCCGCCCGAGAACTGGGTGACGACCTCCTGGTCGGCGCCCTTCTGCTGCAGCGGGACGACGTCGGTCAGCGGGCGGTCGGAGATCACGACGCCCGCCGCGTGGATCGAGTCCTGGCGGACGAGTCCTTCGAGCGGCTTCGCGAGGTCGACGATCTCGCGGACGAGGGGATCGTTGTCGTACGCCTGCTTGAGCTCCTGGCCGGGCTTCATGCAGTCGTCCAGGTAGACCTTCGGGCCTTCCGGGATCAGCTTCGCGACCTTGTCGACGGTGCCGTACGGGATCTCGAGCACGCGCCCGGCGTCGCGCACCGCGGCGCGGGCCATCATCGTCCCGAAGGTGATGATCTGGGCGACGCGGTCGCGCCCGTACTTCTCGGCGACGTAGTTGATGACGCGCTCGCGGCCGGCCACCGAGAAGTCGATGTCGGCGTCCGGGAGCGACTTGCGGCCCGGGTTGAGGAAGCGCTCGAAGAGCAGGCCGTAGCGGATCGGGTCGACGTCGGTGATCTCGAGGCAGTACGCGGCGAGCGAGCCCGCGGCCGAGCCGCGGCCCGGGCCGACCTGGATCGAGTTCCGCTTGGCGAAGTTGACGAAGTCCCAGACGATCAGGAAGTAGTCCGCGAAGCCCATCTCCTTGATCGTCTTGAGCTCGAAGCGGAGGCGCTCCTGGAGCTCGGGGGTGGTCTTGCCGTAGCGCTTGAGCAGGCCCTTCTCGCAGAGCTCGACGAGGTAGTCGAAGGCGTCGCGATCCTCAGGGACCGGGTACTTCGGGAGCAGGATCGTGCCGAGCTCGAGCTCGACGTTGCAGCGCTCCGCGATCTCGAGCGTGCGGCGCATCGCGTCCTCGAGCCCCGGGAAATCGCCGGCGATCTCCTGCTCCGACTTGAAGAAGAACTGGTCGGTGTCGAACTTCCAGTGGTTCGGGTTCTTGAGCGAGTCGCCGGACTGGACGCAGAGCAGCGCCTCGTGCGCCTGGGCGTCCTCGTGCCGCAGGTAGTGGACGTCGCCGGTCGCGACGAGCGGCAGGCCGGCCTCGCCCGCCAGCTTCTGCAGCGCCGGGTTGATCTGCGCCTGGACGTCGAGGCCCGCGTTCTGGATCTCGACGTAGGTCGAGTCGCGCCCGAAGACCTGCGCGAGCCGGTCGAGGTCGGCGCGGGCGTCGTCGGGCCGGCTCTCCTCGAGCGCTTTGCAGACCCGGCCCGAGAGGCAGCCCGACAGCGCGACGACGCCGTTCGAGTGCTGCTCGAGCAGCTCCCAGTCGACCCGCGGCTTGTAGTAGTAGCCCTCGAGGTAGCCGGCCGACGACAGCTTGAGCAGGTTGCGGTAGCCGTCGTTGTTCTCGGCCAGCAGCGTCAGGTGCGCGTAGCCCTTCTTCTGCTGGCGGCGGTCCTCGGCGACGTAGACCTCGCAGCCGATCAGCGGCTTGACGCCGTGCTTGCCGGTCTCGCGAACGAGCTCGACCGCGCCGGCGAGCGAGCCGTGGTCGGTGAGCGCGACCGCCGGCATCTCGAGCTCCGCGGCGCGCGCCGCGAGCGCGGGAATGCGGCACGCCCCGTCGAGGATCGAGTACTCGGAGTGGACGTGCAGATGGACGAAGCCGGCCTCAGCCACGGACGTCGAGTGTAGACCTCTACTCGGAAGACACAGCTACTGCGCGAGTGTCACTTTGGTGAGGCGCTCGGGCTTGTCCGGGTCGAGGCCCTTCGCCTCCGCGAGTGCCGCTGCGAAGAGCTGGCCGGGCACGACCGACAGCAGCGGCGAGAGCAGCGGGACCGGGGCCTCGGGCACCGGGAGCCGCCACGCAGCCCCCTCGACCGCACCGGCCGCGCTGCCGCTCGCGACGATCGTCGCCCCCGCTTCGCGGACGCGCGCGGCCGCCTCCACGAGGGCCGGCAGGGCCGCGTCCGGCGAGGCGATCGTCCAGACCGGGAACATCGAGTCGAGCGCGGCGATCGGGCCGTGCGCGAGGTCGGTCGAGGTGAGCGGCTCGGCGGCGACACGGCAGGTCTCCGTCAGCTTGAGCGCGATCTCGCGCGCCGTCGCGAGCTCGTAGCCGCGGCCGATCACGTACATGCGGCCGACGTAGGCGAAGGCGGTCGCGACCGGCATCACGGCGGCCTCGAGCTCCGGGATCGCGTCTGCGAGGATGACCGCGGTGCGGCGAAGGCCGTCCCAGATCTCGTCCTCCCGGCCAGCGGAAGCACCCGCGAGCAGAGCGAGCGCCGCGAGCTGGTTGTAGAACGTCTTCGAAGCGGCGACGGAGCGCTCCTCGCCGGCCTCGAGCGGCAGCGTCAGTTCCGCGTGCTCCGCAAGGGCCGAGCCGCGCTCGTTCGTCAGCGCGACCGTCAGCGCCCCCCGCTCCCGCGCGCGCTCCACGTACGAGACGACGTCGGGCGTCTGCCCCGACTGCGAGAGCGCCACGACGACCGAGCTGGAGAAGTCGATCTCCGCGCCGTAGTAGACGCTGAGCGAGATCGAGTCGCGGAGCGCAGTCCAGCCGGGCAGCAGGCCGAACGCGTAGACCCCATACGCCGCCGCGGCATCGGAGGAGCCGTGGGCGACCAGCCGCACGGTCGTCGGCTTCCGCTCGGCGCACGCGCGGCCGACCTCGACGAAGGCGTCCAGGTGCTCGAGCAGCGTCAGCAGCGCCGCCGGCTGCTCACGCACCTCGGCGAGAAAGATCCTGCGGGACGCGGTCATCGCGCCTGCGCTGCAGCTTGGACAGCGTCCGCCTGGGCCACGTGACAGGCGGCCAGGCGGCGCGGGCCGAGCTCACGCAGCTCCGGGGTCACCGTGTCGCAGATCGCGATCCGGTACGGACAGCGCTGCCGGAAGCGGCACCCCTCCTCCGGGTTGACCACCTTCGGCGGCTCGCCCACGTCCGCTGCGTCCGAGACGCCGAGGGGCGCGCGCGGGTCGGGCACCGCCGAGACGAGCAGCTGCGTGTACGGGTGCTTCGGGTTCTGGAGCACGTCCTCGGTCGGCCCCTCCTCGACGAGGTGCCCCGCGTACATGACGAGCACGCGGTCGGCGATGTAGCGGGCGCTCGCGACGTCGTGCGTGATGTAGAGGAACGAGACGCCCTCCCGCTCGCGCAGCTCGCTCATCAGGTTGAGGATCCCGATCCGGATCGAGACGTCGAGCATCGAGACGGGCTCGTCCGCGATGATCAGCTTCGGCCGGAAGGCGAGCGCCTGGGCGAAGCCGACGCGCTGCCGCTGGCCGCCGCTGAGCTCGTGCGGAAACTTGCCGATCATCGCGCCCGCGGGCACGAGGCCGACCTCGCCGAAGACCCGCTCGACCTCGCCGCGGCGAACCTTCCGCCCCTCCGCGCGCCGGTGCAGCAGCAGTGCGCGCCGGACGCCGTGAACGATCCGGTAGGCCGGGTTGATCGAGCTGTACGGGTCCTGGAAGACCATCGGGACGTCGCTCGCGTACGCGAGCCGCTCGCGCCGGGTGCGCAGCCGGCTCAGCGGCTTGCCCTCGAAGTAGATCTCGCCGCGCGTGGGCTTGTACACGCGCGCGAGCAGCCGCGCGATCGTGCTCTTGCCGCTGCCGCTCTCGCCGACGAGCGCGACGATCTCGCCGCGGCCGATCGTCAGGTCGACGTCGTCGACGGCATGGAGATGCTGCCGCGAGAAGAGCTTGCCCACCTTGAAGTGGCGCGTCAGGCCTTCGGTCCGGAGGAGCGGCTCGTTCACCGGCCTCATTCACTGCGCGACCGCCGCCTCGCGCTCGTGCTCGTAGAGGACGCAGCGCACGAGCTCGCCGTCGACCTCGTACAGCGGGGGCCCGAGTCGCGCAGCGATCGTGTGCGTGCGGGCAGCGCGGCGCGAAGCGGCAGCCCGACGGCGGCCGCAGCAGGTCGGGCGGCGCTCCTGGAATCCCGGTGAGGCGGACCTTCTCGCCCCGGATCGACGGGAACGCCTCGAGCAGGCCCTGCGTGTACGGGTGCAGCGGCCGCTCGAAGACCTGGCGCGTGTCGCCGTACTCGGCGACCTGCGCGGCGTACATCACGAGCAGCCGGTCGGAGAAGTGGCTGACGAGCGACATGTCGTGCGTCACGAAGATGACCGCGAAGCCGAGCCGCTCCTGCAGCTCCTTGATCTGGACCATCAGCGAGCGCTGGGCGACGACGTCGAGGGCCGAGGTCGGCTCGTCCATGATGATCAGGTCGGGCGTGAACAGGAGCGCCATCGCGATCATGGCCCGCTGGCGCATGCCGCCCGAGAGCTGGTGCGGGTAGCTGTGCAGGTGCACCGGGTCGATCGAGACGAGCCGCAGCACCTCCTCCGCGCGGGCGCGCATCTCCCGCTTCGACATCTTCGAGTGCGCCTCGAGCGCGTCCCGCATCTGCGCCTCGACGGTCAGCACCGGGTTGAGGGCGTTCATCGCGCTCTGCATCACGACCGAGTACTCGCGCCAGCGGATGTGCCGCAGCTCGCGCTCGCCGAGCGTGACCATGTCGCGCCCCTTGAAGAGGATCCGTCCGCCGGTGATCTCGCCGGCGAGCGGCGCGCCGAGCAGCCGCGCGATCGCGTACAGCAGCGTCGACTTGCCGCAGCCCGATTCGCCGACGATCCCGAGGAACTCGCCGCGGCCGAGGTCGAGATCGACGTTGTCGACGGCCACGACGGGGCCGGCGTCGGAGGCGTACGCGACCGAGAGGCCGCGCACCTCGAGGATCTTGCTCGGATCGGGCGGGACCTCGGGCGCGGGAGCGGCGTGCAGCGACTCGGCGCCCTTCTGCTCCAGCTTCCGCCGGCGCAGCGCCGGGTTGCTGATCTCGTCGAAGGCGTAGTTGAGCAGCGCGAACGCGGCGCCGAGGAGCGCGATGCAGACCCCCGGCATGATCGCCCAATAGGCCATCCCGGCCCCGAGCGCCTCATTGTTCTCGGCCCAGTAGAGCATCGTCCCCCAGCTCTGGCTGTTCGGGTCGCCGAGCCCGATGAACTGCAGCCCGGCGGCGAAGAGAACGGCGTAGAGCGCGGCGCCGAGGAAGCTCGCCACGATCAGCGAGGTCATCGTCGGCAGGATCTCGAAGAAGACGACGTACAGCCCCCGCTCGCCGCGCACGCGCGCCGCCTCCAGGAAATCGCGGCTGCGTAACGAGAGCGCCTGGGAACGGAGTTGGCGCGCGCCGTACGACCAGCCGAGCAGGCCGAGCACGACGACGAGCGTGACCATGCCCGAGTTCCGCTCGTAGGCCGCGATCACGATGATGAGTGGGAAGATCGGGATCACGAGGATCACGTCGGTGACGAGCGACAGGAAGCCGTCGGTGAAGCCTCCGAAGTAGGCCGCCGAGACGCCGATCAGCACGGAGATCAGCGTGGCGAGCCCCCCGACCGCGAACGCGATGACGAGCGACTGCCGCGTCCCCCAGATCAGCTGCGAGAGGACGTCCTGACCGTAGGCCGTCGTCCCGAACCAGTGCGCACTCGAGGGCGGCAGCCCGCGGCCGAACTCCTCTCCGGTCGGGGCGTACGGCGCGATCTGCCCCGGGAAGATCGCGAGCACGAAGAAGAAGATGAGCAGGAGCGCTCCGACCACCGCCTTGCGGTTGCGGGCGACCGCGCGCCAGAGGTCGGCGCCCGGCCTCCGAGCAGGCGTCTCGAGCGGCGCGATCGAGGGCGAGTCGGCGACGGCCGGAAGGCTCACGAGCGGTCCCGCGTCCGCGGATCGAGAATCGCGGTCGCTCCGTCGGCGACGAGGATGGCGAGCAGCACGGCGACGGTGATCATCAGGAACAGCGCCTGCATCAGCGCGTAGTCCTGGTTCTCGACCGACTGGAGGAACATCCAGCCGACGCCCGGGTAGTTGAAGACGAACTCGACGAGGATCGCGCCGCTGACGACGAAGCCGAGCGACATCGCGAACCCGACCAGGTTCGGCAGGATCGCGTTCCGGCCTGCGTACGTCCACATGATCCGCCACGGGCTCAGACCCTTGGCCCGCGCCATGCGTACGTAGTCCTCGGCGAGGACCGAGATCGTGTTGTTCCGCATGGTCAGGATCCAGCCGCCGATGGCCGTGACCAGGATCGTCATCGCCGGCAGGATCGAGTGGTAGATCGCGTCGCTGATGAAGTCCCACGACCACGCGACGGTCGTCGTCACGTCGTAGCCGCCGCTCTCCGGGAACCACCCGAGCTTGATCGAGAAGAGCCAGATCGCGAGCAGCGCCAGCCAGAAGTACGGGAAGGCCGAGGTGATCACGAAGATCGGCGGCAGCAGCCCGTCCAGGCTCCCGCCTCGCTTCCAGGCCGAGATCAGCCCGATGAAGGTGCCGAGGACGAACGCGAGGATCGTCGTCGTCCCGACGAGCATCAGCGTCCACGGCAGGGCCTGCAGCACCTGGTGCGAGACCGTGTCCGGGAAGAAGGTCAGCGAGATCCCGAAGTCCCCCCGGACGATGTTGCCCAGGTAGGTGAAGTAGGCGTGCAGCAGGCTTTCGTGCTCCTTGATCCCGAAGGCGATCTGCAGCGCGTGCATCGCCTGCGGGTTCACGTGCCCCTTGTAGCGGGACATCATCGCGAGCACCGCGTTGCCCGGCATGAGGCGCGGGATCAGGAAGTTCAGCGTCACCGCCGCCCAGAGCGTGACGAGGAAGAACCCGAGCCTGCGGACGATGAACCTCACGTCCCGCGCCTCCTACCTATTGCTCCTCGAGCCAGATCAGGACCCCTTCGGCTTGAGGTGTAGCAGCATCACGCCCCAGTCAGGGGTCACGTACGCGGCCGGACGCGCGAACTGGTTCCCCTGCGTGACCCAGCCCGCGAGGTCCTTGGTGTTGTACTGGTACCAGTCGACTCCCTCGGTGATCGGGATGATCGGGACGTCGTTCACCATCGCCTGCTCGAGCCCGCGGACGATCTCGTGCTGCTTCGCCGAGTCCGCCGTGGCGGCGTAGTCCTCGATCAGCTTGTCGACGGCCGGGTTCTCGTAGCGCTCCCAGTTCGAGGAGGCGTTCTTGCCGATCGGCGCCGAGTTCTTCGAGTAGAGCGCCTGGCGCAGCTCGTAGTACGGCGCCGGCCCGCCGCTCAGGTTGCCGTTGTAGTTGAGCTGGAACTTCCCCGCGTACGTGTCTGCATCGTAGGTCGTGCTGGACAGGTTCTCGGGGGTGACCTTGATCCCGATCGCCTTCAGGTTCTCCTGGACGACCTGCGCGGAGGCGACCCAGTCCGAGTAGCCGCCGATGTTGATCATCGTGAAGGAGAGCGGCTTGCCGTCGGGCGTGTAGTAGAGGTCGCCCTTCTTCTTGTAGCCCGCCGCGTTCAGGGTCTGCATCGCCTTCTGCGGGCTGTAGTCGAACTGGTGCGCGAGCCCCTGGTCGAGCCAGCTGGCGAAAGTCGGCGTGACGATTCCGGTCTGGTTCGAGGCCGGCTCGTAGCCGTACTCGCCGATCTCCGAGACCTTCTTGCGATCGATCGCGTACGCCATCGCCTTGCGGATCGCGACGTCCTTGAGGATCGGGTCCTTGTTGTTGATGAACACCGAGACGTTCACCGTCGGCGGGAACCAGTAGTGGTTGTCCGCGCTCTTCGACGAGTAGTACGCCTTGATGTTCGGGATGAACTGGCTGCCCCACTGCGCCTTCCCGCTCGCGAGCTGCTGGTTCGCGGGATCGTTCGAGGTGAAGGCCGGGTAGTAGACGGTGTCGATCTTCGGCAGCCCCTTCTGCCAGTAGTTCGGGTTCTTCGTGTACTTGGTCACCTGGGGCGAGCAGGAGTTCATCGTGAACGGGCCCGACCCGATCGGGTGCGAGTCCTTGTAGGTGACCGGGTTCTTGATCGACGCCCAGACGTGCTGCGGGACGATCGGCGTCTGGTCGGCGACGTAGTAGAAGTACGGCACCGCCGCGGTCTTGAAGTCGAGCGTGATCTTGTCGCCGCTGCGCTTGACGTCCTTCAGCACCGACCAGGACGCGTTCAGGTCGAGGCCGGGGAACTTCTTCAGCAGGTTGAAGGTGAAGAGGACGTCCGCCGCGGTCAGCGGCTTGCCGTCGCTCCACTTCACGCCGGGCCGGATCGTGAACGTGAGCGTCTTGTTGCCGTTGCTCCACGCGTAGTTCGAGGCGAGCCAGTTCGTGGTCTTGCCGCTCTGGAGGCCGTTCACGAACGTGAGCTCCTCGTAGATGGGCCCGACCGAGAACGAGTTGACGTCGGAGTTGAACGGGTTGAACCCGCACGACCACGTGCTGCCCTGCTCGTTCGAGATCGTGACGGCAGTGCTCCCGCCACTGCTGGACTTGCTCGACTTGCTGCCTCCGCAGGCGGTCGCCGTTGCGGCGAGACCGACCACCAGCGCGAGAATCATCACTCGCTTCACCTGTATCACCCGCTCCTTCCCGATCCGTCCGTGGGTCCTTGCTGTTGGAAAGCCTTTGAGAGCTCTGTACGTGCGCGCCTGCGCGCCTCGGGGCCTGCCTCGAGGTCGTCGAGGCCGGCCAGCGCTGCGCCGACGACAGGCGGTGTGCTCGCCACCTTCACGGTCGCCGCGGGCGCGACCTCTCGGAGACCGGACACGACGGCGCTGATCAGGCGTTCGTCCTGCGACTGCATCAGCCCTCCGCCGAGGACGACGTCCACGGGCGCCTGCAGGAGATCGATCCGCTCCAGGGTGACCCGGATCATCGTCACCACCTCGGCGGCGAGGCGGGCGACGATGCTCGCGGCGGTGTCGTCTCGGGCGGCTTCGGCGAACACGGTCGGCGCGAGCTCGATCACCCTGCGCTCCTGGACGTCGCCGCGGTGGAACGCGTCGGCGAGCTGCGAAGGCGTCTCGAAACCGAAGTACTTCGGAACCGCCTGCTCCAGGGTGGTCTTGCGGGCCGCGGCCGTCCTCGCTCCGCGCGGCGGCCGACACCGCGGCGAGCCCGACGTCGTACCCGCCGCCCCAGTCGCCGCTGATCCAGCCGAGCGCCGGGAACCGGGCCTGGCGCCCGTCCGGGGCAACACCGACGCAGTTGATGCCGGCGCCGCAGACGACCGCGACGCCCCAGCCGCTGTCGGTGCCGGCACGCAGGACCGCGAGCGTGTCGTTGCCGACGATGATTCGCCTCGCGAGCCGGTGGGCGCGCGCCGCCGCCTCCATCTCCACCTCCTCGTGCTCGCGGTCGACGCCGGCCAGGTAGAGCCTGCCGACCTCGGCGACAGGCCCGTCGCCGTTCTGTAGACCGGCGTCGGTCGTCGCCTGTTCCAGGAGGTCGGTGAGGACGGAGAGCGAGCCGTCGAGGCCGAGATGGTGCGGCGAGCTCTGCGGGCCGCGGACGAGCGACAGGAGCTCGCCGTCGGCGCGGACGAGTGCGAGATCGGTCTTCGAGTTGCCGCCGTCGATCGCGAGGACGACGGGATCGCTCACGCGGTGACCTCGCGGCCCTCGAACTGCGGCAGGTGCTCCTTGCCCTCGGCGAGGAGGCTCTCGGTCAGCTCCTCGACCTGAGGCACCTGGCCGATCAGCGGGTGCGCGAGGAGCGCCTTGTAGACGACGTCGCGGTCGCCGGTGATCGCCGCCCGGACGGCCAGCCGCTCGTATGCGGCGACGTGCTGGACGAGGCCGAGCAGCTCCGGCGCCAGCGGCTCTTGCTCGATCGGCTTCGGGCCGGCGGCCTCGATCCGTGCCGGGACCTCGACCACGTCGTCGTCCGCGAGGCCCTGCAGCGTTCCGTTGTTGCGCACGTCCACGACCTGGACGTCGCCGTTCCCGGTCGCGAGCGAGGCGACGAGCTGCGTCGCGGCCTCGCTGTAGTACGCGCCGCCGCGGCGTTCGAGGAGCTTCGGCTTCGTCGTGAGATTCGGGTCGCGGTACAGCTCGAGCAGCTCGCGCTCGATCTCCGCGACCTCGGCCGCCCGCGGCTTGCCCGTGCGCTGAGCGTCGAGCACCTGGTCGTGCTTGTAGAAGTAGTGGAGGTAGTACGAAGGAATCGCGCCGAGGCGCTCGAGCACGTCGCGGGGGAGGTCGGCGCCTTCCGCGAGCTCGTCGCCGTGCTCCGCGAGGAGCTCCGGCAGGACGTCGCGGCCGTCGACGTGCACCGCGCGGACCCACGTGAGGTGGTTCAGGCCGACCTGGTCGACGAGCACCCGTTGCGGCTCGACTCCGAGCAGCGGTGCGAGGTACCGCTGGAGCCCGATCGCGACGTTGCAGAGCCCGACCGCGCGATGGCCGGCGTCGAGCAGGCCGCGGACGACGATCCCGACCGGATTCGTGAAATCGACGATCCAGGCGTCGGGCGCGGCCAGCTCACGTACGCGCTCCGCGATCTGGAGCACGACCGGGACGGTTCTCAGCGCCTTGCCGAGCCCGCCCGCGCCGGTCGTCTCCTGGCCGATGCAGCCGCAGGCGAGCGGGACCGTCTCGTCCGAGAGCCGCGCCGTCTGCCCGCCGACGCGCAGCTGGATCAGCACGAACGACGCGCCGTCGAGGGCGGCATCGAGATCGTCGGTGATCGCGAGCTCGCCGTCGTAGTCCGCCGCGGCCAGCATGCGGGTCGCGAGGCCGCCGACGACCTCTCGGCGCTCGGCGTCGATGTCGTGGAGGACGAGGCTGCGCAGATCGAGGCGTTCCCGCTCGCGCGCGAGCCCCGCGACGAGCTCAGGGGTGTAGGTGGAACCGCCGCCGATGACTGCGAGCTTCATGCCGTCGCCAGGTGAGAAAGGCTTGCGAGCATCGTGTAAGGAACCCAGACGAGAACGACTGTGTCACCCTCGGACTTGGGTGTCAAGCTAGGAACGTCGGCCTTTCTTGGTTAAGGTCTCTCACAGGATGCCGAAAACCCCCGGCGCAACCCCTCCACTGCTCCGCAACCTGAACGAGCGCACCGTGCTCGAGGCGATCCGCGCAGGCGCGCCGATCTCACGGGCTCAGATCTCCCGCCGCTCCGGGATCTCGAAGCCAACCGTCTCGGCGGCGCTCCAGTCGCTGCTCGATGCCGGGTTGGTCCGCGAAGCCGCCGTGGGCCCCGATGGGCCCGGGCTACGGCGCCGTGTACTTCGAGCCCGTCGTCGACGCCGCCCTCGTGCTCGGACTCGATCTCGGCGCGCGATTCGTCCGAGGCGCAGTGTGCGACCTCGGCGGGACGATCCGCGCACGGCAGGACGTCGAGCTGACCTTTGCGGCGGTGCCCGACGCGATCGAGGCGATCGGGCGGCTTCAAGCCTCCCTGCTCGGCCCCTCCGCGCTCGATCCCGACCTCGTCGACAGCGTCGTCGTCGGCGTCCCCGGCGTGGTCGAGCAGGAGACCGGTGTCCTACGCCTCGCCGAGAACGTCGAGGGGCTCGAGGGTCGCGAGTTCGGCAGCGAGCTCCAGCGCGCGCTCGGCCTCCCGGTGACGCTCGAGAACGACATCAACCTGGCCGCCCTGGGCGAGCAATGGCAGGGCGTCGCCCGCGGGGTCGACGATTTCGTGTTCCTCTCGATCGGAACCGGCATGGGAGCAGGGGTCGTCCTGCGCGGCGAGCTCCACCGCGGGCGGCACGGCGCCGCCGGCGAGATCGACTTCGCCCTCGCAGGCGTCGAGGAGACGCTCGACCCGGCCGCGCCGCAGGTGTCCGAGCTGGCCTCCCAGCTGACGGGCAGCCCGGCCGACGCGCGCACGGTCTTCGGCGCCGCCCGCAAGGGCGACCGAGCCGCCGCGACGGTGGTCGCCGAGCTGGCCCGCCGCATCGCAGCGCACGTGGCACCGATCGCGGCAGTCGTCGACGTGGAGCTCGTCGTGCTCGGCGGCGGCATCGGCGCGAACGGCGACCTGCTGCTCGATCCCGTCAGCCGCCTGCTGTCGGACTGGCTCCCCTTCCCGCCGCGCGTCGAGGTCTCCACGCTCGGGGAAGCCGCCGTGCTCACAGGCGCACTTGCGATCGGGCGGCAGGCCGCGCTCGAGAACGTGTTCGCCCAACGGCTGTCGCTGCCGCAAGCGAGCCTCTCTCGGCCCTAGTTCGTGAGGACGCCCTAACGCATCTCGCGCGCGAGCTCCGCCGCTGCGGCGCTCGCCCTCCCGTCGGGAACTCCCCACCGCCGCCCTCGAGAGCCGTGCCCTCGCCGCCGGCCGCGCGGGCGGAAGACGACATCCTGAAGCCGGGGCGCGGGGTGCCCGGTCTCGATCCGCAGCCGCTCGATCAGCTCCGAGGCGGTCTCCCGAGTCTCCGGGAACTCCTCACCGGCACGCTCGCAGAGCGCGGCTGCGAGTGCGTAGATCTGCCGCACGGTTGGCTTGTCGTCCATGCCCGCATGGAAGTAGGGGCGGCACGAACACCGTGTGCCGAAAGTGTGACTTCTCCGGGGCGGCCTCTCCCCTTGACTTCGCCGGCGCTCTCGTTATCAATATCGCAGTCCATTCCATCACTACGAAGGGGTTCATCGCATGACAGATAGATGGGGGCGCCTGGCGCCGCTCGCGGGTACGCTCGCGGTTCCGTTCTGGATCGCGGGCATTGCTGTCATCTCAAGCTCAGCCAAGGGCACCAAGGGCCCGAAGATCCTTGCTTCCTACCAGCACCACAGCAACGGGATTCTCCTCGGCGGCTTCCTCTGGTCGCTCGGAGTGCTCCTGTTCATCTGGTTCCTCAACACGCTCCGGACGCACTACGCAGCCGCCGAAGGCGGCACCGGAAGGCTCGCGAATCTCGCCTGGTCCGGCGGCCTGATTGCAGCGGCGGTCGCGCTGCTGATGCCGGCCGGCGACACGGTCGGGGCACTGAACAAGAATGACATCGACGCCTCGGGAGCCTCGGTGCTGCACCACCTCACCGACGGCTTCTTCGTCGGGGCCGAGTACCTCGTCGCCGTGCTGTTCTTCGCGAGCGCCGTGATGGCGCTGCGTTATGCGGCATTCCCGAAGTGGCTCGGCTGGGTCACTCTCGTGGTCGGAGTCGTCCTACTGATCGGACCGATCGGCTGGGCGGCGTTCATCTTCGGCGTCCCGGTCTGGACGCTGATCGTGAGCGTCATCCTTTGGCGCGGCTCCGAGCAGCTTGCCGAAGCGGGAGCACCGGCCTACAGCCGGGCGTAACACGAACGCGTGGGGGCGGGACACACCAGGTCCCGCCCCCGCCGCGACGTCTCAGCTCATCCCGGCGTCATCGCGGTCTTGCTGCGCTCGGCCATCTCCTCCTCGGAGAGATCCTCTTTGTGCGTCGCGATCGACCAGATGTGCCCGAACGGATCGGTCAGCGAGCCGAAGCGGTCGCCCCAGAACATGTCCTCGAGCGGCATCGCCACCTCGGCGCCCGCGGCCGTCGCCTGCTCGAAGGTCGCGTCGCAGTCCTCGACGTACATGAAGATCGACGCGGTCGGCCCCCCACGCTCGGCAGGCGGCCGCACCGTCGACTGCTCGAACGGATCCGACAGCATCAGCTTCGAGTCGCCGACCTGCAACTCGGCGTGTGCGATCTTTCCGTCGGGCCCCGGCATCCGGATCGTCTCCTCGGCGCCGAAGGCCTGCTTGTAGAAGTCGATAGCGCGCGCCGCGTCCGGCACGGCGAGATACGGCGTCAGGCTGTGGTAGCCCTCGGGAATCGGCTTGACGGCCATGTGACCTCCCTCACGGTTGCTCTCCCTTTCGTCCCGAGTCTAGAGAGATCGTCTCGACCTCGGCCGCGTAGAGGTCGTACGGCAGCCGCTCGAGCGTTCGCTGCCGCGGATCCTCCGTCGTGAAGAAGCGCGGGAGCCGCCTTTCTCCGAGCCAGCCGAGCCGCTCGTCCTCGAGGAGCGAGTCGATCGCCCGCCGGTCGCCGCCGAGCGCGACGTGCTCGATCTTCGGGCGCCACGGCTCGAGCACACGCACCGCGGTCTCGGCAGCAGCGTCGATCAGCGCCCGCGCCTGCTCCTCGCGCCGCCGGCGGAAGCGCCCCGACGACGAGCCGCCCTTCTTGTGCCGCCCCTTGACGAACCGCGAGCCGACCTTCGACGCGACCAGCCGCTCGCCCTCGAAGACGCCCACCGCGAACCCGCCGAGCCGCACGAGCACGGCCGCGACCACGCGATCGCGAAACAGCTCCTCGAGCAGCGGCTCCACCGCGATCGAGTCGTACGAGCCCTCGTGCGAGAGCCCGAACGGCGGCCGCACGACGATCGTCTCGTCCGCGGTCTCGAAGGTCACGGCGCCCGCGGCGTACGTCGTCCGCCCTTCGTCAAGCGCCTCGAGCCGCTTGCGCACGTTCTCCCGGCCGATCCAGCGAGCCATCCCGCGAGCCTAAGCAACAATGCGCGCATGTCGACGACGCTGGCGCCCGCCGAGGTCGAGGTCGAGCAGCCGCAGCAGCAAGAGTGGCGAGAGCACGACCGCCCGTGGATCGTGATCGTCTGGAACGACCCGATCAACCTCATGTCCTACGTCACGTTCGTCTTCCAGAAGCTCTTCGGCTACTCGCGCGCGAAGGCGACGCAGCTGATGCTGCAGGTGCACAACGAGGGCAAGGCGGTCGTCTCGAGCGGGTCGCGCGAGAAGGCCGAGCACGACGTCGCGCGCCTGCACGCGCACGGGCTCTGGGCGACGATGAGGCAGGACTGATGGACGACCAGCACCGGATCGAGCCCGCTCCCGACGGCGGCGTGCGCTTCTTCCTGCCGCCGGCCGAGCGGGAGCTCCTGCTGCAGCTGCGCGCCGAGCTCCTGTCGCTGCTCGGACGCCGCGCCCGACGACCCGTCGTTGGAGCGGCTCTTCCCGCCCGCGTACGACGACAGCCGCCGCGACGCCGAGTACCGCCGGCTGATGGCGGAAGAGCTGATGGACGGCCGCCGCGAGGCCTTCGACGTGATGGAGGCGACCGCGGGGCAGGAGAAGCTGACCGCCCCCGAGGCCGAGGCGTGGCTGCGCGCGCTGACCGACCTGCGGCTCGTGCTCGGGACGCGGCTCGGCGTTCGCGACGACACCTTCGCCGAGGGGCTCGACCTGGCCGACCCGCGCGCGCCCGAGCTCGCCGTCTACGGCTACCTCTCGTGGCTCCAGGAGATGCTGGTCGAGGCCGTCAGCGAGGCCTCGGGCTTCTGATCCGGGAAAGGAAAAGGGCGACCCGTCGGTCGCCCCTTATCTTTGCGTCGCCGTCCGTCTCTGCGGCCCAGTCGTCCGGTCGACGCAAGTCCCATGTTCGGCAGGTCGGTGCCTTGCGTCCTCCCCCAGCAGGGGGTTATCTCCAGGCAAACAAAAACGGGGCCGCCGCCGTGGCCCCGTTTTGAGTCTCCCGTGAGGAGAGCCGCAGTATGTATCTCCGGGCCCCGCCGCAAAGGGCCCCTCGATTTGACTTCCGAGGCGCCCCCGCCGCATCGGGGCGCGTTCTCGGTTGCAGTTGCAGTATCGCGTTGGGGGGTCGCTTGACCTATCCCCCTTCTACGGTTGACTGCGCCGGTTCACCCGCATCTGACTCATCGCCCAAGTGCGCGGTCAGATGCGCCGTCAGCGGTCAGGGCTGAGGCCAAAAGAAAGAGGACGACCCGTCGGTCGTCCTCTCAGATCGCGTCCGCGCGACTCTGCGGCCCAGGCGCACGGCACACGCATACCTATCCTCGCCAGGCAGCACGCCCGGGCATCCCCTCGGAGGGGGTTATCTGAAGACAACGCAAAACGAGGCCGCCGCCCGGCCCCGTTTTGAGTCTCCCGTGAGGAGAGCCGCAATAATCTCGCCGGGCCCCGCCGCATAGGGCCCTTCGATATCTGCTTCCGAAGCGCCCCCGCCGCATCGGGGCGCGCTCTCGGTTGCAGATGGAGTATCGATCGGGAGGGGTCACTTGATCTATCACCCTTCTACGGTTGACTGCGTTAGTTCACCGCGAGCCGCCGATGCTCCGGAGCGCAAGGATTGTGCAGCGGCGCAACCCCTGCCGGCTAGTTCGCCGAGGCTCGAACTCAACTCGCTCGACCCGTAGCAGGCCGTCGAAATCGGGTTCGTCGCGCAAGACTTGGGCTAACACGGCCTAGCCTCTTCGGCAGTCGCGTAGAACTCGTCGATGTCGCTAGACAGAGTGCTAGCGATTCCGTAAAGAACCACGGCTGCAGTCAAGCAAACCAGGACGACTTGGCCTAGAAGGCCTCTCGTCCGGCGATCGCTCTAAGGTTTGCCGCTCGAAGGCGCGAGCGCCGCACGCTCGCTAAGGCCGAGTCAACCCTGGAGGCAATGGCATCGGGATCATGCTCCACCTCGAAATCCCACACGCGGATGACCTTCAGCCCGCAGCTCGGAGACTCTCGTTCTGCGCGAGTCACGCGCGCAAGTTGCGCTTGATCTTCTCGTCCCAGTAGCCGCTCCAACGACCTGGCTGCCATTTGCTGGGATGGCCATGCCAGAACGAGCCGTCGACGAAAACCGCGAGCTTCCAACGCGTAAAGGCAATGTCGATCCGCCCGCCCGGGCCGCGGAAATGACATCGCCATCCGCGCAGCCCTGCGCGCCAGAGCGTACGCCGCAGAAGCAGTTCCGGCTTGGTGTCCTCGCTTCGGATCGAAGCCATGATGCGTCGGTGACCTGGCTCGAGGAAGGCGGAGAGCGAAGAGTGACTGAGCTTTCGCCATAAGCCTGTTCAGCGGCGCCGGGGGCCTCGACCTCGGCATCGAGCGCGCAGGCTACAAGTGTCCTCGCAGCTGTCGAATACGAGGCCGACGCCGCTGCCACGCTCCGCGCCAACTTCCCTCGCACTGAAGTGCTTCATCGCGACGTTCGGACCGTCGAGACTCGCGAGCTACTCGAAGCTGCGGGGCTGCATTCGGGGCGAGGCCGACCTCCTCATCGGGGGACCGCCATGCACGCCGTTCAGAAGAGCGGCAACTGGCTTGAATATAAGCGGACAGGCAAGGACGCGAGCGCGGATCTGCTCGACCACTATTTACGTGTCCTCGACGAGGCGCGGCCGACGCGCCTTCTTGCTCGAAAACGTCTTTGGCCTCGCCTACCGGAACCACAACGCGTTCTGGCTAAAGCGGCTGCTCTCGACGTTTCAAGAGCTCGGCTACCACACAAATCGCCGTGTTCTCCTGGCGGCCGACTATGGCGTACCGCAGCGACGGCAGCGCCTTTTCATTCTCGGAAGCATGGATCGGACCCTTCTTTCCCCAATCCAAGCCACAGCGGCCCGCACGAGACTCGGCGCTGGGACCGGAGCCTCCCGCACCACCTATCGAGTGGTGACGCAATCCGCGACCTTGCCGGACCGCGACGAACTCGCCGAGCCGGAGGAGCTGGTAAGCGGGACGTATGCCGACCTTCTGCCGCAAGTCCCGCCTGGTCGAGAACTACCTCTTCTTTACTGCGAAGCGAAAGCACCCACGGCCACTCTTCGAGTGGCGTTCTCGCTACTGGAACTTCTTACTTAAGCTCGACCCCGAGCAGCCCTCGCCGACTATTCAGGCCCAGCCAGGCCCTTGGGTCGGACCATTTCACTGGCTCAGCCGGCGACTCCGCCTTCCCGAGATCAAGCGTCTACAGACGTTTCCCGACGACTACCTGATCGTCGGCTCGCGACGTTCGGCGCAGATCCAGAGTCGGGAACGCGGTACCCCCTTTGCTAGCTGAGCACCTCGCGACAGCGCTCGCCACCGAAGCGGTGAGCATGTCGACCCAGGCCCTCCCAGCCTGAGTTTCACGTCTCAACTCCAGCGTAGTTTCCACTGGCGCGGACGTCCCTTCATAGACTCAACGCGTGACGATCAACCTGCGCAGACAGGACCTTGAGCAAACGCTCGACGATGCCTATCTGCTCGCGAACAGTGACGCCGAGCTGCCCTCAACTTGGCTTGAACGCGCCGAGAGATTAGCCCAGAGCCCCTCGGTCGCATTCATCGCGGCCGTTGGCTCAGTGCTCCTCGCGAAGGCGACCGACTCGCGAATCGACGCGTTCGTGATCCAAGAGCGCGAGGGAAGCGCGGGGGCGTTCTCTCTGCGGGGACCTGCACGAGTGCTGGGTAGCAAACGTCACGCCTACGGCTACGACATCGGTTCAAGCAGCGACCGTGACCCCATCAATCACGGAACGCTCATAGGCTCAACTCGCTGGGACGTCGCTTTGCAGCGGATCACGACGCCCCACAAGCCGTTTTTCCAGATCATCCTGCGATGGCTTAGCGATGTGAATATGCTCACCAAACCGCAAGCGCTTGAGGCGCTTGCGAGCTACCTCCGAGTGCGGCAAGCGGTCGTTCCCGGCGCAAGCATCAAGCAACTACCGGCTAGCCTTGTAAACGCGCCCAGGCTGAGCGACCTCGTCACGGTACTTGACGGATTCGTCTCGGCTGATCCCGAGGAAGGGGCACGCGGCATGGCGCTCGTCGCGGCGGCTTTCCGCGCCGCGGGCTTTGAGGCGGAGCTTCGCTCCAGGAACGATCCTCGCCGAATCGATGTGCCGATCAAGCGCGGCGGTGTGCTCGTGCTTGCAGTCGAAGTCAAACAGGAGGAGACCATTGAGGCTGTCGCCGATTCACTCTCTCGTGATGCTCACGCGCTGGGAGCCTGGCGCGCGTTGCTCGCCGTGCTTCGGCCTGGACTTCTTATTCGCTTCGATCGCACGAGCGTCATCCAGCGCGCCGAGCGCGACCACGGCGTTGTCTTGCGGGTGACGGATGGGGTCCGAGAGCTGCTTCACGAAGCGGTCGCTGCTGGCACCGTCAACCTCGAGGAGTTCCGCTCGACACTTCCGCGCGATTTCGGTGACGCGTTGCGAGAAATGCGCGTGACCAACGATGCCATCGAGACGTGGGTCGCAATCGCAAAGCGGTGGTCCTAGCGATTGGCCATATACGCCAAAGTCGAACCGAACGGCTGGCCACTGCAGTAGTCCGGCGGTACGACGAAGCGAGTCGGTGAAATCGAGTGGAATGTCGTGTCATCAATGAGACCTTTGAGCACGTTTGCGGGCAACTCGTTCAAAAGCTCGAGAAGGCGAAGACGATCGAGAATGACGCCTGCCGTAACCGTGCGGTTTGCCCACTGCTCCAGGGTACGGCTCACCGCGAACGGGATTACTAGTGCCGTCTGTGGAGGGACGGTCTCGAAGTCAATCCACTTCTCCCAGAGCTTGATGGAGATGTCGCTCGCCTTCTCTCCCCACTCGATCTGAACCGTGCATTGAGCGAGCATGACGGGTGAGCCAGCGCGTTCATCGGCAAAACGCCACCAAACGACGATGTCCACGCCGGCGTCACTGTAGGAGTTCAGCGGTGGATGAGCCGCATCTGGGTCGTCCTCCCAATGCTTCTCTCGCTCATCCTCCGGCGGCTCATCGAGGCCCGGGCCCAACAGAAGTTGCTCGCGCAGCCACGCGATTGCTTTTCCAAACTTCTTCGGCCGCGTCGCGTTGTCATGAGGGTCATGGGCGTTTCGCGCGAAGCGGACACCACGCGCGGACCGGCCGAGGTAGCGTCGCACCGCCTCAAGCGCCAGTTGGTCGAAAGTCGCCTCCACCTCATGCGCCCTGCGTTCGGAGCGAAAGGAGGCCTCGCGTGAAGAGAGCGTGAGCAGAAAAACATAAGCGTGAGCTCCAGGGGCATCACGACGGACAAGCCGCTCGTCGCTTCGCTCGAACGGGTAAAGGCCCGGGCCGAGTTCTAGGCGCAGGGCGATTTCGTCGAATAGTTGCTCCAGGCGCACCTCGCGCTCGCCCCGGCCCTCGTCAGCAAGGGGAAGCTCGAGTTCCACTTCTGTTTCGGCGCCTTCCTCGTACGCATCACGCGCGAGCTCCTCGTCGGCTACAAGGCTTCCTCCGCCGCGAAGCAGGTCCTCCAGCCGAGCTTCCGATACGCCTTCCTGGTCGACGGTCAGCACTCGCAGCTCGGGCCAATCCGCGAGGGCGGCGACATCGTCGCCAGTCGGCAGCGACAGGGGCATACGTAGTCGGGCTCGACTTCGCCTTCGATGACATTCGGGTCTCGGCGACTACCCGCTCGATGAGTTCGGCCAGCTCGTCGACGAGTTCATCAGTGCGTTCATGGCCCGCAGAGGCTCAGCCGTTGACTGATCGAAGGTGCTCGACGGCCTGCGAGTGCGAAGGAGCCGCCGAGGGGGTGGCGCGGCGTACGCAGCCGACAGATCTTGTGACCGTCGAAGCTCGGCGAGAGCTGCGGGCTCGCGTATCACCTCGGCAAGCTCGGTCAGATTGCGTGTCTCCTGGATGACCTTCTCTTGTCCGTCTCGCCCGTAGAGCCACGACGAGAGTTCGAGGAACGCCGGAGCTTGTCGTCCTTGAGGCGGCACGATCGCGCACTGGTTCGCGTCGGGCGGGGATGAACCCCGGAGCGTTGCGATGAAGGGCCGCTGTGAAAGTTCCAAAGCGGCGCTCGTCGCGTCCGCACGTCGTCGCGGCCAGCTCGAGCGCCCGGCCGATAAGGCTCTGGTTCCGGTACAGCATCCGGACGAGGCTCGTCGCGCCCGACGTCACGGCCACCTCACGCGTCGTCGGGTCGTCAACGAGGTACGCGAAGTACTGTGCCCGCTGGACGGCTTAGTCCATGACGCCCGGGATGTGCCTGAACCCGATCAGGCATCCGATCCGAGCGCTCTTCCGCAACGAGGACCGGGACGCTCATGTCCATGGACCTACGAGGCTGCGCGAGTGCTCGACGCAGTTGTCGGGCAGGTCGATCGGCCCGCGCGATAGAGCATAGCGGAAGCCGTCGGTGGACCTCGAGGACATCAGGGTCAATTCGCCGAGGACTAGAAGTGGCGAGCGCGGAAGCACCCGTGGCGGGCGATGGACTCGGCCAGTTAATGCCTCGAGTTCTGCGCGATAAGACAAGCAACCGTCGTCTGAGCTGGCCGCGCTGAAGGGAGAAGCCGTGGACGCGGGTCAGGGGCCGCCCGACAGTGGCGGAACGTCACCTCGGTCGCGAGCGATCGAGCTGCGCGCCTATATGCAGAAGGCAGTCCGGGGGAGGCTCAACTGACGTCTCGACCCCTCGATTCTGGCGGTCGGCGCCAGTACGATCGGGCGATGCGCGTGCCGCCGACACGAGTGGAGCGGCTTCCGGAGCAGTACTTCGGAGCATTGCTCGCGCGCGTATCCGCGGCTGGGGCTGACGGGGGCGACCCGCTCATCGACCTTGGTCGCGGCAATCCGGAGACAGGTCCGCCCTCCCGACGTCGTCGCGGCGCTTACAAGCGCGGCGCGGCGGGCGGACGTTCATGGATACTCGCCGTTCCGCGGCCTGCCCGAGCTGCGCGAGGCGCTCGCCGAGCGCTACCGCACCCACTACGGCGTCGAGCTCGACCCGGACACCGAGGTCGCCGTCGTCCCGGGCACCAAGACGGCGATCGTCGAGCTCTGCCTCGTGCTCGCCGAGGAGGGGCAAACCGTCGTCTTGCCCGATCCGTATTACCCGGACTACCCCTCTGGGCCGGCGCTCGCTGGTGCTCGCTCAGGGCTCCTGCCGCTCCTCCCCTCTGGCGGCTGGAAACCCGATTTCACGCGGGCGCCGGTCGAGGGCGTCGCGGCGGTCTACCTCAACTTCCCGTCGAACCCGGCTGCGGTCGCCGTGCCGCCGGGCACGTTCGAGGAGGCGGTCGACTACGCGCGCCGCACAGGCGCGGCCGTCGTCCACGACTTCGCGTACGGCGACCTCGTCTTCGACGGGCGCAAGCCGCAGAGCTTCCTCGCGACGCCCGGCGCGAAGGAGGTCGGCGTCGAGATGTTCTCGATGTCCAAGTCGTACGGGATGGCCGGCTGGCGGGTCGGGTTCGTGGTCGGCAACGCGGAGATCGTCGAGCGGATCAACCTGCTCAACGACCACTGCCGCGTCGGGATCTTCCGGCCGATCCAGGAGGCCTGCATCGCCGCGCTGACCGGGCCGCAGGACTCGGTCGCCGAGCGGCGCGACACCTACCAGCGCCGCCGCGACCTCGTGATCGACGCGCTCGGGCCACAGACCTGCGAGGGCACGTTCTACGTCTGGCTGAAGCTTCCGGAGGGGGTCACCGCCGACGACCTCCTGACGAAGCACCGCGTCGCGGTCGCGCCTGGCGAAGGCTTCGGCCCAAGCGGCGCAGGCTGGGTACGCCTCAGCCTCGCAGTCAGCGACGAAACGCT
The DNA here is from genome assembly GCA_963788215.1 of uncultured Actinomycetes bacterium. GTDB lineage: Bacteria > Actinomycetota > Thermoleophilia > Gaiellales > Gaiellaceae > AC-32. The sequence continues at coordinate 212,440 of CAWBFX010000003.1, forward strand.
GAATCTAGGCCTAGAACGCCTGGCGCCGGTCCTTTCGGCCTAATCAATTCGAGGGATATGCCGATCCTGTAGACGGGAGCCGGGGTATCTCGCGCGACATTTCTCCCGTGTGAGAGAACGGCCTGCAGGGCGCCGCAGCCGAGCGGGCCGGCCCCGGCTCTCTATGCTCGGCGCGTGGCGGTCACGGTCGACGAGGTCTGCGCCTTCGCGCGGGCGCTGCCGGGGATCAACGAAGGGGTCGTCCGCGGCAACCTCAAGTTCCGGGTCAAGCGGATCGTCTGGCTGTCGCTCTCGCCGGACGGGTCGACGATGGGGTTCGCGTTCCCGAAGTACCTGCGCGAGGCGCTCGTCCACTCCGATCCCGAGAAGTTCTCGCTGCCGAGCGAGTCGGACATGCGCTACCACTGGGCTCACGTGCGGCTCGCGGCGATCGACGCGAGACGAGATGCGCGAGCTCGTGGAGGACGCCTGGGCCTTCTGCGCTCCGCAGCGGCTCGTGGACGAGTACCTGGGAGCCGGGGCGGGCCGGCAGCCCCGGCTCCCCACGGTTCGGGCCGTTAGACGCGCGCGCCTTCCAGCTCGACGATCGGCGCCTCGTAGAGGTCGACCGCATCGATCGTGGTGCCGACCTGCGACACCATGCCCTTGCGCTTCTCGGCGAGCGTCTCCTCGGCCGCGTCGGCCGCCTCCTGGCTCTCCCAGAGGACGACCGCCTGCGCGCGGCTGCGCTCCTCGTCGGTCAGCATTACGTAGCCCTCGTAGCCGTCGTAGGTGCGGAGCATCGGCAGAACGGTGCCGCGGATCATCTCGAGAGCCGCGTCGCGCTTGTCCGAGTCCGCCCCTGAGAACGTGATGACCCGTGCGTACATCGGGCCTCCTTCCGGTGGGGTGCGCCGATCCTACGCCTGCTGTTTGGGTCGCGCCGGACCGGGTAGCGCCATATGACTCGAAAACGATAAAGAAGGAGGGGTCACATGCCCGAACTCAACGACGCGAAGACGTTCTTCGTCCACAAGCTCGGTGCGGCGCTGACGATGGAGGAGACCGTCGTCACGATGCTCAAGGAGCTCGAGGGCAAGGCGAACCAGACCGAGCTCAAGGAGCAGCTGTCGCACCACCGCGACGAGACCGAGGGACAGATCTCGAACCTCACGCAGGCGTTCTCGGCGCTCGGCAAGGAGCCGGAGCGGAAGCCGTGCCCGGCGATCGAGGGGCTGGAGAAGGAGGGCAAGGAGACGCTGCAGATGACGTCGCCGGAGCTCTTCGACACGGTCATCCTCGCCGGCTGCGCGGAGGTCGAGCACCACGAGATCGCCGTCTACGACGGGCTGATCACGATGGCGAACGAGATGGATCTCGACGACGTGGTCACGCTCCTCGAGGAGAACCTCGACCAGGAGAAGCACACCCTCAAGGAGGTCGAGAAGGCCCTCAAGAAGCAGGCCAAGGAGCAGGCCGAGAAGATCGCGGCCTAGCGCGTCTCACGCGGCGGCGGCGAGGGCTAGCTCTCGTCGCCGCTGCTGCGGCTGCGCCAGAAGGTCAGCGCGCCTGCCAGGGCGGCGATCCCGAGGGCGACCAGCGACTTCTTCGGGGGCCCGTCCGAGCTCTTCGTCTTGCGGCGGACGATGCGCTTCGCGATCTTCCAGACACCCCAGCCGACGACGGCGTTTCGGCGGTTGACGACGCTCACGCCGGTGTTCTAGCAGGTCAGGGCTTGTTGGGGTTCCCGCCGGCGTTGCCGTGCCCAGCGCCGCCGCCCTGTCCGCCACCGCCGTGCGCGGGCGGGGGGTTCTTCTTCGGCTTGGGGGGCGGCTTGTGGCTGTTGGCGTTGCCTCGGTGCTGGCCGTTCGATCCCGGGTTCGCGGGGCGGCCTGGCTTCACGGGCTTGAGGTCGTGGCCGCGCACGCGTGAGGGCGGCAGCACGCTGACTTCCTTGTCGTGGCCGAGAGCGAGGCCGTGCGCTCGCGTCACGGCCGGCTTGCCGTGGCGGTGGGCGCGGGCCTTGACCGAGGCGCGGCGGAAGGGCTTCTGGTCGGTTCCGCCGGCCCGCGGGCGGAAGACGACCGGGGTGGTGGCCGCGTGTCGCGATGCCTTCACGGCGACCGCTGCGTGCGACACCGTCGGCGAGCGGTGCTCGACCTTCTTGACGCCCTCATAGCCGACGCCGGTCGCGACGAGTGCGCCGGCACCGACGACCGCGGCCTTGAAGGCGAGGCCGCCGCCGATCGCGGCGGCTCCGCCTGAGCCGGCGCTGGCGCTCGCGGCGGTCGCCGTCGCGCCGTGGTGCGAGAACCACGAGAACAGGGACGGTGGCAGCGGGATCAGGGCGAGCGACTTGATCGCGCCACGCTGGGCGCGCTGGCTGCGGGCGAAGCGGGCGCAGTCGTCGCACTCGCGCAGGTGGGCTCGGAGGGCGCCCTTGTCCCGGCGGGCGAGCCGGCCGTCGAGCTGGCGCGAGATCGCGAGCTCGGCGTCGTGGCAGGTGATCGACTCCTCGAGCTGCTCGCGGAGGGCGCGGCGGGCGCGGAAGATCAGGGTCTCGACGGCGCTCACGGAGAGGCCGAGGATCTCGGAGATCTCCTGGTAGGAGCGGCCCTCGAGCTCGCGCATCACGAGCGCGGCCCGCTGGTTGAAGGCAAGGTGGCCGAGCGCGCGGCGCAGGTCCTCGGCGCTGATGACGTCCTCGTCGTGCTCCAGCGCCTCGGCGCGGCTCTCGTTCAGCTCGACCTCGTTCGGCCGGCGCTGCGACTGGCGGAAGCGCTGGCGGCACACGTTGTGGGCGATCGCGATCAGCCAGTTCTGGGGCGCGCGCGGGCGCTCACCGCGCTCGATCGCGCGGTAGGCGTTCATAAAGGTCGTCTGCGTGACGTCCTCCGCGTCGGCAGGGTTGCGCAGCACGACAAGGGCGTAGCGGTAGACGTCCCCTGCGTGTTTCTTGTAGAGGCGTTCGAGCGTGCGATCGGGGCGCTGGCGCGCCAGGATCGGCGTCATGACCTAAACGATGCCGCAAATCGGGGATTCTTGCCCCCCGCCGACGGGGGATTCGGCTATGTGGACGCTGTTGCGCGGCGCTTGGTCATGATGTGAATCGGGCGGCCGAGCGCCACGAGGCCGGCTTCCTTGATCGCCTCGGAGAGCGTCGGGTGGGCAGCCATCCCGTCCGCGACCGTCTCGACAGTGGCCTCCGCGTCGAGCGCGATGGTGCCGGCTTCGATCAGATCGGTCACGTGCGGGCCGACCATGATCAGGCCGAGCAGTTCGCCGTAGCGGGTCTCGTGGATCGATTTGACCCACCCGACGGTGTCGTTCTGCATGACCGCGCGGGCGTTCGCAATCCAGGGGAAGACGCCGACCGAGACGTCGTCGCCGTACTGCTCGCGGGCTTCCTGCTCGGTCAATCCGACGCCGGCGATCTCCGGGTCGGTGTAGATCGGGCGCGGAACGCCGCGGTTGTCGACGGTCGCGTCGTGGCCCATCGCGTTCTCGGCCGCGACCTCGCCTTCGCGGAACGCCGTGTGGGCCAACTGCCAGTAGCCCGCGCAGTCGCCGACCGCGTAGATGTGCTGCTGGGTGGTTCGACGGTGCTCGTCGGCGGCGATGCCCTTGCGCTTGTCGAACTCCACTCCGATGTCCTCGAGGCCGAGGTTTTCCGTTGTGGGCCCGCGGCCGGTGGCCACGAGCATCAGATCGGCCTCGGTTGTGCCGCCGCCGTGCTGGACGCGCAGCCCGCTGCCGGTGTCTTCGACTCGCTCGGCGGACGTCTCCAGGTGGAGCTCGATGCCGCGCTTCCGGAACTGCTTCGCGAGCTCCTTGGCGGCGTCGGCGTCTTCCTGCGGGATCAGCGTCGGCAGCATCTCGATGATCGTCACCTCGGAGCCGAAGCGGCGGAAGATGCTTGCGAACTCGCAGCCGATGATGCCGCCGCCGAGGACGACGAGGCCTGTGTGGGACCTCGGTCTGCGCGAGGAGGCCGGTCGAGTCGACGCAGCGCGGAGGAGTCGAGTCCGTCGATCGGCGGGCGGAGCGGGTACGAGCCGGTCGCGATGATCGCCTGCTTGAAGGTGACCTGGTCGCCGCCCTCGACCGCGATCGTGTTCGGGTCGGTGAAGCGGCCGGTGCCTTTGACCCACTCGACGCCGTTCGCCTTGAAGAGGCTCGCGACCCCTTGCGTCATCTGGTGCGAGACGGCGTTCTTCCACTCGTTCGCCTTGGCGAAATCGAGGCTCGGTGGCCCGACGTTGACGCCGAGCTTGGCGAAGGTCTCCTCGGCTTCCTTCAGCGCGAAGGCGGTCTGCACCCAGGCCTTGGTCGGGATGCAACCGACGCGCAGGCAGGTGCCGCCGAGCTCCGGCTCCTTCTCGATGCAGACGGTCTTGGCGCCGAGCTGTGCGGCGCGGATCGCCGCGGTGTAGCCGCCCGGCCCGCCGCCGAGGACGGCAACGTCACAGTCCATTCGGGCTCCTCGCGCTGGGGTTCGGTTTGGTTGGTCGGTCGGTCGGTTCTGTTTGGTTCGGTTCGCGGGCGATCCTAGCGGCGGGAGAAGGTTTCACGCTTTCGGCACAGGCGCGGCACAGATGCGTGACGGGTTTGTGGTTACGCTCGCAGCGGGTGGCGGGTGGACGGTCCTCCCCACCCAGGGTGGGGATGTGGAGTTGAGCGGGGGCGGGCGGCGGCGGCAAGACCGCGGCGCGGCGCTAGCGCAGGGCCGCGCGCATCGTGTATGCGCCGTCGTCCTCGTGGACGCGCTCGAAGCCGTGGCGCTCGTAGAGCGAGACCGCCGGGTTGTCCTTCTCGACGCTGAGGCTGATCGCCGCGTAGCCGTCCTCGCGTGCCCGCTCCAGCAGCGCCCCGAGCAGCTCCGAGCCGAGGCCTGAGCCGCGCTTGCTCGGGACGATCGCGATTGAGAGCTCCGGCGTCTCCTCGTCGATGAACCCGTACCCCGCGTTGTCCGCGCGGAAGAGCCGATACCACGCAGCCCCGACGGGCTGGAAGTCCTGGATCGCAACCAGCGCCGTGTCGCCCGGCCGGCCCCAGCGCTCGACGTAGCGGCGCACCGGCGGCTCGCCCGTCTCCGGCACGGTGGTCGCCCGCCAGTAGTACGCGTGCCGGAGCATGTCGCGCAGGAACGGCACGTCCTGCGGCCCGGCGCGGCGGATCACGCGACTTCCTCCCCGAGCTGGATGCGGTTGCCGTCCGGGTCGAAGACGTCGAGCACGCGGATCGCGCCGTGGAGCTCGACGGCGACGCCGACCTCGACCCCGCTGGCCGCCAGGCGTTCACGCTCGGCCTTGACGTCCTCGACGTCGATCATCGCGACGCCGCCCTCCTCCTGGGGATCGCCGACCGTAAGCGCGATCTCGGTCTGGTCGCGGTCGAGCGCCGCCCAGTGCCCGTCCTCGTCGACGAACGTCTCGGTGAAGCCGAGGACGTCCGCGTAGAAGGCGCGGGCGGCCCCGAGGTCGCGAACCTGGTACCAGATCCTCACAGCAGGAGCGCCGGCTCCTCGAGGCGCTCCTTGACGGCCTGGAGGAACTCGGCGGCGGGGGCCCCGTCGACGGCCCGGTGATCGAAGGTCGCGGTCAACGTCACCATCGGGCGAACGACCAGCTCGCCGTCCAGCGGCACGGCTCGGTCGACCGTCGCGCCGACGGCCAGGATCGCCGCCTGCGGCGGGTTCAGAACGGCGGTGAAGCTGTCGACGCCGAACATGCCGAGGTTCGAGATCGTGAATGTGCCCTCCTCGAGGTCGCCGCGCTGGAGCTTCCCCTCGCGCGAGCGGGAGACCAGATCGGCGCGCGCCGTCGCGATCTCCGCGAGCGTCAGGCGCTCCGCACTGCGGATCACCGGCACGACGAGCCCCTGCGGCGCGGCGACGGCGAGGCCGACGTTGGCGGTCGGGTAGAGCACGATCGCCTCGTCGGTGAACTGCGCGTTCACCTCGCGGTGCAGCATGAGCGCGGCTGCGCAGACCTTGGTGAGGACGTCGGTGACGGTCGTCTTCGGCGCGCTCTCGTCCTCGCGCAGCCGGACGAGCAGCGAGTTCACGCGGGTCATGTCGGCCGAGACCTGGAGCTGGAAGACCGGGATCTGCCACGCCTCGGTCAGGCGCCGCGCGATCGTGCGGCGCACGTTCGTCAGCTCGCGCCGCTCGACCTCGCCGGTCGGCACGGGCCCGCGCGCCACGGGCGCTACTGCGGGAACTGCCTGGGCGCCCTCGACGTCCTCGGCGACGATCCGCCCTTCGGGCCCCGTGCCTCGCAGAGACGAGAGGTCGATTCCGCGCTCGCGGGCGATGCGGCGCGCGAGCGGCGATGCCTTGACGCGCCCGCCGTTGCTCTGGACGGCGGGGGTCGGCTCCTTTATCTCGGTGACCTGCTCGGCCGAGTCGGCGGCGGCCTGCCGGCCCTGCTCGCGGTCGTCCTCGCGCGCCGTGCCGGGTGAGCCTTCTTCCTCAGGACTGTCCTCAACCGTCGGGACCTCCTCCCCCTCCTCGCCGATGACGGCGATCGTCCGGCCGACGGGCACCTCGCCCTCGGCGACGGCGATCTTCAGCAGCACGCCGGAGGCCTCGGCCTCGACCTCCTGCGTGACCTTGTCGGTGTCGAGCTCGTAGAGCGGCTCGCCCTTCTCGACGGAGTCGCCCTCGCCCTTGAGCCACTTGACGATCGTCCCGGACTCCATCCCCTGCCCCAGCCGCGGCAGCTTGACTTCACTAGCCACGCGCGACCGTCCGCTTGATCGCTTCGAGGACGTCGCCGGCGTGCGGCACCACGTACTCCTCCATCACCGGAGCGAACGGCAACGGCGCGAACCTCGCCCCGACGCGCTCGACCGGCGCGTCCAGCCAGTCGAAGGCCTGCTCGCCGACGACCGCTGCGATCTCGGCGCCGAACCCCATGCGCGTCACGGCCTCGTGCGCGACCACGACCCGGTTGGTCTTCTTCACCGACGCGACCAGCGCGTCCGTGTCCAGAGGCTGCAGCGTCCGGGGATCGAAGACCTCGACCGACACGCCCTCGGCCTCGGCCTCCTCGGCGGCGCGCAGGGCCTCGTGCACCAGGCGCCCCGTGGCCACGACCGTCACGTCCGAGCCCTCGCGGTGGACCCGGGCCTTCCCGAGCGGAATCGGCTCGAGCTCGTCCGGCACTTCCTCCTTCAGCCCGTAGAGCGTCCGGTGTTCGAAGAAGATGACAGGGTTGTCGTCGTAGATCGCCGACCAGAGCAGCCCGCGGACGTCGGCAGGCGTCGAGGCGAACACGACCTTGAGCCCGGGCACGTGCACGAACCACGCCTCGACCTGCTGCGCGTGCTGCGCGCCCGGCGACCAGCCCGCGCCGCCCTGCGTGCGGATCGTCAGCGGCACCTTCAGCTGCCCGCCCGACATGTATCGGTGCTTCGCCGCCTGGTTGACGATCTGCTCCATCGAGACCGTCAAGAAGTCCTCGTACATCACCTCGACGACCGGACGCATGCCCTGGATGGCTGCACCGATCCCTGCTCCGACGATCGCGATCTCCGAGATCGGCGTGTTGCGGATCCGCTCCGCCCCGAACTCGTCGAGCATTCCGGCCGTGACGCCCATCGACCCGCCCATCTCCGCGATGTCCTCGCCCATCACGAACACGTCCTCGTCCTGGCGCATCGCCTGGGAGAGCGCGTCGCGCACCGCCTCGCGGTAGCTGAGCTCAGGCATAGATGTTGTTCAGCGCGTCTTCGGGCCTGGGGTCGGTCCCCGCCTTGGCGAAGTCGACCGAGCCGTCGACGATCTCGTTCACCTCGCGGTCGTCCTCCTCGAACTCCTCGTCGGAGATGCCGAGCTTCTCGCGCAAGAGCGTGATCGGATCACGCGTCTCCTGCAGCTCGTGCAGCTGCTCCTTGTCGCGATAGACCTGAGGATCGCCGACGTAATGGCCGACTAGGCGCTCGGTCTCGACGTGCAGGAAGACCGGGCCCTTGCCGTCGCGCGCGTGCTTGAGTGCCCGCTGCGCGACGCGGTGGACGTCCTCGACGTCCTGGCCGTCGGCCTTCATGACCTTCATCCCGAATGCCTCGGCGCGCTTGCTCAGATCACGGATCGGCGAATGCTGCGACTCCGGCGTGGACTCGGCCCAGTGGTTGTCCTCGAGCACGTAGACCGCGGGCACCTGCCAGAGCTGCGCGAGGTTGAGCGACTCGTGAAAGGTGCCGATGTTCGTCGCCCCATCGCCGAAGAACGCGACCGCGACGCGCGGCTCGCCCCGCAGCTTGAACGCCAGCGCCGCGCCCGTGATTGCCGGCAGCCCGCCGCCGACGACCGCGTTCGCGCCCAGGTTCCCGCGCTCGACGTCGTAGAGGTGCATCGAGCCTCCGTAACCGTGCGAGCAGCCCTCGAGCTTCCCGTAGAGCTCCGCCATGACCGCGTTCGGGTGCGTCCCGCGTGCGAGCGTATGACCGTGGGCGCGGTGCGTGGAGGCGAAGACGTCCCCGTCGTCGAGCGCCTGGCAGACGCCGACCGCAACCGCCTCCTGGCCGATGGCGACGTGCAGGAAGCCGGGCAGCTCGCCGGCGCGGAAGCGCTCCTCGACCTTCTCCTCGAAGCGCCTGATCAGGAGCATCTCGCGGAGAAACGTGCGCAGCCGCTGCTCGCTGAGCGTGCTTTTCCGCTCGACCTTGGCCACGCGCTTGAGTTTATTGTCAGCCCCATGGCACTCGTCGACCAGTGGCAGGTGATCGAGAGCAACCTCGCCGAGGGCTGGGGCGACGCCCGGCTGCGGCTGAACGTCGAGGACGATGCCAACTGCGACCGGGCCGCCGCGCTGCTCGGGCCGGCGAATCCCGGCAGGCACGGAAAGGTGATCTCGTTCTTCGCCGCGCGGCACGGAGCGGGGCTCTCGCCCGGCCGCATCCGCGAGCTCCTGCAGCGGCTCGACCGCGAGGGGATCAAAGGACGGCTCGAGCTCGCGGGCAGCGACGTGGCGCCCGAGGTGCAAGAGCTCGCGCGGAGCACGTTCGTCGCGTCCTGGGAGGCCGAGCTCGCCGCGCTGCCGAACGACTGGAGCGACGGCTACGCGGAGGTCGAGCTCGCCTCGACCGACTACCTCGAGCGGGCCGCCCTCCTGCTCGCGCCGACCAACCCGGCGCGGTACGGGGGCAAGCCCGGCTTCCGCTTCCGCGTCGCGCGGCGCTTCGGCTACGGCGTCTCGGCGGAGATGGCGCGCCGGTGCCTCGAGCGGCTCGACGAGGAGGGAATCCACGGCACGGCACGCGTGCTCTGGGCGCTCTCGGACACGCGCCCGGTCCAGACCCAGGGGCCCGTCTGGCTCAGCGGCGGCCGCAGTGTCTGAGCCGCCTGCCTCGTGGCTGACGGTCGAGCGCGGCTGGAAGGTCGAGGGAACTGACGGCGCGGAGCTCGGCAAGGTCGAGGAGACCGTGGGCGACTCGAACCGCGACATCTTCAACGGGCTCACCGTCGCAAGCGGCTTCTTCAGCCGCGCCCGCTACGTTCCGGCCGAGCGCGTGGCCGAGATCCGGGACGGGCTCGTGCGGCTCTCGATCGGCGAGGACGAGTTCAAGGAGCTCGATCACTTCGAGGAACCGCCGCCGAGCGAGCAGATCGGGCCCGAGTAGTTAGAGTCTTCCCACGTTTGGCCGAATCGGCGTCAGGCAAGCAACAGGGAATGCTCCGCAAGTTGCTATGGAGTGGGCTTTACGCCGCGCTCGGCGCGGCCGCCACGATGGCGGCTCGGCGCACCGCATCCACGATCTGGAGGGTGACGACGGGGGAAGCGCCCCCGACGAAGAAATGAGCAAAGGCGATCTGCTCGTGGAACGAGGCGCGACGAAGCTGCAGCAGCTCGCGCGCAAGGCGGCCGGCCGCGGCGACGGCGTCGGGGAATGGCTCTCGGAAGAGCTCCGCGCGGACGCGGAGTTCCTGCGCAAGCTGAAGCCGAGCCTGATCGCGGCCCGTGCGCGCGGCGAAAACTCGCCGCAGCCGCAAGAGCCCACTGCCGCCGAAGAGTCAAGTGCCAATGGACCGCGTGACTATGCGGCCCCTCCGCCACCGCCTCCGCCACCGGCACCGCCTCCGCCTCCAAAGGCGAAGGCGAAGAAGAAGAACAAGCGCAAGACGAAGAGCGGCGGCCCGTCGCCCATCCTGGTCGTCGGCGCGGCGCTCGTCGTGGGAATCGTTGCCGCGAAGGTGATCGACTGGAGAGGCCATGCACACCCACGAGACTGAGCACGAGACGACGAGCCTGGGGGCAGCCGCGAAGCTCGTGGCCGAGCGGGCGAGTACCCTCGTCCGCCTCGAGCTGGAGCTCGCGGCGCTGGAGCTCAAGCGCAAGGTCGCCGCGCTCGGAATCGGGATCGGCCTGGCGCTCGGCGCGGTGCTCTTCCTGCTGTACGCGCTGGGCTTCGGGCTTGCCGCCGCGGCAGCCGGGATCGCGACGGCGCTCCCGTGGTGGGCCGCCCTGCTGATCGTGTTCGGCGTGCTCTTCGTGATCGCGCTCATCCTGGGCGCCGTGGCCGCGATGATGTTCGGCCGTGGCACGCCGCCGGTTCCGGAGCAGGCGATCCAGGAGGCCAAACTGACGAGCGAGGCGCTGAGGAGCGATGGCAGTGGCTGACAACCGCGGCACCGAGCAGGTGCGCCACGACATCGAGCAGGAGCGCGAGCGCCTGGCGACTGCCGTCGACGACCTTCGTGCCGGGATCGGCGACGCTACGAACGTCAGCGGCAAGCTCAAAGGGCACCTACCGGTCGCCGCCGCCGCGGCGGCAGGTGCGGGCTTCCTGCTCGCCGGCGGCGTCGGCGCGACGATGCGGCTGCTGTTCAGGCGCGGCCGCGAGGGCAAGGAGAAGGCCCGCTTCGGCCCCTTCTCCCTCGTCGACCGCGACTGATTACTTCACGCTGAAACTGCGCTTCAGCTTCGTGTGAGCGTCGGAGAAGTACGTGTACTTCCCCTTGCGCAGCGTGAGCTTCCAGGTCGCCTTGCTCCGCTTCGCGACGCTCGTCTTCTTCGAGACGCCCGGGCCCTTCAGGTGGAAGTTGTCCTTCGCGGTCGCGTCGGTGACGCTGATCGTGACCTTCCCGGCCTTGACCGACCTGACGAGGCTGCTGCCCTTCTTGAGCGAGATCGAGCTCCGCGGGCCGACGGTCGCCTTCAGCTTGGTCGGCTTCGGCGGCGGCGGAGGCGGGTTCCCGGCCGTGAAGGTGTTCCGCATCTGGAGCGGATGGAAGTCGCAGAGGTAGGTGTAGGTGCCGTCGACGAACGTGACATCCCAGCTCGTCGTTCCCGCGTCAGACGTGGTGGCGAGATCGATGCCGCCGGGGCCCTTCAGGTGGAAGTTGTGCACGACACCCGTGTTCGGGTCGGACAGGTTCTGGATCGTGATGTGGTAGGCGCCGGGGTCCAGGTGGCTCACGGTGCTGCCGTTCGAGTCGGTGAGCGTGATCCTGAAGCCCGGGCCGACCGAGCCGTTGAGCTCGATCGCAGTTGAGCTCGGCCTGGCCGCGCCCGGCGCGAACGCGAGCGCGGAAAGCAGGGCAAGCAAAAGCAGCGGTAGACGGATGTGGTGCACGAGTTAGACCCTCCTCGACAACGTTGGCGTGATCACGGTAGCGCAATACGTGTCGAGAGCCCGCCCGGATTTCCGGGAGCGGGACGGGCGGCGCCCCGCTTCCCTCCACAGCCTAAACGGGTACGTGCCCGCGTCGTGGGACAAGCACGTCGGCTGCCATTTAGACTCATCCCGTGCTGAGGCGGAACCAGAAGGTCGAGTTGATTCGGGAGGTGCCGCTCTTCGCGAATCTCTCGAAGGCCGAACTGGCCGAAGTCGCGAGCATCGCGGACGAGATCGACTTCCCCGAGGGCAGGGATCTGATTCGCCAAGGTGCGCGTGGCCGGGAGTTCTTCGTTCTGCTCGACGGCGCCGTGGACGTGACGCAGGACGGCCGCCGGATCAACCAGCTGGGGCCCGGCGACTTCTTCGGTGAGATCGCGCTCGTCCTTCCGTCATGCGTCCGCACCGCAACGGTGACGGCATCGACGCCCGTAGAGGCGCTCGTCGTGACCACCCAGGGTTTCCGCAGCTTGCTGGAGCGCTCGCCGAAGCTCGAGCTCAAGGTCATGAAGGCCGCGGCCGAGCGACTCGGCCCGGCGGGCGTCTAGGCTCGGAGCTCGGCGCCGAAGCGGTCGCGCAGCGCTGCGACGATCTTCTCCCGCAGGCCCGCGGCATCCTCGTCCGTGAGCGTCCGCTCGGGCGACTGGAAGCTGACCGCGAAGGCGACCGACTTGCGGCCCTCTCCGACCTGCTCGCCGCGGTAGACGTCGAACGGGCGCATCTCTCGCAGCTCCGGCCCGGCGGCCTCCTGGGCGGCCGCGACGAGCTCGCCGGCCGCGACCTGCTCAGGCACGGTGAACGCCAGATCCTGGCGCAGAGCCGGGAAGGTGATCACGTCCTCGTAGACGAGCCGCTCCGGCACGCGCGCGAATAGTTCCGCCAGATCCAGCTCGAAGACCCCCCACTCGCCCTCGAGCCGCTCGGGGTGAAGCTCGCCGACCCAGCCGCCGGTGAACGCGGCCGCCTTGCCGGGGTGCAGGAACGGCTTTTGCGTGCGCTCGAGCTCGAGGTCGAGCTTCAGCGCCTCGTGCAGGGTCTCGAGGATGCCCTTCGCCTGGGCGAAGCCGCCCTGGACGATCCCGCCGGCCCGCCAGCCCTCCTCGGGCCGCGGGTCGGCCGGCGGCAGATAGACGCGCGCGATCTCGAAGAGGCGGATGCCCTCGCTGCCCGCATCGACGTTGTGGCGCGCGGTCCCGACGAGCCCTTCGAGCAGCGTCGTTCGGAGGACCGCCTGGTCCGAGGTCAGCGGCGTCGGCAGGGCGAGCGCGTTCGGGTCCGGATCCGACGGAAGCAGGCTGGTCGTGTAGATCTCCGAGCAGCCGCAGCCGACGAGCACCTCCTCGACGAAGCGCCGCAACCGCTGCTCGCGGGTCAGGCGCGCGCCGGAGCTGCGGCGGAGAGGGAGCGTGTACGGAATCTCGTCGAGATGGAAGCGTGCGACCTCCTCGACCAGGTCGGCCTCGCGCGTGACGTCCCGTGCGCGCCAGGTCGGCACCGTCACGCTCCAGTCGTCGGCGACCTCGAAGCCGAGGCCGATGAGCACCCGGCGCTGCTCGGCAGGCTCGATCTCCAGGCCGATCAGCTCGTCCGCCCGCTCGGGCCGGAAGCGAATGACCGCCCGCTCGGGGAGCTCGGCGGCGACTTCGGCCTCGCCGGTGAACGTCGCTCCCGTGAGCTCGATCAGCAGCTTCGTCGCGAGGGCGGCGGCGCTTTCCGCGAGGCAGGGATCGACGCCCTTCTCCCAGCGGTGCGAGCCCTCGGTGCGCAGGCCGAGGCGCTCGGAGCTCTTGAGGATCGTGAGCGGCTCGAAGTTCGCGGCCTCGAGCAGGACCGTGGTCGTCGACTCATCGACCTCGCTGTCCTCCGAGCCCATGATCCCCGCGAGCGCGACGGGCTTGCTCGCGTCGGCGATGACCAGATCGGTCCGTTCGAGGCGGCGCTCCTCGCCGTCGAGCGTGCGGATCGTCTCGCCGTCGCGCGCGCGCCGCACGACGATCCTGCCCTCGTCGAGCTTGGCGACGTCGAACGCGTGCAGCGGGTTGCCGAGCGCCTGCATGACGTAGTTGGTGACGTCGACGACGTTCGAGAGCGGGCGCATCCCGACCTCGACGAGCCGCGCCTTCATCCAGGCGGGTGAGGGGCCGATCCGGACGTTCTCGAAGCGCCGGCCGATGTACCGCGGGCAGCCGTCGAGATCCTCGACGCGCACGTCGACCTGTCCGTTTTGGCCAGGTCCGGGGGACTGTCCCTGGGACACGTCCAAAGGAGACAGGTCGGTATCGAAGATCACGGCGACCTCGCGGGCGAACCCGTAGACCGAGAGCAGGTCGGGTCGGTTCGGGGTCGTCTCGACCTCGAGCACGTCCTCGGAGAGCGGGAGCACGTCCGCGAGCGGCGTCCCGGGCTCGGGGCCGTCCTCGAGCACCATGATCCCGCCGTGGTCCTGGCCGAGCTCCAGCTCGCGCTCGGAGAGGATCATCCCGTGCGAGACCTCACCGCGGAGCTTCGCGGCCTCGAGCTTCTGGCCGTCGGGGAGCACCGCGCCGGGCAGTGCGACCGCGACCCTGGCACCGGTGCCGAAGTTCCAGGCGCCGCAGACGATCTGCCGCGGCTCGCCCTCCCCCACGTCGACTTGGCACAGCTGCAGCCGGTCCGCGTTCGGGTGCTTGCCGGCCTCGAGCACCAGCCCGACCCGGTAGAGGCCGAGGTTGCCGTTCTCGTCGGCGACTCCGCGGTGGAGGATCCGCTCCACCTCGCACGTCGAGCCGAGGCGCGAAGCGAGCTCCTCCGCCGAGGCGTCCACCGCGACGTATTCGCGCAGCCAGTTCAGCGGGATACGCATCAGAATTGACTCAGGAAGCGGAGATCGTTTTCCCAGAACAGGCGGATGTCCGGAATGCCGTGGCGCAGCATCGCGATCCGCTCGAGGCCGACGCCGAACGCGAAGCCGGACACCTTTTCGGGGTCGTAGCCGACGTTGCGGAGGACGTTCGGATCGACGAGCCCCGAGCCCGCGAGCTCGATCCAGCCCGTGAACTTGCAGGTGCGGCAGCCGGCCCCGCCGCAGAGGAAGCACGAGACGGCGAGACCGAGCGACGGCTCGGTGAACGGGAAGAAATCGGTGACGAAGCGCACACGCTGGTCCTCGCCGAAGAGCGCGCGGCAGAGATGCAGCAGCGTCCCCTTCAGGTCGGCGACCGTGATCCCCTCGTCCACGGCGAGCCCCTCGCACTGGTGGAAGATCGGGTAGTTCTTCGGCTCGATGGTGTCGCGCCGGTAGACGCGGCCGAGCGAGACCATGTAGACCGGCGGCTCGCGCATTCTCCATCACGCGGATCTGGCTCGCGGACGTCTCCGTACGCAGGACCGTGTCGCGGTTCAGGAAGAGCGTGTGCAGCGGCGAGCGCGTGACGTGGCCCGGCGGCATGTTGAGCGCGTCGAAGAGGTGGTAGGTGTCCTCGATCTCGTCGCCGTCGACGACCTCGTAGCCGAGTCCGAGGAAGATGTCCTCGACCTCGCGCCGGATCTGCGTCAGCAGGTGGTAGTGGCCGCGCGGCGGTGCGTCGCCGGGGAGCGTGACGTCGAACGACTCCTCGCCAAGGAGCCGCTCGAGGGCGGCTGAACGCAGCGCCTCCTCGCGCTCGTCGAACGCCGTCTCGAGCGCTTCGCGGAGCGCGTTCAGCGTCATTCCCGTCTCGCGGTCGCGCACCTCGCGGAGGGCCTGCTTGAGCTCGCTCTTGCGCCCGAGGTAGCGGACGCGCGCCTGCTCGAGCTCGTCCGCGGTGCCGGCAGCCGCGATCGCGCTCTGCGCCTCGGTTTCGAGAGCCTTCGGATCCACGGGCGCGACGATATCGCCTGACTCACTCATGCGGCCCCGTGTTTGCTCTGGAGGGATCGGCTACGCGTCAGCGCCCGTCCCCGGCAAGCCGGGGCCCGGGAAAGAAAGAACGCGGTTGCGTCGCCATGGGCCACACCATAGCGCGAAAATGGAGCCGTGAGCTCGTACGACGACTTCGCGCCGATCTACGACGACTGGGCCTCCCACATGACGGAGGACGTCCCGTTCTACGTCGAGCTCGCCCGGGAGGCGGACGGGCCGGTCGTCGAGCTGGCGGTCGGAAACGGCCGCGTCGCGATCCCCGTGGCCCAGGCGATCGGACGGCCGCTGCTCGGCACCGACTCGTCGCCGGCGATGCTCGAGGCGGCACGGGAACGGGCAGCCGAGGCAGGCGTCGAGCTCGAGCTGCGCGAGCAGGACATGCGCGAGCTCACGCTGGACGAGCCCGCGGCGCTGATCTACTGCCCCTTCCGCGCGCTGCTCCACCTGCCGACGTGGGGCGACAAGCGCGCAGTGTTCGAGCGGGTCGCCGCGTCACTTCGCCCGGGCGGACGGTTCGTATGGAACGCCTTCGTCTTCAGCCCGCACGTCGCCGTCGGGCACGACGGCCAGTGGCAGGAACAGGCCGGCATCAAGCACCGGATCGACCACGTTCCCGCCGACAACCGGATCGACATCACGCTCGAGACCGGCGCCAAGGTCTCCCTCTGGTGGGCGACGCGCTCGGAATGGGACGGGCTGCTGGACGCCGCGGGCCTCGAGACCGAGGCGCTCTACGGCGGCTTCGAGCACGAGCCGTTCGACGAGTCGAGCATGGAGTTCGTATGGGTCGCCCGGAAGCCCGCGTAAGCGCCTACGACTCGATCGCCAGGCTCTACGACCCGTGGAGCCGGAGCGTCACCGAGGACGTGTCGTTTTACGTCGACGAGGCGGTGCGGGCCGGGTCGCCGGTGGTCGAGCTCGGGGTCGGCACCGGCCGGATCGCCGTCCCTGTCGCAGCGGCGGGCGTCCGCGTCATCGGCGTCGACGCGTCGGCGGGGATGCTCGAGGTCTGCCGCGAGCACGCGGAGACGGTGGGCGTGGCGGATCTGCTCGACCTGCGGCTCGGCGACCTGACCCAGCCGCCGGTGGACGAGCGCGTCCGGCTCGTCACCTGTCCGTTCCGCTCCCTCCTGCACATGCTGGACGACGACCAGCGGCTCCGCGCGCTGCGCGCGGCCTGGGAGCTGCTCGTCCCGGGCGGCCGGTTCGTCTTCGACGTGTTCGCCCCCGCGGCCGACGACATCCGGGACACGCACGGCCGCTGGCTGGAGCGCGAAGACGGCATCTTCGAGCGGGCCGACTGGGATACGAGCGCGCGGACGCTAACGCTCTCGGTTCGCGGCGACGCGGCCGCGACGACGTTCACCCTCGCCTGGCTCTCGCCGAAGGAGTGGCACGCCCTCCTCGAGCGCGTGGGCTTCCAGGTCGTCGCTTGCTACGGCTGGTTCGACAAGCGCCCGTACCGGGGCGGCGAGGACAGCGTCTGGATCGCGCGCAAGCCTGCTAGCTAGACGAGCTCAACGTCGTCGCCGACCGCGACTTCGCCCGACTCGACGACTCGGGCGAGCATGCCGCGCTTGCCCTGCAGCTCCGCGCGCAGGCCCTGGCGCAGCTCATCCATCCGGTGGCAAGGATCGCAGACCATCGTGATCTCGAACAGCGCCTCGCCGACCCGCACCTGCTGGCCGATCGGCCACTGCTCGACGTCGTCGCCCTCCACGGTCAGGTTCTCGCGGACCGCCCCTGGCTCGACGTTGACCGAGTCGAGGTGCTCGCGCGAGACGAACAGCACCTCGCGCTTCGGAGGATTTGCGTGCGCACAGCCCTCGAAGCCGAGCCCTGCAACAGCCCGGATGCGCTCATGCGCGTCTGCGCGACCGGTCTTGCGGCCCGGCGATGTCCAGAGGCTCACGATTCTTCCCACGGCGCGAGTCTAGCCGCGGCGACGCCGCTCGTAGAAGGCCAGCGCGGCCGCCGCCGCGACGTTCAGCGACTCCGCGCCGGCCTCGACCGGGATGGTCGCCTGCGCGTCGCAGGCCGCGGCAACGTCGGCGGGCAGCCCCTCCCGCTCCGACCCGAGGACGAAGGTTACGTCCCCGCTCAGGTCTACCTCGTGAAGCGGCTCGCCGCCGTGCGCGACGAGGGCGATGCGCCGGCCAGGAGCGTCGTCGAACGGGACAAGCGGCACCCGGAAGAGCGCTCCCATCGACGCGCGCACAGCCTTCGGCCCGGTCGGATCCGCGCATCCCTCCGAGAGCGCGACGAACGCGGGTCCGAGCGCGTCGGCCGTCCGCAGGATCGTCCCGAGGTTCCCCGGGTCACCGACACGCCACAACGCGACGCCGGTCGGCCGCGCGCCGGAAGGCAGGTCCCCGCGCCGGAAGACGGCGATCCGCCGAGCCGGATGCGGCAGCGTCGAGACCGAGGCGAGCAGCTCGGCCGAGACGTTCTCGCCGGCCACGAGCAGCTCCTCGGGCTCCAGCCCGGCCGCGAGGCCGGCGTCCACGAGGTCCTCCCCCTCGACCGCGAACAACCCGAGCTTCTCCCGCCAGCGCCGGTCGCGCAGCTTGCGAATGAGCTTCAGCCGCGGGTTCGCAGCCGAGGTGATCAGGCTGCCGGTGCTCAGGCTTCGAGCGCGGACTTGGCCTGCGCGGCGATCTTGCCGAACGCCTCGGGATCGCTCACCGCGATGTCGGCGAGCACCTTGCGGTCGAGCGAGATCTCAGCTTTGCGGAGGCCGGCGACGAGCTGGCTGTAGGACAGCCCCTCGCGCCGCGCGGCTGCGTTGATCCGCATGATCCAGAGCCGCCGGAACGTCCGCTTGCGGTTCTTGCGGTCGCGGTAGGCGTAGACGAGCGAGTGGTCGACCTGCTCCTTCGCGCGGCGGTAGCTCGAGTGCTTGAGGCCCCAGTAGCCGCTCGCCTGCTCGAGCACCTTGCGGCGCTTCTTGCGCGCGGCGACGGAACGCTTGACCCTCGGCATCGCTCAGCCCCGTCCCAGGAGCTTGCGGATGGCCTTTACGTCCGCCGGGGAGGTCGACTCAGCCTGCCGGACGCGCTTCCGCTTGGCTTTCCCGTGCTTCACGAGATGGCCCGGCGGTGTCGTCCGGTTCCTGCGACGGCGCGTCAGCTTGCCGGTTCCCGTCACCTTGAACCGCTTCTTCGTCGCGCTGTGTGTCTTCTGCTTTGGCATCGTCTTCTTCCTTCTTCACGCCGGCGCTCTTCGTCGGCCCGAGCATCATCACCATGTTGCGGCCGTCGAGCAGTGGCGGCGACTCTACCTGGCCGATCTCCTTCACTTCCTCCGCCAGCCGCAGCAGCAGGTCTCGGCCGCGCTCCGGGTGAGTGGTCTCCCGGCCGCGGAACATGATCGTCACCTTGACCTTCGCGCGCTGGTTGAGGAAGCGCTCGACGTGGCCTTTCTTGGTGTTGTAGTCGTGGATTCCGATCTTGGGCCGGAGCTTGATCTCCTTGACGTTGATCGAGACCTGGTGCTTGCGCGCGAGCTTGGCCTTCTGCTCCTGCTCGTAGCGGTACTTCCCGTAGTCCATCACCTTCGCCACGGGCGGTTCGGCCTGGGCGGCGACCTCGACGAGGTCGAGATTCTTACCCCACGCGTACTCGCGAGCTTCGTCCGACGCCTTGATCCCGAGTTGTTCTCCGTTCTCGCCGATCAGCCGGACCTTCGGCGCCCGGATCATCTCGTTGATTCGTGCCTGCGGGACGGGTGCCCGGTCGGGCTCGACCGTTCTCCGTGGCCTCAAAGACCTTTCACCAAGCTCTCACCAAGTTCTCGATTCCCTCCTGTTCGAATGACTACGTCGAACAAACTAAAGCCGCTGCGAGAGCGGCACCCTCAAAGGGTAGCAAGGTAGGACCGAAGGTCGTTCAACGATTTCGTGAATTGTTGTCCGCCGCGCTCGCGGATCGCGAGCGACTCGTCGGACTCCTTGTCGCCGTAGACGATGGTGACCGGGATCTTCTCGACCTCGGAGTCGCGGATCCGCTTGCCGACCGTCTCGTCGCGCTCGTCGACCTCGACGCGGTAGGGCTCGAGCTTCGCCGCCAGCTCGTGCGCGGCCGCGCGATGAGCCTCGCCAACCGGCAGCACGCGGATCTGGACCGGCGCGAGCCAGAACGGGAACGCGCCGGCGAAGTGCTCGATCAGGATCCCGATGAAGCGCTCGAACGAGCCGTAGAGCGCGCGGTGCACGACGTAGAGCTCGTGCTCGCGGTTGTCGGGCCCGACGTAGGTGAGCCCGAAGCGCGCGGGCATCTGCTTGTCGAGCTGGATCGTGCCCATCTGCCAGCGGCGGCCGAGCGCGTCGTCCATGTAGAGGTCGATCTTCGGGCCGTAGAACGCTCCCTCGCCCGGCGCGATCTCGTACGGGATCTCGTTCAGCTTGAGCGCCTCCTCAAGCGCCGCCTCGGTCATGTCCCACTCCTCGTCCGTGCCGAGCTTGTTCTCGGGCCGCGTCGAGAGCTCCGCGCTCGCGGTCAGCCCGAAGAGCTCGTAGAGGTAGCGCCCGTAGGCGACGACCTGGCGGATCTCCTCCTGGATCTGCTCGGCGGTGCAGAAGACGTGCGCGTCGTCCTGGGTGACGATGCGGACGCGCAGGAGGCCGTGCAGCGTCCCGGTCAGCTCGTCGCGATGGAGCGGGCTCGCCTCGGCAAGACGCATCGGCAGCTCCTTGTAGCTCCGCGGCCGGCTACCGAAGAGAAGCATCGCGCCGGGGCAGTTCATCGCCTTCATCGCCCAGGGCCGCCCGTCGACCTCGAGCTTGAACATCAGGTCCTCGTACTTCGGGAAGTGGCCCGACGTGTACCAGGTCTCGTTGTCGTAGATGAGCGGCGTGCGGATCTCGTCGTAGCCGCGCGCGAGGTTCTCGCGGCGGCGGATGTCCTCGAGCTCGTTCCAGATCACCATGCCCTTCGGGTGCCAGATCGGCGAGCCAGGCGAGCGCTCGGAGAAGTGGTAGAGGCCGAGCTGGGTGCCGAGGCGGCGGTGGTCGCGCTTCCGCGCTTCCTCGAGCCGCTGCAGGTGCGCCTCGAGATCCTGCTGGCTGTAGAAAGCAGTGCCGTAGATCCGCGTCAGCTGCGTGTTCTTCTCGTCGCCGCGCCAGTAGGCGCCGGCCAGGCCGGTCAGCTTGAGTGCCTTGATCGGCTTCGAGTCCTGCAGGTGCGGGCCGCGGCAGAGGTCGGTGAAGTCGCCCCCAGTGGGGGACGATTGCGTGTAGAGGGTGATCGGGCCCTCGGCGGTGTCGACGAGCTCGACCTTGTACGGCTCATGCTGCTTGTTGAAGTAGCGCTTGGCCTCCTTGGCGCTCACCTCCTCGCGGTTCCAGGAGCGGCCCTCGGAGAGCTCCTTGCGGATCTCGTCCTCGATCTTCTCGAGCGCGTCCTCGCCGATTGGCTCCGGGAACTCGAAGTCGTAGTAGAAGCCGTTCTCGATCGGCGGCCCGATCGCGATCTTGGTGCCTGGATAGAGGCGCCGGACGGCCTCGGCGAGCAGGTGCGCGGCCGAGTGGCGCAGGACGTAGAGCGCATCGGGATCTTCCGTGTCGCGGGTCGTCAGGATCTGGATCTCCTGGCCATCCTCGAGCGGAGCACGCAGGTCCTGGACGTGACCGTTCGAGCGGACGAGGACCGCTTGCTCGGCCAGTTTCGGCCCGATGGCGCGCGCCGCGTCGAGGCCGGTGGCGCCGTCGGGAAGTTCGAGCTGGGAGGAATCGGGCAGTACGACCTTCATGGAAGATCAGGATACTTCGACGCCCCGCGAAGACGACCGCAACGAAGAGCTGGACGAGTCGCCTGCGCCCGACCCCGAAGAGGGCGGCGACGCGCGGGACGACCCACAGGCCGACTAAACCGGGTCAGCCGTCGTCAGACCCGGGGTCAGACCCCGGTTGTTACGACTCGCCCTCCACGGCGGCCTTCAGCTCGGCCGGGCACTTGAGCCAGTAGCTCTCGCGCAGCCATTCGAGGGCCGCGTCGAGCGACTCTTCGTCCGTGACGGCCGCGGTGATCCAGCCGTAGCGGCCGACGTGGCTCGCGGTGCGGACGTACGGGAGCAGGTGCGCAATGTCGCGCTCCTCGGCGGTGAGCTTCATCGTCACGTCGACCGAGTCGTCGCGCGTGACGGCCCAGCCGAACACCTTGTTCTGACCGACCTTGAAGACCGGGAAGTCGCCCCAGGGCCGGTCTTCGTACGCCTCCGGGAACGCGAGTGCCGCATCCTTGATCCGTCGCTCGATCGTGGCCAGCCGCACGGGCTCATTCCGGCGCATGGGCCCATTCTGGCGGTTTGGCACCCCCTGGGCCAGGGAACCCGAATATGACTCCAAAATAGGAAGGGGCTTCCATGGGGAAGAGCGTCCAAGATGCGATGACGTCCAATCCATGCACCATCGATGCCGACCAGACCGTCTCGTACGCGGCACGGATGCTGAAGGACGAGAACGTCGGCCTCGCGCCCGTGGTCGAGGGCCAGCGGCTCGTCGGGACACTGACCGACCGCGACATCGTCACGCGCGTGGTCGCCGAGGGCAAGGACCCGCAGAGCGTCAAGGTCCGCGACGTCGCGTCGAGCAACCTCGTCACCGTCGATCCTCAGCAGGACCTCGACGAGGCACTGCGGCTGATGGCGACCCACCAGGTCCGCCGGCTGCCGGTGGTCGAGGAGGACGGACGAGTCGTGGGCGTCCTCGCCCAGGCCGACGTCGCCGAGCACGCCAAGGAGAAGAAGACCGGCGAGCTCGTCGAGGAGATCTCCAAGAACTAAGAGGAGGTTCGTCGATGCCCAGTAAGAGCGCGAACGTCAAGAACGAGAAGCAGTACGAGAAGCTGAAGGACAAGGGCATGTCGAAGGAGCGCGCCGCGAAGATCGCGAACTCGCCCGGCGCCTCGAGCCGCGGCGGCAAGAAGTCCGGCTCCGGCTCCAGCTCTCGCAGCAACTCGAAGCAGGGCGGCACGACCGCTCAGAAGAAAGCAGCCGGCCGCAAGGGCGGCCGCAAGAGCTCGTAAGTACAGAGGGCGCCCGGGATCAACCCGGGCGCCCTACTTCGCTAGGAGGCTTCCGCGAGCTGCGGCGTGCAGCTCGAGCGACCCTGCTTCTCCAGGTAGCGCTGGTGATACTCCTCGGCGCGGTAGAACGTCTGCGCCGGCTCGATCAGCGTGACGACGGGCTTGCGATAGCGGCCCGAGGCGTCGAGCTCGGCCTTCGAGCGCTCTGCCGCCGCGCGCTGCTCCTCGTCGTGGAAGAAGACCACCGAGCGGTACTGGTCGCCGATGTCCCAGCCCTGGCGGTTCTTCTGCGTCGGGTTGTGCTTGTTCCAGAAGGCCTCGAGCAGCTGCTCGTAGGAGACGCGCTCGGGGTTGTAGGTGACCTCGACCACCTCGGCGTGGCCGGTCGTGTGCGAGCAGACGTCCTGGTAGCTCGGGTTCTCGAGATGGCCACCTTCGTAGCCGACCTCGGTCTTCGTCACGCCTTCGATCTGGCGGAACGCGGCCTCGACGCCCCAGAAGCAGCCGGCGCCGAACGTTGCCTTCTTCTCCACTATTCCTCCTCCAGTTTCAGTGCGGCCGAGTTGATGCAGTAACGCTGCCCCGTCGGGTGCGGCCCATCCGGGAAGACGTGCCCGAGGTGGCCGCCGCAGCTCGCGCACAGGACCTCGGTGCGGGTCATGAAGAGGCTCCTGTCGGTCTCCTCCTCGACCGCGTCCGCGCTCGCGGGCGCGGAGAACGCCGGCCAGCCGCAGCCGGAGTCGTACTTCGCGTCGGAGCCGAAGAGCTCGGCCCCGCAGCCGGCGCACTTGTAGGTGCCCGGCTCGAACGTGTGGTCGTACTCGCCGGTGAACGGCCGCTCCGTGCCCTTCTCGCGCAGCACCTTGTACTGCTCGGGCGTCAGCTCGGCCCGCCACTCGGCATCTGACTTGTTGATCTTGTTTGTGTTCACGCTGAACAGTCTTGCAACTGCAGCGTTCGTTACGCCGCGAGCCGGCTAGCCCGGGATAACGATGAGGTTTCTCGCCGAGAAGACCACGTTGCCTGAGCCCTGCTGTCTGTACACGGCGGTGAAGGTGTGGGATCCAGGGGTCGTCGTGATGAACGCCGACGCACTCGCCCGGACCGAGTCGTTCCCTGCCACCCGAAGCGAGTTCTCATCCAAAGCAGTCGCAATGTTGCCGTCCACCTCGACTGTCATGAACCCGAAGGACTGCCCGGTGCTGCCGAGTATGTTCGCCGTCACGATCACGAGGACCCTTCCCGAGGCCGGGACAGTGAAGGTGAGCGATGGCCCCCCGAGGTCGACGTAGGTCGCAGAACTCGTTGTGGCAAGGCCAGCCGTGCTGGCGGTTCCGGCTCCGGCTGCCCCGCCCGCGCCGGTCGGGCCTCTGGAACCCGTCGTCCCCTTCGCGCCGGTTGGGCCGCGCAGGCCGGTCGGGCCTCTCGCGCCCGTCGGGCCGCGGACGCCGGTTGGGCCTCGGCCGCCTGTCTGGCCGGGCGGTCCGGTGGCGCCGCGCGCGCCGGTCGGACCTCGAGCGCCGGTCGTGCCGGCGCCGGTTGCGCCACGCTGACCCTGAACTCCCGTCGCGCCTCTCGCACCGGTCGGTCCACGGACTCCGGCAGGCCCTGTCACTCCACGGGCGCCGGTCGCGCCGCGGGAGCCGGTGGCTCCGCGCGATCCTGTTGCGCCCTTGGCGCCGGTCACGCCTCTGGCTCCGGGGGCGCCCGTAGCGCCTCGTGCTCCGGTCGTCCCGGTGGCGCCGCGGGATCCCGTCGTGCCCTTCGCTCCGGTCGTGCCCTTGGCGCCCGTTGCTCCTCCAGCGCCTGTCACTCCTTGGAGGCCGGTCGCGCCGCGGGCACCGGTCGCGCCGCGCGCGCCTGTCGGCCCTTGCGCACCGGCCGGACCCGTTGCGCCTCGCGCACCTGTTGCTCCGCGGGCGCCGGTCGAGCCTGTCGCGCCCGTGATGCCCTTGGCACCGGTTTCTCCTCGAGCGCCCGTCGCTCCTTGCTGGCCGGTTGCGCCACGCGCGCCCGTCGCGCCACGCGCGCCGGTCGGCCCTTGCGCACCGGCCGGCCCCGTCGCTCCGCGCGCGCCTGTCGCGCCGCGGGCTCCGGTGGCACCGTTCGCTCCGGTAGATCCTGCGGCGCCGGTCGCGCCTCGCGCTCCCGTGGCGCCCCTCGCGCCCGTCGCTCCGTTAGCGCCGGTTGCTCCGCGCGCACCACTCGCTCCGGTCGCGCCGCGTGCGCCTGTCGGACCTTGCGCTCCGGTGGGTCCGCGGGCTCCGGTCGTGCCCTTGGCGCCCGTGGCGCCTCTCGCACCGGTCGCGCCCCGGGTTCCGGTTGCTCCTCCAGCTCCTGTGGCGCCTCTCGAACCGGTCGCGCCGCGGGCTCCGGTGGCTCCACGCGCGCCGGTGGCGCCCCGTGCTCCGGCCGGCCCTGTCGCGCCGCGCGCTCCGGTTGCGCCATGCGCTCCGGTCGCGCCGCGGGATCCTGTCGCGCCCCTGGCTCCCGTCGATCCTCTGGCACCCGTCGCTCCTCGCGCGCCGGTTGCGCCGCGGGCGCCTGTCGCCCCGCGCGCGCCGGTCGGCCCGCGCACTCCTGCAGGGCCGGTCGCGCCACGCGCTCCTGTTGCGCCGCGGGAGCCGGTTGCGCCTCTCGCTCCTGTCGCGCCCGACAGACCCGTTGCGCCACGGGCCCCGGTCGCGCCGCGCGTGCCCGTCGCACCGGTTGGGCCCTGCCTGCCGGCCGCTCCAGCCGCTCCGGCCGGACCGGTCGCGCCCTGCGGCCCCTGCGGGCCTCGGGGGCCGGGAGCGCCGGCTGCGCCCTTCGGCGGCCAGGCGACCTTGCGCTCGCCCTTGTGACAGCGCGTCCCGGTGCGCAGCTTCAGGTCGCGCTTCGTCGTGTACTCGCCCCCAAGCTCGATACAGCCGATGAGCTTCGTGGCGCCCTGCCCACTGCCGCCTCGCACGGCCGCTCTGCCGGACCCGGCCACAGCCGCGACGAGCGCCAAAGCGACTACCGCTCCTGCGAGCAACACCCCAAGTCCATGCGCACCCCTGCGGCCCAATCCGCCTCCTGACGGTCGACAGCCAACGTACCGCCGGACGCACAGGCGTGTCTATGTCGCGGACAGGCCGTTGGACAGGTGCAGGCTCACGGTGCCTGCACCACCGATGACCCTGTGGACGCCACCCTTTCCGAAGCGCCGCTATAGACGGCGGAGAAACATGGGCGGTACTGGGCTCGAACCAGTGACCCCCAGCTTGTCGAGCTGGTGCTCTCCCAACTGAGCTAACCGCCCTTGGGACGAACGATTGTAGCCGCCCGGCGGGCAGGATTGACCCGGGACGACCGGAACCTATCCTTCGTTGCCGTGAACCAGCGTCCTGCCTCCTCCTGGTCTGACCCGCGCGTAGGCATCGGCGCTCTCATCGCCATCGCCGCCGCGATCGCTTTCGTCGTCTGGCTCGCGGTCGGCTGCGGCTCGTCGAAGTCCAACTCGCCAGCGACGACGACGGCGCCGACGAGCACCGTGGCGGCGATCTCCGCGCGCGCCGCGACGCGGGCAGAGCTCCGCGCTCTCGCCGTGCAGGTCGGCCACCCGATCTACTGGGTCGGCCCCGAGTCGGGCCGCAGCTACGAGCTGACGCGGACCGCGAGCGACCGGATCTTCGTCCGCTACCTGCCGCACGGGGTCGCGCCCGGCACCAAGAAGGCCGCCTACACCTTCGTCGGCACGTACCCCTTCACCGGCGCGTACAAAGCGCTGCAGGGGCTCGCGAAGAAGAAGGACGACACCTCGCTCTCCGTTCCGGGTGGCGGCCTCGGCGTCTACGCGCGCTCGTCGCCCACGAACATCTACGTCGCCTACCCGGGCTCCGACGTGGAGATCGAGGTCTACGACCCCGACGCGAAACGGGCGCGGAGCCTGGTCGCGGCGGGGCAGGTCCAGCCGGTCCGGTAGCGCGCTGATCCCGCTGCTCGTCGCCTGGCTCGCATTCCCCCTCCTCCTCGCAGGCTTGTCGCTGGGTTGCGGGAGGCTCGTGCAGGCGGCTGCGCGCGAGGCACTGCCCGGGCCGCTGGTCCTGCCGGTCGGCTTCGCGGTCGTGATCCTCGCGGGCGAGTTGGCGACGCTGACCGGCGCGACGGCCGGGCTTGCGGGACCGTTCGTCGTCGTCCTCGCGATCGCAGGGCTGTTGCTCGCGCCTCCGTGGCCGGTGCGCGCCTGGGGGTGGCCCGCGGCGGCCGCGTCGGCGACGTATGCCGTCTACGCGGCGCCCATCGTCCTCTCGGGCCAGGCGACCTTCGCCGGCTACATCAAGCTCGACGACACCGCGACGTACTTCGCGATGACCGACCGCGTGATGGGCCACGCGCGCAGCCTGGCCGGCCTGGCCCCGTCGACCTACGAGGCGACGCTCGCCACGACGATCAAGACCGGCTACCCGACCGGCAGCCTGATGCCCCTTGGGATCGGCCACCAGCTGACGGGCTACGACATCGCCTGGCTCTACCAGCCCTACCTGACGTTCATGGCCGCACTGCTCGCCCTCGGGCTCTACGCGGTGCTCGAGCGCACGATCCCCTCGCCTCCCATGCGGGCGGTCGCGAGCTTCATCGCCGCGCAGCCGGCCATCCTCGTCGGCTACGCGCTCTGGGGCGGGATCAAGGAGCTCGCGGGCGCCTGGCTGCTCGTGGCGATCGCGACTCTCGTGCCCTGGACGCTCGGCGCCCGGCGCAGCGCGCTCGCGGCGCTTCCGCTCGCGGCCTTGTGCGCGGCGCTCGTCTGCGTGCTGAGCCTGCCCGGCGGCCTCTGGCTCCTGCCCGCCCTCGTCGCGGCGGGCGTCCTGATCGCGATGCGGCCCGAGCGCGCGCTGCTCGAGCGGGCGGGCGTCTTCGCGGCGGCTATCGGCGTGCTCGCGATCCCCGCCTTCGTCGCGTCGGTGAGCTTCCTTGGCGAGGTGAGCAACTACGGCAAGAGCACCGAGCTCGGCAACCTCATCCCGCCCGGCCTGAGCAAGCTCCAGCTCTTCGGCATCTGGCCCGGCGGCGATTTCCGGCTCCGTCATGACCCCGCGCAGGTGAAAGTGCTGATCGCGCTCGTGATCGCGGCGGCCGCGATCGGCGTGTGGTGGGCGTGGCGGCGCGAGAGCTGGGCGTTGCTGCTGTACGTCGCGACGGCGGGGATCGGCTGCGCGCTCTACCTGGCGGTCAGCTCGCCGTGGGTCGGCGGCAAGACGCTCGCAATGGCGGCCCCTGCATTCCTGGCTGCCGCGTTCGCGGCCTGCGCGTGGGCCGTGGGCCGGGGACAGGTGGTCCCGGCGGCGGTCGTCGTGCTCGCGATCGGAGGCGGTGTTCTCTGGTCGAACTGGGACCAGTACCACGACGTCTGGCTCGCGCCGCGCGGCCAGTTGCACGAGCTCGAGACGATCGGCCACCGGATCGCGGGCCAGGGGCCGACGCTCATGACCGACTACCAGGTCTACGGGGCGCGCCATTTCCTGCGCTCGGCCGACCCGGAGGCGGCCTCCGAGCTGCGCCGGCGCTACGACTACCTGACCAACGGTCAAGTCCTCCCGCCGAAGACCCCCTGGGCCGACATCGACCGCTTCCGGCTCGACGGCATCCTCGACTACCGGACGCTCGTCTTGCGGCGCGGTCCGCTTTCGAGCCGCCCGTCCTCGGTCTACCGGCTCGTGAGGAGCGGGCGCTACTACGAGGTCTGGCAGCGGCCGGCGCAGGTGCCGAACACGATCGTCGAGCACCTCGGCCTGAACACGTCGAGCCAGCCCGCGCGCGTGCCCGCCTGCCCTGAGGTGATGCGGCTGGCCAAGGAGCCCGGGGTCGCCTCGCTGGCTGCCGCGACGCGGCCGCAGACGATCTGGCTCGGTGCCCCTCCGCTCTCGGGCGAACGCGACGTCACAGTCTCGATCCCGAGAGACGGCGAGTACTTCGCCTGGCTCGGCGGCGACTGGTACGGCGACGCCTCGATCTCGGTCGACGGGCACGAGGTCGGCTCGCGGCGAGAGGAGCTGAACTGGCCGGGCCTCTACACCGAGCTCGGCCGGACGAGGCTCGCGGCGGGACAACACGTCGTCGCCATCCGCCACGCGACCGGCGGCTGGCATCCCGGCAGCGGCGCCGCGCCCTACTCGTTCGGCCCCGCCGCGCTCAGCCCCGTCGACGACCGCGCGGCCTTCCGCAAAGTGCCCGTCTCCCGGGCGCAAAGCCTGTGTGGACAACGGCTCGACTGGGTCGAGGCGTTACGCTGACCGCCGCTTGATCGAGGGCAAGAACGTCGCAGTCGTGATCCCGGCGCACGAGGAGGAGACCCTCCTCCCCACGACGCTGGACGGGATCCCCGAGTCCGTCGACCGGATCTACGTCGTCGACGACGCGTCCACCGACGGGACCGTCGCCCGAGCGCGCACCGCGGCAGAGGCCGACCCGCGCATCTCCGTGATCGTCCGCGAGCGGAACGGCGGCCCCGGCGCGGCGGTCGTGACCGGCTACCGGCAGGCGCTCCAGGACGGCGCCGACGTCTTCGTCGTCATGAATGCCGACAACCAGATGGACCCGGACGACCTCGCCCACCTCGTGCTCCCCGTCGCGCGCGGCGAGGTCGACTACGCGAAGGCGAACCGGCTCTTCACGGGCCAGGCCTGGCAGCTGATCCCGCACAGCCGCTACCTCGGCAACGCGGTTCTCTCGCTCTGGACGAAGATCGCCTCGGGCTACTGGCACGTTGCCGACGCGCAGTCCGGCTACACGGTGATCGGCCGGCGGATGCTCGAGCTGCTCGACCTCGACCATCTCTACCCCCGCTACGGCTACCCGAACGACATGCTCGTGCACCTGAACGTCTGGAACGCGAAGGTGCGCGACGTGCCCGCCCGCCCGGTCTACGGCGTGGGCGAGCGCTCGGGGATGCGCATGTGGAAGGTGATCCCGACGATCTGGTGGCTCCTGATCAAGCGCTTCTGGTGGCGGCTCTGGCAGAAGTACGTGATCCGGGACTTCCACCCGCTCGTCTTCTTCTACGTCTTCGGGCTGATGTCGCTGGTGTTCGGGCTCGGGCTCGGGATCTACCAGATCGTGATCAAGGTCGAGGGCTACGCGGCGACCGCGGGCGTGGTCGTGCTCGTCGCACTGCTCTTGCTGTTCGGGCTGCTCTTCACCCTCTTCGCCATGTGGTTCGACATGGAGTCGAACAAGGACCTGCGCTAGAAGAGCTCAGGACACGAGGGCTGACGCGCCGTTCGGAAGATCTCGTCCGCCCTCGCGACGGCTCCGGGCTTCGCCTCTTCGATGCGGCCGGCGCGCAGGAGCTGGTCGAACGTGAACCCCCCGAGGTAGACGGAGGCGAGGTCGGAGACGCCGAGCACCAGGTCGGCCTCCACGGTCGTCCGGTCGACCGAACCGTCGCGAACGCTCCAGCGCGCCTGGTTCCACGGGCAGAAGTCGTCGCGGACGTCGAGCACCACCGAGCCTTCGCCGAGACCGCGGGCGGAGAGGGCGGCACCGACGTCGACGAGCCGCACCCAGACCGCTTCGAGAACCGTAAACGCCATCCGCCGGGGCTCGCGCAGCCAGACCAGGAGCGGGTGGTCGAGCGGCAGCCAGGAAGCCTCGATCCGGGCGACCCAGTCGATCCCGAGCAGGTAGCGCCAGATCGCGGCGAGCGCTCGCGGCGAGGTTCCGAGCGCCTCGCCGACCTCGAGCGTCGTCTTGGTGACCATGTTGTCCACGCCGAAGTTCAGTCGGTAGAGCGCGTAGGCCTCGAGCGAGCCGTCGAGCTCGAGCGCGACGCGAACCTGCTCGCCGCCCGGCCGCCCCGGCCGCTGATGAAGGCGCCTGACCTTCCACCAGTCCGGAGTGCGCGTGAACATGCCCACCGTCTCCGCCTGGATGCGGTCGTAGATCGGCGGCAGCAGCTCGAGCGTCTCCTCCTCCCCGTCGAGGATGCGGGCCTGGCCGAGGGCCTCGTCGTCCCACAGGCGCGCGTGCTCCTTGGGCAGGTCGATGTTGCCGGCGAGCGAGGCGAGCCCGTAGCCGAAACGCGAGTAGATGCCGCCCTCCGAGGCGTAGAGCGTGGCGAGCGGCTCTCCGCGCTCGTGGGCGTCCGCGAGCTGCCGCTGCATCAGCTTCGTGAGAACGCCGCGACGGCGGTGCGTGGGCAGTACCCCGACGGCCATCACGCCCGCGGTCGGAACTTGTGCGCCGCCGGGAACCGTGGTCTCGAAGAGGTACGCGCCTGCGCCGCCCACGATCGATCCGTTGTCGAAGGCGGCGTGGACGCGCTCCGCGGGGAGGATCGTCTTCAACAACTCGGTGTTCTCCTCGGTTGCCCGACCGCCGAAGTAGTGCCAGATCCCGTTGAGCGCGCCTGTGACCTCCTCGGGCGCACAGACCTTGACCTCGATAGCCATTACGCGATCTTCTCAAGCGGCGCGTAGTCGAGCATCAGCCGGCGCTCGCTGCCGTCGGAGGCGAAGCGCACGGTGACGACCCCGCCCGCCTCGATCGCCGTGACGACGCCTTCGCCCAGGGACTGGTGTCGGACCGAGTCGCCGGTCGAAAGGGTCGGG
This sequence comes from uncultured Actinomycetes bacterium, assembly GCA_963788215.1. Taxonomy (GTDB): domain Bacteria; phylum Actinomycetota; class Thermoleophilia; order Gaiellales; family Gaiellaceae; genus AC-32. Next base: position 243,513 of record CAWBFX010000003.1, read on the forward strand.
ACGTCGTCGCGCGGCGCGATCCCGGCCGGCGAGCCGTAGCCCGACCACGACGCAGGGCGCAGCCGCTGCCGGTCGACGCCCTCCGGCGGAAGCTCGTCCAGGAAGCGCGAGGGCAGGTTGTACGAGCGGCTTCCGTAGAGCGAGCGCGCGCTCGCGTGGGTCAGCGTCAGCCGCTCCTGGGCGCGCGTCATGCCGACGTAGGCGAGCCGCCGCTCCTCCTCGAGGCCCTGCTCCTCGAGCGAGCGTGCGTGCGGGAAGATGCCCTCCTCCATCCCGATCATGAAGACGGCGCGGAACTCGAGCCCCTTGGCGTTGTGCAGCGTCATCAGGGTGACGAGGCTCTGCTCGCCGCGGATCGCGTCCTGGTCGGAGTAGAGCGAGATCTCCTGCAGGAAGCCCGAGAGCGACGGTTCCGGCGCGGTGTTCTGGTACTCCTGGGCGACGCCGACGAGCTCCTGCAGGTTCTCCATGCGGCCCTGGGCCTCGATCGTCCGCTCCGCCTCGAGCGCGCCCAGGTACCCGCTGCGGTCGAGGACGCGCTCGATCACCTCGGCGACGGTCAGCTCCTGGGCCTGCGCCTGGAGCGACTCGAGCAGCGTGTGGAGACCCTGCACCGCCCGGAGCGGCGCGGCCGCGATTGCCGGCTTCCTCGGCGTGGCCGAGGGCCTCCCAGAGCGAGAGTTCGTGCGCGTCCGCGTGCGCCTGCAGCCGGGCGAGGCTCGCGTCGCCGATCCCCCGCCGCGGCCGGTTCGCGATCCGCTGCAGCGAGACGGCGTCGTAAGGGTTGTCGATCGCCTGCAGGTAGGCGATCAGGTCTTTCACCTCGGCCCGCTCGTAGAAGCGCGGGCCGCCGATGACCTGGTACGCGATTCCCTGGCGGACGAGGACGTCCTCGAGCACCCGTGACTGCGCGTTCGTCCGGTAGAAGACCGCGATCTCCGCGCCGTTGAAGCCCTCCTCGGTGAGCATCGCGATCTCGGCTGCGACGAACCGCGCCTCGGCGTGCTCGTCCTCGACCTCGAGAACGCGCACCGGATCGCCCTCGCCGAGCTCCGACCAGAGGTTCTTCGGCTTGCGCTCGCGGTTGTTCTCGATGACGGCGTTGGCCGCCTGGAGAATCGTGTTCGTCGAGCGGTAGTTCTGCTCGAGAGCAATCGTGCGGGTCTCGCCGAAGTCGCGCTCGAACTCCATGATGTTGCGGATGTCCGCTCCTCGGAACGCGTAGATCGACTGGTCCGGGTCCCCGACAGCGCAGACGTTGCGGTGCTTCTCCGCGAGGAGCTGTAAGAGCCGGTACTGCGCGTGGTTCGTGTCCTGGTACTCGTCGACGAGGATGTAGCGGAACGCCTTCTGCCAGCGCTCGCGGGCCTCGGGAAAGCGCTCCAGCACCTGCACCGTCAGCATCAGCAGGTCGTCGAAGTCGACGGCGTTCGAGCCGAACATGCGCCGCTGGTAGAGGTCGTAGACCTCGGCGACGGTCTGGTCGTAGAACGACGACACGCGCTCGAGGTACTCAGCCGGCGTGACGAGCTGGTTCTTCGCGGCGGAGATCTGCGAGTGGATCCCGCGCGGGACGAAGCGCTTCGGGTCGCGCTCGAGCTCCTCCAGGCACTGCTTCGTGAGGCGCACCTGGTCGGCCGAGTCGTAGATCGTGAAGTTCGAGCGGTAGCCGAGGCGCGGCGCTTCGCGGCGGAGGATCCGGCCGCAGGCCGCGTGGAAGGTGAGGATCCAGATTGCGCGTGCGACCGGGCCGAGGAGGCCTTCGAGGCGCTCGCGCATCTCGCCCGCGGCCTTGTTCGTGAACGTGATCGCGAGGATCTCGTTCGGCTTGACGCCGCAGGCGTTGAGCAGATGAGCGACCCGATAGGTGAGGACGCGCGTCTTTCCGGAGCCGGCACCGGCGATGACGAGCAGCGGCCCCTCGGTGGCGAGGACCGCCTCGCGCTGAGCCGGGTTCAGGTCTGCGAGGTAGCGTTCGGGCGAGGCGACGGCCACGCCGCCGATGCTATCGGCGCCGCCCGTCTGGGGATCGGCGCGGAAGGAGGAGCGTATGACCGGAAAGAGCGCATTCACCGACGAGGAGTGGCAGGCGCTGCTGGAGGCGCCGCCTCTCGCCGGCATGCTCGTCCTGACCGCCGAGCACGGAGGGAGCTTCCGCGAGACGTTCGCCCTCGCGAAGGCCTATGCAGAGGCACGCCAGCAGCAGGGTCAGAACGAGCTGCTCGACGAGATCGTCGCGGTCAAGCCCCAGTTCGACCGCAAGCGCTACGGCACCGAGGAGGAGCTGCGCGACGCGGCACTGCAGCGCCTGCGCGACGCCGCAGCCGCCCTCCAGAGCAAGGCAACGCCCGAGGACGCCGAGGCCTATCGAGGGTTCGTGCTCGGGCTCGGCACGCGAGTCGCGGAGGCACACAAGGAGGGCGGCGAGCGGGTCAGTCCGGCCGAGCAGTCGGCGCTGGATGAGATCGCGTCGACGCTGGGGTCTTCGGCCTAGTCCGGTCGCTCCTTTCACTGCGGTAGCGTCGCCGCGTGAAGATCCTCTCGACTCGACGATACCCCGGGCCTGCGTTCGACGAGCTCGACGAGGTGGACGTCGCGGCGCTGGCTTCGCTCACCGGGCCGCGGGAGGACGTCGAGGGGCTCCTGGCGGCGAACGAGCCGGTGCCGCTCGACTTGCTGCCGCGGCTGCGCGTGGTCGCGAACTACGGCGTCGGGTACGACCGGGTCGACGTCGCTGCGTGCGCGGCGCGCGGGGTCGTCGTCACCAACACGCCGGGCGTTCTCGACGACGCGACCGCCGACCTCGCCTTCGGGCTCATCCTCGCCGCCCGCAGGCAGGTGGTCGATGGCGACCGGTTCGTCCGCTCGGGCGGCTGGAGCGGCTCGTGGTCCGAGGGCTCGCTCGCCGAGGAGGTGACCGGCTCGACGCTCGGGATCGTCGGGCTCGGGCGGATCGGCAGCGCCGTCGCCCGGCGCGCTCGCGGCTTCGAGATGCGCGTGCTCTACACGCGGCGGCTGCGCGCGGGCAGCGACCTCGGTGAGTTCAGGGAGCTGGACGCGCTCTTCGAAGAGTCGGACATCGTCACGATCCACGCGCCGCTCACGGAGGAGACCGCGGGGATGGTCGACGCGCGGCGGCTCGCCCTGCTGCGAGACGGCGCGTGCCTCGTGAACACGGCCCGCGGCGAGATCGTCGACGAGGAGGCGCTCGTGCGCGAGCTCGTCTCCGGCCGGATCCACGCAGGCCTCGACGTCTTCGCCCACGAGCCCGAGGTTCCGCGCGAGCTGCTCGACCTGCCGAACGTCGTGCTCACGCCCCACCTCGGCAGTGCGACCCGCCAGACGCGCGAGGCGATGACCCGCCTGGCCGTGGACAACCTGCGCGCAGTCGAGCGCGGAGACCCGCCGCTCACGCCGGTCGGGGCCGGCTGATGCAGGTCAGGATCGCGAGACCCACGCGTGACCTCGAGCGGGCGGCCGCCTTCTACCGGCTGCTCGATCTTCCCGTGCTCGGATCGTTCGAGGACCACGACGGCTACAGCGGCGCGATCTTCGGCCTACCGGACCCCTCGCGCCAGCTCGAGCTCGTTCTGCGCGAAGGCCAGCGACCCTCGCCGACGGACGAGGACCAGCTCGTCCTCTACCTCGGCTCCGCCGAGCGGGTCGCGCAGGCGGCGGAGCGGATCCGCGTTGCGGGTTTCGAGTCTCGTCCGTCCGCGAATCCGTACTGGTCGCGGAGCGGAGCCGTCTGCTTCGTCGACCCTGACGGCTACTGGCTGATCCTGTCCCCGGACGCCTGGTAGCCGCTAGCGTCAGCCGCGATGGCCTACGCGTTCGGGACGATCGACGAGATGGGCGACGGCGTCTTCCGCAAGGTGCGCCAGGAGCTCGGCGTGACGGCCTTCGGCGTGAACGTGCTCGTGCTCGCACCGGGCATCGTGGCGCGGCCGCACTTCCACACGGAGCAGGACGAGCTCTACTTCGTCCACGCCGGGCGGGCGCGGATCGCGCTTCCCGGCGAGTCGCGCGAGCTCGGGCCGGGCGGGCTCTGCCACGTCGAGTCGACGACCCCGCGCCAGGTGACGAGCGTCGGCGACGAGGATCTCGTCATGCTCGTGGTCGGCGCGAAAGACGGCTACGTCGGGCGCGACGGTGCGCTCGCGGATCCGGAAAAGCTCGGCTAGAAGCGGACGGCTGCGCGGCCGAGGGTCAGGCCGTGCTTGCCGTACATCGCGAGGCCGACGAGAGCGGCCGCGGCAGTCGCTGCACTCGCCGCTGCGGGAATGAACACGCTCGCTGCGAGCGCGACCTCTCCGCCGTGCCCGGCCATCGCCAGCGCTCCGATCGCCGCGCCCTGGTAGAGCCCGACGTTCCCGGGAAGGAACGGCATCGTGTTCGCAAGGCCGGTGACGACCATGTAGAGCAGCGCCGCGCCGACGCTGACGTGGACGCCGACCGCGTGGAGCAGGAAGAGGATTCCGAACCAGCGGGCGATCCAGGTGACCACCAGGATCCCGCCGGCACGGAGCATGATTCCCTTGGGCGCGGCGGCTCCGGCGAGGAACGTGCCCACGCCTTCCGGGAGGCGGTGGCTCAACTTCGCGTGCAGCAACGAGATGAGCACCAGCCCGCCCGCAGCCAACGGCAGGCCGACCAGCATCGTGAGCTTCGCCCAGCCCGGAACCGGCAGGAAGAACGCAGAGCCCGCCCCGACCAGCACGAACGCGACCATCTCGAGCAGGTGCGCGCAGAGGAGGCTTCCTCCCGCGCGCGAGAATCCCGGCCAGCGCGGGCCCGCGGTCACCTTGAGCACTGCGACCTTCGAGGCCTCGCCGAGCCGTCCGGGCAGAACCGTGTCGAGAAAGGAGCCGATCGAGCTGGCCGCGTACATGGCGCGGAAGCCGATGTTCGGCGAGCGCACGGTCGAGGTCCAGGCCAGCGCCCTCAGAGGCTGCACGGCCGCGGAGATCGCGAGGCCGGCGAGCAGATAGCGCCAGTTCGGGGTCGCAGCCGCCTCGAGCACCCTCGTCCCGGTGCGCTGAATCAGGAGCGCGAGGGCGCCCGCGGATGCGAGCGCGACTAGCGCAACGATGTAGCGGCGGCCCACCTTCACGTTCACGGCATCGGCAATTCGCCGTCGCGGCTGGAACCCCTGGAATGGGTGATGGGTCACTCGCATGTGGAAGGCCACGCGACCCCTGCATCGAGCGACCGACTTGCACCGTATCAGGCCAGAATGAAACGAATGACCAGGATTCACCAGTTGCACGAGCGGCGCGCCTTCGAGTGCCGCCTGACGCCTGACCGGGCACTCGCCTCGCTCGACGAGGCCGAGGCGTTCCTGCTCGACCGCGGGCTCCTGACGCGGACGGCGGACTCGGCGCTGCCGAGCCTGTTCGCCGCCTGCCACGAGGAGCCGTATGCGCCGTCGAAGCCTGGCTTCGGCCAGTGGCCGCGGACGAAGTACCCGTGGTTCGGCGAGCTCGGCTCGCGCGGCTATCCGGTTCTCGCGGTCCACCGGGGCAAGAGCCTGCTCGTCGGGCCCGAGGTCGCGCGCCTGCTCGATCCTCTCTGCCGCGGCGAGCTCGAGCGGCAGGCCGACGACGCGCTGCTGCGACACCTGGCGGAGGCGGGACCGTCGGAGCTCGAGGACGTGCAGCTCGAGCTCGGGCTCGCGCCCAAGGAGCTGAAGCGGATGCGGGTGCCGCTCGAGCGCTGCGGGGCAGTCGTCTCCCGGAGCGTCGTCTACGAGGAGCCGCACCGGCACACGAGCCTGCTCTCGCGCTGGGACCAGCTCTTCCCCGAGCCGGCCGCGGGCGGCGGCCTCGACGAGCTCGTCGTGCGAGCGGTGGGCGCCGCCGTGCTCGCGCCGGAAGCCGAGGTGCCACGGTGGTTCGCGTGGTGGGAGGACGCGCTCGTCGAGAGGCTCGTCGCGGAGGGCCGCTTGGTCAGCCCGGAGCCGGGGTGGCTGGCGGCTTCCTGATCCGCGAGCTGCGCCGCGAGGACGCGGAGGCGGTCGCGGCGCTCCATCTCGCGGTCAGCCCGCACCAGTTCGAGACGGCCGAGCGCGTCTGGTTCTGGGCCAGCCGCGGCCTCGAGCGGGAGCAATGGAGCCAGTGGGTCGCGGAGGAGGACGGCGAGATCGTGGGATCGGCCTGGGCCGCCTTCGAGTGGTCGGCGGCGGAGCCCGGTCGGGGACGCTTCTGGATCGCCGTCCCGGCCGAGCGGAGGCGCCAAGGGGTCGGCGGCGCGCTCTACGAGGTGGTCGAGAGGTACCTGCGCGTTCGGGGAGCCTGGCGGGCGCGGACGAACGTGGAGGCAGACCCGGACGGCGAGCGGTTCCTGCGAGCGCGCGGCTTCGAGCAACGAGGCGCCGACCGGGTCTCGGTGCTCCTCAGCGGAGCCGAGCTTCCGGAGCCGCAGCTGCCGTCCGGTTTCCGGCTCGAGCCACTGGGCCGTGTGCGCGACCGGTTCGAGGAGCTGTTCGAGGTCTGCGAGGCCGGCGAAGCCGACCTGCGCGAGGAGCCCGAGACGGCGCTCACGCTCGAGGACTGGAAGCTGGACGACTTCGGCGTGCCCGACCTCTCCGACGAGGGCAGCTTCGTCGTGCTCGACGCTGCGCGTGCCGTCTCGCTCGCCTTTCTCTGTCTCGATCCTGCGCGCGGGCTCGCGTACAACCAGATGACCGCGACACTGCCCGAGTTCCGTCGCCGTGGGCTCGCGCTCGCGGCCAAGGTGGCGACCGCGCGCTGGGCAGCCGCGAACGGCTTCCAGCGGATCCTGACCGAGAACGACGTGAGGAACACGGGCATGCTCGCGATCAACGACCGGCTCGGCTACCGGCCCCTCTACGACCAGACGAAGTGGTACCTAGAGTGGGAACGGCCGCCGGGCAAGCGCGGCTAGCACCTGCGACGTGACCCAGACGGGGGTCGTCGCGTAGCGCTTCGAGTAACGGAAACTGCCGTCGGCGCGGCGGAGGCGGCGGAGGTAGGCGAGCGCTCCGCGCGGCGTGGACTTGCGGGCGGCGGCGAACGCCTGAATCGCCCACGCGGTGGACTGCGCGTCCGAGCCGCGGCCCGGGGTCAGCTCGAAGCCGCCGTCTGCGTTCTGCAGGCGGTGGAGGTAGGCGAGCCCGCGGCGGATCGGCTTGCCGCGGACGCCGGCCGAGCGCAGCGCCTGGACCGCCGCCGCGGTGTCGTTCGAGTCGGGAGCGCCGCCGGGATACCACGACCAGCCGCCCGAGCGGCTCTGGCGGCGCAGGACGTACCGGACGGAGGCGCGCGGCGCGGGACGGTGCGCCTGGCGCAGCGCGAGGATCCCCCAGATCGTCGAGTTCACGTTGGCGCCGATAGCCCCGCTGGGCCTCCTGGCGCGGTCGATCCGGGCGAGCAGCGTCGAAGGGTTTCCTCCAAGAGCCGATTCGGCCATCGCCGCGAGCTCGACGTCGGTCGCGGCGTCGAGCTCGCCTTCGTGCGCCTGCAGGTACGTGAGCGTCCCCGGCCGCGGCTGGGCGCGCGCGGCGCGGAGCCCCAGCACGGCCCAGGCTGTGAGCTGCGGGCTCGACGAACCACCCGGCTCGGCGAAGCCGCCCCCGTCCTGCTGTCGGCTCTGGACGTACGCGACCGGCGTCGCCTGCGGGACGGCGATCACGCCCACACGACCACCACCCGCAGGCGCCTCGCGTAGCGCTCCAGCAGCCGTCGTAACTCAGGCCCGGCCGCGAGGGCGAGCACGAAGTTGCCGGTCGCGTGCGCCCCGTCGAACCAGATCCCGCGCACGTAGAGCGCCGTGAACGCCTGCCACGTGTGCGGGTAGAAGCTCAGCCACTCCCACACGTTCATCAGCGCGTCGAAGCCGAACCCGAGCGCGAAGCAGAAGACCGCGAGCGGGAGCCGGCGCCGGAGCAGCGGCGCGGCCAGCCCGCCCAGGAGCCCGCATGCGCCCCACGCGACCATTTGCCACGGCGTGTAGGCGCCCTGCCCCAGGTAGAAGTTCGACACCAGCGCCGCCAGCGCGCCCACCGAGGCTCCCGCGCGCGGCCCGAGCGCAACGCCTGCCACGACCGCGATCACCGTGACCGGCTGCACGTTCGGGATCGCGGCGAAGAGGATCCGCCCGGCGGCCGCAGCGGCGGCGAGCGTCGCGATCAGGACCAGCTCCTTCGACGAGCCCGGCCCGGCCTCCAGCCAGGCCGCGCACGCGACGATCAGCCCGGCGGCGACGAGCAGGAGCGCCAGCGCCGACTGGCTGGGCTCGAACACGGTCCAGGCCGCAGCGCCGGCCGCCGCGGCGAGCGCGAGGAGGCCCGCGAACCTAGGCAACTACCAGCTCCCGCTCAGGCGCCGTCGAGACGATGCGGTCGGCAACCGCACCCGCGAAGACGTGGTCGTTCGTGACGACGAGCGTGGCGCGGCCCGCCGCTTCCTCACGCAGCAGCGCCACCAGCTCGTCCTTGCGCACCGGGTCGACGCCGCGCGTCGGCTCGTCGAGCACGAGCAGATCCGGCTCGGCGACGAGCACCGCGGCCAGAGCCAGCCGCTCGCGCTCGCCGCTCGAGAGGTCCCGCGGGTGCCGTGACTCGAAGCCCTCGAGCCCCACTCGCACAAGCGACCGCCGCGCCCGCTCGAGGTCGCCGCCGACCGCTAGTGCGGCCTCCTCGTCGGCGCGTTCCGCGATGAGATAACGGCCGGGATCCTGGCTCAGGTAGCACGCACGTCCTCCGCGCTCGACGCGCCCCGCGCCGGGCTCGAGCAGACCGGCCGCCAGCTTGGCGAGCGTGGTCTTCCCGGACCCGTTCGGCCCGACAAGCGCGACGATCTCGCCTCGGCCGACCACGAGGCTGCTCCCGCCGAGCACCGGCCGCTCCCCGTAGGCGAACGAGACGTCCTCCACCCGGCACACAGGTACCCCGGCCGGCTCTGCGTCCGGCAGGACCGCCTCGCGCGGGAGCCACGCTTCAGGGAGCCCGCCCTCCCGAACCCGACCGCCCTCGAGGAAGAGGACGCGATCGCAGGCGTCGAGCACGCGCTCGGGCCGCTGCTCCGAGACCAGGACGGCTGCGCCTGACAAGCGCGCGAGCTCGATCGCCGCCTCGGCTCCGTCGGGATCGAGCTGGGAGGTCGGCTCGTCGAGCAGCATGAGCTTCGGCCGGAGCGCCAGGACCGAGGCAAGGCAGACGCGCTGCAGCTCGCCGCCCGAGAGCTCCGCCACGCGCCGGTCGGCGAGGTGCGCTGCCCCGACCGAGTCGAGCGCCTCGAGCGTGCGCGGCTCGATCTCCGCAGGCGGAGTTCCGATGTTCTCGAGCCCGAACGCGACCTCGGGCTCGACGCGCGTGAACACCACCTGGTCCTCGGGGTCCTGGAACAGCGTCCCGACCGTTCGCGCGAGCTCCGCCGGCCGCACGCGGCGCGTGTCTAACCCGGCCACCTCGACGCGCCCGGAGAACGACCCGCCGTGGAAGTGCGGGACGAGCCCCGCGAGGGCGCGCAGCAGCGTCGACTTCCCGCACCCCGAAGACCCGAACAACCCGACGACCTCACCCGGCTCGATCTCCAGCGAGCAGTCCCGGAGCGCGTCGTGCGCGTCGGGATAGCGGTACGTGAGCGCCGAGACGGTCGCTAGAGCCACAGCGCCCCCATCGCGACGAGCATCACGGCCGCGACCAGTGCGAGCCGGTCGAGAGCGCGCCACCTCGGCTGCGTCGCCCGGGTCGCGCCCGGGAGGCCGTAGCCGCGCGCCTCCATCGCCTCCGCGAGGTTGAGCGCCCGCTCGAGCGACCCGGCGAGCAGCGGCCCGAGCAGCCGCGCACGGCCGCGGACGCCGCTCACCTCCAGCCCGCGCCCGCGCAGGGACTCGACGAGCCCCGACGCGTCGCGCTCGAGCGTGGGCACGAGCCGTGTGGCCAGCGCGATGGTCAGCACCGAGCGCCGGGCGAACCCCGCCGCCTGCACCAGCCGGTCGTGGTCGAGCAGGAGCGCATACGCGGCGAACGCGAGCGCCACCGCCGTCAGCCGCAGGCCCTGGAAGAGGCCGTTCTGCAGCTCCTCGCGCGTGATGTCGAGCTGGCCGAGCACCGGCACCGTCGGCCCCGTCCAGATCGGATGAGAGCCGATCGTCTCCAGGAACGGGGTGAGGACGACGACCGCGAGGCCGGAGAGAAGCGCGCCCACGAGGTAGAGCCGCCGGCGGTCGGCGGGAGCTCGCAGGCAGACGAGGAGGAGCACGGCTGCGATCAGGGCCACCGAGACCGTGCGGGTCGCGAGCAGCGCGGCTGCGGCCAGAGCGGCGAGGAGTGCGGCTGCGGCGGCCGGCCTCACGGCACCTCGTACCTGTGGCTCGCCACGGTCGGATCCGCGAGGAGACGCCGCGCGAAGGCGCTGTCCAGCTCGAAGCGCACCGGAGCGCCGGCCTCGAGCCGCGCATGAGCGGCGAACCGCGGCCTCGCGCCCGGAACGACGTCGAGGACGTTCGCGCCGGCCGGGGCGCTGGAGACGAGGCGGCCGCGCACCAGGCGAGCGAGGCGGCGGCCGAGCGACCGGTCCGTGGACACGACGACCGCCGGCCGCCGCTGCCCGTCGTAGCCGTGCAGGAACGGCTCCGGGAAGGCTCCGACGACGACGGGGTCCTGCGCCGGATCCGTCCACGAGCGGAAATCCCACCACTCGACGTCCCCGGCGCGCAGCCGGTACTCGGCCGAGCTGCGGTCGGCGAGGTAGCCGTTGACGTAGTAGAACCACGACGAGCGGCCCTGCTCCGAGACGCCGTTCACCGAGCGCACGTAGCGGCCGCCGTAGCGCGTCCCGACCTTCGCGACCCGCTCGAGACCCTGCGCCGCCGTGAGGCCCGCGGGCACGCTCGCGCTCACGAGGACGACCGAGCCGCGGTCACGCGTCACCCAGACCGTCGCCTTCCCCTTGGCCTGGGAGCCGCAGCCGGCAGCGAGGGTCGCGAGCAGCGCGAGCAGCGCCGCACGTCTCACCTGAGCGCGTTGGAGCGGACGGCGCCCGCGAGCGTCGCCGTGACGAGCCCCTTGTGCGCGCCGACGCAGACCGAGCCGGTTTTCGCCCGCACGCGACGGCTGCCGGCGTGCAGCGTCGCCCCGCGCGCAGCGGTGGTCTTGCCGTTGTCGTCCTGCGCGAGCACGCGGTAGCAGTTCCGTTTCGCTCCGCGCTTGAGCAGGAGCGTCGGCGGCCCGCCGCTCGGCCCGAAGGTCGCGTAGTACCAGAGCACGCGGTCGCCCGGCTTGAGCTGCACGGCATCCGCGCCGACCGGCGGCGAGACGCCGTTCACCTTGAACACCCAGCCGCTCACGCCGGTGCCCGGGTAGCGCCCGATCTGGTCGACGTACGGCCCGAAGGCCGTGGTCGTGACGTGGTAGTAGAACTCGCCCGCCAGGCTGGCCGTGTCGAGCGCGTCGAGCGCGTTCGGGCCGGAGACGAGGCTGGGCTCGGCCGCGCCGAAGATCGTCCGGGTCTTGCCCTCGACGCGGACGTGCACGCTCACGGCGAGCGCAGCAGGGACGAGCAGGAGCGCCACCACAGCGGTGGCGAGAGAGACGAAGAGTCGCCTTGACACGAATCCTCCTTCCACGAGGGGTTCGGGTTCTCGGCGGGCGGCAGGTCTTCTGACTCGGGGCTCCCTCCTCGCCGCCTTCCCAGCCGGGTGGCCAGTGGCGTTCGGCGCGGAGCGTCTCCCCTCACAGCGGCGGGACCGTCCCGGATTCGCACCGGGTTCCCTTACCGCTCGCCTAAGTGGGCCGAGCCTATCATGGCCCTTCGATGAGCCTGAGACGCCGTTTCAGCCTCTGGGCGCCGGTCGTTCTCTGGGCCGGCGTCATCTTCGGGCTGTCCGCGATCCCGTCGCTGTCGAGCGGTCTCGGGACTGCGGACGAGGTTCTGCGCAAGGGCGCGCACATGACCGAGTACGCGATCCTCGGGGCTCTGCTCTACCGGGCGCTCGGCCGCGTGCTGCCGTCGCTCGCGGTCGGGATCCTCTACGCGGCGACCGACGAGCTGCACCAGAACTTCGTCCACGGCCGGCACCCGTCGCCGTTCGACGTCGCCTTCGACGCCTGCGGGCTCGCAGTCGGCCTCGCCCTCGTCGTGTTCGTACAATCGAAGCGTGACCGAGCGCAAGAACTTCGACGACCGGCAGCTGGACGCGATCCTCGAGCGGCTCGACGCCCTCCGCACGGAGCTGGAGCGGCTGAACAGCCGGCTCGACCACACTGAGGGCTTCCTCGCCGTCACGCACGAGCTGCGGACGCTCAACGAGTCGCTGCAGGCGCTCGCCTACGCGGCCCTCGGCCAACAGGGCCCGCAGGTGCGCCGCCGCCGGACGGGCTAAGCCCGCCTAGCGGACGAGCTTGTAGAGCTGCCCGTCGAGCGAGGTCGCGTAGAGCTCGCCCTTCGTGTCGAGCCCGAACGACGAGAGCGACCCGACGTGGAACCGCTCGGTGCGGAGGTTCCGGAGCTTCCCGTGCACGGCACGCAGGCTCCAGACCTTGCCGCTGCAGTAGTCGCCGTAGAAGTAGCGCCCCCGGGCTGCAGGCACGGCCTTGCCGCGGTACACGTAGCCGCCGGTGACCGAGCAGCTGTTCCCGTGCTTGTAGACGACGATCGGGAACACGAGCCGGCCGTGGCGGTTCGTCCTCTGGCCGGACTGGAAGCGCGAGCGGCCCTCCCAGACGCGCCAGCCGTAGTTGTTCAGCACTTTCTGCTGCGCGGGTGTGCGGACGTCGATCTCCTCCCAGGTGTCCTGGCCGACGTCGCCGATGTAGAGATCGCGCGTCGCGGAATCCCAGGAGAAGCGCCATGGGTTGCGCAGGCCGTAGCCCGCGACCTTCCACTTCGCCCCCGCCTTGTTCACGTTCAGGCGCAGGAGCTTCCCGAGGTGGGAGCCGAGGTTCTGGGCGTGGTTGTGCGGATCGCCGCCCGAGCCGCCGTCGCCGGTGCCGGCATACAAGAGCCCGTCCGGGCCGAACTGCAGCTGACCGCCGTTGTGGTTGTCGAACTCCCGGTGCGGCACGAGCAGCAGCGACCTCCCGCTCCCCGGGATGCCGACGCCGCCGCTCGAGCGGAACTCGTACACGCGCACGTCGCCGCTCGTGTCGTTGAAGTAGACGAAGAAGCGGTGGTTCTTCGCATAGTTCGGGTGGAACGCCAGCGAGAGCAGGCCCTGCTCGCCGCCGCTCTTGACCATCGTGTGGATGTCGAGGAACGGCTGCGCCTGGAGCTTTCCGTTCACGAGCACGCGGATCACGCCGGGCTGCTCGACCACGTAGAGCCTGCTCGGCTCGCTCCGCGTCGACGTCACGTAGACGGGCGCGTCGAGCCCGGACGCGATCTGCCGCAGATGGATGGAGCTCGAGCCCGAGGCGGCGTTGCCGCCGCACGCGGCGCCCGGAAGCGTGACGGCGATCGCCGCCACGAAGACCCCCGCCCAGCGCATCACGCCTTGATCAGCACCCGTCGCAACTCGTCCTCCTTACCCGGCTGGAGGATGGCCAGAACCTGGTCGCCTGCCTGCAGCTCCGTCGAGCCGACCGCGATCTCGGAGTGGCCGTTGCGCGTCACCGAGATCAGCCTCGAGCCCTCGGGCAGGTCGAGCGCCTCGACCCGCTTGCCCGCCGCGGGAGCCTTGGGGTCGATCATCACCTCGACGATCTCGAGGTTCTCCTTGCGGAGCTCGAGCAGGTGGACGAGGTCGTGCTCGGGCACCTCGTGCTCGATCAGCGCCATCAGGCCGCGCGTCGCGGAGACGGTCGGCGAGATCCCGAGCAGGTCGAAGTGCGCCTGGTTGCGCGGGTCGTTGACGCGCGCGATCACCTTCGTGACGCCGTACTTCTCGCGCGACAGCTGGCTGATGATGAGGTTGTCCTCGTCGTCCCCCGTCAGCGCGGCGACGACCTCCGGCGGGCGCGCGATCCCGGCCCGCTCGAGCACGAAGATCTCGGTCGCGTCGCCGAGCAGCACCTGGTGCTCGAACTCGTGCTCGAGCCGCTCGAACCGGTCGCGCCGCTGCTCGATCAGCGTGACCTCGTGCTTACCGTCCTGCAGCAGCGTGCGCGCGAAGTTGGCGCCGACTTTGCCGCCGCCCGCCACGAGGATGTACATCAGACGGGAGACTCCGCGGGTCTGATCTCGCAGGCGCGGACGGCGTCCATCAGGACGTCGATCGCGACCGAGGTCGGGCAGATGGTGCGCAGGCCGCGCCGGCGGTAGAACTCGGCCCGCGCCGGGTCGAGCACGCGCACGACCACGCATTGGTTGTCGAAGCGCTGCTGCGCGACCTGGCCGATGACGATGTTCGTGTTGTCCCCGTCGGTGGAGACGACGACCGCGTCGGCCTCCTCGATCCCGGCCTGACGGAGCACGTCGATGTCCATTCCGTGGCCGAGCACGAAGCCGCCGTTCCAGTGGTCGCCGAGGCGGCTGAGCGCCTCCTCCTTCTCGTCGACCGCGGTCACGTCCCAGCCCTCGCGGTCGAGCTGAAGAGCGATGCTGGAGCCGACCCGGCCGCAGCCGATCACAAGTGCATTCATGCTCTCAGCCTAGCTCAGCCCTCGTCACTGAGAGCCCTCGCCGTCCTCCTCCATCACGCCCTCCGGGAAGGCGACGACGAGCACCTCGCAGGGCGCCTTGCGCAGCACGTATTCGACGGTGGGCGAGAAGAAGCGCGACTGCCGGCGCCAGCGTGGAGCGGAGCCGAGGACGATCAGGTCCGCCCCGCTCCGCTCGGCTTCCGTGACGATCGCCTCGCCGATCGAGCGGGCGCGAACCGTCTCCCCCGCGACCTCGACGCCGTGGTCGGCGCCGAGCAGCTGCGCCTCGGCGAGCGAGGCTGCGGCCCGCTCGTCCTCGTCGGCCCAGTCCTCCTCCTCGAGCGGGCGGTCGAGCGGCACCCGGATCACGTGCAGCGCCTCGATCCTGGCTCCGCGCTCCTGCGCGAGCTTGACGGCGGTCGCGACCATCTCCTCGCCGATCAGGCCGAGCTTCATCGGGACGAGGATGCTGGAGAAGTGCGTCTCGGGCAGGTTCTCGGAGGGCGCCTCGATCCGCTCGAGCAGGCCTTCGCCGCGTCCTCGCCGCACGAGCCCGTAGACGACCGCGCCGGCGACGAGCCACGCGGGGCCGCCGTAGCGGGCGCCGGCGTGCGTGATCAGCGCGATCACGAAGACGACCAGGGTGCCCACGGTTCCGACGATCGCCGGCAGCGGGACCTCGACCCCGCGCAGCCGGACGCCGAAAGGCGCGCGGTACGGCCGCTCGAGCTCCGGCTCGCTGAAGCGAAGCTTGATCACGGCGAGCTGGGCGGCCGTGAACGCCGCGAGGACGCCGAAGCTGAAGAGGCTCGCGAGGAACGCGATCTCGTCGGTCAGGAGCGAGGTCGCGAGCAGTAGCGCGATCGAGATCAGCGCCGCGGCGACGATCGCCTCGGGCGAGACGAGCGTCCGCCGGTTGAGCCGGCCGAACGCACGGGGCAGCTGGCCGTGCTCGCCGAGCGAGTGCGCGAGCCGCGTGAAGCCCGAGATCGACGTCGTGATCGCGACGAGCAGGATCACGGCGCCCGTCAATCCCACGTACACGCGCAGCGCGTCCACGAACTCGGACGGGACGTGGCCGTGCAGCGCGTCCACGATCCCGAGCAGGGGCGATTTCAGCCAGGTCGTTCCGAGCTCCGTCGTACCGTTCTTCGCCGGGAACGCCGACAGTGCCACGAGCGCGATCGCGACGTAGATCACCACGACGAGCCCGATCCCGGAGAAGAGGCTCCGCGGCAGGTCGCGGCCCGGCGTGCGCGTCTCCTCGGCGAGGTTGGCGACGGTCTCGAGCCCGGTGTAGGCGAGCATCGCCAGGGGCAGCGCGAAGGCGATCTGGTGCCAGGACGGCTGGGTCCCGATCGATACGCCCTGCGTGAGCGCGTCGCCGGAGAAGAGGAAGGCGAAGCCGAGCGCGACGAGCCCGACCTGCGTGATCAGGTCGAGCACGGCGACGACGATCCCGTAGCGGTAGAACGCCGAGCGCCGGACGAGCCGGAACGCCGCGACGACCACGATCACGGCGACCGCCGTCACCAGGTCCCACGGGTCGCGGCCGAGCGCGTCGATCTGGAGGGCGCCTGCCACGTAGTGCGGGAGGAACAGCGCCGAGAGGGCGATCACGATCAGGTAGTCGAGGAAGAGCGCCCAGCCGGTCAGGAAGCCGGCCAGGTCGTTGAACGCGCGGCGCACGAAGGTCGCCGCGCCGCCGGTCTCCGGGATTGCCGCTGTCCCCTCCGCGTACGAGAGCGAGACGACCAGGAAGAGAGCGCCGACCAACGCCAGCACCTCGGGCGTGAGGCCGAGCGCGTGCAGGGCGATGATCCCGAGGGCGACGTAGATCGAAGAGGCGATCTCGCCGTACGCCACCGAGAAGAGGGCGGGCGCGTCGAGCACCCGCTGGAGACCCGCGATCTTGCGCGCCACGCGGTGAGATTACTTCCGGCGCCAGAGGAGGTAGAGCCGACCGGCGCCGAGGGCGAGAAAGAGCAGTCCGAGCAGGTAGCCGATCCCGCCTCCGTGGACTGCCGTCTCGACGAGCAGCGCGACTCCGAGGCCGATCGCGACGACGGCGAAGACCGCGACGGTCGACGTATAGAGCTCCTTCATGCCGCCCGCCGCGCGGCGGCCACGAGCACGCGGCACGGTGCGTTCTTGAGGACGTAGTCGACGGTGCCGCCGAAGATCTTCCCCTGGCGACGGCGGGCGTCGCGGCGCGGCGAGCCGAGCACGATGATCTCGCTGTGCCGGCTCTCGGCCTCGGCGACGATCGCGGGCCCGGGCCGGCGCGCGCGCGTGAGGCGTCCGATCACGTTGACGCCGTAGGCGTCGCCGATCGCGCGCACCTCGTCGAGCAGGTCGTTCGCGCGCCGCTCGATCCCTTCCGGAAGCTCGGCGTCCATCGGCAACTCGAGCGGGACTTCGAGCACGGTCAGCGCGACGATCGACGCCCCGCGCTCGGTGGCGAGGCGGCACGCGAGATCGACCGCCGCCTCCGAGTCGTGCCGGTCGATCACCGGGACGAGCACGTTGCGGTACTCGAGCGCCAGAGCCGGCCCCATCGCGATCGGAGCGCGCACGGTCGCGGTCAGCGGCTCGTGCACGATTCGGCGCCGGTAGACGTAGTACATCGCGAAGCCGGCCACCAGCCAGCCGAGGCCGGCATAGCGCGGGCCTGGGCTCTGGATGACGACCACGAACCAGATCAGCCCCGTCGCGATTCCACCGAAGAGCGCGAACAGCGGCCAGTCGACCCCGCGCACCCTCAGGTTCGGCCGCGCGCGGAACGGCAGCTCCTCGTCGGGGTAGCGCCGACGTAGCTGGACGATCGAGGCGTGCGCGACCGTGAACGAGAGCATCGCTCCGAACGCGTACATCGTCCCGAGGAACTGGGTCTGTCCAGGGATGAGGACCACGATGGGGATCAGCCCCGCGAAGACGAGCAGCGACAGCCAGGGCGTCTTGAACTTCGGGTGCAGCCGGCGGAAGACCTCCGGCAGCTGCCGGTACGTCGCCATCGAGTACGTGATCCGGGACGCACCGATGATCCCTGCGTTCGTGGCAATGAACAGGATCGTCGCGGCCAGGATCCCCACGTAGACCTTCAGCACCGAGAGGAGCCCGCCCGAGATGCCGAGGTTCTCGACGAGGCCGAGCACCGGGTCGTTCTGGAAACCGCCTTTGTCCGGCGTGAGCGCGAGCAGCGTCGTCTGCTGGCCGTCGATCAGGTGCACGGGTAGCGCCGAGAGCGCGATCAGCGGCAGCGTGAAGTAGATCGCATAGACGGCGATCGCCACGTAGCCGATCGCGCGCGGGATGCTCTTCACGGGGTCGCGCGTCTCCTCGGCCAGGTTCGAGATGGTCTCGATGCCGGTGTACGCGATCATCCCGACCGGGATCGCGAGGAAGAACTGCGACCACGTCGGCGCCGTGCCCCAGTGGACGTTGCTCGTGAGGGTCGACGGACTGAAGATCAGGGCGAAGCCGAGCAAGACGAGCAGGAGCTGCGTCGCGAAGTCGATCAGCGCGAGGAAGATGTTCAGGCGCGCCGACTCCTGGATGCCGACGACGTTCAGGAGCACCAGGAACGCGACGACCAGCGCGCCGACGATGATGTCCCAGGGGTTCTGCTTCAGCGGCTCCCAGAAGATCGAGAGGTAGTGCGGGACGAAGAACGCCGAGATGGCGATCGTGATGATGTAGTTGAGCATCTGCGCCCAGCCCGCTCCGAAGGAGGCCAGTTCGTTGAAGGCATGGCGCGCGAAGCTCGCCGAGCCGCCGGCCTCTGGATAGCGGACGGTTCCCTCCGCGTACGAGAGCGCGGTCGCGCTGAAGAAGATCCCCGCGATGACGAAGACGAGCGGTGTCAGGCCGAGCGCAAAGACCGCCGTGACGCCGAGCGCGTAGTAGATCGACGAGCCGACGTTCCCGTACGCGGTCGCGAACAGCGCCGGCGTGCCGAGCACGCGCTCGAGCCGCTGCTGGCGCCGTCGCCTAGACATCGCGGCGGACTCTAGAGGGATGTTCGGTTGCTTCTGACGCGTGAGACGGCGCCGTGAGCGGCCGCCGGAGCCGGGCTCCGCCCGGCGGGAGGCTCACTGCGGCAAAGACTTCAGTCAATCCCGACGCGGGGCCGGCATGTTGATCGCGTGTACCTGTGGAGCTTTCCGAAAGGAGGGGGCTCACGGGGGAACCAGGGGTTCCCCGTGCTCTAGCTGTGAATCGAGACGATCAGCGGGATGATCAGAATCGCGACGATGTTGGTGATCTTGATCATCGGGTTGATCGCGGGGCCCGCGGTGTCCTTGTAGGGATCGCCGACGGTGTCGCCCGTGACGGCCGCCGCGTGAGCCTCGGAGCCCTTCCCGCCGTAGGCGCCGTCCTCGATCAGCTTCTTCGCGTTGTCCCAGGCCCCGCCGCCGGAGGTCATGGCGATCGCGAGGAAGAGGCCGGTCACGATCGTCCCGATCAGCAGGCCGCCGAGCATGCGGGCGCTGATCAGCCCGACCACGATCGGGAACCCGATCGGGATCAGCGCGGGCACCATCATCGACTTGATCGCCGAGCCCGTAACGATGTCGATCGCGCGCCCGTACTCCGGCCGTGCGGTTCCCTCCATGATCCCGGGGATCTCAGCGAACTGGCGCCGTACCTCCTGGACGACCTGGCCACCGACGCGGCCCACCGCCTCCATTGCCAGCGACGCGAACAGGAACGGCATCAGCCCGCCGAGGAACAGGCCGGCGATCACCCACGCGTCGCTGAGGCTGAACGCGGTCGTCAGCCCCTGGTCGGAGAGTCCGGTCGTGTAGGAGTCGAAGAGCACGAGCGCAGCGAGGGCGGCCGAGCCGATCGCGTAGCCCTTGGTGACCGCCTTGGTCGTGTTGCCGACGGCGTCCAACGGGTCCGTGATCGCGCGAACCGACTCGTCGAGGTCGGCCATCTCGGCGATCCCGCCCGCGTTGTCGGTGACGGGCCCGTAGGCGTCGAGCGCGACGATCAGGCCGGTCATGGAGAGCTGCGCCATCACCGCGACGCCGATGCCGAATAGCCCCGCGAAGTGGTGCGCGACGAGGATTCCCGCGGCGATCACGATCACCGGGAGGGCCGTCGCCTGCATCCCCACGGCGAGCCCCTCGATGATGTTGGTCGCGTGCCCCGTCCGCGAGGCGCCCGAGATGCGTTTCACCGGCGGCCAGCGCGTGCCCGTGTAGAACTCGGTGATCGCGACGAGCAGGAACGTGACGATCAGGCCGACGAGCGCCGAGAGGTAGAGATCCCAGAAGCTGAACCGGCTCGAGTCGTACGCCATCGTGACCGGGATGAAGCCGAGGGCCGACAGCACCGTCGCCACCAGAATCGCCTTGTAGAGCGCGTTCATGATCGAGCCCCCGCGGCCGACGCGCGCGAAGAAGGTGCCGATCACCGAGGCCAGGATCGACATCCCGCCGATCGCGAGCGGGTAGAGCCAGAGGCTGCTCGTCGGGAACGACTTCGCGAGGAGCATCACGGCGACGGCGGTCACCGCGTAGGTCTCGAACAGGTCGGCGGCCATCCCGGCGCAGTCGCCGACGTTGTCGCCGACGTTGTCCGCGATCACCGCCGGGTTGCGCGGATCGTCCTCGGGGATGCCCGCCTCGATCTTTCCGACGAGATCCGCGCCGACGTCCGCGGCCTTCGTGTAGATGCCGCCGCCGAGTCGCGCGAAGACCGAGATGAGGGAGCCGCCGAACGCCAGGCCGACGAGGTCGTTGATCGCCGACTCGTGCGAGTTTCCCAGCCAGCCGGTCAGCACCCAGTAGTAGCCGGCAACGCCCATCAAGCCGAGCCCGACCACGAGCAGCCCCGTCACGGAACCGGCCCGGAACGCGACGTTCAACGCGGGCCGCAGCCCGCTCTTCGCGGCCTCCGCGGTGCGCACGTTCGAGCGCACGGCCACGTTCATCCCGATGAAACCGGCCGCCGCCGACAGCAGCGCCCCGATCAGGAAGCCGATCGCCGTTCCCCACCCGAGCTTGTCGTAGAAGCCGAGCAGGAGGAAGGGCACGACCGCCACGATCGCGATCGTCGTGTACTGGCGGCGCAGGTACGCGGCGGCGCCCTCCTGGATGGCGCGCGCGATCTCGCGCATCCGCTCGTCGCCGTCCGGCTGGCGGAGCAGCCAGACGGTCAGCCCGATGCCCCAGCCGACCGCGATGACGGAGCAGACGAGGGCGAAGAGAACCGCGTGGTCGACGAAGAAGTCCAGGGGGTGCCTCCTACAAACTCAGCGCCGAGAAGTCCCCGGCGCCGCGGTTTTCTATCACAGGCGGGCGCCGCGAAGCGCCGTGGAGCAGAGATGGTCCTCGCCCGGCGGCTCGATCTTCGGCACCACGGCGAACAGCAGCTCGCGCAGTCGCTCGTTGTTCGCGTTGAAGACCTCGACCACGGCCTCGTGGCTGACCGGCGCCGTGCCCTCGACGCCGACGTCGTGATCGGTGACCATCGAGATGTTCGCGTAGCAGAGCTCGAGCTCACGCGCGAGGTAGCCCTCGGGGTACGCGGTCATGTTGATCACGTCCCAGCCGGCGTCCTGGAACCACTTCGACTCGGCGCGCGTCGAGAAGCGCGGGCCCTGGATCGTGACGACGGTGCCTCCGTCTCGCACCGGGATCCCGAGCTCGCGCGCGGTCTCGACCAGCTGGGAGCGCAGGTCCGGGCAGTACGGGTCGGCGGCGGACACGTGCGTCGTCTCCGGGCCGTCGTAGAACGTGTCCGTGCGCCCGCTCGTGCGGTCGACGAACTGGTCGCAGACCACGAACTCGCCGAGCTCGAGCTCGGCCTTGAGCGCACCCGAGGCGTTCGGGCCGATGATCCTGCGCACGCCGAGGTCCTTCATCGCCCACACGTTCGCCCGGTAGGGGATGGCATGCGGCGGCAGCTCGTGCTTTCGCCCGTGCCGCGGCAGGAACGCGACCTGCTTGCCGTCGATCTCGCCGACGACGAACGGCGCCGAGGGCTTGCCGTAAGGCGTCTCGACCTCGACCTCCTCGACGTCCTCGAGGAACGAGTAGAAGCCGGAGCCTCCGAAGATTCCGATTTCCGCGTGCGCCATCCGGCGCGGGAGCCTACCGGCCGACGGTCAGCTTGATCTTGGCGAGGTTGCGCAGGTGCCGGCCGGCCCTGGGCGACTGGGCGATCACCTTCCCCCGTTTCGCCTTCGCGGCGTGCTTCCGGGTGACCTTGCCCACGGCGCAGTGCGCGCTGCGGATCCTCGCCCTGGCCGCGGCGAGCTTCTTGCCGACCACCCGCGGCACGACGCACTGCCTCGCGGGTGGAGGTGGCGGAGGCGGAGGTGCCGGCGGGGGCGGCGGCACGGGTGGTGGCGGTGGCGGAGGCGGTGGTGGTGGTGGTGGTGGTGGCGCAACGGTGACCGTGAACGGCTCGCAGGCGCTCGTGTTGCTGCCGTAGGCGGCGTCGCCGCTGTAGTCGCCGCGGTAGGAGTAGCTGCCGACGTCGAGCGGCCCGCTCGTGCTCGAGGGGGGCACGACAGCGTTCCCACCTTCGTCCACCACCAGCGTGACCTGCTCGACGCTCGCCGGCGAGCCGGTGCACGTGCCGTTGCGGAAGAAGCTGTACGTCACGGTGCCGCCTGGTGTGACCCCAGTCACCCCCGGCACCAGGGCGGTGTCGTGCACGGAACCACCCGCGTGGAGACCGGAAGGCGGCTCGCCGGTCGCGTCGTCGATCACCTGCGTCGTGAACCGGCCTCCGGGAAACAGCGTCACGGTGTTGCTCGAGTAGCTGATGACGTAGACCTGCTCGCCGAGCTTCGAGCTCAGGAACTGGCCCGTCCGTGAGACGCCGCCCGTGAAGATCGCCCACTGCGCTGTCGGGATGCCGATGGTCGTCACCTCCAGAGCTCCATGGAGATCGAGGCGGCCACCGTGAATCTTCGTGCTGGTGCTGGCGTCCTCGTCGACCGTGAAGCCGAGCGTCCCGTCGAGGCCTTCCACCAGCTTGGCCGTGTTACCCAGGAGCGTCACCGTGCCGGGTGGATCGACCAGCAGGCGTTGGTCGAGGAGGCTGAGGGTGCTCCCATTGGCGACCGTGATGGTTCCCACGTGGTCCAGCACCCCACCCCCCGTCAGCTCTCGGGTGCCCTGGGTGTCCTCGACGCTGATCAAGCCCTCGTTCGTGAGCGTCGAGCCGGCCGGAACCACGAGCCGCGCCGCGCCGGCGCACCCGCCCGAGTTGCCCAACCGGATCGTCCCGAGGTTCGTCATGCTCGCCGCGAGCTCGGCGGCCGACTCGCCCGTCCCCGCGCAATCGGCGTCGACCGCCACCGTCTGGCTGGCCCCGATCGTCGCCCCGGCGAGCGAGTTGGTGCCGTGGAGGACGAAGCTGCTGGCGCCGCCGGCCGTGAACCGGAGCGTCGCGTCGCCCGTCAGCAGCACCGGGTTACCGGTCGTGCTTCCGTTGGCGGCTTCGAACGTGTCGCCGCTGCCGACGGCCAGCCGTCCGCTCCCGTTGCCCGCAACCGAGCCGCCCGAGTCGTTGCGGAACTCGTACGAGGCGCCGTCGGGGATCGTGAGCGTGGTCCCGTCCGTGATCGAGACATTGCCGTGGTTGACGAACAGCCCGCCGCCGTCGAGGTGGACGCTGCCGGTCGCGGTGCTGGCGCTCACCGTGCCGTCGTTCGTCACGTTGCCCGTCAGGCGCCGATCGCCGAGGGCTCCGACGGCGGTGATCGTGCCCTCGTTCGTCAGGGTCGCCCCCACCATGAGGCTCAGCTGGGCGGCGTGGTCGCAGGGCGCGAGGTCGATCTCGCCCGCACTGCTCGAGTCTCCGTGGAGAGTGAGTGCCGTGTCCGTGCCGCTACAGCCGGTCGTCAGGCTGAGGGTTGCGTTGATCCCCACCCTGAGCGTCGCGGCTTCGACGTTCTCGTCGACGACGGTGACGGTGTACGCGCTCTCGGAGGCGCGATCGGGAAGGCAGGCGTTCGTGCCTGCATCGGGCGGCACGCCGTCGGACCAGTGGGTGCCGTCGTCCCAGAGGCCGTCGGTGCCGTCCCAGGCATCGGTCCCGGCCGCACAGGTGCCCGTCGGCGAGGGCAGACCGCGGACGGCCGAGGCCGGCACGGCAGCGCAAAGGAGGGCTGCGGCGGCCGCGCCCACCATGGATGCCCGCAGAATGAGTCCTCGGCCCAGAGACTCACTGTAGCGGCGTTTTATGGCTTTTAAGACTGGCCGGAGACCGCGGAGGCGTACGCGAGCTGCATGTTCGCGAGGACCTGCTGGAAGTCCCGGATCGCCTCCTCGGGCACGGAGCCTTCCAGCACCGGCATCAGCGCCTTGAGCGACTCGATTGCGAGCCTGGCCTGCTCGAGGTCCTTCTCTTCGCCGGTCAGCCGCTGGTACCCGAGGGACGAGACCGTGTAGAGCGTCTGCAGCAGCAGGTCGGAGACCTTGAGCTTCGCGAGCTCCGCCTGCAGCTCGGCGACGAGCTTTTGCTGCTGCTCGTCCTCAGCCAACCGTCTCTTTCGGGCGAACCTGCTCGGCGTAGATCTCCTCGAGCGTCGCGCCCTCGGCGTGCCGGGCGATCTGGCGCTCGGCCGCGTTCGCCGACGGGATCGCGAGGTACGGCGCAGCCCCGATCTCCTCGGCCGCCGGCGCGAGCCATTCGAGCAGCCGCTCGAGGTGCGCTCTCGCCGGACGGACGTCACCGGTGCCGAGGTCGATCAGCTCGCCTGAGAGGCCGTAGCGGATCGCGCGCCAGAGGTTCTCCTCGATCAGGCGGTGCGGATAGGCCGGCAGCGGCTCGCCCTCGTCGAGCGCATGGGCGATGCGCACGGTGAGTGCGTGCGCGAACGCGGCAAGCGACCGCGCCTCGCCGATGTCGGGCTGCGCGTCGGCGATGCGGATCTCGACGGTCGGGAAGCCGAGGTGCGGGCGCACGCTCCACCACAGCTGCGTGTGCTCGTCGATCGAGCCGGTGTCGTAGAGGAAGCGCACGTAGCGCTCGAAGCCGTCCCAGCCGTCGTACGCGTCCGGCACCCCGCAGCGCGGGAACATCCGGGTGAAGATCTGCGACCGCGCCGAGTGCAGGCCGGAATTGATGCCCTCGACGAAGGGCGAGCTGGCGGAGAGCGCGAGCAGCTCGGGGAGGTAGTTCCGGAGCGCGTTGCAGACGGCGATCGCGCGGTCAGGCCCGTTGATCGCGACGTGGACATGGAGGCCGAAGCTGTTGTTGCGCCAGACGACGTAGCGCAGGATCTCGTCGTTCCGGCGGTAGTGCGGCGTGTCGATGATCCGCTGGTCCCGCCACGGGCTCCAGGGGTGCGTGCCGGTCGCCGCGAGCGCGATCCCGAGCCCGTCGGCGAGCCCGAAGAGCTGTTGGCGGCGCTGCGCGAGCAGCGAGGCCGCCTCCTCGAAGTCGGTGCAGCGGCCGGTGCGGATCTCGACCTCGGACGCGATCAGCTCGCCGACGAGGTGCTCCTCGAGCGGCGTGTCCTTCGCGGCGGCCTGCAGCTCCTCGAAGCGGTTCGTCAGCGCGAGCGTGTCGGGATCGAGGACGGCGAACTCCTCCTCGACCGCGACCGAGAAATCGCCGGTCTGCTCGAATTGCTCGCGCGCGAGCCGAAGCTGCTCGTCCGGGCTGAGGCGCTGGGAGTCTCCCATTCCGGAACCTTAGTGAAAGGGGCTCAGCAGTCTTCGCGCGACGCTGCGCCAGCTCCAGCGGCTCAGGGCCGCGTTGCGCGCTGCCTCTGCGAGACGGGCGCGCTCCTGCGGGGCGAGCGAGAGCAGCCGGTCGAGCTTGGCGCGGAGGTCGCCGGCGTCGCCCGTCTGGAAGCTGGTCAGGTCCCGGTGTTCAGGTGGGTACTCCGCCTCGAGCCCTTCGGCGATCTCCTCGAGGCCGGAGTGCCTGGCGACGAGCGGCGGGCAGCCGGCGGAAGCGGCCTCGGCGGCAACCATCCCGAAGGCCTCGGGGAAGATCGACGGGACGACCGCAGCGTCCGCGAGCGCCAGCAGGTGGACGAGGTGGCGGTGCTCGAGCGCGCCGGTGAAGAGCGTCCTGGGCGGCGCGGCGGCCTCGAGCTCGGCCCGGTAGTCGCCGAAGCCGACGATCACGGCCTTCGCCTCGAGCCCTTGCAGCGCCTCGAGCAGGAGGTGAACGCCCTTGTTGCGCAGGAGCTTGCCGAAGTAGACGACCGTCGGCCCTTCGGTCTCGAGGAAGGCGGCGAGACGGCCGGCGTTCCCCTCGTCCGGTAGGCGCTCGTTGGCGTTTCCCGGGTTCGGCGGGTCCCGGCGCGCCTCCTCGAGCAGGGCCGCGAGCGCCTCCTCGCGCTCCTGTGGCCGCCACTCGTCCACGTCGACGCCGGGCGGCACCTCGTGCACGCGGTCGACGTGACCGACGACCTCGTCGAGGACGCGGCGAATGTGCGCCGAGCCGACGAAGACGGCTTCGGCGCCGGCGAGCGCCTCCCGCCCCCAGGCCGACAGCTCCGCGTTTCCGCGCATCGAGTACTCGAGCTCCGAGCCGTGCGCCTTGACGGCGTAACGGGCGCCGCTCGCGGCGGCGACCGGCCCGCCGAGCACGACGTGGTTCGCGAAGACGAGGTCGGCCGGCAGGTGTCTCTGCAGGGCCTCGGCATTCAGCTCGACGTAGCGCTCGCGCTCTGCGGGAGTGAGGTCCGGGAGAAGGCGCGCGTCGAGCCCCTCGTAGCGGTCGAGCACGAACACCGGCAGGATCCCGCCGATCTCCGGCCGGACCGTGTCGGCGCTGCCCAGGTCGTACTCCTCGGGCCGCGGCTCCTGCGAGAAGACGACGACGTCGTGGCCTTCGAGGCTCCACTCGCGCGCGAGCGCCCGCGTGTAGACGTTCGACCCCGTCCCGCCGAGCAGGTACCCGTGCCAGCAAGAAGGATCCTCACGGCGCCGCGCCGCGCTAGGTCAGGTGGAAATAGAGCGCGTGGAGCAGGTCACCGCCGGGTTGGACGTGTGCACCGTCACGTCCTGCGGAACGTCCAGCAGAGCCTCGGAGTAGTTGAAGATGATCTTCACGCCGGAGCCGATGAGCTGCTCGGTGACCTGCTGCGCCGCGCCGGCCGGCACCGCGACCACGCCGACGATGATGTTCTGCTCGCGCACCACGACGGGCAGCCGCCGGATGTCGTCCACGCTGAGCGAGCCGATCTCCTGCCCGACCTTCTCCGAGTCGCTGTCGAAGACGGCGGCGATGTGGATCCCGTGCTCCGCGAAGATCGGCGAGCTCGCGATCGCGTGCCCGAGATGACCCGCGCCGACGAGTGCGATGTTGTGCTGCCCCTGCGTCCGCAGGATCTTGCGGATCTCGCCGAGCAGCGAGTCGACGTTGTAGCCGACCCCGCGCTTGCCGAACTTGCCGAAGTTCGACAGGTCGCGCCGGATCTGCGTCGCGTTGATGTTGGTGTAGTCCGCGATCTCCTGCGACGAGATTCGGTCCTTGCCCATCTTCTTCGACTGGGCCAGCACCTGCAGGTAGCGGCTGAGACGGGCGGCGACTCCGACCGTCACCCGCTCGGTGTCGGGGGTCGTTGGGGTTCCGTGAGCAGTAGCTTGTGACAGAGCACAACGATTGTGCCAGCCCGCACCACTCCTTGCGTCAGACGGTCACAAAGGCCGCTCGGAGAGCCGAGTTTGTGCGGCCTCCAGCCGTCGCCGAAACGCCGCCTCGTGGACGTAGTAGGTGAAGACCCGCTCGCCCTCGATCTCGACGACCGGGATCAGCTCCCGGTAGCGCGACTCGAGCCCAGCGTCGCCGTCGATCGCGACCTCGTCCAGTTCGAACCCGAGCTCGTCCCGGAACGCGCGAACCTGTGCGAGCGCGCGGTCGCAGAGGTGGCAGCCCTCGGCGTGGTAGACCGCGACCCGCGGCTTAGGGGTAGAGCCCACGCGTGACGGTGGCTTCGGCGACCCGGCCGACCGCGACGCCGTAGGCCGCATAGCGCATCGACGTCTGCCGCTCCTGCTGGAGGTGCCACGTCTCGTTGAAGGCGCGCGTCACGATGTCGCGCAGCTTCGAGTTCACCTCGGGCTCCTTCCAGAAGTACTCCTGGAGGCCCTGCACCCACTCGAAGTACGAGACGACCACGCCGCCCGCGTTCGCGAGGATGTCCGGCAGGACCATCACGCCGCGCTCGTCGAGGATCTCGTCCGCCGAGGGCGTGACCGGCCCGTTCGCTCCCTCGCAGATGATCGCCGCCTTGATCTTGTCGGCGTTGTCCGTCGTGATCACCTGCTCGAGGGCGCACGGCGAGAGCACGTCGCAGTCGACGAGCAGGAGCTCGTCGTTCGTGACCTCGTCGGCGCCGCGCAGGCCGCGCAGCGTCCCCGTCTCCTGCTTGTGCGCGAGCGCGGCCGGGACGTCGATCCCCTTCGGGTTGTAGAGCCCGACCTGGGAGTCCGAGACGGCGACGACGGTCGCGCCCTCCTCGGCGAGGAACTTCGCGAGGAAGCTGCCGACGTTGCCGAAGCCCTGGACGGCGCACTTGAGTCCGGCGAGGCCGCGCTCCTGCTTCCGCACCGCCTCCTGGATCGTGTAGAGGCAGCCGCGCGCGGTCGCCTCGAGCCGGCCGAGCGAGCCGCCGACGTTGAGCGGCTTGCCGGTGACGACGCCGAGCACCGAGTGGCCCTTGTTCATCGAGTACGTGTCGAAGATCCAGGCCATCACGGTCCCGTCGGTACCGACGTCCGGCGCCGGGATGTCCTTCTCAGGGCCGATCTCGTTGATGATCTCGCTCGTGAAGCGGCGGGTCATCCGCTCGAGCTCGCCGCGGGACAGCTTCTTCGGGTCGCAGACGACGCCGCCCTTCGCGCCGCCGAACGGGATGTTCATCAGCGCGCACTTCCACGTCATCCACATCGAGAGCGCCTTGACCTCGTCGAGCGTGACGTCGGGGTGGTAGCGGATGCCGCCCTTGGACGGCCCGCGCGCGATGTTGTGCGTGACGCGGTACCCCTCGAACGCCTCGATCGAGCCGTCGTCCATCGTCACCGGGATCGAGACGACGACGGCCTTCTTGCACTCCTGGAGGACGTTCACCAGCCGCTGGTCGATCGCGAAGATCTCGGCCACGCGGCGGAGCTGCTCTCGCGCGATCTCGAACGGGTTCTCTCGGAGGTGGGACTCGGGCGCTTCGACTGTGGTCACGCGTTCTCTCCTCGGTTTGGGCTACTTGATCCTGAATTTCACCACTTTGCGCGTGATCGGGCGGCCGGTGGTGGGGACGGCGACGAGTTTGATGCGGTACGGACCGGCCGCGAGGCGGTTCCCGTCGGGGTCGCGGCCGGTCAGTCCGATCGCGACCTGGCCCGGAAGGACGTCGCGCAGGCGCGCCAGCAGGCCGAGCCGCTCTCCGCCCCGCCACAGGTCGACGTCGAGCCTCGCGAGCGGTTGGACCTGCGGGCCCGTCTCGAGCTGCTGCAGGGCGCCTGCTCGCAGTGAGAGCACGGCCGGGGTCGTATCGGACGGCTTGAACGCGCTCGCCGAGAGCGCGATGCGCGAAAGCGCCGGCGGAGCGTCGGCCGCGAACGTGATCGCCCACGGCACGCGCAGCGGGGCAGCTCCACGCGGGAGCAGGAGCACGGCGCCTTCGGCCGAGCCCGCGGTCGGCGGTGCCCCGCGCAGGCGTGCGACGAGACGGATGACGGTCGAGCCGCCGGGCTTGAGCCGAACGTGCGCGGGGACAGGCGTGATCTCCAGGCCACCTGCGCCCGCGTTCTCGATCCGCACGCGGAGCTTCCGCGACGAGACGTTGCGCAGGAGGAGATGCTGCGTCGCGTGCCAGCCGTCCCCCCGCGCACGTCCGAAGGCGAGTGAGTCGGGCTCCGCGGAGACCTCGGCGGTGGCCGCTGCGCCGGCGTCGACGAGGCCTCCTCCCTGCTCCGTGACGCTCGTTCCCGCGAGCGGCTCTGCGCTCCCGGCGAGCAGGCTCTTCAGGTCGGCCGCGCGCAGGTCGGGGCGAAGCTCGGCGAGCAGCGCTGCGACGCCCGTGACCACCGCGGCGGCCGCGCTCGTGCCGTTGACCGTGCCGAAGCGGGCGGAGCCGTCGTCGTTGCGGCCCGGCTCGGCGGTCGCCAGCACGACCCCCGGCGCGACGAGGTCGGGCTTCACGCGAGCGTCGAAAGCCAGTCCCTGCGACGAGAACGGCGCGATCCCGCCCTCGGATCCGTTGGGCAAGGTCGCGGGCAGCCCGATCGAGGCGACGGCCTCGCGGCCGCGGCTGAGCGAGTCGATGACGCCGCGCGCGACCCGTTCCGGGATGCTGACCACCGGGATGCCGACGTTCTCGTCCAGGCCGAGGCCGCCCGCAGGCAGCGAGACGCCGTGGACGACGACCGCGCGTGCGCCCGCCTGGGCCGCGTACTCGATGGCGAGCCGCGGGTCGCCCCCCGAGGGGACGAAGGCGGCGCGGCCGGCGACGAGGCTGACGCCCGTGCCGTCGAAGTAGTCCGAGAGCGCAGGCGAGGATCCCGGAGCCGGCTCCCGCGGAGGGGCCAGCGAGAGCTCGAGCGGGCCGGCCGAGGTGACCGCGCCGGCGAGCGGCAGCTTGCGGTCGAGCAGCAGCTTCAGGCCGGTTCGAACCACGACGGGCACCTGCTCCACGCGCGTGCGCAGGTCGGAGGCGCCGACGGTGAGCGCGGCCGGCGCGCCGCCGGGGCTGGCGATGCTGCCGTACCCGGGGCCGGCAGGCCCGTCGTTTCCGGCGGGCGCGACGACGAGCGTGTCGAGCTGGAGAGCTCCCTGCACCGCTCGGGCCTCGGGCGAGTCGGCGAAGGCCGCATAGGGCGCCGCAACGCCGACGAGGGCGATCCGGGCGGCGTCATGGGCGTCGCCGTCGAGGTTCGGGTCGACCGCGCGCTCGAGGCCGGCGATCAGCTGGTCGGTCCGTGCGTACACGGCCCACTTGCCCGTCTGGTCGAGCTGCCAGCCCGCAATTCTGATCGGCAGGACGGAGGCGCCGGTCGCCACTCCCGAGATCCCGCCCGGCCCACCCGCACCGACGAGGAGGCCTGCCATCTCGGTGCCATGGTCTTCGCGGCGGCTCGACTCGCCCGGATCCGGGACGGCCGGTGCGCCGCTCCGCACCTCCGGGTCGACGACGTTGATGCCGTCCTGAATCCTCCCGCGCAGGTAGGGGTGCGCCGAGTCGACCCCGGTGTCCAGCAGCGCGATGCTGACCCCGCGCGCGTCGTAACCGGGGAGCAGGACCGACGGGAGCTGCCCTGCGCCGATCGCGAGCCCTTCGCGCCCGAGGAGCTGTGACGAGAGCGAGGCGGGGTAGGCGACTCGCACCGGATAGACCCCGGCCACCTCGTCCTGCCTCTCGAGCAGAGCGACGGCGCGGGCGTCGAGGGCGGCCGAGAAGCCGTTCAGGACGCGCGCGAAGCTGAAGTCGACGCGCACCTGGATCCCGTGGACGCTGAGCACCGTCAGGAGCTGCTTCTGCGAGGCGATCGCGGAGCGCGTCCACTCATGCTCCTGGCGCTGGGTTGCGAAGCCGCCGTGCTGTGCGACGCGCTGCGCCAGGGACGGGGCCTTGAGGACGACGAGCTCGCGCTGGCCGACCTCGACCGCAGGGCGCGGCCCTCCGACGAGGCCCTGCCACGACGACGCCTGCGAGCGAAGCGTGCGCTCGTGCGCTCCGCTCACGCCGAAGCCCACGACCAGGAGGGTCGCGGCCGCGACGATGATCGCCGCAGGCGCGACCCCTCGCGCCTCAGCGGCGTAGGCTCGACGGAGCCGCCCAGGAGCGGAGGCCGCGGCTTCGCCGCGGCCGGGAGCGGGCTCAGAGGCTCTGGGCGTACGCATCCAGAGCAAGATAACGCGGAGACGGGACCGCCTCGGCGTAGCGCGCGGCCGAGGCGATCATCGCCGCGTTGTCCGTGCAGAGCGCGAGCGGCGGGGCGACGGCGTCGGGGAGGGTCGCGCGCAGCTCGGAGTTGGCGGCGACGCCGCCGACGATCGCGATCTTCTCGGCGCCGGTGCGCTCCGCAGCCTCCTCTGTGCGCTGGACGAGCGCGCGAACGATCGCGCGCTGGTAGCTCGCGGCCAGATCAGCCTTCCGCTCCTCCACGTCCGCGTCGCGCGTCGCGTAGAGGAGCGCGGTCTTGACCCCCGAGAACGAGAAGTCGAGCCCGGGCACGCGCGCGACGGGGAAGTCGAAGGCGGTCGGGTCGCCTTCGCGCGCGAGCCGGTCGATCTCGGCCCCGCCCGGGTAGCCGAGACCGAGGAGGCGCGCGCCCTTGTCGAAGGCCTCGCCGGCCGCGTCGTCGAGGCTGCGGCCGAGGACGGTGAAGGAGCCGGGCTCCTGGACGTCGAGCAGCAGCGTGTGCCCGCCGCTCGCGAGCAGGCAGAGAAACGGCGGCTCGACCGGCTCGGGCTGGAGGTAGAGCGAGGCGACGTGCCCCTGGAGGTGGTCGACCGGCACGAGCGGCTGGCCGCTCCCCCACGCCAGGGCCTTCGCCGCCGAGAGACCGACGAGCAGGGCGCCGATCAACCCCGGCCCCTGCGTCACGGCGACGCGGTCGATCCCGTCGAGCCCGCCGTCGCCGAGCGCCTCGCGCACGACCGGCAGCACGAGCTCGAGGTGGTGCCGCGACGCGACCTCCGGCACCACCCCGCCGAAGCGCGCGTGCAGGTGCGCCTGGGAGGAGACGACGTTGGACCGGATCGCGCCGTCGGCCGAGACGACCGCGGCGGCGGTCTCGTCACACGACGTCTCTATCGCCAGGATCAGTGTGCGGCCGGTTCCTGGACCGGGTCTTTCCACATGATCAAGGCGTCCTCGCGGTTGTCGGTGTAGTAGCCGCGCCGCACACCCCGGGCGCGGAAGCCCATCTCCTCGTAGAGCTTGATCGCCCCCGTGTTCGACACGCGGACCTCGAGCGTGTAGCCGCGGCGGCTGCGGCCGGAGGTGAGGTCGAACAGGCGATTCAGGAGCAGCGAGGCGATCCCGTTGCGGCGGCGGTCCGGGTGGACCGCGACGTTCATCACGTGCCACGCGTCGACGTAGCGCGAGATCACCAGGTAGCCGACGAGCCGCCCGGTCTCGCTGTCGAACGCGCCCAGGCAAAGCGACGAGGGCTTCGAGAGCTCGCTCGCGAACATCGACCTCGACCACGGCGTCGGGTAGGACACGCGCTCGATCTCCTCGACCTCGTTCAGGTCGCGCAGCTCGAGCTTGCGCAGCTCGACGGTCGTCATCGCTTCGCCTCCGCGTCCGGCACTCGCAGGTAGAGCGGCTCGATCGCCTCGGCCGGGCCGAAGTCGCAGGCGAGCCGGGCGTGGAAGCGGGCGCGCACGAGATGGCGCTCGTCCTCGTCCGGCGGGACCTCCGCCCCGCGCTCCTCGAGGATCGAGCGGTAGCGAACCGCGCCGTCGCCGACGCAAACCGTGCCGGGCGCGAAGTCGAGCTTCTGCGGCGAGACGACCACCGGCCCGGCCGCGAACACCTCCCGCCGCCCGGCGTCGATCACGGGCAGCGCGCCGGGAGCGCCGGCCGCGAGCGCGTCAAGCGTGGAGACGCCTGCCGCGGGCAGGTCCAGCGCGAATGCGAGCCCGCGCGCTGCGGCGAGGCCGAGGCGCAACCCGGTGAAGCTTCCCGGGCCGGTCCCGACCGCGAGCCCGGTCAGGTCCGCGCGCCCGAGATCCGCATGGCGCAGCAGCTCGTCCGCGGCCTCGAGCACCGCAACCGCTCGGGAGACGCGTTCTCCCAGCAACTCGTCGTCCCTGACGAGCGCCGCCGTGGCCACGCTCGTGGCGGTGTCAAAAGCGAGAGTCAGCACCCCCGAAAAGTCCCCCGAAAAGTCGATCGAGCAGGGCTTTTTCCGAGCTCGCGAGCGTGATCATCCTATGCGCCGGATCCATGTGCGACAAACGTACCTCGGCACGCACCGGCGGCAACGCACCCGCCGCGGCCTCGGGCCACTCGACGAAGCAGATCGCGTCCTCGAAGTACGGCTCCAGGTCGCCCCACTCGGCCGCGGAGAAACCCTGGAAGCGAAAGAGGTCGAGATGCGACACGTCCGGGTCCGCCTCGTAGCGGTGGCCGATCGTGAACGTCGGGCTCGTGACCGCACCGGTGACCCCGAGCGCTCGGCAGGCACCGCGGACGAAGGTCGTCTTGCCGCTGCCGAGCTCGCC
Source organism: uncultured Actinomycetes bacterium (assembly GCA_963788215.1). GTDB lineage: Bacteria > Actinomycetota > Thermoleophilia > Gaiellales > Gaiellaceae > AC-32. The sequence goes on from CAWBFX010000003.1 coordinate 277,219, forward strand.
CGAGACGGTCACGACGTCGCCGGTGTGCAAGACGCTCGCGAGCCGGGTCGCGATCGCCTCCGTCTCCGCCGGCGAGCCGCTCGTCAGCTCGATCACGACCGAGCCCCGAGCACGCTCCGGATGAACGGCTCCTTGTCCCGGCCGCTGTACCAGGCGCTGAGCTCCGCGAGCTTCTCGCGTTTGAGCGACTCGTACTCCGCCGCGAGCCCGGGGTCGGCGCGGAGCGCGTCGCGGAACCGAACGAGGTCGTCCCACTGCGGGCTGCCCTGGCCGACGACGTGCACGATCACCCCGCGCGGGACTGTGCCTCCCTTCCGGAAACGGTGCTCGCCCGGCCTGCTCTCTGCAGCAGCGTCCTCGTAGCCGAGCGCGACCAGGCGGGCGGCCGCCTCCGCCGGGAGGGGCGTGGACGAGACGGCGACCGCGATGTCGATCGTCGGCTTGCCCGCGAGACCCGGCACTGAGGTGCTGCCGACGTGCTCGATCGCGAGCGCCAGCCCGCCGAGTGCCTCTCGCAGCTGCCGCGCCTCCGCCTCGAAGCGCCCGGCCCAGGCGGGGTCGTAGGCACTCAGCTCGGGCGTCAGAAGAGGCCGAGCTGGACCGCGGGCTCCGCGGCGACCGGCGCCAGCACCGGCGGCGGCTCGAGCGGCACGGTCTCGCGGCCGAGCAGCTCCGGCAGCCGCGCGAAGTCCTGCTCGAGCACCGAGAGCATCGCCGGCGTGTACAGGGCCGCGGCGGGGTGATAGAGCGGGTAGAGCAGCACGTCGAACGCGCCGACCTTGAGCCGCTGCTCCTGCCCGTGGACCCGCGTGATGCCGGTCTCCTTGCCGCTCAGCTGTTTCGTCGCGTGGTTGCCGAGCGTCGCGATCACCTTCGGCTTGATCAGCTCGACCTGGCGGAAGAGGTACGGCTCGCATGCTTCCTTCTCGTCCGGAACCGGGTCGCGGTTGCCCGGCGGGCGGCACTTGAGCACGTTGCAGACGAAGACGTCCGCGCGCGTGAGGCCGATCCCGGCGAGCAGCTTGTCGAGCAGCTTCCCCGCCTGGCCGACGAACGGCAGGCCCTGCTTGTCCTCGTGGAAGCCGGGCGCCTCGCCGACGAACATCAGGTCCGCGTCCGGGTTCCCGTTGCCGAAGACGACCTGCGTGCGACCCTCGTGCAACCGGCAGCGCGTGCAACCAGCTACCTGGCGGGAGAGGATCTCGAGCTCGGTCAAGGACTCAGCAGCAGCCACAGGATCCGCCGCAACAGCCGCCCGAACTTCCAAAGCTGGTCGGCTGATCGGCGGCGCCGTGTCGCGCGAAGACGGAGAACTGCTTGCGCACGTTCTCGGACGCGCAGTCGGGGCAGTCCGGTTCAGAACCGTTCCGGACGAGCTCCTCGAAGTGCGACTCGCACTCCATGCAGACGTATTCGTAGATCGGCACCGTGTCAGCAGACCCTAGCAACGGGTCCGAATCTTCGGCTACGGGTCGGACGGAAGCTCGAAGTAGAACGTCGAGCCGCCGCCGAGCCGCGAGCGCACGCCGATCGTGCCGCCCATCCGCCGAACGAGCTCGCGGCAGATGTAGAGCCCGAGACCGGTGCCCGTGACCGCCCGCCCCGCGCTGCCGCGGTAGAACCTCTCGAAGACGGAGTCGTGCTCCGAGGCCGGGATTCCCATTCCCTCGTCGGCGACTTCGACCCGCACACGCCCCTCGGCGCGCGCGGTCGAGACCGTGACCTCGCCGCCGTCCGGCGAGTACTTGACCGCGTTGTCGATCAGGTTGACGAGCACCTGCTCGATCCGGTCGGGGTCGCCCACGGCGGTCGCGGAGCCATTCGCCGCGGCCTTGAGCGTGACCGACTCGGGCGCCTGCTCGCGCATCGTCTCGACCGCGCGCCGGACGAGGTCGCCCAGGTCGACGGGCTCGCGCTCGACCTGCAGGTCGCCACGGTCGAGGCGGCTCGCGAGCAGGACGTCCTCCGTGATCTGCGTCAGCCGGCGGCCCTGGCTGCCGATCATCTCGAGCAGCTGGCGGCGCCGCTCGGGAGCGAGCTCGATGTCCTCGCGAAGGAGGGTCATGGCGGCGCCGAGGACCGCGGTCATCGGCGTCCGCAGCTCGTGTGAGATCGAGGCGACGAAATCGCTCTTCGCCTCGTCGAGGCGCCGCTCGATCGTCAGGTCCCGGAAGGCGTAGACGATCCCGCCCGGACTGCGGACCGCGAGGAAGGACAGCCAGAGCTCGCGCCCGTCGAGCTCGACCGGCAGGGTCACCGCGCGCGCCGGCGCCCAGCCTGCCGAGACCGGGATCTCGGCGGCGAGCCTCTCCCAGCCGACGAAGACGTGCTCGGCGGGAACGTCGAGGACATCCTCACGGTCGCGGCCGGTGACCAGCTCCGCCGCGCGGTTCCAGAAGCGGATGCAGCCCTCGTCGTCCAGCAGGAAGATCCCGTCGCCGACGGCCTCGAGCACGCGCGCGGCGTGCTCGCGCTCGGCGGCGGCCGCCTCGGCGCTGGCGCGAGCGGCCGCCTCGGCCTGCGCGCGCTCGTGCAGCAGCGCGTTGCGTACCGCTGCGGCCATCAGCCCGACCAGGCCCTCGGCGAGCTCGAGATGCTCCGGCCCGTACTGGAAGCGCTCGTGCATCAGCTGCACGACGCCGACGACCTCGCCCTCGTGCTTGACCGGCAGCATCATCGCCGACTGCACGCCGGGCGGCCCCTCCTCGGGCACCTTCCGCATCTGGCCTTCCTTGTCGACGTCGTAGTAGACGCCCGTCGGCTCCTTGACCTGCTCCGGGACGTCGTTGACGACGAGCGGCTCGCCGCTGACGATCACGCGGCTCTGCATCCCGCCGCCCTCGCGGTTGAGGTCGAGCGGCGGCAGCAGCGCCGGGTCGAGCTTCTCGCCGTCGACGAGCGCGTAGTCGCAGTAGATCCGGCCGGTGGCCGAGTCGAAGGACGAGACGATCACGCCGCCGTGCGGGACGGCGTCGGCCAGGAGCTCGTGGAAGCGGTCGTAGACGCGTTCGAGCTCGAGGGTCTCGTTCAGGTAGCGCGCGGCGGCCAGCAGCAGCTCGGCCTTCTCTGCCCCCACTCGACGGCCCGCGTGACGGCCCACGTTGTGCTCATCATGCCCTAGTCATGTTCGAACCGCTCGATCCGCGGCTGGAAGGACGCATCGTTGTCCTCGAGCCCCTTGGCGAGCGGCATGTCCCCGACCTGCGCGAGGCGGCCGCAGACGAGCGCGCGTGGCGCTGGATGCTGACGACCGACTTCGACGTCTGGCTCCGCTACACGCTCGGAAGCGATTCGTATCACCCGTTCGCTGTGCTGCGGGACGGCCGCGCGGTGGGCTCGACGAGCTACCTGTCGCTGGCGCCGGAGCACCTTCGGCTCGAGATCGGCAACACATGGCTCACGCCCTCCGAGTGGGGCACGGGCGCGAACACCGAAGCGAAGTACCTGTTGCTCCGGCACGCGTTCGAGGAGCTCGGCTGCAGGCGCGTCGAGTTCAAGACGGACGCGAAGAACGAGCGGGCACGCGCGGCCCTGGCGGCGATCCCGTCGGAGTTCGAGGGGATCCACCGAAAGCATCAGGTCGTCCGCGGCAGCGAGCGGCGCGACTCGGCCTGGTACGCGGTGATCGACGACGACTGGCCGCAGGTGAAGACAGCGCTCGAGGGTCGGATACAGGCCAAGAGCTAGACTTCGCCTTGCCCGGCATCCGCTAAGGAGCTGGAGCTTCAGATGGTCGAAAGCGTCAACGTGATCGGTCGCGGCCGCGTCGGCTCGGCGCTGGCCGCTCGGCTCGAGGAGCGCGGCGTCGCGCTGCGCGAGGACGGGGAGCTCGCGCTGCTCTGCGTGCCGGACACGGCCATTCGGGACGTGGCCCAGGGACTGTCCCCGGGACATGGCTGGATCGGACACGTCAGCGGCGCGACCCCGCTCTCGGCGCTCGACCCGCACGAGCGGCGGTTCTCACTCCACCCGCTCCAGACGTTCACGCGCTCGCGCGGGCCGGAGCAGCTCGACGGCGCCTGGGCGGCGGTCACCGCCGAGACCGAGGAGGCTCGTACGCTCGGCTTCGAGCTCGCGGAGCTGCTCGGCCTGCGCCCGTTCGAGCTCGCCGACGACAAGCGCCCCCTCTACCACGCGGGCGCCGCGGTCGCGTCGAACTACCTGGTCACGCTGCACCGCGTCGCCTCGGAGCTGTTCGCGGCGGCCGGGGCGCCGCCGGAGGCGCTCGAGCCGCTGATGCGCCGCACGATCGAGAACGGCTTCGAGCTGACCGGACCGATCGAGCGCGGCGACTGGGAGACCGTCGAGGCGCACCGCGAGGCGATCCGCGGCGTCCGCCCCGACCTCGAGCCCCTTTACGACGTCCTCGCGGAGGCGACGGCCAGATGAACATTGTCCGAACCGCGGTTGAGCTCCCCCACTCCGAGTCGCTCGGCCTCGTCCCGACGATGGGCGCCTTCCACGAGGGCCATCTCTCGCTCTTCCGCGCCGCGCGCGACGAGAACGACCTCGTCGTCGTCAGCCTGTTCGTCAACCCCGCCCAGTTCGCAGCCGGCGAGGATCTCGACCGCTACCCGCGGGACGAGGAGCGCGACGCCGCGCTTGCCGACGAGGCAGGAGTCGACATCCTCTTCGTCCCGGCTGCTGAGGAGATCTACCCGCCCGGCTTCCAGACCTGGGTCGACGTCGAGGAGCTCGGCTCGATCCTCGAGGGCGAGCACCGCCCTGGACATTTCCGCGGCGTCGCCACGGTCTGCCTCAAGCTCTTCAACCTCGTCCGGCCCGACCGCGCCTACTTCGGCCAGAAGGACGCGCAGCAGGCGGCCGTGATCCGGCGGATGACCCGCGATCTGGCCGTGCCGGTCGAGATCCGCGTCTGCCCGACCGTCCGCGACCAGGACGGGCTTGCCCTCTCGTCCCGCAACGCCTATCTCTCGCCCGAGGAACGCGAGGCGGCCCTCGCCCTCCCCAGGGCGCTCGAGGCCCGCGACCGCTCGCTGCTGAACGGCCTTCCGCTCGACTACTTCGAGGAGGCCGACTTCGAGCCCCGCGTGCTCGCCGCCGCGGTCCGCGTGGGCCGAACACGTTTGATCGACAACGTCGTCCTGGAAGGAGAACGACCATGAGCACGCCGCCCCGAGGAAAGCTCGCCTTGCCTAGGCTCGCCGAGCTCAAGCGCGAGGGCACGAAGATCGTGATGGTCACCGCCTACGACGCGCCCGGTGCACGGTTTGCCGAGGACGCGGGCGTCGACGTAGTGCTGGTCGGCGACACGGCCGCGATGGTCGTCCTCGGCTACGAGGGCACGACCGTGCCGGTGACGATGGACGAGATGCTGTTCCTGACGCGAACCGTCGTGCGCGCGGCGCGCCGGCCGATCGTGGTCGGCGACATGCCCTTCGGCTCGTACCAGGTCTCCGACGAGGCGGCGGTCGAGAACGCGATCCGCTTCTTCAAGGAGGCCGGTGCTGATGCGGTCAAGCTCGAGGGCGCGGGGCCGTCCGTCTCCCGCGTGCGCGCGATCGTCGAGGCCGGGATCCCGGTGATGGGCCACGTCGGCCTCACGCCGCAGTCGGCGACGATGCTGGGCGGGTTCAAGACGCAGGGCAAGACGGCGGAGGCCGCGGTGCAGCTCGTCGAGGACGCCCTCGCGCTGGAAGAGGCCGGCTGCTTCGCCGTCGTGCTCGAGGCGGTTCCGGCGCCGGTAGCGGCGGAGATCACCGCGCGGCTCTCGGTTCCGACGATCGGCATCGGCGCGGGCCCCGGCTGCGACGGCCAGGTGCTCGTCTACCACGACCTGCTCGGCCTGACCGAGGGCCACCTGCCGCGCTTCGTCAAGCGCTACGCGAGCCTGTCGCGCGAGATCCGCGACGCGCTCGAGAACTACGCCGAGGAGGTGCGCTCAGGCGCCTTCCCGGAGGAGCAGCACTCCTACGAGATGCCGGCCGAGGAGCTCGAGCTCTTCGAGAGCAGTATCCGCAGCCCGAGCGCGAGCAGGACGAGCGCCCAGGCGACGAAAGCCAGCTCGAGGCCGGAGAACGCCCATGCGCCGGCACCCCGGTCGGAGCCGCCGCTGCGGAAGACGTCCTCGCCGTAGACGGCTAGCCGCACCGGGATCACGAGGAAGAGCGAGAGCGCGACCGGCGCGGCCGCGAACGCGAGCAGGTGGCGCGCCTGGCGGTAGCTGATCCAGCCGCCTGCCCGCGCCAGCCACTGGAGCACGAGCCCGCCGACGAAGTAGAGGACGATCGCGTAGAAGCCGCCGCCGAGGAAGGCCCAGATCGCGACGTCGAGCCAGTCGAGGGTTACGTCGTTCAGGATCGTTCCGGCGACCGGCGTCCAGAGCACGCCTGTGATCCCCGTCAGCAGGACGAGCGCGAGCACCGCCTCGCTGCGAGCGCGGGCCGTGTCGTCGGAGTCGTCGCGCAGGCCGGCAAGCACGACGCGCGGCTGCCAGAGCACCGAGACGGCGCGGCCGAGCCACACCCGCTCGTCGGCAGACGCCGCAACGGCCCGAGCTTGACTCGCCATTGCGATCAGCTTACGGAGAGCTCGTCGTCACGGAGAAGTTCGTGACGAGCCCCGGCCCGCTACTGGATGAATGCGAAGCGGCTGCGATCAGTGCGACCACCAGCACGACCTGCAGCAAGAGCCAACCGCCGGAGATCCAGGCCCAGGTGCGCAGCTGCGCGCGCTTGTAGGGGTTCGGCTGGCCGCCGGTCATGAGCAACGCCGCGATCAGCGAGAAGACAGGGAAGAAGACGGTCGCGAGCGCGGCGCCCGCGACGGCGGTACCGGGATAGCCCTGCTCGAGCGGCGCGGAGGTGCCTGCCTCCATGCCGGGAGTTTATGTCTACGCGGCCGCGGGCGCGTCTCAGAGCGCGCCCGCGACCACGGCCACGACGAGGGCATCGAGCACCATCAGACCGGCGGAGACCCACGCCCAGGATCGGAGCGACTTGCGCTTCGCGGGATTCGACTGGCCGTTCAGCAGCACGACCGCGGCGACCAGCCCGATGAGTGGAAAGAACAGGGTCGCCAGCACCGCTCCGGCGATCTCGGCACCGGTGTAGCGGTCAGGCTCCGGCCGCCCGCTCAAGCCGCGGCGGTCGCTCGAGCCGGGAGCAGTTCGCGCAGGAACTGGCCCGTGTAGGACTCGTCGGCCTCGGCGACTTGCTCGGGCGTCCCTGCGACGATCACCTCGCCGCCGGCCTCGCCGCCCTCCGGCCCGAGGTCGACGATCCAGTCGGCCTGTTTGATCACGTCGAGGTTGTGCTCGATCACGAGCACTGTGTTCCCCGCGTCCACCAGCCGCTGCAGCACCTCGAGCAGCTTCTCGATGTCCGCGAAGTGGAGGCCCGTCGTCGGCTCGTCGAGGATGTAGAGCGTCCTCCCCGTCGCGATCTTGCTGAGCTCCTTCGCAAGCTTGACGCGCTGCGCCTCGCCGCCCGAGAGCGTCGTCGCCGGCTGGCCGAGCTTGATGTAGTCGAGCCCGACGTCGTGGAGGGTCTGCAGCCGGCGGCGCAGCTTCGGGATCTTCGCGAAGAAGCGCAGAGCCTCCTCCACCGACATCTCGAGCACGTCGGCGATCGACTTGCCCTTGAAGCGCACCTCGAGCGTCTCGCGGTTGTAGCGCTTCCCGCCGCACGTCTCGCACGGGACGTAGACGTCCGGCAGGAAGTGCATCTCGATCTTGATCGTCCCGTCGCCCTTGCACGTCTCGCAGCGGCCGCCTCGCACGTTGAACGAGAACCGCCCAGGCTTGTAGCCGCGCACCTTCGCCTCGGGCGTCATCGAGTAGAGCTCCCGGATCGGCGTGAACAGGTCGGTGTAGGTCGCCGGGTTCGAGCGGGGTGTGCGGCCGATCGGCGACTGGTCGATGTCGATCACCTTGTCGTAACACTCGATCCCCTCGCAGCCGAGGTGGTCGCCGGGCTTGACGCGCATCCGGTGGAGCCGGTTCGCGAGCGCCTTGTAGACGATTTCGTTCACGAGGGTCGACTTCCCGGAGCCGGAGACACCGGTCACGCAGACGAACTTGCCGACCGGGAACTCGACGTCGATGTCCTTGAGGTTGTGCATCGAGGCGCCGCGGATCCAGAAGGAGCCGAGGTCTTCGTCGCGCCGCTCGGGCACCGCGATCTCGCGCTTGCCCGAGAGGAACTGGCCCGTGATCGACCCCTTGTTCCGCTCCACGGCCTTCGCCGGACCTTCGGCGACCACGTGCCCGCCGTGCTCGCCGGCGCCCGGGCCCATGTCGACCAGGTGGTCGGCCGAGCGCATCATCTGCTCGTCGTGCTCGACCACGAGGACGGTGTTGCCGAGGTCGCGCAGCCGCTCGAGGGTCGCGATCAGCTTGCCGTTGTCGCGCTGGTGGAGCCCGATCGACGGCTCGTCGAGGATGTAGAGCACGCCGACGAGCTGGCTCCCGATCTGCGTGGCCAGGCGGAGCCGCTGCGCCTCGCCGCCGGAGAGCGTCGAAGCCGCGCGGTCGAGCTGCAGGTAGCCGACGCCGACGTTCTCGAGGAAGGTCAGGCGCTCGCGGATCTCCTTGATGATCCGCGCGCCGATGAGCTTCTCGGTCTCGGTCAGCTCGAGCCCGTCGAAGAACTCGATCGCGCGCTGCACCGAGAGCTTCGTCAGCTCGTGGATGTTCCGCTCGCCGACGGTAACCGCGAGCACCTCCGGCTTGAGCCGCGCTCCGTGGCAGACCGGGCAGGGCCGGAAGCTCATGTACTCCTCGATCCGCTCGCGCTGCTGGCTCGAGTCGGTCTCGCGGTAGCGGCGCTCGAGGCTCTTGACGATCCCCTCGAACGCGAGCATGTACGACCGCTTGCGGCCCATCCGGTTGCGGTACTGGACGTAGACGCGGTCGCCGTCGGTGCCGTAGAGGAAGTAGTTCTGCCGCTCCTCGCTCAGGTCTTGCCAAGGCACCTCGAGGTCGATCTCGTAGCGGTCCGCGATCGCCTGGATGACCGACTCGTAGAAGCTCGAGTTGCCGAGCGACCACGGGACGAGCGCGCCCTCGCTGATCGAGAGCGTCGGGTCCGGGACCAGCAGGTCGGGGTCGATCTCCTGCTGGGCGCCGAGGCCCGTGCAGCGCGGGCACGCGCCGTGGGGCGAGTTGAACGAGAAGATGCGCGGCTCGAGCTCGGGGAGCCCCACGCCGTGCTCGGGGCAGGCGAAGTTCTCGGAGTAGGTGGTCGCGTCCCCGTCGAGAACGTCGATCACGACCAGACCTTCCGCGAGCTCCGACGCCGTCTCCACTGACTGCGCAAGGCGCTGCCGAAGGTCGGGCTTCATCACGAGGCGATCGACGACCACCTCGATCGTGTGCTTGAACTTCTTGTCGAGCACGATCTCGTCCTCGAGCAGCCGCTGCTCGCCGTCGACCTTCACGCGCGTGAAGCCCTCGGCGCGGAGCTCCTCGAAGACGTCCTTGTACTCACCCTTGCGGTCGCGGACGACGGGCGCGTTCACCGTGAACCGCGTCCCCTCGGGAAGCTGCAGGATCTGGTCGACGATCGATTCCTGGCTCTGGCCCGCGATCGGCCGGCCGCAGACCGGGCAGTGCGGGTGCCCGATGCGCGCGTAGAGCAGGCGCAGGTAGTCGTAGATCTCGGTGACCGTGCCGACCGTCGAGCGGGGGTTCCGCGAGGTCGTCTTCTGGTCGATCGAGATCGCCGGGCTGAGGCCGTCGATCGAGTCGACGTCGGGCTTCTCCATCATCTGCAGGAACTGGCGCGCGTAGGCGGAGAGGCTCTCCACGTAGCGCCGCTGCCCTTCCGCGTAGATCGTGTCGAAGGCCAGGCTCGACTTCCCGGAGCCTGAAAGCCCGGTGACGCAGATCAGCGAGTGGCGGGGCAGCCGGACGGTGATGTCCTTGAGGTTGTGCTCCCTGGCGCCGTGAACGACGAGCTCTTCCTGAGCCATAACCACGCTATGGTAGCCGCGCTCACGGACGCGAACAAGTGTTCGCTTAGGTGATGTCGGCTCGGTTTAGGGCGAGCGTTCCCAGCAACCCGGCCACGACGAGATAGACGAGCGCCAGCCCGAAGCCGCCGCCGAAGCTCAGCAGCTGCGAGCCCTGGTTTCCGGCCTCGACGACCGAGGCGACGACATGACCGGGCGCGTAGCGCTCGACGTTTGCGATCCCGAGCAGCGGCTCTCCCACGAGAAGCCAGACAAGCGCGATCACGATCGCGGCTGTCTGGCGGCGGAGGAGCGAGCCGAAGCCGACGCCGAGTGCACCGGCGATCCCGGCGGCCAGGACGATTCCGCCGGCGAGTCGCAGCGAGGCGCCCGAGCCGAGGTGCACCGGCAGCGACCTCGCCTTCAGCAGGATCGCCGCCAACGCCCATCCGAACACGCAGGCGCCGAGAGCTAGCCCTCCGCCGGCGAGCGCAGCGGCGGCGAGCTTGGCCGCGGCCACCCGCTCGCGCACCGGAGCGACGAGGAAGGTGTGGCCGATCGTCCCGTTCCCGAACTCCCCAGCCGACGCGACGATCCCGAGAATCAGCGAGATCAGCGCCGAGACCGCCGCGATCGAGACGACGTCGCGCTGGTTGCGCGGCTGCGCGAGCTCGAAGAGGGAGTCCTGAAAGACGTGGAGCACGATCACCAGCACCTCGAGCCCGAGGACCAGCAGGCCCAGCCAGAGCAGCAGCCGCGTGGTGCGGATCTTCAGCAGCTCCGCCCGCACGAGCCTCGTCACCCGTCGCCTCCGGTCAGCTCGAGGAATGCTTCTTCGAGGCTCGCGCCCTCTCCGCGCAGCTCGTGCAGGACGATCCCGGCGGCGGCGGCCACCTCCCCCACCCGTTCCGGCGGCGCGGCCACGCGCAGCTCCCGGTCGTCGCTCGGTGCAGCCTCGATTCCCGCACCGGCCAGTTGCTCGCGGAGTCGGCGGGCGTCCGGCGAGCGCACGATCGTCCCGCCGGTGGCGCGGGCGGTCAGCGCAGCCAACGGCTCGTGCGCGACCAGCTTCGCCTTGTGGATGATCACGACCTCGTCGGCGAGCTGTGCGATCTCGGCGAGAACGTGGCTCGAGATGAACACGGTCCCGCCGTCCGCCGCGAAGGAGCGCAGGAAGTTCCGGAGCCAGCGGATCCCTTCGGGGTCCAGGCCGTTGGCGGGCTCGTCGAGGACGAGCAGCTTCGGATCTCCGAGCAGCGCGGTCGCCACGCTCAGTCGCTGGCGCATGCCCAGCGAGTAGGTCCGGACAGGGCGGCCGGCCGCGGCCTCGAGCTCGACCTGCCGCAGCGTCTCGTCGATCCGGGCCTGCGGGATGCCGGCGGCGGTCGCGAGCACGCGCAGATGGTTGCGCCCGCTCCTCGCCGGGTGGTAGCTCGACGCCTCCAGGACCGCTCCCACCGATCGCGCAGGGTCGCGGAGCCGGCGGTACGGGACGCCCTCGACGAGCGCGTCGCCGGCGGTGGCGTGCACGAGCCCGAGGAGCATCCGCAGGGTTGTCGTCTTGCCGGCGCCGTTCGGGCCGAGGAAACCTGTGATGCGGCCGGGCTCGATCGCGAAGGTGAGGCCGTCGACCGCCGTCGTCGAGCCGAAGCGCTTCGTCAGTCCGCGAACCTCGAGCGGCGCGCCCGCCATCAGCCCGCGAGCCGCTCGACGAGGCGGTACACGTCCCGCGGCTCCGGGACGTGGTCGATCTCGAGCGGGCCGGCGACCAGGGTGCCGTAGCCGAACACGCGGCCCGGGAGGCTCTGCTCGAGCTCGAGGTTCTCGACCGAGCGGAGGCGCACGGCGGAGGCGTGGCGGCGCAGCGTTCCCGACACGACGAAGAGCTTCTCGGTCGTCACGACGAGGTGAGTCCGCTCCCAGAGCCAGACCGAGCGCAGCGCGAGCAGCGCGCCGGCGATCACGAGCAGCGCGCCGGGCACCTGCGACGGCCAGGGAAGGGCCAGCAGCACGCCGCCCGCAGCCGCGAGCGCGAGCGCCTGCCCGAGCGGCCGCGCGAGGACGACGCCGTGGGGGCGCGCATCGAGACAGACCCGCTCTTCGTCGGAGGCGAGCATCGCCAGGGCGGTTTCGTCGCTGTCGCGGCCAGTCCTTCGCTGTTTGCGACGTGCGGCACTTGGGGGAGAACTGTCCAACATGGGAACCGTTGCCCGTAAGGCCGCCGTCTCGACGATCGTCGTCATCGCGATCGTCGCGCTCGCGTTGGCGCTCTGGAAGCTGAAGGTCGTGATCGCCCTCGTCTTCCTGGGCTTCGTCCTCGCGGCGGCGATGCGCCCGGGCATCGACCGCCTCGCGGCGTGGCGGATTCCCCGGCCGGCCGGCCTCGCGCTGCACTACCTCGCGATCGCGGGCGCGCTCGCACTGCTGCTCTGGCTCGCAGTGCCGCGCGCGATCGACCAGGTGAGCCAGGCGCTGGGCGGCGTCCCGACGTCGCGCCAGGAGCTCAACCAGCAGGCGAAGCATTCGTCGGGGACGAAGCACCAGGTCCTGACCGCCGTTCAGAGCCGCCTGAAGAAGCTGCCGAAGGCAGGCTCGCTCTTTCACGGCGTGGCCGCCGTGGGCGTCAAGGCATTCGAGATCCTGGTCGGAATCGTGTTCGTGTTCGCTACCGCCGCGTACTGGATCTTCGAGAGGGAGCGGGCGATTCGCTTAGTCAATTCGCTGGTGCCGCAGCAGCACCGGCGCGTGGTGCGCGACACCTGGGAGCTGATCGACCTGAAGCTCGGCGCGTTCGTCCGAGGCCAGCTCCTCCTGATCGCCTTCGTCGCGACCGTGCTGTCGCTGTCCTTCTGGGCCATCGGTCTGCCGTTCTGGCTCCTGATCGGAGTCTCCGCAGGCGTCGTCGAGGTCGTTCCGGTGATCGGACCACTGGCCGCGGGCGCGCTCGCCGTCGGGGTCGGCCTGACGCAGTCGTGGCATCTCGGCCTGGCCGCGGGCATCGTGGTGCTCGTCGTCCGCCTGCTCGAGGACTACATCGTCATCCCTCGCGTGATGGGACATGTGACCGGCATCTCGCCGCTCGTCGTCCTCGTCGGCGTCACCGCGATCGGGCTCCTGTTCGGCGGCTTCTACGTGCTGCTCGCAACCCCGATCCTGGCCGTTCTGGTGACGCTCGTGGACGTGATCGTCCGCGACAAGGACCCGGCCGACGAGGACGTGCCGACCTTGTTATTCGCCAAAGAGAACTAGCTAGGCGCGGTCGTCAGGCCCAGTCGGTCAGGCCTTGCGCCAGCGGCCGAAGATGAGGCCACCGAGCGTGAAACCGAGGCCGAACGTCCCGAGCGCGAAGCCGCCGATCGCGAGTGACTTGCGGACCGTCGAAAGACGCTGCCAGCGCCCGAGCGCTTCCTGCTCCTCGGTCGTCAGCGGCTCGCCGCGGCGGCGCTTGCGGAGCGCGCCCCCGGCCCGGAGGCCGAGGTACAGATCGTCGAAGATTTCGGTCGATTCCTCAGCCATATAAATCAGTGTATAGCCTGCTTCGGCGTTGCCAACGCGGCTCCTCCACATCTCCGATTTGCACGCCGGAAGCGTGGAGGAAACCGCCGTTGAACGCAGTTTGGTCCCGCTGATCGACCGTGTCGACCCCCAATTGATCGCGGTCACGGGAGACCTCGCGCACAGGGGACGCAGGCGGGAGCACGAACGCGCTGCGGGCTTCCTGCGCGCGCTTGGCAGGCCGCTGCTCGTGATCCCCGGGAACCACGACATCCCGTACACCTTTCCGGCCCGTTTCACGCGCCCCTGGGCCGAGTTCGAGCGCCAGTGGGAGACCGTCGAGCCGGTGCACCGCTCCGAGGGCCTGCTGGTGGTTGGTCTCAACTCGGTGCGGCCCTGGCGGCACCAGTCTGGGGGCATCCGCACGGGGCAGGTCGAGCTGGCGAGCAAGCTGCTCGCGGAGGCGCCCGAAGGCGCTCTGCGAGTCGTGGCCCTGCACCACCACCTGATCGGCGCGCCGTGGCGGTCGCGCAAGCGGCCCGTCTCGCGGCGGTCAGAGGTGCTGGCCGGCCTCGTCGACGCCGGCGCCGAGCTGATTCTCGCCGGGCACATCCACCAGGCCGCGGTCAGCGAGCGGCACGAGTTCGAGGTCGAGCGCGGCGGCCTGCGCGGCGTGACGGTCTCGGTCGCGCCGGGGCTCGGCCAGCCGCGCCCGAAGCGCCGCGGCGAGGCGCGCGGCCTCCACGTCTACGAGGCGCGCGACGACCAGCTGCTCGTCGAGACCTACGTCTGGCGCGACGACGACTGGGGCCTGACCGCGGTGCGCCGCTTTCCGCGCGGGCGCGAGCCGCTCAGCCAGGTGGACGCTTAGATCCGGGCCCCGTGAGCGGCCGGTGCTCGACGAAGTGCCGGTAGAGGATCAGCAACAGCACCGCGCCGAGGAACGCGAACAGAAAACCGCCCGCCGTCCCGATCAGGACGCGCGCGACGATCCCGCCGATGATCGAGCCGCCGATCCCGAGCGCGATCGTCGCCGGAATCGACATCGGGTCGGGCCCCGGGACGGCGAACCGCGCAAGCGCCCCGACGATGAGCCCGCCGACGAGCAGGACGATGATGAAGGCGATCAGGCCCATGTGAGAAGCGTAGCCTCGCCGGGCGCGAAACGGCCGACAACCAGGACGTCACAACTATCATCGGGCTACTCGGCGACCTCAAAGAGGATGTCCACGAGATCCGGCGCCTGTTGGAGGAGGACGATGGCGACGAGGAACTACCGGAAGCTGACCGCTGACGACGAGGCTCGGCACGAGCGGATCATGGCGATGACGCGGGAGCGGATCGCGTACCACGAGGCGAAAGCCCGCGAGGCAGACGAGAGGCGCGCTCAACGGGGGCTCTTCAGCCGCATCCAGCGCTCGGTACGCGCGGCGCGCGCCGCCTGGTAGGCGCTAGGCCGGGGCCTGGGCGGCGGCCTGTAGCTCCCGCCGCAGGTCCTTGATCTCGTCTCGAAGCTTGGCCGCGTACTCGAAGCGGAGCTCCTCGGCGGCGGCGTACATCTCCTCCTCTAGCTGGATCACGAGCTTCTCGAGCTCGGCCGGCGCCATCCCCTCGACCTCGCGCTTGCCGCGGCGGCGGCGCCCCGGCACCGTCGGCGACTCGAGCGCCAGGAACTCGGCGATGTCGGAGACGCCCTTCACGATCGACTCCGGCGTGATCCCGTGCTCCTCGTTGTACGCGAGCTGCTTCACGCGGCGGCGGTCGGTCTCGTCGAGCGCACCCTGGATCGCCTCGGTCAGCTTGTCGGCGTAGAGCAGAACCTTGCCGTTGACGTTCCGCGCTGCGCGGCCGATCGTCTGGATCAGCGCCGTCTTGCCGCGCAGGAAGCCCTCCTTGTCGGCGTCCAGCACGGCCACCAGGGAGACCTCCGGCAGGTCGAGCCCCTCTCGGAGCAGGTTGACGCCGACGAGCACGTCGTACTCGCCGAGCCGCAGCTCCCGGATGATCTGGATCCGCTCGAGGGTGTCGATCTCGGAGTGCAGGTAGCGCGCCTTCACGCCCGACTCGAGCAGGTAGTCGGTCAGGTCCTCGGCCATCTTCTTCGTCAACGTGGTGACGAGGACGCGCTCGCCGACCTCCTCGCGGCGGCGGATCTCGTTCAGGAGGTCGTCGATCTGGTTCTTCGTCGCGCGCAGCTCGACCTCGGGGTCGACGACCCCGGTCGGCCGGATGAGCTGCTCGGTGATGCGCGTCGAGTGGCGCAGCTCGAAAGGCCCCGGCGTCGCCGAGACGAACACGAGCTGCGGCACCTTCCCGAGGAACTCGTCGAAGCGGAGCGGCCGGTTGTCGAGCGCGGACGGGAGCCGGAAGCCGTAGTCGACCAGCGTCTGCTTGCGCGAGCGGTCGCCCTCGTACATGCCCCCGAGCTGCGGCACGGTCTGATGCGACTCGTCCACGAACACCACGAAGTCGTTCGGGAAGTAGTCGAGCAGCGTGAAGGGATGCGTCCCGGGCGCGCGGCCTTCGAGGATCCGTGAGTAGTTCTCGATCCCGTTGCAGAAGCCGAGCTCCTGCAGCATCTCGAGGTCGTACTCGGTGCGCTGCCGCAGGCGGTGTGCCTCGAGCATCTTGTTCTCGGCCTCGAGCTCCTTGATCCGCTCCTCGAGCTCGTGCTTGATCTCGCCCACCGCCCGTTCGACCGTCGGTTGCGAGGTGACGTACTCCGTGGCCGGCCAGATCGCGATGTTGTCGAGCTTCGCGTGGATCTCGCCCGTGAGCGGGTCGAAGTGCGTGACCTGCTCGACCTCGTCGCCGAAGAACGAGATCCGGTACGCCGTCTCCTGGTTCGCGGGCTGCACCTCGACGACGTCGCCCTTGACGCGGAAGCGGCCGCGGCCGAGGACGGCATCGTTGCGCACGTACTGCGAGGCGATCAGCTTGCGCAGCATCAGGTCGCGGTCGTGCTCCTCGCCGACCTCGAGATAGATCATCCGCTCGCGCCACTCCTCGGGCGAGCCGAGGCCGTAGATGCAGGACACCGACGCGACGACGATCACGTCGCGGCGCGTGAACAGCGCCGAGGTTGCCGCGAGCCTCAGCCGCGCGATGTCGTCGTTCTGCGAGGAGTCCTTCTCGATGTAGAGGTCCGCCTGAGGGACGTACGCCTCAGGCTGGTAGTAGTCGTAGTAGGAGACGAAGTACTCGACCGCGTTGTGCGGGAAGAACTCGCGCAGCTCGTTGCAGAGCTGGGCGGCGAGCGTCTTGTTGTGCGCGATCAGGAGGGTCGGCTTCTGCACCTCCTCGACGATCCACGCCATCGTCGCCGTCTTGCCGGTTCCGGTCGCCCCGAGCATGGTCTGATAGCGCTCTCCTTCGCGCAGGCCCGCGGACAGCTCGGCGATCGCCTGTGGCTGGTCGCCGGTGGGCCGATAGATATCCGAGGTTTTGAACTCCGGCATGAGGCCAAGGGTACCCGTGTGATAGTGGAAACCGAATCGCCCCCGTACGGCGCGTACGCGGCGATCATGGGCGTCTTCGCCGGTGGGCTCGCGGTCGCCGGCGGGCTCGCGCGCGTGCTCGATCGCAACCCCGCGTGCCAGACCCCGCTCGACCTCGTCGTGCTCTCGGCGGCCTCGTTCAAGGCCGCGCGGACGCTCGCCCGCGACGAGGTCACGAGCTTCATCCGCCAGCCGTTCGTCCGCGGCGAGGCGCACGAGGGCGGCGAGGAGCCCGTCGAGGGCGGAGTCCACCAGGCGGTCGGCGAGCTGATCACGTGCTCGCGCTGCGCGGGCACCTGGGCCGCGGCCGGGCTCGCGACGACGCAGATCCTGTCGCCGCGCTTCGGGCGGCTGCTCACCTGGTCGCTCGCTGCTGCGGGCGCGAACGACTTCCTGCAGGCGGCGTTCGCCGCGCTCACCTCCGCCTCAGACGACTAGATTGGTTCGGCCAGCTCGCTCAGGTCCGGCGCCGCGCGGATCGACGGGCTGAGGGACGCCCACACGGCGATCCCGGCGAACCAGGCCGTCAGGATCAGGTCGGTCTGGCGAGTCGAGAGCACGGCCAGGAGCAACCCGGCCAGCAGCGGGCCGAGCGGCGCTCCGAGCTGCGCCAGCATGCGCGCCACGCTGTTCACGCGTCCCTGCAGCCGGTCCGGGACCATCGCGACGCGGTACCCGAGGATGACGGCGTTCAGCGAAGGGTTCAGCAGCGCGAGCGGGACCACGCCTGCGACGAGCAGGTACACGTCGGGGTGTACGGCGTAGAGGCCGATGCCCAGGCCGAGCCAGAAGGTCGCGAGCAGGATCGTCCGCATCCCGAGCAGCTGCTGGATGCGCGGCGAGATGAGCGAGCCGACGAGCGAGAGCCCTCCGTAGATCGCGATCAGCGTCCCGATCGCGGCCGGGCTCAGGCCCTGGCGCTTCCCCGCCACGACCACGAAGAGGTAGAGCGCGTTCCCCCCGAGGTTCGTGAAGGCGAAGAGGAGCGAGCACATCCGCAGGAACGGCTGGCCCCACAGCCAGGTGAACCCCTCGGCCAGCTGCGCGCGCACGAGACCTGCCACCTCGGTGCGCTCCTCCTGGAACGGCGTCCGCATGAGGACGACCGAGACGAGCGAGGCCGTGTAGGAGACGGCGTCGGCGACGAACGGGAGGGCGCGGCCGAGGCCGAAGAGGAAGCCGCCGAGCGGAGGCCCGGCGAGCACGACCGTGGAGAACCTCGCCTGCTCGGCGGCGAACGCGCGGGGGAGCTGCGCCCTGGGCACCACCGATCGCAGCGCCCCGACCTCGGCGATGTTGAAGAACGCGAACATCGTGCCGTCGACGAAGGCGACGGCCATGATCAGCGCGAACTGCGCGCTGCCGGCGGCGACCGCGGCGGCGAGCCCGCCGAGCGCCAGCGCCCGCACGACGTCGGAGACGATCATGATCCGCCTCCGGTCGAGGCGGTCGGCGAGCAGCCCTGCGGGCAGGACGAAGAGCGGGTAGGGAAGGATTCCCGCGAAGGCCACCAGGCCCGCCTTCGCCGGGGAATGGGTCAGCGAGAGCGTGAGCAGCGGGTAGGCGATCGCCGACGCCTGGTTGCCGAGCGTCGACAGGAGCTGCCCGGACTGCAGCAGCATGAAGTCGCGGTTCTGCCGCAGCGGGAGCGGCGTCTCGCTCACGGAGCCATCGCTGGGCTACTGCGGCGCGGAGGTCGGGACTGCCTGCAACGCCGTCTCGCTGCGAAGCGCCATCACTGCGAACGGGATTGCGGCGGCGAGCTGGCCGGCCGCGACGATCAGGAAGACGGGGTACGGGCCGAAGGCCTGGAGCAGCGGCCCGCCCAGGAAGAGGCCGAGCGGGCCGGCGAGCAGCGCGAACGTCAGCACCGCGGTCATCACCTTGGCACGCAGCGCCTCAGGCGTCCGCATCGTGATCACGCCGATCAGCGGCGCGTTCACGAGCGGCCCGAACAGCGACGACACGAAGAGGACGAGCACGACGCCCCAGACCGGCAGGTGCAGCGCGAGCAGCGGGAGCGGGAGCGCGAGCCCCACGAGGGCGCATGCGCCGAGCCGGACCGGGTCGAACCTCGGGACGATCTTCACGGCGATGACGCTGCCGACGACCGCCCCCGCGCCGAATGCCGCGAAGAAGACGCCGGCCACGCGCGAGCTGCCGCCGAACTCCTGGAAGGCGAGCACCGGCAGCGAGAGCGCCATCAGCTGGGCGAGCGCGTTGAGCACGAGCGCCGTCGGCAGCAGGCGCCGCATGAGCGGGTCGCGCAGGAGGAAGCGCACGCCGGAGAGGACGCCGCGCCCTTCGTCGCCGGCCGGCAGCGGCGGGCGGTACGGCACGAACAGCGCGAGCGTCAGGAACGAGAACAGGAAGCTGGCGGCGTCGAGGTAGAGCACATTCGGCGCGCCGAAGAACGGAATGAGCACGCCGGCCAGCGACGGGCCGATCAGCGCCGTCGTTCGCTGCGCGCCCTCGACGAACGCGTTCGCCTGGGCGACGGTCTGCTCGTCGTCGCCGACGAGCTCCGGCAGGATCAGCCGCTGCGCCGAGAAGTGCGGCGCCAGGAAGCAGCCGATCAGGAACACGATCCCGAGCAGGACCCCGAACGAGAGCATGCCTGCGGAGTGCAGGAGCGGGATCGACACCATCAGCGGCGCCCGCGCCCCGTCCGCGACCATCATCGTCCTGCGCGCCCCGAGCTTCCCGACAAGCGCGCCACTGGGAATGCCGAAGAGCCCGATCGGCAGCAGCTCGACGCCGAGGACGATCCCCATCTTCGACGCCGAGCCGGTCGTGACGAGCACGAACCACGGCAGGGCCAGGTAGGTCATCTGCGAGCCGAGCGACGAGACGACCTCGGCGGTCAGCAGGGGGCCGAGGCCGGGGCGCCGCAACAGGCTCACGCGGCGGCCTCGAGCGGCTCGACCTCGCGGCGGCGACCGAGCTCGCGCACGGATGCGGTCGCGACGATGGCCATCGTCAGAGTCTGCACCGCCGCGAAGCCGATCATCACCGGTTTCGTCCCGAACGCGTCCAGGATCGGCCCGGCCAGGAACAGCCCGAGCGGATTGACGACTGCCCAGCCGACCATCGTCGTGGTCAGCACGTTCGCCCGCAGCTTTGGCGGGACCCGCACGGTCGAGATGGTGTGCAGGCTCGGATTCACCAACCCGTTGGCAATCCCCGACAGGAGGATCGCGACCGAGTAGCCGGCCGCGGGCAAGTCGAACCAGAGCAGCCAGAGCGGCAGGGCCTGGAACATCACGAACATGGCGATGATCGTGAGCCCGTCCAGGCGGCGGGCCAGGTAGCGGAACGCGACGACGTTCCCTACCAGCGCGCCCACTCCGAACGAGGCAATCAGCCAGCCCGCGATCCAGGGGTGGTGGCCGAAGCGGGTCAGCACGAGGACAGGCACGGAGATGAAGAACGCCGTCCAGGCCGCGTCGCCGAGCGCGAACGCCGGCCACCACACGCGAAGCAGCGGATCGCGGGCGACGAAGCGCAGGCCCACGCGGATGCTGCGGTCCTCCTCGTCTTGCGGCAGCGGCGGCCTGCGAGGGACGAACCCGGCGACCAGGACGACGGCGACGACGTAGGTGGCCGCGTCGATCACGAGCACCGAGGTGGCGCCCATGAACCCGATCAGGAGCCCGCCGAGAGCCGGCCCGGCGAGCATCGTCGTGCGGGTGGCCCCCTGGAAGAGCGCGTTTGCCTCCGTGAGCCGCTTCTCGTCCTCGCCGAGCAGCTCCGGAACGATCACCTTCTGCGCGGCGAAGTAGGGCGCCGTCAGCGCGCCGAGCGCGAACGCGACCACCAGCAGGACTCCGAACGAGAGGTCGCCCGTCCAGTGGAGCACCGGGATGACGAGCATCAGCGGTGCTCGCGCCCCGTCGCAGAGCATCATCGTCCTCCGCGCGCCGAGCCGGCCAAGCACGCGCCCGCCCGGCAGCCCGAGGAGCGCGAGCCCGATCACTTCCGCCGCGGCCACGAATGTCGTCTTCGTCGCCGAGCCGGTCGTCACGAGTACGAACCAGGGCAGCGCGAGCCAGGTCATCTGGGCGCCGGTCGTCGAGACGACCTCGGCGATGAGCAGGGCGACGACCGAGCGGTCGCGGAGAAGATCGCTCCGGCTCACGCTTCCATCTCCGGCAACTCGCGCAGGCGCATCAGTGGCGAGGGCAGCAGCCAGAGCACTCCGGCCAGCGCGCCCGCCCAGCCGATCCAGAGCGTCGTCCGCAGGCCGATCCAGGCGCCGAGGAGCCCGCCGACCAGCGACCCGATCGGGCGCACGCCGTAGTTCACGACCATGTACGCGCCGGAGACGCGGGCGCGCAGCCGGTCAGGGACCAGCGCCGCCTTGATCGCGTTGATGTTGATGTCGAGCACCATCACGCCGAAGCCGGAGGCGAACTCGGCCAGGAACAGGCAGCCAAGCACCACCGGGCGTGGGCCGCCGGCCAGCGGCACCAGCACGAGCGGCGCCGGGAAGAGCGCCGAGCCGAGCACGAAGGCCGGCCCGATCCCGATCCGCCCGGCGATCCGGGATGCGAAGACTGCGCCGAGTACGCCTCCGACCGCTCCGGCGCCCAGCACGAGCCCGAGCGCGCCTGCCTTGACGCCGAGCTCCTTGGTCGCGTAGAGGATGAAGAGCGCCCAGAAGACGAAGTTGAAGAAGTTGATCGTCGAGGTCGCGAGCAGCGAGCTCCTGATGACGTTCGACCCGCGGATGTAGCGGATGCCCGACTTGACGTGACCTCGCTCCGCGGGCTCGGTGGGCGGCTCGACCGGGGAGATCGAGCGCAGCGTCAGCGCCGAGACGACGAACGAGACGGCGTCCACGACGAGCGCGATCGGCGCCGAGAACGCCTGCACGAGGGCGCCGCCCACGCTCGGGCCGGCGACGTACGAGAAGGCGCGGCTGCCGTGCAGCAGCGACCCGGCCTCGAGGTACCGCTCGCGTGGCACCAGCGAGACGAACAGCGTCGAGTACGACACGTTGAAGAGGACGCTCAGCGCGCCGACGAGGAATCCGACGACGTAGAGCTGCGCCAGCGTGAGCGCGCCGAGCGCGAAGGCGACGGGGATCGTCGCCAGCAGCGCAGCGCGGCCGACGGCGGTCGCGATCATCGTCTGGCGCCTGCGGCCGCGGCGGTCGACCCATGCACCCGCGTGGAGCGAGAACAGGAGGTTCGGCGCCAGCGCGGCTGCCCCGAGGAAGCCCATCTGGGCCGCGCTCGCGTGCAGCTCGAGCACGGCGACCAGCGGCAGGGCGATCAGCGTGATCTGGTCGCCGAAGAGGGACACGGTCTCGCCGGCCCAGAAGCGCCGGAAGTCGCGCTCGGCCAGGACCTCCGGAACCCGCATAAGGGGAAGCCGGAGCCGCCGCGCAACCGGCGCGGCGAGGGTGGAGCCGAGCGGTCTCACGCCCGCTTGACCCTGATGTCGCCGCTCATCGTGTCGGCGCGGAGCTCGATGTGCGGGGCGTCGCCCTCGGGCGGCGTCTCGGAGACTGGAAGCTCGGAGCGGACATCGCCGCTGCGCGAGCGGGCGTCGACGTGCAGAGTCGAGCCCTCGCGGATCCCAATCTCGAGATCGCCGGATGCCGACTTGAGGGTCACGCGGCCCTCGACGGCGCTCCCGATCACCTGGTCGCCCGAGGCCGTGTTGACGTTCACGGACGAGCGGGCTTCCTGGACGATCACGTCGCCGGAGGCGCTGTTGGCCTCGACGCTTCCGCCCGCCGAGCGGAGCAGGAGGTCGCCGGAGGCCGAGTTGAGCTTGGCGTCTCCGGTCACGGAGTCGACGCGCTGGTCGCCCGAGGCGGTGTTCAGGCGCGCCTCGCCGCTGATCGACCTGACGGTGATGTCGCCGCTCGCGGCGTTGATCCTCGCCTCTCCGACCTCGTCGAGCTCGACGTCCCCCGAGCCGGTCTGGACCTCGACCGACCCATACCGGCCGCGGGCCTCGACGTCGCCCGAGCCGCTCTTGGCGTCGATGTCGGCGCCGTCGGGGCAGCGGACGTCGATCCGGATCTCTGCGCCCCGGGAGAACCCGAAGCCGCGGCCGCGGTCGCGGATCTCGGCGACGACCTCGTACACGCCGCCGCGCTCGCGAAGCTCGAGGCGGGCGTTCTCGATCGCCTCGCGGGTCGCGTCGTTGTCCCGCAGCGGCTCGAGCGAGACGACGGTCTGGCCGTCCTCGCCGCTCGTCAGCCTGATCTCGCCTGCCCCGAGCCGCAGCTCGGTGCGAACCTTGCCCGGCGTCTGGAAGGTCTCGGTTCTCATCGCCGGCGCCTCCCCGCCGGGCGAACCGGCGGGCGCTGCGGCCTGTTGTCGACCCGCACTTCCACGTGGCCGAACGGGATGGGATAGAAGGCCATGGTTCCTCCCCTCAGCTCCGGGCGTAGCCCGTGAGTCGATTACCTGACTGGACGGCCGGGCCCGTTGCCGTGCGCGAGAGCGCGCGCACGATCCAGGTGTTGACCGAGACGCCCTCCCGGGCTGCGGCTGCCTCGACCGATGTCTTGAGCACGTCCGGCAGGCGGAGGCTGATCCGGGCCGTGTAGGCCTCCTCCGCCCCGGCGACGGGGGCGGCTTCCGCCTCCTCGCCGACGAAGACGAACTCGGGGTCCTGGCCCGTGAGGCGAACCTCGACGTGGCCGAACGGAAGCTTGTCGTTCAGCTCGAGCGCGGCTTCCGAGAGCGCGTCGAGCAGGCGCAGGCCGAGCGATCCCTGGAGCGTGATGACGAGCTGTCCGGCAGCGTTCGCCGTGGTCTCGTCGCCCAGCTCCGCGACCGCCGAAAGATCGGCCTTCAGCGCATCGATGAATCTCTGTAGCTGCATTGTGACGTCACTATGACATCATCGATGCTGCCTGTCAAGTGTCAGGCGTAACGCCGCTCAAACATCAGGATGACCCGTACAGCCGCGCGTGGTAGGCCCTGCGGTAGAGCGTCTGCAGATGCTCGACGCGCTTGACGTAGTGGCGCGTCTCCGCGAAGGCGATCCCCCTCCCCTCTGCCCTCCAGCGGTCGACGTTGTCCTGACCCGCGTTGTAGGCGGCCAGCGCCGTGCGTTCGTCGTCGTACTTGTCGAGCAGGTGGCGCAGGTACCAGGCGCCGTAGCGGACGTTGATCTCGGGGTCGTCCAGATCCGACACCTGGAAACGCGTGCCGCCAGTGTGGATCGCGATCCCCTTCGCGGTCCCGGGCAGGAGCTGCATCAGCCCGATCGCGCCCGAGCTCGAGCGCGCGTGGACGTGGAACTTGCTCTCCTGGTAGATGACCGCCGCGAGCAGCGCAGGGTCGAGCCGGTAGTTGCGCGCGTGGCCGCGGACGATGGCGTCGTAGTGGAGCGGGTAGCGGAGCCTCACGTACCAGCCCGGCTCGGTCGCGTCGACGTACGCGAAGGCGGCGACGAGCGCGGCGCCCACGACCAGGACGGCGAGCAGCCGCCTGACGATCATCCCGTCAGCTCGTCCATCACCCGCGCCACGAACGCGTCGAGCTCCTCGAGCGGGCCGTCGTTGACGTAGACGAAGTCGGCTCGCTTGGCCTTCTCGTCGTCGGGGATCAACCGCTTCTCCCGCGGGCCCGCCGGCCACCACTTCGCCCGCTCCTGACGCACCTCGTTCGGCGCCGTGACGAGGACGACCTTGTCGAACCTCTCCTGCCCGCCGACCTCGTAGAGGAGCGGCACCTCCGTCACGGTCACCGGCGGCGGATTCGGGAGGTCGGCCAGCTGCTCTCGCCATTCGAGGTATTCCTGCACGACCAGCGGATGGAGCAGGCCCTCGAGCCATTCGAGCTGCGGCCGGTCGGGAAAGACGATCTCCGCGATCGCGCTGCGGTCGATCTGCCCCGCCTCGTCGAGGATCCGCTCGCCGAAGCGGTCGAGGAGCGCTTTGCGGACGCGGGAGTCCTCGCGGATCAGACGGTGAACGATCTGGTCGCTCGAGACGGTCGCCGCGCCGTGGCGGGCGAACGCGGCCAGGGCTTCGCTCTTGCCGGCCCCGATGCCGCCCGTGATCGCGACGGCAACCGGGCGCGCCACGCGGGAGTTACTCCGGCGCGGCCGGCGGCTCGCCGTCCGAGTCGCCCGGGCCCTGCTCCTCCGGGGCGACCTGGTCGGCCTCGATGCTGGCGTCTGCGTCCTCGGCGGCCGGCTCCGGCTCTCGGTGGGCCGGGCCCGGGGGTTCCTCTTCGACTGCCTCAGGCTCGGTCTCGGCCTCGGCCGCCGGCTCGGTCTCAGCCTCGGCCGCCGGCTCAGTCTCGGTCTCGGCCTCGGCCTCGGCGATGGGCTCGGCTGCAAGCTCCTCGTCACCCTCCAGAGGCGGCGCCTCGGCCGCACCCTCCGGGAAGACCTCCTCGGAGAGGTCGAGCGCAGGCGTGCCCTCCACGGGCTCGGAGTCGTCCGCGCGCTGGGTGACGCCGCCGCCCTCGACGCGCTTGAGCGAGAGCGAGAGGCGGCGCCGCTCGGCGTCGACCTCGATGATCTTGGCCTCGACCAGGTCCCCCTGAGAGACGATCTCGCGCGGGTTCTCGACGTGGTGCTGCGCCAGCTCGGAGATGTGCACGAGCCCCTCGACCCCCGGCATGATCTCGACGAACGCACCGAAGGTGACCACCTTCGTGACCTTGCCCTCGACGGTGTCGCCCTCGTTGTAGGTCTCGAGCACCTGCTGCCACGGATCGGACTGCGTCTGCTTGAGCCCGAGCGAGATCCGCTGGCGCTCGCGGTCGATGTCGAGCACCTTGACCTTGACGTCCTGGCCGATCTCGAGCACCTCGGACGGGTGGTTGACGTGCGACCAGGAGAGCTCGGAGATGTGGATCAGGCCGTCCATCCCGTCGAGGTCGACGAAGGCGCCGAAGTCGACGATGTTCGAGATCTGGCCGTCGACCACGTCGCCGGGGTTGAGCCGGTCGAGGATCTGCTGCCGCTGCTCCTTGCGCTCGTCCTCGAGGACGGCGCGGCGCGAGAGCACGACGTTGTTGCGCGAGCGGTTGAGCTCGATCACCTGGCAGCGCAGCTCCTGGCCGAGGAACTCGTCGAGGTCCTGGACGCGGCGGATGTCGACCAGCGACGCGGGCAGGAAGCCGCGCACGCCGAGGTCGAGGATCAGGCCGCCCTTGACGACCTCGATCACCTTGCCGTCGACGGGCTCCTTCGACTCGGCCGCGTTCTCGATCGCCTTCCAGGCCATCTCGAAGCGGGCGCGCTTCTTGGACAGGATCAGGCGGCCCTCGGCGTCCTCCTTCGTCAGGACGAGCGCGTCGACCTCGTCGCCGAGGCTGACCTCGTCCGCCGGGTTCACGGAGCGCCGAATCGAGAGCTCGGCGACCGGGATCACGCCTTCGGACTTGTAGCCGATGTCGACGAGGACCTCGTCCTTGTCCACGCGGACGACGGTGCCGTGCACCACCTCCCCCTCGTTGATCGTGGGGAAGGTCGATTCGTAGTCGGGTACGCGCTCGCCGTCCTCGGTCGTCGTCCAGACGCCCGCTTCGTCGAGCTGCGCGCCCTCTCGGTCCATGGTTTCGTTGGCCATTGGAAGGTCGCTCAGTATAGCCGCGAGGTTCTGGCCGGCCCGCTCAGGAAGGCGGTTTTCCGACGTTGCACCACGCGTGGCTGTAATCGAGCGTGGAACCGCGCTTGTGCAGCTTGGCCGAGACGACGCGCGTCTGGGGAGAGCCGAGGTCGATCTGCAGGCCGCCCTTGACCGGCTTCGCCCGCTCGAAGCCGCCTGACGGGATCCGGCAGCTGAGCGCCCGCGCCTTCGTGAGCGTGAGCCGGTTCGCGATCGCGCCCGACGGACCGGGCCCGCTCGCGAACCTGCAGACGTTCGAGAAGTGCGAATCGCCGTTCGCGTTGCCCGCGACGAGAAGGTTCTTGGACGGGTAGCCGTTCTTCGAGTACTTGTAGATCTCCACGTGCGGCTTGTGGTTCGCGCCCATGCCGACGCTGCCGATCGCGCTGTGGCCCTTCGGCCAGAAGAGCACGATCACGAGCGACTGCCTGCAGTCCGCCTGTCGCGTCGGCTGCGTCGCGGACCGCGTGGCAGCGACGGCCGCCAGGGCGACCGCGAGCGCTGAGACCCCTATCAGCAGCGTACGCCGCACTCGACCCCTTGTAGCACGTTTTTGCCGCGGCGAGAAGAAGCGCGCCTCCCCCGGGCGGGTGATGCGCAGGGGCCCCCGGACGCGCGATTCTTCACCCAGGGCTCCCTTCCGCCAAGGCTGGGGGCGCCTGCGGCGATGACTGATGTGAACACAACCCAAACGCGGATGCCTGCACGGCACGTCGAGGCGGGCGATCTCGCGTCTTCTCTCCACTCCCTCCTCGAGATCACGCGCACCGTCCGCATGGGCGGCGACCCGGCGTCGGTGCTCGACGCGATCGCGCGCGTCGTCGCGGAGACACTCGGGTTCGGGACCGTCGTCCTGAATGTCTACCGGCCCGAGTGGGACGACTTCTACGTCGAGACGGTCTACGGGAGCGACGACGTGCGCGAGGCCCTGTCCGGCTCGGTCTACGACTGGGCCAGCTGGAAGCCGCTCCTCGACCCCAAGTTCATCCGCGCAGGCGCCTACTTCATCCCGAACGACGCCTTCGACTGGTCGGACGACACCGGCGAGCGCTTCGTGCCGGAATCCGCGCCGACGGTCGACGGCCCCGACGGCTGGCATCCGAACGACGAGGTGTTCGTGCCACTCGAGCGTGCGGACGGCGAGATGATCGGGATCATGTCTTTCGGCGACCCGACCGACGGCAGGCGGCCGGACGACGAGAAGCTCGCGGTTGCGGTTGCCCTCGCCTCACACGCTGCGCTTGCGCTCGAGGCGGCACAGGAACGGGCGAGCTCGGAGCGCCACCAGGCGGGTCTGGAGCAGCTGCTGCTCCTCTCGTCACAGCTCCCGCAGACCGTCTCGACGGAGGCGATGCTGACGTCCGTCTGCGAAGGAATCTCGACGGCGCTCGGGTTCCAGAAGGTGATGATCGAGCTGCTCGACCCGGCGACGGGGCTGCTCCATCCGGCGGCCGCCGCCGGCGACGGCCTCGCAGAGACCGCCCCGCTCGAGCTCAGCCTGATCTCACGCCTGTTCGATCCGGAGTTCGAGATCGCCGGCTGCTACCTCGTGCCGGGCGACGAAGCCGAGGCTCGCGTCGGGTCGTCGCAGGTCGTCTACGAGTCCGTCCTGAACGGCCGCGGCCCGTACGCCTGGAACCACCATTGGCTCGTCGTGCCGCTTCGCGACGCCGCCGGTGAGGTTCGCGGTGTCCTCTGGGCCGACGAGCCGCACACCCGCCTCATCCCGCAGGAGCCCGTCCTGCAGGCGCTCCGGATCTTCGCGAACCAGGCGATGGAGGCGCTGGCGGTCGCGACGCAGCTCGAGGAGACGCGCTTCCTCGCCGACCACGACCCGCTCACGCGCCTGCTGAACCGGCGCGCGCTCCTGCACGAGCTCGGAGCGGCGGCCGACGCGGGCTGGACCGAGCCGCTCGCACTGGTCTTTCTCGACGTCGACAACTTCAAGGAGATCAACGACGCCTACGGCCACACCGCCGGCGACCGCGTCCTCACCCAGTTCGCCACGCTGCTCGCCGAGCTCGTGCGCGAGGAGGACAACGCGTTCCGGGTGGGAGGCGACGAGTTCGCGCTGCTCCTCCACGGCGCCGGGCCGTTGCAGGCGCGTGAGATCGTGTCGCGGATCGTGGCCGCCGTCGCAGCGAACATCGACCCGCTCGTCCGCAGGCTGAGCGCGAGCTTCGGCGTCGCGACCAGCGGCAGCGTCGACGAGCCGGAGGCCCTCCTGCGCGTCGCCGACGAGGCGATGTACCAGGCGAAGCGATCCGGAACGCGAATAGAGGTCGCGGCATGAGCGCCAGGCCGACCCCGCATCCGATCAATCTCCCGGGCGCGAGAGATGCCCTTGGGCAGCTCGTCGCCTTCACCCGCGCGGTCTCGGCCGAGCGGGTTTCTCAGCGCATGCTGCGGGCCGCAAGCAAGGAGCTCACCTTGCTCCTCGGGGCCGAGGCGGCACTGGTCTCGCAGCTCGAGGAAGGGTTGCTGCGTGAGATCGCCGACTACGCGCGCTCCGAGCGCCAGGTCGCACGCGGGCTGAGCTACTACCTCTCGGACTATCCGGCCACGCAGGCTGTCCTCGAAAGGGGCGTGCCCTGGGGGATCACCAGCGACGACCCGCGCGCAGACCCGGCCGAGGTGTTCGTCCTCCGTGAGATGCAGATGGAATCGGTGCTCCTCGTGCCGCTCGTCGTCGGTGACGAGCCGTGGGGTCTGATCGAGATCTACGACTCGCGGCCGCGCGCTTTCTCCGCTTCCGAGCGGCACCTCGCGGAGCTCGCCGGCAGCCAGATCGCCGCCTTGCTCTTCGCGTTCGAGCACGAGGAGCGCGCGCAGCGTCTCTACCGCGAGACCCTCGCGTCTCTCTCGAACGCGCTGGAGGCGAAGGACGCGGTGACGAGCCAGCACACCGAAGAGGTCGTCCGCCTTGCTGTCGCGGTCGCCGCGGAGCTCGAGCTCGATCTCGAGGCCGTCCGCACCGTCGAGCTGGGCGCGGTTCTGCACGACATCGGCAAGGTGCGCGTCCCCGAGGCGATCCTGAACAAGGCAGGCCCGCTCGACGAGGCCGAGTGGACGGTCATGCGCACCCACCCGGAGGTCGGCGAGCAGATCGTGCGGCCGATCCAGTCTCTGCAGGCGATCCTGCCGATCGTCCGCCACCACCACGAGCGCTGGGACGGGACCGGCTACCCCGACCGGCTCAGCGGCCGGGCCATCCCGGTCGGCGCCCGGATCGTCGCCGTCTGCGACGCGTACCGCGCGATGACGGAAGACCGTCCCTACCGCGAGGCGCTCGGGCCGGGCGCGGCCCGCCGGGAGCTGGAAGAGGGCTCCGGCACGCAGTTCGACCCGGACTGCGTCGCTGCCCTCCTTCGCGCGCTCGACCGCCGGGAGGCGACCGCCGAAGTCGTCGCGCTGCGCCCACCGACCGCCGCCTCTTAGGGCAAGCTCGTTGTCCCGGCCGTCGGCCGCTGGACGGCGCGGGCCGGGGGACTTGCGATACTCGCGCTCATGGGCGAGGTTGATCCCCTAGGCACACGCAGCGATGCGCTCGATGCGTTCCTCGACCAAAAGGTGGAAGAGGGTTACGTGATCGAGACCCGCACCGGCACCCACGCGATCATCTCGAAACGCCCGAAAGGCCTGAAACGCTTCACCAGCGGCGCAGACCCCGGACGTTACGTCGTCGAAGTCGACGAAGATGGAAGCGCGACAATGCGTCCGGCGGAGCCGCGGCGCGCATGATGCTCTAGCGGAACGCGAAAGGAGGTCGAACGTGGCAAGCAAGGACAAGAACTCGAAGAAGAGCATGGAGAAGAAGCCCGCTCAGAAGACGCTGAAAGAGAAGCGGGCGGCCAAGAAGGCCAAGAAGTAGCGCTTTGCCTGAAGCCGCGAGCGGCGGCTTCGCTTCCCTACTTGGCCTCGTTCCAGTCGTCGCCGGCGCCGACGTCGACCTCGAGGGGCGGATCGAGGTCGAAGGCGCGGCACATCTCCTCGCGGACGAGCTGCTTGACGGCGCTCACCTCGGCCTCGGGCGCCTCGAGCAGGAGCTCGTCGTGCACCTGGAGGACGAGCCTCGCCGAGCGGCCCTCCGCCCGGAGGCGCTCGTGGATCACGACCATCGCCTTCTTGATCACGTCGGCCGCGGTCCCCTGCATCACCGAGTTGACGGCGAGCCGCTCGCCGAGCGCGCGGGTCTGGCGATTTGACGCGCGGATCTCCGGCACCGGGCGGCGACGGCCGAAGAGCGTCGTCACGTAGCCGTCGCGCGCCGCCTGCTCGATCGTCCGCTGGATGAAGTCCTGCACGTGCGGGAAGCGGGCGAGGTACGCGTCGATGTACGCCTGCGCCTCGTCGCGCGGGATCTCGAGGTTCTCGGAGAGCCCGAACGACGAGATCCCGTAGATGATCCCGAAGTTGACCATCTTGGCGATGTTGCGCTCGTCCTTCGTCAGCGTCGCCGGATCTTTGCCCAGCACCTCGGCCGCGGTGGTCGTGTGGATGTCCTCGCCGCGCGCGAACGACTCCTTCAGCTTCGGCTCGCCGGACACGTGGGCGAGAATCCGCAGCTCGACCTGCGAGTAGTCGGCCGAGATCAGCTTGCAGCCGGCCTCGGCGACGAAGGCCGAGCGGATCTCGCGGCCGAGGTCGGTCCGGATCGGGATCGCCTGCAGGTTCGGGTTCGTCGTCGAAAGGCGGCCCGTGGCGGCGACGGTCTGGTTGAAAGTCGTGTGCAGGCGTCCGTCCTCGCCGAGCATCGACGGCAGCGGGCCGAGATAGGTGTTCAGCAGCTTCGAGTACTCGCGCCACTCCTCGATCACCGGAACGAGCTCGTGGTCGCCGCGGATCGAGCGGAGGATCCGGCTGTCGGTCGAGTAGCCGGTCTTCCCCTTGCGGCCCGGGGTGAGCTCGAGCTTCTCGAACAGGATCCGCGCGACCTGCTGGGTCGAGCCGAGGATGAACTCCTCGCCCGCCAGCTCGTAGGCCTTGGCCTCGAGCTCCTCCACGCGGTCGGCGAGGCGGGCGGTGATCTCGCCCATGCGGTAGGTGTCCACCTTGACGCCGGCGGCCTCCATCGCCGCGAGGACCTTGGTCAGCGGCAGCTCGATCTCGCGGTAGAGCGGCTCCGCCCCGCGCTCGCGGACGCGCTCGAGCATCGGCTCGCGCAGGCGCAGCGTCGCGGCCGCGTGGCGGACGAGCGCGGCCGTCTCCTCCTCGGCGTCAGGCTCGGGGATCAGCTCGAGCCCGTACTCGGCGGCGAGGTCGTCTAGCTCGTAGCCGGCGCGGCCGGGCTCGATCAGGTACGCCAGGATCATCGTGTCGTCGACGGCGTCTACGGCGAGCGACTTGGCGTCGTGCGCGATCAGGTCGCCCTCGACGCGCTCCGGCCGCGGCGAGACCACGACCTCCTCCGCCGCAGCAGCCGCGATCCGCTCGGAGTCCGCGGCGATCCCAGCCGTTACCCCAGCTTGTAACACAGTGTTACTAAGCTCCTCGCGCCACGGGACGGTAACGCCGGTCTTCTTCAGCGGCGCTGCGGCGGGGACGGCTGCATCCAGCTCGTCGACTCGGTTCAGCAGGTTCCGGAACTCGAACTTCCGAAAGATCTCCTTCAGCGTCGAGCGGTCCGGCGGCGAGAGCACGAGCTCTGCGGGATCGCAGCCGAGCTCGAGGTCGCGGCGCATCGTGGCGAGCACCTTCGCGCCGCGCGCCTGCTCGGCGTGCTCGCGGATCGACTTCGAGCGGGCGGGCGAGAGCTCGTCCACGTGCTCGAGCACCTCCTCGAGCGAGCCGTACTGCGCGATCAGCTGGCCGGCGGTCTTGTCCCCGATCCCCGGGATCCCGGGGATGTTGTCGGAGGGATCGCCCTTCAAAGCGATGAAGTCGGGCACCTTCTCGGGCGCGATCCCGAGCCGGAGCTCGACGCGCTCGGGGGTGTAGACGTGGACGTCCGAGACCCCGCGCGGCGTCATCATCAGGCAGACGTTCTCGGAGACGAGCTGGAAGGCGTCCCGATCGGTCGAGACGACGCAGGTCTTGATCCCCTCCTCGTCGGCGAGATGGGCGAGGGTCGCGATCACGTCGTCCGCCTCCCAGCCCTCGAACTCGAGGTTCCGGTAGCCGAAGGCCTCGACGATCGGGCGGAAGTGGGGGAACTGCTCCCGCAGCAGGTCCGGCATCGGCTTGCGCTCGATCTTGTAGGTCTCGAGCAGCTCCGTGCGGTGGACGGGCCGCGTGTCCCAGGCGACGGCGACACCCTTGGGCCTGTAGTCGGCGAGCAGCTTGAAGAGCATGTTCGTGAAGCCGAGGAGCGCGTTCGTGGAGAAGCCCTCGCTCGTCGCGAGCTCCTCCGGAAGCGCGAAGAAGGCCCTGTACGCGAGGTTGTTGCCGTCGACGAGGAAGAGATCGGATTCGCGGGCGGGCGCGTCGTCGAGCTGCAGCTCGGCACCGGTGAGCGTCTTGGGCATCTCTGCGAGTCTACGCGGCGTGAGTGGTCCCGAAATCGTCCCATTTGCCGACAAACACGTCGCCGATGCGGCTGCTTTGCTGGCGGCCCGTCACACCCGTCACCGCGAGGCCGAGCCGCTTTTGCCGGAGCTCGCGGACCCGGTCGCGGCGATCGAGGCCGAGTGGGAAACCGACGGCGCCTCCGGGGTCTTCTCGCGTCACGGCTACCTGATCGCGGCACCCACGACCAACATGAACATCACCTGGATGCGAGTCGGAATCGCGGGCCAGGCAATCGAGGACGACCGCGAGACGGTCCGCGACCTCTACGCCGCTGCCGCCGAGCGCTGGGTCGAGCAGGGCCACACGATGCACGCCGCTTTCATCCCTTCGCACGACGCCGAGCTCGTCGACGCCTGGTTCCGGCTCTCGTTCGGCGCCTCGGCCGTGCTCGCCCTACGCGAGACGACGCCGGAGGAGCCCTTCGACGCGGGCGTCGAGATTCGGGAGGGCGACGAGGAACACTTCGACGACGCAGCCCGGCTCGAGCTCGAGATGGGCGCCGCGATGCAGCCGTCGCCGAGCTTCTCGAACGTCCAGCTCCAGACGCAGGAAGAGGTCTCGGCCGAATGGCACGAGGAGGGCCTCGCGGACAAATACGAGCTGTTCGTCGCCGAGCGTGAGGGCCGGATCGTCGGTCACATCCTGCTCTACCGGCGGCCCCCCGACCTGCGCGTGCCGGAGAAGAGCATCGACCTCGCCCAGGCGTCGACCGAGCCCGAGGCGCGCGGAACCGGGGTCGGGCGCGCGCTGACGGCGCACGTCATCCGCTGGGCCCACGAGAACGGGATCCCGGTGATGACGACCGACTGGCGGATGACCAACCTCTGGGCCTCCCGCTTCTGGCCGAAACGCGGCTTCCGCCCGGTCTTCCTGCGGGTGTATCGCTCGATTCCGTGAGGGTCCCCCTCCTCTCGGGCACGAGCCTCGTGGTCGTCGACGTGCCGAAGAACGGCGTCGTCCTCAGGCCGCCTCCGCCCGTGGAGTCGAACGCCGACGTGCGCGCCGCCGTCCGCGACGCGCTCCGCTTTCCGCTCGCCGGTCAGCCGCTGGCCGCGCTCGCTCCCCGCGGCGGGCGCGCGACGATCGTGGTCGAGCCGCCCTCGCTGCCTCTTCCGGCGGCACAGCAGGATCCGCGCCAGGAAGCGCTCGAGGCAGCCTCCGCGGAGCTCGAGCGAGCCGGGATTCCGGCCGAGCGGCAGACGCTTCTCGTCGCGTCCGGGTTGATGCGCCGGCCCGACCGCCGCTCGCTCGAGCACCTGGGGATCGTCTCGCCCGGCTTCGCGCGCCGGTTCGCGGGCACGGTCCGCATCCACGACGCGGAGGACCCGAGTCGGTCGAGCTCGGAGAGGTCGGCGCGGTTCCGCTGAGCGTCGACCGCGCGCTCCTCGAGACCGATCTCGTCGTCACCGTCAGCGCGGCTGAGACGGTGCTGCACGGCGGACCCGCCGTTCTCCTGGGCGCGGCGCGAAGTGTTGCGCTGCGGGCGGCGAACGCCTACTCGCTCCTCGAGACCGGCGCCTCGCTCGGCTGGCGGATCGCGCTCGAGCTCGAGCGGCGCCTCTCCGAGCGGGTGCCGGTAATCGGGGCGTCGCTCGTGCTGAACCAGCCGCAGCTGCAGGGAGCAGCGCGCGGCTACCCGTACGAGGTCGAGGCAACCGAGCGCATCGCCGGCTCGCCGTTTCGCCACGGCTTCCGGCTGCTGCCCGGGGTGGTGCGCGACCGGACGATCAGGTCGATCCGCCGCGAGCTGGGCGCTGTCGCGGCGTTCGCGGCGGCGCCGTCCGTGGCCCACGCCGAGGCGCTGCTGCGCGCGGTCGAGGCGCGGTCGGCGACGCTCGACGAGCCCCTCGACGCGATCTGCATCGGCATCCCGCGCACGACCCCGCACCTGCCGCGGGAGCGGCCAAACCCCCTCCTCGCCGCCTACCTCGGCCTCGGCCTGGCGCTGCGGCTCTGGCGCGACCGCTTCCCGCTCGTCGACGGCGGCACCGTGATCCTGCTGCACCGCTTCCACCGCCACTTCGCCCATCCCACGCAGCAGCCCTACCGCGCGGTGTTCCAGGCGCTCCGCACCGGGCCGCGCGAGACCGAGGAGCTCGCGCGCGGCGAGCACGAGCCGCGCCCGACCCTCGCGCGATCGCCGCCTACCGCGAGGGCCGCACGTGCCACCCGCTACTGCCGTTCGCCGACTGGGCCGGGTGCGCGCCCGCGCTCAGCCGCGTCGGGCCGGTCATCATCGCCGGCTGCCGCGATGCAGTCGCCGCGCGCCAGCTCGGCTTCGTTCCGACCGGGGGCCTCGGCACCGCGCTCGCGATGGCCCGCGGCGTGACCGGGCCCGAGGCCCGCATCGGCTTCCTGCTCCGCCGCCGTACTTCCCGCTCAGAACGTGGAGCGGCGCTAGTCCTCGCCGAGGTAGGTCTTGCGGACCTGCTCGTTCTCGCGGAGCGACTTCGCGTCGTCGGCGAGGGCGACATGGCCGGTCTCGAGGACGTAGCCGCGCTGCGCGATGTCGAGCGCCATCAACGCGTTCTGCTCGACGAGCAGGATCGGCGTGCCCTGCTGGTTGATCTCGATGATGCGTCTCGAAGATCCGCTCGACGAGCATCGGCGCGAGCCCCATCGACGGCTCGTCGAGGAGGAGCAGCTTCGGCCGCGCCATCAGCGCCCGCCCGATCGCGCACATCTGCTGCTCGCCGCCTGACATCGTCCCCGCCTTCTGCGTCTTCCGCTCGGCGAGCCGCGGGAAGAGCGTGTAGACCCGGTCGATGTCCTCGCGGATCTCCGCGCGGTCGTCGCGCTGGAACGCGCCCATCTCGAGGTTCTCGAGCACGGTCATGCGCGGGAAGAGGCGTCCGGCCCTCAGGCGACTGCGCGATCCCCATCTTCACGATCGTCGTGCGGCGCGGCCTGCGTGATGTCCTTGCCCTGGAACGCGATCGAGCCCTTGCGCGGGTGGTTGAGCCCGTTGATCGAGCGCAGCGTCGTCGACTTGCCGGCGCCGTTCGCGCCGATCAGGGTCACGATCTCGCCCTCGTCGCACCTCCAGCGAGATGCCCTTGAGCGCGTGGATCGACGCCGTAGTAGGTGTGGACGTCGTCGAGCTCGAGGATCGACGTCGCGCGGGCGCCGCCGGTCGCGCTCACTGCCAGCGCCGCCTTCCCGAGGTAGGCCTCGATCACGCGCGGGTCGCGCTGCACCTCGTGCGGCGTGCCCTCGGCGATCTTCTCGCCGTAGTCGAGCACGGTCACGCGGTCGGAGACGCCCATCACGACCTGCATGTCGTGCTCGATCATCAGCATCGTCAGCTCCTCCTCGGCGCGGAGCTTCGCGACGAACGCGGTGAAGTCGGCCGTCTCCTGCGGGTTCATGCCGGCGGTCGGCTCGTCGAGCAGCAGCAGCTTCGGCTCCGTCGCGAGCGCCCGCGCGACCTCGAGCCGGCGCTGGTCGCCGTACGGCGAGGTTGTTCGCGATCTCGTCCTCGCGCCGCGCAGCCCGGAGAACTGCGAGCAGCTCGCTGCGCGCGCTCGCGCGCCGCCCGCTCCTCGCGCTTGCAGCCCCGGCGTGCGCAGGATGCAGCGCACGATCCCGCCCTTGAGGCGCGAGTGCATGCCGACGAGCACGTTCTCGAGCGCGGTCATGTTCTGGAACAGGCGGATGTTCTGGAAGGTGCGGCCGATGCCGCGCTGCGGTGAACGCGTGCGGCGGCTTGCCGGTCAGGTCCTCGCCGTCGAAGACGATCCGCCCGGCCGTCGGCTTGTAGACGCCCGTGAGCATGTTGAAGAAGGTCGTCTTGCCGGCGCCGTTCGGGCCGATCAGGCTGACGATCGAGCCGCGCGGGACGTGAAGTCGACGTCGTTGACGGCGACGAGGCCGCCGAACTCCTTGCGCAACCCGATCGGGCTGTCGAGCAGGTCGGCCACTCAGCTCCCACTCGTGCCTGCACGTCGTAGAGCGGCTCGTCGTGCACGCCCTCGTGGAACTCGGCCGCGCGTCTCGTGCTCGGGATCAGGCCCTCCGGGCCGGAAGAGCATCACGACCAGCAGGATGATCCCGAAGATCCCGAACTCGTACTTCGGCACCTCGATGTTCGAGCGCGAGGTGCTGGTTGATCCAGCGCGCCGGTGTTGGCGAGGCCCTCGCGGTCGAGGTAGGCGAGGAAGGCCGCGCCGAAGATCACGCCCCAGATGTTGCCCATGCCGCCGAGGATGACCATGCAGAGGATGAAGACCGAGATGTTGAAGAAGAAGTCGCCCGGGAACGTCGCGCTCTTGAAGCTCGCGTAGTAGGCGCCGGCGACGCCGCCGAAGAACGCGCCGGTCGCGTAGGCCCAGGTCTTCGTGCGCATCAGCGGCACGCCCATCGCCGCCGCGGCGGTCTCGTCCTCGCGGATCGCGATCCAGGCGCGGCCGAGCCGCGAGTCGCGCAGGCGCAGCGAGCAGAAGATCGTGAACAGGAGCAGGAGCGATCGCCGGTCCAGAAGAACAGGCGCTCGGACGTCGTCGACAGAAGGTCGCCGGCACCGGTCAGGTAGTTGACGCCGAAGAAGCCGGGCGAGTCGATCGGCGTGATCCCGTTCGGGCCGTTCGTCAGGTTGAAGCCGTGCCGAAGAGGTTGTCGCCGTTGCGCGCGATCTGCGGCAGGATCTCGCCGAAGCCGAGCGTCACGATCGCGAGGTAGTCGCCGCGCAGGCGCAGCGTCGGCAGGCCGATGAGGACGCCGACGAGCGCGGTCAGGAACCCGGCGGCGATCAGCAGCAGCCAGATCGAGATGTGGAAGCCGGGCACGTTCGGGCCGACGCCCACGGCGCCGAAGTGGACGTTGCGGTGCGCGAACTGCACCGAGGCGAACCAGGCCGCGGTGTAGGCGCCCATCGCGTAGAAGGCGACGTAGCCGAGGTCGAGCAGGCCCGCGTAGCCGACGACGATGTTCAGGCCGACGGCCATCATGATGAAGACGAGCATCACGACCCCGGTCGGGACGCTCGGGAACTCGCCGAAGACGGGATCGTGAACATGCGTGTCCCAGTAGAACGGGTAGTGATCGCGAGCGCGAGCGACGACGAGCGGCCGATCGTACTTCCGCGCGTAGCGGCACCCGCTCGTACGGCGGGACGAGATCGCCGCGAAGACGAGCGCGGACGAAGATCGAGCGCGACGTCGAGCCGCCGAGGAGCGCGAGCACGAT
Organism: uncultured Actinomycetes bacterium; assembly: GCA_963788215.1. Classification (GTDB taxonomy): domain Bacteria; phylum Actinomycetota; class Thermoleophilia; order Gaiellales; family Gaiellaceae; genus AC-32. The sequence goes on from CAWBFX010000003.1 coordinate 315,406, forward strand.
CGCGCCGACGTCGAGGCGCGATCGACCGCCGTGCCCGAGCGGCCCACCGCCGAGCCAGCGGGGCGTCCGGGCCGACGCGAGCGCGCGAGCCCGCGGCTCCGAGCAGCGCCGGCGGTGCTCGACGTCGCGGCGAGCCGACGCATCTAGCCGCCCTCCGGCGTCCGCTCGCCGAGCAGGCCCTCGGGACGGAAGACGAGGATCAGGATCAGGATCGAGAAGACGATCGACTGCGTCCAGTCGCTGCCCGGGCGCATGCCAGCCGCAGGCCCTCGTTGAACGCCTGGATCAGGCCGATCAGCAGCGCGCCGAGCACCGCGCCCGGCAGGTTCCCGATCCCGCCGAGCACCGCCGCCGTGAAGGCGATCAGGCCGAGCTGGAAGCCCTGGTCGAAGCGGACGTTCGTCACGTAGAGCGCGTAGAGCAGGCCGGCGGCGCCGGCGAGGCCGCCGGCGATCAGGAACGTGAACGAGATCGTCCGGTTGACGTTGATGCCCATCATCGCGGCGGCGTCCTTGTCCTGGGCGGTCGCGCGCATCGCCTTGCCCTGCCGCGTCTGCTGGACGAGCCAGACGAGCAGCACGAGCACCGGGAACGTCACGAGCAGGACGATCAGCTTGTTCCACGGGTAGTCGACGCTGCCGAGGTCGTGAAGACGTTGCCCGTCGGGAGGATCGGCGGCACGTCTGCACGTAGTTCGGGCCCTTCCACGCGAGCGCGACGTTCTGGAGGATGAACGACATCCCGATCGCCGTGATCAGCGGCGCGAGGCGGGGCGCGCCGCGCAGCGGCCGGTAGGCGACGAACTCGATCGTCGCGTTCAGCGCCCCGCAGAACGCCATGCAGATGAGGAGGGTCGACGAGCACGAGCGGCCAGAGCACGTACCGGCGCCTCGGCCCTGTCGAGGCCGAAGACCTCGCCCGTGAACGTCGCGGCCATCATCGCGCCGAGCATGAAGACGTCGCCGTGCGCGAAGTTGATCAGCTCGAGGATGCCGTAGACGAGCGTGTAGCCGAGCGCGACAGCGCGTAGATCGCGCCGAGCGTGAGGCCGATCAGGAAGATCTGGAGGAAGTCGGACGGCGTCTTGACGAGGTTGACGCCGAGCCAGACGAGCAGCGAGCGCGACGAGCGAGAGCCCGACCACGACGTGACGCTCGGCCGGTAGCGAACCGCGTCGCGGCGACGGTTGCTCGACTCGCCTCGTGTGGCCACGATCTCCTCCTGAAAGGCCTCGGGGGAGGGCCCGCGGCCCTCCCCCGAGACTGTCGCTTGCGACTTGCTGCCTACGCCGCCTTCACGAGGCTCGCGGCGGGCGTGATCGTCTTGTACGTCGCCCGTGCCGCCCTTGCCCGGCCGACCAGCTTGTAGAGGGTGACCGGGTTGTTGTTCGTGTCGCCGTTCGCGTTGATCGTGAACGTGCCGAGGATGCCGTCCGTGACCTTCGTCTTGAGCAGGTTGGTCGGTCGACCTGAGCCCGCGTGCCGTCCGACTTGGCGATCGCGTCGAGCATGACCGGCCATCGACTGGGCGCGCGTACGCGGAGTACGGGTTCGGCGTCGGTGCCGATCTGCGCGCCGAAGTCCTTGACGAACGTCCTTGCCGGCGCCGGTCGAGCTTCTCGTTCGGCTGGCCGGCGACGCGAGATGTACATGCCGCTCGCGACGCCGCCCGAGTTCTTGACGGCCGTGAACGTCGCTGAAGCCGTCCGGAGCGATCAGCGGGAAGTCTTGCCGAGACGCCCGCGCAGGTCCTTGATCAGCTTCGCGCCGTTCTCGCAGATCGAGGCCGCCGAGGTAGACGACGTCCGCGCCCGACTGCTTGATCCTTGTCGCGAGCGCCTCGTAGCTCGACGCCTTCGGGTCCCAGGCGGTGAAGCCGGCGACCTTGAGGCCGAGCTTCGTGGCGGCGTTCTTGTAGTCGGTCGCGACGCCGAGGCCGTAGGCCTCCTTGTCGTTGAGGATGAAGACGCTCTTGTAGCCGAGCTGCTGCGTCGAGGAGCGCGTCGGCGGCGCCCTGGAAGTCGTCGGCCGCGACGATGCGGATGTAGTTGCGCTTGCCGGTCGGGTAGTACTTGTCCGGCTCGCCGGCCGCGGTGCCGGGCCCGCGTGGGTCAGGCCCACGTACGTGTTCGCGGGGCTGACCATGCCCACCGGGCCGTTCGCCGCGCGGTTCAGGATCGGGATCGATGATCTCGGCGCACCCGGAGTTGAAGGTGCCGATCACGCCGACGACGGTCTTGTTCTGCGCGTAGGCGTTGCGCGTTCGCCGAGCACTTGCCCGAGTCCCACTTGCCGGCCTGGGCGGTCGAGTCGTCGCAGGACTGGTAGCCGACCGTCGTACTTGCCGGCCTTGAAGCTCTGCTGCTTGAGCGGTACTTGATCGCGTCCACCATCTGGACCGTCTGCGTCCGGCTGGAGCCCTGGAGCGGCAGGTCGGAAGGAACGATGAACTCCGGCTTGCCGGAGCCCTCGTAGTAGATCGGCCCACAGGACGAGGCTGGCAGTGACTTCGCGCCACCGCCGCCACCACTCGATGAAGTGCTGCTGCTGCTGCTCTTCTTGCTGCCGCACGCAGACGCAACCAGAGCGAAAACCAGGGTCAGGACGACCCCTCCAAGAATGATGCCTCGCCTCACGCTTCCTCCTTCGTCAGCCGGATCCGTCATATCGATCGCAGGCATGACCGCCCGCTGAACGCGAGTATCGGAGCGATTCGCGGCTGTATTGCAAGCGGGTACCGAGGCTAAAGTCCCGTTTGGCGCCGAAGTGGCGGAACTGGTAGACGCGCCGGACTCAAAATCCGGTGGGGTGCAAGCCCCGTGTGGGTTCGATTCCCACCTTCGGCATCGATGAAGGTCGGCGTGCTCACGGGCGGCGGGGACTGCCCCGGGCTGAACGCGGTCATCCGCGCGGTCGCGCGGCGCTCGCTCGACGCGCGGCTACGAGGTGGTCGGCGTCCGCGAGGGCTGGCGCGGGCTCGTCGAGGGCAAGCTGTCGAGCCGCTCGGCCGCCGCGAGATCTCCGGGATCCTGCCGCGCGGCGGGACGATCCTCGGCACCTCGCGCACGAACCCGTACAAGCTCGAGGGCGGCGTCGAGGCGGTGCTCGCGCACGTTCGAGGGGAACGGGCTCGACGCGCTCGTCGCGATCGGCGGCGAGGACACGCTCGGCGTCGCGGCGCGGCTCCACCGCGGAGCACGGGTTCCCGGTCGTCGGCGTGCCGAAGACGATCGACAACGACCTCTCCGGCGACCGACTACACCTTCGGCTTCGACACCGCCGTCTCGATCGCGACCGAGGCGATCGACCGGCTGCACACGACGGCCGAGTCGCACAACCGCGTGATGGTCGTCGAGGTGATGGGCCGGCACACCGGCTGGATCGCGGTCGTGCAGCGGGATCGCCGGCGGCGCCGACGTGATCCTGATCCCCGAGCAGCCGCTCATCGTCGAGGCAGCGCTGCGACGGAGATCCAGCGCCGGCACGCGCGCGGCAAGGACTTCTCGATCGTCGTCGTCAGCGAGGGGTACGAGCTGACGTACGAGTCGGGCGAGCGACGAGGCGCGAGGCGCGGCGACGACCAGTTCGGCCACGTCCGCGCTCGGCGGCGTCGGCGACGGCGCTCGGTCGCGCGAGATCGAGGAGCGAACCGGCTTCGAGACGCGCGTCACCGTGCTCGGCCACGTCCAGCGCGGCGGCACGCCGACCCCGCGCGACCGCGTGCTCGCGACGCGCTTCGGACTGAAGGCGGCCGACCTCGTCCACGAGGGCAAGCTTCGGCCGGATGGCCGCGCTGCCGCGGCGACGACGATCGTCGACGTCTCGCTCGACGGAGGCGACCGCCGAGCTGAAGACCGTGCCGCGAGGAGCTGGTACGACGTCGCGCGACGCGTTCTTCGGCTGAGCCGCTCTAGGCGTCAGAGCTCGGCCAGCGGGAAGGCACCGGTGCCGCCGCGGCGGCACGAGGAAGTTCTGCCGGTGCGTCGTGTGCAGCACCGAGTTGAAGCCCTGCCCGCGCGTCGCCGCGGCGCGAGACGGCAGGCTCGTGCCGTCGGGCAGGACGCCGTCCATCGCCAGCCGGTTGCGGTGGAAGTCGTCGCTCGTCGGGTTGAAGACGACGAAGTGCACGCCCGCCGACGGCCGCGTCGACCTGCCGTCGCGCCGGCGCGCTCCAGAAGAACGGGTTGTCGAGCGTGTTGAAGTCGGCGCGCTGCGGGATCGCCGTGCCCTTGCGGTAGACCGTCCCGTCCGGCCGACGACGTGTCCGGTCGCAGCCGCGAGGTCGTCTGGATCGAGGCGCTGTGGCCGATCCGTCCGACGCGGCGGAAGTCGCGCTCGACGTCCGCGGCCGGCGTCGCGCTCGCGTCGGGCCCCTGCCGCACGGTCTGCGTGCCCTCCGCGCACGTGCAGGCCCGGCCGGAACGACGGTGTCGACGCGCTCGCTGGAAGTCGAAGTTCAGGTACCACGCCTCGAGGTCCTCGAAGATGTGCGAGAGGTGCATGTGCGTGCCGTGCGCGGAAGTAGCCGCCGGCAGGTCGGCGTAGCCGAGCGTCTCGAGGTTCGCGATCCGGCCGCGGCCCGAGGCCGGCCTTCTGCGTCGAGGTGAAGCCGAGGAAGAGCTCGGAGGTGTCCGGGATCAGATCGGCGCCGCGGCACGCCCGCCGCCAGCGCCATCTGCTTCGGCAGGCTCTTCCGCCGTCGAAGCCGCCGCCCGCGAAGCCCTTGCGGATGCTCGTCGGCTCGAGCACGTCGAGGTCCTCGAAGATCGCCTTCGCGCCGTCGGCGACGTGGTCGAGCGGGTCGCTGCGCAGGAGGACGGCGACGTCGTTCTCCTCCAGGATCGGTCGTCGTGCGGGTCGCTCGGGAAGCGGATCGCGTCGGCAGCAGCGCCGGCTTGCCGCGCGCGGCGGTCGTGCGGCGCGTGCTTCGCGCCACGCCGCGGGCACGTAGCGCTCGAAGTACGGCAGGCCCCAGGCGACGGTGACGCCGAGGCCCGCGGGCGTCGGCGGCGAAGCGGCGCTCGAGCCGGCCAGCGCGTCCTCGAGCTCGCGCTGCGCGGCGCGCAGGTCGCCCGTCGGCCGCGCACGCGTCGCGGTCACGACCTGGTGGTGCAGCGGCGGGACGAGCACCTCGACGCCGTTGTCGCGGACGACGCTGAGCCCGTCGAGCAGGTGCTGCTCGGGCGGCAGGCCCGGTCGCGGCCGCGCGGCTGCGGCGACGTCGTCAGCTGGTCGACGAGCTCGTAGATCCCGGCCGCGCCGAGCGCCGCCGCGGCTGCGCCGGCGAGGAATGCTCCGCGGGTCGTGCCCATCAGGCCTTGGGCTCGACCAGCGAGGTCGCGCAGCATCCTCGTCAGGTCGGCGACGACCTGTCGCGTAGGTGAGCGGCGCGGCGACGTGCTGGCTGAGCGTGTAGAGGGAGCCGCTGGTGCCAGGCGTAGGAGGACGTGCCACTGGTCGGCGTCCTGGTTGACCGTGTAGACGGTCGCGTCGATCCCGTTCGCGCGCATCGTGCCGTGCGGGTCGGCGAAGCACGGGAGCGTGCTCTTGCCGACGGAGGCGGGGCAGGTCGGGATCTTCGTCCGGCCCGGATAGCCGCGCAGGTTGACGTGCAGCTCGCCGCTGCCGTGCTCGAGCCAGATGAAGCCGATCGAGGTAGCTGCGGTCCGTGCGAGACCGAATCGATGTTGTTCCACTGCCCCTTGATCACGCCGTTGAGCGGGTCCGGCATCCAGCGCGGGGCAGTAGACCGGCGCGCGGATGCTGTCGGCGAGCTGCTGCCAGCCCTTGGCCGCGCCGGGCAGGCCGGCTTCGCCTTGACCGCTGCGCCCGCGCGGCCGCCTCCGCCGCTGCAGCCGGCGAGGGTTACGGCAAGCGCGAGCAGGATGAGTGCCCCTACGACCCGTCTCACGATCAGAAATGGTAGACGGCAACCCAGGGCCCGCATAGCGGCCGCCGGGCGCGATGTAGAACAGCCGCTTCGTCTTCCGCAGCGACTCGTAGAAGCGGGTCTCGCGCGGGTAGTGCTCGCGCGCGGCGAGCACGCGGTCGGCGATCGCGCCGGTGACGACGGCGTAGCGAACGCCCTGGCGGCGCAGGCGGCGGACGTCGCGGTTCGGGTCGGCGTGGTCCTCCTGCGGAAGCGGCAGCGCGAGCTTCAGCACGCGGAAGCCGGCGAACGGGGGCAGCGACGAGTCGGCGGCGAGCCGCGCGCCGTGCGGCACGTGGCTCTCGATCCAGCGGTGCGCGACGACCCTCGTATCGGTCTTCGTCAGCGTCCGCGCGTCGCGCACCGACCACGTGAGCGGCACGACCAGCAGGAGCAGTGTCACCGGCGCGAGCCCGCGCATTCGCCCGGCGAGCGCGCCGAGCGGCCGGCAGCAGGGGGAGCACGTAGCGGTCGAAGTGCGCCCCGAGCGTGCAGAGGTCGAGGAAGTAGACGACCACGAAGGAGCCGAGGATCAGGTCGGCCCGGCGGCGCTGGACGAGCGCGACCACGAGGCCGATCACGCAGACGATCAGCACGGGCCCGAGGCCGTCCCAGAGCCTGGCCAGGAACGCGATCGGCGCGACGTGGTCGTGCTCGAAGCCGAGCCAGCCCTGCCGCGCGAGCTTCTGGACGCGGTAGGCGTCGCCGACGGCGCTGGAGAAGTGCGCGACGAAGAACGGGCTCGTCGCGCAGAAGCCGGCGACGGCGAGCCCCACCCCGATCGCCAGGCGACGCGGCTCGCGCCAGCTCGCGACCGCCAGCGGGACGAGCAGGAAGACCCCCGGGTACTTGACGCTCGTCGCGAGGCCGGCCACGAGCCCGGCGAGCTCGATCCGGCCGCTGACGAGCAGCGCGAGCGAGACGGCCACGCCGAGGGTGAGCGGCACGTCGGTGACGGCCATCCGCGAGTAGGCGACCTCCGTCGTCTCGACCGCGACGAGCGCAGCGGCGACCGCGCCGGCAGTGCCGCCGTAGGCGCGGCTCCCGAGCCACCACGCGGCCGCGACCGCGCCAAGCGCGAGCACCAGCACGACGAGCCGGCCCGCGAGGTAGGAGGGCGAGCCCTCGAAGGACTGGAACGGCGCGATCAGGTAGAGGAGCAGGCTCGGGTAGTCGAACCAGTGCGGGTCGAGCCCGCCGCCGTGGACCATGTGCCAGGCGCGCGGGACGATGCTCTGCTCGTCCGGGCTGAAGAGCGGGAACGGCCGGCCGTAGCCGATCCCGACGATCCGCAGCGCGGCGGCGCCGCACACGATCGCAACGAGCGCGAGGCGGCGGTCGCCCCAGACACTCTCGGGGCGCTTCGTCTCAGACCTCGGGCGGAAGCTCGCCGACGAGCTCGGCGACACGCCCTCCGCGGACGATCACCGCGTCGACCCCGCGCGCTCGAGCTGGTCGACGTCGGCACGCGTCGTCGCGGGCAGCTCCGCGATCGCGAGCTTGCCGGCGGGCACGTCCGGAAGCAGGTCGAGGACCCGCTCGAGCGCCTCCTCGTCCTTCGCGGCCAGCACGAAGAGCTCGGGGTCGAACTCGCCAGCGCGTCCTCGAGCTGCTCGTCGTCCTCGACCCGCAGCGCCAGCTCGAAGTGGTCGTCGAGCTCGGCGTGGGCGCGCTGGACGACGTCCTCGCCCCGCCGGCCCGCCGGACCAGGCGGCGACGTCGACGATGCAGGCGTCGGCGCCGGCCAGCCGGTCGGCGTGCTCGCCGTTCCACCAGAAGAGGACCGGCACCGAGACCGCGTCGCGGATCTGCTGGAGCTGCGCCTCGTTCCCGCTGTGGACGAGCAGGCCCTCCGCCCCCTCGCTCTCGGCGCGTCGAGCCGCCTCGGGCCCGTCGACCTCCGCGAGAAGCGAGATGCCGTCCCCCTCGGAGATGGCCTGGCTGAATCGTCTGGCCCGGTCACTTGGCGCAATTCTGGCGCAAAGCCTCGCTGCTGGAGCCGCTTCGCCGGGTCAGACCCCGATCGGGTGCCAGACGGTCTTCAGCTCGAGGAAGCCGGCGATCTCCCAGGGGCTCTGGTCGTCCGGCGCGCCGTGGACGACGCGCTTCACGTTCTCGGCTGCCAGCTCCTCGAGCTCCGCCACCTGGCCGTCGGCGCCGGAGACGTCGAGCGCGTTCACGTCCATGTGCGACGCGAGCACCGGCGCCAGCTCGTCGCGCCGGCCGGTGAGGATGTTGACGACGCCACCCGGGACGTCGGCCGTGGCGAGCACCTCCGCCAGCTCGACCGCCGCCAGCGGGTGCAGCTCGGACGCGACGACCACGGCCGCGTTGCCGCCGACGATCGCCGGCGCGACCCGCGAGACGAGGCCCGCCAGGGCCGGCTCGGGCGGCGCGAGGATCCCGACGACGCCGGTCGGCTCCGGGAACGTGAAGTTGAAGTACGGGCCGGCGACTGGATTCGACGAGCCGAGCACCTGCGCGAGCTTGTCCGCCCAGCCCGCGTACCAGACGACACGGTCGATCGAGCGCTCGACCTCCTTCGGCCCCGAGCAGAACTCCGCGAACTCGGCGCGCCGCGCCTCCATCATCTCGGCGACGCGGTAGAGCACCTGGCCGCGGTTGTAGGCCGTCATCCCCGCCCACTTGGCGAACGCTCCGCGCGCCGCGCGGACCGCGTCGCGCACGTCCTTGCGCGAGGCGCGCGCGACGTTCTGCCCCTCGGCCTCGTAGGTGCGGCCCGACTCGGAGCGCGGGAACTCGCCGCCGATGAAGAGCTTGTACGTCTTCCTGACCGGGAAGCCGGCTCATTCGAAGCTCAGGTACGGCTCGAGCCCGTGCCGGCCGCCCTCGCGGCCGAAGCCGCGACTCCTTGTAGCCGCCGAACGGCGAGGCCGGGTCGAAGCGGTTGTACGTGTTCGCCCAGATCACGCCGGCGCGCAGGCGCTGCGCCATCGAGAGGATCCGCGAGCCCTTCTCCGTCCAGACGCCGGCCGAGAGCCCGTACGGCGTGTTGTTCGCCTTCTCGACCGCCTCGTCCGGCGTGCGGAACGTCAGCACCGAGAGCACCGGCCCGAAGATCTCCTCCTGCGCGATCCGGTAGCTCTGCGCGACGTTCGTGAAGACGGTCGGCACGAACCAGTAGCCCTTCTCCGGCAGGCGGCACGGCGGCTGGTAGATCTCGGCGCCCTCCTCCTCCCCGCTCTCGACGAGCTCCTGGATCTTCTCGAGCTGCTGCCGCGAGTTGATCGCGCCGACGTCGGTGTTCTTGTCGAGCGGGTCGCCGACGCGCAGGGTCGTCAGCCGCCGCTTCAGCTTCTCGATCACGTCCTCGTAGATCGACTCCTGGACGAGCAGCCGCGAGCCCGCGCAGCAGACGTGGCCCTGGTTGAAGTAGATCCCGTTGACGATCCCCTCGACCGCCTGGTCGAGCGCCGCGTCGTCGAAGATCACGTTCGCCGCCTTGCCGCCGAGCTCGAGCGTCAGCTTCTTGCCGGTGCCGGCGAGCTCGCGCTGGATCGCCTTGCCGACCTCGGTCGAGCCGGTGAAGGCGATCTTGTCGACGTCGCTCTTGACGAGCGCGGCGCCGGTGCGGCCGTCGCCGGTGACGATGTTGACGACGCCGGGCGGCAGCTCGGCCTGGCGGAGGACGTCGCAGAAGAGGAGCGCCGAGAGCGGCGTCGTCTCGGCCGGCTTGAGCACGACGGTGTTCCCGGCCGCGAGCGCGGGCGCGATCTTCCAGGCCAGCATCAGCAGCGGGAAGTTCCACGGGATGATCTGGCCGGCGACGCCGAGCGGCTTCGGCTTGCGGTTCGGGAACGCGTACTCGAGCTTGTCGGCCCAGCCCGCGTAGTAGAAGAAGTGCGCCGCGGCGAGCGGCAGGTCGACGTCGCGCGACTCCTTGATCGGCTTGCCGCCGTTCAGCGACTCGAGCACCGCGAACTCGCGCGCGCGCTCCTGCAGGATGCGCGCGATCCGGAAGAGGTACTTCGCGCGCTCCGAGCCGGGCAGCGCCGACCAGCCGTTCTCGAAGGCCTCGCGCGCGGCCGCCGACGGCGAGCTGCCACCTCTTCCTCGCGTCGCCTGGCCGACCTCGGCGAGCGGCTCCTCGCTCGCGGGGTCGATCGTCGTGTAGGTCTCCTTCGGCTCGAGCCACTCGCCGCCGACGAAGTGGCCGTAGCGCTCGCGCAGCGTGACGACGTCGCGCGACTCGGGCGCGCTGCGCGTACTCCCAGCCGCGCCGGGAACGGCGCCGGTCTCCGGTTCGCTCGAGCTCAGTCAACCGTGAAGTAGTCCGGGCTCTGGTAGCGGCCCGTCTTCTCCTTCCGGAGCTGCATGAGGATGTCGTTCAGGAGCGACGAGGCGCCGAAGCGGTAGAGGTCGGGCGTGAGCCAGTCGTCGCCGAGGGTCTCGTGGACGAGCACGAGGTGCTGGATCGCCTGCTTCGACGTTGCGGATGCCGCCGGCGGGCTTGAAGCCGACCCGGCGGCCCGTCTCCTCGTAGACGTCGCGGATCGCCTCGAGCATCACGAGCGCGACCGGCAGCGTCGCGGCCGACGGGAGCTTGCCGGTCGACGTCTTGATGAAGTCGGCGCCGGCGGCCATCGCGAGCAGCGAGGCGCGGCGAACGTTGTCGTAGGTGCCGAGCTCTCCCGTCTCGAGGATCACCTTCAGGTGCGCTCTCGCCGCAGGCCTCCTTCACGCGCACGATCTCGTCGTAGACCTTCGCGTAGCGGCCCGGCGAGAAACGCGCCGCGGTCGATGACCATGTCGACCTCGTCGGCGCCGTGCTCGACGACCCAGCGCACCTCGTCGAGCTTCGCCTCGAGCGGCGACTGGCCGGACGGGAACGCGGTCGCGACCGAGGCGACCTTGACGCCGGTCCCGCGCACGCGCTCGACCGCCGTCGGGACGAGGTTCGGGTAGACGCAGACCGCGGCGACCGAGGGCACGTCCGGGTCGGACGGGTCGGGCCGCATCGCCTTCGAGGCGAGCGCGGCGACCTTGCCCGGCGTGTCCGCGCCCTCGAGCGTCGTCAGGTCGGTCATCCGCATCGCGAGCTCGAGCGCGAAGAGCTTCGACTCGCGCTTGATCGAGCGCTTGGCGAGGGTGGCCGCGCGCTCCTCGACGCGCGACCTGGTCGATCGAGCCGATTCGCGGCAGCCGCGGCTCGAGCGGGAGCTCGAATCCGGTCGGCAGCGCGGGCGCCTGAGCCATGCGATCGAAGTCTAGGCCGAAGGCGTGAGCAGCCGCTCGACGGCGGCCGTGAGATCGCCCGCGCTCCACATGGACAGCGCGAATGCCGGCCGCGCGAGCCGTTGTCTCGTCGCGCCGCGTGTCGCCGAGCTCCACCGTCTCCTCCGCGGGCCAGCCGCCGGCGCGAAGGCGAGCGAGCTCGATCAGCTCGATCCGCGACTCCGATTCGCACCCGAAGGCGCCCTGGCCCTCGGGGAAGAAGCGCTCCAGCGCCAGCCGGTACATGCGGGCCCGCGCCATCGGCTCCGGGTTGCCGGTCAGCAGCGCCAGGCGGACGCCGGCGTCCTGCAGGCGCGTCAGCGCTTCGTCGGCCCCTGGCGCCGCCTGCCAGCCGCTCGTGTCCGCCGAGGCGAGCATGGTCAGGTAACGGGCGGCGAAGCGGCGACAGCATTCGTCCAGGCGCTCGTCGACGGCCGCATCGTCGATTCCCTCGGCGTTGAGCACGAGCCGCGCGATTCGCTTCGCCGTCTGCCCACCATGGTCGACCTGGTCGACGGCGTCCTCGACTGGGTCGACCGGGTAGAGGTCGCGGAGCGTCGCCAACAGCGCCTTGCTCGCGAGCGGATCGTCGGTCAGGAACAGCGTGCCGTCGACGTCGATCAGGGCGAGCAAAGGCATCAGAGGCCGAGGCGCTCGAGCATCGCCTCGTCGCGGCGCCACCTGGGCCGCGCCTTCACCTTCAGCTCGAGGAAGACCGGGTGGCCGAGGACGAGCTCGACCTCCGGGCGCGCGCGGGTGCCGATCTGCTTGACGACCGCGCCGCCCTTGCCGACCACGATCTGCTTCTGCGACTCGGTTTCGACGAAGATCGTCGCGCGGACGACCTTGTCTGCCAGCTCGTCGACCTCGACGAAGAGCGCGTGCGGCACCTCTTCTCGCGTCAGCTGGAGCGCCTTCTCGCGCACGAGCTCCGCGATCTGGGCTTCCGGCGAGAGGTCGGTGCGTTGCTCGCGGGGGTAGTACGCGGGCCCTTCCGGCAGGAGCGCGACGAGCTCGTCGCGCAGGGCGGGGATGCCGTCCCCGGTGAGGGCGCTGACGGGATGGAGCGCGTGGAAGTCGCCGAGCTGCGCGCCGCGGGCCATCTGCTCGGCGATGTGGCCGGGCTTGAGGCGGTCGACCTTGTTCACGGCGACGACGACGGGGATCTCGAGCGAGAAGACGCGCTCGGCGATGAAGCGGTCGCCGGCGCCGATCCGCTCGCGCGCGGAGAGGACGAACAGGATCGCCTCTACGTCGTCGAGCGAGGCGTCGACCGTGCGCTGCATCCGCTCGGTCAGCGCATCCTGCGGCCGCTGGAAGCCCGGCAGGTCGAGGAGCACGAGCTGGTGGTCGTCGCCGTTCGCGATCCCGACGATGCGTCGACGCGTCGTCTGCGACTTGTCCGAGACGATCGCGACCTTCCCGCCACAGAGCGCGTTGACGAGCGTCGACTTCCCCGACGAACGTTCTCGGCCTCCCGGCGACGGCGACGAAGCCGCTCCTCAAAACCCCATACCCCCACCCTGGGTGGGGGGATGACTGCCCACCGCCCTCGAGGGCGATCGTAACCGTTGAAACTGCAACGCGTGGGTGACGGCTTCGTGCCGATTCTGTGATTTTTCGGGCCTCAGGGCGGGAGGTGAGTGGGTTGGTAGAGCTGAGCGCGCACGGAGGGCGTATCGTAACCGAGGGTACGGCGTTATAGAAGTTGACGTTTAGAAGACGTGCATAGGCGATTAATGCTGTTAAAAAAAAGAAATTAGAGTAAGGGTGTAGACTTCTCGGCTCCGATGCCCGGCGCAGCCCGTCGCTCACGCGAACAGCTGGAAGACGGCCAGCGTCACGAGGGCACCGAGCACCCCGCCGTAGGTCACCTCGAGCGCCGAGTGGACCCCGACTCGACTCTCGTCTGCGCGACGAGCAGCGCCATGATCAGCGTGAGCGTCGAGATCAGGAACCGGTGCGAATCGCCGATGACGAGCGTCGCGGCCATCCAGCCGGCGAAGGCGACGGCCGCGTGGCCCGACGGGAGACCACCGCTCAACGGCCGCCCGCGCCCGGTGTACGCCTTCGCCGCGATCACGAGGATGATCGTCACCACCAGGGCGATCAGCGTCAGCTGCGCCGGCGCATCACGAAGCCGGTCGAGCAGCCGCGCGCTGCGGTCGGCGACCTGACCCGAGAAGACGAGATAGCCGACCGCGATCGCATTCAGGGTGGCGATCAGGACGGCTCCCGCTGCGATGTCCTTGGCCAGCTTCGCGAGCGGGTCGAAGGACGTCGTCGAGACGTCGATCGCCTGCTCGAGCGCCGAGTTGAGCATCTCCGTGATGAAGACGAACGCGATCGCGAGCAGGAGTGCGATCAGCTCGAGCCTCGTCACGCTCGTCGCGAGTGCCGCCACGAGCACGATCACGGCCGCGAGCATGTGGATCCGCATGTTCCGCTGCGTACGGAAGACGTGGATGATGCCCTCGACGGCGAAGTTGAAGCTCTCGAGGAGGGTCCGGGCGCGGCGGTGGGTCAGTCGCTCCATCGCGCCTCGCGCTCGTCCATCGCCGCGCCGTGGTCGTAGCCCACGAGATGCAGAATCCCGTGCACGAGCGGGGCACGCCAGGCATCGCCGACCACCTGGGGGCAGAGAACCGCGTCCCCGAGCTGGCGCGGCAGGCCCGGCTCGAGCGGGTCGCGCGCGTCGATCGGGAAGGAGAGCACGTCCGTCACCTCGTCGACTCCCAGATGCTCGCGCTTGAGGGCGCGGATCTCGTCCGGCCCGACGAAGTGCAGGCCGAGCTCTCCGTCGTCGACGCCCTCCTCGGCAAGCACCGTGCGGGCGAGCGCGACGGCCTCGTCCTCCTCGATCTCGACTCCGCTTCGGTTGTCCACCTCGACCGCCACCATCTACTGCTCCACTAGCGGTGCCGCTGCGTGCCCGTCTCCTCCGCGTGCAGCTTGTACGCCTCGACGATGCGCTGGACGAGCCGGTGCCTGACGACGTCCTCGTGGCCGAACTGGATAAAAGCGATCCCTTCGATCGAGCCGAGGATGTCCTGCACCTGAATCAGGCCGGACGCCTGCTCGCGCGGCAGGTCGATCTGGGTCACGTCGCCGGTGACGACGACCTTCGAGCCGAAGCCGAGCCGCGTCAGGAACATCTGCATCTGCTCGGGGCTCGTGTTCTGAGCCTCGTCGAGGATGATGAAGGAGTCGTTCAGCGTCCGGCCGCGCATGAACGCGAGCGGCGCGACCTCGATGGTGCCTTTCTCCATGTAGGCGGCGAGCCGGTCGGGGTCGAGCATGTCGTACAGCGCGTCGTAGAGCGGGCGCAGGTACGGGTCGACCTTGGCGAGCATGTCGCCCGGGAGGAAGCCGAGCCGCTCGCCGGCCTCGACTGCGGGCCGCGTCAGGATGATCCGGCCGACCTCCCGGTCGGACAGCGCTGCGACGGCGAGCGCCATCGCGAGGTACGTCTTGCCAGTGCCGGCGGGGCCGATCGCGAAGGTGACGGTGTGCCTGCGCATCGCGTCGACGTAGCGCTTCTGGTTGAGCGTCTTCGGCGAGATCTTCTTGCCGCGGTGGCGCCAGACCACGTCCTCGAGGACCTCGCGCAGGTCCTCCGCCTCGTCGAGCGCGGCGAGAACCGCGTCGACCGTGCTCGGCTCGATCTCGTGACCGCCCTCGACCAGGTCGCGGAGCTCGTCGATCACGGCGCGCGCCTGGGCGACGTCGGGGTCGGAGCCCTCGATCGTCAGGCGGTTGCCGCGGAGCAGGATCGTGCAGCGCAGCCGCTCGCGAAGCGCGTCGAGCACGCCGTCGCCGACCGTGGCGAGCTCGGCCGCGACGTCGTTCGAGACTGAGAGAACCTCCTGCATAGAGGCTCAGTGTAGGCGCTGCGCCGGGTTGCGCCGGAGCCGCGGAATTCACACATTCGGCACGGTTTCGTCACCCGCGCGTGCGCTTTTGCGGGTTACGCTCGCCCTCGAGGGCGGTGGGATCGATCCCCACCCAGGGTGGGGGTATGAGGTTCGCGGGCTGCGACGCGGCGACCGACGGCGTCTCGCGCTACGCGTCGAAGGCTTCGAGCTGTGCGAGCCATGGATCGCCCGGGTGTACGACCTCAAGGCTTCGCGTCAGCCACTCCCGCTGCTCTCGGCTCAGCCGGGGAACCGTGACCTGAAAGTCCCGCTCGTCCTTGTCCAGGTGGTGCTTCGCCTTGTAGAGCAGCTGGATCTCCGGCGCGACGATCGGCAACCCCGACGCCGATCGAGTCCACACCTCGGCCGCCGGTCGCCGGACGCTGGGATCGCGCCGGCACAGCCAGACGCCGTCCTCGACGTCGTTCAGGAAGAACTGCAACTCGTCGCCGCCGGGCTCCCAGGGCTGCTGCGGCGGTGGGCTGCCCGGAGGAAATGCGAAGACCTGATGGATCGGGAGCTCCAGCCGGTCGTCCTTTTCCCACGGATCGAGTCGACCCGGCCGCTCGCACTTGCGGAGCTCCCATTCGCCAAGGTGCGCCTGCAGCGCTCCCTGATCCCCGCGGAAGATCCCGACCTCGATGTCCTCGTGCGGCCGCGTCACCTCGCCGAGGAAGAGGTCGATCGCCCAGCCGCCGGAGACGAACCACGGACGGTTGAACGCGCGCAGTGGCTCTAGGAGACGGTTGAGCTTCCCGAAGCCGCTCAGGCGAGCTTCTCGCGAACGAGCTGGCTGACCGCCGAGCCGTCGGCACGGCCCGAGACCTGCGGCATCACGTCGGCCATCACGCGGCCGAAGTCGCGCATGCTCGTCGCGCCGACCTCCGCGATCGCGTCGTCGACGATCTCCTCGAGGTCATCCTCCGAGAGGGGCTCCGGCATGAACTCCTCGAGCACCGCCAACTCGCTTTCCTCGGCCTCCGCCTGCGCGTCCCGGCCCGCACTCCGGAAGCCTTCGGCGGCCTCCTGCCTGCGCTTGCGCTCGCGCTGGAGGACCTGCAGCTCCTCGTCGTCGTGCAGCGGACGCTGCAGCTCCTTCTCCGCGCTGCGGAGGCTCGACAGGATCAGGCGCAGCGTGTCGCGGCGCGCGGTGTCGCGCGCGACCATCGCCTGCTTCAGCTCGTCCTCCAGCGTCGCGAATCAGGCTCATCCGGCGACCCCCCAGATCCGCCCGCCGAGCACGTGCCAGTGGAGGTGAAAGATCGTCTGCCCCCCGCCTTCGCCGACGTTCACCACCACACGGTAGTCGTCGAGCCCGGCGTCCTTGGCCGTCTCGGCGACGAACTCCAGCATGTGCTTGGCCTCATCGGGCGGCGAACTCACCGACGTCGCGGAACGTCTCCACGTGGCGCTCCGGGATCACGAGCAGGTGCGTCTCGGCCTTCGGATTGATGTCGCGGACCGCGACGAAGCCGTCCGCGGCGCGCAGGTGGTCGCCGTCCCGGACGAGCTCACAGAAGAGACAGTCGTCAGGCAGCGAGAATCCCCTCTTCGGTCACGCCGCGTGCCCTGACGCGGACGAGCTCGCCGACCTCGCCTCGCACCAGCCAGGGCGAGTAGTCGTCGCCGTACCCGCGGCCCGGGCGGTCGACGAGGACGACGTCCTCGGTCCCCACCTTCGCGCGCCAGCGCTCGAGGCTCGCAACCCGCGAGTGCTCACGCAGGCGCTCGCCGCGCTCGCGCTTGACGTGCGGCGGGACGGTGTCGGCGGCCGCGGTCGCCGTCCCCGGCCGCGGCGAATAGGGAAAGACGTGGACGCTCGAGATCCCGGCCCGGTCGACAACCTGGAGCGTCCGGCGAAAGGCTTGCTCGTCCTCGCCCGGGAAGCCGACGATCACGTCGCTCGTCAGGTTGAAGTCGGCAAGCGGCTCGACGCGACGCAGGTAGGTGGCGCTGTCGTATCGCCTCCCCATCGCGCGCAGCACGCCGTCCTCGCCGGACTGCAGAGGGACATGCAGGTGGCGCGCGAGCGCGGGAGTCTCGCGCAGCGCGGCGACCAGCTCGCCGTTCACGTGGTTGACCTCGATCGACGAGAGGCGCAGGCGGGCCAGGCCGGGGATCTCCCCCACCTCGCGGACGAGTCGCGGGAGGGTGTAGCCGGCATCGCGGTCGCGGTAGCAACCGAGGTTGATCCCGGTCAAAACGATCTCCTTGTGGCCCTGCTCGACCCGCCGCCGGACCTCGCGCAGAACGGCTTCGGCGCGACGGCTGCGCGACTCGCCCCGAACGGACGGAATCACGCAGAACGCGCACGAGAAGCTGCACCCGTCCTGGACCTTCACGAACGCGCGCACCCGCTCGAGCCGCGCGTC
This sequence comes from uncultured Actinomycetes bacterium, assembly GCA_963788215.1. Classification (GTDB taxonomy): domain Bacteria; phylum Actinomycetota; class Thermoleophilia; order Gaiellales; family Gaiellaceae; genus AC-32. The sequence continues at coordinate 332,855 of CAWBFX010000003.1, forward strand.
GGCCTGGACGCAGGCAACGGCGCCGACGTCCCCGGCGACGAACCCGGGCGTCTCCTCGCTCCGGCGAGCGACGACGACCACGTTCTCGGGCAGGCCGTCGAAGCCGTCCGCCCCGAGGCTCGCGCCGCAGCCGGTGACGTAGACCTTTCCGTGCGTCCGGGCGGCGCGGGCTGCCGCGTGGCGCGACTTGCGGACCGCCTCGTGCGTCACGCAACAGGTGTTCACAACCGCGACCTCAGCTCCGTCGGGCGCCTCCGTATGACCGTCCGCGAGCAGGCGCTCGCGGATCGCCTGGGCGTCGGCGTACGACACCTTGCAACCCAGAAAACGGATGGAAAAGCCCGCCACGGCGCGTGGACTCTACTCCTCGCGGCGATGCAGGTCTGCGGCCCACCCTTGCGCGATGCGGCGCTCCAGGGGGCGAAAGCGGTCGATCGTGGGACGGTCGGACTCGAGGTAGCCAGAGGTGAGAACCGTGTGTGTGGCCGGTTGTGGCCGGAGCGCGCCGGCGAAGCCCGCGGAGACGTTCGCCACGAGGACCTCGGCCTCGGGAAGCGGCGCCGACAGCACGTCGGCCTGCTCGATCTCGAGCTCGACGCCGTTCGCCGCTGCGTTTCGCGCCGTTGCCTCGACTGCGGCCGCCTCCTGGTCGAGTGCGCGCACCGGCGAGAAGCCGAGCTTCGCCGCGGCGACGGCGATGACGCCCGAGCCGCAGCCCGCGTCGACCAGGCTCGCCGGCTCGACCTCGGCGAGCAGCTCGAGGCAGAGGCGCGTGGTCGGGTGGCCGCCCGTGCCGAACGCGCGGCCAGGGTCGATCACGACTGCGAGCGCGTCGGCCGGCGGCTCTTCCCACGGCGGGCCGAGCCACAGCCGGCCGACGCGCACCGGCTTGTGAAACTCGCGCCACCGCTGCTCCCAGCCGTCCGGGACCGCATCGGCCGAGACGGCTCCAAAGGCAGCCCAGAGCCGTTCCTCGCCGCTCGCATCCGTGTACGCGGCGAGCTCGACGCCGTCCGAGTGCTCCGTTTCCTCGAAGCCCTCCGGGAAGAGCTCGACCATGAGCGCCCGCGCGATCTCGGCGCGCTCCGGCGAGACGGTCGTCGCGACGCGGCGCAGCGTGCCCAGCGGACGGCTCAGCGGAACGCGCTCTTCAGCTTCTCGAAGAACCCCTCGTCGTCCTCGTACTGTTCCTCGCCGAGCGCGTCCTGGAGGCGCTCGAGGAGCGCGCGCTGGTCGTCCGTCAGCCGCTGGGGGACTCGCACGTTCACGAGCACGCGCTGGTCACCGCGGCCGAAGCCCTGCAGGACCGGCATCCCGCGCCCGCGCAGGACGACGACCGAGCCGGGCTGCGTGCCGGGCTCGAGCTCGAGCTCCGTCTCGCCTTCGAGCGTCGGCACCGGGAGGGTCGCGCCGAGCGCGGCCTGCGTGATCGTCAGGTCGACCGTCGTGATGATGTCGTTTCCCTCGCGTACGAAGCGCGGGTCGGGCCGGATCCTGACCTGTACGTAGAGATCGCCCGCGCGGCCGCCCAGCGATCCCGCATGGCCCTCGCCCGTGAGCCGGATCTGCTGGCCGTCGTGGATCCCGGGCGGCACCTCGACCTCGAGCGTACGCTCCTCGACCACGCGGCCGGCTCCGCCGCACTCGCCGCACGGGTGCGCGATCACGCGTCCGGCGCCGGCGCACTGCGGACACGCCTGCGAGCGGATGAATTCACCAAACACCGTCCGCGACACGTGCTCGACGCGACCGGCACCCCCACAGGTCGGACATGTCTCGGGCTCGGTCCCCGGCTCCGCACCCGTGCCGTCGCACACCGCGCAGGGGACGCTGACCGGGAACGGGACCTCGAGCTTCGTCCCGTTCGCGGCCTCGATGAGGTCGATCTCGACCTGGGCGACCGCGTCCGCGCCGCGGGCGCGCCGCCCGCGGCCCCCGACGCCGAAGAGGTCGTCGCCGAAGAACGCCGAGAAGAGATCGGAGAGGCTCCCGAGGTCGAATGCGGAAGGGTTGAAGCCGCCGCTGCGCAGGCCCTCGTGCCCGAAGCGGTCGTAGAGCTCGCGCGTCTCCGGCTTCGAGAGGACCTCGTAGGCCTCGACGACCTCGCGGAAGCGCTCCTCGGCGTCCGGCTCCTCAGAGACATCCGGGTGGAGCGTGCGGGCGAGCCCGCGGAACGCTTTCTTGATCTCGCTCTCGCCCGCAGCGCGCTCGACGCCGAGGACCTCGTAGTAGTCGCGCTTCGTCGCTGCCATCCATCCGGAGCGTACTCGCCGCTCTAGTTGTCCTCGTAGATCTCCTCGACGAACCGGGAGAGCTCGTGCGCGGCTGCCCGCACCGACCGCAGCGCCTTGTCGTAGTCCATGCGCACGGGGCCGAGCAGGGTGACCGCTCCGAGCGTCCGCGTCGTCAGCCCGTACGAGGCGCCGACCAGCGCGAGGTCGCGCATCGCGGGGTGCTCGAGCTCCGGCCCGACGCGAACGAACGGCTTGCGGGGGTCGAGCGACTGGCTCACGACCTCGAGCAGCGCCGCGCGTTTTTCGAGCACCTCGACCAGGCGTTGGTAGGCGTCGAGCTCTTCCGAACGCAGGTCCTCGAGCAAGCCCGCGGTGCCGCCCACGTAGAGCCCCTGCTGCTCCGCGGCGAGGGCTTCCTCGAAGAGCGTCGAGACCGTCGCCAGGAACGCGCGCTCCCGGCGGCCGAGGCCGGGATCGTCGAGCCGCCGCCGCAGCGCGTTGCTGCCCAACTCGAGCCCCGCGATGCGGTCGTTCAGGTACGCAGCCGCCCAGTCGGCGAGCATCGGATCGACCGGCTCGGGGTAGCGGTAGACGCGCTTCGTGACGCTGCCCGTCGACGCGATCACCACGACCATCACCGCGTGCGGCTGGAGCAGCAGCACCTCGACGTGGCGCACCGTCGCCGTGCCGAGCGGCGGCGCCGACACGAGCGCAAGCAGCCGCGTCACCTCGGAGAGCATCTCGGTCGTCGCCTGCAGCGCCGAGTCGACCTCGCTCCGCGCCGCGCTCAGATCGAGCGGGAAGCCCTCCGGATGCGGGTCGAGCCGCTCGAGCAGGCGGTCCGCGTAGTAGCGGTAGCCCTGCTCGGTCGGGATCCGCCCGGCGGAGGTGTGCGGATGCGTCAGCAGGCCGCGTGCCTCGAGCTCGGCCAGCTCCGCGCGGACCGTGGAGGGCGAGACGTCGAGACCCGCCCGGTCCACGAGCGTCCGCGACCCGACCGGCTCGCCGGTCGCGACGTACGCCTCGACGACGCCGCGCAGGATCTCGCCCTGACGGTGCGTGAGCTCGGTCTCTGCTGCCTGGTTCATCACCTTTGCAGGGATTTTAGGCGAGCAGCTCCGCCGTGACGCCGCCGCCGAGGTAGCGGCCGCGGCCGGTCAGGGCGAGGCTCTCCCGACGCTCGTGCCGAACGAGCCCGAGCCGCTCGAGCCGCTCGACCGCTGTCCAGTCGACCGCGCCCGCGAGCCCGTCGACCGCGAGCGGCTCGTCCAGGCGTAGCCCGAGCATCACCCGCTCACTCTCGCGCACCTCCGGCGGAAGCGGTTCCAGCTCCCGCGGTGGCCGCGAGCCGGTAGCGAGGGCGGCCAGGTAGGCCCCGAGCTTCGGCGTCGTCCGCCGGCGCTCCGATTCGATTGTCGAGACCGCGCCGATCCCGAGGCCGAGGTAGTCCCGGGCGCGCCAGTAGGCGAGGTTGTGCCGCGAGCGTAGGTCCCGCCCGTCCGCGAGGGACGGCTGCCTGCAGAAGTTCGCCGTCTCGTACCAGCGGTACCCGGCAGCCGTGACGCGCGCGACCACGCGCTCGAAGTACGACTCCATCGCCTCGGCCTGACGCGCGAGCTCCGCGCCGTGCGCATGGGTGAACCGCGTGCCCGGTTTCGCCTCCAGCTCGTAGCAGGAGAGGTGCTCGGGCTCCAGCGCGAGAGCGTCGCTCAGGTCGGCGTCGAGATCGGCGGAGCTCTGGCCGGGGATCCCGTAGACGAGATCGAGGGAAATGTTGTCAAATCCGACATCACGGAGAGAGTAGACGGAGCGCCGGACGTCATCCGGACCGGCCCGCCGCTCGAGCACCGACAGCAAATGTGGCTGGAAGCTCTGCGCGCCGAGCGAGACGCGCGTCACGCCGCACGTGCGCAAGAGCCGGGCGAGCTGCGGCGTCACCGTCTCCGGGTTCGCCTCGACCGTGACCTCCTCGGCCGGCGGCAGCGCGCTGCAGCAGCCGCTCGAGCTCGCGCGCCTCCGTGAACGTCGGCGTCCCGCCGCCGAGGAACACGCTCTCCAGCCGCGGTGCCAGCACCTCCTGCTCGAGCTCGAGCTCCGCGATCAGCGCGTCGACGTAGGCCGCGTGCTGGCCGCGGCGCCCGACGACCGTGACGAAGTCGCAGTAGCCGCAGCGAGACGCGCAGAAGGGCAGGTGCACGTAGAGGTGCCTGACCAGGCCGTCCGCGGCGCTCACTTCTTCCCCCCGTCGAGGTTGAGCACGGCGAGGAACGCCTCCTGCGGCACCTCGACCGCCCCGACCTGCTTCATCCGCTTCTTGCCGGCCTTCTGGCGCTCGAGCAGCTTCCGCTTGCGCGTGATGTCGCCGCCGTAGCACTTCGCGAGCACGTCCTTGCGCTTGGCCTTGATCGTCTCGCGCGCGATCACGCGGGAGCCGATCGCCGCCTGCACCGGCACGTCGAAGAACTGGCGCGGGATCTCCTCGCGCAACCGGTCGACCAGAGCGCGGCCCCGCGCGTAGGCCCCGTCGCGGTGGACGATCAGCGACAACGCGTCGACCGGCTCGCCCGCGATCAGCACGTCGACCCGCGTGAGGTCGCCCTCCCGGAAGCCGATCACGTCGTAGTCGAAGCTCGCATAGCCGCGGGTGCGCGACTTGAGCTGGTCGTAGTAGTCGAGCACGATCTCCGCCAGCGGCAGCTCGTAGACGAGCAGCACGCGCTGCTCCGACAGGTACTCCATGTGGTCGAAGCGGCCGCGCCGGTCGTTGTTCAGCTCCATGACGGAGCCGACGTAGTCCTTGGGGACGATCGTCGACGACTTGATGTACGGCTCCTCGACGCGCTCGATCTCGGCCGGCATCTCGGCCGGGTTGTGCACCTCGACCTCGTTCCCCGTCTGCGTGATCACCCGGTACGCGACGCTCGGCGCGGTCACGATCAGGTCGAGATCGAACTCGCGCTCGAGGCGCTCGCGGACGATCTCCATGTGCAGCAGGCCGAGGAAGCCGCAGCGGAAGCCGAAGCCGAGGGCCTGCGAGGTCTCCGGCTCGTAGAAGAGCGCCGCGTCATTCAGCTTCAGCCTCTCGAGCGCGTCGCGCAGGTCGGGATACTCGTCGGAATCCGTCGGGAAGAGGCCGGCGAAGACCATCGGCTTGACGTCCCTGTAGCCGGGGAGCGGCTCGGCGGCGGGGTTCTCCTCCGAGGTGAGGGTGTCGCCGACGCGCAGGCGGCTGACGTCCTTCAGCCCGGTGATCACGTAGCCGACCTCGCCCGCCTGGAGCGAGTCGGCGCCGCGCATCGTGGGCGAGAAGAACCCCACCTCCTCCGACTCGAAGCGCGTCCCCTGCGCCATCGCGCGGAGCCGCTCTCGCGCTCGGAACGAGCCGTCGATCATTCGCACGAACGCGACGACGCCGCGGTACTGGTCGTACGACGAGTCGAAGACGAGCGCGCGCGCCGGCGCGTCCGCGTCGACCTGCGGGCGCCGGGATCCGCTCGACGATCGCGTCGAGGACGGCCTCCACGCCCTCGCCGGTCTTGGCCGAGATCCGCAGCACGTGGTCGGCCTGTTCGCCGACCAGCTCCGCGATCTCGGCCGCCGCGCCGTCCGGGTCGGCCTGCGGGAGGTCGATCTTGTTCACGACGGGGATGATCTCGAGGTCGTTCTCGATCGCCAGGTACGCGTTCGCGACCGTCTGCGCCTCGATTCCCTGCGCGGCGTCGACGACGAGCAGCGCGCCCTCGCAGGCCTGCAGCGAGCGCGAGACCTCGTAGGTGAAGTCCACGTGGCCCGGGGTGTCGATCAGGTTGAGCTGGTGGCCTTTCCAGAGCACTCGCACGGCCTGGGCCTTGATCGTGATCCCGCGCTCGCGCTCGAGCTCCATCGTGTCGAGCACCTGGGCGCGCATCTCGCGGCCCGTGACGGTCTCGGTCAGCTCGAGGATGCGGTCGGCCAGCGTCGACTTGCCGTGGTCGATGTGCGCGATGATCGAGAAGTTGCGGATGCGCTCCTGCTCCATGGGCTACTGAGCGTACCGGCGTTCCAGCCGCATCAAGCGGTGCGGACGGCCGTCTTCCTCGACGTCGCGCACGTAGCGGAAGCCGGCCTTCTCGAACGCGCGCCACGAGCGCACGTTGTCCTCGTCGACGGCCGCGACGCAGGCGCCGGTCTCCGGTCGCGCGAACACGACCTCGCGGGCGAACGCCTCGAGCACGCGCGGGCCGAGGCCGTGTCCGGTCAGTTCCGCTTCGCCGATCAGCAGGTCGACGCCGGCCACACCTTCGCCGACCTCGACGACCGCCTCCCATTCGGGGAAGTCGGAGACGAGATAGGTCTCGATCATCCCGACGGGCCGCCCGTCGACGACGATCAGGTAGTGGTCGCTCGGGTCGAGGCCGTCGATCGCCTTCGCGTACTCCGCGTGCGAGTCGTCCAGCGAGTCGCGCCACCAGCGGCGGACGTGCTCGCGCTCGAGCCATTCGCGCAGCAGCGGCAGGTGCTCGTGCCTGAGCGGCTCGAACTCGATCACCCGCTGCGGCGGCGCAGGGAGAGGAGCGCCTGAAGCTCGCGCACCCCCAGCGTTCGGCACGCGAGCGCGTAGGCGACCGCGCTTCCGAGGAGGGCGACGCCGAGCGAGACGATCTGGGCGGCCAGCGAGCGCCCGAGCTCGGAATCGAGGCCGCGCCAGGCCCCGTAGGAGACCAGCGCGACTACCGCCGAGGCCAGCACGATCTTCCCGAACGCGCGTCCGGTCTCGCCGAGCTCGACGCGGCCCAGGCGGCGGCGCAGGAGCTCGAGCAGCGCGAAGGTGCCGGCGATGTTCACGAAGGTCGTCGAAAGCGGGATCCCCCACGTCCCGAAGCGGTAGAAGACGGCGTCGAGGAGGGCGTTGAGGCCGAGGTTGGCCAGCGCGACCGCGGTCGGGATCCACGGGGACTGCAGGCTGAAGAAGGCGCGGTTCAGCATCAGCATCGTCCCGTTGAACGTCAGCCCCGCCGCGAAGGCGGCGAGCGCGCCGGCAACGACGTGGGTCTGGTGCGGTCCGAACTGGCCGCGCTGGTAGAGAAGGCGCACGATGGGCTCCGCCAGGACCGCCGAGATCACGCTTGCCGGGACGAGCAGGAAGGCGATCTGGCGCAGGCCGAGCCCGACGGTGGTGCGGAACCCCTCGAGATCGCCGCGCGCGGCGAGCCGCGAGAGCGAGGGGAACAGCACGGTCGCGACCGCGACCGAGAACATTCCCTGCGGGAGCATGTAGACGCGGAACGCCTTGTCGATCGCCGTCGGCGCCAGCTCGGGGTCGATCAGGCGCGAGGCGAAGATCGAGTCGACGACGAGGTTGAAGTTGATCAGGCCGAGCCCGATCGTCACCGGCACCATCAGCACGAAGACGCGCCTGACCGCGGGATCGCGCCAGTCGACCACCATCTGCAGCCGTCCGTCGAGCCCGCGCAGCCAGGGCACGGGTAAGAGCACCTGGATCACCGTGCCGATCACGATCGAGATCGCGTAGACGTAGAGCTTCCCGCTCATCGTCTCGGCGTGCGGCACGCCGAGGACGAGGCCGGCGATGATCGCAAGGTTCCAGAAGACCGGGGTCAGCGGCGGGCACCGTGAAGTGTTCGTAGCTGTTGAGGATCCCGACGATCACGCCCGAGACGCCGAGCAGCGCGACGATCGGGAAGAGCACGCGCGAGAGCCCGATCGCGAGTTCCTTGTCTCCGCCCGGATCGCCGAAGGGCGCGATCACGAGAGGCGCGATCACGATGAAGAGGGCGGTCAAGGCGCCGAGGCCGAGCAGCATCAGCCAGAAGAGCGTCGAGGCGACGCGCCAGGCGCGCTTGCGCTCTCCCTTCTCGAGCAGCTCGCTGAAGACGGGGACGAACGCGGACGAGAGGGCCGCGTCCGCGACGAGCGAGCGCACGAGGTTCGGCACCTGGAACGCGACCGTGAACGCGTTGACCTTGCCGGCGGCGCCGAAGTAGTAGGCCGCGACGATCTCGCGGATCAGGCCCAGGATCCGGGAAAGCCCGGTTGCGAGCGAGAAGATCGCCGTCGACCGCGCCAGCCGTCGGCCGCGGGCCGCGCCTCGCTCCTCCACGCGCCCGAGTATAGGAAGGGGCTCTGCTGCTACCATCGGCGCGGCCCGCTCGAGCGGGCTCTTTTACGAAATGCCCAACATCAAGCAACAGAAGAAGCGCGTCCGGATCGCCGGCGAGGAGCGGCTCGAGAACCTGCGCTACGCCTCGACGGTGAAGACGCTGACCCGCCGGCTGCGGGCTGCTGTCGACGAGGGCGACGGCGCGAAGGTCGAGGCCGAGCACCGCGAGCTCGTGCGCTGGATCGACAAGGCAGCCTCGCGCGGAGCGCTCCACCGCAACACGGCCGCCCGCAAGAAGGCGCAGGCCGCCCGCCTCGCCGCCGGCTCGGGCTCCTAGCTAGCTAGCGGCTTTCGCGGTTTCTCTGCCGCGGGTGATGTCGATGAGCGCGCGAGTGAACTCGAGCTCGCCGGGCAGCGTGCTGCCGCCCTTGAGCGCGGCGTCCAGGCGGGCGAGCCGGATGACCGCGTCGTCGAGCTCGTCGTGCGTGAAGTTGCCCGCCTGCTCGTAGAGCTTCTGGACGTAGAAGCGGTTGCGCTTCATTCGCTCGGCCGCGGCGGCGGGCGGGACCCCTTGCGCGGAGAGGTTGCGACAGTCGCGTACGCGTCCGACGTGGGCGACGAGGAGACCGGTCACGCGCAGGAACACATCTCGCGGCGCGTCCCCTGAGCGCTCGACAAGTCGCTCGCTGGCGCCGACTGCGGCCGCCACGTCGCGGCGGCCCCAGGCGTCGGTCAGGTCGAACGGCGGCGTCTCGGCGCGGGCCGCCACGAGCTGCGCGATCTCGCGTTCCGTGAGGCGCTCGCCTGCGGCCCAGGTCGCCAGCTTGTCGACCTCCGTCGCCAGTTCTTGGCTGTTCTCGCCGACGAGCTCGACGACGGCTCTCGCGGCGTCGGCGTCGATCTTCACGCCGCGCTCGGCGAGCTGCGCCTCGACCCAGCGCGGGAAGTCGGACTTGCGCCCCCGCTTCGGGAGGTCGTAGAGGAGGAGTTCGCCTGCCTTCGCGACCGCCTTGGCGAGACTCGAGTCGCGCTTGACCTCCTCGCCGGTCAGTGCGAGGACCGTCGTCGGCGCCGGGCGCTTGAGGTACTCCTCCAAGCGCCTCACCTCGGCGGCCTTCCAGCGCTCGACGTGCTCGACGACGACGAGGCGCCGCTCGACCGCAAAGAGACCGAGGGCGTTGCAGGCGGCCTCGACATCCTCGGCACTCGCCTCGAGCGCAGAGAGATGCTCCGTCGCGTCCTCGCCCACGCGCTCGCGCAGGCGCCGCAGCGCGCGGACGACTTTCGGCCGGTCGGTGCCGGTAATCAGGTAGACCGCGGCGAGCTCTGCCACCGGCGCCAAGCATAGGCGGCCGCGCCGGCCGCGCACAGGAGGGCGAGCGCGCCGCGGTCGGACCGCACCTGAGCTCCGGGCAGTCCGCCGAAGAAGCGGGCGCAGGCGGCGAGGTAGGCCGCGCACCAGCCGTTGACCCAGGCGAGGCCGGCGGCGGCAGGAGGGAAGACGGCGCCGACGAGCGCGGTCGCGAAGGCGAGGTAGAGGAGAGGCGCGACCGCCAACTCCGCAAGCGCGTTCGCAGGCACCGTGACGAGCGGGAGCGCATGGAACTGCAGCCAGAGGATCGGGGCCGTGACAGCGCCGCAGGCAGTCGAGACGGCGACGACCGCCGCGAGCTTCCGGTGCAGCGGGTAGCCCTCGAGCACGTCGAGCAGGCGAGGGACGACGAGGAAGATCGCGGCGACGGCTGCGAACGAGAGCTGGAAGCCTGCGTCGAGCAGGTCGTACGGGTTCCGTGCGAGCAGCGCGAGGGCTGCGAGCAGGAGGAAGTACCACCGGTCCGATGCGCGAGCGCTGAGCCACGCCGCCGAGGCGAGGGCGCCCGCGATCCCTGCGCGGACGACCGACGGTTGCGGGCCAACGGCCAGCACGTAGCCTCCGATCGCTCCGAGCGCGGCCAGATGGCCCACCCAGCGTGGAAGTCCGACCAGCCAGACCAGCGCGAGCGCGCCCGCAGCCACGAGCGCCACGTTCTGGCCGGAGACGGCGAGCAGGTGGTAGAGGCCCGAGGCTCTGAATCGCTGCCGCAGGTCCGGCGAGAGTGCCTGCTCGTCGCCGAGCACGATGCCCTCGATCACACCGCCGCGCTCGCCGTGGAGCCCGGGTGCGATCGACCGTGCGAGGAGCGCCCGCAGCTGGTCGGCGATGCCGCCGAGGCCGCCCCGTTGGCCGACGAGCTGCCAGCGGTCTGCTCGCAGCACCACGTGGACACCTTGGTGCCGGAGCCATGTGCGCTCGTCGAAGCCGTGTGCTTTCGGCCGTGGGAGGCGCACGGTCGCGATCGTCTCGACCACGGCGCCTTGCGGCGGCGCGCGTCCGAGCGGGAGCTCCAGGAGAGCGGCTTCGCGGAAGCGGAGACGGCCGAAGCGCGTCACCTCGGCGGGGATCCGCAGCTCGAACCGACTCCGCCGGGCGGGCGCGGTGACGACGAGGTCCGTGCGCTCGGCGGTGTCGACGCGCGCGAGTAGGACGCTGCGGTCGAGCGCGTCCAGGCGCGCACTGCCCCACCACCAGCCGACGAGCAAGAGCGCGGCGGCTGCGAGCCAGGGCCGGATTTCTGCGCGCGTGGCTCCCGCGGCAAGGATCGCTGCGGAGACCAGCGCAAGGGGCAGGAGTGAAATGCGCGCCGCGTTCGCGGTCGCGAGCCCGAGGCAAAGCGCCAAGAGGAACGCGTGCGGTGAGCCGCGCACGGCGGTCAAGGCACCACCAGGTCTCGCAGCTGCTCGAGCCGCTTTGGTCCGATCCCGGGAACGGCGTCGAGCTCGTCGACCGAGCTGAACGCGCCATGCTTCGTGCGGTAGTCGAGGATCTTCTGGGCCGTGGCAGGCCCGACGCCGGGAAGCGAGTCGAGCTGCTCGAGCGTCGCCGTGCTGAGTTGGATCGGTGCGGACGGAGCCGCTCCGTCACCGCCAGTCGCGGCGGTCGGCGCCGCGGCGGCAGCGGAGCCGCGTGCCGGGACGACGACCTGTTCTCCGTCCGCGAGCGGCGCCGCGAGGTTGACCTGAGCCAGCTCGGCTTTGCGCGTGGCCCCGCCGGCGCGGGCGACGGCGTCAGCAATCCGCGAGCCGTCGGCCAGCCTGTAGAGGCCAGGCCGCCGGACTTCGCCGACCACGTCGACCACCACCCGCGCCGAAGGGCCGGCCGCACCCGTGCCGGGGCCGGGCGGCGGGGGGAGAGGCGCCGCCGGCGTCGCAGTGCCCGCGGGCAGGAGGTATCGGGCAGCGAGCAGGAGCAGCGCGAGCGCGACCGCGGCGAGCAGGAGTTGCCGCCGCCGCTGGTGGAGAAGTTCCGCCATGCGGCGAGCGTGCCCGGAAAAGTGTCACGCGTGGGTGACGCCTTTGTGCCGAAAGTGCAACGAAATCGGCACACATTCGGCACACAGCCGTGACACTCACGTGCGCTTTCCGCGGGTACCGTCCCTAACCCCCGCCCACCCAGGGGCGCGCGTGCGCGCACGCGCGAGCGCACGCGGCGAGCGGCCGCGCTAGACCACGATGTTGACGAGCCGGCCGGGGACGACGATCGTCTGGCGGACCTGCTTCCCGTCCAGGTGCGCCTGCACCCGCGGCGAGGCGAGCGCGCGATCGACCAGCTGCTCTTCCGAGTCGCCGACCGCAGCCTCGAGGCGGTCGCGCACCTTGCCGTTCACCTGGATCACGAGCTCGAACGTCTCGCGCACGAGCTGCGACTCGTCCGCGACCGGCCACGGGCGCTCCCACAACCGCTCGTGCCCCAGCACTCCCCACAGCTCCTCGGTGACGTGCGGCGCGTACGGCTGGATCAGCGAGACAGCCGTCTCGGCGGCGAAGCGCGCGTCCGGCGCCCCGACATCCCGCGAGAGCTCGTTCACCAACTCCATCACCGCCGCGATCGCCGTGTTGAACGACTCGCGCCGGCCGATGTCGTCGGTCACCTTCGCGATCGTCTCGTGCGCCTTGCGCGTCAACGCGCCGCCCCCGTCCGAGCGAGCCGAAGCCGAGACGACCTCGCCCACGATCCGCCACAGCCGCCGGACGAACCGCACCATCCCTTCGAACGCTTCCTCGGTGAAGTCCATGTCCTGGTCGGCCGGGCCGATGAAGAGCATCGCCAGGCGCACCGGGTCCGCGCCGTAGCGGTCGACGAACTCGTCCGGGCTGATCGTGTTGCCCTTGGACTTGGACATCTTCGCGCCGCCGTACTGCACCCAGCCGTTGCCGTGGAACCGCGCGAAGGGCTCGCGGAAGCCGACCATCCCGAGGTCGGCGAGCGCCTTCTGGAAGAAGCGCGCATAGATCATGTGCATCGTCGCGTGGTCGACTCCGCCCTGGTAGTAGTCGACGGGGCCCCAATAATCGGCAAGCTCCCGCTCGAACGGCATGCGGTCGTTGTGCGGGTCGCAGTAGCGCAGGAAGTACCAGGCGGAGTCGACGAACGTGTCCATCGTCTCGGCCTCACGTCTGGCCTCGCCGCCGCACTTCGGGCAGTCGACGCGCATCCACTCCTCGTTGGACTCGAGCGGCGCCTTTCCCTTCGGCAGATAGTCCTCGATGTCCGGCAGGACGACGGGCAATTCGTCCTCGGGCACTGTGACGACGCCACAGCCGTCGCAATAGACGATCGGGATCGGCGCGCCCCAGTAGCGCTGGCGCGAGAAGCCCCAATCGCGCAGCCGGAAGCTGACGGCGAAGCGGCCGGCGTGCCGCTTCTCCAGCCATTCGACGATCGCGCGTGCACCCTCGGGCGCAGGCAGCCCCGAGAACTCGCCGGAGTTGACCAGTCGCTCGCTGTCGGAGTGCTCGACGAACGCGCCCTCGGCGGCCGACTCCTCGCCCTCCGAGGCGACGACCGTCCGCACCGGCAGGTCGAACCGCTGCGCGAACGCGAAGTCCCGCTCGTCGTGCGCGGGCACGGCCATGATCGCGCCGGTGCCGTATTCCATCAGCACGTAGTCGGAGACCCAGATCGGAACGGGCTCGCCCGTCGCCGGGTTCACGGCGTAGCGGCCGGTGAAGACGCCGGTCTTCTCGCGGTCGGGGTCGACCCGGTCGGCGGAGCCGCCGGCCGCCAGCCGGACGTACTCCAGCACCTTGTCCTCCTGTGAGGTCCCCGCGGCGAGCTTCGGCACCAGCTCGTGCTCGGGGGCGAGGACGAAGAACGTCGCCCCGAAGACGGTGTCGGGCCGCGTCGTGAAGACCGGGATGTCGATGTCCAGCTCGTCGACGCGGAAGATCAGCTCGGCGCCTTCGGAGCGGCCGATCCAGTTCCGCTGCATCGCGACGATCCGGTCGGGCCACTGCAGGCCCTCGAAGTGGAGCATCTCGTCGGCGTACGCGGTCGTACGGAAGAACCATTGCTCCACGTTCCGGGCCTCGACGACCGCCCCGCAGCGCTCGCAGCGGCCGTCCTTGACCTGCTCGTTGGCCAGGACCGTCTGGTCGTTCGGGCACCAGTTCACCGGCGACGCTTTGCGGTAGGCCAGGCCGGCCTCGTACAGCTTCAGGAACAGCCACTGCGTCCAGCGGTAGTAATCGGGCGAGTGCGCCGCGATCTCACGGTCCCAGTCGATCGCCCAGCCGGCCCGCTTCATGAAGGCGCGGATGTGATCGATGTTCCGCTCCGTCATCTCGCGCGGATGGCCGCCGCCGCGGATGGCGGCGTTCTCGGCGGGCAGGCCGAACGAGTCCCAGCCCATCGGCCGCATCACCTCGTGGCCGGTCCGGCGCTGGAAGTGCGACCGCACGTCGCCGATCGTGTAGACCAGCATGTGCCCCATGTGCAGCGTTCCCGAGGGATACGGCAGCTGCTCGAGCACGTAGCGCTTGTCCGGGTTCGGCGGGGTGCCGGGATCCGGGTTCGGGACCGCGAACGCCCCGGCCTCCTCCCAGACCTGCTGCCACTTCGGCTCGATTGCGTGTGGGTCGTACCGTTCCATCTCGCCTCCAAAAACGAAAAAGACCTCTCGCGAGAGAGGCCCTGGGGAAGCTGCCGCGGCCCCGCCGCGTTCGCTTCCTGCGCTACTCGAGAAGCTGCTCCATTAAAAAGCACTTTACCAAGCAACCGCAAGGGAGGAAACATGGCCAGCTACACGCACCTGAACCTGAAAGAGGTCGAGGACCAGGCGCCGAAGTTCGACATGTCGCCCGACCTCGAGTTCCGCACCGCGCGCGTCCCGCTCGAGATGGAGAACGGCGGCGTGAGCTATCTGCGGATCGCCCCGAACTTCCGCCTTCCGTTCGGACACCAGCACAACAAGCAGGAAGAGGTCTATGTCCTGCTCAACGGCAGCGCGCAGATCAAGCTCGACGACGACGTGGTCGACCTCAAGCCCTTCGACGCCGTGCGGATCCACCGCGACACGATGCGCAACCTCGAGGGAGGCCCCGACGGCGCAGAGCTGATCGCCTTCGGCGCGCCCAACACGGGCCCGGGAGACGCGGACATGAGCAATGGTTGGTGGAAGGACTGACGCCGACCGTTGTCGACGAGACCAACTGGGGTTTCGGGTGGGTCTCGCCAGAGAAGGCGCGTGTGCGCATGATCGGTCACGCGCTCGCTGCCCAAGGCGGCGTCTGGCTCGTCGACCCGCCCACCGGGGACGTCGAGGCTCGCCTGCGCGCGCTCGGCGACCCCGCGGGTGTGATCCAGCTGCTCGACCGGCACGAGCGGGCCTGCTCGCAGTTCGCCGAGCGGCTCGGTGTGCCGCACCATCGCGTCCCGTTCGAGGGCGTCGCCGACTCGCCGTTCGAGTTCGTGCCGGTCGTGCGCCGGCGTTTCTGGCGAGAGGTCGCGCTCTGGTGGCCCGAGCAGCGCGTGCTGGTCTGCGCCGACGCGCTCGGCACCGTGCCCCACTACTTCGCGCTCGACGGGGAGCGGCTCGGCGTCCATCCGCTCCTCCGCCCGAAGCCTCCGCGCCGCCTGGGAGAGCTCGAGCCCGACCACGTCCTCTGCGGCCATGGAGCCGGCGTGCACGACGATGCGACCGCGGCCGTGCGCGACGCGCTGGCGACCGCGCGGCGACGGCTGCCGCGCCTCCTCGTCGAGCCGCTGCTGGCGCTGCGCGAGCGATGACCCTGCTTCCGGACACCGCTGCGGTCGAGGGTGGCGAGCTGACCGTCGGCGGGATCGCGGCGTCGGAGCTCGCGGAGCGCTTCGGGACGCCGCTCCTCGTCTACTGCGAGCAGACGCTGCTCGCGGCGGCCGGCGCCTACCGCGAAGCGGCGGCGGACGCCCTCCTGCTCTACAGCGTGAAGGCGTTCCCGAGCCTCGCGCTCCTGCGGCTGTTCGCAGGCAGAGGGCTTCGGCGCCGACGTCTCGAGCGCTCGGCGAGCTCGCCTACGCGCGGAAGGCCGGCATCCCCGGCGAGCGGATCGTCGTCCACGGGAACAACAAGAGCGACGAGGAGCTGCGAGCCGCGGCGGAAGCCGGCGCGCGTTTCGTCGTGATCGACGCGCTCGACGAGATCCCCCGCGCGGTCGAGGCCGGCGTGCGGCGCGCACTCGTCCGGGTCACGCCGGGGATCGAGGCCGACACGCACCCAGCGATCCGCACGGCGCACCACGGCTCGAAGTTCGGCCTGCCGCCCGACCAGGCGCTGGCCGCGATCGGTGAGGCGCGCGCGGCCGGACTGGAGCTCGCGGGACTGCATCTGCACATCGGCTCGCAGCTGCTCGGGATCGAGGCGGCGCGGGCGAGCATCGACTGGCTCGGCGCCTTCGCGGCCGACTGCCGCGCCGAGCTCGGCTGGGAGCCGGAGGTAGTCGACCTCGGCGGCGGGCTCGGGATCCAGTACGTCGCCGACGAGCGCGCGCCGAAGATCGGCGACTTCGTCCAGACGCTGCTCACGAGGCTCGGCCACGCCTGGGAGCTGCACGGCCTTCGCCGTCCCGAGGTGATCCTCGAGCCCGGGCGCTCGCTCGTCGGCCGCGCCGGGCTCACGCTCTACCGCGTCGGGGTCGTGAAGCAGGCGACGGAGACCACGACGTTCGTCGCAGTCGACGGCGGCATGTCAGACAATCCGCGGCCTCAGCTGTACGACGCCCGCTACGAGGCCCTGCTCGCGAACCGCGCGGGCGAGGAGCCGACGGGGAGCTACGCCGTCTGCGGCAAGCACTGCGAGTCGGGCGACGTCCTGATCGAGAGCGTCCGGCTGCCCGAGCCCCACCGCGACGACCTGCTCGCCGTTCCCGCGACCGGCGCGTACACGCTCTCGCTCTCGTCGAACTACAACTCCCTCCCCCGCCCGGCCGCCGTGCTCGTCTACGGCGGAGAGGCGCGTCTGATCCGCCGCCGCGAGACCCTCGACGACCTGCTCGCGCTCGAGCCCGAGCCCGACACGCCCGGCTAGTCTCAGCGCCGTGGCACTTCGGCTCAGCAGGGTTCCGGGCGTCGTCCTCGTCAGCATCGCGGCCGCGATGTGGGGGCTCGACGGGCTGATCCGAAAGCCGCTGTCCGAGTCGACCTCCGCGACGACGATCGTCTTCGGCGAGCACGTGGTACTCGTCCTGCTGACACTGCCGCTGCTCGTGGCCGCGCTGCGGGCGCTCTGGCAGGCGGGGCCTCGCTATGTCGCGGCCGGTATCGCGGTCGGCGCGGGGGCTTCGGCGATCGCAACGATCCTCTTCACGAAAGCGCTCTTCCACGGCGACTTCATCACCGTGGTCGTCCTGCAGAAGGCCCAGCCGCTGATCGCGGTCGCCGGGGCCTGGTGGATCCTCGGCGAGAAGCCGCAGCCGGGCTTCTTCTGGTTCCTGATCCCCGCGCTTGCCGGGATCTGGCTCGTCGCGCTTCCGCAGCCTCTCGACCCGCACGCGCAGGGCCTGACGCCGATCGTGGAGACCCTCACCGCGGCCGCGCTCTGGGGCATGGGCACGGTGCTCGGCCGCTACCTCGGCCGGCGCCTCGCCTTCGAGCACGTGAGCACTGTCCGTTTCGCCTTCGGGCTGCTCGCGAGCGCCTGCATGCTGCCGATCGTCGGCGCGGCCGCCTTCTCGACGTGGCACGACAGCGCCTACATCGCGCTGCTCGCCTTCGTCACCGGCTTTCTCGCGCTCGGCCTCTACTACTACGGACTGCGGCGAACGCCCGCCGTCCTCGCCGCGCTGGGTGAGCTGGCCTTCCCGGTGACCGCAGCGCTGATCGGCATCTACGTGTTCGACAGCTCGCTCCGCTGGACGCAATGGCTCGGCGTGGCGATCACGGTCGGAGTAATCACCTTCCTGCCGATGCGGCGGCGCAGGCTGGTCCGCGCGCCGGCGCGAGAGCCGGCCGTCGCGGCGTCTTAGTTAGCTAGCGAACGCGGAAGAGCCCACCGAAGGAGACCCAGCGGCCGTTGTGCCAGCGCTCCAGGCGGGCCTGGTCGAGCGGGAAGTGGTCGTTCGGAGTCGTGCGCACGACCACGCCCGGGAGCAGGAACGGGTCGTTGCGGATGGTCAGGTGCGCCGCCGCCTTGATGATGCTCTCGCGCGTCGGGTTCTTGCCCGCCTGCTTGAGCGCCTGGACGAAGGTGTGCGCGGCCGACATCCCGTAGACGTTGTACGGGTCGCTCGCGCTGATTCCCTTGTCCTTGTAGCGCTTCATGATCGAGCGGTAGAGCTTGATGCCCTTGTCCTTGGCCCAGCGCGGGTCGGTCGGGTCCTTGACGAAGACGATCGAGACCGAGCCCTCCACCTGCTTCTTGGTCGAGGCCAGCACGGAGAGCTTCATGATGTTCGAGGCGCTCGAGACGACGTTCACGTAGACCTTCGGCTTCCAGCCGAGCTTGTACGCGAAGCGGTAGGCCTGGAGCGCGAAGGTCGGCGTCGCGAAGATCATCAGCGTGTTCGCCTTGGCCGCCTTCAGCTTCGCGATCTGCGACTGCACGTCCGAGTCGTCGGGGTTGTAGCTCTGCTTCGAGACGACCAGCTTCGCCTTCTTGGCGAGGCCGTGACTGAGCCCGGCGAGCAGGTCCTTGCCGTAGTCGTCGTTCTGGTAGAGGACGCCGATCCGGGACTTCGGCGCGGTCTTGGCAACGTAGCGCCCGTAGATCGTGCCCTCGGCGCGGTAGTTCGGCTGGTAGCCGATCGTCCACTTGTACTGCTTGTAGTCCTTGCCGAAGGTGGTCCCGCCGCTCGCCACGAAGAGCTGCGGAACGCCGACCGCGTTGAGGTACGGCCTCGTGGCGAGGTTGTGCTCGGTGCCGAGGCTGTTGAAGATCGCGAAGACGTGGTCTTGCTCGACGAGCTCGCGCGTCTTGCTCATCGTCTGCGCGGGGTCGTACTGGTCGTCCTTGAGGATGTACTTGATCTTGCGGTGGTTGACGCCGCCGTGCGCGTTGACGTACTTGAAGTAGTACGACGCGCCAAGGCCGACCGTCTTGAACGCCTGCGCGAAGCCCGTCATCGGCACCGTGCCGCCGATCACGATCTCCGTCGGGCTCACGCCCGGCGTGGCCGTGCCGGCACCCGACGCGCTGGTCGCGAGCGCGAGCGCGCAGAGCAATCCGCCTGCTGTGTAGAGCATCCTCATCCCCGAGCCTAAGGACGAGTGTAGAGCCAGGTTGTTAGGGGCGCGAAAAGCCGGCGCAGCAGACCGCCCGCGCCGCCGGGCAGCAGGATGACCACGAGGATGATCGCAGCGCCGTAGATGAAGTCCGGGGCGCCTGGGCGCGTCGAGACGTGGCCGGCGAGCGAGGGCAGGTACTTGATGAACAGGGCGCCGAGCACCAGCCCGGGAAGTGACCCCAGCCCGCCGACGACGGCGCCGACCACGATCAGGATCGAGAGCAGGACGGTGAAGCTGAGCGGATTGACGATCTCCGACTGGATCGCGAAGAGCGACCCGGCGACTCCCGCGTAGACGCCGCTGAGCGCGAATGCGAGCGTCTTGTAGAGCGGGAGGTTCACGCCTGCCGAGGCCGCCGCGGCCTCGCTGTCGCGGATCGCGCGGAAGGCACGGCCGAAGCGTCCGCGCACGATCAGCCACGCGATCGCCAGGCCGACGAGGCCGATCCCCCACGTCAGGTAGTAGAGGAAGTGGTTCGCAGTCGTCGTGTGGCCGAAGACGGTGACCGTCCCCTTCAGCCCGGTCACCTGGAAGGGCGAGGACTCGAGGAAGCTCAGGCCCTGGCTGCCGCCCGTCAGGCCCGAGAACTTCTTCAGCAGCGAGGGCATCGCGACCGCGAACGCGAAGGTGGCGAGCGCGAGGTAGAGCCCCGAGAGCCGGAGGGCGGGGATCCCGATCACGAAGCCGACGATCCCGGCCGCGATCCCGGCGAGCGGGATCGTCCAGACGTCGCGCCAGTGCTCGTGCACGACGAGGGCGGCGGTCGTGTAGCCGCCAATCGCCATCAGGGCGCCGTGGCCGAGCGAGATCTGCCCCGTGTAGCCGGTGAGCAGGTTGAGCCCGATGATCGCGATGAAGAACACGCCGGCCTCCGCGAGGTCGCGCGAGTGGAAGTCGCTGACCAGGTGGGGCACGAGCAGGAAGACGGCGACGGCGGCCGCGGCTGCGAGCAGCCTGACCGCGATCCCGAGCCCGCGCCGCATCAGACTCTCCTCACCGCGGTTCGTCCGAAGAGGCCCGCGGGCTTGACCAGGAGCACGCCGAGGATCACCGCCAGCGCGACCGGCAGGCGTAGGTCGTTCCCGACCCAGTCGACGTACGTCCCGACCAGGTTGACGAAGACGCCGAGCAGCAGCGAGCCCACGACGGCGCCGACCGGACTCTCGAGGCCGCCGAGCACTGCGCCGGCCAGGGCGTAGAGCAGCACCGGCTGCATCAGGTTCTGGTCGAAGCTCGCCAGGGCCGGCGCCGTCAGCATCCCGGCGACCGCGCCGAGAGCGGCGGCGAGGCCCCAGCCGATCGCGATCATCCAGCTCACGCGCACCCCGAGCAGCCGGCTTTCCTCGGGGTTGATCGCGGCCGCGCGCAGGGCGAGGCCGAGCTTCGTGTAGCGGAAGAGGACCCCGATCAGCAGGACCAGGCCGATCGAGACCGCGATGTTGCCGAGGTCCTGGATCGAGAACGCGACTCCCGCGATCTGGATCGGCCGCGTCGAGAAGGCGTTCGGCAGCGACTTCGTCTCGGCGGTCCACCCCCACCGCGCGATCCCGTCGACGACGAAGACGAGGCCGAGGGTGACGATCACGATGGTGAGCACGGGCGCGCGCTCCACCGGGCGGATCACCGCGCGCTCGATCCCGACGCCTCCGCAGAACGAAAGCGCGACGGTCGCGAGGAACGCTTCCCAGAACGAGAACCCGTGGTGGACGAGCGACCAGGCGACGAAGGTCGAGAGCATCGCCATCTCGCCCTGCGCGAAGTTGACGACGCCGGTCGAGCGGTAGATGAGGACGATCGCGAGCGCGAGCAGCGCCCAGAGCGCGCCCGAGGAGAGGCCGATCACGGTCTGCTGCGCGAGCTGGCTCCAGTCGAAGGCGAGCAGCATCAGTAGCCCAGGTAGGAGCGTCTCACCGATTCGTCGCGCCGCAGCTCCGGGCTCGAGCCGGAGAGGGCGACGCGACCGACCTCGAGCACGTAAGCGCGGGACGAGGCCTCCAGCGCCAGATTCGCGTTCTGCTCGACCACGAGGACGGTCAGGCCCTCGCGCTCGTTCAGCTCGGCGACGATGCGGAAGATCTCGGCGACGACCTTCGGCGCGAGGCCGAGCGAAGGCTCGTCGAGCAGAAGCAGCCGCGGACGGAGCATGAGCGCGCGGGCGAGCGCGAGCATCTGCTGCTCGCCGCCGCTGAGCGTCCCGGCCTGCTGGTCGGCGCGCTCCTCGAGCCAGGGGAAGTAGCCGAGCACGCGACCCTCGTCCTCGCGGACGCCGGCGCGGTCGCGGCGGACGTAGGCGCCGAGGCGCAGGTTCTCTCGCACGGAGAGGCCCGAGAGCGTACCGCGGCCCTCGGGGACGTGCGCGATCCCGAGCCGGGTGGTCGCCTCCGGCGAGCGGCGCGCGATGCTCTTGCCCGCGAACCGGATCCCGCCCTGGCGCGAGACGAGCCCCGAGATCGCGCGCAGGGTCGTGGTCTTGCCCGCTCCGTTCGCGCCGAGGACGGCGACGATCTCGCCCTCCGCGACCTCCAGCGTCACCCCGTGCAGCGCCTTGACCTGGCCGTAGCGGGCCTCGACGTCCTCGAGCTCGAGCAGCGCCTCGCTCATGTGCCGAGGTAGGCCTCGATCACGCCGGGGTCGTTCCGGATGTCCGTGGGCGCCCCGCTCGCGATCCGCCGGCCGAAGTCGAGCACGTGGACGCGGTCGGCCAGGCCCATCACGAGCTGCATGTGGTGCTCGACGAGCAGGATCGTCAGCTCGAAGTCGTCGCGCAGGCGGCGGATCAAGGTCGCCAGCCGCTCGACCTCCTCGTGGTTGAGCCCTCCCGCGGGCTCGTCGAGGAGCAGCAGACGGGGCCCTGAGGCGAGCGCGCGTGCCAGCTCGACGCGTTTCTGGACCCCGTACGGAAGCTCACGCGCGAGACGGTGCGCATGCGCCGCGAGGCCGACGTAGCCGAGGATCTCCCGCGCGCTCCGTCCGCGGTTCGCGTGGCGGCCGACGAGAACGTGCTCGAGGACGGTCATCGACCCGAACAGCTCGACGTTCTGGAACGTGCGCGCGACGCCGCGCCTGACGATCCGGTGCGTGGGCGTGCGCAGGAGATCCGTCCCCTCGAGCTCGATCGCTCCCGAGTCGGGCCGGTAGACGCGGGTGATCAGGTTGAAGACGGTGGTCTTCCCCGCGCCGTTCGGCCCGATCAGGCCGACGATCTCACCCGCGTTCGCGTCGAGCGAGACGTCGTCGAGCGCGACGATCCCGCCGAACCTCCGCGTCACGCGCTCGACCGAGAGCAGGGGCACCGGGAAACCCTAAGCCGCGTCGGCGGGACCGTCTACGATCCGTGCATGAGCAGCAACCGCGGACGCTTGGCCTTCGGCCTCGCCGCGGCCGCCGTGGGGTGGGCTCTGCTCCTGGTCGCCTCCGCGTTCTTCTTCCCCGCGTACAGCGGCGAGACGTGCGGGACGGGCGGCTGCGCGTCGACCAGCTCGACGCTGTTCGCGGAGAACGGCTGGCTGGTGGTCGCTCTGCTCGCGGGGATCGCCGCCATCGCCGCCGCCGGGTTCTACGCGCTCCACGTCGTCTGCGCGCGGGGAAGCGACCGGGCCGCCAAGGTCGCGACCTGGTGCGCAGTCGTCGTCCTGGCGTTCGGGATCGTCGGCGCTGCTTCGGTCGGGCTCCTCGTCCTGCCGATCGCGCTCCTGCTCGGCGCCTCGGCGATGCTGACGCCGCAGGCCAGACCAACCAAGTAACACTGTGTTACTTGGTTGAGAGCGCCGCGAGCTCCTCTGAGCTCGTGACCGGGCGCTGACAGGCGAAGCGCTCGCAGATGTAGACGGCGGGCTTGCCGTCGACCAGGTCTTTGCCTTCCAGCAGCGGGACGTTCTCGGCCGGCCCGAAGGCGACGACCGCGTTCGGCTCGAACGGCTCGAGCGCCGCGCGGGCGACCTCGCTGTCGGCCGGGCCGACGATCGGCGATTTCCTTCGGCGTCGCCAGGTAGAGGTCGAGCGCGTTCAGCGCCCAGGCGAACTCGCTCGCGCCGCGGCCCAGGCTGTCACCCAGCAAGCGGAGCACGCCCACCGCGCCCTGCTCGAGCTCGTCGTCCCCGTAGATCCGCGCGAGGCGCAGCAGCTCGTAGGCGAGCATCGAGTTGCCGGAGGGGACCGGGTGGTCGAAGAGGTCTTTCTTGCGGGCGACGAGCTGCTCGCCGTCCTTCGGCGCGAGGAAGAAGCCGCCGTGCTCGTCGTCCCCGAACAGTTCGACCGCGAGCAGCGCGAGGCGCCGCGACTCCTCGAGCCAGCGAAGCTCGCCGGTCGCGACGTGCAGCTCGTAGAGGCCGTGCGCGACGTTCGCGTAGTCGTCGAGGAAGCCGGTCCCGCTCGAGCGGCCGGCGCGGCGGCTCCGGTGGAGGCGCTCGCCGTCGGACAGCGGCCCCAGGACAAACTCGGCGAGCGCCCGGGCCTCGTCGAGCCAGTCGTCGCGACCCAGCCTCCGCCCCGCCTCGGCCAGCGCGGCCAGCGCGAGGCCGTTCCAGGACGCGATCGCCTTGTCGTCGAGCCCGGGCTGCGGCCGGCCGGCCCGGATCTCGAGCAGCCGGGCCCGGGTCTCTGGATCGAGCTCCCCGCGCAGGATGAAGCGGCCGTCCTCGAACGGCTGGAACAGCTCCTCGGGCGCGCCCTCGCCGGGAGCCCACGTGTAGGTGAGGCCCTCCACGCCGTCGGTGTCCGCGTCCTGCGAGGAGGCGAAGCCGCCGTCCGGCAGCCGCAGCTCGCGGAGCATGTACTCGACGGTCTCCTCCGCGACCTCGCGATAGCGCTCCTTGCCGGTTACGAGCCAGCCGTGCAGGTAGGCCGGGACGAGCAGCGCGTTGTCGTAGAGCATCTTCTCGAAGTGCGGCACGAGCCAGTGCTCGTCGACCGAGTAGCGGTGGAAACCGCCGCCGACGACGTCGTACATCCCACCGAGCGCCATCCCGTCGAGCGTCTTCTCGACGGGTTCCACGGCGCCGCGGCGCAGGAGCAGTTCCAGCGCCGACGCGGGCGGGAACTTCGGCGCGCGCCCGAAGCCACCCCACTCCGGGTCGAGCAGCTCCTCGAGCCGGCGGACGGCCTGGAAGAGCAGCGACTCGGTCAGCGGGTCGCCCGAAGGCCGCGCGGCGGCGGCCTGCTCCAGCGCGTCGACGAGGACCTCGGTCCGGCGCGTCACGTCCTCGCGCCGCTCTCGCCAGAGGTCCGAGACGGCGACGAGCACCTGCTGGAACGACGGCAGCCCGTGGCGCGGTTCTGGCGGGAAGTAGGTCCCGCCGAGAAACGGCTCGCCCGCCGGTGTGAGGAAGGCCGTCAAGGGCCAACCGCCGTGGCCGGTCATCGCGACGACGGCGTCCATGTAGATCCCGTCGAGGTCGGGCCGCTCCTCGCGGTCGACCTTGATGCAGACGAAGCGCTCGTTCATCAGAGCCGCGGTCATCGGGTTCTCGAACGACTCGCGCTCCATCACGTGGCACCAGTGGCAGGCGGCGTAGCCGATCGAGAGCAGGATCGGTCGGTCCTCGTCCCGCGCGCGGGCGAGCGCCTCCTCGCCCCACGGGTACCAGTCGACCGGGTTCTCGGCGTGTTGGAGGAGGTACGGGCTCGTCTCTTGCGCCAGCCGGTTCACGGCTTTGTACGGTAACGGCGTGATTCTTCCAGGCGGCACCGTCACCTTTCTCTTCACCGACATCGAAGGCTCGACGCGCCTGCTCCAGGAGCTTGGCGACGAGTACGGCCAGGTGGTGACGGACCACCGGCGGCTCCTGCGTGACGTCTTCGCCGCCGCGGGTGGGCGCGAGGTCGACACGCAGGGCGACGCGTTCTTCTACTCGTTCACGCGCGCCCGGGATGCCGTTCGCGGCGCAGTCGAGGGCCAGCGCGCGCTTGCATCCCACGCCTGGCCTCAGGGCGCCGAGGTACGGGTACGGATGGGGCTGCACACCGGCGAGCCCCACGTCGGCGACGAGGGCTACGTCGGAATGGACGTCGTGCGCGCCGCGCGGATCTGCTCGGCCGGCCACGGCGGACAGATCCTCGTCTCGGAGACGACCAGGGCGCTCGTCGGCAACGACCTCCCGGACGGCGTCAGCGTGCGCGATCTCGGCAAGCAGAACCTGAAGGACGTCCAGCGCGAGCACGTCTACGAGCTTTCGCTCCAAGAGGGGCCGGAGCAGTTCCCGCCGCTCAAGAGCCATCCGGGGGACAACTTCGAGCAGCGCTTCGAGCGGCGGATCGAGGAGTACGTCGAGAGCCAGATCGAGAAAGGCTTCAGCGGCGACTCGGTCGGAGTCGGGAAGGTCGCCGCAACCGGCCTCGGCCTCGCGGCAGGTGGCATCCTCATCTTCCTGCTCTTGGTGGCCGGGATCATCCTGCTCGTCAAGCTGGCGCTCTGACCGTGACCGTGCTCGAGACCGACCGCCTGCTGCTTCGCGCGCCTGTGCCCGAAGACGCGGAGGAGCTCGCGCCGATGTACGGCGACCCGGAGGTGATGCGCTACGTCGGCGCGGGCCGCACGCTCACGCCGGAGGAGACCGAGAGCTCGGTGCAGCGGACGATCGACACGTGGGCCGCCGACGGCTTCGGCCTGTTCACGGCCGTCCGCAAGGAGGACGACGCGCTGATCGGGCGCGTCGGCCTGATCCGCCGCAACACCGACACGTGGAAGACCGCGCGTGCGGGAGAGACCGGGCCGACGGAGCTCGAGGTGGGCTACACGATCGGCCGGCCGTTCTGGGGCAAGGGCTACGCGACCGAGGCCGCCGCCGCGGCGCGCGACTTCGCGCTCGAGCGGCTCGGAGCCCGCCGGCTGATCGCGCTGATCATCCGCGGCAACGGCGCCTCGGAGAACGTCGCCCGCAAGCTCGGCTTCGAGTACGAGCGCGACGTCAAGTTCGGCCGCCGCGACGCCCAGCTATTCGCCCTCGAACGATGAGGCTCGAGACCGAGCGCCTGCTGCTGCGCATCCCGGAGGAGCGGGACGTCGACGGCTACCTCGAGGTCTACGGCGATCCCGACGTGATGCGGTTCCTCGGAGGCGCAAAGAGCAAGCGAGAAGATGTGGTTGCAGTTGTCGAGCGGATGCGCCGCCACTGGGACCGGCACGGCATCGGCCTCTTCAGCGTCGTCCGCAAGGAGGACGAGCGCCTGCTCGGGAGGGTCGGCTTCCTGCTCTGGGACCCGGTGCGCTGGGTGAACGCGATGCGCGCAGAGCTCGACGGCGAGCTCGAGCTGGAGATCGGCTGGACGCTCGGGAGCGGGCACTGGAGCCGCGGCTACGCGACCGAGGCCGCGGTCGCCTGCCGCGACCTGGCGCTCGGCGAGCTCGGCTGGAAGCGCATCGTTTCCCTGATCGACCGCGACAACGCGGCCTCGATCCGGGTCGCGGAGAAGATCGGCGAGACCTTCGAGCGCGAGATCGAGCGGCCCGAGCTCGACTACCGGCAGGGCCTCTGGTCGCTCGGCGAGAAGACCGGCGCATGAGCGACGCGCGCGAGCTGCTGCGCCGGACGGCCGAGATCGCGGCCGCGTACGTCGACAGCCTCGAGGAGCGCCCCGTCTTCCCCCAGGTCGAGCCGGAGGAGCTGCGCGCGGCGCTGGGCGGGCCGCTGCCCGAAGAGCCGCTGCCTGACGAGCAGGTGATCGAGGAGCTCACGCGCGCGGCAGAGCCCGGGCTGGTCGCGATGGGAAGCGGCCGCTACTTCGGGTTCGTGATCGGCGGCGCGCTGCCGGCGGCGCTCGCGGCCGACTGGCTCGCCTCCGCCTGGGACCAGAATGCGGGGCTCTACGTCGGCGGGCCCTCCGCGTCGGTCGTCGAGCAGGTCGCGCGCGAATGGATCGTCGAGCTGCTCGGCCTGCCGCCGGACTCGTCGATCGGCTTCGTCACCGGGACGCAGATGGCGCACGTCACCGGCCTCGCGGCAGCCCGCTGGCACGTGCTCGACGCGGCCGGCTGGGACGTGAACGCCCGCGGGCTGACGGAAGCGCCGCGCGTGCGCGTGATCGCGGGCGAGCAGCGGCACGCGACGGTCGACCGCGCGCTGCGCCTGCTTGGGCTCGGCACGCCTGAGCTCGTCGCGGCGGACGCGCAGGGACGGCTCGTACCGGAGTCGCTGCGCGAGGCCCTCTCCGGGGAGCGCGGGCCGACGATCGTCTGCGCGCAGGCGGGTGAGGTCAACACCGGCGCCTTCGACCCGCTGCCGGAGATCGCGGATCTCTGCGAGACGGCGGGCGCCTGGCTCCACGTCGACGGCGCCTTCGGCATCTGGGCGGCGGTCTCGCCGCGCCTACGCCATCTCGTCACGGGCCTCGAGCGCGCCGACTCGTGGACGACGGACGCGCACAAGTGGCTCAACGTTCCCTACGACTCCGGGATCGTCCTCTGCCGCCATCCCGAGTCGCACCGCGCGGCGATGACCACGAGCGCCTCGTACCTGATCCAGGACGAGGGCGCGCAGCGCGTGCGCGACCAGGTCGACTGGGTGCCGGAGTTCTCGCGGCGGGCGCGGGGGTTCGCCGTCTACGCGGCGCTGCGCTCGCTCGGCCGGAGCGGGCTCGTCGAGCTCGTCGAGCGCTGCTGCGACGCCGCCTCGCGCTTCGCCGAGCGGATCGTGGAGGTCGACGGGGCCGAGGTTCTGAACGAGGTCGTGCTCAATCAGGTGCTCTTCCGCTTCGAGTCGGACGAGCGCACGGACGAGGTGCTCGCGCAGGTGCAGGCCCGCGGCCGGGTCTGGATGAGCGGCACGAGCTGGAACGGGCGCAAGGCGATCCGGGTCTCGGTCTCGAACTGGCAGACCGGGGACGACGAGATCGAGCTGGCGGTCGAGGAGTTCCGCGCGGCTCAGGCCGGCCAGGTGCCAGCCCGGTAGACCTGCCCCTCGAGCTTCCGCCCGAGGATCCCTTCCAGCCACTGCGAGATCCGGATCAGGGCGTCGAGGTCCACCCCGGTCTCGACGCCTTCGTGCTCGAGCAGGTAAACGAGATCCTCGGTCGCGACGTTGCCGCTGGCGCGCGGTGCGTACGGGCAGCCGCCGAGGCCGCCGATCGACGCGTCGAGAACGCCTGCGCCCGCCTCGAGCGCCGCGAGCGCGTTCGCGTAGCCCGTGTTCCGCGTGTTGTGGCCGTGGAACCCGGCCGCCCGCGTGCGCCCGACGAGCTCGCGCACCTCGTGCGGCGCCGCCACGCCGATCGTGTCGGCGAGGACGACCTCCGCGCCCTCGAAGCGCGCTGCGAGGGCGTTCACGGCACCCGGGTCGACCCGGCCTTCGAACGGGCAGCCGAAGGCGACGCTGATCGTGACCGTCGCCGGAGCGCCCGCCGCCGCCAGGATCCGCTCGACGCGCTCGGTGGCCTCGACGAGGGTCGCGTTCCCGTTGCGGCGGTTGAACTCCTCGGTCGCGCCGAGGGTCGCGTTCAGCCGGTCGAGCTTGGAAGCCCGGAAGCGCTCGGCGCCCTCCTCGTTGAGGACGAGGCCCGAGTACTCGGTCCCGTCACGCCGCTCGATCCCCTCGACGACGTCCTCGGCGCCGGCCATCTGCGGCACCCGGTCGGGCCGCACGAAGCTGACTGCCTCGACGCGCCGTAGGCCCGCCTCCGCGAGCCGGTTGACGAGGTCGGCGCGGACGGCGGGCTCAAGAACCTCGTGCTCGTTCTGGAGCCCGTCGCGCGGGCCGACGTCGCAGACGATCAAAGACCCGTCGTCTCGACCCGTTCCGGCCGGATCTTCACCGTGATGCGCTCCTCTTCGGGCTTGCGCCACGGGTACTCGTCCTGGCCGAGGTACTTCTTCGCCAGCTTGTCGATCTGGTCGTCGGCGCCGTCGGTCGTGAGCTCCGCGGTGCCGCTCACGGCGACCCACCGGTAGGCGTCCTCCGGGTCGACCACGATCAGCGACACGCGCGGATCCTGGCGGAGGTGCCGCTCCTTCGCGCGACCAACCGCGGTGTTGAACATCACGACGTCGGTGTCGACGTCGACCCAGACGACGGTGCTGTGCGGCGAGCCGTCGGGCCTGAGCGTCGTCGCCGCGCCCGCGAACGGCTTCTCCAGGAAATCGCGTGCTTTCTCGTCAAGGGCCATCCCCCACCTCCATGTCGACTGGGACTTAGGCTAGTCGGTGGATGGACGTTGCCGCGGTCGTCGCCGCAGGTCTGCCCGGGCTGGCCGTCGCGGCTCCGGGAGGGGAGGCGGCCGCAGGGCTCGCGAACCTCGAGACCGGCGAGCCGGTGACGCCGCAGCACCGCTTCCGCATCGGCAGCGTCAGCAAGACGTTCATCGCGGCCGTCGTCCTGCAGCTCGTGGACGAGGGCGCGCTCGCGCTCGACGGCGAGGCCGATCCAGTCGTGCCCGGGATCGGCGTGCGCCAGCTCCTCAACCACACGAGCGGCCTGCCGAACCCGGATCTGCTCGAGGACATGACCACGCTCTTCGAGCCCTATCGCAGGGACCCGAAGCACCGCTGGGAGATGACCCAGGACGAGCTGCTGGAGCGCACGCTGAAGCAGCCTCGGCTCTTCCCGCCCGGCGAAGGGTGGTCGTACTCCGGCACCAACTACCTCGCGCTGGGCTTGCTCGTCGAGGAGACGACGGGCACGAGCATCCGGGAGCAGCTGAAGACGCGCGTGATCGACCCTCTGGGGCTCGAGAGCACCGACCTCCCCGACGACATCACCGAGACGGACGGCCTGGCGCGCGGCTACCTGCCGCCCGACAACCCGGTCCTGCCCGGCCCCGAGCCGGTGGACGTGACCGAGCTCGACCTTCCGTTCAACTGGGCCGGAGGAGGCGTCGTCTCCACCCCGGGGGACGTCGCGCGCTTTCTCGAGGCGCTGCTCGGAGGCGACCTGCTTCCCGCGGGGCTCCGCGCCGAGATGCTCCGCACGGTGCCGTCCGACTGGCCCGAGACGGACGAGTACGGGCTCGGAATCGGGCGGATCGGGTCGCTGATGGGGACGGTCACGTCGCCGTGCGGTCCGGCCTGGGGCCACCTCGGCTTCTCCGCCGGCTACATCACGATCGCGCTCGCGAGCGAGGACGGGGCGCGCCAGGTCGTGGTCACCGCGAACTGGCACGTCATGACCGAGGACTTCTGGAAGCCCCTCGGCGAGCTGGTGTGGTCGGCCTACTGCGGCTAGGTCAGCGCTTCGCCGCGGGTCTCGCGGCCGAACAGCGCCGCGACGACACCTCCGGCGGCCATCACGATCGCGACGAAGGTCAGCGACCACGTCGTGCTGCCGGTCGCGTCCTTCAGGTTGCCGAAGATGTACGGGCCGGCGATCGCGGCAGCCTTGCCGACGCCTTCCATCAGGCCGAAGGCGCTCGAGCGCAGCCGGGTCGGGAAGAGCTCGGCCGTGTACGGGTAGACCGCTCCCCAGGCGCCGAGGTTGAAAAAGCCGACGAAGAAGAGCGCGGTGATGTAGACGCTCTCCGTGTCGGCCGCGGCGAACGCGTACGCGGAGACCCCGCCCAGGATGAGGAATGCCGCGAGCGTCGGCTTGCGGCCGATCCGCTCGACGAGCCAGATCGCCGCGGCGTACCCGGGGAACTGCGAGAGGGCGCTCAGCGTGAGCAGCAGGTACACGTCCACGTGGAAGCTCTTCTCGGCCTCGAGCACGAACGGCAGCCAGAGGAAGAGCCCGTAGTACGAGACGTTCAGCGCCATCCAGATCAGCGCCGTCGGGACCGCGCGGCTGCGCAGACGCTGGGCGAAGAGCTCGCGCATCGATGAGCGCGGCTCTTCCGGCGCCTGGAAGTCGGTCGGCTCGACCGGCCGGCCGGTGATCTCGGTGAGCACTTCCGCCGCCTCCTTGGAACGGCCCTGGCGCGCGAGGAAGTACGGGCTCTCCGGCAGCGAGCGCCGCACGACGAACGCGAGGAAGGCCGGGAACGCCGCCGCCAGGAACAGGTAGCGCCAGCTCCAGTCGCCGAACCGGTCGAAGGTCGGACCGAGGAAGATGTACGACAGCCCGGTCGCGGCGAGCAGTCCCACCGGCCACCAGAGGTCGAGGAAGACGAGCAGCCGCCCGCGGCGCTGGGGCGGCAGGTACTCGGCCAGCATCGAAGGGTCGACGACGAGCATCCCGCCGAGCCCGAGGCCGGCGAGGAAGCGGAACGTCATCACTGACCACGGCCCCCACGCGAATGCCGTGACGGCGGTGAAGGCCGCGTACCAGAGGATCGAGTACTGGAAGATCGCCCGCCGCCCGATGCGGTCGGCCGTCCGGCCGAGCAGGAGCGAGCCGCAGAGCGAGCCGGCCAGCGCGGCGCTGTTGACGAGCCCCTGCATGCGCCCGTCGAGGTTCCAGAGCCCGGCGAAGATCGGCGCGACGAAGCCGACGAGCAGGATCTCCATCGCGACGAACGTCCACGCCGCTCCCGTGACGACGATCGCCTTGCGGTGGAACCGCGAGAGGCCGCCCTCACGGAGGACGTCCTCGACGTCTCGCGTGGCGGTGACCGGAGGCTCGAGTGTGGTCGTCGTCATCTTCGGCTAGGTTTACGACTGTGAGTCGAAAACCTGGGCAGGAGTCTAGCAGGGTGCGGCCCGCCCACGTGACGCTGGCGGTCGTGCTGCAGGTGCGCGACGAACGGCTGCAGGCGCTGCTGTGGCAGCGGGCACGCGAGCCGTTCCTCGGCGCCTGGTCCCTCCCGGGCGGCTACCTCGAGCCCGGCGAGACGCTGGAGGAGTCGATTCGCCGGCACCTGGCGGTCAAGGTCGACGTCCGCGAGCTCGCGCACCTCGAGCAACTCGAGACGCTGAGCCATCCCGGCAGGAACCCGCTCGAGTGGGAGCTGGCAAACGCCTACCTCGGCCTCGTCCCCGCCGGGGTCGATCCGGCGGTCCCGGAGGACACCCGCTGGCATCCGCTCTCCCGCCTGCCGGAGCTCGCGTTCGACCACCGCTCGATCGTGATCGCGGGCCGCGACCGCCTGCGCGCGAAGCTCTCGTACACGAACGTCGGCTTCGCGCTCGCGCCGCCGGAGTTCACGCTGTCCCAGCTGCGGGAGATCTACGTCGCCGCCCTCGGGCACGAGGTCTCGGCCA
Source organism: uncultured Actinomycetes bacterium (assembly GCA_963788215.1). Taxonomy (GTDB): domain Bacteria; phylum Actinomycetota; class Thermoleophilia; order Gaiellales; family Gaiellaceae; genus AC-32. Next base: position 364,825 of record CAWBFX010000003.1, read on the forward strand.
CCAACCTCCAGCGGGTACTCCTGCGCCGCGGCGTCCTCGAGGCGACCGGCGAGCGCCGCGCCTCGGGCCGCGCGGGCGGCCGGCCGGCCGAGCTCTATCGCTTCCGCTCGCGGCGCCTGGAGATCACCGACCAGTTCGCCGTTCTGAGACCACCGGGCGTCTAGAGCGGCGTAGACTCACCGCATGGGAATCAGATCGTGGTTCAAGAAGCGGGAGAAGCGCCAAGACGCCGAGGAGGTCAAGCGCGTCGAGGACGCGATGTTCGACACGCCGGAGGAGCAGCGCATGCAGTCGGGCGACATCCAGGGACTTCAGGCCGATCGCCAGGCCGGGATGCTCATGCGCGAACCCGGATCGTTCGAGGAACACGACCGCTGACCGCTGAGCCGCGAACGCGGCGCCGGCCGGCTCAGCCGCTGACGGCCACCGGGATGCGCTGCACCGAGTTGTTCGAGTAGCCGCCGACGTTCCAGAGCGGCTCGAGCGGCTGCTCGTTCCCCGCCTCGTCGCGGGCGCGTGAGCAGACCGTGTAGTCGCCCGGCTCGGCGTCCCAGCGGAAGCTGAAGCCGCGCCAGGCCCAGCGCTCGCCGCCGTCAGGCTCCAACTCGGCGGGAGCCCAGGTCCCGCCGCCGTCCACGCTGACGTCGACCGATTCGACGGCCGCGTGGCCCGACCAGGCGCGGCCCTCGAGCACCACCTCGCCTGCCGGGACGGTGCGGTCGCGGGAGAGGAACTCCGGGATCCCGGGCGGCACGATGAGCGACCGTGGCAGCATCCGCATGAGCGGCTCGCCCTCGTCGTCCTCCTCCTGCCGCAGCCGGTAGCCCTGCGCGTTCTGGTAGCCGGTGAACGGCTCGGTCAGCACCTCGATCTCCGCGAGCCATTTCACGTTCGTCATCCCGTACCAGCCCGGGACGACCAGCCTGAGCGGATAGCCGTGCTGGGGCGGCAGCGGCGAGCCGTTCATCTCGTACGCGAGCAGAACCTCGTCGCGAAGAGCCTCTCCGAGCGGAACCGAGCGCTGGAAAGCCTGCTCCTCCCCGCCCTCGATCCCGCGGTCGAGGCCGGTGAAGAGCACCTCGACGGCGCCGTCGGGCAACCCGGCTTCCTCGAGCAGCGGCCGGAGCGGCGTACCCGCCCAGCGCGCTGTCCCGATCGCCTCCGAGAGCCACGGCTGGCTCACCGGCCGCGGCTCGAGCCGCGCGCGCCCGTTCCCGGCGCACTCCATCGTGACCGCGAGCTCGGCGCGGGGCCGCCGCTTGAGCTCGTCCAGCCCGAGCGAGAGCTCCCGCTCCCCGCGGACGTGCAGGCCCCAGACGGCGCCGTCCACGTCGGGGACGTCGTAGTGGATCAGCAGGTAGTGCAGGCCGACCGGTGTGACCGGCCAGCGCAGCGCTTCCAGCGGCATCCCGTGGTTCCGCGCCGCGAGCTGCAGCTCTTGCAGGCTGATCCCCTCGAGGCTCGTCCCCTCGGCCACGCACTGAGCCTAACGGGACGGAGAATGGGCCGGACGGCCCATTGACACGCCCCACCCGGCTCCGGTTGAGTGACGAACGTGAGCCAGACGCAGATCTTCATTTGGTGCATCTGCCTGATCGTCCTCGAGTGGAACCACTTCAAGTGGATCTGGTGGACGTACTGGGACTGCGGCAGGTGCGGCGTGAAGCACAAGGACTGCGCCTGCAGCTCCAAGTGGCTCATGCTCTTGTAACGGCGCTCTTCTCCAGATGGAGCGCGAGCATCGGGCACGCAGCGACGGCGCGCTCCGCGTGCTCTTCCAGGCTCGGCGGCACGGGCGTCTCGTCGACGATCGGGTAGCCCCAGTCGTCGAGCGAGATCCGTTCCGGCAGGAGCTCGGCGCAGAGGCCGCTCCCGTCGCAGGCGATCGGGTTCACGCGAACGCCGCGACTCATCGACCCCGCCCGGTGGGCAGGAACTCGCCCTGTCTGCCCCCGCAGCGGCCTTCGAGGTGGCGGTCGACCTCGTCTGCGAAGACCTCGAGTGAGCTCTGGACGAATCGCGCTGCGCCGTCGGGGTGCTTGCATGCCCCCCGGCCTCGAACCTGCTCGAGCCAGCGCAGCGCGCGGCCGCGCGTGTCGCCCTTGCCGCGGGCGAGGCTCTCGAGCGCGCCGGCGAGCGCCGCGAGCCCGTGGGTGCAGGGCCCGCACTGGCCCGCGCTCTCGAGCGCGAGGAAACGCGCCACCCGGGCGGCCTGGTCGAGGCCGCACGCCACGCCCGGAAGGACCACGATCGCCCCGGCGCCGAGTGACGCGCCGGCGGTGGCGAGGTCGCTCTGCGAAAGCGTGAGGCGCTCGGCCGCCGCTGCATCGACCCAGCTCCCGAAGTAGCCGCCCACGAGCACCGCGCCGGGGACGCCGCGGACCCCGCCGGCCTGGTCGAGCACCGCGCGTAGCGGGGTCCCGAACGGGGCCTCGTAGATGCCCGGGCGGTTGACCGCGCCGGAGACCGTGAAGAGCGCCGAACCGGGCTCGTCCTCGGTCCCCGCTGCCCGGAACCACTCCGGGCCGAGGCGGGCGATCAGCCCCAGGTGAGCCAGGGTCTCGACGTTCTGCACCAGCGTCGGAGCGCCGCCGACTCCGCGCTCGTACGGGCGTGGCGGTGTGAAGGTGGGCTTGGCCGCGCCTCCGTTCAGCGCGCTGACGACGGCCGTCTCCTCGCCGCTGACGAATCCGTTCGGCAGTGACGCGAGCCGCACTCTCAGGCCACGGTCGATGCCACGGGCATCGCGCTCGGCGAGCGCGCGCTCGAGGTAGCCGACCTCCTCGCCGGCGTTCCTTTCGACTGCGACGAACGCCTCTCGCGCGCCCACGGCCGTCGCGGCAAGCGCGACTCCGTCGAGCACGAGGTGGGGCGCGCGGCGCATCAGAGCCTTGTCCTTGAAGCTCACCGGCTCGCCCTCCGCACCGTTCGCGACGACGACCGGCCGGCCCCCGGCCGCTGCGACAGCCTTCAGCTTGCGTCCGGCCGGAAAGCCCGCGCCGCCGCGACCGCGGAGGCCGGCCGCGGTGACGAGCTCGATCAGGCCTGCGGCGGACGGCTGCGGCCCGTGGACGGACAGGTGCCCTTCGAGCGCGAGCGGGGAGCCGTCGCGGGGCAGGCCGGCGAAGAGGCGCGGAAGCGCGGCGGCATCCGGCCAGGTGAGCGCGCTCATGCGACGTGCAGCGAGCCACCAAAGGTCCGGCTCGCGGAGTCGAGTTGCAGGACGACGTCGAGCGTGAGCGTGTTCCCGGATGCGTCGTGAACTGACGCAGCCAGATGCGAGCCCTCGAGCGAGACGATCTGGCCGGAGTAGGCCCGGGGAGTCGATCTCGGGCCGAACCTGACGCTGCTGCCCGTCATCTGGATGCCGCCGTCCTGGAGCGGAACGCCACGCAGATCGACGTGCAGGACGCCCTTCGCGCCGCCGTCGGCGGTCCCGTCGAGCGCGACGGTGACAAGGCCGTTGTCGGCGCCGCTGGATTGCGAGACGCTGCCGCTGAGCGAGGCGTCGTAGGGCGCCTCGGGCAGCGAAGGCCCCGCGCTCACGGTCACGAGCTTCGTCACCTGCACCGAGCGCGCGGCAAGGAGGGTCGGCGGGGTGCCTGCGCGGGCCGCCCAGCCGCGCTGCAGCGGCCCCGAGGCCGCCCAGATGCCGATCGCAACCGGGAGGACGAGCCCGGCCGCGGCGGCCGCCAGGCGCGCCGACCCTGCGGCGTGCGACTCGAGGGCCCGCCAGAGGACCGCGGCGACGACCGCGGCGACCGAGGCGAAGGCGAGCAGGCCGAACCAGCCGGCGCGAACATCGCTGCCCGTTCCGAGGGCGTGTACCAGCGCGACCGGCCAGGATGCATACGCGAGCCAATGCACGAGCCGCCAGGCGCGGTAGCCGAGGCGCGCGCGCAGCAGGCTGGTCACGATCACGGCCAGAAGGAGGTCGAAGGCGACGGCTCCGAAGCCGACCCAGATCGGCCGGTACTGGGACGCGAACGGGAGCACCGCGTCCTTCAGCCCGATCGGCGTGTAGCCGTCGAGCACGGTCGTCAGAACGTGGACCGCCACGAACGCGAGCGCCAGCAGCGTCACGCTTCGATGCAGGCCCGAGACGACGAAGCGGGGCCAACGCGGCGTCGCCCAACGCGTCGACGTCAGAACGCCGAGGACGACCCCCGTGGTGAGCAAGAGCAGCGCGACGACGCCGGTGCCGCGCGTCAGATACCAGTAGGCACTCGGCCCCGCCGCGAGGATCACGCGTCCTCCTCCGGCCAGGCGCCGACGTGCACGACCTCGCCGGACTCGCGCACGAGCCGTGCAGGCAGCCCGCGGGCCGCGAGCCAGGCAGGTGCGTCGTCGCCGAGCACGACGGCGGCGGTGCTAGCGGCGTTGGCGTCGACGCAGCTCGCACCCGAGACCGTCACCGCCCGCCAGGGGGTCTCGGCCGGCCGGCCGGTGCGCGGGTCGACGATGTGGTGGAGGGTGGTCTCGCCGGCCCGCCAGCGGCGGACGAGCGTGCCCGAGGTCGCGAGGCCGCCGCCCAACAGGGCGACCGTGGGGCCGGGCGCATCGAGCGGGCTCGAATGGTCCTCGGCGACGCGAACGGACCAGCCGCCGTCGGGAACGCGCCCGGCAAGCGCGATGTCGCCGCCGAGGCTGACGAGGACGCCGGCGCCCGACGCGCGTGCGGCAGCTCGAGCGGCCCGATCGGCGCCGAGCGCCTTGGCGGTTGCGCCAAGATCCAGCTCGACGCCTTCCGCGAGGGCGATCGTGCGGGCGGACCGGTCGAGCGTTACGCCGCGCGGCCCCGGAACCGGCGCGAAGGATGCGCGAAAGGAGCGCCCGTCCCGAAGCGCGATGTTCACGAAGCGCCGGTCGTAGCCCGCCAGCCGCAGCGTCCGACCGACGGTCGGGTCGACGAGGCCGTCGGTGATGGCCGCGACGTCGAGCGCCACGCCGACCGCCTCGAGCAGCAGCGGGCCGACGCGTACCGGCGCGCGGCCGGCGGCTGCGTTGAGGCGCGTGAGCTCCGAGTCCTCGCGGAAGCGGCTGCAGGCCGCATCGAGCCGGTCGAGCTCGTGCTCGAGCTCCTCGTGTGCCGCAGGGAGCGCGTCCGCCTCGGCGACGCAGAGCACGGCGGTGGTGCCGAGAGCAGGAAAGGAGACGGAAGCGAGCTCGCCGATCACGAGACGCCGGTCGTCGCCACGGGCGCGACCTGCGTCGTCACGGGGGGCGGCGGGGGTGCGGGGGCTGAAGCCTGAGAGGTGGCGGCGGCCCGAGCGGAGGTCGTCGCCGCCTCGGTCGTCGTCCGCACCGTCCTCGTCGTGGTGCGCACCGCCGACTTGTGGCCCGGTACCGAATGCGCCGCGAGGCCGGCAAAGGCGCCCGCGAGGGCCGTCGCGCAAAAGAGGACGACTCGCGTCGCCCGCTTCAGGCGCGCGAGGCCCGCGTCGCGGGCGCGCGTGCGGGCGTCAGGGGAGGCCTTGCGCACACCTCGAGGGTGCCCGCGCCACATGAGAAGCCGATGAAAGGCGCCTGAACGAGCCCTAAGAGTCGTCCGCGGCCTGTTGCACCGCGATCCAGACGTCTGCTCCGCCCTCTGGCCGGTTCTGCGCTCCAGCCGAGCCGCCGTGGGCCTCCGCGATCAGGTCCACGATCGAGAGGCCAAGGCCGCTGCCGGTGCCGCTGCGCGACTCTCCAGGCCGGCTGAAGCGCTGGAAGGCGCCGGTCAGGAAGTCACCGGGAAAGCCGGCTCCCTCATCCCGGACGTGCAAGGCGACGAAGTCTCCGTCCGGCTCGGCCGACAGGACGATGCGGCCCGCGCCGTGCACGAGCGCGTTGTCGACGAGGTTCCCGAGTGCCTGCTCGAGCCGCGCCGGATCCGCGTCGAGGAGGATCCCGTCCGGGGGAACGAGGTCGAGTGCCCGGCCCTTCGCCGCAACGATCCTGCCGAACCGCCTCGCGACGACGTTGAGCACCTCGGCCGCCGGCACCCGCTCCCGCCTGACCGGCAGCTCTCCCGCGTCCGAGCGCGCAATCAGCAAGAGGTCCTCCGCGAGCCGCGTCAGGCGCTCGGTCTCCTGCGACGCCGAGCGCAGGGCGTCCTCGAGCGCCTCGCGGGTCCGCGGCCGGCGCAGCGCGAGCTCGAGCTCGGTCTTCAGGAGCGCGAGCGGCGTCCTCAGCTCGTGGCTCGCATCCGCGACGAAGCGTCGTTCGTGCGCCACGGCCGCCTGTAGTCGCTCGAGCATCGCGTTCAGCGTCTCCGCCAGGCGCGAGATCTCATCCTTGCTCGCCGGCACCGGCAGCCGCGCCCCGGGCGTCGAGCCCGAGATCGTCTCCGCCCGCACACGCATCGTCTCCACCGGCCGCAGGGCCGCCGCTGCGAGCGCGTACCCGGCGATCGCGGCCAGCACGAGCGCCAACGGGCCTGCAAGGGCGAGTTCGCGCAACAGGTGGTCGAGCGTCTCGTCGTGCGGCGCGAGCGACCGGGCCGCGACGAGCACGACCGGACTGCCCTTGACCTGCGCCCGCCGGGCAAGAACGCGCCAGCGCTCGCGAAGGCCGGGGAGCTGCCCCGATCGGAGGATCCGCGTGCCGTCCGACACCCGGCTCAGGTCCGCCGGACTGAGCAGGAGCGGCAGCCCCGGAGGGTCCGAGCCGATCACGGAGCCGCCCGGCCGGATCAGCTCGGCGATCCCGCCGCCGGCCGCGGAGTCGAGGTCGAGCCGCCCACGATCGAGGTGCGCCACGTCGAGAGTCTGCGATCGCAGGCTCTGATCGATCGAGGCGTTGAGCGCGTGGTCGACGCGGTTGTAGACGAAGAAGCTCATCGTGGCGAGCACGAGCGCCATCGCCAGCGTGAACGCGAGCGTCAGTCGCAGACGGATCGGCAGCCGTCTCATCCGCCGTCCTCGCGCAAGCGGTAGCCGACGCGCCGAACGGTCTCGATCGAGTCGCGGCCGAACGGCCGGTCGATCTTCTGGCGCAGGTAGCGCACGTACACGTCGACGAGGTTCGAGCGGTTCTCGTAGCCCATGTCCCAGGCGCTCTCGAGCAGCTGCAGCCGCGAGAGCGCGTAGCCCGGCTGGCGCATGAACGACTCCAGCAGCGCGAACTCCTTCGACGAGAGCTCGAGCTCGGCCTCGCCGCGCCACGCACGATGGGCGGCCGGGTCGAGGCGCAGGTCGCCGACCTCGAGCACCGAGGGGCGCTCCGCCGGCACGCGGCGCATGAGCGCCCGCAGCCGGGCGAGGAGCTCCGCGAACGAGAACGGCTTGACGAGGTAGTCGTCTGCGCCGCTGTCGAGGCCCTCGATCCGGTTCTCGACGGCGTCGCGCGCCGTCAGCATCAGCACCGGCGTCCAGACTCCCGCCTTGCGCAGCGCGCGGCAGGTAGCGAGGCCGTCGAGCCCCGGCAGCATGACGTCGAGCACGATCGCGTCATACGGGACCGCCTGGGCCATCCAGAGCGCGTCCTCACCCCGGCCGGCGATGTCCGCGGCATGGCCCTCTTCCCTCAGCCCGCGCGCGAGCAGCTCGGCCAGCTTCCTCTCGTCTTCGACCACGAGCACGCGCACTCGCCCATTGTCGCCCCTACTGCGAGAACCGCTGCGCAGCTCTCATCGCACGTTCATTTCCGCGTGATGTCCTGCGGTCATGCGCCGGCTCGAACTGGATCCGACCGTGCGCAACGAGCGCTTGACGGCAACCGCCGCCGCCGTCCTGCTCGTCCTGCTGGCGATCGAGGGGATCACGATCCTCTCGATTCGCCAGCTGCTCTCTGCCCACATCGTCGTCGGGCTGCTTCTGATCCCGCCCGTCCTGTTGAAGCTCGCGAGCACCGGCTACCGCTTCCTGCGCTACTACCTCGGCGACGACGCGTACGTGGCGAAGGGCCCGCCACACATGTTCATGCGCCTGCTGGCGCCGCTCCTCGTCGTCTCGACGCTGACCGTGCTCGGCAGCGGCGTGGGGCTGCTCGCGCTCGGCCCGGAGCGGCACCGCGACGTCCTGCTCGGCCTGCACAAGGCGAGCTTCGTCGTCTGGTTCGTCGTGATGAGCATTCATGTGCTGGTCTACGCACCGCGCCTGCGGCGCGCCCTCCAGTCACGGAACGCGTGGTCGCGGATCGGCCTCGTCACCGGCTCGCTCGTGGCGGGCGCGGTTCTCGCCGGCGCGGCGTACTCCCGCGCAGGCCCCTGGCTGCACCGGGCACATGAGGGCGAGCGAGACGGCGCATCGCAGAGACGCTCGCCCGAAGGCTCGTACTACTTGAGCGTCTTCAGGTAGGCGACAAGCGCCGACAGGTCGGCGTCCGAGAGGATCCCGCCCCAGTGCGGCATGCTCACGATCGGGGCGCGGCCGATCACGCTGCCGCTGCGAATCACGTCCTTAATCTTCTTGTCCGTGTTGAACTCGCTCCGGAAGTCGATCCCGGAGAGCGACGGGATCGACTTGTCCTCCGAAAGTGGGTTCGGGACGCCGCCGAGGCCGTTCGGGCCGTGGCAGTTGATGCAACCGTCGCGCACGTAGAGCGCCGCGCCCGCGACCGGGAGCCCCTGGTCGCGCGGCACCTCGGGCGGCGTCGCCGTCGGCACGCTCGGCAGCCCCGCGCGGATGTAGGCGACGAGCTCGGAGACCTGGCGCTTCGAGATCACCGCGCCCCAGACCGGCATGTACGGCGTCTTCGGGTTCGCCGACTCGCCGAGGCCGTGGTTGATGATGTGGCTCAGCTGGGCGACGGTCAACTGCTGCCCCGCGGAGGTCAGCGCCGGGACAGCCGGCGAGACGCCGCCGCGGCCGTTCTCGCCATGGCACTGGGCGCATGCGAACTGGACGAACACGTGCCCGCCCGCCGCGACCTTCGGGTCGACGGCACCTGCTGCGCTGGTCGTCGCGCTCCCGATCGTCCTCGTCTTGTTCGTGTAGTGCCCGGCCGCCCAGCCGACGACCGCGGCCACCGCCACGAGGGCGACGACGAGGATCGCTACCGTGAGAGCCAGACGGTCTCCGCGCACCCGTCAACTGTCTCGCACCCGGCGGACGCTTGCAAACGGCGCTCTACGCCAGCGCGCGTGTGTCGTCGGCCTGGGCCGCGCCTCGATGCTCGAGGATCACCTCGAGCAGCCGCCCCGAGTGGAGCACGTGCTCGTGGGCGAGTGCGCGGGCCCCGTCCGAGCTGCGCGCCTGGATCGCGTTCTTGATCGCCTGGTGCTGCGCGACGTTCTGCCGGTAGAGGTCGTCGATCTCCGGCCCGCCCGGGCTCCAGCGGCTGAGGAACGTCCGGCGCGCGCTCTTGGCGATCCGCTCGACGAGCGGGAGGTCCGCCGCGGCGTAGATGACGTCGTGGAAGCGGTAGTTCGCTCGCACCCAGTCGCCGGTCAGGCGTGTGCGCTCCTCCTCGCCGCGGGTCCGGTCGAGCAGCATGTCCGTCAGCTCGGTGAACCGCTCGTGGGCGGCGGAGAGCTCGGCGAGGCCCTCCTTGCTGATCCGCGGCGTCGCGAGCTTCGTCACCAGCGCCTCGAGCTCGGCCCTGACGAGGAACGCCTGCCGCAGCTCCTCGATCGAGATCAGCCGCACGCGCACCCCGCGGTTCGGCACGAAGGAGACGTGCCCGGTCGCGGCCAGCCGGCGCAACGCCTCGCGCACCGGGGTCCGGCTCACCTGGAACCGCTCCGAGAGCTGCTCCTGCCTCAGAACCGTCCCGGGCGCGAGCTCACCAGAGATGATCGCGTCCTCGAGCGCGAGGGCGATCTCGTCGGCCTTGGTGCCGCCTTCCTGCTCGATCAGCTCCGAAATTGGGCGGCCTCCGTCGAGCCCTCGAGCGCGAGCGTCGAGCTCTCGCCGAGTGTCTGCATGACCGCGTCGAAGTATCCGGCGCCGGCCTCGCGCTGGTGGCGCGTCGCGCTGTAGCCCTGCTCCTCGAGCGCGAACTCCTCGTCCTGCAGCCGCACGTAGGCGCCCATGCCCTTCTGCGCATAGCCGCGGGCGAGGCCGAACATCGCCGCGTTCAGCGAGTGGAATCCGGCCAGCGTCACGAACTGGAACTTGTAGCCGAGGCCGGCCAGCTCCTCCTGGAAGCCGGCGATCGCGCTGTCGTCCAGGTGCGCGCGCCAGTTGAACGAGGGCGAGCAGTTGTACGCGAGGAGCTTCCCCGGGAACCGCTCGTGGATGGCCTGCGCGAACTCGCGCGCCTCGCCCATGTCGGGCGTCGCCGTCTCGAACCAGACGAGGTCGGCGTACGGCGCAGCCGCCAGGCCGCGCGCGATCGCCGGCTCGAGGCCCGCGCGCACGCGGAAGAAGCCTTCGGAGGTGCGCTCGCCGGTCAGGAACGGCTCGTCCGCCGGGTCGGCCTCGCTCGTGATCATCGTCGCGCTGAGCGCGTCGGTGCGTGCAATCAGCACGGTCGGGACGCCGCAGACGTCGGCGGCCAGGCGGGCCGCGGCGAGCATCCGCAGGAACTGGGCGGTCGGGATCAGGACCTTCCCACCGAGGTGGCCGCACTTCTTCTCCGACGAGAGCTGGTCTTCGAAGTGGACGCCGGCCGCGCCCGCCTCGATGAACGCCTTCATCACCTCGAACGCGTTCAGCGGCCCGCCGAAGCCGGCCTCGGCGTCGGCGACGATCGGCGCGAGCCAGTACCTGTCGGTGTCGCCCTCGGCCGCGTGGATCTGGTCGGCGCGCAGCAAGGCGTTGTTGAGGCGGCGGACGAGCGCCGGGCCGCTGTTCGACGGGTAGAGGCTCTGGTCGGGATAGGTCTGCCCGGCGAGGTTCCCGTCGGCGGCGACTTGCCAGCCGCTCAGGTAGATCGCCTTCAGCCCCGCCTTGACCATCTGCACGGCCTGGCCGCCGGTGAGCGCGCCGAGCGTGGGCACGTGGTCCTCCGTGTGGAGCAGCTCCCAGAGCCGCTCCGCGCCCAGCCGCGCAAGCGTGTGCTCGACGTGCACCGTGCCGCGCAGTCGCTCGACGTCCTCACTTTTGTAAGGCCGCTCGATTGCGTGCCACCGATCATTTGGCCAGCGGCCGTTCGACATGCCGTTAGTCGTCATTCATGTCCTCCAGGTGGTTGTAGGCGGGCAGGGTCAGGAACTCGACGAACGACTCGCCGAGCGCGACCTGCTCGAAGATCTCGCGGGCCTTGCCGTCCCCGTCGTCCAGCTCGTCGATCGCGTCGACGACCTGCCGGCGCTCGAAGCGGCCGTGGCGGATCCACTGCCAGACCTGCGAGCGCGCGATCTCGGCGGTGGCCGCGTCCTCCATCAGGTTGTAGATCGCGACGGCGCCGGTGCCGCGAAGCCACGCCGAGAGGTACTGGATCCCGACGCTGACGTCGTTGCGCAGGCCCTCCTCGGTGACCTCGCCCGGCGTGGACGCGACGTCGAGCAGGTCGGCGGCGCTCACCGACACCTCGGGGCGCTGCCGGTCGAGCTGGTTCGGCCGGTCGCCAAGGACCTCGTCGAACTCTGCGAGGGCCACCGGGACGAGGTCCGGGTGCGCGACCCAGGTGCCGTCGAAGCCGTCGCCGGCCTCGCGCTGCTTGTCCTCGCGCACCTTCGCGAGTGCGCGCTCGTTCAGCTCGGCGTCCTTGCGGCTCGGGATGAAAGCGGCCATCCCGCCCATCGCGTGCGCGCCGCGCCGGTGGCAGGTCTTGACCAGCAGCTCCGTGTAGGCGCGCATGAAGGGCGCGGTCATCGTCACGCTGTTTCGGTCCGGGAGCACGAACTCGGGGCGGTCACGGAATTTCTTGATCACGCTGAACATGTAGTCCCAGCGGCCGGCGTTCAGCCCGGCGGCGTGCTCGCGAAGCTCCCAGAGGATCTCGTCCATCTCGAACGCGGCCAGGACGGTCTCGATCAGAACTGTCGCCTTGATCGCACCTTGCGGCAGGCCGAGCTCCTCCTCGGAGTGCGTGAAGACGTCGTTCCAGAGGCGCGCCTCGAGGTGGCTCTCGAGCTTCGGCAGGTACAGGTACGGCCCCGTGCCGCGGTCGAGCAGGCGGCGGCCGTTGTGGAAGACGTACAGGCCGAAGTCGAACAGGCTCGCGGAGACGGGCTCGCCGTCGAGGGACAGGTGGCGCTCGGGGAGATGCCAGCCGCGCGGCCGCACGAGCAGCGTCGCGACCTCGTCGGCGAGGCGGTAGGTCTTGCCGTTGCTCTCGAGCTCGATCGTGCGCTCGATCGCATCGATCAGGTTCGCCTGGCCCTCGACCATGTTGGCCCACGTCGGCGAGTTGGCGTCCTCGAAGTCCGCCATGAACATCTTCGCGCCCGAGTTGAGCGCGTTGATCACCATCTTCCGGTCGGTCGGGCCCGTGATCTCGACGCGGCGGTCCTGGAGATCGGCCGGGACGGGGTCGATCGTCCAGTCCGATTCGCGGATCTCCCGCGTCTCCGCGAGGAAGTCGGGCAGCTCACCGGCGTCGAGGCGCCGCTGCCGCTCGGCGCGAGCCTGCAGCAGCTCGGCGCGGCGCAGGCCGAACCGGCGCTGCAGGCCGGCGACGAAGGCCAGCGCCTCCTCGGTCAGGATCTCGTCGCCGCGCGGCCCGGCAGCAGCCGAAGCCGCGAGCTCTGCCCGCGTGACGGTCGACACGGCCCTAGTCGTTCTCGTGGTCGCGCTCGCAGAAGTCCGGGCACGTGCACGGCGCCGTCTCGGCGGCAGTCAGCACGTAGCGGCTGCGCCCGGCGCGGCTGGGGCCTCTGACCGAGCGCAGCTCGGCGTGGCCGTTGCCGTTGAAGCCGTTTCGTGAACGGCCGAGGAGCCTGGACAGCAAGCGGGTCATCTCCACCATCCTCTCTCATTTCGGATCCGAAGTCGAGTCACTCTAGCCATATTCCCGTCATTTGGGTAGGAAAACGCCTCGTTTGGGATCCAAACAGTAGCTCGTGCCCCGGACGAACGGACAGCGCATAATCCGTTCGTGCTCGACCCGGAGCTCGCCGCAGTCCTGCTCGCCGTCGCATTGGCGGTTGCACTCTCGGTACCCGGCTGGATGAAGGCCGTGAGACGCGCGGGCCACTTGTGCGAGTCCTGCGGCCGTCGCGTGCTCCTGGGCGAGAAGACGTGCGACTGCGACTGAGACAGTGGCCCCCGACGCGGGCGCAGTTCCGCGTCTTCCTCGGCTACTGCCTGGCGTCGGCCGTCTACATCGCGATCGGCGTCGCCGTAACCGACTTCCTCTACTCGTTCTGGGTCGGCGTCGCCTACGTGCTCGTGGCGTGCTGGCTGATCCCGATCCTGGTCAGGCGCCGCGCATGAGCTGGGCCGCCCACGACGTCGAGCCCTACGCGATCCAGTGGCACACGAGGCTCAAGGTCGCCTTCGTGCCGCTCCTGATCGGCTCGTACGCGCCGGACATGATGACCAAGTGGTTCGTCTACGGGGTCCACCTGGGCCCGTGGGACCTGAAGGCGTCGGACCCGGCGCAGTTCCACCGCGGCTGGCCCGGCTTCGGCTTCACGCACTCCTTCATCTACGGGATCGCCATCGGGCTGATCATGTGGAAGGGCTTCGGCTCGAAGCTCTGGGGCGTCAGCTTCATCATCGGCCAGTTCGCGCACGCATTGACCGACACCGGCGACACGGTCGGCACGATGCTGCTCTTTCCCTGGACGTTCCACTTCCACCTCGGCGCTTGGGCGTATGCCGGGCAGACCGGCCGGACGACGGACGCCGCGGCGTACTTCAGCGGGCTCGGCTGTATGTGGGACCTCGTCTGGATCCTGTACGGCTTCTACGCCTGGCGCGTCCTGACGCGCGGCTTCTTCGACAACGTGATCTACAAGGCCGACGGCTTCTGGCCGTGGGCGAACCGCTGGGTCCCGCGAGACGCTCTGCTGGTGCTCTACCGCGCGGCGTTCTTCTACGGCACCTCGCGCTGGATCGCCTGGACCGATCTGGGCGCACGTGATCCACCACTACCCGTACGACCTCAGCTGGGGCGGGCCGCACTGGGTGCAGGCGGCCCACCCCTGATCTGGGATCAACCGTAGTTGTAGTAACCGCCGGATCCGCCAGAGCCGCCCGAGCTGGGCGTCGTCGTGCCGACCGCGGCAACCTTCCAGTTGAAGTGGACGCCGCCGAACTGGTCGGAGGCGCCGTCGCCGTTCACCGTCTTCGGCGAGGAGTCCTCGACGAACGTGTAGAGCGGCTTGCCGTCGAACGTGACCTGCTTGCGGCCGTCGGGACGCATGACGGTTCCGAGCTTTCCAGCCACGCTCGAGTCGCCGGTGGGCGAGCCCTTGACCGTCAGCGGCACCCAGATCGCGGTGCAGCTGCCGGTGCAGCGGATCATCCTGGCGCTGTCCTGCTTCGGGCTATAGAGCGCGAAGCCCTTCGAGTCGACGAGCACCTGACCGACACCGGAGACCTTCGCGAGCGCGACGGTCGTCGCGGGTGATGCGGCAGCGGACTTCTGCGTCTGCTGCGAGCTCGAGCCGCAGGCGGTCAGGGCGGCCGCGGCGAGAGCGATCAGTATGAGGGGGGTGATTCTCTTCATGTCCTGCAATACGCGGCGCTCACGGCTCCGGATGACCTGTGTAACCATCCCTTAATGATCCGCCTGGCGACCGCGGCCGTAGTGCTCGCAGCCGCGGTCACGGTGGTCCCGCAGGCGCTTGCGGGCGGGATCGCCGAGGTGCGCGACGGGTCGGGGCACCTGCTTGCGACCGCCGGCGCGGGAACGTTCGCGACGGCCTACGACGCGGGCTGGACGCTGCGCTTCGACTCGGCGAGCAGCAGCACCCGCGGCGTCGAGCTGCGCGGAGTCTCGGTCGCCGGCGGCCACGTCTACGCGAACCGGATCTTCGTTCCCGCGCACGGCCTTCGCGGCGCGCGCGTCCAGGGGCTCGAGGTCGGCGGGCACCTCGTGGCGGCGACGCCGAACCGGCTCTTACCGCTCGGGCCGAGCAGCTACCTCGTCGTCCTGCAGGAAGCCGTCGTCCCCGGCGAGGGCAGCGGCGTCGTCGGGCTGCGGATCGTCTCGGGTGACACGTCCCTCGGGCTCGATCCCGGGACCCAGCTGCTGATCGGCTTCGCCAGGGCCGCGCAGCCGGCGGTGCACCATCACCAGGAGCGGCTCGCGTGGCTCGCGCTCGGCGTCTCGGGACACGGCGCGGACACGGGCGCGCAGGGTGCCTTCCCCGAGCTGATGGCCGTGCCGTCGTCGGGCCCGCGCGGAACGCGTGCCGTCGCAATCGCCGAGCGCTATCTCGGCATCCCCTACCTCTGGGGCGGCGCCGATCCGATCAGCGGCTTCGACTGCTCGGGCCTCGCGATGTACGTCTACGCCCAGCTCGGCGTCGACCTGACGCACTACACCGGCGCGCAGTGGTACGAGGGCACGCGCGTGCCGCCGAGCCAGCTCGAGCCGGGCGACCTCGTCTTCTTCGAGCCGAGCAACCGCGGCCCGCAGCACGAAGGCATCTACATCGGCAACGGCCAGTTCATCCAGGCCCCGCACACCGGCGACGTGGTCAAGATCTCGTCGCTCGACGAGCCGTCGTATCGATTCGGCTACGTCGGCGCGGTCAGGCCCTGGACCGGCTGAGGCTTCCGCACCGGCGCCCTCCCGACGAAGGCGAAGCCGCTGAACATCAGCGCGATCCCGAGTAGCTGCCCCGCGTAGACGAGCGAGTACGAATCGGCTCGCGAGAGCCCGGTCGCCAGCGCGACCACGAGTGCGCCGCTGCCGATCCAGACGTTGGGCCGCACCCGCCGCCGCCGCAGGATCGAGTAGAGCGAGCCCCCGACGAGGAAGAGCGTCCCGAACGAGTTCAGGCCGATCGCCCACAGGAAGGCGTGCCCGCCGAGGGCGGAGTTGGCGGGCGGCCTTCCGTGAGCGGTTCCTGCAAGCGCGCTCGCGCTGACGGGCGCCAGGGCGACGGCGATTGCGGCTGCCGCCGCCGCCACCAGGAGCCCGCCGAGGAGAAGGTCGCGACCGCGGCGCGGGAGGAGAAGCCAGGCAGAGCCTGCGCCGAGGAACGCGACGGTCAGCACGCCCCCGGCGAGGTAGTAGGTGCGGAAGAGAACTGGATCCCAGCCGGCCCGCTGCGCGGCTGCCTCGCAGGCCGCGGCGAGCCCGAAGAGGAGGAACCCCGTCGCCCACAGCGCCTTCTCACCCGACCGCCGGCGCCGGAACGAGCGCAGCAGGAGGAAGGCGAACGCGACCGCAACGAAGGCGGCGCACAGAGGCAGGAGCGCGTCGAGCACCGCGGGCGCCGTCGCGCGCGGGCGCGAGCTGATGGCCGTCACCGGCGAGCGCGGCCCGACCACCTGCAGATACGCGAAGTCCCGCCCGCCGAACATCCCCTCGTGGGTCGCCACGAATGAGTAGCGGCCGGGCTGGAGCGGCTTTGCGGGCGCGAGCGAAAGCTGGCGCGGAGTCGAGCTGCGGACGACGAGCGGGACCGGCTGCTCCCGTGCGAGGTCGTACAGCTGGTACGCCTTCGGCGAGTCGACGTAGGCGGCGCGCACGAGCAGCGACTGGAGCTGCGACGCGTGCAGCCGGAGCGCGTCGTGCGGGAACGACGTCTGCGGGTCGCTCCAGCTGAACAGCTTCACGGGATCCGCTCGCCGCGGCCAACGCCTTTTGTGGTCGATGGAACTGGCCAGTGATGTCCTTGGTCAAGCGCGGCTCGTACGAGTAGCGGACGGTGCTCCCGCCGACGCCGGCGACCGCGGGGACGAAGGGAATGGCGACGAGCAGGAGCATGATCGTCCCGGCCGCGACGCTCACGCGAGTCCGGTAGCTCTCCGGGCTGCGCACCCGCCGCGTGCGGCCCCGCGGAGGGCGGCCCTCGAGCTTCGCGCGCCGCCGCGCGTGGGCGCGGTAGAGCAGGCCCGAGGAGACGAGCGCCATCAGCGGCAGCCAGACGAGCTCGACGCCCCAGCCCAGCTCCTTCAGCGGCCCGCGGCCGTAGGGGCTGAACGCGACCGGGATCACGGCCCACGTGAGCGCCGGCCCCGCGAGCAGCAGGATCGAGGCCGTGAACGGGAATCCGGCGAACAGCCACCCCACTCCCGGGAAGCCCATCAGCCCGAGCGGCAGCTCGTAGCCGGCGAGGGCGGCCGGGCTGCGGCGAGCCACGCGCGCCGGGATCTTGCCCGTGTAGACGCGCGGAGCCGCCGCGAGGGTCGCTCGCCCGGCCGCCCGCTGGCGGGAGGTCATCGGCCAGACCGCAAAGGCGAAGGCGCTGAAGCCTGCGAGCACGGCGAGCGCTGCGGGCACTAGGAGAAGCGCCTCCCACGGCTGGCTCGCCGAGACTGCCGCCGCGAACGAGCGCCCGCCTTCGACCCGGTGCGCCTCGACGGCCGAGAACGCGACGCCAGCGGCGTAGTAGACGCCCATCCCGGCCGGGACGAGCATGAGCGCCAGACGGGCCGGCCGCGCGCGCCACGAGGCGCCGAGCAGCTCGAGCGCGCCGAGCGCGATCCCGATCAGCAGGAGCATCAGGCCCGCGAGCATGTTCAGCTGGGCGTGTAGGTTCACGATCACGTCCCCGGCCTCGCCGCCGCGGTCGAGCGCCTCGTTCACGAGCGGCACCGCCTGCACCGGGCCCTGAAGCGTCCCGACCGCCAGCGCCGCACACCCGGCGAGCACGAACGGGCGGAGCCGGGATTGCGCGCGCCAGACGCACCGCACCGAGACGGCGAGGAGCAGCCAGAACGCGCCGAACATCGCGATCCCCGAGCCCATGATCAGGTACGGGTGCAGCGAGGTCGCCTCCTCCGCCGCCTGCGGGGTCAGACCCCGGTGGACGACGAGCGCCCCTTCGTGGAACCCGAGGTAGAGCGCCGAGAAGTAGAAGGCGAGCGAGCCGCCGAGAAGGGCGAAGAAGCACGTGTTCACCAGCCGTCGCGACGGCTCGACCCCGCCCAAGTCGCGCACGAAGGCGAACAGCGAGCCCGCGACGAGCATGGCGAGGCCGGCGACGAGGTTGATGTGCGCATGGCTGATCGGGTCGATCCACTCCCCCGCGTGGCCCGCCTTGTAGAGCCAGTCGGCGTTGGCCGGCTGCACCTGGATCACGCCCTGGACCGTCCCGACGGTCAAGGCGGCGGCGCCCGTCGCGAAGAACTTCCAGAGGTGCCACTGCGGCTTTTCGACGTGGACGAGCCGCGACTGGAAGATCGTCACGAGCACGTTCGTCGCGAAGCACCAGTAGCCGAGGCCCATCACGCCCGCGCCCATGCCGGTCGGCGCCTTGTACCACTGGCCCATGTGCGCCTTCGCGGCCGGGTACGTCCAGCCGTGCTCGATCAGCGGGCCCATCGCGAGCCCGTTGCCGATCAGCGAGACGTAGAAGACCGCCAGCCCGATGACGGTGAACCAGAACGCGCACTGCGCGAGCCCCTCGCTCGCGAGCGGCCGCCGCACGATTCGCGGTAGCGCGAGCCAGCAGAGGCCAGTCGCGAGGAGCGTCCCGCCGCCGACGATCATCACGTGGGTGTTCGACAGGTCGCGGACGAGGTGGCCGGCGTAGCCGGTGCGCGCCAGGTACTCGGCGAGCCAGGGCAGGTTCTTGAGCACCATGTGCAGCGAGCCGAGGACGAGGAAGAGCGAGCCGGCGATGAAGTACTTCGCCGTCTTCGCGTCGTGCGCGTGCAGCTCCTCGTCCGGGTACGGCTCGTCGCGCACGGGCGGCGCGCGCCCGGGCACGAACTTGCAGATCGCCGCGATCACGACCGCGAAGAACGCGACGTAGGTGAGGAACTGCAGCGACGAGAGATGCTTGACCCACATGGGCCGCTGCTCCTACCGGAGGCCGGGCTCGAGGAAGTAGACCGTCAGCGTCCAGCCGAGGTAGAACACCACCAGGATCGCGAGGATCACCCACGCGCGAGTCGACGCGGCTCGAGAGAAGCGGTGCGGCTCGGCCCCGGTGTCCCGGTAGCCGACGAGCGGGCGGGCAGGGCCGGTCTCTTCTGGGGTTCGGTCGCTCAAAACACCTTCTCCACGATGCGTGTCCTTTCCGCGGTGATCCCGGCGACGTCCACGAGCATGCGCTCGACGGTGTAGCCGCGCTCGAGGAACGCCTCGAGCTGCTCGGGCGTGTCCCAGGTCGTGTAGCAGTCGATCCGGAACGAGCCCTCGCTCACGGCCACGAACGCCTCGAGCTTCTGGCAGCCGGGGTACTCCTGGACATGGCCCTTGAGGGCCTGCAGGGACGAGTAGACGAGCGGCCAGTCGGCGGCGGGAATCACGGCGACGGTCTCCGACGACCAGGCGACGTACGGGAGGGCGGACGCACCGGTTGCGCCTTCGGCAGTCGCCATCAGAACTTCTGCCCCCAGACGATGTGGCCGACGATCAGGACGACGGCGAACCCGACGATGATCGCGGTCAGGAGCAGGAAGAACAGCGTGGCCGGGCCGGCCATCTCCGTCGTGAAGCCGCCGAAGCTGTCGACGGGATAGATGCCCGTCTTCTGGCGGGTCGAGCGGTACTGCCAGACCCACCAGATGATCGCGAGCGAGAGGACGATCATGAAGCCCCACAGCCAGGCGAGGTCCATCCAGCGGACGTGCCAGGTGTCCGCTTTCTGCATCGTCAGCTGGTGTGCCTGTAGGTAGTGGTAGAACTGCTGCGATTTTTCCGGCGACGAGCCGCTAGGCATTGCCATCGGCCCACTCCTCCTCGTCGAGCGCCCAGTCGGGCGTGTAGTAGTCCTCTTCGGCCACGTACAGCGGCAGTGCCCCGACCCGGTCGAGGTCCTGGAAGTGGCCGGCCTTCCAGGCCGCCAGGAACGCGACGAACGCGAGCCCGCCGAAGATGAAGAACGTGTCGATCATCCAGTCAGCCATCACCCAGCGGGACTGCTTGGTCTCGGGCTGGTCGTGCGCGAGCGCGAGCGCCGGCCAGGTCAGCGCCGCGACCACGAGGACGAACCAGCTGTAGGCGAAGCGCCTCACTGCTGGCCTGGCACCGTCGGAGGGACGTCCTTCTGCTGGGGTGGCGGCAGCTTCTCGCCGCGGGCGCGCGCGTCAGCCCACGCCCGGTTGAGCATGTCCTCGTAGATCGCCTTGATCCCTGCGGCTGCCGTCTGGAGTGACAGCGGCGTGTGCGCCTGGTCGTTGAGCGTCAAGTTGTCCTTCGGGGAGAGGCCCGGGAAGACCCGCATGGCCTGCTGCATGTACGGGTCGGTGACGGGCTTCTTGATGAAGCTCGAGTTGTCGGGCAGCGTCTGGTGGGACTTGGTCCACGCGAGCAGCTCCTTGCTCGGCTGCCAGACGATGTAGTCGCTCGGCTCGGGCACGCGGTTCCTGGCGAGCGTCCCGTTCGGGATGGTCTTCACGAAGAGGACGACGCGCCAGATGTCGTTGACCGAGAGCCGGTCGCCGAAGTTCTCCATCGCCGTTCCGGGCCAGCCGCGCAGGATGCGGTAGTAGAAGTCGCCCGGGCCGGTGTCGCCGCCGCAGCAGGCATCGTCCTTGTCGGTGAAGTCGGCGGGCGGCGGGGAGAGGAACTTCGCTCCCGGGCCCTTGCCGTTGCCGCTGAGGCCGTGGCAGCCCACGCAACGGTCGAGGAAGACGATCTTGCCGCGCAGTAGATTCCCCTCCGTCACCGGCAGCGGGTCTCCGGAGAGCCAGTAGCTGCGGTCGATCTGGGAGAGGTTCGGCGCTTCCTCGAGCTGGTCGCCCTTCGGCGTGAGCTTCTCGTCGGGCAGCGACTCGACGATCGACTTCTGCGCGCCGGAGAACCCCTTGTAGGCGTGCGGGAAGCCCTGGTTCGCGAGCACGACGTGCTTCGAGTAGAGCTGCCCCGCGTAGCGGAGCAGGCCGGACTTGCCGCTCCGCTGTTCGACGAAGGCCACGAGGTCTTCCACCTGCTGGTCGGAGAAGAGCGCCTTCATGTCCGGCATCAGCGACTTCGGGTCCATGTAGCGCGGGTCGTAGAAGTGCGCCCGCTGCCAGTCGTCGGGGTGCCAGCCCGACTCCTGGGAAAGGTCGGGGCCGGTGCGCTCGGTGCCGAGCAGGTTCGGCGACTGGTCGCTGCCATAGAAGTCGCCCGGCTCCGAGATCTTCGGGTAGAGGAAGTAGAGGCCTTGACGCACGTCCTGCGGCCGCGAGTAGCCGGAGTGGCAGACGTAGCAGCCGTTCGAGGCGAACAGGTTCCGCCCCTTGAGCGCCTGGTTCGAGAGCGGGGCCCAGTCCTTGGACGCCCCCGGGTCGAAGGTGTGGATCGGCAGCCAGACGACGATCGCGACCACCGTGAAGAAGGCGAGCAGGCCGCCCACGCCGGCCATCAGCGGCGTGATCAGCATGCGCTCGGCGCGGGTGGCGCCCCCAGCCGCGCGGCAGTGGCGGAGGAGCCTTCGGGCGCTCGGCGTCGTCCGCCATCAGCCCGCCACCGGCGGAGGAGCGATCGCCTCCGCCACCCTCAAGGTCTCTTGCCGCCTGCGCTCGCCCGTGTTCGAGAAGATCGTCATCCCGATGTTCACGATCTGGACGATCCCCGAGAGCACGATCATCGCCCCGAAGATCCCGCGGGCGATGTAGTACGCGTGCAGCTGCGGGAGCACGTTCACCTCGGGGATCCCGTCCTGCCACGCGAACCCTTGCTGGAAGCCGGCGAGCGTCAACACGCTGAAGAAGCCCGTGAAACCGACGGTGACGAGCCAGTACTGCCACTCGGAGAGGCTCCGGCTCCACAGGGGCCGGTGGTAGATCTGGGCGACGATGTAGTCGATCACCCCCATCCCGAGGATCGTGAAGGCGCCGAGCAGCGCGAGATGGGCGTGGGCGACGACGAAGTTCGTGAAGTGCGTCAGCTTGTTGAAGGGCTGGAGCGCCTCGAAAGCTCCCTGGATGTTGACCAGGAAGTAGAAGAAGAAGGCGGTCATCGTGAAACGTAAGGGGAGGTTCGTGAAGAACCGGTCCCAGTTGCCCTTCATCGTCCCGAGGATGTTGATCGTGAAGGCGAAGACCGGGACGAGGAGCATCCAGGAAGAGACCTCCGCGATCGTCTTCAGCCAGGACGGGGTCGGCGACTGGAGGATGTGGTGGTCGCCGACGCCGGTGTAGAAGAACGCCATCCCCCAGAACGAGATCAGCGACAGCGTGTAGCTGTAGAGCGGGGTGTTGGTGACTCGCGGGACGATGTAGTAGGTGAGCGCCAGGAGCATCGGCGTCAGCCAGAGCCCGAAGAGGTTGTGCGCGTACCACCAGTTCAGGATCGCGTCGGAAAGGCTCGAGGAGAGCGCACCCGAGCGCGTGCCCCAGATGTTGCCCGGGTGCCAGATGACGTTGCCGATCGCGTAGTCGACCGCTAGCCAGAGCGGGCTCGCGATGAAGAACCAGACGGAGACGTAGATCGGGCGGATCGTCCGGATCGCGACCGTCGCGAGGATGTTCCAGATGTTCGCGCACCAGATGATCAGCAGGGCGATGTCAACGGGCCAGATGAACTCGGCGTACTCGCGGCCCTGGCTGTGGCCCGTGAGGAGCCCGACGACCCCGACGAGGAACATGAGGTTCCACGCCCACGCGCAGATCACGCCGAGCCGCTCGCTCCACATCCCGCGCGTGCCGACGAGCCGCGGGAGCATGTAGAAGAGCGCGCCGAAGTACATCATCGAGAGCCAGGCGAGGATCACGCCGTTGACGTGCGACGGCCGGATGCGGCTGAACGAGAGCCACGAGATGCCGCCGAAGGCCTCTGGCGTGACGAACTCGGTCGCCAGCACGAGGCCGAAGAGGTCGACGACCGTCAGCCAGATGATCGACGAGAGCAGCCAGTGCTTGGCGGCCAGGTCGGAGAAGCCCAGAGCGCCAGGCGTGGTCGCGCGGTCGGTGAGCGGCGCAGGCGCCTCGGCCGCCAGCGTCCCGCCTGCCAGAGGACGCTCCCGCTCACGGGTCCCCTCTCCGCCCATCGGTCGCGACCATAAGAAAGAGCGGACGAGGGTTCGAGCAGGATGACGAAAGTGTCATCTGCAGGTCATTTCCAGGTCATCTTCAGTGTTAGGGTCCCCATACACGGGAGGGGGAAGATGCGGATCCTGGTGATCGAAGACGAGCCTCGGATCCTCGCGTTCCTGGCGCGTGGGCTCGAGGCGGAGGGCTTTCTGGTGGACGGAGCGCGCGATGGCCCCACCGGCGTCCTACGTGCAGCCGAGCGGCGCTACGACCTCGTCATCCTCGACCTCCTGCTCCCGAAGCTCGACGGCCTCAGCGTCCTGCGGACTCTCCAAGCCGAGCGGCCCGAGCTGCCGGTGGTGATCGTCTCCGCGCGCTCGGACCTCGGCACCAAGCTGCGCGGGTTCGGGCTCGGTGCCTGCGACTACGTCTCGAAGCCGTTCTCGTTCGACGAGCTCGTCGCGCGGGTGCGGGCGCAGCTTCGCCGCGGACGTCCGGAGGAGCCGAGCGTCGTGCAGGCCGGCGCGCTCTCGCTCGACGTCACCCGCAGGCAGGCGCGGTGGGGCGAGGTGGTCGCGGAGCTATCCGACCGGGAGTTCCGGCTGCTCCACCACCTCGTCCTGCACGAGGGCGAGGTCGTCAGCCGCGAGAGCCTGCTGGCGAACGTCTGGGGGTACCACTTCGATCCGCGCTCCAACGTCGTCGACGTGTGCGTGCGGCGGCTGCGCCGCAAGCTCGGCGCGGAGGCTCCGATCGAGACGGTGCGGCATGGCGGGTATCGGCTGGCTACGTCGTAGGTGGGTCGAGGCCTGCTGGTTCGCCTTCGCAGCCGCGAACCTGGCCGCGATGCTCATCTGGCCGAGCTGGGAGACGATTCCGTTCCACTTCATCTGGATCAGCCTGACCCTGGTCTACGGCTTCCGCGTCTGGGAGCCGCGCTCGACCGGGATCGTGCTGGCCCTCGTGATCGCGGCGACCGGCAGCCTGATCCTGAGCGACGCCTACAAGGGCTCACAGCTCTGGGGCGAGCTGTTCGAGGTGCCGCTGATGTCGGCGATGTTCCTCGCGATGGTCTGGCACGCGCGGCGCCGCCAGGACGCGCTGCGCATCCTCGAGCGTGAGGGAGCCGAGCGCGCCGCGCTGCTCGCTCAGCAGAAGCGCTTCCTGCACGACGTCTCGCACGAGCTGCGCACGCCGGTCACGATTGCGCGGGGTCACCTCGAAGTTCTGCGCCGGGTGAACGGGGAGCCTGCACCGGAAATCGAGGTCGCGCTCGACGAGCTCGGGCGGATCGAGCACATCCTCGAGCGGCTGCTCCTGCTGGCCAAGTCGAAGCAGCCGGACTTCGTCGTGCCTTCCGAGCTGGAGCTCGAGCCCTTCCTCGAGGACGTCTTCGTCCGCTGGTCGGGAGTCGTCCAGCGCGGATGGCGCCTCGGCGAGCTGACGCCCGGCCGCCTGCGCGCGGATCCGGACGCCTTGCGGATCGCGCTCGACGCGCTCCTCGAGAACGCCGTCAAGTACACCGAGCCGGCCGACGCGATCACGCTCTCGGCGCACGCGGTCGACCACTCGGTGCTGATCGAGGTGGCCGACGAGGGTCAGGGCTTGCCGGACGGCGCCGACGAGAGGATCTTCGAGCGGTTCGCGCGCGCCGACCCGGCGAGGACCCGCGCCCAGGGAGGCGCGGGCCTCGGGCTCGCCATCGTCGATGCGATCGTTAGGGCGCACGGGGGCGGCTGCTCCGCGAGGAACGGCGCCACCGGCGCCGTCTTCACGCTGCGCTTCCCGGCCTACGTTCCGTCAGAGGCCCGCGCCTCAGCCTTCCCAGCAGGCCCCGCCGTTCCCAGCTGACCGCGTCGAGCGATTCCTGGAGGTAGGCGTCGTGCCCGCCGGCGACGGCCTGGGCCGTCCTGTCGATCTGCTCTCGAACCCGTCGCGTGTCGATGTGCTGCGTCATCTGGCGCTCCTTCCAGTTGGTTGACGCAGACCATCCAAGCGGGCCTACATGAGAGAGGCCTTGGAGGGGCCTAAGGGAGCCCTAAAAAGAAGCGGGGCCGCGTGTGCGGCCCCGCTTTGATGCTCTCCCTCTACCTAGAGGTCTAGCGGTGCCGGCCCTTGCCGACGACCAGGTTGACCCGTGCGCCGTTGGCCAGGTGGCGGCCGGCGCGTGGGCTCTGGCGCAGGACGTGATTCTTGAGCCGTGCGCTGGAGGCCCGCTTCGTGACCGTGCCGGTCCGGCAGTGGTGCGACCGGAGGCTTGCCTTCGCCCTCGTGAGCGTCCTGCCGACCACGTTCGGGACCACGCATGGCGGCCTGAACGGCGGTGGCGGAGGCGGCGGAGGTGGCGGAGGCGGAGGCGGAGGTGGCGGAGGAGGCGGTGGAGGCGGGGTGGCGGAGGCGGCGGAGGTGGCGGAGGCGGCGGAGGTGGCGGAGGCGGCGCGTTGCTGCCGCTCAGGCTGAAGAGCTGATCGCCGTCCGCGGTCGGGATGCAGTTGACCTTGCGATCCCAGGTGATGCAGCCGGCCGCGAAGCCGCCGCCGGGGTTCTGCCACGCGGCGCCGCTGTTCGACACCACGCTGCGGTCAGTCCAGCCGAACTGGCCGCCGACGGCGAAGTCCATCCGAGCCTGCACGGAAACCCAGTAGGTGCCCTGCGTCAGGCTCACTGCGGGCGACAGCGAGATCGTGAAGTCACTCCCGTTGAGCGTGTACGCCTGAGCGAGCCGCTCGGCGACCATGGTGCCCGGGAGTCCGGACGAGTCCGTGTAGAACCGGACGTTGAACGCGGCGGACGGGCCGCCGCCGTTGTAGTAGACGCCCATGGCGTCGACGGTGTCGACGCTCCACTGGGCGGCCGCCGGAACGACGAAATCGTCCGCGAGCTCATCGTCATACGCGTCGAAGTCCGCCTCGAAGTCCTGCGAGCTCGACGAGTTCGCGCCCGGGTTGTCGAGCTGGCTGTACAGAACGGTGCTAGGGCTCGTGCTATGCCCCGTGACCGTGACGTGGCTCGTCGTGCCTGCCGCCAGCGAAGGCGCGCGAAGCGCCTGGCCCGCCCCACCACGCGTCGCGGCCAGCGCGGCCGACGAGAACGTGAGCAGGACGAGTCCAAAGGCAAGCGCGACGGGCAACACCCATCTCCCCTTCATTTAAAGCCCCTTCCCCAATCGACTGAAAGTGCGGCCCCCTCGACCGCTATCTAGGTTCTTACATGTTTGGGGCGAAAAATCAATAGGAGCATGCAAGAGGTAGACGACGACGGGGCCCCGCAGGGCCCCGTCGCTTGCTGCGCCTGACAGTGCGCCTTACCTGCGCCGCGGCCCCTTGCCGACGATCAGGTTGACCTTGTGGCCGTTGGCGAACCTACGGCCTGCCCGCGGGGACTGCCTGATCACGTGGCCCTTCAGCCTGCGCGAGGAGACCTTGCGCGTGATGTTGCCCACGCGGCAGTGGCGCTGCCGGATCCTCGTCTTCGCCCTGCCGAGCCCGTTGCCGATCACGTTCGGAACCACGCAGGGCGGCCTGGAGGGCGGAGGCGGCGGTGGTGGTGGCGGAGGCGGCGGAGGCGGTGGTGGAGGAGGCGGCGGAGGTGGCGGAGGCGGAGGCGGGGGTGGTGGCGGAGGCGGAGGTGGTGGCGGAGGTGGTGGCGGCGGAGGTGGCGGAGGCGGCCCACCGCCCGCGAGGCGGTAGACGTACGCCCCGCGGCTTCGCGTCCAGGCGGAGAGCGTCGTCGCGCCGCGGTCGATCTGGAGGTCCCAGATCATCGAGTGCGGCATCCCGTTGTCAAAGCGGAACCAGGCCGGCGAGGCGGCGTCGATGTCCTCGGTGTAGAAGACCCCGAAGTCCGTTCCCGCATAGACCACTGCCGGGTTGTTCGGGTCGACGATGACCGAGTCGACCGGGATGTCAGGCAGGTCGCCGGACTTGTCGAGCCACGCGAAGGTGGCGCAGTTCGCCGCGCAGGTCACCTGGAAGAGGTGGCCCGGCGTC
The DNA here is from genome assembly GCA_963788215.1 of uncultured Actinomycetes bacterium. Classification (GTDB taxonomy): domain Bacteria; phylum Actinomycetota; class Thermoleophilia; order Gaiellales; family Gaiellaceae; genus AC-32. The sequence goes on from CAWBFX010000003.1 coordinate 391,655, forward strand.
GTCGGGGTGTTCGCGTTGAAGCCGCCGACGGCCGCGTAGCCGGTCGCGAGCGAGCGATCGGCCGTCGTCGGGTCAAGCGCGATCCCGAGGACCGGCCGGTTCGGCAGAACGGTGTTGCTGTCGGTCACGTTGACCCAGTTCGCCTGGTTCGCCACGCCGGTGCCCATGTTGAAGCCGATCCAGACGTTGCCGTCGTTGGTGCCGGCGATCGCCTGGGAATCCCACTTCGGCGAGTACTTGATCTGGTTGATGTACGAGCGGTCGGCGAGCGTGCCCTTCGTCAGGTCCGGGCTCGTGATGTACCAGTTCGCGGTGCCCGTAGCGCCGCCGATGCTCTCCCAGACGCGGTACGTGCCGTCGAGCAGGTGACCGCAACCGGTCGTCGCGCCGGCAGGACCGCAGTCGTCGCCGCCGGGGATCCCGCCGTGGAAGATGTCGATCGGCTGGACGAACGACTTCCTGTTGTCGCTGCTCCAGCCGCCGCCGAAGCCGCCCCACCCGCCGCCGTGGAGGCAGGTGTTGCTCGCGCTCGAGACGCAGCGGGACAGCGCGCCGCCGTTGTTGGTCGTGTAGTAGCGCGGGTACTGGCCCTCGGTCGAGCCGGAGCCGACCGGATCGATCCGGCCGAGGAAGCCGTCGCCCCCGGTGACCAGGTTCCACTGCACGGGGCCGTTGAAGCCGCCGTTGGGGAATCCGGCCGCGCTCGGGCCGTTGTCCTGCGCGCCGCCGACTGCCGATGGGCTTGTCGAGGTCGCGAAGTAGCCGCTGATATCGCCCGAGTAGAACTCGATCGTGTTCAGCCCGTCGTCCATGTTGAAGAAGTTGGCCGGGCCGGAAGCCGTCGTGGCCTGCGTCGTCGCGAACATGCCGCCGTCGCTGCCGATCAGCAGCAGGTCGGACGAGCCCGGCACGAAGGCGAGCGCGTGCTGGTCGACGTGGACGGTCTCACCGCCGCCGTAACCGCAGGTCAGGTCGGTCAGGCTCGAGCCGTTCCGCGTGCCCCGCCAGACGTCGTACGTGTCGACGAAGATCTTGTCGGCGTCGTTCGGGTCGACGGCGATGCCCTGGTCGTACCAGTTCTGGTTGTAGTTGCCGCCGCACTGGTCGAGATCCAGGGCGGGGCCGGACGTGTGCGTCATGAAATGCCACGAGGCGCCGGCATCGTTCGACTGCCACATCCCGAGCTGGGTGCCGGGCGTGCTGACGATCTGCTGCGCCTGTGCGTAGATCGTGTTCGGGTCACTCGGCGCGATCGCGATGTCGATCCGGCCGAGCTGGTCGCCGGTGGCGGCGTTGCCGCCGTAGTCGACGCCGCTGCCGGCGTGCATCGGCTGCACCCGGGGTGTACGGCCCCGCGGGCTCACTCGTCCCGAAGACGAACCCGTTCGCGTCGCTCGCGATCGAGGCGAAGTTCGGGCACCCGCTCGCGCCGATGTCCGCGGCGTAGATCCCGTTCGCGCCGTTGTTGCCGAGGTCGTACTGGACCGCCGTGGCGAACCCGCGGGTGCCGACAGCCGCGATGATCCGGGTCGTCTCGCCGACGTTCTCCAACTCGAGGCCGGTGACGTCCTGGCGGTCGCCGCCCGCGAGCAGGGCGCAGGGGCCGCTCCAGTTCGAGCCGCCGTCGTAGGAGATGAAGATCCCCTTCTTCGTGCCGGCGACGACGTTCTGGCTGTTGTTCGGGTCGACCCGGACCTTGCCGACGGCGTCGTACTGCGGGTACTGCCCGGCGGGCTCGTCGTACGCCGCGCCGAAGACGTCCGCCCCGAGCACCGTCCAGTGGGCGCCGGCGTCGGTGGTCTTGAGGATGCCCTGGCTGCCCATGGAGAAGGAGCCGAAGTTGAGGTCGCCGGTGCCGGCGTAGACCGTGTTGTGGTCGTTGGGGTCGATCGCGAGGGTGTCGATGTCGATCGCGGAGATGAGCGGATCGTCGGTCGTGACCGTCCACGACGTGGTGGTCGAGCAGCAGTTGGTCGTCTTCCAGACGCCGCCGCCGACACTGGCCGCATACGCGACGATCGAGCCGTTGCTGGTCGTCGTCGGGTCGACGACGATCGAGTTCACCCGGCCCTCGGTCTTGTGATAGTTGTAACAATTCTGGCAGCCGTCCATCGATTCCGGCTGCGGGCCGAGCGGTGACCAGCTGCCGCCTACCGGAGCCCGGTCAGGCAGACGGGCTGCCTGGCGGGCTGCGATGCGCAGCCAGGCCGGGTTGTAGTGCCCGGTCGGATACGTCAGCCGCGTGTTCCAGTACGAGTCGGCTGCGCCGAGCTCTTCGGTTCCGCCCTGCACAGGGAGGTCCTTGACCGCGCCCTGCGCGCTGGGCGACCCGCTGCCCACATGCTTGCTCCCCGCGACCGCCAGCGCCGTGAACAGCGCAAGGCCGGCGATCGCAACCAACACGATCCTCATCCGTGACATTCGCCCTCTCCCCGTTGAATGCTCAGTTGCGCACCGGCCTACCGGCCGGCGAGCCAGATGTAGTCGTTCATATCACCTCGGCGTCCCGAAATCAACGGAACGCGAAGGGGTTCTCGGGCCTACGTCAGGACGAAAACGGGCGCCACTCGGCGAAGTCCCACGTGTCGCCGCCGCACAGCGGGCAGCGGATGTCGTCGCTCGACGTGACGGCGCCGTAGCCGCAGTCGAGGCAGCGGAGCTCGGCCTTCGGCCCCGGCTTCGAAGGCCGCATAGCCGGCGTTTCTTGCGGTGCGTAAGTCTCGTTCCCCCGGATGACGGTCACCTCTGACTCCCTCCCTCACGGTGTGCTGGCCGACGTTCTTCCCGGCGGGTAGGCCTATAAACGGTGCAGCATGATTCCGTGATCGAGGCGCTCTCCGACCTCGCCGTCCGGGCGCCCCGCCGGGTGCTTCTCGGCGCCGCTCTCTTCGCCGTGGTTGGCGCCGCCTTCGGCCTGGAGACCCCGCGCCTGCTCGGCCGCGGGGTGAACGAGTTCGTCGCGAGCGGCAGCGAGAGCATCCGCGCCCAGACGGCGATCCAGCGGGCCTCGGGGCTGTCGGCCGCCCCGGAGGTGCTCGTTCTCGTCGACCGCCCGACAGCCGCGCGCGTGCGCCGCGTCCAGTCCGTCCTCCGCGGCGAGCCCACGTTTCCCGTGCTCGCGAAGCCGCTGCTCTCGCGCGACCGGAGCGAGGCGATCGTGCCGGCCTACGCGCGCGCGACCGTCTCCGAGCACGCCTGGTCGCTCGCGGCGGAGCGAGTGGCGAGCGAGTTGCGGCCCATGCCCGGCGTCGCCGTCGGCGGTCCCGCGATCGCGATCACGCAGGTCAACGACCAGGTCGAGCACGATCTGACCCACGCGGAGGAGCTCGCGTTTCCCCTCCTGTTCGTGCTTGCGCTCTGGATCTTCCGCAGTCTCGTGGCCGCGTTGCTCCCACTCGTCTGCGGCGCGCTCACGATTCTCGGCTCGCTGCTGATGCTGCGCGTGCTGAACGCCGTCTCGCCCGTGTCGAGCTACGCGCTCAACATCGTCACCGGCGCCGGGCTCGGCCTGGGAATCGACTACAGCCTCCTGCTCGTCTCGCGCTTTCGCGAGGAGCTCGCGCGGCGCGGCCCGGGCGCCGAGGCGGTGCGGGCGACGGTCGCGACCGCGGGAAGGACGGTTGCGTACAGCTCCGTGACCGTGGGCGCGGCGATCGCCACGCTCGCGGTCTTCCCGCTCGGGTTCCTACGGTCGATGGGCATCGCCGGTGGGCTCGTCGGCCCGTTGGCGGGGCTGATCGCGCTGACGGTGCTGCCCGCGCTTTTCATCCTGCTCGGAGCGCGCGTGAATGCGCTTTCCCCGGCGCGCTGGCGGCGGGCCCTGGAGCGGACGGAGGTCGACCGAAGCGGTGGCTGGTACCGCCTCGCGCACGCGCTCATGCGCCGACCGGTCCCGGTGGCGGTGGCCGCGACCGCACTCCTGCTCGTGCTCGGCCTGCCGTTCCTGTCGATCCGCTTCACCGGCGTCGATGCCTCCGTCCTGCCCCCGAGCGCGAGCTCGCGCGTCGTCGACACGGCTCTCCGCACCGACTTCGCGCCAACCGTGGCCTCGCCGGCCTACGCGGTGCTGCACGCCGACGCGGCTCGCGCGCGCGAGTACTCAGTGGCCGTCCGCGGGCTGCCGCAGGCCGCGCTCGTCCTGCCGCCGCGGCGACTGTCGCCGGGCGCCTGGGAGCTGCGCGCGTCGTCGGGACAGCCGTTCCTCGCGGACGCCTCCCAGCGGCTCGTCCGTGGGATGCGCTCGCTCCGGGGCGACGCCCTCGTGGGCGGCGCGACGGCGCAGTTCCTCGACCAGAAGCACGCGCTCGGGTCTCGCCTCGCGCTGGCGATCGGCCTGCTCTGCGTCGTCACCTTCCTGCTGCTGTACCGGGCGACGGAGTCGCTCGTCCTGCCGCTGAAGACGCTCGTCATGAACGCGCTCACGCTCGCCGCGACCTTCGGGATCCTCGTCTACGTCTTCCAGGACGGCCGGCTCGAGGGACTGTTCGACTACCGCGGCCAGGGCGCGCTCCAGCTGACGCAGCCGGTGCTGCTGTTCGCGGTCGCCTTCGGGCTCGCGACCGACTACGGCGTCTTTCTGCTGCTGCGGATCAAGGAGGGCTGGGACTCAGGCCTGCCGAACCGCGAGGCCGTCGCGACCGGGCTCGAGCGCACCGGCCGGATCGTGACCGCGGCCGCTCTGCTCTTCTGCGTCGCGGTCGGCTCGTTCGCGACCTCGCAGGTGATCCTGGTCAAGGAGGTCGGCGTCGGGATCGCGCTCGCGGTCCTGATCGACGCGACGATCGTCCGCGCGCTGCTCGTCCCGTCGTTGATGGCGATCCTCGGCCGCTGGAACTGGTGGCCGGGGCGACGGCATCGCTCGCCGCCCCGGCCGCCGGTTCGCCGCTAGGCCTGCCGCGCGCGGAAGCGGCCCAGCCTGGACGACTCGCGCGCGGGTGCGCGCTCGGTCTCCGGGCGGCGCGCGAAGGCCCACGCGAGGCGGGTCAGTGTCAGCGCGCCGAGCATCAGGCCGAAGTCGCGGAGCGCGATGTCGTAGTACTCCGGCGGGTTGTTCGTCAGCAGGTTGACGACGATCCCCGCGAGCCACGCCGAGACGAGGGGCCCGCCGATCACCGGTGCAACGGCCACGACGAGGCCCGCGACAATCTCCACGCCGCCGACGAAGTACATGAAGTCCTGACCGCTCCCGGGAACGATGTTGTTGATCCAGGGCGCCAGGTAGTCGGGCCAGTGCACCGTCCAGTTGAAGAACTTGTCGAGCCCGAACAGAATCGGCGCGACGGTGAAGCCGATCCGCAGGAGCCGGTAGGCATCGCGGGCCGCACGTGCTTCGGTTGTCATCTCGTTCACCTCCATGTGGTTGGTCATGCGGCGAGCCTGGCCCGGAACGCAGCGAGCTCCTCGCGCTCGGCGACCAGGACGCGCCGGTGGAACTGGATGAGGACGGCGCCGCCGGGGAGCAGGCGCCCGCCCGCCGAGGCGAGCAGCCGCCGATACGGGCCGAGGCCGTCGCCGGGCGCGAAGATCGCCTCGTCCGGCTCGGACGCCAGCTCGGGATGGCGCACGCGAGCGCCTTCCGGCAGGTACGGCAGGTTGGCGACGATCAGGTCGAACTCGCCGGGCAGCGGCTCGAGCAGGTCTCCGCGGCGAACGTGCACGCGGTCGGAGACGCCCAGCCGAAGCGCGTTCCGCGATGCGAGGGCCACGGCGGCCGGGCTCGTGTCGCTCGCCCAGATCTCGGCGTCCGGCGCCTGCTGAGCCAGCCCGAGCGCGATCGCGCCCGAGCCGGTGCCGACGTCGGCCACGCATGCGCCGCACCCGCGGATCCGCTCGGCGGCGGCCGCGACGAGCTGCTCCGTCGCGGGCCTGGGCGTCATCACGAGCCCCGGCGCGGTCAGAAGCGGCGCCTCGCAGAAGGTCGTCGTCCCCATCGCCTTCCTTCGTGTCGCGCCGAGACGGGTCCTTACCCGTAAGAACCGGCTCGCGCCCGGCACCAACGAGAGACACACGCGAAGGAGACGAAATGAACAGGTTCGAGCTGGTGATCGTGGGCGGCGGGCTCGCCGCCGCGCGGGCGATCAGGGAGTACCGGGCCGCGGGCGGCTCGGGCTCGATCGCCCTGCTGAGCCGGGAGCAGTCGCTTCCGTACCACCGCCCGCCCCTTGTCCAAGCGCTACCTGCGCGGCGAGGTCGACCGGGAGGGGACCCTCGTCGAGCCACAGGAGTTCTACGACGAGAACGGAGTCGAGCTGCTGCTCGGCACCGAGGTAACGGCGGTCGATCCGCGGGAGCGTGCGGTCCGGACCGCGGACGGCGCCTACGCGTATGCCAAGCTCCTGCTTGCGACCGGCGCCCAGCCGCGCACGCTCGACGTCCCCGGCGCCGACCTGCCGGGCGTCTTCAGCCTCCGCTCGGTCGAGGACTCGACCGCGATCCGAGAAGCCGCGGGGCAGGCGCGCGACGCCGTCGTCGTCGGCAGCGGCTTCATCGGCATGGAGGTCGCGGCGTCGCTGACCGAGCTCGGGCTCGACGTCAGCCTCCTCAGCCGCGACGTCGAGCTGTTCGCGTCGCTGCGCTCGCCCGAGATCTCCGACCACCTGGTCGCGCTCTACCGGCGGCGCGGGGTCGACGTGATCCGCGGCGACGAGGTGCGCGCCTTCCACGGCGGCGACCGCCTCGACACCGTCGAGCTCCGCTCCGGGCGGAAGCTCGGCGCAGGCCTGGCGGTCGTTGGCGTCGGCGTGCAGCCGGCGGTCTCCTTCCTCGCCGGGAGCGGGATCTCGACCGACGACGGGATCCTGGTGGACGAAAAGTTCGAGACCAACGTGCCCGGCGTCTTCGCCGTCGGCGACGTGGCGCGCTTCTTCGATCCGGTCTTCGGCCGCTCGCGGCGGATCGAGCACTGGTCGAACGCGAGCTACCAGGGCGCCGAGGCGGGCAAGGTCCTGGCCGGCGCGGGAGGCGGCTACGACGCGGTCTCGACGTTCTTCACCGAGTCGTTCGGGCTGCCGCTGAAGGTCTTCGGCGACACCTCGCGCCACGACGAGCGGGTCGCGCGCGGCTCGTTCGCGGCAGGCGACGCGATCGTCTTCTACCTCGAGCGCGGCCGCCTGGCCGGCACGCTGCACACCGGGCAGGACGATGAAACGGAGGCGGCGCTGAAGGAGCTGATCGCCGCGCACGCCTCGCCTCGAAAGCTCGAGCTGCTGGCCGACGAGACGGTCTCTCTCGAAGAGGCGTTCGCGACGAGCGTGGCCCTACCGCGCGTCTAGGACGCCGACGGCATCCGTCGGGCGCGGCGCGGCGAGGGACAGCTCGGCGTCGGCCTGCTCGATCAGGGCGGCGTCGTGGGTCGCGCAGATGACGGCAGCGCCGCTGTCGTGAGCCAGCCGCGCGAGCAGCTGGCCGACCGATCTCGCGTTCGCCTCGTCGAGGCGGGCGGTGGGCTCGTCCGCCAGCAGGATCCTCGGCCGCGCTGCGAGGGCGCGGGCGATCGCGACCCGCTGCCGCTCGCCTGCCGAGAGCCGGTCGGCGCGGTGGTCGAGGCGGCTCCCGAGGCCGACGCGGTCCAGGGCGTCGCGAGCGTCTCCCTCGATGCCGCGGACGAGAAGGCCGAGCTCGACGTTCTCGAGCGCGCTCAGGTGCAGGACGAGGCCCGGCTCCTGCGTGACGAGCGCGACCTGCCTCCGCCGGAGGTCGGCCGCCTCCGCGCGTGAGAGGGCACCGAGCTCGCGGCCGTCGACGAGCACCTCGCCGGCGGTCTGGCGCTCGAGGCCGGCGAGCAGGTGCAGCAGCGTCGTCTTGCCGCTCCCGGAGCGGCCCACGACTGCGGTGAACGTGCCTGCAGCGAACTTCCAGGAGAGACCGTCGAGCACCGCGCGACCTGCTCCTGGGAAGCGCATGACGACGTCGCGCAGCTCGGCCGCAACCGCCCGCTCGGCGGTCGCCCGCCGCTCGAGCGGCACGGGCTCGGCGAGCCGCTCGGAGGCGGCCCCGGCCGCGGGCTCGATCAGGACGCCGTCTCCCTGCCGCCCGGCCTGGAGGCGCCGCGCGCCGCCGAGGGCGTCGAGCAGCGGGTCGGGCAGGCGGATCCAGCCCGGCTCCGTGACGACCAGCGAGCTCGGCCGGCCGGGAACGCCTTCCTCGACGACCCGTCCGTCGCGGACGTGGACGAGCCGGTCGGCGATCGCGGCCGCCGCCTCGTCGTGGCTGACGACGACCGCCGTCGCGCCCTGCTCGCGGGCGAGCTCGGCGATCAGGCCGTAGACGATGTCGGCGTTCTCGGCGTCGAGCTCGCCGGCGGGCTCGTCTGCAAGCAGCAGGTTCGGCCGGTGCGCGAGCGCGGCGCAGAGCGCCACCCGCTGCTGCTCACCGCCGGAGAGGCGCGCGGGCCGGTCGTCGAGGCGGTCGCCCAGGCCGACCCGCTCGAGCAGCCTCGCCGCCGCGGCGCGCGCTTCCGAGCGGCCGGCACCGAGCAGCTCGAGCCCGAGGCTCACCGTCTGCGCGCAGGTGAGGTCGGGCGAGAGAGCGCGCGCGTAGTGCTGGTCGAGGACGCCGAGATTCCGGGCGCGGAAACGCGCGAGTGCGCCCGGCGAGAGCCGGCCGACGTCCTCGCCGAGGACGCGTGCGCTTCCGGCAGAGAGTGATTCGAAGCCGCCGATCACACGCAGCAGGGTCGTCTTCCCGGAGCCGCTCGGGCCAAGCACGACGACGATCTCAGCCTCTTCCACCCTTAAGGACAGGCCCTGCAGCGCGACCGCCGTCCCGCCCGCCGAGCGGTGGATGCGGAAGGCGTCGAGGACGTCGACCGCGCTCACTCGAGGCTCCACGAGGTGCGGGCCGGCCGCTCATCGCGGAAGGCGGCCATGGACGTCGCCTCGGCGACCAGCAGGGCGAGCACGAGCAAGGCCGCGAAGAGCAGTCCCGTCGCGAGCCACGCCGCGTCGAAACGAAGCGGCGGCTCCGGCACGGCGGTCGTCCCGGAGATCCGGACGAGCGAGACGACGAGCCGCGAGAGCAGCAGGCCGAGAAGAGCGCCACCCGCGAGACCGAGCGCGACGAGGATCGCCGCCCGCGCCCTGAGCTGCGCGCGCAGCCCGGCGGGCGCGACGCCCTGGGCCTCGAGGTCGTAGAAGTCGCTTCGCTCGTCGCGCAGCTCGCTGAGGACGCCGACCCAGAAGCCGAGCACCGCCAGGGCGAGCGCGACGAGCGCGGCGGCGCCCAGCGCGAGCTCGGTCGCGTGCGCGAGCGGATCGGTCGCGAGCCGGTGCTCGACCTCGCTGCGCGAGGCGACGGCGAGGCTCGAGAACGGCGGCCGGCGGAGGGCTGCGGCGGCCGTGTGCTCGTCGCGCGCCGCGAGCCAGATCTCGTTCGGAGTCCCGCGGCCGGGGGCGCCCGCGTTCGTCGCCGTGGAGAGCCGGCTCTCTTCGGCGAGCACGAACGGGCCGGAGTCGGACGGGACCGTCGGCAGCCTGCGCGCCACGCCGACGATCCGGGCCGGCACGCGCACGTCCTGGAAGTCGAGGACGGTCCTGTGCCCCACTCCGCCCGCGGCCGCGGCGAGGTCCGGCGAGACGACAACCGGCATCGGCCGGCCGTCGGTCGGCTCCGGCGGACGGAACGCGAGGCTCGCGCCGGTGTCCGGGAACGTGAAGCCGATCCGGACGCGCGCGCCGGCCCGGGTCACGCTCGCGCCGGGGAGCCGCCAGCCGCGCCAGTCGGTGAGCACGCGCGAGCCGGCGCGCAGCGGCCCGAGATCGATCGTTCCGGTGGGCGCCGTCGTGACCTCCGCCTCGGTCTCGCGATGCGCGAGCGCGAACTGCTCCAGGTTCGTGAGGGCGAGCTGGACGCCGACGAGGCGTCCCGCGGGCAGCGTCGCCGCGAGGCCACCCTTTCGGGGACGGAGCGGGACCGTCCGCACGCGGCCGCGCTCGTCCTCGAGCGCAAGCCGGACGTCGAGGCCGCGGTTGTTCCCGGTATCGAGGCTGACCGTCCCGGCGGGAACCTCGACCCCGGCCAGACGGACCTCGCCGGCGGCCAGGCGCGGCCGCGAGCCGAAGTCTCGCCGCCAGAACATCCGCGCGAGTGCGCCTCCCGGGACGCCGAGCACGGTGGGCGAGAGCACCGTCGACCCGCGGCCCGGCGCGGTCGCGCTCAGGCGAAGCACCGGGTACGCGGTCCCCAGGCGCGCGTAGCTCCCCGGCGCGGCGGCGTCGAGCGGCCGAACGAGCCGAGAGCCCTCCGTGACGGTGAAGTCGAGCGGCACCTCGAAGCCGGCCTGGTCGGAGGCCCCGCGCGAGAGCGTCCCCCGGTAGGCCGCGGCGAACAGCGCGAGCCCGAGCGCCACCGCGACGAACGCGCAGCTCGCGACGGTTCGCGTCGGCGCGCGAGCGAGCGCGAGCACCGCCAGCCGCAGCGAGATCCGGCTGTGCCGCGTGACCCGCTCGGCGGCCCGCATCGCGGGGCCGAGCACGCGCGCGAGGACGACCGCCGCCACGAAGCAGACGAGCAGCGGCAGCAGCAGGAAGAGCACGGTTCCGCCGAAGGTGAGCGACTGCGGATCGAGCGCCCCGCGGCCGAGTGCGACGGCGATCGTGGCGGCCGCGCCGAGCGCGGCGACGTCGAGCACCGTCACCCGCCGGCCCGAGCCCTCACCCTCGCGCGTGTAGGTCGCGAGCGTCAGCAGGAGCGTCGCCGCGGCCCAGGCGCAGCCGAGCGCGGCGAGCGTCCGGCCGGCGAAGAGCGTGTGCTCGAGGATCGGGCCCGCCGGCAGGCCGGCGGCCGAGGCGACCGCGCCGGTGATCGCGGCGCCTGCGGCGATGCCGAGCAGCGCTCCGCCGAGCGTGACCGCGCCGATCTCCGCGGTGGAGGCGAGCGCCCCCTGCCAGCGACGCGCCCCGCGAGTGAGCAGGCGCCTTCGCTCGGCGGCCAGGCCCCTGCGCAGCCCGATCGCGGCGATCAGAGCGAACCCCAGCAGGAGCGCGCTCAGCTCCCCGCCGACGAGCACCAGCCGGTCGGCCGCGACCCGTCCCCGGCTCGTCGCGTCGGCGAGCGCGGCGTCTGGCCCGCTCAGCCGCATCGCCGGGTCGGCGCCGATCCGGCTCTGCGCGTGCGACTCGTCCGCGAATACCCGGCCGACGTCCCAGGTGTGCAGCCCGTCGAGCCGGAGGGGCGACACCCACGAGTACACCCTGTAGAACGGTCGCAGGGCCGCAAGCCCCTGAAGCGACTCCACGCCCGGCGCGAGCAGTAGGAGCGGAGCCGTCCCGCTCCCGGAGGTCGAGGCCGTGACGTCGCCGAAGGTCTGGGGATCGCGCAGCGCGGCGACGCCGACCCGGCGCAGGTGGAGGCCGCCTTCGTCGAGGCGCGCCGACCCGCCGCCGCCGATCTGCAGCAGCTCGCACGCGGCCGCCGTGCACGATCGCGGGAGACGGCCCGAGCGCACGCGGACGATCGAGGCGAGATCGTCCGAGGCGGCGAGCTCGACCAGCTCCCCCTGCACCCGCAGCTCGCGGAAGAGGACGACTCGCCTCGTCCCGCCTGCGCCGAGCGCCACGAGCGCGCGCCTCGCCCGGCGGTCGGCCTGCGCGTAGCCGCCGGGATCGAGCGGCAGGCCGAAGCGGTCGATCCGAAAGCCGCGCTCGCTCTGCGGCAGCGCCTCGAGCGTCCGGTGCAGCGACTGCTGGCGCGCGGCGAGGGTTCCGCCGAGCACCGAGAGGAGCAGCGCGAAGGCCAGCGCGACCCCGCAGACGAGCAGCGCCGGGCGCAGCGGCTGCGCGCGAAGCCTCGCGGCGGCGACCGCCAGAGGAGCGCGGATCTCGGTCAGCGACACCGGCAGTTGCAGATTACCGGTGTCGCGGACTAGCATGCAAGCGTGGCCCGGCAGCCGCGCTACGACGTGCCGAAGGCCGCGCCCGAGCCGCTCCGGCGGGTGCAGCTGTTCGTGAACAGCGTCGACCTCCACAACGAGGTCGAGTGGCTGCCCGGCTGGCTGGAGGAGCGCGGGCTCGGCGGCGAGCTCGAGCGCGCGCGGGAGCTCCGCGAGGCGCTCCGCGCCCTGGTGCTCTCGAACAACGGGGCCGCGCCGGACGCGCGCGCGGTGGGCGTCGTGAACCGCGCGCTCGACCGGATCGCTCTCGAGCTGGATGACTCAGGCCAGCTCGTCCTCGCAGAGGCCGCCGACGCGATCGACGACGTCGTCCGGACGGTCGCCGAGGCGATGCTCGACGGGAGCTGGGAACGCCTCAAGGCCTGCCCCAACTGCAACTGGTGCTTCTACGACTACTCGCCGAACCGCTCCGCGAGCTGGTGCTCGATGAAGATCTGCGGCAACCGCAAGAAGACGCGCGAGTACCGCCGCCGCAGGGCTACCGCAGCTCCACGCCGAGGACCTCGAGCACGCGGCCCCACTCGGTGACCTCGCTTTCGCGAACGTACGACCCGCCCATCCGCTCGTAGAAGCCGCGGGCGTTCGGCTCGGCCTCCCACTCGAGCCGCGCGGCGCCGAGGCTCCGCGCGCGCTCCTTCACGTGCTCGAAGAGCATCCGCCCCACTCCGCGCCCGATCCAGGCCGGCTCGATCCACAGATCCTCGAGCCAGCCGACCTCGCCCCGCGCGACCAGCGAGGCCCAGCCGACGGGCTCGCCCTCTGCCTCCGCGACGTAGAGCAGGCGCTGGGCGAGGCTCTCGGGCTCGAACTCGCCGCCCTCGGCCCACTCCTCGACGAGGCCTCGGTCGTAGCCCCAGTGCGCCTTGGAGTCGACCGCGATCTCACGCAGCCGCCCGAAGTCCGCCTCGCGCCCGTCGCGAACGAGGAGATTCGTCACCCGATCAGCCCGCGCAGGCTGATCCCGCCGCGGATCAGCTGGTCGAGCGGCGCCTTCTCGATCGCCTGCCGCAAGAGCGGCTCGAGGAACCCGGGGATCTCGCCGCGGCGCACGGACGCATGCAGCGAGGCGAGCATCCCGGACCGCAAGGCGACCTCGATCGTGCGCTTGTCCCAGTGCGGGCCTGAGCCGGTCGGGACCGAACCGATCGAGAGCACGAGCTCCTCGCGGGAGGTGTGGAGCCGGCAGGCCGCGCCGCTCAGCCCGTCGAGCACGATCCGCTGGACAGCGGCATCCAGGCCGCTACCGCGGAACGTCCGTGGGTGGCACGGGTTCGCGAGTTTCTCCGAGCCGTAGCTCGAGGCGCCGAGGCCGAGCTCCAGCACGATCAGCACCCCCGCAGCCGCGAGAAGCGCGACGACCGCTGCCCGAGCCGCCGTCATGTCCATCGCCTCCCGCGCATGGCCAGCGCAAGTGCCAGCGCCGCCGCCGCGAAACCGGCGCAGATCAGGAACGCGGGGCGAAAGGCGCGCGTGACCGTGGCCTCGATCGCCCCGACCACGTCGTCGCGGGCGGCCGCGAGCTTGGAATCGGAGGCGGCGCCGTGCGCGTCGAATGCCGCCTTGAGATCCGGCCGCTCCCCCGCATTGGCCTGGTCGACGGCCTTGCGCAGGTCGAGCGCCACCGGCACTTTCTTCGACAGGCCGACGGGAGCGTCGAGCACGACCGCCGTCGCCCGCAGCAGGGCCCGGTCGGCTGCGTCCGGCAGCGAGCTCGCGAGCAGCGGCGCGATCGTGGCGAGGGCGAGCACGAGCCCGAGGTGGCGAACGGCGATCGACAGCGTCCCGCTCCGCGCCAGCCCCGCACGGAGGTCGAGCGCCGCCAGTGACAGGACGGGAACGGCCAGCCCGAGCCCTGCGCCGCAAAGGGCGAGCGCCCACACGACGAGCACGACGCTCGTCGAGGGAAGGAGCGCAAGGCCGACGAGCCCGGCGGCGAGCAGCGCCGACCCGGCGCGAACCGAGGTCGCTCTCTCCAGCCGCCGCTCGAGCGGCCGGGCCGCCAGGGCTGCGACCGGCAGCACGCTCACGATCGCGGCGCCGGCGAGCGGCGAGTGGCCCCAGACCGTGATCAGGAGCAGGACGGAGAGGAAGAGGACGCCGACGAGCGCGCCGAAGAGGAGCCCGAGGCACGCGTTCGCCGGTAAGGCACGCTTAAGGCGCGGCGAGTACCCCTCCACGGCGACGGGATCGACCCGCGCGCGGAACGCGCCGAGGAGGCCGAGCGCGGCGACCGGCGCCTGGAAGGCGAAGATCGCGCGCCAGTCGAACGCCTGCGTCAGGACTCCGCCGAGCGCAGGACCGGCCGCGGCGCCGAACGTTCCGGCGAGCGTCCACACCGCCGCCCCCCGCTCGGCCGACCCGGTCAGCGAGACGAGCACCGGCAGCGAGCCCGCGAGCAGCAGCGCGGCGCCGGCTCCCTGGATGGTGCGCGCGGTGACGAGGAACGAGATGTTCTGGGCGAACGCGCAGGCCGTCGACGCGCCGAGGAAGACGATCAGCCCCGCCGCGAGCGTCCGGCCGGCGTGCAGGCGGTGGACGAGCAGGACGAGGGCGAAGGCGACCGCCGCGAGCGCCGCGTTGTACGCGGTGATCACCCAGGCCACGCCCTCGATCGACGTGTGCAGCTCCGTGTAGAGCTGCGGCAGGGCGAGGACGACGATCGACGAGTCGGCGAATGCGACCGCGACGCCCGCAGCGACGAGCGCCGTCAGCCCGGGGCTGCGGGCGGTCGTGATGGCTGCTGAGGCTGACGCTGGCATCTCGAAACGCGGCGACGCGGCTCAATCATGCCCTCGGCGAGCGCCTCGCCCCGCGTTCATCCCTTCCGGGGGATGCCGGCACAGGCACAGGACGATGAACTGAAGCCGGAATGAAGCGGTACGCGCGTTACGCAGCCGCCGGGGCCGCCGCCGCGGCGCTCGCCGCCGGGCTTGCATCCTGCGGAGGCTCCAGCTCGAAGTCGGAATCGACGTCGACCTCGTCCGCATCCGCCACCGCCGCGTGGGCCGACGACTTCTGCGGTGCGTTCGTGACGTGGCGGACGGCCGTAAAGTCGAACATCACGAAAGCCGGCTCCGGGAACCTCACCGCCGACACGCTGAAGCAGTCGGCGACCGCGATCGCCGACGCGACCGACGAGCTCGCGAGCGATATCGATGATCTCGGCAAGCCACCGACGCCGGGCGCGGAGAAGGCGAAGGCGGCGGCTCAGCAGCTTTCGGACGAGCTCCGGTCCGCGGGAAAGAAGATCACCGACGCCACCTCATCGATCTCCGGGCCCAGCGACGTCCTGCCGGCCGTCTCGACGATCACGGCCTCGCTGACCGCGATGGCGGACGACCTCAAGACGGCTGGGACCAAATTCGAATCGGCAGCCGGCGACAAGAACTGGCAGAAGGCGTTCAGCGACTCGAGCTCGTGTCAGAAGCTCTCGAGCTCTAGCGGCTAGCGCGCTGCTAGGCGACAGGGACAGCGGGGTCCAGCGCCGCGTCGCGCGCGACGAGCGCGGAGTAGCGCCCGCCGGCCGCGAGCAGGTCTTCGTGCCTGCCCGACTCGACGACCCGACCGTGATCGAGCACCACGATCTGCTCCGCATCTCGCACGGTCGAGAGCCGGTGCGCGATCGCGATCGTCGTCCGGCCCGCCGAGAGCCGGTCGAGCGCCTCCTGCACCAGCCGCTCCGTCTCGGTGTCGAGCGAGGAGGTCGCTTCGTCGAGGACGAGGATCGGCGGGTTGCGCAGGATCGTGCGCGCGATCGCGATCCGCTGCTTCTCGCCGCCCGAGAAGCGGTAGCCGCGCTCGCCGACGACCGTGTCGTAGCCCTCCGGCAGCGCGGCGATCACGTGGTGGATGCGCGCCGCCGCGGCCGCCTGCTCGATCTCCTCGTCGGTGGCATCGGGCTTGGCGAAGCGCAGGTTCTCGCGGATCGACTCGTGGAAGAGGTACGTCTCCTGCGAGACGACGCCGACGAGGTCCGAGAGCGCCTGGAAGGTCAGGTCGCGCACGTCGACGCCGTCGATCGAGACACTGCCGCGGCTGACGTCGTAGAGCCGCGCCACCAGGTAGCCGAGCGTGGTCTTGCCCGAGCCGGTCTCGCCGACGAGCGCGGTCGTCGAGCCCGCGGGAACGGTGAACGAGACGTCCTGCAGCGTCCAGTCCTCGTCGTAGCGGAACCAGACCTGGTCGAAGACGACGTCTCCCGCCCGCCCGGCCGCGATCGCATCCGCCTTCTCCTCGATGTCGACGGGCTGGTCGAGGTACTCGAAGATGCGGTCGAAGAGCGCGAGCGAGGTCTGCACGTCGAGGCCGACGCCGAGCAGCGAGCCGACCGGGAAGAAGAGCCGCGTCTGCAGGGTCGTGAACGCGACCAACACCGGAATCGTGATCGCGTGCGACCCGCTCGCGAGCAGCGAGGCCGCCGACCCAGTAGACCGCGGCCGGCATGATCGCGAAGCTGGTCTGGATCGAGGCCATCACCCAGCGACCCGTCATCCGCTGCCGCACCTCGAGGTCGGCCAGGCGCAGCGAGTCGGCCTCGAAGCGGTCGGCGAGCTCGTCGCCGCGGCCCATCGTCTTGCCGAGGAGGATCCCGGAGACGGACAGCGACTCCTGCACCTGGCTGGAGATGTCGGCGAGCGTCTCCTGCGTCGTCTTCGCGATCCGGCGGCGCTCGTTGCCGACGCGGCGCGTGAGCAGGGCGAAGAGCGGGATCAGCGCGAACGCGAAGAGCGCCAGCTCCCAGCTCAGGAGCAGCATGCCGACCATCGTCGCCGCGACCGTCGTGACGTTCGAGGCGATCGAGGTGGCCGTGGTGGTGACGACGTTCTGGACGCCGCCGATGTCGTTGGAGATCCGCGACTGCACCTCGCCGGTGCGCGTGCGCGTGAAGAACGCGAGCGACAGCCGCTGCAGGTGCCGGAACACCGCCGCCCGCAGGTCGTGCATGACGCGCTGGCCGACCTGGTTCGAGAAGAGCGTCTGCACGACGCCGAGGGCGCCGGTGACGATCGCGATCGCGATCATCCCGCCGGCCGCGAACGAGAGCTCTCTCGTGTCGTTGCTGCCGATCGCCTCCAACACGCGCTTGAGCAGGAACGCCGGCACCACGCCGAGGGCTGCCGAGAGGACGATCAGCGCGAGGACGCCGCCGAGCCTCAGCCGGTAGGGCGTGAACAGGCCGCCGATCCGGCGCAGGTTGGCGCGGCGGACTGCCGGGTCGGCGGGCCGCTCGGGCGGCGCCTCGGCCGAATGGAAGAACATGCCCATCCGGGTCAGGGTACGCCGCGGGCAGGCTCAGACCCAGCGCGGGCGCGGGCGGTCAGGTATCGCGTCGAATGAGCAGGACCGCGGCCAGCGCCAGCGTGACCGCGCAGTAACCGGCAAAGAGCAGCCCGCCCCAGAGCGGCGAGAGCGAGTGCACATCATGAGTAAGCGAGAAGATCTGCCGACCGGCTTCGCTGGGCAGGTACTCGCTGATGGCGTTGTTCCAGCTTGTCGGGAGCACGTTCATCAGCGGCGGGATGACGAAGAAGATCCCGGCGAAGGTGGCGATGCCCCCCGCGGTGTTGCGCACCAGGGCTCCGAGCGCGAGCGCAAAAATGCCGACGAGGAGCAGGAAGACCGCGCCGCCGATCACCGACCGGGCGACGCCCTGCTGCGAGAAGGAGACCTGGAGAATGTCGTGCCGCGAGAGGATGGCCTGGCTCGCAACGAAGGCGACCAACACGCACGGAAGCATCAGCGCGAAAGTGACGACGCCGAACACGGCCGTCTTCGCCCAGAGCACAGGCAGTCGCTTCGGAACCGCACTGAAAGTCGCGCGGATCATCCCCGTCGAGTACTCGCCCGTGACCACGAGGACGCCGAGCACCGCGATCGCAAGCTGGGAGACGTTTACGCCGGCGAGCGCGATATCGAGCGGATGGCGGTCGGCGCGCTCATGCGGGCTCATGGAGCCCCAATGCGAGGAGGTCACGGCCGCAAAGAGGACGGGGAAGCCGATCGTGAGGACGATCGCGGCGAGCAGCGACCAGCGCGTCGAGCGGAGCGAACGGAGCTTCGTCCACTCGGATACCGCCACGCGCAACTGCGTGACGCGGCCGGTGTGCGCGATGCGCGGAAGCGCGCGGATGCCGGCGAGCGTGCTCAACGCCTGGCCTCCTCGGTCTCGCTCGGCTCGAGCGCCTTGAACTCGACGTCGTCGCGCGTCAGCGTCATGAACGCTTCCTCGAGTGACGCCTGTTGCGGCGTCAGCTCGTAGATCGCAAATTGATGCGCGGCCGCAACCTCTCCGATCTGCCGGGCCGTCAAGCCACGTACCTCGAGCAGCTCGGGCTCCAGGAGAGCGACCGTGACGTCGGGGCCCGCGAGCTCCTCTTCCAGCGCGGCCGGGTGCGAAGTGCGGACGTGGACGACGTTTCCGGAGGCCTGGCTGACGAACTCACGCGTGGGCATGTCGGCGATCTTGCGGCCACGCCCGATCACGATCAGGTGGTCGGCCGTCAGCGCCATCTCGCTCATCAGATGCGACGAGACAAAGACCGTCCGGCCCTCCGCCGCCAGGCCCTTGAGCAAGTTCCGTATCCAGCGGATCCCCTCCGGGTCGAGCCCGTTGACCGGCTCGTCGAGCATCACGGTCGACGGATCGCCGAGCAGGGCGGAGGCGATTCCCAGTCGCTGGCCCATGCCGAGGGAGAACTTCCCGGCCCGTTGCTTCGCGACCTCGTGCAGGCCGACGAGGTCGATCAGCTCCTCGACGCGGCGCTTGCCGATCCCGTGCGTCTGCGCCAGGGAAAGCAGGTGGTTGGAGGCGGAGCGGCCGCCGTGGAGCGACCGGGCCTCGAGCAGAGCCCCGACCTCGTGCAGCGGAGCCGCGTGGTCGCGGTAGTGCTTGCCGTTGACCGTGACGTCGCCGGAGGTCGGCGCATCGAGGCCCAGGATCAGGCGCATAGTGGTCGATTTGCCGGAACCGTTCGGTCCGAGAAAGCCCGTGACGATGCCGGGGCGAACCGTGAAGGAAAGTCCGTCGACGGCTCGCTTGTCACCGTACTCCTTGACCAGGGCGGTCGCCTCGATCATCGGGTCTAGCAAAGCCGCGCCCTCTGAACGTTTCTTAAGAAACGGGTTACGATCGGATTGCGACGGGGTCGATCAGCGCTCCGTCCCGTGCATCGCTCTGCCCTCCATGGGCGGAGCGGCGCCGTACTCGTCGTCGGTCACGTGGTCGCCCCAGTCGGCCGGCTTGCCCTCGTCGTCGACCTCGACGATCGCGATGTGCGTCATGAACCGCGTCGGCGCCGCGCCGTGCCAGTGTTCCTCGCCCGGCTCGAAGAAGACGCGGTCGCCTGGACGGATCACCTCGACGGGGCCGCCGCGCCGCTGCGCCAGCCCGACCCCTTCGGTCACCCAGATCGTCTGCCCGTTCGGGTGCGTGTGCCAGGCCGTGCGGGCTCCCGGCGTGAAATGGACGCTGCTGGCCTGCGCGCGCGATCCTGCCGAGGCCGCTGCGACCGAGTCGATGTAGACGTCTCCCGTGAACCACTCGCTTGGGCCGGGGACCGTCTCGATGGCGTTCCGCGTGATTTCCATGAGCAGAGGCTACGCGCGGCCGCATCACTCGACGGTGACGAGCGTGCCGATCGGCGTGTACGGCCAGACCCTGGCGGCGGACGCGAGCGGGAGCTCGACGCAGCCGAGGCTCTGCGGCGTGCCGAACGAGGCCCGGGTGAAGGCGTGGAGCGCCTCGCCGCCGTTGAAGTAGCTGATCCAGCGGATCCCAGGATCGTGGTAGTGCGAGCCGTCCGGGTTTGTGCCGCTCATCGTTCCCACGGGGATGTGCTCGAAGACCGGGAACGTGCCTAGCTTCGTCGGCGCGGCCGGCACGCCGGTGTTCCCGGGCGAGGTCAGGATCGTCCGCCCGTTGTGCCAGAGCGTCAGCGACTGCGGGACGCTGCTGTGGACGTAGACGTAGCTGTAACCCTCGCCGCGCCGCTTGCCCGCGATCGCGTCGGCGAGGAGCGCGCGCCAGACCCTTGCCCCCGGGATCGCGTCCACGGTCAGCCGGTGCCTGTCCTGGAACATCATCACCGCGCCGCGGGTGATCTGGTCGTAGCTGCCTTCGCGCCAGAGGCCGCGCAGCTCCGGCGGCGTGTTCGGGAAGCGCCAGGCGAAGTGACCCCGCGGCGGGTCGACGGCGGCCTGCAGCTCGGCACTCGGTGTGCGGGCCACTGGACGCCCGGCAGGCGTCCAGCCGAGCGGGAGGTAGCCGGCCTGCGCGAGGAGCTGCTGGAGCCGCAGGACCGAGCCGGCCGGGACCGTCCACCTGAGGCTGCTGACCGTCTGCAGTCCGCGGCCCGAGGGCCTGGCGATGGTGACCCGGCGCCCGAGGTCGAGCCGCAGCTGGGAGTCGAATCGCGCCCCGAAGCCCGACGGCGTGAAGACGATCGTGTGGTCGTCGGTCTGGCTCCAGTGGCCGCTCGTGCGGGGCGAGACGGCCGGGCGGGCGGACCCGAGGACGTCGCTGACCGGCTCCGAGAACGTAAGCCGGATGGGCGTCGCCGGGCCGAGCGGCGCGGATGGGCTCGGCCGGACGACGGCGACCGGGAGCTCGGAGGAGGGGAACCAGCTGACCGGCACGGGCTCGCCGAGCCGTTCCCAGGCCCGTGCCGCCGCGGCAACCTCGATCGTGCCCGTCGCGGAGCGGCGGGGGAGCGCGACCCAGCTCTCGGCGCTGCCGAGCCGCACTCGCCTCAGGTGTCCGGGGGTTCCGTAGGCAGCAGCGCTGACGGGGGCGTCGAAGCGCACGCGGACGGTCAGACCCCGGGCGAACCGTGAGCCAGCGCTCGCTCACGCCGGCGACGGGCGCGTGGACGGTCCAGTGCTCGTGACGCTCGTCGCCGAGCGCCCATCCGAGCCAGCCCGGCCGGCGAACGACGGCGTCGACGCTGACCTTCTCCCCCGGCGTCACGAGTGTCCGAGGCGTCAGCTGTCCGTCGCGGACGACGAGCGGGATCTGCCGCCCGTCCGGCCCGGACGCGCGCACGCTCTCAACGGTTCCGCCGAAGCGCTGAACGTCGACGCGCGCGAGCGCCGCCGGATCGCCCGCGAGGCTGACGTCCGACCAGACGAGCACGGCCGCGGCCAGAGCCACGAGCGCGGCGAGGAGGACCAGCAGGGCCCAGAGGAGCCGCCGGCCACGCCGTCGCCGAGGCCTGCGGCGAGAACGAGGCTGTGCGTACGTGAGCGGCGAACGCGGTGACCCGGTCGTCACGTCAAGAGGATACGGGCGTTCTCCGTCAGACCTCGTTGTGGCGGGTTGGTCAGGGCTTGCTGAGGGCCTCGACCGTCGCCGTCTCCACCAGCCCGGAAACCGCCCGCGCGAGATCCGGATCGGAGGTGACGAAGGCATCCGCCTGCAGCTGCGTCAGCGCCACGAACTCGGCGTCGGACGTCGTCTCCCAACCCGAGCTGGTCGGCAACCCGCCAGGCCGTGCGCTGGAGCACCTTGTCGCCGAGGAAGCGAACCTTCAGCGAGTTGATCCGAGTCACCCGCTCGAGCCCGTCTGCCGCCGAGATCTCACCGCGACGCGACGCCGCATAGAGCGCCGCCAAGGCCTGCGAGCGGACGAGCGTCGGCGCGACGAGCTGGTGCCCGGCCGCCACTTCAACCTCGCCTGCCGCGATCCGCAGCAGCGTCTCGCAGTCGACCACGAACCGCGTCACGCGGCGCACGCTACCTAGGCCGCGAGGGCGAGCGTCACGGCTTCCGGCACGGTCAACGTCCGCCCTTGCTCGGACGCGTCGTCCAGGGCGGCCGCGTCGACCTGCGCGCGCGCGATCGAGAGCGCCTCTTTGCTTAGCTCGTCCACGGTGGCCCGCCTGAAGCCGATCTCGTCGCGAGCCGAGCTCAGGCTCCCGAGCAGACGCGCGGCAGTCAGGCCCTTGCCCTGGCGGGCGAGCACCACGGCGAAGCGCGCCAGGTCGACTGCGGTGTCCAGGAGGTCCCCGAGCCGGTCGTGGATGCGCAGGCTGGTCCTCAGCATCGAAGCCGCTTCGGGAACGCGGCCTTCCTCCAGGGCGATCGACGCCAGGACCCCCAAGGTGCTCGCCTCGATCCGTTCGTTGTCGGTGGCGCGCGCCCGGCGGAGATTGTCCTCGGAGAGCGCCCGGGCGCGGCGCCGGTCTCCGAGGGCGGCATACGTGTCGACGAGAGTACGGCTGACCAGCAAAGCGGAGTGCTCGTCGCCGAGCTCGCGAAAGACCCGCGCGCTCTCCTCGAGCAGCGGACGGGCCGCGCTGTTGCCGCCTTCCAGCCGGTGAGCGTTGCCGAGCATGAACCCGGCGTAGGCGGCACCCCACCGATCGCCGAGTCTCCGATGAAGCGCCATGCCCTCGTCGGCCCGCAGCGTGGCCGTCGCGGGATCGACGAGGTTGACAGCCATCACGGCGGCGCCGTTCAGAGCCTTCGCGCGCGCCGCGGTCGGATGCGCCTCGGCGAGAAGCGCGCTCTCGAGCCGACGCGACCCTTCCGCGAGGTGGCCCTTCAGGTACCAGAACCTCCACAGCGCTCCCGCCAGGCGAAGCCGCTGCTGGCTCTCACCGGAGGCCTCGAGGCGATCGAGCGCCGCGCGGAAGTTGTCGTGCTCGTCCTCCAGGCGGTCGAGCCAGTCTCCCGGGCTCCCGCGCAGATGCGGCTCGGCCTCCTCGGCGAACGCAAGAAAGTGGTCCGCTTGTCGCCGTCGCAGCTCCT
This sequence comes from uncultured Actinomycetes bacterium, assembly GCA_963788215.1. Classification (GTDB taxonomy): domain Bacteria; phylum Actinomycetota; class Thermoleophilia; order Gaiellales; family Gaiellaceae; genus AC-32. Next base: position 414,289 of record CAWBFX010000003.1, read on the forward strand.
CGCCGGCGCCCGACTCCTCGAGTCGCTCGGCCGCGTAGGCGCGGATCGTCCCGAGCATCGTGAACCTGGGCTCCTCGTCGGTCCCACCCAACCGAACTAGGCCGTTCTCGGTCAAGGAGGCGAGGCCGTCGACCACGTCGAGGCCGGCTCCGCAGACACGCTCGGCCGCCTCCAGCGTGAAGCCTCCCGAGAAGACGGCGATCCGCGTGAACAACTGCTGTTGCTCCGGGTCGAGCAGGTCGTAGCTCCAGTCGATCGTCGCGCGCATCGTGCGCTGGCGCTCGGGCGCGTCGCGTGCGCCTCCCTTCAACAGCTGCAGGCGATCGTCGAGCCGTTCGAGGATCGTCGCGGGCGGGAGCACCGCCACCCGGCTGGCGGCGAGCTCGATTGCCAGCGGCAGGCCTTCGAGGGCCCTGCAGACCTCGGCAACGGCCCGCGCGTTGGCGGCCGTGATGACGAAATCCGATCGGACCGAGCGCGAGCGCGACGCGAACAACGCGACCGACTCGCACCGGAGGAGGCGCTCCAGGTCGTCGTCGCCTTCGGGCGTCTCGAGCGGCGAGACCGCGTAGACCTGCTCGCCCGCGAGATGAAGCGGCGCGCGCGTGGTCACCAAAGTCTTCGCGGCCGATCCGCCACCCGCGATCGCCTCGACGAGAGGCGCCGCCTCGATCACGTGCTCGAAGTTGTCGAGCACGAGCAGCAGCTGCCGGTGCCGCACGTATGCGGCGAGGGCTCCGCCGCTCCTCACGGGCACGCCGAGGGTCTGCGCGATCGTCGGGAGAACGAGGTCGGGGTCTGCCAGCGGAGCGAGAGCCACGAAGAAGACGCCGTCGGGGAAATCGTCGAGGAGCTCGGCCGCGGCGTGCAGCCCCAGGCGCGTCTTGCCCGTGCCGCCGGTGCCCGTCAGAGAGACGATCCGGGTCTGCGGCCGGCGCAGCAGGTCGGCGAGCTCTTCGATCTCCCGCTCGCGGCCGACCAGAGGCGTCGGCTGAAGCGGAAGGTTGGTCGTGTGGCTCTCGAGGCTCCGGAGCGGAGGGAACTCGTCGTCCAGCTCCGCGACCGAGAGCTGGAACACGCGCTGAGCCGCCATCAGGTCTCGCAGCCGGTGGTCGCCGAGATCCACGACGTCGGCCTCGTCCATCCGCGTCTCCCGCAGGAGATCGCGCGTGGCCTGCGAGAGGAGGATTTGCCCGGGGTGCGCCGCGCTCCACAGATTCGATGCGCCGCGGATGCCCGGGCCCGTATAGCCACCGTCCGTAGGAACCGCCTCCGCCGAGTCGAGGCCGACGGCGATGCGCGCGTCCTCCCCGCTCGCGCGCTGGATCGCGACCGCGGCCGCCACGGCGTCGCGAGCCCGGGCGAAGGCAACGACGAAGGACGAGCCTCGCGCCTCCACCTCGAAGCCGCCGTGCCGCCCGATGACAGCCCTCGCCACCTCAGCCGCCGACCGATGGGCGTCGCTGAACAGAAACGTGACGATCCCCGCCGGCTTCGTCGCGTCCGCGGAGCGCTGCAGCGGTGCGAGCCCGTCCGCGGGGGCGAGCTCGGGGTCCTGCTCCAGGATCTGCCGCTCGAGCCGCCGGAGCACGGGGCTCGGGTCGATGCCGAGCTCGCCGACCATCACGTCCCGTGCCTCCTGGTAGGCCCTCAGCGCGTCGGACTGCCGCCCCGCCCGATACAGCGCCAGCATGAGCTGAGCACGGAGGTCCTCGCGAAACGGGTTCTCCGCGATCAGGCGCTCGAGCTCAGGCACCGCCTCCTCGTACCGCCCGTACTGCAGCTCCAGCTCGACCTGCTCCTCCTCCAGCGCGAGCCGGAGCGCCTCGAGCCGCGCCGATTCCTGCGCGGCGAACGTCTGGTACCGAAACTCGGCCAGGGGCTCTCCGCGGAACAGGCCGATGGCCTCTCGGAGATCCTGCAACCGAGCCAGGGGATCGGCCGGCCCTGCAACCGCTGCGATCGCGTCCACGCGGCGGATGTCCAGCTCGTCACCTTCGAGGAGCCGCAAGCGGTATCCGGGGGGCTCGGTCTCGATTCGCCCGGCTCCGAGGCCCTTCCGCAGCGCGGAGACGTGACCCTGCAGCGCAGTCTGCGCTGTCGCCGGCGGCCGTCCGTCCCACAGCCCCTCGGCGAGCTCGTCCGTGGAGACGGCTCGGTCCGCGTGAAGGAGCAGAAAGGCGAGCAGCGCCCGGTGTTGAGCGCGGGTGGGCGCGACGTCGACCCCGTCCGCGCTCGCCTCGAGCCTGCCGAGCAACCGGTAGTCCACCTCGTGCCGATTGTCGCACGCCGACGTGCGTGCGCGTTAGCCCCGCGTTAGCGGCCGCCTGGACACTCGCACCAGCCGTTGGAGGAAGGAGAAAGGTGTCGGTTCCGGCGCTATCGCTCATCGAGGAGCACATCGTCCGGCTTCTCGCAGAAGGCCTGAACACGAAGGAGATCGCCGTCGCCGTCCGGTTGGACGAGCGGACCGTCGACTGGCATCTCGAGCAGGCGGGCCGGAAGCTCGAGCACGCCTCCGCCCTCCACGAGCGGCTCAAAGGGAGGCGAGAATGACGCCTCGCGTTCGATCTCGGAAAGGACTGCTCATGCGCTCACGCAAAACCGCGACACGCGTCCTCGTCGCCGCAGCCTCGCTCGCCGCGATTGCGGCCGCGATCCTCGCCGTTGCCGCTTCCGCTCAACCGGGGCAGCGGGCGAACCACCCGGTCAAGCCCTTCCACCTGACCAAGAACTGCGACCACTACTTCGGGGGGATCGGCGACTACTGCACGGTCAGCTACTCGAACCTGCCGGCGCTCCCGAGCGACGCGGACATCTTCTACGCCCAGCCAGCGGGCGCGACCTCGCTCGACAGCGACACGATCCTCTACGCCGGGCCCGGCAACACCGCGACCGGCCACTGCTCACTCGACTTCGGGACCGGTCTCGGGCACTGCAGCATCTTCGGCGGCACCGGGACGCTCGAAGGGCTCCATGCCTCGGTCGAGGTCTCGCTACATCAGCGGGAACGACTGGGCCTGGGACGGAACGTACAGGTTCAAGAACTGAACAGCGCGAAGGAGACAGGGCGGGCGCTGAAACTGCCCGCTCTGTCTCCGCCGACTTGGCAGCGCGTCGAAGGCGCGTTAGCCTCTGCGTGCCGCAGACGAGCCGGGCGCAATCTCCCTTTGCGCTTGGCTCAGCAGCCGAGCGGACGGCGTCTCCCCACTGAGCCGGTTCGACGCCGCCGCCCGGCACACGCATGCCATCAGAGCCGACCCCTGCCGACACTGGCACGTTTGGGTCATTCCTCACTGACTCTGAGATGCTCTTGCCGGATGTTCTTTCGGCTGAGTACCTGGGAGCTCTGGCTGATCATCGCCGGGATCATCCTGGGGTTCGTGGTCCTCGGGTACCTGGCGGGCCGCGTGTTGCGCGTGCACGTGGAGACGCTTCGGGAGCCGGTCGGAGTCGTCCAGGGCGCCCTGCTCGCGATCGTCGGGCTGGTGCTGGCCTTCGGCCTGTCGTTGGCGCTCGGACGGTACGACTCACGCCGCGCGGCCGTCGTCGACGACGCCAACACGATCGGCACGACCTACCTGCGGGCGCAGACCCTGTCGGAGCCCACGCGCACACGCTCGCTTGGGCTGCTCAAGCGCTACACGGACGCCAGCCTGCAGCTCTCGCACGCTGTGCCGACGACTCCGAGGTTTCGGCAGACGATCGCGAAGGAGGACGGGCTCCAGCGTCAGCTCTGGGGCCTGGCCGGCAACGCGCTCAAAGGAGCGCCGCAGGACAGCGCTCCGCGGCTCTATGTCGAGACCCTCAATGAGATGATCGACCAGCAGACGGTACGCGTGGCCGCTCTCAACAACCGCATCCCGAACGCCGTCCTGGCGCTGGAGGTGTTCGGCACCGCCATCGCCTTCGGTCTCCTCGCGCTCTACACGGCCATGCACGGCCGAGGTGCGACGACGGTGTTCCTAGCCGGGTTGCTCGTGACCGTGCTTCTGCTCGTCATCTTCGACCTCGACCGCCCGACGCGCGGCCTGATCCGCGTGCCGGACGCCCCTCTCGTCGCGCTTGCGCGCGTCGATGGCTGTCCCTCCGGCCGCGCAGGGGCCGTAGCTAGGCGGGCGAGATCCCCCAGCGGCCGGCGTGGGCCTGGCCCGGCTCGAGTCGGATGAGGCCCTCGCCGCTGCGGAAGGCGTTCGGCGCGCAGGTCATCGGCTCGACGGCAACGCTGCGCCGGGCGACGTCCGGCAACCCATCGCCGGTGAAGACCATCAGGTACGGGAAGCTCTCATCGACCCACAGGGTGGTCGTGCCGACACGCGCGGCGGCCCGGCCGTGCTCGTCTCGCTCGAGGTCGGTGAAGCAGTGGTCGAGCCTCGCCTGCCCGATCGGCCTCGGCTCGCGGAAGTCCAAGCCTTCGTCCGCGACTGCGCGGCTGCCCGTCGGCAGGCCGCGCTCGTCGGCCACGAGGACGGTCGCTGCGGGCACGTGCAGCTCGACTCCGTCGACGAGATCGCCGTCGACGGCGAGGTACGGGTGCCAGCCCACGCCGAACGGGGCGGCTTCGGAACCGAGATTCGTCGCCTCGATCCGCACGGCGAGCCCGTCGTCCGAGAGCGAGTACTCCGCCCTCAGCTCGAGTGCGAACGGGTAGCCGGGCTGGGGGTAGAGCACATGCTCGAACGCGACCCGGTCCGCTGCGCGGTCGACGACCGTCCAGTGCGACCAGCGGACAAGGCCGTGGATCGCGTTCCGCCGCGCGGGCTCGTTCAGCGGAAGCTGGAGCGAGCGCCCGTCGAAGTCGTAGCGGCCGTCCTCGATGCGGTTCGGCCACGGGACGAGGAGCTGCCCGCGCCCCGAGGGGGAGACCTCGCCGGCGCCGTAGCCGTCGAGGATCGGCCGCTCGCCCGCCGAGTACGTCCGTAGGCCTGCGCCCACGCTCACCAGGACGGCCCGCTGCTCGCCGAATTCGAGCTCGACCTGTTCGCCCGATGGATTCACCGCGGGACCCTTTCGAGCGCCTCGACCGCGGGCTTCACCCGCATCGGACGATGTAGCCGCCGCGCGGCTTTCTAGGTTGCTGGCTCCTATGAATCTCTTCTGGGCGGCGCTGATCGTCGTGCTGGTCGCCGTCGTCGCAACCACGGCGATGCTGCTCGTCCGCCGGCGGGCTCCCGCGGGAAGCTACTTCGAGGACGGCGACCGCGCGGCCGGCGTCTTCGGCGTGCTCGCGACCGGCTTCGCCGTGCTCCTCGGCTTCGTCGTCTTCCTCGCGTTCGAGAGCTTCGACACCTCGCGCAGCGGCGCGATCTCCGAAGCTCAGATCATCGCGGAGGAGTTCGAGACGGCGCAGCTCATGCCCCCGGCGGTGCGCGGTCGCTTCTCCGGTGAGCTCATCTGCTACGCGCGGTCCGTCGTCCACCAGGAATGGCCGCAGCTGGAGGCGGGCAGCCTGGCCAACGGCCACAACCCCTGGGGGATTGCGATGTTCCAGACGCTGAAGACCGTCGACCCGCGCTCGGCGACCGAGCAGGCCGCCTACAGCAAGTGGCTCGATCAACGCACCGACCGCGAGAGCGCACGAGCCGACCGGACCCACGGCGGCGAGGGGGTTATCCCGACTCCTCTCTGGATCGTCCTGTTTCTGACCGCCGGGATCATCTTCGTCTTCATGCTCTTCTTCGCCGACAGCGCCGAGCGGGCGATCGTGCAGGCGACGATGATGGGCAGCGTCGCGGTGGTGATCAGCTCCACGCTGCTGCTCCTCTGGTTCCTCGACCATCCCTACAGCGAAAGCGTGGGCGGCCTGCGCCCGGCCGCCATGCAACGGACGGTCGAGCAGCTGATACACGAGCGGGGCATCGCGGACCGACACTTCGACATCCCCTGCGACGGACAGGGCACGAGGCGCTAGGCAGGAACCGGCGCCGCCTCCGCTCTGGCTCCCATGCGTTCGAGCAGGTGGTCGCCGACTCGGAGCGAGTTCGCCATCGCCGTCAGCGCCGGGTTGACGGCGCCGATGCTCGGGAAGACGCTCGTGTCCACGACGTAGAGGTTGTCGACCTCGTGGGCGCGGCAGTCGCGGTCGACCACTGACGATTCCGGGTCCGACCCCATCCGGCACGTGCCCGCCTGGTGCGCTACCCCCGCGACCGGGATGTCGTTCTTCATGTACGCGAAGCGGTGGAAGAGATGGTCGGGCTCCATCCGGAGCTGCCCGAGCATCGAGCCGAGCTGCTTGTGCAGCTCCTTCTTCGGCGTGTCGTTCGTGGCCTTGTAGGCGAGCGTCAGCTTGCCGTCGCCGTCGACCGTGACCCGGTTCTCCGGCATCGGCAGGTCTTCGGTCGAGAGCCAGAAGTCGACCGCGTGCTTCGCGACACGCTCGAGGGTCCACTGCGGGGCGAGCCTCGTCTGCACCGGCTTCTCGCCGCGGTACATGGGCGCCTGCGACTTTCCGACCATCTGGATGTTGCCGAGTGGGTAGTCGTGTCCGTTCCCGGCGAAGTAGAAGTCGTTCAGGCCGAGCGTCTTCTGGAAGACCGTCGGGTTCTCGTCGTGCGAGAGCGCCAGCACGGCCTGGCTGTTGTGGAACATGTAGTTGCGGCCGACCTGGTCGGAGGCATTGGCGAGCCCGTTCGGATGCTCGTCGGAGGCCGAGACCAGGAGCAGCTTGGCGGTGTTGGCGGCGCCGCAGGCGAGCACGACGAGGTCCGCCGAGAACGTCTTCGTCTCGCCTTCGTGCTCGACCATCACCCCGCTGACGGTCGAGCCGCCGTCGGACGGTCTCCAGCTTCAACGCCGTCGCGTTCGTGAGCAGCTCGACGTTGGGGTGCTCGAGGGCCGGCCGCACGCCGAGCACGTCCGCGTCCGACTTGCCGTGCACGACGCACGGGAAGCCGTCGCAGTTCATGCAGCGTACGCAGTGGCTGTTCGGCAGGTTCGACTCGCTCAGCCGAATCCCGCAGGGGGCGTGGAAGGGGTGGTAGCCGGCGGCCTCGAGGTCGTCCGAGAGCTGCTGCATCCGCGGCTCGTGCGAGACGGCCGGAAACGGGTAGGGCGCGCTCGACGGCCCTTCCGTCGGGTCCTCCCCCCTCGCGCCGTGCACCTCGTACAGCTGCTCGGCGAGGCTGTAGTAGGGCTCCAGGTCGCCGTAGGAGATCGGCCAGGCGGGCGAGGTTCCGTCGTGGTGCTCGAGCTCGTCGAAGTCGCCGGGCCGCAGCCGGTAGAGCGCGGCCCCGTACAGCTTCGTCGCGCCACCCACGAAGTAGTGGATCTGCGGCTGGAACGCCTTCCCGTGCTCGTCGTACCAGGTGTCCTCGGACACGTAGCGGTTGTCCACGAACACGTCCTGGGCGAGCCAGTTCTGCGGCTCGCGCGGGAGCCAGTCGCCCCTTTCGAGCAGCAGGATCCGCTTGCCCGAAGGCGCGAGGTGCCGCGCGAGCGTCCCTCCGCCCGCGCCGGTGCCGACGATGATGACGTCGTAGTCGTCCATGCTCAGTACTCCTCCATCAGCTCGGGCAGGATGAGTCCGCGCCGCCGCCTCGATCAGCGCCAGATGCGAGAACGCCTGCGGGAAGTTCCCCAGGTGCCTGCCGGTGGACGAATCGAACTCCTCCGCGTAGAGGCCGAGCGGCGAGGCGACGCGCAGCAGCGCTCCATCAGGTCTCGCGCCTGCTGCCCCTCCCCGACGACCGCCAGCGCCGAGACGAGCCAGAACGAGCAGATCAGGAACGTTCCTTCCTTGCCCGAGAGCCCGTCGTCCGTCTCGCCCGTGCGATACCTGAGGACGAACCCGTCCTCGGTGAGATCGGTCGCGATCGCCTCGACCGACTTGCGCAGCAGCTCGTCGTCTCCGGGCAGGAAGTCGAAGATCGCGGCGAGCAGGGTCGAGGCATCGAGCGCATCGGTCTCGTAGTGCTGCCGCAGGACGCCGTCGCGCACGCCGTGCTCGAGGATGTCCGCGCGGATCTCTTCCGCGGTTGCCTGCCAGGCCGCCTGCAGCTGCGGGTCGCCGCGGATCTCGCCGAGCTTCGCAGCGCGGTCGAGCGCGACCCAGCACATCAGCTTCGAGGAGACGTAGTGCTGCGGCGCGCCGCGGGCCTCCCAGATTCCCTGATCCGGCTCGCGCCAGATGTTCGTGGCGCATTCCGCCTGCGACTGCACGATCGGCCACAACCGGCGAGGCAGGCGCTTGCTGTGCTTCGTGTGCAGCAGGATCGAGTCGAGGGCGGCGCCGAAGACGTCGTTCTGCCGCTGGTCGAACGCGCCGTTCCCGATCCGGACGGGCCGCGCGCCGGCGTAACCGGTCAGGTCGTCGCGCGTCGTCTCGGTCAGGTCGCGCCGCCCGTCGATCCCGTACATGATCTGGAGCGACCCGTCGTCGGTCGGCTCGAGGTCGGCGACGAACTGCATGAACTCGTCGGCCTCCCAGTTCAGGTTGAGGAAGTGGAGCGCCTGGAGCGTGAACGTGGTGTCGCGGATCCACGTGTAGCGGTAGTCCCAGTTCCGCTCGCCGCCCGGGGTCTCCGGGAGCGAAGTCGTGAGAGCAGCGACCGTTGCGCCCGTGGGCATGTAGGTCAGGCCCTTGATCGTCAGCGCCGAGCGCTGGATCGTGTCGCGCAGGCGGTGATCGGGAATCCGGGCGCCGCCGAGCCAGTTGCGCCAGAAGCGCGTCGTAGCCGCGACCCGCGACTCTGCGTCCTCGGCGTTCTCCGGCGCCTCGAGACCTTCGGCCCAGGTGACCGCGCAGTAGGCCTGCTGGCCGGCCTGAAGCACATGTCGGCCACGGATCCGGTCGCCTTCGATGTCGAGCGGGATGTCCGAGCAGAGGCGGAACGACTGGCCCGCTCCGCTCGCGTCGGCGAAGTTGCGGTTGCCGTCCGGCATCGTCCACTCGGCCATCGTGCGCCCGTAGTCGAAGACCGGCTCGCAGACGATCTCGACCTCGACATGCCCGTCGAGGCATTCGACCGTCCGAACCAGCATGTGATCGGCATCGTCGTCGGCAGGTGGCCGCGTGTGCGGCGTGATCCCGTCCTCGTGCTCCCAGGGCCCCATCGTCAGCGCGTCCCTGACGACGATCCAGCCGGACGGAGTCTTCCACGTCGTCTCGAGCACGTTCGTGCCGGGTACATAGGCCCGGGCGGATGGATGCGCGATCCCGAACGGGCCGAAGCGGAAGAACCCCGCCTCCCGGTCGAGCAGGCTGCCGAACACGCTCGGCGAGTCGAACCGCGGGATGCAGAGCCAGTCGATCGCGCCGTCGGCCGCGACCAGCGCGCCCGTGTGGCAGTTCGAGAGGAACGCGTAGTCCGCGATCGGCGGAAACGGCGACGGCGCGGCTGCGCTCTGGACTTGTGTGTCTGCCGGCGTGACGGTCGAGGTCATGACGTCACCCAGGGCTCGTGCCAGCGGCCGTGGCCGGCGACGAGCTGGTCAGCGGCGTCCGGGCCCCACGATCCGGGCGCGTAAGCGTGCACTGGAGGCGGATCGTCGAGCAGCGGCTGCATGATCCGCCACGCTTCCTCGACGCCATCCTGGCGCGTGAAGCGTGTGCTGTCGCCGACGATCGCGGCGTGCAGAAGCACCTCGTACGGGGTGGGGCCCTCGCCGCCCTCCTCGTCGAACTCCAGGTCGAGGGTCACCTGGGCGGCTTCCGCCCTGTCGGCCCGGTGAGCGTCGAGCACGAGCCTGACGCCGGTCGACGGATCCAGTTTGACCACGAGCTGGTTCGGCTCCGGCCGAGCGGCGCGCAGATTGAAGTTGAGCTTGGGCGGCTCCCTGAACACGAGCCTGAGCTCGGTCTGGGTCGTGGGCAGCCGCTTCCCTGTTCGGATGAAGAACGGCACGCCCGACCAGCGCCAGTTCTCGATCTCCAGGCGGAGGGCTGCATAGGTCTCCGTCTCCGAGGCCGCGGCCACCCCGTCGATGTCGAGATAGCCGTCGTACTGCCCCCGGACGTAGTGCGCGGGGTCCGCCGTGGCCACGGCGTGGAGGAGTGCCACCTGCGCGTTCTTGATCACGTCGGGCTCACGCCGGGAGGGGACTTCCATGGCGGCCGCGGTGACGACCTGCATCAGGTGGTTGACGACGACGTCGCGCAGCGCGCCCACCGGATCGTAGAAGTGGCCGCGATCCTCGACGCCGAAGTCTTCCGCCATCGTGATCTGCACCGACTGGATGTGGTCGCGGTTCCAGATCGGCTCCAGGATCGAGTTCGTGAAGCGCAGGTAGAGGATCTCCTCGAGACCCATCTTCCCCAGGTAGTGGTCGATCCGGTAGAGCTGCGACTCGTCGATGTAGCGGTGCAGCTCTTCCGCGAGCTCGCCGGCAGAGGCCTGGTCGTGGCCGAACGGCTTCTCGACGACCACGCGTGCGTTCGCCGTCAGGCCGGCCTCGGAGAGCCCCTGCACCACGCGCCCGAAGAGGAACGGCGGAATCTCGAGGTAGAAGACGGGCTGCTGGGCGCCGTCGATCGCCGTCGCGACGCGCTCGTAGGTCGCGGCGTCACCGAAATCGCCCTCGACGTACGAGAGCCTGTCCGCGAGGCGCTCGAAGACCTTCGGGTCGAGCTGCTCGCCGGTGCCTTCGATCGACGTCTTCGCGCGCTCCTTCAGCTGATCGACGGTCCAGTCGTCGACCGCGACGCCGACGATCGGGCAATCGAGAAGGCCGCGGCTCTCGAGCCTGTAGAGAGAGCGGAAGGTCATCACCTTCGCGAGATCTCCCGTGATTCCGAACACGACGAGCACGTCGGCCGGTGCGGGCTTTGCCGCCGGTGCGCGGCGGACGATCTCCGGTGCTGCGGTCGCCATCTTTGCGCCTCCTCTACCTAGGTCTTGACCCTGATCCGGCCGGAGCGCTGGTGCGTGAGCCCCGCGCCCGCCCAGTCGACGACCGCCTTCGCGCGGTCCGAATTGGTCGGCAGCAGCGCGAGGTGAACCGTTCCCCACGCCGCCTGTGCCGCTTTGCCTTTCATCGTTCGCCCGCCGAGCATCTGGACGACGGCCGCCCCCCGGCCGATCGTCGCCATCGTCCCCTTGTCGTGGTACTTGAAGGGCTTCGTCTCCTTGCCCGCGGCCCGGTGGGCGATCGTCTCGCCGGCGTGTTCCCCGGACTGCAGCGCGACCGAGCCGAGCTGGGGCAGAACCTGACCGGTTTTCGCGTCGGTGATCGCAGCGATGTCGCCGACGGCGTAGACCTCCGGGTGCTGCGGGAGCCGAAGCTCCTCGTCGACGGCCAGCCGGTTGCCCCGCTCGAGCTCGACGCCGAGCGAGCGAACGAGCTCGTTCGCCTGCAGGCCGGCTCCCCAAACGAGCGTGTGGGCGGAGAGGACGGTCCCGGACTTGAGCGTCACCCGCTCCGGGGAGACCGACGCGACGACCTCGCCGGTCATGACCTCGACTCCGCGGTTCTCGAGCGCCTTCTCCGTGTAGGAGCGGATGTCCGGCTCGAACATCGCGAAGATCTCCGGCGAGGCCTCGACGAGCACGATCTGCGCCTGCTCGGGATCGACGTCCGGGTAGTCCTTGGCGAAGACCGTGTAGAGCTCGGCCATGGCGCCGGCGGTCTCGACCCCGGTCGGGCCGCCCCCGACGACGACCATGTTCAGCGCTCCGTCTTCGACGAGGTCCGGGTTGCGATCGGCCGCCTCCCAGCGCTCGAGCACGTGATCCTTGAGCCGCATCGCGTCCGCGACCGTGTAGAGCGGGAACGCATGCTCGGCCGCCCCGTCCACGCCGAAGAAGTTGACCTCCGCGCCGAGCGCGAGGACGAGGTAGTCGTATCGCTCCGGCTGGAGCTCGCCGAAGCGCACCTCGCGCGCGTCGAGGTCGATCTCGGTCACCTGGTCCTGGTGAACCCGGATGTTCTCTTGCTTGTGGAAGAGGTCGCGGATCGGGTGAGCGACCGCGGCCTGGTCGAGCAAACCCGTGGCGAGCTGATAGAGCAGCGGCTGGAACGTGTGGTAGTCGTGCCCGTCCACGAGCACGACGTCGAGATCGCTCTTGCCCAGCTTCTTGGCGGCCCCGATCCCGCCGAATCCTCCGCCCAGGATCACGACGTGCGGGCGGCCGCTCGTCTCTCCTCGAGCGCGCACGACTGCCAACCTACGGACCGGCGACCCGTTCGTGGTCACCCGAAGGGGATGAAGGGTCAGGAAGCTGGTGTGGGCACCACTTCAGAAGGCGCTTCCGGCCCAGCGGCGGTGTCCTCCGCCTGGTACTCCGCGAGCAGCCTGCGTTCCTCTTCACGCTTCGGGAACATGAAGAAGACGAGCGTCGCTCCCAGCAGCACGGCCACGATGCCGGCCGTGTACGCCCACTGGTCCCCCTGGAGGAACGCCGCCTTCGCCCCCGCGATGATCTGGTCCTGGATCGAGGCTGGATAGCGCGAAGCGGTGTCGGCCGCACTCGAGAACGACTTCGTCAGCTCGGCCTGCGTGCTGCTCGACACGTCCTTTCCTGAGGACGCGATCAGCGTGCCCGCAGTCGCCGCGTAGCCGGCCGTGAGCAAGGCGCCGAAGAGGGACTGCATGATCGCCCCGCCGAGGTCTCGCTGCAGGTCAGCAGTTCCCGAGGCCATCCCGACCCGCGTCACGGGAACCGAGGCGGTGAGCGAGTGGGAAGCCGGGGTGCCGGCGAGGCCCACGCCGATCCCGACGAACGAATAGCCGAGGGCGACCTTCCAGTAGCTGATGCCTTCCTTCCAGAGCAGCAGCATCGTCAGGAAGCCGAGCGCCACGAAGATGTAGCCGTAGAGAAGCGTCTCCCGTGCGCCCCGGCGCTCGACGAGCGCAGCCGATCGCGGTGCCACGAGCACCATGAAGGCCGCCGCAGGCAGAATCGCCAGCCCCGCGTCCACCGTCGAGTAGCCGAGCACGTTCTGCAGGAACTGCTGGCCGATGTACATCGCTCCCATCAGCGAGCCGAACACGATCAGGCCGGCGCAGGCGGCCACCCAGAACGTGGGCCGAGCGGCCGCCACCAGGTCGTAGAGCGGGTTCTGCGCGCGCCGCTGCCGGATGTAGAAGGCGACCAGCGCCGAGCCCGAGACCACGAAGAGGCTCACGATCAGCGTCGTCTCGTTCGGCACGGCAGCGAAGTTGATTCCCAGGATCAGCGCGCCGACGAGCGCGATCGAGAGCACGCCTCCGAGGTGGTCGACTGGCTCGGTCGTCTCGTTGACGTGGCCCGGCACGAGCTTCACCGCCATCACGAGGGCGATTGCCGCCAGCGGCAGCGTCAGCAGGAAGACCGATCCCCACCAGAAGTGCTCGAGCAGGATCCCGGCGCAGAGCGGGCCTAGCGCGGAGAGCGCGCCGCCGGTTGCGGCCCAAAGGGCGATCGACCGCGTGCGCGCCGGGCCCGACCAGAGCGCGGTGATCAGCGCCAGGGTGGTCGGATACGCCATCCCGGCCGCCAGCCCGCCGAGCACCCGCGCGCCGAACAGCACGTCGATCGACGGGGCCCAGGCCGCGAGGCAGTCCGCGGGGACCGTCAGCACCATGCCGAGGATCAGCAGACGCTTGCGGCCGTAGCGGTCGCCGATGGCGCCGAAGTAGAGCACGGAGGCGGCGAGGCCCAGCGAGTAGCCCACCGCGACGAGGTTGAGCGCCGTCTGCGAGGCGTCGAAGTGCTTCCCGATCGACGGGAGGGCGACGTTCGCCACCGCTAGGCCGAGGTTGGCCACCGCCGCGACCGCGATCAGCGCCGCGAGAACCATGCCGCCGCGGTCCGGCCCTGCGGAATCAGGCGACTGGGTTTGTTGCACCGTTTCCTCCTTCAGGATGAGACAACGGCTGCGCGGTTTCCTCGACCACGCTGCGCTGAGCAAGCGTGAACAGCAGCCCGATCGACGGCAGCACCAGGACGACGGCGACACCGAAGATCACCAGCAGGGTCGTCAGCGTTGCGCTCGGCGCCGCACCGTCGGCAATCGTGAGCGTCTGCGGCAGCAGGTACGGGTGCTGCGCGACGCCCCAACCCCAGACCACGGCCGCCACCGCCCCCACAGCGAGCAGCCGTGTTCCCGCCTGGCGCCGCGGTGGAGCAGGACGAGCACGCCCACGCCGCAGAGGGCCGACGCGATCACGAGCGGCAACGCGTCATGCGTGAGCCCGTCGAAGACGAACCGTGCGTCGTGGTGCAACGCGACGACGCCCAGGGCAGCCAGCGCCCCGGTGACGACCGCGGCGACGAGCGCGCGCGTCGCGAAGTACCGCTCGAGGTCGGGGGCGCCGGCGCGCCGGGCATCGCTCACGAGGAACACCGCCGAGAGGTAGGCGCCCGTCGCCACGAACAGCGCCCCGATCGAAAACGAGAGCAGGTTGACCCAGCTGGTAATCGGGTCGCCCTCCGCGTTGCCGAGGGGAACCCGACCGCCTGCGACCGCCCCGACGACGGTCCCCATGAAGAACGGCGTCAGCACGGAGGACAGGCCGAAGAGCAGCTGAGCAGCCACGCGCCCACGGGCGCGGCGCGCGTTGTGGTGGAAGGCGAATCCGGACCCGCGCAGGACGATCCCCAGCGCCGCGAGGCTCAACGGGATGAAGAGGGTCGAGAAGACGGCCTCGAAGGTGGAGGAGAAGCCGGTCCAGAGCACGACCAGCGCGAAGATCAGCCAGACGTGGTTGGCCTCCCACACCGGGCCGATCGCCCAGTCGATCAGCTCGCGCGGCCGCTTGCCGCGCTCGCCACCGCCGGCGAGGAGGCTCCACAGTCCGGCGCCGAAGTCCGCGCCTGCGAAGACGGCGTACATGGTCACGCCGATCCAGAGAACTGCGGCGACAGCGGTGGCCTCGCTCACGCGGAGAGCTCCGGCAATGCGGCCTCGGGGCCGTACGGGACATCGATCTCCTGCTCGCCTTCGCGCCGCCAGCGCTCCGACATCGCCCGCAGCGTGATGATCAGCGCCGCGCCCAGTGCCACGTAGATCGCGAGCACCAGCGAGAAGGTGACCCAGACGCCGTTCGAGTGCGTGACCGCGTCGGAGGTGCGCATGACGTTGAAGACGATCCACGGCTGGCGCCCGACCTCGGTCACGATCCAGCCGCACTCGAGCGCGACGATCGACGCCACCCCCGAGACGGCGCACGCCCGCAGGAACCACTTCGTCTGCGGGAAGTCGCGCTTGCGCCACCAGCCGACCGCCAGCCAGGCCCCCAGCCCGATCAGCATGGTGCAGATCCCGACCATCGTGTCGAAGGACCAGTGCAGCATCGTGTTGGCGGGCGGGCGATCGTCGGCGGCCACGGAGTCCAGCCCGGTCACCTGCGTGCTCGTGCTCCAGCCGACGAGGAACGAGTCGAAGCCGGGGATGCCTAGCCCGCCTTTGACTCCGCTCGAGGTGCAGCGGCCGTAGATGTATTCCGTCACGTGGCTCGACGTCTGGTCGACGCACTCCATCCCGGCGAACTTGATCGGCTGGTCCTTCGCGATCGCGCGCGCCGCGGTGTCACCGACGGCGAACTGGATCGGGGTGGCGATGCAGGCGACGGTCAGCGGGATCAGCAGGCCGAGGCGATGGATGCGGTCGCGCCGGCCGCGCAGCAGCCCGACCGCGTAGATCGACGCCACCAGGAACCCGGTGACGAGATACGCCGCCAGGATCATGTGCGGCACCTCGTAGGGCACGGCCGGGTTGAAGATCACCTTCAGCGGCTCGACCGAAGTGACGTCGCCCGTCGTCGGCGAGTAGCCCTGGGGCTGGTTCATCCACGAGTTGACCGCGACGACCGAGAACGCCCCGCCCAGGCCGGTGATCACGACCGGCACGCCCGTCCAGAAGTGCGTCCAAGGCGACAGGCGCTTCCAGCCGAAGATGTAGATCGCGATGAAGATCGCCTCGAGGAAGAAGCAGATGCCCTCGATCGCGAAGAGCACGCCGAACACCTGGCCGAACCGCCCCGTGAACGCGGGCCAGAGCAGTCCGAACTCGAACGAGAGCACCGTCCCGGTCACCGCGCCCACTGCGAACGTGACCGCGACGGCCTTCGACCAGCGCTGCGCGAGCTTCAGCGCGTCGGGGTCGTCATGGCGGAGTCCGCGGTAGTTCGCGATCAGCATCAGCGCAGGGAGCGCGACGCCCAGCGACGCGAGGATGATGTGGAAGCCGAGCGTGAACGCCATCTGGCTTCGCGCCGCGGTGAGCGTCGAGGCGAGCGTCACGGCGGGAGGCTGGCCTCACACGACCGCGCCTACATCGCCCAGTTGAGGTGAACTCGGGCCGAGTGGGCCCTAACCTTCGGTAAAGGGTACGGCGTGTGCGACCTGCAAGCCACTGGCGCGTGCGATCCGAGAGATGGCTTCCTGCCTCGTGACGCGAACGAGAGTTTGCGCGGTAGAGGATGCTGAGCGACGACGGGCGTTAGGCTCCGGGCAGGACCCGCCGCCGGGGCAACCGCCCGGAGTAAAAGAGAGTCACGTTCCCATCACTCGTGGCATACATGCGGTTCTGTGGGCCCGCGGCGAGCTGGTAGTTCTCGATGATCCCTTCTGCTTTGGCGGTCTCGAGAACCTTGTCGCGCCACTCCGGCAGGCACAGTGGCTTCTTCTTTTCCTGAGCTGTCGAAAGCGAAGTAGCCGCCGATAATTCCTCCGGCGAGGAGGATCACGATCGAACACTCCGATGACGAGCCTCTTGCTCACATTTGTGCCGCCGATGTCTGGAAGCTTATTCGGACGCCCTGAAGGCAAGCAGCTCGGGCCCGTGCTCGCGCAGCCAGTCCCGCTGCTCGCGCCAGTGCGGACGGCGCCCCTCGACGAGTCTCCAGAAGCGCTGCGAGTGGTCGAGGAAGCGCAAGTGGCAGAGCTCGTGGACGACCACGTAGTCGAGCACCGAGAAGGGCGCCAGCACGAGCCGCCAGTTGAAGGAGAGCGTGCCGCCGGGAGAGCAGGAGCCCCAGAGCGTGCGCTGGGCGCCGATCCGGATACGCCGGTAGGAGACCTCGAGCAACTCGGCCTCTTCCTCGGCCACGGTCGAGACGAGCTCCTTGGCCCCGATGCGCGCCTCCGACTCGCTCACGGCGAGCCGCTCCAGTCCGAGCCGCGGCACCTGGCGCCGGCGCTCGCTTCTCGATCCAGGCCCGCTTCTCGCGGAGCACCCGCTCCAGCTCGACCTGACTCATCGACCACGGCACGGTCAGCCGCACCGGCTCACCCCAGGGCACCTCTAGCCGCCACCGCCGCGCCCGGCGCGAGCGCCGCACCTCGACCTCCTCCATGCCCAAGACCGTAACGGTCGGCTCGGCAGGGCTCTAGAAGCGCCCGGCCCCATTACTGCTAATGAAAAGAAGATCGCGGAGCGAATCAGCCGCGCCCGAACACATACCCGAGGACAGGGCGAGTGCAGAGAAGCGGGACCTGCATCAGGGTCAAGAGGCCGGTGACAGCGAGCGTGGTCTCCCACGGCATCTCCGCCAAGATCAGCGCGAGGACGTAGCTCGATGAGATGGCGACCATGAGGAACCACGCGAGCCCCGATCGGTTCAAGAGCCGCCACACCACTAGCGCCTGGACGGCGACAACAACCATGAAACCCGGGATCCCGGTCACGTCAGGATTCCCGGGAAGCAAGGCGACGAGGTCGAAGAGCCCGAGCAGCAACCCCGAAGCAAGGATCAGGAGTCGGGCGGGCGGGCCGGCCATCACGACGAAGATTCTCGCACCCTTGAAGCCTGGATTTCGAGTGTGGCCTGGGAACCGGCGCCTCCTGGTGTGACCTGTGGCCACCGCGTCGTCCGGTCCGAAACGGGGCCAAGCAGGCTCAACTGAGTTCGTGCTGTACCCGCGTCCTCAGGGTTGCGCCATTGCCGACATCGCGAACGAGCGTCGCGGTGCCCCCTTCCCCGCCGCGATTCACCTGCAAAACCAAGGAATCCATCCAAATCACCAGCTCGGTCAGCACTCGAGTCTGGACGGACTCGTAGGCGCGCTGGCGGACACAACTTCGGTCGCAACGAGGAGAAAAGGTGGCGAAACCCCCGCGCTAGCAGGGGTTTCTTAGGTGGAGCTAGCCGGGCTCGAACCGGCGACCTCCTGGGTGCGATCCAGGCGCTCTCCCAGCTGAGCTATAGCCCCGCGGTCGGCACATTGTAGCCGGGCAGTCCTCGGCCCTAGGAAACCGGCCGCAGTGGTGAGATGATCGCGCGCGTCACCAAGGGGAGGGACCGGAGCATGAGCAGGACGACTTGGATTGCCGTCGCGACGGGCGTCGTGCTCGCCGCGCTGGGCGGCGCGGCGCGAGCGGCCCCATTGCATCCCGCGAGTGCGGCGCGCTTCCACTACGGACCGACGAGTCGCCCCGGCCTTTCCGGCACGAGTCGTCCCGCCGGTCCGAGCGGGGCGGACATCTACGCCATGAGCGCGAACGGCTCCGACCAGACCGACCTGACGAACGAAAACCTCGACGACCAGTATCCCGCGTGGTCCCCGGACGGGACTCAGATCGCCTACATGCAGTACCGAAACGACGCCGAGATCTTCGTCATGCAAGCCGACGGCTCCAACCAGCGGGACCTCTCGAACGACGGCACACAGGACTACGACCCGGCCTGGTCGCCGGACGGCACGAAGATCGCCTTCGCACGCGCCACTGACACGTCCGATTTCGACATCTGGGTGATGTACGCCGACGGGACGCACCAGACCCAGCTGACGACGGACCCCGGGTTCGACGGCTACCCGGCATGGTCGCCGGACGGCACGAAGATCGCGTTCGCCCGGACACCCGAGCACGAAGGCGCGACGGGCGACATCTTCGTCATGAACGCCGACGGCTCGGCCCAGACCGACATCTCGAACAACCCGGATGACGAGTTCGCGCCCACCTGGTCGCCGGACGGCACCACGATCGCCTACAGCCGCTTCACAGCAGCGGGCTTCTACGACGTGTACGCGATGAATGCGGACGGGTCGAATCCCGTCGATCTGACGAACAGCGACAGCGCCGACGAGTTTGGCGCGGCCTGGTCCCCCGACGGGACGACGGTCGCATTCGCCCGTCGCTCGAGCGACGACTTCGGCAACGCCGAGATCTACGCGATGAGCCCGGACGGCAGCAATCAGAGGAACGTGACGAACGACCCGGCCGGTGACGATTCCTGGCCGAGCTGGTCGCCGGACAGCGGGCACATCGCCTTCGCCAAGTACGTCCCGCCCCCGCCTCCCCCGCCGTACCAGATCTGGGCCATCGGCTCGGACGGGAGCCAGCCGGCCGACCTCTCGAACGACCAGAACTTCTACGATTCCTTCCCAGCCTGGTCGCCGCTCGGGACGAAAATTGCCTTTGCGCGCGCTCCCGTCAGCGGCGGCTCGCAGGACATCTGGGCCATGAACCCCGACGGGACTGGGCAGGCAGACCTGTCGAACGACCCCAACGGCGACGAATGGGGCCCCGCCTGGTCGCTGGACGGCACGAAGATCGTCTTCGCGCGGTTCGACTACCCGACGAACGCGACCTCGATCTGGGTCATGAACGCGGACGGCACCAACCAGACCGAGCTGACCGACGGATCGAGCGGCTATGACAGGGACCCTCACTGGTCGCCGGACGGGGCGCACATCACCTTCACGCGGGGTGATCCCTTCTCCGGCGACGCGGACATTTGGGTGATGGACGCCAACGGCGCCAACCAGACCGACCTCACGAACGATCCCGCCAACTTCGACTGGGGGCCGTCGTGGAAGCCGGACGGCACTGCGATCGCCTTCACCCGGTTCGCGGGCGGCCCGGGCGACATCTACGTCATGAACGCCAACGGCAGCGGAACGACCGATCTGAGCAACGACCCGCAAGACGACGACTCGACCCCGAGCTGGTCGCCCGACGGCGCGAAGATCGCGTACAGCCTTTTCGACCCGAATGTCGGAGGCGGCGGTGAGATCTACGCGATGAACGCGGACGGCAGCAGCCAGACGAACCTGACGAACGATCCCGCCGACGACTACGCGCCGACCTGGTCTCCCGACGGTGCGCAACTCGCCTTCCAGTCGAACCGCACCGGATCGCCACCACCACCCCCGCCGCCACCTCCGCCACCCCCGCCTCCCCCACCGCCGCCGCCACCACCCCCGCCGCCGCCACCTCCGCCACCTCCGCCACCTCCGCCACCTCCGCCTCCACCTCCTCCGCCTCCACCTCCTCCGCCTCCGTTCACTCCGCCGAAGTGCGTGGTGCCGAACGTGCTGCACCTGAAGCTGGCCAGGGCCAAGGCGAGGATCCGCGCCCGGCATTGCCGCGTCGGCGCGACCACGAAGAAGCACGCGAGCGCCCGCAACCGGGGCCGCGTGATCCAGCAGAGCCCGAAAGCCTCGAGCAAGAAGCGCGCGAACGGCTACCGGGTCAAGCTGATCGTCGGCCGGTAACGCCGCGCGGCGCTACATTCGGCGCAGTGACGCTGCGCGAGGAGCTCGACCGAGAGGCACGCGAGGCCAATCGCGCCGCGGCGAGCCTGACCGACGAGGCCGTCGCCGAGGCGCTCGGGATCGCAGCTGCTCTCGTCCGCGAGCGCCGGGCGGAGATCCTCGACGCGAACGAGGCCGACGGTGAAGCGGCGGCCGGCCGGCTCGACGACGGGATGCTCGATCGCCTCCGGCTGGACGACGAACGGGTCGAAGCGATCGCTGCGCAGGTCGAGGCGGTCGCGGCGATCGAGCCGCTCGAGCGCGAGATCTCCTCCTGGACGCTGTCGAACGGCCTCCAGGTCAGCGAGCGGCGCATCCCGATCGGGACGGTCGGGGCAAACTTCGAGGCGCGGCCGAACGTCGCGCTCGACGTCGCCGGCCAGCTGCTGAAGAGCCTGAACACGGCGGTGCTCCGCACGGGCGGCGCCGCGCTTCGAACCGTCACCGTCCTCGTCGATGACGTCCTGCGACCGGCGCTGGAGCAGGCGGGTCTTCCGCCAGGCGCCGTGGGCCTCGTCCGTTCACCCGACCGCGAAGGTGCCCGCGTCCTGGTGACGATGCCCGAGCGCATCCCGCTCGTGATCCTGCGCGGAAGCGGCCCCACGACCGCCGAGCTCGCACGCCTCGCCGCCGAGCACGGCGTCCGCACGCTCGCGCACGCCGAGGGCGGAGGCGTGCTCTACCTCCACGCCGACGCCGACCGCGACCGCGCGCTGGCGATGACGAGCGCCACCCTCGACCGGCTCGGCGTCTGCAACCGGCTCAACCTGGCTCTCGTCGACCGCAGGGCGGCCGGGCTCCTCCCCGACGTCCTCGCGATCTTCCGCGAGCGTGGGCTCGAGGTTCGCGGGACCCCGCGCGCGATCGACGCCGCCGGCGACGGCGTCTTGCCACACGACCGCGACCGGCTCGGCTACGAGTGGGCCAACGACTCCGAGCGCGTGGCCACGGTCACGCTCGACCTGGTCGACGACCTGGACGACGCGCTGCGGATCGCGAACGAGGAGACCTCCGGCCTCGCGGCGGGCATCGTCACCGAGGACGCGGAGGCGGCGAACCGCTTCCTCGACGGCTACCGGGGCACCGCGGCGTTCTGGCACGCGACGACGCGGTTCACTGACGGGTTCGCGTTGACCGGCGTTCCCGAGACGGGGATCAACGTCGACGCCGTGCCCGGCCCTCGCGGCCCGGTGACGTACCGCGACCTCTGGCTCCGCCAGTACCGAGTCGTCGGAGACGCGACCCAGACGCGTTGAACCGGGCGGTCGTCGTCAAGCTCGGGACGGGCCTCGTCGTCGGCGAGGGCGGCGAGGTCAGGGCTGAGCTGGTCCGCGCACGCGCGAGAGAGATCGCCGGCCTCGTCTCCGGCGGCGACCCGGTCTGCGTCGTCTCGTCCGGCGCGATCGCGCTCGGCCTGCCGAAGCTCGGGCTGACCAGGCGCCCCAGCTCGGTCGGGCGGCTCCAGGCTGCATCCGCACTCGGCCAGGCACGGCTCCAGCGCACGTGGGAGGAGGCCTTTGCCGAGCACGGAATCCCCGCGGCGCAGATCCTGCTCGCGGCCGGGGACGTCGCCGACCGGTCGGCCTACGTCAACGCGCGCCAGGCGTTCACCGAGCTCTTCCGCCTGCGCGCGGTCCCGGTCGTGAACGAGAACGACGCGACTGCGACCGACGAGATCACCTTCGGCGACAACGACGCGCTCGCGGCGCAGGTGGCCGTTCTCGTGGGAGCGCGCGTGCTCGTGCTGCTGACCGAGGTCGAAGGCGTCTACTCGCGCGCGCCGGGGACACCCGGCGCTGAGCTACTGCTCGAGGGTGCGTCGGCAGGAGACGCCGAGCTGGGCCCCGGCTCGGAGCTCGGCCGCGGCGGCATGCGCAGCAAGGTGCTCGCAGCCCAGATGTCGAGCGCCGCCGGGATTCCGACCGTCATCGCGGCGGGGTACGGCGAGGAGGTGCTCGGCCCGATCCTCGCCGGGGAGGCTCCCGCGACGCGGTTCGCGCCCTACGAGCGCAGCCAGTCCGCGTTCAAGCTGTGGCTGCGCTTCGGCAAGCCCGTCGCCGGGCGGTTGCACGTGGACGAGGGCGCGCGCCGGGCTCTCGTCGAGACCGGCGCGAGCCTGCTCGGAGTCGGCGTCGAGCGCTGTGAGGGGCGCTTCGACGCGGGCGCCGCCGTCGAGCTCGTCGGGCCGGACGGCGTGGTCTTCGCCAAGGGCATCGCGGGCGCAGGAGCGGACGAGCTCGAGGGGAGGCCGCGCGGGCTCGAAGCCGTCCACCGCGACAAGCTGGTGCTCTACTAAGGCAGTCTGCGACTGTCGCCGCGACCGACATGGCGGTCGCGGCCAAGCAACGACTGTCCGTTAGCGCCGCGCGAGCCGGCGGAGCCGGTTCGCTGCCGAGCGAGAGGAAAGCGAAGCGGTCGAAGCGGGAAACTAGCCGAAGCCCGGCCGCGGGACCGGGAGGTCGAGCAGCGTTTCCTGCGTCTGCGCGTTCAGGTGGTCCCAGGTCGCGCCGGCGGTGTTCGTTCTCGCGAGCGTGAACGCATCGATGCCCCGCGCGATGTCGTTCGCGTAGATCGTGCCGTTGTACCAGTAGGACGACCAGGTGTCGGCGGACCCGCCGACGGTCGCGTCGTAGTAGGCGATCTCGTGCGGCTGCGTCGGGTTCGTGAGGTCGATCACGCCGGTCCCCCCGCCGTACCAGGCGGCGACGAGCTGATAGCGGCCGAAGACGGGGATGAAGTTCCCGTTGTGCACCGAGCAGTACGCGCCGCCCTGCGGCCGCGGGATCATGAACGAGCTCTGGAAGAGCCCGTCGCTCACGCGGTAGATCCAGATGCGGCCGTTCCCGGTGGGCGAGCAGCTGCCGGTCCCCTCGTCGTCGAAGACGACGTACTGGCCGTCCCAGGTGAACTCGGCCGAGTGCCAGAAATAGACCGAGCTGTTGTCGATGTGGATCGGATGCAGCGTGTCCGGGTGCACCGGGTCGCTGATGTCCCAGATCTGGCCTTCGCTCATGCAGGACGCGGCTGCCTTGTGAATCGCGGTGAAGACTGTGATGTCGTGACAGGCGACCGCCCCGCTCCACGGCGGCGCGGACACCGGCGGCTGCGCGATCACGCTCGCGGTCTCGGGCGCGTCCAGCGGGACCGAGACGATCGAGAACTTCCCGAACGGCTGCTGGCAGGTTCCGCCGATGTTCTGGGAGGCGATCGGGAACGACGAGACGTACAGCAGCAGGCGGTTGTTCCCGAGGTCGGGCACGATCGTGTGCGTGTGCGAGCCGCAGTCGGTCGTGACCGCCTTGAGGTAGACCGGGGTCGCGGGGTTCGTGATGTCGAAGATCCGAATCCCTTCCCAGCCCCGCGGGTCGCTCGCGACGGTGTCCGTCGCGCTGCTCTGGCCGCAGACGGTCGCGCCGTCGATCTGGGGCCGGTCGACGGACATGAAGAGGAGCAGGCGCCCGTTGTAGCGCCAGAGGGAGACGTCGTTCTGAGGGCCCCGGCAGCGATACGACACGTAGAGCTGGTGCGTCTGCCGGTTGAACACGCGGAAGCCGTCGTAGTCGCCGGCGACGCCGGTGTCTCCCCAGAAGGCGATGTCGGAGTGCGTCGGCCCCGGCCCCGGAATACTCCAGCTCAAGCGCATGCCGGAGAGGGCGTCGCGGGTGGACGTCGCGCCGCTCGGCACGACCACGAGCGCGACGAAGCCGATCAGACAGACGAGCCTGCGCAACGACATCTGCACGGGCGAGGCTAAACGGTTTGCGCGGCGGTTACTAGTCCTTTCTCCGCACCAGCGTGACGCCGTCCCGCACGGTCAGCTGCGCGACGACTACCCGGTCGTCCGCGACGAGGCGGTCGTTCAGCTCGCGGATCGCCTTCGTCTCGTCCGAGTCGTCGCTCTCGTCCAGGACGCGGCCGCTCCAGAGAGTGTTGTCGAGCGCCATCAGCCCGCTCCCGGCCAGGCGCGGGACGAGCGCTTCGTAGTAGTTCAGGTAGTTCACCTTGTCCGCGTCGATGAAGACGAAGTCGAACTCACCCTCGAGCTGCTCGATCGTCTCGAGCGCGGGTCCGAGATGGACGGTGATCCGGTCGGGGTACGGGCTGGCCGCGATGTGGCGGCGCGCGACCTCGGCGTGCGTCTCGTCGAACTCGCAGGTGTCGATGTGACCGCCCTCGGGGAGCCCGGCCGCCATGGAGAGGGACGAGTAACCGCTGTACGTGCCGAGCTCGAGCACGCGACGCGCCTGCAGGCCGTAGACGAGCAGCTCGAGGAAGCGCCCCTCGATCGTCCCGGTCAGCATCTGGGGCGAGCGCAGGTTGGCGCGGGTCTCCTCGGCGAGCTCGCTCAGGTATGCGGGCGGCGGCGTCGTGTGCGCGGCCGCGTAGTCGTCGATCTCCTCACTGACGATGAAGCTCACGACGCCGTCCCTGCCTGGAGCTTGCCGCTCCGGATCCGTTCGGCCATGTCCTTCGACTCTTCGCGGTAGACGGTGCCGTCCTCGAACTCGATCCACGGGAAGCCGCGCTGCCCGGTGCGCTGGACGGTCTCCTCCCGCGGCCCCCGGTACTTCTCCTTGACGACCTCGTAGTTGACCCCCGCGTCGTCGAGCGCCTTCTGCACCCGCCAGCACGGGTGGCCGCCGACCTTGACCCAGATGTTCCTGCAGCGATGAAGCTTGATCGCCATCAGCCCTCCGTTCGTTCCACGCGCGAGCCGCCGACGATCGCATCGCGACCGTCGGCAAAACGGACCCACGCCTTGCCCTTGCCGTCGTAGTCGGGCGACCAGACCACGAGCGTTGCCTCCTCCCCACCGACACGCACGGCTTCGGTGCCTTCCGGTTCGGCGCCGCGCCAGACGCGGACGAAGGGGTTCTGCTCCCGCTCGCGACCGATCGTCGTCTCGTCCGTGTGCCCCGGCAGCACGCGCATCTCGTCCGGCAGCTGCATCAAGACCTCCATCACCGAGCGCTTGATCTGGCCGAAGTCGCCGCCGCCGACGGCGTCCTTGAACAGGACGTCGCCGGTGCAGCAGAGCTCGCCGTTGAACACGAAGGCGAGGTGGTCGTCCTTGTGCCCTGGCGTCGGCAGCGCCTCGATCTCGAGGCCGCCCGTCGTGAGGTCGCCCTTCACGATCGGGCACCCGTAGCGCTCCTGGATCTCCGCGTCCCCGGCGATGTGGTCGGCGTCGGCGTGGGTCGTGAGCAGGTGCGTCACCGTCAGCCCCTCACGCTCGACCGCCTCGAACAGCGGCTCGAGCGGAGCACCGGAATCGACGAACACGGCCGTCCCGCCGGGCTCGTCCGCGATCAGGTACGCGTTCGAGAGCCAACTCGGATGCATGCTTCGCTCGACCAACAAGGCCTCGTTAGGCTAAAGGCTCCGCACTCGAGAGGAGGAGCGAATGGCCGGCCTGATGTCACGGGCGTCGACGGTGGTGAAGGCGAAGATGTCGAAGCTGCTCGACCGCGCCGAGGATCCGGCGGAGACGCTGGACTACTCGTACGAGAAGCAGCTCGAGCTTCTGCAGAACGTGAAGCGCGGGATCGCCGACGTCGTCACGGCGAAGAAGCGGCTCGAGCTCCAGGAGACGCAGCTCCAGCAGAGCGTCGTCAAGCTCGACAGCCAGGCACGCCAGGCGCTGGCGGCCGGCCGGGAGGATCTTGCGCGGCAGGCACTCGAACGGAAGTCCGGCCTGCAGCAGCAGCTGCAGAGCCTCGACCAGCAGACGCAGGGGCTCCAGCAGCAGCAGGAGAAGCTCGTCGCCAGCGAGAAGGCGCTCTCGGCCAAGGTCGAGGCCTTCCGGACGCAGAAGGAGACGATCAAGGCGCAGTACTCGGCCGCCGAGGCTCAGGTGAAGATCGGCGAGGCTGCCACGGGGATCGGCGAGCAGATGGCCGACACCGGTCTTGCGATCCAGCGCGCGAAGGACAAGACCGAGCAGATGCAGGCGCGCGCCTCGGCGATCGACGAGCTCACCACCTCGGGCGCGCTCGAAGACTTCACCTCCGACCAGACCGAGCTCGACCGCGAGCTCGGGGCGATCGCCTCGAAGTCACAGGTCGACGACGAGCTCGCGAAGATGAAGGCCGAGCTCGGGCCCGGCGAGCAGCAGAAGGAGCTGCAGCAGTGATCGTGCG
This sequence comes from uncultured Actinomycetes bacterium, assembly GCA_963788215.1. Classification (GTDB taxonomy): domain Bacteria; phylum Actinomycetota; class Thermoleophilia; order Gaiellales; family Gaiellaceae; genus AC-32. Next base: position 440,828 of record CAWBFX010000003.1, read on the forward strand.
GTTGATGGGAGAGGGCCAGTTCGAGGTCGACGAGGAGGTCGCCAAGGGTCTCAACGACCTCGACGAGAAGGCCGGCGAGGCCGTCGAGCGCGGCGACGAGGAGCAGCTCCGCGTGCTCCTCGACCGCATGGCCGAAGCGGTGCGGACGAACGGCTCGCGCGTGCCCGACGACGACCTCCGCGGCTCCGACGCGATCGTCCCGCCCGAAGACCTCTCGCTCGACGAGGCGAAGCAGCTGTTCGAGGGCGAAGGCCTGATCCCGGACTTGCCGAGCGCCGGCTAGCGCAGGCTCACCTGGATAAAGAGGGCCACGAAGCCGAGGACGGTCGTGGCCCAGAGGTTGACTGTCCAGCGGTGTGTCGAGTAGAGCTCGGTCCGGAGCGACCGCGCATCCTCGCCCGATTCGTGTCGGAAGCCGCGGAGGTCTTGCCGTGCCTCGCCGATGTCTTCCTTCAGCTCCGTGCGCATGGCGCCAATGTCTTCCTTCAGCTCCGTGCGCATGCCGCCAATGCCTTCCTTGAGATCCGTGCGCATGGCGCGCATCTCTTCGCGCAGCTCGCGAAATCCTTCGCGCATTTCGCCCCGCATCTCGCGCAGCTCCATGACCAGATCATCGATTCGGTCGTCGGTCCAGCGAGTGCGCGTCGGCTCGCTCACCTGACGAATCGTACCGCGGCGCGAGCCGCCGGACCGTGCCGGCTTCGTGTCAGAGCGGCGCGCCGAAGAGCCCGAACCAGCGCGTCAGGTCCTGCTCGATCGGCAGTTCCGGCTCGAGCTTCGCCTTCAGCTCCATCTCCTCGGCGTTGTCGCGCTCCTGGCCCTTGCCGGTCGGGACGAACGGCCAGAACGAGCCCTGCTTGAAGCCGTAGATCCAGTACGCGCGGCCTTCCTTGAACTTGCCCTCGAAGGGGAAGACCGCGGCGAGCAGCTGGCCGCCGAAGCCGCGGTCGTCCAGCTCGGACGCGATCAGGTGGACGGTCGCGACGATGTCCTCGAAGTCCTGGTCGCGCACGACGATCCACTCGAAGCCCATCTCGTCGGTCTTGCGCTCGACCTTCGAGCCCGACTCGGCCGCAACCGCGTCTAGCAGCTCCTGAAGCTCATTCTCGGCGCGGACGAACTCGCCCGCCGAGAGTGACTTGAAGCAGACGCCGGCCGAGCCGGACGGCTTCAGGTCGAGCTCGGTCTCGAGCGTGATCCGCGCGGTCGAGATGGCGAAGAGCTGCTCCTTCGCCGGCTCCTTGAGCTTGCTGCGACCGGAGAGGATGTCCCGCAGGCCCAAGAGCTACGAGACGGGCCGGCCCATCTCCTGGGCGATCTTCTCGAGGGCGGCCAAGCGCTTCTCGAGCGGCGGGTGGTCCATGAACAGCTCAGAAGTGGCCTTCTTCACGCTCGCCGGGATGATGAAGAACGCGTTCATCCCCTCGACCTCGCGCAGATCCTGCTGCGGGATCATCGTCATCTGGCTCGAGATCTTCTGGAGCGCGCTCATCAGATACTCCGGCGCGCCGGTGATCAGCGCGGAGCCGCGGTCGGCCGCGTACTCGCGGTAGCGCGAGATCGTCCGGATCAGGATCCAGCTCAGGAAGTACGTGACCACCGAGACGAGCGTGATGATCAGCCAGACCGGGACCGAGTTGTTGTTGTCCCGGTTGCCACCCCAGCCGCCGAACATGCCGCTGTAGAGGCCGATTCGGGTCAGGAACGCCGCGAGCATCGCGAAGAACGAGGCGACCGTCATCACGAGCACGTCGCGGTTCGCGATGTGCGTCAGCTCGTGGGCGAGCACGCCCTCGATCTCCTTCTCGTCGAGCCGCTCCCAGAGCCCGCGCGTGACGGCCACTACCGCATGCTTCTGGTTGCGGCCGGTCGCGAACGCGTTCGGGACAGGCGTGTCGACGAACGCGACCCGCGGCTTCTGCAGGTCGGCCATCGCCGCCAGGCGCTCGATCATCTCGTGCAGCTTCGGCGCCTCCTCGGGGGTGACGATCTTCGCGCCCGAGGCGCGGAGGGCGAGCTTGTCGGAGGTGAAGTACTGGAAGAGCGCCATGCCGATCACGATCACGAGCATCAGCACGAGCCCTGCGTTGAAGACGTAGAAGAGAACGAGCGCGAAGAAGACGTAGAGCAGGCCGAGCAGGACGCTCGTCAGGAGCATCCGCAGCGACAGACCGGCATCGCGTCCGTAAGCCTTTCGTTTCATCGAGAATCGGCCTCCTTGGAGGCGAGAGGGATTAGCCGGATTCTAGCCGCGGGGGTTGTGCTCGCCGCGCTCTGCCTGCCCGGCGGTCGCGCAGGCGAAGGGCGGCGTCGCGGTCATCGTTCGGCCGCCGTCCTCCGCGGTCTTCTCGGATCCGGCAGCGGCGCACGGTCTCCTGATAGCCGGCGAGGGCGCGACGGTCGGACGCCGCACGGCGCTCGCGTCGCTCCTGAGCGGCGAGGTCGCCAACGCGGTCGTGAACGGCGGGCTGCCGGGCGGCCGGCCGAAGATCGCGCTCTCGCGCCAGCCCGGCCGCGATCACCTTCTACTTGCGCTGCCTCCGCCGGGGAGGCACCACAACGTCGTGCGCTACCCGATCGCGGTGGTCGGGCCGGGCTATCGCGGCCTGCTCACGTCGACCTCGACGCACCTCACCGGGCTGATTCCGGTGTCCGACGTCGCTCCCTCGGTGCTCGCCCTCGAGCGCGGCAAGCGGCCGCGGATCCGGTCGCGCGCCTCCTCGGCGCCGCTCGCCTACCTCCGCGACTTCGACCGGCGGCTCACGCAGGCCCACGACTCGCGCACCGGCGGCCTCCTCGTCCTCGTCGGGCTGATCGCCGCGCTCGGGCTGGCGGCGCTCGCGACCCGCTCCCCCGCCCTCGGCCGCGCGGCGTTTCTGGCCGCGCCTTCCTGTCTCGTCGTCTCGCTCCTGCTGAGCGCGTTTGACGTGACCGCGGCGAGGGACGTCGTCGTCGCGCTTGCGCTGGGCGCGGCGGGGCTAGCGCTCGCCGGCGGCCTGCTGCTCCGGCCGCGGCTTCCGCTGGCGCTCGGGTTGGTCGCGCTGTTCGTCTTCCTCTTCGCCGCTCTGTGGGCCGAGCCGCGCTGGAACAGCCTCGCCGCGCTCGGGGCCAGGCCGGACGGCGGCGGGCGGTTCTACGGGATCAACAACCAGGTCTCGACGCTTCTCCTCTCGCCTGCCCTCGTGCTGGGCGCGCTCGCCGGCCCGCGCGCTTTGCCGGCAGTTGCGCTCGCGGTGGCAGCGGGGATCGGCGTGAGCTCGATCGGCGCGAACGGCGGGGACATGGTCGCCTACCTCGCAGGTTTCCTGGCGCTCGCGCTCCTGGAGCGGAGCCCGAGGCCCGGCCCCGTGCGCGTCGGCCTAGCGGCCGCGGTGCTCGTCGCCGCCGCGTTCGCGCTGATCGGGATCGACGCCGCGCTCGGCGGCTCGAGTCACGTCACCCATGCAGTCGGCGGCGGCCCCGGCTCGCTGCTCGGCGACTTCGGCCACCGACTCCACCTCTCCGCCGCCTTCATCGCTTCCGGCTGGAACGAGGCTCTGCTCTTCGCCCTCAGCGTCGCCGCGCTCGTGTTGCTCGCGTTGCGGCGCCCACGCCTGGCGGTGGTCGATGCCCTGCTCGCCGCGCTGGCCGTCTCGCTGCTCGTGAACGACACGCCGACCGACATCGCAGGCCTCGGCGCGCTCTCGGCGCTCGTGCTCTGGGCGTGGCTCGGGAGAAGCGGCGAGCGCCTCGAGCGCCTTGATTAGACTCGCGGCCATGCGCCGCCTCGCACCGTTGATCTTCCTCGCAGCGCTCCTCGCCGGGTGCGGAAGCGGCGAGACCGTCTCCCCGACTGCGCAGACGGTCGTCGGAACCATCCCGACGACGTCGACGCAGGCCACGGCCGCGAAGGGCGACGCGACGGCGGGCGCCGCAACCTTCAAGTCGAGCGGGTGCACCGGCTGCCACACGTTCACCCCTGCAGGCAGCAACGCAACCGTCGGCCCCGACCTCGACAAGCTGGCCGACTACGCGAAGAAGGCAAACCGGGGCTCCGAGGCTCATTTCGCGGCCGAGTCGATCAAGAATCCCAGCGCCTACATCGAGCCTGGCTTCACCGGGACGCCGATGCCGGACCTCGGCCTGAGCGACAAGCAGATCGCAGATCTCGTCGCCTACCTGACGAAAGGTTGATCGACCTCCGGGCCGCGCGGGCCGACCCGGACGGCTTCAGGACGGCCGTCGCGCGCAAGGGCGGCGGCGAGGCATTCGACGAGCTGCTCGCGGCCGATGCGCGCTGGCGCGAGCTCGTGCCCCAGGTCGACGAGCTCCGCGGCCGGCAGAAGACCAAGGGCAAGCCGAGCCCGGAGCAGGTCGAGGAGCTGAAGCAGGTCAAGGAGGACCTGCGGCGGCTCGAGGAGGAGCACTCGGCGGCGGAGGCGCAACGCGACGAGCTGCTGCAGAAGGTCCCGAACCCGCCGCACGAGTCGGTCCCGGACGAGGAGAGCGAAGACGCCGAGGGCGACGTCGTGCGCACTTTCGGCGAGCCGCCCCGGCTTTCCGATCCGAAGGACCACCTCGAGCTCGGACGCTTCGAGATGGAGCGCGCCGCGCGGCTATCGGGCTCGCGCTTCGGCTACATCGTCGGCGACACCGCGCGCGTTGCCTTCGCGCTCTACCGCTGGGCGCTCGATCGCGCGGCCGCGCAGGGCTTCGTGCCGGTCATCCCGCCGGTGCTCGTGCGCGAGGAGGCGATGTACGGCACCGGGTTCTTCCCCGCCGAGCGCTTCGAGATCTACGAAGTCGCCGACGAGGGTCTCTACCTCACCGGAACCTCCGAGGTCGCGCTCGCCGGCCTCCACATGGGCGAGATCCTCGACGCCGCCGACCTGCCGCTCCACTACTCGGCGTTCTCGACGAACTTCCGGCGCGAGGCGGGCGCGGCCGGCCGCGACACACGCGGCATGTTCCGCGTCCACCAGTTCAACAAGGTCGAGATGTTCTCGTACGTTCGCCCGGAGGAATCCTGGGACGAGCACGAGCGGCTGCTCGCGATCGGAGGAGTCCCTCGCGCAGGAGCTCGGGCTCCCGTACCGCGTCGTCAACATCGCGGCCGCCAACCTGAGCGCCGCGGCGGCCAAGCGCTACGACCTCGAAGCCTGGTTCCCGTCGCAGGAGCGCTACCGCGAGCTGACCTCGGCGTCGAACACGACCGACTACCAGGCGCGGCGCCTCGGGATCCGCTACCGCGCCGACGGCGGCACCGAGCACGTGCACACGCTCAACGGCACGGCCGTCACCGACCGCTGGCTGCTCGCGATCCTCGAGAACTTCCAGGACGAGGGCGGCAAGGTCGCCGTCCCCGAGTGCCTGGTCGAGTTCGGCGCACCGCAGCGGTTGGAGCAGCGACTAGTTCAGAGACGGCCGGCGAGCTCGCGGTCCCGGTGCGTCTCGATCGTCGCCGAGGCGTAGAGGGCGAGGGTGAACACGACGAACGCGGTTGCGAGGATCGCGGCGAAGACGGCACCGGGGATCGAGACGAAGAACTCGACCAGCATCAACGGAAACCACACGTAGAGCAGCGCGCCGATCGCTGCCATCCCGGCACACGACGCGAGCATCCGCGCGTTGCCCAGACCGCTCGGCAGCAGCAGGTCGTCCGGCCGGACTCCCGCACCGGCATCGCTCCGCGACCAGAACCTGATCGACGCGCGATTCCAGCCACTGTGGTCATGTCCCGACCAGAGATCGTCCGGCTGGGAGACGAAGGCCTCGCTGTCGCTATCGCGCTGCGGATCCACGGGCAAACTATAGGCCCAGCAACACCAAGACTTGCTCGGCGGGGTGCCAGAGCGGACGAATGGACCGGTCTTGAAAACCGGAGGCGCCGTAACAGGCGCCCGTGGGTTCGAATCCCACCCCCGCCGCTACGCGCGGAGGACTACGATCGCCGCGTGAGCTCGACGACCCGATCCGGGCGCATCACGACCGTCGGGCCCGACGGACTCCCGGCCGCGGCGACGACTCCCGGCCTGACACGAGAACTCGCCTTCGACACCGAGAAGGGAATGCTCACCCGGGTCCGGGCCGAGGGCGGCGTCACCTCGGGCTGGCACCACCACGGCGACCGCGAGGTCCTCGGACACGTCATCCGCGGCCGCGCTCGGTTCGAGTTCGGCTCCGAGGGCGGCGAGCACACCATCGTCGAGGAGGGCGGCTTCTTCCACATCCCAGCCGGCCTCGTCCACCGCGACGTCAACCCCGACGCCGAGCCGCAGGAGATGATCATCTCGTTCGTGGGTACCGGCCCGCTCGTCGTGAACGTCGACGGACCTGACTCGTAGCTCGCGCGCGGCTAGTCGCCGAGCGCGCCCAGGAACCGCGTAACCGCTGCCGTTCTGGTGTGCACCCCGAGCTTCGCGTAGATGTTCTCGAGGTGCTTCCGGACCGTGCTCGGCGTCACCCAGAGGATCTCCGCCACCTCGGAGTTGGTCTTCCCTCGCGCGACCCACGCGAGGACGTCGCGCTCGCGGGACGTCAGCCCGAGGTCGTCGCGGGTTGGCTCGAGCAGGAGCATCCCGTTCGAGCGGCTGATGGTCAGGCGATCACGCCCCCGGCGGCAGACGAAGGTCGGAGACCCCGAGTCGAACCAGGCGAAGAGGGCGTGAGGGGTCTGGCCGTTCGGCTGCTCGCCGAAGAACTCCTCCAGAAGACGACGGGCGGTAGGCGATGCGAAGTCGACGTGCGCACCGTCGGGCCCCAGCAGAAGCACTCCGGGGCTGTCCTGATCCGGCAACTCGTCGAGGGTCGCCAGCGCCGCGCCGAGCCGACGGCGAACCTGCGCTGCACGCCAGAGGCGCGCGAGGTGCGGCTGCAGGAGATCGAGCACGCGGCGGTCCCGCTCCGTGAAGTCCCGCCCCGGCCCGCGCTCGAAGAGAAACGTCTTCGTATGCCAGAGTGGTGACGGAATTGCCACGTTGAGCTCGTGCTCAACCCCTAACGGTCTGAACCAGATCGAGTAGATCCGGCTCTTCCGCAGCTGCCCGAGGCCCACGAAGTCCGAGAGCTTGAGCGCTCGGAAGACGCCAGTGCTGTGCCGGCTGCAAACCGGATGCTCGCCTGCGATCTCCCAGTAGGAGACCTCCGGTCGGTCGTATTCGTCCCCCGGGCGGTCGACGCCGTAGCCGAACCGCCGCCGCACGCGATCCGCCTCGTCGTACGCGACCCAGTCGGACTCGACGAGCTTCCCAAGCTCCGTCAGGACCTCCGGCGTGAACGCGTGGTCGCCACCGAGCTCCTCGGCGGCGGAGACGAAGCGGAGCACGTGCTCCGCGTCTCGGCAGGTGAGCGCGGCCACCTACCAAAGATACGCCGAATGAAGAATGGACTCCAGCGCCCGATGTGCGGATCCTTAGGCCAGAGGAGCTGTCGCTGCGCTACTCGGCGCTGTCGACGAACCCCTGACTATTCGCGCTCGAGGGCCCCGATAAAGCGCGTGACCGCGGCGGTTCGCGTGTGTACTCCCAACTTCGCGTAGGCGTTCTCCAGGTGCTTCCGCACCGTGGACGGAGTCACCCACAGGGCTTCGGCCACCTCGGAATTCCTCTTCCCCCGCGCGACCTCGGCGAGGACCTGACGTTCCCGCGCGGTCAGCCCGAACTCGTCGCGCGTCTCCTCGAGCAGCAACGTCGTCCCAGAGTGGCTAACCGTCAGTCGGTGCTCCCCGCGTACGCGGAGGAGGATGGACGAGCCGGACTCGTGCCATTCGACGAGCTCGGTGGGAGCCTCGACTTGCCCCTTCGCGCCGAAGTACTCGCGCAGAAGGCGCCTCGCGGCGGGAGACGCGAGCTCGATCAGTCCACCGGAGCCCAGGAGGACGATGCCGCGAGCGTCTTGCTCGGAGCCTCCGTCGACGCTCTGAAGCGCCGCACGTAGCTGCCGTCGCGTCCGCGCCGCTCGCCACAGCCGGCCGAGGTGCGGCTGGAGCAGGTTCAGCACGAGGCGGTCGCGCTCGGTGAAGTCCCGCCCCGGCCCGCGGCTGAAGTGGAAATTCTTCGCATGCCAGGGAGGTGATGGAATCGCAACGCTCAGGTCGCGCTCGATTTCCCAGGGCCTGATCCAGAGCGCGTAGATCCGGCTCTTGTGCAACTCATTGAGGCTCACGAAATCGGAGAGCTTGAGCGCTCGAAAGTCACTGTTCCGGCTCCGGTGGCTGCAGACCGGCTGCTCGTCCTCGATGTCCCAGTAGTCCACCTCCACGTCCTCAGTTGGGTCCGTTGGGTCGCCGGTCCGGCCGACGTTTCGCAGTTCGCGCCGGCGAAGGCAGTCCAGCTCGCAGTATCCGACCTGATCAGCCTCGACGAGCTTCCCGAGCTCGACCAGAACCTCGGGCGTGAACGGCTCGTCGCCGTCGAGCTCCTCAGCGTCGGCGATGAAGCGGAGCACGCGCCCCGCGTCTCGGGAGCTGAGCGCGGCCACCTCCCAAAGATACGACGAATGGCGAATGGACTCCAGGTCCCGATGGGCGGATCCTGGAGGCCAAGCGAAAGGGGAGAACATGAGATGCGCATCACTCGGCCGGTTGGCGGGGGTCGCCGCAGTCGTCGCCCTCGCCGTACCGGTCGCCGCACAGGCGAATGAGGTCACGAACTGGAACTCGATCGCCCAGAACACGATCCTCGCGCAGCCGCCCAACGCCTCCGCGCCACCCGCCTCGGCGGTCTTCATGGCAATGGTGCAGGGCAGCGTCTACGGCGCCGTCAACGCGATCGATCGACGGCACCGTCCGTATCTGGTCCAGCGAAGGTTCCCGCACGCGTCTGAGGACGCCGCCGTCGCCACGGCCGCCTTCCGCGTTCTCGACGCGCTCTTCCCGGCGCAGCACGACGCGCTGCAGGCGCAGTACGACGCCTCGCTCGCCGGGATTCCCGACGGGCGGGCCAAGCACCAGGGGATCGATGTCGGCGCAGACGCCGCCGAGGCGATGCTCGCGCAGGGACACGACGGGCGCGCGGGCCCGTTCCCGCCCCTACCGCCCGTTGGTCCGGGCTACTGGCAACCGCTCACCGGGCCTGACGGCAGGCCGCTGCTCGATCCGAGCCCTTGGGTCGCGCTCGCGCAGCCGTTCCTCATCCGGAGCTCGTCCCAGTTCCGCACGGAAGGCCCGAACGCTTTGACCAGCGCCGCGTACGCCGCGGACGTGAACGAGGTCGAGACGCTCGGGGCACTCGACAGCCCCTTCCGGACCCCGGAAGAGACGCACACCGCCGTCTTTTGGCAGACCAACCCGCTCGCGGTCTTCAACAGTGTTGCCCGGCGCCTTGCAGACGAGCGGGGGCTGGACGTCACCGACAGCGCGCAGCTGTTCGGGATGATGGACCTCGCGGCCGGCGACGCCCTGATCAACTGCTGGAACGACAAGTACTACTGGGGCTCCTGGCGACCGATCTCGGCGATCCGGCACGCCGACCAGGACGGGAATCCGGCTACTACCGCCGATCCGACCTGGCAGCCGCTGTTCGTGCCGACGCTCGACCCGGCGATCGCCGGCGCTGGGCCGCCGCTGATCACGCCGCCGTTCCCGGAGCATCCGTCCGGGCACCTCTGCTACACGAGCTCGAGCATGCACGCGCTGCAGGCGTTCCTCGGGACCAACGACCTGACCTTCTACGTCACGAGCAGCCGCTTCCCGGGCGAGCAGCGGTACTTCAGCCATCTCTCGGACGTGATCGACGAGGTGACCGAGGCTCGCATCTGGGCCGGCATCCACTTCCGCACCGCGGACGAGCAGGGAGCGCTACTCGGAGAGCGGGTCGCCCGCTATGCGCAGCTGCACTACTTCGAGCCGCTGCACTGAGAGAGGGGTCGAGGGGCCGCAGCCGCGGCCCCTCGACAACCGGAGGGCCGCGAAAGCGGCCCCGTGGGTTCGAATCCCACCCCCGCCGCCTCGCTCGCGATTTCACCCCGCTTGGATGACTGGAGCCGACCTCCCTTCTGGGAGACTCGCGCCTGATGGGATGCATCTTCGTGCTGATCGCAGCGCTCTCGCCTCGGCTGGCGCTGGCGCTGATGTGGATCTTCACGCCGTGGGTCGACCGCACCTTCGGCCCCTGGATCTGGCCGCTGATCGGCCTGGCCTTCCTGCCGCTGACGACGCTGCTCTACGTGATCCTCTGGAACACCGGCGGACACGGCGTCACCGGCTGGGAGTGGATCTTCGTCTTCTTCGCGTTCCTGGGTGATCTCGCCTCGTACGGCGGCGGCGCCCGGCGCTCGCGCTACGCCTAGTCTCGCCGCCGCTCCCCCCGCGGAGACTGACCGCCTGAAACGCCTGTGCCACGATTCGATGATGCGCGCGCGCTGGGCATCGGAAACCAGAGACCGCCTGGCGCGGGCATTCGCCTGGGTCGAGCGGCGTCCGACCCTCGTGCTGTTCGTGCCGACCGCCCTCGCGCTGGGCGCGGTCGCCGGGCTCGCCGACATCGCCGGCGCCGAGCGGATCGACCGTGCGGCGCGCCACCTCCACCCGATCTGGCTCGTCCTCTGCTTCGGCGGCGAGCTCGTCGCGTATTTCGGCTACGTGCTCGCGGTGCGGGACACGGCGAAGGTCGACCAGGGACCGAAGCTCAGTTTCGGCGACTCGGGGCGAGCCGTGCTCGGCGGCTTCGGCGTCTTCGCCGCGACCAGGACGAGCGGCGGCTTCGCCGTCGACTACTGGGCGCTGCGAAACGCCGGCGACGACCGCGACGGCGCCGTGGCGCGCGTGCTCGCGCTGGGAGCGCTCGAGTACGCCGTCCTCGCGCCCGCCGCACTCTGCGCAGCGATCGCGATCATCGCGAGCGGCGAGGACATCTCACTCGGTCTCACCCTGCCCTGGCTCGCCGTGATCCCGGGCGCGGCCGCAGCGATCTGGATCAGCTCGCCCAAGCGAGCCGGCCGCTTCACGCGTCCCGGACGCGATGCCGGGCGCCTCAAGATCGCCTTCGCCCACTTCGTGCGGGGCCTGTGCATCCTCCGCTCGATGCTCGTCGCGCCTCCGCGCGAGCACGGCCTCGGCGTCCTCGGGACCGCCCTGTACTGGGCCGGCGACATCGCGTGCCTCTGGGGAGCGCTCGCGTTCTTCGGCAACCCGCGGCTGTCCGTGCCCGCGCTGATCATCGGCTACGCCACCGGCTACGTGCTCACGCGCAGGTCGCTGCCGGCGGGTGGCGCCGGGGTCGTGGAGATCGCGTTGACCTTCGCGCTCCACTGGATGGGCCTCCCGTTCGTGCGCGCATTGCTCGGCGTCGTGGTGTACCGGCTTTTCAACCTCTGGCTGCCGATCGTGCCGGCGCTGGCGGTGATGCCGCCCATCGACGAGCTCCGCCGGGACTTCGACGCGGCCGACCAGGCAGTCGAAGAAGCGCGCTAGCAAGCGGAAGCCACCGATCAGGTTCCCCTTTACGGGGGATCTCTGCGGCCCGAATTCCCATGAAACTGAGCCAGATGCGGAACCTCTTCGCGGCCGAGGTCCCTGTTCGCGACCTGGAAGTCATTCCGGGCGCTGCTCGCATTCCCCGGTCCGAGGGGCTCGTCCAATCGTACCGCCAGCTTGCGGACGTCTTCCACGAGATCCTCTCGGAGCACACCGTCGACAACCTGCTCGAGCGGATCGCCGACACGCTCGCCGAGCTGGTGCCCTACGACTCCCTCTCGATCTACGAGGCGGACGAGGCGCAGACGACGCTGACGCCGGTCCTCGCACGCGACCAGTGGGCCGACGAGATCATGAAGAGCTCGAGCCCGTTCGGCCAGGGAATCACCGGCTGGGCGGCGCTTCACCGCGAGCCGGTACTGACCAACCAGGCTCACCGCGACCCGCGAATGACCGTCGTCCCCGGAACCCCCTCCGACGAGCCGGAGGCGCTGATCACCGTTCCCCTGATCGCCCGCGACGTCGTGAAGGGCGCGCTCAACATCTACCGGCTCGGCGACGACGCCATCTTCACCGACGAGGAGTTCGAGCTCGCGCGCCGGTTCGCCGACGCCGCCGCGCTCGCCCTCGACAACGCGCAGATCCGCGCCCGGCTCGAGTACCAGGCGCAGACGGACTCGCTCACGGGCCTCTACAACCACCGCTACTTCCACGAGCGCCTGCGCGCCGAGCTGACCCGCGCCAGCCGGGCGCGCGACTCCGTGGCGGTGCTGATGCTCGACATCGACGACTTCAAGCGCGTCAACGACGTCTACGGCCACGGCATCGGCGACCAGGTGCTTCGCGACCTCGCCGACCTGCTGCGCGCCGCCCTGCGCGGCTCCGACGTCGTCTGCCGGCTCGGCGGCGAGGAGTTCGGCGTGATCATGTCGTCCTGCGACGCCGGCGACGCCCTCAACCTGGCCCGGCGCCTCACCGACTCGCTCTCGTCGATCGAGTTCGGCCCCGCCGGGCAGATCACGACCTCGATCGGCATCTCCCAGGGACCGCAGCACGCGATGAACCCGCGGGAGCTCGTCGCCTGCGCGGAGGCCGCGATGATGACCTCGAAGGCCCGCGGCAAGAACCAGATCGTGCTCTTCGACGAGACCGCCAACGAGCGGCCCGAGAGCCATGCAGCGACGCGCCGGGACGTCCGCTCGATCGCCCACATGAAGATGCTCCAGGGGCTCGCGGGCAAGCTCAACCGCCTGAACGACGTCCGCGAGATCGGCTCGGTGATCGCGGACGAGCTCCGGCTGCTGATCGATTACCACAACTGCCGCGTCTCGGTGGTCGAGGGCGACGAGGTCGTCCCGATCGCCTTCCGCGGCGACCTGATCTCACGAGACGGCGAGCGCGTGGACTTCCCGAGCATCAAGATCGGCAACGGCATCACGGGCCGCGTCGCGGAGACCGGCGAGCCGATGCTCGTCGCGAACACGCTCGAGTGCGAGTACTCGGTGATGATCCCCGGCACGCACGCGATCGAGGAGTCGCAGATCGCGGTTCCCCTCTGCTACGGGACGCGCGTGATCGGCGTGGTCGGCATCTCCAAGCTGGGTGTCGGCCAGTTCGACGAGGACGACGTCCGGCTCCTCGAGGTGCTCGCCGGCCACGCTTCGGTCGCGCTCGAGAACGCGCGCCTGTACGAGGCGCAGCGGCGCGAGGCCGACCACCTGAAGGCCCTGCTCGAGTTCACCGGCGCGATCTCCGAGGCCGAGACGCTGCAGGACATCGCCCACGAGACGGTCACCGCCGCCTCGCGGCTGCTCTCCAAGAGCTGCGCGCTGTGGCTGCCGGACGCGGACGGCAACTTCCGGATCGCCGCCCACTCCGACCACGACGGCGTCTCCGAGCTTCGAAGCGTGATGGACGTGACCCTCGAGGGCGCACGCGTCCGGAAGGCGATCGGCGAGCGGAGCGAGCCCTTCCTCGCGGGCGCGGACGAGCTGGAGGGGATGCTGGCGTCGCCGGTCGGCCGCCGCTGGCCCGACATCGCGCTCGCGCCCCTGCGCGGCGACGGCGCCGTCGACGGGTTCATCACGATTCGCGAGCCCGGAACAGGCGTTCTTCCGAGCGACGAGCTTCTGCGCCTCCTCGGCGGTCTCTCCTACCAGGCCTCGGTCGCGCTCCAACGCGCGCGGAGCTTCGAGAGTCTCGAGGGCACCTTCGTCTCGACCGTCGAGGCGCTGGCGAACGCGCTCGAGGCGAACGACGAGTACACCTCTTCGCACACGCGCTCGATCACCGACATGGCGCTCCAGGTGGGCACCGAGCTCGGCTTCGACGCGCACGGACTGAAGCGCCTCGAGCTCGGCGCGCTCTTCCACGACATCGGCAAGATCGGCGTCCCGACGAGCATCCTGCTCAAGCCGGGCCCGCTGACGCCGGACGAGCGGCGCGTGATCGAGATGCACCCCGAGCTCGGTGAGCGAATCCTCGAGCCGATCGAGCGCCTCGCGGAGGTGCGCACGATCGTCCGCGGATGCCACGAGCGCTGGGACGGCGCCGGCTATCCCGACGGCAAGGCCGGCGAGCAGATTCCGATCGAGGCCCGGATCATCTTCATCTGCGACGCGTTCCACGCGATGACGACCGACCGGCCGTACCGCAAGCGTCTCAGCACCGAGGAGGCACGTCTGCGGCTCCGCGAGGCGGCGGGAACGCAGTTCGATCCGAGCGTGGTCGACGTCTTCCTCGGCATCTCCTGGGATGCTGCGGAGGACGAGGCACGGCCGGACCGGCTCGCTTCCTGACCCTTCCGAGGGGTCAAGGACAACTCGCCGGTTCCCGATGTACTCTGGTATGCGGGGTCTGTCTGGCATGCGAAATCGTCTCGTTCTCGTTGCGTGTGTCCTCGGCTGCGCCGGGGCATTCACCGGGCCTGCGTACGGCTCGCAGGTGATCGCGCGCAACGCGAGCAACGTCCAGCTGGCGGTGAACGCTCAGGGGGTCGCGCTCGTCACGTTCCGCGACCACGGGCGGGGCAAGCCGCTGCACATGATCGCGCGCGGTGCGCTGAACGCACGCGTCCGCCCGCCGCGAGCCGGTGTTCCGCAGGTCAAGTTCCGCCTCGACTACACGGGTGGGCGGCTCTTCTACGGACACGGCGTCTGGCGACACTTCCGCAACGGCTGCCAGCCCTACGACGGGCCCGCGCTCGAGTGGCTCGTCGCCGCGTGCAAGGCGCCGGACGGCTCGTACTGGGCGCTGCAGAACTGGCAGACGCAGCTGCCCGGGCTCGGCTTCAAGCCGTGGCTCGCGAAGCAGAAGCTGTGGTGGCTGCACCTCTCGCACTGGACCGGCGCTCCGGCTCAGCTCGACGTCTACCAGGACTGGGTCTACAGCCATCACGTCGAGGAGGTCTTCGGGCAGTACACGTATCTCGGCGTGGGCGTGCGCGGGTACGGCACGACGCACTGGGGAGCGCCGACCGACAACTACGGCCGGCTCCTCTACCTCGACACGCACAACTCGAAGTACGGCCGTGGATGGAGGCGCGAAGAGGCATTCGTGAGCAGCGGCCCCCCGGGGATCTTCTGCTTCGGCTTCTTCCGCCGCGATCCGTTGATCAACGGCCACCCGCATCCGCCGGGGACGACGCACAGGCGGCGCGGGCCGGCTCACGGCGACCAGTACCGGATCACCGCGGTCGGGCCCGGCGTCACGCCCGACATCGTCTGGCACGGGCCGGGGCTGCACAAGTACAACGCCGGCAACCCGAACGACGTTCAGCTCGAGACCTCGATGAACGCGAGGCTGGACGAGATCCGCGGCGGCTGGCGCAAGTGCCACCAGCACTGAGCTAGCTCCCTCATATGATCCGGCAGTGGTCGGGGCTGACGAGCTGCGGGCGGTCATGGGGCGCTTTCCGGCCGGGGTTGCGGTCGTCACCGTCGCGGTGCGCGGGCAGCGCATCGGGCTGACCGTTGCTTCGCTCGTCTCGCTCTCGCTCGAGCCGCCGCTCGTCGGCTTCGCCATCCGCAACGACGCCGCGCTGCGCGAGCTCCTCCGCGACGCCGGCCGTCTGGCCGTGAGCATGCTCGCCGCAGGGCAGGAAGCCGTGGCGCAGCACTTCGCCCGCGGCGTTCCGCCAATCGCGCTCTGGGCCGGGATCGCGCTGCGCGACGGCGCGCCGGACGACGCGCCGGAGCTCGAGGGCGCGGTCGGATGGCTGCGCGGCGCGATCCGAGCCGAACACGAGACCGGCGACCACACGTTCTTCGTGGCGGAGGTCGAAAAGGCCGAGCTCGCGCCGGGCAACGTTCAGCCCCTCGTCTTCCACGGCCAGTCGTACGCGAGCCTTTGATCGAAGGCGTCATCTTCGATCTGGACGGCGTCCTGCTCGACAGCGAGCACGTCTGGGACGAGATCCGCGAGCAGCTCGCCCGAGAACGTGGCGGACGCTGGCACGAGCGGGCGCAGCGGGAGATGATGGGTATGAGCTCGCTCGAATGGTCGCAGTACATGCACGACGAGATCGGGCTTCCCGACCCGCCCGAGGCGATCTCCGCCGAGGTCGTCAGGCGCCTCGAGGCGCTCTACCGCGAGCAGCTCCCCGCGATGCCCGGCGCCCGCGAGGCCGTCAAGCGGCTGGCCGCGCACTGGCCGCTGGCCCTCGCCTCCTCGTCGAACCGCGAGCTGATCGTCCTCGCGCTCGAGCTGCTCGGAGTCGCCGACCGCTTCCAGGCGATCGTCTCGTCCGAGGAGGTCGCCCGCGGCAAGCCCGCGCCCGACGTCTACCTCGAAGCCTCCAGGCGCCTCGGCGTGGACCCGGCTCGCGCCGCCGCAGTCGAGGACTCCCACAACGGCATCCGCGCCGCCAAGGCGGCCGGCATGCGCGTGATCGCGATCCCGAACCGGCGCTTCCCGCCCGGTGAAGACGCGCTGGCGGAGGCCGATTTCGTGGTGGAAACGCTAGCGGGGCTCACCGCCGAAGCGGTCGAGCCCCGCTAGCAACGTCCTCTTCCTACCTGCGCGGCCCCTTGCCGACGATCAGGTTGATCTTGTGGCCGTTGGCGAACCTACGGCCTGCCCGCGGGGACTGCCTGATCACGTGGCCCTTCAGCCTGCGCGAGGAGACCTTGCGCGTGATGTTGCCCACGCGGCAGTGGCGCTGCCGGATCCTCGTCTTCGCCCTGCCGAGCCCGTTGCCGATCACGTTCGGAACCACGCAGGGCGGCCTGGAGGGCGGAGGCGGCGGTGGTGGTGGCGGTGGTGGCGGAGGCGGCGGAGGCGGTGGTGGTGGCGGAGGCGGCGGAGGTGGTGGCGGAGGTGGTGGCGGCGGAGGTGGCGGAGGCGGCCCGCCCGACGGCGTGTAGTTCACCTGCAGACCGTTGCTCGGCAGGTCGCCGTCGCCGTTGCACCCGTACTCGTCCCAGACGGGCACCGAGTAGTCCTGGATGCCTTCGGTCGTGCTGCTGACGTCGCCGACGTCGCCGTAGATGGCGCTCACGACGTCGCTGTCCTCGTGGAAGACCAGCTCGAAGTGAGCCGAGCCGCCCGCGTAGTGCTGCGCGCGCCACTCGAGGTAGTACGTCCGGTTCGGGGCCGTCCCGGTGACGGTGGAGAAGATGCCGCCGCCGCCGGCGTTGGTGATCAGGTCGTCCCAGAGCCCGAACACCGACGCGCCGTGTGCCGACTCGGGCAGACAACCGTTCAGGTAGTCGCCGCTCGAGTTCGTACCGAACTGGATGTCGCCGTTCGAGCTGACGCGGACGGTGCCGCTGTACGCGTGCCCGTAGACGTGAACGGGGAACGGCAGCGTGACGGCCGTCGTGCAGTCGTCGCAGTGGTTGCCGATGTCCGTGGTGCCGGGGACGATCGACTGCCCGGTCTGCGTCGTCACGTCGTAGTGATCCGCGAGGACGATCGAAGCGGAGTCAGTGCCGGACCCGGCGCCGCTCGAGGTGAAGGACGCCGTGTTGTTGTACGTCCCGCCTGAGCTGGTGTACGTCGAGCTCACCACGTGCCCCGTCGAGCTCCCGCTGCCCGCGACCGTGCTCGGTCCCGTCAGCGTCTGGTTCGGCGGCGAGCCCACGACTGCCCAGCCCGCATCGCTGTCGCCGGCAAGGGTCCAGTTGATGTCGGGCCCGGCCGGCAGGTTGTCCGTCACGGAGACGCCGCTCGCCTGCGGGCTGCCGGCGTTCGTGAGCGTCACGGTGTACCCGATCTGGTCGCCGATGTCCGCGTTGCCGTCGTCGGCCGTCTTCGTGATCGAGAGATCGGCCGCCGGGACGAGCTGGACGTCGGTCGTCGTTGTCTGTCCCTGGTTGACGACGATGTTGTTCACCGTCTGGTCGGCGTAGCCGGCCCGCGTGAAGGTGATGCTGTAGGTGGCAGGCGGCATCGTGAGCGAGTAGTGGCCCGCTGCATCGGTGGTCGCCTGGGTCCCGTCCGAGATGTCCAGATGCGCGCCCGCGACGGGGTCGCCCGTGGACTGGTCGGTGACGGTTCCGTCCATCGTCCCGCCCGTGGTCGTGCACGACGGGAACTTGAAGCTCGCGATCCGCGTGCGCCAGTTGAAGGAGCCCGTGGTCGCGTAGTACTCGGTCGTGTACCAGAAGGTGCAGTCGTCCACCGGGTCGATCGTCATGTCGCTGTAGTCGCCCCAGCGGCTGTTCGTCTGCGTCTGGCTCCCGGTGCCCTGGAAGACGATGGCCTCGCCCTGCCCGAGCGTGTTCAGCGGATCGCCCGCCAGGCGGCCGGCCCACCGGATCTCCGGGTGGATCGCGGCCGAGGAGGCGCTGTAGCCCACCGCGAGGTCGCCGAACTGATCCATTGCGGCGCCGCCCATCCAGCGCCAGACACCGTCGTCCGGCCCATAGGTGCTCTGCTGGACGAAGCTCGCGGTGCCGGCTGTCGCGTTGGTGATCTCGAACCAGCGGACGCCTCCGGTGCCGTTCGTGGAGACGCTGATGTTGCCGACCAGAGCCTCGTGGCCGTCGCCGAAGCGGCGGTAGGCGAGCCGGAACATCCCGCGATCGGAGAGCGTGTCGAGGAGGGACGTCGTGCCTCCCTGTGGGACGCAGCCGCCGCAGAGAACCGAGTAGGCGGCCGGCGTGAGGTCCGTTCCCAGCGTGAAGGTCGAGTTCGCCGGGGTCGTGAAGTCGACGTGGAAGCGCCAGAGCGGCCAGGAGCTCGTGTCCGTGCCCAGCTCGAGGAACGGGTCGGGAGCGCCCGCGGGCGGCATGTTCGAGCCGTCCAGGTCGGCCGGCAGGATCGCGTCCGCGCCCGGGTTGTAGTAGGCCGGGTCGGTGAACGTGATGATCGTCGCCGGATCGCCGGCGAGCATCGCGCTGCGGTCCATCGCCCACGGCTCGGGGCCGAGGAAGGCAGTTCCGGCCGCGTTGAAGACGTTCGTCGTCATGTAGTACGCGTCGGGCCACACCGAGAGCTTCGGGTAGTCGTAGAAGTTCGACCCGAGGTGGAAGTCGTAACGGTTCCACGAGCCCGTGGCGTCGTCGCTCGTCGAGACCGCGACGCACTCGTCCGTTGGATTGCCGGCCCCCGCGAACTGCGAGATCAGCCAGCGATTGTCGATCTGGTCGTAGAGGGCGACCGGGTCGCCCGAGCCGCTCTCGCACACGCCGCCGAAGCCGGACCACACCGAGTCGATCGACAGCGGCCCGAGCACGGAACTGCCCGTGGACTTGTCGAAGACCTGGAAGCCCGAGTTCACGATCTGGAGGTACTGCGTGTCGCCGACCTCGCCGTTCGTGTCCGGAGGCGCGCAACTGCAGTTCACGCCGGGGAAGCCGATTCCGTCGAAGTTGAGCGTGGGCGAGGGCATGTTGTTCTTGAAATGCCTCGTCTGTAGGGCTGCGTCCGGCTTTGGCGACGAAGCCTTGTAGATGCTCGGGTTGATGTTCACCTCGTGCTCGCGCGTCGGCTGCGGCGCGATTCGCGGCATGCTCCGAAGCGCCGGCGAGGTGTCGTTCTTGACGGAATGGCCGACGATCGGCCTCGAGGCCGCCGACGTCAGGCTGACAGGCGCCGAATCCTTGCCGACGATCGCGGCGACGCGGCCTGTGGGCGCGCCGGCGCCGACGCCGGAGGCTTCGATGGTCAGTGCAACCAGGACAGCGCCCAGCACGATGGTCGTCTTGCGGCCGGGCTTCCGCAGGCGCGAGCGTGCCTGCGCGAACGTGCGCGTGAGCTTTCTCAAGATTCCCTCCCCTTTTCCAACGAGACCCTTCGTGACCCTAACAGTCTCTCCGGCCGTCAACAAGAGGGCGGACAGACGATCGGGGCCGGCGTAGCGCTACCGCCGGCCCCGATCTGCGCGCGCTTATCGACTGGCTAGTGCCTCGGTCCTCTGCCGACGACCAGATTGACCCTGGCGCCGTTGGCGAGGTGTCGGCCGCCCCGTGGGGCCTGCCTGATCACTTGGCCCTTGAGCCTGCGCGAAGAGAACTTGCGCGTGACCTGGCCAACGCGGCAGTGGTTGTGCCGGATCCTCGACTTCGCCCTGCCCAGCGTGTTGCCGATCACGTTCGGAACCACGCATGGCGGCCTGAACGGAGGTGGTGGTGGCGGAGGTGGTGGAGGCGGTGGTGGCGGAGGCGGAGGTGGCGGAGGCGGAGGCGGAGGCAGGTGGCGGAGGCGGCGGAGGCGGTGGCGGTGGTGGCGGAGGCGGCGGCGGAGGTGCACCGCACGAGTCGAACTTGAAGTTCCCGATCCGGGTCCGCCAGTTGAACGACGAGAGGCCGGAGGGGTAGTACTCCTGCGTGTACCAGAACGTGCAGTCGTCAACCGGGTCAACCGTCAGGTCGCTGTAGTCGCCCCAGCGGTTGCTGGTGTCGCTCTGGCTTCCCAGCCCGGCGAAGAGCGTCGTCTCGCCCTGCGTCAGGTCGTTTGCCGCGTCGCCGACGAGCCGGCCGGCGTAGCGGATCCCGGGGACGATCGACGCGTTCGACGCGCTGAAGCCGATCGCAAGGTCACCGCTCTGATCCATGGCCGCACTGCCCATCCAGCGCCAGACGCCGTCGTTCGGCGCGTACGTGCTCTGCTGCACGAAGGCCGGGGTTCCCGACGTCGCGTGGTTGATCTCCCACCAGCGGATGCCCGCGCGGCCGCCGCTGCACGTGCTGCCGCTGCCGCCGACGCAGACGCTCTGGTTGGCGACGAGCGCTTCGTGGCCATCTGAGAAGCGCCGGTACGCGTTGCGGAACATCGAGCGATCGCCCAGTGCTGCGAGACGGTCCGCCGTGCCGGCCTGCGGGACGCAGCCCGAGAAGCAGAGCTCCGTGTACGCCGCCGGCGTCAGGTTGCCCGCCATCGTGAAGGTCGAGTTCGCAGGCGTCCCGAAGTCGACGTGGTACCGCCAGAGGTGCCAGGTCGAACTCTCGCCGGACTGCAGGAACGGATCCGGTGCGCCGGACGGCGGCATGATCGAGCCATCGAGGTCGCCCGGAAGCAATGCGTCCGCGCTGCTGTTGAAGTGCGAGGGGTCACGATCCGTAACGAATGTGCCCTGCGTGCCGGCGAGCATTGCCGAGCGGTCAAACGCGAACGGCTGCACCCCGAGGAATGCGCTGCCGCCCGAGTTGAAGACGTTCATGCTCATGTAGTAGGCGTCCGGCCAGACTCCGAACTTCGGGTAGTCGAAGAAGTCCGAGCCGAGGTGGTAGCCGTACCGGAACCAGCCGCCGTTCGCCGCGTCACTGTTGTGCGATATCGCGATGCACTCGTCGGTGATCGGCAGGCCGCCGGTCGGACTTGCGAACTGCGAGATCAGCCACCGGTTCGCGAGCTGGTCGTAGGAGACGACCGGATCGCCGAAGCCGTGGAGGCCGCAGGCGCCGCCGAAGCCGTTCCAGATCGTCCCGATGCCGAGAGGCCCTGTCAACGGAGCGCCCGTGGTCTTGTCGAAGACCTGGTAGCCCTGGTTGACGATCTGGACGTACTGCGTGGCCCCGACCTCACCGTTCGTGTCCGGCGGAGCGCAGTTACAGGTCACGCCCGGGAACGCGACGCCGTCGAAGTTGAGGATCGGCGGCGGCATTGCATCCGGGTGCTGCGCCCTCTGCACGACCGCGTCAGGCGCATTCTGGTGGATCGAAACCGGATGCAGGTTCGGGATCTCGTGCTCCGGACGCGGTGTGTCGATCGGCTGCACCTTCAGGCTGCTCAGCGGGCCGATGCTGTCGTTCTTGTACGAGTGCCCGACCGTGATGTAGCCGGTCGTGTGGTTCGTCTGGCTGATCGGCTGGACCGCGCGAGGCACGGTTCCCCCGTGGCGGAACACGACGTTCTTCGCCGACGTGCCCGTGAGCGCGAAAACGCCCTGGACGACGAGGATCATCGCGGCAATCCCGACGACGGCACTTACCCTGCGCCGTCGCCCGGCCGATCGCGCAGCGGAGCGCGCGAGCTTTCTCAAGATTCCCTCCCCTTTCTTCCTTAAGAGACCCGTTCCGACCCTAACACCGTGCCCAGCCCGGGACAAGAGCCCGGACCAGCGAACGGGGCCGGCGTTCTGCTACCGCCGGCCCCGTTCTGCGCGCGTTTCTCGACTGGCTAGTGCCTCGGTCCCCTGCCGACGACCAGGTTGACCCTGGCGCCGTTGGCGAGACGCCGGCCGCCCCGTGGGGCCTGCCTGATCACGTGGCCCTTGAGCCTGCGCGAGGAGAACTTGCGCGTGACGTGACCGACGCGGCAGTGGTTGTGCCGGATCCTCGACTTCGCCCTGCCCAGCGTGTTGTGGATCACGTTCGGAACCACGCAGGGCGGCCTGAACGGAGGTGGTGGCGGCGGAGGCGGCGGTGGCGGAGGCGGTGGTGGCGGAGGTGGCGGTGGCGGAGGTGGCGGAGGTGGCGGAGGTGGCGGAGGTGGAGGCGGAGGTGGCGGAGGTGGCGGAGGTGGCGGAGGCGGAGGTGGCGGAGGCGGAGGTGGCGGAGGTGGCGGAGGTGGCGGAGGTGGCGGAGGCGGACCGCCGCCGGTATCCATCGTCTCCGTCTGAGTCGTCGTGGACGACCCGTTGTAGCCACCCGCTGCGAACAGCAGGCCGCCGATTGACGTGCCCTCGACGAACGAGCGCTGCATGTTCAGGTTGTCTGCATTGGCCCAGCTGTTGCTCGCCGGGTCGTACACCTGAGTCTGCCCCGTCGTGTCGGGCGAGAGCAGGCTCGCGGCCTTGCCCATCGCCTTGCCGGGAGCGAACGGGTTCCCGCCGCCGAAGACGTACAGCATGCCGTTGGAGGCACCTGCGCCAGGCACGTTGTCGGGCGCGAGCATGCTCGCTCCGCTCGACCACGTGTTGCCGGCGATGTCGTAGTCGTAGAGCGTGTCCAGGATCGCGTTCGTGGCGTCACGTCCACCGGCCACGTACAGATGGCCGTTGACGATCGCCGAGCCCGCACCACCGAGTGCATGCGGAATCGGCGCCTTGTTCGTGAACGTGCCGGCGTTCGGATCGAACTCCCAGGTCTGGTCGAAGGCCGGGTCGATGTTGCCGGTCGAGTAACCGCCGACGAGGTAGAACTTGCCGTTGGTCGCGTAGCCACCGGACATGAACGCCCGGACGTCAGGCATGTTCGGGCCTGCCGACCAGCTGTTCGAGGCGACGTCGTAGACCTGCGTGGCGTTGGTGACGACGCCGGTCTCGGCCTGGTCACCGCCGAACACGTAGATCTTGCCGTTGAGCGGGTCGTAGTCGGCCGTGGCCAGACCCTCGCCGCTCGGCATCGGTGCCAGCGTCGTCCAGCTGTCGGATGCCGGGTCGTAGCGGTAGGAGTTGTTCACCGTGACGCCGGCGCTGAACGAGTAACCACCGAACACGTAGCTGTACGTTCCGTCGGATGCCGTTGCCGCGCCGTAGGTGTCGAGCGGCATTGGCGCAACGATCTGCCACTGGCCAGGCGGCGGCGGTGGCGGAGGCGGAGGTGGCGGCGGCGGTGGAGGTGGCGGCGGCGGTGGCCCACCACCGATCGAGTACGTCACCTGCAGGCCGTTCGAGATCGTCCCGCCGGCGCCGTCGCAGCCGTACTGGTCGAAGATGTTGTCGTCGACACTCTGGACGCCTTCGGTCGAGCTCGTGGCGCCGTTCGTGACGTTGCCGTAGATCACCTGGATCGTCGGGCTGTCCTCGTAGAAGATCGCCTCGAAGTCGGCGTTCCCGCTACCCGGGAAGTACTGGTCGCGCCACTCGAGATAGAACGTCCGATGAGGCGCCGTGCCGGTCGTCAGCGAGTAGATGCCGAAGCCGGAGTTGACCGTGTAGAGGTCGTCCCAGTACGGGGCGAACATCGTGCCCATGGTGGTGTCCGGCAGGCAGGTGTTGGTGAACGCCGTGTTGGCCGTCGAGAACTGCAGGTTCCCGTTCGAGCTCGCGCTCGCCGACGTGTACGGGTGGCCGTAGATGTAGACGGTGAACGGGAAGTTCACGCTCGTGACGCAGTCGTCGCAGTGGTTGCCGATGTCGGTCGTGCCGGGCGTGATCGTGTGCCCCGTCTCGGTCGTGATCGTGTAGTGCGTCGAGACGGCGATCGTCGCGTCCGCGGTGCCGGAGCCGGCGTTGTCGGACGTGAAGGAGGCCGTGTTGTGGTACGTGCCGGCCGAGTTCCCGGTCGTCGTGCTCGTCACGTGCGCCATCGTGCTGGCGTTGCCGGCGACCGTGCTGGGCCCGACGAGCTGCTGGTTGGGCGGCGAGCCGGTCACCGACCAGCCCGAGTCGCTGTCACCGGCGAGCGTCCAGTCGACGTCCTGCCCCGAGGGCAGGTTGTCGGTGACGACCACGCCGGTCGCCGTCGGGCTGCCGGCGTTCGTGAGCGTGACCCGGAAGTCCATCGAGTCGCCCGAGTTCACGGAGTCGTCGTCGGCGGTCTTGGTGATCGACAGATCGGCGGACGGCGTCAGCGCCACATCCTGCGTGGTGGTCTGGCCGTCGTTGATCACGAGGTTGTTGAACGTCTGCGAGGCGTATCCGCCCTTCGAGTACGTCGCGCTGTACGTGCCGGGCGCGAGCGTCACTTCGTAGTGGCCGGAGGCGTTGGTCGTCGCCGAGGCGCCGTTCGAGACATTGACGTGCGCGCCGTCGATCGGCGCGTCCGTCGAGGAGTCGGTCACAGTGCCGGCGAGCGTCCCGCCGGTGGTCACGCAGTTCGGGAACTTGAAGGTTCCGATCCGCGTGCGCCAGTTGAACGAGCTGTTCGTCGAGTAGTACTCGTTCGTGTACCAGAAGGTGCAGTCGTCCACCGGGTCGACGGTGATGTCGCTGTAGTCGCCCCAGCGGCTCGACGTGCTCTGCTGGCTGCCGGTGCCGTCGAAGAGATGCGTCTCTCCCTGGCCCAGAGTGTTGATCGGATCAGCGGCCAGGCGGCCCGCGTAGCGAAGCTGTGGATGGAGCGCCGCCGAGGACGCATCGAAACCGACCGCAAGGTCGCCCGAGTGGTCCATCGCGGCACTGCCCATCCAGCGCCAGGTCGTATCGGGCTGGTAGGTGCTCTGCTGGACGAACGACGCCGTCCCGGAGGTGACGTTGTTGATCTCGAACCAGCGGATGCCCGCGACGTTGCTCGACGAGACCGTCATGTTCCCGACGAGGGCCTCGTGGCCGTCGTCGAAGTGGCGGTACGACAACCGGAACATCAGCCGATCGCCGAGCGCATCGACGTTCTCGCCGCCCTGCTCGGGGACGCAGCTGCGGTTGAAGCCCGGGCAGAGGACGGTGTACGCGGCCGGCGTGAGCGTCGTGCCGAGCGTGAACGTCGAGTTCGCGGGCGTCGCGAAGTCGGGGTGGAAGTGCCAGAGGTGCCAATGCGTGGTGTCGGTGCTGCCGGCCTGGAGGAACGGGCCGTCCGATCCGGCGGGCGGCGGGTTCGTCCCGTCGACGTCGGCAGGGAGCATGTAGTCGCAGCTCGGGCAGAAGTAGGCGGTGTTGTTCCTGAAGGCGACGAACGTCGCCGAGGTGCCGGCCAGCATCGCGGCACGGTCGAAAGCGAACGGCTCGACGCCGAGCTTCGCCGTGCCCGACGAGTTGAAGACGTTCATCGACATGTAGTAGGCGTTGGGCCACACGCTGAGGTGCGGGTAGTCGAAGAAATCCGTGCCGAGGTGGAAGTCGTAGCGGTTGTACGACCCCGTGGCGTCGGCGGTCGTGGAGACCGCGATGCACTCGTCGGTGATCGGCGTCCCGCCGGTCGCGCTGGCGAACTCCGTGATCACCCAGCGGTTGGCGAGCTGGTCGAAGAGGACGACCGGGTCGCCGAAGCCGCCGTTGGTGCAGGCCTGCTGGCCCGACCCGGCCCAGATCGACACGATCGAGCGAGCCGCCTGGACGACGTTGCCGGTCGACTTGTCGAAGACCTCGAAGCCCTCGTTGACCATCTGGACGTACTGCGTCAGGCCGACCTCACCATCGGTGTCGGGCGGCGCGCAGTTGCAGGTGACTCCGGGGAAGTCGATGCCCTCGAAGTTGAGGATCGGATTGGGCATCGAGTTCGGGAACCGGCGCGTCTGATGGGCTGCGTCCGGCGTAAAGGACGGCTTGACCCGCACCATGGGATTGTTCGGAAGCGTCTCGAGCTCGCGCCCGGGCCTCATCGGAACGGGCCGCATCTCGCGCAGCGGGCGCGACCTGCTGACCGTCGCGTGGCCCACGATCACGTGCCCGGCTGCGCCCGATGCCGTTAGCTGAGACGTGAGAGCCTGCACCGATGCTGAGGCGCTCGAGGTCTTGGCGGCGGCATGGTGACTCGGCGGCGCGGCGCTGGCGAGCACGACGCTCACCTCGACCAGCAGCGCAACGCCGATCGCGGCGAGAACGATGCTCGCTTTCCGTCCGCGCTTCGGCAGACGGGACCAGTAATCCCTGAAGTGACCCAACCTGTGCAAGAGATCCCTCCCCTAGATTTCGAGTAGCCCTTCCCCGCGGCGACCCTAACACCCTTCGTTCTTCGATACAAGTGGTTTTCCCCTGCAAGGCCGTATGCTTTGGCGGTGGGGCTGACGGAGGAGCAGACGCGCGCGCTCGACGCCGCCGAGGCCGTTCTCGAGCGCTCCTACAGCCCGTATTCGCGGTTCGCGGTCGGCGCGTGCCTCGTCGCCGACGACGGGGAGCTCGTCACCGGCACGAACGTCGAAAACGCCGCCTACGGCTCGACGATCTGCGCCGAGCGGACCGCGCTGGTGCGCGCAAACGCCGAAGGACGGCGCGCCTTTCGCGGGATCGCGATCGTGGGGCGCGGAGCGGAGCCGGCGGCCGAGCCGAAGGTCACCGGCCCGTGCGGGGCATGCAGGCAGATGCTCTACGAGTTCGCCGAGCTCGGCGGCAACGACCCCTGGGTCGTCCTCTCGACCCCGGGCCGCGAGCAGGTCGAGGTCACCTCGGTGCGGGCGCTCCTGCCCTACGGCTTTGGCCCCGCGAACCTGACCCCACGGTAAGCCTGACGCGGCCGCCGGCCGGCGAGCCTCCGGCCCGGCCGCGGGCTCTGCGCGAGCACGCGGTTCTTCTTCCTCGCACTCGAGGCCTTGCGGGTGATCCTCCCGACGAGGCAGTGCGCCTTCCGGATCCGCGTCTTCGCCCTGGCCAGCGTGAGGCCCACCACGTGCGGCACGGTGCAGGCGGGCCGGACCGGCGGCGGCGCCGGCGGCGCCCACGGCGGCGGTGAGGGCGGCGGCGGTGGCCCCGGAGGAGGCGCGGGCGGAGGCGGCGGTGCAGGCGGAGGCGGCGGTGGCGGCGGCTGCCCCGTGCACTCGGGGTACGCGAAGCTCGCGATCCGCGTCCGCCAGGTGAACGAGCTCGTGCTCGCGTAGTACTCCTGCGTGTACCAGAAGGTGCAGTCGTCGCTCGGGTCGATGGTCAGGTCGCTGTAGTCGCCCCAGCGGTGGCCCGCGCTGACCTGGCTGCCCTGCCCCGCGAGGAGCGTCGCCTCGCCCTGGGCGAGCTCGCCGGGCGGGTCCGTGGCGAGACGGCCTGCGTACCGGATCTGCGGGTGGATCGCCGCGCTCGAGGCGTTGAACCCGAGCGCCAGGTTGCCGTCCTTGTCCATCGCGATCGAGCCCATCCAGCGCCAGGTGTTGTCGGGCTGGTAGGTGCTCTGCTGCACGAACGCGGGCGACCCGGAAGTCGCGTTCGCGATCTCCCACCAGCGGATCCCGGCGACACCGGCCGAAGAGACCGCGCGGTTCCCGACGAGCGCCTCGTGGCCGTCGGCGAAGCGGCGGTAGGCCGAGCGGAACATCTCCCGGTCGCCGATGCCGTCGAGGTTGGTGCCCGAGCCCAACTGCGGGACGCAGTTCTGGTTCCCCGGGCAGAGCGCCGTGAAGGCGGCCGGCGTCAGGTTCCCGGCGAGGTCGAAGGTCGAGTCCGCCGGAGTCGCGAAGTCCACGTGGAAGCGGTAGAGCGGCCAGTCGGGCGCGCCGGCGGCGGCGAGGAACGGGTTCGGCGCGCCGGCAGGCGGCAGGATCGACCCGTCGAGGTCGGCGGGCAGGAAGGCCCCGAGGCTGCGGGCCAGCGGCCGGAACGTGATCACCGTGGCCGGGCTCCCCGAGAGCATCGCGTCGCGGTCGAACGCGAACGGCTGCGGGCCGAGGTACGCGTCGCCCTGCGAGTCGAACACGTTCATGGCCATGTAGTACGCGTCCGGCCAGACCCCGAGGTGCGGGTAGTCGAAGAAGGTCGGCCCAAGGTGGTAGCCGTAGCGGTAGTACGCCCCGGTCGCGTCGCCGGTCTGCGAGACCGCTATGCACTCGTCCGTCGGCAGGTTGGTGCCGGCGAACTGCGAGATGAGCCAGCGATTCGCGAGCTGGTCGTAGAGGACGACCGGGTCGCCGAGGGCGTTCCGCTCGCAGACGCCGCCGAACCCTTGCCACAGCGTCGCGATGGCCACGGGGCCGTACACCGAGGCGCCGGTGGTCTTGTCAAAGACCTGGAAGCCCTCGTTGACGATCTGCACGTACTGGGTCTCCCCCACCTCGCCGTTCGTGTCCGGCGGGATGCAGTTGCAGACAACGCCCGGGAAGCCGATCCCGTCGAAGTTCAGGCTCGGCGAGGGCATCGAGCTCGGGTAGTGCGCTTTCTGGAGAGCGGCATCCGGCCCGTCCGGGTTGCCGATCGGGGTCGCCGGGTTCGGGTTCGGCTCCCGCTCGGCCGCGGGCCGGTACGGAGCCGGCAGCATGGACCGAAGCGGCGGCGAGCTGTCGTTCCTTGCCGAGTGGATCACGACCGCCTGTCCCGCGCTCTGCGGCGGCTTCCCCGGTAGCGCGACTTCCGAGGCATTCGCCGACTGCCTACCGACCGCGGAGGCGAGCGCAGCGGCGGCCGCGAGCGCGAGGACGGCGACGACGACCGTGACGCGCGGCCGTCGCGACAACAGGCGGGCGAACGGCTTCAACCGGTCTGACCGTAGCACCGGCCCCGGGCCGAGACCAGCGCCGCTCTGCGGGCGCTATCTACCGACGGTCAGGTTGACGCGGGCACCGTGGGCCAGCCTGCGGCGCGGCCGCGGGCTCTGCGCGAGGACGTGGTTCTTCTTCTTCCGCGCAGCGGCCCTCCGCTTGATCGTGCCCGTGCGGCAGTGCGCCCTGCGAATCGCGGTCTTGGCATTGCTCAGGAGCTGGCCGACGACGTGCGGAACGTGGCACGGCGGCTGGACCGGAGGCGGCGGTGGGGGCACCGGCGGCGGTGGGGGCGGCGGCGGTGGAGGCGGTGGTGCCGGAGGTGGTGGCGGGGGACCGGGCGGAGGCGGAGGCGGCGGGGCCGGTGGAGGCGGAGGGGCTGGTGGAGGCGGAGGTGCCGGCGGAGGCGGAGGTGGAGGCGGAGGAGGTGGAGGCGGAGGAGGCGGAGGCGGAGGTGGAGGCGGCGGCGGCGGAGGCGGAGGCGGCGGTGGAGGCGGAGGCGGTGGCGGAGGCGGAGGCGGAGGCGGAGGCGGCGGAGGCGGAGGCGGAGGCGGAGGCGGCGGAGGCGGTGGGGAGCCGAACGGCGCAAGCGTGATCGTTCCGCGCGGGTCGACGAGCGTCCCCAGGCTCTGGTTGCTCAGATCGAGGTAGAAGGTGACGTCGTTCGCATCGCCCCCGGCGTGCACCGTGACGTCGACCGTCTTGTCGCGCTCGTGCGGCGCGAACGTGAGCGTCCCCGAGGTGGCGTCGTAGTCCTGGCCGGCATGCCCGGTCCCGTCCGCGGTGGCGTAGTCGACCGTGACGGACTGATCCATCTCGCTGCTCAGGCGAACGTGGACGTGCGCCGTCGCCGTGCCCGATTCCGGGCGGGCGACCCATAAGTCGTCCGCGTAACCCTCCGGCCGGAGGCAGAGCAGCGCGAGGTCCGTGTCGCTGTAGGCCGGCTGGTGCGTCTGGCAGCCGATCCGCTGAGCGGTGAAGTCGTTGACCGTGCTGTTGGCGAAGTTCGCGAGCGGAGCCGCGTCGTGGACGATGTCGTAGTCGATCTGCCCGAAGGTCGCGTAGCGCTCGTCGCCGGGCGGAAGCAGCTGTGCGTCGTGGATCCGCTGGTTGAAGACCGGATCGTCGAAGTACGAGAGGTCGATGTTGTTCTCGTCCTGGATGGTCGTCCCGTCCAGCAGGTGGAGGAAGTCCACTGGATCCGGGTAGTCGCTGCACCAGCCGGTGCCGACGCCGATGTCGAAGGCCGCGCCGTGCTCGCCGAGCGCCGTGTAGAGGGCGAAGCCGGCGAACCCGTGCATCTCCGTGTTGATCCCGATCTGGAGAAGCTCGTTGTGCACGGCCTGCCCCTGAAGGGGCCCGACCGAGCCGGCCGACTGGTAGAACTCGATGCCGTTCCGCATCGGGTCTCCCGGGTGCCAGTTCGCGAGATCGCGTGCCGTCTCGAGGTCGGGTGTGTCCGGATAGATCCGGTCGCTGCGGAAGCCGGGCAGGTCGGGGGCGATGAACTTGTCCGTCGTCGCGCCGCCGCCGGGCCCCCGTACCGAAGTCAGTGCCGCACGGTCGATCGCGTAGTTGACGGCCTTCCGCATGTTCGGATCCGAGAACAGCGTGCGCTCGGTGTTCATCGGCAGGTAGAACGTGCACGGGCCCGGCGTGGAGAACCACTGCTGGAAACCGCGCGCGGCGGCGTCGCTGCCGGGGCCGTACTGGTCGATCACGTTCTGTGACTGGCCGGCCGGGACGCAGCCGATGTCGAGAACGCCGGCAAGCGTCTCGTTGAAACACGTGTCGACGTTCAGGTCCTCTGAGTACTCGATCGAGTCGAACCGTGCCGGGCGCGAGCCGGTGTAGTTCGGATTCCTCGCGGCGACGGCGCCGTTGTTCGGCGTGTTCTCGGAGATGTAGTACGGGCCTGCCGACGGGATCGGCCCGTTGATGTCCTCCTGACCCGGGGAGAACCCCGTCGGCACCGCGCAGGTGAACGGCATCGAGAGCCGCGCGAGGAAGTCGCCGGCCGGTTGCAGAAGCGTGATCGAGAGCGTGTTGCCGTTCGCGACGATCCCGCTCACGTCGTTGGCCGTCCCGTCGTGGTACTCGGCCGCTCCCTGGATGTCCGAGAGGAATGGATAGCCCGGGCTGAAGAGGTTCGGGCCGAGCACGCGCTGCAGCGTGTACTTCATGCTCGCGGCCGTGACGACGCCGGTCGCCGGCGGCGAGAACTCGAAGTCGTTTCGGATCTGGAAGGTGTAGGTGAGACCGTCCTGGGAGACAGTCGGCATCGCCGCGGCGATCTCCGGCTGCAGGGTCCTGCCGGCGGCCCCAGCGCTGTCCGGGTAGTTGAGCAGCTTCGCGCACGTCACGTACTCGAGCTGCCAGCTCGTCGTTCCGTAGGCGATGGCGGGGTCGACCGAGTCGAAGTTGCCGGTAGTCCCGATGTGGAGAGCGCCCACAGGCGCTGCCGGCCGCGTCGGGAGGGTCATCCCCTGCGCGGCTGCGCCCGCGGCAAGCGCCATCAGCGCCGCTCCTACCGCCGCCAGCCACAGAACCCTCGACCGCATTCGCTTCCCCTCTCCCAGTCTCAGCCCGATTTACTCCCTTTGACGACAGAAGTCAAGCGAGCCGGATGGGAGCGTCCCTCCGTCCCGAGCAGGCGGAACATCTGATCGGGCCAGCGGCGGCCCAGGCAGGTCTCGGCGCGCTGCCACGCGGTGCAGCCCGTGCCGTAGAAGTTCCCGGGGTTTCGCCAGGCCGTGGTGAAGCCGCTGCCGGCGACCGGCACGCCGCGGGAATCCCAGACCCAGTTCGCGTTGTTCACGACCCCGGCGACGGAGACCCAGTACCGCCCCGGGCCGAGCGTCACGGCGGGGTCGAGGGCGATCTGATAGTCGCGGTCACCGACGACCGGCCGGCCGAGCTCCTCCGCGACCTGGTTCCCCGGAAGGCCAGCGGCGTAGGCGTAGAAGCGGACGGTGAACGACGTCGGCTGGTTGACGCCGCCCCTGACGTCGATCTCGGAGACGTTCCACGTCGTTCCGCTCGGGACGACGAAGTTGTCGGCGGCCTCGGTCGACTGCGTCGGGTCGTCGGGCCGGGTGGTCGAGGCCAGCGCACTCAGCGAGTCGTTGTCGTACTGGTCGTAGAGGACGACCCGTGGAGCCGCAACCGCAGGCGCGGCGAGGAGCGCGACCGCCGCCCCTACTGCGAGCGACCACCGAAAAGCACGACGGGGCCCGCGGTGGGGCCCCGTCGTCTGGTTCCGGTTCGTGTTGCCCTTCCTAGTGCCTCGGTCCCCTGCCGACGACCAGGTTGACCCTGGCGCCGTTGGCGAGACGCCGGCCGCCCCGTGGGGCCTGCCTGATCACGTGGCCCTTGAGCCTGCGCGAAGAGAACTTGCGCGTGACGTGACCGACGCGGCAGTGGTTATGCCGGATCCTCGACTTCGCCCTGCCCAGCGTGTTGTGGATCACGTTCGGAACCACGCAGGGCGGCCTGAACGGAGGTGGTGGCGGCGGAGGCGGCGGTGGCGGAGGCGGTGGTGGCGGAGGTGGCGGTGGTGGCGGTGGCGGAGGCGGAGGCGGAGGCGGAGGTGGCGGAGGCGGTGGTGGCGGAGGCGGTGGTGGCGGAGGCGGTGGCGGAGGCGGTCCTTCGATCGCCATCGTCTCCGTGTCGTTCGTGGAGGCCGTGTCGCTGATGCGGCCACCCGCCGAGACGAGCGTGTTGCCGACCGCGCTTCCGGACGTGAACGACTTGGCGACGTTCATGTCCGGCCCGGTCGTCCAGGTGCTGGTTGCCGGGTCGTAGCTGAGCGTCGTCGCACCGGCCGCCGGCGCCAGGTCGAAGATGTACCTCGACTTGCCGAGCGGCGAGTACTGCGCGAACGGCGTTCCGAAGCCGAACAACCAGAGCTTCCCGCCGGCGACGGCGCTGCCGGGGACGTTCTCGCCCTGAGGCAGCGACGGCCCCGACGACCACGTGTCGGTCGCGATGTCGTAGACGAAGAGCGTGTCGTAGTTGGTGTTGTTGACGTCACGCCCACCTGCGACGTAGAGCTTGCCGTCGACGATCCCGGAGCCGGCGCCGCCGATGCCCTGGAGCATCTGAGCCTTCTCCGTGTACGTCCCGGCGGTCGGGTCGAACTCCCAGGTGGTCGACTGGTTGCTGTCCACCGTCGCGAGGTTGTAGCCGCCCGCGAGGTAGATCTTGCCGTTGGCCGAGTCGTAGCCTGAGGCCATGAACGCGCGGACGTCGGGCAGTGGCGGCCCGGCACTCCACGTGTTCGCGGCGATGTTGTAGACCCAGACGTTGTTCGTCGGCGGGGGCAGGTTGTTCGGATCGCGGTGGCTGCCACCGAAGACGTAGATCGAGTTCGTCGGCGGGTAGTAGACGGCCGACGACATCAGCGCCTGGTTGTCCGGCATCGGCGCGAGCGTCGTCCACGCGTCGGTGGCCGGGTCGTAGCGGTACGCGGTGTCGACGTCGCCCTCGGGCCCCGGTCCGAGGCTGAAGGCGTGGCCGCCGAACACGTACGTGTACGTGCCGTCGGAGGTGGACGAGCCGCCGAACTCGTCGATCCCGATCGGCGTGACCGTCGTCCAGCCCGGAGGCGGAGGCGGCGGAGGTGGCGGCGGTGGCGGAGGCGGCGGGCCGCCGCCGTTGTAGGCGGCCAGCGCGTCCACGAGCCCGTAGCCGAACAGGTTGTTCGGGATGTCGGCCTGGCCCGTCCCGCCGCAGACCTGAGTTCCGGCATTGACGTTCGGGTTGGCCGTGTTCTCGAGCAGCGCCTTCGTGCCGGCGATGTCACGCTCCATCGACGGGATCGCCGACCAGAGCAGCGCGACGACGCCGACCACGTGCGGGCCGGCCATCGAGGTGCCGCTCCAGCCGCCCTCGTAGGACGTGTCGCTCGTGTTGACCGACGAGCGGACGTTGACGCCCGGGGCGGCGATGTCCGGCTTCAGGTGTCCGGTGTAGGCGCTCGGGCCACGGCTGCTGAAGCCGGCGAGCCCCATCGAGCTGTTGATCGCGGCGGTCGAGAAGCTCGCGTCGTAGGTCGCGGGCGGGTCCGAGACCGTCGAGCAGGCCGAACCGCCGTTGCCGGCGGAGACCTCGACGAAGATCCCGGCTGCCTGCGTGTTGTTCACGATCGTCTCCAGCGTGTCTGCCGCGCAGAGCTCGGTCGTCGGGCAGCCCCAGCTGTTGTTGATCACATCCGGCCGCTTGGTCGGATCCGGGTTCTGGCCGCTGAGATCCGTCGGAGCGATGAAGAACTGGAAGCACTCCGTGTAGGTCTCCGGGCGACCCGTGCCCGTGTCCATGTTGTGGCAGCCGATCCACTTCGCGCCCGGCGCGACGCCGATCTGGTTGGCTCCGCCGCTGTCGGTGTCGACGCCGACCGCGGTGCCGGTCGTGTGCGTGCCGTGACCGTGGTCGTCGCACGGCTGCATCGAGTTGAACCCGCAGACGTTCGTGCCGTCGCCGTCGATGTCGCTGTGAATCGAGTCGTGCCAGTTGTAGTTGTGGTCGGCGGCTGAGCCGTTCCAGCCGCGGTAGTGCGGCTTGAGCGCGTTGTGCGTCCAGCGCATGCCGGTGTCCTGGTTGCCGACGACGATGCCCTGGCCCGTGTAGCCCATCGCCCAGAGATCGGGCGCGTGGACCATGGTCACGTTCCACTCGACCGTGGACGGCGACTGGTGCACCTCCGGGGCGAGCGCGGCGACCGGGTTCAGCTGCGGCGCCGTGTCGAGCCAGTAGGAGGCGTCGTTCGCCTCGATCTGCTTCACGTCGGCCCGGTCCGCGAGGTTCTCGACGAGCGCGCGGGTGCCTGCGTGGACGAAGATCACGTTCGAGACCCAGAACGAGCGGTAGTTGACGCCCTGCGAGTCGAGGTATGCCCTGAGCGGCGCCTGCGTCTTCGCGGCCTCCGCCTTGAGCGTCTTGTAGACGTACCAGCCTCGGGCGTCCTGGTCCTTCATCGTGTACGCCTTGCTGAGGTCGGCCTGCGCCTTCAGCTCAATTGCGAAGGACGCCGAGTTGCCGTTGGCCGTGTCCGACAGCACGAGGTTCTGAACCTTTCCCGTGAAGCCGGGGCGCGATGACGCCTTCTGATGGCTGCTTCCCAGAACCGCCGGCGCCGTGATGCCGGCGGCAAGCGCGACCACCCCTGCGGCGACCGCGGCACGTCGGCTGAATAGCCGAGCGATCGAATTCATACTGCTCCCTCCCCTTACGGAGCAGCCAGCCGCACGAGAGACCCACGCCTCGGCCGACAGACTGCGTTTGTGCCGCAGATCTAAACACAGTCCGGTTTCGACCTCAATGGGGCGGTCGATTCGCGTCGCGGAGTCACTCCCCCGGGAGGCGAGCCCTGTGAGGGCCCGCCCCGCCGGGGAAGCTCGTTTCGTTTAGTGGTGCGGGCCCTTGCCGACCCTCAGGTTGACGCGGTGGCCGTTGGCCAGCCGGCGCCCGGGCTTCGGGCTCTGCGAGAGCACGTGGTTCCTGAGCCTGCGTGAAGAGAACTTGCGCGTGATCGTGCCAACGCTGCAGTGGTGCTGCCTGATCTTCGCCCTCGCCAGGGACAGGACGTCTCCGACCACGTTCGGGACCACGCAGGGCGGCCTGAACGGCGGCGGTGGTGGAGGCGGCGGCGGTGGCGGAGGCGGCGGAGGTGGCGGCGGAGGCGGTGGTGGCGGCGGCGGTGGTGGTGGAGGCGGAGGCGGAGGCGGAGGCGGAGGCGGAGGTGGCGGAGGCGGCGGAGGTGGCGGAGGTGGCGGTGGTGGTGGAGGCGGCGGTGGTGGCGGAGGCGGCGGTGGCGGAGGCGGTGGTGGCGGAGGCGGAGGCGGCGGTGGTGGAGGCGGTGGCGGAGGAGGAGGTGGCGGAGGCGGCGGAGGTGGTGGCGGCGGAGGCGGCGGGCCGCCCGTGCAGGTCGGGAACTTGAACGACCCGATCCGCGTGCTCCAGACCGGCGGGCTGGTGCTTCCGTCCGTCTGCGAGGTGTAGTACTCGGTCGTGAACCAGAACGTGCACCCGTCGCTCGGGTCGACGCTCATCGAGGCGTAGTCGCCCCACCGCGAGCAGGGGCCGCCGCCGCACGTGCCGGTCTGCGAACCGGCCCCGGCGACGAGCTGCGTCTCGCCCTGCGGCAGCTGGTTCAGCGGGTCGCTCGCCAGCCGTCCGGAGTAGGCGATGCTCGGGAAGTTCGGAGCGGTCCCGTTCGACGTCGAGTAGCCGAGGGCGACGTTGCCGTCCTTGTCGGCCGCGATGCTGCCCATCCAGCGGTTCAGCGTCGTGTCCGGCGAGTAGATCTGCTCCTGGACGGGCGTCGTCGAGACCGTTCCGCCGCTGACGTTGATCTGCCCCCACTGCGGCCGGTCGGTCGAGCCGGAGCGCGTGGTGTGCACGACCCAGAGCGACTCGGCGCTACCGACCTTGCGGTACTGCACCTTCTGCATCATCCGGTCGCCGAGAGAGTCGAGCTGCGTGGACGTGTTCGGCTGGGGCACGCCGGCCGGGTTGGTGTAGGTCGCCTGCGAGACGGTGGTCGCCCCGCTGAGCGTTCCGCCGGCCCCGCAGTTCGTGCCGGCCGTGAAGGCCCGCACGCGGTACCCGAAGACCGAGAGCGACTCGCTGACGAAGTAGTCCGGCCGGCCGCTCGGCGGCAGGCCGTTCGTGTCCTCGAGGTTGCTCGGGATCATCGTGAACGCGTCGGAGCCGCTGCCCGCGAGGAAGCCGAGGGCACCGGTCACGGCCTGGCCCGCATACATGTCGCTCTTGCTGAGCGAGCCGAAGCCGCTGCCGTTGTACGAGGCGCCGTTCAGGAAGCCGTTGAAGGCGAAGTAGAGGCAGTCGGTCCAGATACCGAACTTCGGGTAGTCGTTGAGCGTGTTCACGGGCACCGAGCCCTGGTCCATCCGGATGTCGTAGAGGTACCACCCGCCCGTGACCGGGTCGCTGGTCTGCGACACGGCGATGCACTGATCGAACGGGCCCGATGTCGCGCCACCGCTGTAGGCGAGGTTGGTCAGGATCCAGCGATCCGCGGCCGGGTCGTGGATCACGACCGGGTCGCCGCCACCGTGGCCGTCGCAGAAGGTTCCGGTGCCGGCCCAGAGCGCGTTCTCGGTGAACGCAGCGACGCGCGTGCCCGTGGTCTTGTCGAAGATGCCGAACGACGAGTTGACCGACTGGATGTAGTAGACGGGGCCCACGTCGCCGTTCGTGTCCGGCGGCGAGCCGGCGCCACACGTGCCCGCTCCGCACGAGTCCGACCTCTTCATCCCCGGGAAGTTCTGGATCGGGCTGGGCATCGTGCCGGTCGAGATCGAGCGCGCGGGCGTGCTGGGATGCGCGGCGGGCTGACGCACGGTCAGCGGGATCTCGGTCTCGCGGTCCTTGCGCATCGGCTGCGACGGAACCTGCGGCAGATTGCGCACGTCGCCGGCGAAGACCTTGGGGGCCACCTTGGGGATCGCCTTCGCGGCGACGCTTCCCTTGGGCCCGGATGCCGACGGGCTGCTTCCTTCTCGTGCCTGGGCTGCGACGACCGTCGTCGCGGCGGCGAGCGCCAGCAGCACCGCGACGGCGATTCCGCGCCGCCCGAGGCGTCGAGCGATGGACTTCATCAACGAGCTCCCTCCCCTAGGGCAACCGCCGTCGGAGCACACCTGGCTCGTTCCGCGCGGCTGCGGCTTATGTCATTCGTATAGCACAGCGCCCGGGCGGCTTCAACGGGCTGCGATGCATTTCTGCCCCGGCAAAGAAGCTCCCCGGGGGCCGGGCCGCCGCAACGGCCCGTCCCACCGGGGAGGCTGGGTCACTCGAGTTAGTGCCTCGGCCCCTTGCCGACGACGAGGTTCACGTGCGCGCCGTTCGGCAGCCTGCGGCCGCCGCGCGGGCTCTGCCGGATGACGTGGTTCTTCAGCCTGCGCGAAGAGAACACGCGCGCGATGTTGCCGACGCGGCAGTGGTTGTGCCGGATCCTCGACTTCGCCCTGCCCAGCGTGTTCCCGATCACGTTCGGCACCACGCAGGGCGGCCTGAACGGTGGCGGAGGCGGTGGTGGCGGAGGCGGCGGTGGTGGCGGAGGTGGAGGTGGAGGTGGAGGTGGAGGTGGAGGTGGTGGCGGAGGCGGTGGCGGAGGCGGAGGCGGTGGCGGAGGCGGAGGCGGAGGTGGCGGAGGTGGTGGAGGTGGTGGCGGTGGCGGCGGAGGTGGTGGTGGTGGAGGTGGTGGCGGTGGAGGCGGAGGTGGAGGTGGCGGAGGTGGAGGTGGCGGTGGAGGAGGCGGCGGAGGTGGAGGTGGCGGCGGAGGTGGAGGTGGCGGCGGAGGTGGAGGTGGCGGCGGAGGTGGAGGTGGCGGCGGAGGTGGAGGTGGCGGAGGAGGTGGAGGTGGCGGAGGTGGAGGTGGAGGTGGAGGAGGCGGTGGCGGTCCACCGCCGACGAGCATGGTCTCCGTCTGAGTCGTCGTCGACGACCCGTTGTAGCCGCCCGCCGCGAAGAGCAGGTCGCCGATGTTCGTGCCCTCCACGAAGGAGCGCTGCATGTTCAGGTTCGGCCCGGCCGTCCAGGTGTTCGCGGACGGGTCGTAGCTGGCCGAGGTGTTGGTCGTGAACGGGACGAGCAGGCTCGCCGTCTTGCCGAGCGCGACGTCCGGCGGCTGGAACGGGTTGCCGCCGCCGAAGATCCAGAAGAGGCCTCCGGCGACCCCGCTGCCCGGCACGTTGTTCGGGCTGAGCAGGTTGGCATCCGTCGTCCAGGTGTTGGTCGCGACGTTGTAGTCGTAGAGCGAGTTGACGACGACGTTGTTCGCGTCGCGCCCGCCGGCCACGTACAGATGGCCGTTGAGGATCCCGGAGCCTGCGCCGCCCAGTGCGTGCGGCATCGGCGCCTTTGTCGTGAACGTGTTCGCGGCGGGATCGAACTCCCAGGTCTGGTCGAACGCCGGGCTGATGTTGCCGGTCGAGTAGCCGCCGACGAGGTAGACCTTGCCGTTGCCGGCGTTGTAGCCCGAGGCCATGAACGCGCGGACGTCGGGCATGCTCGGGCCGGCGGACCAGCTGTTCGATGCGACGTCGTAGACCTGCGTGGCGTTGGTGACCACGCCGGTCTCGGCGAGGTCGCCGCCGAAGACGTAGATCTTGTTGGTCGCCGGGTAGTAGACGGCCGAGGCCAGGCCTTCGGCCGACGGCATCGGGGCGAGGGTCGACCAGCTGTTCGTCGCCGGGTTGTAGCGATACGCGTTCGGCACCGTGACGCCGGCGCTGAACGAGTAGCCGCCGAAGACGTAGCTGTACGTCCCGTCGGAAGCCGCGGCCGCGCCGTACGTGTCGAGCGGCATCGGCGCCACGACCTGCCAGCCGGGTGGCGGAGGC
Source organism: uncultured Actinomycetes bacterium (assembly GCA_963788215.1). Lineage (GTDB taxonomy): Bacteria > Actinomycetota > Thermoleophilia > Gaiellales > Gaiellaceae > AC-32. The sequence continues at coordinate 479,969 of CAWBFX010000003.1, forward strand.
GGTGGCGGAGGCGGTGGCGGTGGCGGCGGAGGCGGCGGTGGCGGTGGCGGAGGTGGCCCGCCGCCAGGCGTGTAGGTCACCTGCGTGCCGGCCGTCAGATCACCCGTGCCGTTGCAGCCGTACTGGTCGAAGATCGCATCCGGCACGCTCTGGACGCCCTCGGTCGAGCTCGTGTTGCCGTTCGTGAGGGCGCCGTAGATCGCGCGGATCACCTGGTCTGCCTCGTTGAACTCGACCTCGAAGTTGGCGCTGCCGCTACCCGGGAAGTACTGGTCGCGCCACTCGATGAAGAAGTGGCGGTTGGGCGCTGTGCCGGTCGTCGTCGTGAAGATGCCGAAGCCCGAGTTGACCGTGTAGAGGTCGTCCCAGTACGGCATGAACGCGATGCCGTGCGCCGATGAAGGCAGGCACGTGTTCGAGAAGACCGATCCGGTCGTCGTGAACTGCAGCGTTCCGTTCGAGTCGACGTTCGCGGTGCTGAACGCGTGACCGTAGACGTAGACCGGGAACGGCAGCGCGATGTTGGTCGTGCAGTCGTCGCAGTGGTTGCCGGTGTCGTCCGTGCCAGGCGTGATCGAGACGCCGGTCTCGGTCGTGATCGTGTAGTGCGGAGGCGGTGGTGGCGGCGGTGGTGGCGGCGGTGGAGGCGGTGGTGGAGGTGGCGGAGGTGGCGGCGGTGGTGGAGGTGGTGGAGGAGGCGGAGGTGGTGGTGGAGGCGGAGGTGGTGGCGGTGGAGGCGGTGGAGGCGGTGGTGGAGGCGGTGGAGGCGGTGGTGGAGGCGGTGGTGGAGGCGGTGGTGGAGGCGGTGCGCCGACGGGCAGGTACTGGATCTCGGTCCCGGTCGGAGTCGTCCCGGTCGTGTTGAACGAGAACTGCTCCGCCGGGCCGGTGCCGGTCGACTGGACGCCGACGGTCGCGCTGGTGTCGTCGGCCAGCGCTCCGTAGATGTAGTCGATCTCGTTGCTCGTCTCGTTGAGAACGACCTCGTAGTCGTTGACCGGGACACCACCCGCACAGCAGAACTGCGTGCGGAACTCGATCACGAACTGCCTGTTCGGGGCCGTTCCGGTGACGGCGGTGAAGACGCCCTGCCCGTTCGCGCCGTCGACGGTGTACTGGTCGTCCCAGAACGGGAAGAGCGTGCGGCCGAAGGTTGCGGCCGGCAAGGCAGTGTTCGAGAACGACGCGTCCGTGGAGTTGAACTGCAGGTTGCCGTTCGAGCTGACGTTGACGGTCGAGTACGACGTGCCGTACACGCTCATCGAGAACGGCAGCGAGATCTCCGTCACGCCGTCATCCGCGTGGAGCCCGATGTCCGTCGTGCCCGGGATGAGCGACTGCGCGCGCATGACGTTGTTCGCGTAGTCGGTGGTCGGGTTGTAGTCGACCTCGCGGCCGCTCGGCGCGTTGCCGCTCGTGTTGCACGAGAACTCGCGGCGCGGACCGGTGCCGCCGCCCTGGAGCCCGATGGTGGCGGACGTCGTGTCGCCGGCCAGCGTGCCGTAGAGGAACGAGACCTGTTGACCGTTCTCGTGGAAGGCGACCTCGAAGTTGGCCGCCCCACCGCCGTTGAAGAACGCCGTCCGGTACTCGACGTAGAGGATCCGGTTCGGCGCACTGCCGGTGACCACCGTGTAGATGCCGTTGCCCGCGGCGGTTGCGAGCAGGTCGTCCCACAACGGCGCGACCATCACGCCCATCGTGGGGGACGGGAGGCACCCGTTGGTGAAGGCCGTGCTGTTGGTCGTGAACTGCAGGTTGCCGTTCGAGCTCGCGTTGAAGGACGAGTAGTTCGTCCCGAACAGGTTGATCGGGAACGGCGAAGCGATCGACACCGTGCAGTCGTCGCAGTCCGAGCCCGTGACGAGCGTCGTCCCGGGGACGATCGCGCCCGTGCCTGCCGCGATCCCGTAGTCGCCGCCCGGAGGTGGCGGAGGCGGCGGCGGAGGTGGTGGCGGAGGGGAGGGGTGGTGGTGGTGGTGGTGGGGCGGAGGTGGTGGTGGTGGTGGCGGCGGCGGAGGCGGAGGTGGCGGCCCGCCGCCAGGCGTGTAGGTCACCTGCGTGCCGGCCGTCAGATCACCCGTGCCGTTGCAGCCGTACTGGTCGAAGATCGCATCCGGCACGCTCTGGACGCCCTCGGTCGAGCTCGTGTTGCCGTTCGTGAGGGTGCCGTAGATCGCGCGGATCACCTGGTCTGCCTCGTTGAACTCGACCTCGAAGTTGGCGCTGCCGCTACCCGGGAAGTACTGGTCGCGCCACTCGATGAAGAAGTGGCGGTTGGGCGCGGTGCCGGTGGTCGTCGTGAAGATGCCGAAGCCCGAGTTGACCGTGTAGAGGTCGTCCCAGTACGGGAAGAACGTGACGCCCCTGGCGGAGTCGGGCAGGCAGATGTTCGAGAAGGACGAGGAAGCGGTCGTGAACTGCAGCGTTCCGTTCGAGTCCACGTTCGCCGCCGAGTACTGGTGGCCGTAGACGTAGACCGGGAAGGGCAGCGCGATGTTCGTCACGCAGTCGTCGCAGTGGTTGCCGGTGTCGGTCGTGCCCGGTGTGATCGAGACACCGGTCTGCGTCGTGATCGTGTAGTGGGCCGGAGGCGGCGGCGGTGGCGGCGGCGGTGGAGGCGGTGGTGGCGGCGGGCCGCCGGTGCACTGCGTGAAGGCGAAGTTGCCGATTCGCGTGCGCCAGTTGAACGAGCTGGTCGTCGAGTAGTACTCGTTCGTGTACCAGAAGGTGCAGTCGTCCACGGGATCGACGGTCATGTCGCTGTAGTCGCCCCAGCGGTTGACGGTGCCCGTCTGGCTGCCGGCGCCCGCAACGAGGGTCGCCTCACCCTGCGCGAGGGTGTTCACGGGGTCGCCCGCGAGGCGTCCGGCATAGCGGATCGCCGGGTTCATCGCCGCGCTCGAGGCGCTGAAGCCGAGCGCGAGGTCGCCGGTGTGGTCCATTGCCGCGCTGCCCATCCAGCGCCAGGTCGTGTCGGGCTGGTAGGTGCTCTGCTGGACGAACGTCGGCGTGCCGGCGGTCGCGTTGTTGATCTCGAACCAGCGGATGCCGGCGACGCCGCCCGAGGACACGGCCTTGTTGCCGACGAGCGCTTCGTGCCCGTCGCCGAAGCGGCGGTAGGCGAGCCTGAACATGCCGCGGTCCGCGACCGCGTCGAGGCCGTCGGCCGAGCCGGCCTGCGGGACGCAGTTTCGCGTTCCGGGGCAGAGCGCCGTGAACGCTGCCGGCGACAGGCTGGCCGCGAGCGTGAAGGTCGAGTTCGCGGGCGTCGCGAAGTCGACGTGGAAGCGATAGAGCGGCCACGTGCCCGTGTTGTTGGCGGCGAGCCACGGATTCGGGCTCCCGGCCGGCGGGACGATCGAGCCGTCGATGTCTCCCGGAAGCATGAAGCCGATGGTCGAGGACATCAGGCCTGTCGTCACGAAGGTCGCGGCCGTCCCGGCCAGCATCGCCGAGCGGTCGAGCGCAAAGGGCTGCGGACCGAGATAGGCGGTGCCGCTCGAGTTGAAGACGTTCTCGGCCAGGTAGTACGCGTCCGGCCAGACCGAGAGCTTCGGGTAGTCGAAGAAGTTCGTGCCGAGGTGGAAGTCGTAGCGGTTGTACGAGCCGGTCGCGTCGCTCGTCGTCGAGACCGCGACGCACTCGTCGGTCGGCGTGCCGGCACCCGCGAACTGGGAGACGACCCAGCGATCCGCGAGCTGGTCGTAGACGACGACCGGGTCGCCGTCGCCGTTCAGCTGGCAGACGCCGCCGAAGCCGGACCAGATCGTCGTAATCGAGACCGGGCCGAGGACCGAAGCGCCGGTGGTCTTGTTGAAGACCTGGTAGCCCTCGTTGACGATCTGGACGTACTGCGTTGCGCCGACCTCGCCGTTGGTGTCGGGCGGGGCGCAGTTGCAGACGACTCCGGGGAAGGGGATACCGTCGAAGTTGAGGCCGGTGCCGGGCATCGAGTTGGGGAAGTGCCTCGTCTGGCGGGCGGCCTCGGGGCGCGACATGCCCTTGATCGGGACCTGCGGGTTGGGGTTCGCCTCGTGGTCCGGGGTGGGCCGAATCGGGATGGGACGGATGGAGCGCAGCGCCGGCGAGGTGTCGTTCTTCACCGAGTGGCCGACGGTCACGTGGCTCGAAGACGCCGAGGACGAGCGTCAAGGCGTGACTGGACGAGGCCGGCAGAGCGGCCGTAGCGGGCGTCTGAGCCGCCCGCGATGTGGTCGAGACTCTTTGCGTCCCCACCCCCGCGAGTACGACTCCTGCCTCGATCATTCCCGCGAGCGCGAGCACGCCTAGAAACACGTAGACGCGCCGTCTCGTCCCACGCAGCCTTGCCCTCATTTCCGGTCCCCTCCCCAATCGGATCCGTAGCGGCCGGGTCGGCCGTAGCGCGTTCTTACTCCTCCCGTCGCCAAAAAGCAATAGGCCGGACGGTCCCCAGAAACGCCGACGGGGCCCCGCAGGGCCCCGTCGGATTCGCTTGTTTGGTTGTTGCGCTCTTGCCTAGTGCCTCGGTCCCCTGCCGACGACCAGGTTGACCCTGGCGCCGTTGGCGAGACGCCGGCCGCCCCGTGGGGCCTGCCTGATCACGTGGCCCTTGAGCCTGCGCGAAGAGAACTTGCGCGTGACGTGACCGACGCGGCAGTGGTTGTGCCGGATCCTCGACTTCGCCCTGCCCAGCGTGTTGTGGATCACGTTCGGAACCACGCAGGGCGGCCTGAACGGAGGTGGTGGCGGCGGAGGCGGCGGTGGCGGAGGCGGTGGTGGCGGAGGTGGCGGAGGTGGCGGAGGCGGAGGTGGCGGTGGTGGCGGAGGTGGCGGAGGCGGTGGTGGCGGAGGCGGTGGTGGCGGAGGCGGAGGTGGCGGAGGCGGAGGTGGCGGAGGCGGCGGTGGCGGAGGTGGCGGAGGTGGCGGAGGCGGACCGCCGCCGGTATCCATCGTCTCCGTCTGAGTCGTCGTGGACGACCCGTTGTAGCCACCCGCTGCGAACAGCAGGCCGCCGATTGACGTGCCCTCGACGAACGAGCGCTGCATGTTCAGGTTGTCTGCATTGGCCCAGCTGTTGCTCGCCGGGTCATACACCTGAGTCTGCCCCGTCGTGTCGGGCGAGAGCAGGCTCGCGGCCTTGCCCATCGCCTTGCCGGGAGCGAACGGGTTCCCGCCGCCGAAGACGTACAGCATGCCGTTGGAGGCACCTGCGCCAGGCACGTTGTCGGGCGCGAGCATGCTCGCTCCGCTCGACCACGTGTTGCCGGCGATGTCGTAGTCGTACAGCGTGTCCAGGATCGCGTTCGTGGCGTCACGTCCACCGGCCACGTACAGATGGCCGTTGACGATCGCCGAGCCCGCACCACCGAGTGCATGCGGAATCGGCGCCTTGTTCGTGAACGTGCCGGCGTTCGGATCGAACTCCCAGGTCTGGTCGAAGGCCGGGTCGATGTTGCCGGTCGAGTAACCGCCGACGAGGTAGAACTTGCCGTTGGTCGCGTAGCCACCGGACATGAACGCCCGGACGTCAGGCATGTTCGGGCCTGCCGACCAGCTGTTCGAGGCGACGTCGTAGACCTGCGTGGCGTTGGTGACGACGCCGGTCTCGGCCTGGTCACCGCCGAACACGTAGATCTTGCCGTTGAGCGGGTCGTAGTCGGCCGTGGCCAGACCCTCGCCGCTCGGCATCGGTGCCAGCGTCGTCCAGCTGTCGGATGCCGGGTCGTAGCGGTAGGAGTTGTTCACCGTGACGCCGGCGCTGAACGAGTAACCACCGAACACGTAGCTGTACGTTCCGTCGGATGCCGTTGCCGCGCCGTAGGTGTCGAGCGGCATTGGCGCAACGATCTGCCACTGGCCAGGCGGCGGCGGTGGCGGTGGCGGAGGTGGCGGCGGCGGTGGAGGTGGCGGACCGCCGTTTGGCGTGTACGTCACCTCGGTGCCGGACGACAGATCGCCGGTGCCATTGCAGCCGTACTGGTCGAAGACCGCGTCCGCAACGCTCTGGACGCCTTCAGTCGAGCTCGAGTTGCCGTTGTCGAGCTGGCCGTAGATGGCGTTGATGACGCCGTCTGCCTCGTTGAACTCGACCTCGAAGTTGGCCGTGCCCGTCCCCGGGAAGTACTGGTCGCGCCATTCGATGAAGAAGTGGCGGTTGGGGGCGGTTCCGGTCGTGGTCGTGTAGATGCCGTAGCCGTCGTTGACCGTGTAGAGGTCGTCCCAGTACGGCATGAAAGCGGTGCCGTGCTGCGACGAAGGCAGGCACGTGTTCGAGAACACCGAGGTGTTCGTCGTGAACTGCAGCGTGCCGTTCGAGTCGACGTTGACCGAGTTGTACGCGTGGCCGTAGACCAGGACCGTGAACGGCAGCGACAGCGCGGTGGTGCAGTCGTCGCAGTGGTTCCCGGTGTCGTCCGTGCCAGGCGTGATCGAAACGCCGGTCTGAGTCGTGATGGTGTAGTGGTTCGGCGGAGGCGGCGGTGGTGGCGGTGGTGGCGGCGGTGGCGGTGGTGGCGGAGGCGGCCCGTGCGTACCGCTCAGGCTGAAGACCTGGTCGGGGTCAGAGCCCGGAATGCAGGTGGTCTTGCGGTCCCACGTGATGCAGCCTGCGCCGAAGCCGCCGCCCGGGTTCTCCCAGGCCGCGCCGTTACCGGAGGTGACGGTGCGGTCGGTCCAGCCGAACTGCCCGCCGATGCCGAAGTCCATGCGGGCCTGAACTGAGACCCACCATGTGCCTTCACCGAGGCTGACCGGAGAGTCGAGGCTGATGGTGAAGTCGTCGCCGTTGAGCACGTACGACTGCGCCGTCTTCTCGGCGACCATCGTTCCCGGGAGGCCCCCGGCGTCCTGATAGAAGCGGACGTTGAACGAGGCCGCGGGCCCTCCACCGTTGTAGTAGAGCCCCTCGACGTCGACCGTATCGATGTTCCAGCCGTCTCCACTCGGGACGGAGAAGTCGTCGGCGAGCATGTCGTCGTAGGCATCGAACGACGCCTCGAAGTCCTGCGAGCTCGACGCGTTCACTCCCGCGTTGTCGTACTGGCTGTAGAGCACGTCAGTCGGGTGGAATTGCTTCCCGGTGGCGTGCTGTGCGTGCCCGGCCGAGGCGTGTGCCATGGCCGGATACGCATGTGGCCGCGACGCCGCCCCTCTGTAACTCGTGCTGGCGAATGCTGTCGGCGCCAGCGCGAGACCACAGAGGGTGACAGCAAGAGCCGCGGTCCAAAGGATCCGTACCCTCATATGTAGGTCCCCTCCCCTATCGACGATCGGTGCCGGCCGTTCGGCCGTCCCCGCGTTCTTACTCCTTTACGGCGAAAAAATCAACTGCGCGCGCCGCCTTTTCCGAGTGTCAGATTGACCTTCCCGCGGTTCGCGAGCCTCCTGCCGGGCCTGGGCGTCTGCCGGATGACGCGGTTCTTCTTTCGGGCCGTGGAACGCACTCTCGAGACCCTGCCGACGCGGCAGTGGGCGCGCGCGATCCGCGTCCTCGCCCTGGACAGCGCCAGGCCGACGACACGCGGAACGACGCACGGCGGCTTGAACGGCGGCGGGGGCGGAGGTGGAGGTGGCGGAGGCGGAGGCGGTGGCGGCGGTGGCGGAGGCGGTGGCGGTGGAGGCGGTGGCGGTGGCGGAGGCGGTGGCGGCGGCGGTGGAGGCGGTGGCGGTGGAGGCGGTGGCGGTGGAGGCGGAGGTAGGTGGAGGTGGCGGAGGAGGTGGAGGTGGCGGAGGCGGCGGAGGTGGCGGAGGCGGCGGCGGCGGGCCCTCCGGCGTGTACGTCACCTGCAGCCCGTTCGAGAGGGCTCCGCCGGCGCCGTTGCACCCGTACTGGTCGAGGATCGACTCGTCGACGTCCTGCACGCCCTCGGTCGAGCTCCCGGCGCCGTTCGACAGGTCGCCGTAGACCGTCCTGATCACCTGGTCGTCCTCGTCGAAGACGAGCTCGAAGTCGGCGTTTCCGGACCCGGGGTAGTACTGCGCGCGCCACTCGACGTAGAACTGCCGGTGCGGCGCCGTGCCGGTGGTCGCCGTGTAGATCCCGAAGCCCGAGTTCGCGGTGTAGAGGTCGTCCCAGTACGGGGCGAACGCCGCGCCGTGGTCGGCCGCCGGCAGGCACGGGTTCTCGTAGTCGTTCTGGACGTCCGTGGTGAACTGGAGGTTGCCGTTCGCGCTGGCGGTGGCCGTGCTGTAGCTGTGGCCGTAGATCCGGACCGGGAACGGGAGCGCGAACGTGGTCGTGCAGTCGTCGCAGTGGTTCCCGATGTCGACCGTGCCGGGCACGATCGACTGCCCCGTCTGCGTCGTGAGCACGTAGTGCGGCGGTGGTGGAGGCGGCGGGGGCGGCCCACTGCCTACGTCCAGCGTCTCGGTCTGCGGCGACTCGCCGCCCGAGAAACCGCCTGCGGCGACGAGCTTGCCGGCTGCCCAGGTTCCGCCGATCAGATAGCGGGCCTGCTGGAGATCGGGTCCCGTCGACCAGTTGTCGCTGAGCGGCTCGTACACGTAGGTCGAGCCCTCGTGCCCGCCGGTGGCCCCGCCGCCGAAGCTCCAGAGCTTCCCGAGGGCGACCGCATTGCCTGGCGTAAGCACGGCTCCGGGCATGGGTGCTCTTGACGTCCACGTGTCCGCAGCGGGGTCGTAGTCCCAGAGGAGGTCGAGATAGTCCCCGGCCGCGTCCTGCCCGCCGGCGACGTAGAAGTGGCCGTTGATCGCGCCCGAAGCGAAGCCGCCTGCGGCGTGTGGGAGCGGGGCGCCGTTCGTGAAGCCGCCGCCCGCGGGATCGAAGATCCAGGTCGTCGAAGTGGCGTCGCAGTTGCAGTACGTGCTGTAGCCGCCGACCAGGAAGATGTTCCCGCTGACGGGATCGACGCCCGACGCCATCTCGTAGCGCGGCGCAGGCATCGGCGGCCCGATGCTCCAGCTGTTCGTCGCGATGTCGTAGATCCTCGTCGTGTCGGTCGTGTTGCCGGAGAGGAGCCCCCCGAAGACGTAGATCTGGTTCGTCGGCGCGTAGTAGACGGCCGAGGCTCCGAACGCCCCGGTCGGCATGTCGGCGATGGTCGTCCAGTGGTCGGTCGCCGGGTCGTAGCGGAAGGCGCTCGTGTAGTAGCCCGCTCCGCCGAAGATGTAGGCGTAGGTGCCGTCGGAGGTCGCAGCGGCGCCGCCCCGCCCCGCCGGGATCGGGGCGCGCACCTGCCAGTCGAGCTCGGTGCCGCTGAGCCGGAAGACCTGGTCCGGATCGGGTGTGTTCGTCACGCACGTCGTCTTGCGCGTCCAGTCGATGCAACCGGTGCCGAAGCCGTTGTTCGGGTTCCGCCACGCGGCGCCCTGGCCCGACTGCGACGGTGCGGTCCTGCCAGCCCCACTGGCCCGTCTGGCCGTAGTTCTGGTTCGCCTGGACGGAGACCCAGTACGCCCCCGCTGTGAGCGTGACCGCAGGGTCGAGGGTGATCGTGAAGTCGCCGGCCGCCTCGGAGTAGGCCAGCGACGCCCGGCTCGCGACCGCGGCGCCGGGCAGGTTCGCGCCGTTCGAGTAGAAGACGACGTTGAAGCTCGTGGCCGGGCCGCCCCCGTCGAAGTACTGGCCCTGGACGTCGATCGTCGAGATCGACCAGGCCTGGTTGTCGGGCACGGCGAAGTCGTCTGCGAGCTGGTCGTCGAAGGAGGCGAAGCCGGCCTCGAAGTGCTGAGACGAGGTCGCGTACTGGCCGGGGTTGTCGTACTGGTCGTAGAGGACGTCGGCAGGCGCTGGGGGAGGCGCGGGCCGCGCGGTCGCGTGGTGAGTCGCCGGCGACGACGGCCTCGGCGCCGGCCGGGCCGTTCTTCCCGGGACCGCCGGCCCTGCGCAGAGCAGCGCTCCGAGCGCCGCGAGCCCAAGGATCTTCGCCCTCATTCCGCCCCTCCCCAGTCGGCGTTTCGACGTTTCTATCGGCTGGGGGACGCGAAGACAAGTGCCGGCGGGGCTGCGCGTGGCCGCCCCGCCGGCACGTTCCCGAGCGCTACTTGCCTACGGTGAGCTTGATCTTGGTGTAGGCGTTGACGAGCTTGCCGGCCCTGACGCTCTGCTTCAGGACGCGGCCGCGCTTGCGCTTCGACGACCTCTTCTTCGTGACCTTGCCGACGCGGCAGAAGGCCTTCGTGACCCTCGACTTCGCGGCCTTGAGCTTCTGGCCGACGAGCTTCGGGACCTTGCACCGCGAGAAGGTCGCCGCAACCGACGAGTCGGCGCCGAGGCTCACCGAGCAGGCGCCCCTCCCGGAGCACGCGCCCGACCACCCTGCGAACGCCGATCCGTGCGCCGCCGCCGCGGAGAGGGCGATGGTCGTGCCGCCCCACCACTGGAACGAGCACGCCGCACCGCAGTCGATGCCGGCCGGGTTCGACGTAACGGTCCCCGCGCCGGTGCCGGCGTGGGAGACCGAGAGCGTCCGCATCGCGCAGTTCGGGAAGCGGAAGTTCCCGATGCGCGTGTGCCACGCGAACGACGTCGTCGCCGCGTAGTACTCCTGCGTGTACCAGAAGGTGCACTGGTCGCTCGGGTCGACGCTGATGTCGCTGTAGTCGCCCCAGCGGTTGCTGGTCGTCGTCTGGCTGCCGGTGCCGGCGAAGAGCGTCGCCTCACCCTGCGCGAGCTGGTTCGGCGCGTCGCTCGAGAGCCGCCCCGCGTAGCGGATCTGCGGGTTGATCGCGGCAGAGGAGGCGCTGAAGCCGATTGCAAGGTCACCCGCAGCGTCCATCGCGGCGCTGCCCATCCAGCGCCAGGTGTTGTCGGGCTGGTAGGTGCTCTGCTGGGCGAAGGCCGGCGTGCCGGAGGTGACGTTGCGGATCTCCCACCAGCGGATCCCCGCGACGCCGCCCGACAAGACGGTGAAGTTCCCGACGAGAGCCTCGTGCCCGTCCTGGAACCGCCGGTATGCCGAGCGGAACATCGGACGGTCGCCGATGCCGTCGAGCCGGTCGGTCGTGCCCGCCTGCGGGACGCACGAGCGCCCGAGGGGACAGAGCTGCGTGTAGGACGCCGGCGCCAGGCTGCCGGCGAACGTGAACGTCGACGCCGCCGGGGTCCCGAAGTCGACGTGGAAGCGGTAGAGCGGCCAGGTCGAGCTCGACCCGAGCTCGATGAACGGGTTCGGCGCACCCGCCGGCGGCGCGATGCTGCCGTCGAGGTCGGCCGGCAGGATCGGGTCGGCGGATGAACCGAGCAGCCCCGTCGAGATGAAGGTCCCGGCAGTCCCCGCCAGCATCGCCGAGCGGTTGAACGCGAACGCCTGCGGACCGAGATACGAGGTCCCGGAGGGGTCGAACACGAGGTCGCTCATGTAGTACGCGTCCGGCCAGACCCCGAGGTGCGGGTAGTCGTAGAAGTTCGCCCCGAGGTGGTAGCCGTAGCGGAAGTAGGCGCCGGTCGCATCGCCCGACTGCGAGACGGCGATGCACTCGTCGGTCGGGATCGGCGTCCCCGCGAACTGCGTGATGATCCAGCGGTCGGCCAGCTGGTCGTAGAGGACGACCGGGTCGCCGTCACCGTTGTTCTGGCAGAACCCACCGAAGCCGGACCAGAGGGTCGCAATGTCGATCGGCCCCAGAACGGAGGCACCCGTCGTCTTGTTGAACACCTGGAGACCGTCGTTGACCGTCTGGACGTACTGCGTCGCGCCGACCTCGCCGTTCGGGTCCGGCGGCGCGCAGTTGCAGGAGACCCCTGGGAAGCCGATGCCGTCGAAGTTGAGCCCGGGCGCGGGCATGTTCGGCCTCGCCGCGCGGCTTTGCACGACGGTGTCCGCGGCGTCGTGATGCCGCGAGACCGGGCTCGGGTTCGGGCTGATCTCGCTCTCGCCTCTGGACCCCGCCGGGATCGCCGGCATCCGGCGCAGCGCAGCGGTGCTGTCGTTCTTGTACGAGTGGCCGACGCTGATCTGCATGCTTCCGGCCGCGACGTGCGCGCGCGGAACCGGCGCCGGCAAAGAGGGTGCGTGGAACGTCGGCGCCGCACCTGCGAGCACTCCGCCGGCGCTGACGAGGACAGCGGCGCCGAGCACGACGAGCGTGATCGTCGCCCTGCGCCGGACCGCCGCGAAACGGGCCGCAGCCCGGGCAGATTTCTTAAGGTTTTGCAAGGGTAGCCTCCTGATTAACAAGTTACCCTCCCCACTCGACAGTAGCAGCGAAGGGCCGGCCCTACAACATCGGCCTTTCAGCGTCGTTTCGTTAGATCCGGCCGATCAGGACGCAGGCGTTGTGGCCGCCAAGGCCCATCGCGTTCGAGAGCGCGACGTCGACCTTGGCCTCGCGCGACTCGTTCGGGACGTAGTCGAGATCGCACGCGGGATCGGGGTTGCGGTAGTTGATCGTCGGCGGGAGAACGCCGTCCTTCACGGCCATGACGCACATCAGGGACTCGATCGCGCCCGCGGCTCCGAAGCAGTGGCCCATGACCGACTTCGTCGACGAGACCGCGAGCTCGTAGGCGTGCTCGCCGAAGACGTCCTTGATCGCCTTCGTCTCGGCTGCATCGCCGAGCGGCGTCGACGTGCCGTGCGCGTTGATGTAGCCGACCCGGCCCGGGTCGACCTCGGCTCGCTCGAGGGCGGAGCGCATCATCTCGGCGACGCCCGTCGCGGCCGGCTCGGGCGCGGCCATGTGGTACGCGTCGTTCGAGGTTCCGTAGCCCAGCACTTCGGCGTAGATCGTCGCGCCCCGGGCCTCCGCCGCCTCGAGCTCCTCGAGCACGAGCACGCACGCGCCCTCGCCCATCACGAAGCCGGCCCTGGTCGCGTCGAACGGCCGCGAGGCCAGCGGCGGGTCCTCGTCCTCGGCCGCGAGCCCTCGCATGGCGGTGAAGCCGGCGAGGATCAGGGGGTGGATGCAGGCCTCGGTGCCGCCCGCGAGGATCGCGTCGGCGTCGCCGCGGCGGATGATCTCGGCCCCCTCCCCCACCGCGTGCGAGCCCGTCGCGCACGCGGAGACCGGCGCGTAGTTCGGGCCTTTGATCCCGAGCGAGATCGCGAGCTGTCCACTGGCCGAGTCGACGAGGACGCTCGGGATGAAGTGCGGCGAGATGCGGTCGGGCCCGCGGTCGCGGAGCGTGTCGGCCTGCTGGACGATCCCGATCAGCCCGCCGATCGCAGACCCGAAGACGATCCCGACGCGGTAGGGATCGAACCCGTTCAGACCTGCGTCGGCGACCGCCTCCTTCGCCGCGCCGAGGGCGAGCACGACGTTGCGGTCGAAGCGGCGCAGCTCCTTCGGCGGCGCGAGCCCGGCCGGATCGAAGTCCTTGACCTCGGCCGCGATGCGCACGGGCAGCCCGTCCGCGTCGAACGCGCGGATGAAGTCGATCCCGCTCTCGCCGGCGACGGCAGCGCGCCACGTCTCCGGCGCGGTATTCCCCACCGGCGTGATCGCCCCGAGGCCCGTAACGACGACCCGTCGCACGGGTCGGAATCTACGCGGTGACGCCCGTCTCCCGGAGCGAGAGGTCGGCGAACGTGTCCCAGTTGGCCTCGATCTTCTTCGCCATCGCCTCTTCGTCCTTGCGGTTCTGGCGCGCGACCTCGGCGGTTTCCTCGTCCCCGGCCGCCTGGGCGACGCGCTCGAGGAGCTGGTAGCTCGCGATCTCGAGGTGCTCGGTGGCGTAGCCGTCGCGCGCGTTGCGGCCGGCCTTCTCGGAGCGCGCCATGTCGACGACGCCCTTCATCAGCGCGTTCATGATCCCGGCGGCCTCGCGGACGGTGGACGGCGAGGCGTCGTGGGCCTCGAGCCGCTGCTCGAGCCGGGACGCGTGCTCCTCGGTCTCGAGCTTGTGGTGCCGCAGCTCGGAGCGGATCTCCTCGTCCTCCGTCGTCGAGATCATCCCGTCGAGCATCCGCAGGACGTTCTGCTCCATCGCGAGCGCCTCGTCGATGTGCTTGATCAGCTGGTCCGTGAGCTCTTGCGATGCCATCAGCTGCCTCCTCCGTCTCGCTTTCGTGTCAGTGCGAATCGCCCGAACTCGCGGCCGCGAAACGTCGCGCGTCCGCGAAACGCGTCGCCGTCGGGCTCGAGCTCGTCGACGAAGCCGCGGAAGGGCGCGCGGTAGTGGAGGCTGAGGCCGGAGACGTCGAACGGAGCACCCGGCAGCGGCCCGCATTTCGTCTCGCCGCTGGTCCCGTGGATGCGCTTCCATACGCCGACCATCGGCGGCAGCAGGCCGCCGCGGCGCTCCACGTTCCAGTCACCGTCGAGCTCGGGCACGGCTAGCGTTCTTCCCGCAGTGCCGCCGAAGAATCTTCCGTTTCCGCCGATGGAGGCCGAGCTCGTCGACGAGCTGCCGACCGGCGATTGGCAGTACGAGCCGAAGTGGGACGGCTTTCGCGGCGTGCTCGAGAACGTCGGTGGAGACCTGCGGCTGTGGTCCCGGAACGGGCGGCCGCTGCTGCGCTATTTCCCGGAGCTCTCGGAGGTCGGGGCGCTCCTTCCGCCCGACTCGGCGCTGGACGGCGAGATCGTGATCCAGCAGAAAGGACAGCTCGACTTCGACGCGCTGCAGATGCGCCTTCATCCGGCCGAGAGCCGGATCCGAAAGCTGTCGGCGGAGATCCCCGCCGAGTTCGTCGCGTTCGACCTTCTTCTCTGGAAGGGAGAGCCGGTCTGGAAGGAGCCCCTGAAGAAGCGGCGGCGCGAGCTCGAGCGCAAGGCGAAGAAGTTCCTGCTGTCGCCCTCCACGCTCGATCGCAAGCAGGCCGAGAAGTGGCTCGCGCGGCTCGCACAGGCCGGGCTGGACGGCGTCGTCGCGAAGCGGCTGGACGTGCCCTACCTACCGGGCTCGCGGGATGGCGTCGCCAAGGTGAAGCCGTACAAGACCGCCGACTGCGTGATCGTCGGGTTCCGCTGGAGCGACAAGGCCGACGGTCGGATCTCGACGCTGCTGCTCGGCCTCTACGACGACGCCGGCGAGCTCGACTTCGTCGGCCACTGCTCCGGCTTTCCGGCGGCCGTGCGGCGGGAGCTCGAGGAGAAGCTGCCGAAGATGGTCGCGAAGGGGAAGCTCAGCGACAAGAGGATCCCGGGCGGGCAGAGCCGCTGGTCGGCCGGCCGCGAGCTCGACTGGAACCCGGTTCGCCCGAAGCTCGTGATCGAGGTGCGCTACGACAAGCTCGAGAAGAATCGCTTCCGGCACGGCACGCGCTTCCTGCGCTTCCGGCCGGACAAGGACCCGGACGCGTGCACCTGGCGCGAGGTCAGGCCCCCGCGCCGCGCGAGCGACCTGACCGTCCCGAAGCTCCTCGCGGCGAAGACCGGGGTCTGACCCGGGTCTGACCCGGGTCTGACCCCGGTGTCGCCCGGCGGGATGCCGAGCTGCTCGAAGCGCGGGAGAAGGCTCGCCTTGCGCCGCCACATCCCGGCGGTCAGATCGCCGACCTTCGAGATCCGCTTCCGCATCGTCTTGACCGTGAAGCGCGACGGGTCGGAGCGCGCCACCTCCGACCACTGCAGCGGCGCCGAGACGCGCGCGTCGGGCGTCGGCCGCACCGAGTAGGCGCACGCGATCGTCCGGTCGCGCGCGTTCTGGCCGAAGTCGACGAAGACGCCCCGCCGGTCGGCGACGCGCCAGGTCGTCGTCGCCACGTCCTGGTCGTCGATCCGTCGCTCGACCTCCTCCGCCAAGGCCTTCGCGAACCGCCGCACCTCCGGGAAGGCGAGCTCCGGCCGGATCGGAGAAAGGACGTGCAGCCCGGTCGCGCCGGAGGTCTTCGGGTACGACGCGAGCCCGAGCTCGTCCATGACCTCCTTCACGACGAGCGCGATCTCGCGGACGAGCTCCCACGGGTTGCCCTCGCTCGGGTCGAGATCGATCAGCAGGTAGTCGGGCCGCTCGATGTCCTCGACGCGCGAGTGCCAGGTGTGCAGCTCGATGCAGCCGAGGTTGATGACCCAGGCGAGTGCCGCGGGGTTGTCGACGACCGCGAAGACCGTCGAGTGCCCGGAGGGAAACTGCACGAACTGCTCGCCGACGAAGTCCGGGTGCGAGGGCACGCGCTTCTGGTGGAAGAAGTCGCCGTCGACGCCGTTCGGGTAGCGCTTCATGTGGAACGGCCGGCGGCGAATGTGGTGCAACGCGCAGTCCGCGACGTCGAGGTAGTACGAGACGAGGTCGCCCTTCGTCAGCCCGGCCTCGGGGAAGAAGACCTTGTCCGGGTTCGTGATCCCGACCTCGTGGCGCCCGACTCGCACGCCCTAATGGTGTCAGCGGCGGAGGAGCCTGCTCTCGAAGGCGTCGAGGAGGAGCTCCACGCCGAGCTCGTACTCCCGCTCCCGGTCGGTCTCGGCGAGCTGCGGCCCGAGCGCGTGCATCGCAGGGAATTCGCCGGGCGGCAGCTGCGAGAGGTACTCGTCGAGACCGGGCGCCTCCTCCAGCCGCAGCTCCGCGAACACGTAGCCGCTGAGGTATGCCCAGAACACGCGGTACGCGTTGACCGCCTCCTCCGCGCCGAAGCCGCCCGAGCGCAGGGCCGCGAGCGTGTCCTCGACCGACCGCGCCCACGCCGGGCTCGCGAGCGTCCGGTTCGCGAAGACGCGCACGACGCGCGGGTGCCGCCTCGACACCTCGCGGAACCCCGAGGCCAGCGCGCGCAGCGAGTCCTTCCAGTCGGCGCCGGGCTCGGCGGCAACGCCGGCGAGGACGACCTCGATGATCCCGTCGAGGAGCGCGTCCCGGCCCGCGACGTGGTTGTAGAGCGACATCGCCTGGACGTCGAGCTCGGCGGCGAGGCGGCGCATGCTGAGCGCGTCGAACCCCTCCCGGTCGACGACGTCGACCGCGGCCTCGAGGACGCGTTGCCGCGTCAGTCCTTTTGCTTGGCGACTTGACACTTACAGTGTAGGTCTACAGACTTACGGTGTAGGTCATTCTACTCCAGGAGGTGTCGAACGGTGAGAACGAAGCTCTTCGCGCTCGCGGTGCTCGCGCTCGCGCTGGCGGCCCCGGCGGCGGCCGACCCCGACAACGGGAACTCCGTCGAGGTGACGATCAACTGCCCGGGCCGGACGCTCACGGGCGTCACGATCGAGCACAACAGCGCGGTCGTCTTCCAGGTCAGGGGCGAGCACTTCGTCGCGATCACGCAGGAGGTCTCGTACGTCGATCCGGACACCGGCGAGACGGTCTACGTCCGCACGAATCCCGGGCAGGGCCACGACCTTGTCACGTGCACCTACATGTACCCGGGCTTCCCCGTGCTCGTCACCGGGCAGTTCCAGCTGACCGGCAACGCCTGATCTCGTGGGGGAACCGCGCGGTTCCCCCACGTGCTCAACGGAGAGGGCGGGATTTGAACCCGCGACGGACCTTTCAGCCCGTACGCGATTTCCAGTCGCGCTCCTTAGACCGCTCGGACACCTCTCCCGGTGCGGGCAGGGTAGCCCTTGCTTGAATTGAGCGGACCGAACTGAGAGGGAGGGATCGATGAGCAAGGTGCGGCTTCTCGTAGGGACACGCAAGGGAGCGTTCGTCATGACCGCGGACGGCACGCGCGACGACTGGGACGTTCAAGGTCCGCTCTTCACCGGCTGGGAGATGTACCACCTGAAGGGATCGCCGGCCGACCCGGATCGCCTGTACGCGTCGCAATCCACCGGCTGGCACGGCCAGGTGATCCAGCGCTCGGACGACGGCGGCAAGAATTGGGAGACCGTCGGCAACGAGTTCGCGTACGACGGCGTTCCCGGAACGCACCAGTGGTACGACGGCACGCAGCACCCGTGGGAGTTCGCGCGCGTCTGGCACCTGGAGCCCTCGCTCGACGACCCGGACACCGTCTACGCGGGGGTCGAGGACGCGGCGCTCTTCAAGTCCACGGACGCCGGCCAGACCTGGACCGAGCTCTCGGGCCTGCGCAAACACCCGAGCGGCGAGAACTGGCAGCCGGGCGCCGGCGGGCTCTGCCTGCACACGATCCTGATCAACCCCGACGACCCGAACCGGATCGTCATCGCGATCTCGGCGGCGGGCGCCTTCCGAACGGACGACGGCGGCGAGACCTGGACGCCGATCAACAAGGGCCTCCGCTCGCGCGAGCTGCCGGACGAGGAGCGCGAGGTCGGGCACTGCGTCCACCACATCGCGATGAACCCGTCCAAGCCGGACACGTTGTTCATGCAGAAGCACTGGCACGTGATGCGCAGCGACGACGCCGGCGACTCGTGGCAGAAGGTGAGCGGGAACCTGCCGTCCGACTTCGGCTTCCCGATCGAGGTGGACGCGAACGATCCGGAGACCATCTACGTGGTGCCGATCGAGAGCGACGCCGAGCACGTTCCGCCGGAGGGCAAGCTCCGCGTCTACCGCAGCCGGACGGGTGGAAACGAATGGGAGGCGCTCACGAACGGGCTGCCGCAGGAGCACTGCTACGTGAACGTCCTCCGCGACTCGATGTCGGTCGACGGGCTCGATCCAGGCGGCGTCTACTTCGGGACTACCGGAGGCCAGGTGTACGCGTCGGCCGACGGCGGCGACAGCTGGAAGGCGATCGTGCACGACCTGCCGCCGGTCCTCTCAGTGGAGGCGCAGACGCTGTCGTGATCCGCGTCGTACTGCCGCAGCACCTTCGCACGCTCACGGGGGTCGAGGGCGAGGTCGCCCTCGACCCACCGGACCCCGGTGACGCAGCGTTCGGTCCTCGACGCGCTCGAGGAGAAGTACCCGGTCCTGCGCGGCACGATCCGCGACCACGGCACGGCGAAGCGACGGGACTTCATCCGCTTCTTCGCCTGCGGTGAAGACATCACGCACGAGCCCGCGGACGAGCCGCTTCCCGACGCGGTCGTCTCGGGCTCCGAGGTCTTCAGGGTCGTGGCCGCGATGGCCGGCGGCTAGGGGCCTTGAAACCACCGCGTAACACCTGATACAACCGCGGGGCCGTGCGGCGATGGAAAAAGATTTCGGCTGTTGCCGTCGTGATCGCGGCACTCGCCGCGATCACCGGGCCGGCGGCCTACGGCTGGGACAGCTTCTGGTCGATCCCGATCGACGAGTACGGCGCCTCGTCGACTCAGGACGGGTACGTCTTCGGCGGTTACTCCTTCAGCGCCGGCCACAATCTCGACAACGCATACCACTTCAACTTGTTCAGCGGTGGCTGGAACCAACTCGCGCCGATGCCCGACGCGAACCTGATGTCGTCCGCCGTCCCCTCTTGGCCGTACATCTACGTCTTCGGCGGCTCGATTCACGATCCGGACACGTTGCCGCCGCCCGTCGACTACTGCCGTCGCTACGACGTCGTCGACACGAATGCGTGGGACACGTGCCCGCCGATGCCGGGCGCACGCGGCTTCATGGCGTCGGGCTACGACCCCGACAACGGCAAGATCTACCTGGCCGGGGGCTACAGCACCGCCGACATCGATAGCGCCCAGACGACGACCTGGGAGTTCGACCCAGTCACGGGCACGTACACCCAGAAGGCGGACATGCCGAACGGCCTCGGCGGCGCCGCCTCCGGCTTCATCAACGGCCGGCTGTATGTGGCCGGCGGGCGTGACGCTTCGAACACGATCCTCGACACGCTCTACATCTACGACCCGGCCACGAACACGTGGTCGGAGGGCCCGCCGATGCCTCAGCCCGAGAATGTGCCGGGCTACACCGTGAACGTCACCAACGCGGAAGACGGAGTGTGCTGCGCCCTGTACTTGTTCGGCTACGGCAACCCTCTCAGCGGCGTCGGGCCGCTCGGGCGAGACCCGACGGAAACGTCCTCGTTCGGCCCGACGGCCGGTGCGACCACGCTGGTCTTCAACCCTGCCGCCGATTCCTGGGCGTTCGGGCCCGAGCTCAACGTCGCGAAGTCGTTCAGCTCGGGCTTCGATCTTTCAGTACCGCCGCCCCGCGGCGAGGGGCCGGAGGGCGGCTTGGAGTCCCTCGTCGTCTCCGCGGGGGGCCTCACGAGCGATACGACCTCGACGGACGACACGGAATCATGGGTGGTATCCCCTGGCTGCCATTGCCCCATACCGCCGCCGCCACCGCCTCCGCCGCCACCTCCGCCTCCACCACCACCTCCGCCTCCACTACCGCCGCCGCCTCCTCCACCGCCTCCGCCTCCGCCTCCACCTCCGCCGCCTCCAGCACCACCGCCTCCTCCTCCACCACCGCCGCCGTTCACGCCGCCGAAGTGCGTCGTGCCGAACGTCGTCGGCCAGAAGCTGGCGAAGGCGAGGGCGAAGCTCAGGGCCCGGCACTGCCGCGCCGGCAAGATCACGCGCACGCACTCCACGGCCGCGAAGAGGGGCCGCGTGCTAGGTCAGTCGCCGAAGGCGAGCGCCAGGAAGCGGTCGAACGGCTTCAGCGTCAAGCTGACTGTCGGCAGAGGACCCTGAGCGGCTAGCGGTTCGTACGGCGGCGCGGCCGATCGTCCAGCCTGAGCGCAGTCGCGATGTCGTCCTGGAGGGCACGGAGGCGCTCGACCAAACGGTCGCGCTCGCCGTCGCCCGGCTCTTCGAGGCGGATGATCGCTTCCTCTAGAGCCGCGAGCATGCGCAAGAGCCGCCGGATGCGGGCCTCGACGGCTGCGGAGGGCTTCAAGGCGACGGGCAAGCCGGTGGCCGATCGGGGGCCATCAAGGGGACGTCGAGCGGGTCCTTGGGCTCCGCGCACCCGAGGGCCGTCCCCTCGGGCTCGCGGATCCAAGTAGGTCCGTGGGGCCGCAGGCGCCCGCCGAGCCGCTCGGCTCCCGATCGATCCAGGAGCTCGAGGACCAACTTCTCGCATCGGGCCTGTTCCACAGACACACCGAGAGCATCGCGCCGAAGGCCCGGGTGCCGCGTGACACAGACAGGTCAATTCTGCGAGATCAGGAACCCGCCTCGCCGCCCGATCGCAGCAACCGGTAGACCGCGATACCGACCGTGACGCCGGCGACCGAGGCGGCGAGAAACGCACGCGGCCGCGAAGCGCGGTCGCCCGCGAGCCGTTCCGCCGCAGTGCGGGCGACCGATCCCTCGAGCCCCACCTCGCCGCCTACGTCTTCTTCTTGGCGGTGCTGCGCGCCTTGCCGGCCGCCTGTTGCGCCTTGCCTTTCAGCTGCTTGCCGGCGCCCTTGGCTTCCGTCTTGCCGCTGCCCGTGTGGTAGCCGGCCGCTGCTTTGGCCCGGCCGGCGGCCTCGTTCGCTTTCCCTTTTGCCCGCTGTGTGCGGTCACCCATCGTCTGCCTCCTTCGGTCGATTCAACGGACCAACGGACGACGGGCGGATTCGGATGCGGCGAGGCCTCCTCGTGCATGCTCACTGCCGACGCGATGCCGCTTTCCAGCTCACAGCTCGACGCACTCGCCGCGGAGACCGCCTTCGCGGGCGTCGTCCGGGTGGACCGCGCCGGCGAGATCGAGCTGGCGCGGGCATACGGGCTCGCCCACCGCGGCTTCGAGATCCCGAACGAGGTCGACACGCGCTTCGGGATCGCGAGCGGGGCGAAAGCTTTCACGGCGCTCGCAGTCGTGAGCCTGATCGAGGAAGGCGTGCTCCAGCTCTCGACGACCGCCCGTTCCGTGCTCGGCAGCGACCTTCCGCTGATCGAGGACGGCGTGACGGTCGAGCACCTCCTGGCGCACCGGTCGGGCATCGGCGACTACCTCGACGAGGAGGCCGTCGAGGTCGGGGACTACGTGATGCCGGTTCCGGTCCACGAGCTCGCGGCGACCGAGGACTACCTCGCCGTGCTCAACGGCCATCCAACCGCGTTCCCGCCGGGCGAACGCTTCGCGTACTGCAACGGCGGCTTCGTCGTGCTGGCGCTCATTGCCGAGCGAGCAAGCAGCGTCCCCTTCCACGAGTTGGTCGAGCAGCGCGTCTGCCGCCCTGCCGGTATGAGCGATACGGAGTTCCTCCGCTCCGACGAGCTCCCCGGCCGCACCGCAACGGGGTACCTCGAGAGCGACGGACGGTCGAGGACGAACGTCTTCCACCTTCCGGTACGAGGCAGCGGCGACGGCGGGATCTACTCCACGGCCGCCGACATCAGCTCGTTGTGGCAGGCGCTCTTCGCCGGCCGGATCGTCTCCGAGGACTGGGTCGCGGAGATGGTGCGTCCCCGCAGCGACGCGCCCGCGCACTCGAAGCGCTACGGGCTCGGGTTCTGGCTCCACGCGTCGAGCGACGCGGTCATCCTGGAGGGCTACGACGCCGGGGTGTCGTTCCGCTCACGGCACGACCCGGGCGCACAGCTGACGCAGACAGTGATCTCGAACACGACCAACGGGGCCTGGCCCATCGTCAGGTATCTCGACGAAGCAGCAGGCGTGGCGTAGACGAGTTAGGCGGAGGGGGAGGGATTTGAACCCTCGTCGGACGAAACCGCCCGAAACGGTTTTCGAGACCGCCGCATTCGACCGCTCTGCCACCCCTCCGTGCCGGACAGAGTACCGCGCCCCGGCTGGCCATCCTCGCGTTCCTGGCGCGTCGCAGGGTCGGCATAGGCCCGGAGCCGAGCCGCGGCCAGGCACGCGAGGGTACCTCGGTTTTCTGGCGCGTTCCTGGCTCGGCGTAGGCCGAGGGAACAGTGCTAGAGGCACGGGCTCTCGGCCGGAGCCGGGCCAGGGGCGCGAGGGCGGCTCGGAGGCCGGCTCCGCCGGCCGGAGGCCGCCCGGCCAGGAAAGCGAGGCGGAGAAGGAGGGATTCGAACCCTCGATGGAGGTTAGTACCCCCATAACGCCTTAGCAGGGCGCCGCCTTCAGCCACTCGGCCACTTCTCCGGACGCCGACAGGATAGCCGAGGCTCCTCTCGGATCACCCTTCGGAGGCATGGCACGGCCCGCTGTCTCGAACATGCTCAACGTGCCGGCTCTCCCCCTCTCCGGCGTCTGGCGCGGCTCGCTTCGGTTGACCGAGGCGAGCTTCGTCGTTTTTGGGTCTGCTATTCGGCCCCGAAGATCACGACTGCCGCCATCATCCCGATGAACAGCACGAAGCTGACGACGAGGAAGGCCGGCAACAGTCGGCCCGGGAACTGAGGCCACCTCCGCGGGACGACCATCGAGACGACGAGCGAGAAGCCCGCGAAGACGAAAACCGCGAGGGCGAGGCCAATCTTGTGGGCCGACGACAGCGCGAGCAGCAGCACGACCGGGAACCTAACGAATAGAAGGGCTAGGACGCCGCGCGACCCGGAGCCGGCTCCTCGACGCCCGTCTCCGGAGGCCCGACCGGCTCGGGCTCGACCGGGCGCAGGTAGAGGAACTCGTAGGAAAGCACGGCGAGAACGGCCCCGATAGCCGGCCCGACGTACCAGACCCACGCGTTGCTCCAGTCGTTCTGGATCAGCTGCGGCCCGAAGGCACGTGCGGGGTTCATGGCCGCTCCCGTCCACGGGCCGCCCATCAAGACGTCGAAGGTGATCGCGAGGCCAATCGCAAGGCCCGCGATCAGCCGGAAGGACCCTCGCGGGTCGACCGCGGTCGCGAAGACCACGAAGACGAGGAAGAACGTCAGGATGATCTCGATTCCGACCCCCTGGCCGGCGCTGATCCCGGGGGCGATCGCCGGCGTCCCGAGCTTGACGGCGTTGGCCGCCGCGTCGGGCACGAGCCCCTTGAGAAGCGCGGCCGCGACGACCGCACCGAGGAACTGCGCGACCCAGTAAGCGCCGGCGATCCCTGTCTCGATTCGCCGGGTCACCACAAATCCGAGCGTTATGGCCGGGTTGAAGTGGCCGCCGGAGATGTGGCCGACCGCCGAGACCATCACGCCGATCGCGAGGCCGTGGGCGAGCGCGATCGCCGTCAGGTCGTGGCCGCCGGTTGCGATGATCGAGCCCGCTCCGACGAAGATCAGGGTGAAGGTCCCGACGAACTCCGCGAAGGAACGCTGCAGGACGGCCCTGGACACACCTTCACCGTAAAGACGGCACCGGATGAACCACTTCGAGGGATGGCGCGGAGCGCATTTCCGGCCGAGTATGAGAACCGGCGTACGAACCTGCGGAAAAGAAAGGCGGCCATGACTGCGGTAGTCCTCAAGCGCAAGCTGCGCAACTTCCCGACGGGGAATCTCAGCCAGCGCCTCGCGACGGCGTAGAGCCTCGCGGGGACCCGCGCGCCCGGCTTGCCCGGGCCCGCGCAATGAATTAGCTTGCCGCTCTCCGGAACCAATAGGGGAGCGGCAAGTGGACGAGAACGGACGCGCCAACGAGATCGCGGCGGAGCCGGCGCGGCGCGAGTCCGGCTACGCGGCTGTCGGGGAGCACGTCTCCGGCATCCTCGAAGCGGCCGAAGAAGCCGCGAAGCGGATTCGCGACGAGGCGCGTGCCGAGGCATCCGAGCTCGAGCGGCTCGCCGCCGTCGAGGCGCAGCGGCTCAAGAAGGAGCTCACCGAGGACGCGCGCAACCTGCGCGCCGAGGCGGAGGAGTACGCGCGCGACATGCGTCTCGCGGTCGAGGCGTACGCGACCCAGCACCGGCGCCAGGCCGAGGAAGAAGCGCGAAAGCTCGTCGCCGAGGCAGAGAAGCAAGCGAGCTCGACGCGCGAGGCCGCCGATCAGATGGTCCGCCAGGTCGAGAGCGACGTCCGCCGCCGCCAGGAGCAGCTCCGCGCCGAGGTGCGGATGCTCGAGCAGCGCAAGCGCGAGGCCGTCGAGCGGCTGCAGGAGGTTGCGGCCCTCGTCCAGGACGTCCTCCCGGGGCCCGAGCGCGACGAGTCGATCGTCCGCGACCTCACGCCTCAGCCGCAGGTCAGCGGCGGCCGGGGGTCAGCAGCTCGAGAGCAGCGCTGATCGCGCCTCGACGTCCTTGACGTAGCGAAGCGTCGCGAGCGTCGGGGCGCCGCCGGCGCGCTCGACCGCGGTCGGGCCGGCGTTGTACGCGGCGAGCGCGAGATCGACAGTGCCGAAGCGGTCGAGCATCTGACGTAGGTAGCGCGCACCCGCGAGCACGTTCAGGGCGGGGCTGCCGCCGGCCAGCTTCACCTCACGAGCGGTCTGCGGCATCAGCTGCAGCAGGCCCTCCGCGCCGGCCTCCGAGCGAGCATCCGGATCCATGCGGGACTCCTCGTACGCGGTCGCCACGAGCAGCGACGCGGGCACACCGGTCCGCGCCGACGCGCGCGCGAACGCCGAGCTGAAGCGGGCGGGCACCGGGCAGCCCGCGCCGAGGGTCGGCACCAGCCGCTTGGCGACCGGAGGCTTCGCATTCGACGTCTCGAGCCCGACAGACTCGGCGACGAGCGCAAGCAGCGCGACGGCCAGGAGCCCGGCGCGGAAGCTGCGCGATCCGAGCAGCCTGCGCTTCGGCGGAATCCGACGGCGCGCCGCAGCGCGACGCCGAGACCGGCTGAAGCGCAGATCGAGCTCGGAGAGGTTTTGCCAGGACTCGGCCGCCACGGGGCCGGACCCTACCCCGCTCCCGGTCGATGGAAACGCTCGCGTGGAGGATGATCCCTCCGTGCAGTCGATCCTCGACGCGATCGGGAACACGCCGCTCCTCCGCCTGCACCGCTGTGCGCCCGCGAACGGCGCCGAGCTCTGGCTCAAGCTCGAGAACACGAACCCGACCGGCTCGGTCAAGGACAGGATGGCGCTCGCGATGATCGAAGGAGCCGAGCGGGACGGGCTGATCTCGCGCGGCGACACGGTCGTCGAGTACACGGGCGGCTCAACAGGCCCGGCGCTCGGGCTGGTCTGCCGGGCGAAGGGCTACCGCGCGCTGATCGTGATCGCGGACTGCTTCACCGAGGAGCGGATCCAGCTCATGCGCGCGCTCGGCGCCGACGTCGAGGTGATCCCTTCCGTCGAAGGGCCGCCGAAGGTGACGCCGCAGGACATCCAGAACATGGTCGACCGCGTGGCCGAGCTCGCCGCGGAGCCCGGCCACTACGCGACCGACCAGTTCAACAACCCGTACGTCATCCCCGGCCACCGCGAGCGGCTCGGACGCGAGATCCGGGAGCAGACCGACGGCCGCGTGACGGGCTTCTGCCACGGGATGGGCACCGCCGCGACGGTGATGGGCGTCTCGGAGGCGCTGCGGCCGCGCGGTGTCTTCATCCAGGCCCACGAGCCCGCTTCCTCCGCGGCGGTCAGCGGCGGCTCGCCCGGGCCGTTCCTGATCCAGGGCTGGACCGGGATGGTGGTTCCGCACTGGGATGCCTCGAAGGTCGACCACGTCGAGCCGATCGGCGACGACGAGGCGCTCGAGATGACGCTCCGCCTGGCGCGCGAGGATGGGCTCTTCGCCGGAATCTCCACCGGCGCGAACGTCGTCGGGGCCCACCGCCTCGCCGAGCGCCTCGGGCCGGACTCGGTGATCGTCAGCCTCGCCGCCGACACCGGCTTCAAGTACATGAGCGTCAGCCCGTACGCGGGCTAGGTGGAGAGGCCGGGGCTCCTCCAGCCCCGGCCGCCACGACCTTCTAGAAGCCGCCCGTGCCGTTCGGCGTCCCGAGGCCGGTCGGGCCGTCGTAGCCCGCCACGCCGGTGCAGAGGTAGCTCGGGCTGCAGGTGCCGTTGCTGCCGGTCACGACGTCGAACAGCGAGCCCGCGTGCGAGTACGGGTACGAGCCGGCGTTCACGCTCGACGCGTTCCCGGCAAGCGCGTAGACACTCGCGATGATCGGCGACGAAGCGCTCGTCCCACCGACCGTGAACCACTGGCCCGCGAACAGGACCGCGACGCCGGTGTTCGGATCGGCCACCGCGGAGACGTCGGCGACGGTCCGCCGCGCGCAGCCCGAGTCGGTCTGCCAGGCCGGCTTCGGCTCGTACGCGCTACAGCCGCTGCCGGCTCCGCTCCAGGCGCTCTCCGTCCAGCCGCGCGTGCCGCCGCCTCTGGTGAGCGACGTGCCGCCGACCGCCGTCAGGTAGGGCGAGGCTGCCGGATACGAGACGCCGTACCCGTTGTCGCCCGAGCTCGCGGTGATCGCGACTCCCGGATGGTTGAAGTGAACGTCCTGCGAGGCCTCGCTGCTCGACTCGTCGCCCCCGTAGCTGTTGCTGATCGCGTTGGCGCCGAGCCGCGCAGCCGTGTCCTCGGCCGTGTAGAGGTCGGTGTTGAGGTTCGTGGTCGCCTCGACGAGCAGGATGTGGCAGTTCGGGCAGACCGCGCTGACCATGTCGAGGTCGAGCGAGATCTCGAGCGACCAGTCCGGCTCGGGCGGAGGCATCGGGAGCGTGCCGCCCGACTCGTTCACCTTCCGGAAGCAGCCGTTCGCCGTCGTGCAGGCCGGGAGGCCGTAGAACGAGCGGTACTGGGCGAGGTCGGACTCTGCCGTCGCGTCGTCGAACGCGTCGACGATGGCGACGGTCTGGCCCACGCCGGCCGTCGACGACGGGAGGGCGTAGGCGGCCTGTAGATCGGCAGGCCCGTAGCCGGTCGGTCCCGATGCGAACGGCAGGGCGTCGCCCTTGACCAGCGAGAAGCAGCGCGCGTAGCCGGCCGGGACCGCATTGCAGACGGGCCTGATCGAGAGCCCTGCTCCGGCGCTCGCACGTGCTGCGCCTCCAACTCCTGCTGTCAGTGCGACCCCTACGAGAACCAGCGCGAACCGCGCGATGCGACACTTCATGCTTCTCCTCCTGGACTAGTACCGCTTTGAACTTGCAAAACGGCTACCCGTGCCAGGGGTCATCGAAACGGCGCGCCACGTGGTACACATGCGCCCGATGGCGAGCAACCTCGAGCGCGCGTTCGAATCGAAGCCGGAGGTGTACGCCGCGTGGCGGGAGCTCGTCACCGCGGTCAAGTCCGGGATGGACGAGCGGCGTTACGAGCTGGCGACGCTCGCAGCGGCCCGGCGGCTGCGCTCGAGCTACTGCTCGCTCGCGCACGGCAAGGTGCTGCTCGAGCAGTTCGGCGAGCCGGTCCGCGAGATCGCGATCGACCGCCGTTCGGCCGGCCTGGACGAGGTCGACCTCGCCGTGATGGACCTCGCGGAACGCGTCGTAGACGACGCGACCTCGATCAGCTGACGCCGACCGTCAGCGCCTGCGCGACCTCGGCCTCTCGGACGAAGAGATCATGGACGTCGTGCTGGCCGCGACGATCCGCTGCTTCTTCTCGAAGACGCTCGACGCGCTCGGGGTCCTCCCCGACGCCGAGTTCCGGGAGCTCGACCCGGAGCTTCAGGCCGCTCTGGTCGTCGGCCGCCCGATCGACGAGGCGTAACCCGGGGGCGCCGCTCGAGGCGGCACCCCCGTGGAAAAAACCTCTAGTAGCGGGTCTCGGCGAACTCCTTGAGAGTCGCGCTCCCCTCGCCCCAGCGGATCGTCACCGCGTAGAGAACGAGGATGTTCAGGGCGAGCGCGCAGAGCGCCCAGAGCGGGTACGCCGCGTTGCCGATGAAGCCGAGCTGAGCCAGAACGTTGAGGCTCCCGACCACGATCGTCACCCAGCGGGCCCACGTCGCCCCTGACAGCAGGCCGAAGCCGGTGAGCCCGACCACGACCGCCCAGAGGATCATCAGCCATCCCCAGGTGGTCAGGTCGAAGACGATGATCTGGTTCGGCGTGATCGCGTAGTACTCGCCGCGGATCACCGCGATCATGCCCTGGAAGAAGTCGATCATCGAGATGATCAACATCATGATTCCGGCGAAGCGGATCCAACCCGCCCAGCGTTCGCCGATATCCGCCGTACTTGTGGCTGTCGCCATGCAAAGCTCCTTTCGGGACGTCGACGTGCGGTTCGGCACGTGTAGCCAGGTTTCCTGCTCCACGATCGCGCACCCAGGAGGCGATCGGATCACCCGGTAAGGACGATGTTGTCGCCTCACCGCACGCCGTCCGCTCTGCGTCAGCGCGCGGCCCGGCGAAGCCGGTTCGCTGCTTGAGCGAGAGGAAAGCGAAGCGGTCGAAGCGGGAAGGTGGAGAAATGGGCGTGCCTGGGATCGAACCAGGGACCTCCCGCGTGTGAAGCGGGCGCTCTCCCGCTGAGCTACACGCCCTTCGGGCTCAGGATACCGGCGCGTTCTTGCGATCGAGGAGCTCGCGGGCCCGCTCGCGAGCCTCGTCGTCCTGCGTGCGCCAGAGTCGTTCGACGAGCGCGCGGACGACCTCCCGGATGCCCACGATCCCGAGCAGGTTCTCGCCCTCGAGGACCGGCAGGTGGCGGATCTTGCGCTCGCCCATGAGGCGTGCCGCGTCGAGGATGTCGTCGTCGGGCGCAAGCGTCACGAGCTGGCGCGTCATCACGTCGCCGACCCGCACGTCGGCGAACTGCGAGCCCTCGCCGGCCAGGCGGAGGACGTCGCGCTCGGTGAACATCCCCACGAGCTTCTCGCCCTCGCAGACGCCGACCGAGCCCACGTTCTCCTCGAGCATGCGCGCGATCGCGACGCTGACCGTGTCGTCGGGCGCGACTTTCACGACGCGAAAGACCATTACGTCGGCGACCGGCATCGAGCTGAGTCTAAACGCACAAGACCGCCCGCCGGTACCATCTTTCGCCGGGCCGGGCCCCGGGCGGTGGGAGCTTGCGAACCGCGTCAGATCCGGGAGGAAGCAGCGCTAAGCGATACCTCTCAGGCGCCCGGTGCGTCCGGCCCTTTCCCCGCTCCCGGCGCCGGCAAAGCCGGCACCTCCGCTCCTTGATGAGCTCCGTCGAGCCTACGCTCATTTTCCGCTCTCGGCGATTCAGTAAGCTCGCCGGGTGGCCGCGCTCTACCGGAAGTACCGCCCGCAGGACTTTTCCCAGGTAGTAGGTCAGGAGGCGGTCGTGCGGACGCTGACGAACGCGATCTCGCACGGGCAGATCCGCCAGGCGTACCTGTTCGCGGGGCCGCGGGGCACGGGCAAGACGTCGCTCGCGCGCATCCTCGCGAAGGCGTTGAACTGCGCGCAGGGCCCGACGCCGACGCCCGACAACGAGTGCCACGCCTGCCGCGCGATCGCGGACGGGACGTCGCTCGACGTCGTCGAGATGGACGCGGCCTCGCAGCGCGGGATCGACGACATCCGCGAGATCCGGGAGCGCGTCGTCCTGCAGCCGGTCGAGGGGCGCTACAAGGTGTACATCCTCGACGAGGCGCACCAGCTCACCGACGCCGCCTTCAACGCGCTGCTGAAGCTGATCGAAGAGCCTCCGCCCCACCTCGTCTTCGTGTTCTGCACCACCGACCTCTCGAAGATGCTGCCGACGGTCCGGTCGCGCTGCCAGACGTTCGTGTTCTCGCGGCCGCGGTTGCCGGAGCTCGTTCAGAAGCTGCGGCGGATCGCAGATGCCGAAGGGATCGAGGCGCCCGACGCGGCCCTCTCGCTGATCGCGCGCTCCGCACGCGGTGCATACCGCGACGCGGAGTCGACGCTCGACCAGCTCTCGGCGGCTACGGAGAAGCAGGTCACCGTGCAGGCGGTGCTCCAGCTCCTGGGCGCCGTCGAGGAGGAGGCGCTGTTCCGCCTCTGCGACCTGATCGTGGACCGCGACACCGCGGGCGCGCTGGCGTTCGTCGAGGAGCTCTCGGAGCAGGGTCAGGATCTCGGCCGCCTCGTCACGGATCTGCTCGAGCACCTCCGGCACCTCCTGCTCGTCCAGCACATGGGCGAGGTCCCGGAGTCGCTGCCCGTCACCGAGGAGACGCGCGACCGCCTGCGCGAGCAGGCGAACCAGCTCGCCGAGCCGACGGTGCTCCGACTTGTGCGACCTGCTGGCCGTCGCAGTCGACGACCTGCGCCAGGGCGGCGACCCCCGCCTGCCCGCTCGAGCTCGCGCTCGTGAAGGTGACGCGCCCTGCGGCGGACCTGTCGCGCGAGTCGACGGCGCACCGTCTGGAGCTGCTCGAGCGGGGCGCCCATTCCGGCCATGTCCCAGGGACAGTCCCTGAGCCGCGGCCGGAAGAGACACCCCGTCCCGAAGAGCCGGTGTCCCTCGAGCTCGAACAGCTGCAGGAAGCCTGGCAGCGGACGATTCTCCCCGCCGTCGAGGAGAAGTCGATCCCGACCGCGTCGGTGCTGCGCGAGGCGCACCCGAAGGACCTGGCCGGCGACACGCTCACGGTCGAGTTCCCGCGAGCCGCGTCCTTCCATCGCCAGCTGGCCGAGGATCCGAAGAATGCGACCCTGCTCGCCGAGGCGCTCTACGAAATCACGGGCCGGCGGCTGGCCCTCGCCTTCGAGGTCGGCGAGAACGGGGGCGAGGCCGGTGAGGCGCCTGACGAGGAGCCGGCGACGGAAGAAGAGATCATCGAGCTGATGAAAGGCACCTTCGACGCACGCGAGGTGAGCGAGGAATGATCGTAGGCTTGACGGAGATCATCAAAGAGCGGAGGCGGCGGCTTTGCCGGCGCCGGGAGCGGACATGAGCTTCGACATGAACAAGATGCTGGAGCAGGTGCAGCAGATGCAGAGCCAGATGCAGCAGGCGCAGGAAGAACTGAAGGACGAGACCGTCCAGGCGAGCGCCGGCGGCGGAATGGTCACGGTCACCGCGACAGGCAACGGCGAGATCCGCGAGATCAAGATCGACCCGAAGGCGATCGACCCCGACGACCCGGAGATGCTCGAGGACCTCGTCCTCGCCGCGGTCAACGAGGCGCTGCGCTCGGCGCAGGGCTTGATCGAGTCGAAGCTGGGGCCGGCGCTCGGCGACCTCCGCGGGCTCGGCCTTCCAGGGCTCTAGATGGCCGCCTCCGTCGACGACCTGCGCGCGATTCCGCTCTTCGCGGAGCTCGAGCCGGACGCGCTCGAGCACCTTGCGGGTGTCGCGACGGATGTCGAGGCGCAGCCCGACCAGGTCCTCGTCCAGCCCCTGCAAGCCGGCACCGGCATGTACTTCGTCGTCGAAGGCACGGTCGAGGTCGAGGCACGCGAAGGCTGGCGCGAGCTCGGCCCGGGCAACTTCTTCGGGGAGCTCGCGCTGCTGACCGAGGACGGCAGGCGCACCGCGCGCTGCCGGGCGAAGACCGACGTTCGCTGCCTCGCGTTCGACCGCGCCGCCTTCGAGGACCTCGTCCGGCGGCACCCGGATATCGCCGCCACGCTGCTCGAGACCGCGCTCGGCCGCCTCGGCTAGCCGGCATTGACCGGCCTCTCCAGCCCTCTCCTCGTCCTCATCTTCATCGGCGCTTCTGCCGTGACCTGGGTGGCGGGCGTCGGCCTCTCGAAGACGACCGACGCGCTCGACGTGCGCCTCGGCTTCGGCCAGGAGCTCGGCGGGATCATCCTGCTCGCGATCGCGGGGAGCCTCCCCGAGGTCGCGATCACGATCTCGGCGGCGGCCGACGGCAACCTGCAGCTCGCGGCCGGGAACCTGATCGGCGGGATCGCGGTGCAGACGATGGTGCTCGTCCTCTGCGACTTCGTCGTCGGGCCCGAGCGGCCGCTGACCTTCCTGGTCGGCGCGCTCACGCCGGTGCTCGAAGGACTGCTCGTGGTGCTCGTGGTCTCAGGCGTCCTGATGGGGGCGCTGCTCCCTCCGACCACGGCGATCGGCGGCGTCGTCAGCCCGGCGTCGGTCGCAATCGTGGTGGTCTGGACGGTCGGGATCTATGTGATCAACCGCGTGCGAAAGGACCCTCGCTGGAAGCGTCTCGATGCCCGGAAGCCGGCCGGGGCGGCGCCATCGCCGTGAGCCGCACGCGGAGCAGCCGCATCCGTTCGCGAAGGCCTCGACCGCCTGGGTCGCGGGCGTGTTCCTCGCGGCCTGCGTGGTCACGCTGATCGCCGGAGTCGGGCTCGAGACGACCGGAAACGCGCTCGCCGACCGCGCCGGGATCAACGGCGTCATCTTCGGCGCAACCATCCTCGCGACCGCCACGGCGCTGCCCGAGATCAGCTCGGGGATCGCGGCGGTGCGGCTCGGCGACCACGCCCTCGCCGTCGGAGACATCTTCGGCGGCAACGCCTTCCAGGTCTGCCTGTTCCTGCTCGCCGACCTGATCGCCGGCTCGCCCGTCCTCCCGAGTGCAGGCCGGCTGAACAGCTGGCTCGCTTCGCTGGGCGTCGGGCTCACGGCCATCTACGCGATGGGCGTGGTCGCGAGGCCGATGCGCTGCCGATTCCGCCTCGGGCCGGACTCGCTGCTCGCAATCGTGGTCTTCGGGCTCGGAATCACCGGCCTCGTCGTCGTGCACGGCTGACCCGGTAGGCACACTTCGGCCATGTTCAGCCCGTCGGTGGACAACCTCGTCGCGCAACTGACGCACCTTCCCGGGGTCGGCCAGCGCACCGCGCAGCGGCTCGCGTTCCACCTCCTGCGCGTCCCGAAGGACGAGGCCGGAGCGCTCGCCGCCGCGATCGCCGAGGTCAAGGAGCGCGTCCGCTTCTGCCGTGAGTGCGGGAACTTCACCGAGGAAGAGACCTGCGAGATCTGCCGCGACGCACGGCGCGACCACTCGATCGTCTGCGTCGTCGAGCAGCCCGCCGACCTGATCTCCGTCGAGCGCACGCACGAGTACCGCGGGCTGTACCACGTGCTCGGCGGCGCGCTCTCGCCTCTCGACGGCGTGGAGCCCGAGCACCTGCGGATCGACGAGCTCCTCGGCCGCGTCGAGCGGAACGGCGTCGAGGAGGTCGTACTCGCGACGAACCCGAACATGACCGGCGAAGCGACGGCCGCCTACCTCGCCGACCGCCTCCGCGGCCGCGTCCGCGTCACCCGCCTGGCGAGCGGCCTCCCGGTCGGCGCCGACCTCGAGTACGCCGACGAGGTCACCCTGGGCAGGGCGCTGAGCGGCCGCCGCGAAATGTGACACTTCCGCCGTGACCGCGACCGAGTTCGAGGCACTTCCCGCGCTCGAAGGCGTCGAGCCGCGGCTCGGCACGCTCGTGATGAAGTTCGGCGGCACCTCGGTCGCCGACCCGGCCAAGATCAAGGACGTCGCGCGCCGGCTCGTCGAGGCGCGCGCTGCCGGCAACCGCGTCGTCGCGGTGCTCTCCGCGATGGGCGACACGACCGACGACCTCGTCCGGCTCGCCTACGAGGTCTCGGCGCGGCCGAAGCCGCGCGAGCTCGACATGCTGATCTCGGTCGGGGAGCGGATTTCCTGCGCGCTCGCGGCGATGGCGATCCACGATCTCGGCGCCGAGGCGATCTCGCTCACCGGGTCGCAGGCGGGGATCGTCACGGACACCGTCCATGGCAAGGCGAAGATCGTCGACGTCCGCGCGCGCCGGATCCACGAGGCGCTCGACCAGGGCCGCATCGTCCTCGTCGCCGGGTTCCAGGGCGTCTCGACCGACCAGGACATCACCACCTTCGGCCGCGGGGGCTCCGATCTGACCGCGGTCGCGCTCGCCGCCGCACTCGGGGCCGAGGTCTGCGAGATCTACACCGACGTCGAGGGCGTCTACACCGCCCACCCGCGGCTCGTTCCCGACGCGCGAAAGCTCCACGCGCTGAGCTACGACGAGATGCTCGAGATGGCCGCGAGCGGCGCGAAGGTGCTCCAGGTACGCTCGGTCGAGGTCGCGCGCAACCACTCGGTCAAGCTGCACGTCCGCTCGACGTTCTCGGCGGCGGACGGCACGTGGATTCGCGAGGAGGACGAACGCATGCTCGAGAAAGCGCTGATCTCCGGAGTGACGCACACGCTGGAGGAGACGCTCTACCGCGTCGAGGGAACGACGCCGTCGCGTCTGTTCGCCGCGCTCGCCGAGGCGGGCGTCAACGTCGACACGATCGTCCAGACCGGGCCGGAGATCGTGTTCTCGGCGCCGGCCGAGGACCGCGACGCAGCGGCCGAGGTGCTCGACGGTCTCGGCGTGGACTGGAACGCGCGCGACGACCTCGGCAAGGTCAGCGTGATCGGCGCCGGCATGAAGAGCCATCCGGGGGTCGCCGCCAAGGCGTTCGCGACCCTCGCCGACAATGGGATCGAGCCGGAGGTCGTGACGACGTCGCCGATCAAGATCTCCTGCCACCTGCGCAGCGACCAGGTCGAGAGCGCGGTCGCCGCGCTGCACACCGCCTTCGAGCTCGACGCGCCCGAGGCCGAGAGGCAGCATGCCTAGGGTTGCTGTGGTCGGCGCAACCGGCGCGGTCGGCGGCGTCATGGTCGACCTGCTCGCCGAGCGTGGCTTCGACGACGTCTCGCTGCTCGCGTCCGCGCGGTCAGCCGGGAAAGAGGTTCGCGGCCGGCCTGTCGAGGAGGCGACTCCCGAGACGCTCGCCGGCTTCGACGTCTGCTTCTTCTCGGTCGGCTCGAAGGCGAGCCGCGAGCTCGTCCCGCACGCGCTGAAGGGCGGCGCGCTCTGCGTCGACAAGTCCGAAGCGTTCCGGCTGGAGCCGGAGGTGCCTCTCGTCGTCCCCGAGGTGAACGGCGGCCGCGCGCTCGAGAACGACGGCCTGATCGCGAACCCGAACTGCTCGACGATCCCGCTGACGCTCGTGCTCAAGCCGCTGCTCGACGCCGCGGGGCTGCGCTCCGTGCGGGTGGCGACCTACCAGTCGGTCTCGGGTAAGGGCGCGCAGCGGCTGCAGCAGCTGCTCGATGAGCCGCAGGCCGAGCACGACCTCTCCGTCGACTGGACGTTCGACGGCGAGGAGTTCGACGAGGAGGCGAAGATCCGCGACGAGACGCGCAAGATCCTCGAGCTGCCGGAGCTGCCGGTCAGCGCGACGTGCGTCCGCGTCCCGGTGCCGGTCGGCCACGCGGAGTCCATCTGGGTCGAGACCGACCAGCCGCTCTCGGCAGACGAGGCGCGCGAGCTGCTCGCCGCCGCGCCGTCGGTCCGTCTCGTCGACTTCCCCACTCCCGGCCAGGCGGCGGGCGGCGATGACGCGCTGGTCGGCCGCATCCGCCGCGACCCCGCAGCCGAGAACGGCCTCGTGCTCCACCTCGCGTGCGACAACCTCCGCAAGGGCGCCGCCCTGAACGGCATCCAGATCGCCGAGCTCGTGCTCTCGCGTCGGCCGGTCGCGGCGTAGGAGAAGGCTAAGCGGGTTTTCCGCCGAGCTTCCCTTCGAGAAGCTCGATGATCTGCCTCAGGTCTCGACGGGCCTCTTCGACTAGATGTCGACCCGATCGATCTCCTCAAGCGTCAGGTTCCTCTTCTTCTTGCCCATCATCCTCCTCGAGAAGGAGCTCCAGAAGAGCCTCGATTCGTTCAAGCGCAGCGTCGAGCTTGATCGGCCGAATGGGTCGGTATCCGCTGCTTTCTCAAGCTGAGAGCGCGAAATCCCGATAAGTGGCCGATGCGGCAAGCGCGCCTCGACCACCAGTTTTTCGAGAACGAGCCTCGCTCGCACCTCGGCGCGATCCTGCTGCGCAAAAGGATCGTGACCCACGACGAGCTCGACCGCGCGCTCGCCGAGCGCGAGGAGGGCGAGCTGCTCGGCGAGGCGCTCGTCCGGCTGGGTATCTGCTTCGAGGACGACATTGCCCGCGTGCTCGGCGAACAGGCGCAGATCGATTTCGTCGACATCGGCGTCACGTCGGTCGACCGGCGGGCCGTCTCTCTCCTTCAGAAGCGCGAGGCAACGGCGTTGCGCGCCATCCCCGTCCGGCTGCACCCGGACGAAACGGTTTCCGTTGCGGTCGCCGACCCGACCGACGAGACGCTGCTGCCGAAGCTGAAGCTCGCGCTCGGCGGTCGCCAGGTGCGCCTCCTCGTGACGACGCCCTCCGCGCTGCGCGCGGCCTGGGCGACCGCCTACAGCTAGGGGCGCCGAGGCTCCGGCACGGGCTCCGGGAGGAAGGCCTCCCGCAGCGCCCTGAGCACCTTCCAGCGCTTCCCTTCGAGCACCGGGACCAGCCCGCCGAGCTCCAAACGCACGAGCTCGACCTGGCCGATCGAGCGCACGGTCCGGAAGCCGAAGTCGGAGAGGAAATCGCGCGGGAAGACCGTGCGGTGCACGAGGAACCGCTCGTAGTCGGACTCGCCCTCGCGGTAGCGATAGGCGAAGGTCTCGAGCGCGGCGGCGCCCTTGTCCCTGGCGTCGCCGATCGCGGCGAGGAAGAGCGACTGCAGCACCCACGGGCTCGTGCGGTCGAAGAGGTACGCGCAGGTGACGAGGACGGCGTCGTCGGACGGCGGCCCGGCGGGCAGCTCGGCCGCGCGGGGGAAGAGCCGCGAGACGCCGTACTGCATCGAGCCGAGCACGCGGCCGTCGTCGTCGTAGTAGACGGTCCCCCACGCGCCGAACTCGGTCTCGGCCTTCTCGATCCAGCGCCGCTTGTCCACGCGGCGGCCGGCGGTGCGCGACTGCCACCAGACGCAGTCGTGGCAAACACCCGCGACGCTTTCGAGCGTCGCGCCGGTCAGGCCCGTGAGCCGCGTGCTCATTCTCCGATTCTAGGGAGGGGCTGTCGCCGCCATTCGAAAGCAGCCATCATCCGGCCCATCTCGTTGCGAGCGCTCACTTCGTCGTCTTCGTCCTCCTGTTGGCTACCGCCTGCGGGAAAAGCGTCGCGCCGAGCCCGACGCGCTCGGCAGCGCTCGGTGGCGCGATCAGCTGCCCGAAGGCCGTCCTCTACCGCGCGTCGGCCATCGCGCCGGTCAGCGAGGTGCTACGCGCTGCGCAGCGCAACCTCGCGCGCGGCACTCTCAACAGCCAGGGAACGATCTATCGCCTGACGCCGCGCAACGCGCCGATCGATCTCGTCGAGCATGGCCTGGCGTACGAAGACTCATCGATGAAGGACTTCAACCGAGCCACGCCCGGCGCTTTGATGATCCTGCGCGCGGCCGAGAAGCAATGTGGCCCCCGCCTCGCCGCGGCGTCATGGGTCATCCACTACGACGTGCCGGTGTCTGATATCGCCGGACCGGGCGTCTATGTCTTCTTCGTGAAGGCGAGGAGCGGCTGGCGCTTCTGGGGAAACTGGTGCGGCGCGGGCCAGTCGAAGGCCTGGCGCCGGCAGTACTGCTAGCTCGCCTGCAAAACAAGCTCCGTCGCCTCCGGGCGCGCGAGGAAACGGAACGGGACGAACGTCGTGCCGAGGCCGGCCGAGAGGTGGAGGGTCCCGCCCGGGCGCTGGTAGAGACCGCGGATGTAGGTCCAGCGGATGTGGGCGAGCCGCAGGCGTCCACCCGGCCAGGGGACGCAGATCTGGCCGGCGTGCAGGTGGCCGGAGAGAACGAGGTGGAACGCGCCTGCCGGGAGCCTGTCGATGACGTCCGGGAAGTGGCAGAGCAGGATGCGCAGGTCGGCGTCCGGGTCGACGCGCTGCTCGGGGTGCGCCCGGCGATGGCGGTACGAGCGAGGGTCGACGCCGACGATCTGGATCGTCCGGCCGCGCAGCTCGAGCGTCCGCGAGTCGTCGGTGAGCAAGGTCGCCGGCTCGAGGTCGAGCACGCCCGCCGGGTGCGAGAACGGATCGCGCGACTGGGCGAAGTCGTGGTTGCCGAGCACCGCGTAGCAGCGCGGCATGCGCGCGAGCAACTCGCGGAGGCGCTCTTCGCCCGACCGGCGCGAGAGCAGGTCGCCGCTGATCAGCGTCAGGTCGGGCTGCCGCTCCTCGACCCAGTCCACCGCGCGCTCGACCGCAGCCGAGCCGCGCGAGGGAAAGCCGAGGTGGAAGTCGGACAGGTGCGCGATGCGCAGGCCCTCGAGCTCCGGAGGCAGCCCGGGCACGGGGCAGGCCAGCGTCTCGAGCCGCACCCAGCCCGCCTCGAAATGACCCCAGGCGAGCCCCGCCGCGGCCGCGGCGCCCGCGAGCCGCGTGACCCGCAAGTCAGACCTCGAGCTTCTGTGTGACCGAGTCGACCGAGACGACGTGGCGCTTGAACTGGAGCTCCGACTCCTCGAGCCCGGCCGCGACTCCGATCAGCTGCGAGAGGTGCAGGATCGGCATCGCGAAGTCCTTTCCGGTCGCCTTCCGGAGCTTGAGCTGCCACGCGTCCAGCGAGAGATGGCAGAGCGGGCACGGGGTGACCATCGCGTCGGCGCCGGCCTCCACCGCCTGCTCGATCGGCTGGATCAGCTCGCTGAGAGCGACCTCCTCGCGTGCCTGGATGATCGGAAAGCCGCAGCACTTGATCTTCGCCGGATAGTCGACCGGCTGCCCGCCGCACGCCTGGATGATCGCCTCGAGCGACCACGGCCGGTCCGGGTCCTCGAAGCCGAGGATCTTCGACGGCCGCAGGATCTGGCAGCCGTAGAACGGCGCGATCTTCAAGCCCTTCAGGCCCTTGTGCGCCGCGACCTTGAGCTGCTCGTAGCCGTCGCCTTCCGCGATCAGCCAGAGCAGGTGCCTGACCTCGACGTCGCCGCTGTACGGCGGGACGCCGACGGTCTCGAGGTTCTTGTTGACCCGCGCGCGCAGCTCCTCGTCGTTCTTCAGCTGCCAGTTCGCCTGCCGCAGGTTGAGCGTGCAGACGTTGCAGATCGTCATCAGCGTCTCGCAGCCCGTCTCCTCCGCGTAGGCGAGGATCCGCGCGTTCAGGTGCAGGTAGTAGTCGGGCTCGGCCTCGTGGATGTCGCCCGCGCCGCAGCACGTGACCGACTCGAGCTCGACCAGCTCGAGCCCGAGCTTCGGCGCGAGGGCCTTCGTCGCGCTGTTCAGCTCCTTCGCCGACAGCGCCGCCAGGCAGCCCGTGTAGTACGCGACGCGCTGCATCAGCCCTCCGCGTGCGGCGGCTCGACGCCGGGCTGGATCTCCGGAGCGTTCTCGCGCACTCCCGCCTCCTCCGTGAACTCGATGCGGCCGAGCGCGTGCTCGCCCTGGACGATCCCGAGAGCGCCCTCGCGCCCCTGCTCCTGCGTCAGCTCGCGCAGCGCGCGTGCCTCCTTGACGTCCGCCGCGACGTGCGGCGGGAACGGCGGCGGCACCTTTCCCTTGCGCGCAAGCTTGAGCGCGAAGCTCGTCTGCTTGATCGCCGACACGAGACCCTGCGTCTTCGGCACGAGCTCGGTCTCGCGCAGCCAGCCCGTCGTCTCCGCGGAGCGGACGAACCACTTCGCGTGCTTCGCGCCCATGTCGTGGTCGATCCCCTGCTTGACCGACTCGGCGCCGAGCTTGGCGATCGCGTCGCGGGGGTCGACTCCCTTCGGGCAGCGCTCATTGCAGAAGTAGCAGCGCGTGCAGTCCCAGATCCCGTGCTCGGAGTTCAATTCGTTCAGCCGCTCGACGTCGGCCTGGTCGCGCGCGTCGCCGACGAAGCGGAACCCCTTCGCGAGCGCCGCGGGCCCGAGGAACTCCGGGTCGGCCTCCATCGAGTTGCACTCGGAGACGCAGCAGCCGCACATGATGCAGAGCGCCTCCTTGTGGATGACGTTCATCTGCTGCTGCGAGACGATCCGCTCCTTCTCCTCGACCTCGTCGTAGCCGGGATCCAGCCAGGGCTTGACCGCGCGGATCTTGCCCCAGAACGGGTTCATGTCGACGACGAGGTCCTTCAGCACCGGCAGGTTGCCCATCGGCGAGATCACCGGGACGTGGCCCGCGTCGACGATCGGCTTCATCCGCTCCTTGCACGCGAGCACGGCGGCCCCGTCCATGCGCATCCCGCAGGAGCCGCAGATCATCATCCGGCAGCTCTTGCGGTAGGCGAGCGTCCCGTCGTGCTTGTCCTTGATCAGGTCGAGGACGTCGAGCAGGCACGCCCATTCGGGGGCGTCGACCTCGTACTCGCGCAGGACGCGCTCGCCCGACTGCGGGTCGAATCGCCAGATCTTGAGCGCGACGTTCATCCACTTCCCCCCGAGAGTCTCTGCAATAGGTCGATCACGTGCCCCGACGGCGGCTCGATCTTGACGGGCGCGTGGAAATCATGCAGCACCATGCTGACCTTCGCGCCGGTGCCCGCAGACGTGCGCTCCGCCCACGCGACCTTGCGCAGGTATCCGTCGCCGTCGACCCACGCGTCCATCGGCAGCGTCTTCCGGCCGCTCAGCTGCATCGCTTCCTGAGCCGAGGCCTTGTCGCTGCCGCTCGACCGCGCGGCCGCGCGCTGGAGGTCGGCGGTCACGCGGTAGTGCGTCGCGTCGACCCCGGCGACCGACTCCGTGCCGACCTTCTTCACATCCTTGGCCCCGCGTAGGTAGACGAGCCCGGTCGTCGGCGACGGGCTCGCGGCGGCGAGGTTGCTCAGGCCGCCGCCCTGCCGGGAGAGCTGTGCCAGGTCCACCTTGAGCCAGTCCTTCGGGCCCGAGAGCCCGGCCTGCGCGAAGACGCGCGAGCGCAGGTAGAGGATCTTGCCGGCGATGATCGTCTCGACGGCGTTCGCGCGATTGTTCACCTCGAGATTCACGGTCGACCGCCCGGAGCGGTTGCCGCGGGTGTTGAAGGTCCCGCTGCCCTCGCCCTTCGCGCCGGCGCCGGCGATGGTGAAGTCGGCCTTGACGCTGCCCGCCCGCGCGGTCTTCGCGGCCGCGGAGGTGACCGTCTCCGGCGACGCGCTGCTGCTCCCGCCTCCGCTCCCGCAACCGGCGAGCATCGGCGCAACCGCGAGCACCGCCGCAGCAGAGCGACGGGTCAATAGGTGCGCTCCATCGGCTGCCATTTCGTCATGGTCACCGGCTTCCAGTTCAGCTTCGGCTGCCCGTCCTGCCAGGTGACGAGCGTGTGCCGCATGAAGTTCTCGTCGTCGCGCTCGGGATAGTCGTACGGCCGCGCGTGGGCGCCGCGGCTCTCCTTGCGCTCGAGGCCGGCGACGACCATGCAGTCCGCGAGCTCGAGCAGGAAGCCGAGCTCCAGCGCCTGCGTCAGGTCGCTGTTGAAGACGTCGCCCTTGTCCTCGACGACGACCTGCTCGTACCGCTCGCGGAGCGACCCGACGATCTCACCCTGCTTGCGCATCTGCTCCTCGCGGCGGAAGACGCCGAAGTTCTCGTGCATCGTCTCGGCGAGCTCGTTCCGGATCGACCAGGGACGCTCCCCGTCGCTGCGGTCGAGAAGCGTCCGCAGCTCGCGCTCGGCGTCGGTCTCCAGCGACTCGGGCACCTCGACCGTCGTGTGCGTGAGCGCCCACTCGGCCGCGTGCGCGCCGGACCGCTTGCCGAAGGTGATCGTCTCCATCAGTGCGTTGCCGCCCAGCCGGTTCGCGCCGTGCACCGACACGCAGGCGCACTCGCCGGCCGCGTAGAGACCCTCGAGCGACGTCAGGCCCCAGACGTCCGTGTCGACGCCGCCCATGTGGTAGTGAGATCCCGGCCGCACCGGGATCGGCTCGTAGATCGGGTCGACGCCCGCGAACACCATCGAGAGCTCGCGCGTTCCGTGCAGCCGCTCGAGGATCTTGTCGGCGCCGAGGTGGCGCAGGTCGAGCAGCACGTTGCCGTCGACGCCGCGGCCCTCGTCGATCTCGGTCTGCTCCGCGCGCGAGATGACGTCGCGCGAGGCGAGCTCCATCGCGTTCGGCGCGTAGTTCTTGAGGAAGCGGTCGCCCTCGGAGTTCGAGCAGGTAGGCGCCCTCGCCGCGGCAGC
This sequence comes from uncultured Actinomycetes bacterium, assembly GCA_963788215.1. GTDB lineage: Bacteria > Actinomycetota > Thermoleophilia > Gaiellales > Gaiellaceae > AC-32. The sequence goes on from CAWBFX010000003.1 coordinate 522,217, forward strand.
CTTCGGTGATCAGGACGCCGGTCGGCGCGAGCGTCGTCGGATGGAACTGCATCATCTCCATGTCCTTCAGCGCGACGCCTTCGCGCAGCGCGAGCGCCATCCCGTCGCCGGTGCACGCGTAGGCGTTGGTCGTGCCGACGTAGAGCCGCCCCGCGCCGCCGGTCGCGAGGATGACGGTCTTCCCGCCGATCGTCGCGAGTCCGCCGTCCAGGAGGTTCCACGCGATCACGCCCTGGCAGCGGTGGTCGTCGACGGCGAGCTTCCAGACGAAGTACTCCTCGTAGACCTTGATCTCGCGCTTCATCACCTGCTCGTAGAGCACGTGCACGAGGACATGGCCCGTGATGTCCGCGGCGTAGGCGGTCCGGGGCTCGCCGGCCGCGCCGAACGGGCGCTGGGCGATGCGGCCGTCGTCCGTGCGCGAGAAGACCGCGCCCCAGTTCTCGAGCTGGTAGACGTCGTCGGGGGCCTCGTCGCAGAGGATCTGGATCGCGTCCTGGTCGCCGAGGTAGTCGGAGCCCTTGACGGTGTCGAACGCGTGCTTCTCGGGATCGTCCTCGGAGGCGTTCCCGAGCGCGGCGTTGATGCCGCCCTCGGCCGCGCCGGAGTGGCTGCGCACCGGGTGGATCTTCGAGATCAGCGCGACGTCGGCGCCCGCGTCATGTGCCTCGATGGCCGCGCGCATCCCCGCGCAGCCGGCACCGACGACGAGGACGTCGTGCTTTGCCTCCACGTCTCGGAACCTACCGAATGAGCGCGTCTCGGAGTCGGGCTATGGTGTGGCGGGGTCATGCTGCGGATCGATCGTCATCGTCTGGGCCCACGGGTCTACGTCCTCGGGGCGCGCGTGCACGAGTGGCACCTCGGCGCCGCGGTCCTCCTCGCCCTCGCCGGCGCGCTCGCGTTCGACCGCATCGAACAGCGCGTGACCGCGCTCGCGATCGCCTCCGCAGGCGTCTGGCTCGTCGCGAAGGACTGGCAGGACCTCCTTCCTTCCCGCCGCGACACCGCTGCATGGCGCCTCGGCCTGCACACCCGTCCGGCGCCGTTGGCCCGCATGGAGCGCTTCGCGCCGCTGCCGAGGCTCGCGGCGATCCTGGCCGTGCTCGCGGGACTGGTGAACCTGGCCTCCGCGGTCACGCCGAACATCGCCTGGCGCGACGACCTGCTTCTCCAGGTGACTCCGCTCGCCGCGCTGCGGGTTTCCCATGCCGCGGCCGTGCCTGCGTCGCTGCTGCTGCTGGTGACCGCGCCGTACCTCTGGCGCCGCCGCCAGAGCGCCCTGCGACTCGCGGTGCTCCTGCTCGTCGGCCTCGCGCTGCTCGACCTGCTCAAGGGTCTCGACGTCGAGGAGGCCGCGAGCAGCCTCGCCGTCGCCGGTGTCCTGTGGGTCGGTCGTTCGGCCTTCTGCGTGCGGCCCGACCCGGTCAGCCTGCGCTCTGCGGTGCGGTGGGTGCCGTCGCTCGCAGCGTCGAGCCTCCTCCTCTGCGCATTCGCGATCTGGCTGGCCGCTCCGGAGAGCGCATCGCTTGCCGCGGTCGTCCGCGAGACCTTCGACTCGCTCGTCTGGCAAGCGGGACCGATCGTCTTCCGCGGCGAGCTCTCCCTCGTCGACGAGGCCGTCGGCCTGGCCGGCCTGCTGACGTTCGCGTGGTGCGCATATCTGCTCTTCCGACCGCTGGCCGTCCCGCGCGCCTACCCGACCGGCGAGGCGCGGCACCTGGCCCGCGAGCTCGTCCGCCGCCACGGCGTCGACACGCTTGCCTACTTCAAGCTCCGCCGCGACCAGCACTACCTGTTCAGTCCGGACCGCCGTGCCTTCCTCGGTTACCGCGTCGAGACCGGCGTTCTCGTCGTCTCGGGCGACCCGGTGGGCCCCGACGAAGCGCTGCCCGGGTTGCTGCAGGAACTGAGGCGCTTCGCTGAGACCCGCGGGCTGCGGCTCGCGGCAATCGGCGCGGGCGAGCGCCTGAGGCCGCTCTGGGCGCAGCTCGGGCTGCGCTCGCTGTACCTCGGCGACGAGGCGATCGTGGATACCCGCGCGTTCTCGCTCGAGGGCCGGCCGATCCGCAAGGTGCGCCAGTCGGTCACGCGACTGGAGAAGCAGGGCTTCACGGCGAGCATGCGCCCCCTGGCCGACCTCTCGGAAAGCGAGCTCGACGACCTCGACCACGTCAGCCGGCGGTGGCGTGACGGCCAGGACGAGCGCGGCTTCAGCATGGCGCTCGACGAGCTGCGTCGCGACGACCACGGCGACAGCCTCGTCGTCCTCGGCCGCGATGCCGAAGACCGGATCCGCGGCTTCCTTCATTTCGCGCCCAGCTACGGACGGCCCGCGGTGTCCCTCTCCCTGATGCGCCGCGACAAGGACACGCCCAACGGGCTGACCGAGTTCCTCGTCGCGCGCGGAATCGAGCTCCTGCGTGAGCGCGGCGTCGAGGAGGCTTCGCTCAACTTCGCGGCGTTCGCCCGCTTCATCCACGCGCCGCAGAGCAGGCTCGAGCGGCTCGTGGGCAAGGGCCTGGTGCTCGCCGACTCGTTCTTCCAGATCGAGCGGCTCCACCGGTTCAACGCGAAGTTCTTCCCCCGGTGGGAGCCTCGCTATCTCCTGTACGAGCGGGTGCTGGGCCTGGGCCGGGTTGGCCTGGCGGCGATGTGGCTGGAGGGCCAGCTGCCGAAGCCGAGGCCGCCGAGGTGGCCGCGCTGACGAGCGCGTCCGCGGAGTCGTAGGCGAGCCAGTAGCAGAGCGCCGCGAGAGGCAGCTCCCCGAGAGCCGCCTCCACGAGCGCCCAGCCGCGGTCCCGCCCCGGGCTCGCCGTCAGCAGGTCGAACCACGCGTCCACGAGAAGCGCCGTGCCCGCTATCGCCGCGAAGACCGGTAGGTGCGGCGAGCGCCGCAGAAGCGCGAGCAGAGTCGCGGTGAGCGCCGCGGCCTCGAAGACGTCGAAGCCCGCCCAGGCGATGTCCCAGTGGTGCGCGACGTGCTTCCCCGGAAGCGTCGCGCTCAGGTAGGCGGTCCACGGGATCAGCGCGAGCACGATCGCCGCCAGCGCGAGCACGAGCCCCGTGCGGGCTCCGCGCAGCCGCTTCAGGACCGCGATTCGCCGTGTTTGCGGGGCGGAAACCGCCATGGCCGGATTGTGCAGCAGGGGGTGCCGCTGCCGGAGCGCCGATAGACTCCCCGCGTGGCCAAGATGCTGTTTCGGCTGCCTCCGGCGGCCTCGGTCCTCGAAAACCCCTCCGCCGACGAGCTCAAGGAGCTCGCCGCGCAGATGCCGAATGCGCAGCGGACGCGGCACGGAAACGTCAACGTGCAGACCGAGGTGGTCAGCCGCTCGAAGGGCTCGACCTACATCGTCACGGACGAGCCCGACGGCCAGAACCAGTCGATCACGCGCGAGGAAGGCCGCAAGTGGGCCGAGGCGCAGGACGCCTACATCGCCGAGCAGGAGATGGTCGTCGTCGACGGCTACATCGGCACCGATCCGGAATTCCGCACGCCGGCCCGGCTCTACATCGAAGCGGCCAACGCGAACATCGCGGGGATGCAGCAGCAGCTCTACTTCGCGGGCGAGGGCGAGGAGATCGAGCCCGAGCTGACGGTCATCTACACGCCGAACCTGAAGGCGGAGGGTTACCCGGACGACCGCCTGATCGCCGTCGACCTCGAGCAGGGCGTGACGCGCGTCTTCAACTCCGACTACTTCGGCGAGTCGAAGAAGGGCGGCCTGCGGATGTGGAACAAGCTCGTCTACGACCGCGGCGGGATCCCGCTGCACGCCGGCTGCAAGATCATCCCGACCGAGCAGGGCAAGCGCGTAGGCCTGATCGTCGGGCTGTCGGGCACCGGCAAGACGACCACGACCTTCACCCGCCAGAACGGCTCGCTGCCCGTGCAGGACGACTTCGTCGCGTGGATGCCGAACGGCCGCGTGTACGCGACCGAGAACGGCTGCTTCGCGAAGACCTTCGGGCTGAACCCCGAGGACGAGCCGACGATCTACGGCGCGGTCACCCAGCCCGACTCATACCTGGAGAACGTCTCGCAGCACGGCGACGAGGTCGACTTCTACGACACGAACTACACGTCGAACGGCCGCGCGACCTTCCCGTTCTCGGTGATCGAGAGCGCCGCCTCGGACGAGATCGACGAGGCGCACTTCCTCCTGATCCTGAACAAGAACGAGAACATCGTTCCCGCCGTCGCGAAGCTGGAAGGCCCGCAGGCGGCCGCGTTCTTCATGCTCGGCGAGACGACCGGCACGAGCGCCGGCGGCGCCGACGAGGCCGGCAAGTTCCTGCGCGTGCCCGGGACGAACCCGTTCTTCCCGATGCCGCACGACCTCCAGGGCAACCGCTTCCTCGAGCTGCTCGCGGAGAACCCACTCGAGGTCTACGTGATGAACACCGGTCGCGTGGGCGGTCCCGAGGACGACGAGCGCTCGCGCAAGGTGCGCATCAAGCACTCGTCCGCGATCGTGAAGGGCATCGCGGAGGGGACGATCGAATGGGAGCTCGATCCCGACTTCGGCTACTTCGTCGCTTCCGCGGTGCCGGGAATCGACGAGCTCGACGTCCTGCAGCCGCGGCGGCTGTACGCGGAGCACGGCCGCGAGGACGAGTACCGCGCTCTCGTCGAGCGCTTCAAGGCCGAGCGCGCGGAGTTCCTGCGCGGCTTCCCGAGCCTCTCGGACGAGATCGTCGCAGCCGTTTCCTGAGGATTAGCCGCCTTCGCGGCGAAGTGCGCCGCGTGAAGGCGGAGCTGGAGCGATTCCTCGAAAGCCCCGCGCTCGCGGAGGCGACGCGGCGCGCCTACCGCGTCGACGTGACCGAGTTCTGCGCGTGGCTCGAGCGCCGAGGGACCCGCCTCGACGAGGTGGACGTGCGCGCCCTCGCCGACTACACCGCCGAGCTCGGGCGCGCGCGGCCGAGGAAGCTCGCGCCTTCGACGATCGGGCGAAAGCTCGCGGCCGTTCGCGCGTTCCTGCGCCACGCGCTCGGGCCGGAGCGGGTCCCGGACGCGTCGTTCGCGCCCCGGCGGCCGCGGCGCATTCCCGACGCGCCTCGCTCCGAGGACGTCGACGCCGCGCTCGACGCTCTCGACGGGACCGGCCCCCTGGGCGTCCGCAACCAGGCCCTGGTCGAGCTCGTCTACTCCGCCGGCCTGCGGTCGCAGGAGGCGGTCGACCTGAACCTCGCGGATGTCGACTTCGAGCAGGAGCTGGTTCACGTGCGCGGGAAGGGCGGCAAGGAGCGGGTCGTCCCGCTCGGCGAAGAGGCGTCGCACAAGGTCGCGCTCTACCTGCGCGAGGCGCGGCCGAAGCTCGTCCGGCGCGCAGAGAACGCACTCTTCCTCTCGGCACGCGGACGGCGGCTCGACACGAGCACGCTGCGCCGCCTCTTGCCGCACCCGCACCGCCTGCGCCACGCCTTCGCGACGCACCTGCTCGAGGGCGGCGCCGATCTGCGCACGATCCAGGAGCTGCTCGGCCACAGCTCGCTCTCGACGACGCAGATGTACAGCCACGTGGATGCAAAGCGCCTGCGCAAGGTCTACGACAGTGCGCACCCTCGCTCGTAGTTATGTGATATTTTTATCACGTAATGGACGACGCCAAGGTCTGGAAGGCGCTCGGCTCGCCGCACCGGCGGGCGCTGCTCGACGCACTCCGTGACGGGCCGAAGACGACGACCGCGCTTTGCGAGGTCTTGCCGAAGCTCTCGCGCTTCGCGGTCATGCAGCACCTCGGCGTGCTCGAGCGCGCCGGGATCGTCCTCGTCCGCCGGGAGGGCCGCGAGCGGTGGAACGAGCTGAACGCCGTTCCGATTCAGCGCGAGCTCGAGCGCTGGCTGAACAGCTTCCAGCAGGCGTCGGCCTCACAGCTACTGGCGTTCGAGCGCCACCTGAAGGAGGAGTGATGCACCAGGTTCGGCATGTCACGTTCACGAACGAGCTCCGCTTTGCGAAGCCACAGCAGGAGGTGTTCGAGGCCTTCCTCGACACCGGCAAGTGGTTCCAGGTCAGCTACGGGCAGGAACGGCTCAAGCGGGTGGTCAACGACCGTCGCGCCGGCGGCCAGATCTACGAGGACTGGGGCGACGGCGCCGGCAAGCTCTACGGGACGATCGGCTGGTGGGACCCGCCCAACGGCTACACGAGCACGAGCGACATGCTCGGCGGCGGGATCAGGCTCGACCACCGCTACGAGTTCGTCGAGGACGGCGACGGCACCGTCCTGCGCCACGAGTGCAGTGCCTTCGGCCCGATGTCCGACGAGATGGCCGACGGGATCCGCTGGCACGGCTCGCTCGAGACGTTCGAGGAGCAGCTCCGCGCCTGGATCGAGCGCGGCGAAGTCGTTCCGCCGCCCGAGGGCTAAGGGTTCGAGGCGCGAGCGTGCGCGCGCGCTTGCGCCTCGAGCGACTCTTCCGCGGTTCGGATGTGGCCGAGAGCTGCCCAGGCGTGCGCCGCGCCCCGGGGTACGGCCTTCTCGCGGAAATGCCGAGCGGCGGTCCGGCAGTGGGCAACGGCCAGTTCGAGCTCCTCCGCGGCGGCGTCGTAGAGCTTCGCCGCCTCCTCCAGCCGCTCGTCTGCGCTCACAGCGGCTGTTTCTAGCAGGCGTCCGCACGCCCGGGGCGAAGAAAGAACGTCGCGATGGCGACGCCGCGGGCCGCACCGGCTGCGTCCGATCCCGAAGTGGACGGATTCCTCGCCTTGCTCGCCGCGCGGCGGGCGCCGAAGACCGTCGACGCTTACCGCCGTGACCTGCGCGCGCTCGGCGACTGGCTCGGCGGCCCGCCGTCGAAGGCGACCACGGACGATCTCGAACGGTGGCTCGCGGAGCTCCGCGCCGCCGGCCTCTCCCCCGCGACGATCGCGCGCCGCGTGGCCGCCGTGCGTTCCTTCTTTCGCCACCTGATCCTGCTCGGCGTCCGCACCGACAGCCCGGCCGCCGCACTCGAGCTTCCGCGCCGGAGGCGGCGCCTGCCGCGCACGCTCTCGGCCGCGGAGGCACAGCGACTGATCGAGGCTGCGCCGGGCACGACCCCGCGCTCGCTCAGGGACCGCGCCCTCGTCGAGCTTCTCTACGGCGCGGGGCTGCGGGTCAGCGAGGGCGTCGGGCTCGGCAAGACCGACGTCGACCTCGAGCGCCGTCTCGTCCGCTGCACCGGCAAGGGGAACAAGGAGCGCGTCGTCCCCGTCGGCCGCCATGCGATCGAGGCGCTACGGCGCTACCTCGCGCACGGCCGCCCCTACCTCGACCGCCGCCACCGGCCCGAGCTCTTCCTGAACGCGCAGGGCGGGGCGCTCACGCGCGCGGGCGCCTTCCTGATCCTGCGGCGCCTCGCCGAGCGCGCCGGCCTCGAGCCCGAGCGCGTCCATCCGCACCTGCTGCGCCACTCATTTGCCACGCACCTGCTGGAGGGCGGAGCCGATCTGCGCAGCGTCCAGGAGATGCTCGGGCACGCGGACCTCGGCACGACGGAGCTCTACACGCACGTCAGCGACCGCCGCCGGCGCGACGTCTACTTCCGCAGCCACCCGCACGCACGGCGGCGGCACGTTTCGGACGACTGAGCGCGCGGAACGAATGAGTTATGGCTCTCGACCCGCACCTTGCGGTACTGATGATCTCGACGGCTGCGGCGGGGCTGCTGATGACGCTCGGAGGCGTGGGCAAGCACGGGCTCGAGTGGCGGCAACGCCGCCGCATCTGCCCGTCGTGCGGGCGCCAACTCCGCGGAAACGCCTGTAACTGCGTCTAACGCGCCTTCGCGCGCTTCTCGAGCCCTGCGGCGACTTTCGCGGCCGTCTCCCTGAGGTCGCGCTCGAGGCCGTCCTCCTCCGCGATCCCCTGCAGCAGGACGACGGTGTCGCGCTGCGGCGAGCCGTTCCGCAGACAGAGGACCGCCAGGCGGCGGACGGCCGGGTTGTCGTCGGCGTTGGCGAGCGTGTGCAAGAGCGGCCGTACCGAGTTGATCTCTCGCGGGTGGTCGCGCGAGAGCAGCTCGAGCGACAGGAGTGCGGACCCGCGGCAGGCCGGGCTGTCGTCCTCGAGGCCGCGGCGCAGGAGCTCGGCCTTCTGACGGAAGCGGAGCTGCCCGATCGCCCGGTAGGCGACCGCGCGCTCGCGGTAGTCGCCCGAGCGGGTGGCCTCCTCGATCTCGTCCGACCAGTCGCGCCGGAGATCTGCGAGCTCGCGCTCCTTGCCCTGCTTGGCCAGCTCGTCGGCGACGGCGGCTGCCTCGGCGAGGGTCAAACCGACGTGAGCGATCGTTCCGAGGGGCCGACGTACTGCGCGGACGGCCGGAAGAGACGGCCGGTGCGCTTCTGTTCCAGGATGTGCGCCGACCAGCCGGCCACGCGCGAGCAGGCGAACATCGCGGGAGCGAGCGGCGGGGGGATCTCCGCGACGTCGAGCACGATCGCCGAGTAGTACTCGACGTTCGTCGCGAGCACCCGCTCTGGATGCCTCTCCTGCAGCGCCTTGAGCGCGACCTGCTCGAGTTGCTCCGCGAGCTCGACCTGCGGCGAGTCGAGCTCCTTCGCCGTCCGCTTGAGGATCCGCGAGCGCGGGTCCTCGGCGCGGTAGACGCGGTGCCCGAAGCCCATGATCCGCTTCCCTTTCTCCAGGGCCTCGCGCACCCACTGTTCCGGGTCGCCCATTTGCTCGACCTCCTGCAGCATCGGCTTCACGTATGCAGGCGCGCCTCCGTGGAGCGGGCCGGACAGGGCGCCGACCGCCGACGAGAGCGCCGCCCCGCAGTCGGCGCCGGTCGAGGCGACGACGCGCGCGGTGAACGTCGAGGCGTTGAGGCCGTGCTCGGCAGTGCAGATCCAGTAGGTGTCGATCGCCTTCGCGGCGCGCGGGTCGGCCTCGCCGCGCCAGCGGAGGAGGAACTTCTCGGCCGCGGTGTCGCCCTGGGCGACCACGTCGTCCGGGGCCGGCTCGCGCCCGTCGGCCTTGGCGGCCGAGCGCGCGACGATCTCCATCATCTGGGCCGAGAGGCGTCCGAGGTCCTCTCGCGCCTGCTCGTCGGAGATCTCGTTCAGCTTGCCGAGCTGCCAGATGCCGGAGAGCCGGGCCGTCTCGGACTGGAGGTCGGCAGGCGCGTTTCCGCTCAGCGCAGGCGGTTCGTGCGGCTCCGGGTCCGGCATCGAGACGCTGATGTCGTCGTCGACGAGCAGCCCCCATACCTTCTCGTACGGGACGTGGCCGACCAGCTCCTCGATGTCGATGCCGCGGTAGCGAAGCGAGCCGCCCTCGCGGTCGGGCTCCGCGATCTCAGTCTGGACGGCGACGACTCCTTCGAGACCGGGCTTGAAGTCGTTCATCGGACTCGAATCTACCGGACGCCGCGAGCGTCAGGAGGTGCGGACGGGCAGCTCGCGCTCGCCGGGCCCGACGTACTCGCCGGCCGGCCTGATGATCTTGTTGTTCGCGTGCTGCTCGAGGACGTGCGCCGCCTGGCCCGCGACCCGGCTGCACTCGAACAGCGGCGTGAACAGGTCGTTCGGGATCCCGAGGTAGCGGTAGAGGGAGCCGCTGTAGAGGTCGACGTTCGGCCAGAGGCCCTTCTGCTCGTGGGCGGCGCGCTCGGTCGCCTCCGTGATCGCGTACCAGTTCGGCTCACCGCCCTCCTGGGAGAACTCCTCCGAGAGCCGCTTGAGAATGCGGGCCCGAGGGTCGGTCGTCACGTAGACCGGGTGCCCGAAGCCGTAGAGCGTTCTCTTCTCCGCGAGGTAGCGGCGCACGCCTTCCTCGGCGGCCTCCGGTGAGCCGAACTCCTCGAAGGTGCGCATGGCCGCCTCGTTGGCGCCGCCGTGCGTGGGGCCCTTGAGCGCGCAGATCGCCGCGGTGATGGCCGAGTGGAGGTCGGCTCCGGTGCCGGCGACGACGCGCGCTGCGAACGTGGACGCGTTCAGCTCGTGCTCGGCGTGGAGGATCATCGCGACGTCGAAGGCGCGGGCCTCCCGCTCGCTCGGGCTCTCGCCCCGCAGCATGGTGAGGAAGTTCTCGGCATACGGCAGCCCGGGATCCGGCTCGACAGGTGCGAGCTCCTGGCGCAGGCGGTGGTGGCGGGCCACGATCGTCGGAAGCTGCGCGATCAGGCCCGCCGCCTTGCGCCGGTCGTTCTCTCGGTCGACGGCCGCCTCGGCGGGATCTGCGAACGAGAGCAGCGAGGCGGCCGTGCGCAGCATCTCCATCGGGGAGACGTCGTGCGCGTTGCCGTCGATGAGAGCGCGCGCATTGGCAGGCAGCTCGCGCCGCGAGAGCTCCTCCTTGAACGCGCGCAGCTGCTGGTCGCTCGGCAGCTCGCCCTCGAGGAGGAGGTAAGCGACCTCCTCGTACGTCGAATGCTCGGCGAGATCGGCGATGTCGTAGCCGCGGTAGCGGAGGATGCCGCGCTCGGGGTCGATCGAGCAGACCGCGGTCTCGGCAACGGCGACACCTGAGAGCGCGACCGACTTCTTCGCGGGCTTCGAGGCCATGACGCGGGGAGAGTATCGCTCGGTAGAGTCCAGCCCCGTGGCGCACGAGGTGACGTTGATTCCCGGCGACGGCACCGGGCCTGAGCTAACCGAGGCCACGCGCAGGGTGCTCGAGGCGACCGGTGTCGAGTTCGACTGGGACGTCCAGGAGGCCGGGGCCGACGTGATGGACCAGCACGGCGGCAACCCGCTGCCGGCCCACGTCCTCGAGTCGATCCAGCGGACAGGCGTCGCACTGAAGGGACCGATCACGACGCCGATCGGGGGCGGCTTCCGCTCGGTCAACGTGACGCTCCGAAAGACGCTCGATCTCTACGGCCAGGTCCGGCCCTGCAAGAGCTACCGCGGCGTGCGCTCCCGCTACGAGAACGTCGACCTGATCATCGTCCGCGAGGCGACCGAGGATCTCTACGCCGGGATCGAGTACGAGGAAGGCTCCGCCCACGCCGAGGAGCTCTCCGCCTGGATCGAGGCGCACGGTGGGCAGGTGCCGGCGCGCTCAGGGATCTCGATCAAGCCGCTCTCGATCGAGGGCAGCCGGCGCATCGTCGAGTTCGCCTTCGACTACGCCCGCCGCAACGGCCGCCGCAAGGTGACGGCCGTGCACAAGGCGAACATCATGAAGTTCTCGGACGGGCTCTACCTGCGCGTGGCGCGGGAGGTCGCGGAGGAGAACTCCGACCTCGAGTTCGAAGACCGGATCGTGGACAACCTCTGCATGCAGCTCGTCCAGCGGCCCGAGGAGTACGACGTGCTCGTGCTTCCGAACCTCTACGGCGACATCGTCTCGGATCTCGCCGCGGGCCTGATCGGGGGCCTTGGGCTGGCGCCCGGAGCGAACTTCGGCGCGCACGCGGCGGTCTTCGAGCCGACGCATGGTTCGGCGCCCAAGTACGCGGGGCAGAACCGCGTGAACCCCATGGCGATGATGCTCTCCGGAATGCTGATGCTCCGCCACCTCGACGAGGAAGACGCGGCGAACCACCTGGAGGAGGCGATCGCCGAGGTGATCGAGGAAGGCGAGAGCGTCACCTACGACATGAAGCCCTCGCGCGACGATCCGAGCGCGGTCGGGACGAGCGAGGTCGCCGACGCGATCGTCGAGAAGCTGGGGGCGCGCGTTGCGTAGAAAGGTCACGATCGTCGGCGCCGGGAATACTGGCGCGACCGCCGCGGAGGTGCTGGCGCAGCGCGACTACGCCGATGTCGTCCTGACCGACATCAAGGAAGGGCTACCGCAGGGCAAGGCTCTCGACATCTCGCAGATGGGCCCGGTGCTGGGCTTCGAGCCGACGGTTACCGGGACGAACGGCTACGAGGAGACGGCGGGCTCGGACGTCGTCGTCGTGACCGCCGGGTTGCCGCGGCAGCCGGGCATGAGCCGTGACGACCTCGTGACCACGAACGAGAAGATCGTCGGCTCGGTCGTCGAGCAGGCCGTCGCGCAGTCGCCCGACGCGATCATCATCGTGCTCTCGAACCCGCTCGACGCGATGTGCCACGTCGCCAAGACCGCCTCGGGTTTCCCGAAGGAGCGGGTCTTCGGCCAGGCGGGGATCCTCGACACCGCGCGCTTCCGCACGTTCATCGCCTGGGAGACCCGCTCGTCGGTGAAGGACGTGCAGGCGCTCGTGCTCGGCGGCCACGGCGACCAGATGGTGCCCGTGGTCTCTGCGACGACCGTCGGCGGCGTGCCGCTGACGCGACTCGTCTCGCAGGACCGGATCGACTCCATGGTCGAGCGCACCGCGAAGGGCGGCGGCGAGGTGGTCCAGCTACTCGGTACCTCCGCCTGGTACGCGCCGGGCGCCGCCGTGGCGCAGATGGTGGACGCCGTGCTGCTGGACGAGCGCCGAGTCTTGCCGTGCACGGCGTACCTCGAGGGCGAGTACGGGATCGACGGGCTCTACATGGGCGTGCCGGTGCGGCTCGGCTCGGACGGGATCGAGGAGGTGCTCGAGCTCGAGCTCACCGACGACGAGAAGCGCGCGTTCGAGGGGTCCGCGGCCGCGGTGCGGGAGGTCGTCGACCTTCTCGGCTCCGCCGAGTAGAGCGAGCCAGTCTTGGAGCTCGGGCTAGCCGGCCGCACCGCGATCGTCTGCGGGGCCTCCTCGGGGATCGGCCTCGCGATCGCGGAGGCGCTCGCCGCCGAGGGCGCCAACGTCGCGATGTTCGCGCGACGCCGCGAGCTCCTCGAGCGCGAGGCCGAGCGGCTCGGCGCGCTCCCGGTCCGCGGCGACGTGACCAATCCCGCGGACGTGAAACGCCTCGTCGAGCGCGCGCTCGAGGCCTTCGGCGGGATCGACATCCTCGTCAACAACGGCGGCGGCCCGCCGCGCACGGCCGCGGTCGGCCTCACCGACGAGCAGGTCGAGCACGCGGTCGCGCTGCTCCTCGTCTCGGCCGTGCGGCTGACCGAGCTCTGCCTCCCCCAGCTCGAGCGAAGCGGCCACGGCCGCGTGATCAACATCACCTCGAGCTCGGTCCGCGAGCCGATCGAGAACCTTGCGCTCTCGAACGCGGTCCGACCGGGGGTGATCGGCTGGGCGAAGACGCTGGCCCGGGAGGTCGGCCCGAAGAAGATCACCGTGAACTCGATCGCGCCCGGCCGGATCGAGACCGCGCGCCTCGCCGAGGCGTTCAAGGGCCGGCCGCGCGCTGAAGACCTCGAGCAGATCCCGCTCCGGCGCTTCGGCGCCCCGCGCGAGGTCGCCGAGGTCGTCTGCTTCCTCGCGTCGGACGCCGCGAGCTACGTGACGGGTGCCGTGATCCCCGTCGACGGCGGCCTGACGCGGGGCCTTCTTTGAAGAAGAGCTGGTTCTCGCCCGGCCGGCTGGCGGCGACGGGCCTGCTGCTGATCGTCTTCGCGGTGGTCGCCGCCTGGATCGCTCCCGCGGACGGCTACCAGCTGCAGCTCGTCGACCCGGCCCACCCAGTGTCACCGCTCGTCCGAATCTCGGGCCACCCCGCGAAGCGGAACCAGATCTACTTCGTCGACGTCCGCGAGCGGGACGCGCGGCTCCTCGAGCGGCTCGTCCCGTGGATCCGCGCGAACGGCTCGTCCCTCGTCAAGGCTCCGCCGATCAGCGACGCGCTCGACCAGCGGCTCGGCCAGGTCGAGATGAGCGACTCGCAGAAGGTCGCGCCGTACGTCGCCCTGAAGATGCTGGGTTACAAGCCGACCGCGCGCAGCGGAGGTGTGACCATCCTCGCGGTCGAGCCCAAGGCACCTGCCTCGAAGGTGCTCCAGCCCAACGACGTCATCACGGCCGTCGACGGAACCACGATCCGAACGGTCGCCGAGCTCCGAGCGCAGCTCGCACGGAAGCGCCCCGGCGACCAGGTCCGGCTCCGCTACCGGCGCGGGAGGCGGGCGCGCGAGGCGACGCTCCGGACCATCGCCGACCCCACCGCCCCGAAGCAGGCGCTGGTAGGCATCACCGCCTCGGACAACCTCCAGGTCAAGCTTCCCGTCAACGTGTCGATCGACGCGCAGGGCATCGGCGGACCGTCGGCCGGGCTCGCGTTCGCGCTCGACATCCTGCAAGAGCTCGGGCGGAACGTCACCCACGGGCGGCGGGTCGCGGCCACCGGAGAGCTGGCCCTCGACGGCTCGGTGCTTCCGATCGGCGGCGTGAAGCAGAAAACGCTCGGCGTGCGCCGCGCGGGTGTGGACGTCTTCCTTGTGCCTGCCGGGGACAACGCGCGCGAGGCCAGGAAGTACGCGGAGGGGCTCAGGATCATCCCTGTGGAAAATGTTCGGCAGGCGTTGCGGGCGCTGGCAACGCTCGGCCCGAAAGCCTGAAGAACAACCATTTTTCGGCAGCTTTGAAACCGCCGGAAATTGCAATGTTTTCTCCACAGGCAAGCCTTGAAAGCGAAGGCAGCGGCCCTATAGTCGTGCCTGTTCGGGCCACGCATTATTAGAGAGCAGGCGACACTCTGAGCAAGCGAATCCAACCAACCTGCGGCGATTGCTATTTCCACCGGGCCGGTCTGTGTGCACTTACGCTGGAGGCTCCGTGCCCCACTTTTCGCCTCCACAGCCGCGGCTCGCTCGTGCCTCCGCGGCAGCCCCGGCTCGTGCCGCGGCCTTTGACCGGCCAGTACCGCGCGGCCTAGGCCGCACCTAGACTCCGGGCATGCGCCTCCGGCTCCGCCGCTCCGACGAGCAGCCTCCAGGGCAGCCCGCGGACGAGGCGGTTCCGGCGGAGGAAGGGCTGCGCCAGTGGCAGCCCCGCCTCTACCTGAAGCTGATCGTCCTGCTCGCGGTGATCGCGTTCGCGATCGCATTCGTGCTCGAGAACCGCAAGCAGGTGAACATGCACTTCGTGTTCGGGACGACCCAGGTCTCGCTGATCTGGGTGGTGCTGCTCAGCATCGCGCTCGGGCTGATCGGCGGGGTGCTGCTCTCGCAGCTAAACCGCCGCGGGCGCCGCCGCCACTAGGCGCGCCAGCCGCGCGACGCCCTCGGGGATCTCCTCGGGCGAGGCGAAGCTGAATGCCAGCCGCGCGCTGTTGGGCGGCCCGCCGAAGTCGGCGCCGGCGACGAACGTGACCCCGGCCTCGGTCGCGCGGGGGAGGAGCTCCGCGGCGTCGAGGTCGTCCGGGAGGTCGAGCCAGAGGAAGTAGCCGCCCTCGGGCCGGTTCCAGCGAGCGTGGCCCGAGAGCTCGCGCTCGAGGGCTTCGAGCATCGCGTCTCGCCGTCGTGCGCAGCAGTCCGCCGACCCGCTCCAGGCTCGGCTCGAGCAGACCCCGGCGGAGGAACTCGTGCACGGTCGCCTGCGCGAGCAGCGCCGGGGTGATGTACGTCGAGGCCACGCGCTTCTCGAGCTCGCCGGAGAGCGCCTCCGAGACGATCGCGTAGCCGACGCGCAGGCCGGGCGCGACGGTCTTCGAGAACGAGGAGCTGTACATGACGTGCTCGCCGCCCTCGAGCTCGAAGACGCTCGGCAGCGGCTCGCCCTCGAAGCGGACGAGCCCGTACGGATCGTCCTCGAGGACGGCCAGCGAGCGGTCGCGCGCGAGCTCGGCGAGACGCCGGCGGCGCTCGAGCGAGAGCGTCGTGCCGGTCGGGTTCTGGAAGGTCGGGATCGTGTAGAGCAGCGACGCAGGCCCGCAGCGCGGCGAGCGCGTCGACGTCGAGCCCGTCCTCGTCGACCGGGACCTCGATCAGCTCGCGCCCCTCTTCGCGCAGGATCTTCCGCGGCCGGTCGTAGGTCGGCCGCTCGACGATCACGGGCCCGGCCTGCAGCGCCGAGATCAGGAAGTGGAAGACCTGGAGCGACCCGTTCGTGACCACGACGCGGCCGGCTCGACGCCGTGGCGCTCCGCGATCCACTCCCGCAGCGGCGCGTAGCCGAGCGTGCTTCCGTACGAAAGGATCGTCTCGCCGTCGCGCCGCAGCGCGGCCTGGGCGCAGTCCGCAAGCTCCTCCATCGGCAGGCACTCGGGCGCCGGGATCCCGCGAGCGAACGAAATCGTCACGCGTTCGAGTGTAGAGATCGCTCAGGCGCGCGCGGCGGCGACCTCGACGGCCAGCTCGGCGACCTCGGTCGGCGTCGTGCCGACGCGGACGCCGCGCGCCTCGAGCGCTTCCTTCTTGGCCTGCGCGGTGCCGGACGAGCCGCTGATGATCGCGCCGGCGTGACCCATCGTCTTGCCGGGGGGCGCCGTGAACCCGGCGATGTACGCGATCACGGGCTTCGTCACCTCGGTCTCGATGAAGGCGGCCGCTTTCTCCTCCTCGTCGCCGCCGATCTCGCCCACGAGGACGATCAGCTCGGTCTCGTCGTCGGCCTCGAAGCGTCCGAGGATGTCGATGAACGACGAGCCCACGACCGGATCGCCGCCGATTCCGACGATCGTCGAGTTGCCGAGGCCGCGCTGGGTGAGGTCGTGGCCGATCTGGTAGGTGAGCGTGCCCGACCGCGAGACGAGGCCCACCGGGCCCTCGCGGAAGATCTCGGCGGGAATGATCCCGACGTTCGCCTTGCCCGGCGAGAGCGCACCGGGGCAGTTCGGCCCGAGCATCGTGATCCCGCGCGGACGGATGTAGTTGTAGACGCGCAGCATGTCGTGGGCCGGGAGCCCTTCGGCGATGCAGATCACCGTGCCGATGCCCGCGTCGACGGCCTCGTAGATCGCATCGGCGGCGAAGCGGGCCGGGACGAAGACCATCGTCGTGTTCGCGCCCGTCTCGGCGACCGCCTCGGCGACGGTGTCGAAGACGGGCACGCCCTCGACGTCCTGGCCGCCCTTGCCCGGGGTGACGCCGGCGACCAGCTGCGTCCCGTACGAGCGGTTGCGGAGGCCGTGGAAGCGACCCTCGCGGCCCGTGAGGCCCTGGACGACGAGCTTCGTGTCGCGGTCGACGATGATCGCCACTAGCCGCCTGCCTTTCGTGCCTTGAAGATCCCGCGGTCGAGCCGCAGCTTCCCGTCCTCGATCCGGTCGGCGAGAAGCTCGCGCACCCGCCCGGCCTCGTCGCCCGTGCACCCCGAGCGCTCGAGCCACGGCTCGAGCTCGACCCGCTTCTCCTCGCGCTCGAACACCTCGACCTCGAGGCCGGCCTGCGTGAAGAGCTCGCGCCACTCGTCCTCCGAGAGATTGCGCACGTGGGTGGGGTCGCGGAGCCGGTCGGCCTCCTCCCCGGGCTCGCCGAGGTAGAGGTTGTCGGCGACGAGGACGAGCTCGCCCGCGACGCGCGCGAACTCTTCGACCGCCGCCCCCGGATCCTCGAAGTGATGGGCGGCGACCCTGCACGTGACCACGTCGAAGCTCCCGTCCGCGAACGGCAGGTCCTCCGCGCGGCAGATCACGTCCGGCTTCATGCCAGGCGCGGAGTCGCAGGTGACGACCTCCGAGCCCGCCTCGCGGAGCCGCGCGGCAACGTGGCCGCCGCCGCTCGCGACGTCGAGCACGGTCTTGCCGCCCGCCCACTCGGCGAAGAGCTCGAGGTCGCGGCCCTGCCGGTGCGCCTCGCTCTCGCGGTAGGCCTCCGCTCGATCCGACCAGACGTCGGTCATGCGGCGAGCTCCACCGCACGCCGCGCGGCGTCCAGCATCGTCGGCTCGACCTGGAGGTTCGGCGGCGCCGCGTCGGCCAGGATCTGGCGCCCTTCCTCGGCGTTCGTGCCGTCGAAGCGGACGACGATCGGGTGCGAGATCTCGATCTGCGAAAGCGCCTGCAGGATCCCCTGCGCCACGACGTCGCAGCGCGTGATGCCCGCGAAGATGTTGAACAGGATCGACTTCACCTGCGGATCGCCCGTGATCACCTCGAGCGCGTCGACCACGCCCTGCGCGTCGCCGCCGCCGCCGAGGTCGCAGAAGTTCGCCGGGCGGCCCCCGACCAGCGCGATCACGTCGAGCGTCGACATCACGAGCCCGGCGCCGTTGCCGAGGATGCCGACCTCGCCGTCGAGCTTCACGTAGGTGACGTCCTTCTCGCGCGCGGCGCGCTCCTCGGGCGGATACGCCTCGGGGTCGCGCATCTCGGCGACGTCGGGGTGGCGGAAGAGCGCGTTGTCGTCGACGGTGAACTTCGAGTCGAGCGCGCGCACCTCGCCGTCCGGGGTGACGATCAAGGGGTTGATCTCGCAGAGCATCGCGTCGCTCTCGACGAAGCAGCCGTAGAGCTTCTCGACGATGCCGAGGATCTGCTTCTGCTCGCTCTCGTCCTCGATCCCCGCGCCGTAGATCAGGCGGCGCGCCTGGTAAGGCTGGAAGCCCTCGAGCGGGTCGACGTGCAGGCGAGAGAGCGCATCGGGGTTCGTGGCCGCGACCTCCTCGATCTCGACCCCACCCTCGGTCGTGAGCATGAACAGCGGCTTCTTCGTCCCGCGGTCGAACGTGAGCGAGAGGTAGTACTCCTTCGCGATGTCGGAGGCGCTCTCGATCCAGAGCTTGCGGACGACGTGGCCTCGGATGTCGAGCCCGAGGATCTCCTCGGCCTTCTGCTCCGCGTCGTCAGGCCCTTCGGCGAGCTTGATCCCGCCGGCCTTCCCGCGACCGCCGGTCAGGACCTGCGCCTTGACGACCACCTGGCCGCCGAGCTCCTCGGCGGCGGCGCGCGCCTCGGCCGGCGTCGTGGCCAACCGACCCTCGGAAACCGGGATGCCGAAACGCCGGAAGAGCTCCTTGCCCTGGTACTCGTAGAGGTCCACCGGGCCGGGACTCTACCGAGGTAGTCTCAGCCTCCGTGGACGCGATCGTGGTCGAGGGCCTGCAGAAGCGCTACGGGGAGGTGCAGGCGCTCGCAGGCGTTTCGTTCCGCGTGCGCGCGGGCGAGGTCTTCGGCCTGCTCGGGCCGAACGGGGCGGGGAAGTCGACGACCGTGAAGGTGCTGACGACGCTGACCACCCCGAACGACGGGCGGGCAGAGGTCGCGGGTCACGACGTCGTCCGGGAGGCCGACGCGGTTCGCCGCTCGATCGGCTACGTGCCGCAGAGCTCGGGCGTCGACCGCGACGCAACCGGACGCGAGAACCTGACGCTGCAGGGGCGGGTGCAGGGATGTCCGGGCGCCGTCTGCACCAGCGCGTCGACCGGCTGCTCGAACTGCTCGGAATCGCCGACGCAGCCGACCGGGTCGTCCGCGGCTACTCGGGCGGCATGAAGCGCCGCCTCGACGTCGGCCTCGGGCTCGTCCACGGGCCGCAGGTCCTGTTTCTGGACGAGCCGACGACCGGGCTCGACCCCGAAGCGCGCGCGGCGATGTGGGAGGAGCTCGCGGTGCTCGCGCGCGAGGAGATGCTCACGATCCTGCTC
Source organism: uncultured Actinomycetes bacterium (assembly GCA_963788215.1). GTDB lineage: Bacteria > Actinomycetota > Thermoleophilia > Gaiellales > Gaiellaceae > AC-32. Next base: position 541,483 of record CAWBFX010000003.1, read on the forward strand.
ACGACGCACTACCTCGAGGAGGCCGACGCGCTCACCGACCGGCTCGCGATCGTGAGCAAGGGGAGGGTCGTGGTCGAGGGCACCGCCGAGGAGCTCAAGGGCCGGCTCGAAGGCGAGGCCGTGACGGTCGAGCTCGTGGACGGCGAGGTTGACGCGGCCGCCGAGGTCGTGCGCTCGCTCGCCGAGGTGCGCGAGGTGACGGCCGACGGCCGGCTCCTGCGCAGCCGCGTCGCAGACGGCGCCCGCGCCGTGCCGACGATCCTGGCCGCGCTCGACTCGCGCGGCATCCAGGTCGAGGCGGTGACGATGCACCGGCCCTCGCTCGACGACGTCTACCTCCACTACACCGGACGCGACTTCCGCGCCGAGGACGAGGCCGGCGTCGGCGGGCCGAGCGAGTGAAAGCCGTCGTCCACACCTGGTTCATGGTCGGACGCCAGGCCCGGAACCTGATGCGCGAGCCGATCTGGATCGTGCTGCTGCTCGTCCAGCCGATGATCTGGCTGCTCCTCTACGGCCAGCTGTTCAAGCGGGTGACCCACCTGCCCGGCGGCGGCTTCGGGACGACGTCGTACATCGAGTTCCTCGCGCCGGCGATCGTGATCATGAACGCCTTCTTCGGCGCCACCTGGAGCGGGATGGCGATGGTCAGCGACCTCGATCGCGATGTGATCCCGCGCTTCCTGGCCACCCCCGTCAGCCGCGTCTCGCTGGTCGTCTCCCAGATCGTCCGCTCCGCGCTGACCGCGCTCATCCAGGGGATCATCATCCTGCTCGTGGCGCTGCTGCTCGGCGTCCGCGTGCACGCCGGCGCGGCCGGCTGGGTGGTGGTGCTGCTGGCGGCGATGCTGATGAACAGCGCCTTCGCCGGCATCTCCCAGGGGCTCGCGCTGTTGACGCGCAAGGAGGCGACGATGATCGCGATCGCCAACTTCATCGGCCTGCCGCTCTTCTTCCTCTCGTCGACGCTGATCTCGCTGAAGCAGATGCCGGAGTGGATGCAGGAGCTGAGCCGGTACAACCCGGTGAACTGGGGCGTCGTGTCGGCACGCGAGGTCGTGCTGCCGGGCTCGGACTGGAGCGCGGTCGGCGTGCACCTGGGGCTGCTGTTCGCGCTGACGGTCGCGACGGCTGCCTTCGCGACGTGGACGTTCCGGGTCTACCAGCGGCAGTTGTAAGCGGCGCGGCGGCTGCTGGCCGTCAGGCCGAGCTCTGCGAGATCAGACAGATGACCTGGCCGGTCTTGACCGCCTGGCCGGGCGCGACCGCGAGCTCTGCCACGGTCCCGTCGCGCTGAGCCGCGATCTCGTTCTCCATCTTCATCGCCTCGACGACGCAGATCACCTGGCCCGCGGTCACCTCCTGGCCGTCCTCGACCTCGACGCTCAGAACGGTGCCTTGCATCGGAGTCGTGACCGCGTCCTTGGCCGCTCCGTGGGCGCCGCGCGTGACGCGCTCCTGGCGCCGGCGGGCGAGCTCGGCATGAGCGGGCTCGGGCAGCATCGCCTTGATCTCGAAGCGGCGGCCGTCGAGCTCGACCGACGAGACGCGCTCGCGCAGCCTGCCGTCCGAGGCTGCCGCTACGTTTGTTTTCATATGAGACAACGGCGACCCTTCCTGGGCGAGCTCCTGCGCCTCGCGCGCCAGCTCCTCGGACTCGACCACGCCGTGGCAGGTCTCGCCGTCGACGAAGCACCTGCGGCGGAGCAGCGCGCGGTGGAAGCCCAGCAGCGTGGTGACGCCCTGAATCTCATACTCGTCGAGAGCGCGGAGCATGCGGTTGCGCGCGTGCTCGCGGTCGACGCCGTGGACGATCAGCTTGGCGACCAGCGGGTCGTAGAGCCCGGGGATCTCGGAGCCCGCGACGGCACCGGAGTCGACGCGTACTCCCGGCCCGCCAGGCTCCCGGTAGGCCGTGATCCGCCCCGGGCTCGGGAGAAAGCCGTTGGACGGGTCCTCGGCGTTGATCCGGCACTCGAGCGCGTGCCCGGTCAGCCGGACGTCCTCCTGGCGCAGCCATAGCGGCTCTCCGGCCGCGATCAGCACCTGCTCGCGGATGAGGTCCAGGCCCGTGACCGCCTCCGTCACGGTGTGCTCGACCTGGATCCGGGTGTTCATCTCGAGGAAGAAGTACTCGCCCTCGCGCGAGAGCAGGCCCTCGACGGTGCCGGCGCTCCGGTAGCGCACCGCGCGGGCAGCCTCGACGGCGATCTGGCCGATCCGCTGCCGCAGCTCGTCGTCGACCGCAGGTGACGGGGTCTCCTCGACGAGCTTCTGGTGGCGCCGTTGAATCGTGCAGTCCCGCTCGCCGAGGTGGATGACGTTGCCGTGGGTGTCGGCGAGGACCTGGACCTCGACGTGCCGCGGGTCCTCGAGGTAGCGCTCGACGTACACGGACGGATCCGAGAAGTACGCCTCGCCCTCGCGCATGGCCGACTCGAGCGCGCGCTCGGCCTCGTCGGGGCTCTCGACGACCTTGAGCCCCTTGCCGCCGCCGCCCGAGGACGCCTTGATCGCCAGCGGCCAGCCGAGCTCGTCGCCGAGGCGGACGACCTCCTCGGCGCTGGTCACCGGCTCGGTCGTGCCCGGGACGACCGGCACGCCGGCCGCGCGCATCTGCTCGCGGGCTGCGGTCTTCGACCCCATGGTCTCGATCGCGTCCGCGGGCGGCCCGATCCAGACCAGCCCGGCCCGCGAGACCGCACGCGCGAAGGACGCGTTCTCTGCCAGAAAACCGTATCCGGGGTGGACGGCCTCTGCTCCGGCGCGGGCGGCCGCGTCGAGGATCCGCTCCTGGTTCAGGTAGCTCTCGGCGGGCGCACCCGGCCCGAGGAGGTACGCCTCGTCGGCGACGGCCACGTGCAGCGAGCCCCGGTCCACGCTCCGAGTAGACCGCGACGGTGCCGATGCCGAGCTCGCGCAGCGTGCGGAAGATGCGGACCGCGATCTCGCCGCGGTTGGCCACGAGGACCTTCGAGAAGGGCGCCATGGGCCGTATTCTCCCTGCTCATGGGCCTGGCCGACCAGCTCACCCTCGTGCGCGTGGCAGCCGTGCCGATCGTCGTCGTCCTCTACGTCTGGAACGTCCCCAACCACGACTGGTGGGCGACGGGGATCTTCATCGCCGCGATGACGACGGACTGGTTCGACGGCCGCGTTGCGCGAAGCCGCGGTCACACATCGCCGCTCGGTTCGCTGCTCGATCCGATCGCGGACAAGCTCCTCGTCTTGACGGTGCTGATCGTGCTGATCGACAGCGACGTGTTCCCCGGCTGGATGGTGGCGGCGATCGTGGCGCGCGAATTCCTCGTCTCGGGACTGCGGCTCGCCGCGATCGAGCGAGGCGTCATCATGCACGCGCGCGACCTCGGCAAGCTGAAGACGTGGTCGCAGGCGACCGCGGCCGCGATCGGCGGCTTCGCCGCGGCCGGCGCGTGGAGCACGAGCGTTGCCTGGTGGGCGCTGCTGGTCGCGCTCGTCCTGACGTGGATCTCCGGGCTCGACTATGCCCGCGTCGCGCCCGGCCTCCTGCGCGGCCGGCCTGCCTAGCCGACCGGCCTAGCCGCTTCGTACCCAGCGCTCGATGCGAAGCTCGCCGGCGCCCTCCGGCGCGATGTTCTCGAGCAGCGCCTGTTTGCGCCAGCGGCTGCGGTAGGCAGCGGGCGGCTCCGGATCGGCCAGCAGCTGTTCGAGCGACGCCAGCAGCGCCCGTCGCTCCTCGGGACTCGGCTCGGGCCGGATCTCGACGTCCACAGGCGGAGATTAAAGCCCCGCTGGGGTCCGGACGATACGGACCCCGTGAGCCGTCTCGCCGCCCTCGCCGCCTGCTGCGCGCTGCTCGCTGCGCCGTGCGCCCTTGGCGCGACCCTCGGATCGGACGGTACGGGCGGCGTCGGAGGCCAGAAGAAGGGCTCGGTCGTGCCGCCGAAGTCGTGGGACACCCGCGAGATCCGGCTGGTCGTTCAACGCGGCCTGATGGCGAGAACCGTCGGCGCGTTTCGCCCGAACGACACGCTGACGCGCGGCGAGCTCTCGCTGCTCGTCGCCGACCTCACCAAGCAGGAGCCGGTGCCGCCCTCCGACCCGTCGACGCCCGTCACGGTGACCCAGCTCGACGCGAGTCTCGTGAAGGCGCTCCAGCTCTCCGATGCAGCCGCGCTCTTCCTCTCTTCTGCGCGTGACGCCGGGCTCAAGGTCCCGGCGCGCTTCGGCACGGAGACGGTCGCGCGCCTGCTCGGGCTGCGCACGAACCATCCGGCCAAGGACGACGATCTCGAGCTCCTGCCGTCGGATCCCGTGACGAGGGCGGAGACCGCCTACTCGGTCGCGACGATCCTGCGCTTCCGCGGCTGGGAGCAGCAGTCCGTCGAAGCTGCGGCCGCCACCTTCACGCTTCCGGCCCTCGGCGACTGGCAGAAGCGCGTACTGGACACCGCGGTTCGCTTCGTCGGCTTTCCCTACGTCTGGGGCGGCACGAGCGAGCGCTCGGAGACGCCCTTCGGCGTCAAGGCGCGAGGCGGCTTCGACTGCTCGGGCTTCGTCTGGCGCGTCTACAAGCTTCAGTCGTACCCCGGCGGCGCCGCGCTGAGCGCGACCATCAAGGGCCGCACGACCTACCAGATGAGCGGCGAAGTGCCGAGGTCCAAGCGGATCGCGTTCGCGAAGCTGCAGCCCGGCGACGTCGTCTTCTTCGGCTCCGCGGGGAAACGATCGAAGCCGGCCCAGGTCGGCCACACGGGGATCTACCTCGGCGCGGGCTGGATCGTCCACTCCTCGGGCGAAGGCGTCGCGGTCACGCCGCTGACCGGCTGGTACCGCCAGAGTTTCGCCTGGGGCCGCCGGCCGCTCGCCGAAGCCGGCCTCGTTTCCGGCCCGTAAGCCTTAAGCGCCTCCTTTCAGGTTTCCCCCGTACGGGGGATGCAGCAGCCCGGCCTGGCCTCAAGAATCGCGGAGGTCATGTTCCATCTACTGGGGAGGTTGACGATGTTGCAGTGGCGACCCCGCCTGTTCGTGCTCATCGCTGTGCTTGCGCTCCTCTCGATCGCCATTGTCGGCGGTTGGGGCGACGTACTGAATCTGTACTGGTAGCGGAGACGTGGACCACCAGCTGCCGCCGCCACGGCTTCTTGCCGTCGTAGCTCCGGTCTGTCTCGCCGGCCTCGCCGTCACGCTCGCCGGAGCCGTCTCGTTTGCGCTCTCGCAGCACAAGACGACGACGCTGATCGGCCTCGTCGCGCTCCTGGCCGCGTCAACCTTCGCGGACCGCTTCCCGGTCCCGGTCGAGGGCATCGACCCGGGGGTCTCGCTCTCGTTCGTCTTCGGCGTCGCGTCGATCGTCCTCTTCGGCTGGGCCGCCGGGGTGCTCGTCGTCGTTCTTCCGCCGACGATCACGCAGCTGCTCGAGCACCGCCCGCGCATCCGCGTCGCCTACAACGCCTCGGTCCTCGCGCTGGCGGCGACCGCAGCCGGCTCACTGGTCGGGCCGCTCGCCGACCACGATGCAGCCAGCGGCGTTCTCGCGCGCATCGGCGTTGCCGCCTCGGCGCAGTACACCGTCAACCTCGTGCTGATCACCGCCGTGATCGCCGTGACGGCGCGCCGCTCGATCTTCGCGCTCGCCCGCAACAACGTCCGCAGGACGATCGTGCCGTTCTCGCTGATGGCCTCGGCGGCGCTGATGCTCGTCGTGCTCTGGCAGCGATCGCCGTTCCTGTCGGTCGCGCTCGTCGGGCCGCTGCTCGCGATTCAGCTCTACCAGCGCGCGATTGTCCGCGCGCTCCGCGCGATGCGCCTCGCCCTGACCGATCCGCTCACCGGGCTCGGCAACCACCGCCACTTCCACGAGCGCCTCGAGCGCGAGCTCGCGCAGGCCAACGAGCGCGGCCTGCCGCTGACGCTCTGCCTCGTCGACGTCGACGACTTCAAGCGGATCAACGACCGCTTTGGCCACCCGGCCGGCGACCGCGTCCTCTCGGAGCTCGCCGCACGCCTCCGCCAGACCGGCGAGGCGTTCCGGCTCGGCGGAGACGAGTTTGCGCTGCTGCTCCCGGGCTACGACGAGAGCGCCGCGCTCACCGCCGCATACTCGGTCGTCGAACGCGTCGGGATGCTGACGCTCGACGACATCGGATCGGTCACCGTCAGCGCAGGCGTGGCGACATCGCCCCACCACGCGGCCGACCGGGACGAGCTCGTGCGGCTCTCCGACAGCGCGCTCTACTGGGCGAAGGAGTACGGCAAGAACCGCGCCCGCGCCTACCGCCCCGACGTGATCGAGCTCGCGGAGCTGAAGCGCCTCGCGAGCGGCCCCGATCGCGCAGCACGCTTCCGAGCGGCAGCCAGCCTGGCCCGCGCGGTCGATGCTCGCAACGCCTACACGGGCAGTCACTCACAGCGCGTCGCAGAGCTCGCGGCCCGCGTCGCCCGCCGCATGGACCTCCCCGAGGACCAGGTCGAGCTCACCCGGCTCGCCGCGAGCCTCCACGACCTCGGCAAGCTCGCGATCCCGGAAGAGCTCCTGCGCAAGCCGGGCCCGTTGACGGAGCCTGAGCGGATGATCCTCGAACGCCACCCGCAGATCGGGTTCCGGATGCTCGAGAGCCTCGGCGTCGACACCGTCGCCGACTGGGTCCTGCACCACCACGAGCGCTGGGACGGCAGCGGTTACCCGGACGGTCTTCCGGGCGACCAGATCCCGCTCGGCGCCCGCATCATCTTCGTCGCCGACGCCTACGACGCAATGACGTCGGAATGCGTCTACCGGCGACGTGTATCTCCGCAAGAGGCCGTCGAGGAGCTCGAGCGCTGCGCGGGAACGCAGTTCGATCCCACGATCGTCAGCGCCTTCGCGGAGGAGCTCGCGCTCTCGGCCACGGCGGCCCTACCACCGGCCGCCGCTCTGGCCTCCTGAGCGCGCCGGGGCGGGCTATGCGGCGAGCCCGCCCCAAAAATCCCTGAGTAGCAGTTGTCACGCTTCCGGCACGGTTGCGTGACAGACACGTGCGTCTTTCCTCGATACGATCGCCTCGGGGAGGAGGCCGGGTACGCCTGAACTAAGGGACCACGGGCGGCGAGCACGGTGATGAGCGAGTTCTCGCGCGCATTGATCGAAAACTCAGGGTACGAGCGGGCCGGGTTTGCGGACCGCTACGACCGGTACCGGCCGCGCCCGCCGGGCTTTCTGCTCGAGCTGCTCGCTCGCTACGCGCGGGTCGAGACGCCGGCCGTCGTGGTCGACCTCGGCTGCGGGACCGGCCTGTCCACGCGGGCCTGGTCCGGCCGCGCCGGGCGCGTCGTCGGTGTCGAGCCGAACCCCGCGATGCTCGCGGCGGCCGAAGCCGCTCCCGGAGTCGAGTACGTGCAGGCCTTCGCGCATGCAACGGGCCTCCCCGAGTCCGAGGCCGACATCGTCACCTGCTCGCAGTCGCTGCACTGGATGGAACCCGGGCCGGTCTTCCGCGAGGCGGCGCGGCTGCTGCGGCCGGGCGGCGTGTTCGCGGCGTACGACTACGACTGGCCGCCGCTCGTCGACCCCGAGGTCGACCAGGCCTACGCGGCCTACCAGGAGCGGCGGCGGCTTGTCCGAGAGCAGCGGGGGATCCAGCGGGGCGGCGACCGCTGGGCGAAGGACGGCCACCTCGAGCGAATGCGCGAGAGCGGCTGCTTCGAGTGGTGCCGCGAAGTCGTGCTCCATTCCGTCGAGGACGGAGACGCGGAGCGCATCGGCGGATTCGCACGGAGCCTCGGGCTGCCGGTGGCGGCCGGCGACGACGACGAGCTCGAGCGCGATCTCGGGATCGGCGAGCTCGAGGCGGTCGCGCGCCGCGTCCTCGGCGACCAGACGGTGCCGTTCCTGTTCGGCTATCGCGTGCGGCTGGGAATCAAGAGCTAGAAGTCCGCCAGCTCCCAGAACGGCCGCGTCAACGCGTCGGGCGAGCCGGTCCGGAGGACGAGCCACTCGTGCACGTCGCCTTCGGCGCCCTCGTCCTCGACGGTCCAGCCGAGATTCGCGACGCAGAAGTCGACGGCCCGGCGGACTCCGGGGAGCTGCGCGTCATCGGCGAAGACGATCCCGCCCTCCTCCAGCAGCCGCCCGGCGTAGACGAGGTCGAGAAAGACGCCTTCGAAGCGGTGGTTCCCGTCGAGGAAGGCGAGGTCGAAGCGCCTCCCCTCCGCCAGCAAGCGCGGGAAGACGAGCTGCGACTCCTCCTCGTAGAACTCCACGAGCTCGCGCACCCCCGCCTCCTCGAGCGTCCGCAGGCCGACGCCGTCGTAGCGCGTGCGCTGCTGCGCCAGGCTCTGGAACTGGAAGGGATCCGTCGCGAGGTGCGCGCCGCCGCCGTTCTCGATCAGCCCCTCGCAGATGAAGAGGGTCGAGACGGCGTAGCCGAGACCGGCCTCGAGCGTCCTGAGCGCGCCAGAGCGCACCACCCAGTCGCGCAGCGCAGCGCCCTCCTCCGGCCCGATCGCGACCGGCGCGACCCCGCTCGCGAGCACCCGCTCTCTGACGGCGCGAACTTGCTCGGAGCCGCTCAGAGGGGGATGTTCCCGTGCTTGCGCGGCGGGCGGCGCTCGCGCTTCGTCAGCGCGGTCTCGAGCGCGTCCGCGAGCACGGGTCGCGTGCGCCGCGGCTCGATCACGTCGTCGACGTAGCCGCGCTCGGCGGCGACATACGGGTTCGCGAAGCGCTCGCGGTAGTCGTCGATCAGCTCGGCGCGCCTGGCCTCGGGGTCATCGGACTCCTCGAGCTCGCGGCGGAAGACGATGTTGACCGCGCCCTCGGGGCCCATCACGGCGACCTCGGCGGTCGGCCATGCGAAGTTGAAGTCGGCGCGAATGTGCTTCGAGCTCATGACGTCGTACGCGCCGCCGTACGCCTTGCGCGTGATGACGGCGAGCTTCGGCACGGTCGCCTCCGCGTAGGCGTAGAGGAGCTTGGCGCCGTGGCGGATGATCCCGCCCCACTCCTGCGCGGTCCCCGGCAGGAAGCCCGGCACGTCGACGAAGGTGACGAGTGGGATGTTGAAGGCGTCGCAGGTGCGGACGAAGCGCGCGCCCTTGGCCGAGGAGTCGATGTCGAGCACGCCTGCGAGCGTCCGCGGCTGGTTGCCCACGACGCCGATCGAGTGGCCGTTCAGGCGGGCGAACCCGCAGACGAGGTTCTCGGCCCAGCGCTCGTGCACCTCGAGGAACTCGCCGTCGTCGACCACGCGGCGGATGACGTCCTTCATGTCGTAGGGCTTGGCCGGGTCGTCGGGGATGAGCGTGTCGAGGTCTGGGTCCTCCCGCCCGGGCGGATCGGCCGGCTCGGAGTGCGGCGGGGGATCGACGTTGTTCTGCGGCAGGAACGAGAGCAGGTAGCGCGCGTCCTCGAGGCAGGCCTCCTCGTCGGGCGAGATGAACTGCGCGACGCCGGACTTCGCCGCATGCGTCGCCGCGCCGCCGAGCTCCTCGAAGCTCACCTCCTCGCCCGTGACGGTCTTCACCACGTCGGGGCCGGTGATGAACATGTACGAGCTGCCCTCGACCATCAGCACGAAGTCGGTGATCGCGGGCGAGTAGACGGCGCCACCCGCGCACGGCCCCATGATCAGGCTGAGCTGCGGGATCACGCCCGAGCACTGGACGTTACGCCAGAAGATCTCCGCATAGCCCGCGAGGGAGACGACGCCCTCCTGGATCCGCGCGCCGCCCGAGTCGTTGATCCCGATCAGCGGGCAGCCGTACTTCGCCGCCAGGTCCATCACCTTGCAGATCTTCTCGGCGAAGACCTCCGAGAGGCTCCCGCCGAAGACGGTGAAGTCCTGCGAGAAGACGCAGACGCGCCGGCCGAAGATCGTCCCGTAGCCGGTGACGACGGCGTCGCCGTACGGCCGCCGCTCGCGCATGCCGAACTCGGCCTCGCGATGGCGGACGTACCGGTCGAGCTCGACGAACGAGCCCGGGTCGAGCAGCTTCTCGGCGCGCTCACGGGCGAGCAGCTTTCCCTCGGAGCGCTGGCGCTCGACTGCCTTCTCGCTGCCCGCGTGGCGCGCTGCCTCCCGCAGCTGCTCGAGCCGCGCGAGCTTGGCCTCGGTCGACTCCATCTCGGTGGACACGTGCCGAGCGTACTGAATCGGCTCACTCCATAGAGGGAAGCGCAGGCTGCCGCGATCGGCCGATGGTTTTGTCAGGCACTGCGGCCATGCGGCATTACGTCGACCTACCCCGGCGGCTTCCATCAGCGCGCTCGATCGCGCGAACTCGTTCGCGTGCTCTGCCGATCCTGTTGGCGCTCCCCCTCGTGGCGATCCTCTGGGTCACGATCGGGCTGCCGATCATCTCCACCGCGACGACCGCGAGCGTGAGCGACCGCCGCGCGCGCGACGTCGTCTTCCAGGGCGGCTTCGGAGGCCGCGGCAGCGCTCACTACGACTCGACCGCCGAGACCATCTCCGTCTCGACCTTCCTGCCCTCCGTCCTTCGCGCCGTCGGGATCAACCCGGACGGCACGCCGGTCGTCCAGCCGCAGCCGGCCCGGCCGCGCAAGCACGCCCACGAGGCGAAGCCGAACCCGTTCGACATCGGCATCACGCCGGCGATCTTGCCGGGCGGGACGCCGCCGCCTCCGCCTGCGCCCGCGCCTCCCCCACCGCCCCCCGGTCCAGCGCCGACTCCTTCCCCACCGCCACCGCCTGCTCCGGCGCCTCCGCCACCGGGGCCTCCACCACCTCCACCCCCACCTCCACCTCCACCTCCACCTCCACCTCCACCTCCACCTCCACCTCCACCTCCACCTCCACCTCCACCTCCACCTCCACCTCCGCCTCCGCCACCGCCTCCTCCTCCGCCACCGCCTCCTCCTCCGCCACCGCCGCCACCTCCACCTCCGCCTCCGCCTCCACCTCCGCCTCCGCCACCGCCTCCTCCTCCGCCACCGCCGCCACCTCCGCCACCGCCGCCACCTCCGCCTCCGCCACCGCCTCCTCCGCCTCCTCCGCCGCCACCGCCTCCTCCGCCGCCTCCTCCACCGCCTCCGCCACCGCCACCACCGCCTCCGCCTCCGCCTCCTCCTCCTCCGCCGCCTCCTCCTCCGCCGCCTCCGCCTCCACCGCCACCGCCTCCGCCCACGCCGGGTGACGTGCAGGCGACGGACGGCGGCGGCACGGTCGGCCTGGCCGAGACGAACGACGTCGTGACGCTCACGTATGCCGGGACGGTCGATCCAGCCCTGATCCTCTTGGGCTGGAATGGCTCGGCGGTCGGCGTCACCGTCCGAATCGCCGGCAACGGCCCGAACGACGCCCTCACGGTTCACGACGCCTCAGATGACTCCACGCTCACGGCCCTCGGGACGGTCGACCTGGGCGGCAACTACGCCAACAGCACCTCGATGGACTTCACCGGCTCCCAGATGACGCTGAGCGGAAACACCGTCACGATCGTCCTCGGCACGCTCGTCGGCAATCCCCACCGGGACACCACCGCGAAGGCGATGACGTGGACGACGCCCCAGGGCGCGGTGACCGAGTCGGGCCCCCTGGACGCCGATTTCTAGGCGGTAGGTCGCCCCCGGTCGAGGTTCAAGGCCATTGGGCGGCAAGCCGATAACTCGTTCATGAGCTCTGCGGCTTCAGCGGCAACCCCTGCCAGCGAACGCACTGCGGCGTCACCTCGCAAGCCGCAGTCCGGCCTCTCCCGCCGGTCGGCCCTGCAGCTGCTCGCGGGCCTGCTCGTCGTCGCCGGAATCCCCGTCATCGCGACGGTGCGGATCCTCGACGCGAACGCTCTCCGTAACCAGAAAGCGCACGCCGACGCGGCGCTGAGCGTCGAGCTCCAGGCAGCGGGCGACGAGCTCCGCGGCATCTCCGACGACGCCTCGACTCGAGCGGCCGACTTTGCCGGCACGTTCGAGCTCCAGCGCGCGATGCTGACCGGCAACCGCGCCGAGATCGCCCGCCTCGCGCGCAGGCAGAAGGGGATTCTCGTGATCTATGTCGGCGGCCGGCGAGTCGCGGGCCAGCTCCCGCGCCTCGCGATCACGCGCGCGACCTCGATCGCACTGACCCGCAAGCCTGTCGGACGCGTCGTCACCGCGATCCCGCTCGACCAGCTCCTGCTCAGGCGGCTGCTCAGAGCGGCGGGTCCGGCCCACGGCGACCGCCTGCTGTTCGTGCGCGGAGGGAGGATCGTCGGGTCAGGCGAGCGGATCCACCTCGCGGGGAACACCGTCAAGCTCAGCGGCAAGAGCTATCGGGCCCAGCTGGGACCGCTTCCGAACGCGGGACGGACGAAGCTCCTCGCGCTCCGGCCGTCCTCGGTCATCACGGCTTCGGTCCGGCCCTACCAGCAGCGCGTCCTCTATGCCGCGCTCGGCTCCTTCGCGCTGCTCGTGCTCGTGGGGCTCCTGTTCGGCGGGCCGATCCTGCGCTCCCTCGGAGACTTCCGCCGCGTGGCTTCGCAGGCGGCAACCGACTCGCTGACCGGGCTCGCCAACCGCTGGACGTTCGACGAAGAGCTCGCGCTCGAGTGGCGGCGCGCCGAGCGTGTCGGCGACCCGCTCGCGCTGATCCTGCTGGACATCGACGACTTCAAGTCCGTCAACGACGGCTACGGCCATCAGGCCGGCGACGAGATCCTCCGCCGCGTGGGCCAGGTGCTCGCCGGCGGCGTCCGCCACGTCGACCTGGCTGCGCGCTACGGCGGCGAGGAGTTCGGCGTGATCGTCCCCGAGACGGATCTCGACGGCGCCGTCGAGCTGGCCGAGCGGCTGCGCACGGCACTCGAGGCGGAACAGGTCGAGCTCCAGGACGGGACCAAGCTGTCCGTCACCGCAAGTTTCGGTGCGGCCGTGAAGGGCGACCTGCCGGGCGGCGAGAACCTCGTCGCCGCGGCCGACGAAGCGCTCTACCGGGCCAAGCGCGCCGGCAAGAACCGGGTGGCGCCTTCGCCGGCGCGAGAGCCGGCCGCCAAAGCTCTACGCCAGACCGAGCGACGGCGCCGCCCGGGATCCCCTAAAGCGCCGTAGACCCCGCGCTACGGTTCCGTCGTGACCGACCGGCACCGGCTGCGGGAGACCTTCGAGGAGGTACCGGAGCTGTACGACCGGGCGCGGCCGTCGTACCCGGCAGAGCTCTTCGACGATCTCACCACGCTCGCCGGCCTCTCCGCAGGCGACCGGATCCTCGAGCTCGGGCCGGGCACGGGCAAGGCCACGGTCCAGCTGGCCGAGCGCGGCTTCCGCGTCATGGGCGTCGAGCTCGGCGAGGGCCTTGCGACGGTCGCGCGGCGCAAGCTGGCCGCGTTTCCGGAGGTCGAGATCGTGAACGTGCCTTTCGAGCGCTGGGAGACCGACGAGAGCTTCGACGCGGTGACCGCGTTCACTGCGTTCCACTGGCTCGATCCCGAGGTGCGCTACGAGAAGTCCGCCGAGATCCTCCGTGACGGCGGCGCGCTGGCGGTCGTCGACACCAAGCACGTCCTGCGCGAGGGCGGCGACCCGTTCTGGGTGGAGGTCCAGGACGATTACGACGCGGTCGCTCCGAGCCCGGAAAACCGCCCGCCGCCGCCACCGGACGAGGTTCCGGACCTGACCGAGGAGGTCGCGGCGAGCGGACACTTCCGCAACGTCGCTGTCCGCCGGTACCTCTGGGATGCGCCCTACGGCGCGGACGAGTACATCGCCGTGCTCGACACGTACTCCGGCCATCGCTCGATGGTCGACGACGAGCGCACCGAGCTCTACCGCCGTATCCGCGAGCGAATCGGCGAGCGCACGGTCACGAAGACGTATCTGTTCACGATGAACGTGGCGGCCCGCCTCTAGAGTCTCCGCCGTGCGCGTCACCGCCAAGGTCGACTACGCCGTCCGCGCTGCCGTCGAGCTCGCGGCGGCCGGCGACGGCCCGGTCAAGGGCGAGCGAATCGCGGAGGCGCAGCACATCCCGCTCAAGTTCCTCGAGAACATCCTGCTCGAGCTCAAGCACGCGGGCCTCGTCCAGAGCCAGCGCGGCGCGGAGGGCGGCTACTGGCTCGCCAAGCCGCCGGCCGAGATCGCGCTCGCCGAGGTGATCCGCGCGGTCGAGGGGCCGATCGCGAACGTGCGCGGCGAGCGGCCGGAGCAGGTCGAGTACGCAGGCGCGGCGGAGCAGCTACGCGAGGTCTGGATCGCCGTGCGCGCAAACCTGCGCGCGGTGCTCGAGCGCGTCACGGTCGCGGATGTCGCGGCCGGCCGCCTGCCGGAAGAGGTCGCGCGGATCGCCTCGGACCCCGAGGCCTGGCAGCCGCACTAGCGGCTGAACGTCTTCGTACGGCTCGAGCGCAGGTGGACGATCTGCCCTCGCTCGAGCTCGAGCTCCTCGGCTTCCTCCTTCGTCAGCTGCGCCAGTAGCCGCTCCCCGTCCGATCGGACGAGCTCGACCCGCACCTCGAAGCCGAGATGCACGACGCGCTCGACCATCGCCTCGTCCGAGCCTTCCTCCGCCTCCTGCCTGAGCTCGACGTCGTGCGGGCGGACGAAGCCCTCGCCGAGCCGGTTCACGGGGCCGACGAAGCTCATCACGAACTCGTTCGCAGGCGCGTCGTAGAGCTCCCGCGGCGAGCCGACCTGCTCGATGCGGCCCTCGTTGAGGACCGCGATCTGGCCGGCGACCTCCATCGCCTCCTCCTGGTCGTGGGTGACGATGATCGTCGTCACGTGCACCTCCTCGTGGAGGCGCCGCAGCCAGGCGCGGAGCTCCTTGCGGACGCGGGCGTCGAGAGCGCCGAACGGCTCGTCGAGCAGGAGGACGCTCGGCTCGACCGCGAGGGCGCGGGCGAGCGCCATCCGCTGCCGCTGGCCGCCCGAGAGCTGGGCGGGATAGCGCTTGGCGAGCCCCTCGAGCTGGACGAGCTCGAGCAGCTCGTGGACGCGCTCGCGAATCTCGGAGCGCGGCCGGCGCCGGATCGTCAGCCCGAAGGCGACGTTGTCGTAGACCGTCATGTGCTTGAACGCCGCGTAGTGCTGGAAGACCATCCCGACCCCGCGCGCGCGGGCCGGCTGGTCGGTCACGTCGTCGCCGCCGATCAGCACCTGGCCCGAGTCCGGGCGCTCGAGCCCCGCGATCACACGCAGGAGGGTCGACTTGCCGCTGCCGCTCGGGCCGAGGAGCGCGGTCAGCGAGCCTTCCGGGATCGCGAGCGAGACGTCGTGCAGCGCGGTGAAGCCGTTGAAGCGCTTCGCCACGTCGATGACGGTGATCCCGCTCACGTTGGCTCCTCCATCGGGGTCTCCTCCTTCGGGTGCAGGGCGCGCAGCGTGACGACCACGGCGATCGCGAGCATCGCGAGCACGACCGACGACGCGTAGGCGCCGGCCGTGTCGAACCCGTCGAACTGCGCCTTGACGTAGAGCGGCAGCGTCTGCGTCTTGCCGTCGATGTTCCCCGAGACGGCGCTGACCGCGCCGAACTCGCCGATCGCGCGCGCCGTCGTGAGCACGACCCCGTACGCGACCGCCCAGCGGATCGCGGGGAACGTGATCCGGCGGAAGGTCTGGAGCTCACCGGCGCCGAGCGTCTCCGCGGCCTGCTCCTGCTCGGTGCCGATCTCGCGAAGCACCGGCACGACCTCCCGGACGACGAAGGGCAGCGAGACGAACGCCGTCGCGAGAACCATCCCGGGCAGCGCGAACAGGATCTTGAGGCCGTGGTCCGCGAATCCGCCCAGCCAGCCGCCGCGCCCGTAGAGCAGGACGAGCGCAAGCCCGACGATCACGGGCGAGAGCGCCAGCGGGAGATCGACGACCGCGTTCAGGACGCCGCGACCGCGGAAGGTGCCTCGCACGAGCGCCAGCGCGAGAACGATGCCGACGACCGTGTTCACCGGCACGACGATGGCGGCGATCAGGAGCGTCAGCTCGAGCGCGTGCAGGGCTTCGGGGGTCGTCACTGCGTGCCACGCGTAGCCGAGCCCGTGCTCGAACGCCCGGTAGAAGACGAACCCGACCGGCACCAGCAAGAGCATCGCGAGGTAGCCGAGCGCCGCGAAGCGCAGGCCGAGCCTAGACGCGGTCATGCCTCGTCCTCCAGTGGCGGAACGCGCCGATCGCGAGCAGGACGCCGAGCGAGATCGCGAGCAGCACGACGGAGACCGCCGCCGCTCCGCTCTCGTTCCCCGCCTGCAGCTGGCCGAAGATGTAGACGGACGAGACCTCGGTCTTGAACGGGATGTTCCCCGAGATGAGGACGACGGCGCCGAACTCCCCGACCGCCCGTGCAAACGCCAGGGCTACCCCGGAGAGGATCGCCGGCAGCGAGGTTCGGGAAGACGATCCGCCCGAAGATCGCGAGCGGCCGGGCGCCGAGCGACGCGGCGGCCTCCTCCATCTCGGTGTCGAGCTCGAGCAGCACCGGCTGCACGGCCCGCACGACGAAGGGGAGGGTCACGAACAGGAGCGCGAACAGCAGCCCGATACGCGTGAAGGCGACGTCGATGCCGAACGGGCCGCCCGGCCCGTAGAGCGCGAGCAGCGTCAGGCCTGCAACCACCGTCGGGAGCGCGAACGGCAGGTCGATCACGCAGTCGACGAGCTCCTTGCCGCGGAACCGGTCGCGGACGAGCACCCAGGCGATGACGGTGCCGGCGAGCGCGTTCACGAGGGCGCAGGCAGCGGAGATTCCCAGCGTCAGCTTCAGAGCCGCGATCGCCTCGGGCCTCGTCGCGTCCTGCCAGAAGCTTCCGCCGCGCGTGCTCCAGACGAGGGCTGCCAGCGGCAGCAGAACGATGAGGCTCAGATAGACGAGCGCGAGGCCGGTCGCGAGCGGGGCGCCGGCCCGGCGCGAGGCCCGGGCCGGCCGCCCCAGAACGGCTACGTCAACGGCCAAGCGAGGCCTCGATGCGCGCCATGATCCCGTTCTTCGGGTCGAAGAAGCGCTTGTTCACCTTCGGCCAGCCGTTGAGGCCGTAGCGCTTCGAACGGATCGTGAAGAGGCCCGGCGGGTTGTACAGGCGGTAGTGCTTCGCGACGCTCTTGACGACCGGCTTGAAGCCCTGCTCGCCGAACGCGCGCTGGGCGGTCGCCGACCAGAGGTACTTGAAAAACGCCTTCGCGGCGGGCTTCGAGAGGCCGGTCTTCGTGAGGGCGACCGGCGTCTCGATGAGGAGGGTCGCCTTCGGAACGTGGTACTCGGTGTGGGCGCCCTTCTTCTCGGCGTAGATCGCGTCGTTCTGGTACGTCAGCAGGACATCGCCCTTCCCCTGCGCGAAGATGCTGAGCGCGTCGCGGGCGCTCGCCGGCTGGACGGGCACGTGGTGGAAGAGCTTGTAGAGGTACCTGATCGCCTGCTTGTCGGTCTTGCCGGAGCGACGAAGCGCGCCGTAGCCGGCCATCACGTTCCAGCGGGCGCCGCCGGAGGTGAACGGGTTCGGCGTGATCACCTGGATGCCTGGCTTGACCAGGTCGCCCCAGCCCGTGATGTGCTTGGGGTTGCCGTCGCGCACGACGAAGACGACGACCGAGGTGGAGACGACGCCCTGGTAGCGGTTGGCCTTCCGCCAGTTCTTCGGGACGATGTTCTTCTTGACCAGGTAGTCGACGTCCGGGTCCAGCGCGAGCGCGACGAGGTCGGCCGACAGTCCGCCGGCAACCGCTCGGGCCTGGTCTCCGGAGGCGGCGTAGGAGGTGTTGACGCTGACCCCGTTCCCCGCAGCCGTCTTCTGGAAGGCGCCGATGATGTTCGTGTACGCGTCCTTCGGCGTGGAGTAGGCGACGAGGTCGACCGAGCCGCCGCGGGTCGCGCCACCCGCGCTGCCCGCGAGAACCCCTGCCAGGATCAGACCGATGCAAATACGTCGCATTCCATCTCCTTATTTCTCGATTTTCTCGACTAGATTGCTGGACAATAGGTGGCTCGTCTTCTGCACGTCAAGTCGGAACCGTCGCGTGCTTAGAGTGAACGCGTGGATCCGCTCGACCGCTCGACGACGTGGCCCTACGAGGACGGTGAGCCGGGCGCCTTCTACTACCAGCGCTACGCGCACCCGACCGGCGTCGCGGCCGAGCGTGCGCTCGGTGAGCTCGAAGGCGGCGAGGCGCTGCTCTTTCCGTCGGGCTCGGGCGCGATCACGGCCCTGGTACTCGCGCTCCTGGAACCGGGGCAGACGATCGCGCTCGCGGAGGGCGGCTACTACGGAACCGGGCAGCTGTTCGAGGCGCTCGAGCGCTGGGGGGTGCGCCACGTGGAGTTCGACCAGACCGGCCCGCCGCCCGAGGGCGTCGACCTGATCTGGCTTGAAGCGCCGTCGAACCCGTACCTGACGATGCCCGACCTGGAGGCCGCGGCCGCACATCCGGCGCGGGTGGTCGTCGACTCGACCGCCGCGACTCCCATCTACCTGCGGCCGCTCGAGCACGCCGCCGACTTCGCCGTCCACAGCGCGACGAAGTACCTCGGCGGCCACTCCGATGTCCTGCTCGGCGCGGTGGTGTGCGGCTCGGGCGAGGACGCCAAGCGATTGCGTGACTTCCGCGGCCGCACGGGGATCGTTGCCGCGCCCGACCCCTGCTGGCTGCTGTTGCGCAGCCTCAAGACACTGCGCGTGCGGATGGAGCGGATCACGGCGACCGCCCAGGAGCTGGCCGAGCGGCTGCGCGGCCATCCGGCGGTCTCGGAGGTCCGGTACCCCGGCTTCGGCGGGCTGATGTCGTTCGACGTCGCCGATCCGCGCAAGGTCGAGACGTCGCTTCGCGTGATCAAGAACGCGACGAGCCTCGGCGGGACCGAGTCGCTGCTCGAGAGCCGGCGCCGCTGGGAGGGCGAGCGAGTGCCCGAGGGCCTGCTGCGGTTGAGCGTCGGGCTCGAGGACGCCGACGAGCTCTGGGCGGATCTGGCGCAAGCGCTCGCGTGAGCACCGTCATCTTCTTTCCCGAGGGCGCGTTCGGCCCGACGAACAACTGCGTCGGGATCGGCCGTGTGCTCCTCGAACGCGGCCACCGGGTCGTGTTCGTCGTCGAGGAGTCGTTCGCTGGCACGCTCGAGGCGCAGGGCTTCGAGGAGGCGCTGATGCGGCTCAAGCCGGCTCCCGACGTGGAGGAGGCTCCGGGCCAGTTCTGGAAGGACTTCGTGCGCGACACCGCGCCCGAGTTCCGCAAGCCGACGATCGAGCAGCTCGAGACGTTCATCCTCCCGGTCTGGCAGGAGCTCGTGGACGGCGCGCGCTACGCCGACGACCGCTTGCGGGAGATCTTCGGCGAGCTCGAGCCGGACGTGATCGTCCAGGACAACGTGGTCTCGTTCCCGGCAGTGCCGGCGAGCGGGCTGCCGTGGGTGCGGATCGTCTCCTGCAACCCGCTCGAGCTCAAGGACCCTGCGCTGCCGCCGACGTTCTCGGGCTACCCGACGGGCGACACCGTTCTGTGGGACGAGTTCCGGGCGCGCTACCGCGAGCTGCACGAGCCGCTGTGGCGCGAGTTCTCGGCGTTCTGCGAGGAGCGCGGCGCACCGCCGCTGCCGGAGCTCGAGCTGATCCACGAGTCGCCCTTCCTCGACCTCTATCTGTACCCGGGCGAGCTCGACTACGAGCGCTCGCGGCCGCTCGGGCGGCAGTGGCGCCGGCTCGACTCGTGCGTCCGGTCGGTGGACGAGCCCTGGGACGCTCCGCGAGGGGACGGCGCGCTCGTCTACGTCTCGCTCGGCAGCCTCGGGTCAGCGGACGTCGAGCTGATGAACCGCCTCGTCGCGGCGCTGGCGGAGACCTCGCACCGTTACGTCGTCTCGAAGGGCCCGCAGCACGAGCTGATCGAGCTCGCGCCGAACATGACCGGCGCCGAGTTCCTGCCGCAGCCGGCGATCCTGCCGCACGTCGACCTCGTGATCACGCACGGCGGCAACAACACGGTCACCGAGGCCGTCCACTTCGGCAAGCCGATGCTCGTGCTCCCCTTGTTCTGGGACCAGTACGACAATGCCCAGCGCGTGGCGGAATGCGGTTTCGGCGAGCGCCTTTCGACCTATGCGTTCGAGGACGCCGAGCTACACGGCGCGATCGAGCGGCTGCTAGCCGCCGAGCGGCCGCAGCTCCGCGAAGCATCGGCGCGCCTGCAGGCGAGCCCCGGGACGGTCAAGGCAGCCGACCTGATCCTGGAGCTCGCCCGCAAGCAGTAGTCGGCCTCAGCCGCCGACGATCTGGCCGAAGAGCCCGTGACTCTCGTCGTCCGGGCCGGCCGTGAAGAAGAGCGTGCCGGTCGGGCCGTTGTTGCCGCCCTTGCCGAACTGCAGCGCCCAGAGGCCGTCGATTGACAGAGACTTGCCGCTCGAGTCGCGCAGCTCGCCGCGGTGCTCGAAGTGCCCGTTGCCGAGCTCCGCGTACGCGTTGATCTGCCCGTCGCCGAAGTTGCCGACGAGCAGGTCACCGGCGAAGCGCCCGAACGTCGAAGGCGCAAGCGCGAGGCCCCACGGCGCGTTGAGCTGGCCGTGCTGCGCGACGCGCGCGAGCAGGTTCCCGGCTAGGTCGTAGACGTCCACGAAGCCCTTGCCCTGGCCGGCGACCTCGTCCTCGGCGTCGGCGTCCTGCTGCGCGTACGTCACGAACACGCGGTCGCCGACGGTCTGGATCCCGAACGGCGCGTAGCCGCTCGGCAGGCTCCGATCGACGAATCCGCCCGTGACGGGCGTGAAGGCCCCGTCGAAGACGTCGACACGCGCGTTGTGGAAGTCGGCCGCGTAGAGCCGCGGGCCGCGGGACGTGTCGGAGATCGCGAGGCCCTTGTAGATCGCATCGTCATTCAGGTCCGCAACCACGACGGAGTTCGTCCCCTGCGCCGGGTTCCAGCCGAGAACCTTGCCCTCTTCAGTGTCGAACAGGAACCGCGCCGCTCCGCCGCTCGGGAGCGCAAAGCCGGTCGTTGGATTGAAGACCGTGCCGGTCGGCGCATTGTGGACGTCGACGACGAGCGCCTGCGGCTGGCCGTCGGAGCCGCGGTAGAGCGTCGACTTGTCGGTGCCGTTGTCGGCGACCCACCATGGGGTCGTCGGCCCGGAGGTCAGGCCCCAGGCGTTGACGAGGTTCGGATCGGTGTTCGGCGCCACGCCGGACTGGTCGGACACCAGCGGGACAACGGTGAACGAGTTGCTCGGCGCGGCCCGCAGCGGCGTGACCGCGATTGCGGCGAGGCCGAACATGAGCGCCAGCGCGAGCAGCGCACGTCGGCGCGAATCGGAAAGAAGCTCTCCCACTTCCACCCTCCTTGAGTCGGGGACCCCGCGGATTGGTACGGAGGAGGGTGCCGAGCGGTTTCGGAGAGCCGGAGGTGGGATTCGAACCCACGACCTACGCATTACAAATGCGTTGCTCTGACCAGCTGAGCTACTCCGGCACTCCGGCCAGCGTAGCGGCTAGCGGTGCGCGATCACGTCGTCGATCAGGCCGTACTCGAGGGCTTCCTGGGCGCTCAGGAAGTGGTCGCGGTCGGTGTCCTCCGAGACGCGGTCGAGCGGCTGGCCGGTGTGGTCGGCGAGGATCTGCTCGACGCGGCTCTTGAGATCGAGCACCTCGCGGGCGCGGATCTCGACGTCGGAGGCCTGACCGCCGAACTGACCCGTCCAGACCTGGTGGATCAGGATCTTCGCGTTCGGGAGCGCGCTGCGCTTTCCCTTGGTGCCAGCGGCCAGCAGGACGGCGCCCATCGACATCGCGATCCCGACGCAGATCGTCCGGATGTCCGGCTTCACAAAGGTCATCGTGTCGTAGATCGCCAGGCCCGCGTAGACGTCGCCGCCGGGAGAATTGACGTAGACCGAGATGTCCTTGTCCGGGTCGTCGGACTCGAGGTGCAGGAGCTGCGCGACGACGACATTCGCGACCTCCTCGTCGATCGGCGAGCCGACCATCACGATCCGGTCGTTGAGCAGCCGCGAGTAGATGTCGAACGAGCGCTCGCCGCGAGAGGTCTGCTCGATCACCATGGGGACGAGTGGGCTCATGTCCGCTCCCGGCGCCGGCAAAGCCGCCGCCTCCGCTCTTTGATGAGCTCCGTCGAGCCTACGCTCATGCAGGCACCGCCTCTCGCACCGGTTCGAGCGTGTGCACGGGCACGCCGTACGCGTGCAGCCCGTCCGTGTCGACGATCACCGCAGGCGGGACGAAGATCTCGGCCGGCCGCGCGCAGGCTGCGCGCCAGCCGTGCCCGCCCTCGACGGTCGCGCCCCAGAGGAAGACCCGGCCGAAGACGCGCGCCTCGGCGCCGACGGCGAGGTAGTGGGCCCAGGCCGCAAGCTCGCGGCCGGCGTGGATCCCGCACTCGCAGGCGCGCGCGGGCGCCTCGTGGTCGTGCCGGACGCAGGTCGCGCGCAGGGGCTCATCGACCGGCCACGGGTCGCCGTAGAGCACGCTCACGAGCAGGCCGTCCTCCACGCGCCAGACCTTCCAGCCGATGGTCGGCTGGAGGGCTTCCGCGCCCCACTCCCGCTCGATCCGGCCGGTTCTCATTCTTCCTCGGCGAGCCACGCGAGGATCGCCTCGCGCGAGAAACGCCACTCCTCTCCGAGCTTGCGGCCGGGGAGCTCCTTCTTCTCCGCGAGCTCGATCAGCGTTGCCTCCTCGATCTGAAGCAGGCCGGCGAGCTGTGCCGGCGTCAGGATCTCGAGCTCCTCCGCCGGCCGAAACGAGTGCCGCCCGACATCCATCTCCGAGCCGCCGAGCGCGCTGAGCGAGCCGAGGTCGGACGGGTCGACGTAGCGCGAGACGAGGCGCGTGATCAGCTCGCGCTTCGGCGCCCCGAGCACGTTCGAGGCGTGGTGCAGCTTGGCAGCCTCCGCGGAAGGGATCCGCACGAAAAGCGGCGTGTCGTCTACGTCTCGCCTGGGTCGCGCCATTGCAGATATCTAGATATCAAAAAGATATCCAGCGCGCAAGGCCACATCTCCCCTGGGTGGGTGGGGGTTTGGGACGGTACCCGCCAACCGCGCACGCATGTGTGACGCGTTCGTGCCGATTCTGTGAAATCGGCGGCTACGACAGAACTTGCCGCGTCTGCTGGTGCTGCAAGACCTTGCGCTTCACGCGCTGCAGGGCGTTGTCGATCGTCTTCGTGTCGCAGCCGAGGCGCTCCGCCATCGTCTCGTACGACTCGCCTTCGAGGTACAGCTTCAAAGCGTCCGCCTCGAGCTTCGACAACCCCGTCCCCAGCGTGAACACGAGCGACTGCAGCTCCTCGGTCGAGATCACGCAGACCGACGGGTCGTCGACCGACGGGCCGGGCAGGGCGTCGCCGAGGGTGCAGTCGCCCTCGCTCTCCTGGCCCGCGGGCGTGTGGCTGAAAGACACGTACGTGTTCAGCGGCGAGTGCTTGAACCGCGTCGCGCTCTTGATCGCGGTGATGATCTGCCGCGTCACGCAGAGCTCGGCGAAGCTGCGGAACGACGAAAGCTCGGGACTGAAGTCGCGCACCGCCTTGTAGAGGCCGATCAGGCCCTCCTGGATGAGGTCGTCGGCGTCGCCGCCGGCGAGGAAGTACGAGCTCGCCTTCAGCCGGACGAAGCCGTGGTACCGGCGAATCAGCTCGTCGAGCGCCTTCTGGTCGCCGTTGCGAGCCCGCATCACGAGCTGCAGGTCCGCGAGTTCTCGCTGAAGCTTCTGCGGTGTCTGGAGCTGCTGAGCTGGTCGAGCGGGCATTGCTTCCCCCTCGCTGAGGACAGGCGAGCTTTGCAAGCCTCACCCTTTGGTTGAGGTGAAGGTAGCAAGGTCCCAACACAATTTCAAGACATTGCGTTTGATCTCTATTGACCGGACCCTTGCCCTCTGCGCAGCTTTTCCAAGCGTTTTCGCGTCTCGTCGTCCACGCGATCGCCGATTCGGTACCTGCTCACCTCGCCATGCTCGACGCTCGAGAGGTCTGCCAGGAAGTTTCGCGAGCTCTGCTTCTGCACCTGCTGGCCGGAGGTCCCGCGCACCGCGGAATCGGAAGAGACGAGGCACACCGTCTCGCGGTCGCGGTTCTCCGCGGCCAGGCGCTCGAGCAGCGTGTCCGCGTGCGGCGCGTAGCGCACCTCGAGCGGGCCGCGCGTCTGCTCGGGGCCGCCGCCGTCGAAGACGACGATCCCGCGGGCGCCGCGGAGCGCGACGAAGCTGGCGAGCAGGTCGACGAGCTCCCGCGGGTCCTCGAACGAGCCCGTGTGGGCGAGGTTGTAGCCGTCGAACAGGTAGAGCGTCGGCTCAGCCACCGCGCTGCCGCCTCGCCTCGTAGAGGAGGAGCGCCGCCGCAACGCTGACGTTCAGCGACTCCACCTGTCCGGAGAGAGGGATCGCGACCGCGTCGTCGCACGCACGGCGGACGAGCGGGCGCAGGCCTTTCCCTTCTGCGCCCAGGACGAGGGCGATCCCGCCCGCGAGGTCTGCCTGCCACATCGTCTTCTCGGCGCCGCCGTCCGCGGCCCAGACCCAGAGCTGCTGGCCCTTCACCTCGCCGAGGTAGCGCGCGAGGTTCTTGACGACCGCGACCGGGACGTGCTCGACCGCTCCCGCCGACGCGCGGCACACCGCCGGGGTGACGCGCGCCGCGCGGTGCTCGGGGACGACCACGCCCGTCGCGCCGGCCCCGTCGGCGCTGCGGATGACCGCGCCGAGGTTCCGCGGGTCGGTGACGGAGTCGAGGCAGGCGAGGAGCGGCGCCTCCGCCCGTGCGAGCTCGTACGCGTCGGCGTAGCGATACGGCTCGACCCGGGCGAGGACGCCCTGGTGGTCGGCGGTCCCGGCCTCGGCGGTGAGGTCGCGCTCGGGCTTGCGCTGGAGGCGGACCGGCGCATCGCGCAGCCACGGCTCCGCCCGGAGTGCCCGCTCGGTGGCCCAGAGCTCGCGTACCTCGCGCGGCCCTCGCAGGACCTCGTGCACCGGCCTCCGCCCGTAGACGAGCTCGGAGGTCACCGCTTCGGGACGAGCTGGAAGCCCGGCTCGGCGTCGACGTCGCGGACCTGCCAGCCCGCGGCCTCGATCTCGTCGCGCAGGCGGTCGCCCTCGGCGAAGTCCTTCCGCTCCCTCGCCTCCGCCCGCAGCCGCGCGAGCTCCTCGAGCTCGGCGGGCGCGCTCTCGCTCTCGGCCAGCGACTCCAGACCGAAGATCTCGAGGCCGCGTCGCAGGAGCTCGTGGTCGCGCCACGCGTGCATGACCGCGAGCGCCTCGGGCGTGTTGAAGTCGTCGTCGAGGGCTGCCGCGAACCGCTCCCAACCCCCACCGGGGTCTGACCCCGGGTCTGACCCCGACCGGAACACGTTGCGGAAGCTCTCCGCCTGAGCCGCCGCCTGCTCGAGCGTGACGTCCGAGTAGTCGAGCGGCTTCCGCCAGTGGCCGCCGAGGAAGTAGACGAGCACGGTCTCGCGGCCCCAGGTTTCTAGCGCGTCCCTTAGCGAGACGATGTTCCCGAGCGACTTCGACATCTTCTCGCCGGCAAGCCTCAGCATCCCGTTGTGCATCCAGATCCGCGCGAACTCGCGGCCGGCCGAGCGCGACTGCGCGACCTCGTTCTCGTGGTGCGGGAAGATCAGGTCGAGCCCGCCCCCGTGGATCTCGAACGCGGGCCCGAAAAAGGCCTCCGCCATCGCGGAGCACTCGATGTGCCAGCCGGGCCGGCCGCGGCCCCAGGGCGAGTCCCACCACGTGTCCTCGCCTTCCTTGTGCCCCTTCCAGAGCGCGAAGTCGCGCGGGTCCTCCTTCAGCTCCTCGATCTCCGCCTCCTCGGACGGATTGCGGACGGCGTCCTCGTCCTCGTGCCGGCCCGAGAGCCGGCCGTAGTCGGGGAAGCTCGAGACGCGGAAGTAGACGTCGCCGCCGGCCGCGTACGCGTGGCCGCTCGAGACGAGCTCCTCGATCAGCGAGACGATCTGCGGAACGGTCTCGGTCGCCTTGGGCTCGTGGTCGGGGCGGCCGAGCCCGAGCAGGCTCGTGTCCTCGACGTACCAGTCGCTCGCGTTCGCGGCGAGCTCGGCGCTTGCCCCCGGCGCCGCCGCGTAGATCTTGTCGTTGATGTCGGTGATGTTCTCGACGAGCGTGACCTCGTAGCCGGTCCGCTCGAGCCAGCGCTTGAGCCACATCGAGAGCACGAACGGCCGTGCGTTGCCGATGTGGATGCGCTGGTAGACGGTCGGCCCGCAGAAGTACATCCGCACCGGCCCGGGTGCAGGCGGGAGCTCCTGGTAGCTGCGGGTGAAAGTGTCATGGATACGCATTGCGGGGAGTTTGTACCGGAACCGGCGTGCACAATTCGATTCGGATGCCTCGGGTCACGGTCTTCATCCCGACCTACAACCGCGCGCGGCTGCTGCCGCATGCGATTTCGGGCGTCCTGGAGCAGACCTTCGGCGACCTGCGCCTCGTCGTCTCCGACAACGCGTCGACGGACGAGACGCCAGACGTGGTCGCCCGGTTCGACGACCCGCGGCTCGAGTACGTGCGCCAGCCGCAGAATCTCGGACTGCTCGGCAACCACAACTGGTTCCTCGAGCGCGTGGACACCGACTACGCGCTGATCCTGCCGGACGACGACCTCGTCTATCCGGACCTGCTCGAGCGCACGGTCGCCGAGCTCGACCAGCGGCCGAAGGCGGGAATGGCGCATGCCGCGTTCGACGTGATCGACGAGGACGGCAACGTCCTCCTCCCGCACGTGAACTGGACGTACGGGCTCGCGAGCGACAGCGTGGAGACCCCGTACGAGTTCATCCGCGAGTCGATGCTCTGGTCGTGCCGTGTCTGCGCCTCGACGGCGCTGATGCGAACCTCGGCGCTGCCGGACGACCACATGTCGGCCGACGACTTTCCGGCGGTGGACTTCGGAATGTGGCTGCGCATGGCAGCGGCGGGCTGGGAGTTCGCGTATCTGGACGAGACGCTCGGCGCCTACCGCATCCACGGCGCGACCCACTCGGCGGCGTTCGGCCCGCCTCAGGGGCCGGGCTACGTCCAGGGGATCGAGATCGTCTCGCGCCTGAAGGCGGTGAAGCTCCAGTTCCTCGACCAGCACAACGGGCGAATCCAGGACCCGGACGAGCTGCGGCGCCTGGCCGAGGAAGGACGGCGCCGCGAGCTCGTGATCATGGCGCGCAACGTGACGCTGCCGGAGCGCAAGCCGGGCCCCACCTTCCGCGCCCTCGGCGAGGCGGTTCGCGTCGACCCCGGGGTCCTCCTCGGCGCGCCCGCCTGGAAGCTCGCCGGCGGGAGCCTGATCGGGCCGCGGCTGGTCGACCGGATCAAGGGGCTCCTCGCGTGAAGGTCGCGATCCTCGCGGGCGGCCTCGGCAGCCGGCTCCAGGAGGAGACCGAGATCAAGCCGAAGCCGATGGTGGAGATCGGCGGCCGCCCGATCCTCTGGCACATCATGAAGATCTACGCGCACCACGGGTTCAGCGACTTTCTGATCGCGCTCGGGTACAAGGGCGACTACATCAAGCGCTGGATGCTCGAGTACTCGTCGATCCAGGGCGACCTGACCGTCTCGCTCAAGGACGGCCAGGTGCATGTCCTCCAGGGCGAGCGCGAGGACTGGACGGTCTCGCTGGTCGACACCGGCGTCGCGACGATGACGGGCGGGCGGATCAAGCGGCTCGGGCCCTACGTCGGCTCGGAGACGTTCATGGTCACGTGGGGCGACGGGGTCGCCGATCTCGACATGCGGAAGCTGCTCGACTTCCACCGCGCGCACGGGAAGCTCGCGACGGTGACGGCCGTGCGGCCGCCGGCGCGCTTCGGAGAGCTCACGCTCGACGCCGACGGCTGCGTGACGGCCTTCGCGGAGAAACCGCAGCTGACGGAAGGCTGGATCAACGGCGCCTTCTTCGTGCTCGAGCCGGGCGTCTTCGACTACATCGACGACGACATGACGCAGTGGGAGCGCGAGCCCCTGGAGCGGCTCGCGGCAGAAGGTCAGCTGATGGCGTACAGGCACGATTCGTTCTGGCAGTGCATGGACACTCTGCGCGACAAGGTGCTGCTCGAGCAGCTGTGGGCACGCCCTCAGCCTCCCTGGAAGATGTGGCCTTGACGCGCGTCCTCGTCACGGGACACGACGGCTACATCGGGACGGTCCTCGCGCCGCTCCTCTCGCGCGCGGGGCATGACGTCACCGGCGTCGACAGCTACCTCTACCGCGGCTGCGGGATGGGGCCGGCACCGGAGTGGGCGCCGCCGGCGCTCGACCGCGACATCCGCGACCTCGAGGTCGACGACCTGCGCGGTTTCGACGCGGTCGTCCACCTCGCCGCGATCTCGAACGACCCGCTCGGCGACTATCGGCCGGAGACGACCTTCGAGATCAACCACGCCGCGACGACGCAGCTGGCCGAACGGGCGAAGGAGGCGGGCGTGCGCCGCTTCCTGTTCTCGTCGTCGTGCAGCCTCTACGGCGCGGCGGGCGAAACCTGGCTCGACGAGTCCGCCGAGTTCCGGCCGGTGACGCCGTACGGCGAGTCGAAGGTGCTCGCCGAGCGCGACCTGCACGAGCTCGCGGACGACTCGTTCAGCCCGACGTACCTGCGCTCCTCCACGGCCTACGGCTTCTCGCCGCGACTGCGCGGCGACCTGGTCGTCAACAACCTCGCCGGCTACGCCTTCACCACCGGCCGGGTCCTGATCATGAGCGACGGCACTCCCTGGCGGCCGGTCGTGCACATCGAGGACATCGCGCGCGCCTTTCTGGCCGCGCTCGAGGCGCCGATCGAGCTCGTCCACGACGAGGCGTTCAACGTCGGGCGCACCGAGGAGAACTTCCAGGTGCACGAGCTCGCCGCCCTCGTCGAGGAGATCGTGCCGGACAGCACCGTCGAGTACGCCGAGGGCGGCGGCCCCGACCCGCGCTGCTACCGCGTGAACTGCTCCAAGATCGCCGAGACGCTGCCGTTCCGGGCAGAGTGGACCGCGCGGCGTGGGATCGAGGAGCTGCACGCCGCCTTCCTGCGGTTCGGGCTCGGCCTGGACGAGTTCGAGAGCGGCCGCTTCCTGCGCATCCGGCGCGTGAAGGAGCTCCAGGAGGCGGGCGAGCTCGACGAGGCCCTCCGCCGCCGCCGGGACCCAGCGCTTGCCGCCGGCTGAGGACGTGCGTTGCCGCTCGTGCGGCTCGGCGCCGCTCGAGGTTTTCCTGCGGCTCGGCGAGCTTCCGCTCCCGGACGCGCTGCTGCGCGATGACCAGCTCGCCGACCCCGAGCCGCGCTACCCGCTCGATCTCGCCTTCTGCAGCGCCTGCGCGCTCGTGCAGATCACAGCGTCCATCCCGCCGGAGCGGCTTTTCGTCGACAACTACCTCTACTTCTCGTCGTACTCGGACGACCTGCTGCGACACGCGCGGGAGGAGGCGCTGGGGCTCGCCGGGGAGCTTCGGCTCGGTCCCGACAGCCTCGTCGTCGAGATCGCCTCGAACGACGGCTACCTGCTGCGCAACTTCGTGGAGCTGGGAGTGCCCGTGCTCGGGATCGACCCGGCGCCCGCCCAGGCGGAGGCAGCGGAGGCGGCGGGCGTGCCGACCCTGCGCGAGTTCTTCGGGACCGACCTCGCAAGGCGGCTGCGCGGCGAGGGCCGCCGCGCCGACGCGATCGTGGCCAACAACGTCCTCGCGCACACGCCAGACCCGAACGACCTGCTCGCCGGAGCGGCGCTCCTGCTCGCCGACGACGGCGTGGTCGCGGTCGAGAACACGTACGTCCGTGACCTGATCGACAACCTGGCATTCGACACCGTCTACCACGAGCACTTCTCCTACCTCTCGTGCACGTCGATCGCGGCGCTCGCTGAGCGGAACGGCCTTCATCTGAACGGCGTCGAGCACTTCCCGGAGATCCAGGGCGGCTCGCTGCGCTGGCGGCTCGGGAAGCACGAGTCGCCCCGGCCCGAGGTGGCGGACTACCTCGGCCGCGAGCGCGAGCTCGGGCTCGACGAGCCGGACTACTACCGCCGCTTCGGCGAGCGCGTGGAGCAGGCCTGCGGCGACCTTGTCGCGCTGCTGCGGCAGTTGAAGGGCGCGGGAGCGTCGATCGCCGCCTACGGCGCCGCCGCGAAGGGAACGATCCTCCTCAACCACGCCGGGATCGACGGAGAGCTCGTCGACTTCGTCGTCGACCGCAACCCGCACAAGCAGGGGCTCTTCATGCCGGGCGTGCACCTGCCGATCCGCTCGCCGGAGGCGCTGCTCGCGGAGCGGCCGGACTACCTGCTCCTGCTGGCCTGGAACTACCGCGACGAGGTCATGCGCCAGCAGGACGAGTACCGCCGCGGTGGCGGGCGCTTCGTCGTCCCGCTCCCCGAGCCGGAGGTCGTGTGACCGAGGCGTGTCCGGGCTGCGACGCGGCCGGCCTCGAGCTCTTCTACGAGGTCGAGCGAGTGCCGGTGCACAGCTGCCGGCTGGTCGCGACGCGACGGGGAGGCCCTCTCGTTCCCGACCGGACGCCTGGCGCTCGCGCTCTGCCACGCATGCGGCCTGATCACGAACGCGGCCTTCGAGCCCGGCCTCCAGGACTACTCGGTCGACTACGAAGAGACGCAGGCGTTCTCGCCGCGGTTCGTCGAGTTCATCGAGGAGCTCGCGCGCCGCTGGGTCGAGACGTACGGCCTGCGCGGCCGGCGCGTGCTCGAGATCGGCAGCGGCAAGGGCGAGTTCCTTGCTCCTCCTGCACGAGCTCGGGGTCGCCGACGCGATCGGGATCGACCCCGGCTTCGTCCCCGGCCGGGTCGACGAGCGGCCGGGCCTGCGGTTCCTGCGCGAGCTCTACTCGGAGCGCCACGCCTCGCTCGAGCCCGACGCGATCGTCTGCCGCCACACGCTCGAGCACATCCAACCCGTCGCGGAGCTCATGCGCCTCATCCGCTCGACACTCGACGGACACGAGGTGCTGCTGTTCGAGCTTCCGGACGTCCTCCGTGTGCTGCGCGAGGGCGCGTTCTGGGACATGTACTACGAACACACGACGTACTTCTCGCCCGGCTCGCTTGCGCGCCTCTTCCGCGTGACCGGCTTCGACGTCGTCGAGCTCGAGCTCGCCTACGACGACCAGTACATCCTGCTCGGAGCCCGGCCCGGCGCGAGCGGGACCGCGCTGGCGCTCGAGGAGGAGCCCGGTGTGGTCGCGGCGGCGGTCGACGGCTTCCGCACCGCCTACGAGGCGACGCGAGAGCGGTGGCGAGAACGGCTGACCGCCGCCGAGAGGCCGGTGATCTGGGGCGCCGGCTCGAAGGGCGTTGCGTTCCTGACGACACTCGGGCCAGGACTCGAGCTCGCGGTCGACGTGAACCCGCACAAGCAGGGGAAGTTCCTCGCCGGCTCCGGGGTCGAGGTCGTCGCGCCGGATGCGCTTCGCGAGTACGGACCGGATCTCGTCGTCGCGATGAACGGCGTCTATCTGGACGAGATCGGGCAGACGCTGTCGGAGCTCGGCGTGCGGACCGCGCTCGAAGCCGTCTAGGCGTGCGGCTGGCGTTCGTCACCCAGCCTTGGGCGGTCGCGCTTCCACCCTCCGAGTCGGTGGCGGTCGGGACGAAGGCGATCGCGGAGGGCCTGGCCGACGAACACGAGACCGTGATCTGGTCCCCGCCGCCGCCGGGGTCGGGCACCCGCGAGGCTCGCCTGAACGGCGTCCAGTACCGCTTCGTCCACGGCCGCGGCGACTATCGCGCCCAGCGGTTGCTCGAGCGCCTTCGCCCGCTCTTTCCACCCCGGCGCCCGCCGTTCGCGTCGTATCTGCACTACCCGAGCTACAACTTCCAGGTCGCACTCGCGCTCCGTCGCGGGCAGCCGGACGGGATCCGGATCAGCAACTTCTCGAAGCTCGTGCCGCTCTTTCGTCGCGCGTGCCCGTCGGCGCGGATCGTCCTCTCGATGCACTGCGAGTGGCTCAACCAGCTCGACCGGCGCCTCGTCAGCCGGCAACTGCGGGGCGCGGACGTGATCGTCGGCGTCAGCGATTTCATCACGGAGCGAATCCGCGCCGCGTATCCCGAGCACGCTTCCCGCTGCGTGACCGTGCACAACGGCGCAGACGTCGAGACGATCGCTCCGCGGCCCGAGGGGCAGGGCTCCGGGACCGTCAGGCTCCTGACGGCCGGGCGCATCTCTCCGGAGAAGGGCACGCACGTCCTGCTGGAGGCTTTCGCCAGGGTCGCGGCACGCCGGCCCGAGATCGAGCTGCACATCGTCGGCAAGGAGGGTCTCCCGTCACGAGAGATGCTCGTGGAGATCGAGACCGATCCGCGCGTGCTGGGACTCGCGCCTCTCTACAGCGCCGGGTACCTCGAGCGCCTACAGGCGGCTCTGCCTGCCCGAGATCCGACCACGCGTGCATTTCGAGCCGTGGGTCGCTCACGACGAGCTCCCGGCTCGCTATGCGGCGGCGGACGCCTTCGTCTTCCCGTCGATCTGGGCGGAGCCCTTCGGGATCCCCGTGGCCGAGGCAATGGCCGCGGGTCTCCCGGTGGTCGCGACAGGCGTCGGCGGCATCCCCGAGATCGTGGCCGACGGAGAGACCGGCATTCTCGTGAGCCCCGGCGACTCCGATTCGCTCGCGGAGGCGCTCGAGACGATCGTGGCGGACCCGGCGCTTCGCGCCGGCCTCGGCCGACGCGGACGCGAGCGCGCGGTCGAGCACTTCTCCTGGAGCCGGGCTGCCGAGTCGTACCGCGAGATCTTCCGCTAGCGCTGCGGCAGGCTGCGCTGGGCGCGGCGAAGCGCCTCCTCACGCGGAAGCGCCTGGACAACCGTCCAGAGCTCCGGGCCGCGCTCGCGGCCGGTGAGGGCGAGGCGGACCGTCTTCAGATCGCCGCCGACCGCTTTCAGCTCGCGGATCAGCGCGTGCGCTTCGGCGTTCGCGCCGAGCAGCTCCGCGAACCGCTCCAGGGTCGGCCGGCTCGTCTCGGGTAGCTCAACCGGCTCGGGCTCCAGAATCGACCGGGCGTAGTCGCGCGCCTCGTTCAGGTCGCGGGCGCCGCGCAGGGCGGGGACGAGCTCGGCAGGAGCTCCGGCCCGGTCGGCCAGCTCATCGTCGGACATAGCCCCGATCGCCTCGATCGCGAGGCGCCGGATTCGGGGCAGGTCGTAGTGGACGTCGTGCTTCGGCAGGCCGAGCTCCTCGAGGTAGCGCCGCGCGGCCTCCGGGGGGATCCCGGCCTCGCGCAGCGACGCCACGGTCGCGCCCTCGGCCCGCTTCGAGAGCTTCTTGCCGTCCTCGCCGAGGATCAGCCCGTGGTGGACGAACTCGGGCGGGCTCGCCCCGAGCGCCTCGAACAGGCGGCGGTGGACCGCCTCGTTCGGCCGGTGGTCGTTCCCGCGGATCACGTGCGTGATCCCGAAGTCGACGTCGTCCACGACGCTGGCCAGGTGGTAGGTCGGCGTGCCGTCCTCGCGGACGAGGGTCGTTCCGTCGAAGCGCTCCCCGAGCTGCGCGGCGGCCTCGAGATGGCGTTCGCGGCGGTCGCTCTGCCGCACAGGTCCTTCGTCCCACTCGAGCCCGAGCCACTCGAGGTCGCGCAGGAGCTCCCCCTCCCCGCCCGGGACGTTGCGCGCCGGGTCGGTGTCGTCGATGCGAAGCAGCATCCAGTCGCCGAATGCGCGGTTGGCGACGGCGCTGAGCGCGTTTCCGACGTGAAGCGACCCCGTCGGGCTGGGGGCGAAGCGGACGCGTTTCACGTTTCCACCCTAGTTTCGAGGTCGATCGTGTAGCTCACGTCGAGCGGGTTCGGCGGGTACGGAACGACGCGGGTCCGCTCGTTCAGCCGCCAGCCGAGGCGCTCGTAGAACCGGCGGGCGCGGCGGTTGTCGTCCAGCACCCAGAGGTGGCAGCGCTCGAAGCCCTCGGCCCGCACGACGTCGAGCGCCGCGTCGTGAAGCTCGACCGCGACGCCGCTCCCCCACCGCTCCGGCACCACGTACAGCCCGTCGAGCCACTCCGGGCCGGTCAGCGCGACGCCGACGAGCTCTCCTTCGTCCTCGTAGACGAGCACCGACCGCCCCTCGGCAAGGGCTTCACGCCAGCGCCGCCGGATCTCCTCGACCGGGTAGGGATACTGCTCCGG
The DNA here is from genome assembly GCA_963788215.1 of uncultured Actinomycetes bacterium. Lineage (GTDB taxonomy): Bacteria > Actinomycetota > Thermoleophilia > Gaiellales > Gaiellaceae > AC-32. The sequence continues at coordinate 575,475 of CAWBFX010000003.1, forward strand.
CGGAAAGATGTGCGCCAGCGCGGCAACCGACGCCCGCTGCTGGATCGCGGCCAGCGCATCGGCCTCGTCCGGACGGGCCGCGCGAATCAACGGGTCGCCCCGAGAAACTCCGCGAGGCTGTCGAGCGCCTCGTCGAGCCGCGAGGTGTCGCCCCAGGCGCCGAGCAGCTCGAGCTTTCCGGTCTTGCGATCGAGCCGCGGTTCCGCGCGGCCCACGACCTGGTCGCCGACGAGCAGCGGCAGGACGTAGTAGCCGTACTCGCGCTTCGCCTTCGGGACGTACATCTCGAGCCGGTAGCGGAAGCCCCAGAGCGCCTCCGCGCGGTCGCGGTCCTTGACCAGGCCGTCGAACGGCGAGAGCAGCGTCACCCGGTCGGCGACCGGCTCGTCCGAGCTGTCGGGGTGCGCATGCCATTCACCGCCCTGCAACCAGGCTCCCAGCCTCCGGCGGTGGCGCTGCTCGAGCTCGCGCTCGGCCTCCCGCCACGACAGCGTCCCCGTCTCGGGCCACACGCGCTCCGGTAGATCCCAGAGGCGGTGCGTGCCGACGCGGCCCGCCACCGCGATCTGCCCGCGGCCGGCGAGCATGTCCATCATCAGCCGCAGCGGCCCCTGGCCCCACCACGCGTGCCGCTCGGCCTCGACGGGCCGGTCGTCCTTCAGGTCGCGTGAGAGCAGCGGGCCGTTGCGCTCGATCTCGCGGAGGACGTAGCGGCGGAGGCGCGCGTGCTCCCGCATGAAGTTCTGCGACCAGAGGTCGCGCTTGGTCTTCAGGTACCCGAAGTTGCGCCGCCGCGCCATCCGTGCCCGCTGCAGCGGCAGGTCCTCGATCGGGTAGATGAACGCGTCGTACTCGAACAGCTTGCGCTCCTTCCAGAGCAGGCGGCTGAGCTGGGAGCGGTCGAACGGCCCGAGACGGCTGAAGAGGACGAGCTCCTGCGGCGTCGCGACGGTCGCGATCGGGTCCATCTGCAACCAGCCGAGCCGGCGGACCGTGGAGAGCACGCCGCGAGCGGAGCCGTCGAGCGCCTGCGCGTGCACCGCGATCCTCCGCGCCTGCTCGGGAGAGACGACGCGGGTCTTCACGCGCTAGCTGTGGCGCTCGATGAACGCGAGGACGCGGTTCCAGGCGTCCGCGGAGGCGTCGGCGAAGTCCTCCTGGCGGCGGTCGAAGAAGCTGTGCGGGGCGCCGTCGTAGGTGACGACCTCGTGCTCGACCCCGGCCTCCGCGAGCGCCTGCTCGAAGGCCTCGTTGTGCTCGGCCGTGATGTGCCCGTCATCGCCCGCCTGGAGAGCCAGGATCGGTGCCTCGATCTCGGACGCGCGATGCGTCGGCCCGGGCCGGCCGTCTCGCTCGGCAGGCATCCCGTAGAAGCCGACCGCGCCGGCGAGGCCGTGGCCCGAGGCGGCAGCCAGCCAGGAGTTGCGCCCGCCGAAGCAGAAGCCGACCGTGAAGACGGAGCGGCAGCCGAGCCCGCGCAGATGGTCGACGGCAGCGGCCGTGTCGGCCTGGACGCCCACCTCGGTGGTCCGCTGGACGTGCTCCATGTACTCGAAGTCGTCGCCGCGCTTCTCGACGCCTGCCGTCCGCCCGAAGTAGTCGAGCGCGAGCGACGCGTAGCCGCGCTCGGCGAAGCGGAGAGCGAGCTCCTCGTAGAACCGGTACAGCCCGCGGACGTCGGGGAGGATCACCACTCCGGTCGCGGCAGGCTCGTCCGGCGTCGCGAGGAACGCGGCGAAGCGGTTCCCGTCACGCGCATCCAGGACCAGATCCTCGTGCGAGACGGCTGCGCCGGAGATCACGGGGATCGGCGGGACCGAGTCGAGCTCGAAGCACACGGTTCCGGGAGTGTAGGTCGCGAGGTTCTCGGTATGAGGGACACGTGAGCCTGCTCTCACGCGTTGACGACCTAAGGGAAAGCGCCGACCAGGCGCTCGGCGACCGGCTCGACAGCCTGGTCCTGTCCCACCACCGGCGCCGGCTCGCGCGGCTGGGCCGGCTGGACGCCCTCGACGCGCCGCCGGGCGGCTGGGCTGCAGGCGATCCGCCCCCGCGCGAAGGCAACGCGGTCGACGTGCTCGTCGACGGCTCGGAAGTGCTGCAGGCGATTGCGGAGGCCGTCTCGGCCGCGCGCTCCCACGTGTGGCTCGCGGGCTGGCACTTCTCGCCGCAGCTGCGCATGGGCGAGGGAGGGCCGACCTTGCGCGAGCTCCTGGCCGAGGCCGCCGCGCGGATCGAGGTGCGCGTCCTCGCCTGGGCCGGCGCGCCGCTTCCGCTCTTCCACCCCTCCCGGCGTGAGGTACGCGAGGCACGGGAGGAGCTCACGCGGGGGACGAGGATCGTCTACGCCCTCGACGACCGCGAGCGGCCGATGCACTGCCACCACGAGAAGCTCGTGATCGCGGACGGTGAACTGGCCTTCGTCGGGGGCGTCGACCTCAGCCGCCTCGGCGGCGACCGGCTCGACACCCCGCAGCACCCTGCGCGCGGGTCGGTCGGCTGGCACGACGCGGCCGCCCGTCTGCGCGGCCCGGCCGTGGCGGACGTCGCCGATCACTTCGCGCTGCGCTGGGGCGACGTGACCGGCGAGGAGCTCGCGGCGGCGGCGCAACCGGGCGCGGCCGGCGACCTCGAGGTGCAGCTCGTGCGCACGGTTCCGGAGCACGTCTACCCGAGCCTTCGCGGCGGCGACTTCCGGATCGCCGAGAGCTACCTGCGGGCGCTGCGCTCCGCCGAGCGGCTCGTCTACCTCGAGAGCCAGTTCCTCTGGTCGCCGGAACTCGTCTCGGTGCTGGCGGACAAGCTGCGCGACCCGCCCCGGGACGACTTCCGGCTCGTCATCCTGCTGCCCACGCACGCGAAGAACGGGCAAGAGGACACCCGCGGCCAGCTCGGCGTGCTCGCGGATGCGGACGAGGAGGGCGGCGGCGACAGGTTCCTCGCCTGCACGCTGCGCCAGCCGGGGCCCGGGTCGAAGCAGGTCTACGTCCACGCGAAGATCGGCATCGTCGACGACCGCTGGCTCACGATCGGCTCGGCGAACCTGAACGAGCACTCGCTCTTCAACGACACGGAGGTGAACCTCGTCTGCCACGACGAAGGCTTGTCCCGCGCGGTCCGCCTGCGGCTGTGGTCAGAGCACCTCGAATGCGACCCCGCCGAGCTGGAGGGCGACGCGACGCAGGTCGTCGACGAGCGCTGGCGGCCCAGGGCCGGCGAGGACAGCGGGAAGCTCCGCCTCCTGCCGCACGTCTCGCGCCGGGCAAAAGGCGTGCTGGGGCCGCTGAACGGGTTCCTGGTCGACGGTTAGCGCCCCGTCCAGTAATGCCGCCGCCCTTCTGGGTCGCGAGCACCAAGCCAGAGTTCGCACTTGACCGCAGCAAGGCTGATTGCCTTGCTAAGGGCAAGGGTGGGCTCTGGCGCCGTGTGATCGCGGGCCAGAAGCCGGCATGTATTGCTGGATGGGGCGCTAGGCTCGTCGCGTGCGTGAGGAGCTGCTGCGCTGGTTCGCGGAGCGGGGGCGCGACCTGCCCTGGCGCCGGACTCGCGACCCGTACGCGATTCTCGTCTCCGAGGTCATGCTGCAGCAGACCCAGGTCGCGCGCGTCGTGCCGCGCTACCTGGAGTGGCTGGAGCGCTGGCCGACCGCGGAGGCGCTCGCCGCCGCCACGAGCGCGGACGTGATTCGCGCCTGGCAAGGGCTCGGCTACAACCGGCGCGCTCTGAACCTCCAGCGCGCGGCGCGGGAAGTCGCGGCGAACGGCTGGCCCGAAGACCTGACGCGGCTGCCGGGCATCGGCTCCTACACGGCGGCGGCGGTGGAGTGCTTTGCGCACGGCCGGCCGGTGCTGCCGGTCGACGTCAACGTCCGGCGCGTGCAGGAGCGCACGGGCGAGCCGTTCGACCACGAGTGCGCGCAGGCGCTGATGGACCTCGGGGCGACGGTCTGCCTCGCCCGCGTCCCGCGCTGCGGGGAGTGCCCGCTCGCCGGCGGGTGCCCGTCACGCGGGCGGCGTTTCGAGCCGCTGCGCAAGCAGGGCCCGTTCGAGGGCTCGTTCCGCCAGCTGCGGGCGCGGACGCTGAAGCTCGTCGCGGAGGCGCCGCGGCCGCTCGCCGAGCTCGACCGCGACGCCGTCCGCTCGCTGGAGCGGGACGAGCTCGTCCAGGTCGCAGACGAGCTCGTCCGGCTTCCGTCTTAGGAGCCTTTGACGAAACCTAGTCTGTGCCGTCGGGCGAGGTTCCGCCAAAGACTCCTAACGCTAGAACCCGGTCGCGGCGATGTAGCGCGCCGTGCCGCCGTTCGGGTGCACGAGCAGCACAGGAGCGAGGCAGCGCTCCGGCACGGTCACGTGCTCCCTGATCCGCGCGTTCCCGTGGGCCGACAGCGGTACCGAGCCGGTCGTGAACGCCGGCGTCAGATCGGAGTCAGGGGCACAGAAGAGCGACGCCGAGACGGTGGTCACCTGGCCCGGGTTGCCGGTGCCGGTGATGACGAGGCCCCGCACGCGGAGCTCGAACCGGCCACGGCTGTCGAGCGAGGCGCGTGCGCCGCCGTCCCAGGGCACGCCCCCTGCCGTGACTTCGTGGATGGGCGGATCGCTCGGCATGCTGCCCACGAGGTGGGCTCGCAGGATCGCGCGGCCGTGGCCGTGGCGGTGGTGGTCTCCGCGGCCGCCGTGATCTGCCGCCGCCGTTGCGACGAAGACGGTCGCCGCGAGAGCGATCGCCGCCGCCAGAAGCTTCTTCGAGGACATCGGTTTCCCCTTTCCTCTGCTTGCGGTCAGCGAGAGGTACGGGCGGCGGCCGTGCTCGGTTTCAGGCCGGGCGGAGAAGGGCCACCGCGAGCGCGGCGAGACCCTCGCCGCGGCCGGTGAAGCCGAGCTTGTCGGTCGTCGTCGCGCGCACGTTCACGAGGCCCGGCTCCACTCCGAGAGCTCCGGCAAGGCGGGCTCGCATCGCCCCGCGCAGCGGCGCGATCCGCGGCTCTTCGCCGACGAGCACGCAGTCCGCGTTCTCGAGCTCCCAGCCGGCCTCGCGCACCTGCGCATACGCACGCGCGAGCAGGTCGAGCGAGCTCGCCCCCTCCCACTCCGCCGCGTCCGACGGGAAGAGCGAGCCGATGTCGCCCAGCCCCGCCGCGCCAAGCACCGCGTCGATCAGCGCGTGGGAGATGACGTCGCCGTCCGAGTGACCGGCGAGGCCGCGCTCGGACTCGACCTCGACGCCGCCGAGCACCAGCGGCACGCCTTCGACGAGCGCATGGGCGTCTGCTCCCAGGCCAACCCTCATTCCCGCTCCCGGCGCCGGCAAAGCCGGCACCTCCGCTCTCTGATGAGCTCCGTCGAGCCTACGCTCATACGAGCGGCTCCTGGCGGCGCGCTCGCCGGTCGAAGACCGTGAGCGTCTCGTAGCCCACGTCGCGCGCGAACGCGGCGGCGCGAGAGACGTCACGCCCGACGTGGGCGGGCTCGTGCGCGTCGGAGGCGAGCGTGATCGGCACGCCGCGCTCATGGCAACCGGCGAGAAGCTCGCGGTCGGGATAGATCTCCCCGGTCGGCTTGTGCAGGCCCGCCGCGGAGACCTCGACGCAGACGCCGGCTGCCTCGATCGCATCCGCGGTCTCGACGTGCAGGTAGTGAATCTCCTCGTCGGCTGGTCGCATCCGGAAGAACTTGATCAGATCTGGATGGGCGAGGACGTCGAACAGGCCGCTCCGCGCCGCGTTCCGCAGCCAGGTGAAGTAGCGGCGCCAGGCCTCGCCGACGGGCACCTTGTGGACGAGCCCCGGTTCCTGGTCGACCGGGAAGCCGTCGACGAAATGCACGGACCCGAGCAGGTAGTCCCAGGGGTAGGGCTCGAGCAGCCGGGCCAGCTCGGGCTCGGTGCCCGGGAAGTAGTCCACCTCGAGCCCGAGCTTGACCGGCAGGCCGCGGGCCTTCGCCTCGGTGACGGCGCCGACGTACTCGTCGAGGTCGTCCACGCAGCGCTCGAGCATCCACGGGATCTCCCAGAGCTCGCGGGTCTGGACGAAGTGGTAGACGTGGTCGCTGAAGCCGATCTCGTCGACTCCGGACGCGGCGCGCCTGCTCGACGTACTCCTCGGCGCGGTCGGCAGAGTAGCGCCCGCGCGCCTCGTCGTCTGATCCGCGCAGGTGCATGTGGTAGTCCACGATCACTCGAGCCAGGACTCGACGAGCGCCAGATCCTCGGCGTCGGTGACCTTCAGCAGGCGCCGGTCACCCTCGACGATCTTCACCCGCCCGCCTCGCGCCTCCACGAGGGACGAGCAGTCGCTTGCGGCAGAGAGGTCACCGGCGAGCGCGCCCCGGAGGGCCGGTGCCACGAACGCCTGCGGCGTCTGGGCCGCGACGAGCTCGGCTCGCGTGAGCGTCTCGACGACCTGAGCCCGGTCCACTCTCTTCACGGTGTCCGCCACGGGGACGGCCGGCACGGCGCCGTCCCAGCCCTCGGAGAGCGGTGCCAGCACTCTCTCGATCACTGCGTCGGGCAAGAGCGGCCGCGCAGCGTCGTGAACGAGGACCACAGCCGCCTCCTCAGGAACCTCCTCGAGCGCCAGGCGCACCGACTCCGACCGCGCCGCGCCACCGGTCACGACGGAGCCCACCTTCCCCGCGCCGATCTCCTCGGCGACGAGGATGCACGGCTCCTCCCACTCGGGCGGCGCCGCTATGACGATCCGGTCGATCCACGCCGACGCCTCGAGCCGTTCGAGGCTCTCCGCGAGCAGCGGCCTGCCGCCGAGGCGAGCGAACGCCTTCGGCCGGTCGGAGCCGAGCCGCTCGCCGCGACCTGCCGCAGCGAGGACGGCCCAGACCGACAAGGAGACCTACGCCGTGGCCGGGACCTTCGCGGCGGTCTTCTTGCGCTTCGGCTTGCCGGCGAGGACGCCGTCGAGCCACTCGGCCGCCTCGTCCTCGTCCATGTCCTTGGCGTACATCAGCTCGCTGGCGAGGATCTTCTTCGCCTTCACGTACATCTGCTTCTCGCCGGTCGAGAGACCTTTCTCATGGTCGCGGAGCGCGAGGTTCCGCACCACCTCCGCGAGCTCGAAGATGTCGCCCGTCTTCATCTTGTCGCGGTTGTGCTTGAAGCGCCGGTTCCAGTTCTTCGGCATGTTCGTGCCGCTTCCCGTCAGCGCCTTCAGCACCTTGGAAACCATCTGCTCGTCGATCACCTTCCGGAGACCGACCCGTTCGGCGTTGTCGCTCGGGACGTTCACCGTCATGTCGTTATGCAGGATCTTGATGGTCAGGTACTCGCGCTTTTCCCCGAGCACGGTACGCGTCTCCTTCTTGACCACCGTGCCTGCCCCGTGGTGGGGGTACACCACCTTGTCGCCGACCTTGTACAACGCCGTTCCTCCCCTGTCGTCGCTCTTTTTCCACAACGAAGCCGGCGATCGTGTTGCTCCGCCGGCGGCAGGGTGAGTCTAGCAAAAATCGCTGGAAAAGGCCAACTTTTGGCCCGGCTGCTTCGCTACCGGACAAAAAAGCCCTGCTCGTAGCGACAACTCACCTGCGGTGGTGCACGCTCTACAGCTGCAGGTAGCGATCGACGAGGTTGTGCTCCTGCAGGCGGCGCAGGCCCTCCCTGATCTCGCGCGCTCGTACGGCCCCGACACCCTCGACCGACTCGAGCTCGCGCTGCGACGCGGCGACGATCGCCTCGAGTCCCGGCAGGCTGGCGACCACGCGCTTGACGACCGGATCCGGCAGGCGCGGGATGTGCGAGAGGACGCGGTAGCCCCGGGGCAAGACGCTGTGGTCGAGCGGGTTGATCGAGGCCGGGTAGCCGAGAACCGCCAGCAGCTCGAACTCGAGCAGCTGGTCGTACGGCAGGCCGGCGAGCGCCTCCAGCCCCTCGCGCGTGCGCTCGACCCCGCCGTCCGCGTGGTAGTCGTAGACGAGCGCAGCCTTTTCGTCGGGCACGTCGGCCACGAGTTCCTCGAGCTGCATCCGGATCAGCCGGCCCTCCTCGCCGAGCTCGACGCAGGCACGCTCGATCTCCTCCGCCATCCGGGTCGTGAGCTCGGCGCGCTGCACGGTGACGAGAACGTCGTCGAGCATGACCGCGCTCTGGAACTCGAGCGCAGTCAGCCGGGTCAGCACCTGCTCGAGCCGGGCTCGATAGGTCTCGAGCGTGCCGAGTGCCTGGTTGGTCTTCGCGAGCACGTCCGCGATCGGATCGAGCTGGTAGCGGCTCTGCCCGACGAAGAGCGTCACCGTCTCGCGCTGCTGCGAGATCGAGACCACCAGCGACTCCGTCTGCTTCGCGACGCGCTCGGCGGTCCGGTGGCGGGTGCCGGTCTCGGCCGAGGGGATCGTCGGGTCCGGCATCAGCTGCACGTTCGCGTGCGTCAGCTTCGTGATCGCCGAGTTGACGATGATCGCCCCGTCCATCTTCGCCAGCTCGTACAGGAGCTGCGGCGTGAACGGCTGGTCGAGCCGCATGCCGCCGGAGAACATGAACGAGAGGTCGGAGGGCTCGCCGATCACGATCAGCGCGCCCTCGCGCGACCGAATGATGTCGTCGATCCCCTGGCGCAGCTCGGTGCCGGGGGCGATCCGGGCGACCGCCGCGAGCAGCTTCGAGTCCAGCCGCGGGTCGGTCTGGGTCGGCTGGCGGATGAGACCGAGCGGCGGCGGGATCCGCGCGGTCCTATCGTCGGTCGGCTTGTTCTCCATCGATCGCTGCCCGTGCGGCATGCCTGAGCGTTTCGGCTTCGAGAATGCGTATTTTGCCACGAACCGCGGTTTTCGACTCGCCGGTGCCTTTCGGGACGACCGCGCCGGCGATCCCGAGCTTCCCGCATTCCTCCAGCCGCCGCTCCGCCTGGGCCGCGGGCCGCAGGCGCCCGGTGAGTCCGACCTCGCCGAACGCCGCGAGCTTCGGCTTCAGCGGCGAGCCCTTCGCAGCAGAGACGATCGCGAGCGCGATCGCGAGGTCCGCGCCGGGCTCGTCGATGCGCACGCCGCCGGCGACGTTCACGAACACGTCCGCCTGGCCGAGCGCGACGCCCGCGTGCCGCGAGAGGACCGCGACGATCATGGCGAGGCGCTTCGGGTCGACGCCGGTGCCCACGCGGCGCGGCATCGCCAGGTCGGTCGGCGCGACGAGAGCCTGGATCTCGAGCAGGAGCGGCCGCGAGCCCTCGAGCGCGCAGGCGACGGCGGCCCCCACCTCGCCGTCGACGCTGCGGCCGAAGATCTCGGACGGCTCCGGAACGCCGACGAGGCCTGTCCCGGTCATCTCGAAGACCGCCAGCTCGTTGGTCGAGCCGAAACGGTTCTTGGCCGCTCTCAGCACGCGGTGCTCGTGGTAGCGGTCGCCTTCGAACTGCAGCACGCAGTCGACGAGGTGCTCGAGCACGCGCGGGCCCGCGACGGCGCCGTCCTTGGTGACGTGGCCGACGAGGAAGATCGCGATCCCGGCTTCCTTTGCGAGGCGCAGCAGCCGCGACGCCGCTTCGCGGACCTGCGCAACCGACCCCGGCGCGGAACCGAGCTCGGCCGAATAGAGCGTCTGCACCGAGTCGATCACGCAGACATCGGGCCGGACCGCCTCGAGGGTCGCGCAGACGCCTTCGAGCTCGGTCTCCGGGAGGACGCCGACGTTTCCCGCGCCCCCGAGCCGCTCTGCGCGCAGCTTCACCTGGGCCGGCGACTCCTCGCCGGTGATGAGGAGCGTCGTCCTCGACTCGCTGATCGAGCTGAGCGCGCTCAGGAGGAGCGTGGACTTGCCGACCCCCGGCTCGCCGCCGACGAGGACGAGGGAGGCGGGAACGAGGCCGCCGCCGAGCACGCGGTCGAGCTCCGCGACGCCGGTCGGGATTCGGTCGGCTTCTTCGGCCTCGACGTCGACCAGGCGCAGCGTCGGCCGCGGCGCTGCGGCGCCGGCTGCCGCCTGCGTCTCCTCGACCAGCGTCCCGAACGAGCCGCACGACGGACACTTGCCGAACCAGCGTCCCGCCGAGTAGCCGCAGTCGGTGCACGCGAACTGGGTAGCCGCCTTCGCCACTCGTCCAGGGTACGAGCGGCGGCGGACGCGAACGTCACGGAAGTGTCGCGAAGCGTGACGTCATCGAGACTCAGCGAGCTTCTGAAGGCACGTCCGCCGCGGGGACGTAGCCCGGCTCGGCCGCGCGCGGCGCCTGGCGGCGGGCCGCAGAGACGATCAGCAGACCCGAGAGGACGAGCGCGACCCCGCCCAGCTGCAGGGTCGAAGGCGACTCGTTCAGGATCGCCCAGGCGAACAGGACCGAGAGCACGGGCTGAAAGGTGAGCAGCACGGACGTGAGCGCTGCCGGCAGCCGCGGGAGCGTGATCGAGATCAGCAGCCAGCCGAGCGCCTGCGAGCTCAGGGCCAGCAGCACGAGGTACCCCTGCGCCTTCCAGTCCGGCGCCCAGTCGAGGTTGCCCCAGATGAGCCCCACCGGGATCACGCCGAGCGCGCAGGCGAGGGTCGCGTCGAAGAGCGGGCCCGCAGGGCGGCGGACGTCGCGGTTTCCCTCGCGCAGGACGAGGAGGAAGCCCGAGTACGAAAGCGCGGTCAGGATTCCGAACGCGACGCCGAGGCCGGGGTTGCGGCCGTACGCGCCGTGCTCGAAGGCGCCGGAGATGAGCACCACGCCGACGAGCGCGACCGGGATCGCCGCGAGCGATCGCCCGGGCGGCCGCTCGCGCAGGATCGCCCACGCGAGTAGGCCTACGAGCACGACCTGCAGGTTTCCGAGCACCGTCGCTAGCCCGGCGCCGACCTCCTCGATCCCCTGGTGCCACGCGACGAGGTCGACCGTGAAGAGCAGGCCGGCGATCCACGCGAGCACCCGCTGCTTCAGCGGACGAGGGCCGAGGCGCCGGTTCTCCAGCCACGCGAGCACGAGGAGCAGGGGCAGCGCGTACGCGCAGCGGTAGAACGCGCCCGTGGTCGGAGAGACGTGCGCGACGCGGAACAGGATCCCCGAGAACGCGATCGCCAGCGCGCCCGCAAGCGCGGCCAGAACCGGCCTGTCGTGCAGGCGGTGGGGCACAGGCCTGAGGCTAGCCGCGCCGCAAGGAGCCGCGCACCGCCACCCCCGAGGCCGCCGTGACCGATCCGAAGTTCCAAAGTCGGCACAAAGGACACTTGACGAAACCCGGGGTCCGACACCGGGTTTGTCAAGGCGCAGGTGTGCCGTGATCGTGCCGAGTGATCCACAGAGGCCCGCGCCCAACGCGCGGGTTTGGAGCCGCCGGCGGGCTCTACTTAGTCGTCGGTCTCGTCGTGCTCGTCGGCGGAGTCGGTCGGCTCGTCCGGCGGGACGGTGACCTTCTCGGGCGTTATCTCGCCCGGGATGATCGTGATGTCGACCTCTTCGTCGTTCTTGCGGTCGACCAGGATCGTGGAGCCTGGCTCGAGCTCGCGGCCGAGGACGAAGTCCGCCAGCGGATCCTCGATGAAGCGCTGGATCGCGCGCCGCAAAGGCCGCGCCCCCATCGTCGGGTCGTAGCCCTTGTCGACCAGGAGCTCCTTCGCGCCGTCGGTCAGCTCGATCGCGGCCTCGTGCTCGCCCATCTGGTCGCGCAGCCGCTTCATCATCAGCTCGACGATGGTCATGATCTCGTCCTTCGTCAGCTTGTGGAAGACGATCACTTCGTCGATCCGGTTGAGGAGCTCGGGGCGGAAGACCCGCTTCAGCTCGCCCATGATCCGGTTCTTCATCTCGTCGTAGGAGAGACCACTGTCGTCGCCGACCGAGAACCCCAGCGTCTGGTTCTTGGAGATCGTTGCCGCGCCGATGTTCGACGTCATGATCACGATCGTGTTGCGGAAATCGACTTTCCGTCCCTGGGCGTCGGTCAGGTTCCCGTCCTCGAGAATCTGGAGGAGGATGTTGAAGACGTCCGGGTGAGCCTTCTCGATCTCGTCGAGGACGACGACCGAGTACGGCTTGCGCCGGACGGCCTCGGTCAGCTGGCCGCCCTCGTCGTAGCCGATATAGCCCGGAGGCGAGCCGACGAGCCGGGAGACGGAGTGCTTCTCCATGTACTCCGACATGTCGAGCTTGATCATCGCGTCCTCGTCGCCGAACAGGAACTCGGCCAACGTCCGTGCGAGCTCGGTCTTCCCGACGCCTGACGGCCCGAGAAAGATGAACGAGCCGGTCGGGCGCTTCGGATCCTTGATCCCGGCGCGCGCGCGGCGGATCGCCTTCGAGACGGAGACGATCGCCTCTTGCTGGCCGATCAGCCGCTTGTGCAACTCGTCCTCCATCCGCACCAGCCGCTGCGACTCGGCCTCGGTCAGCTTGAAGACCGGGATGCCCGTCCACATCGAGACGATGTCGGCGATCTCCTCCTCGCCGATCTCGGGCTGCTCGGCCCCGCCTTCCTCGGCGCGCCAGTTGTCCTCGAGCTCGCGCTTCTTCTGCGAGAGCTTGCGCTCCTTGTCGCGCAGCGAGGCGGCCTTCTCGAACTCCTGGGCCTCGATCGCGGCCTCCTTGTCCTTGCGCACCTTCTCGATCTCGTCCTCGAGCTCGCGGTAGCGCGGAGGCGCGGTCATCGTCTTGATTCGCATCCTGGAGGCCGCCTCGTCGATCAGGTCGATCGCCTTGTCGGGCAGGTGGCGGTCCTGGATGTAGCGGTCGGCGAGCGTCGCCGAGGCGTGCAGCGCCTCGTCGGTGATCTTGCAGCGGTGGTGCGCCTCGTAGCGGTCGCGCAGGCCGCGCAGGATCTGGACGGTGTCGTCGACCGACGGCTCGTCGACGCGGATCTGCTGGAAGCGCCGCTCGAGGGCCGCGTCGCGCTCGAGGTACTTGCGGTACTCGTCGAGCGTGGTCGCGCCGATCGTCTGCAGCTCGCCGCGCGCGAGGGCCGGCTTCAGGATCGAGGCCGCGTCGATCGCGCCCTCGGCAGCGCCGGCGCCGACGAGGTTGTGCAGCTCGTCGATGAACAGGACGATGTCGCCGCGCTGGGTGATCTCCTTCATGACCTTCTTCAGGCGCTCCTCGAACTCGCCGCGGTACTTCGAGCCCGGCGACGAGGCGCCGCGAGGTCGAGGGTGTAGATCTGCTTGCCCTTCAGCAGCTCGGGAACCTGGTTCGACGAGATCCGCGCGGCGAGCCCCTCGACGACGGCCGTCTTGCCGACGCCGGGCTCGCCGATCAGAACCGGGTTGTTCTTCGTGCGGCGCGAGAGGATCTGCATCACGCGCTCGATCTCGGTCTGGCGCCCGACCACGGGGTCGAGCTTTCCCTCGGCGGCGAGCTTCGTGAGGTTGCGGCCGAACTGGTCGAGCAGCTTCGAAGACTTGGACTTCTCACCCGGCGCGCCGCCCGCGCCCTGCTGCCGCCGGCCGGGGCCGGAGAGCATGCGGATGATCTCGTTGCGGATCTTCTCGGCGTCGGCGTCGAAGTCGAGCAGGATCCGCGCGGCAACGCCCTCGTTCTCGCGGACGAGGCCGAGCAGGATGTGCTCGGTGCCGATGTAGTTGTGACCGAGGCTCAGCGCCTCGCGCAGCGCGAGCTCCAGCACCTTCTTCGCGCGCGGCGTGAACGGGATCTGGCCGGTCGTGACCTCGTCGCCCTGGCCGACGATGCGGGCGACCTGGGCTCGCACCTCCTCGACGGTGATGTCGAGCGACTCGAGCACGCGCGCGGCAAGACCCTCCTCCTCGCGCAGCAAGCCGAGCAGGATGTGCTCAGTGCCGATGTAGTTGTGCTTGAGCGCCCTCGCCTCGTCTTGCGCAAGGACGACGACCTGACGGGCTCTCTCGGTGAATCGTTCGAACACGGTCCTTCTTTCCCCGCTCCGCGGAAGTCGGCTGAGGCACCTATCGTAGCGAAGGGGTCGGGGGGTGGCGCACCCCCGCCTGGGTCATTGTGAGAGGGTTCACTTTCGGCTCGAAATCGGGTTGAATATGTGTGTCTAGGGGAAGGGGAGCCCCATGGGGAGACGTGGATCGTCGCTGTTGCTGTTCGTCGCCGGGTACCTCGCGATGGCATCGCTCGCGCCTGCCGTCGCGCTCGTGCCGGCGCTGGTCAGCTTCTTCGCTGGTGTGCTCGTGCTCGTGCGCGAGCCTCACGCCGAGACGCCCCGCTAAGGCGCCTCGTACAGCGCCGTCGCGGACTGCAGCCGCTTGAGGCGCAGGCCGTCTGACGTGATCACGCACTTCATCGAGACGTAGTCCGTGACGTGGAAGGCGCTCAGGTTCGCGCCCTCCGGGACGGCGCACGTGACCGGCTCGCCGTCCGTCTGAACCGTGACCGATCCCGAAGCCAGCGCCGCGATCGTGCCGCTCGCCTCCACGAAGCTGGGAGGCGGAGGTGGGGGCGGCGGGGGCGGCGGAGAGCCGTCGTCCCAGGTGGCCGTCGCCGATTGCAGGTGCTTCAGCGTCAGGCCGTCGTCGCTGACGAGGCAGGTCATCAAGACCGCGTCGTTCACCTGGAAGGCGCTGAGGTCGGCGTCCTCGGGAATGTCGCAGCTGAGCGGATCGTGCTCGCCCTGCACCGTGACGGTGAAATCATCGACCTCGTCGAGCGCCGTGATGTGGCCGGTGATCGTGACGGTCGGTGGAGGGGGCGGCAAGTCGCGCTTCTGAAGGGCGCGCAGCGTCCACGCGCCGTCGACCTTGACGCACGACATCACGACCGGATCGCCGACGTCGAACTCGGAAAGGTCGAAGTCCCCGGGAACGGCGCACTGGATGGGGTCGCCGTCGCCCTGGACGGTGATGGTGCCGTCGCCGAGGTCGAGGATGTGCCCGATCGCAACGAGGTACTCGCTGCCGGTCTGCCTCCTGAGCGAGACGAGAACGCGGTGGCCGCCGCCGTACTTGCAGGTCATGTAGACGCGCTGGCCGGTCTCGAAGCCGGCCAGGTCGAAGCCGTCCGGCACCGCGCAGCGCGCCATCCTCGACGTCTGGCCGTCGATCGCCACGCCGACCTCGGCATGGGTCACCTCGGCCAGCACGCCCGCGACCGTGAAGCGGTCTCCGCCGGTGTGGCCGCCGTCGCCGTCGTCGTCTCCGCTCTCGTCGTCGGCCTTGATCAGCGTGAAGCTGCCGTCGGCCTCGACGCGAACGATCAGGGCGATCTCGTCGCCCGCCACGAACTCCGGCACCACCACGTCGCTCGGGACGTGCACGAAGACTCGGCCGCGGTGCTCGACCGCGAGCTCGATCGTCCCGTCGTCGCCGGTCGCGAGGTAGATCCCCTCGAGCTCGAGGGTCCCGTCGTGGCCGACCTTGCGCACGCGCTTGGGGCTCGTCTTGAGCACGGCGCCGCTGACGCTCGCGCCGACCACGACCGCATCGCCCGGGTGAAGAGCCGAAGCCGGGCCGCGGAAGACGAGCGAGAGCACGCTCATGCCCGCAGACACGACGAGGGTCTTCGGCGAGGCAGCGACGACCGACCCGCGAAGGCGCGTCAGGCGCGTCTTGCCGAGAAGCTTGATGTTGCTCGCGGCGTAGGTCCCGTCGGGGAGCTCCGCCGCCTGGACCGCGACGATGCGGCCGGCGCGGAAGCGCGCGAGCGACCCGCGGACGCGCGTCGTGCGAACGACGCCGTTGCGAGACGCCGTGACGATGGCATGCCGCGCGGGTTTCTTCGTGAGGACGGCACCCTGGAATTTCGCCGCCGCAGCGGTCGCCGGCAGCGCGACGGTAATCGCGGCCAGCCCGGCAGCGGCAAGCACGAGAACTCTCTTCATCGGTCGGTGCCTCCTTTAACCCGTAGAGCCGGCCGGAGGCTGCGCCCGCGGCCGGCTCTACGGATGGATACGAATGCGCGACCGAGCGGCAGCCGCACTCCTGCTCGCTCCCTCCATCGGCGCGAGCGAGCGCGACCTTGCGGAAACTCCCTAGGTTGAGCTACTCAGCTTGGGAGAAATAACGCCGGACGGCGAGGACCGTCATCAGCAGGATCTTGACGTCGAGCCAGAGCGACCAGTTCTCGATGTAGAAGTTGTCCCACTCGACGCGGTCGCTGAGCGAGGTCTTGCCGCGGAGGCCGTGCACTTGGGCCCAGCCCGTGATTCCGGACTTGACGCGGTGGCGGTCGCCGTAGCGCGGGACGTTCCGCTCGAACAGGCGCACGAAGTCGGGACGCTCCGGGCGCGGGCCGATCAGGCTCATCTCGCCCTTGACCACGTTGAGAAGCTGCGGAAGCTCGTCGAGGGAGGTGCGCCGCAGCAAGGCGCCGAAACGGGTGCGGCGGTCGTCGCCCTCGATGCCTCCGGGGGCGGTGTCGGCGGGAAGGTCGGGCAGGATCACCGGCTCGGAGACGGTCCGCATCGAGCGGAACTTGAGCATCTCGAAGCGGCGCCCGTCCCGGCCGACGCGCGGCTGGCGGAAGAAGACGGGCCTCCCCACGGAGATCAAGGTGCCCACGGCGGCGACCGCGAAGATGGGCGCGGTCAGCGCCAGCATCACGGAGGCGACGACCCGGTCGACGACGTGCTTGAAGGCGAACTCCCAGCCGCGCGGATCGGTCTTGCGAGCGGAGAGAAGGGGCAGGCCGCCGATGTGCTCGATCGCGAGCCTCTCGGTGACGCTCTCGAACAGGCGCGGGACGAGGGAGACGCCGACGCCGAGCTCCTCGCAGTGCTTGATCTCGCGCAGCAGGACCTCGCTCGGCGCGGTGGAGAAGGTGATGACGAGGTGCTCGATGCCGTGCTGCTCGATCAGGCGCTCGAGGTCCCAGCTAGCGCCGAGGACCGGCACCGGCAGGCCCGAGGTGTCGAGCGGCTCCTTGTCGAGGAACCCGACCGGCCGCAGGCCGAACTCGGGGTGCTCCTGGAGCCGGCGCGCGGCGAGCCGGCCGACGCGGCCGGCGCCCACGATCAGCGTCGGCTTGGCGACCTCGCCCGCGCGGCGGGCGTTCAGCTGGGCCCAGTCGAGGGCGATCCGGCCGGAGACGAGATAGAAGGCGCTGAAGGCCCAGAGGCGAATCGACTGGCCGGCGAGCTGGTCGACGTCGCCAGGCAAGAGGATGCGGAGGGTGACGAGGGCCATGCAGGCGAGGACGGTCGCGGTGAGGACGGACCTGATGTCGTCGAGGACCTGGAGGCGGACGCGCCAGGAATACATGCGGCGCGTGTGGAGGGCGAGCAGGACGAGGACGCTGTAGAGCACGACCCACGTTCCCGGTATCGGGATGATCCCGGCCACGCGGGAGCCGAGCGTCGCGCCGAGGCCCGCCGCGAGCAGCATCGCGCTGTCGAGCGCGAAGGCGCCGCGGGACCACGACGCGTGCTGACGCACGCGCCCGAAAATGGGCGCGTCACGGTGCTCGAGCTCGATCGGCTCGAGAACCGGTACCGCTTCCGCGTTCAGCGGTCGCGTAGCCATGTTGCCGTTCGCCGCAACTCCGTCAGGATCGGACTAGGGCCGTTCTACTTCTTCGCCCGACCGAGCGCCCGCATACCGGTGCCCGCCGCAAGCAGCGCCGCGCCGCCGGCCGTCATCAGCGCGAGGTCGAGGCCCGTGAACGGGAGCCCTCCACGCGACTTGACGGCCTGTGCGCCCAACGCCTGCTGGACGGCACCTTGGACCCCGACACGCGGATAGCCCTGCAACGCCGCATCTCTCAGCGCGCGCTGCAAGTCGCTCCGCGAGTAGTTGTGCGTGAGCCGCCCGTGCTGTGCGTAGTCGCGGTAGATCTGCTGCGGTGTCGCAGCAAGCGCACCCGGGGCCACCCCGAGCACCGCGACCGCGCATGCAGTCACGCCGAAAATCGTGTAACGCCGCCTCATCCTTGTTCTCCCTTCATCTCCTCCGGCGCCTTGCGAGGCACCGCCGTCTCCGCCCGAGGGATTTTTGCCGCAGTGCGCCTCGCGCTTCTCAACGTAGTCGTTGTTGTCGTATTCCGCAAGAAGCGTCAAGCTCACTCTCCCTCGCTGTCACCCGTATGCGTTCTTTCTCACACAAGCATGATTGAAACTTGGAATAGCTATTTTCCTATCGTCCTTTTGACGTCCAACGGACGCCGTTGTTGACGTACAACGAGCGCCGGAGCAAATCGGTTTCGTCGCGGAGGAAAACGTGACCCGGGCGGGCCTCGCGCGCGTCCTGCCCACCGCCGCCCTGGCCGCGGTGGCCTGGTCGCTCGCGTGGGTCGAGACCGGGAGCACGGTGAGCTCCGACTGGCTGCCCTACGCGTTCTTCGCCGGACTCCTGCTCGCGGCCGTGCTCGCGGCGGGTGCGTTGCGCCCGCAGCCGCGCGAGGCCGCGGCGGTGGCAGCCCTCGTCGGGCTCGCCGGGTGGGAAGCCCTTTCGATCTCGTGGTCGGCGGTGCCGCCACTCGCCCGGGACGAGGCCGTGCTGACGATCTTCTACGCGGTCGTCCTGCTCATCCCGTGGCTGACCCTTCGCACCGAGGGCGAACGGCTCCTGGCGGTCGCAGGCGTCGCCGCCGCCGCGGGCGCGCTCGCGGTCGCCGTCGGGCTCGACCTGCGCTTCGGCGGCGATCAGGTCGACCACTTCTACTCGGGACGGCTCTCGTTCCCGATCTCGTACCCGAACGCGCTGTCCGCGGTCTTCCTGATCGGCTTCTGGCCGGCCGTGGTGCTGGCGTCGCTGCGCCGGGCGCCCGTAGCGGCGCGCATGTTGGCCCTTGCCGGCGCGACTGCGATCGCAGCCGGCTGGCTGACCGCGCAGAGCAAGGGCGGCGTCCTCGCGATCGCCGTCTCCGCTGCGCTCGTCTTCGGGCTCTCGCCGCTGCGCCTGCGCCTGTTGCCTCCCACGATCGCCGCGGCGGGCCTGACCGCGATCGCGTACCGCCCGCTGACCGCCCCGTTCCGGTCGGGAACCGCCGGTGACGTCAGGCATGCCGGGACAGCGATCCTCGTGCTCGCCGCTGCCGGCGCGGGGGTCGGCCTCGTCTACGCCCTTGTCGACCGGCGCCTGGAGCTCGGCCCTCGCCCCACGAAGATCGCCGGCTGGACGGCGGTCGTCGCCTTCGCGGCCGCGGTCGCCGTGGCCGTCGCCGCGTTCTTTTCGACCGTCTACCACCCGGGCTGGTTCGACGAGCAGTGGCGCTCCTTCAAGAACATCCCGCAGCAGTCGAGCGCGTCGAGCCACCTGCTCCAGCTCGGCTCCTACCGCTACGACATCTGGCGCGTGGGGTTGCACCAGTTCGAGGACCACCCGCTCGCGGGGATCGGCTCGCGCGGTTTCGGGCCCGCGTATCTGCAGCTCCGCGACAGCCCGGACACGCCTGCCCGCGCGCACTCGATCGAGGTCGACGCGCTCAGCGAGCTCGGGATCGTCGGCTTCCTGCTGCTCGCCGCGGCGCTCGTCCTTCCGTTCGTGCCGCTCGTGCGGCGGCTCCGCGCGCGCGACCCCGCAGCCACGGCCGCCTTCGCCGGCTGCTCGTACTGGCTCGTGCACGCCTCGGTCGACTGGATCTGGACCGTGCCGGCCTGCGGGGTGCCGTTCTTCCTGCTCCTCGGGGCGGGCGGAGCGGGAGGCGAGCGGCGGCTGCTGCCCGGCAGGACCTCGGCCGCTGCCGCTGCGGCCGTCGTGGTCGTGGCGCTCGTCGCCTTCGTCCCGCCCTGGCTCTCGGCGCGGCTGACGTCCAGCGGCGACCTTGCCGCCGCCAAGAGCGCCGACCCGCTCTCGGTCGACCCGTACGTGGCCCAGGCGGCGCTCGCGCCGACGCCTGCAGGGGCCGTGGCCGCGCTCAGGGCAGCCGTGCGCAAGGAGCCACGGGTCGTCGAGCTTCGCTACGACCTGGCGCTCGCCTACGTGCGCGCCCACCGGCTGCGACAGGCTCGGGCGGAGCTCCTGCGCGCCCGGCGGCTCGACCCGGGCGAGCCGCGCATCCAGGACGCGCTGAAGAACCTGCCGAAGCGGCCGATACGCTCTTGAACGTGTCGGGCAAAGCGCTCGTTACCGGCGGCGCCGGGTTCATCGGCTCCCACCTCTCGGAACTGCTGCTCGCGGGCGGCTGGGAGGTCTACGCCCTCGACGACGTCTCCACGGGCTCGCTCGACAACGTCGCCCACCTGCGCGACCGCCCGGACTTCCACCTCGTCGTCGACTCCGTCCTCGCGCCGTCGGTCGTCGGCGACCTCGTCCAGCGCTGCGACGTCGTCTTCCACCTGGCCGCGGCCGTCGGCGTCCGCCTGATCGTCGAGCAGCCCGTGCACACGATGGTCACGAACGTCCAGGGCACGGAGATCGTGCTCGGCTACTGCAGCAAGCTCGGCAAGCGCGCGCTCATCGCCTCGAGCTCGGAGGTCTACGGCGACCACCGCGAGGAGCGCCCGCTCGGCGAGAACGACCGCCGCGTCTACGGCCCGACCACCGAGAAGCGCTGGCTCTACGCCGACTCGAAGGCGATGGACGAGCATCTGGCGCTCTCGTACCACCTCGAGCAGGGCCTCGACGCCGTGATCGCGAGGCTCTTCAACACGGTCGGCCCTCGCCAGAGCGGGCGCTACGGGATGGTCATCCCGCGCTTCGTCGACCGCGCGCTGGCGGGCGAGCCGCTCGAGGTGCACGGCGACGGCACGCAGACCCGGTCGTTCTGCCACGTCTCCGACACCGTCCGGGCGCTCGTGGGCCTGATGGACGCGCGCGAGCTCTCCGGCGAGATCTTCAACGTCGGCTCCTCGGAGCGCGTGCGCATCCTCGACCTCGCCGAGCGCGTCCTCAAGGCGACCGGCAGCTCCTCGGAGCTGGCGTTCGTGCCGTACGACCAGGTCTACGGCCAGGGGATCGAGGACACCCTTCACCGCGAGCCCGCGACGGACAAGATCCGCGCCGCGATCGGATGGCAGACGACGCGCGACCTCGATCGGGTCATCGCCGACGTGATCGCCCACGCGCGCGGGCGGGAGCCGGTCGGCAGGTCGTAGCTTGGGACGGCTGGCAGGGGCCTGCCGTTGGTTGGGCCTGCGCTCCGCACAACCGCTCGAAGGGCCTGTCGCAGTCCTCTCGCCGCACCTCGACGACGGCGTCCTCTCGCTCGGGGCAGCGATCGCGTCCGCCCGGGGCGACGTCAGGGTCGTCACCGTCCTGGCCGGCGACCCGGAGTCCGGCTTGCCTGCCGGCGAATGGGACGAGCGCTCCGGTTTCCGAACGGCCGGCGAGGCCGCCGCTGCGCGCCGTGCCGAGGACCGGCTTGCGTGCCGCGACCTCGGCGCGGAGCCCGTGTGGCTACCGTTCGCCGACCATCAGTACCCGCGCGGCGGCGGAGACGACGAGATCTGGGAGCGCCTGACGGAGGCTCTCGGCGACGCGGAGACGGTGCTGGTGCCCGGCTACCCGCTCATGCACGAGGATCATGTCTGGCTCGCGGCGCTCGTGCGGGAGCGCGGCCTCCCCGGCCGGCGCGTCGGGCGCTACGTCGAGCAGCCCTACGCGGCGGCCTGGACCCCGGGGCCGGATGGATGGACGCCGCTGGGCGCGAGCGCTCGGCACCGCGTGGCGAAGCTCCGCGCCTGCCGCCGCTACTCGTCGCAGCTGCCGCTCCTCGACGCGCAGGGTGCGACGCTGACCCGCGTCACGCGCTACGAAGGGGCCCGGGGAGGCGAATGCGTCAGCTGGGACTGAGAGGCGGTCTTGCTCACGCGCGCGCAGACGACGAGGGGGAAGTCGGGGTCGTGCCGGCGCAGGTCGTCGGGCCGCAGCTCCTCGGCGGCGAGCCCGTGCAGGAACGCCGAGCACGCCAGGACGTTTCCGTAGCCGCGCACATCAGCTTCGCCGGACGGGCACGTGGCGGAGACGAGCTCCTCGATTCCCGCCGGGGTGAACCGCCAGAGGTCGCGGACCACGTCGAGCTTGGACACGCTCGGGACGGTCAGGAGCAGCGCTCCGCCGGGCTTCAGCGACCGCCACACGTTTGCCAGAGCGACCTCGGGCCGGCGGATCACCTGGAGCGTCTGCATCAGGAGGACGCAGTCGTAGGCCTCCGCAGGGAGGCTCTCCTCCTCGGCGAGATCGGCGATCACCGTCGCCTCCGGATTGGAATCGTCGACGTCGAGGACGTGTGCCCGAGCGAGCCGCTCCTCGCCGAGGCGCGTCGCATGCCTCGCGTCCTTGAGGTCGAGCACGTCCCCTCGCACGAGGTCCCGGTGCTCCTGCACGAACTCCTCGAAGTAGAACCGGTCGATGGGCGTGCCGCGGTCGAAGCCCCAGTCGTCGCTGACCGGCCGCGTACGCCTCAGCGAGAACCAGAGCGGGATGCCGAGCAGCGCCGCAGTCCGCCGGGCCCGGACGCCCTTCATCGGGTGGAACACTAGAGCAATGGCCCGGCGGCGCAGAGGCGAGACGCCGCGGGACTCGGTGCCGGAGCGGAAGCTCGAGGCAGGCCTGCCCTACGACGGAGCCCCCGGGGAAGACGCGCTGCCGGGCGCGGCCGCGGCGACCACCGGCGCGCGCGTCGTCCGGTACGGGCTCTGGAAGATGTTCGCGAACGCCCTGCCGCAGCTGTACACGCTCGTGCTCTCGATCGCGGCAAGCAGATACCTCGGCGCGGCGGGCCTGGGCCGCCAGAGCTTCATCGCATTCGTCGAGGCGACGATGGTCACGCTGCTCTCGGCCAGCATGTCGGTGGCGCTGATGCGCTACGTCGGGGAGGCCGTCGGTGCCGGCCGTCCCGGCGCCGCCCGCTGGCTCGCGCGCCGGATCCTGCTCTTCCAGCTGGGGGCGGCCGTGATCGGCGGTGGGACGATCATCCTGCTGGGCGTCTTCGGGGCGACTCCTCCCGGCGCCTGGGTGCTGGCGGGCGTGGCGGCCATCAGCGGGGTGCTCGCGACGGTCCCGGGTGCCGTTCTCACGGGCCTCCAGCGCTGGCGGCAGGCGACGATCGCGGGCCTCAGCACGGGCGGGCTCGGGGTGGTGGCCACGATCGCGGTGCTCGCGGCCGGCGGAGGGATCACCGCCATGTTCGCGGTCGAGGCGGCGACGACCGCGATCTCCCTGATCTGGACGGGCGTGATGGCGCGCGGTGCCCTCTTGGGCCTCGGCGTCGAGCCGACGCCGGCGCCGGACCTCGGGCGCGGCGCGCTCCGCTTCGCCGCGTACTCCACCGGTGGAACGCTCGTCTACCTGATCATCTGGCGCCGGTCGGAATTCTTCTTCCTGCAGCACTACTCGAGCGACGAGGAGATCGCCTACTACTCGATCGGATTCGCGGTCGCGACCGGCCTCGTGCGACTTCCTTCCGCCATGGCCGAGGTCCTGGCTCCCGCGATCGCGACGCTCTTCGGCGCCGGCGCGCACGACCGGATCCGGACCGGCTTCAGCCGCGCGCTGCGACTGCTCCTGCTCGGAACCTTTCCGGTCGTCGCCGCGTCCGCCGCGCTCGGGCCCGAGGCGATACGCCTCATCTGGGGCGATGCGCTGAGCCCTGCCTCGAAGCCGTTCCTCATCCTCACCGCCGCCTCGCTGATCGTCCCCCTGACGACGCTCAGCGCCTCGCTCGTCACCGGCCTCGGCCGGGTGAAGTTCCCACTTGGGGTGGACATCGTCGCAGCCGGAGTCGACATCGGCGTGGCCTTCGCGCTCGTTCCCCGGTACGGCGCCGTCGGCGCGGCAATCGCGAGCTCCTGCGCGCTCGTCGTCTCCGGCGTCCCCTTGATCGTCTACTCCTCGCGGATCGCGGGGCCGATCAACTGGAAGGCGCCGCAGCTCGCCCGGGGCGCGCTCATGGCCGCGGCCGGCGGGGCCGTCTCGTGGGCGATCGTGCACAGCGTCGGCGGCGCAACGGGCGTCCTCCTCGGGCTGGTCGCGGGCACCGCAGTCTTCGCCGGGCTCGCAGTGCTGGTCGGCTTCCTGCCGGGAGAGGACGCGGAGTGGCTGGAAGAGGCGCTCGGCGCCCGCGCCGGACGGCTGCCTCGACGAGCCGTCCTCGCGCTCGCCGGCCGCCGTCAGTAGCCCGGCCGCTGCAGGCGCGACCCTGCGCGCCGCCGGGCCGCGCCGGGCGCGATCGCCGCCGCCGCGGCCTTCAGGCGCGTGCGCGCGCCGAACCCCCGCCCGGCGGCGACGCCGAGCAGCAGCCTCCTAGCGTCCCGGTCGCCTTCCGCGACCGCCGCCTCGGCCTCCGTCAGGGCCGCCGAACGGCGGCGCCGGGCGAGCGAGCGCTCGACCAGCGCCTGCTCGTCCGGACTGAGGTCGTCCCGCGCGGCCGCCTTCTCCAGCGTCTGCACATGGCCCTTCGCGTAGGCCACCCGCGACGAGCTCAGGCTTCCCGCCCAGATCCGGTAGACCGAGAGCGGCTCGTGGACGAGACCGACGCGCGCGCCGGCGAGGATCAGGCGGATCCAGCAGTCCCAGTCGGCCGTGTACCGGATCGACTCGTCGAAGCCGCCGGCCGCGAGAAACGCCTCCCGCCTGATCGCGCAATGGCCACAGATGAAGTTGCCCCGGAGGATCGCGCTGCGCTGGTCGTCGACCTCGAAGCGCGAGGCGTCGGCATAGACGCGCCGCGTCCGCTCGCCGTCGACTTCCACGAGCGCGTCGGTCGTGACGATGTCGAGGTCGGGCCGGGCAGTCGAGAGCCGGCCGAGAGCCTCGAGCCGCTCGGGCAGGTACGCGTCGTCCGCGTCGAGCAGCGCCACGAACTCCCCGCTCGCCGCGCGGGCGGCCGCGTTCTTCGCAGACCCCTCGCCGCCGTTCTCCTTCTGCAGGAAGACGATCCGGTCGCGGTAGGGCTCGACCGCCTTCGCCGTTCCGTCGGTGGAGCCGTCGTCGCAGACCACGATCTCGTGGGCTGGGACCGTCTGCGCCAGCGCGGACTCGATCGCCGAGGCGACGAACTGCTCCGCCTGGTACGCGGCGATGACGATCGAGAAGGTCGGCGTCGGTCCGGGCTCGACGCGCGCGGCGGGCGGCGGCGCGAGGAACGAGCCGGAGAAGTCGCGGCTCATGCGAGCTCTGGCCCGAGCTCGAGCAGCAGCTCGAGGTAACGGGCGCCGCCGGCCCGCGGCAGGCCGAGCGAGGTCACGCGCTCACGCTCGTCGGCGGCCCACACGGCGAGAGCGGCCAGCACGTACCGGCGTCGGTCGGCTTCCGCCAGGCCGGAACGGCTCAGCAGGTCCTGCAGCGGCGCCCACGCCGGATCACGGCCTTCGGCGACGCCGCGCGCGACATCGCGGTCCGGCCACTCGCTGCGCGCCATCACGGCCAGGAAGAACAGGTCGAGTCCCGGCGGCCCCTCGTCGTAAGCCCGTTCCCAGTCGACGACCGAGATCGCGCCTGTCTCGTCCAGCAGGATGTTCTTCCGCTGGAAGTCGCCGTGCAGCCTGCGGGCCGGGAGATCCCCGAGGGTCTCGAGCGCGTCGTTCACCGCGCCGCGCAGCTCCGGCGGCGCGATCGCGGTTGCGGCCGCCGCCTCGTCGGCCCACCAGGCGCCCTCGCGGAGCGGTGGCCCGGCTTCGCCTTCGAGCTCGAGCGCCCACTCCGCCGCCTGCTCGAACCACTCCTCCAGCCGGTCGGGCCGCGGCGGCCGCCCGCGCACCCGTTCCTCGAGCACCCAGAGGGCATCGTTCGACTCCGCGGAGACGTACAGCTGCGGGATCCCGCGGAGCTGCGACTCCGCCCGGATCCGCTCGCGGACCGCGAAGCCCGTCCGCAGCCGTTCCTTCGGATCGACGTAGACGTGCAGCAGGCGGTCGTCGCCGACGCGGTAGAGGTAGTGCGGGTCGGGGCGATACAGCGGCTCCAGCGGCTCGACGGCGCTCCCCTCGAGCGCGGAGGCGATCTCGGCAGGCGCGCGTGAAAGCGCCGCTTCCGGTGAAAGCGGCCTCGCACGAAAGCCGACCCCGGCCACGAACCCGCGGGTGGTCTCTCGGACCTCCCGCAGACGCCTCCCGTCGCGCGTTCGCACCGCGCGCACGGCCGCATCCACGATCGACTTCCCGTAACGAGCCGCCAGCACCGGGTCGCCGTGCCGCCGCGCGAGCTTGCCGATGCCGTAGCCGTAGGGGTAGCGGGCCGTGAGGCGCTCGGCCGCGGTCTTCGTCGGGTGGTAGACGACCACCTCGGGCGAGAACACGATCGAGCGCCCGGCGCGGAGCAGGCGCAGGATCACGTCGGTGTCCTCGGCAGCGCGCCCGACCGCGCCCAGGCCGAAGAGCAGGTCGAAGCCTCTGACGGCGAGCAGCTCCTGCCGCCGGAAGGCCATGTTGCCGCCCGTCCCGATCGTCCAGGGCAGCGTCCGCCGGCCGCGGACGGCCCGAAGCCGGCCGTCGCCCGTGTAGCTGCAGTACGCGATGCCGCGCTCGTCCCTGGGCGCGACGGGGCCGAAAACGGCGGCGGCGTCACCGAGAGCGAATGCCTCGAGCAGTCCTGCCACCCAGCCGGCGTCCACGATCTCGTCGTCGTCGAGGAAGGCCACCAGCGGGCCCCGCGCCGCCGCGATTCCCCGGTTGCGCGCGTAGGAAAGGCCGGCCGGGAAGACGCGCTCGACGCGGGCGCCGTCGAGCTGCGGCGGCTCCTCGGAGCCTTGCCACATGACCAGTTGCTCCAGCTCGGGCCCGCCGGCTTCCCGTGCCGACGACGCGACCGACTCGACCGTCTCCGCGGCGCCGGGCCCGCCGAGCGTGCAGACGACGACCGAGAGCTCCGGACCGCCGCCAGCGCCTTCGCTCACGCGCTGGACCTCAGCCGCGGGATCAGTCACGATCACGGCATCGGCAAGACTCGATCGCAGTTGAAGAATCAGTGCGGGCGCTCGTCGTCCTGACCCAGCCACCGCTGCCTGAGGGCGGCGCGCCGGGGCGAACCGCGATCGGGCTGCTGCGCGGGCTGATCGGGCACGGCGTCGACGTGCGCGCGATCGCCGCGCGGCGCGGATTCTCGGTTCCGGGGGAGGTGCCCGGCGACTTGCCCGTCGAGGTCGTCGACGTCGCCCCGCCCGGGCCGTTCCAGGCGCGGCTGCAGCGGGTGAGGCGGCCCCTCGGTGAGCTGACGGGGGCCTTCGCCGAGCGGGTCCGGGCCGCCGCCGCCGACGCCGACCTCGTCCACCTCGAGGAGACCGAGACCGCCTGGTGCGACGAGGGAATCGGCAAGCCTTCGCTCATCCATCTGCACTACCTGGCGCGCCTCGACCGCGGATTCGGCGCGCCGTGGTCGAAGCAGTTCCGCGAGGTGCTCGATGCGACGCGCGCCGAGCGCGCTGCCGTGCGGAGACACCGCTGGGTGGTGGCGAGCTCGCCGATCGTGGCTGCGGAGCTGGGACGCGAGGTCGTGGTCGCGCCGCTCTCGCTCGATCCGTCCCTCTACCGCCGCGCGCCGCTGGACGGCCCTCCGACCGCCGGCCTGATCGGCACCGCCGCGTGGCCGCCGACCGCCGCTGCGCTGCGCGTTCTGCAGAACGAGGTCTGGCCGCGCGTCCGCGTTCCAGAGGCGGAGCTCGTCGTCGCCGGCCGCGGCACGGAGCGCTTCGGCGGTCTCGGCGAGGTCGAGACCGCCCGCGAGGTCTTCCAGCGCTTCTCGCTTCTGCTCTTCCCGCTTCCGCGCGGAAGCGGAATGAAGGTGAAGGTGCTGGAGGCGATCGCGAGCGGCGTCCCCGTGGTGACGACTCCCGCCGGCGCCGAAGGGATCGCACCCTCGGACGGCGTCGTCGTGGAGACCGAGCCGCGCGCGCTCGCTTCGGCCGCGGCGGAGCTCCTCCGCGACGAGAATGCCCGGCGCGAGCGCGGCGCCGCGGCGCGAAAGACCTTCGAAGTGCACTACTCGCCCGGCCCTGCGACCGAGCCGCTGGTCGAGCTCTACCGCCGCCTGGCAGCCGCGCGCGCGTAGCGGCGCAGCCTGGCGTGCGCGTGCGCCCTGACGCGGCGCACCGTGAGCCGGTTCCGGCCCGAGCCGACCGTGACCGTGATGTCGTTCGAGCAGGTGGAGATGCCGGCCGCGCAGACGCGATAGGTGAACGTCCCGTGCGCGCGGCGCGAGAGCCGGTCCACGTAGGAGCCTCTGTTGGTGACGGTCGCGGCCCGCGAGCCGTTCCGGAAGATGTCCGCGCGCGCGGCGCTCATGCCGGTCCAGCTCAGGCTCACGGAGGTGCCGGAGACGGACGCGGTGAGCGCGATTCCGCCCGGCGGCGGTGGCGGCGGTGGCGGCGGCGGCTCACCCGTCGAGCGCAGGACCGCGCCGGTCGTCGCGCCGAGCGTCACCGAGGTGACCTGGTTCCCGCCGGCGTCGAGGAAGGTCCCATCCAGCTGCACCGTCACAGCCGACGTGGTCGGATTCACCAGGACGGTTCCTCCCGAGTAGTTCCGGCGCCAGGCCGAGCCGACCTGGAAGCGCGCCCCCGCGGGGGAGCCGATGTCCTGGGTCCACGTCGGGGAGTAGGGATCCGTCGCCTCGGGGTCGCTCGGCTCGAACATGAGCGCGCCGCCGTTGGCCGGGTCGTCGAAGAGCAGGAAGTTCGCGCGCGCGTAGGTCATCGAGCGAGCGTCGGCGTGCGGCGCGTACGTGATCCCGAGGAAGATCTTTCCGGCTTGCTCCGTCAGGGCCTGGAACTGCTGGCGGAACGTCCAGTCGCTGCCGGCGAACCAGCCCGAGCTCGCCGAGCCCCACTTCGAGTAGTACTCCTGCGCGGCGCCCGAGACGAACTGGAGCCAGTCGCTCCACGTCGCCTGCGCGTCATAGCTGGAGTCCCAGGGCGTGTAGAGGTTTGCGACGGCGAGGAAGCCGGCGCCGCGTAGCGACGGCCCGACGCTCGCGAGCATGCTGCGGGTCGCCGCGCGCCAGGACGCGCCGGTCGGGTACCGCGCCATCGTCCGCCCGTTCAGGTGCCAGCTCATGTCGGCGTCCGTGTCGTCCATGAAGACGCCGTCCCAGCCGCCCGCGCGCACGTCGGCGAGCACGTTGGTCACCCACGTCGACTGGTAGGCCGGATTGCCCACGTCCATGATCCACGCGTCCGGGTAGCCGGCCGCGCTCAGCCGGTTGCCGGAGGGGTCGGTGAGGAACCAGTCGGGATGGTGCTGGTCGGCATCGCAGTAGCCGACGCCGGTCGTCTGGTACGGCAGGTCGGTCCCGTTCCTGCATCCGTACGAGACGGTGAAGGCCAGGTTCTTGTAGACGAGCACCTTGAGCCCGGGGTTCGCCGCCTTCAGCGCCGGGATCATCGGCGCGTCCCAGGAGTTCAGGATCACGTAGCCGTACTGCGCCAGGTTGCCCCCTGTCTGCGGGCAGTTCGTGCAGATGCGAAGCGCGGCGATGCCGGGGCCGGCCGGCGCGGCGGCGGTCTGGGCAGGGCGCGCGCCGCCCGTCCCGGGCAGGGCGAGGACGGCAAGGGCGGCGGCAAGCGTGAGGAAGCGGCGTGAGCCAGCGGTCACGCCGTTTGCATCGTCCTCCGGTTTTCCGGGCTAGTCCCTCGTTCGAGGCATCAGCGGAGAAGCTCCTCGTACAGGCTCATCAGGCGCTCAACCATGTGCTCCAGCGACAGCTCCGCCTCGGCGACGCGGCGCCCCTCGGCGCCCATCCTCGCGGCCCGCTCCGGGTCGGCGAGAACCTCCTCGATCGCCCGCGCGAGCCCTTCCGCGTCGCCCTTCGGGCCGAGTGCGCCCGTGCTGCCGTCGCGCACGAGCTCGCCCGTGCCGCCGGCCGCGGTCGCAGCGACCGCCACGCCCGCCGCCATCGCCTCGACGACGGCCAGCGGGCAGCCCTCGTAGTCGCTCGCGAGGAGCGCGCACTCCGCCTCCGCGAGCAGCTCGGGGACGTCGTCGCGGTTGCCGAGGAAGCGAGCCTTCTCTTCCAGGCCGAGCTCAACGGCGAGGCGTTCCGCCTCCGGCCTGAGCGGGCCATCGCCGACGATGTGCAGCTCCGCCTCGGGAACCCGCTCCAGCACCGAGGCGAGCGCGCGCAGCGCCAGGTCCGGGCGCTTCGGCGGTGCGAGCCGTCCGACCATCAGGATCCGCCCGCGCACCGGCCGCCGCGGGAGGGCGAAGCGCTCGAGCGGGACGCCGTTCGGGATCACGCGATAGAGCGCCGGCTCGCCCACGCCCGCGGTGAGCCCGGCCTCCCGCTCGTCCTCCGAGAGCGCGACGATCGCCGAGCACCAGCCTGCCGCCATCCGCTCCAGCTGCGTGTAGAACCGAGCCTCGGCTCCGTCCGCCGCCCAGAAAGACCAGCCGTGCGGCGAGAAGACACACGCCTTCCGCTTGCCGCGCACCGCCGACGCAAGCCGGCCGAGGAAGCCTGCCTTCGACGAATGGACGTGGACGACGTCGGCGCGCGAGACGAGCCGCAGCAGCGTCAGCTCCGAGCGGATGTCGTCGGGATTCGGCCTGCGATAGGGCCGGATCGCGTGCAGCGAGACTCCGTCGTGGCCTTCCAGCTCCCGCCAGGTCAGCGAACCGCGAGGGCAGGCGACGTCGAGCTCGAAGCGGCCGGGCGGAAGCGCGCCCGCGAGCGTGATCACATGTCGCGCGACTCCGCCGTCGTGCGGCTGCGCGGCGAGCAGGAGCCGGCGAGATTGGGTCACTACGACGAAGGGTATTGTTCGATTCCCCCGAAGCAATCAGCCGTCCCGGACGACCGGGCGCCGGCGGCGGAGGCCGATGACGTGACCTTCAACGAGCTCTTGCGCGTCTTCTGGCAGCGAAAGCTGCTCGTCGTGCTGGTCCTGCTCCTCGTCCTGATCCCGTCCTACGCGGCCACGCGGCTCGTGCCGAAGCAGTACGAGTCGACCGCCACGCTCGCTCTCGCGCCGAAGCAGTCGTCGGCCAACGACCTCGTGCTTTTCGGGATCCTGGACCAGGTGGTGCCGACCTACGCAGACGCGGCGACCTCGCGCACCACGCTCAACCGCGCGCGCCAGCTCATCGGGCGGTCCCTGTGCGGAATCTCCGTCGACACGTTCAAGGGGACGGGGATAATGAAGATCCACTCGCGCTGCACTAAGCCCCGCCTCGCCCAGCTCAGTGCCGCGGCCGTCGTGCAGGCGCTGAAGGAGCGCATCGCCGGCGGCGTGGTGGGCGTCCCCTCGATGAGGCTGTCGGTGATCGACCCGCCGGAATTTCCCACCGCGGCGGTCTTCCCGCGGACGAGGCTGACCCTGATCGTCGCCGCCCTGCTCGGCCTCGCGCTCGGCCTCGGAGCGGCCGTGCTGCGCGAGAGCCTGACCACAAAGATCGAGTCTGCGGACGAGCTCGCCGAGGTGACCGGCGTCCCGGTCTACGCCGAGGTTCCGGCCGAGACGGCAGTCCTGAAGCTGCATTCGCCCGAGGACCTCGCGACCCAGCCGCGCCTGAGAATCGTCGCCGAAGCGATGCGCGACCTGCGGACGAACCTCCTGTTCGCGGACGACTCGACGCGCAGCGTCGTCATCACGAGCCCGGACGGAAGCCACGGGAAGACAACCGTCGCGTTCGGCCTCGCCGCCACCCTCGCACGGGCGGGCACGAAGACGCTGTTGATCGACGCCGACCTCCGCCGTGGTCGCATCGCCGAGATGCTGGAGCTGCCGCGCTCTCCGGGCCTGATCGACGTGCTGCTCGGGGACGTGCCCTTCGAGGAAGCCGTGCAGACGACGGACGACGGGCTCTCGGTGCTCGTCGGCGGCAGGCGCTCGGCGGACCCCGGCGAGCTTTTGACGAGCCAGTTCCCTTCTTTGCTTTCGCGGCTCGAGCAGGAGTACGAGGCCGTCGTGATCGACTCGACGCCGGTCATCCCGATCAGCGACGCCCGCATCGTCGCGCGCTACGCCGACGCCACCCTGCTCGTCGCGCGGTCGGGATACGCGCTTCGCCGCCACGTCCGTGCGGCCGTCGAGCGGCTCGAGCTGATCTCGGTGAAGCCGACGGCGGCGGTCCT
The DNA here is from genome assembly GCA_963788215.1 of uncultured Actinomycetes bacterium. GTDB lineage: Bacteria > Actinomycetota > Thermoleophilia > Gaiellales > Gaiellaceae > AC-32. Next base: position 607,242 of record CAWBFX010000003.1, read on the forward strand.
CAACTACTCGGACGCGGTGCGCCCGTCGAACTACTACATCCAGCCCCGCGACGAGACCGACGGCGACAAGGCCGTTTCGGCGCGCCGGCTCTCGAAGAAGCGCGGCGCCGCCGGCTGAGGCGGCCCTTGCTGGCTACGCGTGTAGAGACGGCGCTGCGGCGCCCCCTCCCAGACGCCGCCGAGCTCGGCGGGCTGCTCGTTCTCGTGGCGGCCGCCGCGGTGTGCGCCGCGGGCGCGGCGTATCGCCCCGCCGCGTTCCTGCTCGCCGTCGCGTTCGGAGCAGGCGCGCTCGTGTTCCTGCTGCGGACCGATCTCGCGCTCCTGCTCGTCGTCGCGGCTGCTCCGCTCGAGGGCGCGTTCTCGTCGGGACCGGCCGGGATCAGCGTCACGAAGCTCGCCGGCGGGCTGGCGATCGCAAGCTTCGGCCTGACGGTCCTCCGCGAGCGGCGGGTGCTCGTCTTCGAGCGCGGCCAGGCACTCGTGCTCGGGATTCTCGGGCTCGCGATGCTCTCGACGATCCAGGCGCAGGAGACCGGCGCCGCAGTGACGACGACTGTCCGCTACGCGAGCTTCGCCGCCGTCTACCTGATCTTCAGTCAGGTCGGCCACGACCGGGTCTTCCAGCGCAGGATCGCGTGGACGCTGGCGGTCTCCTGCTCGATCGCGGCCGCGCTCGGGCTCGAGCAGTACCTCTCCGGTAAACAAGAGCTGGCGACGCTCCCGTACGTGAACCAGAACGACTTCGCCTTCGTCCTCGCCACCTCGCTGCCGCTGATGTTCTTTCTGCTGTCGGGGTCGAGGGTGCTGCGGCCGCTGGTGCTCGCCGGGATCGCGCTCGTCTCGGCCGGGATCCTGCTCAGCCTCTCGCGTGGAGCCTTTCTCGGGCTCGCGGTCGGCTTCCTGCTCTTCGTGATCACCGACCGCCGGCGGGTCTCGGTGACCCTGGCCGCCGGCGCGCTCGCGGGGATCGGCGTCCTGCTCGTGATCCACAGCAATCCGCAGAGGTTCCACCAGGCGCTGCTGCTGAAGCGGCAGATCGCGCAGCAGAACGTCTCGACCCGCTTCGGCGCATGGGGCGCGGCGTCGCGGCTCGCGAGCGACCACCCGTTCCTCGGCGTCGGCCCCGGCAACTTCCAGTTCCACTACAACGAGCTCACGGGACAGCCGGTGGGCACCTTCACGCTGACGGTCGCGCACAACGCGCTGCTCGACATCGCAGCCGAGGTGGGGCTCTTGGCGATGTGCCTGCTCGCCGCGTACCTCGTGCTCGCCTTCGTGCGCCTGACGACCTCGCTCGAACGCGGGTACGGGGACCCCGGCTTCGTGCGCGCGTTACGGATCTCGCTGACGATCGCCGTCGTCAGCGCGATGTTCCTCTCGGAGCAGTACTTCCTGCCGTTCTGGCTGATCGGCGGGCTCGCCGCGGCGATCTGGGTCCGCGGCGAGCAGCAGTCCGCTACTCGATGACTGAGCGTAGGCTCGACGGAGCTCAGCAAGGAGCGGAGGGTGCCGGCTTCGCCGGCACCGGGAGCGGGATGAGGTCGTCTACGTCTCGACGATCGAGCGCGGCGGGCCGCTCACGCACCTGAGGCAGTTGGTGCCGCGCGTGGCTGCGGAGGGCGTCGCCGTCTCGGTGGTCTGCGGCAACGAGCCGGTCGCGGAGACCTTCCGCGCGCTCGACGTCCCGGTCGAGGTCGTCCCGATCGCGGACAAGCTCGACGTGCGCGGAGCGAAGGCGCTTCTGCCGCTCGTCGACGGAGCGGACGTCGTGCACACCCACGACCGCCGCGCCGGCCTCTACGGACGCCTGGCGGGGCGGCTGCGCGGGTCGCGCGTCCTCCATACGCTCCACGGGATGCCCGAGGAGATCGCCGCGAGGATCGGCCGGCCCGATGCGCCGGATCCGCCCGGCGTGTCCGCGGCGAGGATCGCGTGGCTCGTGCAGGGCTACCTGCGGATCGAGTCCGCGCTCACGCGGCTCGGCCACGTCGTCGCGCCGTCGCAGGCCATGGCCGACTTCATGCTCGCGCACGGGTTTCCGGCGCGGCTCGTCCACGTGATTCCGTACGGGATCGAGCTCGCGGAGCCGGTCGATCGGCCCGCGGCGGGCGACGTCCTCGTCGCCGGCGTCGCGGCCAACCTCGAGTACTGGAAGGGGATCGACGTGCTGATCGAGGCGGCCCGGCTCGCCGAGGCGCCGCTGCGGCTGGAGATCTACGGCGTCGGCGCGCTGCAGGACGAGCTCGAGGCCCAGGCCCGGGCGGCCGGCGTCGACGCGCGCTTCCACGGGTTCGTCTCGGACATGCGCGGCCCGTTCGCATCTCTTGACGTGCTCGTCCAGCCGTCACGCGCGGACACGCTGCCGCTCGCGGTCCTCGAGGCGATGGCCGCCGGCCTGCCGGTCGTAGGCACCCGTGTCGGGGGGATCCCCGAGCAGGTCGAGGACGGTGTGACCGGCCTCGTGGTCGAGCCGGAGAATCCCGCGGCGCTCGCCGCGGCGCTCGACTCGTTGGCCGGCGACGGCGCCCGGCGGCGCGAGCTCGGCGAGGCGGGCCGCGCTCGGGCCGCGGAGCGCTTCTCGGCCGAAGGGGTCACCCGCCGCACCGTCGAGCTCTACCGGGAGCTGTGCGGATCCTCCACGTGATCCAGGAGCTCGGGACCGGCGGCGCCGAGCGGATCCTGCTCTCGGCGTACCGCGGAGCGCGCGGTGCCGGCCACGAGGCGTTCGTCGCGGCCGCCCCGGGGCCGCTCGCCGACGAGCTCGACGGCGAGGCCTTCCCGCTGCCGCTCGTCCGCCGCCGCCCGGAGCGCGTGCCGTCCGCGGCGCTCGCCCTGCGCACGGCCGTGCGCGCGAGCCGGCCCGACGTCGTCCACGCGTACAACCCGACGATGGCGGTGCTCGCCGGGCTGGTCACGCGCCGCGGGAGCCGACCGCCCGGGCTCGTCAACCTCCAGGGCGTCGCCGAGGAGGACTGGCCGGCGACGGTGCGGCTCGTCCGGCTCTCGGGCCTCGCGGCGGTCGCCTGCGGGCCCGGGGTCGCGGCCGCGCTTCGCGAGCACGGGCTCGAGCCGTTCGCGACCGTGCCCAACGCGGTTGGTCCGGCGCCGCCCCCCGCCGACCGTTCGGAGCTCGTGCCGGACGGGACGCGGCTCGTCGTCGCGGTCGGCCGGCTCGTCGAGCAGAAGCACCACGAGCTCGCGATCCGTGCGATTGCCCAGGTCCCGGACGCGACGCTCTACATCGTCGGCGACGGGCCGCTGCGCTCGAAGCTGGAAGACCTCGCGGCCGAGCTCCGCGCCCCGGTCGTCTTCACGGGCGTGCGCCGGGATGCGCGCGCGCTGATGGGCGCGGCCGACGCCGTCGTGATGCCGTCGCGCTGGGAAGGGCTGCCGCTGACGGCCCTCGAGGCGCTCGCGTCCGGGACACCGCTCGTCGCGACCAGTGTGCGAGGTCTCCGCGAGCTCGTCACGGACGGCGAGAACGCACTGCTCGTCCCCGAGGAGCCGGACGCGCTGGCCGACGCGCTGCGCCGGGTGCTCGACGACCGCGAGCTGGCCGCCCGCCTCTCCGAAGCGGGGCTTCGCGTCGAGGGCGCCGGCTCCGATGTCGCGCTCGTCGAGAGCTTCCTCGCGCTCTACGAGAGGCTCGCGGCGTGAGGGTCTCGGTCGTGATACCGGCCTTCGACGCCGAGAGGACGGTCGGCGCAGCGATCTCGTCGGCGCTCTGGCAGACGTACTCCGACCTCGAGGTCGTCGTCGTCGACGACGGCTCCGGCGACGCGACCGGCGCAATCGCAGGCTCGTTCCCCGAGCCGGTTCGCGTCGTCCGCCAGGAGAACGCGGGTGTCGCGGCGGCTCGCAATCGCGGGATCGCCGAGGCGCAGGGAGAGCTGATCGCCTTCTGCGACGCAGACGACATCCTCCTGCCGCGCCACCTCGAGGCGCTCGTCGCCACGTACGAAGCGAGCGAGGGCGGGCTCGCGACCTCGAACTGCTACTGGCTCTTCCCGGGCGGCATCCACCCGTCGCGCACCCGCTACAAGGGAGGCTTCCCGGGGCCGGCGCGCCAGCGGCTCGCGATCCTCGAGCAGAACTTCGTCTCCACGATGTCGCTCTTCCCGAAGGCCCTCGCAGAGGAGATCGGGCCGTTCGACGAGGAGCTCGCCGTCGCCGAGGACTGGGACTTCTGGCTGCGCGCGATCTACGCCGGGCGACGGGTTGCTCTCCAGCCCGAGCCGTATGCGCTCTACCGCTGGGGCGACGCGGGTCTCGCGGCCGACGCGAAGCGGATGGACGAGCACGCGGGTGCGGTCCTGCGCAAGGCCGCGGCCAGGGACGACCTGAACGCCGAGGAGCGCGCCTACCTCGAGCGGCGGCTCGGCGGTCCGAGCCCCGCCGAGCTGGGGCGCGCCGGGGACGAGGCGCTTCGCGCCGGTCGCTACCGCGAGGCGGCCGCCGGCTACCGCGCGGCCGCGGAGCTCGCCCCGAGCGAGCGTCCGCTGCTCTGGAAGGCGCGCGTGATGCGCGTTGCGCCGCGGCTGGCCGGCCCGCTCCTGCGCTCGCGGCAGCTGCGGATCGAGCGCGCGGTCGGCTTCGAGGAAAGGCACGTCCGCTGAGCGTCGACGTGGGCGAGTTCCGGGTCGCGTTCGTCTGCACCGGCAACCGCTTCCGCAGCCCGCTCGCCGCGGCACTGCTCGAGGACGAGACGCGCGGCCTGCCCGTCCGGATCGCGTCGCTGGGGACGCTCGAGCTCGGCGCCCGGCCCGCGTTGCCGGAGGCGGTCGAGATCGCGAAGGAGCTCGGGCTCGACCTCTCCGAGCACCGCGCGCGCGGGCTCGCCCAGGTCGACCTGAGCCGGGCCGACCTCGTGCTCGGCTTCGAGCGGCGGCACGTCAAGTCGTCGGTCGTCGAGTCCGGCGCGCCGCGCGAGGTCTCGTTCACGCTCCCCGAGCTGGTCGGGCTGCTCGGCCGGATTCCGGGGCCGCCGCTCCCGAGCGACCCGGCCGAGCGGGCGCGGGTGCGGGTGCGGCAGGCGCACGCGCTGCGCGGCCGCGGCGAGGCCGAGGAGCTCGGCGACCCGCTCGGGCTGACGGTCCGCGACCAGCGGCGGATCGCGGGCGAGCTGGCTCGGCCTCACCGAGTCGCTGGCGGAACGACTCTTCCGCTAGAGGCGGCGAGCCTCCCAGCGGTCGAGGACCTCGGAGGCGGTCCCGGTCCAGCCGCCGTGCTCGTGGATCCATTCGAGCAGGCGCGTGTAGACGCGGTCGTAGCCGCGCGAGAGACGTGGGTGGTGCGAGGGCGGGTGCCAGAGGATCGCGACGGCGCCGCCGTGCTCGGCAACCGGCTCGAGGGCCTCGACCGCCGCCTCGAAGCCCCGCTCGGCGTCCAGGGCGCCGTACCGCTCCTCGGCGAGGGACGCGTCCATCACGACGAGCGGCAGCTCCCACGCCCCGGGCTCGCGGCGCTCGGCGTCCCACAGCCGGTAGGGGTACGGCGTTCCCGCCCGCAAGCCAGGCCGCGGCGCCCAGGCGATGCTCGAGTCGTAGCGCAGGCCCGCAGTTCGAACCTCCGCCGCCAGCCGTCCCGGATCGCTGCGCAGGTAGTGGTGCCTCAACCCACCTTGTAACACAGTGTTACTTGGGATCTTTTCGGCCAGCGCTGCGGCCTCTTCGGCGATCCGGCCCTCCCGCTCTCGGGCGCGGTAGGAGGCGTGCAGTGCGATCTCGCGCCCGTCTGCGCGAGCTCGCTCGAGCGCCTTCGGCAGCGCGGGCCGGTAGCGCTTGGGGTAGCCGTCGTGCGGGTCGTCCTGGCGAACGAGGAAGAAACAGGTCGACGGCGGGCCCATCCGGTCGAGCAGGAAGGCGGGGTCGCGCGCAGCGAACGCGTCCAGCAGGAACGCCCAGCCCTCGCGCAGCCGCTCCGGGGAGCGGCGCACGACGCCGGCCGCGAGCCGCCGCAGAGCCGCAGGGAATCCTCCGACCCCGAGGAGGTCGACGTCGTGCGTGAGCGCGACCAGGAAGCGCTCGCCGCCCGGATAGCCGCGCCGCTCCGAGGCCGAGGCCCGCGGCCAGCTCGGCGACGCGCGGCCCCGGCGGCTCCGCCGGCGGCAGCGCGCGGCCGTGCTCGTCGAGCCCGTGTCCCGCTCGTGCGCCAGCGTCAAGAGCCCGAAGACCTCGTCGAGAACGGCGTCGTCGACGCGCGCCGACTCGTCGAACGGCAGCCCGAGCGCGTCGAGCAGCGCATCGAGCGCGTACCGCCGCTCGGGTGTCACTGGTGCCCGTCCGGGCAATACTTGTCCGCTTCTGGCCCGCGATCACACGGCGCCAGAGACCACCCTCGCCCTTGCCAAGGCAACCAGCCTTGGCCGCGGACGAGTGCGGCCCCTGGCTTGGTGCTCGCGACCCAGGAGCTAGACAGCATCACCCGGACGGGCACGTGAACGAAGCGCCGGGAAGAGGATGACGTCGCGGATCGCGTCGCTGCCCGTGAGCACCATCGTCAGCCGGTCGATCCCGACCCCACAGCCGCCGGTCGGCGGCATGCCGTACGAGAGAGCCTCGACGAAGTCCGGGTCGCCCGGCTCGGACTCCTCGGCGCCCGCCTCGCGCTCGGCCTCCTGCATCGCGAAGCGCTGCTCCTGCTCCTCGGCGTCGTTGAGCTCGCTGAACGCGTTCGCGAACTCCATCCCGGCGACGACGCACTCGAAGCGCTCGACGAGCGTCTCGTCCTCGTCGGTCGTGCGCGCGAACGGCGAGAGCTCGATCGGCCAGTCGTGGACGATCGTCGGCTGGATCAGCTCCGGCTCGACGAAGTGCGAGTACGCGTGGTCGGCGAGCTGCGACCACGACCGGTCGCGCTCCGTGTCGACCCCGGCCTCCTGCAGCTTCGCGCGGAGCTCGGCCTCGTCCCGCGACCACACGCCCTTGGACTCGAGCGCGTCGACGAACCTGACGCGCTGCCACGGCGGGCTCAGGTCGATTTCGTGGCCGCGGAACGTGACCTGCCGCGTGCCGACCGCGTCTGCGGCGGCGGCGGCGAGCGCCTCGGTTCGCTCCATCGTGTCGCGGTAGTCGGCGTAGGCCTCGTACCACTCGACCTGCGTGAACTCCGGCGAGTGCTTGTAGGAGATCGACTCGTTGCGGAAGTCCTTGCTCAGCTCGTAGACCTTCTCGAGGCCGCCGACGATCAGGCGCTTGAGGTAGAGCTCGTCGGCGATGCGGAGGTAGAGATCGGCGTCGAGCTCGTTCGAGTGCGTGACGAACGGCTCGGCGAACCCGCCCCCGTAGCGCGGCTGGAGGATCGGCGTCTCGACCTCGAGGAAGCCCTCGCCGTCCAGGTAGGCGCGGACGGCGGCGACGATCCTGGTGCGCGTCTGAGCGAGCGCGCGCGACTCGTCGCTCATGAGCAGGTCGAGGTACCGCTGCCGGTAGCGCGTCTCGACGTCGGTGACGCCGTGAAAGGTGTCCGGCAGCGGCCGCCGGATCTTCGCGAGCAGCTCGAGCTTCGTCGACCTCGAGCGACGGCTCGCCGCGCTTGGAGCGCCCGGGCTTCCCGGTCACGCCGACGATGTCGCCGAGGTCGACGTCCACCTTCTCGCCGCGCGATCAGCTGGATCCGCCCGGAGCGGTCGACGAGGTCGAGGAAGGTGAGCTTCCCCATCTCGCGCCGCGCCATGACACGCCCGGCGACTCGGTGCTCGTGCGTCGAGCGAATCCCCCGGCTCGGCCTTCTCGGCCTCAGCCCGGACCGCGGAGATCTCTTCCCGCTCGGGAAACCGTTTCGGCAGCGCCATGCGCTGCGAGTCTAAGCGGCTTTGATTTCCAGGATCTTGAACTTCATGGCCCCGCGCGGAGCCTCGACCTCGACGGTCTCGCCCTTCTTCTTGCCGATGATGGCCTTGCCGACCGGCGATTCGTTCGAGAGCTTGTTCTCGGCGGGGTTGGCCTCGGCCGAGCCGACGATCCTGTACTCGAACGTCTGCTTCGCGCCGATGTCGCGCAGCTTCACCTTCGAGCCGACGGAGACGACGTCCTTCGCGACGTCCTTCTTCGTGATCACGCGCGCGCTGCGGAGCCGATCCTCGAGCGTGGCGATGCGGTGCTCGAGCAGGGCCTGCTCGTTCTTCGCGTCGTCGTACTCGGCGTTTTCGGCGATGTCGCCGAACTCGCGGGCGGTCTTGATGCGGTCCGCGACTTCGCGGCGCTTCTCGTTCGAGAGGTACTCGATTTCCTGCTTGAGCTTCTCGTAGCCCTCGGGAGTAAGGATTACGTCCTTCAAACTGGCCTCCTGAAAGAAAAAACGCGCGGCGCTGAGGGCGCCATCGCGGGCGGGGATGTTACCTACGAAGCCGGACGGACGTCAACCCCTGGGCCGGGTACTATTTCCCGCTCTGTGCAGGTAGATCTTCGCAGCCACTGGTGGATCCGCGACGTGGAGATCCCCACGCGGCTCGTACTCGCGCCGATGGCCGGCGTGAGCGTCCAGGCATTTCGGCGCCAGGGCCGCCGCTACGGCGCCGGGCTCGTCTGCTCGGAAATGGTCTCGTGCGCGGGCCTGCAGCACGGCAACGACCGGACGCTCGGCTACCTGCGGATCGCGCCGGACGAGCGTCCTCTGGCCGTGCAGATCTTCGGGTCCGACCCCGCGGTGATGGCCGAGGCGGCGCGCATGGTCGAGGACGCCGGCGCCGACCTCGTCGACATCAACTTCGGCTGCCCGGTCAAGAAGGTGACGAAGACCGGGGCCGGCGCGACGCTGCTCGAGGACCCGGCACGCGCATGTGCCGTCGTCGCCGTGGTGGCCGAGGCGGTCTCGGTGCCGGTGACGGTCAAGATGCGGCGCGGGCTGCAGAACGGCTCGCGCGCATGTCTCGAGCTCGGGCCGCGGCTGGTCGAGGCGGGCGCGTCGTCCCTGACGCTGCACCCGCGCTCGGCGCGGCAGATGTACACGGGCGAGGCCGACCATTCGCTGACGGCGGAGATGGTCTCGATCGTGGACGTGCCCGTGATCGCGTCCGGCGATGTGACCTCTCGCGCGCGGGCCCAGGCCATCCTCGCGACGACGGGCGCGGCGGCCGTGATGGTCGGCCGCGCGGCGCAGGGGAACCCGTGGGCGCTGCGGGAGATCGTCGACGGTTCCGCGGAGCCACCTTCGCGCGAGGAAGTCGTCGCAGAGCTCGTCCTGTTCATGCGCGAGACGGTTCGCGAGCTCGGCGAGCACCGCTCGACCGGGTTCCTGAAGAAGTTCTACGGCTGGTACCTGGGCCGTGGGCGGTTCCCGCGGCCCTTCAAGCAGGAGCTCGTGCAGCTCGAGACGCTCGACGAGGTTGAGGCGAGGTTGTTCGCGGCAGCGCCGGGAGCGGCGGAGGTTCTTGAGCGCCTCGAAGCGGAGATCCCGAGCGGCGAGGATGACGTCGTCCTCGATCTGCCGATCTCGATCTACGGCGGCGGCTGAGCCCGCAACCGGGGTCAGACCCGGGGTCAGACCCCGGGTCTCGGCGGTTTCGTTCCCAGATCAGGCGGACGCCTTCGAGCGTGAGGAAGGGGTCGATCGTCTCTAGCGTGCGCGCGTGCGGGACGATCAGCTCGGCCAGGCCGCCGGTGGCGACCGTCTGGGCCTCGACGCCGAGCTCGCCGCGGATCGCCTCGACGATCCCGTCGACCTGGCCGGCGAACCCATAGACGAGGCCTGACTGCAGCGCCGCGGTCGTGTTCTTCGCGATCACCGTCGGCGGCTCCGCGAAGTCGATCGAGAACAGCCGCGCGGCGCGCGCCGAGAGCGCCTCCATCGAGACCTCCACGCCCGGTGCCAGAACGCCGCCCACGTACTCGCCCTCGGGGGAGACCACGTCGAAGTTCGTCGACGTTCCGAAGTCGACGACGATGCAAGGCGCGCCGTAGCGCTCCACAGCTGCGACCGCGTTCGCGATCCGGTCGGGGCCGACCTCGCGCGGGTCCTCGTAGCGAACCGCGATTCCGGTCGACACGCCCGGGCCGAGCACCAGCAGCTCCAGTCCCTCCCGGGCGGCGAGCTCCTCGTAGGCGCGCGCGAGCGGGGGCACCGTGGACGACATCGCGATCCCGTCGAGACCGGACAGATCGACGAGCCCGCGCAAGAGCAACCCGAGCTCGTCGCCGGTGCGCTCGGACTCGGTCGCAACGCGCCAGTGCTCGCGCAGCTCCTCGCCCTCGAAGAGCCCGAGCACGGTCTGCGTGTTCCCGACGTCGATCGCCAGGAGCCCCGCCATGGGGCGAGCCTACTGGAGGTCGAGGAACGGCCAGCGTAGAATCGGCCGATGGAGGGTCGCGAAGCGCGGATGGCGACTAACGAGGCGCTGCTGCGCGAGGTGAACGAAAAGATCCACGAGGTCAGCGAGGGCCTGCAGGTCCTGCCCGACGGCGAGCTGCTCGATTTCCGCTGCGAATGCGGCGATCCGGAGTGCGGCAGCCCAGTCTCGATGACGGCTGCGGAATACGAGCATGTGCGCTCGGACAACGACCGTTTCGCCGTGCTCCCCGGGCACGAGGAAGCGGCGATCGAGAGGGTGATCGAGCAGACGGACCGCTACGTCATCGTCGACAAGCGCCCTGAGGCCGAGCCCTACGTCGGGGCCGACGGCGAGCCGGCAAGCGGCGCCTGAGCGCCTACTTGAGTCGCAGCGCCGTGAGGCTCCAGCCGACGCCCGGCAAGTAGGCGAGGCTCGCGGGATCGACGCGGTTCGAGAAGAACGTCATGTCTTCCGAGACCGAGAGGACAGCCACGGGCGCCAGATTCTTCATCACCTGGACGTCGAACCGCCCCAGAGCACGAATCCGCGCTTGCCCCTTGAGCGTCCGCGACAGGACGTGAAGGGCTTTGCTGTACGCCGCGTTCCCGGGGCTGAAGTCGCCCGTGCCGTTCAGCGCCACGTCGATGAACGACGCCGGGTCCGAAGATTGGTCGACACAAAAACCGGTGCCTACTGCCAAATCGAGCGTCGTTCCAGGGGTGCCGATGGCTTGGTAGATGTCGAACCCGGCAAAGCCCCGCATCTCGATCCGCGACGGGGCGAAGCCCAGATCCACGAGCGCCTGCCGAACAGCCTCAGCCTGGAGCGGCCCGACAGTTCCCGCGGATTGATACGCAACCCGGATGCTGCCGTCACCCATATGGCCTGTGGCCAACTGTCGAGCCTTCGCGAGGTCGGCCCTGAGTGAGTACGGCTGAAGCCGCTTCGCGGTGACCACACCTGGAAAGCCCGGCGGGACCAAGTGCGTCCACGGCGTCACGGGGTACGAGTCGGCCTGTCCGGCGTGCGCGAGCGCGGTTCTGTCGACCGCCCAGTTCACGGCCTGCCTGAGCGGGAGGTTGTTCGCGAACAGGCGGCGGTGGTTGAACAAGAGTGTCGCTTCGCACGGCCCGGACTTGACCCAGAAGCGGCCGGTGCCGACCGGCCTCGCGCGGCTGACGCCGTACTCCTGCGCCACTGCGGCGACCTGATCGTGCGGGAGGCAGCCGATGTCGAGCTGGTTGGCCTTCGTCTCGTCGAAGCAGGCGTTGAGGTCGAGGCTCATCTCGAGCTCCACCTCGTCCACGTGCCGGCCGCGCGCCCCGGTGTAGTACGGGTTCGGGACGATGTCCGCGCGCTCGTTGGGCGCGTTGTACGACCACGTGTAGGGGCCGGCGGTCGGGAGGTCTCCCACCTGGCGGACGGTTGTCGTCTCCTGCGTCAGCGACAGCTTCGCGGAAGCCGCCTGGAAGAACGGCAGCGTGAGGACATCGAGCAAGTTGGGGTTGGCGCGGGCGAGCCTGATCGTGAGTGTCAGCCCCCTGGCGCTGACTCCACGGACGTAGAGATCCTTGTTCCTCAGAAAACCCCCGCCTGGAGAATTCAGAGTGCGGTTCAGGGCGCGTTTGACGGCGTACGCGAAGCTGGCCGCGCGGACCGCCTGGCCGTCGCTGAAGCGGTAGCCCTTCCGCAGGTAGAACCGGTAGACGCGCCCGTTCTTCGAGACGGTGAACCGCTTTGCGACCTCCGGCCTCGCTATACCGGCCGAGTCACGGAAGAGCGTCGCTCCGGTCGCGGCCTCGAACATCCACGAGGTCGTCCCGTACGCGATCGCCGGGTCGACCGAGTCGAGGTTGCCGGTCGTGCCGATCTTGAGAAGCGAGCCCGTGGAGGCGCTCGAGCCGAGGGCCGCGGCAGCGAGGAGACCCGCCCCTGCGACGAGCGTTATGAGCGCCAGCGCCAGCCGTCGTGACATCGCGCACATTTAGACGCCGAACGGCGCCGCTCGGTTAGAGGTCGTCGTCCGAGGCCAGCGACTCGCCGATTCGCTCGGCGAGCGCCTCCGGCGTCAGCGTCGGCTCGTCGCCGTCGCCGCGCAGCTCCTCGACGGTCACGTCGCTCGAGGTGTAGACCTCGGCGCGCGGGATGATGCGCGTCGGGCGGTTCTTGTCCCAGACCCAGACGTCCTCCATCTTCAGCTGGAAGAACGGGTAGCTCTGCTGCGGGACGTACTGCAGGTCGAGCTTGTTGCAGAGGTACGTCGCGTCCTGCGTCAGCACGCAGTAGCGAAAGAGGCCGAAGACCGCGGAGTACTCCCTCTTGAGACCGAGCTCCAGCTCGGCCTCGAACTCGTCCAACTCGTCGAGGTGAGACATCGAGCGGTCATTGTAGCCCTGCGACCAAGGCCTGGACCGGCCCCGCCCCGGGAACCTCCAGCGCAGGGTCGAGCTCCGCCAACGGCTCCAGCGCGAATCTCCGCTCGGCAAGCCGTGGATGCGGCACCTCCAGGCCCGGCTCGTCGATCGTCTCCTCCCCGTACAGGAGCAGGTCGAGGTCGATCGTGCGCGGGCCGAAGCGCGGCCCGTTGCCGCGCACGCGCCCGAGGCGGCGCTCGATCTCGAGTAGCCGGCCGAGTAGCTCTCGGGCCGCGAGAGACGTCTCCACCGCGACCGCGCCGTTGAGGAACCGCGGCTGGTCGAGATAGCCGACCGGATCGGTCTCGCGCAGGGTCGAGACCGCCAGCACCTCGACGCCGCCCTCGGCCCGCAGGAGGTCGAGGGCCGCCGCGATCGCGTCCTCACGTTCGCCCAGGTTCGAGCCGATTCCGATGTACGCCTTCACCGTCTCGACGATTCTCGCCTCTGCAGCTACCGTGTCCGCTCCCTTGCGCCGCCTCGCCCCGGCCCTCATCGCTCTCGCGGTCGCCTCCCCGGCGGCGGCCGCAGGCATCCCGAATCACCAGGGGACGCCGGTGCAGCCGTTGCGCTCGCAGGGCCTCGACGGGCACCGCGCACTCGTCGAGCTGAATGCTCCGCTCGCCGGCGGCGCGAGGTTCGCGCTACAGGCGGTGGGCGCGAAGCTGATCTCGCCGCAGCTCGCGCTCTGGCGCCTGCCGGGCGCCGCCGCCGGGACACTGCTCCCGGCGCTGCGCGCGCGGGGTCTCGTCCGCTCGGTCACGCCCGATGTCGCCCGCCGGCCGCTCGAGGTGAAGCGCGCCCTCGATGCCTGCGCCGAGCCGCTGTGCGCCAACGAGTGGTGGTGGACGACGGTCGGCGCCGACCGCTGGACGGCGCCCGGGCCGGGCTTTCCGGTCACGATGATCGACTCCGGCACGGACCTCTCGCACCCGGACTTCCTCGGTCGGCCGAACACGACCGCGCTCAACACCCAGACGTTCTCGACGGTCTATCCGGAGGAGCTGCACGGGACGGCGACGGCCTCGGTCGTCGGCGCCCAGGTGAACGCGCAGTATCTCGAAGGGATCTACCCGCAGGCGAAGTTGCAGGTCTGGGATGCGAGCCCGTCCGGGGTGCTGACGGTGGGCGACGAGATCGCGGGGCTCTCCTCGGCGATCGCGCACGGACCGGGCGTGATCAACCTGAGCCTCGGCGGCGGGACCGGCTGCCCATCGAGGAGCACGCGATCCTGTCGGCTTTCGGCTCGGGCTCGCTGGTCGTCGCTTCGGCCGGGAACGGCCGCCAGGAGGGCAGCCCGCCGTCGTATCCCGCCTCCTTCGCGCACGTGCTCACCATCGGCGCGACCGACCAGTCGAATCGCGTGACGTACTTCTCGACTGCGTCCGCCGACATGGACCTCGCGGCGCCGGGCCAGAACATCCCGGTCGCGATCCCGCAAACGTTCGCCAGGTCAGGCCCGCCGTGGGACACGTACGACGGGACGAGCTTCTCCGCCCCGCTCGTCTCGGGTGCGGCGGCAGGCGTCTGGACCCAGCGTCCCACCCTCACGAACACCCAGCTCTTCGAGGTCATGCGCCGCTCCGCGCGCGGTAGCGGCTGGAACCGGAACACGGGCTACGGGATCCTGGACGTGCCCGCCGCGCTTCTCAAAGCGGCGCCGCTTCCCGATCCCGAGGAGCCGAACGAGGACGTCTTCCTCGTCAAGCCCCACGGGCTCTTCCGGGCCGGCCATCCGGCGCTGACCTCGCCCGGCCGGCCGCACGCGGCGGTCCGGGCGTCGATGGAGCGAGGCGACGACCCCGAGGACGTCTACCGCGCCTACCTCCCGGCGCACGGCAAGCTCGTGGTCAACGTGCGCACGAGCGCGAACGTCAACCTCGAGGTCTGGGGCAGGCGCACCCGGACGGTCTTCGAGCGCGGCGCGGCGGCCAGGCGCGACCTGCTCGGAGTCTCTGCTCACGCAGGCGCCCGGCCCGAGCGGATCGTCGTCAAGGGCCGCGGCCTCGGGCAGTACGTCTACGTCGACGTCTTCCTGGCCAAGACGCCGCGCGACGCGGGCTACAAGCTCAGCCTCTCGACCGCTCGACGGTAGCCGCCGCGTAGTCGACGGCCGTGCCGAGCTCGACGCGCGGCTTCCGCACCCGCACGCGCACGTGCTCGAGCTCGGAGAAGCGCTGCAGCAGCGCCTCCGCGACGGCGCTCGCCAGCGCCTCGAGCAAGCTGAACTCGCGCGCCTCCGAGATTCCTCTCAGCAGCTCGACCACCTCGCGGTAGTCGACCGTCTCCTCGATGCGGTCGGCGGCCGGCTCGGGGAGCTCGAGGCGAATGTCGTAGAGGAACGGCTGCTCTCGCTGGCGCTCCTCCTCCTCGACGCCGTGGCGTCCGGGGACTTCGAGCCCGGCGAGCTCGACGACGACGCTCACGACAGCGCCGCCTGCGCAGTAGTCAGCGCCTCGACGTGCTCGCGGACGTCGTGGACGCGCAGGATCGTGGCGCCGCGCTCGTAGGCCGCGACCGCGGCTCCGACGCTCGCGGCGATCGAGCCGGTCGTAGCCTCGGGGTCGCCGAGCAACTTGCCGAGCGAGCTCTTACGCGAGAACCCGATCAGGACCGGACGGCCGAGCGCGAGGAGCTCGTCCATCCGGCGGAGCAGCTCGAAGTTGTGCTCGACGGTCTTGCCGAAGCCGATCCCGGGTCGAGGCAGATGCGCTCTTCCGGGATCCCGGCCGCCACCGCGACGCGGAGGCGCTCCTCGAGAAAAGCGGCGATGTCCGAGACCACGTCCTCGTAGACCGGGTCGAGCTGCATCGTCCGCGGCTCGCCGAGCATGTGCATCAGGCAGAGGTAGGCGCCCGAGTCGGCGACGACCCCGGCGAGCTCGGGGTCCGCCCGGAGTGCGGTGACGTCGTTCACGAGCTCGGCTCCCAGCTCGACCGCCCGGCGCGCGACCTCGGCTTTGGAGGTGTCGATGGAGACCGGCACGTCGCCTTCGAGGCGCTCGAGCACCGGCATGACGCGGCGAAGCTCCTCGTCGAGCGAGACGCCCTCCGAGCCGGGACGCGTCGATTCGCCACCCACGTCGACAATCGCGGCGCCCTCGTCGCGCATGCGCCGGGCCGCGGCGGCAGCATCGTCGGGGTCGAAGTTGACGCCGCCGTCCGAGAAGGAGTCAGGGGTCACGTTGACGACTCCCATCACCGACGGCCGCGGGAAGCGCTGCTCGATAGGCGATTTCACGCACGGGTAGGTTAGGGCCATGGCGGACTTGGAGGGACGCCGCCCGGCGGCGTGGAGATTCGTGCGCGCGGTCGTGCGCGCGCAGCGGCACGGCGTCGCGGGCGCCGTGTTCTCAGGCCTGTTCTGGCAAGCCGGCGCGGTAGCTGCCCCGCTGGTCGTCAAGTACGCGATCGACCACGGGATCGTCCCCCGCGACCACAGCGCCCTGCTCCTCTGGCTCGGTCTGCTGCTCGCCGTCGGGCTGCTCGAGGTCGTCGCCGGAGCCTTTCGCCACCTCTACGCGATCCGCAACCGCTCCCACTCGGACGCGGGCGTGCGCGATGCGCTCTTCGCGCACGCGTTGAGGCTCGACGCCAGCTACCACGACCGCGTCGGCCCAGGGGAGTTGCTGAGCCGCGCTTCGTCCGACTCGCAACACATCGCGCGGATGATGGATTCGATAGGCCACACGATCGGCTACGTCCTCACGGTCGCCGCGGTCGCGACCGTGATGCTGCTGCTCGACTGGCGGCTCGCGCTCGTCGTGCTGATCCCCGTCCCGTTCGTGACCGTGGGCGCGTGGCTGTACTCGCGGAAGTACCACCGCGGCACCCGCGAGCTGCAGGCCAGCTGGGCCGAAGCCTCGACCCTCGTCGAGGAGAGCGTCAGCGGAGTGCGCGTGGTCAAGGGCCTCGGCGCCGGCGACGCGCTGTCGGGACGGTTTCGCTCGCGGAGCTCGGAGATCATGGACCGCGCGCTTGCCTTGGCCCGCCTCGACGCTGTGTTCATCCCGGTGCTGGAGATGCTGCCGCTGCTCGGGATCGCAGCCGTGCTCTGGATCGGCGGCCGCAGCGTGATCGACGGCTCGCTCACGGTCGGCTCGTTCGTGGCCTTCAACGCCTACGTGGTGATGCTGGTCTGGCCCCTGCGCGTGCTCGGGCAGCGCGTGACCACGCTGCAGAAGGCGCTGGCCGCGAGCAGCCGCATCACGGAGGTGCTCGAGGCAGAGCCGCAGCTGCGCGAGGCGCGCCATCCCGTGGCGCTCGACGCCCACGGCGACATCCGGCTGGAGGGCGTTCGCTTCGGTCACGAAGGCGATCGCTTCGTGCTCGACGGTCTCGACCTGCATGTCGCGCCGGGCGAGTCGCTCGCGCTCGTCGGCGCCACGGGCTCGGGCAAGAGCACCGTCGCCGGGCTGCTCGCGAGGCTCTACGACCCCGAGGAGGGCCGCGTGCTCCTGGACGGCCACGACCTGCGGGAGCTGCGGATCTCTGACGTGCGCCGCGCAGTGGCGCTCGTCTTCGAGGAGACCTTCCTGTTCAGCGAGAGCGTGCGCGAGAACATCCGCCTGGGGAGGTCCGACGCGAGCGACGAGGACGTGCGCCGCGCGGCCGAGCTGGCGGGAGCGGCGGCGTTCGTCGACGACCTGCCCGACGGCTACGAGACGATCCTCGGCGAGCGCGGCTTCTCGCTCTCCGGCGGCCAGCGCCAGCGCATCGCGATCGCACGCGCGATCCTCGCCGACCCCGCCGTGCTCGTCCTCGACGACGCCACCTCGGCCGTTGACGCGACCAAGGAGCACGAGATCCGCGCCGCGCTCGCCGAAGTGATGGAGGGCCGAACGACGCTCGTGATCGCCCACCGGCCCGGCCACGATCGCGCTCGCCGACCGCGTCGCGGTGCTCGAGGGGGGCCGCATCGTCGAACAGGGCACGCACGAGGAGCTGATCTCGCGCTCGGACCGCTACCGCTCGCTGCTCGCGCTGGAGGTGGCCGCATGATGGAGCGGGCGACGGCGCGCGAGGTGTGGCGCGAGACCCGCACGCTCACGCGGAGGGTGCAGGGGCTCTACTTCGGCGCGGCTGCGGCGGTGATCGTCTCGACCCTCATCACCCTGGCCGGGCCGGCGCTCGTCAAGTACGCGGTCGACCACGGAATCGACAAGAACGACCTCCATCCGCTCAACGTCGCCGCCGTCGCGCTCCTCCTCCTCGCGGTGCTGAAGCCGCTCGTGGTGCGCGCGCAGACGCTCTTCGCCGCGACCGCGAGCGAGCGTTTCCTGCACCGCCTGCGCGGGGCTGCCTTCGAGAAGCTGCAGGCGCTGCCGCTCGGGTTCTTCGAGCAGGAGCGAACCGGCGTGCTCATCTCCCGGCTGACGTCCGACGTGCAGGCGCTCGACGAGTTTCTGCGGGAGGCGCTGGTCGAGGTCGTCGGCAGCGGTCTCCAGATCGCGCTGACGGTGGTCGTGCTCGTCATCCTCTCGCCCACGCTCGCGCTCGTCTCACTGGTGGCGCTGCCCGTCCTGATCGGGTCGAGCTGGGCATTCCACCACGGCGCTGGGCGCGCCTACCACGCGATTCGAGACCGCGTCGCGGAGACGCTGACGACGCTGCAGGAGGGCCTGTCGGGCGTACGGGTGATCCAGGCCTTCCGGCGCGAGGGCAAGACGATCGAGGCCTACGAGCCGCGCAGCCAGGCGCAGGTCGGCGCCTGGCGGAACGCCTCGTTCGTGAACATCCGCCTCTTCACGATGATTCCCCTGGCGCAGACGGTCGCGCTCGTCGCAGTGCTGCTGGTCGCGGCGTCGCTCTACCGGGACGGCAAGATCAGCAAAGGGACGATCGCCGCCTACGTGTTGTACCTCGTTCAGCTGTTCGACCCGATCGCGCGCTTCAGCGAGTGGCTGGGCGAGTTCCGGCAGGGGCTGGCGGCGCTCGGCAAGGTCGTCGGGCTGCTCCAGGCGCCGAATGCGGTCACCGAGCGCGCAAGCGCAGTCGACCTTCCCGCCGACGGCGCGCTCGAGCTACGCGACGTCAGCTTCGGCTACGAGGCGGGCGGCCGCGTGGTCAAGAGCGTCTCGCTGCAGCTCGAGGCCGGCGAGCACGTC
This sequence comes from uncultured Actinomycetes bacterium, assembly GCA_963788215.1. Lineage (GTDB taxonomy): Bacteria > Actinomycetota > Thermoleophilia > Gaiellales > Gaiellaceae > AC-32. The sequence continues at coordinate 626,029 of CAWBFX010000003.1, forward strand.
GCGCTGGTGGGCGTCACGGGCGCGGGCAAGTCGACGCTCGCGAAGCTGCTCACGCGCCAGTACGACCCGCAGGAGGGCTCGATCCTGTTCGGCGGGGTCGACCTGCGCGACGCGCGCCTCGAGTCGCTGCGCCACAGAATCGTGATGCTGCCCCAGGAAGGCCATCTCTTCAGCGGGACGATCGCCGACAACGTTCGCCTGGCCGATCCGGAGGCCTCGGACGAGGCCGTACTGCACGCTCTCGATCAGATCGGCACGCGCGACCGCTTCGAGTCGCTGCCTGAGGGGATCCACACCGACGTCCAGACGCGGGGCGTGCGCTTGTCGGCCGGGGAGCGGCAGCTGGTCGGGATCGCGCGCGTCGCCCTCGCCGACCCCGCCGTGATCGTGCTCGACGAGGCCACCTCGAGCCTCGACCCGGCGACCGAGGCCGCCGTGGAGCAGGCGCTTGCCGCCGTCGTCGAGGGGCGGACGGTGATCATCATCGCCCACCGCCTTTCGACCGCAGAGCGCGCGGACCGCGTGGTCGTGATGGACGCCGGCCGCGTGGTCGAGGTCGCCTCCCACGACGAGCTCGTCGCCCAGGGCGAGCGCTACGCGAGCCTGTGGGCGTCCTGGCAAGCCGGCGTGGCCACCGCCTGACCCTTTCGGACAGGTCCCGAGGGACTGTCCCTACGACGTGGCCGGCTTGGTCGCGTCCAGAAAGGCGTGGGCCATGCGCCACACCCCTCTCCCCTCTTCGACGAGCGGCCGCAGATGCTCGGTTACCCGCTCCCGCTCCTCCGGCGTCAGCGCCTGGTCCATCGCCTCCGCGAACGTGGGGATCTTCGGGTTCCCGGAACTGTGGAGGAACGCGTCCCACGGCCGCGGGTCCAACGAGCGGATCTCCGCGCGCAGCTCCAGGTTCACCGGGAAGAAGCCGGCGCTCTCGGCGAAGCGGATCAGATCGCGCTCGTCGAAGTCGAGCATCGGGTCGTCGAGCGGCTGGATCTCGCGAAAGACCCCCTCGACCCGCTCGGCGAGCTCGCTCAGGCCGTCTGCGCCGTAGCCCCAGAAGCCGGACGTTCGCTCCTCGCTGCCGAAACGGTTGATCGGCTCCCAGATCGCCGCACGCCCGCCCGGCCGCAGGACCCGGAAGAACTCACCGAACGCGCGCGCCTTCTCGGCGACGTAGATCAGGACGGAACGCGTTGCGACGACGTCGACGCTCGCGCCCGCCATCGCCCCGAGATCGTCCGCGGCCGCGCGAACGAACGTGCAGCGCTCCACCAACCCCAGCGCCTCGGCAGCCTCGCGGCAGAAGTCGAGCAGGTCGTCCGAGATGTCCGAGAAGACGACATGCCCGGCCCCGCGCTCGAGCGCACCGAACCCGATCAGCCCTTCGCCGCAGCCGACGTCGAGCAACGTCTCACCCTCTTGCAGCCCGGCGCCGTCGAGAACCCGATCGCGGACGCCGGCGAGGTTGTCGAGCATCCGCCGGCGCACCTCCGGATCACCTCCGTGCCTGCGTTCAGCCAGCCATTGAGCCCAGATGTCGCGCTTCTCTCCCACGACTCGACTCTAGTCTGGCCGTCGCGGTGGCGAGCTTTGCCCGGCACCGCTCACGGACGCGGCTGGGTTGTATCTCCCGCCGAAGTCGTCATGGCTCGCGCGGAGCGCGAGCCGGACTTCGTCGGGCTAGTTAGCCCTTGGCGCCTTCGGGCGGCGGAGGCTGCATCGTCGCGCCCGGGAACGGCATCGGACGCGGCTTCGGCTGCGGCCGGCGCTTCGGCTCCTCAGCGGGCGCCTCTGGCTCGGCGGCGGCGGGCTCCTCCGGGAACACGCTCGTGTGGTCCTCGCCGGCCAGGAGCCGCTCGAACTGATCCTTGTCGATCGTCTCGCGCTCGATCAGGATCCCCGAGAGGCGGTGCATGTCCTCCATGTGCTCGGTGAGCACCTTGATCGCCAGGCCGTGCGCCTCCTCGATCACGCGCCGGATCTCGTCGTCGATCTCCCGCGCGATCTCCTCGGAGTAGTCCGGCTCTGCGCCCATCTCGCGGCCGAGGAACGGCATGTCGTGGTTCCGGCCGAGCACGCGCGGCCCGAGCTTCTCGCTCATGCCGAAGCGCATGATCATCTGCTTGGCGGTGGACGTGACCTTCTCGAGGTCGTTGGCGGCGCCGGTCGTGACCTCATGGAAGACGAGCTCCTCGGCGGCTCGCCCGCCCAGCGTCATCGCGAGCTGCTCCATCAGCGCGGTCTTCGTCGTCAGGTAGCGGTCCTCGCGCGGCAGCGAGATCGTGTAGCCGAGCGCCTGGCCGCGTGAGATGACCGAGATCTTGTGGACGTCGTCGGTGTGCTCGAGGTAATGGCCGACGATCGCGTGGCCGAGCTCGTGGTACGCGGTGATCTTGCGCTCCTCCTCGGAGAGCAGCCGCGTCTTCTTCTCGGGGCCGGCGATCACGCGCATGATCCCTTCCTCGAGCTCCTCCTGGTCGATCGTCTTCTTGCCGCGGCGCGCTGCCAGCAGCGCCGCCTCGTTGACGAGGTTCGCCAGGTCCGCGCCCGTGAACCCGGGCGTTCCGGCGGCAAGCGTGTCGAGGTCGATCTCCGGCGCGATCGGCTTGCCCTTCGCGTGTACCTCGAGGATCTTCCGGCGGCCGACGCGGTCGGGCCGGTCGACGACGATCTGCCGGTCGAAGCGGCCGGGGCGCAGCAGCGCCGGGTCGAGGATGTCGGGCCGGTTCGTCGCAGCGATCAGGATGATGTTGTCCTTCAGCTCGAAGCCGTCCATCTCGACGAGCAGCTGGTTGAGCGTCTGCTCGCGCTCGTCGTGACCGCCGCCCAGGCCTGCGCCGCGGTGGCGGCCGACGGCGTCGATCTCGTCCATGAAGACGATGCACGGAGAGGCCTGCTTGGCCTGCTCGAAGAGATCGCGGACGCGCGAGGCGCCGACGCCGACGAACATCTCGACGAAGTCGGAGCCGGAGATCGAGAAGAACGGCACGCCCGCCTCGCCGGCGACCGCGCGTGCAAGCAGCGTCTTGCCGGTGCCGGGCGGCCCGTAGAGCAGCACGCCCTTCGGAATGCGCGCGCCCAGAGCCTGGAACTTCTTCGGGTTCTCGAGGAACTCCTTGATCTCCTGAAGCTCCTCCACGGCCTCGTCCACGCCGGCCACGTCCTTGAAGCCGATCTTCGGCGAGTCCGGCGCCATCCGCTTCGCGCGCGACTTCCCGAAGGACATCACCTTCGAGCCGCCGCCCTGGACCTGGTTCATCAGGAAGATCCAGAAGGCGATCAGGATCACGAACGGCAGCATCGAGACGAGGATCCCGACCCACGAGAAGCCGCCGGTGCCCTTCGAGTCGAAGGTGACGTCGTGGTCGAGCATCAGCGTGGTCAGCTGCGGAACGGCCTGGTCCGCCGGGTAGTGCACGGAGCCCTTGGTGCCGTTGTTCTCGACGAAGCTGATCGCGTGCTTGCTCGGGGCGAACTCGGCGGTCTTGACGTTGTCGTTGCGAACGTCGGTGATGAACTCCGAGTAGGTGACCTTCTTCGCGCTCTTCGAGTGCGGTAGGAGCGTCTGGCTGGCCAGGTAGACCAGCACGACGATCACGAAGAGCGGGAAAAGCGCTGAGCGGAAGAATCGATTCACGGGCCCTCTATCGGCAAAGGGTACCAGCGAGCATGAGGCTCACCTTCCCGGGGATACGGAATCTAACGCTCTGCGGATGCCAGCTCGTCGCTGAGAACGGCGACGTAGGGCAGGTTCCGGTAGCGCTCGGCGAGGTCGAGGCCGTAGCCCACGACAAAGCGGTCGGGAATCTCGAAGCCGATATAGCGCACCGGAACGTCGATCTGGCGCCGCGCGGGCTTGGTCATCAGCGCGCAGACCTCGAGCGAAGCGGGGTCACGCGACTCGAGGTTGCGCATCAGGTACGAGAGGGTCAGGCCGGAGTCGATGATGTCCTCGACCACGAGCACGTGGCGGCCCGCGATGTTGATGTCGAGGTCCTTGAGGATCCGCACGATCCCGGACGAGTCGGTCGCGTCGCCGTAGCTCGAGATCGCCATGAAGTCGACCTCGCACTGGACGGTCAGGTGGCGCATCAGGTCGGCCATGAAGAAGACGGCTCCCTTGAGGACGCCGATCAGGAGCAGGTCGCGGCCCTCGTAGTCGGCGGAGACCTCGGCGCCGAGCTCGCCGACCCGCGTGGTCAGGGCCTCCTCGTCGATGAGGATCTCGCCGACCGCGCGTTCCAGCTCTGTCTGGCTCACGCGTCTCGCACTGCGGTGACGCCCGCCGCCTCGACGATCCCCGGCACCGCGACGACCTCGTTCCCGCGCACGACGAGAGGCCACGCCTCGCGCTCGGATCGAGGGATCTTGGCGTCGACGAACAAGTCTTGGACCTTCTTGCGGCGACCAGCGAGCCTGTCGCCCGGCCGCCAGCTTCGTACCTTAAGGCCTGGCAGCTCGGATTCAATCCGCCACTCGCCCCAGCGGACCGCGCCCTCGAGCGCTACCGGGGTCTGCTCGAGCCAGACGCGGTCGTATTCGCGCACCGCGGTGAGCCCGCCGCCGAGGTCGATGCGCTTCGAGCCCTCCCGCGCGGCGAGCAGCTCGTCGAGCTTCGACGGCCTGCCTTCGGCGTGCCGCAGGAGGTTCCGCTCGGCCGCGGGGTGGAGCTGCCGGAGGAGCGGCAGGATCTGGTCTCGCATGAGCCCGCGCTTCGTCCCGGGGTTCGAGCTGTCGCGGCGCGGGGTCAGGCCTTCCGCCGCGCAGTAGGCCTCCGTCTCCTCGCGCCAGAGCGTCAGGAGCGGACGGACGATGCCGTCCTCGCGCTTCGGCTTGATCCCCCCGGGGACGCCGCTCGACACGAGCCGGTACAGCGCCGTCTCGACCTGGTCGGTCGCGGTGTGGCCGGTCGCGCGCAGGCGGTCACGCGCGAAGGAGTAGCGGAGCTCGCGCAGGGCGTCCTCGGTCGGCCGTTCCGGAGAAGGGGGCTCGACCACCTCCGCGCCGAGCACCTCGCGGCAGAAACGCGCGTCCTCGTCGGACTCGTGGCCGCGCAGGCCGTGGTTCACGTGCAGCGCCGAGACCCGGTAGCCGAGCGCGCGCAGCGCGTGCCAGAGGCAGGTCGAGTCGGCGCCGCCGGAGACGAGCGCAGTCACCTCGCCTCCCGCCTCGATCAGGTCGTGGCGCCGGATGTGCTCCTCGATCCTGCTCCGGAGCGCGTCGGTGTCCATCAGAGGATCAGCGAGCGGTAGGTGCCGGCCTGCCGCATCCCGATCGCCTCGTAGACCCGGATCGCAGGCGCGTTCTCGGCGCGCACGAACAGGCAGACGATCGGCACGCGCTCGAGCAGCAGGCGGCAGAGGTCGCGCATACCGCGCTGCGCGTGGTGCCGGCCGCGGACGGTCGGGTCGACCCAGACCTGCTGCAGCTGCACCGCTCGCGGCGTCCAGGCCGAGGCCTCCGCCTTGAAGAGGATCGTCCCGTCCTCGCGCCAGATCCACGAGCGGCCGTCCTCGATCTGCATTCGCGTCCGCCAGCGGAAGCTCTCGGGGTCGCGCTCGAGCGGGTCGATCCCGATCTCCTCGAGATGGGCGGCCGCGCAGGCCGGGACGAGCAGCTCGAGGTCGTCGTGTGTCGCGGCCCGCAAGCCCGTCTCGCCCGGCTCGGGAGCCTCTTCGAGCACGTAGACCGGCTGGCCCGGCCGGTCCTCGCGCGGCTCGGGCAGCCGCTCTCGCACCGCGTCCCAGAGCTCGGTCACGGCGTGCTCGTCGCCGATCACCATCCGCGCGTGGCCGGCGGCGGCGACCTCCGCGAAGGCGTCGCAACCGCGGCCGGAGGGCACGACGTTCGAGCCGACGTGGCAGAGCGCCTGCAGCCGGCCGCCGGATTCCACCGCCGTGAAGCGCCCGAGCCCGCGGCGCGCTACGTCCTCGAGGAAGACGCGCTCCACGGGATCCTCCGCGCAGAACGCGAGGATCTGGTCGAGCTCCGGCTCCTTCAACGTTTCCTTCGACTGGGGCATCGGCGGCCAAAACTTTAGGCTCTTGCTCGTGCCGATCCACGTTCGAGCGGAACCGGGCGACTACGCGGAGGCTTGTCTGCTCCCCGGCGACCCCCTGCGCGCCCAGTACATCGCCGAGACGTACCTCGAGAATCCCGTCCAGCGGAACGCCGAGCGCGGGATGCTCGGCTACAGCGGCGAGTACGAGGGACGGCCCGTCTCGGTGCAGGCGACGGGGATGGGCTGCCCCTCGGCGGCGATCGTGATGGAGGAGCTCGTGCAGCTCGGCGTCAAGCGCTTCCTGCGCGTCGGGACCTGCGGCGGCCTGCAAGAGGACCTGCAGCTCGGCGACCTGATCGTCGCGGTCACCGCCGTCCCCGCCGACGGGACCGCGCGCCACTACGCGGGCGGGGAGCCGCACGTGCCGACCGCCGACTGGGAGCTCGTGCACGGCGCGGTTCATGCGGCCAAAGAGCTCGGCCAGCCGTTGCGCGTCGGCGCGATCGCCTCGAGCGACACCTTCTACGATCCCGACCCCGCGCGGCACAAGCGCTGGTCCGAGCGCGGGGTCCTCGGCGTCGAGATGGAGGCGGCGGTCCTGTTCACGATCGGCGCCCTGCGCGGCGTCAAGGCCGGCTGCCTGCTGACCGTGAGTGACATCGTCATCGGCGAGCAGTTCACGCGCATCTCCGACGACGACCTGCGCGCGGCGGTCGACCGGATGACCCGCGTCGCGCTGGCGACGGTCACCCAGGCTCATTAGCGAAACCGTCTTCCTCGTCAACCCCGCCGCGGAGAACGGCTCCACGGGACGGCGCTGGCCCGAGCTCGCGCACCGGGCGGCGGAGCTCGGATTGCGCGGCGACGCGCTGCTCTCGGACCGGCCGGGCCAGCTCGGCGATCTCGCGCGGAAGGCAGTCGACGAGGGCGCGCGGCTCGTCGTCGCCGTGGGCGGGGACGGGACCGTCAACGAGATCACCCAGGGGCTCGCCGGCCGCGAGGGGGTCGAGCTCGCCGTGATTCCGCGCGGCACCGGCTGGGACTTCGTCCGCACCTACGGGATCCCGCGCCGGCTCGAGGACGCCGTCGCCGTCGCCCGGAACGGCCACGCGCGAGAGATCGACCTCGGGCGGGCGCGCTACCGCTCCTGGGCCGGCGGCGAGGGCGAGTCCCTGTTCGCGAACATCGCGAGCGCCGGGATGAGCGGCGCGATCGCCAAGCGCACGAACGAGACCTCGAAGGCCCTCGGTGGAAAGGTCTCCTACGCCTGGGCGACGCTGGCGGTCTTCGCGCGCTGGCGAAACGACGAGGTGCGCGTGCGCGTCGACGACGAGAGCCGCAGCGCCCGCATGCACGACGTCGTGGTCGCGAACGGCCGCTTCTTCGGCGGCGGGATGATGATCTGCCCCGAGGCCGAGCCGGACGACGGTCTGTTCGACGTCCTCCTGATCGGCGACCTGACCAAGCGCGACCTGCTGCTTCACCCTGCCGAAGACCTACCGCGGGCGGCATCTCCCGCACCCGAAAGCGGAGGTACTTCGCGGCTCGACCGTCGAGGTGGACGCCGACGAGCCGCTGCCCGTCGAGCTCGACGGCGAGCAGCCCGGCACGACGCCGGTCCGCTTCGAGATCGTCCCGCGGGCGTTGCGGCTGCGGGTGCCCTAGGAGCTCTTCGGCGGCGGCGGGCTTTTCGGCGGCGTCTTCTTCGCGGTGGTCGTGCGCTTCGCCGTTGTCCGCTTCGCCGTCGTCCGCTTCGCGGTGCCGGACGCCGAGCCGCCTGAGAGCTGGGCGACCTTCTTCTCGAGCACGGCGACGCGTTGCTCGAGTGCGTCGAGCCCGCGCAGCTTGCGCTGGAGCTCATCCGCCCGGTCGCGCAGCTGGTTCGCCGTCTCGAGCAGCCGTTGTGCTCTCGGAAGCTCGCTGATCCGGCCGACGACGTCCTCGCCGCGATCGGCGAGCATCCCCAGCAGGTCCTGTTTGCGCTCAGCCATGGCGGGACCCTACCTGCCCCCGCGCGTGATTTTGTAGTCCAACTGGTAGCAGCCAAGCTTGTTCACGGGCGGGCAGGTCGTGATCGCCCGCCGGGAAGGTCGCGAGCGGTGGAAGCCGAGCGAGGCCTCCGGTGAGCGGAACCGCTTGACGACGTAGCCCGGGCGGTCGTCGCCGTCGAAGGTCCCGACCTCGGCCGAGCGCGGGCACGGCGTCATCGCGTGGGCCGCGCCGTCGGCGTTGCCGAGCGAGCCCCAGTCGCACTCGCGCGTGAAGACGAACAGCCGCCAGGGGCGCCCACGCGGGAGGTAGAGGTCGAGGGTCGGCCCGTGCCGGACGACCTGGCCGTCGCGCACGCGGAGGAGGCCGGGGCCCCACATCCGCCAGACGCCGGCCGCGTCGACGTAGACGTTCCACTCGCCCGGAGGCGAGGACAGCTGCTCGCCGTGCGTCGTCTCCTTCGACCCGCAGGTCGTCTGGGCATTCGGGCAGCCGGGGTCCATCGCCCGGCGGACGAGCAGCCGCGTGAAGCGAACGCGCAGGTGCTCCGGCCTCGGCGCGCGCGTCCACCCGGCGACGATCTGCTTCGCGAGGAGCAGCGGCGCGGTTCCCGACGGAACCCCGACTCGCACCAGCAGGACGCCGTTGACGAATCGCGTCGTGACCTCCGCTCGGGTCCCGGAGCTGCCGGCGTCGAGCACGCGCACCCGCAGCCGCGCGTGCTTCGTCGGCCGCGACGGCAGCCGCAGCTTGAAGTGGTATTCGGCCCCGATGTCGAGCCTCTCGGGCTCGGTGAGCAGGCAGCTCTGGAAGACCGGCACGACGCCCTTGGCGCGATGGGCGCAGTCGGCTTCGACGCCAGCAAAGGTCTTGTCATTCGAAATCAGAAGGTCGCCCTCGCTCCCCCCCAGCGAGCTTCGCGCCGCCTGCCGGCGGTCGAGCCAGAGGGCGCGGAAGGAGTGGATCTCGGTGCGCTCCCCGGCCGGCGTCCAGTGCCCGCAGTCCCAGATCCACGAGCCGTAGAGCGTCACGCGGTCGCCCGGATCGGGCCACGCGAAGCTCGGGAACGCACCTTGCTCGCGCTCGACGTGGATGCGCGCCGTCGAAGGCGACGTGCCCGCGAAGTTGCCGGTGTGCTGTGTGGCGCTGCCGCCCATCAGGTCCGTATACGCGCGGTCGGGCTTGACGTCGAAGTTGACGTCGTACGAGCGGTGGATCGGCGGCAGGTCCTCCTCGGTCGGATGCGAGGCGAGGTCGGCGAAGTAGCGCGAGCTCACCACGCCGCTCAAGAGTTGCGGCGGCGGAGGGGGCGCATTCGCCGAGTAGCTACGGTCGCCGACGTAGACCCAGGTCGGGATCTGGCGCTGCGTCTGCGCGAGGTAGTCGCGGCCGCACCCGTCGAGGACGGCCTGTTGCGGGTCAGGCGGGACGTCGGGCGCGCGGCCGCTCGCGAGCGCCGCGAGGGCCGCCGCCAGCGAAGCAGCGAGCACCGCGCCGAGCAGGACGGCGCGGGCCCTCGTCACCTGGCGATTACGACCGGCGTTCCCGCGCGGGTGGCGGCGAACAATTTGCGGAGGATGCGGTTCTGGACGCGGATGCAGCCGTTCGAGACTGCGCGCCCGATCGACCAGGGCTCGTTCGTCCCGTGGATCGCGATCGGACCGCCCTGGGCCCAGCCTGTGAGCACGTTCGAGAACGCGGAGATGCCGAGCGCCCCGGGGCCGAACGGGCCGCTCGTGTCGGCGGGGATCAGGCGCTGATTCACGTAGTAGCTGCCCGTCGGCGTCGGCGTGGCCGGTGAGCCGACGGCGACGCGCGTGCGCAGGACCGGCCTGCCGCCGCGGAAGAGCGTCAGGCGCCTCCGCGAGACGCTCACGAGGATGCGCGTATGCACGGTCCCGGTGCGAACGTCGCGCGCAGGCACGAAGCCGGTGACGCCGTTCGGCCGGAGAGGCACCTGGACGCGGTACCACGACGCACTGCAGTCGTGGCGCCTGACCGCCGCGAGCACGCGGAAGATGGTCGGGTAGTCGTTCTGGTTCACGGGCCCGAAGCTGGCGAGGCGCCTACCTCCCGGCCGGCGATAGACGCGCGCGTGGCGGGGGACGGCCGCGGCGACCGCGGCCCGGCGCGTGCCGACGGCCGTGAGGCCCGGGCGGCAATGCGGCTTGGCCGCCGCGGGGGGCGGCGAGGTCGATCCTCGTCCCGCGGTCGTGCCGCACGCCGCGAGGAAGCACGCGAGCGGGAGCGAAACGAGAAGGACGGATCTCGGATGACTCACCCACGCGAGAGTAGCGCCGACGTCGAAACGGCGAAACCGATTCGTCACAACTTCGTCACCCTTTTGAGCGTCGTAGCTTCCGAAGGCCTAGCTACGCTGAGTCCAAGGACGATGTCGAACATCTTTACCCACAAACGCAAGCGCACTCACACGCACAACGCGGTCCGCACGCATGTCCTGCTACCGCGGCTCGGCGTCCCGTACGAGGTCGAGCGCACCGTCTGCACCGAGTGCAGGCACGTGCTCGAAGAGCGCCCGCTCAAGCGCGCGGCAGCCTAAGCGCTTCCACTACCTGCGGCAGCACGTCGCCGGCAGACCCGTCGATCTTCAGTGCGGCTTCCCCGTCGAACGGCGTCGGCCCCCGGTTCACGATCGCCAGCGTCCCGCCTGCGGCGAGCGTCTCGAGCGGCAGCCCGGCGACGGGATAGACCTCGAGCGCCGACCCGACGACGAGCATCAGCGCCGCGGCACGGGCGAGCTCCGTCGCGCGGTCGATCGCTTCGACGGGCAGGAGCTCCCCGAAGAAGACGACGTCCGGCTTGAGCACCTGGCCGCAAGCCGTGCACGCCGGTGCGTCGTCCGTTTCCAGGAGCTCGAGAACGAGCTCGAGCGGGTACCGCTCGGCGCACCCGGGGCAGCTCGCCGTCCGGATCGAGCCGTGCACCTCCACCACCTCTCGGCTCCCGGCGCGTTCGTGCAGCAGGTCGATGTTCTGCGTGACGATCGCCCGGACGAAGCCCAGGCGCTCGAGCTCTGCCAGCGCGACGTGAGCCGGGTTGGGCTCGGCCTCCGTGAGAACCGCGATCCGCGGCTTGTAGAAGCTCCAGACCCTGCGCGGATCGGTCCTGAACGCCTCCAGCGTCGCGTACTCGCGCGGGTCGAACTGCGCCCAGAGCCCGCTCGCCGACCGGAAGTCCGGGATGCCGCTCTCCGTGCTCACGCCCGCCCCGGTCAGGACGACGCAGGGCTGACTGCGGCGGATGAGCTCGGCGAGCGCTTGAGCGGACACCGGTCGATCGTAGAGTTCACGCGTGGACTTCAACTTCGCCACCGAGGTGCGCGTGCGCTTCGCCGAGACCGACGCTCAAGGCATAGCGCACAACTCGGCGTACCTCGTCTGGTTCGAGATCGCCCGCATCGACTACCTCGCGCGCTTCGACGGCGGCTATCCGGGCCTGCGCGCCGGAGGCGTCGAGGCGCTCACGATCGAGTCCCACGTCCGCTACCTGGCGCCGGCCCGCTTCGACGACGGCCTCACCATCCGTTGCGCGTGCGGCGACCTGCGCGGCGCGCGCTTCCGCTTCGACTACGCGATCGACCGGGACGGCGAGGCCGTCGCCGACGGCTGGACCCGCCACGCCTGCGTCGACGCGAGCACGCACCGGCCGACGCGAGTGCCCGCGTGGCTCGTCGAGGCGATCGTCAGCTCTGAGGGATGACGCCGTCGGCCCCGGTCGGGCCGGTGGGGCCGCTCGGCCCGCTGGGGCCCTTCTTCGGCTTCTTCTCTCTCGTCCCGTAGCGGACGACCTGCGGCTCGCCGCGGTAGGACGAGTACCACGTGTTGTCGTAGAGCACCTTCCCGTTCGCCGTGTAGACGAGCCGGCGCACGCTCGTGGAGCGCGGCGGCTGGCCGTACTCGTCCACGGCCGTCACCCCTCTGAAAAGCGTCGGGTCGGGGAGCCGCTTGACCGGCACCGGGCCGGTCTCGACGAGCGGCCTGGTCTCGCTGACGACGCGGCGGTGGATCGGCGAGCCGTAGAGGTTCACGACGAGCGACGAGGAGCCGACGAACGTGCGCACCAGCAGCCAGTGCGGCGTGTCGTTGACGAAGCGGAGGTCGGTGTCCGGGTAGTTGACGGTCGCGTCGCGCCCCTGCGGGTAGTGGCTGATGTAGAGCGCGTGGTTCGTCCGGGCCGTGATCCTGAGACCGCTCTCGTACGCCGCGTTGAAGACCGTTGTCGAGACCTGGCAGACCCCGCCGCCGAGGCCGTTCGTCAGCTCGCCGTTGATGATCACCGGAGCCTCGAGGAAGCCCTTGCTCGCGGTGCGCGCGCCGGTCGCCTGGTTGAACGAGAAGGTCGCGCCGGGCGCGACGAGCTTGCCGTCGATCAGCCGGGCCACGAGCTGCACGTTGTGGATGCGGTTCGGATCGCCGCCGTAGATGGTCTCGTAGCCGCCGATCCGCGTCGTGATGCCCATCGCGCGCGCCTCCGCGGTCGAGCGTCTGGCGGCCCGCGTCGTCACGGCCACGCGGGCGGTGCGGTGCGACGTCGAGAGCGCGGCCGCGAGGATGCTGCGCTCGGTCTTGGGCACGTCGATGACGCGGCCCAGGCGCGAGGGGATGACGCTGACGCGGCCGCTCGGCGAGACGCTGAAGCTCGCGTTGCGCGGAGGCCGCCCGATGCCGTGGCCGAGGCGCTGGAAGTAGCCGTTCGCGCCCTTGCCGCCGATCGCGAGCGCGTCGGAGCCGTCGCGGGGCAGCGAGAGAAGCGACGCGAGCTGGCCGGGCAGGAGCCACCAGGACGACGCGCCCAGGCTCATGCGCAGCCGTCCCGAGAGGGCGGTGCGAACCTGGTCGGCGACCGGCGCGAGCTCCGCGGCGGTGACCTTCGGGGAATCGACTGCGACCGGAAGCTTCACGACCTGGCCGCGCTCGAAGCCGGTGAGCGCGCCGACGATCGCCTGGCTGGCGAGCTGCTTGTCGAGGGCAAGCCCCGTGCGGCCGGGAAGGATCTGGGGACGCAGGCCCCGCAGGACGATGGCGGCGTCGCGGTGCCGCGTCCCGACGGCGGCGCTCATCCTCTGCACCTTGTAGTCGAGCGCGCGCTTCCAGACGCGCGCCGGCGGGGTGACGTCCGAGCCCAGCACGCGGATGCTCACACGGCGGAGGCCGCGCCACGGGGCGAATCCCTCGCCTTCGCTCTGCGCGCGCTCGACCGCGGCCTTCCACTGCGCCTGGACGCCGAGATCGTTGGGGCTCGCGCGCCAGCGGCGCCCGTTCGCGGTGAAGACGACGGGGACGTTCGCCACTGTGCGCGACCGCGCCTCGAGCCTGGCGATCGCCTCGCCTGTCGTGAGGCCGCCGACGTCGACGCCGGCGATCCGCACGCCCTCCGCGATCTTGTCCGACGAGCCGGCGAAGGCGAGCCCGACAAGCCCGGCCGCGATCACGCCGACCGCGGTGAGCGCGAGGAGCCTTTTGGCAAGCAGCTGCCGCGCCCGCGCACGGCGGCGCCGACGCAGCCGTACCGCGCTCGACCCGGCTTCCACCCGCAAGCCCGGAGTGTAGCGGCGTTTTCGGTTTGCGCTGGGGAAGTCATGAAGCTACGATCGGTAGCACCATGCTGAGGGTCCGGGTAGACCGCGATGAGCCGCTCGAGCTGCACGAGCAGGTGGCCGCCGAGATCCGCCGCGCGATCGCCGACGGCGAGGCCGGTTCCGGCGACCGCCTCCCGCCCGCGCGCGACCTGGCGGCGGTGCTCGGCGTGAACACGAACACTGTTTTGCGCGCCCTGCGGATCCTGCGCGACGAGGGCCTGCTCGAGTTCCGGCGCGGCCGCGGCGTGACCGTAGCCGGAACCGCGGAGCGCGGCGCCGTCGTCGCCCGCGCGAAAGACCTGGTGCAGTTCGCCAGGCGCCAGGGCTACCGGCGGGAAGAGCTGCTCGAGCTGATCGAGTCGCTCTCCTAGTGAGCTGGCGCTAGAAGGTGAAGAGCTCGACCCCGCCGCTGACGTTCAGCTCGATCCCGGTCACGTAGCCCGCGAGATCCGAGCAGAGAAAGGCGATCGCGTTCGCGACCTCCTGCGGCTCGCCTGGCCGGCGGAGGGCGGTGCGTTTGATCATGCGCTCGTTCATCTCGGGGTTGCCGAACGCGAACGCCTCGGTGCCGATCACGCCCGGGACGATCGCGTTCACGGTGATCCCGTGCCGCGCCCCCTCGAGCGCCAGTGATTTGGTCAGGCCCAGCAGCCCCGCCTTCGTGGTCGCGTAGCTTGCCTGGCCGAAGCCGCCGAGCGTTCCGGCGACCGAGGCCATGTTCACGATCCGGCCCCAGCCGCGCTCGAGCATGCCGCCCCACACCGCCTGCGAGCAGTTGAACGCGCCGGTCAGGTTGACGCGCAGGTCGCGCTCCCAGAGCTCCGGCGATTGCTCGCGCAGCTGCGCGACGTGGTCGAGGGTGCCGGCGTTGTTGACGAGGATGTCGACCGGGCCGAGCTCCTCGGCGACGCGGCTAATCGTCTCGGCGACCTGCTCGCGGTCCGTGACGTCGCAGCGCGCGGCGAGCGCCCGGCGTCCGAGCCCGCGGATCTCCTCGACGGTCCGCTCCGAGTAGACGAGCCCCTGCGCGCGGGCCGCCTGGGCAAGAAGGCCGTAGCGCTCCGCGTCCTCGCCGGGGTCGGACTCGACCTGGATGTCCGCGATCGCGACGTCGGCTCCCGCCCGCGCGAGCGTCAGCGCGTCGGCGCGCCCGAGCCCGCGCGAGCCGCCCGTGACGAGCGCGACCCGGCCCGAGAGGTCGATCTCGAGCGCCATGGCCGAAGCCTCTCAGATGTACGAGAGGTGGATGTCGTCGAACGAAAAGACGCGCGAAGCGTCGCCGCCGTACGCGGCGAGCAGGCGCGGGAAGTAGCCGCGCAGCGCGTCCTCGTAGCTCAGCCGCCGCTCGACCAGCAGCCGCGCTCCCTCGAGCAGCTCGGGCAAGTCCTCCTCGATCCGCGCCCTGCTCATGCTCGGCGTGCGCGGGCCGTCGTCGTCCACCTGGTCGGGCTGGTCGGCGAACTGCGTGAAGGCCCGGTAGCGGCGAGTGTCGGGGATCACGGAGTAGAACGGCACGCCGTTGAAGAACCACTCGTGCCACGGACCGCCGGATAACGCGAGCCACGGCGTGCCGACTGCGAGCGCCGCCATTGCGAACCCGGTGTGCGGCGAGACGAAGAGGTCACATCCCTCCACGAACGCCAGCTGGTCGAGAAGCGGCTCGTCGACCGCCCAGACGTCCGCGCCGAGAGACTCGAGCTGCTCGCGGGTCCACGAGGTCGAGGTGCGCCCGTCCCGCTCGAGCTTTCCGACGAGGCAGAAGACCGCGCCGGGAAACGTGTCGGCCAGCGCTTCGAGCACGAGCCGCCACGAGGCCGGCGACGGGTAGCGCGCCGGCTCCGACGATCCCGCCGGAAGCACGGCGATCCGCGTCCCCTCCGCAAGGTCGCGTCGTCGCGGCAGCTCGAGCCGGAGCCGGCGGTTGGGCACGTACTCGGGCGGCTCCGAGCCGGCTGTCCCGTGCCGGATGCGCGCGCGGAAGTGCCGGTGCGCCGCCTGGTAGTAGGCCCGCACGCCCGGCGCGAGCTCGAGCTGGTCGGGCTGGCGCGAGCGCTCGTCGTCGAGCACGTAGTCCCAGTCGCGCGGCACGTGCGCGAGCGCGGCGTCCGGGTCGCCGGCCCGGCCGAGGAAGTCGACGTAGTCCACCGCGTACGTCTCGCGGACAAACGGAGCGCACGAGCCGAGCTCAGTCGCGGTCGCTCCGTTCAACAGCAGGCTGACCTCGACCTCGTCCCCCGCGTAGCCCAGGCAGTAGCGCAGCGCCTCGACCGCGTGGCCGACCGGATGCGCGTACCAGAAGTTGACGAGCACCGAGCGTGGCAAGGTTCCATCGTGCCAACCCAGGCTGAGAAGGGACTCGCGTTCCAGGCGCTGCACGGGGGAGAGCCGTTCGTGATCCCCAACCCCTGGGATGCGGGCTCGGCGCGGATGCTCGAGGCTCTTGGGTTCAAGGCTCTCGCGACGACGAGCGGCGGGTTCGCGTTCACGCTCGGGCGGCTCGACGGCGAGGTGACCCTCGACGAGGTCGCCGCGCATGTCGCATCCCTCGCGGAGGCGACGGGCCTGCCTGTCTCGGTCGACCTCGAGAACGGCTACGGCGCGGAGCCTGAGGCGGCGGCGGGCGCGATCCAGCGCGTGGGCGAGGCAGGCGCGGTCGGGGGCTCGATCGAGGACTGGGACCCGGTCGAGCAGCGGCTCTACGACGCCGGCCACGCCGCCGAGCGGATCGCGGCCGCCGTCGAGGCGGCCCGATCGCAGCCGTTTCCGTTCACGCTCACGGCGCGCGCCGAGAACCACCTCCGCGGGAACCCCGACCTCGACAACACGATCGCCCGGCTGCAGGCCTTCGAGGCCGCAGGCGCAGACGTCCTCTACGCGCCGGGGCTGCGCACGACGGACGAGATCTCCGCGGTGTGCGCGGCGGTTGCTCGCCCGGTCAACGTTCTCGCGATGCCGGGCCTGTCATTCGCCGAGATCGCCGAGGCAGGCGGTACTCGCGTCAGCGTCGGCTCGCGCCTCACGTGGGTTGCAGTCGAGGCGGCCGCGGGGGTCGCGCGGCAGCTGCTCGACGGCGACCTCTCCGGGCTCGGCTCGAGCCCGCCGCTCGGCGACTGGTTCCGCTAGGAGTCGCGAGGCAGGAAGATCTCGCGGGCAATCACGAGGCGCTGGATCTGCGAGGTGCCTTCGTAAATCTGGAAGAGCTTCGCGTCGCGCATGAGCTTCTCTACCGGGTACTCCTTCATGTAGCCGTAGCCGCCGAAGATCTGGACGGCGTCGGTGGTCACCTTCATCGCCGTGTCCGCCGCGAAGCGCTTCGCGTAGGACGACTGCAGCGTCGCGCGCTTGCCCTGGTCGAGCAGCCATGCCGCCTGCCAGGTCAGGAGGCGCGCCGCCTCGATCTCGGCCGCCATGTCTGCGACGAGGAAGTTCACGCCCTGGTTCATCGCGATCGGCTGGCCGAACTGGACCCGCTGGCGGGAGTACTCGACCGAGTAGTCGAACGCGGCGCGCGCGACCCCGACCGCGCCGGCCGCGGTTCCGGGCCGCGTGTGGTCGAGGGTCTGCATCGCGATCTTGAAGCCCTGCCCCTCCTCCCCCAGGCGGTTCTTCGCCGGAACCTTCACGTCCTGGAAAGCGAGCGCCGAGGTGTCGGTCGCGCGCTGGCCCATCTTGTCGAGGTGCTTCTCGACGACGACACCCTCGGCGTCGGTCGGGACGATGAAGGCCGTGAGCCCGCGGTGGCCCGCCGACCTGTCGGTCGAGGCGAAGACGATCACCCACGAGGCCTGGCCCGCGTTCGTGATGAACATCTTCGAGCCGTTGACGACGTACTCGTCGCCGTGGCGCACGGCGGTCGTCTGGATGCCCGAGACGTCGGAGCCGGCCTCGGGCTCGGTGAGCGCGAACGAGCAGAGGATCGGCTCGTCGAGCAGCGGCGGCAGCCACTCGCGCCGCTGCTCCTCGGTGCCCGCGATCAGCATCGGCAGCGCGCCGAGGATGTTCGCGACGATCGACGTGGCGATCCCGGAGCAGCCCCAGCAGAGCTCCTCGCCGATCAGCGCGCCCTCGATCGCGCCGAGGCCCGCGCCGCCGAGCTCCTCGGGAACGTGCGGGTTCATCAGTCCGACCTCGTGCGCCTTCGCGATCACATCGGCCGGGTGCGTCTGGTGCTCGTCGTACTCGGCGGCCTTCGGCCGGATCTCCTTCTCGGCGAACTCGTGGGCGAGCTCACGCAGCGCGCGCTGCTCCTCCGTGAGCGCGAACGAGACTCCGGTTTCAGTTGCCGCTACGGTCGCCATGTGCTTTGACTGATCAGTCAGTCAAAGCGTAGCGGCGGGGTCTTCCCAGCGAAACCCCGCGGGCTCCGGCGCCGGCTCGATCGGGCTCTTCGGCAGTCCCGGCCGCGGCTCGGGATCGTTGTACGGCCGCGGCGCGACGTCGTTCGGGCCGTCCGGGTGGAAGAGCGACGCGAGGTACTGGATCTGCCCGCGGCCCGGGCCGAGCTCGAACATCCCGCCGCCGTAGAGCGAGATCCCGTTCGCCTCGCAGTGGTCGTAGAACGCGAGCACGTCTTGGACGCGGCCGAAGCGCGACGGCTTCGAGTTGAGCGTCCTCGGCGCGAAGGAGAGTGCCTCGACGTCGGCGACCGAGTGGATCGGCGCGTCCCACGTGACGCGCTCGCGATACGGCTCGAGCACCAGCTCGGTCTCGTCGGTCAGCGCGGGGTCCTCGAGGTAGGCCTCCGGGAAGCCCTCGGCCACGCGGCGATAGAGGTCCGGATCGGGCGGCGAGTCGCTCTCGTGTGCGTAGTACGCCTTGTAGTCGGCGGTCACGATCGCGCCCGTCGCCGCGAGCTCGGCGATCAGGTCGTCGGTCCAGTCCGTGGCGGGATCGAGCTTGAAGCGGTGCGCGGGCTCGATCTCCAGCCAACGGCGGACGACCTCGCTCGACGGCGGCGTCCCGAGGCCGGGTGAGACCACGAACTTCACGGGCTGCGGCTCGCGGCCGACGGCCTCGGCGAGGCTCTGTCCCGCCTGGCGTAGGGCGAGGTCGAGCGCGGCGCTCTCGTACGACCAGCGCTTCCATGGCTCTTCGATCCCGAGCGCGTCCGAGAACGACGCGAGCGTCCACTCACCCGCGAGTGGCAGGACCGGGCCGGCCTGCTGCTCGCCGTCGTGGTGCTCCGCGTACCAGGTCACATCCTCGCCGAGCCCCTCCTCCCCTCCGGCCTGGAGGTGCACGACGGTCGTGACCCGCGTGAAGCCGCGCGTGACCGGCTTCTCGAGCCGCTCGAGGGCGTAACCGTCGACCTGGAGCGGAAGATCGGCGAGGCGCTTCCATAGACTCTCTGCCATGGACTTCGACCTTACAGACGAGCAGCGCCTGATTCAGCAGACCGTGCGCTCGTTCGTGGACGAGCGCGTCCTCCCGAACGCCGTCGAGAACGACCTCGCACACCGCCTCGACATGGACGTGATCGAGGGAATGGCGGAGCTCGGGCTGCTCGGGATCGTGATTCCGGAGGAGTACGGCGGCGCCGGGCTGGACTTCGTCGCGGAGGCCTTGTCCTGCGAGGAGATCGAGCGTGGCGAGGCCGCCTTCCGCACGCTGATCTCCGTCCACGTGGGGCTGAACTCGCTCTCGCTGCTGCGCTACGGGACCGAGGAGCAGAAGCAGCAGTACCTGGCGCCGCAGGCGCGCGGCGAGAAGCTCGCCTGCTTCGGCCTGACCGAGCCGGAAGCGGGGTCGGACGTCGCCTCGATGCGCTCGACCGCGCGGCTCGAGGGCGACGTCTACGTGCTGAACGGCCAGAAGAACTGGATCTCGTACGCGACGGTCGCCGACCACCAGCTCGTGTTCGCGAAGACCGACCCCGGCGCGAAGCACAAGGGGATCTCGGCGTTCATCGTCGAGCGCTCATGGCCGGGCGTGACCACGCGCGAGACCGAGAACAAGCTGGGGGTCTGGGCGGGGTCGACCGGCGAGCTCTTCTTCGAGAACGTCGAGGTGCCGGCCGCGAATCTCCTCGGCGAGGAGGGCCAGGGCTTCGAGATCGCGATGTACGGGCTCGACCAGGGGCGCTTCACGGTCGCGGCAGGTGCCTGCGGCGTCGTGCGCGCCTGTCTCGAGCGGTCGGTCGAGTACGCGCGCGAGCGCGAGACGTTCGGGCAGGCGATCGGGCGGTACCAGTTCGTGCAGGACATGATCGCGGAGATGGTGCTGGGGTACGAGACGTCGAAGCTGCTTGTCATGCAGGCGGCGTGGTTGAAGAACGAGGGCCGGCGAAACACGCGCGAGACGTCGCTGGCGAAATGGCACGCGACGGAGTCGGCATTCCGCGCGGCGCACCTGGCGATCCAGGTGCACGGCTCGTACGGCTACTCGTCGGAGTACGGGATCGAGCGCTACTTCCGCAACGCGCGGGCGCCGATCATCTACGAGGGGACGACGCAGATCCACAAGCTGATGCAGGCTGAGCACGCGCTCGGCTACCGCGCGCTGAACGGCCGCGACGGCGACGTCTCGCCGATCGCCTCCTGGGCGCCGGCTCTCTCAGCGGTTCACGCCAGGGCGTAGCGCCCCTCAAACGGCCGGGACTTCGACCTTCGTCCTCGGCTCGACTTCCATCAGGCGGACGAGGAGCGGGATCGCCGCCAGGATCGGAATCCCGCAGATCGGCCACAGCACCTGGTACCCATCCGTCGCCTGGAAGTAGGGACCCGCGAGGTCGATCGCCAGCCCGGCGATGGGGGCGCCGATCAGGATCCCGATGCCCTTCGTCGTCGTCGCGAGCCCCGAGACCGCGCCGCGGTGCTCGACGGGGACGATCTTGTAGAGCAGCCCCCAAGCCAGCGTCATCACGGTGCCGCCGGCGATCGAGACCGGCACGATCAGCCCGAAGTACCAGTCGTGCCACTCCTGCGCGAGCCCCGCCACGAGGAACCCGCCGCCGTACAGGAACGACGCGAAGAAGATGACGCGCGCGAGCCCGAAGCGGTCGCCCAGCCGCCCCGCGAAGATCGCCGCGATCACGTAGCCCACGGCAACCGCACCCAGGACCGCCGACGACATCACCTTCGACTGGTGCAGCCCGTGGATGATGTAGAGCACCACGAACGTCCGAGCCGCCGCGAACGTCCCCTCCCACGCCGAGTTCGCGAGCAGGAACCGCCGCACGTCGCCGTCCGACCAGAAGATGTGCCAGCTCCGCCGCACGTACGCCGCGAATCCCTCGAACACGCGGCCGTGGCCACCGTCCTCGCGCACGAGCAGGATCACGAGGCTGCAGGCGGTCGTCGTCAGCACCGCCGCGAGCAGGAACGGCGACGGCTTCCAGAGCTTGAAGAGCAGCCCGCCGCCGACGAGCGCAACGCCGATCGCGATCCCGCGCTGGATGTGCTGGATCCCCTGCGAGCGCCCGAACGAGTCCGCCGACAGCACGTCCGGATAGAGCCCGCGGTATGGCGTCTCGAAGATGTAGTACGCGAAGAAGAACGTCATCACCACGACCGTCGTCGTCCAGAGGTTCGGCATGAACGCCATCAGCAGAAGCGCGAACCCCATGGGCGGAACGGCGACCAGCATGAACGGCCGCCGGCGGCCGAGCGGCGTGTGGAACGAGTCGCTCCACGGCCCGATCACCGGCGAGATCACCAGCGCGAAGACGCCCTCGGCGCCGAGAATCACGCCGATCACCCCGCCGGATTCGGTGAAGCGGCTCAGCAGCGGCGGCAGGTAGGCCGCGGTCGTCGTCAGCGAGAAGGCGAGCCCGAACGCTCCGAGCCCGAGCGTCCAGAGGAGGCGGCGCCGCGCCGGCGGCAGCGCAACGAGCGCCTGCGAAGCCGATGTCGTCTCGGTCACGCCGGCGCGCCCGCGTGCTCGGGGGCGAGGCCGCCGGCGACGATCTCGACCACGGTCCGCTCCGCACGCGCGAGATCCTCGTCCGAATCCGGAAGCCGCCCG
The DNA here is from genome assembly GCA_963788215.1 of uncultured Actinomycetes bacterium. Taxonomy (GTDB): domain Bacteria; phylum Actinomycetota; class Thermoleophilia; order Gaiellales; family Gaiellaceae; genus AC-32. Next base: position 647,577 of record CAWBFX010000003.1, read on the forward strand.
AGCACCCAGCCCGTCAGCAGCTCGTCGATCGCGCCGTAGAAGACGTAGCTCGCGAGACGCGCATCGAGGTCGCCGCGAACCGATCCGTCCGCCTGCCCGCGCTCGACGATCGCCTGGATCACCGCGAACGACGCCACGATCTCGTCCATCTCGCCTGCGAGCAGCTGGCTCCGCGTGACCTCGAGCACGAGCACCCGCACCAGGTCCGGATCGCGCTTCCAGGAGCGGATCAGGATCTCCGCGACCTTGCGCAGCTGCTCGCGCGGCGTGTCCTCACCGCGCTCGACGCTCTCGATCGTGGCGATCAACGCGCGCCACGTCTCCCGGAAGACGTTCCGCAGCACCTCTTCCTTCGACGAGAAGTAGTGGTAGAGGAGCCCGTAGGCGACCCCCGCCTCCTCCGCGATGTCGCCGACCCGCGCGGCGTGGTACCCCTTCCGTGCGAAGACGCGCACCGCCGCGTCGAGGAGCAGCCGGCGCTTGTCTTCCTGCGCCTTGGTCTGGTCGGGCAAGACCGGATCAGTCTAGTAGCTTGGCTTGATGAAGCCGCTCGCGGGGATTTCCGTCGTCGACCTGACGCGCTACCTGCCCGGACCGTTCGCGAGCCGCGAGCTGATGCGCCTCGGCGCCCGTGTCACGCGACTGCTGCCGCCCGGAGGCGACCCGATGCACGAGCTCGCGCCGGCCTGGCACGAGGCCCTCAACGCGGGCAAGGAGACCGTCGAAATCGACCTCAAGGTCGACGCCGAACGAGGGCACGCGCTCTGCGCCGAGGCGGACGTCGTCCTCGAGAGCTTCCGCCCGGGAGTCGTCGATCGGCTCGGGATCGGTCCCGCGGACCTGCCCGAACCGGTCGTCTACTGCTCGTTCACCGGCTTCGGCCCGGACGATCTCACCGCCGGGCACGACCTCAACTACCAGGGCTGGGCCGGCCTGCTTCACGACACCGCGCCTGCCATGCCGCCCGTTCAGATCGCCGACCTCGGCTCGGCTCTCCGTGCCGTCGCACAGGTCACCGCCGCGCTGCTCGAGCGTGAGCGGAGCGGCCGCGGTGCGCACCTCGTGATCTCGCTGACCGAGACCGCACACGAGCTCGCCGCGCACCGCCTCGGCGGCGAGCCTGTCCCGCGCCTCCTCACCGGCGGGCTCGCCTGCTACCGGATCTACGCGACCGCGGACGGGCGGCACCTGACCGTCGCCGCGCTCGAGCCGAGGTTCTTCGAACGCCTCTGCGAGCTCCTCGGCCGCCCCGAGCTCGCCGAGCGCCAGTACGGCCCCGAGCAGGAGGCGCTGGCCGACGAGCTGGCCGAGCTGATCGCCGCGAAGCCGCTCGCGGCCTGGCTCGAGCTCTTCGACGGCGAGGACGTCAGCGTCGGCCCGGTCGCGACCCTCGAGGAGGCGTCAGCCTTTCTTCGCGTCGTTCCCGCCGGGGATCAGTGAACCGAGGTTCCCGAGCGCCTGGGTGAACTCGCTCGGGATGATCCAGACCTTGTTCGACTCGCCCTGCGCGATCTGCGGGAGCATCTGCAGGTACTGGTACGCGAGCAGCTTCGGATCGGCGTCGCCCTCGTGGATCGCCTTGAAGACGGTCCCGATCGCCTTCGACTGACCTTCGGCCTGTAGGACGAGCGACTGCCGCTGGCCCTCCGCCTTGAGGATCGCGCTCTGCTTCTCGCCCTCCGCGGTCAGGATCTGCGACTGCTTGACGCCCTCGGCAGTGAGGATCGCGGCGCGCTTGTCGCGGTCGGCGCGCATCTGCTTCTCCATCGCGTCCTTGATCGTCCCGGGCGGGTCGATCGCCTTGATCTCGACCCGGTTGACCCGGATCCCCCACTTCCCCGTTGCCTCGTCGAGCACGCCGCGCAGCTGCGCGTTGATGTGGTCGCGAGAAGTCAGGGACTCTTCGAGCTCCATCCCGCCGATCACGTTCCTCAGTGTGGTCACGGTCAGCTGCTCGATCGCCTGGATGTAGTTCTGCACCTCGTAGGTGGCCGACTTCGGATCGGTGATCTGGAAGTAGAGGACGGTGTCGATGCTGACGACGAGGTTGTCCTCGGTGATCACGGGCTGGGGATCGAAGGAGACCACCTGCTCGCGCAGGTCGATCAGCGGGCGGAGGCGGTCGATGAACGGGATCACCAGCGCGACTCCCGGCGAAAGCGTCCGCTGGTAGCGGCCGAGTCGCTCCACGAGCCCCGCGTTCGCCTGGGGGACGATCCTGACCGTGCGCGCGAGGACGAGGACGACCAGCGCCGCGACGATCAGCAGGACGATGAGCGGAACCATGCGATAACCCCTTTCAGTTGTAGACGAGCGCGGTTGCGCCCTCGATCTTGACGACCTCGACTCGCGTCCCCGGCTCGAAGACCTGGCCTTCCATGTACGACCGTGCCGACCACTCCTCGCCGCCGATCTTGACCCGGCCGCCGTCGGAGTCGACGCGCTGGAGGACGAGCGCCTTCGTGCCGGTCAGCGCGGCGGTGCCGGTTCGGATCGCAGCCGGCATCCGCAGGTGCGACCTCGCGATCGGGCGGATCAACGCGACGGACGCGATCGAGGCGGCGATGAAGACGATCACCTGCGCGGTCGCGCCGACGCCGAGGAGCGAGGCGATCCCGGCGGCGACGGCCGCGAGCGCCACCGGCCCCAGCACGAAGAGCCCCGGGGTGAAGATCTCCCCGACGAGCAGCAAGACGGCGACGATCGTCCATATGACCCACCCGGGCACATCGCGATCCTAACCTTCGTCAACAGCGATGCCCAGGGCCGCGGGAAGCGCAAACAGGTTGGGCAGGCGCTTTGCGACCTCCGGGTAGCGGTCCTCGCGGTCGAGCAGGAACGCACGCTCGATCCCTGCCGCGAGCGCGCCCTCGACGTCGTCCTCGGGCGAGTCGCCGATCATCGCCGTCTCGGCAGGCTCTACCTCCAGGTCCTGCAGGATCGCGCGGAAGATCGTCGGGTGCGGTTTCGTCCGGCCGAACGCCCCCGAGCCGATGGCGGCGTCGACCTCGAGGCGGTGGTGCGCCACGAACGCGGCGAGGTCGCGTCCCGTGTTGGAGACGAGGCCGAGCTTCAGGCCCTGCGTTCGCAGCACGTCGAGCACCGGAAGCGCGTCCTCGTAGAGCTCGAAGTGCGCCGCGTGCTCCCAGGCGCGCGTCATCTCGACGGCGCACTCGTAGGCGGAGTCGGCGTCCCCGCCCATGCCCCGGATGATCCGCTCGGTGAACGCGACCCAGATCTCCTCGTCGTGCTCGAGCTCCGGGTGGCGGCGGATGCCCTCGACCGCCTTCTCGCGGGCTGCGGCGTAGCGCGTGGGATCGAGGTCGAGGCCGAAGCGCTCGCCGAGGCGCCGGTATCCCTCCGGACCGAGCTCCGGCCCGGGCCGCGCGATCGTGAAGTCGACGTCGAACAGGACCGCGCGCAGGCTCACGTGCCCTCCAGCAGCCACTGTGCGGTCTCGAGGTGCGTGCGGCTGAAATCGCTGTCGCCCGCCCACGCGACCGTTTGCGCGATCGCCCAGCCGCGGGCCCGCTCACGATCGAGGCCGAGCTCCGACGTCAGCCGGTCGAAGCGGTGCAAGACGTCGCGCTTCGAATGGCCGAGCTCGAAGGAGCGGACGATCGGCGCGACCGCGAACTCGCGCTCGCCCGCAAGCGGCTTCGGGTCGATCACGAGCCACGGCTCGCGTTCGGCGGCGAGGACGTTGTCGCCGTGCAGGTCCTGGTTCACGAGCACCTGCTCGCCCTGCGTCGGCGGCAGCTCGCGGAGCGCCTCGAGCGCCGCTTCGAGCAGCTGCGGCGCGGCGCTCCAGTCCTGGCGCGGCAGGTACTCGGCCCACCAGGCCGCCTCGTCGGCGAGCGGCCGGAACGGCTCGGCGGCCGGCTTCCAGAGCTTCGGCAGTAGCCCGACGAACGCGTCCAGGGCCGTCTCCTGGCCGGCAGCCGACAGCGGCGTTCCCGGCACGCAGAGCTCGAGCAGGAGCGCGTGCTCTGCGGGGTCGTGGTCGAGCAGCCGGATCGCGCCGTCGCCGCCCCAGAGCTCGAGCGCCGCCGCCTCGTGCTCGCTCTCGCGGTGCGGCTTCTGGATCTTCAGAACGGCCTCGCTCCCATCGGCGCGCCGGACGCGCTGGACGACGGTCGACGCAGCGCCCGGCTCGAACGATTCGACCGGGGTCAGACCCCAGCGTTCGCTGATCAGGCCGGCGCCGGCCAGCGGTACGCGTCCGCCTGGCGGTTCTTGAGCGACGGGAGCTTCTCGCGCACCCATTGCAGCCTCGCGCGGTCGAGCTCGGCCGAGATGACCGTCTCCTCGTCGGGCGCCTGCGCGAGCACGATCCCCCACGGGTCCACGATCAGCGAGCGGCCGTAGCTCGGCTTCCCCGGCCTCGTCATGCCGAACTGCGCGGGCGCTGCGATGTAGCACTGATTCTCGATCGCGCGAGCCCGCATCAGCACCTCCCAGTGATCACGGCCGGTCGGCACGGTGAACGCGCGATGGAACCGTGACCAGCTCGGCGCCCTCGAGCGCGAGGATCCGGTACAGCTCGGGGAAGCGGATGTCGTAGCAGACGGTCAGCCCGATCGGCCAATCCGCCTGGGCGACGACGGGCTCGTCGCCCGCCTCCTGGGCCTCGGACTCGCGATAGACGTTGCCCTCGACCTCGACGTCGAACATGTGGATCTTGCGGTAGACGCCCAGCACCTCGCCGTCAGGGCCGAAGGCGATCGACGTGTTCGCCAGCTTCTCCCGGCCTTCACGCTGCTCCGCGATCGAGCCGCCGACGAGGGTGATGCCATGGCTCCGGGCCCAGCCGGCCATGAGCTCGACCGTCTCGCCGCCCTCGAGCGGTTCAGCCGCCGCGTAGAGCACGTCGCCGTCCCCGATCGCGTTCCACTTCTCCGGGAGGACGACCACGTCCGCGCCGGTCGCCGCCGCCCGGGCGACGAGAGGCTCGGCCTTGTCGAGGTTCGCCGCCTTGTCCGGCCCGCTCGTCATCTGGACGCAGGCCACGCGCAGGAGGTCGGTCACGGCGTGAGGATAGCTTTCGGCTCGAATGAGATCGCCCCAGCAGATCCTGGCCGAGGCGCGGACGATCGCGGTCGTCGGCGCCTCTCCGAACCCCGACCGGCCGAGCAACGACGTGATGCGCTACCTGCTCGGGGTCGGCTACCGCGTGATCCCGGTGCGGCCGGCGGACTGCGACGAGGTGCTCGGGGTGCCGTGCGTGCGTTCACTCGCCGAGATCGACGAGCCGATCGACTTCGTCGACGTCTTCCGGCGGCCCGAGTTCTGCGCGGCCCATGCGCGCGAGGCGGTCGAGGCCGGCGTCGGCGCTCTCTGGCTCCAGGTGGGGATCGTGTCGGCGGAAGCGCGGCAGATCGCCGAGGAGGCCGGGCTCGACTACGTCGAGGACGCGTGCACGAAGGTCGTCCATAAGCTGTACCTCGCGCGATGAGCCCGAAGCCCGTCTACTGGAAGCCGAAGTACGGCACCCGCTCGAGCCGCCACAAGGCCTGGGTGCGGCAGGAGGCGAAGCGCGAAGCCGCGCTGAACCAAGACTCCGCGCCGTCGCTGCGCAGCCGCCTGCGCAAATTGCTCGGGCGCTGAGGACACTCGCCCCAACCCACGCATCAGGTCGCCTCTGACGCGGCCTGCAGCGGCGGGGATTTTGTCGGCACGAGAGGGTCCGGTATCCGGTTTCCGAGTCGAAGGAAGCCGGCTCCCGTCAGTGCCAGCGCCAGCGCGCCGCCCCACCAGATGGCGTCGGGTGACGTTCCGAGCAGCAGGCCGCCGACCGCGGGGCCGAGAGCCACGCCGACCATGAAGCTGAGCTGGTAGAGCGACATGTAGCGGCCGAGCAGATGCGGCGGCGCGATCTCCGCGACTAGCGGGCCGAGCACGATGAACTGGCCGCACTCAGCGATCGCGATCAGGATCGCAACGCCGGCCAAGACGGTGGTGGCGGCGAGCGTCGAGGCCGTAAGCGTTGCGAGCAGGACCGCAAGCAGGCCGACTGCGAATATGGCGCTGGTGGCGAACAAGGCGTGAGTGCGGCGCATCCGCGCCACCACCCGTGTCGCCGGTACCTGCGCTACGACGATGAAGAAGGTGTTGATGAAGACGACGACACCGATCCCGACGGGCCCGACAGGTGTATGCGCCTGCGCAAACGGCGGGAGGATGAAGGAGAAGAACGCGCCGCCGATCATCACAAGCGCGAGGTTGCCTGCGATCAAGGCGAGCAAGAGCTGATCCCGAGCAAGAGCTCGGAACCCCCGTGCGCCCTCGCTCGCCGACGGAGCGTCCGCGAGGCCGGGATCCGGGATCCAGACGAGCACAACCAGCGCGAAGACGACGAACGTGACTGCGTCGAAGAAGTAGAGGGCCTGGAACGCCTGGAGGTGATGATGGGTGGCCGCGACGATGAAGCCCGCAACCGTCGCGCCGAGGCCGAGACCGAAGTTACCTGCGACCCGTCGGAGCGCGGTCGATGCGGCGCGCTGCTCCGCCGGGACCAGGGTCAAGGTCAGGACTTGCCCGGCGGTTCCCACGAGTCCGAAGCCGGCACCGGCTACGGCCGAGCAGACGAAGCCTTGCCAAGGACGGTCGACAAACGCCAAGCCCCCGTAGCCGAGCGCGTTCAAGACATTGCCCGCGATCAGGAGCCGTTTCGCACTGAAACGATCGAGGAGCGCACCCGAAGGGAGCGTTACCACTGCGGCCGTGCCCATGACCGTCGCCAGCACCAGCCCCGCGGTCGCCGTCGAGAACCCGCGGACCGCGTGGAGGTAGATGATCTCGAAGGGAAGGATCAGTCCGCTGCCGAAGTAGTTGAGCGCGTTCCCGCCCTGAAGAACGACGACAGACCTCGGTAGTCCCGTACGCCAAACGGCGAACACACGTGTGAGCGCGCTGCCCCGACGTTGCTTCTGCATCAGCTCATCTCCGATTCGCGGTTGTGTCGATGTCAAAGACACCGCGACGACCCGAAACGGACCGCCGGTCCGTTTTCGACCGACCTGGTGTCATTGACGCGATGACCGTCGATCTCGAGCGGGCCAAGGGAGGTGACGAGCGTGCGTTCGCAACGCTGGTCGAGCCGTTTCGGCGTGAGCTCCAGCTGCATTGCTACCGGCTACTCGGCTCCGTGCAGGACGCCGAGGATCTCGTCCAGGAAACGCTGCTTGCCGCCTGGCGCGGACTCGACGGCTTCGAGGAGCGAGCGTCGCTGCGCTCCTGGCTCTACCGGATCGCAACCAACCGGAGTCTCAACGCGATTCGCGAACGCGGGCGCCGCCCAGCCACGGAGAACACCATGAGACCGTCAAGAAGCCGCCGCGCCGTCGAGCCCAGCTGGCTCGAGCCTTACGCGGACAGCGCGCTTCCGGATCCCGCTCCCGGACCTGAAGCACGCTACGAGCAGCGCGAAGCAATCCAGCTCTCGTTCATCGTCGCGCTGCAGCAGCTGCCTGGGAGGCAGCGCGCAGCGCTCGTGCTGCGCGACGTGCTCGGCTTCCACACCGACGAAGCCGCCTCGATCCTCGAGACGACGCCGCAGTCGGTCAAGGCCGCGCTCCAACGCGCACGCGCAACGCTCGACTCGTACACCCTCGAACGCGAGCAGGCGCCGGTGCCCGACTCGCCGACCGAACGGAACCTTCTCGCCACCTTCAGCGACGCCGTCGAAGCCGGCGACACGGCGCAGCTCCTGACTCTGCTGAGCTCCGACGCTCGTGTGACCATGCCGCCGCAGCCGCTCGAGCTCATCGGACACGAAGCGATCGGCGTGTTCCTCGACGACCGCGCCGAGGTTCGCGGGGCCCCGCTACAGCTACGCCCGACCCGCGCCAACGGCCAGCCGGCCTTCGGCTACTACGTGCGCGCGCAGCCTCGGGGCATGATGGTGCTCACCCTGAGCGGCAGCAAGGTCGACGAGATCACCTTCTTCGCCGACCCCGCGCTGCCCGGCCGCTTCGGTCTTCCCGAACACATCTAGCCGACAGGATGGGTGACGTCGGTCGGTCAGCCGCTCCAGCCGCCGGCTCAGCACACGTTCGAACCAACGTCCATGTACTGAAGGCTCACGGGGGAACCAGGGGTTCCCCCGTGCTCGATCGGGGTGCCCAGATTTGAACTGGGGACCTCTCCGACCCGAACGGAGCGCGCTACCAGGCTGCGCCACACCCCGAGCACGCACAGGTTAGCGCCTGTTCGCTAAGCCCTCGAGGAAAGACTCGATTGCATCCGCGCAGGCTTCGGGCCGCTCGCCGATCAGGAGATGGCCGCAGTCGGCGATCACGCGTAGCGGGGCGCGGAGGCGGCGGGCGTACTCGAACGCGTCGCCGACGGGGAGTTGATTGTCGCGGGCGCCCCAGAGCAACAGGACCGGACAGCGGACGCGATCGAGGTCCGGTCGCGGGTCGTCGCGGACGAGCGCCCTCGCCGCGCTGACCGTGTCCGTGTGCCGCGCGGGGCCCGAGAGGAACGCTTCCGCCATCTCCGGCGGAAGCGCAGGCGGATCGGAGGCGCCCCACCGGCCGAAGACGAGGGTCTTCAGCGCCGCCGAGCGCGCGACCCGGTCGCGGTGCGGGGCGATCTTCCGCCCGGGCTTGAGCAGGCCCGTGAGCGTCAGGCCGTAGCGCGCACGCCGCGAGCCCGACGAGATTCCCGCGGCGCCGGCCAGGACGAGAGCGCTCACGAGCTCGGGCCGGCGAATCGCCAGCCGCAGCGCGATCGCGCCGCCGAGCGAGTGGCCGACGACTGCCGCCGGGCCGTCCAGCAGCGCCGCGAGGCTGTCCGCGTAGGCCGTCAGGCTCGCGGCAGCCGGTAGCGGATCGGAACCGCCGTGGCCCGGAAGGTCCGGCACGATCAGCCGCCGGCCGGGCAGGAGCCGCGGCGCCAGCGCAAGCCAGTTCGCGGCCGAGCCGCCGAGCCCGTGCACGAGCAACAACGGGTCGCCGCCTCCCGCCACGAGGTAGCGAAGGCGCGCCCCACGACTCTCGGCGAGGCGCACCTCGAACTCCGGCAGCTCGGGTTTTGCGTCCGACACCCTCGGCGATTATTCTTGGAGATGATGAATCGCTCGGGGAGGCAGGACCCCTGATTCCTGCCGGACAGCCAAGAGGTGAAGTCGACTAACCCGTCGGCGCAGTAGCGCAGGCGGGTTTTTTAGTACCCGAATTTCCTGGACGAACCGTTTTCTGGACAACAGGGAGGAGCAGCGAATGGCAAATCACCTGACGCCCGAGGAACTGTCGAAGGAGATGGGGATCGATCGGCAGGAGGTGATCAAGCTCTGCCTCGAAGAAGGTGTCCCGATCTACCAGGGCAAGATCGACAAGACGCTTTTCCAGGCGCAGCTCGAGGCAATCGGCGCCGCCCCGCAGCGGCACTAGGCAACCAGCCGGGAGACGGGCTCGAGCTGCTCGAGCGCCGCGCCGCGCCGGTCCGCCTCGCAAACGCCTAGCTCGATCGACTCGAGCGCGACGTCGAGACGCCGCAGCTCGTCGCCGAGCGTGCCCTCGGCCTCGGCCGCCGCAACGGCCTCCCGAAGCTCGTCCAGGCCGATCTGGTCCTGCCGGAACCGCGTGATCGCGTCGCGGAGAGCCTCGCGGCTCACTTCCGCGCGGCGGCCTTCTTCCGGGGTGCGGCCTTCTTCGCCTTCGCGTCGCCGTTTGCCGACCCAGAGCGGCCTTTGGTGGCGGCCACGCTCTTGCGCAGCGCCTCCATCAGGTCGACCACCGGGGCGTCGGCGACCGGCTCCGGCGCGGCGATCTCCTCGCCGGCCAGCTTCTTCTCCAGCAGCTGGCGCAGGTTGTCGCGGTACTCGCTGTGCAGCGCCTCCGGGTCGAACTCGCCGACGAGACCGTCGATCAGCTGCCGCGCGAGCTGGAGCTCGTTGTCGCCCACCTCGGTCTCGCCGACCGCCTCGTCGATCTCCGCCTGCGAGCGCACGTCCTCGGCGAGGAAGAGCGTCTCGAGCACGAGCGCGTCGCCCTTCGCGCGGATCAGGCAGAAGTTCTCGTTGCCGCGGATCACCATTCGGCCGATCGCGGCCATGCCCGTCTCCTTCATCGCCTCGAGCAGCAGCACGTACGGCCGCCGCTGGGCCTGCGCGCTCGACGGCGTCAAAAAGTAGGTGCGGTCGAAGAAGAGCGGATCGACCTGCTCCAGCGGCACGAATCGCGAGATGTCGATGGCGCGCGACGTGTCGTGCTGCGCAATCGCCTCGAGGTCGGCGTCCTCGACGATCACGAACTGCCCTTTCGAGACCTCCCAGCCCTTGACGAGCTCATCGTTCGAGACCTCGCGCTCGTGCGTCGGGCACCAGCGCTTCTGCTTGATCGGCGTCTTGCACTCGCGGTGCAGGGTGCGGAAGCTGACGTCCGACGAGCGCGCCTTGGGAGTCGTCGCAGGCGCAAGGCCGACCGGAATCGTGACCAGGCCGAAACTGAGGGATCCGTTCCAGGTAGTTCGCATTTGGGGCCGCTTTCTGTGGATAAGTGTAGTCGGACCGGGCTGGTTCGCCGCCTCGCGCCTGTTCCCTTCTAAGCTGGCAGCGTGGAACGAACGATCGGGCGGCTCTGGCGCGACGCCGTCGGGGCCGGGCGCACGAATGCCGCGTATCTGACCGAGGGCCCGGAGGGGTGGCGCGAGGTCGGCTGGGCCGAAGCCGGGCGGGCCGTGGACGAGATCGCGAACGGGCTCCTCGCCCGCGGCGTGCGCAAGGGCGACGCGTTCGGGATCCTCGCGCACACGAACCTCGAGTGGGCGCTCTTCGACTATGCGCTCGGGTTGATCGGCGCGGTCGGGGCGGCCATCTACGCGAACAGCTCTCCCCGCGACTGCCGCTACATCCTCGAGCACTCCGAGGCGATCGGCGTCCTCGTCGAGGACGAGGGGCAGCGCGCGAAGGTCGCGGACCTGGGCCTCGCGCACGTGATCTCGTTCGCAGAGCTCGACGAGCTGCGCGCGCAAGGCCGCGAGCACGCGGCGGCGCACCCCGGCGCGCTCGCCGAAGCCGAGGCGGCCGTCGGCGAGGAGGACCTCTTCACGTTCATCTACACATCTGGCACGACCGGGCCGCCGAAGGCCTGCATGATCCGGCACCGCAACTACTACGAGATGGCGGGGTGCATCGAGTACGTCGAGGACTTCGCCGTCTCGGACGACACGATGCTGCTCTACCTCCCGCTCGCGCACAACTTCGGGCGGCTGATGCACCTGCTCGGGGCGCGGGCGGGCTACACGCTCGCGTTCTGCCCGGACCCGCTCCGGATCGCCGAGGCGCTGCCCGCCGTCCGGCCGACGCTGCTGCCGAGCGTGCCGCGCCTCTACGAGAAGGTGCACACCGGCGTGCTCGCCGAGTTCGCGAAGGTGCACGGCCCGAGGAAGCGGCTGCTCGACTGGGCACTGCGGACAGGCCGCGAGGCCAGCGCTCTCCGGCAACAGGGCCGGGAGCTGCCCCGCACGCTCGCCCTTCGCCGCGGGATCGCGGACCGGCTCGTGTTCTCGAAGGTGAAGAAGCGCCTCGGCGGCCGCATTCGCCTGTGCGTCTCGGGCGGCGCCCCACTCGCGGCCGAGATCGCCGAGTTCTTCCACGCGCTCGACATCCTGATCGTCGAGGGCTGGGGGCTGACCGAATGCACGACGGCCGCCTCGGTCAACCGCCCGAACCGCTTCCGCTTCGGGACGGTCGGACCGGCGCTGCCCAACTTCGAGGTGCGGACCGACGACGACGGCGAGCTCCTGATCCGCAGCGAGACCGTGTTCGCCGGCTACTACAAGGACGAGGAGGCCACTCGCGAGGTGCTCGACGAGGACGGCTGGCTGCGCTCCGGCGATCTCGGCGAGATCGACGAGGACGGCTTCATCCGGATAACCGACCGTAAGAAGGACATCCTGGTCACGGCCGGCGGCAAGAACGTCGCGCCGCAGAACCTCGAGAACGCGCTCAAGATGGCTCCGCTGATCTCCCAGGCGCTCGTCCTCGGCGACCGCCGACCCTACGTCGCCGCGCTGATCACGATCGACCCATCCGTGGCGGACGGGATGCCGCCGGCGGAGATCGAGACACGCGTGCAGGAGGCGGTCGACCACGTGAACTCCGAGTTTCTCCCGCTTCGAGCAGATCAAGCGCTTCGCGATCCTCCCGCGCGACTTCACCGCCGAGGACGGCGAGGTCACCCCCACGCTCAAGCTGAAGCGGCGCGTCTGCGCCGAGCATTTCGCGTCAGAGATCGAGAAGCTCTACCCGGCCTAGAGGCGCCGTGCGCCGACGTACGTCGCTGCGTACCAGCCGCTCAGGCTCGAGATCTTGACCACGTCGCCGGTGTGCGGCGCGTGGATGAACTGGCCGCCGCCGATGTAGAGGCCGACGTGGCCGAGTCCGTCGAAGAAGACGAGATCGCCGGGCTGGAGGTCCCCCTGCGAGACCGGCGCGCCGTAGCCGTACTGCGCCGCGGCGTTGTGCGGGAGCGAGACACCGACCTGCGCGTAGACATACATCGTGAGGCCGGAGCAGTCGAAACCGGAAGGCGAGGCGCCGCCCCAGACGTAGGGCACGCCCAGGTAGCGCATCGCGACTCCGACGACGCCGCCGTAGCGCGGAGGCGGAGCGATCCCGCCGCCGCCACCGCTGCCACCACCGCCGCCGCTCGGCGGCTGGACGGTCTGGACGAGCGCGGCCTGGCCGGCGGCCTGCTGCTGAGACGCGAGCCGTGCCTGGGCCTCGCGCTGAAGCTCGGCCTCGCGCGCCCGCTCCTGCGCCTGCAGCTGCGCGATCTGGCCGCGAATCGAGTTGAGCAGCGCCTTCCGCTGACCGAGCTGCGACGCGATCGAAGCCTTAGCCGCCGCCCGCTGCGAGACGACCGACTCCTGCGCCGCGTGAGCCTTCTTCAGCTCGACCTGCTTCTGCTGAACCTGGCGGCGGAAGTACGCGACCTGGTGCAGGACCACCGAGTCCTGCTGCGAGAGCCGGTCGACGGCGTCTATCCCGTTGAGCATCTGGTCGAGGTTCTGGGAGCCGAGCAGCACCGAGAGCGTCGAGTCCCCGCCGTCGGACGTGTACATGTCGATGAGCCGGGTCGAGAGCTCCCGCTGCGCCGAATTGAGGCTCTTCTTGGCGACCCCGAGGTTGTGCGTGTTGGTCGTGAGGTCGTGCTTGATGTTCGCCAGCTTGACGTTGGCGAGGTCGTAGGCCTCGATCGCACGCTCCAGGCTCGAATCGAGCTGCTGGATCTGCGTCATCACGCTCTGCGCCTCCGCTCGCTTCGAGGCGACCGTGTCTGCGGGAGCGGTCCCCGCAGTGGCCGCCGCGAATGCGGCTGCGAGTGCGATGACTAGTGCCGGCGCCTTACGTCTTGTCGAGCCAATGGGGGGCAAATAGCTCGACAGGCGCCCTCGTGCGAGGGGCCGGGTCGTCACAAGCACAGCACCCTAACAGGGGTACCGGACAGCCGCAAATGGCCCAGCTGTGTCAATTCGCACCTTCTCGGTCTCGCGCGCGGGACCGCACAAGCTCGTGTGGTACGGTGCCGCGTCGTGCCGGGGGAGAAGCGCAAGCTGCTGCCCGCCTGGCCGGTCGTAGCCGCGCTCCTCGTCCTGGGCGGCCTCCTGCCGGCGAGAGTGGCCGCCGATTCGTCGGCCTCGCTGCGCTCCCGCGCCGCCGAGCTTCAGCGCCAGAACAGCAGCCTCGCCTCCCGTTCCCACGGCGCGCTCCTCGAGCTGTACGGCCTCGACTCGCAGCTCGCACGAGCCCAGGCTCACATCGTCGCGCTTCGCATCGAGGCAGCCCAGGTCCGGGCCGAACGCGAGGCGACCCAGCAGCGGCTGACCGCCGCGCGCCACTCCCTCGCCGCCGCCCAGCGCGCCCTCGGTCTGCGAGTCCAGCAGCTGTACGAGCAGGGAGACGAGGACCCGCTCGCCGTCGTGCTCGGGGCCGCGTCGGTCAACCAGGCCTTCAACCGGCTCGACACCCTCGGTCGCGTCTCCGACATGGACCGGCTCGTGCTCAAGCAGACGCAGCGGGCCCGCCGGACATACCTCCACGAATCGCGTGCGCTCGCGGGCCGGGAGCGCTCGCTCGCCGGGCTGCTCGCGGACGCAGCCCGGACCGAGAGCAGCCTCGAGCAGGCACGCGCACAGCGGGCGTCGTACCTCGCCTCGCTCGCGGCCAGGCAACGGTTGAACACCGCGTCGATCTCGACGCTCGAGAGCCAGGCGCAGGCGATCGAGGCGCAGGCCAAGAGGATCGTCCCGGTCGTGCCCCCGTCCGGCGGAGGCGGCGGCGTGACGCCGGGCTCGACGATGACCGTCTCGGCGACCGGCTACTCGCTGCGTGGGCGGACCGCCACCGGCATTCCCGTCGGCTGGGGAGTCGTCGCGGTCGACCCGAACGTGATCCCGCTGGGGACGCGGATGACCATTCCAGGCTACGGCGAGGGCATCGCCGCGGACACCGGCTCGGCCGTCGTCGGCGCCACGATCGACCTCTGGTTCCCGACGGTCCCGCAGGCGCGCGCCTGGGGCCGACAGACGGTGACGATCTCGCTGCACTAGACTGCGACTCGCCGAAAGGGGATCGGTGAGCGAGCAAGCCCAGTCAGAGCAAGGCCAATCAGTCGACGAAACCGTGAGCGTTCGCGTGCTGCTCGTGGACGACCACGACCTCTTCCGCACCGGCCTGCGCAACCTGCTCGAGGAGCGCGGCGTCCAGATCGCCGGGGAAGCTTCCACGGGCGCGGAGGCGGTCCGGCTCGTGCGGGAAGTCGCGCCGGACGTCGTGATCATGGATCTGCACATGCCGGGCATGTCCGGCATCGAGGCGATCCGCCAGATCGCGTCGATCGCGCCGCTGACGCGCGTACTGGTGCTGACGATCTCGGACCAGGACGACGACGTCCTGCACGCGATCCTCGCGGGCGCCTGCGGCTACCTGCTCAAGGACTCGTCCATCGACGAGCTGATCCGCGGGATCGAGGCCGCCGCCGTCGGCGAGTCGCTGGTCTCACCGTCGATCGCGGGCAAGGTGCTGCAGCAGGTCAGGGCGCGGGCGGCGTCGCCGGAGGCCGCGGAGACCGTGCGCGCCGAGCTCTCGCAGCGCGAGCTGGACGTGCTCAAGCTGATCGCGAGCGGCCGCGACAACGCGATGATCGCCGCGGAGCTGCACATCAGCCCGAAGACGGTCAAGAACCACATCTCGAACATCCTGATGAAGCTGCAGATCGAGAACCGCATCCAGGCGGCCGTCTACGCGGTTCGCAGCGGGATCGTCTAGTAGCTAGCTAGCCGGCGGCGCGCGCGGCTCTGACCCGCAGGCGAAGCTGAATCAGCGTCGCGCGCAGGGTCTCGAGCTCGGTGCGCGCGTCCGACATCCGGCGTGAGACCTGCACCAGCTCCTCGGCCTTCTGCTCCTGGTTGCCGTCGTGCAGCTCGGCGGCGAGCTCGGTCATCCGCCGCTGGAGGCGAAGCTGCTCGGCCTCCAGCGAGAGCGCGTGCGCGTACCCGTCCGTGAGCGTGCGCTCGAGGCGCGCGAGCTCGTCCGGCTCGCGTGGAGCCGGCTCGGCCAGGAGCGCGTCGATCTGCTCGAACAGCGCAGGCATGCTCTCGTACGCCACAGTCAGCCGATTATCAAGCGGCCGGGTCCCGGCGACAAGGGCCGCGAGGCCCATCATCAGGGACCATGCGGCCCAGGCTTGACGACCGTGCAGGTCCTCCGAACAATGGTGGGCCGTGCGACTTCGTCTCCCGGTTCTCGTCGTCCTCGCGCTCGCCCTCGTCTCCGCGGCAGGCGCGCAGGGAACGCCGCTCGAGAAGCGGCTCGCGCGCGCTCTCGTCGTGCCGCACGTCTCGAAAGCGCGCACCGCCGCCCTCGCGTTCGACCTCCAGACCGGGGAGACGCTCTTCTCCGAGCACGATTCCCTCTCGCTGGCCCCCGCCTCCAACGAAAAGCTCGCCGTCACCTACGCAGCGCTCGCGGGGCTCGGGCCGGAGTTCCGGATCGAGACAGACGTCGTTGGGCGCGGCGAGCAGGACGGAGCAATCTGGCGCGGGACGCTCCTCCTGGTCGGCCAGGGCGACCCGACCCTGTCGAGCCGCGGCCTCGCGTCCCTGGCGACCCAGGTCCGCGCCGCAGGGATCACCCGCGTGACGGGCGGCGTGCTCGGCGACGAGTCCTTCTTCGACTCCCGGCGGACCGCGCCTGGCTGGAAGCGCTGGTTCTACGTGAACGAGTCGCCGCCGCTCTCGGCGCTGACCGTCGACCGAGCACGGTACGCCGGCCGCACCTCGCGGAACCCGCCGCTCTCGGCCGCGCTGCTGTTCCGGGCGGCGCTGCGGCGCGCCGGCGTCTACGTGGTGGGCGGAGCGGGAACCGGCGTCGAGCACGGGGACGAGCTGCCGCTCGCATCGCTCGAGTCGCCGCCGCTTGCCGCGATCGTCAAGTGGATGGACCGTCAGAGCGACAACTTCACGGCCGAGCTGCTGCTCAAGCAGCTCGGGACCGAGATCGCCACTCCCGGGACCACGGCTTCCGGGTCGGCGTACGTGGCGCAGACACTCGCCGCGGCCGGAATCCCGCTCGCGGGCGTGCGGATCGCCGACGGGTCCGGGCTCTCGCTGCTCGACCGCGTGACGGTGCGCGAGCAGGCCGGGATCCTGCGGGCGGCCTGGGCGGACCCGGACGTTCGGCCCTCCTTCTTCGCCGCCCTGCCGGTGGCGGGAAGGAGCGGCACGCTCTCCGACCGGATGCGCCGACCTCCCGCGCGCGGTCACGTCGTCGCCAAGACCGGGTCGACGCAGCAGGCCTCGGCGCTCTCCGGCTACGTCAAGCGGCGCTACGTCTTCTCGGTCGTCCAGAACGGCAACCCGGTCTCCTGGACCTGGGCGCGGCGGGCGCAGGACCGCTTCGCGACCGTGCTAGCCGGCCAGTAGCTTCTTCAGCGCGGCCTCGTCGAGCACCGGCACCCCTAGTTGCTCGGCCTTCGCCAGCTTCGAGCCGGGGCTCTCGCCGGCGACGACACCGGTCGTCTTCTTCGAGACCGAGTCGGCCACCTTGGCCCCCTTTGCCTCGAGCGCCTTGCGCGCCTCGTCACGGCTCAAGCCCTCGAGCGTCCCGGTGATCACGTAGGTCGAGCCGGTCAGCGGCCCCTCGACCGGCCGCTCCTCCGCGCCGGCCTCGAAGCGCAGGCCGAGCCCCTTCAGCTCCGCGACGAGACGGCGGTTCTCGTCGTCCGAGAACCACTCGGCGATCGCCTCGGCGCGCTCGGGCCCGATCCCGTCCACCTCCTGGATCTCCTCCTGCGAGGCCGCGGCGAGCTTGTCGACGGAGCCGAAATGGCGCGCGAGATTCTGCGCCGTGACCCAGCCGACGTCGGGGATGTTCAGCCCGAGCAGGACGCGCGAGAACGGCGTTCGCTTCGAATGCTCGATCGCTGCGATCGAGCTCGTCGCGCTCTTGTCGGCGAAGCCGTCGAGCTCGAGCAGCTGCTCTTTGGTCAGGCGGTAGAGATCCGGCAGCGAGCGGACGAGCGCGAGCTCCCAGAGCCGGCGCATCAGTTGCTCGCCCACGCCGTCGATGTCCGCGGGGCCCTGGACCCAGTTGATCAGCGTCTCGAGCCCGCGCGAGGGGCAGGCGCGGTTCGGGCACCGATGCATCGCCTCGCCCTCGGGCTTGACGATGTTTTCGCCGCAAAGCGGGCACTTTTTCGGCATCCGGAACGGCTTCGTGCCCTTCGCGTGGGCGCCGGCGGGACCCACGATCTGCGGGATCACGTCGCCGGCTCGCTGGACGATCACGACGTCGCCTTCGCGGATGTCCTTGCGGTTGATGTCCTCCTCGTTGTGCAGCGTCGCGCGCGAGACGGTGACGCCGCCGACCTGCACCGGCTCGAGCATCGCCCAGGGGTTGAGCGCGCCGGTCCGCCCCACCCGAATCGCGATCTTGAGGAGCTTCGTCTGCGCCGTCATCGGCGCCCACTTGAACGCGCGCGACCAGCGCGGCCGCTGGTGCAGGGCCCCAAGGATCTGCTGCTGCTCGAGGGAGTCCACCTTGATCACGATCCCGTCGATCTCGTAGTCGAGCTCGGCGCGGCGCTTCTCCCAGTCGCGGCAGCGCTTCGCCACGTCCTCGATCGTCTCCAGGCGCTCGGCGAACGGGTTGGTGCGGAAGCCGTGCTCGCGCAGCCACTCGAGCTCCTCCCAGTGGGACGAGAGCCCCAGCCCCTCGGCGAGCCCGACCCCGTAGACCCAGACCGAGAGCGGGCGCGAGGCCGTGATCGAGGAATCCTTCTGACGGAGCGAGCCGGCCGCGGCGTTGCGCGGGTTCGGCGCCAGCTTCTGGCCGAGCCCGGCGACCCGCTCGTTCAGCTCGCGGAAGCCCGAGAGCGGCATGTAGACCTCCCCGCGCACCTCGAGCACCGGCGGCGCCCCGCCGCCCTGCATCCGCAGCGGGATGGACGGGATCGTGCGCAGGTTGACGGTCACGTCCTCGCCCTGCCGCCCGTCGCCGCGCGTGGCGCCGCGCGTGAGGACGCCGTTCTCGTAGGTGAGGTTGACGGCGAGCCCGTCGATCTTCGGCTCGATCACGTAGGCGACGGGCTCGTCGGAGTCGAGCCGCTTGCGAACGTCGTCCGCCCACTTGAGCAGTCCCTCGTCATCGGTGACCTTCTCGAGCGAGCCCATCGGCGTCAGGTGCTCGACCTTGCGGAAGCGCTCGCTCGGCGGGGCTCCGACCCGCTGCGTCGGCGAGTCCGGAGTGATCAGGTCAGGATGCTCCTCCTCGAGCGCCTTCAGCTCGTCGAAGAGCCGGTCGTACTCGGCGTCTGGGATCTCCGGGTCGTCGAGCGCGTGGTAGCGGTAGAGGTGGTGGTTGACCTGGTCGCGGAGCTCGTCTAGGCGCGCCTGGACGTCCTTCTGCGTGCGGGTCGCCATGAGCCGATCCTACCCAGCCTCTACTACGATTCCGGCGTGCGCGATCGTCGTCCTCGCTTCGACTCTCTTGCTCGCTCTTTCCGGGAGCGCAAGCGCCGCGATTTTCATCTTCCGCATGCCGTCGTCGAACATCGGCTGCGCCTACAGCAACGAACCGGGGCTAGGCGGCCCGAGCCTGCGCTGCGACATTCTCAGCGGGCTCAAGCCGGCCCCCGCGAAGCCCCGCGGCTGCACGCTCGACTGGAAGTTCGGCTACCAGATGCGCCCGACCGGCAAGGCCCGGACGGTCTGCGCCGGCGACACCACCGTCGACAGGCGCGCGAAGGCGCTCCGCTACGGCCACCGCTGGAAGGCCGGCGGCTTCAACTGCCTGTCGCGCAAGATCGGGCTGCGCTGCAGGAACCGCAGCGGCCACGGCTTCTTCCTGAGCAAGAAGCACTCGTACCGTTTCTAGCGCCTAGTTCTTCGCGTCCCTCGGATCGACGGTGATCGTCCCGCCCGAGAAGGACCGCCTCCAGACGCCGCCGACCTTGCTCGCGCGGCCCAGCGGCTGACCGAAGTCGAGACTCGACGACGGCGTGACGCTGGGGCTCCAGATCGAGGCGGAGTCGGTCTCCGGCCGGTTGAAGAGGAGGAACGACGCGCGGACATAGGCCTGGTCGACGGTGTCGCGGCCGCGACCGTACGTGAGCGCGAGGAAGATTTTGCCCGCACCCTCGACCGATCGCTCGATGGCTATGTCGGCCGCCCAGTCGGCCCCGGTCGCTACCGGGTCGGCGTCTTCCCCGAGCTTCAAGAAGTGCTCGTCCATCACGCCCGAGAGCAGGCCGGCCCAGTCGCTCCAGACATCGGGCTGGTCGAAGCTTGCGCCGATGTTCGCGATCACCAGATACCCCGCCTCTTTCACCGCCCGCCCGACCTTCGCGAGCAGCCTGCGCTCTGCGGCGCGGTATGCGCCGCGCGTCGGGTAGCGGGCGAGCTGACGGTAGGCGCCCCCGAGGTGCCAGCCGGGGTCGGCGAGGGCATCGTCGATGAACACGCCGTCCCACGCGGCACTTTGGAGGAAGCGGAGCACGTTGCGCGACCAGGCGCGCTGGTAGCCCCGCCGGCCGATGTCGGCGAACCAGGCCTTGGGGTAGTGGACGGAGTTGACGCGCTGCCCGCGGCGGTCGTGCAGGAACCAACCCTCGCGGGCCTGGCCCCAGGGCACGCCCGCGTTTCCGAGCGGGGTTCGCGAGTAGTCGATCAGGAAGGACAGGTCCTTGTAGGCCAGCACGCGGAGGTCCGGATAGCGGCTCTTCAAGCCTGAGACGGACGAAGCTCTGCCCGCATCGAGCAACAGGTAGCGCACGCCGCTCAGGTCTCTCGGTATCGGCTGACTCCACGTGATCCGCAGGACGCCGATGCTGCTGGTCATGGGGACAGCACTTCCTCGTACGGTGCTGCTGGGCACCATCGAGACCGCAAGCGCCGCAGTGGTTGCGACAACCACACGCTTGAACACGGCGATTCAGTTGTATCGGACCGAGACCAGGTGTAGGCCCCACGATGGAGCGGTGGTGCCAGCCTCACTCCGGGGGCGTCCCTCCAGCAGCCGGGCGAGCTCCTCGGGGGGTCGCTCGAGCATCGTTCCGACCAGCGTCCTCACCATGTGGCGCAGGAACGAGTTGGCCGTGATCTCGAGCTCGAGCGCATCTCCGCGGCGGTGCCAGACGCACGACTCGACGGTGCGGACGAAGACCCTGTGCTGCGTCTCGGTCGGCGTGAACGCGCGGAAGTCGTGCTCGCCGAGCACCAGGTCGGCACACTCGCCGAGGCGCTCCTCGTCGAGCGGATACGGATACCACCAGGCGCGCCGGGCCTCGAACGCGGAGCGCGTGCGGCGCCGGTAGACCCGGTAGACGTAGCTGCGCGCCTGCGCCGAGTGGCGCGCGTGGAAGTCCGGCGCGGCCTCCGCCGACTCGCTCACCGCGACGTCGTCCGGGAGCTCCGCGTTGAGCGCGTCGCCGACGCGGTCGGTCGGCGGCCCTCCTTCGACCTCGACCGAGGCGACGTTCCCGAGCGCGTGCACGCCGGTGTCGGTCCGGCCGGCGATCGCGAGCGCGGACCAGGCCGGAAAGACGCGATCCAACGCCTCGCGCAGCACGCCCTCGACGGTGCGGAGCCCCGGCTGCGCGGCCCAGCCTTTGAAGCCGGTGCCGTCGTACTCCAGCGTTAGCCTCAGGCGCACGTCAGGCCCCCCTGACTTCGTTTGTAAGGCGTGCCTTATGATCTATAAGCTTGCGCATCGTTTGATATACTCTACTCCATGAGCCCCGGCGATCAGTTCCTCCTCCAGCGGGTCCAGCCGGCGATGATCGGCCTCATCGACGGGTCTCTCTCGACCCTCGCGCCGATCTTCGCCATCGCGCTCCATACGCACAACACGTCCGACGCCTTCATCGCCGGGGTCGCCACGGCGATCGGCGCCGGCATCAGCATGGCCTTCTCCGAGGGCCTGTCGGACACGGGCGAGCTGACCGGGCGCGGAAGCCCGCTCGTGCGCGGCTCGATCACCGGCGTCGGGACCTTCATCGGCGGCATCCTGCACACGCTGCCGTTCCTGATCCCGACGTACCACGTCGCCATCTTCTTCGCGATCGTCGTCGTCGCGTTCGAGCTGGTGGCTCTCGCCTACCTGCGCTGGAAGTTCTTCGAGACGAGCTTTGCCCGCTCGTTCGCGTCCGTCACCATCGGCGGCGCGGTGATCGCCGGCGTCAGCGCGGCGCTCGGGTCGGCCTAGACCGATTCGGTCTGTGCCGGCTCGGCCTCGGCCGGCTCGCTCTCCGGCGAGGTCTCGGGCTCGGCGTCTTCCGCTTCGGGCCGCCGCCGGCGACGGACAGGACGCGCGTCGGCGACGTGATCGACCAGCTCGAGGTAGGCCATCTCCGCGGCGTCGCCCTGGCGCGGGCCGATGCGGACGATCCGCGAGTAGCCGCCGGGCCGGTCCGCGAAGCGCGGCCCGACCTCGCTGAAGAGCTTGTGGACCACGTCCTGCGAGCGCAGGAGCTTCAGTGCCTGGCGCCGCGAGTGGACGTCCCCGCGGCGGCCGAGCGTGATCATCTGCTCGGCGACCGGCCTGACCTCCTTGGCCTTCGCGACCGTCGTCTTGATCCGGCCGTGCTCGATCAGCGCGCTCGTGAGGTTCGCGTAGAGCGCCTTGCGATGCGAGGCGTCGCGGCCCAGCTTGCGTCCGGACCGGCGGTGTCTCATTACGCCGCGGGACCTTCCTCGCCGCGAAGCGTCAGCCCGTGGGTGCCGAGCGTCTCCTTGACCTCTTCGATCGACTTCTTGCCGAAGTTCGGGATCGCGGCGAGCTCGTTCTCGGTCTTCGTGACGAGGTCGCCGATCGTCTCGATGCCGACGCGCTTGAGGCAGTTGTACGAGCGCACGCCGAGCTCGAGCTCCTCGATCGGGAAGTTCTCCATCCCGTGCGCGAGCGCGGGCTCGGCCTGGGTCTCCGCCACCGCGGCCTCGCCGAAGCCTTCGATCCGGTCGAGGTCGGTGAAGATCGCGAGCTGGCGGATGAGGATCTCGGCCGCCTGGCCGATTGACTCGCGCGGATCGATCGAGCCGTCGGTCGTGACGTCGATCCGGAGCTTGTCGTAGTCGGTGCGCTGCCCGACGCGGGCGGACTCGACGTCGTACGAGACGCGCCTGACGGGCGAGAAGATCGAGTCGATCGGGATCACGCCGATCGTGTACTCCGGCCCGCGGTTCATCTCGGCGGGGACGTAACCGCGGCCGCGGCCGATGGTGAGCGTCACCTCGAGCTTGCCCTTGTCCGAGAGGTTCGCGATCTCGAGGTCCGGGTTGAGGATCTCGAGCTCCGCGGGAGCCTCGATGTCGGAGGCCTTGACGACGCCTGCGCCCTTCTTCGTGAGGCGCACCTCGATCTCGGGCGAGTCGCCGTGCAGCCGGCAGATCACGTTCTTGAAGTTGAGAAGGATGTCGGTGACGTCCTCGCGGACGCCGGGAAGCGTCGTGAACTCGTGCGCGACGCCCTCGAGCTTGACCGAGGTGACGGCGGCGCCCTCGAGGGACGAGAGCAGCACGCGGCGCAGCGAGTTACCGAAGGTGTAGCCGAAGCCGCGATCGAGCGGCTCGATCACGAAGACGCCGCGGTTGTCCTCGACCTCTTCGTGGACGATCCGCGGAACTTGGAAATCCATCAAGGTGGTTCGAACTGCCATCGTGTCCTTTCCTCTTGGCGTTTCTTGAGCTGGTTACTTCGAGTAGAGCTCGACGATGAGCGATTCCTGGACCGGCGTGTCGATCTCCGCGCGCTCCGGGAGCTTCAGGACCTTGCCGGTGAGCCCGTCGTGGTCTGCCTGCAGCCAGGGCGTGACCGAGGCTGTCAGGTCGGTCGCGTCGCGGATCACCTGCTCGGCCGGGCTGCCCTGGCGGAGCATGATCACGTCGTCGGGGCGCACCTGGAAGCTCGGGATGTTGACGCGGCGCCCGTTGACCTGGAAGTGGCCGTGGCGGACGAGCTGGCGGGCCTGCGCGCGCGAGGCGGCGAAGCCGAGGCGGTAGACGACGTTGTCGAGGCGGGTCTCGAGCATCCGCAGCAGCTCCTCGCCGGTGATCCCGGAGCCCTTGGCGGCCTTCGAGTAGTAGGTGCGGAACTGCTTCTCGAGCAGCCCGTAGTAGCGGCGCGCCTTCTGCTTCTCACGCAGCTGAAGCAGGTACTCGGACTGCTTGATGCGGCCGCGGCCGTGCTCGCCCGGCGGGTAGCTGCGGCGCTCGATGGCGCACTTCTCGGTGAGGCAGCGCTCGCCCTTGAGGAAGAGCTTCATGCCCTCACGACGGCATTGCTTGCACTTCGGGCTCCGGTCGCGGGCCACTAGACCCTCCGCCTCTTCTTCGGCCGCACGCCGTTGTGGGCCTGCGGGGTGACGTCCTTGACGCCGAGGATCTCGAGGCCGGCCGCCTGCAGAGAGCGGATCGCCGTCTCGCGCCCGGCGCCCGGGCCCTTGACGAAGACCTCGACCTTCTGGAGGCCGTGCTCCATGCCCTTCCGCGCGCAGGCGTCTGCAGTGACCTGCGCCGCGAACGGCGTCGACTTGCGCGAGCCCTTGAACCCGGCCGAGCCGGCGGACTCCCACGCGATCACGTTCCCGTCGGTGTCGGTCAGGGAGACGATCGTGTTGTTGAACGACGTCTTGATGTGCGCCTGGCCGATCGCGATGTTCTTGCGCACGCGGCGGCGCGTGCGACCTCGGGTCGCTTGTCTTCTGGGGGGCGCCATTACGTCTTAGACGGAGCCTTCTTGCCGCGGCCGACGGTCTTCTTCGGGCCCTTGCGCGTGCGCGCGTTCGTCTTCGTGCGCTGGCCCTTGGTGGGCAGCCCGCGGCGATGGCGGACCCCGCGGTACGCGCCGATCTCCTGCAGGCGCTTGATCGCCTGCGTGCGCTCCCTACGAAGGTCCCCTTCGACCTGCAGGTTGCCGTCGATGAACTCGCGCAGCTTGGTGACCTCTTCGTCGGTGAGGTCCTTGACCTTCTCGTCGGCCGAGAGCCCGGTCTCCGCGCAGATCCTCTTCGCGGTCGACTGGCCGATGCCGTAGATGTACGTCAGGCCGATCTCGAGCCGCTTCTGGTTGGGGATGTTGACTCCGGCGATACGGGCCATGGGGCTACCCCTGCCTCTGCTTGTGGCGTGGATTCGTGCAGATGACCATGGTCCTGCCGTGCCGCTTGATCACGCGGCAGCGCTCGCACATGGGCTTGACTGAAGCTCGGACTTTCATCGGTGACACCTCATCGGTGGCGGTACGTGATCCTTCCCCTCGTCAGGTCGTAGGGCGAGAGCTCGACCTTCACTTTGTCGCCGGGGAGGATGCGGATGTAGTGCTTGCGCATCTTTCCGGAAATCGTGGCCAGGACCGTCTGGTCCATCCCGTCGATCTGCACCCGGAACATCGTGCTCGGGAGCGACTCGACGATCTCGCCTTCGACCTCGATTTTCTCTTCTTTTTGAGCCATCTACCTCACAGAAACCGCGCTCGCCGAGCGCGGTTGGGGACACAAAAAAGCACGGCCTCTCGCCGCGGGTGTCAATGGTAGCAAACGGATTTCGACCGTTGCGCTTGGGCTTCTGAGACGAAAGACGGCGAGGGCCCTGCGTTCCAGGGCCCTCGCTTTGTCGTTTCTCTCTCGCTAGGCGGGCGTCGGCGGCTTCTGCCGGCGAATCGCCGTGATCCCGGCTCCAGTGATGAGGAGCGTCAGCCCAGCTGCCACCGCAGCAGCCTCTGCGTCGGCCGACGAGACCGTGATCCCGCCCCCGCCGCTTGCTGCCTCTACGCTCGACGGGGCAGTCGCGGGACCGCCACCGGCCACGTCGCTGACGAGCGGGGTCTGCGCGGTCGCCTCAGCGGCCGCTTCCCGCGGCCACTCTGCGCCGCCGGTCATCGCGGCTGCGAGCTGCGACTCGGAGGCCTGCGTACCTGCGGGGCCGCCGCTCACGACATCGCTCGCGAACTGCGTCTCCGCGGCCTGTGCGGCTGCGGGGCCGCCACCGGACACGTCACTGACGAGCGGTGTCTGCTCCTGCGACGCTGCGGCCGCTTCCCGCGGCCACTCTGCGCCGCCGGTCATCGCGGCTGCGAGCTGCGACTCCGAGGCCTGCGTACCTGCGGGGCCGCCGCTCACGACATCGCTCGCGAACTGCGTCTCCGCGGCCTGTGCGGCTGCGGGGCCGCCACCGGACACGTCACTGACGAGCGGTGTCTGCTCCTGCGACGCTGCGGCCGCTTCCCGCGGCCACTCTGCGCCGCCGGTCATCGCGGCTGCGAGCTGCGACTCCGAGGCCTGTGCGCCTGCAGGACCGCCGCTGACGACGTCGCTGACCAGCGCTGTCGACTCTGCCGCCTGTGCGCCGGCAGGACCGCCGCTGACGACGTCGCTGACGAGCTGCGACTCGACTGGCGCCGGGCCGCCGCTCACGACATCGCTCGCGAACTGCGCGCCTGCTGCCTGTGAGGCCGCAGGACCGCCGCTGACCACGTCGCTCGCGAACTGCGCGCCTGCTGCCTGTGCGGCCGCGGGTCCGCCGCTGACCACGTCGCTCATCGGTGCAGCGACGGCGGCAGTGGCTCCTCCGCCGCCTTCCACGACCGGCATCGCGCGCGCCTGGCCGGCCACACCGGCGGCAGTGGCCGCCGCGACGCTCAGGATCAGCGCCTTCTGGCGCAGACCGTGCGCGTCCACGTCGCTTTCGAGTGCCTGCTCGAGCTCCGTACCGTCGAACCGAAGCTCGATTGCGTCGCCTGGTGCGGTGCGCAGGATCTCCTCGAGGTCCGGCTTCTCCAGCTCGACCTCGAGAGTGTGTGCCTCCACGTCGCCTTCGTCGCCCCTACGGCGCGAAATGTCGAGGACGAGCAGGGCCGACCCATCGGCCGACTTCAGCGTCTCCTCGATGTCTGAGCGCGAGAGGGTGGCCGTGACACCGCGCTCTGCGCTAGGCGGCGTCTCCACGAGCCTTGCCTTGCTCTGCACGTCCATCTTGACTCCCTCCGGGTTGCGTGACCCCGATCTCATGACGGAGCACGACCCGGCGATCTTCCCACAGGCTCGCTACAAGAGCAACAAGCGCGACAGGCAGCGCGTCAGAACAGCCACTTTCCGCTCTCCTGCACGACCTTTCCGTCGAGCTCGAGGCGGCCGCCGTCGCGTAGATCCTTGACGATGTCCCAGTGCACCTGGCTGACGTTCTTGCCGCCGACCTCCGGAAGGCCGTTGCCGAGCGCGAGGTGGACCGTCCCGTCGATCTTCTCGTCGAAGAGCGTGTTCTTCATGTGACGCGTGATCCGCGGGTTGCACCCGATGCCGAGCTCGCCCAGCCGCCGGGCGCCGTCGTCGAGGTCGAGCGTCTCGAGCAGGAACGACTCGTTCGAGTCGGCTGAGGCGTCGACGACGCGACCCTCGTCGAAGCGGAGGCGGATCCCGGTGACCTCCCGGCCTGCGTAGACCGCGGGAAACTCGGTGAAGGCGATCGTTCCCGAGGCCGAGTCCTCGAGCGGCGAGTAGAAGAACTCTCCGCCCGGCATGTTCGCGCCACCTGCATCGACCTCGCCCTCGCGGCCGTCGACGCTGAGCGTGAGATCGGTTCCCTCGGCGACGATCCGCACTTCCTTCGCCTCGTCGAAGGCCTTCGCGTAGATGCTCATGCGCTCCTTCTCGGCCTTCCAGTCGAGCAGGCACGAGCCGTAGAGGAAGTCCTCGAACTCGCTCAGCGACATCCCGGCTTCCTGCGCAAGCGCCGCGGTCGGGTACTGGCAGCCCACCCACTTCAGGTCGAACGTGAAGACCCGCTCGACGTGGGGGCGGATGCCCGCCTGGAGCCGGCCGAGCCGCTCCTGGTCGAGGGCGGTGAGCTCGCGGGTGTTCTCCGGCGCCTCGATCCCGATCCAGGCGTCCGCCTCGTGGAAGGGATGCATCTCGATCGGCGACGGGTTGTCCAGCAGCTCCAGCGGAGCCTCCTGGGCCCAGACGAGATTGAAGCCCTGGCCGGCGAGGCTGATCCGCGGGATCGCGTAGGCACCCTTTTGGCCGAGGAGGCGGAAGACCGACTCGATCAGCGGCCTGGCCAGCGCTCCGCCCGAGACCATCACCTGCCAGCCGGGCTGGACGTCCAGGCACTCCTCGACGAGCAGCTTCGCGTACTCGTCGATGCGCGGATCGGTCATTGTTCCCGCTCCCGGCCCCGGCAAAGCCGGTGCCTCCGCTCTTTGATGAGCTCCGTCGAGCCTACGCTCATGCGTTCACTCCTTCGCGGACGGTTGTGAGGATGCGGGGGCCATCGTCCGTGACCGCGACGGTGTGCTCGAAATGGGCCGAGAGCGACCCGTCGCCGGTCGAGATCGACCACTCGTCGTCCTGGACGACGACGTCGGGGCCGCCCGCGTTGATCATCGGCTCGATCGCGAACGTCATCCCGGCGGCGAGGACCGGGCCGCGGCCGGGCGGCCCGTAGTTCGGGATCTGGGGCTCCTCGTGCATCGCGCGGCCGACGCCGTGGCCGACCAGGCTGCGGATGACGGAGAAGCCCTGCTCCTCGGTCGCGGCCTGGATCGCGTGCGAGATGTCCGAAAGCCGGTTTCCCGGCCGGCACTCCGCGATGCCTGCGGCGAGCGCCGCCTTGCAGGCCTCGAGCAGGTGCTCGGCGTCCGGCGCGATCTCGCCGATCGGGAACGTGTAGGCCGAGTCGGCGACGAAGCCGTCGAGCGTGACGCCGACGTCCACCGAGAGGATGTCGCCCTCGGCGAGCGCGTACGGCCGCGGGATGCCGTGCACCACCATGTCGTTCGGCGAGGTGCAGATCGAAGCCGGGTAGCCGCGGTAGCCCTTGAACGTCGGAAAGCCGCCCTGCGAGCGGATGTAGTCCTCGGCGATCCCGTCGAGCTCCTCCGTGGTCACGCCGGGTCTGGCGCGTTCGCCGAGAAGCGCGAGGACCTCGGCCACGACCGCTCCTGCGCGCGCCATCCGCTCGATCTCTTGCTCGGACTTGCGAATGATCATCGGACGGCCGCCTGCTCGAGCGCCCGCTGGATCTCGGCGAAGACCTCCTCCACCGGCGGCTCCGCGGGAATGCCGACGAGGATCCCGCGAGCGCGGTAGTACTCGACGAGCGGCTCGGTCTGCTCGCGGTAGAGGTCGAGCCGCTTGCGAATGGCCTCGGGCGTGTCGTCCGGCCGGCCTTCCTCCTGCGCGCGGCCGCGCAGGCGTTCGATCGCGACCTGCTCGGGGAGCTGGAACTCGAAGACGACCGTCAGCGGCCGCTCGATCTCCTCGAGCATCGCGTCGAGCGCGTCCGCCTGCGGCGTCGTGCGCGGAAATCCGTCGAGGACGAAGCCGCCGGCCGCGTCGTCGTCGGCAAGGCGCTCGCGGATGAGCGCAATCATGATGTCGTCCGGCACGAGGTCGCCCGCGTCATAGAGCGGCTTGACCCTGCGGCCGAGCTCGGTGCCGGCGGCCATCGCCGCCCGGAGCATGTCCCCGGTCGCGATGTGCGGGACCCCGTACTCGCCGGCGATCAGCTTGCCCTGGGTTCCCTTGCCGGCCCCCTGCGGGCCCAGCAGCAGAACGTTGAGCGCCACTATTTGAGGAAGCCTTCGTAGGAGCGCATCATCATCTGCGACTCCATCTGGCGCATCGTGTCGAGGGCAACGCCGACCACGATCAGGACCGAGGTGCCGCCGAGGGCGCGCGAGTTCGCCTGCGAGAAGCCCCCGTAGCGGATGAAGATGCTCGGCAGGATGGCGACGGTCGCGAGGTAGAGCGAGCCCGGCAGCGTCAGGCGGGTGAGCACCCGGTCGAAGTACTGCGCGGTCGGCGGGCCCGGCCGGATGCCCGGCACGTAGCCGCCGTACTTGCGCAGGTTGTCGGCCTGGTCGACGGGGTTGAACTGGACCGCGGTGTAGAAGTACGTGAAGATCACGATCAACGCCGCTTCGAGCAGGAGGTACGTGAGGCTCGACGTCTGGAAGTGGCGGTTGACGAAGCCCTGCGTCTGCGGGAAGTACTGGCCGATCGTCGGCGGGAACGCCATCACGGCGGCGGCGAAGATGATCGGGATGACGCCGGCCATGTTCACGCGCAGCGGCATGTAGGTCGCCCCGCCGCTCGTCATCCGCCGGCCCACCATCCGCTTCGCGTACTGGATCGGAATCCGGCGCTGGCCCTCCTGGATGAAGACGACCGCGACGATGATGCCGATCGCGATCAGCGGGAAGAACAGCTTCTCCATCGGGCCGCCGTTGTACCAGGCGGTGACGCCCGAGGGCGCCGTCGAGAGGATCGACGCGAAGATCAGCAGCGAGATGCCGTTGCCGACGCCGCGCTTCGTCATCAGCTCGCCCATCCACATCAGCAGCGTGGTCCCGGCGGTGAGCGTGACGATGATCAGGACGAGACGGCCGGTGTTGTGCGTGAGGATGCCCTGCCGCTGGAAGAGGTACGCGTAGCCGGTCGCCTGCGCGGCCGCGAGCGCCACGGTGAGGTAGCGGGTGTACTGGTTGATCTTGGCCATCCCGGCCTCGCCTTCCTTCTGCAGCTCCTCGAGCCTCGGGATGACGACGGTCAGGAGCTGGAGGATGATCGAGGCGGTGACGTAGGGCATGATCCCGAGCGCGAACAGCGAGAAGCGCGCGAGCGCGCCGCCCGAGAAGACGCTCAGCAGGCCGAGGATCGTGCCGCCGCCGTTCGAGTTGAAGTAGCCCTGGATCTGGTCGGAGTTGACGCCCGGCGCGGGGATCCAGGAGCCGAGCCGGTAGAGCGCGAGGATCAAGGCGGTGAAGAGGACGCGCCGCCTGAGCTCGGGCACGCGCCATGCGTTCGCGAGCCAGCTGAACATCTAGCTCTCCTCGGCCTCCTCGGCCGCAGGCTCTTCGGACTCCTCGGCCTCGGCGGGCTCGTCGGCCTCCGTCGGCTCCTCCGGCTCCTCCGCCTTCGCAGGAGGGGCAGCGGGCCGCTGGCGGCGCTTCGGCTTGCGCTCCTTCGGCTCGCGGAGGAGCGTGATCGTGCCCCCCGCGGCCTCGATCTTCTCTCGCGCGCTCGCGGAGACGGCGTGCGCCGTGACGCTCAGCTTCTTCTTCAGCTCGCCGTTGCCCAGGATCTTCACGTCGATCTTCGTGTTCTTGAGCACGCCTCTCTCGACGAGCGTCTCGGGCGTCACCTCGGCGCCGGCGTCGAAGCGCTCCTCGAGCGTGGCGACGTTAACGGGTGCCGTGAAGGTGCGGTGCGGGCCGACGGGCATCGCGTCCGCGGACGTGTTGCCGCGCTGCTTGCCGAGGCGCATGTAGAGCGGGTTCTGGCCGCCCTCGAAGCCCGCGCGCATCTTGTGCGAGCCCGAGCGCGACTTCTGGCCCTTGATTCCGCGGCCGGAGTAGCGGCCCTTGCCCGAGCCCAGGCCGCGGCCGACCCGCTTGCGGGCCTTGCGCGCCTGTGCCGGCTTGAGGTTCGAGAGGTTCAGGTCGTCAGGCATCGGAGTCCACCCTCACGAGGTGACGGACCTTCCTGAGCATACCGGCGAGCTGAGGGCTCTCGTCCTTCTCGACGCTGCGCCCGATCTTGCCGAGCCCGAGCGCGCGGAGCGTCCCGCGGTGCCGCTGGCTCTGGCCGATGGAGCTACGCGTCTGCGTGATCTTCAGCTTCGCCATTTCCATCCTCCGTGGCGCTCTCCTCGGCCGCAACCGCCACCGGCTCTGCCGGCTCCGGCTCTGCGGCCGCTTCCTCCTCCTTGGCCTTGGCGCTCACGGGCAGCACCTGGCTGATCGTCAGGCCCCTCGTCGCCGCGACCTCGTCGGGCCGGCGCAGGCGCTGGAGCCCGTTCACCGTCGCCTTGAGCATGTTGATCGGGTTCGTCGTGCCCAGGCTCTTGGCGAGGATGTCGCGGATCCCTGCCAGCTCGAGCACGGCGCGGACGCCTCCGCCCGCGATCACGCCCGTCCCCTCGCTCGCCGGCCGCAGCAGCACGCGCGCCGCGCCGAACTCGCCGAGGATCTCGTGCGTGATCGTCGTCCCGTGCTGCGGCACCGAGAACAGGTTCTTCTTGGCGTCGTCGACGGCCTTCGAGATCGCCAGCGGCACCTCGCGGGCCTTGCCGTAGCCGAGACCGACGCGGTCGACCTCGTCGCCGATCACGACCAGCGCCGTGAACGAGAACCGCCGGCCGCCCTTGACCACCTTGGCGACGCGGTTGATCTCGACCACGCGCTCTTTGAGCTCTCTTGCTTCGCGTTCCTGAATGGCCATCCCTAGAACTTCAGCCCTCCTTCGCGCGCCGCATCCGCGAGCGCCTTGACCCTGCCGTGGTAGAGGTATCCGCCGCGGTCGAACACGACGGCCTCGATGCCTGCGTCCTTGGCCCGCTTGGCGAGCTCCTTGCCGACCTCGGCCGCCTGCTCCGTCTTGTTCCCCTTGAGCTTCTTCAGCTGCAGCCAGCTCGCGCCGGCGAGCGTGCGGCCCTCGAGGTCGTCCACGAGCTGCGCCTCGATCCCGCGGTTCGAGCGGAACACGACCAGGCGCGGCCGCTCGGCGGTGCCGAAGACCTTCGCGCGCACGCGGCGGTGGCGGCGCTCGCGCGCCTTCCTGACCGTGAGCGTGCTCATGCGCGCTTGCCGACCTTCCGGCGGACGTACTCGCCCTCGTAGCGGATGCCCTTGCCCTTGTACGGCTCCGGCGGCCGGACCTTGCGCACCTCGGCGGCGGTCTGGCCGACCTGCTGCTTGTCGATCCCCTTGACGATCACCTCGGTCGGCGTCGGCACCTCGAACGTGATCCCCTGCGGCGCCTTGAGCACAACCGGGTGCGAGAAGCCGACGTTCAGCTCCAGGTCGACGCCGCGCAGCGACGCGCGGTAGCCGACTCCCTGGATCTCGAGCCGCTTGGAAAAACCGTTGGTGACGCCCTCGACCATGTTCGCGATCAGCGTGCGCGTGAGCCCGTGCAGCGCCCGATCGTCCCCGCGCTCGGTCGGCCGCGTGACGGTGATCGTCCCGTTCTCCTGCTCGACCTTCATCCGCCCGGGAACCTGCTGGCTGAGCTCGCCGAGCGGCCCGTTGACCATCACGCGGCCAGGCGAGACCGAGACCGAGACGCTGCTCGGAACTTCGATGGGCTGTCTGCCGATTCGACTCATGCGCTACCAGACGAAGCAGATCACCTCGCCGCCGACACCCTTCTCGGCGGCCGTGCGGCTGGTGATCAGGCCGTTTGAGGTGGACAGGATGGAGATGCCCATGCCGCCGAGGACACGCGGGAGGCGGTCCTTGCGAGCATAGACGCGGCGCCCGGGCTTCGAGACGCGCTTCAAGTCGGTGATGACGCGCTCGCGGTTGCGGCCGAACTTGAGCTCGACCGTGAGCGTGTCGTAGGGGCGGTGCTTCTTCTTGTTCTCTTCGCCCTGGTTGAACTCTTCGGAGCTGACGATCCGGAAATCCCGGATGTAGCCCTCCTCCTTGAGCAGGCGCGCGATCTCCACCTTCAGGCGCGAGCTCGGCATGTCGACGGTCTCCTGGAGCGCCTTGTTGGCGTTCCGGATGCGGGTGAGCATGTCTGCGATCGGGTCTGTCTGCATTACCAGCTCGATTTCGTCATGCCGGGGATTACGCCCTCGTGCGCGAGGTCGCGCAGGCAGATCCGGCAGAGGCCGAACTTCTTGTACACGGCGCGCGGCCGCCCGCAGCGGTTGCAGCGGGAGTAGGCCCGCGTCTTGAACCGCTGGGGCCTGCGCGACTTCTCGATCAGCGCCTTCTTCGCCACTTACTCTCCTTCGGGGCTCTCTTCTCGGGTGAACGGCATGCCGAGCGCGCGTAGGAGCGCGAGCCCCTGCTCGTCGTTCTCGGCGGTCGTGGTGATCGCGACGTCGAGGCCGCGGATGTTCTGGATCGAGTCGTAGTCGATCTCCGGAAAGATGATCTGCTCGCGGATCCCGAGCGAGAAGTTGCCGCGGCCGTCGAACGAGCCGGGATTGAGCCCGCGGAAGTCGCGGATCCGCGGCAGGGCGATCGACACGAGCCGGTCGAGGAACTCCCACATGCGGTCGCCGCGCAGCGTCACGCGCGCACCGACGGGCATCCCCTCGCGCAGCTTGAAGCTGGCGATCGACTTGCGGGCCAGGCGCACCTGGGCGCGCTGCCCGGCGATCGTCGTCAGCTCGTCGATCGCGCTGTCGAGCTGCTTCGCGTCGGTCTTCGCCTCGCCCACGCCCATGTTCAGGGTGATCTTCGAGACGCGGGGGACCTGCATGACCGTGCTCACGCCGAGCTCGTCCTTGAGCCGGGCGCGGAGCTCGCCGTCATAGCGCTCCTTCAGGCGGGGCGTGTAGCCAGTTGTTCTCCGACTGCGCTCACTTGTCGATCTCCTGTTGGCAGTCGGCCCGCTTGCAGACGCGTGCGCGCACCTCGCGGCCCTTGATCTCCTTCGTCGTCATCCCCACCCGCGTCGGCCGGTTGCAGGTCGGGCAGACCAGCATCACGTTCGAGACCGGAACCGCCGACGCTTTCTCGATCACGCCGCCCGGCGTCATCGCGGCGCCGCCCATGCGGCTCGAGTCGCGCATCGGCTGCGGCCGCATGTGGCGCTTGACGACGTTCAGGTTCTCGACGATCACGCGCTTGTCGCGGGGGCGCGCCTCGATCACGCGACCCTG
The DNA here is from genome assembly GCA_963788215.1 of uncultured Actinomycetes bacterium. Taxonomy (GTDB): domain Bacteria; phylum Actinomycetota; class Thermoleophilia; order Gaiellales; family Gaiellaceae; genus AC-32. Next base: position 681,699 of record CAWBFX010000003.1, read on the forward strand.
CTTGCCGCGGTCCTTGCCGGCGATCATGTGGACGAGGTCGCCTTTGCGGATCTTCATGGCCGTGGCCATCAGAGCACCTCCGGGGCGAGCGAGACGATCTTCATGAAGTTCTTCTCCCGCAGCTCGCGGGCGACGGGCCCGAAGATGCGGGTGCCGCGCGGGTTGCGCGCGCTGTCGATCAGGACGGCGGCGTTCTCGTCGAAGGCGATCGACGTGCCGTCGTCGCGGCCGAAGGGCTTGCGCGTGCGGACGACGACCGCCTGCACGACCTCGCCCTTCTTGACCGCGCCCTGCGGGCTCGCCGTCTTGACCGTCGCCGTGATCACATCGCCGACGCGCGCGTAGCGGCGGTGGGAGCCGCCCTTGACGCGGATGCAGAGAATCTCGCGGGCGCCGGTGTTGTCGGCCACGCGCAGTCTGGACTCCTGCTGGATCACTTCGCGGCCTCCAGCACCTCGGCGAGGCGCCAGTTCTTGGTCTTCGAGAGCGGGCGTGTCTCGACGATGCGGACGAGGTCGCCGACCTTCGCCGCGTTCTGCTCGTCGTGCGCGTGGAACTTGCTCGAGCGGCGGACGACCTTCTTGTAGCGGCGGTGCGCCTTCACCGTGTCGACCTTGACGACGATCGTCTTGTCCATCGCATCCGAGACGACGATCCCGCGGCGCTCCTGGCTCCGGCCCCGCTCGTGCTCGGGCTTCGGCAGCCGGACGATCGGGCGGCGCTCGGCGGGGCGCTCGCGCTTCGGCTTCGAGTGCTTGTGGCGCTCGGAGCGCGGCATGCGCTTGCGCTTCGGCTTGGGCCCCGACTGGACCGGCGGCGCTTCCGCCTCGGGCTCGGCCTCCGCTGCGGGCTCGGCCTCTGCGGCGGGCTCGGCTTCTACTGCAGGCTCGGTCTCTGCCTCGGGCGCCGGTTCTTCTCCGGTCTCCTCGGCGACCCCCTCGGCCTCCTCCGCAGGGACCTCGCCGCTCGGCTCCTCGGCGGCCTCTGCGACCGGGTCGGGCTCGGGCGCCGGCTCCTCGGCGGCCGGGGTCTCCTCGGCCTCCGGCTCGGCAGCCTCGGGCTCGGCGGCCTCCGGCTCGGCAGCCTCGGGCTGAGCAGCCTCGGGCTCTGCCTCGGCCTGCGGCTCTTCGGTTGTCTCGTTCTTGTCTTTGTCTTCGTCAGCCATGTGTCTCACTCGTGAGCCGTGCGGCTCGGTCGTTGCGGATGGTCAGGATGCGGGCGATCTCGCGCTTCGCGAGCTTCAGGCGCGCGGTGTTCTCGAGCGCGCCGGTCGCGCCCTGGAAACGCAGGTTGAACAGCTCCTGGCGCGTGTCGGCCAAGCGGTTGTCCAGCTCCTCGTCGGTCATGTCTCGCAGCTCTCTAGCTCGCAAAGAGATCAGCCTCCCGCTTCACGACCCTCGTCCTCAGCGGCAGCTTCCGGCCCGCGAGCCGGAGCGCCTCCTTCGCCAGGCGCTCGTCGACGCCGGCGAGCTCGAACATCACACGTCCGGGCTTGACGACGGCGACCCAGTGCTCGGGCGCGCCCTTGCCTGAGCCCATGCGCGTCTCGGCCGGCTTCTGCGTGACCGGCTTGTCCGGGAAGACGTTGATCCAGACCTTGCCGCCGCGGCGGATCTTGCGCGTCATCGCGATTCGGGCAGCCTCGATCTGTCGGTTCGTCACCCAGCCGGCCTCGAGCGCCTTCAGGCCGTAGTCGCCGGCCTGCACGGTCGTCTGGCCCTTCGCGGCCCCCCGGCGGCGGCCGCGCTGGTACTTGCGGAACTTCGTCTTCTTCGGGAGGAGCACTTACGTCTTTCCCTTCTTGGTCGGCTTGCTGCCTGCGCCCTTGGCGGACTTCTTCTCGGCCTTGGGATCGCCCGACTTCTCGAGCTTCGTCGGGTCCTCGACCTGCTTCTTCGTCGTGGTCGTGTCGGGTGCCTCGGCGACGGCCTCGGGCACGGGCTGCGTCTCCGGCTCGACGGGCGGCTGCTCGCGGCCCTCGGGCGAGGTCGCGCTCTTGTCGGTGCGCGGCCGCTCGACGTTGTCCTGCCCACGGGCGCGATCTCGCGCTCCGGGCTTGCGGGGCCGCCGCTGCCGCACGGGGCCGAGCCCTTCGCGGTCGGGCCCGCGGCCACGGCCGCCCTCGCGGGACGCGCCGAGACCCTCGGCGGTGCCGCCCCGTCGGCGAGCCTGGTCCTGGTCGCCGAGCCGCTGGTCCTTCTGGCCGACGCTCTCGAAGCCCTCGGGCATGATCTCGCCCTTGTTGATCCAGACCTTCACGCCGATCCGCCCGTAGGTCGTCTTCGCCTCGTGGAAGCCGTAGTCGATGTCGGCGCGGATCGTGTGCAGCGGGACGCGGCCCTCGGAGTAGCTCTCCGAGCGGCTCATCTCGGTGCCGGCCAGCCGCCCGCCGCACTGCACCTTGACCCCCTGCGCTCCGGAGCGGATCGCGGAGGCGAGCGAGCGCTTCATCGCGCGGCGGAAGCTCACGCGGTTTTCGAGCTGCTCGGCGATCGACTGCGCGACGAGCTTCGCGTCGAGCTCGGGCCGCTTGATCTCGTTGATGTTGATGTGCACGGCCTTGTTCGTCATGCCGTGGATGTCCTTGCGGAGCGCGTCCACCTCCACGCCGGACTTGCCGATCACGATCCCGGGCCGGGCGGTGTAGATGTCGATCGTGATCCGCTGGGCGTCCTTTCGGATCAGGATGTCCGACAGGCCCGCGTGCGAGAGCTTGCCCTGGATGTGCTCGCGGATCTTGATGTCCTCGAGCAGGTACGCCGGGAACTCCTTCGTGCCGGTGTACCAGTTCGACTTCCAGTCGTGGATGACGCCGACGCGCATCCCGCCGGGATGAACTTTCTGACCCATCTAGACCGCAGCCTCCTTCGCGGGCTTGTTCTCTTTTGGGGCCGGCGCCTTGCGCTTCCGGGCGGCCGGCTTGCGCTTCGGCTTCTCCTCCTCGGCCGGCGGAGCGGCCGGAGGCGCTTTCGCCTGGCGGGGACCTTCGACCTCGCTCAGCACGATGGTGATGTGGCAGGTCGGCTTGATGATCCGCGCGGCGCGGCCGCGTGCCCTGGCGCGCCAGCGCTTCATGACCGGGCCTTCGTCCACGTAGGCCTGCGCGACGACCAGCTCGTCGCCGTCGAGGTTGTGGTTGGCCTCGGCGTTCGCGACGGCGGAGCGCAGCACCTTGTCGATGTCGCGCGCGGCTGCGCGCGGCGTGAAGGCGAGAACCGTCCGCGCCTCGGGCACGGAGCGGCCGCGGATGTGGTCCGTGACCAGGCGAGCCTTGCGGGGGGAGATGCGCACCCAGCGCGCGACGGCGCGCACCTGCTGCCTCTCGGCGGTTGCCATCAGCGCTTCACCTCGGTCTTGCGGTCGCCTGAGTGGGCGCGGAAGGTGCGCGTCGGGGCGAACTCGCCGAGCTTGTGGCCGACCATCTGCTCGGTCACGAACACGGGCACGTGCTTGCGGCCGTCGTGGACCGCGATCGTGTGCCCGACCATCTCCGGGAAGATCGTCGAGGACCGCGACCAGGTCCGGATCATCTGCTTGCTGCCTGACTCGTTCATGGAGTTGATGCGGCTCAGCAGCCGTTCCTCGACGAACGGGCCCTTTTTCGAACTACGACTCACGCTTCCGCTCCACCGCCGGCAAAGCCGGCACTTCCGCTATTTATGAGCTCCGTCGAGCCTACGCTCATCGCTTCTCCTTCCCGCGGCGGCGGCCGCGGACGATCAACTTGTCGGATTCCTTGTGCTTGCGGCGCGTGCGCTTGCCGAGCGTGGGCACGCCCCACGGCGTCACCGGGTGCCGGCCGCCCTTCGACTTGCCCTCGCCGCCTCCGTGCGGGTGGTCGACGGGGTTCATCGCCGAGCCGCGAACCGTTGGACGCTTCCCCTTCCAGCGGCTGCGGCCCGCCTTGCCGACGGTGACGTTCTCGTGGTCGACGTTGCCGACCTGACCGATCGTCGCGCGGCAGGTGAGCGGTACCCGGCGCAGCTCGCCCGATGGTAGCCGAAGGACGCCGAGGCCCTCGTCCTTCGCCACGAGCTGGATTCCGGAGCCGGCGCTGCGCGCGAGCTGGCCGCCCTTGCCGGGCTTGAGCTCGACGTTGTGGACGAGCGTTCCGGTCGGGATGTTCTCGAGCGGGAGCGCGTTGCCGGGCTTGATGTCGGCGCCGGGTCCGGACTCGACGACCGCGCCGACCCGCAGCCGCGCGGGCGCGAGGATGTAGGACTTGGCGCCGTCCGCGTAATGGAGCAGCGCGATCCGGGCCGACCGGTTCGGGTCGTACTCGATCGCGGCGACCTTCGCCGGGACGCCGTCCTTGAGGCGCTTGAAGTCGATCGTGCGGTAGCGGCGCTTGTGGCCGCCGCCCTGGTGGCGCGTCGTGATCCGGCCGTACGAGTTCCGGCCGCCCTTCTTCTTGATCGGCTCGAGCAGGCTCTTCTCGGGCTCGGTCTTCGTGATCTCGTCGAAGGCCGAGACCGACATGAAGCGGCGGCCCGGAGACGTGGGCTTGTACTTGCGCAATGCCATCAGGCTTGTGCTCCTTCGAAGATCTCGATCGACTCGCCCTGGCGCAGCTGCACGATCGCCTTCTTCCAGCCGGGCCTGGTGCCGCGCCGGAAGTTGCGCTGCTTGGGCTTGGACTGGACCTTGACGATGTTCACGGCCTCGACGTGGACGCTGAAGAGCTCCTCGACGGCCTGCCGGATCTGCGTCTTGTGCGCGTCCGGGTGCACCTTGAACGAGTACTTGCGCTGGTCGATCAGCTCGTAGCTCTTCTCTGTCACGACCGGGGCGAGCAGAACCTGGTTCGGATGCAGGCTCATTGGGCCCTCCCCTGAACCTGCTCGAGCGCCGGCTCGGAGATGAGCAGCGAGCGCGCCCAAACGACCTGGGTGACCTCGAGCTCGGACGGAACCGTGATGACGACGCGGTCGAGGTTGCGGAACGACTTGATCAGGCCCTCGTCCTCCTCCTGCGCGACCACGAGGATCGGACGCTCCTTGTCCCACTTCTCGACGAGGCCGAGCGCGGCCTTGGTCGAGGGCTCGGAGAGCTCGGACGGGTCGAGGATCCCGAGCGTGCCGGCCTGCGCGTGCGCGGAGAGCGCGCTCCGCATGGCCGCGCGCCTCGCCTTGCGGTTGACCTTCGAGGCGAAGCTGCGGTTGTTGGGCGGGAACGCCATGCCTCCCCCGGTCCAGTGCGGCGCGCGGGTCGAGCCGGCGCGGGCGCGGCCCGTGCCCTTCTGGCGCCACGGCTTCGAGCGGCCGCCGGCGACGAGGCCGCGGCTCTTGCCGCCGCGGGTCGCCGAGCGCGCGTCGTTCAGCTCGGCGCGAACGGTCTCGTGGACGAGGTGCGGCTTCACCTCTGCGGCGAAGACCGCCTCCTCGAGCGAGACGCTCTTCTGGGAGCCGAGGACGGGAGCCTTAGGCGCGGCCACGGCCCTTGTCCTCTCTGATCTCGACGATGCCGTTGCGCGGACCGGGCACGGCGCCCTTGATCAGGAGCAGGTTGCGCTCCGCGTCGACGTCGTGAACGGTCAGCCCGACCTGGGTGACACGCTTGCCGCCCATGCGGCCGGCCATCCGGACGCCCTTGCGCACGCGGGCAGGCGTGGCCGACGCGCCGATCGAGCCGGGCGCGCGGATGTTGTGCGAGCCGTGCGTCTTCGGGCCGCGCGAGAAATTGTGGCGCTTAATGGTCCCGGCAAAGCCCTTGCCGATCCCGATCCCGGAGACCTTGATCCGCTCGCCGGGCTCGAAGGCCTCGACCGTGACGGTCTCGCCGGGAGTCAGCTCGCTCGGGCCGCGGAACTCGACCAGGCCGCGGTGCGGCCCGGCGTCGCCGAGCTGGCCCAGCCTTGCCTTGGTCACGCGCCGCTTGTCGACCGCGCCGAAGGCGACCTGCACGGCCTCGTAGCCGTCCGACTCGACAGTTTTGACGCGGACGACCGGACACGGCCCCGCCTCGATCACGGTCACGGGCGTGACGGCGCCCGTCTCAGGATCGAAGATCTGCGTCATGCCGAGCTTTGTCCCCACGATCCCCTTCATGGCCTAGAGCTTGATCTCGATGTCGACGCCGGCCGGAAGGTCGAGCCGCATCAGCGAGTCGACGGTCTTCGGCGTGGGCGAGTGGATGTCGATCAGGCGCTTGTGCGTGCGCACCTCGAAGTGCTCGCGCGAGTCCTTGTCCTTGAACGGCGACCGGATCACGCAGTAGACGTTCTTCTCCGTGGGCAGGGGCACAGGCCCCGTGATGGTCGCGCCGGTGCGCTGAGCCGTCTCCACGATCTGGCTCGCGGACTTGTCGAGCTGCTGGTGGTCGTAGCCCTTGAGGCGGATACGGATCTTGCTCTGCGGCACCGGCGCGTCCCTTCCCTTCTACTTGGTGATCTCGGTCACGACGCCGGCGCCGACCGTGCGGCCGCCTTCGCGAATCGCGAAGCGCAGCCCCTGGTCCATGGCGATCGGCTGTCCGAGATCGATGTCCATGTTGGTGTTGTCCCCCGGGACGACCATCTCCTGGCCCTCCGGGAGCGCGATCGAGCCGGTCACGTCCGTCGTGCGGAAGTAGAACTGCGGCCGGTAGCCGTTGAAGAACGGCGTGTGCCGCCCGCCCTCGTCCTTCGAGAGGACGTAGACCTCCGCCTTGAAGTGCGTGTGCGGCGTGATCGAGCCCGGCTTGGCGAGGACCTGCCCGCGCTCGACCTCCTCGCGCTTGGTGCCGCGAAGAAGCGCGCCGGCGTTGTCGCCCGCCTGGGCGAAGTCGAGCGTCTTGTTGAACATCTCGAGCCCGGTGACGACGGTCTTCTCGACCTCCGGGTGGATGCCGACGATCTCGACCTCGTCGCCCGACTTGATCTGGCCCTGCTCGATCCGGCCCGTGACGACGGTGCCGCGGCCCGTGATCGTGAAGACGTCCTCGATCGGCATCAGGAACGGCTTCTCGGTGTCACGCGTGGGCTCCGGGATGTAGTCGTCCACGGCCTGCATCAGCTCGAGGATCTTGCCGGCCTGCTCCTCGTCGCCCTCGAGGGCCTTCAGCGCCGAGCCGGTCACGACCGGGATGTCGTCGCCTGGGAACTCGTACTTCGAGAGCAGCTCGCGAACCTCCATCTCGACGAGCTCGAGCAGCTCCGGGTCGTCGACCATGTCGGCCTTGTTCAGGAACACGACGATGTACGGCACCTCGACCTGGCGCGCGAGCAGGATGTGCTCGCGGGTCTGCGGCATCGGGCCGTCGGCGGCCGAGACGACGAGGATCGCGCCGTCCATCTGGGCGGCGCCCGTGATCATGTTCTTGATGTAGTCGGCGTGCCCGGGGCAGTCGACGTGCGCGTAGTGACGGTTCTCGGTCTCGTACTCGACGTGCGAGGTGTTGATCGTGATCCCGCGCTGGCGCTCCTCGGGAGCGTTGTCGATCGACTCGAACGACCGGGCAGCGGTGCTGCCGCCGACCTTCTCCGCGAGCACCTTCGTGATCGCGGCGGTGAGGGTCGTCTTGCCGTGGTCGATGTGGCCGATCGTGCCGACGTTGAGGTGCGGCTTGCTCCTCTCGAACTTCTCCTTAGCCATTCCGTCCTTTCCTTCCTTGTGTTACGTGGCCTGCGAGTCGACGAGCTCGCTCGCGATCGACTGCGGCACTTCCTCGTACCGGTCGAACTGCATCGTGAACGTGGCCCGGCCCTGCGTCGTCGAGCGCAGGTCGGTTGCGTAGCCAAACATGGTGGCGAGCGGTACGCGGGCCCGGATCGCCTGCGCGTTGCCGCGCGGCTCGAGCCCTTCGACGCGCCCGCGGCGCGAGTTGAGATCGCCCATCACGTCGCCCAGATAGTCCTCCGGGGTCACGACCTCGACGGCCATGACCGGCTCGAGCAGCTTCGGCTTCGAGCGCTTCATCGCCTCCTTGAAGGCCATCGAGCCAGCGACCTTGAAGGCCATCTCGCTCGAGTCGACCTCATGGAACGAGCCGTCGACGAGCTCGATGCGGACGTCGACGACCGGGTAGCCGGCGAGGATGCCTGACTCCATCGCCTCCTGGATGCCGAGGTCGACGGGCCCGATGTATTCGCGCGGGATCTTGCCGCCGACGATCTTGTCGACGAAGTCGTAGCCCTCGCCCGGCTCCGTCGGCTCGGCGTTGATCACGGCGTGGCCGTACTGGCCGCGGCCGCCGGTCTGGCGGACGAAGCGCCCCTGGACCTTCTCGACAGGGCGGCCGAAGGTCTCGCGGTAGGCAACCTGCGGGCGGCCGACGTTCGCGTCGACCGAGAACTCGCGCATCAGGCGGTCGACGATGATCTCGAGGTGGAGCTCGCCCATCCCGGAGATCAGCGTCTGGCCGGTCTCGTCGTCGGTGCGCACGCGGAAGGTCGGGTCCTCCTCGGAGAGGCGCTGCAGGCCTGAGCCGAGCTTGTCCTGGTCGGCCTTCGTCTTCGGCTCGATCGCGACCGAGATGACGGGCTCCGGGAAGTCCATCGCCTCGAGCCGGATGGGCGCGGTGTCGATCGCCAGCGTGTCGCCGGTGGTCGAGGCCTTGAGGCCGACCGCGGCGGCGATCTCGCCTGCGCCGATCTCCTCGCGCTCCTCGCGGTGATTGGCGTGCATCTGAAGGATGCGGCCGATCCGCTCGGTCTTGCCGGTGCTCGTGTTGAGGACGCGGTCGCCGGCGCTGACCTGCCCGGAGTAGACGCGGAAGTACGTCAGCTTGCCGACGTAGGGATCCGACATGACCTTGAAGACCAGAGCCGAGAACGGCTCGTCGAGCGCCGGGCGGCGCGAGAGCTCGTGCTCGGTGCGCGGGTCGATCCCGTGGATGGGCGGCACGTCGAGCGGGCTCGGCAGGTAGTCGAGCACGCCGTCGAGCAGCGGCTGGACGCCCTTGTTCTTGAACGCGGAGCCGGCGAGGACCGGCGTGACCGTGATGTCGAGCGTCGCGGCGCGGAGCGCGCGCTTCAGCATCTCCGGCGTGACGGCCTCTTCGTCGAGGAGGTAGGTCTCCATCAGCTCGTCGTCGTGGTCGGCGACCGCGTCGATCAGCTGGTGGTGGTACTCCTGCGCCTGCTCGGCGAGCTCGGCCGGAATCTCCTCGATGTCCATCTTCGTGCCGAGGTCGTCGGCCCAGGTGACCGCGCGCATCTCGACGAGGTCGACGACGCCGCGGAAGTGCTCCTCCTGGCCGATCGGCAGCTGCACGGGCACCGGGCGCGCGCCGAGGCGGTCGACCATCGACTGCACGGCGGAGAAGAAGTCCGCGCCGGTGCGGTCCATCTTGTTGATGAAGGCGATCCGCGGCACGCGGTAGCGGTCGGCCTGGCGCCAGACAGTCTCCGACTGCGGCTCGACGCCTGCGACCGAGTCGAAGACCGCGATCGCGCCGTCGAGCACGCGCAGGCTGCGCTCAACTTCGATCGTAAAGTCCACGTGCCCGGGCGTATCGATGATGTTGATACGAAAATCGCGCCACGTCGCGGTCGTCGCAGCAGAGGTGATCGTGATGCCGCGCTCCTGCTCCTGCGCCATCCAGTCCATCACCGCAGCGCCCTCGTGGACCTCGCCCATCTTGTGGGTGCGGCCGGTGTAGTAGAGGATCCGCTCGGTCGTCGTGGTCTTGCCCGCGTCGATGTGGGCCATGATCCCGATGTTGCGGACGCGCTCGAGTGCGACTTCTGTTTTCGCCGTCGCCACTGTCATCACCAGCGGTAGTGCGCAAAGGCCTTGTTGGCCTGCGCCATCCGGTAGAGGTCGTCCTTGCGCTTGTAGGCGCCGCCCTGCTGCTCGAGCGCGTCGAGGATCTCGCCGGCGAGCTTGTCGGACATCTCCTTCTCGCGGCGGTCGCGCGCATACGTGACGAGCCAGCGCACGGCCAGCGTGCGCGCACGGCGCTGCGGCACCTCGACAGGCACCTGGTAGTTGGCGCCGCCGACGCGGCGCGAGCGGACCTCGAGCACCGGCGTCACGGTCTTGACGGCCTGCTCGAGCACCTCGACGGGCGGCTTGCCGGTTCGCTCGCCGATCCGGTCCAGCGCGTGGTAGACGATCGCCTCGGCGGTCGACTTCTTCCCGCTCGTCATCACCTTGTTGATCACCTGCGTCACGAGGCGGGAGCTGTAGAGCGGATCCGGCTCGAGCGTCCGGGGCTGAATCTTTGCTCGGCGAGGCACTACGAGCCCCGCTTCGCGCCGTACTTCGAGCGCCCCTGCCGCCGGTCGCCGACGCCGGCTGCGTCGAGCCCGCCGCGGATCACCTTGTAGCGGTAACCCGGGAGGTCCTTGACGCGCCCGCCGCGGACCAGGACGACGGAGTGCTCCTGGAGGTTGTGCCCCTCGCCGGGGATGTAGGCGCCGACCTCCATGCCGTTCGTCAGCCGCACGCGGGCAACCTTGCGCAGAGCCGAGTTCGGCTTCTTCGGCGTCTGCGTCATGACACGCGTGCACACGCCCCGCTTCTGCGGCGCGCCGCGAAGGGCAGGGGTCTTCACCTTCGCCTTGGGGGCGACCCTGCCTTTTCGGACCAGCTGATTTACGGTCGGCATGTACTCCTCGAAGTGGGCACTTACACAACAAAGGTCGGCCGGGGCTGGTGGCCCCTGCCAACCGGAGGACGATGGTAGCGAACGTCCGGCCGAGCGTCAAACGCGAAAAGGCGCATTGCTCCATGGATCGGCGGGCGCAGGAGCCGCAGGCTTGTGCGAATCGAATCGAGAGTTTTATAGGTTTCAAGCCATAGCTTGCGAGCCCTGACCCGATTACAGTGAGACCCCGGCGCTCGAGGGGCGAGCCTGGGACGACCGGAGGTTGGGCGAGGGAGGAATGGTCGAAGCGGTCATCAACACGACCGCCCTGGTGATCGCCGGGGCCGTCGTCGGCGCGGCTCTCCTCGTCGCGCTCGTCCTGATCCTCGTGCGCCGCCCGTCACGCGGCGGCCAGGAGGAGCTGCTCACGCTCGTGTCCGAGATGAACGAGCGGATGGAGGCGATGGTGGGCGAGCTCGCCGAGTCACTCGAGCGCGCGCAGGAGGAGGGCCGCCGGAACCGGTACCTGACCGAGGTCGCGGGCTCGATCGATCTCGACGAAGTCCTGTCGCGCACGCTCGAAGCCGCCGGCGCCGTCCCCGGCGTCGATGCGGCGCTCGTCTCCATCAACGGCGACGAGAAGCCCATCGTGGCGACGCTCGGCCTGTCGACCGAGGAGGCCGAGCGGCAGGCCGTCTCCGGTCCGCCGGACGCCCACGAGGCCCGCGCGATCTTGCTCACGTACCAGTACCCGCCCGCGCTCGAAGCTGCCGGGGACCTGATCCGCTCCGGGCTTGCGGTCCCGGTCGCGGGCGAGGGTGGCACAGCCGGCTTCCTGATCGTCTACAGCCGCAACGCCGAGCACCGCTTCTCGGAGGACGAGACGCGGGAGCTCGAGGAGCTCTCGCAGCGCGCCGGGCCGGCGATCGAGAACGCGCGCCGGTTCCGCGAGGCGAGGCAGCTCGCCGATCTCGACGCGCTGACGGGCCTGCACAACCGCCGGTACTTCCACGAGACGCTCGCCCGCGAGGTCGCCCGCGCGCACCGCTACGGACGGCAGCTCGCGCTCGTCGTCTTCGACCTGGACGACTTCAAGGCGATCAACGACCGCATCGGCCATCTGGCGGGCGACTCGGTGCTCGCCGAGACCGCCGAGCGCGTCAAGGACGTCGTCCGCAGCGCGGACGTCGCGTGCCGGGTGGGCGGGGACGAGTTCGCGGTGCTGCTGCCGGAGTCGGTGGCGAGCGACGCAGATCAGCTCTACCACCGGCTGCTCGGCGCGGTCGGCTCGCGGCCCGTGGGCCAGGCCGGCCGGCTCTCGGTCTCGGCCGGAATCGCGGAGCTGAAGGACGACGACGACCCGACGTCGTTCTTCGAGCGGGCCGACGAAGCGCTCTACCGCGCGAAAGAGCGCGGCAAGGCGCAGGTGGTCGCCTACCAGCCGACCGAAGAGGGCAACGGCCGGCCGCTCTCGAGCGCCTCCTAGTCCGCCGCCAGGAAGGGCAAGTAGTCCGTGAGCGGGACGAGGCCCGCTGCCGGCTGCCGGTCGCGGTAGCAGAGCGTCGCGAAGTCGTACGCCCGCTCTCGGGCGACGAGCCAGTGCTCGTAGTCGTCGTCTCGGACGAGGCCCTTGAGCGCGGTGACGACCGCCGGCCGCGCGACGCCGAGGGGCACGCCGCCCAGCGGGACTGCCGGCTGGAGCGCGCGCACCCGGAACTGCCCGATCATCGTCCGGACCGTCGCCCAGCCCGATCCCTTCAGGCGGAAGAGCTGCGGCGGCGCGTCCGACGCGAGCGCCAGGCCGCGCTTCCGGCCCCCGAGCCACGGAGCCGGCGTCTTCGACTGGATCAGCCGGACCGGCGTCTCGGCGTAGCTCGCGTAGTACTCCTTGACGTCGGCGCCGGACGGAGGGGGCACGTGGATGTTCGCCTCGATCAGCTCCCGGCGCAGCTCGTCCGCGATCACGCCCCGCGCGACCGCGGGGCTCGCGTGCGCCCGCGCGAGAGCGCCGCGGTACGCGCCGGCGCTCCCGAAATGCGCCGCGATCACGGCTTTCTCGGCAGCGGCGATCTGAGCCGTCTTGAGCGGCTTGTAGAGACTGGCGACGATCCGCGAATAGGCCGCCGTGAAGGCGACGTCGATGTCTCCGGTCACGGGCGTGAGCCCGCGGATCGCGCTCCAGTCGAGGGCTTTGCCCTGAACCGTGCAGCGCGCTCCGGCCGGAAGCACGATCTGCCCCTCGTCACGCGACTTGTCGAATCGCTTCGGCGCGACCTTCGGGCCGTTGCAGAGCTTCGGGTTGCGCGCCCAGAGGTAGACGCAGGCCGCCGCCGGCTTGTCGGGGTCGTTCTCGGGCGAGGTCTTGCCCCACACGGCCCAGCCCCACGACCAGACGGAGCGGAGACCGAGCTCCTTCGCGACCTCCTTCGCGGCCAGCGCCTGGAGCTTCGTGACCTCGAGCCACGAGAGCAGCGGCGCGTGCTCGCGCCCGCCCGAGCCCGGCGTCGTGTGGAAGCCGAGCATGATCCCGAGCTTGCTCGTCGGGATGCCCATCGCGGTGTACGGCGCGATGCGGTTGCGGAAGAGCGTCCGCAGCGTCCGGCCGCCGGTGAACGGGCCCTGCTTCGCGACGCGCGGGGCGGCGAAGTAGGACTCGCTGACGATGTCCGCGTAGCTCGCGACTTGCCGCCACCAGTCGCCCGCGACGTCGCCGGTGTACGGGACGGAGGGGATCAGCAGCACCGGATGCGCACCCCGGGCCGCGAGCGTCTGGAGGTAGATCAGGACGTTGCGCCGGTACTGCGCGTTCGTCGGGCTCCAGGGCGTGATCAGGTTCGCGCCGTTCAGCTCGTTCTCGGCGATCACCGGCTGCGAGCACCCCATCGACATCGCGGCCGTGTCGTACATCCGGTTCGCCCGGTCGATCACGTACGACGGATCGAGCGGCTCGAGCGGCGTGCCGACGCGGCGGATCAGGTGCAGGTCGAAGTAGACCGTCTTCGCGCCGTAGCTCCGGAGCAGCTCCGGGTAGATGAAGTTCGAGGCGGCCCCGATCACGCCGGGCCGCGCGAAGACCTGCCAGAACGGGACGGAGCCGTCGGCGAAGTCGACCCAGAGCGTCCCCTTGTCGGGGATCCCGCAGGTCTCGGCCGCCGCTGCCCTCCCAGACGCAGAGGACCCGTGCGGTACAGCAGCGAACGCCGCGCACGCCGCAAGTGCGATGAGAACGAAGCGCTTCACCCGACCCGCGCTCAAAGGTAGCAGGGCGGGAAGCAGCGCGCCTCCCGCCCTACCGTTTACTTATTCGCCGTCGAGGGGCGTGTCGACCTCGGGCACTTCCTCTGCCTCGGTCGACTCGCGTGGCTTTGCCTCTCCGCCGTCCGGCTCCGGCGCGCCGCCGAAGTCGAGGCCGAGACTCGCCAGGTCGACGCCGTCGCCGCCGTCGGTGCCGATCTCCTCGAGCGCGGCCAGCAGGGCCTCGCGCTCGTAGGTCTCCTTCGGCACCTTCTCGGAGGGCCCGATGTCGATCGTGCGGTACCGCTTCAGCCCGGTTGCCGCCGGGATCAGCTTGCCGATGATCACGTTCTCCTTCAGGCCGAGCAGGCGGTCGATCTTGCCCTCGATCGAGGCGTCGGTCAGCACCTTCGTGGTCTCCTGGAAGGAGGCTGCCGAGAGGAACGACTCCGTCGCGAGCGATGCCTTGGTGATCCCGAGGATCAGCGGCTCGAACGTCGCCTGCTCCTTCTTCTTCTCCTTCTTGACCCGCGTGTTCTCGCGGTCGAGAACGACCTTGTCCACGAGCTGGCCGGGGAGGAGGTCGGTGTCGCCGGCGTTCTCGACGCGCACCTTCTTCAGCATCTGCCGGACGATCAGCTCGATGTGCTTGTCGTGGATCTCGACGCCCTGTGACTTGTAGACCTTCTGCACCTCGGCGACGAGGTACAGCTCGGTTGCGGTCGAGCCCTTCAGGCGCAGGAGGTCGGCCGGGTTGACCGAGCCCTCGTGGAGGGCGTCGCCCGGCTCGACGACCTGGCCGTCGGCGACCAGGATCCGCGTCCGTCGCGGGAGCTGGTAGGCAACCGGCTCCACGGCCTCGCCGTTCTCGTCGACCTCGTCGGTGAGGATCGAGAGCTTCGGCCCGCGGTCGGTGTCCTCGATGCGCACGGTCCCGCCGACTTCGACGAGCTTCGCCGCGCCCTTCGGGTTCCGCGCCTCGAAGATCTCGACGACGCGGGGAAGGCCGTGCGTGATGTCCGCACCTGCGACGCCGCCCGTGTGGAAGGTCCGCATCGTCAGCTGCGTGCCCGGCTCGCCGATCGACTGCGCGGCGATGATCCCGACCGCGTCGCCGACCTCGCACATCTCGCCGGTCGCGAGGAAGATGCCGTAGCAGGCCTGACACACGCCGAACTCGCTGCGGCACTTGAGGACGGAGCGCACCGCAATCGTCGGCGCGAGGCCCTCCTCGAGCTCCGAGAAGGCCTCCTCGATGTCGGCCAGGACCTGGTTGGTCACGACGGCGCCCTTCTCGGCGACGACCGTCTTGCCCGGCTTGCCGCTCGCGAGCGGCTTGTGGACCTCGTCCGCGAGGACACGCCCGAGGATGCTCTTGTTCACGCCCTCGCCGGGGACGTACAGCGGGAGCTCGACGAAGTCCTTCGTCTTGCAGTCCGCGTCGCGGATGATCACGTCCTGGGAGACGTCGACGAGGCGGCGGGTGAGGTAGCCCGAGTCGGCCGTGCGCAGCGCCGTGTCGGCGAGTCCCTTGCGGGCGCCGTGGGTGGAGATGAAGTACTCGAGCACCGACAGGCCCTCCATGAAGTTGGCCTTGATCGGGCGCTCGATGATCTCGCCCTTCGGGTTGGCCATCAGGCCGCGCATGCCGGCGAGCTGGCGGATCTGCTTGAAAGATCCGCGGGCGCCGGAGTTGGCCATCATGAAGATCGGGTTCAGCTCGAGGAGGTTCTTCTCCATCGCCTGAGCCACATCCTCGGTCGCCTCCGTCCAGAGGTTGACGATCTGCTCGTGGCGCTCCTCTTCGGTGATGAGGCCGCGCTCGTAGAGCCCCTCGACGTTGCCGACCTTCTCTTCGTAGCCCGCGAGAAGCTGGTCCTTCTCCTGCGGGATGACGATGTCGTTCTTCGAGATCGTGATCCCGGCCTTCGTCGCATAGCGGAAGCCGAGGGCCTTGATCTTGTCGAGCACGCTCGCGATCACGTGCGCCCCGTAGCGCTCCGCCAGATCAGAGATAAAGCCATCCATCTCTTTCTTGGAGAGCGTCCGGTTGAGGAAGGGAAGCTCGCTGAGGTCCTCGACTCCCGACTCCTGCAGGGAGCGCTCGACCTCGGCGTTCAGGATCACGCGGCCGGGCGTCGTGAGGATGAGCTCGCCGTGGCTGCGGTACTCGATCATCTGCTGCATCCCGACCTGACCGTCCTCGACCGCCCGCTCGACCTCTTCCTCCGAGCCGAAGCGCTTCGGACGCGGGTCGAGCTCTTCGGGGTTCATCGCCCCGAGGTCGGCCTCGGTGTACGTCATGTAGTAGCCGCCGAGGACCATGTCCTGCGTCGGCGTGGCCAACGGCCGGCCGTTCGCCGGCGAGAGGATGTTGTTCGAGGAGAGCATCAGGATGCGCGCCTCGGCCTGCGCCTCGGACGAGAGCGGCAGGTGGACGGCCATCTGGTCGCCGTCGAAGTCGGCGTTGAAGGCGTGGCAGACGAGCGGGTGGACCTGGATCGCCTTGCCCTCGACCAGCACCGGCTCGAAGGCCTGGATGCCGAGGCGGTGGAGCGTCGGCGCCCTGTTCAGCAGCACCGGGTGCTCCGCGATCACTTCCTCGAGCACGTCCCAGACCTCCGGGACCATCGAGTCGACGTGCTTCTTGGCCGCCTTGATGTTCTGGACCGACTTGCGCTCGACGAGCCGGCTCATGATGAACGGCTTGAAGAGCTCGAGCGCCATCAGCTTGGGCAGGCCGCACTGGTGCAGCCTCAGGTTCGGCCCGGCGACGATCACCGAGCGGCCCGAGTAGTCGACGCGCTTGCCGAGCAGGTTCTGGCGGAACCGGCCCTGCTTGCCCTTGAGCATGTCGGAGAGCGACTTCAGCGCCCGGTTGCCCGGGCCCGTGACCGCACGGCCGCGGCGCCCGTTGTCGAAGAGCGCGTCGACGGCCTCCTGCAGCATCCGCTTCTCGTTGTTGACGATGATCTCGGGCGCACCGAGGTCGAGCAGGCGCTTGAGCCGGTTGTTCCGGTTGATCACGCGCCGGTAGAGGTCGTTCAGGTCGCTCGTGGCGAAGCGCCCGCCGTCCAGCTGCACCATCGGGCGCAGCTCGGGCGGGATCACCGGGATCGCCTCGAGAACCATCCACTCTGGCCGGTTCTCCGAGGTGATGAACGCGTTCACGACCTTCAGCCGCTTGATCGCGCGCTGCTGCTTCTGGCCCTTCGACGTCTTGATCGTCTCGCGGAGCGACTTGGCCTCGGCCTTGAGGTCGAGGTCCTTGAGCAGCTCGCGGATCGACTCCGCGCCCATGCCGCCCTGGAAGTAGACGCCGAACCCGTACGGCGAGCCGAAGCGGTCCTTGAGCTCGCGGAAGATCTGCTCGTCGTTGACGATCAGCTTCGGCTCGAGCTCGCGGAACAACGTCCACGTCTCCTCGAGCCGGCGGACCGAGTCGACTGCGGCTTCCTTGGCGTCCTCCTTGCGCGACTCCATGTCCTGGTACATCTCGCGCACCTTCACGAGCCACTGGACGATCGCGTCGAGGTCCTCCTTGGCGATCTTGCCGTCCGTGCGCAGGCACAGGTCGTTGGTCAGCTCGCGCAGCTCGTCGGGGCTGGCGCCCGCGTCGGCCTGCTCGAGGACGTCCTTCAGGAGCCCCTTGCCGAGATCGCGGGCCTTCTCGAGCTGCTTCTCGTCGACGCCGGTCACGAGCTCCGCGTCCTCGTCGGAAAGCTTGCCCTTCTTGGAGAGCAGCCCCTCGAGCACGCGGTTGATGTGCTTCGTGAGTGCGCCCTTCTTCGAGCCGGTCGCCTTGGCGAGCTGCTTGTTCAGCGGGGCGAGCGCCTCGCGAATCTGGATCGCCACGGTCGCGACCGTCTCGAGCTCCTTCGGCGAGAGGCGGCGGTCGTCGCGGATCGCCGAGTTGCGGACGAGCTCGCGGATCTTCTTCGAGTCCTCCGTCGTGATCTGCGGGGCGACCTCCAGGAACATGCCGCCGACGAGCTCGCGTACCTCCTCGAGCGTCGGCAGGGCCTGCTCCTCGGCCCAGTTCGAGAGGCCGCGCGACCAGAAGTCGTCGTCCTCGTCGAAGTTGCGCTCCGCGCCCTTCGTGAAGAAGTTGCGGCGGCGCTTCAGCCGGTCCTCGAGCGCCGACAGAGCCTCGTCGCGGTCGACGTAGATCTGCTCGGACTCGGCCTTGACCTTGTCCTCGAGGTCGTTCAGGTCCTTCTGCCGTGCCTCGACGTCGACCGAGGTGACGATCGAGGCAGCGAAGTACAGGACCTTCTCGAGCTCGCGCGGGGCGATGTCGAGGAGGTAGCCGATGCGGCTCGGGACGCCCTTGAAGAACCAGATGTGCGAGACGGGAGCGGCCAGGTCGATGTGGCCCATGCGCTCGCGGCGCACCTTCTGGCGGGTCACCTCGACGCCGCAGCGCTCGCAGATGATGCCCTTGTAACGGACGCGCTTGTACTTGCCGCAGTAGCACTCCCAGTCCTTGGTCGGACCGAAGATGCGCTCGCAGAAGAGCCCGTCGCGCTCGGGCTTGAGCGTGCGGTAGTTGATGGTCTCCGGCTTCGTTACCTCGCCAGAGGACCAGTCGCGAATCTGCTTGGACGACGCGAGGCCGATTCGGATCGCGTCGAACTCATTGATGTCGATCAAAGCTCTCCTTACTCCTCAACTTCCACATCTGCCAACTCGTCTGCCAAGGGCCCTGCCTGCGCCTCGGCCTCTTCCTTTGCTCCCTCTTCCGGGGTGACCTCGACGTCGGCGAGATCGCCCAGCTGCTCGTCCGCCGGCAGGGTCAGCTCGCCGGTCTGGTCGACGCGCTCCTGGCCCTCCTCGGCCTCCTCAGCCGTGGGCTGCCGCGCGGCTGCGCGGAGCGAGCCCGGCGAGAGGTCGATCCCGAGCTCCTCGGCGGCCCGCAGCAGCTCGTCGTCCTCCTCGCGCACTTCGACCTTCTCGCCCTCGTCGGAGAGGACGTTCACGTCGAGCGCCAGCGACTGCATCTCCTTCAGCAGCACCTTGAACGACTCGGGGATCGACGGCTCCGCGATGTTCTCGCCCTTGACGATCGCCTCGTAGGCCTTCACGCGGCCCACGGTGTCGTCGGACTTGATCGTGAGCATCTCCTGCAGCGTGTAGGCCGCGCCGTACGCCTCGAGTGCCCAGACCTCCATCTCGCCGAAGCGCTGGCCGCCGAACTGCGCCTTGCCGCCCAGCGGCTGCTGGGTGACGAGCGAGTACGGGCCCGTCGAGCGCGCGTGGATCTTGTCGTCGACCAGGTGGAGCAGCTTCAGGATGTACATGTAGCCGACGGTCACCTTCTGCTCGAAGGCGTCGCCGTGCCGGCCGTCGAAGAGCCGCACCTTGCCGGAGCAGTGCCGGCCGGTGGGCCGCTTCGGGTCGACCAGGAACTTGATCGGCGAGTCGGGGTTCTGCTTCGTCCACTCGACGAGCGCCTCGTCGACGTCCTGCTCGCTCGCGCCGTCGAAGACCGGAGTCGCGATCGGGCTCGGGTCGCCGTTGGCCGAATCACCGTTCTCGTGGAAGACGCCGTGCGCCGCGGCCCAGCCGAGGTGCGTCTCCAGGATCTGGCCGATGTTCATCCGGCTCGGGACGCCGAGCGGGTTGAGCACCACGTCGACCGGGCGGCCGTCCTCGAGGAAAGGCATGTCCTCTTCGGGGACGATCTTCGCGATCACGCCCTTGTTGCCGTGGCGGCCGGCGAGCTTGTCGCCCTCCGCGATCTTGCGCTTCTTGGCGACGTACACGCGCACGAGCTCGTTCACGCCCGGCGACAGGTCGTCGCCGTTGTCGCGCGAGAAGGTCTTGACGTCGATGACCTTGCCGCCCTCGCCGTGCGGGACCTTGAGGGAGGTGTCGCGAACCTCGCGCGCCTTCTCCTTGAAGATCGCGCGGATCAGCTTCTCCTCGGCCGTCAGCTCGGTCTCGCCCTTCGGCGTCACCTTGCCGACGAGCAGATCGCCGGAGCCGACCTCGGCGCCGATGCGGACGATGCCGCGCTCGTCGAGGTCCTTGAGCGACTCCTCCGAGCGGTTCGGGATGTCGCGGGTGATCTCCTCGTCGCCGAGCTTCGTCGAGCGGGCGTCGACCTCGTACTCGTGGATGTGGATCGAGGAGAGGACGTCGTCCTTGACGAGCCGCTCCGAGATCACGATCGCGTCCTCGAAGTTGTAGCCCTCCCACGGCATGAAGGCGACCATCAGGTTCGCGCCGAGCGCGAGCTCGCCCATGTCGGTCGAGCTGCCGTCGGCCAGCACCTGGCCGGCGCGGACGCGCTCGCCCAGGCCGACGATCGGCTTCTGGTGGATCAGGGTGCCCTGGTTCGAGCGCATGAACTTCGTCAGCGGGTACTCGTGCTTGCCGTCCTTCGTCTCGAGGACGATCCGGTCGGCGTCGACGTCCGCGACGGCGCCCGCTTCATCGGCGACGATCACGTCGCCGGTGTCGGTGGCCGCGCGGAACTCGAGCCCGGTGCCGACGAGCGGCGACTGGGTGATCATCAGCGGCACCGCCTGCCGCTGCATGTTCGCGCCCATCAGCGCGCGGTTCGCGTCGTTGTGCTCGAGGAACGGGATCAGGGCGGTCGCGACCGAGACGATCTGGGCCGGGGCGACGTCCATGAAGTCCACGTCCTTCGGCCGCGCGGTGACGGCCTCGCCTTCACGCGAGCGGCAGAGGACCTGCTCGTCGACGAAGCGGCCGGTCTTGTCGTCGACCTGGGCGCTCGCCTGCGCGATCGTGTACTGCGCCTCCTCGGCGGCATCGAGGTAGACGATCTCCTCGGTCACCTTGCCGTTCGTGACCTTCCGGTACGGCGTCTGGACGAAGCCGAACTCGGACACGGTTGCGAAGGACGCGAGCGACCCCATCAGGCCGATGTTCGGGCCTTCAGGCGTCTCGATCGGGCACATGCGCCCGTAGTGCGTCGGGTGCACGTCGCGCACCTCGATCGGCGCGCGCTCGCGGGTCAGGCCGCCTGCGCCGAGCGCCGAGAGCCGGCGCCGGTGCGTGAGGCCTGCGAGCGAGTTCGTCTGGTCCATGAACTGCGACAGCTGCGAGGAGCCGAAGAACTCCTTCAGCGCCGCCACCACGGGCCGGATGTTGATGATTGTCTGCGGCGTGATCGTGTCGACGTCCTCCGTCGTCATGCGCTCGCGGACGACGCGCTCCATCCGGTAGAGGCCGACCCGGAACGCCTCCTGGATCAGCTCGCCGACGGTGCGCAGGCGCCGGTTGCCGAAGTGCTCGTACTCGTCGAGCTCGCCGCGGATCGTGTCGCGCGGGAGCACGATCGCGTCGGCGGCGTAGTCCTTCGACTCGGGATCGACGCCGAGCATGTCCGGCAGCTCCACGAGCTTCTGGACGAGCGCGAGGATGTCCTGAGTCGTGAGGACGCGCACGTCGTCCGGCACGTCGACGCCGAGGCGCTGGTTGAGCTTGTAGCGGCCGACCTTCGTGAG
Source organism: uncultured Actinomycetes bacterium (assembly GCA_963788215.1). Taxonomy (GTDB): domain Bacteria; phylum Actinomycetota; class Thermoleophilia; order Gaiellales; family Gaiellaceae; genus AC-32. The sequence continues at coordinate 702,920 of CAWBFX010000003.1, forward strand.
GTCGTAGCGCTTGGGATCGAAGAAGAGCGCCTTGAGCAGGTTGCGCGCGTTGTCGAGCGTCGGCGGCTCGCCGGGGCGCTGCTTCTTGAAGACCTCGATCAGCGCTTCCTCTTCGCTCGTGGACGGATCCTTCTCGAGCGTGTTGACGATGTAGATCGAGTTCCCGAACAGCTTCAGGATCGCTTCGTTCGAGCTCGTGTCGAGCGGCGCGCCGGTGGAGGGGTCCTCCGCCGGGAGCGCGCGCAGCAGCGTCGTGATCGGAAGCTTGCGCTTCCGGTCGATGCGTGCGTAGACGACGCCCTTCTTGTCGATCTCGAGCTCGAGCCACGAGCCGCGGCTCGGCATCAGGTTCGCGGTGAAGACCTGCTTCGCCGCGTCCTTGGGCTCCATCAGGTAGGCGCCCGGGCTGCGGACGAGCTGCGTGACGATCACGCGCTCGGTGCCGTTGATGATGAACGTGCCCCACTGGGTCATCATCGGGAAGTCCCCCATGAAGACCGTCTGCTCGCGGATCTCGCCCGTCTCCTTGTTGACGAAGCGGACCGTCATCGAGAGCGGGGCCTGGTAGGTCAGGTCCTTCTCACGGCATTCCTGGATTCCGACCGGAGGATCGCCGAACTTGTACTCGCCGAACTCGACGGCGAGCGTGCCGGTGTAATCCTCGATCGGCGAGATGTCGTCGATCGTCTCGCGGAGGCCCTCGTTCAGGAACCAATCGAACGAGGCCTTCTGGATGTCGATCAGGTTGGGAAGGTCGAGAACGTGCTTCAGACGCGAAAAGCTCTTGCGCGCGCGTGGCGCAGCGACCCGGGTGCTCAAGGCTGGGTGCCTCCCTTACTGCTTATGCGGTGAACTGATAAATGCGGACAGGCGAACAGGCGAAAGTCGGCGCGGAAC
>CAWBFX010000004.1:0-22450 GCA_963788215.1 uncultured Actinomycetes bacterium
CACGAGTATGTACCCCATTCCTATACCTCCAAAGGCTGCAGTCGTTCGAGCGCGGCCGCCTTGTACGAGCTCAGCTCTCCTCGTTCGATCGCGCTGCGCGCGCCTGCGACGAGGTCGAGCACGAAGCGGAGATTATGCAGGGTCAGCAGGCGGTGGCCGAGCAGCTCTTGCTGGTTCACGAGGTGGCGCAGGTAGGCGCGCGAGAAGCGCTCGCAGGCGGGACAGCCGCAGCCCTCGTCGAGCGGTCGCGGGTCGCGGGCGAAGCGGGCGTTGCGCAGGTTGAGGCGGCCGTCCCGCGTGAGGGCAGTGCCGGTGCGCGCGTTGCGGGTCGGCAGGACGCAGTCGAACATGTCGATCCCGCGCTCGATCACCTCGAGGATGCCCTCCGGGTCGCCGATGCCCATGAAGTAGCGGGGCGTGGTCCTGCGGGAGAAGCTCGGCGGCCGTGGCGGTCGCCTCGAACATCTGCGGCCGAGGCTCGCCGATCGCGAGCCCGCCGAGCGCGTAGCCGTCGAAGCCGACCTCGGCGATCTCGTCGATCGACCGGCGGCGGAGCTCGGGATCCGTGCCGCCCTGGGCGATGCCGAACAGGAGCTGGCCGGGGGCGCGCGGGGCCTGTTTCTGACGCTGCGCCCAGAGCGTCGTCAGGCGGACCGCTTCGCCCAGCTCGGCGCCTGTGGCGTCGGCCGGCGGACAGACGTCGAGGCACATGGCGATGTCGGAGCCGAGCTCGGCCTGAACGCGGGCCGCGAGCTCGGGCGTGAAGCGCTCGAGGTCGCCGTCGTAGACCGAACGGAAGGTGACGCCCTCGTCGTCGCGGGCGACGATCGTGTCGCGGAGCGAGAAGACCTGGAAGCCGCCGGAGTCGGTCAGGATCGGCCCGTCCCAGGCCATGAAGCGGTGGAGGCCACCGAGCTCCGCGATCGTCTCGGCACCAGGACGGAAATGGAGGTGGTAGGTGTTGCACAGCAAGATCTCGGCTCCGAGCGCGCGTAGTTCGTGCGGATCGACGCTCTTGACGGTCGCCTTGGTCCCGACGGGCATGAAAGCGGGGGTCCATAGCTCGCCGTGGGCCGTCCGCAGCACTCCCGTCCGTGCAGCACCGTCTGTCGCGTTGAGGGCGAACGTGGCCACAGGCTCGTGCCGGCTCAGCAGTGCGGGCCGAGCGGGAGGTTCACCGGAAGCTGCTGCCGGCGAGTCAGCCCGAAGACCCGGTACCGCGTCAGGACGGCGAGCCTGAGGGTCCCGCACCCGCCGCGTGGCAGCGACAGCACGAGAAATCCGTCCGCGCCGGAAGCGAGGTGAAGCCGGCTGGGCTCCGTCGACACGATGGACGGCGCCGTGCTGATGCGGTCGATCGTGACACCGGTGCGCGCGGCGTTGTGAACCGTCACCTCGAAGCGGCGGGTCTTCGCGGCTGAGGCAGTCGGAACGACGTCGGCCGTCCAGAGCGGGTGCAGAAGGCCGTAGGACAGGACGAGCGAGCCGAGGATCGCGACGAGAATCGCCGCCACCGGGAGCGACAAGCGGTCGTCGTGCTTGCCGATCCAGTAGCGGATGAGCACGACCGCGACGCAGAACCCGAAGAGCCCACCCACCGGATGGTCCACGGCGAGCGGGATCCAGCCGGTGAAAAACAGGGCGAATGCGAGGCGACTGTCCGAGACCTGCGGGTGCCTCCGCCGCAGCCACCACGAAGTGGCCACCGTGGTCAGGACGAGTGCGATCGCGATCACCGCGCTGTTCGCGAACGTGCTCCAGGCGCCGTTATCGGCGTAGGGCCACTCGTTCAGCGTCCCGGGATGCGATCCGTACGGCTGGGAGATCGCTCCGAAGACCCTGCCCACGCCGTAGAGCATGAAGAGCGCTGCGGCACCGAGAAACCAGCCGACGACGAGCGAAAACGAGGAATGGATCCATCCCGGCAGCTGCGGCTCGACGGGATATGCGACGGACGTCACATTCGGATTCTACGGTCCGGTGCCGCCAACTCTTCGCTCGAACAGCGTCGCCTTGAAGTCCTCGAAGACCGCCTCGCCGCGCGGCTCGAACCCGAGCCGCTCGTAGTACTCCTCCAGCACTACGTTGTCGCGCATGCAGTCGAGCCGGAGGAGCTCACGGCCGGCTGCAGCGACCTGCGCCTCGGCCCAGTCCAGCAGACGCTCGCCGAGCCGCAACCCCGCGTACGCCCGCCGCACCGCGATCGCGTGCACGTACCCGGCGACCGGCGGCTGCTCGCCCCAGAAGTCCGGATCGCTCCAGAGGAGCGCGAACGTCGCCGCCGGCTTGCCGCCCACCCGCGCCAGGTAGAGCTCGCCGCGGTCCAGCAGCGCCGCCACGCGATCGCGCGGGAACGGATCCGGCCACTGCCGGATCCCTCGCTCGAGCAGCCAGCGGGCGGCCTCCGAGAGGATCGCCACGACGTCGTCGAGGTCGTCCGGCTCCGCCCGGCGCACGTCCAGATCGCCCTTCATAGGATGAGCATCGCGTCGCCGAAGCTGTAGAAGCGATACCGCTCCTCGATCGCGAGCCGGTACAGACGGCGCGTTTCCTCGACCCCCGCGAACGCCATCACGAGCGCGAGCAGCGTCGAGCGTGGCAGGTGGAAGTTTGTCAGGAGAGCGTTCACGCGCCGGAACTCGACGCCCGGCGTGATGAAGAGGTCGGTCCGCCCGCTGAGAGGCCCACCGCGCGCGAGGGTCTCGAGCACGCGGACCGTGGTCGTGCCGACCGCGAGCACGTGCTCCGCTCCCCGGACCCGCTCCCATGCCTCCGGCGCAACCTCGTAGCGCTCGCTGTGCAGCTCGTGGTCGGCGAGCGACTCGGCGGCGACCGGACGGAAGGTGTCGAGACCGACGTGCAGCGTGACTCTCTCCACCTCAAGCCGCGCGAGCACCTCCGGCGTGAAATGCAGGCCCGCCGTGGGCGCGGCCGCCGAGCCCTCCTGCGCCGCGTAGACCGTCTGGTAGCGCTCCGGGTCGTCGAGCCGCTCGGTGATGTAGGGCGGCAGCGGGGCCTCCCCGGACGGCTCGACCTCCAGCCGGAGGCGCCGCGGCCCTCGCCGAGCGGCTCCAGCAGCTCGACCGGACCGAGGCGCTGCCCGCCTGAGACGACGAGAGGCCGGGCGAGCCCTCCCAGAGCCCATCCGCGCCGAGCCGTTCCAGCAGGAGCACCTCGGCCTCTTCCCGCCCGGCCGCCGCAGCCGCAGCCGCGCGGGAAGCACGCGATGTCGTTCACGACGGTCAGGGTCCCCCCGCCGTCCAGCAAAGCGCCCAGCTCATCCAGCAGCTCGTCGAAGCGCCGCGGCCGGACGTCGCCGGTCGCGCGCTCGTAGACCAGGAGCCGCGAGCGGTCGCGCCGCTCGAGCGGCCGCTGGGCGATGAGCTCGGGCGGGAGCTCGTAGTCCAGCTCCGAGATGTCCATCCGACGCGAACGGTACCGTCGGCGCCCATGACCGACGACGCGATCGAGGGGCTCGAAAGCGGCTCGAAGAGGCAGCCGAGGGCCGGCCCGACGGGCGCGGTCAACGCTGTCCTCGAGCGGGCGCGGGCCCAGGTGGAAGAGCCTCGCCAAGACGGCCGCGCAGATCGAGGCGACGCTGCCGGCGAAGATCGACGACGCGCCTCAGGAGGCCTCCGCGAGCAGGTCAGGCCGGTCGGCGAAACCTCGCCGAGATCCGCGGGCTCTCGAACCAGGTGATCCGCCGGCTCGAACGGATCGAGGGCGGCAACCCCGCCGAGCGGCACGCGCGTGTCGACGACCTCGGCGCCTGGTCGACCTGATCACGTCCGGCTGGAAAGCAGTGGACGACCCTCCGCCTCGGGGCGATCGAGAAGAGCCTGCAGACCGGTGAGGGCGCGATCGTCTACCGGATCGAAGAGCGCTGGACGGCCGAGGGCGAGGTCAAGACGAAGATCAACTGCCGCTGTCGCGGCGACCCAGAGGAAGACCGCGACGACGATCGGCAGATCGGTCAGCAGCACGTGCTCCGGCTCCTCGCCGAGATCGTCGCGGTGCACCAGCAGCAGGTAGCGGAAGAGGCCGAAGACCACGAACGGAATCGTGGCCATCAGGGCCTGCGAGTCGCGTGCGGTGAAGTGTAGAGTGAGTACGCGATCATGGTGCAGGCGGCGGTGATCGCGATCAGCTGGTCGACGAGCCCAGCGGGTAGCCCTCGACACGGGCCGGCCCGAACTGTGGTGCCAACTAGGACGAGCTCTCTTCGCCGCTTTGCCAGCGTCAGGAACAAGCGAGCAAGGGCGGTGCAGAGGAGGAGCCACGACGAGATCGGACGTCGACCGTCGCCGCGCCTGCTGCCGCGCGAACCACGAAAGCCGCGATCGCGAACACGTCCAGGAGCACGAGGTGCTCGAGACCAAGGCTGTAGCCGGAGGCGCCGGGAACCCGGCGAGGAAGGACCGACGCGAGCCCAGCCAACGCGCCTCGCCGACGCCTGCTGCAGCCGTGAGCATTGGGCCAAGCGCGACCCGCCAGGCCGGCCGGCACCAAATCGCGTGCGCATCGCCTGCTGGCGCTCCACAGGGCGGAGATGCTCGCGGCCTCCTGGTCGCGCAGGTCGTCTCGATGATGTAGGCCGAGCTTGAGACAACGAAGTAGGCCGCGAAGCACAGAACGCCTCGCCGAGCGCGCGGCGTCGTGAAGCTTCTCGCTGCGCTGAAAACAATCCCTGCGGGCACGAGTAGGATCCTCGGCGCGATGCCGCGGCCGCACCGCTGCGAAGTGTGCCGCAGCGGGTAGCGAGCGTCGGCGCGGGGCCTCGACGAGACGTCGGGCGGGAACGGACACCCGCCGCAAAATTCTGTCTGCCACGAGGGGCGCGTCGCAACAACCGGCTCGAAGCGGTCGTCCTCTGCCGGCGTCGACTCGAGGGTCGATCGTGGCCCCCGAAGCGCGTCCGCGAGCTCGTGGGCGATCGCGAGCCGAAGGCCTGTCTCGTCTTCTTCGTCGCGACGAGAACGGCTGGATGATCCGTTCTTGCTCCGCAGGCGCGATCCCGGGCCCGGTGTCGCTTAATTGTCAACGTACATCCTTCTGTTCTGTTGTGGCCAGCTCGAGCTGGATCTTTCTGCTGTTTTGCGTCCAGCGGAAGGCATCGAACAGCAAGTTCGAGATGATCTGGAGCACCCGGTCGCCGTCCGAGACGATCACGGGCTTCGCCTCGACGGTCTGGCGGTAGTCGATCCCGCGACGCCTGGCCTCCTCGCTGAAGGCGACGTACGCCCGCTCGATCAGCCGCTCCATCTCGACCTCTTCGCGATGGACGGTGAAACGGTGCGCTCCGAGCTTGGCGAGGTCGAGAACGTCGCCGACGAGCCGTTCGAGCCGCTCGGCCTCGGCCGCGATCACCGTCAGCGACGCGACCCGCGTCTCCTCGTCCGTGACGACCCCTTCGCGCAGCGCCTCGACGTGCCCGCGGATGGCGGTCAGCGGCGTGCGCAGCTCGTGCGAGACGCTCATCAGGAAGTTGCGCTCGAGCTGCTCTGCCTCGGCGAGACGCGCGGCCATGTCGCCGAAGCGCGTGGCGAGCTGGCCGATCTCGCCTCCGCCGGGGACCTGGGCACCTCGATGTCGTAGCGGCCAGCGGCGATCTCGTCGGCGGCCTGGGAGAGGGCGAGGACGGGCGTCGTGATCCGCCGCGAGAGGTACCAGGCAAAACCGCCCGCGACCGCGATCCCGGCGGCGAAGGCGATCAGTAGCCGTTCGATCAGCGAAAGCCACTGCTGGTTGAGGACGGTCTCGCGGCGGGCGACGACGATCGTGCCGAACGTGCGCTTGCCGATGTTCAGCGGCCTCCCGCCGCGAGCAGCGTCTGGTCGCTGCCGGGGGGAGTGAACTCGAAGCGGCGCAACCGCTTCGGGAACGCCCGCGGGTTGGGGAGGATCGTCCGCGGAATGTCGCCGAAGCCGACCTTCTCGCCGAAGAGCGGGACCCCGGCGTAGAAGATTCGGTCGCCGGTGGCGAGCTCGGCAGTCTTGGCCGGAAGGATCTGTGCGCCCGCCCGCTGCGAGTAGACCTTCGTCAGGCCGACGGCCTCTCGCGCGACCTCCGAGTACGCCTGCGCCCGCGCCCGGTTCTGCGCGTAGCTGCGGAAGAGGCGGAGCGCGATCGCCGCCGAGACGAGCCCGGCCACGACCACGCCGAGCAGGAAGAGCGCCGGGAGCTGGAACCGGAGCGAGCGCAGCACGGCGCTTTCCCCGCCCTAGGCTTGGACGGCCGTGTCCCGCGGAGACGCGACTTTGTAGCCGACTCCCCAGACGGTGACGATCGGCGAGGCTTCGCCGAGCTTGCGGCGAAGCTGGCGCACGTGCACGTCGACGGTGCGCGTGTCGCCCGCGAAGGTGTAGCCCCAGACCCGCTCGAGCAGCTGGTCGCGCGTCAGGACGAGCCCGCGGTGGTCGAGTAGCTCCCACAGCAGATCGAACTCCTTGGGCGCGAGCTGCACCTCCGTGCCGGAGACGAGCACCTCGCGGCGGCCGACGTCGATCTCGAGGTCGCCGTGCTTGATCTGCTTCGTCTGCGCCTCGCGCCGCTCCGGGACGCTGCGACGCAGGATCGACTTCACGCGGGCGACGAGCTCCCGCGGGTTGAACGGCTTCGTCAGGTAGTCGTCCGCCCCGACCTCGAGCCCGATGATCTTGTCGACGTCCTCGTCGCGAGCGGTGAGCATCAGGATCGGCACGTCGGACGTCTGGCGGATGCGGCGGCAGACCTCGAGCCCGTCGACGTCCGGAAGCATCAGGTCGAGCACGATCAAGCTCGGCTTCTCGGCAGCGACGCGCTCGAGCGCGTCGCGGCCGGTGCCGGCGGTCTGGATTCGGTAGCCCGCGTTCTTCAGGTAGAGGGCGACGAACGAGGCGATCGAGGTCTCGTCCTCGACCACCAACACCGTCTGACCCTGGCTTGCCATGTGCTCAGGATGCCAGAGGCTGCGGTCAGTTCCGCAGTGGGGTCGTACCCAGCGGGTACGTCGTCGGGTCCACCGGGATGGCCTGGTAGGGCCCGCTGTCGAACGACATCACGCCGGTCGGAGTCGTCCCGTCGCCGGCGCCGTCGAAATTGACGGACCCTCGGCCGACCGCCGAGATGAAGGTGCCGGAGCCCTTCGTGGTGACGTTGTAGCGCCCGTCGAGCGCCCGGAACGAGAGCTTCCGGCCGGTGCACACGCTGGTCGCGGCGTCGATCACGCGCAGCCGGCAGTGCCGGAACCTCGGCGACTGGCCGTCTGAGAGCGCGAGGTCGCGGATCCGGACGGAACCGTTCGCGATGCTGCCGATCGCGGTTCCGCGCAGCTTGAGCACGATCTTGCCCTTGCCGCGCTTGACGGAGAGCGTCCCGTCGGAACGCGTGGCCGCGGAGAGCATCGTCGGCGTCGCGAGGACGCCGGCCGCTGCGAGAAGGAGAAGCAAACGGCTCATGGCAGAGCAAAGTATCCGCGGTCGGGGTGTGTTCGACATAAACGGGTTGTTAGGAATCGGTAAAGCCCGCCACAATCGGATCATGCGCCGTCTTCTGCCCGCCCTGCCCCTGCTCGCCGCGCTCATCGTGGCAGGCTCGGCGCCCGCTTCGGGATCGCCGCCGCGGCTGCTCGGGCTCGGCGTCTCGAACGGCGGCCACCCGTTCGCGGGCGATTCGCGCGAGCTCGCGACGGTCAGCCCGAACGGCGACCGGCTCCGCGACCACGCGTACTTCCGCTTCCGCCTCAACCGCCCGGCGATCGTCGAGACCCAGGTGGTCGCGACAGACGAGGTCCGGCGGCCCGCGAAGATCGTCTGGAGTGTGCGGCAGCGCCTGAAGGCCGGGCCCCACGTCGTCGAGTGGCGGCCGAAGCGCGGCATCGCGGCGAGGACGTATCTGGCCAGGTTCGTGGTCAAGGGCCTTCACGGCGGCAAGCGCGTCTACGGGTTCGAGGCGCCGCGCGCAAGCCGGCTGACGAGCGGCCTCGTCGTGCGGATCCTCGGGATCGAGGCGTCGCTGCCGCAGCGGAGCTATCCGCAGGGCGGTCCGGCGACCATCTCGATCTCGACCGACAGCCCGGCGATCCGCCTGCAGGTCTTTGCCTACGCAGGCAGCGGATCGCGCGACCCGAACACGAACGCGGTCGCGATCACGCCCTCGGTTCGCCTCAACTGGAGCAAGAACCGCAACGCCCCGCATGTGGTCGAGGTCGGCCGCGACGGGACCTGGGCGAGCGGCCTCTACTTCCTCCGCGCGACCACGAACGACGGGCGCGTCGCCTACGCGCCGCTGATCGTGCGGCCCCGGCGGCTGGGTGAGCACCGCGTCGCGGTCGTGCTCCCGACGAACACGTGGCAGGCGTACAACTTCCGGGACGGCGACGGCGACGGCTGGGGCGACTCCTGGTACATCGGAGGCGCCACGCGCCGGATCGACCTGCGCCGGCCCTACGTCGAGCCGGGACTGCCGTACCGCTTCCACGACTGGAGCGCGACGATCGCGACCTGGCTGAAGCAGACGGGCAAGCAGGTCGACTACCTCTCGGACGACGACCTGGAGGCGATCGCTTCCGGAGACGACCTCCGGCACGCGTACGACCTCGTCGTCTTCGCCGGCCACGAGGAGTACGTGACGCAGCACATGTACGACGTCACCCAGCGCTATCGCGACCTCGGCGGCAACCTGATGTTCCTCTCCGCGAACAACTTCTTCTGGAAGGTCACGCGCAAAGGGCAGGTGCTGACGCGGGTGCAGACGTGGCGCAAGCTCGGCCGGCCCGAGGCCGCCCTCGTGGGAGTCCAGTGGGTCGCGGGAAACCAGGGCCAAGGAGAGAAGCCCTACGTCGTCGACGGGGACGGCTTCTCGAGAGCGAACTGGGCGTTCTCGGACACCGGGCTCGTCCCGGGCTCGTCCTTCGGCGGCTCAGGGGTCGAGATCGACGCGCGTGCCGCGAGCTCGCCGGCGAGCACGGTCGTGCTCGCGCGCATTCCCAACGCGATCGGCGCACACGACGCCGAGATGACCGTCTACCCGGCGGCCAGGCCGCAGGTGTTCGCGGCGGGCACGCTCGACTTCACGGCCTCGCTCGGCTCACCAGGGGTCGCGCGCATCCTCGACAACGTCTGGGGCAAGCTGGCCTCGCCCTAGTCGTAGTCGTAGAAGCCCCGCCCCGTCTTGCGGCCGAGCTGTCCGGCTTCCTGCATCTCGAGCAGCCGCTGAGGCGGGGCCATCCGATCCTCGCCGAGTGCCCCGTGGAGGGCCTCGGACGCGTGGACGTGGACGTCGACGCCGATCAGGTCGATCAGCGCGCAGGGCCCAATCGGCCAGTTCGCGCCGAAGCGCATCGCGCGGTCGACGTCCTCCGGGGCCACGCGCGCCTCGTCGAGGACGCGCACGCAGTCGTTCAGCAGCGGGATCAGGATCCGGTTGACGATGAAGCCCGGTGTGTCGTTGCAGGCGACGGGCTCCTTGCCGATCTTCTGAGCGAACGCGTACGCGGCGTCGAAGGTCGAGTCGCTCGTGTGGACGGTGCGGATCACCTCGACGAGCGGCAGGACCGGCGCCGGGTTGAAGAAGTGCAGGCCGACGACCCGCTCCGGGCGGCGCGTCGCCTCGGCGATCTGCGTGACGGAGAGCGCGGACGTGTTCGTCGCGAGGATCGCGTCCTCGGCGACGATCCCGTCGAGCTCCGAGAAGAGCTCGCGCTTGACATCGAGGTCCTCGAAGGCGGCCTCGATCACGAGCTCGCAGCCGGCGAGGTCCTCGAGCTCCGTGACGAGCGTGAGGCGGCCGAGCGCCGCGTCCTTGTCCGCCTGAGTCAATCGCTCCTTCTCGACGCCGCGGGTGAGGTAGTGGTCGATCCGCGCGCGTGCCCGCTCGCCGAGCTCCGGCTCGACCTCGCGGCCGACGACCTCGAGGCCCGCCTGCAGGCAGACCTGCGCGATCCCCGAGCCCATCGTCCCGAGCCCGACCACCCCGACGCGCGAGATCTCCGCCACGGCGCGCGATCCTAGTTGCTCCCGCGCCGCCGCGAGCGGTCCATTCCCCCACCCGGGTGGGGTTGACTGCCCGCCACCCTCGTGGGTGACGCTACCGGCGAAAGCGTCACGTGTCTGTGACGGCTTCGCGCCGAAAGCGTGAATCTTGCGAGCAGGGCCCGGGCTAGAGGCGCTCGATCACGGCCGCGATCGCCTGGCCGAAGCCGATGCACATCGTCGCGAGGCCGTAGCGCGCGTCGCGCCGCTCGAGCTCGTTCAGCAGCGTCGCGGTGATGCGCGCCCCGGTCGCGCCGAGCGGGTGCCCGAGCGAGATCCCGCCGCCGTTCGGGTTCACGTCCGCCGCTCGCTTCTCAAGCCGCGCGTCGCGGAGGAACTGCAGCGCGACCGACGCGAAGGCCTCGTTCACCTCGATCACGGCGACGTCGTCCCAGCCGAGCCCGGCCCGCGCCAGCGCGCGCTCCGACGCCTGCGGGTTGCCGTGCAGCATCAGCCGCGGATCGACTCCCGCCAGCCCGAACGACACGAACCGGGCCCGTGGCTCCAGCCCCAACCGCGAGCAGGCGGCCTCGCTCGCCACCAGCACGGCGGCAGCCCCGTCGCAGATCTGACTCGAGTTCCCGGCGGTCACCTTTCCCTCCGGCAGGAAGGCAGGCGCGAGCGCGGCCAGCGCTTCGGGCGAGGTGTCCTGCCGCGGAGTCTCGTCCACGGCGAACAGCGTCCCCGCATGAGGATTCGAGACCTCCACCGGAACGATCTCGCGCTCGAACCGGCCCTCGTCGATCGCCGCGAGCGCGCGCGTGTGCGACTCGTACGAATACGCGTCCAGCTCCTCGCGCGAGAACCCCCACTGCTCGGCGATCAGCTCGGCCGAGACCCCCTGCGGCACGATCTCCCAGCGCTCGAGCAGCTTGTCCGAGATGTCGCCGCCGCTCGACCCCATCGGCACGCGCGACATCGACTCGACGCCGGCCGAGACGACGAGGTCGAGCTGGCCCGCCGACACCGCTGCAGCGGCGTTGAAGTTCGCCTGCATCGACGAGCCGCACTGGCGGTCGATGGTCGTGCCGGGCACGGTCTCGGGCCAGCCCGCGACCAGAGGTGCCATGCGCCCGATGTTCCACCCTTGTTCTCCTACTTGGGAGACGCAGCCCATCTGCACGTCCTCGACCTCGGCTGGATCGAGCCCGTTGCGTTCCACGAGGCCGTTCAGCACCTGCCCGGCGAGCTCGTCCGCGCGAAGCGTCGCGAGGGTGCCGTTCCGCTTCCCGATCGGCGAGCGGACCGCGTCGACGATCAGCGCATCACGCATCGCGAATCAGCGTACCGGCGCCGCTCAGGCGTTCACGACCGCGTAGATCTGCCGCGTCCCGACCCCTTTCAGCGCGTGCTCGCCGCGGTCCTCGAAGGCGAGCCCGGACCCGGAGACGAGGTCGCGGACCGTTCCCGAGACGAGCACTTCGCCGGGCTGCGCGAGAGCTGAAACGCGGGCACCGGTATGCACGGCCACTCCACGGACATTGTCCCCGTCCAGCTCGCATTCGCCGGTGTGCACGCCGGCGCGGATCTCGAGTCCGAGCGCACCCACCGCGTCGCGGATCGACGTCGCACACCGGACTGCGCGCGCCGGCCCGTCGAACGTCGCGAAGAACCCGTCACCCGCGGTGTCCACTTCGCGGCCGCGGTAGCGCTCGAGCTGGCGCCGGACGATCGCGTCGTGTCCGTCGAGCAGCTCGCTCCAGCGCCGGTCGCCGAGCTTCACGGCCCGCTCGGTCGAGCCGACGATGTCGGTGAACAGCACCGTCGCGAGCACGCGGTCCGGCTCGGGAATCGGGCGCACGCCGGTGAGGAACTCCTCGATCTCGTCCGCGGGCGCGTCGACGTCGCCGGCGGAGATCGCGTGATCGTTGCCCGGCAGCTCTACGAACCGCGCCCCGGGGATCCGGCTTGCGATGTAGCGGCCTTCCTCGACGTTCACATCGCGGTCGCCGCTGCGGTGGAGACAGAGTGTCGGCACCCGAATCGTCGGAAGAACGTGCCGGACGTCGATCTCCGAATTCATGCGCAACAGCGCTGCGGCGGCACCGGGGCTCGCGCTGCGCCGGAAGTAACCGGCCAGGCGCGCAATGAACTCCTCGTCGTCCGCGCGGCTCGGTGCGTAGTACTCGGCGTCCTCGCGACTCGAGGGTCCCCCAACGCGCTTCGACGTCACGGGCCACCGCGTTCCGCCCCTCTGCCGTCGGCGCCCACGGATAGTCGTCGCTGCGAATGCGTTTTGCGAACACCGCGAGTGTGATCAGCGCGCTCGTCCGCTCCGGATACGTCGCGGCGAAGAGCAGACACATGGTCCCGCCCTCCGAGTGCCCGAAGAGCGCCGTCCGCTCGGACCCGACCGCGTCGAGGACGGCGCGGACGTCGTCCATCCGCTGCTCCAGCGTGGGCAAGCTGTCGTTCGGGACACGGTCCGAGAGGCCGGTGCCGCGCTTGTCGAAGAGGATCAGGCGCGAGAACGACGCCAGTCGCTCCAGGAGCCGCGCCATGGACGGCTGGTCCCACATCGCCTCGACGTTCGAGACCCAGCCGGGAACGTAGACGAGGTCCTGCGGACCGTCGCCGGCTACCTGGTACGCGATGTTGACTTCGCCGCTCTTGGCGTAGCGGGTCTGCGGCACCATAGGCTGTAACTATGGCGGCCACCGCAACGGAACGAAAACTGTTCGTCGCCGGAGAATGGATCGAGACCGGCAACTGGATCGAGGTCCGCTCGCCGTACTCCGGGGAGGTCGTCGGACGCGTGGCGAAGGCCGGCGCGGACGAGACGCGCCGAGCGCTCGACGCCGCCGAGCAGGCGATGCGCGAGCCGCTGCCGGCGCACAAGCGGGCGGAGATCCTGGTGCGCGTGGTGTCGCTGCTCGCGCGGCGCCACGACGAGATCGCGCGGACGATCTCCGACGAGGCGGGCAAACCGATGAAAGCCGCGCGCGTCGAGGCGAAGCGCGCGATGTCCACCTACACCTTCGCCGCGGTCGAGGCGCGCAAGCTGGCCGGTGAGATGGTGCCGATGGACGCGGCTCAGGCGGGCGAAGGCAAGCTCGCCTTCACGCTGCGCAAGCCGATCGGGATCGTCGGGGCGATCTCGCCCTTCAACTTCCCGCTCAACCTCGTCGCGCACAAGCTCGCGCCGGCCCTGGCGGCCGGCTGCCCCGTCGTCCTCAAGCCCGCGACGCAGACGCCGCTTTCGGCGCTCCTGCTGGCCGAGCTGGAGGAGGAGGCCGGCCTTCCGCCCGGCTGGCTCAGCGTCGTCGTCGGTCCCTCGTCAGAGATCGGCGACGTGCTGGTCGAGGACGAACGCGTCAAGGCGATCACGTTCACCGGTTCCGGCCCCGTCGGCTGGGGCCTGAAGGAGCGCGCCGCGAAGAAGAAGGTCAGCCTCGAGCTCGGGAACGCGACCCCCGTGATCGTCGCCGCCGACGCCGACCTCGACGCGGCGGCCGCGGCGCTCGCCGCCAACAGCTTCTCCTTCGCCGGCCAGAGCTGCATCTCCGTGCAGCGCATCTACGTCGAGCGCGCGGCCTACGACGGCCTGCTCGAGCGGATGCTGCCGCGCGTCGAGGCGCTCCAGGTGGGCGATCCCGCCGACGAGGAGACCGATGTCGGCCCCGTGATCGACGCGGACGCGAAGGAGCGCATCCTGGAGTGGGTCGACGAGGCGCGCAAGGCAGGCGCAGAGGTGCTCGCCGGCGGCGAGGAGCGCGACGGCCTGCTTCAGCCGACCGTGATCGCCGGCGCCGAGCGCGACCTCAAGGTGAGCTGCGAGGAGGTCTTCGGGCCGGTCGTGACCGTGAACGCAGTCGACTCGATCGACGAGGCGATCGAGCTCGCGAACGGAACGCGCTACGGGCTCCAGGCCGGGGTCTTCACGAGCTCCCTGAACACCGCGCTCCGCGCAGCGCGCGAGCTCGACTTCGGCGGCGTGACCGTGAACGAGGCGCCGACTTTCCGCTCCGACCAGATGCCGTACGGCGGCGTCAAGGACTCCGGCAACACGCGCGAGGGCCCGCACTACGCGGTGCGCGAGCTGACCGAGGAGCACCTTGTCGTGCTTGCTCTCTAGTTTGGAAGCCGTCGCGCCGGGAACGAACCGCCCGTGATCGGCCTCGCGCTCGCAATCATCATCGTCGGGATCATCTTCGCCTTCGTGATCCCCTGGGTCGGCATCGTCGTCGGCCTCGTCGGCATCGCGCTGTTCATCGCGTTCCTGTTCGGCTTCGGCCGCCGCGCGTCGCGGGCCGGTCCGTAGAACTCGGTAGACTCGCGGCCCGCGTGGCGCGTTTTTCCCTGCTGAACCGCATCGGCCGCGGGCGGTCGAGCGAGCCCGACAGAGCCACCTCGCCGCTCGTGCGCCGCGCGCCGTCGCCGGGAGCCCTGCGCCGCGAGCGCCGCGCGATCCTGAAGGCCCGGGAGGAGCGGATTCGCGACCTCGGCGGGCTCACGCTCGAGATGTACCGGCGCTCGACCTTCCGCGACGATCTCCTGATCGAGCAGTGCCGCGAGATCGCCGCGCTCGAAGACCGGCTGCACGAGCTCGACTCGATGCTGTCGGCAGTCGCGAACGCTCGCCGTGCCCCGAGGGCCTGCGAGTGCGGAGCACCGGTGCCGTGGGGCTCGCATTTCTGCGCCAACTGCGGCCGTGCGGTCGGCGGAGAGCCGGTCGTCGCGTGCGAGAGCTGCGGGCACCCCCTCCCGGCCGACGCGCAGTTCTGCGCGAGCTGCGGCAGGGCGGCGTCGGCCTCCGACGAGGTCGAGGCAGCCGCGGTTTCGGAGGAGACGGGCGAGTCCGAAGCCCCGGAGCCGGCTTCGGCTGCCGACAGCTGGGAGCGCTAGAGGTGTCGTCGCCCGAGCCGGACAGGCAGTGCCCGCGCTGCGGCACGCCATACGCCGAGGGGCAGGACTACTGCCTCGAGTGCGGCGCGCGGCTGCCCGCCAAGGGTGGGCTCGTGACCGCGCTCGGCAGGTCCTGGCGCAGGCGGCTCGGCTGGTACCCCGGCGACTGGATCTGGCCGGCGCTGCTGGCGCTCGTGATCGCGGCGGTCGCCGGCACCGCCTCCGCGCTCTGGCTGACCGACCGCTCGGACGCGAGCGACGCAACGCTCGTCGACACCTCGCCCGCCGCCTCGAGCGTGCAGCAGACCACGCAGACAGCTCCCGAGCCGACGACGGAGACCACGCCGACCACGACGGCCGCGGCTCCACCGCCGCCGCCGCCCCCGCCCCCGGCGAACCAGCTGACGAAGTGGCCGGCGGGGCAGGGCGGCTGGACGATCGTCCTCGACTCGGTCCCGAGTGGAAGCCGAGCGGCCTACGCCGAGGCGCGGCAGGCGCTGCGCAAGGGCATGAAGAAGGTCGGCGTCCTGAACTCGTCCAGCTACTCGAGTCTGCACCCAGGTTATCTCGTCGTTTTCGCGGGCATCTACGGCAGTGAGGCCGACGCCCAGGGAGCCGTTCTCGACGCACACGAGCACGGCTACGGGGGCGCCTACCCTCGGCGGATCACGCCCTGACCGTCGTTTACCAGAAAGAAAACATGAGCCGGGACTTTGTAACAGGCTCTCGGTTCGTTATATTCGGACCTACCAGGCGAGGCCCGAGACAGGATTAACCGCTCGTTAACAAAGCTTTTCGGGAGATTAATAGGAGCCGGAGATACTGACCGTGGACGAGAGAACCCTCCAGATTCAAGCCTGCATGTATCAGTACTCACGCGCCATCTACAGGTCGATCAAGGACCTGATCGATCCATACGTGGACGGCGAGACGCGGCTCGAGTACCGCCGCGAGGTCCTCGAGGCCTGCGAGCTGACGATGGAGCGGCTCGCGAAGGATCCGCTCTACTTCGCCAAGCCCGACCGCGCGCTCTTCCAGGACATCCGCCGCTACTTCCCGATCACGTGCCAGGCGCAGGTGGCCTGGGCAGTGCGTGAGGGCGTGGCCGCGGCGGTCGCGTTCATCGAGAGCCAGATCGAGGCGGGCGCCTTCGACGGCGGCGTCGCCCGCTGCCGGGCCACCACGCGCAAGGGCAAGCCGTGCCAGCGCACGCCGCTGCCCGAGCGCGACTACTGCCCCTCGCATCAGCACCTCGAGCGGTCTCCCGTCGCAGCGTGATCTCTTCCTGCGGGCGATAAGCTCGCGGGGGTGAGCCACGACACCGACAAGCTGATCCGCCAGCTCTCGCTCGTCGCGTTCCTGATGGCGGAGCGGCGGCCGGTCACCGCGCGCGAGATCAAGTCCAGCGTCGAGGGCTACCAGGAGATGTCGGACGAGGCGTTCGCGCGCCGCTTCTACTCGGACCGCGCGGAGCTGCAGGCGCTCGGCGTGCCGCTCACCTCGCAGCGCGACGAGTACACGGGCGAGGAGCTCTACAACATGCGCTCGGAGCGCTACTTCCTCCCCGAGCTGGAGCTGAACGGCGAGGAGCTCGCGGCCCTGCAGACCGCGCTCTACCTGCTCGAGGGCAAGTTCGCCTACGCCGAGCCGCTGCGGCTCGCGCTCCAGAACCTCGCGCTCGGGCGGCCGGGCTTCTCCGAGGCGCCGACGCAGACCGCGATGCGCGTCGAGGTCCTCGATCCCGAGTACTCGCCCGAGATGCAGGGGCGCCTGAGCAAGCTCGAGGCGGCGATCTCGAAGCAGCGCACGGTCAAGTTCCCGTACTGGTCGATCTCCAGGGACGACGAGCGCGAGCGGACGCTGAACCCGTACGCGCTCTTCCAGGACGCGGGCGCCTGGTACGTCGTGGGCCAGGACCTCGACGCCGACGACGAGCGCACCTTCCGCGTCTCCCGCATCCGCGGCGAGATTCGCTTCGCCACGCGCCGCGAGCGCGACTTCCGGCTTCCGGCCGAGCTCGACGTCGACCAGTACCGCGGCCGGCCTCCGTGGCAGATCGGCGACCTCAAAGGCGAGGCCCGGATGGAGGTCGCGGGCGACACCGCTTGGTGGGTGCAGCGCACTTACGGGCGGAGCGGGCGCGTCGAGGACGGCGTCTTCGTCACGGAGTACTCGAGCCTGCCGCTGCTCGCGTCGTGGGTCCTGCGCCAGGACGGCCGGGCCGTGCCGCGCGAGCCCGAGGAGCTCCGGCGCGAGGTCGCGCGCGCGCTCACGGCGGTTCGCGAGCGCCACGAGGAGGAGCCGCGCCGCCTGGCGGCGGAATCGGACGGTCAGGAGGAAGAACCGGTCGAGCGGCCGGCCGCGCCGGTCGCGCCCGAGCGCTTCGCGGTCCTGCAGGCGCTGCTTGCGTTCCTGCTCGACCGCTGCGGTGAGGGGAACGAGGCCGAGATCCCCGCGGCCGACGTCGTCGAGCGCTTCCACATCCCGCCCGAGGAGCTCGAGGAGCACCTCTCGCTGCTGAACCTCGTCAACTTCGGCGGCGGCTGCTACGCGG
Source organism: uncultured Actinomycetes bacterium (assembly GCA_963788215.1). Classification (GTDB taxonomy): domain Bacteria; phylum Actinomycetota; class Thermoleophilia; order Gaiellales; family Gaiellaceae; genus AC-32. The sequence goes on from CAWBFX010000004.1 coordinate 17,410, forward strand.
TCTACGCGGAGCTGCAGGACGACATCGTCCGCGTCGACAAGGAGCTCTTCGGCGACACCTTCCGTGCGCCGCCGCGGCTGACGCCGCTCGAGGCCCGCGCGATCCGTCTCGCGCTCGAGTTCGTCGGGCCGATGATCGCCGCCGACGCGCGCACGCCGCTCGAACGCGTGCGGGCAAAGCTCGAGGAGACCTTCGGCGAGTTCGAGCTGGCCCAGACCCCCGAGCCGCCCGTCCAGCGCGCCGAGGAGGACCTCGTCGCAACGCTCAGCCGAGGCGCGAACGAGCGCCGGCTCGTCGAGGTCGACTACCTCAAGGAGGGCGAGGACGAGGTCTCGACGCACCTCGTCGAGCCGTACTCCCTCGAACGGCGCCTCCCGTTCTGGTACGTCCACACGTGGGACCGCACGCGCGAGGGTGAGCGCTCGTTCCGCCTCGACCGCATGCGCTCCGCGCGGATCCAGCGAGGCCGCTTCGAGCCTCGCGAGGGCTTCGACCCGCACGAGTTCCGCGATGCCCGCCCCGCACGCATCTGGTACTCCAAGGTCGTGGCGCGCTGGGAGGTCGAGAAGGGCGCCGACCCGCTGGACGACGGCTCGGCGGTCGCGGAGAAACCCGTCGGCAGCGCGGAGTGGCTCGTCGGCGAGATCCTCAGCTACCGGGGCGAAGCCGTCGTCCTCGACCCGCCCGAGCTCAGGCAGGCCGTCGCGAAGCGAGCCCGCGAGCTCCAGCGCGAGCTCGGCGTCTCGCGGGTCAAGGTCGCAGCCAGCTCCTGACCGTGAACGCGCTGCCGCGTCTGCTCACGCCTGACCAGCAGCACGTCTACAACGTCGTTCGACGGACGACGGAAAACATGGTTGCCGCGCGCAAAGCGGCTCTGGAAGTGATCTGGCGGCATGCGATGCCTGTGTTCCAGCTCACGCCGATCAATACCGCCGCATGTCCGGTCGTGATCGTCGAGTTCGGAACGTGGAACACCTTCGAGTTCGGGCCGAAGGGGCAGGGGAGCGCTTTCGAGCTCTGGGCAGAACACCAGGAGGAGCGTGACGAGCTACTGGCCGACTGCCTGCGAGCCGTCATGGAAGGCCGGTTCGAGATCGCGTTGCGGGGCGGCAGGGTGTTCGGAAGGCCGAAGGATGGCTGGACGCTCGTCGGTCGCTTCCTCGACCTTCCCCGGGGAACGCTCAGATACGAGAGGACGCCGGTGCATGCCGAGGCTTTCGAATTCGTGTTCGGCGACTCGCCGCCCGCTCCCGGCGAGGACGGCGGTCCCCACCGCTTCGACGCCTACTAGGAGACGCGGCCTAGCTCTTACCAGGCACCGAAAGCGTGAACGTGGAGCCGTGCTCCGGGACCGAGTGGACGTCCAGCGTCCCGCCGTGGGCCTCCGCGATCGAGCGCGCGATGAACAGGCCGAGCCCCGTGCCCGATCGGGTGTTGCCGCTCGTGACCCTGCCGAACTTCTCGAAGATCAGCCGCCGGTCCTCGTGGGAGATGCCCGGCCCGTTGTCGCGCACGTTGACGTGGACGTGGCCGTCTTCCGCGTAGGCGCGCACCTCGACCTCGTCTCCGGCGGGCGAGTACTTGATCGCGTTGTCGATCAGGTTCATCAGCACCTGGCGCAGGCGCTCGGCGTCGCCGCGGACCCGCGGCAGCGGCTCACGAACCTCCGAGCGGACAGCCACCTCGTCTGACCCGAGGCCGGCGGTCGCGACCGCGTCGCGTACGAGCTCGCCCAGGTCGATGTCTCCGAAGCGGAAGCTGAAGGTCCCCGCCTCGATCCGCGAGGTGTCGAGCACGTCCGCGACCAGCGTGGCCAGCCGGTTCGTCTCGCCGGCAATCAGTTCGAGGAAGGACTCGCGCTGATCCGGGGTCAACTCGCGCCAGCGCTGCTGCAGCGTCCGGGCCGATCCGATCACGGACGCCATCGGCGTGCGCAGCTCGTGTGAGACGAGCGAGACGAAGTCCGCCCGCAGCGCCGACAGCCGGCGCAGCTCCTCGACCGTCTTGCGCTCCGCCTCGTACGCGCGGATGTTCTGAACCGCGCTCGCCACGAGGCGTCCGAGCAGGCCGGCGAGCTCGATCTCCTGCGTGCCGAACGCGTCGGCCTCGCGCCGGACTAGCGACAGCATCCCGATCGTCTGGGTTCCTACGAGCAACGGCGTCGCGAGGCGGCTGCGCAGGCCGAGATCGAGGAGCTCCTGTTCCTCGGGGTACTCGGCGGCGACGATGTCTCGGCGATACACCGGCTGGTTTCGCCGGAGGATCTCCTCCAGCAGCGACCCCGCGATCGGGCGGGAGGTGCCGGGCGGGAAGATCTCGTCGGAGCCCGCGCCTGCGACGGCCATCACGTGCGCGTTCCCGTCGTCCCTGAGCACGATCGCGATGCGGTCGAACGGGAGGAGCCCGCGGACCTCGCGGATAAACGCGGCGAAGGCTTCGTCGAGCTCGAGCGACGAGCTGAGGGCGCGGGCGCAACGACTGGCGGCCTCGAGCACGTCGGCTCGCCGGCCGAGCTCGTCGCGGAGACGCTCGGCGTCCACGGCGCGCGACTCGGCGACGGCGCTCTGGGCCCTCATGCGCATGACGAGCCAGCCGACGATCAGCGCCATCAGCAGCTCGATCCCGACCTGGAGCGTGACGTAGTTGACGTGGTAGCCGTGCGGCGCGGAGTGGCGTGCCCGCAGCCACTCGTACACGGCCATCACCGGTGCGCTCGCGATCGCGAGCAGGACGGCGCCCATCATCCCCGCGCGCAGCGCCGCCTCGACCAGCGGGAGGAAGATGATCTCGCGGACCGGCGAGCCCTGGTCGAAGCTGTAGATCAGGATGTACGTGGAGACGACGGCGAAGTCGAAGGCCAGCGCCGAGAACCCGAGCGCGAGCTGGCCGCGCCGCGACCAGTCCCGGCGCGCGAGCCAGAAGATGACGAGCGTCCCCACCGCGAACACGGCGGTCGTGATCCAGGCCCAGCGCTCGTAGTTGGGCGGGTAGCCGGTCCCGACCGCGACCTGGAAGGCGGCGAAGGCGACGCCCACGAGACGGATCCAGGCGAGCCAGCGCTCGGTCTCGCGCAGCCGCCGCAGCTCGGTCATGCGCTCTCCAGGCGGGCGAGCGCCCACTCGGCCTGCTCGCGCAGCAGGGGGTCGTCGCCGACGGCGTAGCGGCGGGCCAACTCCGGGTCGCCGCCCGAGTTGCCGAGGGCGACGAGGGCATTGCGGCGGAGGTAGCGCGGGTCGTTCTTCGGGACGAAGAGGCGGTCGTAGCGCTCGGCGAGCTCCTCGTCGGACGCCTCGAGCCAGTCGACGAGCGAGACGTGCGGCTCGGCGCCAGGCGGCGGCTCGAGCCCGGCGCGCCGCTTCTCGACCCCGCGGTTCCAGGGGCAGACGTCCTGGCAGATGTCGCAGCCGTAGACCTGGTCGCCGAGCGGCTCGCGGTACTCCTCCGGGATCGCGCTCCCCGCCTGCGTCCAGTACGACAGGCAGCGCGTCGCGTCGAGGACGCCCGGCTCGTCGAGCGCTCCCGTCGGGCACGCCTCGATGCAGAGCGTGCAGGAGCCGCAGTCGGCGTCGAGCGGCGGCGTGGGCTCGAGCTCGACGTCGGTGACGAGCGTCCCCAGGACGACCCACGAGCCGAAGCGGCGCGTGATCAGCATCGTGTTCTTGCCGTAGAAGCCGACTCCCGAGCGGGCGGCAGCCTCGCGGTCGACGTGCTGGTTCGCGTCGACGAGCACGCGGTAGTTGCCGCCGAGCCGCGCCCGAGCTCATCCAGCCGCTCGCGCAGCTGCGAGTAGGCGTCGAACCACGTGTAGCGCGGCAGGCGCCCGTGCCCGGCGGCGGGTCCTCGCCGTCGCGCCAGTAGCAGAGCGCCGCCGAGACCACCGTGCGTGCGCCTTCCAGCAGTTCCTCGGGATGGCACGAGACCTCCGGACGGGCCATCGTGAAGCGCATGTCGGCGAACAGACCGCGCGCCCGCCGCTCGCGGATGTGCCGTTCGGTTTCCTCGTACGCAGTCGCGGGCGCGGCCCCGACCACGTCGAGACCGAGCTCCTCCGCGAGCTCTTGCAGCCGGACCGCCTGCATATGGGACATTCTGCCCGCATGAAAGCCGTACGCATCCACGAGGACGGCGGGCCCGAGGTTCTCCGCTACGAGGACGCGCCCGAGCCCGAGCCCAAGCCGGGCGACGTGCTCGTCCGTCTGCGCGCCGCGTCGCTCAACCATCTGGACCTCTGGATCCGCAAGGGCCTACCTTCGGTGCCGAAGCCGCGGATCCTCGGCGCGGACGGCGCGGGCATTCGCGAGGACACCGGCGAGGCGGTCGTGATCAACCCCGGGATCGAGCACGGCGCGAAGATCACGGTCGTCGGCGAGCACATGGACGGCACGCACGCCGAGCTCGTCGCGGTCCCGGAACAGAACGTCTATCCGCTTCCGGAGGGCGTCTCGTTCGAGGAAGCCGCGGCTTTCCCGCTCGTCTTCGAGACCGCGTACCGGATGCTCGTCACCAAGGCGGGCTGCGCGAAGGCGAGTGGGTTCTGCTCTGGGGGATCGGGAGCGGCGTTGCCACTGCAGGGCTGGCGATCGCGAAGGCGCTGGGAGCGCGCGCGCTCGTCACCTCCTCGAGCGACGAGAAGCTCGAGCGGGCACGCGAGCTGGGCGCGGACGCGACGGTCAACCACGCGACCGGCGACGTGCGCGCCGCGGTGAAGGAGGCGACCGGCGGCGAAGGCATGGACGTCGTGCTCGAGCACGTCGGCGAGGCGACCTGGGCGACGTCCCTCGCGGTCGCGAAGCCGGCCGGCCGGATCGCGGTCTGCGGGGCCACGAGCGGGCCCAATCCGCCCGCTTCGCTCCACCGGATCTGGTGGAAGCAGCTGACGATCTACGGCTCGACGATGGGCACGAAGGAGGACTTCGAGGGCGCCTATGAGCTGGTCGCCTCGGGCCGCGCGCGGCCGGTGATCGACACCGTCCTGCCCCTCGAGGAGGCCCGCGCCGCCCACGAGCGATGGAAGCCGGCGAGCAGTTCGGCAAGATCGTCC
>CAWBFX010000005.1:0-207114 GCA_963788215.1 uncultured Actinomycetes bacterium
AAGTGGCCGGACTCGGCCGCCTTGAGCGCGGTCTCGGCCGTCTCGGAGTCGCGCAGCTCGCCGATGAGGATCACGTCCGGGTCCTGGCGCAACACGCGGCGCACGGCCGCGAGGAACGAATCCGTGTCGAGGCCGATCTCGCGCTGGTTGACGATGCAGCCGCGGTCCTCGTGGAGGATCTCGATCGGGTCCTCGATCGTCACGATGTGCTGGCGGCCTGCGGTCGATGTGGTCGATCACGGCCGCGAGGGTCGTCGTCTTGCCCGAGCCGGTGGCGCCCGTGAGAGGACCAGGCCGCGATGCTCCTCCTCGAGCCGGCGGACGCCGTTGGGCAGGCCGAGGTCGTCGAAGCTCGGAACCTCCTTCGGGATCACCCGGAAGGCGAACGAGATCGAGCCGCGTTGGCGGAAGCCGTTCACCCGGAAGCGCGGAAGCTCGGAGACGTGTAGGCGACGTCGAGCTCGCCGGTCTCGTGGAAGACCTGCAGCTTGGCGGGCGCCTGCTCGGCGACGCGCGCGAGGACGGCCTCGAGCTCTGCGTCGGCGAGCGGCGCGTGCTCGGGTAGCAGGCCGACCTCGCCGTCGCGCCGAAGGATCGGCGGCTGGCCGGTCTTCAGGTGAATGTCGCTCGCGCCGAGCTGGACCGCGCGACCTAGAACTGCGTTCAGCTCCACACGGAGCAAATCGGCAGCGACGCGGGCTGCCTTGAGCGGCTTACGCCGGGATGCCTGAGCGGCCCAGGCTCTCCACGAGCCGCAGCGGAAGGCGCACGAGCCCGTGGGCCTCGTCCGGGTGCGCGAGGTCGCCGCGCAGGAAGGCGGCGGTGAAGCCCCAGACGATCGGGATCCTCGCGATCCCGAAGACCAGGCGCGGAAAACGGTCGAGCGCCAGCTTCGCCTTCCACGACGCCGCGAGCGGGCGGCCCAGCGCCGCTTCGAGCCGCGGGCCGTACTCGTCGAGGCTCGCGATCCTGCCCTCGAGGAGCTGGAGCGACGTCTCCGCCGCGATCCGCGAACTGACGAAGGCCTCGTACATCCCGTCGCCCGAGAGTGGGTCGACGAGACCGGCGGCGTCGCCCACGAGCAGCACCCGTCCGCGAACCGCCGGCTCTCCCTGCGACCGCATGGGCAACCGGTACCCGCGCAGGCCGTCCAGCCGCTCCGCCGGGAGCCCGTAGGCGGCGCAGGCGCGCGCCAGGTGCTCGCGCAGGCGCGGGCCCTCCGACTCCCAGCCGCCCACGCCGACGTTCACGTGGTCGCCTTTCGGGAAAACCCACGCGTAGCCGCCCGGCACGACACCCAGATCGACGACCGCCCTGCCGCGCCAGCGCTCCTCGCGCGCGGGGCCATAGGAGACGTTCCCCTCGAGCGCCACGCCGTGACGCCGGTCCGCGCCCAGGCCGAGCGCCCGCGCCGCGATCCCGTTGACCCCGTCCGCTCCGATCACGACGGGCGCGCTCGCCGACGAGCCGTCGAACCGGACGGTCGCCTGCTTCTCGCCCAACTCGAGCGCGGTGGCGCGCACCCCGTCGCGGAAGTCCGCGCCAGCAGCCGCGGCCTGCTCGGCGAGATGAGCGTCGAGCCGCCGCCGCTGCGTCATCAGGACGAGCGGGCCGTCGCTTCCGCGCTCGAAGCGCCGCCCGTAGCGCAGGCCGAGCTCGAAGCGGTCGACCACGTCCTCGACCACGGGCTCGACCGAGACCGGCAACTGCCGCACTGCCCGGTAGGTCAGCCCACCGCCGCAGGGCTTGTCGCGCGGGAAGCGGGCCCGGTCGAGCAGCAGCACCCGCGCGCCGCCGCGGGACAGGCGAACCGCCGCCGTCGAGCCGGCGGGCCCGGCCCCGACGACGATCGCGTCGAACCGTTCCACGCCCGCCATCGTACGGTTGAAGAGACCAGGCCTGCTCAGTAAAGTCGAACGCAAGCGAGCCGGAAAGGAGAGGGCAATGACCGAGATCCTGGACACCGCGCACGTCGACGCATTCGCAGCGCAGCTGCACGGAGGCGTCACGCGACCGACCGACCCCGACTACGACGAGGTACGCACGCTCTACAACGCGATGATCGACAAGCGCCCGGCGCTGATCGCGCGCTGCGCTGACGTGGACGACGTCGCCGCCTCGGTGAACTTCGGGCGCGAGCAGGGTCTCGAGATCGCGATCCGCTGCGGCGGCCACAACGGCCCCGGACTCGGCAGCGTCGACAACGGCCTGGTGATCGACCTCTCCGGCCTGAAGAACATTACGGTCGATCCCGACGGCCGCACCGCGGCGGTCGGCGGCGGCTGCCTGGCCGGGGATATCGACGCAGCGACGCACGAGCACGGTCTCGCGACACCCCTCGGGATCATCTCGACGACCGGCGCAGGCGGCCTCATCCTCGGCGGCGGCATCGGACATCTCTCGCGCAAATGCGGCCTGTCGATCGACAACATCCTCGGCGCTCAGGTCGTGCTGGCCGACGGAAGCGTCGTCAACGCCAACGAGAACGAGAACCCGGATCTGCACTGGGCGATCCGCGGCGGCGGCGGCAACTTCGGCGTGGTCACCCAGCTGACGCTGCAGCTCCACCCGGTCGCCATGGTCGTTGCCGGCCCGATGTTCTGGGAGCTCGAGCGCACGGCCGACCTCCTCCGCTGGTACCGCAACTTCATCCTCGACGCGCCCGAAGACCTGAACGGCTTCTTCGCCTTCGCGAGCGTGCCGCCCGCGCCGATGTTCCCGGAGGAATTGCACCTGCAGAAGGTTGCGGCGGTCGTCTGGTGCTGGACCGGCCCCGAAGAGGGCGCGGCCGACGCCCTGGCCGAGGCCCGCGCGCAGGAGGGCCTGCTCCTGGACGGCGTCCAGCCGATGCCGCTGCCCGCGCTGAACAGCGCATTCGACGGCATCTACCCCGCGGGCGACCAGTGGTACTGGCGCGCCGACTTCGTCGAGACGATCCCGGACGAGGCGGTCGAGCTCCACGCCGAGTGGGGCGCCAAGATGCCGACCTGGAAGAGCACCATGCACCTCTATCCGATCGACGGCGCGGCGCACCGCGCCGGCCCCGGCGACACGCCATGGGTGTACCGCAACGCAAACTGGGGCGCGGTCATGGCCGGGGTCGATTCCGATCCGGCGAACGTCGAGGCCATCGGCGCGTGGTCGCGCGGCTACCACGATGCCCTCCACCCGTACTCCGCGGGCGGCGCCTACGTGAACATGATGATGGAGGAAGGCCAGGACCGAGTCGAGGCCAGCTACGGGGAGAACTACGCGCGTCTGGCCAAGATCAAGGCCGAGTACGACCCGGCCAACCTCTTCCACGTCAACCAGAACATCCGACCGGCAGGCTGAGAGGAGGGCGTTGGCGAGGTACCTGATAATCCGCCGGTTCGACGTCGCCGAGGAGGAGATGCCCGAGGTCGGAAGGCGGTCCCGGAGGACGATCGAGGAGGGCTATCCGCAGATCACGTGGGAGCACAGCCACGTCGTCGTCGAGGGCGACGGGACGGTGTTGACGTACTGCATCTACGACGCGCCCGACGAGGACATGCTGCGAGCCCACTCGGCCGATCTCGGCAACCACACGATCGACCGCATACACGAGATCGCGGGCGACGTCACCCCGGCTGACTTTCCTGGCTAGCCCGCCTGACTTCCCCGGCTAGCCTCGTGGATCAGCACCCTCGCGTCGGGAATGTGGACCGCGGCGGCCCGGGCCAGCGCAAGCCGTCGACGGACGTCTGACAGCTGCGCCTGGTCGTCCTCGGACGCCAGGTCGAGCGCTTCGCGGTAGAACACCGCGGCCTGGTCCTTGGCCCACCCGTGCTCGGCGACGTCGCCCGCGCGGATGAAGTAGCCGAGCGCGCGCTTCCCATCGCCCGCATCGCGCCAGTGCCGGGCAAGCGCCGCCGCGACCTCGCCGAGCTCGGCGGTCGTCTCTTCGAAGAACCGCGCGGCACGTGCGTGGTGCTCGCGGCGCTGGGCACGCGGGAGGAGGTCATAGGCGACATCGCGGATCAGGACGTGCTTGAAGCCGAACTGCTGCTCCCCCTCGATCATCGAACGCGTGTCGCGCACGATCAGGTCGCGGCGCTCGAGTGCCCCCAGCAGCTCGGACAACCCGCCGCCCTCTTCCTCCATCCGCTCGAGCGCACCGCGCCAGAAGGTCTTGCCGCAGACGGCCGCGACGAGGAGGAGCGCGCGCTCCTTGGGCGGCAGCGCGTCCAGCCGCGCCGCCAGGATGCCGCGGATGGTCGTCGGCAGCGAGCCGCCCGCCTGCGACGACTCGGCCATCGTCGCGGCCAGCTGCTCGATGAAGAGCGGGTTGCCCTCGGCCGTCTCGGCGAGGCGTCCGGCGTCCTCGTCCACCTCCCCGAGGCGGAGGCGCGCGAGCTCCTGCGACTCGGCGGCGCTCAACGGCGTGAGCGGCAGCGCCGAGTAGGCCGGCAGGCCGCCGCCCCAAGACGGCCGCGAGTCGAGCAGATCCGGACGGCTGAGCGTCAGCAGCATGATCGGCAGCTCCCGCAGCCGCGCCGCGAGCAGCTCGATCAGGTCCAGCAGGCCGCGGTCGGCCCAGTGGATGTCTTCGAACACGAGCAGGAGCGGGCGGTCGCGCGCGACCGACTCGATGAAGACGCGCACCGAGAAGAACAGCTCCTCGCGGTCGTCCACCGAGCCCTCCGGATCGAGGCCGAGCAGGATCGCGAGATGCCGTGCGACGGTCTCGTCGGGAACGCTCTCCTGAAGCTTCGCCAGTCCGACCTCGGCCGAGTCGCTCTCGAAGATCCCGCAGAGCTCCTTCACCTGGGTCGAGAAGGCGAAGTACGCGCTGCTCTCCCGGTACGGGAGCGACCTGCCGTGGACGGTCCGCCCGCCGAGCTCCTCCACTGACGCCGAGAACTCCTGCGCCAGACGGGTCTTGCCCATCCCGGCCGGCCCGAAGACCGTCACGAGGTGCGGCACCGACTCGCGCGAGACCCGTTCCCAGATCCCGCGCAGAACCTCCAGCTCGCGCGCGCGGCCGACGAGATCGCCCGAGTGCCGCCGCTCGCCCGCCGGATGCAAGGCCCGAAGCGGGATCCAGGAGTCGACGGGCTCCGCCTTCCCCTTCGCGTGGACCGGCTCTGCGGGCTCGTACTCGATCGCGTCGCGCGTCGCCTTGTAGGTCTCGCGGCCGACGAGGATGCCGTTGACCGGAGCGGCGGACTGCAGGCGCGAGGCCGTATTGACGACGTCGCCTGTGACCAGTGCCTCGCCGAGCTCCGCCCGGGCGCCGAGCGAGACGAGCGCTTCGCCGGTGTTCACCGCGATGCGGAGCTGCACGTCGAGATCGCGCAGCTCGCCTATGCCGTCCCGGACCGCGAGGGCCGCCCGGACCGCGCGCTCCGCGTCGTCTCCGTACGCGGTCGGGGCGCCGAAGAGCGCGACGATCGCGTCTCCGATGAACTTCTCGACGACCCCGCCGAACGACTCGAACTCCCGCCGGACGTAGTCGTGGTACGGGGTCAGGAACGCGTGCACGTCCTCGGGGTCGAGCGTTTCCGATCGCGCCGTGAAGCCGACGAGATCGACGAAGACGACGGAGACGATCCGCCGCTCGTCCCGGCCCGCGGGCGCGGCTGAATCGAGCTGCTGCCCGCACGCAAGACAGAAGCGCGCGGCGTCCGGGTTCTCCTGCCCGCAATTGGTGCACGTGAGCATGCACTAAGGGTAAGCGCGCAGCCGCCTGGCTCGACCCTGGCTAGACTTCGCGTCCGTCCCGGGGGTGTGCCCGAGCGGCCAAAGGGAACGGGCTGTAAACCCGTCGGCTCAGCCTACGGAGGTTCGAATCCTCCCGCCCCCACTCTCCGCTAGTCGTCGTCGGTGACGTTCTCTTTGTCGCCTGACGACGTCTTCGCCCAGGGCTCCCCCTCGCGGGGCTCCTCGGGATCAGGCTCTTCGCGCTGGCGTTCGGTCTCGGTGCGTCCTTCGTCTTCCATGCGAGCCGTCTGCCCGAAAACGACCGCGCCGAACCAGGGCTAGAATCGAAGCGCGCCCTCTTAGCTCAGTTGGTAGAGCACCTCCATGGTAAGGAGGGGGTCGACGGTTCGAGTCCGTCAGAGGGCTTAGCGTGACGGGCTGGGAGACATCGGAGCGCGTTCTCGAGTCCGACGCGTTCGAGTCGCGCCAGCGGGTGCTCGTGGCGGAGCGTGCGGTCGAGGCGTCTGAGGCGGGCGCCCGCACGCTCGGTGTCACCTACTGGCAGGCCGTCGACGGCTTCACCCGCGGCGTCGTCCGTGCGAGCTGGACGGGCGGCGGCGGCAAGCTCAAGCTGCTCGGCGGTCCGACCCTGCTCACCTTTGGGCAGCCGGAGCTCTCGTTCGACGATGGGCTTGTCAGCTGCCGGCACGCGATCCAGGGTGGACTGCTCGCGCTGCGAGCCGGCGGCTCCGTCACGCTCGCACAACGACCCGAGGGCGATCGTCAGGAGCTGAGCGTCACCGTCGAGGGGTACCTGCCGCGGCTCGCCGCCCGCGCGGGTGCGCCGCAGTGGACCGGGATGCTCTACGCGAAGGGGCAGAGCCCCTTCCATGCCGCGGTAAGCCGCCGCTACTTCGAGCTTCTGCTGCGGAGCGGGGACTCGTGAACGTCACCGTCTTCGGCGCAACGGGTGTCGTCGGACGGGCGCTGGTGCCGCTGCTGGCAGAGCACGAGCTGACCCCGGTCTCGCGCACAGCACGCGACGAGCCCGGCGTCCGCTGGCTGGTCGCCGACGCAGCGAGCGGAGACGGCGTGGCCGCGGCCCTGGAAGGTGCGGACGTCGTCTACTACCTCGTCCACTCCCTCGGAGCCCAGAACTTCGAGGAGCAGGATCGCGCGGCGGCGGAGACGGTCGCGCGCGAGGCGGCCAACGCGGGCGTGGGGCAGATCGTCTACCTCGGCGGGCTCGGCGCGGACGGCCCCGGCGCGTCGCCGCATCTGCGCAGCCGCCGCGAGACGGGGGTGCGGCTCGCCTCCGCGGGTGTCCCGGTGACGACCCTGCGTGCGGCCATGATCGTCGGCAAGGGGAGCGCGGCCTTCGAGACGATCCTCGGCCTGGTCAAGCGGCTGCCGGTCATGGTGACGCCGAGCTGGGTCTCGACACCGACGCAGCCGATCGCGCTCGACGACGTCGCCCGCTACCTGGCAGGCGTCTGCGGCAACGAAGCCAGTTGCGGCGAGGGCTACGACGCGGGCGGGCCCGAGGTGATGACCTACCGGCAGATGATCGAGCGGATCGCTGCCCTGCTCGGCCGGAAACCGCTAATCGTCGAAGTCCCGGTGCTGACGCCGTACCTCTCCTCGCTCTGGCTCAACCTCGTCACGCCGGTGAGCGCGTCGGTCGCGCGGCCGCTCGTCGAAGGACTGCGCAATCCGACGATCGCCCGCGAGGAGCGGATCCGGAAGCTGTTGCCGCTCGAGCTCACGCCGTTCGACGAGGCGGCGCGGCGGGCGCTTGCGTGACGTTCCCTTAGCGTTCAGCCAAGGTGTGTCGCTCCAAGGGTTCGGGTCAGGACCGCCCCGGAGGCCGGGTGTAGGGTCCTGACGAGGGTGCGACCGGAGAAGACAGCCGCCGCGTGAGCGAAGGCTCCGCAGCCGTAACCAAGGCGCTGACGCCGGACCGGCCGCGTGCGTCCGCGCGTCGACTGATCCTGCCGCTCGCGCTGGCGCAGTTCATCTGCAGCTTCGCCGGATCGAACATGAACGTGATGATCACCGACATCAGCGACGACCTGGACACGACGGTCAAGGGCGTCCAGACCGCGATCACGCTCTTCCTCTTGATCATGGCCATCCTGATGATCCCCTGCAGCAAGCTGACCGACCGCTGGGGCCGCAAGCGCTGCTTCTTGCTGGGGCTGACGCTGTACGGGATCGGCGCGCTGCTGAGCGCGGTGTCACCGAATCTCGGTGTCCTGATCCTGGGCAACTCGGTCTTCGAGGGGGTCGGCACAGCGCTGCTGATCCCGCCGGTGTACATCCTCGCGACGCTCTGGTTCCAAGACATGACCTCGCGCGCGTGGGCCTTCGGGGTGATCAGCGGCCTCGGCGGGATCGGCGCGGCGGCGGGCCCGCTGATCGGCGGCGTGATAACGACCGGGATCAGCTGGCGGGCGGCGTTCGTGTTCCAAGCGCTCGTCGTGGCCACGATCGTCCTGCTGAGCCGCAGACTGGTGGACCCGCTCCCCGCCGACCCGACGCGGCCCTTCGACGCGATCGGGGCGATCCTCTCGGGGATCGGGATGTTCTGCATCGTGTTCGGAATCCTGCAGGCCGGCAGCAACAACGCGCTCTTCATCGGCTTCTTCGTCATCGGCGCCCTCTTCCTGCTCGCGTTCTTCCTCTACATCCGCCGTCTCGAGCGCGCCGGGAAGGAGCCGCTGCTCTCGACCGCGTTGTTCAGGAACCGCACATGCAACCTCGCGCTCCTGACCCAGAACGTGCAGTGGCTGCTGCTGATGGGCGTCTCGTTCGTCGTCTCCGTGTTTCTGCAGGAGGTCCGCGGCTACAGCGCGATCAAGACCGGCGTGATCTTCACGGCCGCGACGCTTGGAATCCTCTTCTCCTCCCTCGCCGCGGAACGGCTCGCGAAGAAGTTCACGCAGCGGACGCTGATCGTGGCCGGGTTCGTCGTGACCCTCGCCGGGATCGGGCTCGTCCTCGGCCTCGTGAAGGCGTCCGACAGCATCTGGGCGTTCGTGCCGGGGCTGGCGTTCGTCGGCCTAGGGCTCGGTGGGATGCTGACCCCCTCGGTGAACGTGGTGCAGTCGAGCTTCCGGGAGGAGCTGCAGGGCGAGATCTCCGGGCTCTCGCGCAGCGTCTCGAACCTCGGCTCGTCGTTCGGAACCGCGATCGCGGGCACCATCCTCGTCTCCGTCATCGCCGACGGGAACAGCGCCTACGGGTGGGCGCTGGTCTCGCTCATCGTGATCGGGCTCATCGGGCTGCTCGCGGCGATCCGCCTTCCGGCGCGGATCGAGCGGGCGTAGCCCGGCGAGGCCCGCCAAGAATCCGTCAAGCTAGACGCCGCCTCACGCGTGCGCGCCTGCCGGCCGGCTCTTCGAGCTGAGAGCGTCCGCGCGCGAAGGCGTCGACCCGGCCCCAGCGCCCGGGGATGTCGAGCAGCTCGAGCATGGCCGATGCTCGTCCGGCAGCGCCGGGTCGACGACGAGGTGGTCGCCGAGCGGCTCGAGGCCGAGCATCGTCCGCAGGAGCAGGAGCGGCGCGCCCGTCGACCACGCCTGCGGGCTGCAGGCGGTCGGGTACTGCACCGGGTACTTCGTCAGCGCCGCGCTCGTAGCCGCCGAACGCCTCGGGCAGGCGGCCGTCGAAGAACTCGGCCGCGTCGAGGATGCCGGCGGCGATGCGCGCGGCCTCCTCCTTGAAGCCGTAGCGGCGCAGGCCCCAGGCGATGAACGAGTTGTCGAACGGCCAGACCGTGCCGACGTGGTAGCCGATCGGGTTGTAGCGGCCCTCGCCCTCGGCCAGCGTGCGCACGCCCCAGCCGGAGAAGAGCCGCGGCCCGAGCAGGTGCCGCGCGACCGCCTTCGCCTTCGACTTGTCGACGATGCCGCTCCAGAGCAGGTGGCCGTTGTTCGAGTCGAGCGCGTCGACCTGCTTGCCGTCGGCGTCGAGCGCGAGCGCGAAGTACTCGCCGTCCTCGACCCAGAAGTCGCGGTTGAAGCGGCGCTTCAGGTCGGCCGCCTGCTGCTCGAGCTCGGTCCGCGAGCGCCGGGTCCTTCCAGACTACGCGCGCGAGCCGCGCGCCGCGCACCTTCGCGTCGTACGCGTAGCCCTGCAGCTCGCAGGTCGCGCGCGGGAAGCCGGGCAGCCGCCCGTCGCGGTAGGAGATCGAGTCCCAGGAGTCCTTCCAGCACTGGTTCTCGAGGCCGGTCTTCTCGTTGCGGCGCTGGTACGAGATGTAGCCGTTGCCCTGGAGGTCGGCGTACTCGTCGATCCAGTTGAGCGCCGCCCGCGCCTCGCGCTCGAGCTCGCGGACGAGCTTGCGGTCGCCCGTCCAGCGCTCGTACTCGTCGAGCAGGACGACGTAGAGCGGCGTCGCGTCGGCGCAGCCGTAGTACGGCGAGTGCGGCCGCTCCTCGAACGCCGTCATCTCGCCGTAGCGCATCTCGTGGAGGATCCGGCCCGGGTCCTCGTCGCGGAAGTCGTCGACGCGGTCCCCTGCCAGTCGCCGAGCGCGCGCAGGGTCGTCGCCGCGAGCTCGGGCGTGAACGGCAGCGCCTGCAGGCTCGTGAAGATGCTGTCGCGGCCGAACATGGTCATGAACCACGGCAGCCCGGCGGCCGGCAGGCTGCTGCCGCCCGGCGGTCAGGCGGCGAGAAGCGCAGCGCGGCGAGATCGACGAGGCTGCGCCGGTAGGTCGCCTTCAGCGGCTCCCAGTCGCACTCGAGGCGCGGCGCGTCCTGCGAGCCAGCGCTCGAGGCTCGCGGCCGCATGTTCGGGCTGCGCGCGCTTCCGGCCGCGCTCGTACTTGGCGCGCACGTCGCTCCGCCGACGCCGAGCCGCGGTCGACGACGTCGAGGTCGGTCGTCCACTCGCCGTGCGGCTCGAGCCGCACGCGTGAACGTCAGGCCCTGCTCGTCGACCTCCGCCGGCGCCGAGGCGAGAGATCGCGGTCGCGCGGCGGAACGTCTCGCGCTCGTAGCCGAGCAGCGAGCTGCCCGCTCCTCGACCTGGGCCGAGTAGCGTGCCCTTCTTCTCGAGCGCGTCCTTGACCTCGAACAGGTCGGCGAAGTCGCTCGCCGGCCTCGATCCGCACCGTCAGGTCGACCGGCTTCTCGTCGTGGTTCAGGATCGTCAGCTCCTCGTGGAAGCCGTCGCCGACCGCGCGCTGCGGATCACCGAGAGCTTCGCGTCGACGTAGACCGTGCCCGTGCCGGGGACGAGGAAGAAGCGCGTCTCGAAGTACTGGAGGTCGTCGGTCGAGAGCGCGTTCAGCCGCTCGCCGTTGACGGTCAGCACCCACCTCGAGAGGAAGCGCGTGTCGAACGAGAAGAGGCCGGTCGGGTCGGTCGAGCGAGGCCTCGATGTCGCCGCGCGCGTCGCTGACGACGAACGTGTTGCCGTCGAGGATCTTGACGAGGCCGTCGCTCATGGCGCGACTCCTTGACGTCTCATCGCGTGCTCCGGGCGGGGCGGGAAAGAGGCGCTGGAAGGGAAGCAGCAAGGCCTGGTCGCCATCGACCTCGATCGCACCGCGCAGGAAGGCCGCCATCGCGTTCAGCTCGCCGCTCGCGACGCGGTCGAAGGCCGCTTTGTCCGCGCGAACGACGCAGTCTGCCCTGGCGTTGCGCCGGGAGACGGTCAAGCTGCCGTTCTCGAGCGCGACCAACCAGCGGGCGGTTCGCTTACCCGCGTCCTTGAGGTCGAAGCGAAGCGTGCCCGTTGCGTTCTCCAGCTCCGGGTGGGGCCCGCGCGACGCGAGCGCCTGGAAGAAGTCCGTGGTCGCGTCCGCCATCGAGGACAGCCTCCTGCCGCCCGAGCCTAGCGGGAAGCCACGGAGCGACCGCGAGACCGATGCCGAGGGCCGCTATTTGCGGGTGGCCTCAGTTCGACCCGTACGGTGCGGTCGCGGAGCGGCGGTTCCAGACGGCGGCGTTCCGCAAGCAGCTACCGGCGGCCGAGGACCAACGCGATCGGGAAGCCCGCGCGTCTGACCGCGCCGGGGCCCGGGCTCTGGCCGGTCACGCGACCGACTCGCCTGGAGTGGATGCGCCGGACCCTGCCGACCGAGCAGTGCCGCTGCCTGATCTTGCGCTTCGCAGCTCCGAGGCGTAGCCCGAGCACTCTCGGGACCGAGCAGCGGGACGGAGGCGGAGGCGGCGCAGCAGGAGGTGGCGGAGCTGGAGGCGGTGGAGCTGGAGGTGGCGGTGGAGCTGGCGGTGGAGCTGGCGGTGGCGGCGGAGGTGGCGGCGGAGGCGGCGGAGGTGGCGGCGGAGGTGGAGGTGGCGGTGGTGGCGGCGGAGGCGGGGGTGGTGGTGGCGGAGGTTCCGTCGTGAAGGTCGCATCGTCGGTCGCCGCGATCCCGGCGGCCGAGCTGAACGACCAGGCGATAGTGGTACGTCACTCCCGAAGAGAGGCCCGTTACGTTCGCGATCAGTTGCACTGGATCGCTGCCGGAGCCGAGGGCTGTCGGCGTGGTCGTCGAGCCGTAGTCGAGCGTCGGCCCGTACTCGAAGAACGCCGTCGCGGCCACGCCGTTCGGGTTGGCGAAGCCGGTAAGGCGGGCGGACGTCGCGGTGATCTCATCTGCTTGAGCTGTGATCGCAGCGGGCGGAGTCAGGTCGATCCTGGCCGTCCCGCGCGCCGCACCGACCATGAGGTGGCCCGAGGCGACCGACGTGAGGTCGCGTCGATGAAGTCCGAGTCGAGGCCGTCGGTGGTGAGCTTGGCCCACCGGCCGCCGTCGATCGACTGGTAGACGCCGTGCAGCGTTCCGGCGTAGATCCTGTCTGGATCCCCGGGGTCTTCGCCGAACGCTTGGAAGATGTCGGGCAGCGTCGAGACGAGGTCTGGGGCTGCCGCGCGTCGGGCGCCAGCGGCGCACTGTGTAATCGACTCCGGCGAATACGTCGCCGTCCTGCGCCGCGAGCATGTCGGTGACGTACCCGCTGTAGAGCGGGATCCAGGTGGCGCCCTGATCGGTTGAGCGAAAGAGACCGGCGTTCGTCGCCGCGTAGACACGGTTCCCGTTCGTCGGGTCGACAGCCAGACGCCGGGCAGTGCCGCCGGGTGCGGGAAGCGTCGACCCGCCGCTCCAGGACGCTCCGCCGTCGGTCGAGCGGTACACGGTCTGGTTGACGGCGGTGTACACGGTCGAGTGCGAGGACCGGGTCGATCGCGACAGCGGAGGCGCCATACGGAAGCCTGCGTCGCTCAGGCTCCAGTGTGCGGCTCCGTCGTTCGTCTTCCACAGGTGGCCGCCGGCCTCGAGGAAGAAGACGTCGCCGTCGGTCGGGTCGGCGGCGAGTTGGAGGGTCTGCCCGACGACGCCCGTGTCGGCGACTCGCCAGGACTCACCATCGTCGTCAGTGCGCTGCACTCCGACGCCTTCGGTTGCAGCGAGGTAGGAGCCCGGCGATCCCGCGACCGGGACGAGTGCGTTGACGGTCGCCTTGTCGAGGCCGGTGCCGGAATAGCCGAAGGTCGCTCCGGCGTCGAAGGAGGCGTACACGCCGAAAGCAGACAAGTAGACGGCGTCGGGGTTCGAGGGATCCGCGAAGAAACCGGTTACGAAGCCGCTCCCGAGCTCGCCCGGTGACGTGTCCGCGGCCGTCCAGGACGCGCCTCCATCCGTCGAACGGTAGGCGCCCTCACCCGCGACGGCGATCAGCGTTGTCGGCGTCGTCGCGAGCGTGACCGGGAACGAAAGCGGAGGGGCTCCGCCGGAGGGAGGCTGGATCTCGTCCCAGGAAAGGCCGCCGTTCTGCGTCCGGTAGAGGCCGGCGCCTTCCACCTCGGCGTACAGAATGTCGTCGTCGGCCGGATCGGCGGCGAGTCGGCTAACTGCCGGTGGAGCGATCGTCGGCAGCCCGGAGCTACGGTCGCTCCAGGTCGCGCCGCCATCACTCGAGAGTTTGACCTTGCCGGACTCTGTCCCGATGTACACGGTCGCAGGCGCGGTGGCGAGGACGACGAGCGCGCGGGCATCAGCAGCATCGGGCGGTACGCCCGCAACCGACCAGCTAAGACCACCGTCGTTGCTGGAGTAGAAGGCGCCCCGGGCAAGTGCGAACAGGCCTGCCGGCGACCAGGCAAGCACCGGCATGCAGGAACCTGCGCCGGGGAATGGGTTGACCGGCTGGCTCCAGCTCGCACCGCCATCGGCCGACACCCACACCTTGCAACTGGTCGTGGCGGCTACGACCCTGTCGCCGTCACCGGGGTCGACGACCATGGACTCCGCGAGAGCGGTCGGCCCGGCACCGGTCGCCGCCCACGCGGCGCCCCCATTTGTGCTTTTCCAGACGCGATTCTCCGTCGCGCCGTACAGAACGCCGGGCGCGGCAGGCGAGGCGGCCAGCGCGAGAACCTGTGCAGCCGAGGGCCCGAGCGCCGTCCAGGTGTTCGGCGGGGCGGCGGCCGACGTGGAGAAGGCCAAACTGGCAGACAACGAGAGGACGACCCCAAGGGCGCAGATGCGGCGGCGCATCACGAAGAAGATCGGCGCCCTCCGGCCGGCACTCGCCCCCCAAAGGAGTGTGTCGATCCCCCGATCTACGTCGCCGTGACGAAGCTGACTAGGCGGCGCCTCCGGCGCCTACCCTCACACGACGGGTGTGAGCCCGTGACGGCGCATCACCTCGCCGATCGCGGCGAGATCGGGCGGTCCACCGGCGGCGGCATCGACGATCGCTGCCACCTCGCGGAAGTAGTCAGCTCCGAGCGTGCCGGGCGTGATGATCGCGAGCGCAGTGGCATCGACTTCGCCGGTGTTGGCAAAGGAGTGCGCCGCGCCGCGGGGAATGCAAACGGCCTCGCCCGGCCCGATCTCCGTCGGCGCGCCCTCGATCGTGAAGGTGACGGTCCCGGCGAGTCCATAGATCGTTTCCTCGTAGGCGTCGTGGCTGTGCGCGAGCGGCAGTCCGGCACCGGCGGGGACGTCGAACTCGTGGATTGCCACCGTTCCGGCCGATTCGTCCGGCTCGACCCGCGGCCGGACCTTCAGCTCCCCGATGGTGATCTCTTCGCGCGTGCTCGTTGCCATGGTGCTCTCCCTGACCTAGGTGGTAAAGTGACTTGACGTTACATGGCAGCTCAGACGAAGTCAAGTGGCTTTACTCAAGAGCCAGGCGCCGACCCTCTCGGGCCGCCGCTGATCGGCGCCCTCCTGCGAATGCCGTGGGAACAGGTGATCGGGCGGATGCTCGCCCGCCTACACGAGCACGGGTACGACGACCTGGGCGCGCCCCATCTGAACGTCCTTCTCTATCCGGGGCCACAAGGGGCACGACCCTCGGAGCTCGCCGCCAGGCGGGGGATGACCAAACAAGCGGTCAACTACCTCCTCGGCGAGCTCGAGCGACTCGGGTACCTCGAACGAGGCGCCGACCCCGACGACCGGCGGTCGAAACGTATCGTCCTCACCCCGCGGGGTGAACAGGCCGCGCACACCATCCGAGACGCCGTGCGCGAGATCGAGCGAGACTGGAAGAAGCAGCTCGGGCCCGAGCGCTTCGCGCAACTCCGCAGCCTCCTCCTCGAGCTGAACCAGCTCGTGCAGCACGCTCAGTGAAGGGCTTCTTCGCTCAGAACGCGTGCGCTGCGCGGGCGTCGTCAGCATCCAGCACCCACCACACGGCGACGAAGTACGGCAGCCCTGCGACGCGCGTCGGCGTGACGACGAAGGCGCACGGCACCGTCGAGCCGTCTTTGCGCTTGACGATGCGGACGCCTTCGCGATGGTCGTCGCTGAGGAGGACTTCTCGGTCGATGCCGCCTTCGGTGAAGTCGGCCACATCGTGCGCCAGAAGCTCGTCGCGGGTGTAACCGAGAATCGTGCATGCGCACGCGTTGACGGTCACATAGCGGCCCTCCTCGTCGTAGACGCAGATGGCCATGCGGGCGCTCTCGATGGCCTCCATGAGGAGCGTCTCCAGGACTGCCTCCCGGGCGTCGTAGCTCGGCATGGCTCGAACATTCTGCCCTCCTCGTCCTTGCCGGACAAGATGTTGAAGCGGAAGCGCCTGCTACCGTGGTCGCGCGGTCGCCGGTGCGGCGCTCGCACCTTCTTATGCAGGCCCGTCCCTCCCAGCGTCGCAGGCGCTAACCGTGCTCGCCCTCCGCAACGACCTGCGCAACGTCGCGATCATCGCGCACGTCGACCATGGGAAGACGACGCTGGTCGACGCCATGCTCTGGCAGTCCGGCTCGTTCCGAGAGAACCAGGACGTCGCGGAGCGCGTGATGGACTCGATGGATCTCGAGCGCGAGAAGGGCATCACGATCCTCGCCAAGAACACGGCGGTGTCGCTCGGCGACACGAGGATCAACATCGTCGACACGCCGGGCCACGCCGACTTCGGCGGCGAGGTCGAGCGCGCCCTGACGATGGTGGACGGCGTGCTGCTGCTCGTCGACGCGTCCGAAGGGCCGCTGCCGCAGACGCGGTTCGTCCTGCGCAAAGCGTTGGAGCTGAAGTTGCCGGTCGTGCTCGTGATCAACAAGGTCGATCGCAGCGACGCGCGGCCGGCGGAGGTCGTGAACGAGGTGTACGAGCTGTTTCTCGATCTCGATGCGGACAGCTCGCAGATCGAGTTTCCGATCGTCTACGCGAACGCCCGCGCGGGTCGCGCGGGCCTCGCCGCGGACGAGCTCGCAGCCGATCTCGGCCCGCTGTTCACCACGCTGCTCGACACGATCCCGGCGCCGGAATACGACCCCGAGCATCCGCTGCAGGCGCTGGTCACGAATCTCGATGCGAGCCCGTACGTCGGCCGGCTCGCGTTGCTGCGGATCCGTCACGGGACGTTGCGCAAGGGCGCGCCGATCGCGTGGTGCCGTGCCGACGGGACGATCGAGCAGGCCCGCGTGATCGAGCTGTACATCACCGAGGCACTCGACCGCGTTCCCGCCGACGAAGCGGGGCCGGGCGAGATCGTCGCGCTCGCCGGGCTGCCCGAGGTGACGATCGGCGAGACGATCGCCGACCCCGACGATCCGCGGCCGCTGCCCGTGACGACCGTCGACGAGCCGAGCCTTTCGGTGACGATCGGAATCAACACGAGCCCGCTCGCCGGCACCGAGGGGACGCGGTTGACCGCGAGCCAGGTGAAGCAGCGCCTCGACGCCGAGCTCGTCGGCAACGTTTCTCTGCGCGTCCTCCCGACGGCGCGCCCCGACGCCTGGGAGGTGCAAGGACGCGGCGAGCTGCAGCTCGCGATCCTCGTCGAGCTGATGCGCCGCGAGGGCTTCGAGCTGACCGTCGGCAAGCCGGAGGTGCTGACGAAGGAGGTCGACGGCAAACGGCTCGAACCGGTCGAGCGTGTCTCGATCGACATTCCGGAGGAGTTCATCGGCGTCGTCACGCAGCTGCTCGCCCTGCGCAAGGGCAGGCTGCAGCAGATGGTGAATCACGGCACCGGCTGGGCGCGCATGGAGTACCTCGTGCCCGCACGGGCGTTGATCGGCTTTCGCACGGAGTTCCTCACCGAGTCGCGCGGCACCGGGATCCTGCACCACGTCTTCGAGGCGTGGGAGCCGTGGCACGGCGAGCTGCGCACGCGGCCGAGCGGGAGCCTCGTCGCCGACCGACGCGGTCAGGCGACCGCGTTTGCGATCGCCAACCTGCAGGAGCGCGGGTCGCTGTTCATCTCGCCCGGCGACGAGTTGTACGAGGGGATGGTCGTCGGCGAGAACGCGCGCGACAACGATCTCGACGTGAACGCCTCGAAGCCGAAGAAGCTGACGAACATGCGCGCCGCTGCCAGCGACGAGCTCGTGCGCCTGATTCCGCCGCGGCCGCTGTCGGTCGAGCTGGCGCTCGAGTTCATCCGGGAAGACGAGGCGGTCGAGGTCACGCCGCAGTCGCTTCGCCTCAGGAAGGTCGAGCTGTCGGCATCGAAGCGGCAAACGCTGGCGTCGCGCGCCAAGCGCGAGCGCACGGCTCCGGCGCAAGCATGACCGATGCCGAGTTACCGAATCCGAGTTGAAAAGATGGGTCCGACGGCCTATAGGCAGTACTGCTTGTAGCGCATAAATTCGCCTTCTAGCCGGTGACCGTGGCCGTGGGGTTGGCCTGCCGCCGCTCGCCGGGGAAGGAGGTCCGACATGAGTCTGGACCAGAAGAGGGCGCGAGTCTTCGGCGTGCTCTACCTCATCACGTTCGCCACGTCGATCCCGGCACTCCTGCTTTTCGAGCCGGCCCTCCGTCATCCAGTTGGCTTCGTCGCCGGCGCGGGGAACGTCAACCGGATCTACCTCGGCGCGCTGCTCGAGCTGCTGCTGATCATCGCGAACATCGGAACTGCGGTCGTGATCGTCCCGATCATGAGGCGGCAGTTCGAGGAGCTGTCGATCGGCTACGTGACGGCGAGGCTGATGGAGTCCACGTTCATCCTCGTCGGCATCGTCTCGATGCTGGGGCTCGCAACGCTGCAGCAAGAGACTGCGGGCGCCTCCGAAGGCACACTCGCCTACACGCTCGCGGCGATCAAGGACTGGACGTTCGATCTCGGGCCGGGCTGGGTGGTCGGCTGGGGGAACGGGTTGATCCTCGGTTACATGATGTATCGCACGGGGCTGGTTCCGCGGGCCGCGACGTGGCTCGGGCTCGTGGGCGGGCCGCTGATCGTCATCTCAGGGACGGTCGTGATGTTCGGAGGCGACCATGGCGCAGGCACGTTCCAGGGCCTCGCGACGATCCCGGAGGGCCTGTGGGAGCTCTTCCTCGGCGTCTACTGCACCATCTGGGGCTTCAGGCCGTCGTCTCCGATCCTCCGAGACGACACTCGCACGGACAGCACGGAGGTGGCCGCACCGGCGCCCGCCTGACGGGTCCTAACGGAGCCTGCTGAAGCGCCGCGGGAGGATGACGGTCGCGACCATCAGCCCGTAGGCGATCGACATCGCGGTCACGAAGGTGTTGAACCCGGCGTCGATCCCGCTGACCGTCTCCCCCGTCAGGAGCTTCAGCAGGCTGCTGAAACCCGAGCTGCCGGGCACGAGGATGAGCACGCCGGGGACGATGAAGACCAGCGGCGAGCGGCGCACCAACGCGCCCGCGAGGCCGCCCGCGACCCCGATCGCGACCGCCGCGACGAACACTCCGGCGGGTGCGCCGAAGACCGCCCTGCCGGCCGCGTTCGTGAGGATCGCGAGCACCGTCGCCGCGCACATCACCGGCGCGGCTCTCGTCTGAGCTCTGAGCGTCACAGTGAAGGCGAGGCCGGCTGCGATCGCCGCCAGCACGTGTGTGCCGCTGAAGGCAGTGTGCGGCGCAGGCTGCGGCGAGGCTCCGAACCAGCTCACCGCCACGGAGCGTCCGACGCCGACTCCGAAGACGAGGCCGAGGAGCTGCACGAGAGCCTTCGCCGTGTTCGCGACTCCCGACTGGAGGTGCTCCGTCGCCACCTCGCGCATGCCGATGGTGAGCGCCATCCCGGGCAGAAACGTGACGAGGGCGGCGAGGGTGACGATGTCGGGTGACGAGTTCAGGCCGAGCTGGACCAGGCAGGCGGCCGAGAAGCTGGCGGCGATCCCGGCCAGCGGCGAGACCATCGGCTCCGTGCGGGCGCCCCGGCTCGCGGGCAGCGCGATGCCGCCGACGACGAAGCCGACGACCGCGCCCGCCGCGAGCTCACGCCAGCCGCCGCCCAGGACCGGCGTCACGGCCGCGCCGGCGAGCGCGTAGGCGGCGATGCGCACGAACCACGGTCGCGCCAGAGGGTGGGCCTCGATCTCCGACAGCCGAGCGCGAGCCGCGGCAATGTCGGTCTTCCCGTCGAGGATGTCCTGGACGAGATCGTCGAGCCGCGCGATCGCATCGAGGTCGACCGCCTTCGGGCTGACCCGAAGCGAGAACGAGCGCTGCTCCGCGAGCGACCCGAACGACACCTCGACGAGGGTCGGCGTCGCGGAGATCTGTGCGCCGGGCAGCTCGAAGTGGCCGGCCAGCGAGAGGAAACGCTCCTCGAGGTCGGCGGTCGGATAGCCGGCCTCGTGCGCGTGCTGCGTGAAGGTCAGTAGGAACTCGGCCGCCGAGCTCTCCGCCGGCTCAGGCCCCGCGGGGTACGCGGTCATGCGTGGCCACGCTAAGGACGAGACCGCCCCCGGTCATCGCCCGATGCGGATGAGGCGGACGTTCATCCAGTTGGGATGAGGACGGGCGATTCGGCCCTGGTCGAGAATGGCGGCGCACTTTTCCGAGACCGGGAGGGCGAGATGGTGGCGAAGACATCGGTTCTGGCGGGCGTGGAGCCGGCTGCGTTCTGGGAGCATTTCGAGCGGCTGACCACGATCGCCCGACCGTCCCGTCACGAGGAACCGGTGATCGAGTACGTGAGGTCCTGGGGCGAGGCGCACGGTTACCGAATCCGCCAGGACACGGCGCGCAACCTCGTCTTCGACGTCCCGGCGACCGAGGGGCGCGAGTCGGCGCCGACGGTCGTGCTGCAGGGGCACCTCGACATGGTCTGCGAGCGCCAGCCCGACAGTCCGAACGATCCGGCCGAGGGGCGGATCGAGCTCGAGATCGACGGTGACTGGCTGACCGCGAACGGGACGACGCTCGGCGCGGACGACGGGGTCGCGATCGCCGCGATGATGGCGCTCGTCGACGACGACTCGCTCCCTCACGGGCCGCTCCAGCTACTGATGACGGTCGCCGAGGAGGTCGGCCTCGAGGGCGCGAACGGGCTCGACGGCGCGCTGATCGATGGCTCGATCCTCATCAACCTCGACAGCGAGGAGGACGCGAGGCTCACCGTCGGCTGCGCCGGGAGCACCGACACGTGGATCCGGGTTGCCGCGAAGCGCGGGCCGGCTCGAGTCGGACGATATGGTCACGCTTGCCGTCACCGTCAGCGGAGGCCTCGGCGGGCACTCCGGCACCAACATCCAGCTCGGCCGCTCGAACGCCGTCAAGGTGCTCGGCCGCTCCCTGCGCGAGGCGTACGCCGCCGTCCCCTTCCGCCTCGTCTCGCTCGACGGCGGCAAGAGCCGGAACGCGATTCCGCGCGACGCGCACGCGGTCGTCTCCGTGGATGCCGGTTCCGAGGACGGCCTACGCAAGGCGATCGAGTCAGCCGCCGCGACCATCGCGGACGCCTACGCCAAGACGGACGCGGGCATCTCGGTGACGGTCGATGCGACCGACGCGGCGAGCGACGCCTGGACGGAGGAGGCGACGGCCTCTCTGCTCGACGCGGTCGCGCTCGTCCCGACGGGACCGCTCGCGATGAGCCCGGACTTCGACGGACTCGTCGAGACGAGCACCTCGCTCGGCGAGGCCATCACCGAGGGCGACACGCTCATCCTCCACAGCCTCTCGCGCTCCTCGAACGACTCGGCCATGCCCGATGTGATCGGGACGCTCGACGCCGCTGCCCGGCTGGCCGGAGGGAAACTCGAGGTGAAGCACAACTACGGCGGCTGGCGCCCCGACCTCGAGTCACCGGCGCTCGCAGCGTCGAAGCGGGCGTACGAGCGGCTGTTCGGCGAGCCGCCGATCGTCACCGCGGTGCATGCCGGCCTGGAGACCGCGGTCATCGGCGACAAGGTCGAGGGGCTCGACATGATCTCGTTCGGCCCGCAGATCGAGTCGCCGCACTCGCCCGACGAGCGGGTGAGCATCCCGACCGTCGAGCGCTTCTGGCGGCTCGTGGTCGGCGTCGTCGATGAGCTCTCGAAGCCCGGCGGCGACGCCTGATGCGCACCCTTGTAATCGCCGGCGCCTGCATCCTCGGCGTGATCGTGATCATGGCCGCCACCGGCATTGCCGCCGGCAACGGCCGCGATCACAGCGGCGAGAAGGTCCGCGCCGGCAAGTGGGCCAACGACGTCTGCGGGACGGTCGGCGCCTGGGGGGGCCAGCTCAAGGACATCCGCGAGGATCTGCGCCACAACAACTGGGCGGCGCGGCGTAGCGACGGCTCCACCGGGGATTCACAGGAGCAGGTCGTGACGATCAACGGCGCCGTCGACCGCATGATCCGCGCGACTCAGGACACGCTGCAGGAAGGCCTGAAGCGCGCGGGCACCCCGGACACGAGCAATGGCGCGGGGGCCGCCGCGATCCTGCGCGACTGGGCAGACCAGACCGAGCACAACCTGCGGGTCGCGAAGGGCCACATCAAGCAAAAGCCGACGTCGGTGTCGGAGGCATTCGCATCCCTCATTCCGCCGGTCACGGCGCTCGCAACGTCTGCAGTCCAGGGGCGCGCGGCGTTCAAGAAGGCAGCGGCTCTCGATTCGGAGGTCGGTGCCGCGCTGACCAGCCGTAACTGCGGCCGCCTGCTGGGGAAGCAGCCGTGAAGCGGATCCTGACGATTACGATCGCGTGCCTGCTGCTGGCCGCGGCAGGGTTCCTCGCCGTCTCGACCTTCACCCCCCACAACTCCGGCGCGGCGGGGACCGGGACGACCGCGACGACGGGCGTAACCGGCGCGACGGGCGCGACGGGCGCGACCGGTGGCGTGGGGGCAACGGGAACCACCGGCGCGCAGGGCGCAACCACTGCGGCGCCGCCGGCGGAGCCCGCCTCCACCACGACGAGCACGAGCGACTGGATCCTGATCGCGGTCGAGGGGCTGCTCGTGATCGGGTTCATCGCCCTCGGCGTCCGCTCGGGCGGAATCGGCCTCGGGCTCTGGGGCGGCGTCGGGACGCTGATCCTCGTCTTCGGCTTCGGCCTGGACCCCGGCGAGCCGCCGTTCGACGCGATGCTGATCATCATCGCGGTGATCTCGGCTGCGGCCGCAATGGAGGCTGCGGGCGGCATCGACTACATGGTGATGATCGCGAGCAAAGCCTTGCGCGCGCGCCCGCAGTCGATCAACTTCGTCGCGCCGTACGTCTCGTACCTGCTGTGCATCCTCACCGGGACGAGCAACACCTTCTACTCGATCATCCCCGTCATCAACGAGGTCTCGTTTGCGAACAAGATCAGGCCCGAGCGGCCGCTCGCCGGGTCGACGGTGGCCTCGGCGTTCGGGATCACGTCGAGCCCCGTTGCCGCCGCGATGGCGACGATCCTGCCGCTCGTCGAGGTCTATCACTACAACCTCGTCGACGTCCTCCTGATCACGATCCCGGCGAGCATCGTCGGGATCTTCCTGATGTCCCTGGTCATGAGCCGCCACGGCGTGGATCTCGAGAAGGACGCCGAGTACCGGCGGCGGCTCGATGCGGGCCTCGTGAAGCAGCCGGCCGCCTCGAGCGACATCCAGCTGATGCCCTACGCGAAGCGAAGCGTCGCGATCTTCCTCGGCGCGGTGCTCGTGATCTGCATCTTCGGCCTCTTCGAGGGCATCCGGCCGACGGTCGCCGCCGAGGAAGGCGGAGGCGTCGTTCCGCTGGCCGTGACCCCGATCATCCAGATGGTGATGCTGACGGCCGCCGCGCTGATCCTGGTCTTCGCCAAGGTCAAGGCGGCCGACATCCCGGGTATGTCGATCTTCCGCTCCGGGATGGTCGCCATGATCGCGCTCTTCGGGATCGCGTGGATGGCAGACACGTTCATCGCGAGCAACGAGGACGCGATCGTCTCCGCGCTCGGCGACCTGGCCGGAAAGTGGCCGTTCATGATCGCCATCGCGATCTTCGCGGTCGCGGCGCTGACGACCAGCCAGTCGGCCGCGACCAGGACCATGGTCCCGCTCGGCTTAGCGCTCGGGATCGGCGCCGGCTACATGATCGCCATGTGGACCGCGGTCGCGGGCGTGCTCTTCTTGCCGGCGAACGGAACGCAGATCGCGGCCGCCGAGGCTGACACGACGGGGACGACCACGCTCGGCAAACGAGTGATCGACCACTCCTTCCAGTTACCGCTGCAGGTGGCCTGGATCAGTACCGCCCTGGTCGGAATCGGCATCGCGGCGGTCTTCCACTAATGGGTGCGATCGCGGCCGACGGCGTCGCCGACCGCGCCGCCGGGCTGGGCGTGCTCGCGGCGGCTTCGATCTCCGCGCTCGTCGTGAACGCGAACACCTCGGCGGTCACGATCCTGCTGCCGACGATGAGCAAGGACGTCGGCGCGCCGGTGGCGCAGCTGCAATGGGCGGTCACGGGCTACATGCTCGTCGGGGCCGCCGTGATCGTCACCTCGGGCGCGCTCGGCGACGTTCTCGGCCGCCGGCGGGTCTTTCTCGCGGGCCTGGGGCTGTTCATCGCCTCGTGCGTGCTGATCGCGCTCTCCGACAGCGGAGGCGGAATCATCGCCGGGCGGATGATCCAGGGCGCCGCGGGCTCGACGATCCTCGCCTGCGGGATGAGCCTCCTCTCCGTGGCTGCGTCGGGGGCCGGCCAGATGAAGGCGATCACGATCTGGGGCGCCGCCTCGGCTGCCGGAGCCGCGGCAGGCCCGCTGATCGGAGGCGTCCTGGTCGACCTCTCGGGGTGGCAGGGCCTGTTCTGGCTCGATGCCGCGATCGCGGCCGCGTGCGTGCCGCTGACCCTGTTCAAGGTCGCCGAGTCACGCGACCCGAACCGCTCGAAATCGATCGACTTCCTGGGCACGTTCCTGATCGCCGTGATCCTCGTGCCCCTGGTGCTCGCACTGAGCGAGGGCGCGGACTGGGGCTGGACGTCCGTCAAGACGATCGGCTGCCTCGTCGTCACCGTCGTAGGCGCCGTGCTGTTCGTCGTCGTCGAGGGACGCGTGAAAGCGCCGCTCGTCGACCTGAAGCTGCTCCGGAACCAGATCCTCGTCGGAGCCACCCTCACGATCCTGATCGTCGCGGGGACGATCAACGCGCTCATGTACGTCCTCAGCCTCTACTTCCAGAATCCGAGCGCCTTCGGCATGAGCGCGCTCGAGACCGGCTTCGCGACCCTGCCCGCCGCCGCGGCGATGATCCTCGTGACCCCGCTGATCACGCCGATCGCGGTCAAGATCGGCACCCGCCTTGCGATCGTCGCCGGCTTCGGGCTCTCGGCAATCGGCTTCGGAGTCCTCGCGTTCGTCCACGCGTCCTGGTCGTACGCGGCCTTCATCGCCCCGCTGGCCGTGATCGCGGCCGGGCTCGGCCTCTCGAACGGGCCCGCTTCGTCGGCCTCGACCTCCGCCGTCCCGGCGGACCAGGTCGGCCAGGCCTCTGGCATCTCGAACATGGCCCGCTACATCGGCGGCTCGCTGTTCGTCGCCGCCATCGCCACGGTCTACAACTCGGTGACGGTGGATCAGCAGAAGAGCGGAGCGTCCTCCGCGGACGCCCTCGCTGCCGCCCTCTCACGGTCGTGTCTCGTGATGGCGATCCTCGCCGCGCTGGGGATAGCGGTCGCCCTGCTGATGGCGCGCCACCACCAGCGGCGGCCGAAGGCAGTCGATCTCGCCGCGGCCGCCGCTGCCACGGCGCACACGATTCCGACCCAGCCGCAGGGCGCCTGATCTTGTTCGCGCGATGAGCGCGAGGCGAGCGGTCCTTCGTACTAGGATCCGCGGCGAGGGACAGGAGTCTACGAAGGAGGGTTCATGAAGCGTTTCGCGAGGCCGCGGCGTGCGCTGTGGCTGGCAATCGGGCTCGTCATCGCCGCGCTGGCGGCGGCCGCGGCGATCGCCGCGAGTGGGAATCACCCGGCGGACCTGACGTTCACGCCGCAGTCCGAGACACAGTTCACGAACATCGACGTCGCCCGGGCGTGGGCCAAGAACTACTACGGCGCACCTGGCGCCGCTACAGGTCCCAACGGCGCCTGGAATGCGCCGCTGAACCTGGGAAGCAACTACGCGGCCGAGGCGCAGTCCGTCGCCGACCAGGCCGACAACTGGCTCAGCGCGCGCAGGCACGTGGCGAACAGGGCGCTCGTGCTCGACGTCGACGACACCACGCTGACCACCTGGAACTACGAGCTCTACAGCAACTGGGACTTCAACCCGGCCACCAACGCGATCTTCGTCGGACTGACGAACGGGTCGTGGACGGGGAACATGTTCCCGGCGACGCCCGGGATGGTCGCTCTGGCCAACCACGCGCACGCCCTGGGGTATTCGATCTTCTGGATCACGGGGCGCGGCGACTCCCAGCACCAGGCGACGGTCGCCAACCTGCAGGACGACGCTGCGGCCGGGCTGCCGCCCATCGACCAGGTGACGCTCAACGGGAAGACCATCCCTGAGGCCGACGCCGGCTATGTGCCGCCGACGCCGATCGACACGGGTCACGGTGGGTTCAGCGACGGCCTGTTCACCAAGCCGCCGGTGGGTCAGTACCCGGCCTACCTGAACCAGCCACAGTTCTGCGCTTCGGCCATCGCGGCCGGCGCGTCGTGCGCGACGATTCCGTACAAGTCCGGCACGCGCGCGTACATCGAGTCGCAGGGCTACAACATCGTCGCCGACATCGGCGACCAGTTCAGCGACCTTCTGGGCGGCTTCGCGGACAAGACGTTCAAGATGCCGAACCCGAACTACTACCTCCCGTAAAAACGGAGGAGACGCCTTTCGCCGCTCCCCTCACCCGAGGGGAGCGGCGATAGTGCTGCCGTGAACCTCGGCGCATACGGGCAGATCACGAGCGTCGTCGTCTCGGAACGCGGCGAGATCGCGTTCGAGGAATATGCCGAGGGCGACGCGGAGACGCTGCGCAACACGCGCTCGTGCACGAAGACGGTCGCGGGGATGCTGCTCGGGATCGCGATCGAGCGCGGGATCGTCGACGACGTCGACGCGCGGCTCGAGGACCTGCTCGGCGAGCCCGCGCCGCCCGTCGTCTTGCGCGATCTCCTGACGATGAGCTCGTGCCTCGACTGCGACGACTGGCACGACGCGTCGCCTGGAAACGAGGAGCTGATGTATCCGCAGGAGGACTGGCTCGGCTTCGCGCTCGGCCTGCCGCTGCGCGAGACGACCGGCTTCAGCTACTGCACCGCCGGCGTCGTCGCCCTCGGGATCGCGCTCGAGCGGGCGCTCGGCGAGCCGCTTTCCGACTTCGCCCGACGCGAGCTCTTCGATCCGCTCGGCATCGAGCGCGCCGAGTGGCAGCGCACGCCGCGAGGCGAGACCTCGACCGCGGGCGGTCTCGAGCTCACGAGCCGGTCCCTGCTCCGCCTCGGCGAGCTCTACCTGAGGGAAGGCGAGGGCCTCGTCCCCCGCGAGTGGGCGGCCGAGTCGATCCGGGCGCATGCGCGCATCGACGAGGAGACGGAGTACGGCTACCTGTGGTGGCTGAAGGAGTACGCGGGCGAGCGCACCTTCTTCATGACGGGCATGGGCGGGAACCGCGTGCACGTGTTCCCGGGCCGCGAGC
The DNA here is from genome assembly GCA_963788215.1 of uncultured Actinomycetes bacterium. Classification (GTDB taxonomy): domain Bacteria; phylum Actinomycetota; class Thermoleophilia; order Gaiellales; family Gaiellaceae; genus AC-32. The sequence continues at coordinate 26,925 of CAWBFX010000005.1, forward strand.
TCGTCGCGGTGATCACGACGACGAACTTCGGCCGCCGCGACGCGCACGCGCTGAGCGACCGCCTGCTCGTCGACGAGATCCTGCGCTAGCCCCTCAGTTTCTCGAGAAGTGCGTCGACCCGCGCAAAGCCGGTCTTCGCGCCCGCCTCGACCCCGTACTGCATCGTCGTGTCGCGCTGCTCGGTGGTCTCGAAGCGCATCGTCTGCGTCAGCTTCGTCTGCTCGCCGAGATCCTCGAACTCGAGGGTCTGCAGGTGGTTCTGGAACGTCTGCACGAGCCGCGCCGGCGGCTCGACCTCGCGGAACTCGCCCTCGACGAGCCCGAAGGCAGTGCGGAAGCGGTAGCTCCCTCCCGGGCGCACGTCCATCTCCTCGACGACGGTGCCGTCGCCCCACCACTCCGGGATCAGCGCCGGATCGGTCCAGACGGAGTAGACGTGCGCCCGCGGCGCGTCGAAGACCCGCTCGACGCGGATCTCGCGCTCGTTCGGGGTGGTGACGGTGGTCTCGGCCACCGTCAGCTCACGGCCTGCTTGACGAGCTTCGTGATCTTCGCCTCGTCGGCCTTGGTCAGCTTCGTCGTCAGCGCGTAGGCGACCGGCCACATCGAGCCGTCGTCGAGGCCGGCGTTGTCCTGGAAGCCGAGCATCGCGTAGCGCTCCTTGAACTTCGCCGCGTCGCGGAAGAACACGACGACCTTGCCGTTCTTGTCCGCGTACGCAGGCATCCCGTACCAGGTCTTCGGGGTGAGGTCGGGAGCGGTCTTCTTGACGATCGCGTGGATCCGCTTGCCGAGGGCGCGGTCGGCCGGGGTCATCTTCTTGAGCGCAGCCTGGATCGCTTCCTCGCCCTCCGCGGCCTCCTTCAGCTCCTTGGCCCGCGCCCGCATGGCGGCCTTTTCCTCGGCGCTGAATCCTTCCTTCTTCTTGGTCGGGCTCATCGTTCTCCTTTCGTGCGTTCGACAACCTGGGCGAACCGGTCGAGCCGCTGCAGCCACGTGCTGATGCCCTCGAAGGCATACGGCGCGAGCGTGCACCTGCGGACGCGGCCGATCTTTTCCGTCGTCACGAGCTCGGCCTCCTCGAGCAGCCTGATGTGCTTCTTCATCCCGGTCAGCGACATCCCGAACGGCTCGGCGAGCTCGCTCACGGTCGCGCTCCCGGCGCCGAGCCGCTCGAGGACGGCCCTCCGCGTGGGGTCGGCCAGGGCGACGAAGGCTCGGTCGACGGTCGGTTGATACTGAACCATTGGGTTCAGTATAGCGAAGCCTCACTCCCAGCGGACGGCGATCTCTCCCTGGACTCCAGGCAAGGGCAGCGACGCCGCCTCCGCCTCGACCGCGTCGCGCTCGGCGCGGGAGAGCCGGCGCCACGGGTGGACGGTCAGCTTTCCCTGGTCGCGCCGCCACGTCCCGACCACGTCGCCGCCGACGAGCACGGCGCCTGGCCAGACACGCGAGGTCCAGAGCTCCGCGCGCCGGGCGGTGTCGGGAACGAGAAGCTCGCGATCCGCCCCGTGGAGCAGGTAATACGTGTCGCCGCTCGGAAGCAGGCGCGCTGCGGCGGGCGGGCCTGCGGGCTCGCGGAAGGCCTGTTCGTCACGCGCCAGGATCCAGGCTTCGCCGGTCGGAGTCGGCACCGGCACGAGCGACTGGCCGAGCCCGTCGAACGCGCTCGCGGCCTCGCGGGCGCCGACCCCGGCCCACCTGCCGAACCCCGCGACCGTCGCAGGACCGAAGACGTGGAGGTACCGCCGCGCGAGCTCGCGGCGGGCCTCGAGCGGGTCGATCTCCGGCCGCGGCACGGTCCAGATGACCGGCGCCCGTGCGCCCTCCCAGCGGATCAGGACGGTGCCGGTCGTCGTCGCGTAGCGCATCCGGTTCCCCACGTTTGCGCGCTGTCCCGCCTCGCGGTCGGTCATCCGCTCTTCTCCGAGGTGCCGCTGCAGGAGCTCGGCCATCTCCTCCGCGACGCGGCGGCCCCTGGCGTCGTCCGGGTAGCGGCCGACCGTGAAGATCGCGTGGTCGCGCGCCGGCACGACGTAGACGCTGAAGCGCGGTCCCCAGACCTGGACGAGCGACGGATGCTCCCAGGTCGACGGCGTGGTGCCGCGCACGCGCGCGTGGATCGAGAGCAGCGCGGCTCGGGGCATGCTGTCCGTGAGGCCGGCCCAGGCCGCGCGCCTGAGCGAGGCCGCGCCGGGCGCAAGCCGCTCGTCGAGCGCCGCTACGCGTCGCCGGAAGGCGAGGATCTGCGAGCGCGTGAGGACGAGCGGCGCCACAGCGCGAGGCTACCGCCGGCGACGAGCGCCCGGCCCGCGAGCCCGACCGCCAGCACGGCGGAGCCGACGGCGATCGCCGACAGCGGCAGCGCCGCGACCAGGACGACGCAGCCGATGCACCCGACCACGTTGAGCGCCCTCGGCCAGCGCCGCCGTTCCGCGGGCTGCGTGAACGCCGACGCATTCGCGATCGCGTAGTAGAGGAGCACGCCAAACGAGGAGAACGCGATCGCGTTGCGGAGGCCGCTCGCCGCGACGACGACGGCAACGGCCACGCCGACGGCGAGCTCGGCGCGGTCCGGCACCCGGTAACGCGGATGCACGGAGTCGAGGAACCGTGGCAGATCGCCGTTGCGCGCCATCGCCAGGCTCGTCCGCCCCACTCCGGCGATCAGGGCGAGCAGCGCGCCGAGGCTCGCGACCGCAGCGCCGATCCGGACGAAGGGCAGAGCCCACCCCGACCCGACGGCATCCACGGCAGTTGCGAGGGGCTTCGTGCTCGCGGCAAGGGCGGCGGGCCCTGCGCCGGCCAGAGCCGCCACGCCGACGACGACGTAGAGCGCGAGCGCGATCCCGAGGGCGATCGGGATCGCACGCGGGATCGTCTGCGCCGGGTCGCGCACCTCTTCGCCCATCGTCGCGATGCGCGCGTAGCCGGCGAAGGCGAAGAAGAGGAAGCCCGCGGCCTGCAGGACGCCGTGCAGCCCCCCGGCGCCGAGCGAGGGCCAGTGGCCCAGGCGGCCCGCGTCCGTCTCACCGCTCGTGGCGATGGCGAAGATCGCGACGAGCAGGCAGGCGAGGGAGACGCCCACCAGCACCCGGGTGGCCTGCGCGGTGCGGGAGACGCCGCGGTAGTTCAAGGCGGTCAGCGCGAGGACGGCCGCGACGGCGACCAGCCGCTGCACCAAGGTGCTCGAGGGAATCGCGTATGTGGCGAAGGTCAGCGCCATCGCCGCGCACGACGCCGTCTTCCCGACGACGAACGCCCAGCCCGCCGCGAAGCCCCACCACTCGCCGAGCCGCTCCCGCCCGTAGACGTACGTCCCGCCCGAGGTGGGGTACTGGGCCGCGAGCTGCGCAGAGGCGACGGCGTTGCAGTAGGCGATGCCGCCGGCGAGGGCGAGCCCGGCGAGGAGCGCACTACCCGCCGAGTCGGCGGCCGGACCGAACGCCGAGAAGATCCCGGCGCCGACCATCGAGCCGAGCCCGATGACGACGGCGTCTCCGGTGCCCAGCCTGCGAGCGAGCGACCCGCTCACATCGCGGCGGCGATCCGCTCGGCGGCTGCGGCGAGGTCCTCGTCGGCGACGTTCGGCAGCGCGTCTTCCCAGATCGGCAGCATCATCCCGGAAGCCTCGACCATCCCGAGCGGCCGCGGCAGGAACCAGACGTGGAAGTGCGCGCCGCCGTCGCCCCAGCGGTACAGGTGAACGCGGGCCACGTCGCCGAGCGAGAGGATCGCGTTCTCGATCCGGGCCGCGACGACGCCGAAGTCCCGCGCCAGGTCGGGCGGCAGGTCGCGGAAAGAGTCCACGTGGACGCGGCTCGCGAGCCAGACCGCGCCCGGGAGACTTCCGCCGACGGGCGGGTGGAGCGTCCAGTTGTCGTCCGACCACACGGCCTGGGTCGCCTTGCCCGAGCAGATGCCGCAGGGCGGCCCGCCTTCCTCGCCGCGCCGCGGCGGCTCCGGGATCTGGCGCTCGCCGGGGTCGCGCAGGACGAGCGGTTCGCGGTAGGGCAGGGTCATGGTGCTCATCTCTCCTCCTTTTCTTGCGGATCGGCGATTCCGTGCAGGACGAGCCCGACGACCCGGGCCTGTGCCTTCTCCGCCGGCCAGGCGTGCCTGCCGCGCAGATGGGCGTAGGTCCACGCGACGGCGTTGAACGCGAGGTCGGCGGTATCCGTGGGGTCCTCGTCGGCCAGCGGCAGCGATCCATCCTGCGCGCCCTCGCGGAGAAAGTGGACGAACGGATCGAGGTACGACGCTGGCCCGCCGGGCGCCGCCTGGTGGAAGGCCTCGTCCGTGGCGAGGAGCAGCGGCAGGTGGCGCTCGATGACCTCGCACAGCGCCTCGAGCCCGCGCGCGAACCGGTCGCGGCCGGAACCGCGGACCGTGAGGACCGGGTACATCGTCGAGCGGAAGTCGTCGGCGAGGGCGCCGAGGAGGGCCTCGACGAGCGCCTCGCGGCCGAGCCCCTGGCGCCAGAGCGTCGATCGCGCGCGGCCCGAGGCCTCGGCGACGCGCTCGAGCGTCAGTCCGTCCCAGCCGTGCTCGCGCAGCACCTGGATGGCGGCGCCACGAACGCGCTCGTCCAGCTGGATCGCCACTGCTTCTGTCATGCAACGTGATTGTTGCATAGATCGAATGCCAGCGTCGCGGTAACGTCACGCAAAATACGAACGTGAGCGTCATGCGGCCATGCCTCCTCGCCCTGGCGCTGACTGCCACGGTGACGGCGCCCGGCGAGGCCCGCACCACGCCTGCCCGCATCACCCCGGCGCTCGAGCAGCTCGTCGGCCAGAAGCTCGTCGTGACCATGGACGGGAAGGCGCCGTCGCCCTCGCTGCTGGCCCGCGCGCGGCTCGGCCAGATCGGCGGAGTGATCATCCACAGCTGGAACTTCACGTCGGCCGCAAGCCTCCGGTCCGTCACGAGCCGGCTGCAGCAGGCAGCCGCGGCGGGCGGCCGGCCCCCGCTCCTCGTCGGCGTCGACCAGGAAGGCGGCCCGGTCAAGACGATCTCCTGGATCCCGCCGTCCGTCTCGCCGCGGCAGCTCGGCGCGCTGCACTCCGGCACGAGGGCCGACCGGCAGGGTCAGGCCACCGGCCGCGCCCTCCGCAGCCTCGGCGTGAACGTCGACTTCGCTCCGATTGCAGACGTCCCGGGGTCGCCGAGCTCGTTCCTCTACCGGCAAGGGCGGACCTGGTCGTTCGCCTGGCACACGACCGCGCGCATGTCGGGCTGGTTCGCGATCGGCCTCGGCCAGACCGGTGTGATCGCGTCGGCGAAGCATTTCCCCGGCCTCGGCCTGGCCGCGCAGGACACCGACCACAGCGTCGTCCGCATCACCGCCACGCGTTCCGACCTCGCTCCCGGGCTCAAGCCGTTCAAGACGGCGATCGCCGACCGCGTGCCGCTGATCATGCTCTCGAACGCGCTGTACACGGCCTACGACGGCGGCAGCTCGGCCGGCTGGTCGCGCGCGATCGGGACGAAGCTGCTCCGCAAGCGGCTCGGCTTCCGCGGTGCGACGATCACCGACTCGCTCGACGGCGCCGCCCAGGCGCGTCACGTCGGCACCGCCGGGCTCGCGACCCGCGCCGCCCAGGCAGGTAGCGACCTCCTCCTGCTGACCGGCTCCGAGCGCGCCTCGCAGTCTGTCTACCGCTCTCTGTTGCAGGCCGCCGGCTCCGGCCGGATCGACCAGGCTCGGCTACTCGCGTCCTACGACCGGATCCTCACGCTCAAGACGATCCTTCGAACGCGTACCGCCAGAACTCACGCATGAGCGGTACGGGCGTCGGGCCGGCCATCTGCACCTGGGTGAAGAGGATCCCGACGGTTCGGGTCGACGGCACCACGTGCGCGGCCGTGCCTGTCCCGCCGATCCAGCCGTAGCGGCCGTCGGGCGCGACCGAGCCGCCGAAGCCCCAGCCCTGTCCCTCGAGGAAGAGCGTCGAGGCGTCGCGCTGTTCCTGCGTCAGGTGGTCGGTCATCAGCAGGCGCGTCGACTCCGCCGAGAGCAGCCCACCGGAGAGCAGGCTCGCCCCGAAGCGGTGCCAGTCGGCGAGCGTCGAGACGAGGCCGCCCGAGCCGGACGGGAACGTCGGCGGCGCCTTCCAGAGCTCGTCGTCGATCGGCATCTCGGGCGAGAAGTGGTACGGCGGCAGACGGTCGAGCTTCCCGGCCGGAACGTAGAAGCCCGTGTCGACCATCCCTAGCGGTTCGAAGATGCGCTCGGCGAGAAAGTCCGGCAGCGTCGCCCCGGAGGCGCGCGCCACGAGCACGCCCTGGATGTCGGAGCACGTGTTGTAGAGCCACGCCTCGCCGGGCTGGCGCAGCATCGGCACCTCGGCAAGCGTGGCGAGCCACTCGTCCGGGGTCTTGCGCGGCCCGAACACCGGCAGCCTGGCGAAGAGCTCGGTGACCGCCGGGAGCGTGAAGTCGTCCGGGAAGCCCCAACCGGCCCGCGACGTGAGCACGTCCTCGACCGTGATCGGGCGCTCGGCGGGGACGAGGTCGTCGACGGGGCTCTGCGGGGTGCGCACGACCTTCGGCGCCGCGAGCTCGGGGAGCCGGCGCTCGACCGGGTCGTCGAGGGCGATGACCCCGTCGTCGACGAGCAGCATGACCGCGGCCGCGGTGATCGGCTTCGTCAGCGAGGCGATCCGGACGATCGAATCCGCCTGGAGCTCGCCCGCGCTCGCGACCTCGACCGCGTCGGCGCGCGAAACGAGCGCAGCCGCTCCCGGCGCGGCGCCGTCGGCGACGGCTCGGTCGACCAATTCCTGAAGGCGGTACAGAGCGGCGTAGCATAGGTCGATGCCTGGCGACTTCGTCCTCCGGACAGCTCGCGCGGACGACTTCGAGCAGATCGCGGCGCTGGCGGCGGTGACCGCCGACACCGGCCGCATCCCGGTCAAGCCTCGCTATCTCCGCAACCCCGTCGAGGCGTTCGCCGAGTTCATGCCCGAGCTGGAGTGGGTGGTGGCCGAGAGCGAAGGCCGGCTGATCGGCGGCGCGCAGATCATCCACGGCGACACCGAGGTCGAGGGCAAGGCGTATCCGGGCGCCGTGCTGAGCAGCCTGATGGTCCACCCCGACCACCGCCGCCGCGGCGTGGCGACGGCGCTGACCGAATGGCGCCTCGAGCGCGTGAGCCCCGAGACGGTCGTCGTCGCGGCGATCCAGCACGGCAACGAGGGCTCGATCGCGAACGCGAGAAAGTGGGCAACCCAGATCTACGGCAAGCTCGTCCTGACAGGGTTTCGGGTCTCCGGCCGCGCCCCGCGCTCGGCGCTCGAGTTCCGCGAGCCGCGCGACGACGCCGAGTGGGACGAGGCCGCGGCAGGCCTCGCGCGCTTCGAGGACGGCTGGAACCTCCGCACCCCGGAGACCGGGACGTCGCTCCGCGAGCGCGCGGAACGGACCCTGGACGGGGAGCGGTTCCAGCATTACGTCGTCGCGGTCGAGGACGGTCGCCTCGTGGGCGGCTTCCAGCTGCAGGAAGGCGGGCGGCTGGCGTCGCTCGTCTTCGAACACGTTCCACTCACGATCCGGGCACTGAATCTCTTCCTCCGCGTCATCCCGCGCGACCGCGAGCTGCGCTCGAACGGGCTCTCCCGGGTGTGGTTCGTCAACGACCAGGTCGCCCAGGACCTCTGGAGACACGCGGGCTCGCTCTCCACCGCCACCGGGAACGTGATCGGCACGCAATTCGACACCCGCGGCCCGCTGCGGAAGGTCTTCCCGTTGCGACCGTGGACGCCCAAGGGCGAGATCTCCGTCGCCGTTCGCAGCCCCGTGCGCCTGGACGAGGAGCGGCTGCTCTCGCCGCCGTAGAGGCGACTCCTAGAGGGCCTGCTCGCCGCCGACGAGCGCGCGGAGGCTCTCGTGCTCCTCGCGGCAGGCGGGGCAGCCCGCGAGGTGGGCCCGCAGGCCCGGCACCGCGGCGTCGGCGTCGCGGCCGGCCACCTCGTGCTCGACGTACTCGTCGAGCAGCTCGAAACACTCGTCGCAGCCGACCTCCTGCTCGCCCGGCCCGAGTAGCCGGCCGAGAGCCTGCTTCAGCTCGGGTCGCTTCATTAGTCCTCCTCCAGCCATGACTCGAGCGGCAGCCCGGTCTCTTCCAGGTACTTGCGGAGCTTGCGCCTCGCGTCGTGGAGCGTCTTGTAGAGGGCGCCGCGCGTCGTCGAGAGCCGCTCGGCAAGCACGTCGATCGGGACGCCGTTGAGCGCGAGCGCGACCAGCACCTTGCGCTGGTGCGGCGTGAGCGCCTCGGCGATCGCCCGCTGCAGCGCCGCCAGCAGCTCGCCCTGCTCGGCCTCGGCGTCGGGCTCGAGCCCGCTGCTCGTGAACAGGTTCCACGTCTCCGGCTCGAGCGGGACCTCCCGCCCCTGCCACGCGCGCTTGCGCAGCTTCACCGCGGCTTCCAGCAGCGCGAACTTGTAGGCCCAGGTCGTGAAGCGGCTCGCGCCGCGAAAGTCGCCGAGCCGCCGGAGCACGCTCATCAGCGCATCGTCCGCCGCCTCCAGCGCGATCTCGTCCAGCTCGTTCCCGCGCAGATGCGGCAGGGTCGGGCGGCGGCGGGCGACCTCGAAGCGCGCAGCCCGGACCAACAGCGCGTGGAGGCGTGCGACGGCTGCCGGATCCTCCGCACGGAGGCCCTCGAGCCACTCGCGCGACTCGGTGTCGGCGGTCGAGGCCTGGAGATCGACCGGGGATTCCAAGGCGCGCTCAACGGTAGCGGCTCTCATGCGGCCTCCTCGAGCGGTGCGAAGATCCGCGCGGCCAGCTCCGGACCGCAACCCCGCTCCACGAGCTCGATCAGGGCGTGCAGGTCGTAGCGCCCGTCGGCGGCCAGCGCCTGCGCGAGCGACGCGGGAAAGCCCGCCTCGACCAGCTGAGCCTGCCTCCAGGCGAGGACTTCGTGCTGCTCCGAATCAACGGTCATTTCTGCTCTCACGACTCGTTTGTGTCGGCGGGCCCGCGGTCCTTACCCGAGTAAGACGGACGCGCGCGGCGACACGAAGGAGTCCGAAGCAACTGTCCAACGAGGAGGAACACCAATGTCGTTCGGAACCGGCGCACGCCTCTCCCTTGTCGGAGGACTTGCCGCCCTCGGCGCCGCGCTCGTCCTGCTGCTGTCAGCGGGACACGCGAGCGGCGCCGACCCGATGAAAATGAACATGAACATGTCCATGTCGAAGACGGGCGCCTCGGCGAAGGCCCTGAAGCTCCGGCTGGGCATGAACAAGCTCTGGGAGGACCACATCACCTGGACGCGGATGGTGATTGTCGACTTCGCCGCCAACCTCCCGGATCTCCAGACCGCCGAGGGCCGGCTGCTCCGGAACCAGGCCGGCATCGGCAATGCGATCAAGCCGTACTACGGAGCGGCCGCCGGCAAGAAGCTCACGAGCCTGCTGCGGACGCACATCCTCGAGGCCGTGCCGGTTCTCCAGGACGCGAAGGCCGGTGACAACGCGAAGCTCCAGCGCGACCTCGCCAAGTGGTACGCGAACGCGCACCAGATCGCGGTCTTCCTGAGCACGGCGAACCCGCACAACTGGCCGTTGAAGGAGATGGACAGGATGATGAAGCGCCACCTCCAGCTGACGACCGATGAGGCCGTCGCACGGCTCCAGGGCAACTGGAGCGCGGACGTGAAGGCGTACGACCGCGTCCACGCCGAGATCCTGCAGATGGCCGGAATGCTGAGCACCGGGATCATCCAGCAGTTCCCGAACCGCTTCTGATCTCCCCCGCTGCGGCGGCCTTGCGAAGGCGGGGCCGCCGCAGACCCGCTCAGCGCAAGGCTTTGGCCGCGAGAAGGGCACCGCCCGCAGCGGCCGCCAGCGCCCCGAGCTGGAGCGCGCGGCGCGCCTTCGGCGCCTGCTTCGGCATGTCGTAGAGGTCCCGCTCGGGGTAGGCGGGGATCCCGCCCCGCTCGCGGGCGAGCTTCAGCACCTGCGCGAGGTGGAGCCCGCGCCGGCCCGGTGTCGCCCTGCTCGATCTGCGAGCGGCAGGAGAACCCGTCGCTGACGACGAGCGTCTCCGGCGACGCGTCGCGCACCTTCGGCAGCAGGACGCGCTCGCCGCAGGCCATCGAGACGTCGTAGTGGCCCGGCTCGTAGCCCCAGCCGCCGGCCATCCCGCAGCAGCCCGAATTGAGCTCTTCGACGTCGAGGCCCATCTGCTCGAGCAGCTTCTGCTCGTGCGAGATCCCGCCGGTCGCCTTGTGGTGGCAGTGGCCGTGGAGCAGCGCCTTGCCGGCGAGCTGCTGCGGCTCGTACTCGATCTTCTCCAGGAACTCCGCGAAGTGGAAGGTCTGCTTCGAGAGCCGCTCGGCGTCCTCGTCGAAGGTCATCAGCTTCTTCAGCTCGTCCTTGAAGACGGCGACGCAGCTCGGCTCGATGCCGACCACCGGCGTGCCCGCCCGGATCTCGGCGCGCAGCTCGCGCACGACCTTCTGCGCGTAGCGCCGCGCGAGGTCGAGCATCCCGTAGTCGTAGAGCGGCCGCCCGCAGCAGAGATGGAGCTCGGGGATGACGACGTTGCAGCCCGCGTCCTCGAGCGCCTCGACCGCCGCGATCCCGATCTCGGCGTGGAAGAAGTTCGTGAAGGTGTCGGCCCAGAGGATCACGCGCCGCCCGCCGCCGTTTCGGTGCGGCCGGCGCGCGTACCACTCCTTCAGCGTCGGCGAGGCGAACGGCGGGATGTGCCGCTTCTGCGAGACGCCCATCGCGGCCTTGGCCACGGTCGCGAACGGCTGGGTCTGGGTGACGAAGTTGACGAGCCCCGGGACCTTCGAGGCGACCCGGGCCGCCTGGTCGATCAGCCCGAACGCGTAGGCCGTGCGAGGCCGCAGCTTTCCCGAGTAGTAGTGCGAGAGGAACTCCGCCTTCAGGGTCGGGAGGTCGACGTTGACCGGGCAGTCGTTCGTGCAGCCCTTGCACGAGAGGCACAGGTCGAGCGCGTCGAAGACGTCCTCGTCCTTCCAGAGCTCGATCTCGTCGCCGTTCAGCATCTCCCAGAGCAGATGCGCGCGGCCGCGGGTCGAGTGCTTCTCCTCGCGCGTGACCATGAAGCTCGGGCACATGACGTTTGTCCCGGACTCGGTGCGGCGGCACTTGCCGATCCCGACGCAGCGCGTGGTCGCGTGGGCGAACGAGCCGTTGTCGTGCTTGTAGGAGAAGTGCGTCTTCAGCTTCGGCGGCGAGTAATCGGTGCCGAGCCGGAGGTTGTCCGTGATCCGGTAGGCGTCGACGACCTTGCCCGGGTTCATCTTCCAGTCCGGGTCCCAGATCGACTTGAACTCGCGGAAGGCCTCGATCAGCTCCGGCCCGAACATCTTCGGCAGCAGCTCGCCGCGCGACTGGCCGTCGCCGTGCTCGCCCGAGATCGAGCCGCCCATGCTCAGGACGAGATCGGCGGCCTCGCCGACGAAGCGCCGGTAGGTCTCGATCCCTTCCTTCGTCTTCAGGTCGAAGTTCCAGCGCGCGTGCACGCAGCCCTGGCCGTAGTGGCCGTAGAGCGCGCTCTCGTAGCCGTACCGCTCCGTCAGCTTCGCGAGCTCGCGGAGGTAGTCGCCGAGCCGCTCGGGCGGGACGGCCGAGTCCTCCCAGCCCTCGTACGTGTCGGGCTTGCCGGGCAGGAAAGCGGTCGCGCCGAGGCCGGCCTCGCGGACTTCCCAGACGTGCTGCTCGGCCGGCGGGTCGTCGTAGAGCTTCATGCCCTTCGGCGGCTCCTTCGACTTCTCCAGGTCGGCCATCAATGCACGGGCCTTCTCGTCGGCCTCCTCCTTGGTCTCGCCGCCGAACTCGACGAGCAGCCAGCCGTCGCCGTCCGGGAGCTTCGAGAGATCCTCCTTGTGCTTGCCGAGCATCGTCATGTCGATGATCAGCTGCTCGTCGACGCCTTCGAGGCCGAGCGGCTCGTGCTCGAGGACGTCCATCACGTGGTCGGCCGCCGAGGCGGCGCTGTCGTAGCCGATCACCACGAGCGAACGGACGGGCGGGCTGTGCAGCAGGTGGACCGTCGCCTCCAGGTAGGTGACGCACGTGCTCTCGGTTCCGGCGAGGGCGCGGGCGACGTGGAAGCCCTTCTCGGGCAGAAGGTCATCGAGGTTGTAGCCCGAGACGCGGCGCGGGATGTTCGGATAGCGGGCGCGGATCAGGTCGGCGTAGCGGTCGCGCAGATCCATCAGCTTGCGGTCGATCTCCTCGTCGCCCGAGGTGCCCTCGCGCGCGGTCAGGCGGCGCCCGTCGTAGAGCACGTAGTCGAGCTCGTGGACGTTGTCGGACGTGCGCGGGCCCGGGCCGTAGAACTGCGCCATCACCGAGCGGACGCCGCACGAATTCGACGCGATCATCCCGCCGAAGGTGCAGTACTCGTGCGTCGACGGATCGGGGCCGAAGGTGAGCTGATGCTCCTTCTCCGCGGTCTCGCGCAGGTGGTCGAGGATCAGGCCGGGCTCGACGCGCGCGAGCTTCCGCTCCGCGTCGATCTCGACGATCCGGTTCAGGTACTTGGAGAAGTCCATCACGACCGCGACGTTGGTCGTCTGTCCCGCGAGCCCGGTGCCGCCGCCGCGCGAGAGGATCGGCGCGCCGTGCTCGCGGCAGGCAGCGATCGTCGCGACCACGTCGTCGGCCGAGCGCGGGATGACGACGCCGATCGGCAGCTGCCGGTAGTTCGCGCCGGTCGCCGAGTAGAGGCCGCGGTCGCCGGGCGAGAAGCGCACCTCGCCTTCGATGCTCCCGCGGAGCGCGCGCTCGAGGGCGCGCACGTCGACCTCGCCGCCGGCGACGGGCCGCATGCGGGTCTCGGGCCTGGTCTTCGCCGGGACGTTCATGCGGCGTACCGCTCCGCGTCGGCGCGCCTGAAGCTCGAGCCCGTTGCCCGGCCGCGAGCGGTCGGGCCTGAGCTCGCCGTCCATCGGCTCGAGGACGCCGTCGAAGAGCATCGACTCGACGCGCGTGTGGTCGTGGAAGTACTCGAGGTGCCGGAGGTTGGGCACCGCGCAGAGAGCGTGCGCCGAGAGCTGCGGGGCGCAATGGCCGGAGACGTCGAGCCCGTGCGCGTTCGCGAGCCCGGCCGCCTGCAGCAGACCGGTGATCCCGCCGCAGCGGGTGACGTCCACCTGCATGCAGTCCACGCAGCCGAGCAGGTTGCGGAAGTCGGCGAGCACGAAGGCGTACTCCCCGGCCGCGATCTCGAGCCCGCCGGGCCCCTGCTCGCGAACGAGCCGGAGGCCCTCGAAGTCCGCCGAGCTGACGGGCTCCTCGAACCAGCTCACGCCCCACTCTCGCCGGAGCCGGTGAGCCCAGTCGAGCGCCTGCTTGCGCCCGAGGGCGCCGTTCGAGTCGACGAAGAGCTCGACCTCGTCGCCGATCGCCTCCCGCGCGGCGTCGAGCCGCTCCGGGTCGCGCTCGGGCTCGCGGGAGATCTTCATCTTCACGCGCGAGAAGCCCTGCTCGCGCCAGCCGCTCGAGCTGCTCACGCAACCGCTCGAGCGAGTACGAGCAGAAGCCGCCGCTGCCGTAGAGCGGCACCGAGTCGTGCGCCCGAGGCAGGACGTCGACCAGCGGCAGGTCGAGCAGCCGCGCCTTCAGGTCCCAGAGCGCGCAGTCGACGGCGGCGAGAGCCATCGAGCCGATCCCGGGCCGGCCGGCGTTCCGCAGCGCGCGGCCGAGCTTCTCCCAGGTGACGGCGGGACTGAGCGCGTCGGTTCCCTCGACAAGCTCGCCTAGCTTCTCCTCGACGAGCTTCCCGGCGGCTGCCGGCGCGTACGTGAAGCCGAGTCCGCCTGCGCCGCCCGCGTGCGCTTCGACCACGACCAGCGTCGTCGAGTCCCACTCGAGGGTTCCGTCGGACTCGGGCGCGTCGGTCGGAACCTCGTACGCGGAGACGTCGAGCCGCTCTACGCCCACCTCGGTTCGGGTCGCGAGCGTCATTTGCGTCCGGGCAGCGACTCCTTGAACTCGGAGAGCTTGCCCCGGAGCGACTTCTCCATCACGCCCACGCGCTCCGGGTCGCCCTTGACCATCGCCTTCGCCATCTTCTCGGCCTGCATCCGCGTGATGTGCGGCGGCAGCGGCGGGATCTCCGGGTCGACCTTGACCTCGAGCACGCACGGGCCGCCCGCGGCGAGCGCCTGGTCCCAGGCGTCGCCGACCTGCTCGCCGTCCTCGCAGTAGATGCCCTTGAAGCCGAGCAGCTCCGCGTACTTCGAGTACGGGATGCTCGGGATCCACTGGGTGCCGGGGTACTTCGGATCACCCGAGAGCACGCGCTGCTCCCAGGTCACCTGGTTCAGATCCTGGTTGTTGAAGACGCAGAAGACGAACGGCCCGTCGCTGAGCCGGTCCTCGTAGCGCTTGATCGTGATCAGCTCGTTCATCCCGTTCATCTGGAACGCGCCGTCTCCGACGAAAGCGATCACCGGGCGGCTCGGGTACGCGAACTTGGCCGCGACCGCGTACGGCGTGCCCGGGCCCATCGTCGCGAGCGTCCCCGAGAGCGAGGCGCGGTTGCCGGAGCGCAGCTTCAGGTCGCGCGCGAACCAGTTCGTGGAGGAGCCCGAATCGGCGCAGAGGATCGCGTCCTCCGGCAGCCGCTGCGACAGCTCCCAGACCACGCGCTGCGGGTTCATCGGGTCGCCGTCCTGATGCGCGCGGTCGTCGACCACCCGCCACCACTCCTCGATCTGGGTCTCGATCTGCTCGCGCCACGAGCGATCCTCCTTGCGCTCGAGCTTCGAGTTGAGCAGGCGCAGCGTCTCCTTCGCGTCGCCGACGAGCTGGACGTCGACCGGGTAGCGGAGGCCGATGCGGCTCGGCTCGATGTCGATCTCGACGCAGCGCGCCTGGCCCTCCTTCGGCAGGAACTCCGAGTACGGGAAGCTCGTGCCGACCATCAGCAGCGTGTCGCAGCCGTTCATCAGCTCATAGCTGGCGGTGGTCCCGAGCAGGCCGATCGAGCCTGTGACGAAGGGCAGGTCGTCGGGCAGGACGTCCTTGCCGAGCAGCGCCTTGGCGACACCCGCGCCGAGCAGCTCGGCGGTCTCGGTGAGCTCGTCGCTCGCGCCCGCCGCACCCTGGCCGGCGAGGATCGCGACCTTCTCGCCCTCGTTGAGCAGGCGGGCCGCGCTCTCGAGGTCCTCCTCGTGCGGAAGGACGCGCGGGCGCGAGTAGCCGATGCTGGAGAAGACCGCGCCGTGCTCGCGCGGAGGCGACTCGACCGCCTTCTCCTCCTGGACGTCACCCGGGAAGATGAGGGTCGCGACGCCGCGCCTGTCGAGCGCGATGCGGATCGCGCGGTCGATCAGGTGGCGCGCCTGCGCGGGCTCCATGCAGACCTGGACGAACTCGGAGACGTCCTTGAAGAGCACCTGCAGGTCGACCTCCTGCTGGTAGGCGGCACCGAGCGACATGCGCTTCTGCTGCCCAACGATCGCGAGGACCGGCGCGTGGTCGAGCTTCGCGTCGTAGAGGCCGTTCAGCAGGTGGATCGCGCCGGGGCCGGAGGTGGCGATGCAGCAGCCGAGCTCGTCGGCGAACTTCGCGTGCCCGCAGGCCATGAACGCCGCCATCTCCTCGTGGCGTGCCTGGATGAACTCGGGGTCGCCGTCGGCGCGGTCGAAGGCCCCGAGGAACCCGTTGATCCCGTCGCCGGGGTAGCCGTACACGCGGTGGATGCCCGAGTCGCTCAGGCGCTTCAGCACGTAGTCCGCAACAAGCTCGGCCATGGTCGTCCTCCTCTACTCGCTCCTTCTGAGTCTTTACGCCGGGTACCGATGCAAAACGCGGCGTACGATTCGGCGCTAGATGGCGTACGACGAGGAGCTGGCAGGACGCATTCGCGAGCTGGTCGCGGGAGAGGCCGGCCTCGAGGAGAAGAAGATGTTCGGAGGCCTCGGGTTCATGGTGGGCGGCAACATGGCCGTCGCCGCGAGCGGCCAGGGCGGGCTGCTCGTCCGCGTCGACCCTGCCGAGTCGGACGCGCTCGTCGCCTCGACGGCCGCCTACCCGATGGAGATGCGCGGGCGGCAGATGGCGGGCTGGCTCCGCGTCGACTCCGAGCAGCTCGCCGGCGACGAGCTCGCCGCGTGGGTCGAGCGCGGGGTCGCCTACGCGCGGTCGCTACCGAAGAAGAGCTAGCGCTACTGGTACCGCAGCGCCTCCGCCGGGTAGATCCGGGACGCACGCAGCGCCGGCAGGAACGTCGTCGCGAGGGCGACCAGGTAGACCGCGAGGAAGATCACGCCGAGGTTCGCCCAGGGCACGTCGAAGCTCAGGTTCTGCCAGCTCGGCGTGCTCTGGGAGTCGCTGATCACCTGGTGCGCGACGACGAGCCCGAGCACGGTCCCGACGACGATCGCGGTGAGCGCGACGAAGGACGACTCCAGCAGGAAGACGAGCTGGACCATCCGCCGGCGGAACCCGATCGCGCGCAGGACGCCGATGTGCTGCCTCCGTTCCACGACGGCGCGCGCCGAGATGACGCCGAGGGCCGCGACGCCGACGATCAGGCCGAGCCCCATGAAGCCCATCACCAGCCGGTTCATCGTCACGTTTGCAGCGACGATGTCATGGAGCGTGTCCTTCAGCGCATCGGCCTGCATCCCGCTGCCGACGAACGCCGACTCGAGCTGCCTGGAGGCCCCCTTCGGGTCGACTCCCGGCTTGACGGCGAAGAGGTGGATCGTGGGCAGCGCCCGGGCGCCGAAGACCCGCTGCAGCGAGCGCTGCGAGGTCCAGATCCCGGCCATGAACTCCGGCGCGCTGTCGGAGAGGACGCCGATCACCGTCAGCGTCACCCGCCTGCCGGTCTGCGGGTCCCGGATCGCAACGCGAACCGGCTTGAACGTCTCGTCTTCGAGATAGAAGCCCGTCAGCTTGAACTTCGGCGCCATCGCGAAGCCCCAGTTGGCCTTGCGCGGTACGACGAACTGGTCGACGACCGCCAGGTTCGGCCTGGTCCGAATCGCCTGCCACACCGCCGCGGACGAGCCGTAGCCGCGGGCGCGGGCGGCGAGCCCGTAGGTCGTGTTCGAGAGGAAGGCGGCATCCGCGCCGTTCGCGGTGTACGACTCCTCCTTGGAACGGGTGCCGAGCTGACGCGCCTTGACCGGTAGCGACGACTCGCTCGAGACAACGCTGAAGTCCTGCGGCCGCGCCCCGAGCGTCGCCTTGAGCGCAGCCGGCATGTTCACGATCGGCTGGGCGGGCGAGGTCGTGGCCCGCACGTCGAAGCCTCCGCCGAACGTGTCGATGTCGTTCATCGCGTTCGTGAACGCGCCCGAGGTGGTGGCGCCGACGACGAGGGTGAAGACGACAAGCGTGAACATCGCGAGCGTCACCCCCGTGCGGAACAGGCTCCGCAACGGGTAGGCCATCGACATCCGCAGCACGGGCGCCAGACTCCGGGAACGGCCGGCGACCGAGCCGAGCGCGCCGAGCAGGACATCTGCGTTGTACATCAGCGTCCACGAGGCGCCGATCACGATCATCAGCCCGCCGAGGATGAAGATCGAGAAGTTGACCTTCATCTCGCCGAAGAGCCAGCGGCTGATCGGGAGCACGAACCAGAGCACGAGCGAGAGACCGGCCCCGGTGTACACCGCGCGCTCGGGAACCCCGAGCACGCGCAGGATCGGGACGAGCCCGAGGATCACGAGCGAGACCCCGAAACCGAGCGTGACCGCGTTCTCCGCGCCGACGCCGGCGAATGCGAGCGCCGCCCCGCAGAGGACGGCGAGCGCGCCGAGCAGCCAGCGCCGGTGGCGCTGCCTCTCCGCCGGCTCGGGCAGGCTGCGGATCGCGGACACGATGTTCATGCGGCTGACGCGCCACGCCGAGAAGGCGACGACCACCAGCGTCAGCAGCACGCCGATCGCGTAGCCGAGCAGGAAGGTCGACGGCTTCACCGAGTAGGAGATGTGGAAGTCCTCCGCGGTTGCGAAAGCGCTGGCCATCGCCAGCACCATCCCGTAGGCGACCGCCACGCCCAGCAGCACCCCGACCAGCGCCGCGAGCAGGTCATAGGCGAGCCCCTCGTAGAGGAACATCTGGATGAGGTGACCCCGGCGCGTGCCAACCGCCCGCGCGATTCCGAGCTCTCCGCGCCGCTCTGCCGCGAGCATCACGAAGATCAGGAAGATCAGCAGGATGCCCGCCGCGATCGAGAACGACCCGAAGGTCGTGAAGAACGACATGAACATCGCTCCGGCCGCATCGGCCTGCTGGAGGGCGTCCTGCTTCGTGTTGTCGGCCTCGAGGCCGAGGCGCGCGGCCTCCGGCTTGAGCACATTCATGGCCTGGTCGGTGGCCCCAGGGCCGCCGCTGTTCGAGACGAATAGCGCCTTCACGAGCCCCGGCTTGCCGAGGAATTGCTGCGCCGACGCGAGCGGCATCAGTACCGCTGCGCCGTCGGTCCCGACGCCGTCGTAGCGGACGATCGCCTTCACGGTCGCAGTTGCGGCTCTTCCGCCCGAGAGGATCTGGAGGATGTCGCCCGGCCTGGCCGCGAGCTTGTCCTCGGCTTTGGCGTTGAGATACACCTCGTTCGGATACAACTGGGCGAGCGAGACGGTCCGGCCACCGGCACTGATCCGGCCGAAGCCGCGCATCCCGGCGTTCGAGGTGGAGAACAGCATCACACGGGGCTCAGCCTGGCGGCTGGTCGTGTTCTGCACGGCGACGGCCTCGAGGATCACGGGTTGCACGCCGTCGACGAGCCCGGACGAGCGGGTGTCGCGGGCCAGCTTGCCCGCGTAGCTCTGCGGGAAGTAGCGCCAGCCGGTCGAGCCGCCCCCGCTGGCGAGAGCGGCGTCGATGCCTTTGGCGCCGATCACCTCGTCCGTGTTGCCGAGCGCCGCGGTGGCGGAGGTGCGGATGGTGTGGCTCATCGTGTCGCCCGTCGCCAGAGCGGCGGAGATGATCGTCGTTCCGAGCATCAGCCCGACGACGATCAGGGCTGTCCGGCCGCGGCGGCGGGTAAGGCTGCGGATTCCGAGCCTGAAGAAGATCCCGTTCCGCAGCGCGAGGGCTGCTATGACCCCGATGGCCGCCGCGAGGATGATGGTGAGGACCACCGTCAGCCCGTCGACGGGGAGGCCGAAGATCTTCGTCATGGCGCTAGACCGCGGCGCTCAGCGGAGCGTCGGCGATGACGACGTCGTACGTCTCGCGCCCCGGGGGCGACCGGTAGATGGTGATGAACTTCTCGACCTGCTCGGCGTAGAAGCTGCGACCGCCCGCGAGCCCTTCATCGGCGGCCGCCTCGTCCGTCCAGAAGGTCAAGGCGAGCGCCTTGCCCTCGGGCGAGACGAGCACGTAGACGCCTTCGTAGCCGTCCTGCTCGCGGAGGGCCGGCACGACCGAGTCGCGGAAGAGCTCCACCGCCTGGTCGATGCTCGTCCGAATCGGGTCGATCTCGGCGATTGTCGCCCGCGCAATCACTTGTCCCACCTCTCTTCCAGTAGTTCGTCGCCCACGATCTCGCCGTCGACCATCCGCACGATGCGGTCGGTCGCCCGACCCACCGAGATGTCGTGGGTCACGATCAGAAACGTCAGTCCGTGCTCCACGTTCAGCCGGCGCATCAGGGTCACGATCTCCTCGGCGTTCTCGCTGTCGAGATCGCCGGTCGGCTCGTCGGCCCAGACGATCGCCGGGTCGTTGACGAGGGCCCTGGCGATCGTGACGCGCTGCCGCTGGCCGCCCGAGAGCTCGTCGGGAACGTGGCTTGCCCGCTCGCCGAGGCCGACGAGGTCGAGCGCCCCGAGTGCCCTTCGGCGCGCCTCCTTCGAGGAGACCCGCGCGACGAGCAGCGGCAGCTCGACGTTCTCCACCGCGCTCAGCACCGGGATCAGGTTGTAGAACTGGAAGACGAACCCCATCCGCCGCGCGCGGTAGTCCGTGCGGGCCTCGTCGGACAGGGAGCTCAGGGACGTGCCCTCGATCAGGACCTCGCCGGAGTCGATCCGGTCGAGCCCCGAGAGGCAGTTCAGAAGCGTGGTCTTCCCGGAGCCGCTCGGCCCCATGATCGCAACCATCTCGCCGCGGGAGACCGAGAAGCTCACGCCCCGGAGTGCGTGTACCTGCACCTTGCCGGTGTCGTAGAGCTTGTCGACCGCCTGCGCCTCGACGATCGCCTCGCGAATCTCTGGGAGCGCGGCCGGCGTCTGCCGCGCGGGCCGTGGTGCGATGGTGACGGTCATCCGAACCTCCGGTTCTCAGCAGGGAGTTGCGTCGGGGTTGAGGCCGGGGATGTGCCGTGCTCTCGCGCTCGGAACGCTCACGGTCTTCCGCAGGGCTTCCCTGCGGCTTCGCGACTTCCGCGGCGAGGGCGGGTTGCCCACATTCGTGCTGCCGGCCTGGCGATGGTTCGACCGAGTGGTCATGACGACTCCTCTCAGGGTCTATGCGCAATGGTCGAACACACCGCTTCGACAGACATCCGGAGCTGCGCCGATCCGAGCTCAGTAGTTGTCCGCGCGTGCGATCGGAGAGCGGCCCGATGCGGCTTGGCGACGGCGCGCCGACGATGGGACCACCACAAAGGAGGCCCACGATGAAGAAGATCTTGATTGCGACCGACGGGTCCGACGAGAGCCGCCAGGCGGTCGACTTCGGGCTGGAGCTGGCCGAAGACCAGGGCGCTCGGGTCGTGCTCGCGCACGTGGCGCCGGCCGTCGACGTCGTGCCGACCAGCGGGTTCGGGATGACGGGCGCGGTACCTCACGAGCTGTCCGATTACGACTGGAGCCCACTCACCGAGGCGCGCGCGCTCGCCGAGGAGCTCGGGATCGACGTGCGGACGGAGATGCTCCGCGGCGAGACGGTCGACGAGATCGTCGCGTACGCGGACACGATCGACGCCGACCTGATCGTCGTCGGCTCCCGCGGACACGGTTCGCTCGCGAGCGCGTTGCTCGGCAGCGTCTCCCGCGGCGTGCTCCACGAGTCGCGGAGGCCGGTGCTCGTCGTGCGCGGAACCAGGGCCACGGCGCCCGTAGGGAGCTAGGGAATTGTCCGCAACGTGGTCGAGGGAATCCCGCGGGGACGTTCCGCGACGGCGCGGATGGCGCCGGAGGCGAACCGCGCCACTATCCGCAAAAGACATGGCCGACGGAGAGAAGAACGCTCGGCCGCGACGGAAGGAGAAGGAACCATGCGTAAGGCATTCGAGCTCGGAGGCGTAATCGCAGCCGCCGTCCTGATCGCCTTCGGCATCGCAGCGATCGTGATGGGCTTCAACGGCAAGTCGACCGTCAACTCGAGCCTCAAGCAGGAGCAGATCACGGGCACGCCGGACATGACCCCGACGGCGATCGCCGGTGAGGTCAAGGCGGCGCAGGCCGCGCAGAACAAGCTGTTCGCCGATTACAAGGCGCACGGCATGAAGGTGACGCCGTCGCCGATCGAGACGCCGACCTGCTCCGTGGCGAACAAGGTCATCGACAACGGCACTGACGCACGCTGCTTCGCCAAGTACATGCGAATCCACACGTTCGGCGCCAGCTCGGGCCTGACGTACTCGCAGATGGGCCGTTACATCGCCGCCCCCGGCACGCCGTTCAAGCTCACGGATGGCCTGGGCGCGACGAATGACCCGACGAAGGCAATGAGCGACCCGAAGACGCAGCAGCCGGTTGCCAACGGCCGCCGCGACATCTGGGTCACCTACACCGCGCTGACGACCGCGCTGAACTCGAGCTACATGGCTTCGCAGCTCGCACTGTTCGGCGTCGTGGTCGGCATCGCCCTGCTGCTCGCAGGGATCGGCTTCGGGATCCTCGCCCTGGGCGGGGCCCTCGAGAGCCCGCGCACCGCGCTCACCTGGTTCCGCAAGGAATCGATCGAGCCGGCCGCGCCGCTAAAGGCGTAGGAGAGACTTCTCTCCGTCGCGAAGGGGCGGGCCGAAAGGCCCGCCCCGCTCGTTTCGGGGTTACTCCTCCAGCAGTCCCTGGTCGAGCGCGTAGCGGACGAGCTCGGCGCGGCTCTGGAGGCGCAGCTTCTGCATGATGTGCGCGCGGTGCGTCTCGGCCGTGCGCACCGAGATGTAGAGCTGCTTCGCGATCTCCTGGTTGGTGTGGCCCAGGGCAAGCAGCCGGAGCACTTCGCGCTCGCGGTCGGAGAGCGGATCATCCTCGGCGCGCTTGCGCTCCTCGCTCTCGGCGGCCACGAGGCGCGCGCCCAGCTCCGGGTGGACGTAACGCCCGCCGCCCGCGACCTCGCGGATCGCCGCGACGAGCTCCGAGTCGGCCGCCTCCTTGAGGACGTAGCCGCTGGCGCCGGCCTCGAAGGCCTCGCGCACGTAGCGCGGCTCGTCCTGCATCGAGAGCACGAGCACCTTCGCGTCCGGATTCTCCTTCAGCAGCTGCGGGACGATCTCGATGCCGTTCTGGTCGGGCATCACGACGTCGAGCAGCACGATGTCCGGCTTGAGCGAACGCGACTCGAAGATCGCGTCGCGCGCGCTGCCGGCCTCGCCGACCGTCTCGAGATCGTTCTGGCCGTCGACGAGCAGCTTCAGGCCGGCCCGCACGACTGCGTGGTCGTCCACGATCAGAACCCGCGTGCTCATGCCCGCTCCCGGCGCCGGCAAAGCCGCCGCCTCCGCTCTCTGATGAGCTCCGTCGAGCCTACGCTCATTGGACGGGCACGTCCGCCGCGATCGTCGTCCCGGCGCCGGGGCTCGACTCGATGCGCAGCCGGCCGCCGAGCAGGGCCAGGCGCTCGCCCATCCCGACCAGCCCGAAGCCGCCGTCAGTGGTCGCGGGGTCGAATCCCCGCCCGTCGTCCTCCACCACCGCCTTGACCGAGCCCTCCATCCTGGTAAGCGCAATGCTGACGCGTTGTGCCCGGGCATGCTTGACGATGTTCGTGAGCGACTCCTGCACGATCCGGTAGAGCGCCGTCTCGACCTCGGTCGGCAGGCGCTCGTCGCCGAGAGCCGCGCCGAAGTCGACCTTCATCCCGGTCTTTTCGGCGAACGTCCTCGTCAGGTGCTCGACGGCTGCCACGAGACCGAAGTCGTCGAGCGCGCTCGGCCGCAGCTCGAGCGCGAGGCGGCGGACGTCCTGCAGCGTCGCCACGACGAGCTCCCGAAGCCGGGCAATGGCCTGGTGCGACTCCTCGGTCTCCAGCGTGTCCTCGAGGGCCCGCAGCCCGAGCAGGATGGACGTCAGCGCTTGCCCCGTCTCGTCGTGGAGCTCCCGCGAGAGGCGCCTGCGCTCGAGCTCGAGGGCGTCGATCACGCGCCGGAAGGCGTCGCGCTCGAACCGCTCGGAAAGGTCGACGGCAACCGCCGCGCGCGTCGCGAACGTCTCCGCCAGGCGCAGGTCGTTGTCCGAGAAGCGGGCGTCCGGGCCGAGCTTGTCGTGCGCGGCGATCACGCCGATCGCCCCGCCGCGCGTCACGAGCGGCACCCAGAGGCCCGTGCGTGCGCCGAGCAGGCGGGTGATCTCGGGATCGACGTCCGGGTCGTCGAGCACGGAGTCGGTGCGCTCGCTCTGGCCGCGCTCCAGCACCCGGCCGCTCTTGGACCCCGAGCGCGTCATCGTCTGGTCGACGAGCCGGTCTGCGTTCTCGCCGGCCACTGCCGCGAGCCGCAGCTCGTCCCCGCCGGTGGGAAGCGCGACGATGACGACTCTCGCGTCGAGCAGCTCGCGCAGCCGCCGGGCGATCAGGTCGAGGAGCCGGTCGAGGTCGGTCTCGGTCGCGAGCGCGTTGCCGACCTCGTTCAGCGACTCGAGCTGCTTCGACCAGTTCGTCGCGGCCTCGTACAGGCGGGCGTTCTCGATCGGCGACCGCCGCCTGGCTCGCGAGCTGGGTCACGACCTCCTCGTCCTCGTCGTTGAAGTCCTCGCCGCCCTTCTTCTCGGTCAGATAGAAGTTCCCGTAGGGCACACCCCGGAGCACGATCGGGACGCCGAGGAACGAGTGCATCGGCGGGTGGTTCGGGGGAATCCCGGCCGACCGCGGGTCCTCCGTCAGGTCGTGCAGGCGCAGCGCCGTGGCATCGCGGATCAGCGTGCCGAGGATGCCGCGGCCGCGCGGCAGGTCGCCGATGGCGGCGTGGGCGCCGGGGTCGATGCCCGTGGTGACGAAACGCTCGAGCTCCGTCCCGGCGCGGTCGATCACGCCCAGAGCCGCGTAGCGCGCGCCCGTCAGCTCTGCGGCCTTCTCGACCAGCGTCTGCAGGAGCGCGTCGAGCGAGAGCTCCGAGCTGATCGAGACGCCGACCTCGACGAGTGCGCGAAAGCGGTCCGTGGTCTGACGGACGCCCTCCATAAGGTGAGCCTATCGCGAGCGGATGCTCACGCCGCCTTGCGCCGTGACCTGCATGCCTCTCTGGCCACGAGTACGGGCCGGTCGGCGCGATGCACGAGCTCCACCGAAACGCTTCCGAGGAGCGCACCGGCGAACGCGCCGCGGCCTCGCGAGCCGACCACGATCAGGTCGGCGTCTCGCAGCCGGGCGATCTCCGCCACGCGCGCTGCGGGGTCGCCGTCGAGGACCTCCGTCTCGAACGCGACGCCTGCCTGTTCGGCGAGCGCCGCAGCCTCGGCGAGGACCGCCCGCGCCTGCGCCGGCTCCGAGGTGCGAGAGCGAACGTAGACGAGCGTCGCGACCGCACCGCTCTCCCGGGCCAGCGACAGGCCGGTCTCGAGCGCCTCGCGGGCACCCGCCGATCCGTCGGTTGCGATCACGATTCGCTTCATTCGCCGGAGCATCGACCGGCGCGGGCGCGGCCGCATCCGCAGTGCTCCTGATCGTCGTGCGGGAAAGCCGCAGGACGCCTCCGTGGCCCCGCCGATGGCATCCCCGCCCCGTGAGGCGAGAGTCCCTACGAGCGAAAAGGAGGCCCTCATGAAAGCTCTCGTCTACCACGGGCCCGGCCAACGGGCCTGGGAGGACGTTCCCGATCCGAAGATCGAGGAGCCGACGGACGCCATCGTCCGGATCGACAGCTCGACCATCTGCGGGACCGACCTCCACATCCTCAAGGGCGACGTCCCCGAGGTCGAGCCCGGCACCATCCTCGGCCACGAGGCCGTCGGCACCGTCGTCGAGATCGGCGGCGCGGTCACGACTCTCGAGCCGGGCGACCGCGTGCTCGTCTCGTGCATCACCTCGTGCGGGCGCTGCCGCTTCTGCAAGGAGGCCCGCTACGGCCTCTGCACGGGCGGCGGCGGCTGGATCTTCGGCCACCTGATCGACGGGCTGCAGGCCGAGCTCGCCCGGGTGCCGTTCGCGGACACCTCGGTGTACAAGGTGCCCGACGAGCTGACCGACGAGGACGTGCTCTTCCTCGCCGACATCCTCCCGACCTCGTTCGAGGTCGGCGTTCTGAACGGCGGCGTGCAGCCGGGCGACACGGTCGCCATCGTCGGCGCCGGCCCGATCGGCCTCGCGGCGGTCCTCACCGCGAAGCTGTTCACGCCGGGCCGCATCGTCGTGATCGACCCCGCGAAGCCGCGGCTAGAGAAGGCGCTCGAGCTCGGAGCGGACGTCGCGATCGACAACAGCGTCGAGGACGCGGTCGAGCGGATCATGGAGCTGACCGGCGGACTGGGCGCCGATGTGGCGATCGAGGCGGTCGGGATTCCCGAGACGTTCGAGCTCTGCACCGACATCGTCCGCCCCGGCGGCCACGTCGCGAACGTCGGCGTCCACGGCCATCCGGTTACGCTCCACATGGAGCGCCTCTGGATCCGCGATGTGACGATCACAACCGGGCTCGTCGACACCAACACCACCCCGCGGCTGTTGAAGCTGATCGCCGAGGGGCGGCTCGACGCGACGCCGTTCGCGACGCACCGGTTCCCGCTCGACGAGACGATGGCCGCATACGACACGTTCGCCGACGCGGCGAGCACCAACGCGCTCAAGGTCGTGCTCGAAGCGGTTCCGGCCGTCCCGGAGCAGACTGAGCGTGAGGAGGCCCTTGCAGGCTCCAGCGCATAGCGCCCTCGAGGCCGCAGCGGCGGACGTGATCCTCCGCGACGGCTCGACGCTGAGGCTGAGGGCGCCGGCCCCCGAGGAGGCCGGCGCCCTCGAAGCGTTCTTCGCGGGGCTCTCGGCGCGGAGCTTCTACCAGCGCTTTCACGGGATCCGCACTGTCGACGGCAGCCTGGTCGAGCACCTGCTCGAGCCGGACTGGGCCGACCGCGGCGTGCTCGTGGG
Organism: uncultured Actinomycetes bacterium; assembly: GCA_963788215.1. Lineage (GTDB taxonomy): Bacteria > Actinomycetota > Thermoleophilia > Gaiellales > Gaiellaceae > AC-32. Next base: position 53,126 of record CAWBFX010000005.1, read on the forward strand.
CGTGTCGGGCGAGCGGATCGTCGCGGTCGCGGAGTTCATGCGCCTGCGCGACGAGACCTCGGCCGAGGTGGCCTTCGCGGTCGCCGACGAGCACCAGGGCCGCGGGATCGGCACGCGCCTGCTCGAGCAGCTCGCGATCCGCGCCGCGGCAACCGGGATCGAGCGCTTCGTGGCCGAGGTGCTGCCGGAGAACGCTCCCATGCTCCAGGTCTTTCGCGACGCCGGCTTCGAGGTGGCGCGCGAGCTCGAGGGCGGCGAGATCGAGGTTCGCTTCCCGATCGCCGCAACCGAGACGTATCGCGCCCGGGTCGACGAGCGCGACCACGCGGCGGTGACGGCCTCGCTGCGCCCGTTCTTCGCGCCGGGCTCGGTGGCGGTCGTCGGGGCCTCGCGCAGGCGCGGCTCGATCGGCGGCGAGCTCTTCCGCAACGTGCTCGCGGCCGACTTCCAGGGCGCCGCCTACCCGGTCAACCGGGACGGCGAGGCGGTCGGGGGCGTGCGCGGCTACGCGAAGCTGAACGAGCTGCCCGAGGTTCCGGAGCTCGCAGTCGTCTGCCTCCCGGGACGCTTCGTGATCGAGAGCGTGCAGGAGGCGCTGGAGCTCGGGATCAAGGCCGTCTGCGTGATCTCCTCGGGATTCGCCGAAGTCGGCGGCGAGGGCGTCCAGCGGCAGGCCGAGCTGCTCGACCTGGTCCGGGAGCACGGCGCCCGGCTCGTCGGGCCCAACTGCCTCGGCATCGCGATCCCGCCGCTCGGGCTGAACGCCACCTTCGGCCCGCGGCCGCTCCCGCCCGGCCCGATCGCCTTCTCCTCGCAGAGCGGCGCCCTCGGGCTGGCGCTGCTCGAGAAGGCCGCGGAGCGCAGGCTCGGGTTCTCGTCCTTCGTCTCGATCGGGAACAAGGCCGACGTCTCCTCGAACGACCTGCTCGAATGGTGGGAGGAGGACTCCGAGACCGAGGTCGTGCTCCTCTACCTCGAGTCGTTCGGCAATCCCGGCAAGTTCAGCCGCCTCGCACGGCGGGTGGCACGGCGCAAGCCGATCCTGGCGCTGAAGGCCGGGACGACGAACGCAGGCGCGAAGGCGGCGAGCTCCCATACGGCGGCGCTCGCCGGCTCCGATACCGCGGTCGAGGCGCTCTTCCACCAGGCGGGCGTGCTCCGGGCGCGCACGCTGGAGGAGCTGGTCGACGCAACCGAGCTGCTCGCGAACCAGCCCCTGCCCAGTGGGCGGCGCGTCGGCGTCCTCACCAACGCGGGCGGCCTCGGGATCCTCTGCGCGGACGCCTGCGAGGAGGCGGGCCTCGAGCTGCCCGAGCCGGGCAAGGAGACGCGAGCGGCGCTCGCCGGGCTCGTGCCCGAGGACGCCAGCCTCGCGAACCCGATCGACATGCTCGGCTCGGCGACAGCGGCCAGCTACGCGCAGGCGATCCCGCCGCTGCTCGCGGACAAGCGGCTCGACGCGCTGATCGTCCTCTTCGTCCCGCCCGTCGTCGCCGGCGCCGACGAGGTCGCCGCGGCGATCCGCGAGACCGTCGAGGCCGCGGGCTCCGACAAGCCGGTGCTCGCGGTCGTGATGAGCGCGGCAGGGACTCCCGCGTGCCTGCTCGAGGCCGGCTCCCCGGTCGCGCCGTTCCAGTACCCGGAGTCGGCCGCCCACGCGCTCGGCGTCGCGGTTGCGCGCTCAGAGTGGCTGCGCCAGCCGGCCGGCACCGTCCCCGAGCTCGACCGCATCGACCGTGCAGCCGCGCGGCGCCTGATCGACGAGACCGGGGCAGGATGGCTCTCGCCCGGTCAGGCGGGCGCGCTGCTCGAGGCGTACGGGGTTCCCGTCGTCTCGGAGCGTGAGGCCGACTCGGTCGACGAGGCGGTCGAGGCCGCGCGCGGGTTCGGCTTCCCCGTCGTCGTCAAGACAGCGGCCGCGGGGGCGCACAAGACCGAGAGCGGCGGCGTCGCGCTCGACCTGCGCGACGAGAAGCAGGTCGCGGCGGCTGTCGAGCGAATCGGCGCGCCCGTCGTCGTCCAGAGCTACGTCAGCGGCGGCGCCGAGCTGCTCGCGGGCGTCGTCCAGGATCCCGTCTTCGGCCCGCTGGTCGCCTTCGGGCCGGGCGGCGTGCTCGCGGAGCTGATCGGCGATGCCGCATTCCGCCTCGCCCCGCTCACGGACATCGACGCCGCGGAGCTCGTGCAGACCGGCAAGGCCGGACGGCTCGTCGCCGGCTTCCGGGGCGCGCCTGCGGCGGACGCGGCGGCTCTGATCGACCTCCTGCACCGCCTCTCCGCGCTCGCCGAGGACTTCCCGGAAGTCGCCGAGCTCGACCTGAACCCGGTGATCGCGCAACCCGACCGCTGCGTCGTTGTCGACATGCGCATTCGCCTCGAGCCGACCGCTCCGCGCCGCTCGCCGAAAACCTGGTGAGCCCCGAATGGCATGCTCCGGGCGTGGAGGGCTCGCTCCCACCTGCCCATGCGTTCGACATCGAGGGTGCGAAGGCACGACTCACACGCGCGAACGGCGGCTACGAGATCGTCCACCGCTCGGCGGGCCTCGAGATCGGCGTCTACGTCCTGGTCGCGCCCGAGCCCGACCGACAGCAGCCGCACTCCGACGACGAGGTCTACGTGGTGCTCGAGGGGAACGGCGCCCTCGAGGTCGAGGGCGAGCGCGTCGACCTGCGTGAGGGCCACGCGACCTTCGTGCCCGCCGGCGCCGAGCACCGCTTCGTCGGCTACGAGCACCTGAGCGTGCTCGTGATCTTCGAGCGGCGGGCGTGAGCCTGCCGGACGAGCTGACCGAGACGCTCTCGGCCGAAGAGCTGAGCCGCCTCGACGCGTACTGGCGCGCTGCGAACTACCTCTCCGTCGGCCAGATCTACCTGCTCGACAACCCGCTGCTGCGTGAGCCGCTCGCGCCGGAGCACGTCAAGCCGCGCCTGCTCGGCCACTTCGGCACCACTCCGGGCCTGAACCTCCTCTACGCGCACCTGAACCGCGCCATCCGGCGGCGCGACCTGAGCGCGATCTACATCACGGGCCCCGGCCACGGCGGGCCCGGCGTCGTCGCGAACGCGTACCTCGAAGGCACCTACAGCGAGCTCTACCCCGAGGTCGGCGAGGACGAGGAAGGGCTGCGACGGCTCTTCCGGCAGTTTTCGTTCCCCGGCGGCATCCCGAGCCATGCGGCGCCAGAGACGCCCGGCTCGATCCACGAAGGCGGCGAGCTCGGCTACTCGCTCGCCCACGCGTTCGGGGCGGCCTTCGACAACCCCGAGCTGCTGGTCGCGTGCGTCATCGGCGACGGCGAGGCCGAGACCGGCCCGCTCGCGGCGAGCTGGCACTCGAACAAGTTCCTCAACGCGCGGACGGACGGCGCCGTCCTTCCGATCCTCCACCTGAACGGCTACAAGATCGCGAACCCGACGGTGCTGGCGCGGATTCCGGACTCCGAGCTCGCCTCGCTGCTGGAGGGGTACGGCTGGCGACCGATCCTCGTCTCCGGCGACGAGCCCGAGCGCGTGCACCACGAGCTCGCAGCGGCGCTCGACGAGGCGCTCGACGAGATCGCTGAGATTCAGCGCCGCGCCCGCGCTGACGGCGACGAAACCGCACGGCCGCGCTGGCCGGCGCTCGTCCTGCGGACGCCGAAGGGCTGGACCGGCCCGAAGGAGGTCGACGGCCTGCCGGTCGAGAACACGTGGCGCTCGCACCAGGTCCCGGTCGCCGACGTGCGCGGCAACCCGGCCCACCTGAGCATCCTCGAGGACTGGCTTCGCAGCTACCGGCCGGAGGAGCTGTTCGACGACGACGGCCGGCTGATCTCCGAGCTGGCCGAGCTGCCGCCGAGCGGGACGAGCCGGATGAGCGCCAACCCGAGCGCGAACGGCGGGGAGCTCCTGCGCGACCTCGTCCTGCCCGACTTCCGCGATTACGCCGTCGAGGTAAAGGCGCCGGCGACGAGCCTCAGCGAGGCGACACGCGTCCTCGGCGCATTTCTGCGCGACGTGATCGTCCGCAACCCGGACAATTTCCGCGTCTTCGGCCCCGACGAGACCGAGTCGAATCGCCTCGGCGCCGTGCTCGAGGCGACCGAGCGCCAGTGGTCGGCCGAGCGCCTGCCGACCGACGAGCACCTCGCGCCGGAGGGGCGCGTGATCGAGGTCCTCTCCGAGCACCTCTGCCAGGGCTGGCTCGAGGGCTACCTGCTCACCGGCCGGCACGGCCTCTTCAACTGCTACGAGGCCTTCATCCACATCGTCGACTCGATGTTCAACCAGCACGCGAAGTGGCTCGAGACGACGCAGAAGATCGCTTGGCGCAGGCCGATCGCGTCGTTCAACTACCTGCTCTCGTCGCACGTCTGGCGCCAGGACCACAACGGCTTCTCGCATCAGGACCCAGGGTTCATCGACCACGTCGTGAACAAGAAGGCGCACGTCGTCCGCGTCTACCTCCCGCCGGACGCGAACACGCTCCTGTCGGTCGCCGACCACTGCCTGCGCAGCCGCGACTACGTCAACGTGATCGTCGCCGGGAAGCAGCCCGCCCTCGACTACCTCTCGATGGACGATGCCATCGTCCACTGCACGCGAGGCGCCGGGATCTGGGAATGGGCCTCGAACGACGAGGACGGCGAGCCCGACGTCGTCCTCGGGTGCTGCGGCGACATCCCGACGCTCGAGACGCTGGCGGCGGCCGCGCTCCTGCGCGAGCACCTACCGGAGCTGAAGGTGCGCGTCGTCAACGTCGTCGACCTGATGCGCCTCCAGCCCGAGACGGAGCATCCCGCACGGCCTGCCCGACGCCGAGTTCGACGCGCTCTTCACGACCGACAGACCCGTCGTCTTCGCGTACCACGGCTACCCGTGGCTGATCCACCGCCTCACCTACCGCCGTCGGAACCACGACAACGTGCACGTCCGCGGCTACAAGGAGGAGGGCACGACCACGACGCCGTTCGACATGGTCATGCTCAACGACCTCGACCGCTTCCACCTCGTGATCGACGTGATCGACCGCGTTCCCGGGCTCGCGCGGACCTGCGGCCGTCTCCGGCAGGACCTCCTCGACCGGCGGCTTCGCGCGCGGGCCTACACGCGCGAGCACGGCGAGGACGACCCCGAGATCCGCGACTGGGTCTGGCCCTACTGAGCCCAGCCCCATTGAGTCGCGTCCTCGTCGTCAACGCCGGCTCGACGAGCCTGAAGCTCTCGCTCGTCTCCGCCGACGAGTCGGCCGAGACGCTCGTTTCGCTCGAGGACGTGCCCTCGGAGGTGGGGGCCGCCGCGCACCGCGTCGTGCACGGCGGGGCGGCCTTTCGCGAGCCCACCGTGCTCGACGACGAGGTGGTCGCCGCGCTGGAGGGACTGACCGAGCTCGCGCCGCTGCACAACGCGCCTGCGCTCGCCGCGATCGGGGAGGCGAAGCGTTTGCTTCCCGGAATCCCGCACGTCGCGGTCTTCGACACGGCCTTCCACGCGACGATCCCGCCCGAGGCATACACCTACGCGCTCCCGCACCGCTTCCGCGAAGAGCTCGGCATCCGCCGCTACGGATTCCACGGCCTCTCCGTGCAATGGGCGAGCGAGCGTGTTCGCGTCGGGCGGCTCGTCGTCTGCCACCTCGGCGGCGGCTGCTCGGTGACCGCGGTGCGCGACGGCCGCTCCGTCGACACGACGATGGGCCTCACGCCGCTCGAAGGGGTGCCGATGGGGACGCGGGCCGGCTCGGTCGACCCGGGCGCCCTCCTCTACTTGCTGCGCCACGGCCTGACCGTGGACCAGCTGGATCACGCGCTCGAGCACGAGTCCGGCCTGCTCGGGCTCTCGGGCTCGGCCTCGGTGCGGGAGCTCGAGGGAGCCGACGATGACGCGTCGCAACTTGCGCTCGAGGTCTTCTCCTACCGCGTGGCCGGCGCGATCGCGGCGACGACCGTCGCGCTCGGCGGGCTCGACGCAGTCGTCTTCACCGCGGGGATCGGCGAGAACTCTGCCCCCGTCAGGCGGCTGGTGTGCGCGCGGCTCGGCCACCTGGGAGTCGAGCTCGACGAGGCTGCAAACGACTCGGCGGAGCCGGACGCCGAGATCGCCCGTGCCGACTCGGCCGTCCGTGTGGTCGTGCTGAGCGCGCGCGAGGACCTCGTCGCCGCCCGCGCGACGCGTGCGCTACTAGGCGAATGAGTGCTCGGCGAGGCCGAGCCGCTGCGCCAGGAAGGGCGCGAGGTAGTGCCCGACGATCTTGTCGGGAGGCCACCAGAGAGGCTCGGTGTCGACCGCGGCCCTGGCCGTTCCCGCCTCCGCGCGCAGGTAGCGCGGCACCATCCCGGTCAGGAGCAGCCCGCGGAGCACCGGCCTGAACGGCTCGGGCTCGATTTCAGCGCCGAGCTGGGCGGCGATCGCCTGGGCGGCCGCATCGGCCTGCTGGGTCGCGATCCCGCCCTGCTTGAGCGGGAACTGCGTCAGATCGCCGGCCGCGTAGACGTCGACCTCGGAGCCGACCCGCCCATGCTCGTCGGTTGGCACGAAACCGTGCCAGTCGGCGGTCACGCCTGGAAGCGCCGGGCCCTGGAGCCTCGGTGAGGCGACGACCCGGTCGGCCTCGATCCGGCCCTCCGGCGCAAGGCGCAGGACGCCGTCATCGAAATCGAGAGGGGTGACGTGGGTGCGCAGCCCGATTCCGCGCGCCTCGAGCAGCTCGCGCACCGCGGCGGCGCCCGGAGTTCCGAAGATTCCGAGCGGTGCCTCCTCCGGCGTGACGACGGTGACGGTCACGTTGAGCGCGCCGCGGTCGATCAGCGTCTCGCGGGTGAGCAGCGCCAGCTCGTAGAGCGGCAGCGGCCAGGTCACGCCCGCCGGGACCGCGAAGACGATCTGCCGGACCTCGCCCGCGAGCGCATCGTCTAGGAGTGCGGCGAGCGCGGGGCTGTCCTGCGGGCCGCGGAACGTGAGCGAGCCCGGGACGGCCTCGCGGGAGCGCGCACCGAGCGCGAGCAGAACCGCGTCGTACGGAACCGTTCCCTCCTCGGTCACCACTAGCCGGGCCCCCGGATCGAGGGCAGTCGCACTCGTCCGGCGCAGGCGCGCTCCGGCGCCCTCGACCAGCGGCTCGAGCGGAAAGCGCCGCACCTCGCCGACGAGGAAGGGCTCGGCGACCGCGAGCGGGCGGTAGACGAACTCGTCGTCGGGCGCCAGGATCTCTACGTCTGCGAGCTCCGGCGCCAGGTCTTGCAGGGCAAGAGCCGCCTCGAGTGCGGCGACGCCTCCGCCGACGATGACGACCCTTCCCATGGCTGCATGGTCGCGGACAGCTCAGGCTGCGCCATCCGGACGGACACCGAGCGCGTTGCGGAAAACTACGGAACCGTGCGTGCCGTTGCCCTCGTCCTGGTGCTCGCCACGGCGGGCTCCGCGTTCGCCCGAGGCGCCGAACGGCCGTGGCGGCCGGACGTCGCTGCGGCGAAGCGCTACGCGCAGCACCGCCACGCCGATGCAATCGCCTTCGCGGTCCGCACGCCGACGCGCACCTGGGGCTGGCACGCGTACCGGACATTTCCGTCGGCGAGTCTGCTGAAGGCGATCCTGCTCGTCGCGTACCTCGACCGGCCGTCCGTCCGTTCCCGGCCGCTGCGGAGCTCGGACCGCACGCTGCTCGCGCCGATGATCCGGCGGTCGGACAACGATGCCGCAAGTGACGTGCTCGCCATCGACGGGCCGCGGGCGGTCTACGTGGTCGCGCGGCGCGCGGGCATGCGGCGCTTCCGCCTCGTCATGGGAACCTGGGGCCTCAGCCGCGTCGACGCTGCCGACCAGTCACGCTTCTTCCTGCACGTCGACCGCTTCGTCGCGCCTCGCCACCGGGCGTACGCGATGCGCCTCCTGAACAGGATCACGCCGGTCCAGCGCTGGGGGATCGCGCGCGTGCGCCCCTCCGGCTGGCGGCTCTACTTCAAGGGCGGCTGGGGCTCCGGCACAGGCTGGGTCGACCACCAGACGGCGCTCCTGACCCGCGGCGACCAGCGGGTCTCTCTTTCGATCCTCACCTTCGAGGACGGCTCGCACGCGTACGGGACGCAGACGCTGCAGGGAATCGCGGCGCGCCTCCTGAGCGGCCTCGACCGAGCCGGCGACGTGCCCTAGCTAGCCGCCGGTCGCGGAGAAGTGCTGGTAGTCGGGCGAGGCCGACCAGCGGCCGCCCCACTGCCAGCCTGCCGCGGCGAACGCGTTCACGAGGAGGCCGCCGCGGTACGCCATCCCGGGACGGATCCGCGAGCGGTTCAGGTACGCGCGGCCGGCGCGCGGGTGAACCCGGCCGTTCAGCACGTACGGGTTCTCGACCGGATCGACGTCGATCGCGAGGCCGTACGCGTGCACCGACCAGCGCTTCGGACCGGGCGCGACCGCGTAGCGGCAGTTGAAGGCGGCCGTGTTGTCGGCGGCGAGCGAGCGCTCGTCGACCCCGCGGTAGGCGTCGATCGGCCGCAGTCGCCGGATCGGGAAGCGCGCGACGTAGAGCCGCCGGAAGACGCGAACCACGTCTCCCACCGCAGACGCGTTCACGACGACCGCCCCCCTGTGGGCCCGCCGGTCGAAGCCCCAGTACGAGAGCCGCACCCGCCGCAGCTGCGCCGGCGCGACCGGGCAGCCGCGGTGCCACGAGTACGGAAGCTGCGCCGCGGTCACGCGCGAGACGGAGTGCGCGAACGGCGGCTGCAGCGCGAGCAGGGCGAGAAGGACGAGCTTCACCGCGCGTAGTCTGCACGCACGATGAGGTGGATCGCGCTCGCCGCCTGCCTGCCGCTCGCCCTCGCCGCATCCGCGGCCGGCTCGAACCGCGCAGGCGTCTCGTGCCCGCCCAGCCTGGCGAACCAGCTCGCGTCCACAGGTGCGGCGCGCGAGCTGATCACCGTCGCGGCCGCGCGCCGGACGTCCACGCAGGGATCGTTCCGGCTCTGGCGGAAGCCCGGCGCCTGCTGGCAGCCCGTCGCCGGCCCGTGGACGGCATGGCTCGGCGAGCGAGGCACGTCGAGAAACAAGCGCGAGGGCGACCTCACGACTCCGGCCGGGGCGTTCGGCCTCCTGCCGACCATGTACGGCCTCGCGCCGAGCCCGCGCGTCCGCTACCGCTACCACCGGATCGTCTGCGGCGACTGGTGGGTCGAGGACCCGCGCTCGCCCTGGTACAACCGCTTCAAGCACGTCCCCTGCGGCTCGACCCCGCCGTTCCGCGTCAAGAGCGAAGACATGTCCCGCTCGCCCACCGCGTACCGCAACCTCGCGGTGATCGCCTACAACCGCGACCCAATCGTCCCGGGCCGCGGCTCGGGGATCTTCCTCCACGTCAGCACCGGCCGCCCGACTCTGGGCTGCGTCTCGCTACCCCTGCCCCGGCTGCTGGCCGTGCTTCGCTGGCTCAACCCTCGAAGCGCACCGTTGATCGTGATCGGGACGAACGCCGAGATCCGCGGCTTCTAGGATGGGCAGGTGACTGAGCACGTGACCGATCCGGTCGAGCGAGCCGTCGCTGCCCTGCAGCGCGAGACGACGGTTCGCGGGCTGCTCACCACGGCCTCCCGGGAGATCACCGAGACGCTCGAGGCCTCCGCCTGCATGATCTCGCGCGTCGTCGGCGACCTGCTGGTCAGCCTCGTGGAGTTCTCGCGCGGCGAGCGCGCGCCGGACATCGGGCACGAGTATCTGATCTCGGACTATCCGCTGACTCACGAGGTGATCACCGCCGGACAGCCGCGCGCCGTCTCGCTGCTCGACGAGGACCCCGAGCCCTCGGAGGCCGAGCTGCTCGAGAAGCTCGGCTTCGAGTCGCTCCTGATGGTCTGCATGCCGAGCGGGGGCAGCTGCTGGGGGCTCGTCGAGGTCTACGGCGAGGGAACCCGCTTCGACGACGGGCAGGCCGGCATCGCGAACTCGATCGCGCTCGAGGCCGGCCGCCAGCTGGAACGCTTCGCGCCCTAGCGCCAGAGTGAGCGCCAGATGCCCGCGCGACCAAGCGCGCGGCCGAGCAGCTTGTTCTTCGCGCGGCGCGTGATCCGCTTCGGATCGCCGGACGCGACCGCCTCCGCGTCGCCGAGGATGCGCGCCGAGCGGTAGAGGGAGCTCCGCAGCTTCATGCACCCACTATGGACGTTCGCCCGACGGCGTTCAAGCGCCGGTTGCTAGGTTGCGTCCATGGCCAGTTCGACCGCAGAATCGAGTTACGAGGTCGTCTGCCCGCACTGTCACAAGCCGTTCGAGGCGGAGCTGCTCGTCTCGTCCGGCACCGCGGGCCCGGGTGGCTTCAAGTGCCCGCACTGCCGACTGTTCGTGCCGTACGAGCGCGCTGACGTCTCGTCCAACGACTAGCCCAAAGAGACGCGCAGCTCCCGCAGGACGGGGGACGAGGCGGGCCCGGAGAGCACGAAGGCGCGCACCGCGTTCCGGCCGGTCCTGAACGCGTCCTCGCCGGCCAGAAGCGAGAAGCGGACCGGCCCGCCGCCCGGGTTGCGGTACGCGACGCCGACCGCGGCGATCCGGCCGTTGAGCGACAGGGCCAGCGGCTGGCCTGCCTGCACGCCTGAGAGAGTGCCGACGACCGGCGAGGGCACCAGAGACGAGCCCCGGGGGAAGCGGCGAAGGAGCCGGCTCCCGACCTTGTCGACGCGCGCCGACCCCGAAGGCGAGGCCTCGACGGTCAGGCTCGAGACGGCGTTCCCGACGAGGTCGCGGTAAGGCCCGGTGCCGTCGAAGCGCGCCCCCCAGTCGCCGCTTCCGAACAGCGACAGCTCGCGGGCGAGCGCGGCCTGCCGCTGGGCAAGCGCCGCGCGATAGCTCTCCCGCACGCCGGCGACGTCGACCACGGACGAGCCCGCGCCGCCCTTGCGCAACGAGGTGCCGTCGACGTGCCAGGGAATCTTGACCCCGAGCGTGTCCGCGATCGTCGGAACGATGTCGAGCGTGCTCGCGTGCCTCGAGTCGACCACGCGGCCCTGCGTCTGACCCGGGTACTTGACGAACAGCGGAATGAAGGCGAGGTCGGCGAGGTTGCTCTCGGTCGGCCTACGGCGCAGGTCGCCTCCGCGGAAGCTGATCCCGTGGTCCGGCATGACGATCACGAGCGCCTTGTCCCAGAGGCCGACCTTGTGCAGCCGCGCGATGAACTTCCCGAGCAGCTTGTCGGTGTAGCCGACCTGGAGCAGATGGCGCTGCCACGCCTGGGTCGCGAGCTGGCCGTTGAACCAGCGCTCGCCGGTTCGGCCCGGCGCATTCGTGCTCGTGACCGCCCGGGCCCTGCCGTCCGGGAAGTAGAGCCAGGGCGTGTGCGGGAGCAGGATGTGCGCGAAGTAGAGGGTCGGCCGCCCCGAGGCGGGCTTCCTGAACGAGCCGACGAAGTGATTGAAGTCGTGGACGCGGCTCAGGTAGAAGGTGCTCAGGTCGACTTTCGGCGGCGCGCCCGAGTCACTCGCCGCGACGCTCTCGTCGCCGGAGTTGCCCCCGAAGTCGCCCCACGACTCGTCGATCACGGGGAGGCGCTGCTCGAGCGAGGGAGGCGCGAGCAGGTGGAGGTAGACCGTGCGCACGTCCGAGTAGAGCGACGAGAGTCGCGACTCGGTGCTCGAGCCCTTCCGCTTGCAGAGGCTCTGCGGGCAGAGCCTGGTCTGCGACTCGTGCACGACGAGGCGGTAGCGCTTGCCGAGGAGCGTGAACAGGTTGTGCGGGTGGTCGCGCAGGATCGGCAGCGCGCCCTTCCTCGGCTTCTGCCCCGTCAGGATCGCGGGCACGGCGACCGTCGTCGAGGCCGAGACGGTTGTCGCGTTGCGGTACCAGGTCGAGCTCGCCGCGAGCCTGGCGAAGTTGGGGAAGCGCTTCGCGTCGATCCCGCCGTCGGCCTGCTGGAGGTCGATCACGGGAAACTCGTCCAGCTGGAGGAAGACGATGGGCGTGGTCGCGCGGGTGCGGATCTCCGCTGCCTGGGCGGTCCCGCTCGAGATGACCAGCTTCGAGGTCGGCGACTGGAAGAGGAACAGCGCGAGGAAGACCAGCGGCGCTGCGGCGAGCCAGGTTAGAAACGACCCTGCCGCCCGGAGCCGCCACACCGCGACCGCCAGGGCAACCCCGATCGCAATCGCCCCGACGATCAGCGCCGCGGTTCCGTCGAGGCCCACGCGCTTGAGAGCGTATGCGCCGAAGACTGCGCCGAGGAAGCCCAGGAACACGTGGTGCAGGACGATCGCGGCGCGCGCGCTGACGATGCCGACGACGAGCTCGACCAACCAGAGCACGAGGGCCGGCACGAAGGTGACGACGAGCGCGAACAGGACGATGTCCCCCGGCGTCGACCCGCGCACCGCGAAGAACTCGGCGTTCTTGCCGAGGATGTCGAAAAGGGGCTGCGCGAGGGCAAAACCGGACGCCGCGAAGAGCTGCGCGCCGCGAACGGCGGGCTCCCGCAGGCGGACGTGCCAGGCGGCCCTCTCGACCCCGGCGTGAACGACGGCCACGGCCCAAGTATCACTCCTTCAAGGGATACCCCGCGCCTGCCGATACCGGACTCGTGGCGATGGACGTCTCTGTCTCTCGCGCGCCTGCGATCCCGCGTCCGGCGGCGATCCCGGCGCGCCTGGCGCTGGCCGGAGTGGTCGGCATCAGCTTCGCGATCCGCTTCGCTGCGGCGCTCATCCACACCACGCCGCTCTACTTTCCCGACGAGTACATCTACGCGTCGATCGCGCGCTCGCTGGCCGCCAGCGGCAAGCCCATCATCCGCGGTCACTCCGCGCATTTCCCGGCGCTGCTCGAGCCGCTGCTGGCCGCGCCGTTCTGGCTCTTCCACGACCCCGCCCTCGCCTACCGGCTGACGCAGGCGGAGAACGCGCTGGCGATGTCGCTTGCCGCGGTGCCCGTCTACCTGTTGGTCCGGCGTCTCGGCGGCGGGACGTGGCCGGCCCTGGCCGGCGCAGCGCTCACGGTCGCGTCGCCCGACCTCTTCTTCAGCTCGTTCGTGACGGCCGACGCCGTCGCCTATCCGCTCGTCCTCGGAGCCGTCTACCTCGGCGTCTGCGCCCTCTCGCAGCCGAGCCGCCGCGCCCAGCTCGGCTTTACGGCGCTGGCCCTGCTCGCGACCTTCGCGCGCATCCAGTACGTCTTCCTGCCGGTCGTCTTCCTCGCGGCCGCTTTCGTGGTCGAGCGAGGGTCGCTGCGCTCGGTTGCGCGCCGCTTCCGCCTGACGATCCTGCTCTACGCCGCACCGCTCGGGCTCGCCGCCGGGCTCGGGCCGTCGCGGCTGCTCGGCTACTACTCCGGCCTGACGAGCGTCGGCGTCAAGCCCCTGGCGCTCGGGCATTGGCTCGGGACCGACGCGCTGCTGCTGGCCTACGCCGCGGGCTTCGCGCTCGTCCCCGGTGCGCTGGCCGGCCTCGCGGTGGCCCTCGCGCGGCCGCGTACGCGGGAGGAGAGCGCCTACGCGGCCTTCGTGTCAGGTGTGCTCGTCGCGATCTTCGCCGAGGCGACCATCTACGCATCGAACGGGTCCGACCGCTTCCAGGAGCGCTACCTGATGGTGCTGCTTCCGCTCGTGTTCCCCGCCTTCTGGCTCTGGATGCGACGCGGCCGGCCGGGAGCGCGCATCGTCGCCGCCGCCTCGCTCGGGCTGATCGCGCTCGCGGCGCGCGTGCCGCTCTCCGGCTACACGATCAGCGACGCGAAGCAGGACTCACCGTTCCTGCTCGCCGTCTTCCGCTTGGAGAAGGCGGTCGGGATCGGCACCGGCTCACTCGTGGTCGCCGTCGCGGCCAGCGTGCTCGCCCTGCTCGCGCTCGTCGTCTGCTTCCGGCCTGCGTTCGAGCGGGTCGCGGTCATCGCCGCGATCGCGGCAGCCGCAGCGGCCTCGGTCGGCGCGGTGGCGTTCGACAGCCACGTCGTTCGCGGCGTGCAGACGACGATGCTCGCGCCGGACGCGCAGTGGGTCGACCATTCAGGGCTGCGCGACGTGACGCTCGTCGAGACGCCTGCGACCCCGCACGCTGCCGCGCACGAGCAGCTCTTCTGGAACGAGTCCTTGAAGCGGATCTACTTCCTCGACGCCGCCTCCGCGATCGACGCCTTCGGCTGGCCGAGGACGCACGCCGCCTCGAACGGCCGCCTGGTCTCCGGCTCGAAGACGCTGCGCGGATCGCTGCTGGTCTCCGAGTACGGCGTGCACGCCCAGCTGGCCGACGCGACCCTCGTCGACCGCGAGGCGAGCTTCGCCCTCTGGCGCGCGCAGGGAACCGCGCGCTTCGCGCTCTTCACCGGAGGCCTCTACCACGACGGCTGGCTCGCCTCGGGCGGGCACATCACGGTCTACCCCGCGGAGGACGGCCTCGTCCGCGGCGTCCTGCGCTTCACCGTCTCGCTGCCGCCGAAGCCGCGAGCCGAGCGCACTGTGCTCCAGCTCAGCGGCCCGGGCATGACAAGGCGCGTCGTCGTCCTGCCCGGCCAGAGCCAGCAGCTGAGCTTCCCGGTCGACCACCGCGGGCCGTGGACGCTCGACTTCCGAGCGCCGCGGGCCGGCTACCTGAGCGACGGCCGCCCGGTCAGCGTGATGGCGAAGCCGCCTAGCTTTGCGGGCACCTACGCAGGCTCGAGCACGACAGGCGCCGAAGGCGCCAAGTAACACTGTGTTACTAAGTTGGGTTGCCTTGGGCGTGCCGGAACGCGAGGGGTCCCGCGTTACTAGACGCAGTCTTTTAGGCCTTGGGCCTCAGGGAGCGACTCGAGCTTCTTGAGCGTGTTGTTCTCGATCTGGCGGATGCGCTCGCGGGTGACGCCGAACGCCTTTCCCACTTCCTCGAGGGTGCACGGCTGCTTGCCCGAGAGCCCGAAGCGAAGCTCGATCACCTTTCGGTCGCGCGGGGGCAGTGAGGCCAAAGCGTTCTCGATGTCCTCGCGACGCAGCTGAACCTGCGCCGTGTCGAACGGCGACTCGGCCTGCTCGTCCTGCACGAAGTCCCCGAGCTCGGACTCCTCCTCCTCGCCGATCGGCTTCTCCAGGGACACCGGGTGCTGCGCCATGCGCAGGATGTCGCGCACCTCGGCAGTCGTCATCTCGAGCTCGACCGCGATCTCGTCGGGCCGCGGCTCGCGTCCGAGGCGCTGCACGAGCTGGCGCTCGATGTGCACGACCTTGTTGAGCTTCTCGACCATGTGCACCGGGATGCGGATCGTGCGCGCCTTGTCGGCGATCGCCCGCGTCACGGCCTGCCGGATCCACCACGTCGCGTACGTCGAGAACTTGTAGCCCTTGCGGTAGTCGAACTTCTCGACCGCGCGGATCAGTCCGAGCGAGCCCTCCTGGATCAGGTCGAGGAACGAGAGGCCGCGGCCGAGGTAGGACTTCGCGATCGAGACGACGAGCCGGAGATTGGCCTCGATCATCTGAGTCTTGGCGGCCATGTCGCCGCGCTCGATCCGCTTCGCCAGGTAGACCTCCTGGTCGGCGGTGAGCAGCGGAACCTTGCCGATCTCGCGCAGGTAGAGCCGGAGCGAGTCGAGGCTCGGCTCGACGGTCAGGTCGAGCTTCGGGCCCTTCTCCTCAGGGGCGAGCGCGGGCTGCTCGTGCGGCGGGTGCTTGTGGTTCTCGCCCTCCATCAGCTCGATGGAGTGGTCGATCAGGTACGTGTAGAAGTCCTCGATCTGTTCCTTCGTGAGCTCGACCTCCTCGAGGCCGGCCACGATCTCGTCATACGTGAGGAAACCCTTCTCGGTGCCGTCCTGAACGAGCTTGTGAAGCTCCTCGACGTCCGGAAGAGAAATGTCGACGGTGAGCACGTGACCTCCGGCTGGTAGCGGCTTGGAACTACCTCGACAACAAAAACATCGAGAGCCGGCCCTCCCCGATCCAAGCGCGCCCCTCGACCGCTCGGATGTTACACAGGAACTCGCAGATTCGGAACATTTTTCCTAGAAATTCCGTACTTCACCCACTACCTCCGCGTGGCTGTTTCTGACAGGCACCTGGGCGAACGTCGAGAGGTCGAGGCCGAATTGCCGCACGAATTCGGACAGCGCCGGCCGGAGCGCGCGCGAGTTGCCGTCCTCGACCTCGAGCGCGATCCCGAGGCCGTCGGGCGATGCGACCGCGATCAGGCCTTCGGCGCCGCCCTTCGCGATCCAGCCGTCGAGCGTCCGCATCAGGGTCGTGTCGGTCGCGCCCTCGCCGCCGATCAGCTCGGGACGCGCGCGCATCGCCGAGACGATCGTGCCGCCGCCCTCGAGCTGCGCGAGCCGTGCGAACGCATGCGCAACGCGCTCGAGCGGGAAGGCGAAGCAGACGACGCCGCAACCGTCGGTCGCCGTCTCGACCTTCGTGCGATCGACCTCGGCTGCGCGGGCGATCTCGTCGGTCAGCTCCTGCTGGAGCGGATGCTGGGGACCGCGGTAGCCCTCGACCGGCCAGCCGCGCGCCCGGCAGACGGCGATCATCCCCGCGTGCTTGCCGGAGCAGTTGTGGTAGATCGGCTCCGGCGGGCGGTTGTCCTGGACGCCGCAGTCGAGCTCGTCCTCGGAGCCGCCGGTCGCCTTCAGCAGCGAGCGAACCACGTCTACGTGCATCTCCGTCCCCAAATGCGAGGCCGAGGCGATCGCGTAGTGCTCCTCCTCGAGATCCTCGCGCGCCCGGGCGAGCAGCAGGGCCTGGATTGGCTTCGCCGAGGAGCGCAGCGAGACCACGAGATCCGGGTCGCCCGCGGCCGCGACGACCTCGCCGTCCTTGACCGCGACCGCGTGCACGCGGTGCGTCGACTCGACGATCTCGCCGCGCGTGACGGCTACGCTCAACGCTTCAGCCATGGCCGGGAGCGTAAATGCCTGAGTTGCCCGAGATGGAGGCGTGGCGTCGTGCTCTGAACGACCCCGTCTCCGCGTTTCCGATCGAGAAGGCCGGGCCGGCGCACGTCGCGACGCTGAAAACGTTCGACCCCCCGCTCTCGGCGCTGGACGGGCGGCGGCTTGCGGGAGCAAAGCGCCGGGCCAAGCGGCTGCTCTTCCCGACGGAGGACGGCGAGCTCGTCCTGCTCGTCCACCTCATGTCGGCGGGGCGCCTCCGCTACCTCAAGGCGGGCGAGAAGGGCCCGAAGACGCCCGCGTTCCGGCTGCTGTTCGAGGGCGGCGGGCAGCTCGTCCTCACCGAGGGCGGCCCGAAGAAGCGAGCGGGAGTCTGGTTGCTCACGCCCGAGGCGGCCGAGGCGGAGCTCGAGCACCTCGGCCCGGAGGCGCTGGGCCTCGGCGCAGAGCGCCTGGGCGAGATCCTGGCCGACCAGCCGCGGCGGCTGCACTCCCTGCTCCGCGACCAGCGCGTGATCGCCGGCATCGGCCGCGCGTGGGCGAACGAGATCCTGCACGCAGCGAAGCTGTCCCCTTTCGCCCCGGCCCAGGGACTGTCCCCGGGACAGGTTCGGACGCTCGCGGACGCGATGGACTCGGAGCTCGAACGCGGCCTCGAGCTGCGCGAGCGCGGCACAAAAGACGCGAAGGTCTACCGCGTCCACAACAAGCTCGGCGAGCCCTGCGACGTCTGCGGCACGCCGATCGCGCGCGTCGACTTCGAGGAGCACACGATCTACTACTGCCCTGAGTGCCAGACGGGCGGCCGCATCCTCAAGGACCGTCGGCTGTCACGGCTCCTGCGTTAGCGCCCTCTCGACAAGATCGGCTGCGTCCCGGATCCGCATGACCTCCTCCGGCGTCAGCCGCCCGAGCAGGCGGGCGAGAGTCTCGACCCGCCGCCCGCGGCCTTGCTGCATGACCTTCCGGCCCTTCGGCGTCGCGCTGAGACGGGCCACCCGGCCGTCTGTCGGATCCGCCGCGCGCCGCGCGTAGCCGTCCTCGACGAGCGACTGCGCGATGCGCGTCATCGTCGCGGGCCGGACCTGCTCGGCGGCGGCGAGCTCCCCGAGAGTGCGCGGACCGCCGAAGACGAGCACCGAGAGCGCCGAGAGGCGGGCGGCGCTCAGGCCCGTGGCCGGATCTTCGCGTCTGACGTGTCTGAGCGCATGGATCGCCGCCGAATGGAACCGGTCCGCAGCTTCGACGCTTGACTTTTTCGTAGACATTTAGTTAGCCTAACTAACTAGTATGACGGAGTTGCTCGAGGCCCTGTACCGCGGAGACGACGACCTGGTCTCCGCGCTGCTCGCGGCCGATCCCGAGCTAAGCGTCTTCGAGGCGGCGGCCTTCGGTCGAACCGACCGCCTGCGCGAGCTACTCGACGAGGGCGCTGCGCAGGCGAACGCGTTCGGCGACGACGGCTTCCAGCCCCTCGGGCTCGCCTGTTTCTTCGGTCACGTCGAGGCGGCGCGTCTCCTCCTGGACCGCGGCGCCGATCCCAACACGCTGGCCCGCAACGAGCACATCCAGGCCGGCCCCCTCCACTCCGCTTCCGCCTCCGAGAACAAGGACGCAGAGACGCGCTACGAGCTCTGTGAGCTGCTGCTAGACCGCGGGGCCGACCCGAACCTCGAACAGGGCGGCGGCTTCACGGCACTAGACGCGGCCCGCCAGAACGGCGACGAGCGGCTCGAGCGCCTGCTACTCGACCGCGGCGCGAGAGCCGGTGAGCGTAGGCTCGACGGAGCTCACTAAGGAGCGAAGGTGCCGGCTTGGCCGGCGCCGGAGCGGGAACCACTGCGTAGCCAGTCGAGCACGACGCCCCACTCCTCGTCGAGGAGGTGGCCGCCGCCTTCGAGCAGCTCGAAGCGCGCGTTCGGCAGCCGGCCCGCGACGTATTCGCCGTGCGCGCGCGGGGCGAGCACGTCGAGCTCGCCCTGCCAGAGCCGCACGTCGGCCGTGACGTCTTCGAGCTGGAAGCCCCACGCCTTCGTGAACGCGAGATCGTCGTCGGCCCAGCCGCGCACACCTTGGCGGATCGCCTCCACGAACGACTCGACCATGATCGCGCGGTACTCGGGCCGCGCGAGGATCGCGCGGTCGACGTCCGGCAGCTCGGCGGCGATCTGGTCCACGACCTTTTCGGGCTCGCGTGCGAGCTCGTCCGCGTAGGGCTGGAGGAAGGACTCGAGCGCCTCCGGCCCCTCGAGCGCTGCGCCGAACTCCTTCACGTTCAGGTCGGCCTGGCCGGCGAGGAAGTCGAAGTCGTCGGTGTCGGACGGCGCCGGCGTGACGAGAGCCCCGACCCGCAGGACACGGCTCTCCAGCAGCGCGCCACAGGCGAGCGCGTGCGGCGCGCCGCCCGAGCCGCCGACGACCGCGAAGCGCTCGAAGCCGAGCTCGTCGGCGATCGCCTCGATGTCACCGGCGGCGTCCGCGACGGAGCGCCCGGGCTTCGGATCAGAGCGGCCGTAGCCAGGGCGGTCGTAGGCGACCATGCGCACCCCGTAGCGCTCGTACATTCCGGCGTCGTGGTGGCGCGTGAGGCGGCTGCCGGGCGTCCCGTGGCACACGATCACCGGGACGCCGTCGGACGCGCCGCGCTGCACGAACGCAAGCGTGCGGCCGTCGGAGGTGCGTGCGGTTCCTTCCTGCTCCACCGCCAGGATCATACGGACGGGCCGGCCCGCCGCACGTGCGCCCGCGTGACCGCTTCCGGGCGCGCGCAGCCGAGCAGCTTCAGCCCGGTCTCGATCTCGATCCGCAGCAGCTCGAGCACCTGTGCGACGCCCTCCTCGCCGCCGACGGCCAGGCCCCAGAGGATGGGCCGGCCGCTGAGGACCGCCCGCGCGCCGAGGGCGAGCGCCTTGAGCACGTCGGTACCGCGCCGGACGCCCCCGTCGAGGAGCACCTCGACCCGCTCGCCCACGGCCTCGACAACCTCGGGCAGCACGTCGAGCGCGGCCGGGACGCCGTCGAGCTGGCGGCCGCCGTGGTTGGAGACGACGACACCTGCGCAGCCGTGCTCTGCGGCGAGCAGCGCGTCCTCTGCCGTGAGCACGCCCTTGAGCAGGAGCGGCAGCTCGCAGTTCGAGCGCAGCCACTCGAGGTCGCGCCAGGTCAGCGTCGAGTCGACGATGTGCCCGATCGCGGCGTGGACGTCCTTGCGCGCGAGCGGAACGGGCAGGTTCGGCTGCGGCAGGTCGTCCGGCAGCGTGAAGTCGAGGCGGGTGTCGCGCTCCCGGTTTCCCGCGATGGGAAAGTCCACGGTCAGCACCAGCGCGCGGAAGCCGGCCTCGGCGACCCCGGCCAGCAGCTCCTTCGTGAAGCCGCGGTCGCGCGACCAGTACAGCTGGAACCAGAGCGGCGCACCCGGGACGGCCGCTGCGAGCTCGGCGGGGCTGACGCTCGCGACCGTGGAGAGGCACATGACCGTCCCGGCGCCGACGGCCGCGCGAGCGGTGGCGAGCTCGCCCTCGGGATCGGCGAGCCGCTGGAAGGCAGTCGGCGCGACCAGCACGGGGAAGGGCCACATGGGTGCCGAGGACCTCGGTTCGCGTCGAGACCTCGCCGACGTCGACGAGGACACGCGGCCGCAGCTCCCAGCGCGTGAAGGCCTCGACGTTCGCGCGCAGCGTCTGCTCGTCGCCCGAGCCGCCGGCGTAGTAGGCGTACGCGCCGGGCTCGAGCCGACCGCGGGCCGCCTCCTCGAAGTCGGAGACGTTGACGAGACCGTTCACGCGAGGCGGATCCGAAGCGACTCGCCGTCGAGCTCGACGGCCCCGCGCTGAGCGCGAATCGCGAGCACGGCGATCGCCGCGCCGAGGTCGCGCAACTCGTCGCCGAGCAGCACCGGCGCGGAGGCAGGCGTGACGGGGGCCAACGTCAGCTCGGCGCCGCGCACGGCGAGGCGAACCTGCTCGAGCCCTCCGTGGCGCAGCGCGCACTGGGCGAGGGCCGCGACCGCGCGCTCGCTCGCATCCACGTCGAGCTCGACGGCCGTGCCGGTGCCCTCGACGACGACGCGCTCCTCGCCGAGACGCTCCGCTGCGTTCCGCGCGAGCTCGAGGCTGTCGACCTCCTTCAGCACCGGGTCGTAGCGCCCCGCCTCGATCCGAGCGCCGAGCGAGAGCTCGTCCACCAGCTCGCCCAGCTGCCCGGCCGCCGCGCCGATCATCTCGACGTAGCGGCCCGCCGGTTCCTCGAGCCCGCCCTGGCGCGTGAGCGTGTGCGCGAACCCGACCACGGTCGCGAGCGGCGTGCGCAGGTCGTGGCACGCCAGGGAGACGAGACGGGCGAAGGGGTTGTCTGCTGTAGCGTTTTCGTCCATGGCGGATCCGCGGGAGCTTCTCACACACGATCTCCAGGCCTCGCCCTCGGAGGTGCCGCTCGCGCTCTCCCGCGCAGGCGTCGGCGGCGTCCAGAAGGCGATCCGGATCCGGTACGGCGAGCACGAGAAGCTGATCGCCGCGCAGATCGACTGCACGGTCGACCTCCCGGCCGAGCGCAAGGGCGTGCACATGTCGCGCTTCCCGGAGGTGTTCGAGGAGGCGATCGAGGAGGTCGTGATCGGCGAGGCCCTCCTGATCGAGAACCTCGCCGAGCACATCGCCGGCCACGTCGTCGAGCGCCAGAGCGCCCTGCGGGCCGAGGTTCGGATCACGGCGAGCTACCCGCTCGAGCGGGAGACGCCGGTCACGGGGCTGCCGACGCAGGAGATCGTCTCCCTGTTCGGGCTCGCCGCCGCCTCGGCCGAGAGCACGCGCCGGGTCGTCGGAGTCGAGGCGAACGGGATCAACGCTTGCCCGTGCGCGCAGGGGCTGGTGCGCGAGCGCGCGGCCGAGCGCCTCGGCGATGCCGGCTTCGGCGAGCTCGACGTCGAGCGCATCCTCGA
The DNA here is from genome assembly GCA_963788215.1 of uncultured Actinomycetes bacterium. Taxonomy (GTDB): domain Bacteria; phylum Actinomycetota; class Thermoleophilia; order Gaiellales; family Gaiellaceae; genus AC-32. Next base: position 74,867 of record CAWBFX010000005.1, read on the forward strand.
GCTCGTACCGCTCGCGACCCACAACCAGCGGGGCCGCGGCACGCTCTTCGTCGGCACCGAGCGGACGCTCAACGCCGAGCAGCTCGTCCGAATCGTCGAGGGCTCGATGAGCTCGCCCGTCTACGAGCTGCTGAAGCGGCCGGACGAGCTCTTCGTGGTCGAGCACGCGCACCTGCAGCCGCGGTTCGTCGAGGACTCGGTGCGGATCGCCCTCCGCGACGCGCTCGCCGCCTACCCGGAGCTCGACGACGGCGACTTCCTGCTCTCGCGCCAGGTGAACCTGGAGACGATCCACACGCACGACGTGATCGCGGAGCGCTACGGCACCGCGGGCGAGCTGCGCGCAGAGCTCGACGGCGGCGAGCCGGTCGCGCGCCACACCGGGCTGCACGAGTGGCTCAGCTCTTGACGGGCTGAGCCGGCCGACGGAAGCGGAAGCGCGTCTCCGTGCCCGCGCGCAGGCGGGCGATGTTCGGCCGATGCAGGACGATCACCGCGAGTGCCGCTGCTCCCGCGAAGACGTCGACGGGCCACGGCTCGCCGAGGACGACCGAGGCGACCGGCAGAGAGATCGCAGCCACGATCGACGAGACGGACGCGTAGCGGAACAGCGCGAAGACGAGGATCCAGACCACCAGGCCGATCGGCGCCCACCAGCGGGCGCGACGCCGAGAAACGCGCCGCCACAGGTCGCGACCGCCTTGCCTCCGCGCTCGAAGCGCAGGAACAAGCGGGCGCCAGTGCCCGAGCATCGCCGCTCCGCCGGCGAGCACGCCCGCGAGGTGGCCAGACGTAGATCGTCGCCAGCAGCGCGGGGACGAAGCCTTTCAAGACGTCGGCCGCCATCACCGGAATCCCGAAACGCGCGCCGAACGTCCGCCACACGTTCGTCGCCCCGATGTTCCCGCTGCCGACCGTGCGGATGTCGACTCCGCGGGTCAGCCGCACGAGCCAGTAGCCGGTCGGGATGCTCCCGGCCAGATACCCGGCCAGAACGAAGAGGACTGTGCTCAGGGCCTGATCTGGTACTGCTCGACCCAGTCGTTCACGACGTCCCAGTCGAGGTTGTCGAAGAACGCATCGATGTAGGACGCGCGGTCGGTCGCGTAGTCGATGAAGTACGCGTGCTCGTAGACGTCGAGCGCGACGAGCGGGGTCGCGTTCCAGACCGGGAACGTGTTCTGCGCGTCGCCGAGGTAGTTGAAGAGCTTGCCCTCGTCCCAGTCGTACGCCGTCCAGGCCCAGCCGCGGCCCGCCATTCCCGTCGCTTTCAGGTCTGCGCGCCATGCCTCGACCGAGCCGAAGTCGCGCACGATCAGGTCACGAATGCGGCCGTGCGGGTCGCCGCCGTCCCCGCCGAGGTGCTCGAAGTAGACCTCGTGGTTCTTGATCCCGCCGAGCGCGAAGCTGAGGTCGACCTTGAGCGCGCGAATCTCGGAAAAGACCTGGTTCGCGGCGGAGACGTCCACCTCCGCGAGGCGCCCCATGATTTCGTTGCGCTTGTTGACGTAGCCCTCGTAGAGCTTGTGGTGCGCCTCGACCGACTGCCGCGAGATCCCGTCGAGCTCGAGCAGCGCCGGCTTCAGCGGCCGGGCGACGATCTCCTCATGGTTGAACGCGAGCGTGGTCAACGCGCGCGGAGCATACGCGATAGCCTCGGGCGCAAAGGCGCAGAGCAGAAAGGAGCGCAGATGGCGTTCGAGGTCCCTCCTCTTCCCTACGACTACGGCGCGCTCGAGCCGCACATCGACGAGCAGACGATGCGCGTCCACCACGACAAGCACCACCAGGCGTACGTCGACAACGCGAACGCAGCGCTCGAAGGAACGCCGCTTGCCGACAAGCCCGTCGAGCACGTGCTGACCAACCTGGAGGCGCTGCCCGACGACAAGCAGACCGCCGTGCGCAACAACGCGGGCGGCCATGCGAACCACTCGCTCTTCTGGGAGATCATGGGGCCCGGCGGCGGCGGGCAGCCGTCAGGCGCGCTCGCCGACGCGATCAACGACGTCTTCGGCGGGCTCGACGACCTCAAGAAGCAGGTCAACGAGAACGGCGTCAAGCGCTTCGGCTCCGGCTGGACGTGGCTCGTGCACGACGGCACCGGCCTCGCGCTCTACTCGCTGCCGAACCAGGACTCGCCGCTGCTCACCGGTGACATCCCGATCCTCGGGATCGACGTCTGGGAGCACGCCTACTACCTCAACTACCAGAACAGGCGCCCCGACTACCTCGAGGCCTGGTGGAACGTCGTCAACTGGGACGCGGTCGCGCAGAACTTCGAGCGCGCGGTGGCGGAAGCCGGAGCTCCCGCCACCTAGGCGTCAAAGCATCAGTTCCGAACGACGTTGCTCGTGGCCGTCACGTAGCAGGGCGCGGCCTGCGCCTTGCTGATGGCCAGGCGCACTCTTGCGCGCCTGGCGACCTTCGCCTTGAACGGCGCCGAGGCGATGACGGTCGGCTTCGCCGGCCCCGGGACGGACGTCGTCAGCGTGACCTTCTTGACCTGCACCCAGCGCTTGCGCACGGTCGCGTAACGCTGGAAGAGCAGCGTCTTCCCCTTCAGGTCCATTCCCGCGGTGACGGTCGCAGTGAACGACCCGCGCTTGACCCGCTTGATGGCGATGATCGGCTTGACGTTGACCATCGCCGGGGCGCTCTTGGTCGCCTTCTGGCTCGCCTGGTAGCTGGTGGCGACGGCCGGCGACGCGGTGGTCGCGTAGCTGCCGTTCGCAGCGGTCTTGACGCGGGCCAGGTTGACGGCCTTCGTCGTCCCGCAGGCAAGGGCCTGGACGGTGATCTGCTGGTTCGCCTTCGGCGGCGTGAGCATTCCCGAGAGCGTCACCGACTTCCCGTAGACGACGGTGGGCGCGCTCGACGCAAGCGTCAGGGGCGGGCTGGCCGCCGACGCCGCGGAGGCGAGGGCAGCTGCTGCGATGACTGTGAGTGTGGCTGTGATTTTCATGTGGCGAAAATGACGGCTGTACCGGCCGAAACTTGCGTCCTGCTATGACTCGTTCGATGAGGGCGCTCGTCACCGGGGGCACCGGCCGCGTGGGCTCCGCGATCGCCGCGCGGCTCGAACGCGACGGCTGGGCCGTGAAGGCGGCCGGCCGCGCGGACGGCGACGTCTCCGAGCCGGGGCAGGCGCGAACGCTCGTCGAGCGGGCGGCCGCCGAGCTCGGGGGCCTCGACCTGCTCGTCAACGCGGCCGGCGAAGGCTTTGCTCCCAAGCCGGTCGACGAGCTCACCGAGGCGGACTGGGACGCCGCCTTCGGCGCCACTGCGAAGGGCAGCTTCTTCGTGACGCAGGCCGCGGCGCCGCACCTGCGCGAGTCGCGGGGCTGCGTCGTGATGATCGAGGACGTCGCCGCCTACCAGCCGTGGCCCTCGTTCGCGGCGCACTGCGCTGCGAAGGCGGCCCAGGCGATGCTGACCCGCGTCCTCGCGCGTGCGCTCGCGCCGGAGGTGCGCGTCTGCGGCGTGGCGCCGGGCTCCGTTGCGGTCGAGCCCGGCCAGGAAGAACGGCGCGCCGCGGAGACGCTGCTCGGGCGGATCGGAGCGGCCGAAGACGTCGCGGACGCGGTTGCGTATCTGGTTTCCGCGGGCTTCGTGACGGGCACCACCATCGTCGTCGACGGCGGACGCCTGTCGCAATCCGCTGCGCGCACATTTCCGTAAGAAACAGTGATGGAGCTTGCGCTCGGAACACCTCGGCGCTTGCCCGCACCGTCTCCCTCAGCCACGATGCAACCCGTGTCTGCGAACGAGGCGAGCGACGGCGAGCTGATTCTCCGCACCGGAAACGGTGATCGAAACGCGTTCGAGGTGCTCTACCGCCGTTATGCGCGCTCGGTTTTCGGGCTCGCCCTGCGCCGGCTGGGCGACCGCGGCCGCGCCGAGGACGCGGTCCAGGAGACGTTCGCCTCGATCTGGCGCGCCGCGCGCACGTACAAGCCTGAGCGCGGCCCGGGAGCGCCGTGGCTCTACGCCGTCGCGCGCAACGCGATCGTCGACCGCGGCCGGATGCGCCTCGAGCCCGCGGTCGAGACCCCCGAGGAAGTCTCGGGCGATGCCGGCCCCGCGGAGCGCGCCGAGGACAGCTGGACGAGCTGGCGCATCCACCGCGCCCTCGAGGAGCTGAACGAGAACGAGCGCACGGTGGTCGAGCTCGCGTACTGGAGCGGGCTCTCGCAATCCGAGGTCGCGGAGTACCTCGGAATCCCCTTGGGAACTGTCAAAACACGGACGCGAGCCGCTCTGGCCCGGCTCGCCGACCTGCTGGAAGAGGAGCTGGGATAACGATGACCGGGAAGCCTGACTTTCGCGACCTCGTGGGCGAGGACCTGACCCCCGAGGAGCGGGACCGCCTCGAGCACGTGCACGAACTTCTGATCGCCGCCGGGCCGCCGCCGGAGCTTCCGCCTGCGCTGGCGGAGCCCTCGACGGAGCTCGACGACCCGACCGGGCTTCCGCGCCGCCGCACGGGCGCCGTGCTCGCCCTCGCCGCGGCGCTCGCGCTCGTCGCCTTCCTCGGCGGCTTCATCGCCGGTCACACGAACGGGAACAGCTTCGACTCCGTCAAGGCGGTGCCGATGCACGGCGTCGGCGCGGCGCAGGCCGCGTCCGGCACGATCGACATCGGCCAGCTCGACAGCCAGGGCAACTGGCCGCTGCAAGTCAAGGTCAGCCACCTGCCGACCCCGCCCAGGAACGGCTACTACGAGATGTTCCTGACGCGGCACGGCAAGATCGCCGCGACCTGCGGGACGTTCAACGTGCACGGCTCCACCGCGACCGTCCGGCTGAATGCGCCTTACAACCTCGGGCGCTTCGACGGCTGGGTCGTGACCATGGAGCGGCCGGGGAACAACGCCCACGAAGTCATGCTGACCACCTAGACGTGCGCGAGCACGCGGTCGAGAGGCCGGGGCATCCGCTCGAGCTCGAGCGCATCCACCAGTAGCTCCGCGTACTTGTGCTTGCGGTTCCACATGAAGCCGTGCAGCTGCTCTTCGATCGACTCGGCCCGGTGCGCGGGCTGCTTCTGGTACGTCCGGAACGCGCGGAGGTCGCCCTGCTCGGCCAGCACTCGCTCCATCCCGGCCGGCCCGACCGCCCGGGTCAGCTCGTCCTCGAGGTCTCGCGTGCAGGCGTAGAAGCCGGCGCGCTCGAGCTCCTCGCGGTCGCGGCATCCCAGCGCCCGGAGGAAATGCCGCTCTTCCCCGGCGTCGTAGAGGCCGGCGAGGGGAACGCCGCGGTACTCCTCGAGGACGCGTAGGAGGTTCCCGTAGCCGCCCATCGGCACGATTGCGACCCCCTCGGCCTCGAGATCACGACCGCGGCGCCGCGCGAGTGCCTCGACGGCCACGCGGTCGCTGGTGCCCTCGACGAGAACGGCTGCGCGCAGCCGGCTAGGGCGCGACGCGCCCGTTGGCGACGAACGCCTCGTACGTGATCGGCATGTACTGCTCGAGGAAGCGCTCGCACGCCTCGGCGTAGCGCCGGATCTCGCGCTGAGCCGTCTCCGCGTTGCGGAGCGAGAGGAAATTCATCAGCGAGCGCGCATTGATCGTCCAGTAGAACTCGGTGTAGGCGCCGACGGGCAGCGCGCAGCGGGCGAGCTCGCGCGCCACTCCCAGCTCGACCAGCTGCTCGTAGGCCAGGTACGCCATCTCGTAGACCGCCTGCAGCTTCGCGCGCGTGGCCTCGGCGACCTCGTCCGAGACCGGCTCGAAGGAGTACGCGCCCGGCTTGCCCACCTGGCTGCGCACGTCCTCGGGCGCCGGCACGTAGAAGTCGTCGGTCGCCTTCGCATAGCGCAGGCTGAACTCGTTGAACGAACCGACCCGGTGACGCATCCACTCGCGCGCGACGAACAGGGGACAGCGGATGTGGAACCGGAACGAGTTGTGCTCGAAGGGCGTTCCGTGGCGGTCGCGCATGAGGAAGCGGATCAGGCCCTCGTCAGAGCTCGTCCATCTCCTCCTTGCGGCGAGCGAAGCTGACGCGCGCGCCGTTGACCACGGAGAGGTCGTCCGCCATGGCGTCGTCGAGCCGCACGAAGCCGTGGTCGAGAACGCGGATCGTGTTCTCGGGTATCACTTCGGGCGTGACGGCCACGGCGGCGAGTGTACCGGGGCTATATGTCGGCACCTCCGGCTGGTCCTACCCGACCTGGCGGCCTGGCTTCTACCCCGCAGGGACGCAGCCGCGCGACTTCCTCGGCTTCTACGCAGAGCGCTTCCAGACGGTCGAGCTGAACACGACCGGCTACCGCCTGCCCGCCGAGGAGCAGTTCTCCCGCTGGGCGGCGCAGGTGCCGCCGGGCTTCCACTTCGCGCCGAAGATGAACGCCCACCGGCGCGTCGACGCCGCCACCTTCGCGGAGCGCGTCTCGCTCCTCGGCGACCGCCTCGGCCCGATCCGCGTGCTCGTCGGCTCGGCGCTCGACCAGGGCCTGCTCACGCTCGTGCTCGGGTCGTTCGACCCCGACGTGGAGCTCGCGTTCGACTTCCGGCACGGCTCGTGGGAGGGCGTCGAGGCGGAGCTGCCGGCAGAACGCCGTGCGCGTGAACGAGCTCGAGGCGAACGCGCCGTTCCGCTACCTGCGGTTTCGCGACCCGCCCTATGACGAGACCGCCCTCGCCGGCTGGGCGCAGCGGCTACGGCCGCTGCTCGACGAGGGCGTGCGCGTCTTCTGCTACTTCAAGCACGAGGACGAGCCCACGGGCCCGGCCTACGCAGAGCGGCTAGCTCAGCTGCTGACCTCGTCGATGACCTCGTAGACCGCGTCCGCACCGACCGACTCGACATGCGGCGCCATCGCCTGCGTGCGCTCCTCCTGCTGCTGTCGCATCTCGTCGGAGCCCATGTTGCTGATGTCATCGCTCTCCATCATCCCGAACGCGACGATCTCGTCGGGGTCGTTCATGTTCCGCGCGACGTAGGCGCGGACGCCCTCGGGCCAGTCGGAGCGGTCGCCCTCCCACGCCTTGCGCCAGTCTTCGTAGCTGCCCGGCTTGAGCTTGCGCACTGTCAGCGCAACGTATTTCGCCACGGTTCCCTCCTAGTTCGGGGTCGCAGCGATCCTACTCCTGCTCAGCTCCACGATCTGGTCGACGGCGGAGCGCAGCTCGTCGTCGGTGTTGAAGAAGTGCGGGCCGAGCCGCAGACCGACCTCGGGGCGGCTGTCGCAGATCGTCCCTCGCGCCGCGAGCTCCGCGCAGACGCCGTCGGGATCCGGGACGCGGACGACCACGGTGCCGCCGCGCTCGGCGGGCTCGCGCGGGCTGACGATCTCGAGGCCCGCTTCCTCCAGGAGCCGGATGAGCAGCGTCGTCTGCTCGAGCGAGCGGGCGCGGATCCGCTCGACGCCGACCTCCTCGATCACGTCGTAGCCGGCGGTGGCGGCGTACAAGGCCGGCACGTTCGGCGTCCCGGTCAGGAAGCGCCAGGCTCCTTCCGCGTAGTCGTGCTCGGGCTCGAACGCGAACGGCCGCGCGTGCGCGTGCCAGCCGGTCAGCGCCGGCTCCAGGGTCTCCGCCAAATCGGGCCGCACGTAGAGCCATCCCGCCCCCGGACCACCGCAGAGCCACTTGACCGAGCCGCCGACGGCGAAGTCGACTCCGAGCGCGGTCACGTCCAGCGGCACCGTGCCGACCGACTGGTACGCGTCGAGCACGACCAGTGCGCCCGTCTCGTGGGCGCGCGCGACGATCGCCTCGACGTCCTGGATGCGCCCGGTGCGGAAGAGAACGTGCGTGACCGGCACGAGGAGCGTTCGCTCGTCGATCGCCTCAACCACGCCCTCGTCGTCCGCCGCGACGACGATCTCGGCTCCGCGCGCCGCCTGGTACAGGTAGCGAACCGAGGGAAAGTTGCCCTCCTCGTAGACGACGCGCCGCCGCTCGCCGTCGAACGCGAAGCAGGAGAGAACGACCGCTTCGGCGATCGTCACGTTCTGGTGCATCGAGACGCTTCCGGCGGGTGCTCCGATTAGTCGCGCGATCTGGTCGCCGACCGTGACCGGCAGCTCCCACCAGCCGTCCTCCCAGGCGAGAACGCCGCGTGTCTTCCACGCATGCGCGTAGGCCAGCAGCCGCTGCTCGGCCTCGGCCGGCATCGCGCCGAGCGAGTGGTTGATGAGGTACGTCGTCTCCGCGAGGATCGGAAAGCCGTCGCGGTAGTCGAGCAGGTCGCGCACGGGGACCGAGTATTCCTGATCCCTCGATCGAGTGAACCGAGCGGCGAATCCCCTATCAGGGTGATGGGCCGACGCCTCCCGCGGCCTAGGTTCTGCGCAGTTCTGAACGGCGCAAGGCACCGAGACACGGGAAGGGGAATCGGTTGCAGGAGCAGAAGGGCGGAACCGGAGGCGACTCGCGCGCAAGCGGTCTCTGGGGCGCGCGCAGAGGAGGCCAGGGCTCGACGGGTGGCCGGCGCAGCTCCCTCAGGCGCGGCTTCGCGGTGCTCCTGCTCCTGGCGCTCGCCGCTCCTTTCGCAGCCGGCGCCCGCGGCAACAGGGACCACGGAGCGCGGAGCTACCTCGCGCCGTCCCTCGAGCGCGCCGCGGCGGAGACGCCGAACGCCTCGGTCCACGTGATCGTCCAGAGCGCCGACGGCGCGAGCGACGCGCAGAGCGCGCTCGACGGGCTCGGCGACTCTTCGCGGGCTCTCGGCATCGTCGACGCCGCGGCCGGCGTGGTGCAGGCGCAAGACCTGACGCAGCTCGCCGACCAGCCGGGGCTCGTGATCACGCCCGACAACCCCGTCGTCCTCGACGCGCGGCGCAACAACGGGCAGTACGGCTCCGACCAGGTCTGGACGAAGGCTGTCGGCGTCGACCAGCTCTGGCCGGGAGACTGCCGGCAGAGGAACCGGTGCGGCACCGGGCCGCACGTCGACGGCCCCGCCCCGACGATCGCCTTCATCGACTCCGGCATCGAGGCCGACCGCAGCGATTTCGGCGACCGCGTGCTCGCGCAGGTCGACCTGACGACGCTCCCGGACAACTCGCCGGGCGACGGCTTCGGGCACGGGACGCTCGTGGCCGGGCTGGCGGCCGGCTCGTCGCCGAGCTACACGGGCGCCGCCCCGACCGCGGGGATCGTCTCGCTCGACGTCATGGACGACCACGGAACGGCGAAGACGAGCGACGTCATCCGCGCGACGCAGTGGATCCTCCAGAACCACGAGCAGTACGGGATCCGCGTGGCGAACCTCTCGCTCCATTCCGGAACCGCGTCGAGCTTCCGCTGGGACCCGCTCGACAAGGCCGTGGAGAAGCTCTGGCTCTCGGGAGTGGTCGTCGTCGCCTCGGCCGGGAACTACGGCAACGGCGGCCACCCGGTGCGCATGGGCTACGCGCCCGCGAACGACCCGTTCGTGATCACCGTCGGCGCGCTCGACCTGCACAACTCCACGAACACCGAGCGCGTGGACGTGCCGAACTGGTCGGCCTGGGGGTTCACCTACGACGGCTTCGCAAAGCCCGAGCTGAGCGCGCCCGGCCGGACGATCACGGGCCCCGTGCCGGCCGATTCTGAGCTCGCCAACGATCCGAAGGGTAAGAGCAAGGTCGTTCAGACCGCAGACGGCACGTACATGACGCTGTCCGGGACCTCGCTCTCGGCGCCGATCGTCTCGGGCGTCGTCTCCGACCTGCTCGCCCTGCGCCCGAACTTGAGGCCGGACCAGGTGAAGGGCGCCCTGATGCTGAGCGCGCAGACGCTGCGCAAGGTGCGCAACTTCGCCGCGGGCGTCGGCGAGGTCTCCGCTCCTGCAGCGATCGGAGTCGCCGTCCCGCCGAACCCCAACCGCGGGCTCGACCGCTTCCTGGTCGCCGACCCCACGGGCGACGGCGTGATCTTCGACGACGCGGCCTGGCTCGCGGCAGCGAAGGCCTCGCGTACCTGGAACGACGTCTCCTGGAGCGACGGCTGGGCCGGCGCGGCGTGGTCGCTCGTCTCCTGGAGTGCCGTCTCCTGGTCGGATGTCTCCTGGAGCGACGTCTCGTGGAGCGACGTGTCCTGGTCGGACGTCTCCTGGTCGGACGTCTCCTGGAGCGACGCGCCCTGGTGGAAGGTCTTCGCCGACTCCGGCGACGGCGGCTAGGAGACCTTCTTCAAGAGACCCAGCGCGCGCTGATCCCACGGGACGCGGTGCGTGACCCCGGCCGCGCGAAGCTCCTCGCGGTGCGCCAGGTACCAGTCGTAGGTCTCGCAGAGCGCCTGCTCGTTCGAGAGCCGCGGCGCGTAGCCGAGCTCGCGCTGCGCCTTCGAGATGTCGACGTACGAGTCGCGGTGCGCAGTGCGGTAGTGCCATTCGGCGAGCGGTGAGAGCCGCGCCGCCTCGAGTGCCCGCAGCGCGAGCTCGGCCGGCTTCGCGGGGACCGGCCGCAGCCGGCTGCCGGAGCCCGCGTGCGCGATCAGCCCCTCGAGGTCGGAGCGGACGGTGCCGAACTCCGCGGCGCCGATGTTGAAGGTCTCGCCGGCGACGTCCGCCTCCGCCGCGCTCACGGTGGCGTCGACGAGGTCCTCGACCGCGAGCAGCTGGTAACGGTTCGTGCCGTCGCCGAGGATCGGGATGCGCCGGCCCTCGCGAATCCAGTCGAACAGGATCTCGAAGACGCCGAGGCGCTCGGGGCCTACGAAGGTCTTCGGGCGCAGGACGACGACCTCGAGGCCGCGGCGGGCGACGCGGCGCGCCACGCGCTCGGCCTCGATCTTCGACTCGCCGTAGTGGCCGACCCCGACGAGCGGCGCGTCCTCGCGCAGCGGGTGGTGCTTCGGGACGCCGTAGACCGCGGTCGACGAGATCAGGACGGCGCGTCGGACTCCTGCCTCCAGGGCCGCGACCAGCGTGACCGCGGCGCCGTCCACGTTGACGGAGCGGATCGACTCGCGCGAGGCCTGGATCGGCAGGGCGGCTGCCGCGTGGACGAGGACGTCGGCGCCCTCGACCAGCCGGGCGGCGGCGGACGGATCTCGAACGTCGCCGCGCAGCTCTTCCACGTCGCGCTCGAGGTCGGGGTCGTCGAGCGGCGCGACGTCGAGCGTGCGCACCTCGTGGCCGTCGGCGACGAGGCGCCGCGCGAGGTGCAGGCCGAGGAAGCCCGCGCCGCCTGAGATCGCCCAGCGCACGTGCTCGACGTTAGAGGAAACGCGGCGCCGCCCGCGAACCGGGACCGTTCGTGACCCGCAGAGCCGCCGCCCTCTGCGCGGCGTCGCTGACGGCATTCACGTTCGCGGCGGCCGCGCATGCCTCGAACCCCCAGATCGCGGGGCTCCAGGTCGCCCTGCGCGCGTACGGCCTCTACAACGGGTCGATCGACGCGATCGCCGGCCCCAAGACGGTTCGCGCGACGAAGGCCTTCCAGCGGCGCGCCGGCATCTTCGTGGACGGGCTCCCGGGGCCGAAGACGCGCCGCGCGCTCGGGCCGCTTGGTGCACCGCTCTTCGGGAGGCGGACGCTGCGCGTCGGCAGGTTCGGCTGGGACGTCTCCGTGCTCCAGTTCCTGCTCGCGCGGCACGGGCTGCTCGTGCCGGTGGACGGCTACTTCGACCCCGCCACGGCGAAGGCCCTGCGCCGCTACCAGCGCTCCCGCCGGCTCGCTGTCGACGGGATCGCGGGACCGCACACGCTGAGCGCCCTCGCGCGCGGCCGCCCGGAGCTGACGATCGGCAAGGCGCAGGTGAGACCGGCGCCCATCGGCGTGCGCGGCTTGCTGCAGCACTGGGCGGCCGTCTACCGCGTCGACCCAGGCCTCGTGCGCGCGGTCGCGTGGATGGAGTCCGGCAACCAGCCGGGGCTCGTCTCTCCGTCCGGCGCGCGCGGCGTGATGCAGGTGCTCCCGACCACGAAGGCGTACGTGGAGACGGTCCTCCTCCGCAAGCACGTGCCGTGGACGGTCTCGGGCGGGATCCGCGTCGGGGTCGTCTACCTCCGCGAGGTGCTGCGTGAGTTCCACGGCAACGAGTCGCTCGCGCTCGCCGGGTGGTTCCAGGGCCCGGCGTCGGTGCGGCGCGACGGCGTGCACGCGGGGACGAAGGTGTTCGTCGCGGACGTGCTCGCGCTACGGCGCCGGGGCGTGTAGGGCGACGGGCGGCGCGGTCGGCGGCCGCGGCGGCGGCTTGGACTCGACCAGAACCGCGGCTACGAGCAGGATCGCCATCCCGACCGCGCTCTCGCCGATGAGGCTCCGCGGCAGTCCGGCGAATAGCGGCGCGCCTCGCTCGAGCGCAGGCCGGACGACGAAGTGGTGCGCGGCGCCCCAGAGGAGGGCGAGCGAGACGAGCCCGAGCTTCACGAGCAGCACCTGGCCGTAGCCCGCCATCCAGAGGTCCGAGACCCGCGGCAGCCGCAGGACGCTCAGGTAGATCCCCGCGGAGAGCAAGACGGCGATCAGCACCGTCGCGAGCCTCGAGAAGCGCAGGAAGGCGTCGCGGCGCAGCTCCGGCGCGAGCGGCCAGACCACGAACGCGAGCTGGACGAGCCCGCCGACCCAGAGCGCCGCCGCCGAGAGGTGCGCCCAGTCCGCGAGCTCCGAGAGCCAGGAATGACCAGCGTCGCTCGCCGAATGGCCGGAGAGCGAGAGCCCGGAGGCGAACACCACCGAGGCGACGAAGGCGGGCCAGAGCAGCACCGGCCGGTCCGTCAGCCACGCAAGGAACATGAGCGCGCTTACGAGCACGAACCCGAGCGTCATCGCGACGAAGGCGACCCCGAAGCGCATCTTGGCGAGCGGCGAGAGGTCGCCGTAGAGGAAGTTCCCGAACGGGAGCTGGAGCGCGTCCTCCGCCCGGAGCAGGAAGGCGAGAACTCCGACCTCGATCGCCCCGACCGCGCCGAGCCCTGCGAGCCGGTAGAAGCGCCGCTCCGCAGGCGGCGGCAGCGGCCCACGCGCGATCAGCAGGCGGAAGCCGAGGCCCCCCGCGACGAGCGCGAGCGCGAGGAAGTAGAGCCACCGGACCACGTGCTCGGCAGTTCCGGGCCCGGCGGCACCGAAGGCCGCGGTTGCCGGCGGCGCGCGGTGCCTGACCCCGAACGTGAAGACGCCCGAGACCGTGTGGCTGTCGGCCGAGGTCACCCTCCAGCGAACGGTGTAGCCGCCGCGCGAGAGCTTCTGCACGGGCACGGTCACGATCCGCGGGTCGGCACTCGGCTTTGTCTGACCCGAGACGACGCGGCCCTTGCTCGTGTAGACGGTGATCGCGTTCGGCAGCGCCTCGACCGACTGGTCGAAGCGGAGCAGAACCCGGCCGGGCGAGGTCTCGATCCGCTGCGCGAAAGCCGGCTTCGTCTGCACGAGCGTCGCGTGCGCCCAGGCCGAGGCGGGCAGCACCAGCGCGAAAGCCGCCAAGTAACACAGTGTTACTAGGCGCTTCACCGATGCTGCGCTCCCGCTTCAGGGGAGAGGTGGCCGAAGACCGGCGCCGTGTCGCGGTCGCTGTAGAGCATCACCGAGAGCACGACGAAGGTCAGCGCGAAGCCGGTCCGCCAGACCGCCGAACGCGGCCGGAAGACCACGAGGAGCGGGAAGATCGCGCCGACGACGAGCGTCCAGCCGATCAGGTGGTGCAGAAACGCCGCGCGGGCGAAGAACCAGCTGTTCTGCTCGTGGATCAGGAACGCCGAACCCGAGACGAAGAACATCAGCGGCATCGTCAGGCGCCAGTAGGGGCTGTGCAGCTTCCCGCGCACGAGGCCGAGCTCGGCCGCGCCCGCGAGCATCAGCACCTGCGCCCACGAGCCGTGCGCGAGCATGTGGATGGTCGAGTTCGTGAAGAAGACCATCACCGGCCACATCAGGACGCCCATCGCGAACGCGAGGCCCGGCCAGAGGTAGGCCCGCCAGGCGCGCCGGCGCCAGACCTCGTCGCCGACGATCACCTGCGCGAGCAGGCAGAGGCCGACGAGCAGGACGCCGGTCGCGAACATCCAGTGGACGAACTCGGCGGGCGGCTGCATCAATGCTCGTCCTCGAAGGCTTCGAGGTCCTCGATGACGCCCGGCGCGACGAGGAACGCGAAGACGATCCCGGCGAGGATCACGAGCAGCGGCGGCTCGATCGCGAGCCACCAGAAGCCCTGCCCTCGCGGGTGCAGCAGCGTCACCCGGTAGGGCTGCAGGAACGCCCAGAGGACCCCGCCGAGCATCGTCGCGGGCCCCAGGGCATAGACGGCGTGGGCGCGCGCCGATCTGCGCCGGACGGCCGCCCTCTCGGTTGCAAGTTGCGTGCTCAATTCCACCTCCCGCATGTGGGTGCCGATGAACGGCCCGCGGGCGCTGGGCGTGACCGCGGGCTAGGCGGGCAGCGGAGGCGGCCGGCTCTCGAAGGCGAGGCCGAAGAGCTTGCGAGGCGGAAGGTCGAGACGCGGCTGGGGCTGGACGAGCGTCGGCTCGGCAGCGGCTGCGGACAGGCGCTCGGCCCGCGCGCAGGTGTCTCTTGCGTAGCGCTCGTATTCGTTGAGCCAGCGCGACACCGCGCTCCAGGCGAGCGCGACGAGCACCGACAGCACGGCGAAGACGGGCAGCGCCGAGGTGTGCAGCCAGGGCCAGAGGAGCCCCCAGCGGCCTGCGGCGGCCTGCTCGGTCTCGAAGTGGACGAGGGCGAAGGTCGAGGTGACCGTGAAGGCCATCAGCCAGAGACGCGGCGAGAGCTCGAGCTTGACCCGCGGCGCGGGGCCGGAGCTCTTGCCGAGAGCGGTGAGCACGCGGTGTCCCGCCCGCGCGGCCGCTCGTGCCCGCACGAAGCGCCAGACGAGTCGCGCGGCGAGGAGCGCGACCCCGAGCTTCACCGCCCCGAGCAGGAACGGGTAGTAGTCGGCCCCGGAGTAGCTCGGCGAGCTGACATGCCGCCCGAAGTCGATCCGGTGCGCCAGGCTGCGGCCGGCGAGCTCCGCGGCGAGCGCGAGGAGCCCGAACGCGAGAGCCGAGAAGATCCGGTTGTGCCGACGCGCGCGGTCCACGGCATCAGTGTGCCCGACCGAAGGGGTCCCGTTCAAACGGTTGTGGACAAACCGACACACATTCGCCACAACTTCCCATTGACGCACACCGGTGTCAGACACCGGTTTTGCGCCCTATGCCGGCTCGTTCGGGTCTTCGTCGGCGGCGAGCTCGACCGAGCCCTCCAGCGTCTCCTGGAAGTGTCGGTGCTGGATCGGCGTCACCCACTCGACGAGCTCCTGAAGGCCTGGAACCTGGGCGCGCTGGTTCATCGTCCCGACGACGGACCAGTGACCCACCTCGCCGGCCTCGGCCATCGTCAGGAACTCGAACCCATCCAGCGCGTCGGCGTCGTCACCGAGGTAGGTGGACATCATCTCGGAGGCCTCGCGCTTGGTCTCGCGCGCCTTCTCGACGATCGCGGTCTTCTTGCCCTCGAGCTCCGACGCGAGCTCCGTCGTGCGCTCCTCGGTCTCTTTCGCCTCCTGCGCCATCCGGTTCAGGGTCTCGCAGAGATCCTCGTGCTCGCCTTCGTCCGCGACGAGCTTGCTCACCTTCTCGGTCGCGGCCTGGGCCGCCATC
Organism: uncultured Actinomycetes bacterium; assembly: GCA_963788215.1. Lineage (GTDB taxonomy): Bacteria > Actinomycetota > Thermoleophilia > Gaiellales > Gaiellaceae > AC-32. The sequence goes on from CAWBFX010000005.1 coordinate 90,401, forward strand.
GCCAACCCGAGTACCTCGCCGATCTTGCTCTCCAATGCCGTCAGCTCAGCCACGATCGCCTCCCTCGTCGGTTTCCGAGAGGCGGGCTACCCCCACGGTTCGAAACTAACCCAGAATCGTCAGATCCCAGCGGGGCTCGGTGGGGCGGTCGAAGCCGAACAGCAGAATGCGCTGCCAGCTGCCCAGGCAGAGCTCGCCGGCGGCGAAGGGGATCTGCTCCGTCCGCGGGCCGAGGAGCATGCACAGGAGCCGTTCCCGCTCGCGCTCGTCCTCGGGAACGAGACGCATCAACAGCTCCTCGAGGTCGCAGAAGAACCCGCTCTCGCGCTCCTGCACGCGGACGAGGCCGATCTCGTCCAGCGGCGACACGTAGGCGATCCCGTCCCCGCAGCCGGACGCGCGCAGCTCGCGGCGGACCTCGTTCGTGATGTCGAGCACCGTCAGCGACGGCAGCGCCGAAGCGATCGAGTACGGAATCTCGACGGAGGTCATGCCTTCGCGGCCACCTCCCGCGGCAGCCGGAAGTGGACGTCCTCGCGGGCGACCTCGAGCTCCACGAGCTCCTCGTAGCCGAACGAGGCCAGGCTGCGCAGGACGAGCGCGACGAGCTCCTCCGGGGTCGACGCGCCGGCCGTCAGCCCGACCGCCTCGTGACCCTGGAGCACGTCCGGATCCAGGCCGCTCTCGCCGTCGATCAGGAGTGCCTCCGCCCCGGCGCGCTGGGCGACCTCGACCAGCCTGCGGGCGTTCGAGCTCGTCTCCGAGCCGATCACGAGGATCAGCGTCGCGCCCTCGGCTGCCATGGCCTTGACCGCGTCCTGCCGGTTCTGCGTCGCGTAGCAGATGTCGTCGGCGGCCGGACGGCGGAGATCGCCGAAGCGCTCGCCGAGAGCGTCGACGGTCTCGGCCACGTCGTCGAGAGACAGCGTCGTCTGCGTGATCACTGCGACGGGCTTGCCGTTGGTCTCGAGCTCCCGCGCGTCCTCCGGCGACTCGATCACGACCGTCTGCTCGGGGCGCTCGCCGCGCGTCCCGATCACCTCGACGTGGTCGGCGTGGCCGACCAAGGCGACGAGGTGGCCGCTGTCGGCGTAACGGCGGGCCTCGGCGTGCACCTTCGAGACCAGCGGGCAGACGGCGTCGACCACGACGAGCCCGCGCTGCTCGCAGTTCTCCTTCACCGAGGGTGCGACGCCGTGCGCCGAGAGCACGCAGATCGCGCCGGCCGGGATCTCGTCCTCGTGGTCGACGAAGACCGCACCCAACCGCTCGAGCCGCTTGACCACGTGGTCGTTGTGCACGATCTGATGGCGTACGTAAACCGGCGGGCCATGCTGTTCGAGCAGGCGCTCGACGATCTCGATTGCGCGGTCGACCCCGGCGCAGAACGATCGCGGAGCGGCGAGGAGGACCCGCTTCACGCAGACCATCCCTTCGCCGCGGCCCCGAGCTTGCCGACGGCCCGGGCCGCGTTCACCGCCGCCCGCGGCGAGCGCACGACTCCGCGCGCGACGCCGAGCCAGTCGTTGCGGCCGTCGGGCCTGACTGCGCCGGCCAGAGGGCCGAGCGGACGCTCAGGTGTGTCGCTCACGACGCGCAGCACCCCTTGCAGCCGGCCGGTGCCGGCAAGCGGGCCGCTCTCGAGGTCGGCGGCATCCGCGCCGCTCGTCGCGCGCGCCAGGCGCCGCTCCTCGGCGGAGTCGACTATCCGTTCGGCCGCGAGGATGGTCGCGGGCCTTCCGCCCGGGACGTGAAGTCCCTCGCCTTCCCAGAGCACCGCCCCGTCCGCGGAGACCACGCGGGTTGCGTCGAGCACGGTCCCGACCGGCAGGTCGTCGCGCAGCGAGCCGGCCAGCCCGAACGACACCAGAGGCCCTTCGGGCACGCCGTTCGCGGCGCCGAGCCCGACGAGCGCCGAGCGCCGGCCGGCGCGGCGCGCCGCGCGCAGCTCGGCCGTGGTGGCGCAGGCGAGGGTCAACCGGTCAGCGTCCATGCGGTGCTGCGAACGGTGTCGCGCAGGCTCTTCGTCGCCTCGAACGCGGCGGACGGCTCGAAGCCGGAGTGGATCGCGCAGTGCTCGCAGCGATCGTCGTTGCCGGGCCCGTAGTCGTCCCACTCGATTCCGTCCAGCAGCGCCTCGTAGGTCGGGAAGATCCCGTCGGTCAGGAGGTAACACGGTCCCTTCCAGCCGTAGGGATTCCGCGTGATCGACCCCCACGGCGCGCACGGCAGCTTGCGGTCGCCGGCGAGGAAGTCCTGGTAGATCGGGCTGGCGAGCCAGCGGTAGTTGTTCTTGCGCGCCGCGGCCCGGATCGCGCGGAACTTCTCCTCGTGCTCCTCGCGCGTCATCGTCAGGGCGGGGTCGATCTGCGAGTACTGGTAACCGGGCGCGACGAGCATCCCGTCGATCCCGATCTCGTGCGTCAGGTAATGCATCATCGCGATCACGTCCTCGACCTCGGTCTCCTTGAAGATCGTGGTGTTGGTCGTGACCCGGAAGCCCTTCGAGCGCGCCTTCACGATCGCGCCGACCGCGACGTCCCAGAGACCCGGGTAGTCGCAGATGTAGTCGTGGATCTCGCGCATCCCGTCGAGGTGGACGACGAAGGTCAGGCGCTTGTTCGGCTCGAAGACGTCGAGGTACTCCTCGAGCCGCAGCGCGTTCGTGCAGAGCTCGATGTTCTTGTTCAGCTCCATGAAGCCGGCGACGACGTCCTCGATCCCCTTGAACACGAGCGGCTCGCCGCCGCAGATCGAGACGACCGGCGCCGGGCACTGGACGCCCGCGTCGATGCACTCCTCGACCGACAGGCGCGCCTTGTTCGACTCGTATTCCCGGATCTTCCCGCAGCCGATGCACGCGATGTTGCAGGCGAGCGTCGGCTCGAGCATCAGGACGAGCGGGTACCGCTTGCCGCTGCGCTGGTTCTTCGCGACGTAACCGGCGATCTGGACGGTCGAAGCAAGGGGGAATTTCATCTGGCGAGCCTTTCTCGTAGACGGCCTAGTGCGAGCAACGGGAAATGGAGCCGGTAGAGGTGATAGCGGATCATGAAGTCAAGCGGAAAGCCTGTTCCTGTGTAGTGGTTCTCCTCCCAGTCACCATCTGGTCGTTGTGCGGCGCAGAGCCACTCGGCTGCGCGCCTCGCTGGGGGGCTCTCCGCCTCATCTGCGGCGACGTAGGCTAATAGCGCCCAGGCGGTTTGGGAAGGAGTGCTGACCCCGCGGCCGCGCCACGACGGGTCGGCGTAGGAGCGGATGTCCTCGCCGAAGCCGCCGTCCGGGTTCTGCACCGAGTCGAGCCAGGCCACTGCCCGCCTGAACGCCGGATGGCCCGCGTCGATTCCGCAGGCCTCCAGCGCGGGAAGCGCGGCGCCCGTGCCGTAGACGTGGTTGACCCCCCAGCGGCCGAACCAGGAGCCGTCGTCCTCCTGCTCCGCCAGGAGCCAGTCGAGCCCGCGGCGCACCTCGTCGTCGTACCCGTTCTCGGGAGCCAGCGCCTCGATGGCATGCGCGGTGACGTCGGCGCTCGGCTCGTCGGTGACCTTGCCGAAGTCGCAGAACGGCAGCTTGTAGAGCCAGAACGCCTCGTTGTCGGCGTCGAAGGCGCCCCAGCCGCCGCTTCTCGACTGCATCCCGGCCGCCCAGGCGAGCCCGCGCTCGACCGCCTCGTGGCCGCGGTGGCAGCGTCTGAGCGCGAGCGCGACGACCGCGGTGTCGTCGACGTCGGGGTAGAGGTCGTTCTCGAACTCGAAGGCCCAGCCGCCGGGCGCGAGGTCTGGCTTGCGCACGGCCCAGTCGCCCTTGACTCTGACCTCCTCGGCGAGCAGCCAGTCGGCGGCGCGAACGAGCGCCGGGTGCTCGGGGCCGAGACCCGAGTCGCGGAGCGCGAGCACGGCCAGGCCCGTGTCCCAGACCGGCGACTGGCAGGCCTCGGGGCGCAGCCGGTCGCCCTCGTCGATCGTGAAGCCCGCCCAGCCGTCGACGGCCTTCCGGAGGGTCTCGTCCTCGAACCCGTGGCCGAGCGCGACGAGCATCAGGATCGACCAGACCCAGGGCGGCTGGATCCCGCCCCACGAGCCGTCGGCCTCCTGGTGCTCCCGGACCCAGCGCTCGGCCTCCTTGATTGCGATCCGCCTCATCCGCGAGACGTACGGCGTCCGGCTTCGCGCCGGCCGGGAGCCGATCTCCCGCAGGTCGAGGTCGGCGCCGCGCACGGGCTGGAGAGCCCGGCAGACCGAGAGCGGGACGAACGTGCCGCGCGCCCAGCAGGAGAAGTTGTAGATCGAGAGCGGCGCGCTCGGTGGCAGCAGCGCGAGCTCGACCGGGATCGGGACGATTCGCTGCCAGGGCCACTGGCCGAGCAGCGCGAGGAAGCACTTCGTGAAGATCCGCGTCTTCGGGATCCCGCCCTCGCTGCGGATGTAGTCGCGTGCCTTGTCGCCCGGGTCGACGCCGGCCAGCTTCAGCGCGGCGTAGGCCTCGACGGAGGTCGAGAGGTCAGCGGGGCCCTCGAACCAGATCGACCAGGTGCCGTCCTCGCGCTGCCGCGCCAGCAGCTCGTTCGCGATCTTCCGGTCGAGGTCGGGAGTGCGCAGGCCGAGGACGTGGTGCCAGAAGAGATGCTGCGCGATCATCGTCGCGTTCGACTCGAGCTCGCCGACCCACCAGCCGCCCGGGTGCTGGAGCTCGAGCAGGCGGCTCGTGGCGCGGTCGATCGCGTCGTCCAGCCGGGTCTCGATCCGCTCGGGAGCAACGGTCATGCGGCCACTTCCTCGCGTGCGCGGACGAGAGCTCGGGCGGCGGCGTGGCCGCTGCGGACGGCGCCCTCCATCGTCGGCGGCCAGCCGGTGGCGGTCCAGGCGCCGGCGCGGACGACGTTCGGCCGACTGGTCTTCTGACCGAGGCGGTGCGCCTCGCTGCCGGGCCGGACCGCGATCGTCGCATGGGGCTCGCGGCTGACCCTCGACCAGATCAGCTCCGCGTCGCCGAGCCGCTCCGTGACGGCGCCGGCGATCAGGTCCACGAGCTCGCGGCCGCGCAGGGCCTCCAGCTCCGGCGCCCCCGAGGAGACGACGGTCAGGTAGCGCGGATCCGTCCCGGTGAGGAGCCCGCGGTTGAAGACCCAGTGCGCCGGGCTGCCGAGGAGTGCCGCGAGCGGCGTCTGCAGGAGCTGCCGGTCGAAGAGGAGATGGACGCTCACGATCGGCGAGTGTTCGAGCTCCGGCGCCGGCTCGTCGAGAAGGCGCGCCGACTCCTCGGGGGGCACGGCGAGCACGACCGCGTCGGCCTCGAGCGTATCGAGGTCGTCCACACGCACTCCGGTCTCGACCGACGCGCCCGCCGCCGCGAGGGCGCGGCCCCCTGCCTCGCCGTGCATCTCGCCGAGCGGCCTCGTCGGCAGGACGACGTCAGCGTCCTCCGGCTCGCCGAGGAGCGCCGTCCGCACCGTGAAGAGGCCCGCTTCCGCGCTCGCCTCGTCGGCGCGCAGGTTCAGCGCCGGACGGATGAAGACATCCCAGAAGCGCTCGATCGCGCGGTCGGACTGGCCGCGGGCGCGAAGCTCGTCGCCGAAGCTCTCCGCGCGCGGCGCGGCGCCCCAGCGAGCGAGCGCGCGCATGATCGCGAGGCGGTCGCGCACCGAGACATGGCGATACCGCAGGATCGCCGTCGGAGAGCGCCTGATCTCGGCGCGACGGCCCCGCTCGTCGATGACCGGCAAGGCGAGCCGCAGCCGCCGTACCGAGCGGCCCTCGCCGATGCGGTCGAGGAAGCGCAGGTACTCCGTGAAGCAGCCGAGCGCGATGTGCTGGCCGTTGTCGGGCGGCGGCTCGGGGTCGCCGTCACGGCGCGGCAGCGTCTGGACGGCTCCGCCGAGCGTCGGGCGCGCCTCGTACAGCGCGACCGCGTGGCCCGCATCCACGAGGTCGAGCGCCGCATTCAGGCCCGCGAGCCCTCCTCCGACGACCGCGACCTTCATCGCTCGCGCCCCCCGCCGGCAGACGCTCTGGCCCGGCGGAGCCGGGCCCCGCGCCCGCCTGACGCCGCTGACGGCAGGATGCTGCGTGCGCGGCGCTTGGCCGTACCTGGCGTACTGGCCGGCGCGCCGCTCACTTGCCTCCTTTGTCACCGGCGCCCGAGGAACGCGACCGCAGCGCCGCGCCCACGGTGCGCAGCTTCGTCAGCGGGGAGAGTCGGAGCGAGCCGTCGAACACGTCGAATCCACGATCCTCGATGCGGTCCAGTGTCGCACGGTAGAGGCCCGCGAAGGTGCCGACGCAGGCGGCGCTCCGGTCGTCGAGCCTCGGCAGCAGCTCGAGCCCGTCGCGCAGATAGGCGCGGGCCCGCGTGGCCTGGAAGGCGAGCAGCGCCTGCCACTCCGCGGTGACGCGCCCGGCCGCGATCAGCTCCTCGCTCACGCCGTACGCGGCCAGCTCGTCCTGCGGGAGATAGACGCGGCCGAGCTCCCAGTCCTCGCGCACGTCCCGGATGATGTTGATCAGCTGCAACGCGACGCCGAGCGTCTCCGCGTGCTCGCGGTCATCCGAGCCGTAGACGCCGACGCACGCGACCCCGACCGCGCCCGCGACCTTGCGGCAGTACCCATGCAGCTGCTCGAAGTCGTCGTAGCGCGACTTCTCGGTGTCCTGCAGACCGCCGTCGACGAGCGCGTGCAGCGCCTCGTCCGGAATCGGGTAGCGGCCGCGTGCGTCTGCGAGAGCGGTCTGGACGGGATCCGACCCCCGTTGGTCGAGCGCCGCGTGGAGCTCCTCGAGCCGCGCCCGCTTCTCGGCGATCGGGAGCTCGCCGTCGGCGATGTCGTCTACGCGCCGGGCGAACGCGTAGATGGCCGCGATCGCCTGGCGCTTCGGCTTCGGCAGCACCATGATCCCGTACGCGAAGTTCCGCGCCTCGCGCCTGGTGATCCGCTCTACCTCCGCGTACACGTTCATCCCGCTCCCGGCGCCGGGCAAGCCGGCACCTTCGCTCTTTGATGAGCTCCGTCGAGCCTACGCTCATTCACCGGATCGCCGCCAGCGCGAGCCGCGCGCGCGAGGGGCGCGGCCTGCCGTTGAAGATGTCCCAGTCCGCGCGCTCGAGCGCCTCCAGCGCGGCCAGGCCGCCGCGGCCGAAAAGCGCGACGGCGCGGCCCACCCGGCCGCCGAGCCGGCGCCCGAGCTCTTCGCCCGAGCCGAGCAGCGTCCTCGCCCGGTCGGCCTCGTGGTGCAACAGCACCGTGAGCTGGGGACTCGGCTCGTCGAGCTTCGTCACGCCGAAGCACGCCCGATCCTCGGCCGGTAGGTAGACGCGGCCGAGCGCGAGATCGCGCGGGACGTCCTGCAGGAAGTTGACGAGCTGCAAGCCGGTGCAGACGTCGTCGGAGAGCGCGACCAGCTCGGGATCGTCCGCGCGGCCGAGGACGCCGAGCACGAGCCGGCCGACCGGATCGGCCGAGTGCACGCAGTAGTGCTTGAGGTCGGCCCAGGTCGCATACTGCGAGATCCGCTGGTCCATCCGGTTCGCCTCGATCAGGCGGAGAAACGGCTCGCGCGGGAGCGAGCAGCTCCGGATCGTCGGCTGCAGGACGCGCATCACCGCCCACGTCGGCTGGCCCTCGTAGCAGGCGTCGACCTCGCGCTCGAGCTCGTCGAGGATCTCGAGTCGGTTGCCCGGAAACTCGTCGCCGAGGATGTCGACGAGACGCGCGAAGCCGTAGATCGCGCGCAGGTGCGGCCGAACCGCGCGCGGGAAGAGGAGCGACGCGACGGGGAAGTTCTCCGTCCGCGCCCTGGCCGCTACTGCGTCGACCGAAGCCGGGTCCACGCCAACAACGATGGCGCCCCGCAGGGCGTCGCGTCAAACGCCAAGTAACACTGTGTTACAAGGAGGGGAGAACGCGGGGCCGCTGGGCTCCCGCGGTGCGCCAGACCTGCGTCAGCGACATCCCGGCCGCGAGCCCGCGGCTCGAAGCCTCGCCCGCCGGCAGCTCCAGCACCGCCCGCGAGCCGCGGCACGCCGCCATCCGCCACGGCGGAAGCGACCCCACGACCTTCAGCACGCGGTCGGCCGAGTCGAGGAAGACGACGTCGATCGGGAAGCGCATGAAGGCCGTGTGGACTGAAGCGGCCGGCCGGAGCAGCAGCCCCTCCCCAGCCGGAAAGCTGCTCCGGCCCAGCAGCCCGCGCATGCGGGCGAGCGGTGTCTCCGCGAGGAGGCACCGCTCGCAGACGACCGTTCCGTCGTCATTCGCAAGCGCGATCTCAGGAAGTCGACCCACTAGTACCCGACGTGAATGTGGTCGTAGTGGTTGGCCAGCGGGAAGGACGGTCCGCCGAGCCCGAGCAGCGAGATGATCTGCGCGGGCAGCATCTCCGGCGGGAGCAGCAGGAGCGAGCGCACAGCCTGCTCCGTGATGCCGCCGGGCTGCTGGTGCCCGTAGATCGAGACGCCGTCGAGGGCGGCGATGTCCACGGCACGGCCGTAGATGTGTGCCGAGACGACGCCCGGGCGGGCGAACAGCCGGTGTCCGCTGATCAGGCACGAGGCTGTGACCGAGTGGTACGTGTCGGCCAGGTAGAGCATGACCGCGAGCACGCGGACATCGACCTTGTGGGTGACGACGTCGTTGCGGCCGCCGGGGTAGATCGAGACCCGCGAGTCGTGCAGAACGCGATCCTCGAGGTCGCGCTTCTGGGAGAGCAGCCCGTAGACGAGGCTCGGCATCCCGACGGCGCGGTAGTAGTGGCGTAGCGCCACGACGCGGTCGGCGAAGCCGGTCTTGCTCGAGTACGAGAGCGCGGCCTGCCAGCCGTTCGCGCGTCCGCCGAGGCCGGCGAGGCGCGAAGACAGCGAGTGGAGGGTCGCGACGCTCGCGGGAGAACGCCCGTCGTGGCCGCCCGCGCGGAGAACCGCGAGGACGAGCGCCCAGTCGACATTAGCCGCCCGCGACTGCGCAACGAGCTCACGCGCGAAGCGCATCCGGAGCCGGGCCGCGGGCGGAGTCGGGTCGGGTGCGGACTGGTAGAGCCAGACCGTCGCGCCCGGAAGAGATCCTTCTGAGTCCAGCGGCTGCGACTTCTCCGGCCGACCAGGCCTGGCGGGGCGATGGGCCGGCTTCTTCGCGTGGGACCGGGCCCTGGCGACCGTCCCTGCGACCGAGTGGCCGGCGGTGTGCCGGGCCCGGAGATGGACGGCGGTGGCGGGAGTCGGCACCGCGCTCCGAACGCCCGACGGCCTCGCGACCGCGTGCAGCTGCGAGTCGGTCGACACATGCGCGGCGACTGCCCGGACGCCCGTCTGGCGGTTGGCGACGTGGACGACGGCGTGCACCGGCTGGGCCGGCGTGACCTCCGCTGCAGTCAGCGTGGTCTGGGCCGTCGAGGACGACGTCGCGTCGGTCCCGTCGAGCAGCGAGCGCATGCTGTTGCCGGCGCCCGCAGACAGAGCCAGCCCTGCGAAGAAGAGGGCCGAGAAGGACAGGGTCGTCGCGAAACGGCGGCCGCTCTTCGGCTTCGGCGCCGGCTGAGCCTGCGCTTCCTGCAGGGCCTTCCTATCCCACTCATCCCATCCGCGGCCCAGGAAGAGAAGCCGCTTGATCACAGAGTTCGGTCGTGGCATTGCCGTTGCTCCCGTTGGTCGGGCGCCGAGGCCGCCACATCGGCGCGGATCTCGATTTTTGAGGTCCGTTGGCCGTTACGGACTTGGCAGAGCTATCGGCCTTCCTGCCGCCGCCCTCTCCCCCGTTCAGGGGAACCGTCGTGCGGATCACCCCTCCGAGGGATGAGCCCCGAGGCCACGCGAAACCGATGTTGGCGTCACTGAGCCAAGGAGGCGGCGCGGCCACGCCACACGAACCGGAGGTTTTCGCTCGCGTGTCCAAACGCATCGCCCGAAAGATCAACAGCCGGCTCCGAGCAGGGCTCAAGCACCTTCATCCCCCGGTCCCCATGCCCAAGGCGCACGCCGTCTCGTGCGCATCGAGTTGAGAAGAAGGGAGGTGTAACCCAAATGCTGAAGCTCTTCACCTTCGTGCAGGTCGCCGCCGACTCGTTGCGCCGGCGCGAGGAGGGGCAGACGATGGCTGAGTACGGAGTCGTGCTTGCCGTCATCACTCTCGCCGTCGTCGGCGCGATCACGCTCCTCTCGGACAACGTCCGCAGCGCCATCGAGAACGTCGCCGGAATCCTGCCGTAACCAGGCACTTTCCCGGAACGGGGCCCCTTCACCCGAAGGGGCCCATTCCCTTCGACCAGAGGAACCGAACTCCCGTGATCAACCGCAACCGCCGCACAATCGAGGTTCGTTCAGAGCAGGGCCAGTCGCTGACCGAGTTTGCGCTCGCCTTGCCGATCCTCGCGCTGCTGTTGTTCGCGGTGATCCAGTTCGGCATCGTTTTCAACAATTACGTCACGCTGGTTGACGCGACTCGAGCCGGTGCCCGCAAGGGCGCCGTCGGCCGCGAGCAGGGCAACCCCTCGGCAGCCGTCGTCGCAGAGGTCAAGGCCTCCGCGAAGGACCTCAGCCAGAGTCAGCTCGGCGTCACGGTGAGCTCCACGTGGCAGCCCTCTTCGGACGTGACCGTGACGGCCACGTACCCGTACCACATCAGCCTCCTCGGGCTGGTCGTGAAGAGCGGCAACCTCAGGAGCACGACGACGGAGCGTGTGGAATGAGAAGTCGTAACGACAGCGGCCAGGCGACGGTCGTGACCCTGATCTTCCTGGTGGTGCTGCTCGGAATGGCAGCGCTCGTCCTGGACATCGGGTCCTGGTACCGCGCCGACCGCGCAACACAGTCCACCGCCGACGCCGCGGCCCTCGCCGGCGCCCAGGTACTTCCCTACGACCCGGCGAACGCGAGCTCGCTCGCCCTCCAGTACGCGAACAAGAACGGAGGCGGGCTCTCGTCGTCCCAGATTCACATCACCAAGAGCCTGAACGACAACGACACGATCCAGGTTCACGTCTCGAAAGGCGCGAACGGCGTCTTCACGAAGCTCTTCGGCGTCAACACGGTGACCGTCGGATCAAAGGCGACCGCCCGCGCGAGCCTGATGCAGTCGGCGCAGTACGTCGCGCCGATCGGCGTCAACCTGAAGCACGACAAGCTCAAGGGAACGACCGGTTGCCCGTGCTTCGGCGCCGGCAACATGACGACGATCCCGCTGGGCAAGAACGGCGCGCCCGGCTCGTTCGACCTGCTGAACATCGACGGCAGCAAGGGCGGCACGGGAGGCCAGACGCTCGCCGACTGGATCCTGCACGGCTACTCGGGCTACCTGCCGATCGGCTCGTACCTGTCCGACACGGGCGCCAAGTGGAACGACTCGCTCGTCCAGAACGCGCTCGAGCAGCGGATGCACACGACCCTGCTCTTCCCGGTCTACGACATCCTCACCGGCAGCGGCGCCAACGCCGTCTACCACGTCGTCGGCTGGGTCGGCTTCTACCTGACGGGTCACACCGCGAACGGCTCGAGCGGCTCGATCACCGGCTACTTCACGCAGGTCGTGTGGGACGGGATCGAGAGCACGGCGTCCGACGGCAGCAACCCAGACCTTGGAGCACGCGTCGTCAAGTTGGTCGACTGACCGAGAGAAGCGAAACCGTGACAGATCGAGCCCGCAACCCGATTCGAAGCGCCGACGGCCAGGCGACGGTCATCACCGTCGTGTTCCTGGTGGTGCTGATGGGCATGGCGGCGCTCGTCCTGGACATCGGCTCGTGGTACCGCGCCGACCGCGCCACCCAGTCCGCAGCCGACGCAGCGGCGCTCGCCGGCGCACAAGTCATCCCGTACGACACGAACAACGGGCGGAGCCTCGCCCTGCAGTACGCAAACAAGAACGGCGGCGGTGTCACGAACGCCGACGTCACGATCGCTTCGAGCCCGTACTCCGCCAACGACACGATCCAGGTCCAGGTACACCGCTCGGCGCCGGGCATCTTCACGAAGCTCTTCGGGGTCAACTCCGTGGGAGTCGGCTCGAAGGCGACTGCGCGCGCCTCCCTGATGCAGAGCGCGGAGTACGTCGCGCCGATCGGCGTCAACCTCCTGCATCCCAAGCTGAGGGGCACACCCGGCTGCCCCTGCTTCGGGGCGACGAACACCACCACGCTGCCCCTCGGGAAGACCGGTGCCCCGGGGGCCTTCGACATCATCCTCGTCGACGGCTCTCGCGGTGGGAGCGGCCCGGGCACCCTGGCCGGCTGGATCCAAGACGGCCTGAACGCCTCCATGCCGCTCGGGAACTACTACTCGGACCCGGGCGCGAAGTGGAACTCCGCACAGATCTCGAGCGCGCTCGACTCGCGCATCGGGACCGAGCTGCTCTTCCCGGTCTACGACAAGTTGATCGGAACCGGCGCGAATGCGCAGTACGAGGTGGTGGGCTGGGTGGGCTTCCACCTCACGGGCCACTCCGAGCACGGCAGCACCGGAAGCATCACCGGCTGGTTCACGACAGTCGTGTGGCAAGGCATCGAGACCCATACCACCGACGGAAGCGTCCCGGACCTGGGGGCGCGGACCGTCAAGTTGATCGGCTGAACGACCGAAACCAGAAGAACCCCGAAACGAGAGAGAAACGGAGCCATGGCATATCGAGCTAGAAACATCATGATCGCGGTCGCCCTCGCGGCCGTGGCCGCGCTGCTCACGAGCTTTTACGTCACGAGCTACAAGCGGCACGTCCAGCGGAGCGAGGACCACGTCACGGTGCTCGTTGCCAAGCAGGACATCCCAGAGGGCACGAGCGGCGCCGAGGCGTCGCACATGCTCAAGTCGATCGACGTCCCGAGGCGCAGCATCGTCCCGGGCGCGATCACCAGCCCTGATCAGATCTCCACTCTGATCGCGACGCAGAAGACCCTCGAAGGCGAGCAGGTCACGACCCGCCGCTTCAGCTCGGTCGCCCAGAACGGAGTCCGCGGCGACCTCAAGGGCACCCTGCGCGCGATGCAGATCACGGGAGACGCGAACCAGACGCTCGCCGGCACGATCGAAGACGGCGACCACGTCGACCTCGTCGCCACGTTCAAGTACCAGCAGAAGGGCCAGACGGCGCAGAACTTCGCCGCCACCCGGGTTGTCCTGCGCAATATCCCGGTGCTCAAGGCTCCAACGGCCCCGGCCGTCGGCACGAAGCTGACGAGCGGGCTCAACAACACCTTCCCGGTCCTGCTCCAGGTCACCGACCAGCAGGCCCAGAAGCTGAACTTCACTGTCACGACCACGGGCGGCAGCAACGGCGGCTCGAACGGCGTCGGCTGGGCGCTTCAGCTCAGGCCGGTGCTCCACGCCGCCGACAGCCCGGAGAGCGTGACCACGCTCGGCACGATCCTTCGCGACGGCCTCAGCGCGTCGCAGCTCAAGCGCTTCTTCGCCGACTTCGGAGGAGGCCAGTAATGCTCGAGGAGAGGCAACTCAGCGAGGACCGCCAGGTCGCCACCCGCGAACGCGCCCGCGTGTACGTCACGGGCGACTGCGACGGGCTGCCGGACCTGAGCGAGGCGCTCGCCAACCACCCGGAGGTCGAGTTCGTCGGCTCGGCCGGCGCCGTCACCGAGGCGGCCCCGACCCTGACCGGCGGGCACCTGCAGGTCGTCCTGCACGCAACCCGCTCGGCGACCCTGCCGGTGAACGAGATCGCGGCGATCCGCGAGTACACGCGTGCGCCGATCGTGCTGCTCGCCTCGAACGGCTCGCCGGAGCTGCTCGAGGACGCGCTCGAGCACGACGTCGCCGACGTCCTGCTCCTCCCGCAGCTGACCGACAACGTCGTCTTCGCGATCCGCAAGGCCGGCCACGTCGGCAAGCGCCTGACCGGATCCCAGCAGCGGCACGGCCGGCTCGTGACGGTGTTCTCGCCCAAGGGCGGCACCGGCAAGACCGTGACCGCGACCAACCTCGGCAGCTCGCTCGCGAAGCACTGGGGCAAGCGCACGCTGCTGCTCGACCTGGACCTCCAGTTCGGCGACGCGGCGATCATGCTCGGGATCGAGCCGGAGAAGACGATCTACGACCTCGTCACGGCTCCGGGTGAGCTCGACTCCGAGAAGCTCGCCGGCTACACGACCCGGCACGCGTCGGGCCTCGACGTGCTCCCGGCGCCTCTGCGCCCGGAGGACGCGGAGCTCGTCACCGAGGCCAAGCTGGCCCGGCTGCTCGAGGTCGCGCGCGAGTCGTACGACGTGATCGTCGTCGACACCTCGCCGTTCTTCCACGGCCCGATGCTGGCCACCCTCGACCGAACCGACGAGCTGCTCCTGCTCTGCGGGCTCGACGTGCCGACGCTGAAGAACGTCCGGCTGAGCCTCCAGACCCTCGAGCTGCTCTCGTTCCCGAAGGATCGCGTGAAGCTCGTCCTCAACCGCGCGAACTCGAAGGTCGGGATGAAGCCGAAGGAAGTCGAGGCCGCGCTTGACCGCGAGATCGCGTTCGAGATCCCGAGCGACCGCACGGTTCCGCTCGCGGTCAACCGGGGCAACCCGGCCGTCCTGTCCGACTCGAAGGCCGACTTCTCGCGGGCGCTGCGCTCGATGGCGAAGAGCCTCGTGGCGGCGCAGGCGGCGGCGAAGCAGAAGAAGAGCTTCCTGGCGACGCTCGGACGGAGCTAGCCGTGGGCCTCCACGACCGCCTCCACCGCCAGAACGGCTCGGCCCCCGGCCAGGTCGTCGACGCGCTCGACGCACTCGCAGGGCACCAGAACGCCGAGCCGGCCGAGCGCAGGCCGGACCCGTATGCGGAGCTCAAGACCCGCATCCACCACGCCTGCATCGCGAAGCTCGGCCCGCAGCTCTTCTCGGCGGGCAAGTCGCAGGAAGGCGTGCAGGAGGACCTGCAGGAGAAGGTGCTCCGCGTCGTCACCGAGCAGCTCGCGCTCGACCGGACGCCCCTCACCCGTGAGGAGCGCCGGCAGATCACGCGCGAGATCACCGACGACATCCTCGGCTACGGGCCTCTCGAGCCGCTCCTCCGCGACGACACGATCACGGAAGTCATGGTCAACAACCACGACCGCGTCTACATCGAGCGGATGGGCAAGATCGAGCAGGCCGACGTGACCTTCGTCGACAACGCGCACCTGCTGCGCATCATCGACAAGATCGTCTCGCAGGTCGGCCGCCGCGTCGACGAGGCGTCGCCGATGGTCGACGCACGCCTCCCGGACGGGAGCCGCGTCAACGCGATCATCCCGCCGCTGTCGCTGCGCGGCCCGACGCTCACGATCAGGAAGTTCTCGCGCGACCCGTACACGATGGACGACCTGATCCAGTTCGGCACGGTCAGCCCGGAGGCCGCCCAGTTCCTCGCGGCCTGCGTCAAGGGCAAGCTGAACATGCTGATCTCGGGCGGTACCGGCACCGGTAAGACGACGACGCTGAACGCCCTTTCCGCTTTCGTCCCCGGCGACGAGCGCGTCGTCACGATCGAGGACGCGGCCGAGCTCCAGCTCCAGCAGCGCCACGTGATCACGCTCGAGGCGCGCCCGCCGAACATCGAGGGCGAGGGCGAGGTCCGGATCCGCGAGCTCGTGCGGAACGCCCTGCGCATGCGCCCCGACCGGATCATCGTCGGCGAGGTCCGCGGCCCCGAGACCCTGGACATGCTCCAGGCGATGAACACGGGCCACGAGGGCTCGTTGACCACGATCCACGCCAACACCCCTCGCGACGCGCTGGCGAGGCTCGAGACGCTGGTCATGACCGCCGGCGTCGAGCTCCCGCACCGCGCGATCCGCGAGCAGATCTCGAGCGCCTTCGACGTGCTCGTCCAGATCTCGAGGCTCGTCGACGGCTCCCGCCGCCTGACCCACATCACCGAGGTCTCGCGCATGGAGTCGGACGTGATCACCCTGCAGGACATCTTCATCGCCAAGCCGCCGGACGAGGAGTCCGCGGCAGCCGCGGCGGCCGAGGGCAACAAGTCGGCGCGCCTGCTCGGGTCCCTCGAGTGCACCGGCCTCAAGCCGGGCTTCCTCGAGAAGATGGCCGCGAACGGCGTGATCCTGCCGCCGAGCTTCTTCGGCGGCCAGAACGGCTACGGCTCGAACTACTCGGCCGCGAGCTTCGGCGGGTTCGAGTGAGACGCCGGAGGCTGCTTCAGTCCCTCCTGGTCGTCGCCGTCGCGGCACTGCTAGCGCCGCTGGCAGCGACCGCGAGCGTCTCGCTCCGCAACGTCGACGCGAGCGGCTACCCGACGGTGCGCGCCACCGTCGTCGCGCCGGTCGCCTCCGACCAGCCCCCGACGCTGACTGAGAACGGCCAGAAGGTCCTCGACCTCACCGCCCAGAACCTCGCCTCCGCCAAGAGCGTCGTCATCGCCATCGACCGCTCGCGCTCGATGGCCGGCAAGAAGCTCGACGACGCGGTCGCGGCCGCGAGGGCCTTCGTCAAGGCGAAGGCGCCCAGCGACCAGATCGCGGTCGTCGTCTTCGGCTCGAAGCCCGTCCAGCTGACCGACTTCTCGTCGTCCACGATCGACGCCGACGACGCGCTTCGCACGATGGGTCCCGACACGAAGTCGGGCACCGCGCTCTACGACGCGCTTTCCCTTTCCACCCGCCTGCTGACGGAGCAGGAGGGCCGCGCCGGCGTCGTCGTCCTGCTCACGGACGGCAAGGATGTCTCGAGCACGCACTCGCTGGACAGCGCGGTGGTCTCCGCCAACAAGGTCGGGGCGCTCGTCTACCCGATCGGCATCGGCGCTTCCGCCGAAACGGCGGGGCCGTTGCAGCAGATGGCGCAGCGCACGGGCGGCACCTACCACGCCGTGGCCTCGAGCGGCTCGCTCAAGAGCGTGTACGCCTCGATCCGCGCAGAGCTCCGGCGCACGTGGGAGCTGCAGTACGTGACCTCGGCCCGGCCCGGCGACAGGCTCCACCTGCGCGTCGCGATCGATCCCGAGGGCGCCGCGTCGGCCAACGTCACCGTCCCCGGCAACCTCGAGCCCGCGAACACGCCGGGCAACTCGCTGCCGGAACCGTTCTACTCGTCGCTCGGCGGGCTGGTGCTCGTGCTGATCATCGCCTTCCTCGTCCTGATGGCCGCGGGCTTCCTGCTCGCGGGCGACAAGGGCTCGTGGGTCAAGAACCGGCTCGCCCCGCACGTCGAGGGCGGCCCCAAGCGCGGCCGGCGCGAGAAGGGCGAGCGCCTCGCGGCCTTCTCCGGCGTCTTCCGCGTCACGGAGCAGACCTTCGGCCACCGCGCGATCTGGAAGAGGCAGCAGGTCCGCCTCGAGCGCGCGGACGTGCCGTTGCGCACGGTCGAGTTCTTCTATGTGATGGGCGGCTGCGGCTTCCTGGTCATGTTCTTCGCCGCGCTGACCGGGCGCTCGACGCTCGGAATCCTGATTGCGCTCGCCGTCGGCGCCGCGATCCCGTACCTCTGGGTCTCGATGAAGGCAAAGCGCCGGGTGCTGAAGTTCGACGACCAGCTGCCCGACCTGCTCGTGACCCTCGCGGCGTCGCTCAAAGCCGGCCACAGCTTCAAGCAGGGCATCCAGACCATCGTCGACGAGGGGCACGAGCCGGCCAGCAAGGAGCTCAGCCGCGTGATCACCGACACCCGGCTCGGCCGCCCGATGGACGAGGCGCTGGCCGAGACGGCCGAGCGGATCGGCTCCAAGGACTTCTCGTTCGTGATCACGGCCGTGACGATCCAGCGCCAGGTCGGCGGCAGCATGGCCGGCCTGTTCGACATGATCGCCGACACTGTCCGTCAGCGGCAGCAGTTCGCGCGCAAGATCCGCGGGCTGACCGCCATGGGTCGCGCCTCAGCGTACGTGCTGATCGCGCTGCCGTTCTTCATCGCGTTCGCGCTGACGCTGCTGAACCCGAGCTACATGGCCCCGCTCTTCAACACGTCGACGGGCCACATGCTGATCGTCGTCGGCCTCGTGATGATGGGGATCGGCACTCTGTTCCTGCGAAAAATCGTCTCGTTCCGGGGGTGAGCGAATGCTGTTCGTGATCTTCATCGGCCTCATCTGTCTCGCCCTCTCGGCTTACTTCTTCGGCGAGACCGTCACGCTGCCCGCACGCCAGCGCAAGAGCTCGGTGCGGCGCGCCGCGAACTACGGCGCGGTTCGTGCGCCGCTCACCGCCTTGCAACGACCGTTTGGCGAACGCGTCCTCAACCCGCTCGGCGAGCGCCTCGCACGCTGGACGCTGAAGCTGCACCCGAAGACGACGGTCGAGGGCGTCAGCGCCCGCCTGCTCGCCGCGGGCCTGGGCCGGTCGATCTCGGCGAACACGTTCCTCGCGCTCAAGTCGGGATTGGCGATCGTCGGCGTCGCGTTCGGCGCGATCTTCGGCGGCGCGGCGGTGGGGACGCGAGGCGTGCTCTTCTTCTCGCTTGTTCTCGCCGGATTCGGCTTCATCGCGCCCGACTTCATCGTCTCCAGCCGCGCCCGCGCGCGCAAGGACCGGATCCGCGCGGAGCTGCCTGACGCGCTCGACCTCATGGCCGTCAGCGTCGAGGCCGGCATGGGCTTCGACGGAGCGATCTCGAAGCTGACCGAGCACATGGAGGGCCCCCTCGCCGACGAGTTCGCGCTGACCCTCAGCGAGATCCGGATCGGCGAGACGCGCTCGGACGCGCTCAAGAAGCTCGCCGACCGCACCGGCACCCCGGAGCTCTCCTCGTTCGTGCGCTCGATCATCCAGGCCGACCAGCTCGGCATCTCCCTCGGCCGCATCCTGCGCGTGCAGGCGAACGACAGCCGCCTCAAGCGCCAGGCCGCAGCCGAGGAGAAGGCGATGAAGGCGCCGATCAAGATGCTCTTTCCGACCGTGCTCTTCATCTTCCCGGCCATGTTCCTCGTGATCCTCGGGCCGGCGTTCCTCAACCTCTCGAAGATCTTCTGACCCGGAGGAGACGACCATGGCCGAGACTCCCGAACACAAGTCAGCTGAGACCGAGAAGGGCTTCGGAACGGGGCTGCGCGCGCAGCTCCAGCGGCGGCAGGAGGAGGCCGATCCGGCAGAGGCGCAGGGCACGCCGAACGTCGAGCTGCGCTTCGAGCTGACGGCCCGTCCGTCGGCCGAGGCCGAGCCGGTCGCCGTGAACGCCGACCTGAGCGCGCTCAAGCTGGAGCTCGAGGCGGCGCAGCGGCGGGAGGAGGCGCTCCGGCTCCGGCTGGAGAAGCAGACCGAGGCTTTCGACGACGGCGGCAGCTCCCACCAGGAGCTCGCCCGCCGCGCGGCCACGCTCGACGAGCGTGAGGCAAAGCTGTCCGAGTTCGAGACCGCGCTCGAGGAGCGCGAGCGCAAGGTGCTCGGCGAGCGCGAGGCGATCGAGCTCGAGCACGCGCGCGTCGCCGAGCTCCAGGCCGAGGCCGCCGCCGAGCAGCAGCTCGCCCTCGAGCAGCAGGAGCAGGCCGAGGCGCGGATGCGCGACCTCAAGGGCGCCGACCGCGATCGGGAGAAGGCGAAGACCGAGCTCTCCAAGCAGTTCGCCGCCCTGGCAGACCGCGAGAAGAAGACCGAGCGCCGCGAGAAGGAGCTCGAGACGCGCGAGCGCGCCGCGGATGTGCGGCTCGACGGCCGCGAGCGGTCGCTCGACAAGCGCGAGGCCGAGGTCCGCAGCCGCGACAAGGAGGTCGCGGAGCGCGAGCGCCGGCTGGTCGCGCGCGAGGACGACCTGAAGAAGGAGGCCGTGCGCATCGCCGCCAAGGACGAGGCGATCGGCGAGCGCGAGTCGGAGCTGCTCCTCCGGCAGGAGGCGCTTCGCGCCGACGCCGAGCGCGTCGAGCGCGAGCTGAGCGACAAGGGCCGCTTCGCCGAAGACACTCTCGCGAGGGCCGAGGAGCTCGACCGGCGCGAGAACGAGCTGGCCGCGCGCGAGGCCGAGCTGAACCGGCTGCAGGCGACGATCTCCCACGCCGAGCGCGAGGAGAATCGCGGACGCGACCTCGACGAGTGGACTACGCGCCTCGAGGAGCGCGAGCGGTCGCTGGCCCAGCGTGAGGCGGATCTCGACAACTTCGAGTCCACCACGACCTCCCAGAAGGAACGCGCCGAGCGGCGCGAACGGCGGGTGTCGACCCTGGAGGCCTCCGTCCAGGAGCGTCTGCGGGAGCTCGACGAACGCGAGGCCGCGTTCGAGCTCCGCGAGGCCCAGTTCGAGGCCGACCACGAGATCCGGCTGGACAAGCTCGAGGCGCGCGAGGAGAAGGTCGCCGAGCTCGAGGAGCGGATGACGAAGCAGGAGGCCGAGCTCGCCGCGTACGTCGCGAGCGCCCAGACCGAGCTGCAGCGCCGCGAGTCGCAGTGGTGGCAGAAGCAGGCCGACGACGCCGAAGTCCCGGCTGCGTAGCGCAACGAGACGTAGCCGAAGCCAGATAGGATCCGCCGCGTGACCTGGCAGGCATTCGTACGGTTCCGCTCGGGCTCGACGACGCGAGCCGATATCGGCGACACCGAGGACGAGGCTCGCGAAGCGCTTCGCGACGCGATGAGCCAGCTCAAGTCGAACGGGATCGGCATCGTCGGCCCGAACCTCGTCGTCACCAAGGACGACCTCGAGTTCATCAAGCTCGAGCTGAAGCAGCGCGACCAGTAGCCCAGCCCGTACAGGAGCTCTGCCCCTAGAGTCCCCTCGTGGCCGACCGCGTGCTGATCACCGGTGGCGCCGGGTTCATCGGCTCGCACGTCGCCGACGAGCTGCTCAGCGCGGGCTACTCGGTCCGTGCGCTCGACATCCTCGTCGACCAGGTGCACGGCGACTCCCAGCGGCCCGACTACCTGGACTCCGACGTCGAGCTGATTCCCGGCGACGTCCGCAACGAGGAAGTCGTCCGCGGGGCGCTCGAGGGCGTCGACGCGGTCGTCCACCTCGCCGCGCGCGTGGGCGTCGGGCAGAGCATGTACCAGCAGGCCGAGTACGCCGGCGCCAACACTCTAGGGACTGCCGTGCTGATGGCGGCGCTCGCCGAGCACCCCGTGCGCAAGGTCGTCACCGCGTCGAGCATGAGCATCTACGGCGAGGGCGCCTACGAGCCGGTCCCGGCCGCGGAGAGGACGCGCGAGCAGCTCGAGCGCCGCGAGTGGGAGCCGCGCGGCCCCGGCGGCGAGGAGCTCACGCCCGTCCCGACGCCGGAGACGAAACAGCCGGCCCTGACGTCGGTCTACGCGCTCACGAAGTACGACCAGGAGCTTCTCTGCCTGCTCTTCGGCGCGTCCTACGGCGTCCCCGCGGTCGCGCTGCGCCTCTTCAACGTCTACGGCCCGCGCCAGGCGCTCTCCAACCCGTACACCGGCGTCCTCGCGATCTTCGCCGCACGCCTGCTCAACGACCGCCCGCCGGTCGTCTACGAGGACGGCCGCCAGAGCCGCGACTTCGTCCACGTGACGGACGTCGCCCGCGCCTTCCGCCTGGCACTCGAGCGCGACGGAGCCGACGGCCGGGCCCTCAACGTCGGCGGCGGCCGCGCGACGACGGTGCTCGAGATCGCCGCGACCCTCGCGCGCCTGCTCGGCAAAGACATTGAGCCCGAGCTTCCCGGGACCTTCCGGGCCGGCGACATCCGCCACTGCTTCGCAGACGCCACGCTTGCCCGCGAGCTGCTTGGCTTCGAAGCCGAGGTCGCCCTCGAGGACGGCCTCGACGAGCTCGCCGCATGGCTCGAGAGCCAGCCCGCAATCGACCGCTTCGACCGGGCAGCCGAGGAGCTCGCCCAGAGAGGACTGACCGCATGAGCAATGCAACGCTGCACACGAACCACGGCCCGATCGAGATCGAGCTCTTCGACGACGACGCGCCCAAGACCGTCGACAACTTCGTCAAGCTCGCCCGCGACGGGTTCTACGACGGCGTCATCTTCCACCGCGTGATCCCGGACTTCATGATCCAGGGCGGCGACCCGACCGGTAGCGGCATGGGCGGCCCGGGCTACACGTTCGAGGACGAGTTCAACGACCACAAGGTCGTGCGCGGCGCCCTCGCCATGGCGAACGCCGGCCCCAACACGAACGGGAGCCAGTTCTTCGTCGTCACCGCCGAGGCGACCCCGTGGCTCGACGGCAAGCACACCGTGTTCGGCCAGGTCACGCAGGGGATGGACGTCGTCGACAAGATCTCGAGCATCGAGACCGACTCGAACGACAAGCCCCGCGAGCCGGTCGTCATCGAGCGGGTCGAGCTCCCCGTCGAGTGATGCCGCGGGAGGGGCGTCCCCCTCCCGCGACCGCAGAGCGGACTATGCGCCGGGCGGCGCCGCCCGCCCGTTCGGCGGCCCGTTCAATGGCCCGTTCGGTGGGCCGGGCATACCGGACCGCACGCTGACCACGTCGAGCGCCTTGCTCACGTAGACGGTGACCGGCGTGCCGTCCGCCTTCGTCATGTGCGCCTCGTAGGCCGCGTTGCCGTCCGCGTCCGTCTCGACCCGGACGATCGTGCCGCCGGGCACCTTCGCGAGCGCGAGCGCCCGCACCTTCGAGGCCGTGTCGCCCGTCAGCAGGGTCTCGTCGCTCCGCTGCCGGCCCCACGGCCGCTGCGGGCTCGGGGCAGCCCCCGAACCATTTGGGCGCGAGCCGTTCGAGCCGTTCGAGCCCGAGCCGCTCGCCGCACTCGCGATGCCGTAGCTCCCGGCCGCGACTCCGAGCGCGGTCGCCGTGATCACGACCGCCCGCCTCGTCCTGTCCATGATCGTTCTCCTTTCCGCCGCCTCGCCCGAAATCGGGCACGGCACGCACCGTCGCAGCCGGACCTGAGAAGAGCCTGTGATCGCGGTAAGGAGTCGCTAAGAAGCGCGGCGAAGCGTGAACCCGGTGTGCGGCGGCAGCAGCACGGACGTCACGACCGACCCGCTCGGGTCGAGGTACGGGCCACCGAGCGGAAGCGTCACGGTCGCCGAGGCGGACGGATTGACGACCGCGACGCCGCCGCTGAAGTCCCGGCGCCAGACTCCGCCGACCTGCGAGGCCGGCCCGGCCGGCGCGCCGACGTCCGCCCG
Source organism: uncultured Actinomycetes bacterium (assembly GCA_963788215.1). GTDB lineage: Bacteria > Actinomycetota > Thermoleophilia > Gaiellales > Gaiellaceae > AC-32. Next base: position 113,357 of record CAWBFX010000005.1, read on the forward strand.
CCAGAGAGGCGACTGCGGCTCGGTCCCGCACGGCGGCGCGTAGCCGAACGCGCTTCGGCTCCCCTTGGCGAAGAGCAGGAAGCTCGCCCGTGCGTAGTCCATCGCGCGAGCGTCGTCGGGCGGGCTGTACGTGAACGCGAGGAAGATCTTGTGCCGGGCCTGCGCCTGGCGGAGGAGGCTCATCTGGTACGCCCAGTCGTTCCCGGTGAGGAATCCGCTGCCGCCGGCGGCGCTCGCCTTCGTCCACCACTCCTTCGCCGCGCCGGACATGTAGCCGACCCAGCGGCGCCAGAGCCGCGGCGTCGCGTCGTTCATGTTCCCGACCACGAGGTGTCGCCGCCGCAGCGCCGGCGCGACCCGGCGCAGGAACCGCGTCGTCGCCCGCGCGTAGTCGTTCAGGCCCGGGTACTTCGCGAGAACCCGGCCGTTCAGGTACCAGGGGTACTGCATCGTCCGCGAGATCCCGTCGACGAAGACGCCGTCCCAGCCGCGGCGGCGCAGGTCGCGCGCGACGCCTCGCGCCCACGCGCGCTGGTACGCGCGACTGCCGACGTCCATCTGCCAGTAGTGCGGCCAGCCGGCCCAGTTGACGCGGCGGCCGTTCGTGTCGCGGAGAAACCACTCGGGGTGGTGGCGGTTCGCGTAGGAGTAGCCGACGCCGGTCGGCAGGTCACGCGTCCCGCGCGCGTCGTCGCGCGTCGAGGCCATGTCCTTGTAGACGAGCACCTTCGCGCCCGGGCTGCGCCGCTTGATCGCGGCGATGCGGCGGTACTGCGACGGCCAGAGCACGACGTAGCGGAATGCCGAAGCCGGCCGCGGGAGCCCGGCGCCGCCGCAGATGCGCAGCGCAGCGAGGCCCGGCGACGAGCCGGTGCCCGCCGAGGCGGGGAAGGCCGCAAACGCGGCGATAAGGAGGCCGGCGACGGCGAAGCGAAGCCGGCGCGTACGGGACTGGGGGGCCCGGATGGACTACACGTGTAGCAGACCCTTCGGCGGGTCCCTCAGGGCGTGCCGGGCGGGAGCCCTTCCTTGCGGAGCGCCGCCGCCGCGCGGATGAGGTCCCGCTGGAGCTCCGTCGGCTCCCAGTTCCGCCCGGCGCCGTCGGGATCGGGCGACGCTTCGCCGCGCTCGACGGCGCGGCGCTCGGCCCGCGCGACCTTGCGCCACTCCTCGAAGCGATCGAAGAGCCGGCGATGGTCGGGAAGGTCGGTCCGCGGCTCTTCGGCCAGCGCGACGCCCAGATGCTGCGCCCGCTCGACGCGCGGCCCCATCCTCCGGATCGCCTCCTGCGAGTTGCGCGCAAAGCGGAGCAGGATCGTCTTCATCAGCGACGTGTGGTCGAAGAAGTCGTGGCACGCGAAGTTGCGCACCCGCGGCCCGACGACGAGCGCCGGCACCCGCACGCCGAAGGTCGTGAAGGGGCTCGGGTCGCCGGCCGGGACCGCGGGAGGAACGACGTGGTCGTAGAAGCCGCCGTGCTCGTCGTAGGTGACGACGAGCAGCGTGTTCTCCCAGTTCGGGCTGTTGACGAGCGCGTGGTAGAGCTCGAGCACGAGCTCCTGGCCGGCGAGGATGTCGGACGGCGGATGGTCGTCGTTCGAGGTCGACTCGAACGTGCGGGAGTCGAGGAAGTTCGGGTCGATCCAGGAGACTGAGCGCAGGCCGTCCGACCCGCTCTTGACGGAGTCGTCCAGGAAGCTGTCGCGCAGCTCGACGAGCTCCTTCAGCGCTCGCTCCGCGAGGGGGATCGCTTTCCGGTCGAAGTAGGCGAAGTTCTTGCCGCCGATCTGACGGAAGTCGCGGTAGCGGCGGTCCGCCAGTCGGAGCGTCGCCGGGTCGTACGAGTACCAGCGCCAGTCGTCGTCCGCGAGGTGCCGGGTGAACGACTCGACGGCGTAGATCGGCTCCTTCTCGAGCTTCTGCAGCAGGCCCTCGCCGCGAAAGAGACGGGCGAAGCGCTCGAACATCCTCAGCTTGCGCCCGACCGGATCGGCCGCCCGCGCCGCGATCGAGTAGAGGCGGTTCGGCCAGGTGTCGCCGGGGATCGAGCTGTGCCAGGCGTCGCAGACGCAGTACGTGCGCGCGAGGAAGTCGTAGACGGGGAGGTGCTCCGCCGTGTAGTGGCCCATCGGCAGCGAGCGCCACTCCTGGGGCGGCTTCTTCTCGCGGATGAAGTTCTTGACGAACCCGCCGTTGCCGTCCGCGAGCTGCTCGGCGACCGAGGACGGCCCGTGCTGAGGGTCGAGGCTCTCGTCGAACGGCTGCCCCGGCCGGTGAAAGGCGGTCTGGTCGGGGCGGAACGGGAAGACCGTGACCCGCTCCCCGCGGTCGTCCTCGTTCGACTCGTCGCCGTTGAGCCCGTTCACGTCCGGCAGCCCGTCGCGCTTCAGGTAGCCGAGCATGTGGTCGAACGACCGGTTCTCCATCATCAGGACGACGATGTGGTCGATCTGCCGCAGGTTCGCGAGCGACGCGTCCGCGCTCAACGGAGGCGCGCCGGCAAATCGCTCGGATCGGCGGGCAGCAGAGGCACCCGCTGCCGGACCTTTCCGATCCAGGGCTTGCTCATCGAGGACGTGCCCGTGAGCCGGAAGACGCCGGACCAGACCTCACCGCGGTGCCGGATCGTCCAGCGCACGGCGTTCACGTGCGCCTCGAGCGTCGTGAACTGCAAGAGGGAGAGCTCGTCCTTCCAGACGGAGAAGAACATCAGCGTCGCGCCCTTGCGGATCTGGAAGTGCGCGTCGACCAGCCCCGGAACCTCGCGCCGTCCGGCTCGCCGCAGCCGCCTGAAGGTGCGCAACGCGCCGGGGATCGACCGCCAGCGGCCAAACGTGATCCTGGTGACGACGCAGATCGGGTCGTCGGCGGAGAGCGCCGGAGCGGCTCCGTTGTCTAGAACCACGACGCCCCGCTGATGACGATCGCGATCGAGACGACTCCGAGGAACGCGACCGACGCGAGCCTCACCCGGCTCGCCGCGTGGAGCAGCCCGAGCCCCGGCGAGGCGCCCGGCGTCGGCGTGCTCCGAGCCTGGGCGAACAGCGCGGCCCCGAAGGCGACGCCCAGCCCGAGCCCGTAGCAGGCAAGGACGACCGGCGCGAGCCAAGGCGAGACGAACGCCGCGACGAACAGCACCATCAGCCAGTAGAGCGAGCTCAGCCGGATCGTCGAGAAGCCGAGGCCGAGGTCGAAGCCCCAGAGCGCCCAGACGGACTGCTTGCCATCCTCCCGGTACCAGGTCGAGCAGGTCTGCCGGAGAAGCGTGGGCGTGCGGAGGCCGAAGATGCCGAGATCCGCGAGCAACAGGAGGCACCCGGCCGCTCCGACCGCGAGCGCCGGCACGTCCCACGCGAGGCGCACGGCCCCGGCGAGCACGCCGATCGCCACGCCGGTGAGCGCAGCGCCGGTCATCGCGCCCAGCGTGAAGAGCACGATCGACCTGCCCGAGCCTCGTAACTCACGTTTCCCCTGCACGAGGGGACCGATGACCCCAACCATCGACGCCCCTCAGGGGCTGCAGAGCTGCGGAAGGGCGGCGAGGAACGCGAGCGCGCAGGCGGCGCCCAGCGTCACTGGCGCCAGCCCTTCACCCTCGGCACGGCGTGGCTGCCCTGGGTGACCGCGATCCGCCCGCACGAGCATCCGCTGCAGCTTCCGCCCGTGTAGCACTCGCCGCAGATCCAGATGCGACGGGCGTTGTCGACGCAGTACCAGGCCCACCGAGTTACAGCCGGAGCCGCAGTCGTAGCCGCGGCCAGAGCAGTTCGTGCAGTCGTTGTTATAGGCGAGCGACAGCAGCCCACGCTGCGGCTACCGCCGTCGGCCCGGGCTTGCGCGACGCTCGACAGCCCGGCCGCGCCGGCGGCGATCCCGACGCAGACCTTGCCCGCACGCGCCAGGAGCCGGCGGCGAGTCGTCTTCGTCATGTCGAGCCTCGCTTACTTGTTCGAACCGATCGTAGAGCGTCACCTGGCACCTCCAGTGGTCAGGGCTGAAACGCGGGGAACTTCGGACAGGTCGGTTTCGCTCGAGGGGCCGAGCGCCTCGAGCAGCTGCTGGAGCTGGTGCGCGTTCTGGATGGTCGCGCCTTCGATAAGGATCCCGTCGCGGACCACGACCGCGGCAGGCCGGAGGGCGACCCCGAGCGCTTCGCCGTAGCTCCGGTCGAGATCGACCACGACCTCGTCGCCGGCCAGGCCGGAGGCGGCCACCATCTCCGCCGCCTCCTCTTGGTTGTGCGCCTGCAGGATCGTGACGATCCTCCTTTCGACGAACCGGTCGAGCAGGTCTCGCAGGCCGGATGCGACGAGCCTGCACGTGGCGCAGTCCGTGCTCAGCAGGACGAAGATGCCTTCGCCGTTTTGCAGACGCTGCGGGCGGGCTCTCGCAGCGGCCGCCCGGCGAGATCGCCGAGGCTGATCGGGACAGGCCGGTCATCGAGGTCGAGCACGCGCCTGATCTGGGAGGTCTGCCGGACCATCTCGAGCAGCACGAGCCCCTGGACGACAACGAGGACGGCCAGGGCGATGACACAGGAGACGAGCAGGACGGTCACGGTGCGAGCTCACCCCTCGAGCAGCCGGCGCTGGCGGACGATCGGGACCAGGTCGCGAAGGGCGAGCAGCCAGCGCGCGCCCATGACCGCGGCGACCCCGAGCAACGCCGCGAGCGGCGCTTCGCCGAGGGTCAGCGACGGCTGCGTCCGCTGGAGCAGCGCCAGGTAGGCGAGCGAGGCGGCCGCGAGCAGCAGCGACGTCTCGAGGCTGTCCCTACCGAGCTCGCGGTCGCTCGAGCCGAAGCAGTTGCAGCTGATGTGCACGCCGCTCCGCATGGCCCAGACCGAGAGCGCCGAGAAGCCCAGGAAGAGGACGACGGTCGCCGCCGCGACGGCGCTGGGAGCGAGGCCCGAGACCAGCAGTGCCGCGAGCGTGGCTTCGATCGCGATCACCCCGCCCGAGACGGGCCCGGCGCCTCGGGGCACGAGCGCCCGCACGGTCCTGCGGAAGGTCTCGAAGTCCCGAGCCTTCGCGTTCGCGGCCACGGCAAGCACGGTCGCCACCGCGAACCGAAGCGTCAACACCAATATCGACACGCAACTCCCCCTCGCGCTCGTTGCAGCGGCAAGCATCGCAGTCCTGCCCTCCAGGTTCAAGCCGCGGCGGCACCAGCCGCCTCAGGTGGGCTTACGCTCGCGCACGGGCGGGCATGGCCCACCGGCAAGCAACGAAGGAGAGTCGGATGGCCACTTGGATCTGGATCGTGATCGCAATCGCAGCCGTCGTCGTGCTCGCGGTCATCGTGCTCGGCAGCCGGCAGGCGCGACAGAAACGACAGCAGCGTGAGCAGGCGCAGGAGCTCCGGCAGGAGGCGACGGAGCGGCACCGCAGCGCGAAGGAACGCGAGGAGGAGGCGCAGGAGCTCGCCGAGCGCGCGGCCGCCGAGCGCAAGGAAGCGGACAGGGTGGCGGCCCAGGCTGCGCAGGTCGACCCCGACAACTAACCCCTAGCGAATCACCAGCGCGAAAAGCGAGCGGCTCTAAGCCGACGCCCGGACTCGAACCGGGGACCCCTTCATTACGAGTGAAGTGCTCTACCAGCTGAGCTACGTCGGCGGGCTGCTTACTGTAGCGCTCTCCCGGCGGCGCTAGCCGGCCTCGGCCTGCGGCTCGAGCTGGGCGCGCGTCCTCGCGAGCTCTCTGCTCAACTCGTCGATCTCGACCAGCACAGGCAGGAGGCGCCGGTCTCCGAGCGCGCCGAGCGCACGCGCCTCGTGCTCGAGGAGCTCGTGTAGCCGGGTCAGGCGAGAGGCCGCCTCCTCAGCGTGCTGCATCGAGCGTTAGTTCTCCGCAGGCCGGGCCGGCGAAACGCCTGGTTGCGGCTAGTACCCGCCGCCGCCGCCCCCACCGCCGCCCGAGTAGACGGCGATCAGCACGACGAGTGCGGCGATGGCGACCACCGCCACGCCGATCCAGAGCCATCTGCGGGAAAGGCTCATGCCTTCACCCCCCTTCCTACAAGGGATACGGACGACCGCCCGCGGCGGTTTCCGTAGACTCGCCCAATGCTCATCCGGCTCCTGATCGCGTGGGCCATCAACGCGCTTGCGCTCTGGATCTGCAACGGGATCTTCTCCAGCGTCTCGATCCACGGCGCCTGGGCGTACATCATCGGCGCCGCCGTGCTCGGGATCGCAAATGCGATTCTCAAGCCGATTCTTGCCCTCTTGACGCTGCCTCTGATCATCCTCACGCTCGGCCTGTTCCTGCTCGTGATCAACATCGCGATGGTCGCGCTCGCCGAGTGGATCGCGCCGAACTTCTCGATCGACGGCTTCTGGACGTACGTCGGCGTCGTCGTCCTGATCTGGATCGTCAACTGGGCGGCCTACCGTTTGATCGACTACTTCGAAGACCGCGGCCCCCAGCGGCGGCCGGCGCACTAACCGGTTTCGGCCAGAACTCCCGCGAAGGCTCGGCGCAGCTCCACGAAGAGCGCCTCCAGCGCGAGGCGCGCGGAGAGCTGAAGCTCCTCGAAGTTCCGCCACGTCTCGCGGACGAGCTCCGCGGCGCGCTCGGCGCCCTCGAGGCGCTCGACGGTTCCGTCCTCGAGTAGCTGCGCAGCTCGGTCGGCGTGGACGAGCGCGCCATCGGCGCCCGCGGCGGCCGCGACGAGGTCCCGGTACCAGGCGGCCAGCTCCTCGAGCGCCGCCAAGAGCTCCTCGCGCTCGGCGCCGCGCGCGGCCCGGCGCACGCGCTGCTCGGCCTCGCGGGACGTCAGCTCGAGCCCTTCGACGGCGGCTTCCTCGCGCTCCTTCGCCTCCGCGGCCCGCGCCCGGGCCCCTTCGAGCAGCCTCTCCGCAGCTGAGCCGGGATCGAAGTCCGCCTCGGCGTAGACGGCCCTCGCCGTCTCGAGCAGCGCCGTCCGCCGCTCCGCGGCCGCCGGGTCGAGCAGGCGCTCCGCGCGATCGAGCCTCCCGCCGGCCACTCGTGCGATCGACGTCGCCTCGTCGTCCGAGAGCGCGGGCGCCCGCGCCCGGACGTGCTCGCGCACCGCGCGCTCCGACAGCCGCCGGAACGGAACGGCCTGGCAGCGCGAGCGGATCGTCTCCGGAAGCGGCCCGACCTCGTCGGCGACGAGGACGATCACGGCGTACTCCGGCGGCTCCTCGAGATCCTTGAGCAGCGCGTCCGCCGCCTCCTCGTTCAGCAGGTGCGCGCCGAGGACGAGGTAGACGCGCCGGTCGGCCTCGAACGGGCGCATGTGCAGGTCACGCCGCATCTCTCGGACGGCGTCGATCCGGATCTGCTCGCCCAGCGGCTCGAGGACGTAGAGGTCGGGGTGGGTGCGTCGTCCCACTCGCGGGTCGCGCCCGAGCAACTCGGAGGCGAAGGCGAGCGCGAGCGCCCGCTTCCCCACTCCGGCCGGGCCGTGGAAGAGGTACGCGTGCGCGGGCCCCTCGGCGAGCGCCGCAGCGAGCAGGCGCTTCGCCTCGGCCTGCTCAGGAAGGCTGTCGAAGACCGTCAAGAATCTCGCGCCCGATCTCGTCCGGCGGGCGGCTGCCGTCGATGGTGGTGATCCGGTTCGGGAAGACCTCGGCGAGCTCGCGGTAGGCGCGGTCGACGCGCGCGCGGAAGTCCTCGTCCTCGCGCTCGATCCGGTCCCGGCTCGACGGCATCCGGCCGGCGGCGAGCTGCGGATCGACGAGGAGCAGGTACGTGCGATCCGGCAGCACTCCGCCGGTCGCGTGCAGGTTGAGCTCGAGGACGCGCTCGAGGCCGAGGCCCCGCGCGATCCCCTGGTAGGCGAGCGAGGAGTCGAGATAGCGGTCGCAGACGACGTCCGCTCCCCGGGCGAGCGCCGGCGCGATCACGGACTCGACGAGCTGCGCGCGCGCCGCGGCGAAGAGGGTCGCCTCGGCCCACGGGGTCACGTCGCCCTCGTGCAGCAGCACTTCGCGAATGCGTTCGCCGAGCTCGGTCCCGCCCGGCTCGCGCGTGAGGACGACCTCACGGCCGTCCGCCGTGAGAGCCTCGGCAAGCAGCCCGGCCTGGGTCGACTTGCCCGAGCCGTCGATCCCTTCGAAGGTCACGAACACCGCGACCTAGGATATGCCTGCCTTGCGGGCGATCGTGACAGGGGGCGCCGGGTTCATCGGCTCGCATCTGGTCGACGCGCTCATCGAGCGGGGCGACGAGGTGGTGGTCGTCGACGACCTCTCCTCGGGCAAGCGTGAGAACGTGAACCCGGCCGCGCGGCTCGAGCAGCGCGACATCCGCGCCGGCTTCGACGCGCTCGGCGCGGACGCCGTCTTCCACCTCGCCGCGCAGGCCGACGTGCAGGTCTCGATGCGCCGCCCCGCCCACGACGCCGAGATCAACGTCGTCGGCACGATCGCCGTGCTCGAGGCCGCGCGCGAGGTGGGCGCGCCGGTCGTCTTCACCTCCACCGGCGGTGCGATCTACGGCGAGTGCGACGGGCCTGCTTCGGAGGAGGCGCCGCGCAATCCGATCTCGCCGTACGGGATCGCGAAGCTCTGCGGAGAGGAGTACGTGCGCGGCTGGGGCCGGACGCACGGCATGAGGAACGTCGTCCTGCGGCTGGCGAACGTCTACGGGCCGCGACAGGAGTCGGGCCTCGAGGGCGGCGTGGTGGCGATCTTCCTCGAGCGGATGGCGCGCGGCGAGGAGGCGGTCGTCTTCGGCGACGGTGGGCAGACACGCGACTTCGTCTACGTCGGCGACGTCGTGCGGGCGCTACTCGCCGCGGTTGGCCGGGAGGGCGGCGTCTTCAACGTCGGGACCGGCCTCGAGACGACCGTGCTCGACCTGCACCGCGCCTGCGCCGAGGTCGCGGGCGTCAGCGCGGAGCCGCGGTTCGAGGCGGCTCGACTGGGCGACGTGCGTCGCTCGGTGCTCGACGTCTCCCTCGCGGCGCACGAGCTCGGCTGGAGCCCGGCGGTGGAGCTCGAGGACGGCCTGCGCCTCACGCTGGAGGGGTAGCAGGAAGGATCAAGCCGGGCGGCGGCGAAACCGATGCTCCCCATGGAGCACGCCTTGGAGCACGCCTTGCCGACGCCGCAGCAGAGCCACCATCCCTGGCGCACGATCGCCGTGGTCGCGGCGGGCATCGCGACGCTCGAGCTCATCGGGCTCGTCATCGCGGGAACCGCCCTCTTCGGCAAGCCGGTCGCCGAGAAGGCCGCTCGCGCTGCCGTGAAGCACCCGTCCGCCGCCGCGCACAAGGCTCCTCCCGCGAGGCCGATCCTCCCGCGCCGCTCCGTGGGCGTGACGGTCTTGAACGCGAACGGGATCGCAGGCGCCGCGGCGGCGGAGGCTTCGCAGGTGCGCGCCCGGGGCTACCGGATCCGGGTCGTCGGCAACGCGCCGGGCGGCGGCGACTTCTCGCAGACGATGGTCATGTACCGGCCGGGGTTCCGCCCCGAGGCGCTCCGGCTCGCGCGCGACGTCGGCATCAGGCTCGTTTGGCCGCTCGACGGTCTTCGCCCGCGCGCGCTGCACCACGCGCAGGTCGCGGTCATCCTCGGCTAGCGATTCGGGGTTAGTCCTCCGAGCCGCGCGTCGCCGAGGAGACGAAGGCGGCCACGCTCTGGATCTGAGATTCGGTCAGCTGGCCTTTGAACGAGGGCATCACGCCCTTTCCCTCGGTGACGCGCTCGACGACCTTGTCCATGCTCGGCCGCCGCTCGTCGAGGTTGGGGCCGATGGTGCCGTTCGAGCCGGCGGCTTTGAGCGTGTGGCATGACGCGCAGCCCGCGGTGGTGAAGACCGCCTTGCCGGCGGCTGCGTTGCCGCCGCCCCCGGCCGGGGTCGTCGTCGTCGGCGTGGTGGTCGTGGCCTGCGTCGTCGTCGCGGCCGTCGTGGTCTGCGCGGTCGTCGTCTGGCTGCCGGTCGCGACCGTGACCGTCTTCGTTTCGTTGCCCGCGTAGTTGCCGATCACCCACCCGACGAAGCCGGCGGCCGTCATCAGCCCGAGAACGATCAGGATGATCGCTGCCTCGGCGGCGGCCTCGGTGAGACGGGGTCCTTTGGGCCTGCGCACCGCGGCCGACTATGGCAGATCGTGTGACACTTCCGTCACGGTGCCTGGCACCGCCGCGAACCGCCGAGGCAAGCGGCGGAGCGCCGTTTGCGTGACACTCTCGTCACGGTGCCTGGCACTGTGAACAAACGCAAACAGGCTGAGATCGACTACCCGGCCGCGATCGGCGAGGCCGGTCGCGGCTGGCTGCGCTCGAAGCCGTTCGGGAACACGCCGCGCGAATCGGCGCGCCTGCTCGTCGACTTCGGCTACGTCCTGCAGCTGCTCGACCTCCGCGAGGGGATGAGCCTCTGCGAGCTCGGCTGCGGCTCCGGCTGGATGACGCGCTTCGCCGCGCGCCACGGCCTCCAGGCCGAGGGCTACGACATCTCGCCCGACATGATCGAGATCGCCCGCGAGCTGGCGCGCGAGGAAGGCCTCGACGTCCACTTCGAGGCCGCCGACTACGAGGAGCTCGACCTCGGCCGCCGCTTCGACGCCTGCCTGCTCTACGACGCCCTCCACCACTCTCCGCGCGCGGACCTCGTCTTCGCGACCGCCCGCCGCGCGCTCAAGCCCGGCGGCCGCCTCCTCCTCGCCGAGCCGAACTGGAAGCACCGCTTCCAGGGCCGCGAGGCAGCCGGCGAGTACGGCGTGACGGAGCTCGGCTACACGCCGCGGCGCCTCAAGCAGCTTCTCCGCGCCGAGGGCTTCACCGACATCCGCCGCTTCCACAACACACGCAAGCGCCTCTACTCGAACGCGCCCAGGGACGTGTTGGAGCACTTCGCCGAGCCGCTGGTCTACCGCGCGCTCGGCCCGTTCTGGACTCAGATCTGGCTGCGCGCTACCGCGACCTGACCTGCTGCAGCAACGCGGGCGCGAGCGTCCCGTGCGGGTCGAGCTCGACCGCCCGCTCGAGGGGAGCAACCGCGGCCTCGTGGTTCTTGACGCTGACCCAGAACGCCCCGAGCTCGTACCAGGCCATCCAGTTCAGCGGCTGCAGGTCGACCGCCTTGACGTAGAGGTCGCGCGCCGCGCCGAGGTCGCCGAGCTGCTCCGCCGCGGCCGCTTCCACGAACAGCGGCTCCAAGGCAAGTGGATTCAGCGAGCGCGCGTCGTGCGCCCGCCGGGCCGCCTGCGCCGGTCGGCCGGCCTCGAGCGACGCGAGCGCCGAATCGGTCGACCGCTGCGCGAACCAGGGAGTCAGGAGCGAGAACGCCACCACGACCGCCAGCGCGGCCGGAATCGGCGCGAGCGCCCAGCGCCGCTCCCGCACGAGAGGAGCCCCACTGCCGAGCAAGACCCCGGCCGAGACCAGGAACGGCGCGCAGACGGCGACGAAGTCCCAGTCGAAGTCGATGAGGGCGTGCAGGACGAAGCCGAGCACCCCAAGCGCGAGCGCGAGCGCGACAGGCCGCTCCTCTCCGCCGAGCCTGCCAACCCGCCGGACGATCCCGATCCCCGCAGCCGCCAGCGAGCCGAGCGCCAGCAGCGCGCCGACGATCCCCGTCTCGCTCAGCAGCTGCAGCGGAACACTGTGCGGCTCGGTCGCCACGATCGCATCCGTCCGCAGCAGCCGGTGGGTCAGGTCGAAGGTCGCCGCGCCGGTTCCGCGCAGCGGCTGGTCCTCGAACGCCTGCCACGCCTCCTGCCACCACTGCCAGCGGCTCGTCGAGCTGATCGTCGTGAGCCGGCCCGGCCCGCTCGCCGTCGCGGCGCTTGCCGGCTGCTGCGTGAAGTCCCGCGCCCAGCTCGACGGCGAAGTGGTCGCCCCGATCACGGCGATCCCGGCGACGAGACACAGCGCCAGCGCGCCCACCGCCGCCCGCGTCGCGAGCCGGCGGGCCCGCTCGGAGAGCTCCCGCCGCTCCTCGGCGAGCGAGCCGAGATATGCGACCGAGCCCACCAGGCAAGCCCCGAGCAGGAACACGAGCGCGAACCAGCCCCCGTCGTGCACCCGGACCGAGTGCGGCTGCAGGTCGTGAGCGAGCCCGGGCCGGGTGAACGTCCAGGCGCCGACCGCCGCGCCCAGTCCGCCGCCGAGCAAGAGCGCCGCCCCGCTCTCCAGCCACCGGGCGCGATCGGCGAGCAGCCAGGCGACGACCAGCACGATCGCGACCACGACCCCGCCGCGTGAGTACGTCATCAGCACGCCGACGACGAGCCCGTAGAGGAAAACGGTTCCGGCGGCGCGAAGCCAGTGCGGATGCGCGCGCCGCGACGCCAGCCACAGAGCCAGTGGCAGACCGAAGTCGAAGAGCAGCGCGAGCGCGTTCCAGTAGCCGATCGGCGAGCTCAGCCGCGCAATGCGTCCGGACGAGCCCAGGGCCGGCACCGCCTTGCCGAGCAGCGCCCAGCCGAGGGTGATCGCGACGATCACCGAGAGCGCGAAGGCCCACCCGCGCTCCGCCCGTGGCACGTACGCGCCGAGAGCCAGCCCGATCACCGCGAACGCCACGTACACGAGCCCGCGGTTGAGGTAGTCCCACGAGCGATCGGGCTCGATCGACCAGAGCACGGAGAGCCCACACCAGCAGACGAAGGCGACGAGCAGCGTGAGCGCGACGACGGCCTCGCGCGCCAGCGCCGGCCACGCCGAGACGAGCGCAACGGTCGCGACACCGGCGGCGACGGCCAGCGCGGCGAGCCCGATCCACGTCAAGCGGCCGTTCGAAGAGCCTCCCGAAAAGAGCGCCGAGACGCCCACGAGCGCCCCGGCGGCCGCGAGCGGAAACAGCGCCGCGCGGCGCTCCAGGGCGCTCCACATCAGAGGCGTGAGGCTAACACCGGGCCCCGTCCGCGCCCGTGTTTACAAAGAGATAACGTGGGGATCACGCACCAATCACGCAGTCAGGGCAGACTGTCGGGACCGGTCTTCCGGGCACGACTACACCTATGCCTAAACGTCCAGTGTCTAAGCGCCCAGCCGTAGCGCTCATCCCAATCTTGGCAGCCCTCGCAGCGGGCCTGCTCGTGGTCCTCTTCCTGCCGGGCCAGGCCGCCGCGTCGACGCCGTGCTGGAAGAAGGTGCTGAACGACTGGTCGAACGGCCGAACGATCGGCTCCTACCCGCTCCACTGCTACCGCGACGCGATCCGGCACCTGCCGGAGGACCTGCGCGACTACTCGAGCGCCGCCGACGACATCAACGCGGCCATGCAGGCCCAGATCGCGAAGCGCGGCACGCGCAGCCCGCAGTCGGTCAACAGCTCGAGCTCCTCGAACGGGAACGACCAGAACAACAACAGCGCCGGCGGCAACGGCAGCTCCGGTGGTGGCGGCGGCGGCTCCGGCCCGAGCGCGACCCGCGCCAACGCGGGCCCCGACCGCTCCGCCTACCGACGGACGATCGACAGCCTCGGGACGAGCAACGCGGACTCCCTCCCGATTCCGCTCCTCGTCCTCGCCTCCGTCGGTGCGCTCCTGCTCGCCGCTGCTGCGGCCCTCGGGACCACCAAGCGGGTGCGCGCCGTGCGAGCCGCCCGCCGCGGCCCTCCTCCGGCCGCTTAGACCTCAGGCGCGAGCCTGAGTACACTTTCCGTAATGGCCCGCTGGTTCGCCATCGCACTGCGCCAAAACGGCTGATCCCCCGCTTCCAGCTCAGCGTCCGAGGAAGCGGCGGGACAGGGACGCGCTCGCGCGGCCGCTGACGGCCGCCGCAGGCGCGCGCCTTCCCGCATGACTTGAGAGGAAGGTGATCGCGATGCCGATGCCGCATCGCACGCAGATGCAGGTGATCAAGCGCCGGCTCGTCGGCAAGGAAGGCGGCGAGCGGATCAAGGAGCTCCGCACGATCCTGACGGAGCTGCCCGACTACAAGAACGGTCCCTACGCCGACATCCGCAAGTGGGTGGCCGGCCAGATCGGAGGAAGCGCAGGTGCGCAAGAAGGTGGTGCACCGCGACTCGATCGCGGTCCGGCGGGAGGGCGTCGCCCAGATCGCGCTCGTCGGGCCGCCGAACGCGGGCAAGTCGTCGCTGCTCCAGGCGGTCTCGAGCATCCAGATCAAGACGGGCGACTACGCCTTCACCACGACGCGGCCCGTGCCTGCGGTCACGCGGATCCGCGGCGTGCTGGTGCAGCTCGTCGAGATCCCCGGCCTGATCGAAGGCGCCAGCGACGACCGCGGCGGCGGCCGGGCCCTGCTCGGCGTCCTGCGCGGTGCGGACGCGATGGTGCTCTGCCAGGACGCGACCGCGTCGCTCGACGGCCTGCGCTCGGTGCGCGCGGAGCTCGAGACCGCCGGCATCGACAAGCCGGCTCTCGTCGCGGTCACCAAGATCGACGAAGCCGCCCCGCAGCGCGTCGACGAGATCGCGGAGCAGCTCGCCCTGCCCGCGATCGGCGTCTCGGTCCTCGACGACGCGAGCCTCGACCGCTTCCGCGACGCCGTCTGGGAGCTAACCGGGCTGATGCGCATCTACCTGCGCAGCCCCGGGCTGGGCGAGGCGGAACCGCATGCACTCGAGCCGGGAGCGACCGTCGTCGACGCGGCACGGCTGGTTCACCACGTCCTCGCTGAGACGTGTACCGGCGCGCACGTCACCGGCCCCTCGGCGAAGTTCGACCGCCAACGGGTCGGTCGAGAGCACGTCCTCGCCGACGGCGACACCGTCGAGATCGTTTAGGCATCCAGCCGACCACCGGGACGTCGCGGGGCGGTAGCCTTGCACGCGTGGAAGAGGAGGTCGTCCCTGTCCTATACGTCGAGGACGCAGCGCGCGCCGTCGCGTGGTACGGGCGCCTCGGATTCGAGAAGGAGTGGGAGCATCAGTTCGAGCCCGGCTTTCCCTGGTTCGTCTCGGTGGCTCGCGGGGACGTCCGGCTGTACCTCTCCGAGCACAAGGGCGATGCCGGGCCGAACACGCTCATCCATCTCTACGTCCGCGACGTCGACGCCGTCGCGAAGGAATACGGCGTTTCGGTCGACGAAGAGGGCCTTGCGGGACGGGAATGCGCGCTCGAAGATCCGGACGGAAACAGGCTTCGCGTGGCGACGCGCCGCTAGTACTCCTCGTTCTGAGGCAGGTCGTCGGTGATCTCGAACCAGGGCGCCTTGGAACCGACGAAGATGTGCTCGCTCGGCCGGATGGAAGGCGCGTCGACGAGCGACCCGAGCGCGACGTGCACGTACTCACCCTCGCGCACCACCGAGTAGAGGAGCGAGCCGCAGACGCCGCAGCGCGTGTGGTTCGCGTCGTCCTCGCCCCAGACGAGAAGCCTGTCCGCGCCCTCGACCACCTCGAGCTTCGCCCGCTCGATCCCCGCGAACGGCTTGAATGCCGACCCCGTCGACGCGCGGCAGTTCGAGCAATGGCAGTTGGCCGCGTAGAGGAACTCGTCGGTGACGCGGTAACGAACCGCCCGGCACTCGCAGCGGCCCCGTAGTTGTCGGCCCCCGACCATGCGCCCATTCATAGCGGTTGTAGGGTCGCGCTAAAGACTGGAGAGCCGGCAGCGAGCCGGTCGTAGCGCGCCGCCTGCTCACCTGGTATCCAATGCCGATGGCCGAACTGGCACGCGTACTGCTAGAGCCCTGGGCCGAGGGCGACCTCCCCTTACTCCGCCGACTGATGGGCGATCCGCTCATGACCGAGCACCTCGGCGGGCCGGAGAGCGAAGAGAAGCTCGCGGAGCGCCAGGGTCGCTACGAGCGGATCGGCGACACCGGGACGGGCCGGATGTTCAAGATCGTCGACGAGGCAAGCGGCGAGCCCGCCGGCTCGGTCGGCTACTGGGAGAGGGACTGGCGCGACATGACCGTCTGGGAGACCGGGTGGATGGTCCTGCCCGAGTTCCAGGGCCGCGGGATCGCGAGGACGGCAACCCAGCAGGCGATCGACTCAGTTCGCGCCATAGGGAAGCACCGCTACCTCCACGCGTTTCCGTCGGTCGAGAACGGGCCTTCGAACGCGATCTGCCGCGAACTCGGGTTCGAGCTACTCGGAGGAGTGCGACTTCGAGTTTCCGCCCGGTCATCCCATGCGCTGCAATGACTGGCGCTTGGATCTGCACACGAACTCGCCTTCGGGCTAAAGAAAGGACCAGCGGCACTGGGTCGTTCAGACTCGCGACTCAGGAACCGGCGCTGGGGACCGCGACGCCCTCGGGCCGCTCGCGCTCGACCTCGACCCGCGGGAGCCACTCGAGCCAGCTCGGCAGGTACCAGTTCCAGCGGTCCAGGATCCGCATCGCCGCGGGCATGAGCACCGAGCGGATGATGGTCGCGTCGATCAGCAGCGCGATCGCGACGCCGAAGCCCATCTGCTGGAACATGACCAGGTCGCCCATCGCGAAGCCGCCGAAGACCGCGACGATGATCAGCGCCGCGCCGGTGATCAGGCGCGCGGTCGAGGAAACGCCGTGCGTGACCGCCTCGACGGTCGACCCCGTCTGGTCGTAGCGCTCCTTGATCCGGCTGAGCAGGAACACCTGATAGTCCATCGACAGGCCGAACAGCACCGAGAACAGAAACAGCGGCACCCACGCCTCGATCGCATGCACGCGCTGGAAGCCGAGCAGCCCATTGCCGACCCCGTGCCGGAAGACGAGGATCACGAGCCCGTAGGCCGCGGTCACCGAGAGCAGGTTGAGCACGATCGACGTCGCGGCGATCACGATCGAGCGGAAGACGATCGTCAGCAGCACGAAGCTCAGGCCGAGCACGAAGACGAAGACGTATGGCAGCCACGTGTTCATGGCGTCGATGAAGTCGACGTTGTCGGCCGTGTCGCCGCCGACCACCACCCGCGCGTCGGTCCCACGGAAGGCCTCCGGGATCAGCGTCGACCGGAGACGCCGAACTGCGTCGAGCGCGGGCTCCCCGGTCTTGTCGCCGCCGATCTCGACGCCCACCGCGGCGACATCCGTCCCGTAGCGGACGTCGCTGCGCCCGAAGACGGGGTCGCCGCGGAGCTCGTTCCGCAGCCGCCCGATCGCAGCGCGCACCTCGGGCGAGCGCACGTTCCCCTCGACCGCGACCAGCGCCGGGCTCGAGCTCGCCTGCGGGAAGTAGCGGTTGAGCGCCTCGAAGCCCTGCTTCGACTCGAGCCGGTCGGGAAGCGTGCTGACTCCGCTCGCTCCCAGGTTGAGGCCGAGGACCGGCACCGCGACCGCGACCAGAAGCGCCGTGAACGCGACCAGCGGCAGGACGGGCCGTCGCATCACGTAGCGCACGATCGCGCCCCAGAAGCGACTCTCCCCGCCCCCGCCTCCCATGAACGGGACCCGCAGCGAGTTCACGCGGTCGCCGAGGACGCCCAGCAGCGCCGGCAGGAGCGTGAGCGCCGCGAGCACCGAGACGATCCCGACCACGATCGCGCCGGTCGCGAGGCTCTTCATCACGTTCGAGGGCACGAGCAGCATCCCGCTCAGCGCGATCACGAACATCGAGCCGCTGAACAGCACCGCGCGGCTCGCGGTCGCGCCGGACGCGGCGATCGCGTCGAGCTGCGGCAGGCCGCCGGCCCGCTCCTCCCGGTAGCGCGAGACGACGAATAGCGAGTAGTCGATCCCGAGCGCCAGCCCCATCCCCGTGAGCATGTTCACGAAGAAGACCGAGAGCGACAGCGTCGCCGCGATCGGCCCGCAGAGCCCCAGCGCGACGATGATCGCGACGATCGCCATCACCAAAGGCACGAGCCCTGCGATCACGGCCCCGAAGACGAGGACGAGGATGATCAGCGCGGCGGGCAGGCCGAACTCGAGCTCGCCCGATTTGAGGTCGTGCTGCGAGAGCTCGTTGAAGTCGTGGTCGAGCGTTCCCTCGCCGGTCATCACGACGCTGAAGCCGTTTTTCCCGTCGACGCCCTGGACGAGGCCGAGGAGCTTGTCGACGTCCGCCTTTCGCTGGACGCCGACCAGGATCGTGTGCCGGTCTGTGCGAGACGGCCGGCGGCAGGTACCGGTAGACGACGCCTGTTGCGTTCGCCTGCTTTCGGAGCCCGGCCAGGAAGGAGGTGAACGCCGGATCGCCCGCGGTGTGGGCGGCGGAGTGGACGACGATCAGCTCGTCGACGCCGTTCTTGTCCTGCGGGAACCGGTAGAAGGCGTCCTCCGCCTGCTTCGACTCGGGGTTCCCGGTGACGTGGCCGTTCGTCGTCAGGTTTCCGGGCAGCAGGATCGCCGCCGAGGCCAGCGCGAGCACGATCGCCGCGACCCAGGCGAGGATGACCCGCCACGGATGGCGGCTCGACATGCGCGCCAGGCGCTCGGTCACGCCCATCGCGTCCAGTATGCACGTACGTCGGGGGCTCGCCTGGGCGCTCAGCCGCGTTGCTGCGAAGCTGTGCCGGCATGGTTCTCGCCAGCGTCCTGGGTGACCTGTGGGACTGGGTAGCCGGAGTGTTCACGCGGATCGGCGACGTCTCGCCGTACTGGCTCGTCGTGGCGCTCGCCCTCAAGACCTGCGAGTCGGCTCTCCTCGGGCTGACCTGGCGGAACATCCTGCGCGCGGCCTACCCGACGAGCGGCCTCTCGTTCAAGACCGCGTGGGGTGCCTCCCAGGGCGGAACGGCGATCAACGCGCTGGCGCCCGCCCAGGCCGGGACGGCCGCGATGCTCGGGATCTTCCGAACGAGCGTCCGCGGCGCCTCCGTGGCGGGCGTGACCACGGCCGCCTTCGTCCAGGCGAGCTTCTTCCTCGTGCTGAGCGTGTTGATGGTGATCGGCGTCGCGGTCTCGAGGCCGCACACGGTCTCGAAGGGCTCCCCGGCCGACGAGTCGGGCAACTTCTTCTCCGCGCACCCGCTGCTCATTCCACTCGTCGTCGTTGCGGTGATCGTCGTCCTCGTCTTGGTCTGGCCCCGGATCAAGCCACGGCTCGCCAAGGAGTGGCACAAGGCCAAGCAAGGCGCCGCGATCTTCAGCGACTGGCGCCGCTACGCGCGCGATGTGGCGGCCCCGTCCGCGGCCTCGTACGCCTGCCGGATCGGCGTGAACATCGTCTTCATGGCGGCCTTCCACCTGCCCGTCACCGCGTTCACCGTCTTCCTCGTGGCCTCGTCGCACATGCTCTCCGGGATCTTCGCGATCACTCCGGGAGGCGTCGGCCAGACGCAGGCGCTCGACGTCGCCACGCTGAGCCAGTACGCCTCGACCAAGAGCGTGGCGGCGTTCTCGATCACCCAGGACTCGATCCTCACGATCTGGAACGTCGTGCTGGGGATCGCGGTGATGCTCTGGGCGTTCGGCTGGCATCAGGTGCGCGACCTGTTCTCGAAGAGCTTCCACAAGCACGCGCACGAGCCCGCCGCGTCGTGATCGATTCCCAGTCGTAGGCTTCGCGCATGGCGACGTGCCCGAGCTGTGGACGGGAGAACCCGGCCGGTTCGCGCTTCTGCAACTCGTGCGGCGCGGACCTGGCCGCCTCCGAGCCCGCAGCGCGCGAGTACCGCAAGGTCGTGACCGTGCTCTTCTGCGACGTCGTCGGCTCGACCGCGCTCGGCGAGTCGACCGACCCCGAGGCCCTGCGCACGCTTCTCGGCCGCTACTTCGACGAGATGAAGGCCATCGTCGAGCGCCACGGCGGCACGCGTCGAGAAGTTCATCGGCGACGCGGTCATGGCGGTCTTCGGCGTGCCCCAGCTACACGAGGACGACGCTCTGCGCGCAGTGCGGGCGGCGGTCGAGATGCGCGACGCCCTCCCCGGGCTCGGCGTCGAGGCGCGGATCGGCGTCAACACCGGCGAAGTGGTCGTCGGCACCGGCGACCGCCTCGCGACCGGCGACGCCGTCAACGTCGCGGCGCGCCTCGAGCAGGCAGCGGGCGCCGGCGAGGTCCTGCTCGGCCCCGAGACCGCGCAGCTCGTCCGCGACGCCGCAGAGACCGAGCCGGTCACGCTCGAGCTGAAGGGCAAGAGCGAGCCGATCGTCGCGCAGCGCCTGCTCGCCCTTCACCAGGAGGCGCCCGCCTTCACCCGCCGCCTCGACGCGCCGCTCGTCGGCCGCGAGCGAGAGCTCCGCCGGCTCCAGGAAGCATTCGCGCAGGCAGTCGACGACCGCTCGTGCCAGCTGTTCACGATCCTCGGCGTCGCGGGCGTCGGCAAATCGCGCCTCACGGCCGAGCTGCTCGCATCGCTCGGCGAGGCGACCGTCGTCCGCGGACGCTGTCTCCCCTACGGCGAGGGCATCACCTACTGGCCGCTCGTCGAGATCCTGAAGCAGCTGCCGCCGGCCGCGCAGCTCGGGCTGGACCCGGCGGCAGTCGCGACGATCGAGTTGCTGCTCGGCGAGGAGGAATCGCTCGGCAGCCGCGAGCAGATCCAGTGGGCCGCCAGAAAGCTGCTCGAGGCAAATGCGCAGTCGAACCCGCTCGTCGCCGTCGTCGACGACATCCACTGGGGGGAGCCGACCTTGCTCGACCTCCTCGAGCACATCGCCGATCTCTCGCGAGACGCGCCGCTGCTACTCGTCTGCCTCGCGCGGCCGGAGCTCCTGGACACGCGCCGCGACTGGGGCGGCGGCAAGGTCAACGCGACGACGATCCTCCTCGAGCCGTTGAGCGCGACCGAGACCGACGAGCTCCTCGACCGGCTCCTCGGCGAGTCCGCCCTCGAACCGGATCTCCAGCAACGGATCCGCGACGCAGCCGAGGGAAACCCGCTCTTCGTCGAGGAGATGGTCGCTCTGGTCGAGGACTCCGAGGACGGCGAGATCGCCGTGCCGGGAACGATCCAGGCGCTGCTGGCGGCGAGGCTCGACCAGCTCGAGCCGGCCGAGCGCGGCGTCCTCGAACGGGGGTCGGTCGAGGGCCGGATCTTCCACCGCGGCGCCGTCCAGGCCCTCGCGCCCGAGGAGACCCAGGTCGAGACGCGCCTCAACGGCCTCGTGCGAAAGGAGCTCGTGCGGCCCGACAAGACGCAGCTCCCGGGCGAGGACGCCTACCGCTTTCGCCATCTGCTGATCCGTGACGCCGCCTACGAGGCCCTGCCGAAGGCGACGCGCGCGGACCTGCACGAGCGGTTCGCCGGCTGGCTCGACGAGCACGGGGCCGAGGTCGTCGAGCTGGACGAGATCGTCGGCTACCACCTCGAGCAGGCCCATCGCTACCGCGAGGAGCTCGGCGCGACCGGCGATGGCGGCGATGACCTCGCGCGGCAGGCGGCGCGGAGACTGGCAACGGCTGGCAGCCACTCGCGCGCGATCGGAGACGTGAGCGCATCGGCAAAGCTCCTTCAGCGAGCGGCAGCTCTCGTCCCGCCGGAGGGACGGGAGGGTGTCGACCTCCTGATCCTCCTCGGCGACTCGCTCTTCAACGCCGGAGACCTGGAGGGGGCGCGCGAACGGCTCGACCAGGCGATCGCCGTCGCGCACGAAGCCGGCGACGCGGGTGCGGAACTGCGAGCCGGTTGCGAGCTCGCCCTGCACCGAATCATCGCCGACCCGTCGTTCACCGCCGGGGAGGCGATCGAGTTGGGGGAGGACGCCGTCGCCCGGCTCGAGCCCCTGGGTGACGACGCCTCGCTTGCCGCGGCCTGGCACCTCATCGCGATGGGCAACAACCTCCACGGCCTCTGGAACGGCGTTTCGAGCGCGCTCGAGCCGGCGCTCGACCACGCGCGCCGTGCCGGGGACCTCGCGCGCGAGCGGGACGCGATCGTCTTCCTCGCGGTCAGCATGTTCTGGGGGCCGACGCCGGTCTCCACGGCGCTGCCGCGAGTCGAGCATCTCGTGGAGAGCACGGAGACCAAGACCTGGATGCAAGGGTGGCTGACGCGTGTCCTTGCCGGCTTCTACGCGCTGCAGGGAAGATTCGACGAGGCACGGCAGCTGATGGCAGAGGCACGTGCGTCGCTCGCAAATCTGGCGAGGCCCCTCGACGTGAGCACGATGGCGTTCTGGACTGGGCCGCTCGAGCTACTGGCAGGGAACCCGGCGGCCGCCGAGCACGAGCTACGCGAGGCCTGCGATGCGCTCGACGCAGCCGGCGAGCGCGGCTGGCTCTCGACGATGTCGGGCCTGCACGCCCAGGCGCTCTACGCGCTCGACCGGCTCGATGAGGCCGAGGCCGCCGCCGGCCGCAGCCGCGAGACGGCGACGAGCGATGACTACAACGCCCAGGCCTTCTGGCGCGAGACCCAGGCGAAGGTCCTCGCGAGACGGGGCGACCTCCCGGCGGCCGAAGGACTCGCGCGTGAGGCGGTAGAGATCATCCACCGCAGCGACGAGATCAATCACCAGGCGCAGGTGCGGGCGAGCTTCGCGGAGGTTCTCGAGCTGGCCGGCCGGCCCGACGATGCGAGATCGCAGCTGGAGCAGGCGCTCGCGCTCTACGAGCAGAAGGGGAACGTGGTGATGGCCGAGCGCACGCGCGCGACACTGCGCGAGCCCGGTCTCCGGCCGTAGAGGTTCCGTCCGACCCCCTCTCTATTTTGGGCGGTCCGCTCGACCCGCGCCGTCCGCGCGAGCCAGGGCGCAGGACATAGCATTCGGGATAGGCGTGGGAGGTCGACAGATGGCGTCAGCAAAGGCAGTGGAGACCGTCGAAATCACCGACGAGCAACTCGAGAACGCGGTCGCGCAGGCAAGCGCGAACGTCGGAGTCAAGCGCTTTTTCACCATCCCCGGCCGCGATCCGTTCGAGGAGATCGAGTGGGAGACGCGTGACGCGCTGATCCCCGGCAAGGACGGCCCCGCCTTCGAGCAGAAGGACGTCGAGTTCCCGAAGTTCTGGTCGCAGACCGCGACCAACATCGTCGCGCAGAAGTACTTCCGCGGCCGCATGTCCTCGCCCGAGCGCGAGACGAGCGTGCGCCAGATGATCGGCCGGGTCGTCGACACGATCGGCGCCTGGGGCCGGCAGGGAAGCTACTTCGCGAACGAGGAAGAGGCCGAGACCTTCGAGGCCGAGCTGAAGGCGATCCTCGTGAACCAGTACGCGGCCTTCAACGCGCCGGTCTGGTTCAACGTCGGCTTCGAGGAGAAGCCGCAGTGCTCGGCCTGCTTCATCCTCTCGATCGACGACTCGATGGATTCGATCCTCGACTGGATCCGGCGCGAGGGCGTCATCTTCCGCGGCGGCTCCGGCTCGGGCGTCAACCTCTCGCGCCTGCGCTCGTCGAAGGAGCAGCTCTCCAAGGGCGGCTACGCCTCCGGCCCGGTGAGCTTCATGCGCGGCGCCGACGCGAGCGCCGGCACGATCAAGTCGGGCGGCAAGACGCGGCGCGCGGCCAAGATGGTCGTCCTCGACGTCGACCACCCGGACATCGAAGAGTTCATCTGGTGCAAGGCGAAGGAGGAGGAGAAGGCGCGCGTTCTCGAGGCCGCCGGCTACGACATGTCGCTCGACTCGGGCGACTGGGCCTCGATCCAGTACCAGAACGCGAACAACTCGGTGCGCGTCACCGACGGGTTCATGGAGGCTGCCGACGCAGGCGCCGAGTGGAACCTGACCGCCCGCACCGACGGCGCCGTCGTCGACACGAAGGACGCGAAGCAGCTGCTGCGCCAGATCGCCGAGGCCGCGTGGAAGTCGGCCGACCCGGGCGTCCAGTACGACACGACGATCAACAAGTGGCACACGCTCCCGAACACGGGCCGGATCAACGCGTCCAACCCGTGCTCGGAGTACATGTCGATCGACGACTCCGCCTGCAACCTGGCCTCGCTGAACCTGCTCAAGTTCCGCCGCGAGGACGGCGAGCTCGACGTCGAGGCGTTCGAGCACGCGGTCGACGTCGTCTTCCTCGCGCAGGAGATCGCGGTCGGCTACTCGTCGTACCCGACGCCCGAGATCGAGCGCAACGCGAAGGCCTACCGCCAGCTCGGGCTCGGCTACGCGAACCTCGGCGCGCTGCTGATGGCGCGCGGGCTCCCGTACGACTCCGACGAGGGCCGCGCCTACGCGGCGGCGATCACGGCGCTGATGACCGGCCGCGCGTACCGCAAGTCGGCCGAGATCGCGGCGCGGATGGGCCCGTTCGCGGGCTACCAGCCGAACGCCGGCGCGATGATCGGCGTGATGTCCATGCACCGCGCGTCGGTCGGGAACATCGAGAACTCCGACGTCGTCCCGAAGGACCTGCTCTCGGCCGCGCGCAAGGCGTGGGACGAGGCGCTCAACCTCGGCGAGGTGCACGGCTACCGCAACGCGCAGGCCACCGTGCTCGCGCCCACCGGGACGATCAGCTTCATGATGGATTGCGACACGACCGGCGTCGAGCCCGACTTCTCGCTCGTCAAGTCGAAGAAGCTCGTCGGCGGCGGCGAGATCACGATCCCGAACAAGACCGTGCCGATGGCGCTCGAGAAGCTCGGCTACGCGCCGGCGGAGATCGAGGAGGTCGTCGCGTTCGTGGACGAGCGCAACACCGTGATCGGCGCGCCGTACGTGAAGCAGGAGCACTACCCGGTCTTCGACTGCGCGATCGGCGAGCGGGCGATCCACTACACCGGCCACGTGAAGATGATGGGCGCCGTCCAGCCGTTCATCTCGGGCGCGATCTCGAAGACGGTCAACCTGCCCGAGACGGTCTCGGTCGACGAGGTGTCCGGCCTGCTCCTCGACGCGTGGAAGCTCGGCGTCAAGGCGATCGCGATCTACCGCGACAACTGCAAGGTCGCGCAGCCGCTGTCGGGCAAGGGCGACAAGCTCGTCGTGGACGCCGTCCCGCCGGTGCCGCTGACGAAGCGCCGCCGCCTGCCGGAAGACCGCGTCGAGGTCGGCCGGAAGTTCCGCGTCGGCGACTACGAGGGCTACATCCACGTCGGCCTGTACGACGACGGCCAGCCCGGCGACATCTTCGTCGACATCGCGAAGGACGGAACGACGATGGCCGGCCTGATGAACTCACTCTGCATCGCCGTCTCGATGGGCCTGCAGTACGGCGTCCCGCCGGAGGTCTACGTCTCGAAGCTGACCCACATGCGCTTCGAGCCGAGCGGCCTGACGAACGACGAGGACATCCGCGTGGCGAAGTCGATCGTCGACTACATCTTCCGCTGGTTCGGCAAGAAGTTCCTGACGACCGAACAGCAGGAGGCCGCGGGGATCCTCTCCGCCGAGGTCAAGGCGAGGCTCGCGTCGCAGTACAACGGCGAGACCGCCGCGCCGGCGGACCCGTCAGAGGCGCCCCCGCCGGGCCAGACGGCTCTGTTCAACGCGTGGGAAGACGCCGTGGAGTGCGCCAAGTGCGGCGGGCGGATGGTGAGGACGGGTCGCTGCTACACGTGCCGCGACTGCGGGACGAATACCGGCTGTTCATAGGCGGCGACCACTGTGGAAGAGCACACAACGTCAACGCTCACCTGGCCCGCCGCAGGTATAGCGGTTCCGTCGATTCGGACGATCAAGATGGCGAGTGACGGCGGGCCTGTTGGAAACGGTGGTAGCGGCGCCCGCTACATCACCGCCACTGACGGCTCGCAGTGGGTCATGAAGGCGACGTTCCTTGGTGGTCAGGCACACCGATACCTGTACGTGAACGAGGCGCTAACTTCGCAGGTAGCTCACCGCATGGGTATGGCGGTTCCGGAACTCGCCGTGGTTGAACTATCGACCGAGCAGCTCGAAGCTTTCAATTCAACGGCCCCGGAGACCGCCCGAACGGTCGTGGCCACCCGGCTGATCGAGCCAGCCGAGCCGCTCAGCCCTGCCACGGCCACAGCCTCCTCGCGGCTTGACCGCGCAGGCATCATCACGTTGGACCACATCTCGTGGAACACGGATGAAAAACCAGAGCACGTGCTAGCCCAGCGCAGC
Organism: uncultured Actinomycetes bacterium; assembly: GCA_963788215.1. Classification (GTDB taxonomy): domain Bacteria; phylum Actinomycetota; class Thermoleophilia; order Gaiellales; family Gaiellaceae; genus AC-32. The sequence goes on from CAWBFX010000005.1 coordinate 139,100, forward strand.
GGCGGAACGTGGAAACTGTGGCCGATAGACCACGGACACACATTTGCAGTCGCAGACTCTCTCACGGGGAGCGTTGACCCCGACCGCCCGGCGGTAGCGCCTATGCCGCTATTAGCGGGTGGCGTGGCCCTAGGCGACACCGAGATGTGGATTGACGCAGCCGAGTCGATCCGGCGCTCGGAGTTCTATGGAATGGTGCAACAGCTGCCAGCGGCCTGGGTCGTTGAGCCTGACGCGCCGGACATCCTTGCGGACGCGCTCATCGCTCGTGTCCGGACTTTGCGAGCGGGCCTCGCCCAGCATCTCCCTGAGACGCATAATTAGCTGGTGCCAGGCGTGACGTCGTACGCGGTCATTCGCTACATCCCGGACCTTCAGCGTCAGGAGCCCACAAACATCGGCGTGCTAGCTGGTGGTCAAGGCGACGTCGTGGTCGGCCTCTCCGAGATGGTCGAGCCGCACCCAGACGCAGAGGCGATCCGGCGTTTCGCGGAATTGCTCCGGTACCTCGTCGATGAAGCTCGCCGCCAGACGTCAGGTGGACTAGATGCGAACGCGTTCTTAGGCGAGTTGGCGTTCCGGCGCTTCTCGCACTTCAGCATCACTGAGCCTCGCCAAGCCTCTACGCAAGAGTCGCCGCAGGAAATCCTCCCGGCGCTCCTCCGAGAGTTCGTGGACGAGCGTTGCGGTGATGAGCACCTGATCGCGCTGTAGTTGACGCTGCCGGCTTAGGACGGTCTCCCGGCCCGAGCTGGGGACTATGAAGCCGTGGGAACCGGCGATTCGGCGCCATTGGCCGTCATTGAGCTCGCACGGTGGGCTTGACCCTCCCAGAAGTTATTCAGTTTGCTCTGGATCTTTGCGAGCCAGATGATGCTGCCCACGAGCGGGATGAGAACCAGGAAGCCGCTCCATCCGGTTATGGGCACTTTCTGAGCCGCGAGGATCGGCTCCTCTCCCTGCTCGATCAGATCTTCCTTGTACAACCTCCCGACGTAGGACGGGAGAAGGAAGGTGGAGACGATGATGAAGTGAAGGAGCAGTCCGACGAGTCCGTTCACGCCTTGGCCCCGCCACCGCTTGATTTCCGCGAAGCTCGCGTAGAGCCAGTACAGCGTGTAAATGCCGAGAGTGAGGATCGAGAGAATGATGACGAACGCCACTCCCCGAGGTTTTCCGAGCTGCTGATCCATGTTCGCCTCAGCGCGCCTTCAGGATCTGGACGCGGATTCGACCTGAGCCACTGATGCTGGCTGTGACCTCGCAGGAGTCCGCATGCCGTGGGTTGATCTTGAGCCTGTAGAGCCCCGCCCGATGAAAGCTTCGAGAGTACGAGGCGACAGAAAAGCCGCGGCTGCAGGCAACGACGGCGTCGCCGCCCTCGACGTTGCCGCGGAACCGAACGGCCATTCCCCGCGGATGCTTGATCGTGGCGCTAACCGCGGTGACTGCGAATTCGCCACTCACGGATTTCGAGGCGACTACTCGCCAGGCGAGCTGCGCCGCGCTCGCCGAACCGACGATCACAGTCGCGGTCGCGGCGACCGCTGCCAGTTTGAACCGCATGCCTTCCCCCTTTTCTCTCTACCGCAGACCGTTTCAACCTTTCAGGGCTAGTGCCAAACGTCAATAGGCCGAGCGACCCAACTAGCAGCTTCGGGGTCCTGTGGGAAGGGGGCTAGCACGCCGCCTGCCGGTCCCGCGCGAGCGGTTAGCGTTCGACCGAACTCAGCCGGCTCTGGGCGAATTTTGCTTCGCGCCTAGCGGAGAGCTTCCTCGAACCGAGGGTCGTCGCGGACGGCGGCAAGATCGTCGTCCCCTCGCGCCTGGTCGCGGAACGGCTCGTACAGCTCAACCGACCGCCGGAGGTGGCTGAACGTCTCGTCGTCGACCTCGCCCGCTAGCGACGCGAAGCACGCGTAGTTGAAGTTGAGGCCCGGATTGTCCGGGTAGCGCTCGAGGCCCCTGCGCACGATCTCAAGCGCGTCGGCGTAGCGCTGCTCGCCGTAGGCGGCCATCGACTCGCTCTGCACCTGCCACGCCTCGCCCCAGTCGAAGGCCTGGTACGCCTCGCCGGGTGTGCCGCCCATGACGAGAACGGTTGCGTCGCCGGTCGCCTTGCGGCTCACTCCCGGCTGGACGGACACGAACGTTCCGGCCGGCGCGTCGAACGTCTCGCCGTCCACCTCGAAGGTGGCGCTGCCGTCGAGCACGACGTACACCTCTTCCTGTCCCCCACTGGACTCGTCGTGCTCGTTGACCAGCGTGCCGTCCTCGCTGGCCACGCGGGCGTTCATCCCGAACGAGTGGATGCCCAGGAACTCGCGCACCGGGATGAAGCTGCCGCGCCGCTCGAAGTCGTCGAGGCGCGCGACCTTCCACTTCGCGTTGTCGTTCATCCGCTCACCTCCGAGTAGGCCGTTGTGGCTCGACCGATCCTAGCCGCACGGCCAAGAGGCTTTCGCGGCGCCGAAATTAAGGCGAGGCCCCGCGCTTGGCGGGGCCTCGCGAGGTCCGGAGGGAGCTAGAGGCCCTCGTCCATGCGATCCGCTGGTCGGCTGCCGTAGTAGCTGCCGAGCTCCTCGCGGTAGACGGGATCGCCGTGGCGCTCCTCGTTGAACTCCGGCGCGTTCTTGATCTCGTCCTTCGTGCGGTTCACGAAGATCGTCTCAGTGTCAGGGTCGATGTCCCTGATCACGCCGGCCGGGAGCATTACCTTCTTGCCGAAGATCCACGGGCCGGTATCGACGACGATGAAGCTGCCGCCGGCCTCGTGGGTCGATTCGTCCACCTTGCCGATGCTGCCGTCGGTGGCCTCGACCTTGAAGCCGGTCAAATCGAGGTTCGGCGGCATCCGGGTGGTGAAAGTCCACATCTCAACAATTGCCACTCCGTTGCACCTCCTTCGTGTACGCGGTCTCTCTCTGGCCTACCCCAAGACCCACTTCCAAACCAGCCAAAAACCGCTTGATTTAGCCGATTAGCAAGATTGTGGCCGAGCGCGCTTCGAACCGGCCGCGGCAACGTATGGAGTACCGCTGCTACGCTTAGATCTCCACAGAGCGAGTACCTGGTCGGCGAACAGCGCCTCCCACCTACCGTTCGTGAGTTGGTAGAGGAGGTGTTTTTTCATGGCGACAGGAACAGTGAAGTGGTTCAACGACGCGAAGGGGTACGGATTCATCACCCCGGACGAGTCGGGCAAGGATCTCTTTGTTCATCACAGCGCCATCGGCGGCGACGGCTACAAGTCGCTCCCCGAGGGTGCGAAGGTCGAGTACGACGCGGCCGAGGGCGAGAAGGGCCCCGAGGCGAAGAACGTCGTACAGCTGGCCCAGTAAGAACCGAGCGAGGCGCGCGCCCGATCCGTCGGGCGCGCGCTCGTTCCTATCGAAAGGACGCCGTGCGGGGAGAAATGCTCTGGTTCAACGAGGCCAAAGACCACGGCTACATCAGGACCGAAGAAGATGAGCGCCTCCTCGTCGCGGGCGACGGATTCGCGGACGGCGAGAAGCCGGAGGGTCGCTGCGCGCAGAAGCCCGTCACGTTCGAGATCGATGCCAACGGCGGGGAGCGGCAGGCACGGAATGTCAGGTTCGACCAGGAAGTCGCAGCCCGGCGGGCGCGACTCCGTGGCGGCGGCCGCTACCGCGGCTGAGCTCGCCTAGCGCCCCCCGGAAGAGACAGCCTGTGAGAGCCGTCTTGTCGGTATAGACCGACGAGAGGATCGCAGGCATGTCGCCGTCACTTGCCATAGCTCCGAGCACCGACCAGTCCCACCGACTGAGAGGGCTCATCTCCGCCGTCAAGCAACACCGTCTCTTCGGCGAGTGGGCCACGCGCGAGCGGCTCAAAGACGAGCTCGAGCGACTCCACATCAGACGATCGCGCACCTCCGACGCCCCTGTCTGGATCCTCGTGACGCTTCTCGCGGTCGCTGCGGGATCGGCCACGATCGGAGCGTTGACGCACGAGCTCGAGCCGCAAACGGCAGTCGGACTGGCGGCGGCCGTCCTCACGGTCGCGGGTCTGCTCGTGGCGGTTCTTCAGTGGCGAGCCGGCCTCTCCGAAAAGGCCTTCGACGCGCTCTACGAGCGAATCAGGCTGGCGAACGCCATGTGGCTCGAGGTGTGCAAGGAAATCGCCGAGGGGGATTCAGAGCCCTCGGGCAAGCCCCCGGAGCACTATCGGTTCTGGGTCTTCACGGAGATCGACAGCCTGGAGTACGCGGCACGTCGGTACCGCTTCGGCCTCGGCATGAACAGGGACATCGTCGGTCGCGCCGTCCGGCACTTCGAGAGCCGGTGCGGCTCGGAGCTGTTCTGTTGCACCGCACTGGGGTGCACCGGCGACGCGGAGGCGTACTTCGACGAGACCAAGGAGATGGTTCGCTCGATCGTGGGTCATGTCAGGGCGCGCCAAACAGCGCTGCTGCTGAAGGCGACGTGTAGCTAGTCGCGGCGCGAGCCGCGCCAGGGGCCGGGCACGAAGTCGAGCACCACGTTCACGATCCAGACGGCGATCGTCGCCCAGACGAGCGCCCTCAGGCCGTGGATGTCGAACCCGCCGACGAGCAGGTCCGTCAGCCAGAGCATCAGCATCGCGACGCCGAACCAGATCAGCCCGAGGGTGATGAACGCGATCGGCAGGGTCAGCAACCGCAGGATCGGCTTCAGGATCGTGTTCAGGATCCCGAACAGCAGCGCTGCCCTGATCAGGTCGCCCGCATCGTCGACCGTGACGCCGCTCAGCACCGCGGTGACGATTGCCAGCACGACGGCGTTTGCCACCCAGGAGAGGAGGAGCTGCTTTGCGAATCGCACCATCGGCCTGCGGGCGACCCTAACGAGTTTCCGCGGCCCCGCCCCGGGCTAGGAACGGCTCGTGGCCGAGCGCCGATTTCTTTCGCCCAGCACGCTGCCGAAGCCGTTCGGGTACAGCCACGTCGTCGACGCGCCGGCCGGCCGCATCGTCTACGTCTCGGGCCAGGTGCCGCTCGACGCCGGCGGTGAGCTCGTCGGGGCCGGGGACTTCGCGGCGCAGGCCCGCCAGGTCTTCCACAACCTGAACGCGGCGCTCGAGGCGGCCGGCGTCGGCTGGGACGATGTCGTCAAGCTCAACTTCTACGTGACCGACCTGAGCGAGATCGCGGCGCTGCGCGAGATCCGCGACGAGTACGTCAACACCGAGCAACCGCCGGCGAGCACGCTCGTCCAGGTCGCGGCGCTCTTCCGGCCGGACGTGATGTTCGAAGCGGACGCAGTCGCGGTCATTAGCCAGGCCTAGCCGGAAGGCGGAGCCGGACCATCCCTCTCGCGGGTGACGAACCGCGTCGAAACGGGCAGGCTCAGTACGGGGATGCGGGTACGAATCGATTCCACCGAACTGCTCGACGAGCTGATGGCCTTCCTGGAGGAGGACGCGGACGCCGTCGTGCAGTCCGTCTCGGACGATGAGCTCGAGGTGTCGCTGCTGGGATCGCGCAACACCGAGGCGATGCGGATGGAGCTCTACTTGCGCGTGCGCGCCTGGGAGGCCGGCAGGCAGGCCGAGGGCGCACACGTCGACATCGTCGATTGACGCGCGCCGCTCTTCCAATACATCGCAACCCGAGTTAGGGTTCGCCGCGGCGGGCGGCGTTGGCCCGCGGACCTACACAACGAGGAGGGTTCTTGAGCACCATGACCGCAACCCGGCCGGCGGCCGGGATCTCTCGCTGGGGCGCGCTGGCCGGAGTGGCCTACGTCGTCCTGTTCGCTATCGGCGTCATCCTGATCTTCGGCAGCTCGCCTGACTCGAGCTCCGCGCCGGCCAAGATCATCGACTACTACTCGAAGAGCAGCCACCGCACGACCATGAACATCGGCTGGCTGCTCGGCGGGCTCGGCATCCTCGCCTTCATGTGCTTCGTGATCGCGCTACGCCAGACGGTCCGGCGCCTCGAAGCCGAAGACGGCTTCCTCGCCGGCCTGGTAGTGCTCGGCGGCGGGATCTACGCCACGCTCGCGCTCGCCGCTCTGTCCATCAACGTCGCGATCCGGACGATGAGCGACGACACGTACCACCACCAGGTCTTCCCGGGGATCATCCACGCCGCCGACGACGCGGCGTGGATCCTGCACGCTTCGGGTGGAGCCGGTGCCGCGGCGATGGTCATCGCCGCCTCGGTCGCCGGCATGCGGGCCGGCGCGGTCTCACGCTGGCTGGGCTGGGTCGGGATCGTCGCCGGGATCATCTCGGTCGGCCTGATCCTGTTCTTCCCGTGGTTCATTTTCGCCCTCTGGGTGCTCGCGGTGAGCATCGGGCTGTTCATCCGCTCCGGCCGAACGGTCGCGGCGACTGCCTGAAAGGGCGTGATCGGGCCCGCCCTACGGGGTGGGCCCGATCGCTCTCACTACGCGAAAGGATCGCGAACTACCTGAGCAGTCGCCGCGCGCCCGCGAACTGCGGGCGGAGCTGCCTGAGCGGCACATAACGAACGCGCTCGCCCGTCTGCGGTGCCGAGATCGCGGCGCTCTTCGAGACGACGAGCTGGACGTGGCCGCCGCCCTCGGTGAAGACGAGGTCGCCCGGCCGCAAACGCGCGAAGCCGACCCGCCGGCCGACGTCGAGCTGGCCCCACGTCGAGCGCGGGATCTGCATGCCGATCGAGCGGTACGCCGCGTAGACGAGGCCGGAGCAGTCGAAGCCGGTCCGGCGCGAGGTGCCGCCCCAGCTGTAGGGGACGCCGAGCTGGTGCCGGGCGAACTGGATGACCTTCTGCACGCGGGGCTTGTGCTCGGAGGTAGGCGGGGCGACCCGCGCGAAGCCGGCTTTGGCCCACGTACCGCACATGGTCGCAAGCAGCACAAGGAGAACTGGCAGGCGGCGCATCGGGCCTACATCGGCGGTGCCCGTCGAGCCTGAAGCCGCCGTCCCTCGTTCGAGGGATCACCCCGAAAGGAGGATGGATCGAGGCCGCAGCAGCCGATAGTTGAAGCACGATGAACCGGCCCGGAATCATGGCGCCTCCCTCGCTCTACGACGAGCCGGCTCGGCCTGGGCTGATGAGGCCCCCCGACGGCGCCCCGCTGCCCAGGTTCAGCATGAGTGCGCTGCTCTGGTCGGTGGCGGTCGTGCTGGCTTCGGTGGAGCTCGCCGCGCAGCTCACGCTCTGACGGTTTCGCAGATCGCGTGACGTCTGTCACGATCTCTGGAGAGATGGCACTCGAGGTCATCGCCAGAGAGCAAGAGCTCGCCTCCGTGGCCGCGTTCCTCGACGAGCCGCGGGCCGCGCCGGGCGCGCTCTTGCTGGAAGGCGAGGCGGGGATCGGGAAGTCGACGCTCTGGCTCGCCGCAGTCGAGCAGGCGCGCGAGCGGGGCCTGCGCGTCCTCTCGTCTCGACCTGCCGAGGCGGAGAGGACGCTCGCGTACGCCGGGCTGGGCGACCTGCTCGAAGCCGTTCTCGAGGAGACGCTGCCCGAGCTCCTGCCGCCGAGGAGGCGCGCGCTCGAGATCGCCACTCTGCGGGACGATGCCGCGGGCGATCCGGTCGACCCCCGCGCCGTCGCGATCGCGGTGCGCGACGTGCTGCAGCTGATCGGCGAAGCCGGCCCGGTCGCCGTCGCGGTCGACGACGTCCAGTGGCTCGACGCGTCTTCGGCCGGCGCGATCGAGTTCGCGCTGCGACGGCTCGAAGCGACTCCGGTCGTCGTCCTGCTCGCGCGACGTGTCGTCGACGGGGATCAGCCGCCTGGCCTCGAGCAGGCGCTGCCGGCCGAGCGCATCCAGACGTTGCCCGTCGGCCCGCTGAGCGCAGGTGCGCTTCACCGGCTCCTGCACGAGCGGCTCGGGCGGGCGTTTCCGCGGCAGACGCTGCTCCGGATCCACGAGCAATCGGGGGGCAACCCGTTCTTCGCGCTGGAGCTGGCGCGCGCGCTCCCGGACGACGTCGACCCCTCGCAGCCGCTGCCGCTGCCCGAGACGCTCGACGAGCTGATGCGGGCGCGCGCCGCGGCGCTGCCCGAGGCGACCCGGCACGCGCTCGGCTTGGTCTCCGCGCTGGGCACCACTCGCGAGGCCCTGCTCGTCGAGGCCGGGGTCGCCGCGGACACCCTCGAGCCCGCGTTCGAGGCGCACGTGATCGAGCGCGAGGGCGACGCCGTCCGCTTTGCCCATCCCCTGCTCGCCTCGCTTCTGTACGGCGACCTCGGCGACGAGCGCCGCAGCGTCCACGCGCGGATCGCGCAGATCGTCGAGGACCCGGTCGCGCGCGCGCGCCATCTTGCGCTCGCGCAGGAGGAGCCCGACGCGGGCGTCGCGGAGGTGCTCGACGACGCCGCGCGGCTGGCCGGCGATCGCGGCGCCTCGGCGATCGCGGCCGCGATCCTCGAGCAGGCGGCGCGGCTGACGCCTGCGAACGCGCCCGACGAGCGGCGCCGCCGGGCACTCGCCGCGGCCGCGCGCCTGCCGCGCGGCCGGGGAGTGGAACCGCGCGCGCACGATCGCGTCGGATCTGCTCGCGGAGACGGACGAGAGCTCCTGGCGGGCGGAGGCGCTCGTCCTGCTCGCGGAGCTCGAGACCCACGGTCCCGGCATACGCCTGCTCGAACAAGCTCTCGACGAAGCGGCCTCGCGTCCGCACTTCCAGGCAGCGGTCCACTGCCGGCTCGCGTGGATCAAGCGGTTCTGGCCCAGCAACGACCATGCGCAGGCGGCGCTTGCGCTCGCCGACCAGCTCGACGACGACGAGCTCCGCGCCCGCGCGTTGGCGATTCAGGGCGTCCTCGCGTGGTTTCACGGAGTGGCGGAGGCGCCCCCCGATCTCCCGGAGCTCGTGCAAAGGCTGCCGACCGCCGTCGGCGCCGACCGGCTCGTCCAGGAGGGGACGCAGGCGCTCGCGAACACGCTGGCGCCGTCGTCGACCCGGGGCGAGGCCCGGGCCCTGCTCGAGCGCGAGTACCTCGAGTGGCGCGAGCGGGACGAGCAAAAGAGCGCCCGCGCCCTCTGGGGCCTCGCGTGGGTCGAGTTCTGGGCCGGCGACTGGAGGCTCGCCGAGCAGCACGCGACTCGTTCACACGACCTCTCGAGCCAGTACGGCGTCGAGATTCCGCAGGACCACCTCGCGCTCGCCGTCATCGCCGTCCACCGCGGCCGGTGCGAGGTCGCCCGCGAGCATTCGGAGCGAGCCCTGGAGCTGGCCGAGACACAGTTTGGGGCCCCTCCGCCGCAGCACCTCGCGGTGCTCGGGCTCGTCGCCCTCTCTGCCGGAGACACTGAGGCGGCCGCCGCAACCCTCGAGCGGGCGCAGCTGCGGGCCGAGCAGCTGTCCTGGCGCGAGCCGAGCGTCCGCTGGTGGACCCCCGACCACGTCGAGCTCCTGCTCCGGCTCGGTCACAACACCGACGCCGTCCGCCTCCTCGACACCTGGGAAGCCGACGCGGCGCGGGTGAAGCGGGACTGGGTGTTCCCGCACGTGACGCGCTGCCGCGGCCTGGTCGCGGCGGCGGACGGTGAGGTCGAGCGCGCGCTGGAGCTGCTCGAGCGCGCGGTCGCGGAGCACGAGGCGGTCGGCGACCCATTCGGGAGAGCACGCGCCCTCCTCGCGGTCGGGGTAGCCCGCCGCCGGCTCCGGCAGAAGAGGCCGTCCCGCGAGGCGATCGAGGCGGCGGTCGAGGCGTTCGAGGAGATCGGCGCCGAGGGCTGGGCTGCGACGGCGCGAGGGGAGCTCGGCCGTCTCGGCGGACGGCGGCGAGCCGAAGGACTGACCGCTGCCGAACGGCGCGTCGCGGAGCTCGTGGCGGAAGGCCGGACGAACCGGCAGGTCGCGGAGACCCTTTTCCTCGGGGAGCGCACGGTCGCGAGCCATCTCACCCACATCTACGCCAAGCTCGGCATCCGCTCGCGGACCGAGCTCGCCCGCCGGATCCGACCCGCGGAACGCGCGGACCAGAGCAAAGTTACGACGTTCTGACGTTTCCGACGCGCGGCCGCCGCCGTAGCGTCGAGGGCGTGCCGAGCTACCTCGTCGAGACCTACCTCAGCCGCAGCAGCGAAGGAGAACCCGCTGCCAGCGAGCGACGGGCCCGCTCGGCCGCCGAGGAGCTGACGCGCGAGCACACGAGCGTCAGCTTCGAGCGATCGATTCACGTACCCGAGGACGAGATCTGCTTCTTCGTCTTCCACGCCGGCTCGAGCCGGGACGCGGCGCTGGCCGCGGAGCGTGCCGAGCTCGAGCCGATCCGCGTGGTCGAGGCGGTCTCATCCGGAGAGGAGAGCTGATGAAGGCGAAATTCCTGGTGGTGCTGGCGCTCGCGGCGATCGGAGCTGCGTTCTATGTCGGCACCGTCCTCGCCACGTCTGCCAACGGCTTCAGCGGGCACACGCTCGCGACGGCGCGGTACGGCGACATCAACCTGCACGTGAACACGCAGGATCCCCAGCACTGGAACGCGATGATCAAGACGGTGGGGGCATCGGACCTCTTCGTCCAGGACAACACGTGGGATCCGACCACCTGCAACCCGTCTCCTTGCGTCCCGACCACGGGCTGGCACACGCATCCGGGCCCGAGCCTCGTGATCGTCACGCAGGGCACCGTGACCAACTACGACGGGGACGACCCGACCTGTACTCCGCACGTCTACACCGCGGGCACCGACCACAACGCGTTCGTCGACCCGGGGGACGGGAGCGTGCACATGATCCGGGACGAGTCCGGCCAGATCGCGAAGACGATCGCCGTGCAGCTCATCCCGGCGGGAGCCGCGAGGCGGCAGGACGTCGCCGACCCGGGCAACTGCCACTTCTGATCGGAGACGGCCGAGCGGCGGGCGCCACGCCCGCCGCTCGCGTCACTCCCCGAGCAACTCGAGCAGCGCCTCGACCGTCGACCAGTTGCGCGAGGTCGCTGTCACTCCGAGGCTCTTGCCCGCGAGCTTGGCCCAGAGCTTCGAGCGGGCGATCGTCGCGGGGTGCCAGGCGTAGACCTCGCGGCCCGAGACGACGACCCGCTCGCCGTCCGCCGCGGTGTCTTCCAGCTCGCGGACGACCTTCGCCGGCAGCTTCGCCGAGAGGAAGGTCACCTGGTAGCGCTTCGGGTCGGTCGCTTCCTTCTTCAGCGGGTTGCGCCGCGCGACCGCGGCGAGCTCGGCGCGCGAGCGCACGACGACCGCGACGTCCAGGCCAAACTGCTCACCGAGCACTTTCTCGATCTTGCGCCGGACGGTCTCCGATTTCGCGCGGCTGCCGAGCACGACGTTGCCGCTCTGCACGTACGTCTGCACGTCCTCGAAGCCGGCTCCCTCGAGCGCTTCGCGCAGCGCAGGCATCGCGATTCGGTTGTGCGAACCGAGATTAATTCCTCGTAAAAGCGCCACATATCTCAAAACCGAATCACCCGATTGTTCGTTATAGAGGTAGCGGCCCGTCCTGAGCTTTCCCCGGTCCCCTCCCCAGGAGAACGGCTGGCCGGGGCGGGCCGCGTCACGCGCGCGCCCACAAACGCCAAAGGCGCCCGAAGGCGCCTTCGACTCGCGCAACAGAGGTGACGCTTACGCGCTCGGCGTCCGGGCCATGACCTTCTTGGCCGTCAGCGCCGGCATGTTCGCCGGGTCGGCGCCGCGCAGATCACAGCGGCTGACCTTGCCCTTCACCATCACGAGATCGTTCTGGGCGAGGGCGTCGAGCGTCGAGTCCTCGCCGTCCTTCGCGTAGCGGGTCGTATCCGCAACGTCGACCGTTGCCGGCTGGGAGGCCTGCTTGTAGCCGCGTCCCCAGCGGTTCGTGTGGAGCACGGTCAGCTGGAGCGAAGTGTCGCCGGCCGCCGGGTCGTTGGCGAGCGTGCCCTTGAGCACGACCATGACCCGCGCCTTGCCGTGACACGCCTTGGCGCCGTGCCCGTGCGGGTTCCCGTGCTTCGCAGGGGCAGCTGATGCCGCGGGAACCGCCAGGGCACCCGCGAGCAGGATCAGAGAAACGAGCTTGCGCATGTAGTTCAGACCTCCGGGGGTAGGGGAAGGGCCGTTTCCCAACAGATACGGATTTCGGCACCAGCTTGCGCCCTGCACAGCGGAAATCCCTGGAACGGGGCACCCCGGCCGAGGCAGCACGCAGGATCGCCGCCGTTTCGGCATCCGGATAAAGAGCCGGGCGGCTCTACGGGGACCTGACGGTCCCTCCTCACGGGGAGAGAAGAGTCGCCCGGCTCTCGATTGCCGACGCTACTAGGCTCGGGAGATGCACGAGCTCGAGACGCCGCACGGGATCGCGCGCGTGCGCCTGGAGGCAAAGCGGTCGGCCTCGGCCGCGCTCGTGCTCGGGCACGGAGCGGGCGGCGGGATCGACTCGCCCGACCTGAAGGGCGCGGCCGAAGCGGCGCGGGACGCGGGCCTGAGCGTTGCGCTCGTCGAGCAGCCCTACCGCGTGGCCGGCCGCCGCGCGCCCGCTCCCGCCGCGCAGCTCGACGCAGCGTGGGTCTCGGTCGTGTCGCAGCTGCCGTTCAAGGGGCTCGCGCTGATCGTCGGCGGGCGCTCGTCGGGGGCGCGGGTCGCGTGCCGCACGGCTGCCGAGGTCGGCGCGAGCGCGGTGCTCTGCCTCGCGTTTCCCGTGCACCCGCCTGGCAAGCCCAAGAAGAGCCGCCTCGCCGAGCTCGAGGCCGTGGAGGTGCCGACGCTGGTCGTCCAGGGCGAGCGCGATCCGTTCGGGCTGCCCCCGCCGGGCGAGCGGCGGACCGTCGTCACCGTCGCCGGCACGCACTCGCTCCGTAGCAGCGGCACGATCGCCGCCGCGGTCGCCGACTGGCTGACGGACCTGCAACTGGCGTAGCATCGCCCCGTGGACACGACCGCAGCGACCGCGACCGCCACCGAGATCCCCGAGCTCCTGCTCCGGATCCGCCGGCCGGGCGAGGTCGCGCTCTCGCCGGACGGGTCGCGGATCGCGTTCTCGGTGTCGGCCGCCTACCGCGAGAAGGGGAAGCGGATCGAGACGAAGCTCTGGACGGGCGAGGTCGACGGTGAGCTGCGCGAGGGCGAGCCTGGTGCGCTCCCGCGCTTCTCGCCGGACGGGGCGCGGCTCGCCTACGCCGCCGACCACGGGCACGAGGGCCGCCTGTCGCTCTGGGTGGACGGCGCGGAGCTCGGCGAGATTCCCGGCTCGGTCGAGGAGATCTGCTGGTCGCCCGACGGCGCGAGCCTGCTCGTCCTCGCCGCCGACATCGGCGCAGACCGCGCCGGCGCGCAGAGCGCGACGAAGATCGCCGAGGCCGGTGCCGAGGAGCAGGACCCGAAGGTCTTCCGGCCGGCGCAGTTCTGGCGGCGAATCTGGCTCGTCGACGCGGCGAGCGGCGAGACGAAGGACGTCAGCCCCGAGGGCGTGAACGTCTTCGAGCTCGGCTGGGCGGGAGGCAAGGTCGCAGCGGTCTGCACCGAGGAGCCCTCCGAGAGCGCCTGGTACGACGCGTGGATCGGGCTGATCGACCTCGACACGCGCCAGGTCGAGCGCGTGCATACGCCGAAGTGGCAGCTCCAGTCGCCGCGGATCTCGCCGGGCGGGCGCGTCGCCTGGGTCGAAGGCTTCTCGTCGGACCGCGGGACGCTGACGGGCACGATTCACGTCCTCGGCCGGGGGCCGGTCGCGCCCGAGCTGCACGCGAGCTCGATCGACTTCGCCGGCGAGGACACGCTCTGGGTCGCCGGCTGGCGCGGAGCGGGCACGTTCGCCGGCCGCCTCTCGCTCGACGGCTCGTACGAAGAGGTCGCCGGCGGCGAGGTCGCGATCGGCCCGCGCTTCCAGCCGCAGATCGCTGTGAGCGCGGACGGGACTCGCGCAGCCGCCGCGTACGAAGGGCCGGACGATCCGCCCGAGGTCGTCCTCTGGGAGAACGGCACGGCGCGGACGCTCACAGCGCTGAACGCCGAGGTCGCGCCCATGCTCGGAGGCGTCGAGCAGCAGTCGTACCGCTGGAAGTCGTTCGACGACCTCGAGATCGAAGGGATCCTGGTGCTCCCGCGCGAGCGGCCGGAGGGCCGGCTGCCGCTCGTCGTGGTCGTCCACGGCGGCCCGACCGGGTGCTGGCCCTGGGTGTTCACCACGGGTCTCAGCCACGTGCTCGCAGCCGACGGCTACGCGCTCTTCCTGCCCAACGTGCGCGGCAGCGTCGGGCGCGGCCCGGAATTCGCCGAGGCGAACCTCGGCGACATGGGCGGCGGCGACCTGCAGGACATCCTCACCGGAGTCGACGCGCTCGTCCGCGACGGGATCGCCGACGACGCGCGGGTCGCGATCACCGGCGGGAGCTACGGCGGGTTCATGGCCTCATGGGCGATCACGCAGACCGACCGCTTCGCCGCCGCGATGCCGTTCGCGGTCGTGACGGACTGGGTCAGCTTCCACTCGACGACGAACATCGGCCAGTTCGACCGGCTCTACCTGCAGGCCGAGCCCTGGGACGCCGCCGGCGAGTACACGAACCGCTCGCCGGTCTACCACGCGCACAAGTGCAAGACGCCGACGCTGATCCTCCACGGCGAGGACGATCTCTGCACCCCGCTGGGCCAGGCGTTCGAGCTCTACAACGCGCTCGTCGAGGGCGGCTGCGAGGCGGAGCTCGTCGTCTATCCGCGCGAGGGCCACGGCTGGACGGAGCGCGAGCACCAGCTCGACTCCTGGAACCGCATCCGCGACTGGCTCGAGCGGTATTTGGCTCCCTGAGCGGCCCTGCTAGGCTGGTTTTTGCAGAGCCGAGGGCGCGAGGGGTCGAGCACTAGGCGGTAAACGGCGCAGCGCGCGCCGGCTTCAACGGAAAGGGACAATGGCGTCGAAGAACAAGCAGCAGACGTTCGGCAAGCGGAACCGCGAGCGTGCGGTCGAGGAGAAGCGTCGGCTGAAGCGCGAGCGCAAGGAGGCCGAGCGCGCGGCGCGCGCGGCCGCGCTCGAAGCCGGCCTACCCCCGCCCGATTACGCGGGCGAGCGTGCGGCAGCGCGGGAAGCCGAAGCCGGAATCGAGCCGAGCGAGCCCGAGACAACCGAAGCGCCGCAGGCACCGCAGAGCGCCCGCAAGCCTGACGGCGGCTCTCCGATAGGGGAGCCGGGACCCGCAGGGGAAGGCGCGCGGGCCCCGGCTGACGCCGTCTCAGTTGGCGGCGATCCCTTCGATCCCCGGCGCGAGGTCGGTCACGCTGCCGAGGGGGAGCAGCGAGCCGTCACCGAGGACGCGGAACTGCTCGACGGTCCCCTGGGTGCCGGTCTCCACGTACAGGAATGAACCGCTCGAGGTCAGGTCGATCGGCCCCGGCGGGGTGGCGGCCGCAACCGCCTGCAAGAGCCCGGGCTGCCCGGACCGGTCGATCGTGAAGGAGCTCAGGTCGTTGGAGCCGGTGTTCGACACGTAGTAGAACCGGCCGACCTGCGTGATCCAGCAAGCAGCGGTCTGGCCGTCGCTCGCCGACTGCGGGCCGGTGAGCGTGCCGCCGTGCTGGATCCGATACGTCGTCAGCGAGCTCGCGCCGGCCTCGACCGAGATCAGCTCGGCGGGAGACCGGAACAGCAGCGCGAACGGCACCGGCGTCGCCGACGGGTTCACGACCGGCGTGTCCGAGAGGCGGCCGTCGCGGCGGACGTGGAAGACGTCGATCGAGCTCGTGCTCGCCTTCGTCGTGACGAGCAGCTTCGAGCCGTCGGGCGTGAAGGCGACGTCGCCCGGCGACATCAGGAAGTTCGGCGGGTCGCCGTTGGCGAGCCCGAGCGAACGCGCGGAATCCTCGATCGGCCTCAGCTGTCCGTGGTGGCCAAGCCAGAAGCCCTGCACGATTCCGGTCCCGCCGGAGTTGAGCACGTAGACGAGGCGGCCGTGAACCGCGACGCTCGCCGGGAAGCTGCCGCCGGAGTCGACGACGCTCTCGCGGCGGAGCCGGTCACCGTGCACCTTGAACGAGGTGACGGTGTCGCTGCCGGCGTTCACCGCGATCAGCGCGTGGCCGTGGCGGGCGAGCTTGAGCGAGTCCTGCGAGGCCAGGCGGTCCGACTCGGTGCCCGGAGCGGCGGTGCCGCCGAGGCCTCCCGTCGAATACGTGCCGGCCCTCGTCAGGAGCCCGTCGTGGCCGCGGTCGTAGACGGCGATCGCGTTCCCGTCGGGCTGGTTCGTCTGGACGAAGACGACCCCGTGCCCGCGATGGCCGTGGTGGTGACCGTGGCCGTGGCCGTGGCCGTGGCCGGCGCTCGCGGCCTGCGCGCCTGCGAGAGCGGTCACCGCGAGCGCGAGAAAGAGCGTGAGAACTGGGCGTTTCATGCGACTCCTCCCTGTCGTTGACCCGACCCACGCTAGGCGCGCGCCGGCCGCTCCGCGCTTACGATTCCGTGAACGCCGCCGACCCGAATTAAGGGAGTCGTAACGATTCATCCGGGCAGACTGTGGATATGACGACCGTCCTCGTAGTCGACGACGAACCGCTGGTGAGGGACGTCGTCACCCGCTACCTCGAGCGCGACGGACACCGCGTCGTGACCGCCGGAGACGGCGACAGCGCACGGGAGCTGATCGAGCGGGAGGAGCCGAGCCTCGTCCTGCTCGACGTGATGCTGCCCGGCGAGACGAACGGCCTCGACCTCTGCCGCTGGATCCGCTCGAGCTCGGAGCTGCCGGTGATCCTGCTCACGGCGCGCGTCGAGGAGGCCGACCGGATCGTCGGGCTCGAGCTCGGCGCAGACGACTACGTGACGAAGCCGTTCTCGCCGCGCGAGCTGGCGACGCGCGTCAAGACGGTCCTTCGGCGTGTGCCTTCGGGGCGACCGCCGATCGACCGCGTGACGGTCGGGTGCCTCGAGATCGACGCGACCACGCACGAGGTGCGACGGGACGGCGAGCCGGTCGTCCTGACCGCCAAGGAGTTCGACCTGCTCTGGTTCCTCGCCTCGAACGCCGATCGGGTCTTCTCGCGGGACCAGCTGATGGAGCGCGTCTGGGGCTACTCGGCCGCGCTCGACACTGGCACCGTCACCGTCCACGTCCGTCGGCTGCGGGAGAAGCTCGAGGCCGACCCGTCCGACCCGCGGCTGCTCGAGACGGTCTGGGGCGTCGGCTACCGGCTACGCGCATGAGGGTAGGCTCGACGGAGCTCAACAGGGAGCGGAGGCGCCGGCTTTGCCGGCGCCGGGAGCGGGAATGAGCATCCGGGCGCAACTCGCGGTGCTGGCGGTCGCGGCAGTCTGCCTGCCGCTCGCCTCGGTGGTCCTGTCCGGGCTCGTGATGTTCCACATGCCCGGCGACGAGAAGACGTTCTGGCTCGTCATCGCCGCGTCTGCCCTCTGCGCGCTGGCCGCGGCACTCTTCCTGGGCCAGCGGATCCTGAAGCCGCTCGACGGACTGCGTTCGGCGTCGAAGCGGCTCGCCGGCGGCGACCTGAGCGCGCGCGCTCCCGCCACCGGGCCGCGCGAGCTGCAGGAGCTCGGTGCGTCGTTCAACGAGATGGCCGCGAACCTGGAGAAGCTGTTCGACGCGCGCCGCGAGCTCGTGATGTGGGCCAGCCACGACCTGCGCACGCCGCTCGCCTCGCTGCGCGCGATGGTCGAGGCGCTCGAGGACGGGCTCGCGCGGCCGGAGGAGTACCTCTCCGCGATCAGGGCGCAAACGCAGATCCTCTCCGGGCTCGTCGAGGACCTGTTCGTGCTCGCGCGGATCGACTCCGGCGCGCTCGCGCTCGAGCTGCAGGAGGCTTCGCTCGCCGACCTCGTGACGGCCTGCGTGGACGCGCTCGAGGCCGACGCGTCGGCGCGCGGCGTGCGGCTGCGGTCGCGGGTGGCCACCGACCCAGTCGTCTCCGTGGCGCCCGACAAGGTGCAGCGCGTGCTCATGAACCTGCTCTCGAACGCGCTCCGCCACGCGCGGCCCGACGGCGAGGTCGCGGTCGTGGTCGAGGAGGACGGGGACGGAGTGCTCGTAGCCGTCGAGGACGACGGCAACGGGCTCGCGCCGGGCTGCTCGGAGCGGATGTTCGAGCGCTTCTGGCGCGCCGACGACTCGCGCACGGGCTCGAGCGGCGGCGCCGGGCTCGGGTCTCGCGATCGCGCAGGGGCTCGTGCAGGCGCACGGCGGGACGATCTGGGCCGAGAACCGTCTCGGCGGCGGCGCGCGGGTCGCGTTCACGCTGCCGCGCTCGCCGTCCAGCTCCTAGTCAGACCTCGAGCGCGACGCTTCCGCCTCCTGCAACTGCGTGAGCGAGTGCCGCGTCGGCCTCCGCGAGGGGCCAGGACCCGCCCAGCTCGAAGGCGAGCCGTCCGGCGGCCAGATCCTGGGCCGCGGCCGCGAGCTGCTCCCCGTCGGAGCGGACGTACAGCGAGACGACTTCGACTCCTCGCTCGGTCTCGGGCGGGTCGGAGGTGATCGTGACCAGACGACCGCCGTCTCGAACCGCCGCGAGCGCGAGCACGGCGCCGTCGGGCGCAGCGTTGGCAGCGGCATCGACACCCTCGCCGGCGGTCGCCGCGACGACCTGGGCGGTCCAGTCGGGGTCGTGGTAGTCGATCACCGTCGCGGCTCCGGAGCCGATTACCCGCTCGCGACTCCTCGGTCCCGCCGTCGCGATCACCTCGACACCGCGCAGAGCTGCCATCGAGACGATCAGCGTTCCGGTCGCTCCGCCCGCACCGTGCACGAGCAGCCGCTCGCCGCGGTCCACGCGCAGGCCTTCGTCCAGCACCTGAACCGCGGTCAGCGCGGGGACCGGGAACGCAGCGGCCTGCGTCCACGGAATCTCCGCCGGTTTGGGGGCGAGCGCGGCGGCCTCGGCCAGGAGCAACGGCGCCCAGCACCCTTGATCCACGAGTGGCAGCGGATGGGTGAGCACGGGATCCCCGACGGACCACCGCTCGACCCCGGCACCCACGGCCGCAACGACTCCTGCTGCCGCGACGCCGAGCGCCATCGGCGGCTGTCGTCCCAGGTCCCAGCGGCCGGTCCGGGCGAACTCGTCCCAATTGCCTACGCCGGCGGCCTTGACCTCGATCAGAACTTCGCCGGCGCGCGGCGCGCGAGGGTCAGGCACCTCGAGCACCGTCACACCGCCACCGAATTCTTCGATCCCTGCGACGCGCACGATCGATCGCCGAGAACCTACTGCTTGCGGTCGGCCGGCGCTCGGCTAGGGTGGGCGGCCGCTTGCAGGTCGCAACCACTCGGGAGGTGTTGATGCAGGACACCACGTGCCATATGTCGATTTCGCTCGACGGCTTCGTCGCCGGGCCGGATCAGAGTCGCGAGGACCCGCTGGGCAAGGGCGGGATGGAGCTGCATCGCTGGCACCTGGGCGACGAACGCGCCAACGAGGCCGACGAGACGGCCGCCGGTTGGCTTTTGCGCCCGCGTGGCGCCTACGTGATGGGTCGCAACATGTTCGGGCCGATCCGCGGTGAGTGGGACGAGGACTGGCGCGGCTGGTGGGGACCTGAGCCGCCGTACCACGCTCCGGTGTTCGTGCTCACCCATCACGCCCATGAGCCGATCGAGATGGAGGGCGGGACGACCTTCCATTTCGTCACCGACGGGTTCGACGCCGCCTACGCGCAGGCGCGCGAAACCGCCGGCGATGACGGCGTGGACATCGCCGGAGGCGCCTCGACCGTGCGGCAGGCGCTCATCGCAGGGGTCGTGGACGAGCTCACGCTCGACATCGCCCCGGTCTTGCTCGGGTCCGGCGAGCGGATCTTCGACGGAGTCGAGTCCCTCGGCATGGAGCCGGCGGAGGTGCTGCATTCACCGCTGGCCACGCACATCCGGTATCGCCGGGCGGGCTAGAGCCGGCGGCCCTGGGCTCAGTCCTCGATCTGTCCCGTTCCCTCCTGCCGCATGGAATCGAGTCGGGCCCGCATTGCCTCGAGCTTCTCGGGCGAGTGCCCGACCCAGTCGAGGAGCTCGGCAACGATACGTAGCGGTTCCCGGGTGCGGAAGGACTGCGTTGGATTCCCAGGGAACTTCTTGTTGGTGAGATTGGGGTCGTCCTCGAACTCCCCCAGAGGCTCGACGACGTAGATGCGCCCACGGCCCTCACCGGAGGCGAGCTCGGCGCCCCAGACCGCGGCGTCGAGAGTCGCGGTGAAGTAGACGTAGTTCATCAGCCGCCCTGCCTCGAAGTTCGATTCACGCCCGGGAACCAAGAGCTCGCCCACCGCGAGGTCTGCCTTTGTGCCGTGCAGGTACACGCCCGGCTCGTACACCTCGAAGGGCACCGGCTCCCCCACGCCGCTCATACGGCGATGCTACTGACGGTCAGCACGGACCCCACGGCCCGGTCTTTAAGCTGCGGCCGATGACCGATCACGCCGCCGCGACCTTCACCGTTCGACCGCTGACTCCCGAGACGTGGGACGCCTTTGCGGACCTCGCCGAGCGGCACAACGGCGTGTGGGGCGGGTGCTGGTGCACGTGGTTCCACACCTTCCACGCCGAGAAGGAGTTCTCATACGAGGCCAACCGGGCGTTGAAGGAGCGACTCGTCCGCGAGGGCCGAGCTCACGCCGCGCTGGTCTTCGACGGCGACATCGCCGTCGCGTGGTGTCAGTTCGGAAGCCCGGAGGAGCTGAAGAACATCAAGCACCGCAAGGAGTACGAGGCCGAGCTCGACAGCCTGCCCGACTACCGTGTGACGTGCTTCTTCGTCGACAAGCGCTACCGGCGCCGCGGTGTCTCTGCCCTGGCGCTCGAGGGCGCGCTCGACCTGATCGCCGAGGCCGGCGGCGGGGTTGTCGAGGCCTATCCCCAGGACACGGGCGGCAAGAAGATCACCGCGTCGTTCCTCTACAGCGTCACCCGCAGCCTGTTCGAGCAAGCCGGTTTCACCTACGTGCGGCCGAAGGGTAAGAACCACACCGTGATGCGGACGACGATCGACCCGGCCCGGTAGCCGGGAACGGCTAGGCGGCTTGGGCAAGATCACCCTTTCGGAGTGGTCGACGCTCGGCTGCGCCAGTGTTCCGCAATGACGCCTGAAGAACGTGGGCTGGGATCTGCCTATGTCGATGAGTTCTCGGCGGTCTGCCAGTCTTTTAACTGCGCACGTGTCCCTGGCAGGGTGAGCGGCCGGAGCAGGCGGCCGAGAAAGGAGTCGTGAAGATGCCGCGGTATCTGATCTCGTTCGACGACGGCGCGATGGACTACATCCCCGACGAGGAGGGGCCCGCCGTAGCAGAGGCGGCGCACGCGGTGGTCCGGGAAGCCCAGGACGCTGGGGTATGGGTCTTCGCCGGCGGTGTGTATCCCCACGATGAGGTGAGCGTCAAGGTGGTCGCTCCCGATGGGACGGTCAGCGACGGCGCGGAGAGTAAGGCGTATATCGCCGGAATCACGATCATCGACGTCCCCTCGATCGAGGAGGCGCTGCAGTGGGCTACCAAGATCGCCGCTGCCTGTCGCTGTGCCCAAGAAGTCCGCGAGTTCGGACCTGACCCGGCCGTGGGCAACTGATCTGGCGTGTTGGCCCGGTCGGCTGCGCGAGCGTCCCATTCGCTCGATCGCGCATTGCCGCTACTCCGTAGTCGCTGGGAAGATACGGCGATGGACGAAGACGTCGATCGCCTCTACGGCCTGCCTCTCGACGAGTTCGTCGGCGCACGCGACGAGCTGGCGAAGCAGCTCCGGGCCGAAGGCCGCCGCGACGAAGCGGAGCAGGTCAAGGCGTTGCGCAAGCCGCCGGTCGCGGCCTGGCTCGTGAACCAGGTCGCGCGTGAGCGGGAGCTCGACGTGCGGCGCCTCCTGGACGCGGCCGAGGCGCTGCGCAAGGCGCAGGCGGCGGGTTCCGAGGAGTTCGCCGAGGCGCGGCGTGACGAGACGTACGCGCTCGAGCGGATCGCGGGGGCGGCGAAGGAGATCGCCCGCCGCGAAGGGAGCGGCCAAGCCGCGGTCGACAAGGCGATGCAGACGGTCCGCGCCGCGGCGGCGAGCGAGGAGGGACGCGAGCTCCTGCGCCGCGGGCGGCTGACAGAGGAGCTCTCGCCGGTCGGCTTCGAGGCGCTGAGCGGGCTCGTCCCTGCGGCGAAGGCCGCTCCCGCAAGAAGAAGGCTCCGCCGCCGCGGCGGCCCATCGAAGCAGGCGCGCGAGCGCGTCGAGCGGCTGCGCAAGGCGGAGCGCGAGGCCGAGCGGGCGGCGGAGCGCGCGGAGAAAGAGGCGGCGAGGCTCCGCGAGGCAGCCGAGGCGGCGACGGCCGCGCGCGCTCGAGCCGAGAAGGAGCTCGAGGGCTAGCCCTGGCGGGCGCTGAGCCGCACCGCGGCCAGCTGCAGCGGGAGAACGGCCAGGCAGCCGAGCTCGCGCGCGAGTAGCGGCAGCGGCGCGCGGCCGGGCGTAGGCGAGGCCGTGACCTCGACGCCCCGCCCCACGGCTGCGCGCACGAGGGTCCTCGCGCGGAACGCGTGCCAGCTCGACGTCACCACGACGACCTCCCGGGCCCCAACCTCCGTCGCCGCCGCCGCGACCGCGCGCGCGTTCTCTCGCGTGTTGCGCGCGTGGGGGTCGAGCAGGACCTGGTGGCCGTTCCACGCGCCGTGCATCAGGTCCGCCTCACCGGAGAGGAGAACGGCATCGTCGTCGCGGACGACGTGCTCCGCGTGGCGGACTCGCGCCTCGCAGATTCCGTGCAGCCCCTCCGGCCGCCGCGGCGAGTAGCCGAAGACCGCGACCAGCCGCATCAGCGGCGCCTGAGCCGGAGGAAGCCGAACAGCGTGGCGATGATCGTGAACACCACGAGCAGCGACTTCTTGCCACGCAGCTTCGACTCGCCGCTCGCTCGCTCGCGCATGTTCACGGGCACCTCGTCCACACGCAGGCCTTCTTCGTTCAGCCGCAGCAGCGCCTCGACCTCGGGCGCCTCGGTCGTGTACGGGCGCGCGAGCACGGGCAACGAGCGCGCGTTGGCGGCGTACATGCCGCTCGTGGCGTCGAGGAACGGCCGGCGGAGCGCGACCGCCATCGAGCGCCGGAGCAGCGCCGTTCCCAGACGCCGCGGGCCCGACGACGTGTAGCGGTACGGCGCGAAGCCCTCGCCGCTCGCGAAGCGGGAGCCGACCGCCACGTCGCAGTCCCCGCGCTCGACTCGCTGGAGCAGCCGCGCCAGCTCGGAGACCGGGTGCTGGCCGTCCGCGTCGACGCGGCCGCACCAGGCGTAGCCGTGCTCGGCCGCGTAGCCGTAGCCCGCGGCTATACCGCCCGGAAGTCCGCGGTTTTGCTCGAACGAGATCACGGCTGCACCGTTCTTGCGAGCGACCTCGGCGGTGCCGTCCGTCGATCCGTCGTCGACGACGAGCACGTCGGCCTCGGGAAGCTCCTGGTGCAGCTCGTCCAGAACCGCGGGGAGGTTGTCCTCCTCGTTCCAGGCGGGGATGAACACGAGCGTGTCGGCCATGGAGAGAGGGTACGCCGTCGCTCGACTACGCTGGGAAACCGGGTGACGGAGACCTTCACGACGCGGCCGGAGCTGCGGGGCACCTTCGGGATGGTCGCCTCGACGCACTGGCTCGCGTCCGCGGCGGGGATGGCGGCGCTCGAGCGCGGCGGCAACGCCTTTGACGCGGCTGTCACGACAGGGTTCGTGCTCCAGGTCGTCGAGCCGCACATGAACGGGCCCGGCGGCGAGGTGCCGATCCTGCTCTACAGCGCCGAGCGGGACGAGGTGCTCGTCGTCTGCGGCCAGGGCGTCGCGCCTGAGGCGGCGAGCGTCGCGCGGTTCCGCGATCTCGGGCTCGAGCTCGTTCCGGGGACGGGTCTCCTGCCGGCCTGCGTGCCCGGGGCCTTCGACGCTTGGCTGCTGCTCCTACGGGACTTCGGGACTCTGCCGCTCGCGGACGTGCTCGAGCCCGCGATCGGCTACGCCGAGAACGGCTACCCGGTCGTTCCGGGGATCTGCTCGACGATCGCCTCCATGGAGCGGATGTTCCGCGAGGAGTGGCCGGGGTCGGCCGAGCTCTACCTGCCCTGTGCCGGCTGCGGGCTCGCTGTTCCGCAACCGCCCGCTGGCGGCGACCTGGCGGCGAATTTTGGACGAGGCGGGTGGTGGGAGCCGCGAGGCGGTCATCGACGCGGCGCGCGACGCCTTCTACCGCGGCTTCGTCGCGGAGGCGATCGCGTCCTTCGCAGCCGAGACGGAGGTGATGGACAGCTCGGGGCGGCGCCACCGCGGGCTGCTGACCGGCGACGACCTCGCCGGGTGGCAGGCGTCGCGTCGAGGCGCCGGTCGAGCTCGACTACGCGGGTTGGCGCGTGTCGAAGACTGGGCCTTGGGGCCAGGGGCCGGTCTTCCTGCAGCAACTCGCGCTGCTCTCGCGGTTCGACCTCGGCTCGCTCGGGCGCGAGAGCGCCGAGTTCGTCCACGTCGTGGTCGAGTGCGCGAAGCTCGCGTTCGCCGACCGCGAGGCGTGGTACGGCGACCCAGAGTTCTCCGAGGTGCCGCTCGAGGAGCTGCTGAGCCCCGCCTACGCGGAAGAGCGAGCGCGGCTCGTGAGCGACGAAGCCTCAGGGGAGCTGCGCCCAGGCGGGCGGGAGCCGCGGCTGCCGCGGATTCCTGTCGCGGCAGAGGCGGCGCCCGGCACCGGCGAGCCAACCCGCCGCGGTGACACCTGCCATGTCGACGTGGTCGACCGCTGGGGCAACGTCGTCTCGGCAACGCCGAGCGGCGGCTGGCTCGACGGATCGCCGGTGATCCCCGGCCTGGGCTTCTGTCTCGGCACGCGCGGCCAGATGTTCTGGCTGGAGGAGGGTCTGCCGAACTCGCTCGAGCCGCGCAAGCGGCCGCGGACGACCCTCTCGCCGACGCTGGCCCGGCGCGACGGCGAGACGCTCGCGTTCGGAACGCCCGGCGGCGACCAGCAGGACCAGTGGTCGCTCGTCTTCTTCCTCACGCTCGCGCACTTCGGCGTCGACCTGCAGGAGGCGATCGACGCGCCGATGTTCCACAACGAGCACTTTCCGTCGTCGTTCTATCCGCGTCAGCCTCGGCCGCGGGCGATCCAGCTCGAGAACCGGTTCGGCGAAGAGGTCTCGATCGAGCTCGCCCGGCGGGGACACCTGGTCGAGCCGCAAGGCCCGTGGTCGCTCGGCCGGCTCAGCGCGGCCGGCACCGACGGCACCGTCCTGCGCGCGGCGGCCAACCCACGCGGGATGCAGGGCTACGCCGTCGGCCGGTAGCTACGACCCGGGGAACGGCAACCGGACGAAGAACGGCTCGCCACCCTGAGAGAGCGACTTCGCGCCCGCCGCGAATTCGCCCGTATCCGGGTACTCGATGATGTCGGGCGAAGCGTGCGCCGCGATCATCACGTAGCGCATCGGCTCGTCGCCGAGATTCATGACGCTATGAGCACCGTCGGGGCCCGGCGAGAAATGCGCGACCGAGCCGGCAGCGAGCTCACGTTCACGGTCCGGCGTCCGCAGCGTCGCCGCGCCCGACAGGACGATCAGGAACTCCTCGGTCCCGTGATGGAAGTGATAGTCGACGCCGCGTGATCCCGGCGGCAATTCCCAGACCGCGCCCGACAGCGGCCGGCCTTCTTCGCGGATCAGACGTCGTCCGCGCACCCCTTCCCACACTTCGGGAAGCTCCGGCTCCCAGACGTTCTCGCCGTACTCGTCGGCCACGCCGACAGCCTAGAGACGCCCCCGACTAGGGCTGCAGCAGCACCTTCACGAAGCCGTCTTCCTTCTTCTGGAACTTCTCGTAGGCCTCGGGGCCCGAGTCCAGCGGAAGGTGGTGGCTCGCGAAGCCGTCGGCGCCGAGCGGGTCGCCGTCCATCAGCAGGGGCATGATCTCCGGCACCCAGCGCTTGACGTTCGCCTGGCCCATGCGCACCTGGATCTGCTTGTCGAAGAGGGTCATCATCGGCAGCGGGTCGGCCATGCCGCCGTAGACGCCGATGATCGAGATCGTTCCGCCGCGGCGGACGAGCTCGATCGCCGTGTGGAGCGCGCTCAGGCGGTCGACGCCCGCCTTCTCCATCATCCAGCGCTGCACCGGGTCCGGCAGGAAGCCGGTGATCGTCTGCATCGCCTTCGCGACCGGGGCGCCGTGCGCTTCCATCCCGACCGCGTCGATCACGGAGTCCGGGCCGCGGCCGTCGGTGCGCTCGCGGATCACCTCGACGAGATCGTCTCCGTGCTCGCGCAGGTCGAGCACGTCGATGCCGCGGGCGCGGAGCCGCTCGAGCCGCTCAGGGACGAGGTCGACGCCGAAGACCCGATGGCCTCGATGCTGCGCCACGCGCGCAGCCATGTCGCCGATCGGCCCGAGCCCGAGCACGGCGACCGAGCCGCCGTCGGGGATCGCCGCGTACTCGACGGCCTGCCAGGCGGTCGGGAGGACGTCGGAGAGGAATACGAAGCGGTCGTCCGGCGGCCCCTCGGGCACCTTGATCGGCAGGTAGTTCGCGAACGGAACGCGCAGGTACTCGGCCTGGCCGCCGGGGACCTCGCCGTACATCTTCGTGTAGCCGAAGAGCGCGGCGCCGCGTTCCTGGTCGCGCTGCTGGGTGGTCTCGCACTGCGAGTGAAGGCCCTGGCCGCACATGAAGCAGTGGCCGCACGAGATGTTGAAGGGAACGACCACGCGGTCGCCCGGCTGCAGCTCGGTGACCTCGGAGCCGACCTCCTCGACGACGCCCATCGGCTCGTGGCCGAGGATGTCGCCCGACTCGAGGAACGGCGACATGATCTCGTAGAGGTGCAGGTCGGAGCCGCAGATCCCGCTCGAGGTGACGCGGATGATCGCGTCGGTCGCGTCGCGGAGCTTGGGATCAGGGACGTTGTCGACGCGGACGTCGCGCTTTCCTTGCCAGGTCAGGGCTCTCATGGTCACAGGGTCATTGCCACAGCCACGACCTCTAAACAGGGCAGGTGATGTAGATCTACACAGACATCACTGGCGATATTCACCGACATGGCGGGCCGAGTGACGGCTGAGATCCAGGACGTCGC
Source organism: uncultured Actinomycetes bacterium (assembly GCA_963788215.1). GTDB lineage: Bacteria > Actinomycetota > Thermoleophilia > Gaiellales > Gaiellaceae > AC-32. The sequence continues at coordinate 166,023 of CAWBFX010000005.1, forward strand.
ACCGGGTCTATGGATCTGGCGGCTTGCCTACCCTGACTGGCGCCCTGACGCGGGCTGGCCGCAGCACGTCTCGTCCACGTACGTCGAGAGCGGCGGCGAGGTCGCCGTCCTCGACCCGCTCGCGCCGCCAGAGGATTCGGAGGTCTGGAACCGGCTGGATCAGCGCCCGCCGACCATGGCCGTCGTGCTCAAGCCGGACCACGTACGCGACGTCGATCTCTTCGTCGAACGCTACGGCGCCCGCGCGTTCGGGCCCTGGCTCTTCTGGCGCTCGAACGTTCCCGAGACGGAGCTCGAGCCGATCGAGCCGGGCTCGGAGCTTCCGGGCGGGCTGCGTGCGCTCTACGACGGCCGCGGCCGCAACGAGACGCCGCTCTGGCTCCCGGAGCACAAGACGATCGTCTTCGCGGACGGGATGACGGCCCCCGAGGGTGAGCTTCGCGTCTGGGCGACGCCGCAGCTTCGCGCGCCCTCCCCGCTCTGCGCGAGCTCCTCGAGCTGCCGTTCGAGCGCGTGATCGTCTCCCACGGCGAGCCGGTGCACGACCGCGCGGCGTACGAGCGTGCGTTGGAGCTGCCGCCCTGGGACGAGGAAACCTAGAGATCCGAAGCTCTACCTAGCCGCGTATCACCAGCAGAGCCTTCTCGCGGCCCAGGAGGTCAGCTATGAAGACAGCAGTGCTCGTCGGCGCCGGCGTGCTCGCGCTCGCGGCAGCCGCTCTCGCCGCCCCACAGGCGACCACCCGGGTGGTCTCGACAGCGCCCAACGCGAAGCTCGGCAAGACGATCCTCGTCACGACGCGTGGGCTCACGCTCTACTCGCTCAGCACCGAGCGCCACGGGCGCTTCGTCTGCAAGACGCGGGCATGTCTCGCCCTCTGGAAGCCGCTCCGCGTCGCCAGGGGCATGCGTCCGGGCGGCGTCGGCGGGCTCGCGACGATTCGGCGGCCCGACCGCACGATCCAGGTGACCTATCGCGGCGCGCCGCTCTACCGGTTCTACCTCGACCAGAAGCGCGGCGACGTGCTCGGCAACGGCTTCCGCGACGTCGGCGTCTGGCGGCCCGTGGCCGTCTCGCGCCGGTAAGGCCCCCTCCCCGACACGGGGGAACAGCGGCCGGAGCGCGCCAGGCGCTCCGGCCGCCTCCTACCCGGCGACTGCGAAGCGCTCGGCCGCGCGGGCGCGCTTGCGCTCGGCTTCGACCTCGCGGTCCCGCGGCGGCGCCGTGGTCACGAGCGAGTCGAGCAGACGCCTGGACGCCTCGGCCACCTCGTCGACGGCCCGGGCAAACGCCTCCTCGTTCGCGCGCGAGGGCTTCGTGAAGCCGCTGATCTTGCGCACGTACTGGAGGGCCGCGCCGTGCACCTCGTCCTCGGTGGCCGGCGGCTCGTAGTTGTAGAGCGTATGGATGTTTCTGCACATGCCCCGATCCTAGCCGGGGTTGTACGACACGAGCTCGTTCCGCTCCTGCCCGCCCTTGACCGTCTGCTCGAGGACGGTGCCGACCCCGCGGAGGTAGAACTTGTGGTCGAGCACGCCGGGCTCGAGCGGCGTCCACTCCTTCGTCAGAAGCGCCCGCTGCGAGGAGCCGTAGGGGACGTGCACGCCGATGCCGAGACGCAGGACCTGGAAGTGGTCCTCCGCCTGCCCCTTCAGGAACTCCTGGCGCGCCGACTGGCCGGCCTTCGGCACCGCGTACATGAAGATTCCGGGCTTCGCGCCGTTCAGGCCGGCCAGCCAGCTGCCCTCGGTCGTCTTCACGTTTCCCTGCTTGTCGAGCTCGGCGGTGTCCTCGCCGAAGTACCAGACGTTGCCCTTCTCGTCCTGGGTGTAGTAGTCGGTCGTCCGCTCCTCGAGCTTGCCGCTGCAGGTACAGGCGGTCGGAGACGGCAGCGCAGGGAGCGCCGTCGATCACCCGGACGATGCTGGTGACGCGCACCAGGTCACGCGAGGGCTCGCCGTCCTTGACGCCCCGGTAGACCCAGCTCGCGCCCGGCCGGAGCGGGAACCACGCGTTCGTGACGTGCGCTGAGTAGCGCGGCGAGTGCGGCGACGAGCCACCGCAGCCGGCGGCGGCGAGGATCAGGGCAGACAGCGCGAGTGCGCGTCGCACGGCCCGAAGTCTACGCCGCTACTGGTTCCACTTGTCGGCCGTCTTCTTGCCGTGGCCGCTGTTCTTCGCGCGGGGGTCCGGAGCCTGGGGTGGTTCGTGCGGCGTCATCTCGCCGTGCGAGCGCCGCCCCGACCAGCCCTTGCCGAAACGCTGCATGCGCCGGAGGAAGCGGTTCACATGGCTTGCCTTCCCGCTTCGCTCTCGCCCGAATCGTCAGGCGAGCCGTTCGCGCACACGGGCCGGCGTGAGCCGATCGCCCTTCTGCTCCGCGAGCGCCATCGCCCGGCGAAGCGCCGCCTGCTCGTCATCGGTCCGTCCGGCAAGAGCCGCGACGTCTGCTTCGGCGAGGGCGATCAGGGCCCGCACGTTCAGGTAGTCGGTTTTCTCCACCCGCTCTACCGCCCGTCCGATCTCGGCGGCTGCGTCCTCGTGCAGGCCGCGGCGCGCAAAGATCAGCGCGCGGACCGCGCGAGCGCGAGCGACCGGGTCGAAATCGTCGTCGGCGGAGACTCCCAGGACCTCGTCGGCCATCTCCAGCGCCTCGTCCTCGTTGCCGAGTATGAGCGTCGCATGGGCCCGCACCGCCGCGATCGAGCTGAAATAGCCCGTCTCCCCGTGCTCCTTGAGCATGGTGTACCCCTCCCGCAACACTTTCTCGGCGCCGGCGGGATTTCCCGCCAGAAGCTCGCTCTCGCCGATCATCATGGACGTGCCTGCCGCGACGATTCGGTGTCCGACGTCCTCGACCAGCGCCTTTGCTTCCCGCGCCTCGGCGATGCCTTCTTCAGGCTCGCCCCGCAGGGTGCGCAGCGTGCCTCGAATCATGCGAACGGTCGCTTCGCGCACCGGCCCGCCCAGCCCGGCTGCTATCAGGCGGTCGCACTTCTCCAGCGCAGACTCGACGGGCTCCGGGCCACTCCAGAGGCCGAATGCCGACCAGGTGTCGATTTCAGGGAGCAGGGTCGGCTTGACGCGGGTGGCGAGCTCCCGGGCCCGGTCGAATGACCGCGCGGCCTCCAGCGTGCTGCCGCCCCACCAGGTGAACTTGGCGATGTTCAGCTCGGCCCAGACCAGCGTCTCGTCGTCTCCGAGCTCCTCCGCGCGCTTCCCGTACGCCTTGGAGCCCTCGAGTGCAGTGCCGATCCTCGTCGTCGGGTCGGTCTGCATCCCGAGGTCCAGCTTCACGAGGCCCGCGCGTATCGCCACGACTTCGTCGCCGGCCGCATCTGCGGCCCGCTCCGCCTCGTGCAGGAGCGAGCGGGCGCGCGGGAATTCGCCGGCGTGGGCCTCGACGACCGCCAGGTCGACCTGCGCGAGAAGGCGATCGTGCTCTCCCTCCGGGATCAGGTCCACTGCGCGGCGAAGCAGGCTTCCGGCGGCGCCGAAGTCGGCTCGCGCCTGAGCGCGCTCTCCGGCGGCGAGCAACCGCGCCCCGGCGCTTCGCGCGAGCTCCACGGCGTGCGGGTCGAGCGGCCCGAGCTCGAGCCGGTAGCGATACGCCTGCTCGAGGTGGAATCCGACGATCTCGTCCAGCTCGACGAGACTCGTGCCGTGCTCCTCGAGCCAGACTGCGAAGCGTTCGTGCAGGTCCGCGCGGACAGCCTTCGGCAGCGCCTCGTAAGCCGTGTCCCGGATCAGCTGATGGCGAAAGCGGTAGGCGTCGTCGCCCGTGAGCAGCGGCTGTTCCGGACGCAGCAGGTCCTTGCGGACGAGCGTGACCAGTCGGCCGTCGACCTTCGGCTCGTCCGGTGAGAGCACGGCGACGCCGCCTCGATGGAAGATGAGCCCTTCGATCGCGCCGCGCTCGAGCACGCTGCGCTCGGCGGGCTCGAGCTGGTCGAGCCGGGCCGCGAGCAGCGCCTGGATCGTCGGCGGCACGACGATCTCCCCCTCTCCGTCCTCCGAGGTCATCGCGACCATCTCCTCGACGAAGAGCGGGTTGCCTTCGGCAGCGTCGAGGATCCGGTCGCGCAGCTCGGGCGGGATCTCGCTCGCCAGGCTGTCGATCAGCTCACCGGCCTCGCCGGATGCGAGCGGCTCGAGCAGCACGTTGGTCGCGTTCAGCTTGCCGCCGCCCCAGGAAGGCCTCGTGTCGAGCAGCTCGGGCCTGGCCATGCAGAGGAGCAGGATCGGCGCTCCCCGGCTGAGGTCGGCGACGTGCTCGACCAGGTCGAGAAACGCCGGCGCCCCCCAATGCACGTCGTCGAAGACGACCACCAGGGGTCGATCCGCCGCCCGGGCCTCGAGCAGCTTTCGAAAGGCCCAGGCGATCTCATCGGGGCTCGCCGCCGCTTCCTCGCCGAGGATCGCTGCGAGAGGCGTGCTCTCGGGCGCCTCGGGTTGGAGCTGCTTGACGACCTCGGTGACGGGCCAGTAGCTGATTCCCTCGCCGTAGGACAGGCAACGGCCGCGCACGAGCACCGCGTCGTCGAGAGTGCGCAGGAACTCCTCTGCCAGCCGCGACTTGCCGACTCCCGCCGATCCGAGAATCGTGAACAGGTGGCATGAGCGCTCCGCCGAGGCAGAGTCGAACGCGTGCTCGAGGAGCTGCAGCTGGCGCTCCCGGCCCACCATCGGCGCCTCTCCGCTGCGAGGTGGGTCGCCGGCGCGTACGGACAGCAGCCGGTACGCCGGGAGCGGCTCGGCCTTCCCCTTCGCCGCGATCGGGTCGACTGCCTCGGTGTCGGCGACGGCGCGCACGAGGCGGAACGTCTCCTGCCCCAGCAGCACCTCCCCGGGCTCGGCGGCCTGCTCGAGCCGAGCGGCCACGTTGACGGCGTCTCCCGTGGCGAGCCTTTCCTCGGTGCCGGTCACGACCTCGCCGGTGTTCACGCCCATCCGAAGCTCGAGCCGGGTGCCGTAGCTCCCCTCGAGCTCGTCGTTGAGCTCGGCGAGGCCTCCGCGGAGCTCGTCGGCGGCGCGCACGGCGCGCAGGGCGTCGTCCTCGTGCACGGCCGGGACGCCGAAGACGGCCATCACCGCGTCGCCGATGAACTTCTCCACCGTGCCGCCGTGCCGCTCGACGATCGCCTTCGCGGTCTCGAAGTAGCGGGCCATCACGCGGCGGAGGCTCTCCGGATCGATCTGCTCGCCCAGCGCAGTCGAGCCGGTCACGTCGCAGAACAGCACCGTGACCACCTTGCGCACCTCGCGCGGCGCTGCGCGCTCGGCGAGCGCCGTCCCGCAGGCATCGCAGAACCGCGCCTCTTCCCGGTTCTCCGCGCCGCAATTCGGACACGCGGCCATGGTGCGAGTCTAGGGAGAATCCGGGCCGGTGAGCCTCGTCACATCAGGTCGCCTCCCGGCGAAAAATGACCGCAAGAAATTCGCGGGAGCGGCATTCGTCTTAAGTGGGTGCCGCCGGGCGGCGGCGGCGCCCCTCCTTCGTCTAGCTGCCTGAGGCGGCCTCGAACCTCTCGAGTCCGTCCTCAGGCAGCGCCTCCCAGTGCGCGAGCGAGCGCGTATAGATGTGGCGGTCGGGAGCGCCTTCGAACGGCGTGTCGAGCGCGGGCAGACGGACGCTCGCCATCTCGGCCTCGGGCCAGCCGCCGCCGAAGAGGTTCGACCCGCAGCGCGAGCAGAACGTCTTCGCGCTGCCCTCGTCCGGCTGGTAGGTGCGGAGGAGCTCCTCGCCGGCGACGATCCTGACCGAGTCGCTGCGCGCGGCGCCGTTCGCCGTGCCGGGACCTCCCGAGAGGCGCTTGCAGCTCGCGCAGTGGCAGAAGCTGCGGGGCGTGAAGTCGCCAGTCAGCTCGAACCGGACGCCACCGCAGAGACAGCTTCCTTCGAGCACGCGGCCAGCTTAACGAGCAGGGCGTAGGGCGGCGTTCCAGGTGCGGAGCACGTGCTGCTCGCGCTCGTGCCCGAGCGTGCTGAGCGTGGCCGGGTCGAGCGCGAACAGGCGGCCGGCCGACGGCTCGAGCCCGACCCATCGCGCCGCGAGGATGCGCAGGACGTGACCGTGCGCGAAGAGGAGCACGTCGCCGTTCGCGGCTGAGGCCTCGGCGAGGACGCGGTCAGCCCGGTCGCCCACCTCGGCGGCTGTCTCGCCGTTCGGAACGCCGCCGGTGAAGAGCGTCCAGCCCGGGACCTCCTCGCGGATCTCCGCGGTCGTCCGGCCCTCGTAGTCGCCGTAGTCCCACTCGCAGAGATCGTCGCACGCCTGCGCCTCCGCGCCGAAGCCGGCGAGGCGACAGGTCTCGGCGGCCCGCTGGAGCGGGCTCGTCAGCACGAGCTCGAAGCGCCGGCCGTGAAGCGCCCGGCCGACGATCTCGGCCTGGCGGCGACCCTCATCGGTCAGCGGGACGTCCGTGCGCCCCGTGTGACGGAGCGTCCTGCTCCACTCGGTCTCACCGTGCCTGACGAGGACGATCTCTTCGGCCACGCATGCAGTTTGGCCGCTCTCGCTCTGGAGAAAGACGACAGCGTGCGGACGCGTCGGCTCTTCCGCCGGCTTCTGGCCGCCGCTGCGGCAGGGGGGCTCGCGCTCGCGGGCTTCGTCCTCGCGGGCGGCGTCGCAGCCGCGCCCAACGACACGACCACGTCGATCACGCTGACGCAGACGACGGGGGTCACAGTGACGGCTCCGACGACCGTCGACGTGCCTCCACCACCGCCTCCGCCCGCACCGCCGCCACCGCCTCCGCCGCCGACGACCGCGCGCACGACGACGGCCCGGACGACGACCCAGCAGCAGTCGACCCCCGCGCCGACGACGACCACCACGCCCACCACCACCCGCGGTGTGCACCACCGCCGCAAGCACCGCCGCACCGTCGTCGCCGTTCCCGCGACGGCCAAGCACTTCCCGCGCTGGGCGATCGTCGGCTTCACCCTGGCCGGCGTGCTGATCGTCTCGGGCCTCGGCGGCTTCGTCTTCACGCGCACCAGGCTCTAGGCGGCTCGCGCAGCAGATGTGAAGATCCGCGCGACGTGACCGGCACGCCGTCGCCGCAACACGATCCGCTCGAGCTCGACGCGGAAACGATGCGCGAGCTGGGCTACCGCGTGGTCGACCTGCTCGTCGAGAGCGCGACGGCCGCAGCGCCGCCACTCATGCGCGCGTCCCCGCGCGAGATGCGCGAGCGGCTTTCCGGCCCGCCGCCCGACGGCCCGCAACCGTTCGCGGAGGTCATCGAGCGGCTCGAGCGCGACGTGCTCCCGTTCCGCAGCCGCGTCGACCACCCGCGCTTCCTCGGCTTCATTCCGGGCTCCGGGACCTGGCCCGGCGCGCTCGCCGACCTGATCGCCAGTGCCTGCAACGTCTACGCGGGGTCCTGGATGGAGTCGGCCGGCCCGAGCCAGGTCGAGCTCGAGGTGCTCGGCTGGTTCAAGGACTGGATCGCCTACCCGGCCGAGGCGGCGGGCTCGCTGACGAGCGGCGGCTCGGCCGCGAACATGACCGCCCTCGCCTGCGCGCGCGAGGCGAGGGCCGGCGCGATGCGCGGCGACCTCGTGCTCTACGTCTCGGACCAGGCGCACTCGTCGATCGCCCGCGGCGCGCGTGTCCTCGGGTTCCGGCCCGAGCAGGTGCGTGTGCTGCCGAGCGACGCGTCGCTCCGGCTCGCGCCGAAGACCCTGTCCGCCGCGATCGAGGCCGACCTGCGCGCCGGGCGCCTCCCGCTCCTCGTCGCCGCGAACGGAGGCTCCACGAACAGCGGGGCGGTCGACCCGCTGGCCGAGCTCGCCGAAGTCTGCCGCGAGCACGGCGTCTGGCTTCACGTCGACGCGGCCTACGGAGGCTTCTCGGTTCTGAGCGAGCGGTCGGGAGGCGCCCTGCGGGGGCTCGAGCTGGCGGACTCGGTCACGCTCGATCCGCACAAGTGGCTCTACCAGCCGTTCGAGTGCGGCTGCGTGCTCGTCCGCGACGGCTCGCTGTTGCGCTCCGCCTTCGAGATCGTCCCGGACTACCTCGGCGACGCGCGGGCCCGCGACGACGAGACGAACTTCGCCGACCTCGGCCTGCAGCTGACCCGAACGTCGCGCGCGCTCAAGGTCTGGGTCTCGGTTCACACGTTCGGGCTCGACGCCTTCCGCGCAGCGATCGACCGCTCGCTCGAGCTGGCCGAGCACGCCGAGCGGCGGATCGCGGAGAGCGAGGCGCTGGAGCTGCTCGTGCCGCGCTCGCTCGGGGTCGTCTGCTTCCGCCGCCGCTTCGAAGGGGCCGACGCGGAAGAGCACGAGCGGCGCAATGCGGCGCTCGCCGCGAAGCTCGAGGAGAGCGGCCTGGGGCTCGTCTCGTCGACGCGCCTGCACGGCCGCTTCGCCCTTCGGCTGTGCATCCTCAACCACACGACCGCGCTGAAGGACGTCGACGCGGTGCTCGACTTCCTCGAGCGCGAGGACGCGCCGGTGACCGCCGAGGCCGAGCCCTACGAGCGCCACCCGGACGTGACGTCGAGCCTCTTCCCGCCGCCGCTGCGCTCGCTGCCGCTGTTCGAGTCCCTGACGGCGGCCCAGGCGGAGGAGGTGGCGGCGCTGGCCATGGAGCGCTCCGCCGCGCCGGGCGAGACGGTCGTCGAGCAGTGGGGCTCGGAGCGCGACTTCTTCGTGATCGTCGAGGGAACGGCCGACGTCTTCGTCGGGGACGAGCACGTGCGCTCGCTCGGGCCCGGGGAGTTCTTCGGCGAGCTCGCGGCGCTCGACTGGGGAGCCGGCTTCGGCTACTCGCGACTCGCCACGGTCGTGGCGGGCTCGCCGTTGCAGCTGCTCGTCTTTCCAGACGGCGCGCTCGCAGGACTGATGGCGTTCCCGGACGTCGAGCGGCGCGTTCGGGCGGCCGTCCGGGAGCGGCTCGAGCAGCGATGAGGGTCATCCGCGGGGTCTTCCAGAACCGCGGCCTGCGGCGCGTCGAACTCGCGTTCGTCGCCTTCAACTCGGCCGAATGGGGCGTCTGGATCGCGATGCTCGTCTTCGCCTACGAGCGGGGCGGGGCGACCGAGGCGGGGGTCGTCGCCGCCGTGCAGCTCCTGCCCGCGGCGTTCTTCGCGCCCGTCGCGGCCGGTCTCGGAGACCGCTTTCCGCCGGCGCGGGTGCTCACGCTCGCGTACGTCGTCCAGGCGGCGGCGCTGGCGGCCACGGCCGCGTCCCTGCTCGCAGGCGCGCCCGCCCCGCTCTCGTACGCGCTCGCGGCCTGCGCGGCGACCGCGGTCACGCTGACACGGCCCGCGCAGGCGGCGCTCGTTCCGGCGCTCGCGCGGACGCCGGAGGAGCTGACGGCCTCGAACGTCGTCTCCGGCTGGATCGAGAGCGTGAGCCTCGTGGTGGCCCCGGCAGCCACGGGCGTGCTGCTCGCGGTCGGCTCTCCGGGGCTCGTGTTCGCGGTGATGGCGGGCCTCTCGCTCGCAGGCGGGATCGTCGTCGCGCCGGTCGAAGGGCCCCCGGCCGCGGCGGCGGCAGAGCGGGATCCCCTGCGCGCCTTGCGGCTCGTGCGAGAGGAACCAGAGGCTCGGCTGCTGCTGGGCCTGCTCGCCGCGGAGTCGGTGGCGATCGGGGCGCTCGACGTCGTCTTCGTCGTGCTCGCGGTCTCGCTGCTCGACCTCGGCGGCTCCGGTGCCGGCTACCTGAACGCAGCGTTCGGCGCGGGCGGCGTGCTCGGGATCGCGGCGACGGCCGCGCTGGTGGGCCGCAGGCGCCTGATCCCGCCGCTCGTGGCGGGTGCACTCGCCTGGGGCGTCGCGTTCGTCGCGCTCGGCGCGAGTCCCCAGGTGGCGACGGCATTCGCGCTGCTCGCGGTCGCGGGCGCCGGACGGATCGTGGTTGACGTCGCGGGCCGGACCCTGCTGCAGAGGATCGCGCCGGTCGACCTGCTCGCGCGCGTGTTCGGGCTGCTCGAGGGCCTGAGCATGGCCGCGCTCGCCGTGGGGTCGCTCCTCACGCCGCTGCTCGTGGCGATCGCGGGCGGCCGCGCCGCGGTGATCGGCGTGGGCTGCGTCCTTCCCGCCGCGCTGCTGCTAGCCGGCGGGCGCCTGCTCGCAATCGACCGGCGGGCGACCGTGCCCGTGGTCGAGCTCTCGCTCCTGCGCTCGCTGCCGCTGTTCGCGCCGCTGGGGCCGCCGCAGCTGGAGTCGCTCGCGCGCGAGCTCGTGCCCGTGGAGGCGGCGGCCGGCGAGGAGGTCGTGCGCGAGGGCGAGCCGGGCGAGCTCTTCTACGCGGTCGCCGACGGCGACCTCGAGGTCTCGGCCGGCGGACGCGCGCTGCGCACGCTTCAGCGCGGCGACTCCTTCGGCGAGATCGCCCTCCTGCACAGCGTCCCGCGGACCGCGACCGTTCGCGCGGCAACCCAGGCCCGGCTGTACGCGCTGGCGCGGGCGCCGTTCCTCGCGGCCGTCGCCGCGCATCCGCTGGCCGCCGAGGAGGCCGAGCGCGCGGTCGGCGAGCGCCTGGCGGCCGGGCAGGCGACAATCGTCCCGTGATCGACCCGCTCGAGCGCTGGCGCGAGCACGGCGAGAAGCCCGACTACGCGGGCCTGCTCACCTTCGGGACGCTGCCGTACACGCAGGACCCGGCGGAGCTGAAGGGCGTCGACGTCGCGATCGTGGGCGCACCGACCGACGACCTCGTCTCCGACCGGCCGGGCGCGCGATTCGGCCCGAGGGCGATCCGCGCGGCCAGCTGCCCGCCCGGACCGCATCTCGAAGCCAAGGTCGACGCGATGGCCGAGCTGCGGATGGTCGACTACGGCGACGCGCCGGTCCTGCCGGCCGATCCGAAGAGAACGCACGAGGCGATCGAGCGCACGGTGGGCGAGGTCGTCGCCGCGGGAGCGATCCCCGTCATCCTCGGCGGCGACCACTCGATCGCGGAGCCGGACATCCGCGCGTGCGCGGCCGGCCGCGCGCCGATCGGGCTGATCCACTTCGACACGCACACGGACACCGGAACCGAGGTCTTCGGCGTCGAGGTTTCCCACGGGACGCCGATGTACCGGCTCGTCGAGGCGGGCATCGTCGACGCGCGGCGCTACGTCCAGATCGGCCTGCGCGGCTACTGGCCGGGCGAGAAGGAGTTCCGCTGGCAGGAGCAGCGCGGGATCACGAGCTTCTTCATGCACGACGTGCGGCGCCTCGGGATCGAGGAGGTCGTCGGCGGGGCGCTGGACATCGTCGGCGCCGGCCCCGTGTTCCTGAGCGTCGACGTGGACGTGCTCGACCCGGCCTATGCGCCCGGGACGGGAACACCCGAGCCGGGCGGGATGGAGAGCGCCGACCTTCTCTGGGCGTGCCGCGAGATCGCCTGCCGCGTCGAGCTCGTCGGCGCGGACGTGGTCGAGGTGATCCCGACCGCGCCGGGCTCGAGCGACATCACGGCGCTCGTCGCCGACCGGATCGTCCGCGAGATCCTGACCGGGATCGCGTTACGCCGGCGCCGCTAGCTGCGGCCGGCGTAGGGATCGCCCGCGAAGACGAGCAGCAGCCAGAGCCCCGCGAGGAGCATGTAGGTCAGCGCCGGCAGCGCCACCGCGAAGAGCGCGACCAGAACGGAGGTGGTTCCGGGCAGGCCGGGGACCAGCCGCAGCGCCGGCGAGAGCACGGAGCCGAGGAGCAGCGCGGCGCAGACGTGCACGCCCGCGCTGCGCAGGCTGTGCGGCGCGATCTGGGGGACGCGCAGCGCGATCCAGACCGCGAGCGATCCCGAACCCATCACGAACAGCAGCATGAACTGCTCCCTCGACATCTCCCCTCCCAGTCGGAGTATGCACGGAAAACCCCTCAGCGAAAGAGGTCGCGCTCGGGAGGCATGACGAGATCGCGGGCGCTGCCGTCGCCGCTCGCGTCGTAGCCGCGGATCACGGCGGCCGGGATTCCACTCGTCTTGCCCATGGCGAGCTGGGCCGCTGCGGCGAGCTCGTCGGCGACCGCGATCACCGTCGCGTGCAGCTCGTAGCCGGCCGAGTCGCGCTCACCGGTGAGGTCCAGCAGCGGGCGGATTCCTGCGAGGCCGATCGCGACATCGGTCGTCCCCTGCCGCCAGGCACGGCCGAAGGAGTCGCTGACGATGACGCCGATCTCGGCGCCTGCCAGATCGCGCACGCGCTCGCGGAGGCGGGCGGCGGAGGCGTCCGGGTCCTGCGGGAGCAGGACGACCGTCCCCGCCTCGGGCGCATTGGAGGAGTCGACGCCGGCCGAAGCGCAGACGAAGCCGTGCCGGGTCTCCGCGATCACGAGCGGCGGCCTGGTGCGGACGAGCCGCGCCGACTCGCGCAGGATCACCTCGAGGCGGCGCGGGTCCTCCCCGCCTGCGAGCTCGCGGGCCTTGTCCGACGGCTCGACCTCGTCGAGCCTGACGACCCTGCCCTCCGCCTTGGAGACCGCCTTCTGGGCGACCACGAGCACGTCCCCGTCCAGGAGCTCGGCACGTTCGGCGATCAGCGCTCCGACGTCGTCGCCTTCCCGGATCTCGGGCAGCCCTTCGACCGGACGGATCGAGATCACGGCAGGCCGGTGATGCGCAGGCCCGCAGCCACGCCGTGCTCACGGTTCACGTTCAGGATCGCGGCGGTCATCGCCTCGAGCCCGCGCGAGTTCGCGAGCGGCCCGACGTCGACCGCGCGTCCGCCGACGAGCCGGCCGGCGAGGCCGAGCACGAGGCGCTTCGTCTCCGCGTGGTCGCCGCAGACGAGCGCGTCCTCGTCGGGCAAATCCCCCGCGCCCAGGTGCGCCGCGGAAAGCGACTGCAAGCCGGAGGCGACCGGCGCGCGGACGATCTCCGCGACCTCCTCCGCCAGCGAGCGCTCCCCGCGGCCCGGGAGCACCCCCGCGTCGGTGAAGACGAGGTCGCTCGCGACGCAGAGGACCGGCGTGTCGCCGATCGCGTCGACGAGGTCGCGCGCCGTGTCGAGCACCGCGTTCGACTTCGTCGCGAGCACGACGAGGTCGGCGCCTCGCACGACGTCCTCGTTCGCACCGCCCTCGACCCCGAGCTCGATCGCGCGCTCCTTCCCTCGCTGCTCGTCGCGCGAGCCGACGCAGACCTCCTCGCCGAGCGCCTTGAGCCGCCTCGCGAGCGCGCGCCCGAAGGCGCCGGTGCCGCCGACGATCGCGACCCTCACGCGCGCCCCCTCACACTGGCACCGAGAGCACGGCCTCGGCGAGCCGCCGGCGCGCATCCGCGTCGCTCATCAGCGTCCGGGCCACGATCGTCTCGATGCCGGCCTCCTCGTCCGCGTCCGCCTCGTCGACCACGAGCGCGTCGATCAAGCCCTTGTAACACTGTGTTACTTGGTTGGGTGAGGTTCCGCCCTTGAGCCGTTGCAGCATTCGATCGGCCGGGCCGCGGACCGCGCGGCCGGCTATCAGCGGGCTGACGGCGATCGCCGGCGCTCGGCGATTCTCGAGTGCGGCCCGGATCTCCTCGACCGCGAGGATCGGCCCGATGCTGACGAACGGGTTGCTCGGGGCGATCGCGATCAGATCGGCGGCCGAAAGCGTCTCGACGACGCCCGGTGCCGGCCGCGCGTCCTCCGCGCCCTCGAAACGCACGCCGTCGACCTCGTCGCGGTGCCGGCGCCGGACGAACCACTCCTGGAACGAGAACTCGCCCGCCGGGGTCGCGACCCAGGTGCGCAGGCGGTCATCGGTCGCCGGGAGGACGCGGGCCTGGACCCCGAGCGCACCGGCGATGCGGGCCGTCACGGACGAGAGCGGCTCGCCGTTCCGCAATGCCTCCGTGCGGGCGAGGTGCAGCCCCAGGTCGCGGTCGCCGAGCTGGAACCACGTCTCGGCGCCGAGCTCCTCCGCAGTCGAGCGCGCGTTCCACGTCTCCTGCGCGCGACCCCAGCCGCGATCCGTGTCGAGCACGCCCGCGAGCGTGTAGACGATCGTGTCGAGATCGGGCGAGACGTGGAGCCCGGCCACCTCGAGGTCGTCGCCGACATTGCCGACGACGGTGACGTCGCCGGGCGAGAGCGTCTCGGTCAGGGCCAGCGCGAAGCGGGAGCCCCCGAGGCCGCCCGCCAGGACTGCGACCTTCACCGGGTCAAGCCGGCACGAAGCTCCTCGAGCACCGCGCTGGTGTGAGGGCCGAGGCGGCCGTCGAGCCGCTCCAGGTCGGCCAGCGTGTCCACGTCGGCCGCGAGGTTCGGAATGTCCGCCGTCACCGCCGGGACGCCCAGCCGCTCGGCGCGCGCGATGAACCGATCCGCACTGCCGGGGCCGTAGAGCGGCGCGAACAGGTGCGTCGCTGCGAGCGCCAGCGCGTTGGTCGTCCCGTCCTCGGCCTCGACGAGCGCGAGCCCGCCCTCCGGAAGCGCGCCGAGCAGGGTGAGCAGGTCGCGCGCCCGCGCGCACGGCAGATCGGCGTTGACGACGAGGATTGGCCCTCGCTCGACGCCACGCAGAGCGGCTTCGACGGCCTCGCCCTGCGGTCCGTCGCGCGCGACGACGACCTCGCCGGCCACGGCGTTGCAGGCCTCGAGCACGTCGTCGAGCATCGCCTGCGCCACCGTCCGGCGGGCCTCCTCGGGCACCGGCTCGAGCCGCCGCTTTGCGTTTTCGTCCCGAAAGGGAACGACCACGGTAGGCATGGGAAGAGACTACCCAGCGGTGCAGGGCCGAAAGATCGACAACGCCGAGATCGCGGGCCAGCTCGACGCGTTCGCGTCACTGCTCGAGCTCGCGGGCGCCGGGCCGTACACGGCGCGTGCCTACCGCCGCGCCGCCGACCTGATCCGCACGACGCCGGCGCCGATCGCGGAGGTCGTGCTCGCCGGCCGGGCGCGGGAGCTGCGCGGGATCGGGCCGGGGATCGAGCGGCGGCTGCGGGAGCTCGTCGAGACGGGCGAGATCGCCGAGCTGAAGGAGCTGGAGCGCGAGGTCTCGCCGGAGCTCGCGGGAGTCGGGCGGTTTCTGGGCGTCTCGGTTCGCCGGATGCTCGAGATCGGGCGGACGCTCGGAATTCGCACGCTGCCCGAGCTACGTGCGGCGGCCGAGGAAGGGCGGCTGCAGGAGGTGCCGGGGATCGGGCCCGAGACGGAGCGGAAGCTCGTGGCCGCCCTGGCGCGCCAGCCGGCGCGCGTGGCGCCGCGGCCGCTGCTCCTGAACCGGAGCCGGCCACTGGTCGAGTCGATCGCGGAAGCGCTGCGCGGAGTGGCGGCGGGCGACCCGCGGCGCTGGCGCGATGCTTCCGAGCGCCTCGCGGTCGTCTGCTCCTCGGCTCGCGCCGCCGCGCTGCTCGACCGCTTCGAGGCGCTGCCGCAGATCGTGACGGTCGTCGAACGCGAGAAGCGGCGGGCGCTCGGAGTCACCGTCGAGGGCGTTCCGGTCGAGCTCGTGGTCGCACCGCCTGCGCGCTTCGGCACCGAGCTCGTCCGCGCGACTGGCTCGCCCGAGTGGGTCGCCGCGCACGAGCCGCTGCCCGACGCCCCCGACGAGGAGGGTGTCTTCCGCGCGCTCGGGATCCCGTTCCTGCCTCCGGAGGCACGCGAAGTGGGGTTCTCGGGCGACCCCGGTCGCCTACTCGAGCTCGCCGACGTGCGGGGCGATCTCCACTGCCACACGACGCGCTCCGACGGGCGGGCGTCGGCGTACGAGATGGGCCTCGCCGCGCGCGAGCTCGGCTACGACTACCTCGCGATCTGCGACCACACGGTCTCGGTCGGCGCCGTGACGGGCTTGACCGCGGACGACGTCCGGCGCCAGGCCGAGGAGATCGCCGAGGCGAACGAGCGGCTCGCGCCGTTCCGGCTCCTGCGCGGGACGGAGTGCGACATCCGGCGAGACGGCTCGCTCGACCTCCCCGACGACGTGCTCGCGGAGCTCGACTGGGTGCAGGCGAGCGTCCACGGCGGCCAGCGCGGCTCGCGCGAGGAGCTGACGCGCCGGGTGCTGACGGCGCTCGACTCGCCGTACGTCAGCTGCCTCAGCCACCCGACCGGCCGGCTGATCAACCACCGCCCGCCGAACGCGGTCGACCTCGAGGCGGTCTTCGCGCGCCTCGCCGAGCAGGGCCGCGCGGTCGAGGTGAACGGGCTGCCTGACCGGCTCGACCTGCGCGACGAGCACGTGCGCCTGGCGCGCGAGGCGGGCGTCGCGGTCGTCGTGAACACAGACGCCCATTCGACGCGCGGCCTAGGGAACATGATCCTCGCGGTCGCCACAGCCCGCCGCGGCGGCGCGCAGGCCGGACGACATCGTCAACACGCGGCCGCTCGAAGAGATACTGAGCCGTGCGGCTCGCGCCTGAGATCGTCTCCGCGATGCAGCAGCTCGCGCTCGAGCAGCGGCGCCTGCTCGGGCCCCGCGCGGGCTGGCACATCGGAGACGTGGCCTGGGGCCTGCGCCAGCACGAGGGCCGCGAGGACGAGTGGAAGATCAGGCTCTGGGTCGAGGACGGGCGCACGGTCGCCTGGTCGTGGCTCAAGCAGGACGGCCGGGCCCTGCTCGAGTACGACGTCCATCCCGATCATCTCGGCCTGCTCGACGAGATCCTTGCGGAGCCGGCGGCGCAGGTCGTGCCGGCCTTCGAGGACGACGCGGAGCGGCGCGAAGCGCTTGCGCGCCACAGCTTCACCGAGCCGGGCCAGCCGATGCACTACCTCGCGCGCGACCTCCCCGAGCCCCCCGAGTTGCCCGAGCTACCCGACGGGTTTCGCTACCGGACGATCGGGCTCGAGGACGTCCCCGAGCGCGTCTCGATCCACCGCGAGGTCTGGGCGCCCTCGCGCGTGACCGAGTCGAGCTTCGCTCAGGTCCGCGCGCAGTGGCCGTACCGCGAATCGCTCGACTGCGTGATCGAGGCGCCGGACGGACGCTTCGCCGCCTACTGCCTGTGCTGGCCGGACGACGAGAACCGGGTCGGCGAGCTCGAGCCGGTCGGGACGCGGGAAGAGTTCCGCAGGCGGGGCCTCGGTGCGGCGGCGTGCAAGTTCGCGCTGAGGCGGCTCTACGAGGAGGGCGGCCGGCAGGCGATCGTGTACTGCGCGACCGAGCCGGCGTGCGCGCTGTACGAGTCGATCGGCTTTCGCATCCACGCGTCGCTCGTGTACTACTCGCGTCCCTCGTGACTCCTAGACGCCGGCCGGCACCCCGGCAAGTTCAGGAGCAGGCTCCGGCGCCCTCTCCCGCACGATGTCGAACACGATCAGAACGAGGTTCGCTCCGATCTGCGCGCCGAGAATCGTCGTGACGACGGCGAACAGGCCGTCCAGAACGTTGTAGCCGAGCCAGGCGCCGACGAGCGCCGCCGCCAACGCTCCCACGAGCCCGATCACGTTCGCCCGCGCGGGCCTGGCGGCCTGGAACCAGGCGAGGAACACACCGAGGCCGACCGGGAGGCCGATCGACAGCGCCGAGACCACCTCGCTGTCGAGCGCGACGGTCGGCAGCGCGGTGAGCACGATCAGCTGTCCGATGAACCAGCCACCGAGCCCGAGCACGATCACGTACGCGCCGCGCACGGCGCCGCTTGCCTTCCGTCCAAGGCCACCCCGCCGCCACACGCGCAGCGCCAGCAAGAGCAGCGAGACGACCGTGAGCGCGCCGAACCCGAGCAGCACGGCGAGCACGATCTTGGCGATCGTCGTCTGCGCGAAGTCGGGCTCGAGCTCGAGGCGGTTGGCGACATAGAGCGAGGTGTCCACCTGACCCCGGTCGAGGTACGTGTTGACGAGGTGAGAGCTCGCCTTCGGCTGGTAGTCCCAGAAGTCGTCCGTGTGGCCGAGGCCGGGCAGGACGAGCTCGTGGCCGTTCGGCAGGTACGGCATCAGCTCGCGGTGTGCAGCCTGCGGCGGCGTCGCGAAGTCCAGGTTGCCGTTGATGACGAGCGTCTCGACCTTCGACGTCTGCACGCGGTTGTAGAGCTTCTCGTCCGGGTTCGCCGGCCACGCGTCGAACAGGCGGCCGCCGGCCAACAGGAAATCCGTCGCGGGGCTGCCGATGATCGAGCTCTCGCCGCGTGGAGCCGCAAAGTAGCGCTTCGCGTAAACGGCATCGGTCCGCGCGACCGCCGCGGTGTCGCCCTTGACCTGCGTGTCGGGGAACGCGAGCTGGGCAAGCGTCGAGAGGAGCCAGAGGCCACTCGGGTCACCGTGCGCGGCGGCCAGCCAGGTGCTGATGGTCATCGGGGAGGAGATCGGCGAGGCCGCCGCCGTCGCGTTCATCAAGCCGAAGAACGCGCCGACCTGCGCGTGGCCGGGCTTGATTCGCAGGAAGCCCCAGCGATCGGGGATGTCGCGCGTCTCCGAGCGAAGCGTCGCCGCCAGGTCGTCGGTCTTGGAGCTGCACCAGTCGTCGCGCGAGCAGAGGGCGGCGTACTTGTGGATCTGCGCGTCGTTGAGCTGCGGATACCAGATGAAGTGCCCGGGCGGATTGACTCCGAGCAGCACGGAGCGGTGGATGCTCTTCGGGTAGCGCCAGGCGTAGATCAGTGCTGTGCGCGTGCCGGCGCTCTCGCTGAGCAGGTCGATGCTCCCGTAGCCGAGAGCACGCCGCGCAGCCTCGAGGTCGTCCACCCGCTCCGGTAGGGAGTAGCCGTCCAGGTCGACGCCGTCCTTCCGGAGGCGGGCGGCACACTGCGAGAGGCCGGTTGCGTAAGCGTCGTAGAACGAGCTGCCGAGGAAATCGCGGGCGTGCTTCATCGCCGAGACGGCCTCGTGGCACTGAAGCGACTGGGAACCGTCCACTCCCCGATAGCCGACGAGCACGACGTCGCGGTCGTTTGCGAAGCGGCTCGCATCCGGGAAGTCCATGTTCGTAATGCCAGGCCCGCCCTGCAGCCGGAACACCGGCTCGCGCGGGTGGGACGAGAGCGCACGGATCCGTTTCACGGGCAAGGCGATCAGCCGCGAGTTCGAATCGTGGCGGTTCTCCGGGACTACCAGCGTGCCGCAGTCGGCTGCGTAGTCGCCTCGCTCCGTCCCGTACGTGCACGAGTGCAGCTCGAGCTGACCGGCGTGCGCGCCTTCCGGCACGGAGACCTGGCTCGAGCCCGACGAGACACGCAGAAAGACGAGCCCTGCCAGCGCCAGCGCGATCAGCGCCAGTGCGACGATCCTGGCGGTGCTGAACAACGGTCGAGGCGACGGTTCCATTGGCCGACCTTCCTATGGGGTACGGACGACGCTACGACGGTTTGCGAAGCAGGTCGTCATCCAGAAGGAACGACGCTCGCCAGGACTCGGAGGGTCGGATCAGGCGGCCTGGCCCGGGCCGCGGGTGGCCCACTCGCGGAGCTCGTACCAGTGCGTGCTGAGCAAAGCCTGCGCGACCTGCGGGTCGGTATGCGTTGCGTTGAAGACGTTGTGGTCGAGGTCGGCGCAGATGGCGACCGCCTGCAGCGGGACGCCGACCAGCTCGGCCAGCGCCTCGGAGGGAAGCTTCGCCTCGGCGACGGTGTAGTGCATGAACTGGAGGCTTGGGCGCGATCTCCATCAGGTCGGGCCAGTCGGGACACGTGCGCGAGCTCATGCGTGACTCTTTCCCGGAACGGCCAGCCGCTCCTCCACGATCCCGGCGAGGGCGCGGATGAAGGCCGGGTCGTCGTTCAGGGACTCGATCCGGTCGAGCTCGAGCCCGAGCTCCGCAGCGCGCTCCCGTGCTTCCACGTCCAGGTCCCAGAGGATCTCCAGGTGGTCGGAAACGAATCCGACGGGCGCGACCAGCACCTTGCGGACGCCGTCGCCGTGGAGGCGGTCGAGCTCGTCGAGGATGTCCGGCCCGAGCCACGGCTCGCCGGTCGCGCTCGCGCTCTGGAAGGCGAATGACCAGCGCTCGCCGAGGCCGGCGCGCTGCGCGATCAGCCGCGAGGTCTCGAGCAGCTGGTCCTGGTAGGGATCCCCCGTGTCGAGAATCCGTGCGGGCAGCGAGTGCGCCGTGAACACGACCCACGCGTCGGTGCCGCGGACGCGGTCGGCGATCACGTCGAGGAACGCGGGAGCGGTCGTGCCAGCTTTCGACGAGCTCCAGCTCCGCGCCGCGCCCGTCGAGCGCCGCGTCGAGCCGCTCGCGGTACTCGCCGATCGACAGCGCCGAGTAGTGCGGCGCGAGCACGAGGCCGACGATCCGCGTCGCGCCGCCGGCCAGCGCGGCGTCGATCGCCTCGGCAATGCGCGGCCGCCAGTGCTTCATCCCGACGAACACCGGAATGCCCAGCTCGGCCTCGAGGGCCGCGCGCTGCGCCTCGGTGATGTCGTCGAGCGGCGACCGTCCGCCGATCCGGCGGTAGCGCTCGGCGAGCTCCTCGACCGCTTCGTCGGAGACCGGCTTGCCGCCGCGGATGTCCTCGAAGTACGGGCGGATGTCCTCCGGGCTCGACGGGCTTCCGTACGCCATCAGGATCACCGCCGCGCTCATGCCGCCACGAAGGTCCTCTCGTGGACGAGCTCGACCAGGCGGCGCAGCACGTCCGGGTCGGTGTCGGGGACGACGCCGTGGCCGAGATTGAAGATGTGGCCCGGGCGGCCGCCGGCGCGCGCGAGCACGTCCTCGGCGCCTGCCGCCACGCGCTCCCAGGGGCCGAGCAGGGCAGCGCCGTCGAGGTTGCCCTGGATCCCGTGGTCGTGCCCGACCCGTTCCCAGGCGACGTCGAGCGGGACGCGCCAGTCGACGCCGATCACGTCGCCGCCCACCTCCGCGCGCTCCTCGAGCAGGTGCGCGTCGCCCGTGGCGAAGTGGATCGTCGGCACGTCGACCGCGGCAAGCACGCGCGCCGAGTACGGCGCCGCGAACTCGCGATAGTCGGCGACCGACAAGGCGCCGGCCCACGAGTCGAAGAGCTGGATCACGTCGGCTCCCGCCCGGGCGCAAGCTGCGACGTACGAGGCGAACGCCGCGCTCAGCTTCTCCATCAGCGCATGCCAGACCTCGGGCTGCGCGTACATGCAGGTCTTCGTCAGCTTGAAGTCGCGCGACGGCTTGCCCTCGATCAGGTACCCGGCCACGGTGAACGGCCCTCCGGCGAAGCCGACCACTGCCTGGTCCTCACGCAGCGCCTCCCGCACCAGCCGGACCGACTCGAGCACGAACGGCACCGACTCCTCCGGCTCGGGCACTCGTAGGCGCTCGACGTCGGCCATCGTCCGCACCGGCTCGGCGATCACCGGCCCGACGTTCTCCACGAGCTCGACCTCGATCCCCATCCCGAGCACCGGCAGCATGATGTCCGCGAACATCACCGCCGCGTCCACGTCGTGCCGCCGAACCGGCTGGAGAGTCACCTCGGCGCAGAGCTCGGGCTCGAAGCAGATGTCGAAGAGGCCGTACTGCTTCCGCAGCTCGCGGTACTCGGGCAACGAGCGCCCCGCCTGGCGCATGAACCAGACCGGCGTGCGCTCGACGGGCTCCCGGCGAGCGGCCCTGACGACCAGCGGCTCGCTCATGCCCTCACGTTAGCTTTCGCCGGTTCCGTCTACCGGCGGCAGCTCCCAGGTCCCGCCGAGCCGGATCGGGCCGGAGGCGCCGAAGTCCTGCCCGAAGACGGTGAGCTCGAGCGCGCGTTCTGCCAGGGCCAGCTCGGCGCTCCCGTCGCGGCTGCCGACGCCGATGTCGACGAAGTAGCGGCCCTCGCGCATCGGCAGGCCCGGGAAGTGCAGGCGGCACTCGCTCCAGCCGTTGCGCGCGCAGGCGCACGTCGGGCAGCATCTGGGAGCCCACCGGCCGCCCGGTCCCGTCCCTGATGCCGACCGTCACGCGGACGCCGTCGAGCGGCTCCTCGGCCCAGAGCCAGACCTCGAGCGTCGCGGGCTCGCCCTCGGTGAAACGGTCGCGCGCCGTGCCGTCGCCGGCCACGGCGCGCACCTCGTGCACGCGGCAGAGACCGGAGGCGCGACCGTTCGAGCTCGCAGGCTGCTCCTCGTCTCCGCCGGTGACGAGCCGCCGGTGGTAGGCGTGCACGACGTCCGTCGCCGCGCCCTCCTCGACGACGCGGCCGTCCTCGAGCATGATCGCCCGGTCGCAGACGCGCTCGACCGCGTTCGGGTCGTGCGAGACGAAGACGATCGTCCCGCCCGCGGCCTTGAAGTCGGCGATCCGCGCGTAGCACTTCTGCTGGAACGACTCGTCCCCGACCGCAAGCACCTCGTCGAGGAGCAGCAGGTCGGGCTTGATGTGCATCGCGACCGAGAAGCCGAGCCGCATGTACATCCCGGACGAGTAGGTCCGCACGGGGACGTCGGCAAAGGCCTCGAGCTCGGCGAAGCGCAGGATCTCGTCGATGTGCTCGTCGACATAGCTGCGCTTGAGGCCGTAGATCGAGGCGTTGAGGTAGACGTTCTCGCGGCCCGTGAACTCGGGGTGGAAGCCGGCGCCGATCTCGATCAGCGAGCCGACGCGTCCGCCGACGGCAAGGGTGCCTGTCGTCGGCGCGAAGATCCCTGCGATCAGCTTGAGCAGCGTCGACTTGCCCGAGCCGTTGCGCCCGACTATCCCGAAAGCCTCACCCGGCTCGACGTGGAGATCGACGTCGCGGAGTGCCCAGAGCTCGCGCGTCCGCGGGAGCTCGCGGCGGAGAATGGCCTCCTTCAGCGAGCGGGTCGGCGCGAGCGTGATCTTGAACCGCCGCGACACGCCCCGCCCGACGATCTCGCCGGGAGCGACCCCGGTCGCGGCCTCAGAGCTCGACGGCAATGCGGTCCTCGTAGCGCTGCACGACCCACAGCCCGAGCAGGGCCAGCGCGGGGCCGACCACGAAGATGTACAGCAGCAGCCCGAGGCCCGGAACCGTGTCCTGCAGCAGGGTCGCCCGGAAGCCCTCCACGTACGGCGTGACCGGGTTGCCGTAGCGCATCACGTCGATCAGCCAGGCATGGCTCTCGGCCGCGGGGAGCTGCTCGAGCCCGTAGAGAACCGGCGTGAGGAAGAACCACGGCAGGAACATCACCGCGAGCAGGTGCTCGACGTCGCGGAAGAAGACGTTCACGATCGAGAGCAGCCACGCGAAGCCGAGCGTGAGGCAGACGAGAGCCGCGAAGATCGGGACCGCGAGCGCGATCGTCCTCCCGGTCTCCGGCACCGCGATCAGACAAGCGGGCACGAGGATCGCGAACATGACCGCGGCCGCGGTCAGCTGCGCCAGCACCGACGCGGCGGGGATCAGCTCCCGCGGGAACCAGACCTTCTTCACAAGGTCCGCGTTGGCGATCAGCGAGTTCGTCCCGAGCTGAACCCCGGCCTGGAAGAAACCCCACACAGCGAGCCCGGCGAGCACGAAGAGCGGGTAGTGCGGGATGTTGCCCGCGGTGCGCCAGAGCACCGAAAACACGAGCACGTAGACGCCCATCATCACGAGCGGGTAGACCAGCGACCAGACGATGCCGAGCGCCGAGCCCTTGTAGCGCATGCGAATTTCCCTGCGTAGAAGGGTCTTCAGCAGCTCGCCGTAGCCGGTCAGCCAGTTGAGCCGCGGGAGTGCCCCCGTGCGGGCGCCGACGTTGACGGCCATGCGGGCAGGATACTCAGCGCTATCGAGGGCCATTTGCGAATCGTGATCGACGTCAGCCCGCTTTCCGTCTCACGCACGGGGATCGGGAACTACGTGCGCGGGTTGGTCACGGGGCTAGTGGAGGCCACCGACGGCCGGCACGAGGTCGTCGCGTTCGGACTCTCGGGACCGCCCGGACGGAGGCGCATCCGCGAGGCCCTGGAGGGCGTGGCCGTCGAGCTCCGCTTGCCCCTGTTGCCGCGGGCACGATGGTGGCGGTCGGCCTGGAGCAAGCTCGGGCGGCCACCGGTGGAGAGGATCGTCGGCCCGCTCGACGTCTTCCACTTCTCGGACTGGATGTACCCATCCCAGCGCGGCGGCGCGCGAGTGACCACCGTGCACGATCTCGTCCCGCTGCGGTTCCCGGAGCTCGTCCAGCGCGGGACGGCCCGCATGCACGCACCGAAGTACGAGAACGCGGCGCGCACCTGCGATCTGCTCTTCGCCGACTCGCAGTTCACCGCGTCCGAGCTGAAAGGGCTCCTCGAAGTGCCCGAGGATCGGATCGCCGTCGCCTACCCCGGGGTCGATCCGATCTTCACGCCCGAGGGGTCGCGGAAGGACCTCGGCGGACCGTACGTCCTCGCCGTCTCGACCCGCGAGCCGCGCAAGAACCTCCCGACGCTCATCGAGGGCTTCGGGCTCCTCCGCCAGGCTCGGCCGGAGCTGACTCTCGCCCTGGCCGGGCCCGCAGGCTGGGAGCCGCGGTCGCTCGAGGCGGAGGGCGTGCGTCTGCTCGGCTACGTGCCCAACGACGAGCTCGCCGGGCTCTACCGCGGAGCGGCGGCATTCGCCTACCCCTCGCGGTTCGAGGGCTTCGGCCTTCCGGTCGTGGAGGCTCTGGCCTGCGGCGTGCCGACCGTCGTCTCGTCCCACCCGTCGCTCGACGAAGCCTGCGGAGACGCCGCCCTGCGCGCCGACCCGGACGAGCCGCAGGAGTTCGCGGACGCCCTCGAGCAGGCGCTCGACGGCCCAGCCGCCTTGCGAGAGCGAGGGCTCGCGCACGCGGCACGGTTCACCTACCGCGCCCTCGGCGAGACCGTCCTGGCCGGGTACGAACGCGCTCTGGGAGACTGAACCGATGACAGGACGCCTGCGTGTCGGGCTGGACGTCTCGCCGCTCGCGCTCACGCGCGCGGGGGCCGCCCGCTACATCGAATCGCTGCTCGACGCGCTCCCGCCGGACGCGGTCGAGGTTCGGCGGTATGGCTTCGGGAGCCCGGGCCGGGCTCTCGTCCCGGTGCGCGACGTCGGGTGGTATCTCGCGGCGCTGCCGCTGCGCGCACGGTTCGACGGAGTGGATGTCCTGCATTGCCCGACCCACCGCGCCCCGGTTCGATCGGCAGTGCCGCTCGTCGTCACGCTCCACGACATCGCCGTGTTGCGGCACCCGGAGCTCTTCAACCGCTGGACGCGTGAGTACAGCCGCGTCGTGCTGCCGCGGGTCGTGCGGGCGGCACGGCGCCTGATCGCAGCCTCGGAGTTCACGCGGCGGGAGCTGCACGAGCTGCTCGACGTCCCCGACGAGAAGATCCGCGTGATCCCGCACGCGGTCGGCGCGCCGTTCGTCGCCGACGGTGACGCGGCCTTCGGCGACTACGTGCTCACGGTCGGGACGCTCGAGCCGCGCAAGAACCTCGACCGCCTCGTGGACGGCTTCGAGCGGGCGGGGCTGAACGGCTCACGCCTCCTCGTCGCCGGGATGCGCGGCTGGGGCGACGTCGACGTGGCCGGTGACCGCGTGCAGCAGCTCGGGTTCGTGCCGGACGACGAGCTCGCCCGCCTGTACCGCGGCGCGCGCTGCGTCGCGTACCTCTCGGCGTACGAGGGGTTCGGCCTGCCCTTGGTCGAGGCGATGGCGTGCGGCGCGCCGGTCGTCGCGGCCAACGCGGGCTCGGCTCCGGAGGTCACGGGCGGCGCGGCCGTGCTCGTCGACCCGTCCGATCCGGACGCGATCGCCGCAGGCCTGGCCGAGGCGATCGACCGGCGCGAGGAGCTGCGCGCGCTGGGTCTGGAACGGGCGCAAGCGTTCTCGTGGGACGCGGTCGCCCGCGCAACCGTCGACGTCTACCGCGAGGCCGCGGCGTGACACCGCCGCTCGTAGTGATCGACGCCGACGTGCTGGGCCGGCGGCGGACCGGCGACGAGACCTACGTGGCCGGGCTCCTGGCGGGCTTCTCCGCGGAGGACACGTCCGGCCTGCGGCTGGCCGCGGTCACGAGGCGGCCCGACCTGGTCCCGGCCGGAATCGAGCCGGTCGAGCTCGAGGCGCGCAGCCAGATCCTGCGGATGGCGGTCACGCTCCCCCGGCTCCTGCGCCGCCTGCGCCCGGCGGTCGGGCATTTCCTGCACGCGCTTCCGCGCGGCTACTCCGGCCCGTCGGTCGTGACCATCCAGGACCTCTCGTTCGAGCGGGACGCGACCGTGATGGGCGTGCGCGACCGGCTCATCTTCAAGCGCGTCGTGCCCCGGGCCGCCCGCGCCGCGGCGCGCATCCTGACGCTTTCCGAGCTGACCAAGCGCGACCTGGTCGAGCTCTACGGCGTCCCCGGGGAGAAGATCGTCGTCACGCCGCCCGGCGTCGACCCGGTGTTCCGCCCGGACGGGCCCAGCCCCGACGGCGAGCCGTATGCGCTCTTCGTCAGTGCCCTCCAGGCGCGCAAGGACCCCGTCGCCGCGATCGAGGCCGTCGCGCTGCTCGGCGACGGTGCGCCGCGTCTCGTCCTCGTCGGGCCGGACAAGGGAGGCCGGGCGGACGCCGAGCGCGCTGCGGAGCGCTCGGGCCTGCGCGACCGCGTCCAGTTCCGCGGCCACGTCTCCCTCGAAGAGCTCGCCGGGCTCTACCGCGGAGCCGCGTGCCTGGTCTTCCCTTCGCGCTACGAGGGGTTCGGGCTGCCGGTGCTGGAGGCGATGGCCTCGGGGACTCCGGTCGTCACGACCACCGCCGGCGCGCTGCCCGAGGCCGCGGGGGACGCAGCGATCCTCGTCGCGGAGCGAAACCCCGTCGAGCTGGCCGGCGGGATCGAGCGCGCGCTCGCCGACCGAGACCGCCTCGTCGCGGCGGGGCTCGCCCGCGCGGCGCGGTTCACCTGGGCCGAGACCGCCCGCCGAACCCTGGCCGTCTACCGGGAGCTCCTGTGAGCGCCGTCGCCGCCGTCGTGATCTGGACGCCCGGCGACCCCGACCCGGGACCGTGCCTCGAGTCACTCGTACCGCAGGTGGACGAGCTCGTGCTCGTCGCCAACCCCGGCGGCGACCCGACAACAGCGTCCGCCCGCCTCATCCGGAACGAGACGACGCTCGGCTTCGGGGCGAACATCAATCGCGGCGTCGCCGCGACGACCGCGCCGTACGTGGTCGCGTCGAACTCCGACATCGAAGCCGCCGACGGCTGCATCGCCGCTCTGCGCGAGTTCGCCGACGCGCACCCGCGCTGCGGAATCGCCGCCCCGGAGCTCCGCTACCCCGACGGCAACCGGCAGCCCTCGCGCAGGAGCTTCCCGACCGTCCGCGGAACGATCGTCCGCCGCACGCCGCTCCGCCGCTGGCTCAAGCCGCAGGAGCGCCAGCGCCGCCACTACCTGCTCGACGAGCACCCGACGGAACCGGTGCTCTCCGACTGGCTGCTCGGCGCGTTCCTCTTCTTCCGCCGCGAGCTGCTGGAAGAGCTCGGGGGCTTCGACGAGGGCTACCGGCTCTACGGCGAGGAGATCGACCTCGCCTACCGCGCGCGCCTCGCCGGTTGGGAGCGGTGGTACGTCCCCCATGCGGTCGCGATCCACCATCACCAGGCCGTCACCGACAAGCGCCTCTTCACCCGCCGGACGCTGTGGCACTGGCGCAGCATCGCCCGCTTCGTCCGCAAGCACCCCGAGAGCCTGCGGAGCCTCTAGCGAGTGGCGCTCGTCGAGATAACCGAGGTCTCGCAGGCGCCGCCCTCCGAGGCGCTGCTCGCGTCCCACCTGGACAGCCCGGCACCCGGGACCGAGCTCGAGCGGACGACGTTCGAGGTCGGCGGGTGGGCGCTCGGCCGGCATTCCGAGGCCGAGAGCGTCGAGCTCATGGCCGGCGACGAGCTCGTCCGTGCCATCCCGTTGTGGGTCGAACGGCCCGACGTCGCGGCAGTGCACCCGGGGGCGCCGGCGGCGAGCGGGTTCTGGTCGCTGTGTGGGACGCTCCCGCTGGAGCGCGAGTTCAGGCTGGACGTGCGAGCCGTGCTCGCGGACGGGACGCGGGCCGCCGTCGGTTCCATCACCGGCAGGCGGGAACCGATCCGCACCTCGTTCCAGCCGCAGCTCCAGCCGCTCCTCGTCACGAGCCTCGGCCGGACCGGCACGACCCTGCTCATGAGCCTGCTCGCGGCGCACCCGGCAGTCGTCGCCCACCGCACCTACCCCTACGAGATCTTTCCCGCGCGCTACTGGCTGCACGTGCTCAGAGTCCTCGCCGAGCCCGCGGACTACACGCATTCGTCCCACCCGTCGAGCTTCGCCGAGGACATCTGGCGCGTGGGCTACAACCCGTTCCACACCGCGCCCGCCACCCACGCGCCGGAGCTGACGGATCTGTTCGGGCGCTCCTATGTGGAGCGGCTCGCGCGGTTCTGCCAGGAGAGCATCGACGACTTCTACCGGACGACCGCCTCGCTTCAGGAGCAGCCCGGCGCCGAGCTCTTCGTCGAGAAGTTCCAGCCCGATGCGCTGCCGCGCATCGCCTGGGACCTCTATCCGGAGATGAAGGAGATCGTCCTCGTGCGGGACTTTCGTGATCTGATCTGCTCCGTGTTCGCGTTCAACGAGAAGCGCGGGACGGTCGACTTCGGCCGCGACGGCTTTCAGAGCGACGCCGAGTACGCCCGTTACGTCGCGGGCCGCGGCCGCCAGCTTCTCGACGCGTGGAAGAGCCGGCGGGACCGGGCCGAGCTCGTGCGCTACGAGGACCTGGCCGCCGAGCCGGTCGCGACGCTGAAACGGATCCTCGCCTACCTCGGGCTCGAGGAGGACGCGGCGATCCTCGAGAAGATGAGGACCGCCGCATTCGATCACCCGGGCGCGAGCAGCCACCGCACGACCGCCGACGTGGAGGACTCGATCGGCCGCTGGAAGCGCGACCTTCCTTCCGCACTGCGCCAGGTGGTCGGCGAGTCGCTCGAGCCCGTCCTCGCAGAGCTCGGGTACGAGCCCACGTGAGCGCGATGAAGCCGATCGAGCGGTTCGATCCCGACCTCATGGGCGGCAGCCTCCTCGAGGCCGAGCACCTGGCGCGCTACCGGTGGGCCGGGGCGCTGGTCGAGGGCAAACGCGTCCTCGACGCGGGTTGCGGCACCGGCTACGGGAGCGAGCTGCTCGCGAGCCAGGGCGCGGCCGAGGTGGTCGGGGTCGACGTCGACGCGGACGTGATCGACGCGGCATCGAAATCGGACTCCCGTCGCGCGACCTTCGCCGTCGCCGACCTCCGCGAGCTTCCGGCGGACCTGGGCGAGTTCGACGTCGTCGTCTGCTTCGAGGTGCTCGAGCACATCGGCGAGCCGGAAGCCGCGCTCGACCGCCTCGCTGCTGCGCTCCGGCCCGGCGGCGTCCTCGCCGTCTCGTCGCCGAACCGCGACGTCTATCCACCCGGAAACCCGTTCCACGAGCACGAGTTCACGCCGGAGGAGCTCGCGGAGGCGCTGTCGAGACGCTTCCCTCACGTCAAGCTCGTGCGCCAGCAGGACTGGCTCGCCGCGGGCCTGTTCGACGACGACGACTTCGCGCGCGTCGAGGCGCACGCGGTCGAGGTGGCGAAGACGGCGCCCGGCCGGCCGGGAACGGAGCTCTACTCGATCGGAGTCGCCGGTGCGTCGCCGCTGCCGGCAACTCCTCCGTTCGTGATGCTGACCCAGACGGCCGACGTCAAGTGGTGGCAGGAGCTTCTGCAGTCGCTGCGGGACGAGGTCGCGGCGAAGAGCCGGCACGTCGACGACCTCGAGGGCTGGCTGAAGGAGCGCGACGCGGAGCTGGCCGCCGCGCAGACCGAGATCGCGGCCATGCAGGCGACGCGGGTCTGGCGCCTCGGCATGCGCTACTGGGACCTACGCGATCGGCTGAAGGGTCGGTCCAGGCCTCGAAGTTAGACTGCGGCCGGATGAGCATCGAGCAGGAGTCCGGGCCGTTCGGCGCCCGCGTCGGGGGCCACAAGTACGACAAGCTCGACGAGAGTCCCGGATCGACGCACAACCTCGTGATCGGCCTGGTCGAGCCCGGCTCGCGCGTGCTCGAGTTCGGCTGCGCGACCGGCTACATGTCGCAGGCGCTGCGCGACCGGCTCGGAGCGACCGTCGTCGGCGTCGAGCTCGACGCCGAGGCCGCGCGCCTCGCCGACGAGCGCGCCGACCGCGTCCTCGTCGGCGACGCGGAGATGCTCGACCTCGAGGCCGAGCTCGGGACCGAGCGCTTCGACGCGATCCTCTTCGCGGACGTGCTCGAGCACCTGCGCGACCCTGCCGCGCTCCTGAGGCGAGTGCGCCCGTTCGTCGCGGAGGGCGGCGTCGTGGTCGCCTCGATCCCGAACGTCGCGCACGCAGCGGTACGGCTCGCGCTCCTCGGCGGCTCTTTCCGGTATCGCGAGCAGGGCCTCCTCGACGAGACGCACCTCCGCTTCTTCACGCGCGAGGGCATCCAGGACCTGTTCGAGAGCTCCGGCTACCTGATCACCCAGTGGCTCCGCCGCCGGATCGACGTCGAGGACACCGAGATCGCCGTCCCGCGCTCGGTGCCGGAGGAGGCGCGGGCCTGGGCGACCGGCGACCCCGAGGCGACGACGTACCAGTTCGTCGTCTGCGCGGTCCCGTCCGAGACGGCTCCGCAGCTCCTTGCCTGGCGCACGAAGCTGGGCGAGGCGCGCGCCGAGCTCGAGCGGCTGCAGCCCCTCGCCGCGGAGACCGAGATCCTGCGGGCCGAGCTCGAAGAGCTCCGCCCGCTGCGCGGCGCGGCGCACGAGCTCGAGACCCTCCGGGGCGCGCACGAAGTCCTGCAGCGGCGGCTCGTCGCCGAGCGGGCCGCGTTCGCGGAAGGGATCGCCGCCGTCGAGGCCGGCGTCTACGGCTCGCGCTCCTGGCGCCTGACCGCACCGATGCGCTCCGGGATCAGGCTGCTGAAGAAACTCAAGCCGTGAGCGAGATCGCGCTCCCGCAGGTCGAGGAGCCCCTCGTCTCCGTCGTGATGGTGCTGTACGGCGGGTGGAAGCTTGCCGTCCGCGCTCTCGACGCGCTCGCCACCAACACCGACCCCGTCTTCGAGCTGATCCTGGTCGACAACGCCTCTCCGGACGACTCGCTCGCCCAGGTCGAGGAGCGCGTCGCCGGCGCGACCATCATCCGGAACGAGGCCAACCTCGGCTTCGGCGGCGCCTCAAACCAGGGCGCGAAGTTGGCCCGGGGGCGCTACCTCTGCCTGCTGAACAGCGACGCGCTCGTCGAGCCGGGCTGGCTGCCGCCGCTCCTCGAGACCCTCGCCGAGGACGGCGTCGGCGCGGCCGTCCCGATGTACCTGAACGAAGACGGCTCCCTGCAGGAGGCGGGCTCGGTGATCGACTCGATCGGCCACCCGCACGCGGTCGGCCGCGGCGCCTCCGCCGGCGAGTTCCAGTACCGCTTCCGGCGAGAGGTCGACTTCGCCTCGGCTGCCTGCATGCTCGTCCCGGCCGATCTCTTCCTCGAGCTCGGCGGCTTCGACGAGCGCTACTACCCCGGCTACTTCGAAGACACCGACCTCTGCTTCCGGCTGCGCGAGCGCGGGCTGAGGACGATCTACGAGCCGCGTTCCCGGGTCGTGCACGTGCTCCACGGCTCCGGCGATCCCGAGCGGGCGCGCCTGCTGATGGAGAGCCATCGCGACGTGTTCGTCGAGCGCTGGGGCGAGCGGCTGGCCCAGCGGCCGCGGCTGGTCGAGGTCGCGCAGGAGCCGCGGCAGATGCTCGCCGCCCGCGACGCCGATGCACTCGACCGCATCCTGGTGATCGACGACCGCGTGCCGTTCACAGACCGAGGCTCGGGCGACCCGCGCATGGCGACCCTGCTCCGCGAGCTCGCGGCGCTCTGGCCGTCGGCACGGATCACGTTCCTCGCCGAGAGCGGCCGCGACGCGGAGCGCTACGCCGAGCCGCTGCTACGACAGGGGATCGAGGTCGTGTGCCCCCCGGTCGACTGGAAGCGCTGGTTCGACGAGCGCCGCTTCCACTACGGGACGGTGATCGTCAGCCGCCACCAGAACCTGGCCCGGTTCGGCGGGCACCTCCAGCAGACCCAGCCGCAGGCCCTCCGCATCTTCGACACGGAAGCGTTCACGTTCCGCAGGCTCGACCGCCAGGCCGAGCTCCTACCTCCCGGCCGGGAGCGGGAGGCGGTCAAGCGCGAGGCGCTTGTCGCCCGCGAGGCCGAGCTCCGGGCCGTGCAGGAGTCGGATGTCGTCTTCTGCGTCTCCGCGGAAGAAGCCGACTACGTCGCGCAGATCGCGCCTGGGAAGCCGGCGTTCGTGCTCACCTCGGTCGTCGAGCCGCTGGAGAGCCCGCCGGGGTTCGACGAGCGCTCGGACCTGGTCTTCTTCGGCGGCTTCCTGGCCGGCGCCGCCTCGCCGAACACGGACGCGCTCCTCTTCCTCGTCCACTCGGTGCTGCCGCTCCTCTGGGAGGAGAACCCGGACATCCGGCTGACGGTGATCGGCGCGGACCTCAGCGACGAGCTTCGCGCGCTCGATGGCCCGCGCATCCGGATGGTCGGCTACGTCGAAGACCCCGTTCCGTGGCTCTCGCGGGCACGGCTGCACGTCAACCCGATGCGTTTTGGCTCCGGAGTGAAGCTGAAGTTCCTCGACTCGCTCGCGGCCGGGCTGCCGTTCGTTACCACCGCGGTCGGCGCCGAGGGCCTGCCGCTCGGAGACGTCCGCCGCGCGCTCGTCGCCGAGGACCCCGCCGGCCTCGTGCGCCGGATCCTGAGCCTCTACGAGGACCAAGCGGAGTGGGAGCGCGTGCAGGCGCACCTGCTCGAGGTCGCGCGCACGCGTTACGACCGGGCCAGCTTCCAGCGCACGCTGATCGAGGCGATGTCGTGCGTCGGCATCGCCCCGCCGGCCGGGGCGGTCCGCGCATGAGCCGCTTTCGCCTGCGGCGCTCGCAACAACCCGAGGCGGCGGGTCAGTACGAGTGGTCCGAGCTGAAGGAGCGAAAGCGACGGCTGTCCGAGGAATACGTGCGCACGTCGGGTGAGCGACTCGCCTCGCCGGTCGATCCCATGCCCGGCCACCTCGACGCCGCCTTCGTCGACTGGATCCGCCACCAGGCGGAGGCGGAGCCCTACTGGTTCCAGAAGATCGAGCTCTTCCCCGGCTACTACTCGCCCGGCTGGAGCGACCCCATCGAGAGGAAGCTCCCCTACTTCGGGCTGCCGGAAGACCTGAGCGGGATGCGCGTGCTCGACATCGGCTGCGCCGAGGGCTTCTTCTCGTTCGAGGCCGAGCGCCGCGGCGCGCGCGAGGTGATCGGGATCGACTCGTTCCCCGACTCGATCCGCCGCTTCAACATCGTCAAGGCCGCGCGCCAGTCGAACGCGAGCGCCTTCCTGCTCAACGTCTACGACCTCGAGCCGAAGCGGCTCGGCACCTTCGATCTCGTCCTCTTCTACGGGGTCCTCTACCACCTGAAGCATCCGCAGCTGGCGTTCGAGCGCATTCGGAGCATCTGTGCGGGGACGCTGCTCTTCCAGACGTTCGCGCTCGACGATCCCGGCCTGCAGGACGTCCCCCTCGCCCGCTTCTACCCGCACGGAATGATGTCGGGCGGCGAGGGCGAGCACTTCGATCCGACGGTGTTCTGGCTCTTCAACGAGCTCTGCTGCGTGGGGATGCTCGACCACGTCGGCTTCGAAGAGCTCGAGGTGATCTCGCGCAACCCGCATCCTTTCGTGATGCGCGCGCGCAGCCCCGAAGTCTCGCCCGGAATGGCGCCCGACCAGGCGGAGGCGCCCTGGTCCTAGGGCAAGCCGAACGACGCCTGGACGCCGAGCGTCCGCGTGTCGGGCAGGCCGTACTGCGATGGCACGAAGGTCGGATCGACGGTCAGGTCCACACGGAACGGCCCGCGCCGTAGGGGCAGCCTGAACAGATGGCGCGTACCGTTCTCGAGCGTCCAGCGCTGCGTTTCCGAGGCCGAGCCCGGGCGTAGTCCTCGGACCTCGACCGTGACGTGCGCCGGGGGCGGTCCGGAGAGCGGCCCCCGCCAGACGACGACGTCGAGCATCTTCCCGTGCTTGCTGCGGAAGTTCGTGTATGTCGCGGACGGCCCCGTCCAGGCGTCGGGCTGCAGCCCGGATGTAACCGAGGCAAGGCCCAGCGGCCCCCTCGTCCGGTAGAGCGAGAGGAAACCGCCACGGGCGATCCGCTCGCCGTCGACGGCGACGTTCGAAGCCGCGACGACGTAGCGCGGGTCGGCGTCGGGTGAACCGGCCGGGAGCTCAGGCCGGATCCGTCCGGTCGTCGGGTTGAGCGGCGCGTTGACATCCGGGATCGACGCGGCCGGCGCCGTCACACCGAAGACGCGGCGCAGGCTGCGGTTCCAGAACTCCGTCTGCCAGAGGATGTGCGGATCAGGGTCGATGTCGGTCGTGTAGAGGAACTCGACGCGCTTGTCGGGACCCACGACGTGGTCGATCCAGCTCGGATCGCCGGCGCCCGCGAGGTGGGTCGACCTCGCGGTGTACGTCTCCTTCGCCCAGACGCTGCCCGAAGAGACGACCAGAAACGCGCCCACGGCGATCGGGACCGCCCAGGCCGCAACCGTCCGCGGGACCGTCGCGAACAGGATCGCAGCACAGATCGCGCCGATTCCGATCAGCGTCCGCGCTTCGGAGACGCCGCCGTTGAGACCCTCGCTGAGGCGAAGGAAAGGCACGAGACCGAAGGTGTCGTTCAGGGCGGAGACGTTGAAAAAGCTCTCGAACGGAAGCGTGATCAAGAGCCCAACGGAAATCGCCACACCCGACGGAGACGAGCCCCGGTGGACGCGGCATCCCGCGTGCGAGCCAGATCACCAGGGCAAGCAGCAGCAACGGCTCCAGGTAGAGCATGTTGCGCTCCTCGACCCGTAACGTGAAGCGCGAGGCGAATGCGGCCACCTGGAGGAGGATCAGCGGGATCGCCGCCAGCGCGACCGCGAGGTAGGCGCGCTCGGCAGCCGTCGCCTGCCACCTCGCCCGGAAGAGCCCGAGCAACACGATCAGGGCGCAGGCTGGGATGACGCCGACCGCCAGGGCCAGCTCGCCGGCGTGGTAGACCGCCCAGCGCAGGACATCGCGGATCGAGTAGTGCGCCTTGGCCGTTCCCGCATACGCGCGTAGCCCACTCGAAAGAGACTGGTTCTCCGCAACCTTGAGGAGCGCGTACGCGAACACTCCCGCGGCGAGCAGGCCGAGGGCGAGCCAGTAACGCCGCAGCTCGTGCCAGGCGGCTCGCCGCGAACGCGCGACCGCTCCGGCCGAGACGTCGA
Organism: uncultured Actinomycetes bacterium; assembly: GCA_963788215.1. GTDB lineage: Bacteria > Actinomycetota > Thermoleophilia > Gaiellales > Gaiellaceae > AC-32. Next base: position 201,060 of record CAWBFX010000005.1, read on the forward strand.
GCGCAAGCTTGATCAGGATCCCCACGAGCAGCACGAGAATGAGCACGAGCGCCTGGTAGCGGATCGAGCAGGCGAGGCCGATGGCGACGAGCACCAGCACCTGCCGGAGCAGCGTCGGCTGCTCGAGGACGAGAGCGATCAGGAAGAGGGCGAACAGGAAGAGAGGCAGGGCAGCGTTCTCCGTCATGAGCACGCCCGTGTACCCGAAGACCGGCAGCGCCAGGAAGAGCGCCGTCCCGAGCACCGCGTACCAGCCGCCCGCCAGGCGCCGGGCCCAGAACCAGAACGGCACAGCCGCGGCGGTCATCATCACGACGTTGATCGACTTCGCGGCCTGGTAGGTCGTGTGCATCGAGCCCGCGCGCCAGGCCGGTGAGATCAACGCCGGGTAGAGGCTGAAGATCGGCGACGGCTGCCCGCGGAAGAGAAAGTGCCCGCCCGCGGCGAAGCTCTTCGCCATCTCGCTGTACTCGAGCTCGTCCGGTTGGATCCACGGCGCGGCCATGTCGCGGACGAGCAGCAGCCGCGCGATCAGCGCGACCCCGATGATGATCCCGGCGGTGAGCGACGCCGTCAGCCAGCGGCGCTCCGCGAGCGTGTGGGAGCTCAGCGCTCTATGGGCTCGGGTGGCGACTCGGTCGTCTCCTTGAGCTGTTGCTCCAGAAGCGCCAGCCGCTGGGCAAGCGCCAGATTCCGCTCCGAGAGCTCCGAGATCACGGTCGAGTAATGGAGCAGAACGACGAGGATGAAGAACGACGCGACCACGAAGAGTGCCGACGGCGGGTACGCGATCCCGACCAGGTCGGAGAAGCGGCCGAGCGCGCCGCGCCAGAGCGCGAAGAACAGAATCACGCCGCCGGTGGCGAGCCAGAGGAGCGCGTACCGCTCCTGCAGGCGGCGGCTGCGAATCAGCTCGAAGATGACGGCGAGCAGGATGATTGCTGCGATCGCGGCGACGATCGAGACGCGAAGAGGGGTCATCAGTCCTCCAGAGCGGGGTAGCGGCGGAACACGCTCACGAACAGCGCGAGCGAGACCTTGATCATGTAGTACAGCGACCGCAGGGCGGTGATCGAGGAGCGGCCCGTCTCGCGGGTGCGCATCGTCACCGGCACCTCGAGCAGCCGCAGCTTGTGCCGCGCGACGAGCACGTTGGCCTCGGCCTCCGGGTAGTCGTGCGGGTAGTTGCCGGCGAAGAGGAGGATGCCGCGGCGGTTGACCGCCCGGAAGCCCGAGGTCGGGTCGGTCATGCGGCGGCGGATGAGCAGTGTGACGACTGCGGAGAGCAGCAGGATCCCGAGCCGGCGGGCCAGCGGCGGCCGGTAGCGGCGCTCACCGCAGAAACGGCTGCCGATCACCATGTCGACCTCGTCGCGGAGGATCGGAGCGAGGAGGCGGTCGAGGTCGCCCGGATCGTGCTGCCCGTCGCCGTCGATCTGGACGGCGATCTCGTAGCCGTGGTTGCGCGCGTACTGGTAGCCGGTCTGGACGGCGGCGCCGATGCCGAGGTTGTACGGGAGGCTCACGACCCGCGCGCCGGCCCGCTCCGCCTCGTAGGCGGTGCGGTCGGTCGAGCCGTCGTCGATGACGAGGATCTCGAACCCGGGATCGGCGGCGCGGATCTCACGCACGACGCGCGCGATCGAGGCCTCTTCGTTGAGGGCCGGAAGGATGGCCAGCCGGGACTTCGTCGCGACTCGCCCGGCCTTGGCCTCGGAAAGCGTCTCCGCGACTACGCTCACAGGCCTCGATTCTACTGGCGGCTTCTTCCGGCTTCTTAGCGGTCTGTAAACCTTCTGTTCGCCTCCTGTGCGCGTCTGCCTCGTCTTCGACTGCCTTTACCCCTACACCGTCGGCGGGGGAGAGCGCTGGTACCGCGCGCTCGCCGAGGGCCTGGCGCGCCGCGAGCAGGACGTGACGTACCTGACGCGGCTGCAGTGGGACCCGGCCGCCGGCGCGGACGTGCCCGGCGTCGACATCGTCGCCGTGACGCCTGCGATGGACCTCTACGTCGAGGGACGGCGCAGCATCTCCGTGCAGGTCCGCTTCGGGATCGGGGTCTTCCGGCACTTGCTCCGTCACGGCCGCTCGTACGACGTCGTCCAGACGCCGGGGCTCCACGTCTCGCTGCTAGCGGTGCTCGCGGCTCGCTGCTTCCGCCGCTTCGAGCTCGTCGTCGACTGGTGGGAGGTCTGGACCCGCGAGTACTGGAGCGAGTACCTGGGCGGCCTCGCCGGACGAATCGGCTGGCTGGGCCAGCGGCTGATGGCGCGGAGCCGGCACCGCGCGCTCTGCTTCTCTCGTCTGCACGCGCAGCGGCTCGAGGAGCTCGGCCATCGCGGTGAGATCACGATCGTGGAAGGGCTCTCGGTGCTGCCGGCGGAGCCGGTGGAGCCGCTGCCCGCAGAGCCGCTCGTCGTCTTCGCGGGGAGGCACATCCCGGAGAAGCAGGCGCCGGCGATCGTGCCCGCGGTCGCTCTGGCGCGCGAGCGCATTCCTGCCCTGCGCGCGGAGATCTTCGGCGACGGCCCCGACCGCGACGAGGTGCTCCGTCTGATCGACGAGCAGAGCCTCGACGGAGCGGTCGCGGCGCCCGGCTTCGCGGCCTCCGAGACGGTGCGCGAGACGATGCGGCGCGCGCTCTGCCACCTCTTCCCGTCGCGGCGCGAGGGCTACGGGCTCGTCGTGGTCGAGGCCGCGTCGCTCGGCGTGCCCACGGTGGCGGTGCGGAGCCCGGACAACGCGGCGCTCGAGCTCGTCGAGGACGGCGTCAACGGCTTCGTCGCCGACTCGGCCGAGCCGGCAGCGCTCGCGGACGCGATCGTGCGCGTGGACGAGGCCGGCCCGGAGCTGCGGCGCTCGACGGCGGAGTGGTTCCGGCAAAACCGCGAGCGGCTCTCGCTGGAGACCTCGCTCGACACCGTCCTGCAGGTCTACCGGCGGTAGCGGTGCACGTCGGCCTGAACGCGCTCCACCTCGTCCCCGGTGAGACCGGGGGCGGCGAGACCTACCTGCGCCGGCTCGCGCCTGCCCTGCTTCAAGAGGGGTTGCGCCTGACGGTCTTCGCCGGCCGCGAGGCGTACCCGTCGCTCGCGGCGGAGCTCGAAGGCGCCGAGGTCGTGCGCGTGCCGGTGACCGCGCGGAGCCGGGTCCGACGCGTGCTCGCCGAGCAGACGCTCCTGCCGGCGGCGGCGCGCAGGGCCGGCATCGACCTCCTGCACAACACGCTCAACACCGCGCCGGCGATCGCGGGCCTGCCTCAGGTGACGACGATCCACGACGTGATCTACAAGCGCTTCCCGGAGACGGCGGGACTGCTCAACGTCGGCGTCGCGGTGCTCGTCCCGCTCGCCGCGCGGCGCTCGACACGCGTACTCACGGACTCGGAGGCTTCCAGGGACGACATCGTCCGCTTCCTCGGCGTGGCGGCTGACCGCGTCGACGTCGTCCCGCTCGGCCCCGGGATCCCCGTGCCTGCCGAGCCCGTCCCCGAAGCGGAGCTGCGGCAGCAGCTGGGCCTCGGCGACGCGCCGCTCGTACTCACGGTCGCGGCCAAGCGGCCGCACAAGAACCTCGCGCGCCTGATCGATGCCGCCGGCCGCCTCCCCGAGGACGTGATCCTCGTCGTGCCGGGCTTCGAGACGCAGTTCGAGGACGAGCTTCGGCGCGGAGCGGGCGAGCGCGTGCGCTTCCTGGGCTGGGTGGACGACCGCACGCTCGACGGCCTCTACCGCGCGGCCACGTGTTTCGTCCTCCCGTCGCTCGCCGAGGGCTTCGGCCTCCCGGTGCTCGAGGCGATGCTGCGCGGGACGCCCGTCGCCTGCTCGCGGATCAGCGCTCTCCCGGAGGTCGCGGGCGAAGCGGCCGTCTACTTCGACCCGCTCGACACCGGCGAGATCGCGGCGGCCGTCGAGCGCCTCCTCGGAGACGAGCAGCTCAGGCAGCGCTTGCGCGAAGCCGGGCTGAAGCAGGCCGAGAAGTTCAGCTGGGAGGCGTCCGCCGCCGCGACGGTCGCGAGCTACGAGCGGGCGCTTGCCGGCTCGAGCACGCGCTCGTAGGCCGCCGCGAGCCGTTCCGACGCCGCGGTCGTCGAGTAGCGCTCGACGAGCGCCCGCGGATGCTCCACGCGTGTCCCCGGCGCGGCGGCGAGCGGACCCTCGGAGAGGCGCCGCGCGAGCTCGAGCCAGCTTCCGGGCGAGAAGTACGACGCCGCCTCGCCCGCGACCTCGGGGATCGCGCCGGAATCGCTTGCCACGATCGGCAGGCCCGCCGCGATCGCCTCGGCGAGCACCATCCCGAATTGCTCTTCCCAGAAGCAGCGCGGCAGGTCGCCGAGGTAGCGGCTGCAGGCTGCGCTCGGGAGGCTGGCGAGCACCATGCACGAAGCCTGCGCGTAGAGGTCGGGCATCTCCGCGTACGGCACCGACCGGAACTCGACGCGCTCGGCGAGCCCCAGCTCCCGCGCATGCTCGCGGAGCCTCGCCTCTTCGGGACCCGACCCGATGATCAGCAGGCGGACCGGCGCGGATGGCGCGGGCACGAGGCCGTCGCGGAGAGCCGCGAGCGCGCGCATCACGTCCTGGTGGCCCTTCTCCCAGACGAGCCTCCCGGGAGACACGATCAGGTGCTCGTCCACCGGGGAAGCCTGCGCAGCCGCGGAGAAGCGCTCGCTGTCGATGCCCGGGTAGCAGACCTCGACGCGCTCGGCCGGCACGCCTTCCAACAGCAGCGCGTCGCGCGCCCGCTCGGTCGTCGGCAGGAAGAGATCCGCCGCGGCGAGCACGCGCTCCCTGTACACGCGCGCCCAGCGGTTACGGAATGCGGCGGCGAGCGGGATCGTCTCCCACGTGGTGACGACGAGCTTGAAACCGCCCTCCGGCCGGCGCGCGGCGGCGTCGCCGGAGTGCCAGTAGCCGAGCTCCTCGGTGTGGACGATGTCGGCGCGCTCGAAGGCCGATTCGGCACCGCGGTAACGGTCGCCTGTGAGCCCCATCGCAAAGTCGCCCGGGCGGCCGCGGGGCAGCAGGTTCCGCAGCGAGCGCGCAGGTATCTGCTCGAGACCCAGGCCGTCGAGGTCGAATGCGTTTCTGCTCGTCACGAGCACCGAGACGTCGAAGCGGTCGCCGAGCTCCTCCCACATCCGGAGGTTCCAGGGCGCGGCGTTGTGGCCGCGGAGCAGGAGAACGCGAGGCCGGTCCGGCACGCGCGGAGGTTATACGGGGGCCCGCGCGGCCTTGCGGTACGACTCGAGCGTCGCCCGCGCGGTTCGCTCCCAGGTGAGCTCCGACGCCCGCTTGACGCCTCGTTCGGCGAGCGTCCGGGCCAGCTCGTCGTCGCGCAGCAGCCGCCTGACGGCCTCGGTGACAGCGCTCTGGTCCTCGGGGTCGAAGAGCAGTGCGGCGTCCCCCCCGACCTCCGGCAGCGCCGGGCGGTTCGAGCACGCGACGGGCACACCTCGCGCCATCGCCTCGAGCACGGGCAGCCCGAAGCCCTCGATCAGCGACGGCAGCACGAAGCAGCGCGCCTCGCGGTAGAGCGCCTCCAGCTCGTCCTCGGAGACCCAGCCGCGGAAGCTCACGCGATCGGCTACGCCGACCTCGGCCGCCAGCGCCTTCAGCTCCTCCTCGTGCGGCGTGGGCGCGCCGGCGAGGACGAGCCTCGCGGGCTCCTCGACCTCCGCGATCGCGCGGATCAGGCTGCCGAGGTTCTTGTACGGCCGCTTCTGCGCGACGCACAGGACGACCGGCTCATGCGGAAGCTCCGTGCGGGGCTGCTGGGCCCGCACGCCGAGCGGAGCGACGTCGATCTCGCCCGGTCGAGCCCCAGCGACGAGGCGATGTCCTCCTTTGCCGATTCCGAGATCGTGAGCACACGGTCGGCGTTCCGCGCGCAGATCCGCGAAAGCGTAGCGAAGCCGCGGGCCGCCGCGCCGGCTTCCCAGTCCGCCCCGTGATGCAGCCAGATCACGTCGAGCAGCGTCACGACCCGCGCCACGCCGGGCGTCACGAGCGGCCCGATGTTCGCGAGGCTGTGCAGGACGTCGAGCCGCCGGCGC
>CAWBFX010000006.1:0-63842 GCA_963788215.1 uncultured Actinomycetes bacterium
CAGCGGTTCTCGCACGTCGAGATCTCCGACGGCACGCTCGAGATCCCGCGCGAGCGCAAGGTCGAGCTGATCGCCGACTTCGCGCGTGACTTCACCGTCCTCTCCGAGGTCGGCTCGAAGGACGAGGAGACGGTCTACGCGCCGTACCAGTGGGTCGAGTGGATCAAGGAAGAGCTCGAGGCGGGCGCCTGGAAGGTGATCACCGAAGGCCGCGAGGGCGGCACCGCCGGGATCTACCGCCCTACCGGCGAGATGCGCACCGGCCTGGTCGACGAGATCGTCCACGAGGTCGAGGTCGGCGAGCTGATCTTCGAGGCGCCGACCAAGTCGAGCCAGGCGTGGTTCGTGAAGCAGTTCGGCCCGAACGTGAACCTCGGCAACATCCCGCCCGAGGAAGTGATCCCGCTGGAGACGCTTCGCCTCGGCCTCCGCGGCGACACGATGAAGGAGGTGCTGCTCGATGGCGAGCGCGCCCCAACTGCCTGAGGTCGACTTCGAGGCGATGTCCGCGGAGGACGTCCTCCGCTGGGCGTACTCGGAGTTCGGCGACAAGCTCTGCCTGACCTGTTCCTGGCAGAAGCAGTCGTCGGTGCTCGTCCACATGGTCAGCGAGCTCGAGCTCGACCTGCCGGTGATCGAGCTCGACACGCACCTGTTCTTCCGCGAGAGTTACGAGACGCGCGACCGTCTGGTCGAGCGCTACGGCCTGACGCTTCAGCGCCCGCCGCTGATCACCGTCGCCGAGCAGCACCGGCAAGAGGGCCCGAACCTCTGGGAGACCGACCCCGACCGCTGCTGCCACGTGCGCAAGGTCGAGCCGCTCCTGCACGCGCTCGAGCCCTACGAGGCCTGGATCTCCGGGATCCGCCGAGACCAGTCGCCGAGCCGAGCGACCACGCCGAAGGTGCAGTGGTCGGAGCGCTACGACGTCTGGAAGGTGCACCCGCTGGCCGACTGGGACGAGAAGCGCGTCTGGGCCTACATCCAGATCAACGAGATTCCGTACAACCCGCTCCACGACGTCGGCTTCCGCTCGATCGGGTGCATCCCGTGCACGCGGCCGACGAGCCCCGAGGAAGAGGAGCGCGCCGGCCGCTGGGCCGGCTCCGACAAGCTGGAATGCGGCATCCACCTCGACACGCCAGTAGGAGGCACATGAGCGACCACATCTACGCGGCCGAGCATCCGGAGACCACGCACATCAGGCCGGGCGGCTTCACGCTCTGGTTCACCGGGCTCTCCGGCTCCGGCAAGACCACGATCGCGCACCTCGTCGGGCCCGAGCTCGACCGGCGCGGGCTCGTCGTCGAGTACCTGGACGGCGATACCGTGCGAACGCATCTCTCGAAGGGCCTCGGGTTCTCGAAGGAGGACCGCGACACGCACGTCGAGCGCGTCGGGTGGGTGGCGGCCAGGCTCACGCGCCAGGGCGGCGCCGCGATCACGGCCGCGATCTCGCCGTACGAGGAGACCCGGCGCAAGGCGCGCGAGTGGGTCGAGGAGGTCGGCACCTTCGTCGAGGTCTACGTCAAGGCCTCGGTCGACGAGTGCGCGCGCCGCGACGTGAAGGGCCTCTACGAGAAGGCGTTCAAGGGCGAGATCAAGGAGTTCACGGGCGTGAGCGACCCGTACGAGGAGCCCGTCGACCCGGAGCTCGTGGTCGACACCGAGGAGCACAGCGCAGAGGAGTGCGCGGCCCTCGTCGTCACGAAGCTCGAAGAGCTGGGGCTCGTGCCGGCCGAGGTCGCGGCGTGAGCGCGACGGAGAAGACGCACACGCTGATCGACCCCCACCTTGTCACTCCTCATGGGGGCAAGCTCGTCAACCGAACCGGCGAGCGGCCGGACGACGTCGACGGCCTCGAGCAGATCCCGCTCACCTCGCGGGAGCTCTCCGACCTCGACATGCTCGCCAGCGGCGCGCTCTCGCCGCTCGAGGGCTTCATGGGCCCGAGCGACTACGAGCGCGTCGTGGAGGAGATGCGGCTCGAGAACGGCTTGCCGTGGTCCTTGCCCGTCTGCCTCGCCGTGGACGCGCGCCCCAACGGCGACGAGGTCGCGCTCACAGACGAGAGCGGCCGCGCGCTGGCCGTGCTCGACGTCGAGGACGCCTTCGAGTACGACCGCGAGCGCGAAGCCGAGCGCTGCTTCCGCACGACCGACGACGCGCACCCCGGAGTGGCGCGGCTCTACGCGCAGAAGCCGCTCTACCTCGCCGGGCGCGTAACCGTCTTCGAGCGGCTCGAGCCCGCGTTCCCCGAGCTCGCGCGTGACCCCGCCGAGACGCGCTCGACCTTCGCCGAGCGCGGCTGGAAGCGGGTAGTCGGCTTCCAGACCCGCAACCCGATCCACCGTGCGCACGAGTACCTGACGAAGGTCGCGCTCGAGACCGTGGACGGGCTGCTGATCCATCCGCTCGTCGGCGAGACGAAGTCCGACGACGTCCCGGCCGCGACGCGCGTCGAGTGCTACCGCGTGCTCGTCGACGGCTACTACCCGCAGGAACGGGTCGTGGTCTCGGCCTTCCCTGCCGCGATGCGCTACGCCGGCCCGCGCGAGGCGATCTGGCACGCGATCTGCCGCAAGAACTACGGCTGCTCGCACTTCATCGTCGGCCGCGACCACGCCGGCGTCGGCGACTACTACGGCACCTACGACGCACAGCTGATCTTCGACGAGTTCCAGCCGCATGAGCTCGGGATCGAGCCGATGTTCTTCGAGCACGCCTTCTTCTGCCGCGCCTGCGGCCAGATGGCGTCGCCGAAGACGTGCCCGCACGGAGGAGACGACCACGTCTTCCTCTCGGGGACGAAGGTGCGCGAGCTGCTTGCGAACGGGGAGCTGCCGCCGGCGGAGTTCTCGCGCCCCGAGGTTGCAGAGGTCTTGATCGCCGCGTACCGCTAGATGACCTGGCAGTTCACGCTCAGCGGCTTCCTGATCGGCTGCCTGGTCGGCGTGACCGGGATGGGCGGCGGCTCGCTGCTGACCCCGATCCTCGTCATCTTCTTCGGCTTCAAGCCGACGCTTGCCGTCGGCACCGACATCCTCCACGGCGCGATTTTCAAGAGCTTCGGCGCCGTCCGGCACCGGCGGCTCGGCACGGTCCACGCGCGCCTGACGTTCTGGATGTTCCTCGGCTCGGGCCCGATGTCGCTGCTCGGCGTGGCCGTCGCGACCTGGATCTCGCACCACTACGGCAGCGCGGAGTCGATCGAGTCGTACGCGGTCGGCGTCGCGCTCGTGATCGGCGGGATGGGCCTCGTCGCGAAGACGTTCATCAAGCGCGGCATCCAGCCTGACGACGCGCCGTTCCTGCTGACGCGCCGCGACCGGCTGATTGCGTTCACGCTCGGCGCAACGTGCGGCTTCGTCGTCGGCCTCACCTCGGTGGGCAGCGGCACGTTCTTCGGGCTCGTGATGGTGCTCGTCTTCCCGCTGACGCTCCCCAAGATCGTCGGCACCGACATCTTCCACGCGGCCGCGCTGCTCTGGGTGGCGGGCTTCGGCCACCTGTTCGCCGGCAACGTCGACCTGCGCACCATGGGCTGGCTGCTCACTGGCTCGATCCCGGGGATCCTCCTGACGAGCCAGTTCACGTTGAAGGTGCCCGATCGCGCCCTCCGTCTCGGCCTCGCATCCGTCCTGATGCTGAGCGGGATCAAGCTGATCGACTTCTCCGGCGCCGACTGGGTGATCGCCGGCGGTGCAATCGCAGCCGGACTCGGGTTCGCGGCGTGGAGCCTGGTGGCTCGGCTCGGCCGCCGGCCGCGGCCTGAAGCGGCTGCCTAGCGCGGCGACCGGGCTAGCAGCTCCTGTCCGGGCACCGCCAGGAGCACCGCGGTCACGAGGCCCGCGAGCGGCCAGGCGAGGTACGACCCGTGGAAGACGCGGCCGAGAAAGATCAGCAGGAAGACGGAGATGGCGAACCCCGCGGCAGAACGCCAGAGGGCGTCGGCCCGCCGGCACGTCCACAGCAGCCAGAGCGTCGCGGGGAGCCAGATGAGACCGACGAGCGCCACGAGCGGATAGGGACCGGTCCGCGAATCGAGCAGGCCGGCCTCCAGGAGCAACCCCGAAAGCCCGTAACCGACGATGCGGTAGGTCGAGCCTCCGTACCCGATGGTGTCGGCCCAAAATGCACCGGCGTCCCAGATGACGAAGGGCAGGATGCCGGCGGCGACGACGCCGGCAAAGAGGGCCGTCGCGCGCAACGCCTCGCGCCGGTCCGCGCGGCGCCACATCCAGAGGGCGAGGAAGGGAACGGCGAAGACTGCGAACTGCTTCAGCAGGACGGCAAAGGCCAGCGCGGCCGCGGCCGCGCCGAAACGCCGCCGCGCGACGAGGGCGAATGCGAGCACGGTGAGGACGAGGCTCGGCGCGTCCGCCGTTCCGAACCAGGCGGCCCTGAGCACGAGCGGGTTCGCGGCCAGGAGAGCCCCGCCCGCGAGCCGCAACGCGAGGGGGCCCGGGAACACGAGGGCAACGCCGATCCCGGCCAACGTGGCCAGGAGCACGAAGAAGCGGTAGTCGGAGAGCGGCTCGGGCAGCACCGTCCAGACGGCCGCCGTCAGCACCGTCCCGGGGAAGTAGGCGAAGTGGCGGAGCGCGACCTGCTGTTCGCGCGTCTTCTCGGTCACGGAGCCGTCGAGGGAGTAGAACCGCTCGAGCCCCGAATGCGCATAGTCGTGGCCGTATGGGTTTTCCCCTTCCCGCAGGAGGCGACCGGCGAGCTCGATCTGATACGTCGAGTCGTTCGTGTGGAACCACGGCGCGGTCGACTCACGAAGACCCGCCTGGAGGGCGACGGCCGGGCCTGACAGCAGCACGCAGACGGCGCAGGTGAGCGTGATTGCCGCCCAGCGGGGCCAGCGCGCGCGGACGGTCGCCACGACCGCCGCGAGGGCGACGATCACGCCCGCCAGCAGCCCGGCGGCGCGAAGGGCGGTGACATTCCACTCGCCGTCGGTGGCCCTGACAAGCCAGGCGAACGGCCCCGCCGGCCCGACGTGCCCGGGCCGGAACTGCCACGGCTCGGCTCCCAACGTCGGCACTGCCACGAGCACGATGCCGCCGAGGGCCGCGAGCAGGAGCCAGACGCTCGCAGGCTCGAGCCACCGGCGCTCCCCTCCCTCGGGTGCCGCGCGGCGCGTCACCGCCTCACCACTGGGCGGCGACGGCGCGACCCCGCGCGTCCGCGCCGCGCGCTTCGCGGGGAACGGGGGCCGGGCGCGACCAGGCGGCGGCAGCCACGCCCAGCACGGCCCAAACGAGCGGATCTTCGAAGAAGACGCCGTAGAACAACGAGTGGACGAAGAGCACGGTTGCCGCCGCGAGGAGCGACAGCCCGAGCACCTCGTCGCGCCCCTTGACGAGCCAGAAGAGGCGGGCGGCGCCGGCGAGAAACGCGATGTAGAGCACGGCGCCTCCGACCCCCAACTCGGCCATCACCGTCAGCGGGGCGGTGTGCGAGACGCCCCTGGCGTCCACCGTGCCGCCGACCTGCTTGCGAGTCGCGGTGGGCTGCGAGGCGATTCCGACCCCGGCGAGCGGGTGCCTCACGGCGAGCCGCCAGGTGTCCTCGACGAGAGCGGTCCGCCCACTGGTCAGACGCGCGGGCCGGTGGCCGGCAGCGACGAGTGCGCCGAACGTGGCGGCCCCGGTCGCAAACAGGAGGACGACGCCGGTCGCGATCGCAATTCGGGCCCGCCGCCCGACCACGAGGAAGCTGACAGGCAGACGGCAGCGGCGAGCGCGACCATCGCGGACTGCGAGTAGGAGACGTAGATTCCCGCGAACAGAAACGCGACGAGCACCGCGCCGCCGAGCAGGCCGACGCGCCCGAGCCAGAGCCAGACGACCACCATCGCGAGCACGACCGCGACGTGGCGCGCGTAGATCGACGGGTCGGTGAACAGCGAGGTGGTGCGGAAGTAACTCTGGTAGGTGTTCGCGACTGCGATCTTGTCGTCGTAGAAGATCAGCCTCCGCGTCGCCCGTTCGGCGAGCCCGACGACGACGAAGAGCGAGGCGAGCGCGGTCGCCTCGATCGCGAGCACTCGGGGAAGCCACGTCCGAAACGGCGCCCGCGCGACAACCGCGAGGAGGACGACGAAGGGGAGCACGAAGTACACGAGGCGCTGTTCGGCGGCCCGCTCGTCGTAGGCCCAGAGGAGGGAAGCCACCATCAGCGCAGCCAGCAGGGCCGCGGGAACGGCGAGCACGGGGGGTAGCGGCCTGGGCTCCTCGCCCCGCGCGAGCCGCCAGAGCAGTGCGACGCCCCCGCCTGCGACCACAACGTACAGAGGCACGAGCCGCCCGAGCGCGCCTCCCTCGGCGAGCTTGACGAACGGGGCCCCGGACCCTACGTGGAAGGGCCAGCGCAGCGGCGCCGCTCCGACGGTGGCCGGCACGATCGCCGCGGGATAACGCACGAACAACCAGGCGACCAGGCCGAGCAGGGGGGCGCCGGCAACCAAGAGCGCGAGCCCGTGGACGACCGAGATCCCCCCCGGGAGCACGTTCCGGGCGAGGAGAAGCTCTCCCGCCGCTAGGGCGAGCAGGCCCGCCGAAACCACTGGGCGAGTGCGCCCGAGCAGTGCCGCGAGTGTTCCCGCCGTCGCCAGGGCGGCGGCCGCCACGCTCATTTCGCCCGGCAGGCGTCCTCTGGCGGCAGGAGGCGCTCGTCCGGCACGGCGTTATCATACTGCGAAGGTTCGGTAGGAAAGCCGCGTCCGCGGTGCCGCCGACGCGCCCGTTCGTGACGAAGCGGATCCTCATCGGTGTCGTGCTCGTGGTCCTCGTCGGCTGTGGGCTCGGAGCGGCCTGGTGGTACCACCAGCAGACCGAGAAGAAGGTCATTCGCGGCTCGGCGAAGGATGAGTTCGTGATCACGGCCGGGCCGGAGGAGCGCGAGAGCCGCCCTCCGAAACACGGCGCGTGGCCTATGTTCGGCTATGACGTGGAGCGGACGAAGGCCGCGCCGTTCGCGCATCGCCCGCCGTTCCGGTTTCTCTGGACCGTCGAGACGCACGGGTACATTGAGTTTCCTCCCGCCTTGGTGGACGGGCGCGCGTTCGTGGCGAATCAGGCCGGGCGTTTCCTCGCGATCGACGTGAAGCGCCGGAAGATCCTGTGGGAGAAGCTTCTCCGGCGCTGCATCGCCTCGGGGCCTGCCGTCTCGCAGGGGGTCGTGTACCTCGGCGTCATGAGCCCGAAGCCGTGCCATCGCACGCAAGCCAGGTCAGCGCAGTCCGGTTACCTGCTCGCGGTCAGCGCGACGACCGGAAAGGTGAAGTGGCGCTTCGACACCGCCCCGGTCGAGTCGTCGCCGCTGGTGGTCGGAAAGCTCGTCTTCTTCGGATCCTGGAACGGGCGGATCTACGCGGTCGACAAGCGAACCGGCCGTGTCCGCTGGACGCTCCCGACCGGCGAGGAGATCAACAGCTCAGGCGCTTACTGGAACGGGGCGGTGTATTTCGGGGGCGACGGGGGCCATCTGTTCGCCGTCAACGCGCGGAGCGGCGCCCTCAGGTGGCGCGGAAGCTCGTTCTCGCGCTTCGGCAAGCGGGAGCAGTTCTATCCGACGCCGGCAGCGGCGTACGGTCGCGTCTACGCGGCGAACGCGGACGGCACCGTGTACGCATTCGGCGCCAGGAGCGGCCATTTGCTCTGGGCCAGGCCAGTCGGGAGCTACGTCTACACATCCCCCGCGGTGTGGAGGCGTCGCGTGTACGTCGGCTCGTACGACGGGCGCTTCACCGCGCTCAACGCCGCCACGGGCGACGTCGTCTGGCAGAAAAGCGTGCCTGGTCCGATTCACGGGGCTCCGACCGTCATGGCGGGGCTCGTCTACTTCTCGACGGCGGTCGGCCTGAGGACCTCGCATGCGCAGAGGTACATCAAGGTCGGGGAGCGAGGCACCTACGCCCTCGACGCGCGGACGGGGAAGCTGGTCTGGCGCCAGCGCCACATCGGGCAGTACGCGCCGATCGTCGCCGACGATCAGCGAGTACTCCTCACAGGGGCCACGCGCGTCTATGCGCTCGTACCGCGAAAGCGAAAGTAGGATCTGCCGCCATGCGGCTCGCCTGGGTCAGCTTCGACGCGATGGGCCGCGACTGCCTCGCCGCGGCCGCGCAGGCCGGCGCGGAGGTGGTCGCGGTCGTCACGCTTCCTGGCCCGATCGAGCCCGACCGCTCGGGTCAGTGCTCCTTCGACGAGATCGCGGCCAAGCTCGGCGCGCGCCTGATCGAGACGGCCGACGTCAACTCGCCGGAGACGATCGCGGCACTGCGCCAGGCGGAGCCGGACATGATCTTCGTCGTCGGGTGGTCGCAGCTCGTCCTGGACGAGTTCATCCGGCTTCCTCCGCAGGGCGTGTTCGGGATGCATCCCACGCTGTTGCCGAGGCATCGCGGCCGCGCCGCGATTCCGTGGGCGATCCTGAGCGGGCTCGCGAAGACCGGCGTCACGCTCTTCGAGATCTCGGATGGAACCGCGGATTCGGGCGCGATCGTCGGCCAGGTCGAGGTACCGATCGCGCGCGACGAGACAGCCGAGACGCTCTACGCGAAGGTGACCGAGGCTCACGTCGAGCTCGTCCGCCGCTATGTGCCCGAGCTGCTCGACGGCAGCGCGTCGCGGATCCCGCAGGACACGCGCCGCGCGAGCGCCTGGCCGAAGCGCACGCCGGCCGACGGGATCATCGACTGGGAGACGCGCGCGCCGTACCTGTACGACTGGGTGCGCGCTCAGACAAGGCCCTATCCGGGGGCGTTCACGTACCTGGGCGACGACAAGGTCGTGGTCTGGCGGGCGCGAACAATCGACGTGGACGCAGGAGTCGCGGCGGGGACGATCGTCGGCCACGAAGGCGACATGGCGGTCGTCGCGTGCGGCGAGGGCGGGCTCGTGCTCGAGGAGGTGGAGGGCGTGACCGGGCCACTGCCGGTCGGAGCCCGGCTCGGTTGAAGGTCCTCGTCTTCGCGGCGCATCCCGACGACGACGTGCTCGGCATGGGCGGCACGCTCTGCCTGCACGCGGCCGAGCGCGGCGACGAGGTGCGTGTGGTCTGCGTGACCGACGGCAGCTCGACGCAGTACCCGGACGACGCGGAGAAGCGCGAGCGCAAGAATCGGGAGGCCGTTCGCGCAGCGGCGGTGCTCGGCGTGACGGAGTACGTCCACCTCGACCTGCCCGACATGCGGCTCGACACGCTGCCGCACGCGGAGCTGAACGCCGTCGTCGAGGAGCACGTGCGCGACTTCGGCCCGGCGCTCGTCTACACCGCGCATCCCGACGTGAACGCCGACCACCGCGCCCTGTTCGACTCGGTTGCCGTGGCGACCAGGCCGACGCCGGGCCAACCGGTACGCCGTGTCCTCACGTACGCGCCGACCTCGTCGACGGAATGGACGCCCGCTGCCACGAACTGGTTCGTCCCCAACTGGTTCGTGGACGTGACGGCGACGCTCGAGCGCAAGCTCGAGGCCTTCGAGTGCTTCGAGACCGAGCGGCGCGACTATCCGCATCCGCGCAGTGAGCGCGCGCTACGGGCCCACGCCGAGCTCTGCGGTTCCACCGTCGGCTGCGAGTACGCCGAGCCGTTCGTCCTCGTGCGCAATGTCGACGCGGCCTGACGGGCTGCGGACCCCCCGCTTCCTGGTGGCGCTCTTGGTCGTCGGGCTGCTCGGGGGCACCGTGGCGGCCTTCGCAGTGACGGAGCGCCTGAAGCTCGAGCGCAGCCCCGTTTACCGAACCAAGGTCGGGAGGCTGCTGGGGCCGAACTGTCGCTGCGAGCACGCGCGGATCCAGATCCGGTTCGTGCTGCGCAAGCCCAAGACGCTGACCGTCGCGATCGTCGACTCGCACGAGCGT
Organism: uncultured Actinomycetes bacterium; assembly: GCA_963788215.1. Taxonomy (GTDB): domain Bacteria; phylum Actinomycetota; class Thermoleophilia; order Gaiellales; family Gaiellaceae; genus AC-32. Next base: position 9,876 of record CAWBFX010000006.1, read on the forward strand.
GTCGTCCGGAATCTGCTCACCCGGACGCTGCGCCCGAAGGGCGTTCAGACGCTCAGTTGGGACGGGCGCGATGACTCGGGGCGGATCGTCCCGGCCGGGGTCTACAAGCCTCGCATCCACCTGCCCGGGGACCACCGCACGATCCTGATGCCGAACCCGATCAAGGTGGATACGGCTGCGCCCGTCATCTCAGTCGTCTCGGTCCGGCCCCGGATCTTTTCGCCGGATGGCGACACACGGGCCGACAACGTCCGTATTCGCGTGCGGATGTCCGAGCCGGCTCGAGCGCAGCTGTACGTGAACGGGCGCCTGAGGCCGCATCTGCTTCGTTATAAGACCACTGCGGTGCTGCGCTGGTTCGGCTCGGGGCTTCCGGCAGGCCGCTACCGGCTCGTCGTTCGGGCGGTCGACCGCACCGGGAACCGTTCGCGGCCGGCGCCGGCGGGAGTCGTGCGGATCCGGTTCGTCTCGGTTCGCCCGCACGTGCTCCACGCGTCGCCTGGCGCTCGGGTCGGGTTCAGGGTCCGGTCGCAGGCGCGACGGGTTCGCTGGCGCCTCGGCCACGCAGGCGGCGTCTCGGCGCCCGGGCTGCTCGTCTTGCGCGCTCCCCGGCCGGGCCGCCACGTCCTGGTGGTCACCGCTAACGGGCACACCGCACGCGCGCTCGTGATCGTGGAGCCGCGCTCGTGATCGCTAGCGGGCCGCCGTGACGAGCGCGCGCAGCCGTCGCAGCTCGACCGGCAAGTAGAACTTGAGCGGGAGCAGGATCAGCGGGTAGACGGCCGTCAGCGCGACGGCGCCGGCGAACGGCACGTCGAGCGCCTTCCCGAGCACGGTTAACCCGACCGCGGCCCCGACCACCAGCGCAACGCGCCGCCACTGGTACGGGACGCGGAACACCTGCTGCGCCCGGACAGTCATCCCGAGGAACATCACGACGTAGGCAACGAGCGTCGCCGCGGCCGCGCCCATCATCCCGTAGGGCGGGATCAGCGCGAGGTTGACGACGATGTTGACCGCGGCCGCGAACCCGGTCACGACCCAGTTGAACTGCGTCGCCTTGGCGCGGCCGATCCCGATCGACATCACGTTGAACGCGATGAACGCCGTGCCGCCGAAGACGAGCAGCGGGACGACGCGCGAGCCCCCGTAGAAGCGCGGCGTCGCGAGCAGGCGGACGATCCACGGCGCGAGCAGCGAGAGGGCGAGCGAGAGCCAGCAGCAGATGTAGAGCACATACGTCAGCACGAACCCGTACGCGCGCTTGGCCTCGCGGTCGTCGTCGATCGAGTACGCGAACGCCGGCCAGGCCGTGCGGAAGGCGATCAGCAGGATCAGGAGCGCGCTCGAGATCCGCACGCCGACCGAGTAGAGGCCGACCTCCGCCGTGCCTTTCAGCTTCAGCAGCAGGAACCGGTCGGCCAGGTCGACCGCCCAGAGCGCGAGCCCGGACGGGACGAGCGGCAGGCCGAACCGCTGCATCTGCCGGAAGAGGTCGCGGTCGAACTCGAGCCCGAGCTGGTAGCGCCGGTAGCCGAGCAGGACGAGGTACACGACCAGCGTCCCCGTGAAGTTGCCGATCAGGACGCCGATCGCGCCCTTGTCCCAGACGGCGACGAGCAGGATCGTCGAGCCGACCGTGATCAGGACGTTCGCGACCGTCGCGATCACGAACTCGACCGAACGCTCCTCGACCCGGAAGAGCGAGGTCAGCTGCTCGTAGTTCATCTGCGCCCAGACGAGGACGAACGCGGCGCGGACGAGGTTCGCGTCGGCGTGCGTCGAGAAGAGCAGCTCCGAGATCTGCCCCGCGAAGATGCAGCCGAGGACGAGGCCGGTCGTCGCCGCGGCCATCGTGAACCAGAAGGACGTGCGCACCACCGTCACGCGGCCGGCGTCGTCCTTCGCGTCGAAGTAGAAGCGGAAGAACGCCATCGAGATCCCGGCGCGGAAGACGATCACGAGCACGATCGAGAGCGCGACGAGCGTGTCGACGGCGCCGAGCTCGCTGCGGTCGAGGTAGCGCGTGACGACCGGCAGCAGGAGGACGCCGATCAGGCGCGAGACGACCGCGCCCAGCCCGTAGATGGCCGAGTGCTTGCCGAGCCGCCAGAGCTGTTGCGCTAGCACGCCCCCGATTGTGGCGAAATGGGCCGCCGCTAGACTCCCGCGCGTGGCTCTGAGCGGCAAGAAGATCCTGCTGACGGGCGGTGCGGGGTTCATCGGGACCTCGCTCGCGCGGCGGCTGGTCGAGGACAACGAGCTGGTCGTCCTCGACAACCTGCACCGCGACTCGCTGACGGGAACGGACCTCGCGGAGCACCCGAACCTGCGGTTCGTCCAGGGCGACGTGCTCGATCTCGACCTGCTGCGCGAGCTCAGCGAAGGCGCGACGCACGTCGTGCACATGGCTGCGATCGCGGGCGTGGACAAGGTGCTCGAGAGCCCCGTCCGGACGATGCGCGTCAACCTGATCGGCACCAGCAACGTGCTCGAGGCCGCGCACGAGGCCGGCGGCGTCGAGCGCCTGGTCGACTTCTCGACGAGCGAGGTCTTCGGCACCCACGCCTACAAGGTCGAGGAGACCCACGTGACGAGCCAGGGCTCGGTCGGCGAGGCGCGCTGGACCTACGCGGTCTCGAAGCTCGCGGGCGAGTACCTCGCGCACTCGTACTTCGACGAGTACGGGCTGCCCGCCGTCTCCGTGCGACCGTTCAACGTCTACGGGCCGGGCCAGCTCGGCAGCGGCGCGATCCACCACTTCACCGTCCGTGCGCTGTCCGGCGAGGAGCTCGTGATCCACGGCGACGGCTCGCAGATCCGGGCCTGGTGCTTCGTCGACGACGTCGTCGAGGCGCTCCTCCTCGTGCTCGAGCGGGAGGAGGCCGTCGGCCAGGTGTTCAACATCGGCAACCCGCGCTCGGTGGTGACGGTCTACGACCTCGCCGAGCGGATCCGGCGGCTGGCCGGCTCGGAGTCCGAGATCGTGTTCAAGCCGCTGCACTACACCGACGTCGAGATGCGGATCCCGAACGTCGACAAGGCGCAGAAGCTGCTCGGCTGGGAGCCGCACGTCGACCTCGACGACGGCCTCGGGCGCACGATCGCCTGGTACCGCGAGCGGCAGCCCGTCCAGAGCCTGGCTTCGAAGGCGTGAAGCTCCTCGTGTTGGCCGCGGCGCTGGCCGTCGTGGCCGTGCCGGGGGCAGCGGGGCAAGCGGTCTCCCGGCCGGTGCTGCTCGGCTATGGGCCTGCCGTGATCAGCCCGAACGGGAACGGCGTCCACGACACGCTGACGCTGCGGGTCCAGGCGAACGGCCCGGTCGACCTGTACGCGTACGTCTGGGGCGGCCGGTTGCACGGCTGGCGCGAGATTCGAACCGGCGTCAGCGGGACGGGCACGCTCAGGTGGACCCCGTCCGCGCTGGGCGACGGAAGCTATCTAGTAACACTGTGTTACAAGGATCGGGGTAGGCGGCTCGCCGCGGTCGTCCCCCGGGCCGAGCAGCGGCCCGGCGCGGCCGAGGACACCGTCTCGCGGCCGCCGTGGCGCTACTCCGGGTGTCTCGCGGAGCCGAAGGTCGTCCGGGTCGAGCGGCTGGCCGCTTACGTCGACTCGACGCATAGCTTCGAGCCGGGTTCCCGCCCGCCGCTGCTCGTCTCGGCGGACGGCGGCCGGGCGACCGTCACGCTCGCCGGGGACTGCTCGGCCCGGTCCTTCGCAGGCCGCGCGCTCCCGAGCGGGTATGCGTCGGGCCTCTACCACTACGTCGTGGGTGATCCGACGGGCGACGAGTTCCGCGCCCCGGTCGTGCTCCGCAACGGCGCGTTCCCGGTCGAGCACCCACCGGCGCACACGGCGCTCGTCGTCTGGCCGTACCTGACCTGGCGCGCCTACAACTCGTACGACGCCGACCTGAACGGGATCCCGGACAGCTGGTACCACTTCTGGCGGAACCGCCGCGTGTCGCTCCGCGGCGCGATCGTCCCCGGGGGCCAGGAGGACGACTACAAGGCCGCGCTTCCGTTCTCGCAGTGGCTTTGCGCGCGCCGCCCGCGCATCCAGAGCGTGACCGACGTCGAGTTGGGGCGCCTTCCGCTTTCCGTGCTGCGGCGCTACCGGGCGCTCGTCTTCCCCGGCCACAGCGAGTACTACGAGCCGCACACCTGGAAGCTGCTGCGCGACTACCGCGACGAGGGCGGCCACCTCGTCTTCCTCCAGGCGAACCCGTTCTACCGCCAGGTGAAGCTCGTCAAGGACCGCAACGCGATGGTCATGACCGACTTCGACGCGCGCGACCGGGGCTATTCGGACTTCGCGCTCGCCGGAGTCGGCTACGACGGCTGCTGCTTCCCGAAGTCGCGCGCGGCGCGGTACGTCTCGGCCACGGGGGCCGCCTACGCGAAGGTGCGCTGGCTCTTCCGCGGGACCGGGATCGGGCCCGGCCAGGCGTTCGGCTACGCGGGCTCCGAGAGCGACCGGATCGACCCCGAGCTCTCGCCGACCGACCGCATCGTCGCGGGCGAGGCGGTCATCCCCGGCAACTACGGCGTCGTGAACGCGGCGCTGGTCTGGTCGCGGGCGGGGCGCGGCGAGGTCTTCGCGACCGGCAACTACAGCTTCCTGAGAATGCAGAGGGCTCTCACGTGGACGCTGCTCGACAACGTCTGGCGCAAGCTGGTCTCGTAGCGGTCGTGCTGCTGGCGGGCTGCGGCTCGTCGGCGCCGCCCAACAGGGCTGCCCTGCGGCTCGCGCTGCCCGTGCTGCCGCGGACGCTCGATCCGGCGAAGGCGGGCGACATGCCCTCGCTGAACGTGACGCACGAGCTCTACGCGGGACTGACGCGCTTCTCGGGGCGCGGCGTCGTTCCCGACCTTGCGGAGTCGTGGGAGGTCGAAGCAGGGCGGGCTCGTCTGGGTCTTCCACCTGCGTAAGAAACTGCGCTGGAGCGACGACCGGCGCTTGACGGCGCAGGACGTCCGGCGCTCGTGGCTCCGCGCGCTCTCGCCTGCAACGGAAGCTCCCCTGGCCGGGCCGGACCTCGGGATCGTCCGCGGCGCGCGCGCGTACCACGCCGCCGGCCGGGGGCCGGTCGGGATCGAGGCGCCGGACAACCGGACGCTGCGCGTGACGCTGCAGCACCCGATCCCGTGGCTCGACCAGCTCGTCGCGCACCCCATCGCCGCGGCCTACCGGCCGAACGCGTACAGCGGCCCGTTCCAAATTGTCGGCCGGAACGTCCTCGGACGGAACTTCGACTACTGGAACGCGGACGCGGTCAAGCCGAGCCGGCTCGTGCTGACGACGAAGACGAAGGGTGCCGACGCGATCCTCCCGCGTGGGCTCAACCCGCCCGGTCTGCCATGGGTCGAGACGGCGAAACGACCGCGCGGCTCCGGCTGGCGGCGGCTGCCGACGCTGTCGATTCAGCTCCTCTGGAACGCAAGCCGACCCGGCTCCTACAACCACGGCGTCGGAGGCCTCGTGCCGCTGGCAATGCCCGGATGGAGGCAGATCGCGTCAACCGGCAGCCTCTACGGCGACGTGGCCGTCGTTCCCGCTGGTCGCGTCACGCTCGGCTATACGAAGGAGGATGCCCTCGCTCCCCGAGCCATCGCCTTTCTACGGCGACAGATGCACCTCAACCTCACCCTGCAGCCTCACGGATCGCTCGCGGAGTTGACGCGCGCACGGCGAAGCGACCTCGTTCTTCTCGGCTGGAGCTCGAAGATCTTCGACGCCTACAACATCTTCGATCTGTTTCCGTGCGGGAGCGCGTTCAACGTCGCGCACTGGTGCGACCCCAGCTACGACGCGCTGATGCGGCGCGCCGTGCGCACGATGGACGATCACGCGCGCTGGCAGATCGAGCGGCAGATACTCGCGAAGCTGGAGGCAACGGCTCCGGCCGCGCCGCTCATACAGCCCTCCGAATACGTCAGGCTCAAGCCGGGCGTTCGCGGGTTCTCGTGGTCGCCGATCGGGTTCTACGAGCTCTCGGGCTTGACGCGCTCGTAGATCTCGAGCACCTGACGCGCGACCTCTGTGTGCGAGTGCACTCGCTCGACGTAGGCGCGGCTGCGGTGCCCGACCTCGGGGAGCGTCTCGCGACGGTCGACGAGACCTGCGAGCACGTCTTCGAGATCCGCCTCGGACGCGCGAACGAGCGGCAGCTCGAGCCCGAACGCCTCCTCGGTCTCGGCGGCGGCCTCCTCGTCGAGGTGGACGACGACGGGCTTGGCGAGCGCCATCGACTCGATGGCGAGCATCCCGTACCAGCCGATCCGCAGCTGGTCGATCACGACGTCGGCCGCCGCGTAGCGCAGGCGCGCCTCGCGGTTCGGGACGCCCTCGATCAGGTCGAGCTCGATCGGGGCACCCTTGGCGCGCAGCGACTCGACCGCGGCCAGGACCGTGTCGGTGCCCTTGACCGCCCGCTTGCTCGGCGCGTGCGCGACGCGCAGCACGTCGCCCGCCTCGACCGGCGCCGGCTCCCAGTCGGTGAGATCGATTGCGGGATGGATGACGTCGTACTCCGGCCACGGCCCGCGTGGGGCGAGCCGCCTCGTGAGGTAGCTGCCGACGATAACCGCGTCGGCAGAGCGCAGGTAGCCAACCTCTGACGCGGGCCGGCCGCGCAGGTCGGAGCCCCACGACTGGAAGACGATCCCCTTCCGCGCCAGCCGCAGCGCCGGCAGGTTCAGCCTCCGCGGCAGCAGCGTCAGCCCGGCGTGGAAGTGGAAGACGTCGTAGCGCGGCAGCGTCTTGGCAAACGCGCGCAGCTGCTTCGGCAGGTTGAACGGGACGCTCGACAGGCGGCTCGTGTCACGCAGCTCCAGATTCACGTCGAATCCGCGCTCGAACGGCCGCTCGTTGAAGACGAGCAGCGTGCTCTCGACCCCGAGCTCGCGCAGGCCTTGAGAGATCGCGCCGGGACCGCCGGCGATGTTGATCGGCGAGTGGAGGACTCTCAACCGACCGGCTGCTCGACCGCGATCACGACGTCGAGCGCCCGGAGGGCGCGGTCGGTGAGATCGTCGAGCTCGTCCTCGCCGGCGGCCGTGAGGACGAGGTAGCCGAGCCGCTCCGCGCCCGAGGTCAGCGGGGGCAGCACCATGCCCTCGCGCCAGTAGAAGCCGGCCTCGTGGACGCCGTCGAGCGCGAGCGCGGGGGAGGCGTCGAGACGAACGATCCGGCCGGGCGGCGAGACGACGAACCGCACCTGGCCGTGCGTTGCGATCGGCTCGCCGCGCTCCAAGCCAATCGGGGTCTGACCCGGGGTCTGACCCCGGTTTAGACGCCCGAGCGCCCAGAGAACGTTCGCGCGGATCGCGTCGAAGCCGGTCACGAGTCTGGCGAGCTCCGCGTCCTTGCCGCCTCCAAGGCGGGCGCCGACCTCGATCACGAAGTCCTCGCGAACCTGGACGTAGGAAGGCCCGGTCTCGATCCCGACCGCCGTGCTCGCCCGGTGCGCGAGGTCGAACAGCTCCCGCTCGCGCTCCTCGGAGAGGCCGGACGGGTAACGGTGCGCGATGCAGACGCCGAGCGGCGGCGGCGGATGGAGCAGTCGCTTCGTGATGCTCATCGGGAAGTACTCGCCGTCGAGCAGGAAACCGTTAATCGTGAGCTCGTCGCCCTCGAGGTAGCGCTCGAGGACGACGGCGCCGGTGCGCGACGCCGCCAGCGCGCGCTCGAAGGCCGTCGGGATCTCTTCGGGCGCGCGTACCTCCGTGACACCGCGCTGCGCCGAGCCGTCGACCGGCTTCAAGACCGACGGGCCCTCGAACGCGGCCGCGGCGTCCTCGGCGCTGGCCACCTCCCGGCCCGCCGCGGTCGGGACTCCTCCCGCCTCGAACGCGGCGCGCATCTTGCGCTTGTCGGCCACGGTCTCGGCCGTGCGGACGGGAAGGCCGGGCAGTCCGAGCCGCTCCGCCAGTCGCGCGGTCGGGAGCACGGCCTGGTCGGAGCCCATCGTCGCGACCGCGACGGGCTCGACCTCGTTCGCGCGGAGGTCGTCGAGCACCGCGTCGACCTCGACGAAGTTCCGGACGATCCCGATCTCGGCCTCGGCGAGGAGCGGTGCGGTCTCGGCTCCGTCCACGACGCAGACCTCATGCCCGAGCGCGCGTGCCTGCTCCAGCAGGCCGAGCTGCGAGCGCGAGCCGCCGACGAGGACGAACGCCGGTCTCACGCCGCGGGCGCCGCTTGCCACGACTCGAGCAGCAGGCGCAGGCCGTCCTCGAGCCCGACCTCGGGCTGCCAGCCGAGTGCGCGGAGCCGCGCGACCGAGATCTGCGGGGACACGCGGCCGGGCGGCGGCTCCACGACCTCGATCAGCTCCTCGGAGGCCCCCGTGGTCGCGCAGACGAGCCGGGCGGCGTCGATCAGCGCGACCGGGTCGGCGTCGCTGCCGACGTTGAAGATGCCGTCCTCGCCGGACTCGAGCGCCAGGCGGATGCCGCGCACGATGTCGCCGATCCAGCACCAGGTGCGCTCCTCGCCGCGGAAGACGGGCATCCGCTCGCCGCGCTGGGCCTGCTGGAGCATCGTCGGCAGCGCGCCCTTGCCCTGGCCGGTCTCGACACCCGGGCCGTACGGGCTCGCGAGCCGGAGGATCAGCAGGCGCTCGGGCGCGTGGAGGCGCGCGATCTGCTCGCCCCAGAGCTTCGTCAGCGTGTAGAGGCTCTGCGGCGCAGGCGGCGTCTCCTCGTCCGCGGCGGCTGCCGGCCCGTAGACGTCGGTCGTCGAGACGTAGGCGAGCCGTGCGCCGTGCGCGGCGGTGGCGCGCGCGACCTGAATCGTCGCGAGCACGTTCGAGCGCAGGGCGAGCTCCGGCTCTTCGTCACAGCGGACGACGCCGATGCGAGCCGCCGCGTGGACGACGAAATTGGGCCGCGCCTCCGCGATCGCGCGCTCGGCCACGCCCTCGTCCGCGAGGTCGCCGTCCGCCCGTTCGAGCGGGAGGACCTCGTAAGCTCGCTCTCCGTGACGCAGCTCCTCCACGAGCGCGCGCCCGACGAAGCCCGACGCTCCCGTGACCAGGACTCTCATCGCGGGCGAGTCTACTGGCGCGCCTGCGCGCTCCTGGGCGCTGCGCTGCTGCTCGCCGGCTGCCACGGTCCGTCGAAGAAGCAGCCGGCCCCGAAGCCGCCGCCGTCGGCGCCGAAGCTGACCTTCCGCCAGCTCGATGGGATGCAGCAGCGCCTCGTTTCCGACTACGAGCCGGTCAGTCGCGCGCTGACCGCGTACGAGATCGCGTACCGCGACCGGAGAAACCTGCCCGCCGCGACCCGCTCGTTCCGGCGAGTGGTGGCGACGGCGTTCGCGCGGCTACGCAGGGATCGGGCGACGGGCGAAACCGCCCGGGCGAGGAAGCTCCTGATCCAGGGCCTGGGCGCGCGCGAGACGGCCCTTCGGCAGCCTCCCGGGAGCCGCGCCTACACGAGCGCCTGGAACCGCTCGGTGGTAGACGCGCGCCGGGCGCTGACGCTGATGCAGGACATCCGCGACCGCGCCCGGCTCATTCCGCTCCCGGAGGACTCGATCAGCTGAGAGACCGAGCCGTCTCCTCGAGCAGGTCGAGCGCGTCCTGGAGGCCGTCCTCCATCCCGGACTCGATGATCGCGTCGCGGGCGGCCTTGCTCGTCGCCTGGATCAGCAGCGTGAGCTCGGTGCGACCGTCGCCCGCGTCCGCGAACGTCGCCGTGTTGACGGTGCCGCCCTGCTCCTCGGTGACGCCTTCGGGCAGGCCCTCGTAGACCTCCCTCGTCACGATCCGCTCGTCCGGGACGATCTCGACGTACTCGCCGTGGAAGGCGACCTCGAACCCGTCGGGAGTCACCATCGCGTAGCGCCACGTGCCGCCGACGCGCAGGTCGATCTCGCACGCGGTGACCTCGCCGCGCTTCGCGTGCCACCAGCGGCGCACGAGCTCGGGGGTCGTCATCGCCCTGAAGACGAGGTGCCTCGGCGCGTCGAACTCGCGCTTGATCAGGATCTGCTCGTCGGTCGGGAGCGTCAGCTTTGCGCTCCGGCTAGTCGTCACGTTCATCACCTTCCTCCTTCTGCTTGAGGTCCTCGAGCACGTCGTCCATCAGCTCGAAGCGGTCGGACCAGGTCTGCTCGTAGTCCTTGACCCAGTCGTGGATGGGCTTGAGCGCGCGGCCGTTCAGCCGGTAGAGCCGCTCGCGCCCCTGTGAGCGCACGTCCACGGCGCCGACCGCGCGGAGCACCCGTAGATGCTTGGACACCTGCGGCTGGCCGAGACCGAGCCGGCGGACGAGTTCGTTCACCGGCCGCTCACCCTCGGCGAGGACGTCGAGGATCTGACGCCGCCGCGGTTCGGCGATCGCGTTGAACGCGTCTGCGGTCGTCGCTGCCCGTGCCATGGCCGCACTTTACATACCCATATGGGCATATGTCAAGACGCACGGATCACGCCCCGACGCCCGAGAATCCCGAGCTTCGAGGTCAGGCGCTGCGGAGCAACGCGTAGCCGTCTCTCAGGAACGGCGTGCGGTCGACGAGCGCGGCGATCTCGTCGGGGAGGAAGCGGCCTTCCTCGGTAACCACGCAGTCGATCAGCTCCGGTGCCGTGAGGTCACGGTCGTCGCTGAGCGGCGGTGCGTCCGCGACGCCGATCGGCGCGAGCTTGATCACTTCGCACGCGACGACCGTCGGAACGCTGTGAGCCGCCGCAGCCTCGGCCAGCTCACGCGTCCCCTGCTTGTTGCAGAGGTTGCCGCAGCGAAAGACGGTGTCGGCTCCGACAAGGAGGAGCGTCGCCCGCTCGAGCTGTGCCGGACCCGCGCTGTCGTCCACGAGCTCGACGTCCAGCCCGGCCTCGCGCAGGCCCTCTGCGAAGGCGCGCCCTTCCTCCTGAGGCGAAGAGACGGTGCAGATCACGCGCGCCGGCGGCGTCCGCAAGAGTCCCTCGCGCACGGTCGCCGAGGCCGAATGAGTCAGAACGACGGGGTCGTCGTTCAGCCGGTCCTGGAGCTGGATGGCGATCGAAGCGGCCGCGCGGCCGGCGCCGTCGATGAGGGACTGGGCCTCCTCGCGCACCATCTGTCGCAGCTGCTCCGGGTCGAGGTGGGCCTCGCGGTGGGCCGCGGCGAGGACGCGACCGACAGCGCCCGCCACAGCGCCGATCCCGGGCCGGCTCGTCGCGAGCTCGCGCCCGGCCGAGAGCAAGTGCTGGAGCAGCTCCTCTCCGCTCGCGGCTTCCTGCTCCGCGACGTCCACGAGGGCCTCGACGGCCCGGCAGGCCATCCAGTTTCCGCCGTGATTGCGGTCGGAGCGAAGCTCCTCGATCCGCTCCCCGAGGACGGTGGACACGTCCCGATTCTCGCAGAAGAGGGCACCGTCGCGTGGGCGGCCCACAATGGCATGGGTGGAACGCTTGCTCGTTCTCGGGGCAGGCCCGGCTCAGCTGGGCCTGCTCGCCGCCGCCCGCGCGCGGGGTCTCTTCGTGATCGCGGCCGACCGCGACCCGCTCGCGCCGGGCTTCGCGTACGCGGATCGCCGCGCGATCGTCGCCGTGGACGACGAGCCGGCCCTCGAGCGCCTGGCCGAGGCCGAGCACGTGGACGGCGTGATCGCGCCCGGCGCGGAGGCTCCCGTCGGCGCTGCGGCGCGCGTCGCCGCGCGGCTCGGCCTGGCGCATCCGCTCTCGCCGGAGACGGCCGTGCTTTCGTCCTCGAAGCTCCGCCAGCGCGAGTGCCTCGCCGCGGCGAACGTTCCCCAGACCGGCTGGCAGGTCGTCTCCGAGCCCGACGAGGTCGTCCGCGTGCCGTGCCTCGTGCGGCCTCCCGACCGCCCGGGAAGAGCCGCCCGCTCGCTCGTCCGCTCCTCGCGGGAGCTCCGTGCCGCGCTCAAGTCGGCGCTGCGGGCGTCGCGGCTTGGCCTCTGCCTCGTCGAGGAGGTCGTCGAGCAGCCGGTCGTGACCGTGACCGCGTTCTCGCGCGAGGGCGTCTTTCGCCCGCTCGCAGCGGCCGACCGTGTGGAGGAGAGCGAGCTCTGGGAGAGCGACCAGGCCGCCCTCGCCGCCGAGCTCGCCCAGACCGCCGCGGAGGTTCTGGGCATCCACGAAGGCCCGAGCGTCACGCGCATCAGGCTCGACCCTGACGGCGCGAAGGTGCTGGACGTGAACGCGTGCGTCGGTCCAGGCGAGGTCGAGCTCTGCCGCGCCGCGCTCGGGATCGACCTTTACTCCCTCGCGCTCTCCGGTGCCCTCGGCGAGCCTGTCTCGGAGCGCCGCCTCCGCCCGCGGCGGCGCGCCCAGGCGGCCTGCGTCCGCTTCCTGCCCGACGGCGAAGCGGTGCTCGCGACGGCCGAGACCCGCGAGGAGGCTCACCGCCGGGCGAATCGTGCAGCCGAGTGCATACGCTTCCCGGCGGCCGATGCCCAGGTTGTCTGAGTGAAGAAGCGGTCCGTCCGCATCGCGGCGACGCTCGTCGTCACCGGCCTCTGCACCGCATACATCGTCTGGAAGATCGACCTCGGCCGGGTGCTGCACATCCTCGCGCACGCCAACTTCGGCTACTTCCTGCTCGCGCTCGCGATCATGGTGCTGTCGGTCTGGCCGATGGCCTGGCGCTGGCAGCGGCTGCTCGAGGCGCGCGGGATCGTCGACCGGCTGAGCTGGCTCGTCCGCGCGTACTTCGTCGCGTACACGGCGGGGCAGGTTCTGCCGACCGCCGTCGGGGGCGATGCAGTCCGGATCTTCGAGACGGCCAAGCGCCACCCCGGCCAGGGCGGGCCGGTCGCAGGCTCGGTGCTGCTCGAGCGCGCGCTCGGTGGCGCGGCGACCCTCACGCTCGCAGGGGTCGGCTTTGCGCTCGCGCTGGGCCGCTACGACGTCGGCGCCTACCTCTGGATCGAGCTCGCGTTCGTGGTCGGGACCGTGATCCTGGCGGTGGCCATGTTCTCGCGACGTGTGCGGCCCGTGCTGGCCAAGACGGTTCCGCTCCTGCGCAAGCTCCGCCTCGAGCGGCCGATCCGGGCGACCTACGAAGGCATTCACGCGTACCGCCACCACCCGCGTCTGCTCGCCGGCGTGTTCGCGCTGACGGTCGCCGTCCAGTCGGTGCGCGTGCTCGCGATCTGGTGTGCGGGGAAGGCGGTCGGAGTCGAGCTCTCGCCGCGGCCCTACTACGTTATGGGCCCGCTGCTCTTCCTCGTGCTGCTGATGCCGTTCACGGTCAACGGGATCGCCGTGCGCGAGTCGTTCTTCGTCAGCTTCCTCGGCCGCCTGGGGGTGGACCCCGACAAGGCCTTCGCGACCGGCTTCCTCTTCTTCGCGGTGACGCTCTGCCTGTCCGTGCCAGGCGGCGTCATGCTCGGCTGGCAGAGCGTGCGCGGCCTGATGAAGCCTCGCCCCCAGCAGCACCATGGCTGACGTTTCCGTCGTCGTTGTCACCTACAACGCGCTGCCCTGGCTGGAGCGCTGTCTCGAGAGCGTGCGCGGCTACGAGACGATCGTCGTCGACCACGGCTCGACCGACGGGACGCTCGAGCTCGTCCGCGAGCGCTTCCCCGACGTGCGGCTGATCGAGCAGGAGAACCGTGGGCTCGGCGGGGGCTCGAACACGGGCATGCGCGTGGCCTCGGGCGACTACTTCCTGCTCCTCAACTCGGACGCGTGGGCACTGGGCGATGCCGTCGAGCGGCTCGTCCTGTTCGCCGAGGACAACCCGGCGGCCGCCGTCGTCGGGCCCAAGCTGCTGAACCCGGACGGCTCGCTGCAGCGGACCGTGCGCGGCTTTCCCACGCTCTGGCGGCTCTCGACGGAGTACTTCTTCCTGCGGAAGCTCGGACCGCGGACACGCGCGCTGAACGCGTTCTACGGCTCGCGCTTCGACCACGACCAGGTGCGCGAGGCCGAGTTCCTGATGGGCGCCTGCCTGCTCGTCCGGCGTCGGGCCGCCGATACGGTTGGCCTCTTCGACGAGGATTTCTTCATGTTCAGCGAGGAGACCGACTGGCTCTACCGCTTCCGGCAGGCGGGGTGGAAGGTGCTCTTCTACCCCGGCGCGGAGTTCGTCCACGTCGGCGGCGCGACGACCTCGCAGAACTGGGGGCCGATGTACCGGGAGCAGCTGCGCGGGCACCTGCGCTTCCTGGCCAAGCACGGCTCCGAGCGCGACGCCGAGCGGGCGCGGCGCCTGCTGCTCGCCTCGATGCGGCTGCGGTCGGTCGCGTTTCGCGGCCCGCGGCGGCAGACCTCGCGGGAGGCCGCCCGCTGGCTCGCGGGAGGCCGGGCGAGAGACCTGCTCGAGGAGCCGGGCCGTTGAGACCAAGTAACACTGTGTTACAAGGGATTCGGGAGCGGATCGCGGGGGCGGTTCGGCCGGCGGCGATCGTCGTCGACGTCGGCTGGGTGAACGGGCTCGCGGCGATCCGGTCGCTCGGCCGGGCGCACGTGCCGGTCGTCGCGGTCGATCATCGCGAGAGCGCGCTCGGCTTCCGCTCGCGCTATGCGGTGCCGGTCATCTCGCCCGACCCGCAGGACGAGGACGCGTTCGTCGAGTTCCTCGCCGGCCTCTCCGAGGAGCTCGAAGGGCCGATTCCGGTCTTCCCGACGCACGACGAGCCGCTGAACGCGATCGCGCGCGGGGCGGCGCGGCTCGGCGAGCGCTTCCGCTTTCCGTTCCCGCCCTGGGACGTGCTGCAGCGGATCCAGAGCAAGCGCTCGCAGCTCGAGACCGCGGATGCCGCTGGGATCCCGGTCCCGCGCTGGGCGACGACGAGCGCGGCCGCAGACGAGCTCGGCTACCCGGTGCTCGTGAAGCCGTCGTCCACCGAAGGGTTCAAGCGGCGCTTCGGCCGCCAGGCGTTCCGCTGCGAGACGCGCGCCGAGGTCGAGCACGCGTTCGCCGAGGCCGCCGAGTACGAGCCGCTCGTCCAGGAGTGGATCCCCGGCGGCGACGAGGAGCTCTACACGCTCGGCAGCTACCTCGACCGCGACGGCGAGCCGCTCGGTCTCTTCTGCGGCCGCAAGCTGCGCCAGACGCCGCCGGGAGTCGGGACGTGCCGCGTCGGCGAGGCGGTCTGGGTCGACGAGGTCGTCGACCAGGGGCTGGCCTTCCTGCGCGCGCTCGGACACGTCGGGCTTTCGCAGGTCGAGTTCAAGCGCGACCCGCGCGACGGCAGCTACCGCCTGATGGAGGTCAACCCCCGCCTGTGGCAGTGGCACGGTCTCGCGGCCGCGTGCGGCGTCGACTTCCCGCGGATCGCCTACGAGGATCTGGTCGGCGAGAAACCGGATCCGGCCCGCATGAACGGGCGCCGCAGGCGTTGGGCGATCACGCTCCTCGCGGGAGAGCGGCCGGTTCTGCAGCGTCCGCCGTACGTGGACGCCGTCTTCGCGCGCGACGACCTCAAGCCTGCGCTCGTCCAGGCGGCGCGGCTGCTGCTGTGAACGCGATCGCGGCCGACCTGCGCCTGCGGCTCGCGCCGCGCGCGCTTCCTCTCGGCTGGCTGGCGGCGCCGGCGCTGCTCGGAATCGGGTGGCTGCTGCCCGCCGAGGGCTTCGGGCTCGGGGTGCGGCTCGCCGGCGCGACGGCCTGCCTGCTCCTGCCGGGTGCGCTCATCGCCCGCGCCTTTCGCCTCTCCGGTCTCGCGCCGGCCTTCGTCGCGACCCTCGCGGCGCTCTTCGCCGGGATGGCGATCATGTTCGCGGTCCACGGCTCACTCTGGCTCGCGTTCGCGATCATGTTCGGCGCGGGCGCCTGCGCGATCCCGTTCGCGCTGCGGCCGACGACGTCGCGGGTCCCGCTCTCCAGCCTCGGCGTCGGCGCTCTCGGTCTCGTCGCGGGGATCTCGCTCTGGTCGGCCGCCGCGTTCGGCGGCGACGCGTTCTTCCACATCGGGCGGATCCGGAAGCTGGTCGACCTCGGGTCGATCTCGCTGCGCTCGCTGGACGAGTTCCGCGACGGCGGGCTGCACCCGGGCTACGCGTTCCCGCTCTGGCACGGGTTCATGGCGCTGATGACGAAGCTCGCGGGCGCCGAGCCCGACGCGGCCGTCCTGCACGCGCCGACCGTCCTGCTGCCGCTCTCGTTCGTGCTCGTCTTCGAGGCCGGGACGATCCTCTTCCGCTCGCGCTGGGGCGGTCTCGCGACGGTGCTGCTGCAGTTCGCGCTGCTCGGCCTGGCGCCGGGTCACGGCGGCTCGCTGATCTCGCTCGCGCTGGCGGCGAACGCGAGCCGGATGCTGCTCTTCCCGGCGCTGCTGGCGGTCGTCTTCGCCTACGTGCGCGAGCCGTCGTGGGCCGGGCTCGCCGCGGTCGCCGCAGCGGCGGGAGCGATCGCCCTGACGCACCCGCCGCACGTGGCGCTCGTCGTGATCGTGCTGGCGGGCTTCCTCGTGGCGCGGGCACTGCTCGCCAGGCAGGACGTCGGACCGCTCGCCGCCGCGCTGGCGGCCGTGATCGTCCCGGCCGGCGCGGTCGCGCTCTGGCTGCTGCCGATCGTGCGGGAGACCGCAGCGCACAACCCGGGCGCCGGCGAGCTCCACCGCGCGTTCGCGAACTACCGCAACGAGCTCGACGTCTTCAGCCTGCACCGCTACCGGCTCAAGCCGGAGCTCTTCGGCCGGGCGGGCGCCGTCTCGGTGGCCGCGATCGCCCTCCTGCCGTTCGCCGTCTTCGCGCGGCGGCGGCTCTGGGCCGCGTTCGCGCTCGGCGGGATGCTGGCGGCGTACGCCGTCTCCCTGCTCGTCTTCGTCTTCCCTCACTTCGCCGACGCGGTCTCGCTCTCGCAGGCGCGGAGGATCGTCGGCTTCTCGCCGCGCGAGGTGGCGCTCGTCGGCGCGGCGTTCGTGCTCGCGCGGCTGCTCGGCGTCTTCGTCCTTCCTGTCGGCCTCGCCGCGGGGATCGCGCTCCAGCTTGCGTTTCCGGGGGACTTCGAACGGCCCTTCCGCCACGCGCAGGGCGCTCCCGGCTGGCTGACCTGGGCGTCCTTCGCCGCCGCCGGGCTCGCACTCGCCGCGGGCGTGCTCGGCGGACGCCGGGTGCCGGAGCTCGAGCGGCCCGGGTTCCTCGCGGCGTGGGCAGTCGCGCTCTTCGTCCTGCCGGTCGCGGTTCACGGCTACACGCACTGGGGCACGCGCGCCGGAGCCCGCCAGACGCTGCCGCCCTCGCTCGTGGCGGCGCTGCGTGCACGGATCCCCGAGCGGGCAGTCGTCTTCAGCGACGCGCTCACCGCCTACAAGCTCGCGGCCGAGCTGCCGGTCTACGTCAACGCAACCCCGCCGATCCACTCGAGCGACACGAAGCCGAACCATCCCGCGGTGCGCGTTCGCGACGAGCTGCGCTTCTTCCGGAACGGCGGGCCGCTCTCGATGCTCCGCCGCTACGGCGCCGGCTGGCTGCTCGTCGACGCGCGGAGCGTGCGGCACAAGCACTTCTCCCTGCCGCAGGCGTGGTCGAACGGGCGATACGTTCTCTACCGCGTCCCATGAAAGTCCTGCTCGTGACCATGTACTTCCCGCCCGCCGGCGGGGGAGGGGTGCAGCGGCCGCTGAAGATCGCCACGCACCTGCCCGCGCTCGGCATCGAGACGCACGTCCTCGCGCCCGGACGACCCGAAATGGCTGCACCGCGACGACGAGCTGCGGCCGCCGACGCAGGCCTTCGTGCACCGCGCCCGCTATCTCGGGCCGAAGGCGCGCCTGCCTTCCGAGGAGCTCCACGGGCTCGAGGGCGGCGAGAAGCTGCTGGCGCAGGCGAAGCTCGCCTACCGGCGCGCGCTGCTTCCGGACGCGAGCGTCACCTGGATGCCCACCGCGGTGCCTGCGGCGGTGCGGATCGTGCGCAGCGAGGGCATCGACGCCGTGATCACGACGAGCCCGCCGTACTCGATGAACCTGATCGGCGCATCGGTCAAGCGGCTGACCGGGATCCCGTGGGTCGCCGACCTGCGCGACGCGGTTCTCGGAAACGCCGACCGGCGATTCGACAAGACCTCCGTGCGCGCGAAGGAGAAGACGCTCGAGAGCGTCGTACGCCTGATCGCCCGCTCGGCCGACGGCGTCGTCGCGGTCTCCGAGCCGATCGCCGACGAGGTGCGGCGCTTCGAGCCCGCGGGCGCCGTGCGCGTGATCCCTAACGGCAGCGACTTCGACGACTTCACCGGTCTCGAATACCACTCGGGCGACCGCTTCCGCGTCACGCACACGGGGAGCTTCTTCGGCCAGCGGAACCCGCGCACGTTCCTCTCGGCGCTTGCGAAGTCCGGCCTCGAGGACGTCGTTGCCCGCTTCGTCGGCGACTTCCGCGCCGCGGATCGCGAGTGGGTCGAGACGCTCGGCCTAGGCGACCGGCTCGAGCTCATGCCGTACGTCCCGCATCGCCGGGCGCTCGAGCTGCAGCGCGACTCCGAGGCGAACCTGCTCCTGCTGCCGGAGGCCGCCGGTCGCGGCCGCGTCGTGCCGAGCGGCAAGATCTTCGAGTACCTCGCGGCGGAGCGGCCGATCCTGGCTGCGGTACCGCCCGACGGCGCCGCCGCCGAGCTGATCCGCGAGACGGGCGCCGGGGTGGTCGTCGCGCCCGAGGACGAGCGCGGGTTGCGCGAGGCGCTGCTCGGCCTGCACGCGCGCTGGCGGGCGGGGAAGCTGACGGACGGCTACCTGTCGGAGGAGCAGCGCCGCCGGCTCTCGCGCAAGACGCGCGTCGAGGAGCTGGCGAACCTGCTCTGGAGCCTCGAGCGGTGAGGCGCGAAAGCCGCCTCGTTCCGTTCTTCTTCCTGGCCGCGGTCTTCTGCGCGACCTTCGAGAAGGTGCAGTGGCAGGTCGCGGGCTCGGTCTTCCTGGCCGACCTGACCGCCACGGGGTTCCTGGTCGCGTTCGGGCTCGACCGGATCGGCCGCGGGCGCGGCCGGGTGCCGCGGACGGCCGGCGTGCTGCTCGTCTTCCTCGGCGCGTTCCTGCTCGTCTACCTGATCGGCTTCTTCAACCTCGAGACACGCAGGCGTTCGACCAGTTCGGCAAGGGCCTCGCAAAGTGGCTGCTCCACTTCGGCTTCCTGATCGTCGGCGTCGTCTACCTGACCGGCAAGTCGACCCGGTTCTACTGGCGGACGCTCGGCTGGTTCCTCGGTGGGATCGTCTTCAACGCGGGGTACGGGATCCTGCAGCTGCTCTCGGCGCAGTCCGGCCACAACATCGACTCGCTCTTCCTGCGGCCGCTGACGCACGGCGGGAGCCAGATCAACGTCTACGGAGCGGTCAACGGCGCGAACGTCTACCGGCCGAACGCGCTGACGGGCGACCCGAACCACCTCGGGATCGCGCTCTTGATGCCGCTCCTGATCCTGACGCCGTTGTATCTGCGCCTGGAGCGGCGGAACCCGTGGCGCGTCCGGCTCGCGGTGCTGATCGCGTTCTGCCTGATCGTCGAGCTCGCGACGCTCTCGCGGAGCGGGATGCTCGGGCTCGTCGTCGGCGCGGTCGTCCTGCTCTATCCCTACCGGCACCTGATGTTCTCGCGGCTGGCCGTGCTGCCGCTCGCGCTCGTCCTGATCCCGGTTGCCTTCGCGGTCTACCGGCGGCGGCACTTCTTCGGCGTGGTGCTGCACTCGCGGCTCTCGCACGGGACGGGGGCGAGCACGCACCTCGACGTCTACCGCTTCATCCCGCAGATCCTGCACATGCACCCGTTCTTCGGGCTCGGGTTCAACAACTTCTCGGTCTACTACGAGTTCGTCACCGGCAGGACGAACTGGGGGCCGCACTCGTACTACGTGGCGCTGCTCGTGGAGGGCGGGCTCGTGGGGACCGCGCTCTTCGCGGTCTTCCTCTGGTACCTGTTCACGCAGCTCGGCGCGGCGCAGCGGCTCGGGCGGGCGCTGGCCGCGGCGCGCGACCCGCTCGCGGCTCGGGTGCGGCCGCTCTCCTGGGGGCTGACGGCGGCGCTGCTCGGGACGATGGCCGCGAACGTCTTCTACCTGACGATGTCGTTCCTCTACTTCTACGTCTTCGCGATGCTCGTGCTGGTGACGCCGACGGTCTTCGCTCGCGCGCGAGGATGAAGGTGCTGGTGCTGACGACGTCCTACCCGCGCTACGAGGGCGACTCGACCGTGAACTTCCTCGGCGAGGCGGTTTCGTGCCTGCGTGAGCGCGGGCTGGACGTGGACGTCGTCTCGCCGCTCGACTTCCGCCACTACGGGATCGCGTACGGGTCGGGCGTGATGGGGAACCTGCGGCGGCGGCCCTGGCTGGCGGCGATGGTCCCGCCGATGCTCTGGAACTTTCGCGCCGAGGCGCGGCGGCGCGCGGGCGACGTCGATCTCGTGCACGCGCACTGGCTCCCGACCGGGCTCGTCGCGGCCGGGGTGGGCAAGCCGTTCGTCCTGCAGCTGTGGGGGACGGACGTCGAGCTGGCGCGCCGGGCCTCCGGGTTGGCGCGGCGCGTGGTGCGAAAGGCGCGGCTCGTGATCTGCCCTTCGCAGGCGCTGGCCTCTGCGGCTCGCGAGCTGGGAGCGCGGGAGGTGCGCGTGATCCCGAGCGGGGTGCAGGTTCCCGAGTCCGTCGCGGAGCCTGCCGACCCGCCGGAGATCCTGTTCGCGGGGCGCCTCTCGCCGGAGAAGGGGATCCTGGAGCTCGTGGAGGCCGCGTCGGGCATGAATCTCGTCGTCGCCGGGGACGGGCCGTTGCGCTCGCGCGTGCCGGGCGCTTTGGGGTTCGTGCCCCATGACGAGCTCGGGGCGCTGTACGAGCGGGCGTCCGTCGTCGCGTGCCCGTCGCACCGCGAGGGCTTCGGAGTCGTGTGCGCAGAGGCGATGGCGTACGGCCGGCCGGTGGTCGCGGGCGCCGTCGGCGGCCTGCTGGACCTCGTGGTGGACGGAGAGACCGGTCTGCTGGTTCCGCCCCGCGACGTGGCTGCGCTGGGCGAGGCGCTGAAGCGGCTGCTCGGCGACGAGGAGCTCAGGCGCCGCCTTGGCGCCGCCGCCCGCGAGCGAATCAAGGAGCGGTTCGCCTGGCCGGCGGTCACCGATGCGACCATCGCCGCGTACGAGGAGGTGCTTGCCGCATGAGGCCGGCGGTCGTCTACGGACTGCTGCACGCGGGTCTGGCGGTCGTGCGGAGCCTCGGCCGCGCGGGGATCCCCGTCGAGGGGATCGCCCGGCAGCGCTACGAGTTCGGGCTGCGCTCGCGGTACCTGCGGCGCCGCACCGTCGCGCCAGACGACGACGCCGTGCTCGAGGCGCTCCGCCACGCAGCGGCGCAGGGCGAACGGCCCGTCCTGTTCCTCGAGCGCGACGAGAACATCGACACCGTCCTGCGCCGCTGGGACGAGATCCGCGAGCTCGCCGACATCCCGCTCCCGGCCGACCCCGAGGCCGTGCGCCGCCTCCGGCGCAAGGACCTCCTCCCCCAGGTCGCCGTCGAGGCCGGCGTCCCCTCCCCGTACACGATGCGACCCGAGAGCCCGGAGGCGATCCTCGACGCTCACCTGCAGCCGCCGCTCCTGGTGAAGCCGCTCGAAGGCCAGGAGTTCGCCGCCGCGCTCGGAGAGAAAGCAGTCCCGGCCGCGACCGTCGAGGAAGCCGTCGCGGCCTGGAAGCGAGCGAAGGATCGCGGCTTCGAGACCGTCGTCCAGGAGCTCGTGCCCGACTCCCACGAGCAGGTCTACTCGCTCTTCACCTACGTCGGTCGGGAGGGCCTGCCGCTCGCGAGCGTCGTCGGCCGCAAGGTGCGCCAGGGACCGCTTCGGTTCGGCACCAGCGCCGTCTTCACGGCCGGCCACGACCAAGAGGTGCACGACCTCGGC
Source organism: uncultured Actinomycetes bacterium (assembly GCA_963788215.1). Classification (GTDB taxonomy): domain Bacteria; phylum Actinomycetota; class Thermoleophilia; order Gaiellales; family Gaiellaceae; genus AC-32. Next base: position 31,649 of record CAWBFX010000006.1, read on the forward strand.
CTGCGCGTCCTCGGGGCCGTGGACTACCTCGGCCTTGCGCACGTCGAGTTCGTGCGCGACCCACGCGACGGGCAGCTGAAGGTGATCGAGGTGAACACGAGACCGCCCGTCTGGGCCGGGATCGCGACCGGCCCCGAGCTCGGCATCGCGAAGGTCGCCTACGACGACCTCACCGGCCGGCCGACCGAGAGCAGGACGATGACCGAGCAGCTGACCTGGATCTACCTCGCCAAGGACATGTACGTCTCGGCTCAGATGGCGCGCCGCGGCGAGCTGCCTCCGCGGGAGTTCCTCCGCCACTACCTGCAGCGGAAGAAGGTGCGCGCGACCTTCGCCGCGGACGACCCCGCGCCGGCCGTCGCGAGCCTCGGCTACCTGCGCTCGAGAGTCTGATGCGGATAGTCCTCGTCGATCCGCTCGCGTACACGCCGCCCTACGACCATTCGCTGGCGCAGGCGCTCGGCGAGCAGGGCCACGACGTCACGCTCCTCACCTCGCGCTTCCCGCACGGCCGCGCGCCCGAGCCGGACCACTACGGCCGCGAGGAGCTGTTCGCGCCGTTCTCGACGCGCGTCTTCCGCCGTTCACCGCTCCGCCTGGCCGCCAAGGGCCTCGAGTACGCGCCGAGCGTCGCGCGCCTCGTGCGCCGGATCGAGCGGATCGACCCGGACGTCGTCCACGTCCAGTGGCTCCCGCGGCCCGAGCTCGACCTGCGCTGGCTGAGACGCGTCGCCGACGACCGGCCGCTCGTCTTCACCGCCCACGACGTCCTGCCGCGCCGGCGCCGGGCGCAACCCGTCTGGCCCGACGTGCTCGAGACCGCCGAGCGCGTGATCGTCCACTCGCACCGCGCCGTCGAGCAGCTGGTCGAGCTCGGCCTCGGCCGCGAGCGCATCGCGCGGATCCCGCACCCGGTCTTCGAGGGCGAGAAGCTCCCGGCGCCGGAGGGCCGGACGCTGCTCTTTTTCGGCCTGATCCGCGACTACAAGGGGCTCGACGTGCTGCTCGAGGCGCTGCCGGAGATCCCGGACGCGAGCCTCGTCGTCGCCGGCGACCCGCTCGACCCCGTGCCGAAGAGCGCCGACCCGCGTGTCGAGTGGAGGCTGCGCTTCATCGAGGCCGATGAGGTCCGCGCCCTGATGACCCGCGCCGCAGCGGTCGTCCTGCCCTACCGGCAACTGGACTCCTCCGGAGTGCTCGCGACGGCGATCGGCTACGGTCGGCCCGTGGTCGTGACCGACGTCGGATCGCTCGGCGAGATCGTGCGCGAGTTCAAGGCGGGCGAGGTCGTCCCAGTCGACGACCCCAAAGCGCTCGCGGAAGCCTGCGCGCGCCTGCTGGAGCCGAAGACGCTCGCCGCAGCAGCCGCCGGAGCCAAGAAGGCGGCGAAAGCCCTCACCTGGGAGCACTCGGCCGCCGACCACGACCGCCTCTACCGCGAGGTCAGGCGATGAGGCTCCTCAAGCGCATCGGCGACCGCTTCGCCGCGGCCGTCCTGCTGATCTTGCTCTCGCCGGTTCTCGCCGCGATCGCGCTCTGGATCGTCGTCGACGGCGGCCGCCCGGCGATCCTCGCCCAGGACCGCGCCGGCAAGCACGGCAAGACATTCAGGATGCTCAAGTACCGGACGATGGTGCAGAACGCCCTGGAGCTCGCGGCGCAGCTGACCGACGACCCGTTCGGCGTCGTCGAGAACGACCCGCGGATCACGCGCCCCGGCCGCTTCCTCCGCCGCTCGGGCCTCGACGAGCTGCCGCAGCTCTGGAACGTCCTCCGCGGCGAGATGAGCCTCGTCGGTCCGCGCCCGGACCTCGTCGAGCAGGCGAAGAACTACACGGAGCACGACCGCCGCCGCCTCGGCGTCGAGCCGGGCATCACCGGTTGGTCCCAGGTGAACGGCCGCGAGGCGATCGGCTGGCCCGAGCGGATCGAGCAGGACATCTGGTACATCGACCACTGGTCGCTCGGCCTCGACCTGAAGATCCTCTGGCGCACGTTCAGCGAGCTCGGCCGCAGCGGCGAGAAGCCCGTCGTCGACGCCATGAACATCGAGCGCGCCCGGGCCGACAAGTGAGCCTGGAAGAGGTTGCGCCCCGCGACTGGGACGCGGCCGTTCCTGCTGATACGTATTTGAGGCGCGAGTACGCGGAGACCGCGCTCCTGCTCGACCCCGGGGAACTCGTCCTACTCCACGCCGAGGGCACCGTCTTCCCGTGCATCGTTCGTGACCTCGACGGGACGCGCGACGTCGCCGGCCTCTACGGCTTCGGCGGGCCGGTGGGCGACGAGCGGTTCTACGCCGCCTACGAGGACTGGTGCCACGAGCGCGGGATCGTGACCACGTTCACCTGGTTCCACCCGCGCTTCCAGAACCACCGCTACTCGCGCTTCCACGTCGAGCCGCGCGGCGGGACAGTCGCCTGGCGGCTCGAGGGCGACCTCTTCGAGCGGCTCCACCGCCACCACCGGCGAGCGGCGCGCAAGGCGGAAGAGCACGTCGAGACGCGGATCACGGTCGCGCCGCCCGACCTCGGCTCATTCGCGAGTCTGTACGAGCGGACGATGGCCGAGAAGGACGCGACCGGCTTCTACTACTTCCCGGCCGAGTACTGGGAGGCGCTCGCGGGCCACGAGTGGCTCGTCCTCTTCGAGGCGGTGAGCGACCACGGCGTGACCGCCGCACTCCTCGGTCTCGCGTCGAAGCCCTGGCTCCACTACCACCTCGGCGCCTCGGAGCGGAGCGGCGGCGCGAACAACCTCCTCTTCCTGGAAGCCGCCCGCTGGGCGCAGGCGGAGGGCTACGAGCGCTTCCACCTCGGCGGCGGCGTCGGCGGCGCGGACGACTCGCTGCTTCAGTTCAAGCTTCGCTTCGACGAGGGCGGATTGATCGAATCCGCCGTCGGTAAGGCGATCCACGACGAAAGCCGCTACCAGGAGCTCGGCGGCAAGGGGTTCGACGGCTTTTTCCCGGCCTACCGCGCTACCGTGAAGGCGTGATCGTGAAGGCGCTCTTCTGGGCGAGCCTGGGCGGGCTCGCGTGGACCCACGTCGGCTACCCCGTCGCTGCCGCCGGGCTCAGGCAGCTCAGGCGGCGCGAGATCGACAAGCAGGACATCACGCCGTCCGTGACGCTGATCGTCCCGGCGCACGACGAGGAGGACGTGATCGGCGCGCGGGTCGAGAACCTGCTCGAGCTCGACTATCCGGCCGACAAGCTCCAGCTGGTCGTCGCCTCCGACGGCTCGACCGACCGGACGCACGAGATCGTCCAGAGCTTCGACGGGCGCGTCCGCCTGCTCGAGTGCGACCGCGGGGGGAAGCTGCCGACGATGAACGCGGCTGTCCGGCAGACCGACAGCGAGATCGTCGCCTTCGGAGACGCGAACGCGACCTGGGCGCCCGAGGCGCTGCGCAAGCTCGTCCGCAGCTTCGCCGACCCCGACGTCGCCTACGTCTGCGGCCAGGTGCGCTTCCAGCGCGAGGACGGCACGAACAAGGAGGGCCTCTACTGGCGGTACGAGATGTGGGTGCGGGCCAGCGAGTCTGCGCTCGGCTCGATCACCGGCGGCAACGGCGCGATCTACGCCGTGCGGCGCGACGACTACGTCGAGTGGCCTTTCGGGCACGACCTCGGCTTCCCGGCGCTGATGGTGCAGCGCGGCCGCCGGGCGGTCTACGACCCCGACGCGCTCGCCTTCGAGAAGCCGAGCAAGGACAACGAGGACGAGTTCCGCCGCAAGGTGCGGATGCTTCCCTGGTCGTGGCGGCACCTCTTCGAGGCCGGAAGCCTCAAGGGCCAGCCGCCGCTCTACCTCGCGGAGCTGCTCTCGCACCGCGTCCTGCGCTACGCGAGCGGCTTCCTGCACGTCGCGCTGCTCGCGACGAGCATCGCCCTCGTCGGCGAAGGCTGGCCCTACCAGGCCGCCCTCGCCGCTCAGGCCGCCTGGCTCGCGCTTGCCGCGGCCGGCCGTCTGCGGCTCCCGGTTCCGGGAGCCGGAATCGCGTACTACTACCTCCTGATGAGCTCGGCGACGGTCGCCGCGCTCGGGCGCTACCTCCGCGAGGGCGCGCCGCTGATGTGGGAGAAAGCCGAAGGGACCCGCTAGCCCGAGCGGGCCGCGCGGGTCTTCGCCATGGTGCCCAAGGGACGCCGGTAAAGTCGTGGCAATGAGCGTAGGCTCGACGGAGCTCATCCGAGAGCGGAGGCGTCGGCTTTGCCGACGCCGGAAGCGGGCAGTTTGACGACTACGCGCGAGCGGCCCACGCAGAGCGACGACCTGCCGGACCTCGACGCCGAGCGCGAGGTCGATCTCCGCGGCTACTGGAACACGCTCGCCTCGCGCTGGTGGCTGCCCGCCGCCGGCCTCGTCATCGGGATCGTCGTCGGCCTGCTCGTCTCGGTCGGCGGCAGCCAGGTCTACACCGCGAAGACGAGCGTCTACCTAGGCCAGCCGCTCTCGCCGGGCGGCTCGTTCCAGCTCCAGAGCGTCGCGACGAACCCGTCGACGGTCGGGACGATCATCCACAGCGAGGCAGCGCTGCGCCAGGCGGCTCGTGCGGCGGGCATGCCGGTCGCGAAGCTGCGGGGCCACGTCACGTCCCGGGCGGTCGCCGGCTCGCTCACGAAGCTCGGCCAGACCCCGCTTGTCCTGATCAGCGTCACCAGCCCGCGCCCGCGCCAGGCGCAGGTCGCGGCGAACACGCTTGCGAAGCTCGTCATCCAGCAGACGTCCACGTACGTGAACACGCTGATCCAGAGCCTGCAGGGCCAGATCGGGGGCTACACCCAGTCGTTGAACGCGATCGACAGCAGCCTCAAGTCGAGCGGGCTCTCCGGGACCGACAAGCTGGTCGCTTCCATCCAGCGTGCGCAGATCGTCGACCAGCTCACGACGGCGAAGCAGCAGCTTGCGGTGGCGAAGGAGGTCGAGCTCGGCCGGCAGGTGACCTTCGCCCGCGCGGCCAAGACGACCGCCCGCAGCCGCCGCAACACGGTCATCGTGGCCGCCCTGATCGGCCTCCTGATCGGAATCTTCGCCGCGCTCCTCTGGGAGCCGGTGGGCAGGATCGTCCGCAAGCCCGCCTAACTAGGAGGCATGCTCGACGGCAAGCGGGTGGCCGTCGTCGTGCCCGCGCACGACGAGGAAAAACTGATCGCAGAAACGGTCGCGTCGATCCCTGAGTTCGTCGACCGGATCCTGGTCGTGGACGACGCCTCGCGCGACCGCACGGCCGAGGTCGTGCGCGGCCTCACGGACGCGCGTGTCGAGCTCGTCTCACACGAGCGCAACCTCGGCGTCGGCGCCGCGATCATCAGCGGCTACAAGCGCGCGCTCGCCGAGCGGATCGACGTGACGGCGGTCATGGCCGCCGACGCGCAGATGGACCCCGCCGACCTCGAGACCCTCTGCGCGCCGGTCGCACGCAGGGAGGTCGACTACGCGAAGGCGAACCGGCTCTTCACCGGCCAGGCGTGGGAGGTGATTCCGCGCTACCGGTACCTCGGCAACGCGCTCCTGAGCCTGCTGACCAAGATCGCGTCCGGCTACTGGCACGTGGCCGACTCGCAGTCGGGCTACACGGCGATCTCGCTCGAGATGCTCGAGCTGCTCGACCTCGACCGCATCTACAAGCGCTACGGCTTCCCCAACGACATGCTCGTCCACCTGAACATCTGGAACGCGCGCGTCCGCGACTACCCGTCGCGGCCGATCTACGGGGTCGGCGAGCGCTCGGGGATCCGGCTGCGGAAGGTCGTGCCGACGATCTCCTGGCTGCTCGTGAAGGGCTTCTTCTGGCGGCTCCGTGAGAAGTACGTGATCCGCGACTTCCACCCGCTCGTCTTCTTCTACCTGGGCGGCATCCTCATGAGCCTCCTCGGGTTCGGGCTCGGGATCGCGGTGATCGTCGAGCGCGCGCTCGGGCAATCGATCACCGCGGCGACGGTCGTGCTGGTGGCGCTGCTGCTGATCTTCGGCTCGCAGTTCTCGCTCTTCGCGATGTGGTTCGACATGGAGTCGAACAAGGACCTCGGCGGCCGCGGCCGGCGGCGCACCGACTAGCCGGTTAGAAATTCGAGCCGCGGGAATCTCGGCGGTCATGCTCCTACTACTTCTCTTGCTGGCAGCACTCGTGATCGCAGGGGTCGTCCTCGCCGTCACCGTCATCAAGTGGCTGTTCATCCTGGCCGTGGTGGCGGCGCTGTGCTGGGTGATCCTGTTCTTCGTGCGGCGCACCGTCTGACGTTCTCAGCACGATCACGCCCGCCACGGCGATCAGCACGGACGCGAGGGTCAGCGCCGGAACGATCCCGACCAGCTGCCCCACGGCGCCGCCTGTCGCCGCGCCGGCCAGGCTGAGCAGCGAGCCGGAGGCGCCGAGCGAGCCGTAGACCCGGCCACGGTACTCGTCGCGGACCGTGCGCTGGACCATCGTTTCGACTCCGATCGCGGCGCCGACCGCGAGCACGCCGCCGACGGCGGTGAGCGCGAACGCGAGCGGAACCGTCGGCAGGTTGTACTTGGCCAGCGAGAGCGCTCCCGCGAGCACTGAGCCCCAGCCCATCAGCATCCGCGGCTCGAGCCGGCCGCCGACGCGACCGACCAGAAGCGCGCCGACGATTCCCGTCGCCGCCGAGGTGGTCAGCAGAGCGGCGAAGACCCCGGGGCCCTGATGCAGGACGTCACGCGTCCACGCCGGGTACGGCGGGTCGAGCATCGTCCCGCTGAACGTCATCACGCCGAAGACCACGAACATCAGCGCGATCGCCCGCTCGCGGCGAACGAGCCGCAGCCCGTCGAGCCAGTGCTGCCAGAACGCGGCCGAGGCAGCCGCCGCCTCTTCGAGGGCGGTCTCGGGATGGCGCGGTCGCGGGGCGCGGATCGGCGCGATCAGGAGCGCCGCCGCGACGAAGGTCGCGCAGTCGGCGACGACGACCCCGCGCAGGCCGAGAGAGCCGAGCAGCAAGCCCCCGAGCGGCAGGCCGGCGAGCCGTCCGATCCGGTTGTTGAGCGCGTTCAGCGAGTTCGCGCGAACGAGCTCGCTTTCCTCGACGAGGGTCGGCAGAAGCGCGCTCTCGGCGGGGACGGTGAACGAGGCGAGCGCCGATTCGGCGGCGGCTGCGACGTAGACGAGCCCCAGCCAGCCGCCGCCCGGGACGAACACCAGGAGCGAGACCGCTCCGGCCTGCAGCAGGTTGCCGCCGACCAGCAGCCGCTTGCGGTCGGCTCGGTCGGCAAAGGCGCCGCCGACCGAGCTCAGGAAGACGCCCGGCAAGAGCGTCGCGATGGTCATCCCGGCGGTCGCCATCGTCGAGCCCGTGTGCTCGTAGACGAAGTAGGGGAGGGCGGCGAAGAGGATCCAGTCTCCGGCGATCGAGATCAGCCCGCCGGTCCAGAGCAGGCCGAAGTCGCGTCGGCGAAGCAGCGCGAGCACGGGGTCTGTCTAGGCCGCGTGAGCCGAAAGGACCTGAAGCGTGTCCCGCGCGAGCAGCACATCGACGCCCGCCGCGCCGCAGAGATCTTCGTAGCGCAGCACGAGTGCGGGTACGCCCACGTCGACCTCGCGAATGGGCGAGAGCCGCAGCCTGGGCCGCTCGCGCCGCAGCGCCTGCACCTCGGGCCGCGCGAGAGCCAGCGCTGCCGCCGAGGTCCAGGCCTGCTCGCCGCACGCCGCGCACGACGAAGCTAGTCCAGGCCCGTGATCGGTGTGGTGCACGTCGAGCCGTGCAGCGCTGCCGCAGCGGGTGCACTCGACCTGTCGCGCGGAGGGGTCGAAGTAGCGCGACGACCACTCGGCGATGCGCCTGAGGATCGCGGCCGGCCGGACCAGGTCGCCGACGAGGCGCGCGTAGAACGGGTTGTCCAGCTTCAGGTCGACCGAGCGCTCGTGCTCCCGCGGGTGGCACGACGGGCAGCGGAACGAGATCTCGCCGCGCGTGCGGCGCATGAGGAGCCTGTGGGATCCGCAATCGACGCACCAGACGCGCGTCTCGATCCAGCCGTCCGGCTCGAGCAGCCGGCGCAGCGCCTGCTTCCCCCGAGTGAGCCGCATGGAGACGGCGTCGTCGGAGATGCCGAGCCGTGCGCCGATCTCCGCCCGCGAAGCGCCGTGCACGTGGCGCAGCACGAGCGCCTCGCGGGTCTCGGCCGGCAGCTCGTCGAGCAGCTCGACCACCTTGCCGCACTCGACCTGCGCGATGGCGGGCTCCGCCTGCAACCGTGCGATCCCGGCGGCGTCGAGGCCCCGGCGGCGAGCCCAGCGCCTGCAGACGTTGCGCGCGATCGCTGCGAGCCAGCGGTCGAGCCCGTCCGGGTCGTGCACCTTGTGGCCGTTGCGCCAGGCTTCGAGCAGCGTCTCCTGCGCGAGGTCGTCGGCGGCGGTGCGGTCGCGCGTGATCGCGGCGCAGAGCGCGACGAGCCTGCGGCGGCGTTCGGCGGTAATGGCGTTCTCGGGCAGCATCAGCGTCTCCTGTACGGATACCTGTCGCAGGAAGATCGCGCCATTCCCGGAAAGCCAACGCTGTTTTGAAGGTCGTCGTCTTCACGACGTCGTACCCGCGCCACGCGGACGATTTCGCGGGCCGGTTCGTCTCGGACCCGGTCGAGCGCCTGCGGGCGCGCGGGCTCGAGGTCGAGGTGGTGCATCCCGGCGTCTACAAGGACTACGGCGTCGCCTACCAGGGCGGCGGGATCATGCACGCGGTCAAACGCCGGCCCTGGATCGCGCCGCTCCTCGCCGTTTCCATGATCCGCGCCCTGCGGCGGTCGGCGCGCGACGCCGACCTCGTGCACGCGATGTGGCTCGCCGGCGGCGTCGTCGCGCTCTTCTCGGGGAAGCCGTTCGTCGTCAGCTTGCTCGGCTCGATCTCGGGCGGCGCGCTCGACGACTTCGCCCTGATGCGCACGCGGCCGAGGCTCGTGCGCTTCATCTGCCACCGGGCGCGCGCGACGATCTGCATCTCCGAGGCGCTCGTCGAGTCGGCGCGGGAGGCCGGCATCCGGAACATCCGCTTCATCCCGATCGGGATCGAGATCCCCGAGACGGTGGGTGAGGAGGCCGACCCGCCGGAGGTCTTCTACACGGGGCGCCTCTCGCGCGAGAAGGGCGTCGAGGACCTGGCGGCCGCGCGCGAGGGCCTCAACCTGATCGTCTCCGGCGATGGGCCGCTGCGGTCCTTGTTCCCGGACGCGCTCGGCTTCATTTCGCGCGCCGAGCTGGAGGAGCGCTACCGCCGGGCCGCGGTCGTCGTCGTCCCGTCGCGCAGCGAGGGCTTCGGCGTCGTGTGCGCGGAGGCGATGGCGCACGGCAAGGCCGTGGTCGCGGGCGCGACCGGCGGCCTGCTCGGCCTCGTCCGCGACGGCGATACCGGCCTGCTCGTGGAGCCCGCGAACCCGAAGGAGCTGCGGGCGGCAATCGACCGCCTCCTCGCCGACCAGGCGCTACGGAAGCGCCTGGGCGAGAACGCCCGCGCGTGGATCACCGAGCTCTGCTCGTGGGACAAGGTCATCGCCGACACCATCGAGACCTACGAGCAGGCGCTCGGGCAGGCGACGAGCTCGAGCCCCGAGTGAGGAGAGGCCTCGATCACATCGGCTCGAACCAGCGGGCGCGCTCCGCGGTCGGCTCTTCGTAGGTCTCGATCACCCAGTACTCACGGCACGACGCAATCCGGTCACCATCGACCTCGTAGAACGAAAGGGCGTAGTGCGGGCCGACGGTGGGATGGGGGACGCGCACTTCCGAGACCACCGTGTTCCCCTGCGCGACGATCCGCAGCACTTCGATCGACCAGCCTTCCGGATACGTGCGGTTGAACTCCACGAAATTTGCGCGGCCGCGGAGGCGGACCAGGTCGTGCGGCCATTCGAGGACGAAGTCCTCCGCGAGCAACGCGCCCACGCCGTCCCAGTCCCGCGCCTGAATCCGGCTCCAGAGCTGGGCAACCACGTCGCTCGGTTCCACGGCCTGATTATCCGCCACAGCTTCGAGGCCGAACTGTGATGCGAGGATGAGCCGGTGATTGTCAGGAAGCAGCGGGCCGACGATTACGAGGCGATCCGGCACGTCTACGCCGAAGCCTTTCGGCGGCCGCGTTTTCGGCCGGCGCAGAAACGCGGCTCCCTCCCACCCGAGGTCGGTCTGTTCGAGGCGTTGTGGGAGGCAGGCGACGTAATTCCGGAGCTCTCGTTCACGGCGCTGACCGACCGTGAGGTGGTCGGCCACGTGACGGCGAGCCAGGCGACCGTGGCCGCTGACCCTGTTGTTGCCGTAGGGCCGATCGGCGTCCTGCCGGAGCATCAAGGCGCCGGCATCGGCAGCGCCCTGATGGAAGCGCTTCTCGCCGCCGCTGACGCCGCGGACGTGCCGTTGGTCGTTCTGCTCGGCGCGCCGCAGTACTACAGCCGCTTCGGGTTCCGTCCGGCCGCGCAGTTGGGCGTCACACCTCCGGAGCCGGACTGGGGAGATGGCTTCCAGGCCCGACCTCTGACCGCGTACACAGAGTCCGTCGCAGGACCGTTTCGGTACGCGTCGGCCTTCTCGTCCTAGTCGCTCAAGGTCCCGGCGTCCTGCGTTCTACGATCCGCCGCGTGGACGAGTTCGTTCCCAAGGAATTCGACGTGCCTCGGCGGCTCGAGACGCCGCAGTTCGTGCTCGAGCCGCTCGGTCCCGAGCACAACGACCAGGACTACGACGCGTGGACCTCGTCGATGGAGCACATCCATGCGACGCCGGGGTGGGAGAGCAGCAGCTGGCCGCGGGAGATGACCCCGGACGAGAACCGGGGAGACCTGCAGCGCCACTCCGACGACTTCCGCAACCGGACGGGGTTCACGTACACCGTGCTCGATCCGGCGAGCCGCGAGGTGATCGGTTGCGTCTACATCTACCCGCGGCCCGACAGCGACGAGGACGCCCGGGTGCACTCGTGGGTGCGGGCGAGCCACGCGCAGCTGGACGCCCCGCTCTGGCGCGCCGTCAGCGAGTGGCTCGCGCGGGACTGGCCGTTCGGCAGCGTCGAGTACGCGCCGCGCGACTAGCCGAACCTAGACAGCTTCCGACCCTCGCCAGAACAACTGCCACAGATGTCCCGGAACGCGGCGCCAGCCCGCCCGTTTGGCCTCGTTGACCGTCACCTTCCCCACGAGCAAGACCCCGATGAGCCCCACGACGATCTGAATTCCCCAGATGACCAGCCGCAGGATGGAAGCCGACCTGTCGCTGGTGAGGTGACCGTGGTTTCGGAGAACGCTTATGAGGATCTGGGCAAACGGGAACCACGACAGGATCACCAGCAGCACCCCGATGCGCAGCCGGACTAGGTGTGACTGCATGACCCGTCGAACGAGACATTTTCGGCAGCCCCGGCGCGGCCCGGTGCGGCGTTGACTATCTCCCGTCTGCCGGTGTGCGCTGAGCCGGCGGGTAGTCGCACCGTGACGCAGAGACCGCCCGCGGTCCGCGGGGTGAGGGTGAGCGTTCCCTCGTGTGCCTGGGTGATGCTCTTGACGATTGCCAGCCCGAGGCCAACGCCGGCGTGGTCGGTGCGGATGCGTTGGCCGCGAAGGAACGGCTCGGCAAGCGTGGCGACCAACTGGGGCGTGAGCTTCTCACCGGTGTTCTCGACGGTCAGCACCCCGCTCTCGGGCTGAGCGCTCGTCGTGACCCACACGGTGCCCTGTTCGGGCAGGTTGTGGACGATCGCGTTGTGCAGCAGGTTCGTGGTCAGCTGCAGCAGGAGCGCGTGTGAGCCGACGGCGGGGGTGATGTCGCCGGAGGTCTCGACGGTGACGCCGCGTTTCTCTGCGACGGGGAGGAGCATCTCGGCAGCTTCCTCCCCGATAAGCGAGAGGTCGACCGGTTCTCGGACGAATGAGCGCCGGTCGGCGCGGCTGAGCAGCAGCAGTGCTTCCGTGAGGTCGATCGCTCGGGTATTGACGGCGTGAAGGCGCTCGACGAGCTCGCCGTTGTCGCGGTTCGGATCGTTGCGGGCCGCTTCGAGGAGCGTCTGCGTGATCGCCAGCGGGGTGCGCAGCTCGTGGGAGGCGTTCGCTGCGAATCGCTGCTGCTCGGCGACGTGTGCCTCGAGCCGCGCGAGCATGGTGTCGAAGCTGTCGGCGAGGTCGCGGAACTCGTCCCTGCGGCCCGGTAGCTGGATCCGGTGGGAGAGCGATCCGTCCGCCGCCAACTGAGTGGCGTCGGTGACGCGACTCAGCGGAGCGAGCATGCGGCCGGCGAGCAACCACCCTCCCAGCAGTCCGAATACGAGCAGGAATCCCATCACGATGGCCGCGATCGGAGCGAAGTTGCGCCAGAGGTCGGCGTGGCTTTGCACGATGAAGATCACGCCTGGGTGCACACCGCGCGACAGGGAGAAGTACCCGGCGACGAGCAGCACGGCCCCTGCGAGCATGAGGAAGCCCGCGTAGCTGAGGGTGAGCTTGAGGCGAACGCTCAGACCAGGGGCTCTATCCACGCTTCGCTTCCTTCGGTTCGGTGTCCGCGTGCATGTCGATGCGGTAGCCGGCGCCGGGCACGGTCGCGATGATCCAGGGCTCGCCGAGCCGTTTGCGCAGTCCCGAGATGGTGATGCGCACGGCGTTGGTGAACGGGTCTGCGTTCTCGTCCCACGCTTGCGCCAGGAGCGCCTCGGCGCTGACGAGACCGCCTTCGGCGGCGACGAGGACTTCGAGCACCGCGAACTGCTTCCGGGTGAGCGCAACGTACCGGCCGTCGCGGTAGACCTCTCGGCGGAAGGGATCCAGCCGCAGGCCCGCCATCTCCTGCACCGGCGGCCTGCTGTGGGCTCGCCTGCGGTCGAGCGCCCGGAGGCGGAGCACGAGCTCTCGGAGTGCGAAGGGCTTCGTGAGGTAGTCGTCGGCGCCGAGCTCGAACCCGGTCGCCTTGTCGTCGAGGCGGTCGGCAGCGGTGAGCATGAGGATCGGCGTGCCGCTGCCGGACGCGACGATGCGTTCGGCGATCTCGTCGCCGTTGGGCCCGGGAATGTCCCGGTCGAGCACGGCGATGTCGTAGGCGTTCAGGCTCAGCAGCTCGAGAGCGCTGTCGCCGTCGCCCGCGACGTCTGCGGCGATCGCTTCCAGGCGCAGGCCGTCGCGGATCGCTTCGGCCATCAGCGGCTCGTCCTCAACGATCAACACGCGCATGCGTCGATGGTAAAGCCGGGACGTTTCGCCGGCATATCGAAAACCGAAGACATGCCCGCAACACCACGCTGCCTTGAATGGCGCCATGGCCCAGGCCCAGCGAGTGCGACGATCGCCCCGCCGGATCCGTATTCGCAGGGTCCGTGCGGCGGGCCTGCTGATCGGCATCCCGATCGCCGCGGCCCTCGGCTACCAGTTGCTGGCGTCGTCGTTCTCGACGGCCGGGTCACCCCTCGACGTCGTTCGCACCGAGCGTCGCGGCCCGGCGGGCGAAGCGGTGCCCAGGACGGTGTGGCCGGCATATGGCCAGGCCGCGTTCGTGCAAACGGGACGGACGCAACTCCAGGCCGGACCGAACCAGCACGCGGCTCCGATCGCCAGCGTCGCAAAGGTGATGACGGCTTATCTCGTGCTCCGGAACCATCCGCTACGGCTCGGTCAGAACGGCCCGACGATCACGCTCACCGGCGCCGACGTGGCCGACACGGACCGGCGGCGCGAGCAGCACGAGTCAGTGGTGTCGGTCGCCGCCGGTGAGCAGTTGACCGAGCTACAGGCGCTGCAGGCTCTCCTGCTGCCGTCGGCGAACAACATCGCCGCGGTTCTGGCGCGCTGGGACGCCGGCTCGGTAGACCGGTTCGTCGTCCGGATGAATGCAAGCGCGCGGTCGCTGGGCATGACCGACACCCGCTACACCGACCCGAGCGGCTACGAGGACGCAACCGTGTCGACGGCCGCCGACCAGGTGCGCATCGTCGAGCGGGCCATGCGCATGCCGATGTTCGCGAGCATCGTCGCCACCCGGAGCGCGGCGCTGCCGGTGGCAGGTCTCGTGCACAACACCGACACCTTGCTCGGTCGCGACGGCTTCGTGGGGGTCAAGACCGGCTCGGACGACGCGGCCGGCGGCTGCTTCGCCTTCCGGGCCATCCGCTGGATCGACGGCAAGCGCGCGACGATCACCGGGGTCGTGCTGGGGCAGCCGGGCGAAGACGAGCTCGCGGCGGGTCTCGCGGCCGCCGACGCGATGGTCGACCGCATCGCCGGCCATCCCGCTCGGCCACGCGGCGCGCCGGGGCTCTAGGACACGCGAGAGGCCGGCTTCGTGGGCGGCTGCGCGACCTTGCGGCCGCTCTGCCAGAGGACGATTGCCGCTCCCGGTAGCGCGAGCGCCGTCGACAGCAGGAAGAAGAGGAAGCCCGTCGCGAAGGCCGGCTCCGCGGCGACTCCGAGGCCGCCGAGGAAGCTGACGAAGAACGACTCGCGCAGCGCGAAGCCGTTGATCGTGAAGGGGACGAGCATCACGAGGAAGAGGAGCGGCCCCATCACGAAGAACGGCCGCGGCGAGAGGTCGACGTGCACGGCCTCGGCGACGAGCCAGATCGTCAGGACACGGGCCGTCTGGAGGGCGAGGGTGGCTGCGAACGCCACCGCGAGCACGCGCCGGTCGCCGCGGTAGGAGTGAACGCCCTCGTAGACGGCGCGCGCCGGGCGCTCGAGCCGGATCCGGCGCAGGAGCGGTGCGATCCGCGCAAGGAGCGGGCGCGCAGAGCGGGCGAAGAGGAGCACGAAGACCGCGACCGCGGCGACGACGAAGCCGAGCTCGAGCCAGAGGTAGGCGCCGACGTCATAGTGGCCGAGGGCGAGCGCGAAGCCGACGGCCGCGAGCACCAGCGTCGCCGCGCCGCCGAGCGCGCGCTCGAGCAGCACCGAGCCCGCGATCTCGCCGCCGCGGCCCGGGTGGCGCCGCGAGGTCTCGAAGATTCGGGTCGCGTCGCCGCCGAGCGAGGTCGGCAGCACCTGGCCGGCCGCGTACGAGACGAGGTAGGCGCGCGAGAGCCACGCGAGGCTGTCGTCGATCCCGCGGGCCCGCAAGAGCAGGCGCCAGCGCCAGGCGAGCGGCCAGATGGTCGCGTACAGCAGGCTGAGCGCGGCCGCGAAGTAGCCGATCCGCGCATCGGCCAGGACGTGGCCCAGCTCGCGGAGATCGATCTTCCAGACGAGGTAGGCCGCGCACGCCGCCGTCACGAGCAGCGTGCCGCCGAACCGAAGCGCCCGTCTCCGCATGGAATCCCCATCGGCGGGAGGCGCGCATCCCTCAAGTGAGTGACCGAGACGACCGATACCGTGGCCGAAATGACCGTGACAGCACCGACCACGGAACGGCAGCCGCACGCCATCCTCGACCACGAGTCTCGCCTGCTGAAGGCGCGCAAGATCGCCCGCCTCGTCGAACGCGTCCGGCCGCTCGAGGGCGCCTCTCTGCTCGACATCGGTGCGGGCTCTGGATACATCGCGAGCGCGCTAGCGGAGATCGTCGGGCCGGAAGGCCGCGTGGCCGCGGTCGACGTGAACGACCAGCGCCGGACGAACGACGGCTACGAGTTCGTCCAGGTCGACGGGACGGAGCTGCCGTTCGAGGACGGCTCCTTCGACGTCGTCCTCTCGAACCACGTGATCGAGCACGTCGGCGAGCCGGGCGACCAGCTCCACCACCTCGGGGAGGTCAGGCGCGTCCTCCGCCCAGGCGGCGTCTGCTACCTCGCCGTGCCGAACCGCTGGGGCCTGATCGAGCCGCATTTCCGCCTGCCGTTCCTGAGCTGGGTCCCGCGCCGCTTCGCCGACCCCTACGTGCGTGTCGCTCGCCGCGGAACGCACTACGACTGTCTGCTTCCGACGCGGGGCCGGGCCGAGCGCCTCTTCGCAGCGGCGGGCTTCGAATACGAGGAAGTGACGATTGCCGCGATGCGCGTCTACCGGGACCTCGAGGACCTGAGCCTCCCGGTACGGCTCCTGTGCGGGGCTCCGGCCCCAATGCTGCGCCTGCTCGGGCCGGCGAATCCCACGATGATCTTCCTGCTTCGCCCCGCGCGCTCGGCCTGAGACCGGCGGATCCGCGCTGCGCGTTATCCGCAGGTCAGTTAGGGGTGCGCCCGGATTCCGGCCCCGAGGGCCGAGAGCATGCTTCGGGCATGGCTGCGCAGCGAGTCGTCATCCTCGGAGGCGGTACCGGCGGGACGATGGCCGCCAACCGCCTGCGCAAGCGGTTCGCAGCCGAGCAGCTCGAGATCCACGTCGTCGACCGCGATGACCGCCACGTGTACCAGCCGGGGCTTCTGTTCGTGCCTTTCGGGTTGGCCGAGCCGGAGAAGCTCGTGCGCTCGCGCCGGGCCCAGCTCCGGGGCAAGATCTCGTTCCACGAGAGCGAGGTCGAGTCGGTCTCGCTCGAAGGCGACGAGGTGCGTCTCAACGGAGGAGAGACGCTTCCATACGACGTCCTCGTCGTCGCCACCGGCGCCGTGCTGCAGCCGGAGGAGACGGAGGGCCTGGTCTGGGCCGACAACGTTCACACGTTCTACGAACTTGACCGTGCGGTGGCGCTGCGCGAGGCGCTCGAACGCTTCGAGGGCGGGCGGCTGGTGGTCGACATCGTCGACATGCCGGTCAAGTGCCCGGTCGCCCCGATCGAGTTCGTCTTCCTGGCCGACTGGTGGCTGCAGAAGCGCGGTCTCCGCGAGCGCAGCGAGATCGTCCTCGCGACGCCGCTCGACGGCTGCTTCACGAAGCCGATCGCCTCGGAGCACCTGACGCATCTGCTCGCCGAGAAAGGGATCGAGCTCGAGGTCGAATTCGCGGCCGGCGAGGTCGACGGGCACGGGGGGCGGCTCGTCTCCTACGACGGGCGCGAGCTTCCGTTCGACCTGCTCGTCGCGGTGCCGCTGCATGGGGGCGCGACTTTCGTCTCGCGCTCCGAAGGACTCGCCGACGCGCTCGGCTTCGTCCCGGTCGACCCGCAGACGCTGCAGTCGAAGGCGAAGGACAACGTGTTCGCCTTCGGCGACGCAAGCGACCTGCCGACCTCGAAGGCCGGCTCCGCCGCTCACTTCCAGGGCGAGCTGCTGGTCGAGAACGTCGCCCGCGCCCTCGAGGGCCGCGAGCTCGAGGCGGCGTACGACGGCCACGTCAACTGCTTCCTCGAGACCGGCTTCCACAAGGCCCTGCTGATCGACTTCAACTACGAGCTCGAGCCCGTGCCGGGCCACTACCCGGCGGCGGTCGGACTGCCGCTCCTGCGGGAGTCGCGGCTCGACCACCTCGGCAAGCTCGCGTTCCAGCCGCTCTACTGGCGCGCGCTGCTGCCCGGCCGGAGCATTCCCGGGATCGGCTCGACGATGCCGCGCGCCGGCAAGCGCATTCCCGCCGGCGCCGCGGCCGGAAAGGTAGGTGCGTGATGACCATGACCCTGATCGCCGACTCGCCGGTCGACGTCGACGCCGAGGGCTTCATGACCGACGCCGGCCAGTGGAACGAGCGGATCGCCCAGGGGATCGCCGCCGAGAGCGGGATCCCGGAGCTGACGGACCGGCACTGGCTCGTCGTCCGCTTCATGCGCGACCGCTACCTGACAACCGGCAGCGCGCCTTCGATCCGCGCGCTCGGCAAGGAGTCGGGCGTCCCGGTGAAGGAGCTCTACCAGCTTTTCCCCAAGGGCCCGGCGAAGCTCGCCGCCAAGATCGGCGGAATCCCGAAGCCCAAGGGCTGCATCTAAGGAGGCGTGTGATGACGACGATGGAAGAGCAGCCGCTGCTCCAGGCCACCGAGCCGAGGACGATCGAGAAGGTCTCGATCGTGATCTCGAAGGGCTCGCTCGAAGGGATCTACCCCGGCCTGATCATGGCCAACGGCGCCCGTATGGAAGGGATCGAGGCCGACCTGTTCTTCACGTTCTTCGGGCTCGACGCGATCCGCAACGACCGCATCGAGAAGATCAAGGTCGCGACCGTCGGCAACCCGGGCATGCACCTGCCGACCTGGCTCGGCGCGCTGCCCGGCTTCTCCGCGCTCGCCACCTGGATGATGAAGCGGCAGATGGAGAAGATCGACATCCCGCCGATCCCAGAGTTCGTCGAGCTCGTCCACGACTCCGGCGTCCGGCTCTACGCCTGCAAGGCGACGGTCGACATGTTCGGCCTCGAGCTCACAGATTTCGTGCCTCAGGTGGAGGAGATCATCAGCGTCGGCGAGTTCTACGAGAAGGCCGCCGGCGGCCAGATCGTCTTCACGTAAAGCCCCTAAGACAGGGCGTAAGGAGTTCGTTAGAGCTCCCAGGCTCCGGGGGAGACCCCGGCTAACATCCCGGAAATGCCCACTGCGGTCGTCACCGGCGGAGCCGGATTCCTCGGTTCCCACCTCTGCGAATACCTGCTCGGCAAGGGGTTTCGCGTCATTTGCATCGACAACCTCGAGTCGAGCTCGCTCGAGAACCTCGAGCACCTGCGCGACGACGATTTCGTCTTCTGCAACCACGACGTGATCGAGCGCATCGACGTGGAAGAGCCGGTGGACGTGATCTTCCACCTCGCGGCCCTCGCGAGCCCGATCGACTACCTGCGCCAGCCGCTGTTCTCTCTCAAGACCGGCTCGTACGGGACCCACAATGCGCTCGGCCTCGCCAAGTTCAAGCGGGCCCGCTTCGTGCTCGCTTCGACGAGCGAGGTCTACGGCGACCCGCAGGTTCACCCGCAGCCGGAGAGCTACTGGGGCAACGTCAACCCGATCGGCCCGCGCGGGGTGTACGACGAGGCGAAGCGCTACGCCGAAGCGCTGACGATGGCGTACCACAGCCAGCAGGGCGTGGACACCGCGATCGTCCGGATCTTCAACACCTACGGCCCGCGGATGCGCTCGCACGACGGGCGCGCGATCCCCACGTTCATGCGCCAGGCCCTCGAGAACGCTCCGCTCACGGCGTTCGGCGACGGCTCTCAGACGCGCAGCTTCTGCTACGTGGACGACCTGATCCGGGGTCTGCATCTTCTCGCCGAGAGCGGGGAACACCTGCCGGTCAACCTCGGCAACCCCGGCGAGTTCACGATTCTCGAGCTCGCGGAAACAGTCATTCGAGTCACATCGTCAAAGAGCGAAATCGTGTTCGAAGCATTGCCAATCGACGATCCTCAGGTCCGCCAGCCCGACATCACGCGAGCCAGGCAGCTGCTGGGCTGGGAGCCTGAGATCGAGCTGGAAGAGGGGCTTCGGCGAATGCTGCCGAGCCTCGGAAGGGAGCCACTTGGGGTCTAAAAGCAAGCTCAGCATCGCCCTGATCGCAATCGTCCTCTCGGCTGTCGCGGCAAGCGCGAGGCCGGAGCCCGCCTTCGCATCCCGCGGGATGCTCGTCGGCATGTACGACCCGTCGCAGTCGTTCTCCGCGCCGTCCAGGTCGTTCGCGACGTTCGCCAACCTCCGCGTCCAGGTCCTGCGCATGGACCTGCTCTGGGGGCAGATTGTCGCTCAGAAAAAGCCCGCGCATCCGGGCGACCCGGCCGACCCGGCCTATAACTGGCAGCCGTACGACGCCTTCGTCAAGAACGCGGCCAAGAACCACATCCAGGTGCTGTTCACGATCTACGGCACTCCGGGCTGGGCCAACGGCGGCAACAAGCCCAACCGCGCGCCGAAGCAGATGTCGAACCTGCGCCTGTTCGCCTCGGCGGCGGCGAAGCGCTACAGCGGCTCGTACAAGCTCGCCGACGGGACGACGCTGCCGGCCGTCCGCAAGTGGATGGCGTGGAACGAGCCGAACAGCCCGGTCTTCCTGCGGCCGCAGTGGCAGATTCTCGGCCCGCACAAGATCGTCCCCGTCGCGGCGCGCACGTACGCGCAGATCTGCACCGCGGTCTGGGCCGGCGTCCACTCGACGCACCTCAAAGAGACCGTCGCTTGCGGCGGCACCGACCCGCACGGCAACAACCGGGCGCGGGGCAGCCGCCCGTCGATCGCGCCGCTGACGTTCCTGGCGGCCCTCAAGCGGTACGGGCTGTCCGGCCGGCACTTCGACGTCTACGCGCACCATCCGTACTACAGCCGCCCGAACGAGAGCCCGACGACGATGCCGAAGTCGAAGACGGCCATCACGCTCGCGAACATCAACCTGCTGATCAAGCAGCTCACGCGCCAGTACGGGCACAAGACGCTCTGGATCACCGAGTACGGCTACCAGACGCGGCCGCCCGACCGGCACTTCGGGGTCTCGTGGGCGAAGCAGGCGAAGTACCTGTCGCAGGCGTACTCGATCGCGCGCCGGAATCCACGCATCGGGCTGATGACGTGGTTCCTCCTGCGCGACGAGAAGCGGCTCGCAGGCTGGCAGTCCGGCCTCGAGACGTACGGCGGGAAGAAGAAGCCCGCCTACTACGCCTTCCGGCGCCTGCCACACTAGAGGCGTGGCTATACGGACACCGCAGCGGGGGAGGGGCCGAATCCCCGCCCCCGCTGCGGACGTCCGCGAGGCGCCTGAGCGGATTCCCGTCGACATCCGCTCACGGCGCCCGTTCTTCCTGACGAACAGCCAGCTGACGGGCGCTGTGCGCCGTCTTGCAAGCATCACCGTCCTGGTCGCGCTCGACCTCGGCGGGCTGGTCCTCGGGCTCTACGCGGCGCTCGTCACGCGGGAGCTCTACAAGGGCGGCCCGGTGCTGTGGGGCTTCGTCTGGCGGGTCGAGACGGACTGGCTCCCGTTCCTGATGCTCGTGACGGTGCTCGTCTTCTCGCAGGCCGAGCTCTACGCCGCGCGGGAGCGGCGGCCGGGCTTCGGGCGCGTGCTCTCGTCGCTCGTGCTGGTCGCGCTGATCACGCTCGCGTTCGCCCTAGGGACGGGCCACAAGTTCTCGACCTACGGGCTGATCCCGGCCTCCGTCCTCTTCTCAGCCGTGGCCATCTCGGCACTGCGCGGCAGCTACGACGCGGTCACGCAGGAGCTCCTGCACGCGCTCGGCACCCGCCGGCATGCGCTGCTCGCGGGCACGGGGGAGAGCCTCGCCGACCTCCACCGCGCCCTCGGCTCGCGCCGGAGCGGAATCGACTACGAGTTCGTCGGGGCGATCGCGCCCAGCGCGGACGGCCTCGACCTGCCGGTCCTCGGCGATCTGCGCGATCTGCCCGCCGTCCTCGCCGACGCGCGGGTCGACGAGCTGATCGTCACCGACAGCGACTTCACCGAGCGCGAGCTGCTGGAGATCGTCGCCCACGCGCACCGCTGCGGCGTCAACGTCCGCATCGCGCCGAAGGCGACCGAGCTGCTGCGCCAACGGCCGCAGTTCATCCCGGGCCAGGGCGTGCCGCTCTTCGAGCTGCGCCCGCCCGCGTTCGTCGGCCTCGACTGGTTCGTCAAGCGCGGGTTCGACCTGCTCGCCTCCTCGGTCGTGCTCGCCGTCGGCCTGCCCCTGTGGCTGCTGATCGCGGCCGCGGTGAAGGTGACCTCGAAGGGCCCGGTCTTCTACCGCGACGAGCGGATCGGCCTCGGCGAGCAGCCGTTCGGGATGCTCAAGTTCCGGACGATGTACGCGGACGCGCAGGCGCTCCAGGCCGAGCTCGAGGCGGAGAACGAGGCCGACGGGCCGCTCTTCAAGATCCGCGAGGACCCGCGCGTGACGCCGGTCGGTGCGGTCCTGCGCCGCTTCTCGCTCGACGAGATCCCGCAGCTCTGGAACGTGCTCCGCGGCGAGATGAGCCTCGTCGGGCCGCGGCCGCTGCCGCTCCGCGACTACGCGCTGCTCGAGGCCTGGCACCGCAAGCGCTACCTCGTGCTGCCGGGGATCACGGGCCTCTGGCAGATCTCGGGCCGCTCGAACCTCGGCTTCGACGACCTCGTGCGGCTCGACTTCTACTACCTCGAGAACTGGTCCATCTGGCTCGACATCTCGATCCTGCTGAAGACGGTGCCCGCGGTGCTTCGCGGCCGGGGCGCCTACTAGTGCCTGTTCTCGTTACGGGGCCGGCGGGCTTCGTCGGGGGGCATCTGCGCGCGGAGCTGGGCGAGGCGTTCGTCCCGTACGAGGGGGACGTCCTGGACGCGGAAGCGCTGCAGGAAGCCGTGCGCGGCGCCGACGCGGTCGTCCATCTCGCGGCCGAGTCGTCGGTCGCGGCCTCCTGGGAGGATGCGTTCCGCTCCTGGCACGTGAACGTCGACGGCACGGTCAACGTGCTCTCGGCGGTGCGCTCTCAGAGCCCCGAAGCGAGAGTCCTCTTCTCGTCGACCTGCGAGGTCTACGGCAACGCCACCCGGATCCCGACTCCGGAGGACGAGCGGGTCTCGCCGGTCTCGCCGTATGCAGCGAGCAAGGCCGCGGCCGAGTTCGCGTGCGGCGTCTCCGGGCTCGACGTCGTCGTGGCGCGGGCGACGAACCACGAGGGTCCGGGTCGCGACGACCGGTTCGCGATCGGCTCCTGGTCGCGCCAGATCGCCCGGCTGGAAGCCGAGGGCGGCGGTACGCTCCGCGTCGGTGACCTCTCTGCGGAACGCGACATCCTCGACGTGCGCGACGTCTGCCGCGCCTACCGGCTGCTGCTCGACCGCTCGGTGCCGGCGGGCACGTACAACATCGCGTCGGGCCGGACGGTGACGATGGCGCAGGTCGTGGAGCAGCTGGTCTCGCTCGCGCGCGTGCCCGTGCGCGTCGAGCGCGACGAGAGCCGCGTGCGGCCGGCCGACGTCCCGCGGCTGTCGGGCGATCCCGGCCGCCTGCGCGCCGCGACCGGCTGGAGCCCCGAGATCCCGCTCGAGCGCACGCTCGCCGACACGCTCGAGGCCGCGCGCGAGATGGAGCCCGTGTCATGAGCGCGAAACGCGCGTTGATCACGGGGATCACGGGCCAGGACGGCTCGTACCTCACCGAGCTGCTGCTGGAGAAGGGCTACGAGGTGTTCGGCGTCACGCGCCGCGCCTCGACGGAGAACCTCGAGCGGATCGAGCACCTGATCGACCGGATCACGCTCCTCCAGGGCGACCTTCTCGACCCGTCCTCGCTCGACGCCGCCGTGCGAGAGTCTCAGCCGGCCGAGGTCTACAACCTGGCCGCGCAGAGCTTCGTCCCGACCTCCTGGAACCAGCCGGTGCTGACGGCCGAGTTCACGGCCGTTGGCGTGACGCGGATGCTCGAGGCGATCCGCTCCGTCGATCCCGCGATCCGCTTCTACCAGGCGTCGTCGTCGGAGATGTTCGGCAAGGTCCGCGAGGTCCCGCAGACGGAGCTGACGCCGTTCCACCCGCGTTCGCCGTACGGTGTGGCGAAGGTCTACGGGCACTACATCACGCTCAACTATCGCGAGTCGTACGACCTGTACGCGGTCTCGGGCATCCTGTTCAACCACGAGTCGCCGCGCCGCGGGCTGGAGTTCGTCACGCGCAAGATCACCGACG
This sequence comes from uncultured Actinomycetes bacterium, assembly GCA_963788215.1. Classification (GTDB taxonomy): domain Bacteria; phylum Actinomycetota; class Thermoleophilia; order Gaiellales; family Gaiellaceae; genus AC-32. The sequence continues at coordinate 55,010 of CAWBFX010000006.1, forward strand.
GCGTCGCGCGGATCAAGCTCGGCCTCGCGGAGGAGCTGCGGCTCGGCAACCGGGAGTCGCAGCGCGACTGGGGCTTCGCCGGCGACTACGTCGAGGCGATGTGGCTGATGCTCCAGCAGGACGAGCCGGACGACTACGTCGTCGCGACCGGCGAGCCGCACTCCGTTCACGCGTTCGTGGAGGCCGCCTTCGGCCACGCGGGCCTCGACTGGGAGCAGCACGTCGTCACCGACCCCGCCTTCCTGCGGCCGGCCGAGGTCGACCACCTCGTCGGCGACCCGGCGAAGGCGCGGACGGAGCCTCGGCTGGGAGCCGAAGACCTCCTTCCCCGAGCTCGTCGAGATGATGGTCGACGCGGACGTCGAGCGGCTCTCGAAAGCCGCCCCCGTGCGCGAGAGCTAGCCGCTCTTCACGGCAACGCCTTCAAGCGTCGTCGCGACCACGTTCACGCCGGGAATTCGCTCGAGCGCTGAGCTCACCGACCAGACCGCCCGCGGCGGACCGCCGAGCACGAGCGGGAGCATGTGCGCCCGCCGCAGCTCGCGCACCTCGAAGCCGTGCCGCTCGAAGAGGGCGCGGGCCGAGCCCAGCGTGTAGACGCGGTCGTCCGGAAGCTTGCCGTGGTAGTAGAGGCCGAGGAGCCGGGCGATCTTCTCGGTGTAGGCCCAGCGGTTCGGGAGGTTGTAGAGGTAGAAGGTCCCGCCGGGCCGCAGCACGCGGCGCAGCTCCTCGAGGCTGCCGTCCGGGTCCTGCACGTGCTCGAGCACGCCGCAGCTGAGGACGGCGTCGAAGCTCTCATCCTCGAAAGGGAGCCGGACCGGGTCGGCGCTCGAGTGGGCCTGCAGCTCGGGGTAGCGCTCGAGTGGGCGCAGGCCTTCCGGAAGGTCGGGTCGGTACTCGAACGGCGTCACGTCGACGCCCTCGTCGGCGAGCAGCTGCGCTACCTGGCCGAAGCCGGTGCCCCAGTCGAGCACGGGCCCGTGCTGCTCGCGCGCGATCCGCCTCGCGATCGCCTCGTACTGCAGCATCTGCGGGCCGGAGCGGAGGTGGACGTCGATCCGGCCACGGCCGACGAAGCTAACAGGTGAGGATCGCGCTCGTCACACGGCGCTACTGGCCGGCCGTCGGCGGGATCGAACGGGTCGGGCAGGAGCTTGCCTCCGCGCTGCGCGTCGCCGGGAACGAGGTGGTCATCGTCGCGCAGCGGACGGACGAGGGCCCCACGACGTGGCTCACGCACACGGTCCGCGAGGCGCCGCCGTTCGCGCCCTTCGAGCACCAGGGAACGAGCGTGCGCCAGTTCAGGCTCTCGGCCCGGGAACGGCTGGCGCTGCTGCCGCTCGCGGTTGAAGCCATCCCGCGGCTGCCGCGGCTTGCCGGTGGCAAGATCCGGATCGCGACCGCGCCGCTGTACGAGCGTGTCGCCGCGCCCGCGCTTGCGCGGCTGCTCGAGGGCAACGACGTGGTCCACGTCCTCGGCGGCGCCTGGATCTCTGTCGCCGCAGTTGCAGCTGCCCGGCGCCTGGGGCTGCCGGTTGCGGTGACGCCGTTCGTGCATCCCGGCTTCTGGCGCGACGATCCTGCCTCCGTCCGCAGCTACCGCCGCGCCGACGCCGTCCTCGCGACGGTCGAGCCCGACGCGGCCGACCTGCGGGCCCTGGGAGTGCCGGCCGGGCTCATCTCGGTCTGCGGGCTCCCGGTCTCTGCGGTCGCGGCAAAGTCACGCGAAGCGGAGCGGCTCGTGCTGTTCGCAGGCGCGCGCGTGCCGCACAAGGGAGTGGACATCCTCCGGCAGGCGGCGCGACTCGTTTGGGAGCATGAGCCCGATGTCCGCTTCGCGTACGTTGGTCCCGGCTCTGCCCTCGAAGGCCCCGATCCGCGCGAGCTCGACGTCGGCTCGGTCTCCGACGAGCAACGCGGAGACTGGTTTGCACGGGCGGCGGTGCTCTGCTTGCCATCCGCGAGCGAGAGCTTCGGCCTCGTGGTCGCCGAGGCCTGGACCGCGGGGAAGCCGGTCGTGACGAGCCGGATCGGTGTGCTGCGGGAACTCGTCGAGGGCGCGCGGGGCGGGCTCGCCGTTCAGCGTGAGCCGCGGGTGGTCGCGGGCGCGCTTCTCCGGCTCCTGCGGCGACCGGCCGAGGCGGAGGAGCTCGGCCGCGCCGGCCGTGAGTACTGGGAAGCGAACCTCCGCCCGGAGCGCGTGGCCGCGCGTCACGTCGAGCTTTACGCCCGGATCGGGGCCGACTGAGTGGAAGCGCGAGAAAAGCTCAGGGCGGTCGCGACGACGACGCGGCTCTCGGCACTCGTGCGAGAGCGGCTTCGTTTCTGGCTCCGGGTCGCCACGCGGCGCCCTGGCCTCTTCCGGTACCACCTGCACGGCTCGGACGTCGTCGTGCATCTCCGGCACGGGACCGTCGACCTGATGACTCTCGAGCAGATCGCGGCCGAGGGCCATTACGAGCCGCCGCCGCAGGTAGTTGAGTTGCTCAACGGTGCGGGGCCGGCGCTGCGGGTCGTCGATCTCGGCGCGAACATCGGGATCTTCGGGGTGGACCTCCGCCGTCGTTACCCCAAGGCGGAGATCGTCGCGTTCGAGCCGCACCCGGCAAACGTCGACGTCTTGACGAGAACCGCCGCCGCCAACGACGGCTCCTGGCGAGTGATCGCGGCTTGCGCCGACGTCGCCGACGGCACGGTGCCGTTCTGGATCGGGGGCGAGTTCACGACCTCGCGCATCGAGGCCGGATCGTCCGAGACCATCGAGGTGCCCGCCGTCGACGTGTTCCCCTACCTGGCCGAGGGCGACCTCCTCAAGATCGATATTGAGGGGACGGAGTGGAAGATCCTCGACGACCCCCGCTTCGCCGCCCTCGCCGCGCCGGCCGTCGCGCTCGAGTACCACGCGCACGACTGCCCCGCGCCGGACCCGCGGGCCTACGCGCGCAAACGGCTGGAAGAGGCCGGATACGACGTCGCCGATGCCGAGCTGGCGGCCGAGCCGGGTCACGGAATGCTGTGGGCGTGGCGGCCGAGCTGACGACGCCGGCGCTGCGGCGCCAGTACGTCAAGCTCTGCGACATCCGCGACTTCGACGATCCGGACGTGCGGAACAGGATTCGCGAGATCGTTCCGGGGCTAGAGCCACAGCAGGAGCTCCATCGCAAGTACTGGGAGTACGCGTTCCTGACGCTCTTCCTCGAGGACGTCGGCGCTCTCGACGAGACAACCGAGGCGTTGTCAGTCGCCGCCGGCCACGAGGAGGTGCTCTTCTGGCTCGCCAACCGGGTCGGTCGTGTCGTGGCGACCGACATCTACGGCCACGGAGCCTTTGCCGGCCGCGAGGCCGACGCGACGATGCTGAGCGACCCCGAGGAGTTCGCGCCCTACCCGTACCCCCGGGAGCGGCTCGAGGTGCTCGAGATGGACGCGCTCGACCTGCGCTTCGAGGACGCCGTCTTCGACGTCGTCTTCTCGCTCAACTCAATCGAGCATTTCGGCGGAAGGCACGAGATCGAGCGGGCGGCGCGGGAGATGGCTCGCGTCCTGAGGCCGGGCGGCTATGCATTCATCGTCACCGAGACGTTCGTCGGCCGCCATCCCCTGAACTCTCACCTGGTGCAGACGTTGATCCGGCTGGGAACGCTGAAGCGGCGCTGTGGCAACGCTTCCCTCACTCGCCGCGTCATCGATGTCCTCACCTGCCGCGAGGCGCTCTCCTGGATCGCCGGCGCATCCGGCCTGGAGCTCCTGCAGCCGGTCGACCGCGAGGTCTCTGTCGAGTCGGGCGCGAACCTGGCGCACTTCGGAGGCGACGGCGTTCTGAGGTTCGCGACGGGAGTCGAGTGGCCACACGTGCAGCTCGAGGCGTACGGGGCACCGTGGACGTCGGTCGCGCTCGCGCTGCGAAAGCCGTCATGAAGCTCTCGCGGGTCGGTCTCAACGCCATCTTCCTGAGGCCCCGAATGGGCGGACTGGAAACGTATGTACGGCAGCTCGTGCCCGAGCTGGTGCGCCTGCGCCCCGACGTTCGCTTCGTCCTCTTCCTCGGTCGGCTCGGGCGCGTGGCCCTCGCGGGCGAGCCGTGGCTCGACGAGGTTGAGATCGTCACGCATCCGCTGCTCGGAAGGCCGTGGCTGACAGCGATCTCGGAGCTGACGGTGCTCGCGGTGCTCGCGGACCGGCGGCGGCTAGACGTCCTGCACAGCGTGCCGATGACGGGACCGCTGCGCGTCACGCCGCCCACGTCGTGCTCGTGGGCGACCTGATCTGGCTCCACGACCCTCGGACCGTGCCGCGCTTGACGGCCAGGTTCTGGCGCACGATCGTCCCCCAGGTTGTGTCCAGAGCCGACCGCGTGTTGACGTTCTCGAGGCAACCCGCGACGACCTCGCCTCGAGCCTGAACGTCTCTCCTGAGCGCATCGACGTCGTGCCGCTCGGCCACGGCGCGCAAGCGCCCGTCGAGCCGACGCCGGGGCCCGAGCTCGCGAGCGGCTGCGGGCTCGGCGAGGGCCCGGTCGTGTTCACGGTGTCGGCCAAACGGACGCACAAGAACCTGCTCAGGCTGCTGCATGCCTTTGCGCGGGTGCGAGAACGGTGTCCCAGACGCCATCCTGGTGCCTCCCCGGGAACCCGACCCGGCACGAGGAGGAGCTGAGGCGAGAGGCGGCTGCGCTCGGGCTCGCCGAGGCTGTCCGATTTGTCGAATACGTCGGGGCGGAGGACCTCGAGGGTCTTTACGCGCTGGCATCGGCGTTTGTGTTCCCGTCACTCCACGAAGGCTTCGGGCTGCCGGTTCTCGAGTCCATGCGCCGAGGCGTGCCCGTTGCGTGCTCCAGCGCGTCCTCGCTGCCCGAGGTTGGAGGCGATGCGGTGCGCTACTTCGATCCCCTGGACGTGGTCGATATGGCAGCGGCCCTCGTCGAGCTGCTCACGGACCGCGGGCTCGCCCTGCGCCTCGTCGAAGCCGGCACCGCACGAGCAGCGACGTTCACCTGGGAGCGGACCGCCGAGCTAACGCTTGAGGCGTACGAGCGGGCGCTTCGATGACGGCCGCCGTCGTCATCGTGACGAAGGACCGGCGTGAGGACCTCGAGCGCGCAGTCCGCTCTGCGGTCGTTCAGGCCGGTGTCTCCGAGGTCCTCGTCGTCGACGACGGCTCGACTGACGGGACGGCCGAGTTCGTCGCGGAACGATTCCCGGACGTCAAGCTTCTCCGCCATGCGGAGCCGCGCGGTTACATCGTTCGCCGGAATGAAGCTGCACGTGCGGCTTCGGCCGACGTCCTGGTCTCGATCGACGACGACGCGGAGTTCGCCGCGCCGGACACCGTTGCGCGCATGCTCCCGCTCTTCGACGACGCGCGCGTCGGCGCGGTCGCGCTGCCGCACGTCGACCTCCTTCAGGGTCAGGACATCGTCCAGCAGCAGCTGCCGGCATCGTCCGACGGGGTCCACGTGACCGCCTGCTTTCGAGGAACGGCCTATGGAGTCCGCCGCGAGCTCTTTCTGCAGCTCGGTGGCTTCCGCGAGAGCCTCTTCCACCAGGCCGAGGAGCAAGACCTCTGCCTGCGGCTGCTCGCGGCCGGCTCGCTCGTCGCGATGGCCGACGTTCCGCCGATCGTCCACCACGCCTCGACGCGGCGCGATCCGCTGCGCGCGTGGACCTTCGGGCCGCGAAACGACGTCCTCTTCGCCTGGCACAACGTGCCAATGCCGTTCCTGCTCGAGCGGCTGGCGAAGGTGACGGCCTTCCAGCTGTGGCTCGGATTCCGCGAACGACGGCCACTCGTGTTCGCGCGCTCGCTCCTCGCCGGGTACGGCCGCGCGCTGAGCGGCAGCCCGCGCCGGCCCGTGCCGCGCCGCGCGTTCCGGCTCTACCGCGCGCTCGAACGCGGAGGTCCGCGGAAGATCGACGAGGTCGGGCTCTCGTGACCGACGAGCCGCTCGACTCCACCACCGCCGTTTCCCCGCCGCACGGTCTCGACCCCGTCGAGATCCTGGACGCGCCGACGGCAGGGGGGAGGGTGATCCGCGGCAGCATTCCGCGCATCGGCGGCTATCTGGCGGGCGTGCTACTGGGTGTGCTGTCGGCGGCGCTGATGATCCGCCACCTCGGCGTCGCGGACTGGGGGCGGTACGTCACGGTCACGTCATTGGTCGCGATCGTCGGCGGGCTGAGCGAGGCGGGCCTATCGGCCATCGGCGCACGGGAGTACGTTACGCGGGAGGGCGCGGAGCGCGATCGGCTGATGCGGAACCTGCTGGGCCTCCGTTTGGCGATCACCGCCCTCGGCGTGGTTGGTGCGATCGTCTTCGCCCTTGCGGCGGGATACACCGGGCTCCTCGTCGTCGGCACGCTCCTCGCCGGGCTTGCGCTCCTGCTCAACGTGGCCCAGCAGATGTACATGATCCCCCTGGGGACGGCGCTCAAGATCGCCTGGGTCAGCGGGCTGGACCTCGCTCGCCAGGTTCTGACCGTGATGGCGGTCGTCCTTCTCGTCGGCGCCGGTGCGCGACTACTGCCGTTCCTCGCGATACCGCTTCCCGTCGGTCTCATCGTGCTCGCCGCGACCTTCGTGCTCGTTCGCGGCGCCATTCCGTTTCGGCCGGCGTTCGAGCGAGCGCAGTGGAAGCACGTGCTTCAACTCACCATCGTGTACTCCGCCGCCGCTGCGGTCGCCTCGGTGTACGCGTCGCTGACGGTCGTGATCGGCTCGTTGCTCACTTCCGCGAGGGAGATCGGCTACTACGGGGCCTCGTTCCGGATCTTCATCGTCCTGAGCGCCATACCCGTGCTCGCCGTCAACCTTGCGTTCCCGATCCTCGCGCGCGCCGCGCACAACGACGCGACGCGGCTGAAGTACGTGATGCAGCGGTTGTTCGAGACCGCGCTCATCTTCGGCACCTGGCTGTCTCTGGCGACGGTGCTGGGTGCGAGCTTCGCGATCGATCTCGTTGCGGGGCCGGATTTCGAAAAGTCGATTCCGGTTCTCCAGATCCAGGGCGCGGCGCTCGTGGCGACGTTTCTGACAGTGATGTGGGGTACCGGCCTGCTCGCGCTGCACCGCCACAAAGCGCTCCTGTTCGCGAACCTGATCGGACTGGCCACTAGCGGGCTGCTGACGGTCCTTCTCGTCCCCGACCACGGGGCGAAAGGAGCGGCGGTTGCAACGCTCGCAGGCGAGTCGGCGCTCGCGCTCTCGTACACATTCGCGCTCCTGGGCCGCGACCGGCGTCTACGGGTCGAGATCGGCGTGGTGCCGAAGGTCGCGATCGCCCTTGCGGTCGCGCTGTCGTTCGCGCTCGTCCCCGGCCTCGAGCGGCTGGCGCTCGTCGCGGCGTCCAGCGCGGCCTATTTCGCGGTGCTCTGGGTCATGCGGGGGATCCCGAAGGAGTTGTTCGCCGCCTTCACGGGACGCTGATGGCGGCCGACGCGCCGCTGCGGATCGGGCTCAACCTGCTCTATCTCGTCGGCGGTGCGGGAGGCGCGGGGCGCTATGCACAGGAGCTGATGCCTGCGATCCTCGCGGTCGAGCCGGAGACGAAGCTCGTCGCGTACACGACGACCCGCGTCCAGGACGAGCTCCTCGACGAGCCCTGGGCGGAGCGGGTGCAGTGGATTCGCTACGACTTCGTGCCGGGGAACCTGCGCAGCCTGGCAACGCAGCTTCTCCGATTGCCCGTCGAGGCGCGGGGACTCGACGTCATGCACAGCCCGGCGAACGTCGGCGTTCCCGCGACCCTTCGCGCCGCGAACGTGGTCACCCTCCTCGACTTGATCTGGCTTCACCCCGACACCTCGCCGTTGCCGCCCGCCGCGCGAGCCCGAGCGCGCCTGCTCGCCACGCGCTGCGCCCGCTCGGCCGACCGGGTGCTGACGATCTCGGAGGCATCCAAGCGCGATCTCGTCGACACGCTTCGCCTCGACCCGCGGCGAATCGACGTGACTCCGCTCGCCGTGCGCGACGAGGAGCCCGCGGCGACGCCGGAGCCGGAGCTGCGCGAGAAGCTCGCGCTCGGCGATGCGCCGCTCCTTCTGTGCGTGGCCGAGAAGCAACCGCACAAGAATCTGGCGAGCCTCGTTCGGGCGCTCGCGGAGGTCGACGGCGTGACGCTCGTCCTCGCGGGCGCGGGGTCGTCGCACGAAGCCGAGCTTCGGCGCCTTGCTTCCGAGCTCGTTGTGAGCGAGCGGGTGCGGATGCTCGATTGGGTGGCGGAGGCCGATCTCGAGGGGCTCTATCGAGCTGCGAAGGCGTTCGTGCTCCCTTCGCTGATCGAGGGCTTCGGTCTGCCCATCCTCGAGGCGATGCGGGCGGGCACGCCGGTCGCGTGCGCGGATCGGTCAGCCTTGAGCGAGGTCGCAGGTGAGGCGGCGCTCCTGTTCGATCCCTTCGACCAGGCCGAGGTCACGGCTGCGGTCCGGCGAGTGCTCACCGACGAGGAGCTCCGCCGGGCCCTCGTTCGCCGCGGCTTCGAGCGGTGCCGCGAGTACAGCTGGAAGCACACGGCCGCCCTGACGCTTGCTTCTTACCGCCGGGCGATCGCTTCCCGCCGAGAGCGTAGGGTGCGGCGATGAAGGGGCGACAATTCGCGTCGGCCTGAATCTCCTCCGTGCGGTCAGGCGGCGGCGGAGCGACGCGATACGCCGAGAACCTTGTGCCCGCACTGCGAGAGGTTGCCCCAGAGGTGCAGCTGACGGCCTTCGTCGGAGCCGATGCGCCGACCGAGCTGATCTCGGATCCACGCTGCGGAGGCGTCGAGTGGGTGCGCCTGCCTGTGCGCGTCTCACACCGGACCCGTCTGTCGCGGAGCTCGCCGCGCTGCCGGTCCTCG
>CAWBFX010000007.1:0-18993 GCA_963788215.1 uncultured Actinomycetes bacterium
CGGGCCGGACGAGATCCGCGCCCTCAAGCGCGAGCATCTGGGAGTCGACGAGGTGACGGACGTGCTCTCCTTCCCGATCGACGCGCGCGACCCGCTCGAGCCGGGCCTGCCGCGCCAGCTCGGGGACGCGGTTCTCTGCCCCCAGGTGGTCGGCGATGCCTGGCGTGCCCCGCTCGTGCACGGGATTCTGCATCTCGTGGGCTACGACCACGGCGCGGCGATGGACGAGCGCGAGGCGCGATGGAGCGACTGACCCACCGCCGCGCCCGGACCCTCCTCGAGAGCTTCAACTTCGCCGTCGAGGGCATCATCCACGTCTTCCGCACGCAGCGGAACATGCGGATCCACATGCTCGCGGCCGTGATCGTGCTCGTGGCGGCACTCGCGACGAGCGTGACGAGGCTCGAGCTGATCGCACTCCTGCTCGCGATCGCGTTCGTCTTCATCACGGAGATGCTCAACTCGGCGCTCGAGCAGGCGATCGACGTCTCGACGACGTCCTTCGACCCGCTCGCGAAGCTGGCCAAGGACATCGCAGCGGGAGCCGTCCTGATCGCCACCCTGAATGCGATCGCGGTCGGCTATCTCGTCTTCTCGGGTCAGGTCGCCGACCGCAGCGCGCGGCTGCTCGACCGGCTTCGTGATGCGCCGGCGCAGCTGACGCTGATCGCCCTGGTGGTGACGATCATCCTCGTGATCGCGGCGAAGGCGTACACCGGGCGCGGGCGGCCGTTGAGCGGTGGTCTCCCGTCGGGCCACGCGGCCGTCGCCTTCGCCGGCTGGATGGCCGCGACGCTCGTCATCGGCGATTCGCACCGATTCCTGATCTCGACGCTGACGTTGATCATGGCGCTGCTCGTCGCGCAGACGAGGGTCGAGTCCGGGATCCACTCGGCGCTCGAGGTGACGTACGGCGGAGTGCTCGGAGCCCTCGTGACGCTGGCCGTCTTCCAACTGTTCGCGTGAGCGCGGGCCGCCGGGCGCCGAGGCCCGAGAAGTCACAGAATCGGCACGAAGGCGTCACCCACGCGTTGCAGATTCGTGGTTACGATCGCCCTCGAGGGCGGTGGGCAGTCAACCCCACCCAGGGTGGGGGTATGGGACTTTGAGGAGCGGCTTCGTCGCCGTCGCCGGTAGGCCGAACGTCGGAAAGTCCACGCTCGTCAACGCGCTGTGCGGCGGGAAAGTCGCGATCGTCTCGGACAAGCCGCAGACGACGCGTCGACGCATCGTCGGGATCGCGAACGGCGACGACCACCAGCTCGTGCTCCTCGACCTGCCGGGCTTCCAGCGGCCGCAGGATGCGCTGACCGAGCGGATGCAGCGCACGGTCGACGCCTCGCTCGACGACGTAGAGGCGATCCTGTTCGTCCTCTCCGCGCGCGAGCGGATCGGCGCCGGCGACCGCTTCATCGCCGAGCGCGTCTTCGCGCTCAAGATTCCCGTCGTCGTCGCCGTGAACAAGGTCGACCGCCTCAAGCCCGGCCACATCGCCGAGCAGATGGCCCGCGGCGCGCAGCTCGGCGACTTCCACGCGCTCCATCCCGTCAGCGCCCTCACCGGGGACGGCATCCCCGCCCTGCGCGACGAGCTCGTCGCGCTCCTGCCGGAAGGGCCCGCGTACTACCCCCGCGAGCAACGCACCGACCTCTCGCCGGAAGCCCAGATCGCGGAGCTCGTGCGCGAGAAGGCGCTCCAGCTGACGCGAGAAGAGGTGCCGCACGCGCTCTTCGTCGAGGTCGACGAGCTGGCAGACAAGGTCGTCCGCGCGACGATCTTCGTCGAAACCGAGTCGCAGAAGCAGATCGTGGTCGGCAAGGGCGGCGCGGTCGTCAAGCAGATCGGCACCCGCGCGCGCCCGGAGGTCGAGCTCGTCCTCGGCCACCCGGTCTTCCTCGAGCTGAAGGTGAAGGCGCGGCCCAGGTGGCGCCGCGACGAGGCGATGCTCGAGCGCCTCGGCCTCTGATGCCTTTGCTCGCCCTGATCGACGTCGACGGCACGCTGTTCCTGACCGACGATCCGCTCGCGAGCAAGGCGCTGTTGGCGACGCTCCGCGACCTCTACCCGGTCGACCCAGTCGAGGACGCCGTCGACCAGGTCGACCATGGTGGGCAGACGGCGAAGCGAATCGCGCGGCTCGTGCTCAACGCCGAGGGAATCGACGATGCGGCCGTCGACGAGCGCCTGGACGAATGCTGTCGCCGCTTCGCCGCCCGTTACGTGACCATGCTCGCCTCGGCGGACACGAGCGGCTGGCAGGCGGCGCCAGGGGCCGACGAAGCGCTGACGCGCCTGCAGGACGCCGGCGTCCGCCTGGCGCTGCTGACCGGCAACCCCGAGCCGATGGCGAGGGCGCGGATGTTCCGGCTCGGCGCTGGAGCGCTTTTCCCCGAGGGCCAGGGCGCCTTCGGGTGCGAATCGGAGTCGCGGATCGAGCTGATCGAGCTCGCTCGCCTTCGCGCCGGCGGCTGGCCCGCGGAAGAGACGGTGGAGCTCGGCGACACGCGGCGCGACGAGACAACGGCTCGCGCGGCCGGCATTCGCGCTGTCCATGTGGAGGCGGGCGATCTCACGGCCGCCGTCGAGCGGCTGCTCACGCCTTCGGCCTAGACTTCGATCGATGGCTCAGGCGCCCGCCCTGCCGACCGGATTCGAGCTCCCGCTCGAGCCGCGGCTGCCGAGAATCGGGTCGATCGACCAGGTCGCGCTCGAGGAGCGCGCAGCCACCCTCGCCAAGCGCTCGATCAAGCGCGAGTCGAAGGTCTTCGCGCTGGAGCTCGCCGTGCGGATGACCGACCTGACGACCCTCGAGGGCGCGGACACGCCGGGCAAGGTCGCCGCCCTCGCCTCGAAGGCGATCCGGCCCGACCCGTCCGACCCGGACGTGCCCTCCGTCGCCGCGGTCTGCGTCTATCCGAACCTCGTCCCGACGGCCGCCGAGCGCGTGCGCGGAACCGGGGTCAAGGTCGCCTCTGTCGCGACCGCGTTCCCGTCCGGCCAGTCGCCGCTCGAGACGAAGCTCGACGAGGTGCGCTGGGTCGTCGAGCACGGCGCGGACGAGGTCGACATGGTGATCGACCGCGGAGCCTTTCTCGCGGGCCGCTACGCGAAGGTCTACGACGAGATCGTGCGTGTGAAGGAGGCCTGCGGGCAGACGCACCTGAAGGTGATCCTCGAGACGGGAGAGCTCGGCACCTACGACAACGTGCGCCGCGCCTCGCTCCTCGCGATGGCCGCCGGCGCCGACTTCATCAAGACGTCGACCGGCAAGCTCCCGTCAGCGGCCACGCTGCCGGTCGCGCTCGTGATGCTCGAGGCGATTCGCGACGTCTTCGAGGAGACGGGCCGCCGGGTCGGCTTCAAGCCCGCCGGCGGCATCCGCACGTCGAAGCAGGCGATCCAGCATCTCGTTCTCGTCCACGAGACCCTCGGCGACGACTGGCTCACGCCCGATCGCTACCGCTTCGGCGCCTCGTCCCTTCTGAACGACATCCTGATGCAGCTGCGGAAGGAGAAGACCGGGCGTTACCAGAGCCCGGACTACTTCACGGTTGACTGAGCTCGAGCGACCGAAGAGCAACCTTCCGGCGGCGACGGCCTGGGAGTACGCCAGCGCGCCCGAGTCGCGTGAGGTGGTCTCGCTGCGCGAACGCTACGGCCATTTCGTCGGCGGCGAGTGGCTGACGCCGAAGGAGAGCTACACGACCATCGACCCGTCGAGCGAGGAGCCGCTCGCGGAGGTCGGCCAGGCGACGGAGGAGGAGGTGGCGCAGGCCGTCGGGGCCGCGCGCGACGCCTTCGAGAACGGTTGGTCGGCGCTGCCCGGCTCGGAGCGGGCGAAGTACCTCTTCCGGATCGCGCGCGTGCTGCAGGAGCGCTCACGCGAGTTCGCGGTGCTCGAGTCGCTGAACGGCGGCAAGCCGATCCGCGAGTCGCGCGACGTCGACCTGCCGTTGGCCGCGGCGCACTTCTTCTACTACGCGGGCTGGGCCGACAAGCTCGAGTACGCATTCCCGAACCGCAAGCCGAAGCCGCTCGGAGTCGCCGGCCAGATCATCCCGTGGAACTTCCCGCTGCTGATGCTGGCGTGGAAGATCGCGCCCGCGCTCGCGGCCGGGAACACCGTCGTGCTCAAGCCGGCCGAGACGACGCCGCTCTCGGCGCTCCTCTTCTGCGACGTTCTCCGCCAGGCCGAGCTCCCGCCGGGGGTCGTGAACATCGTCACCGGTGACGGCAGCGCTGGCGCGGCGCTCGTCAAGGGAGACGTCGACAAGGTTGCCTTCACCGGCTCGACCGAGGTCGGCAAGGCGATCCAGCGCGAGCTCGCGGGCACCGGCAAGAAGCTGACGCTCGAGCTCGGCGGCAAGGCGGCGAACGTGATCTTCGACGACGCAGCGCTCGACCAGGCGGTCGAGGGGATCGTGAACGGGATCTACTTCAACCAGGGCCACGTGTGCTGCGCGGGCTCGCGCCTCCTCGTGCAGGAGTCGATCTACGAGCCGGCCATCGCGAAGCTGAAGCGGCGCCTCGCAACCCTGCGCGTCGGCGACCCGCTCGACAAGAACACCGACGTCGGCGCGATCAACTCGCGGCAGCAGCTCGAGAAGATCCAGGAGCTCGTCGCGAGCGGGGAAGCCGAGGGCGCCGAGATCTACCAGCCGCCGTGCCGCCTGCCGGAGAAGGGCTACTGGTTCGTGCCGACCGTCTTCACGAACGTGGCGCAGAGCTACCGGATCGCCCAGGAGGAGATCTTCGGGCCGGTCTTGTCGGTGCTCACGTTCCGCACGCCTGACGAAGCCGTCGAGAAGGCCAACAACACGCCGTACGGGCTCTCGGCGGGCGTCTGGACGGAGAAGGGCTCGCGGATCCTGTCGATGGCGCAGAAGCTGCGCGCCGGGGTGATCTGGGCGAACACGTACAACCGCTTCGACCCGACCTCGCCGTTCGGCGGCTACAAGGAGTCAGGCTTCGGCCGCGAAGGAGGCCTCCACGGCCTCGAGCCGTACCTGAAGTTCGAATGACGCGGCTGCCGGTCCGGAAGACCTACAAGCTCTTCATCGGGGGCGAGTTCCCGCGGTCGGAGTCGGGCCGCACGTACGAGGCCGAGGGCCAGAACGTTGCCCTCGCGTCTCGGAAAGACGTGCGCGACTCGGTGCGCGCGGCGCGCGGTGCCTTCCCGAAATGGTCGTCGATGACGGCCTACAACCGCGGCCAGGTGCTCTACCGGATCGCCGAGATGATGGAGGCGCGCCGCTCGGAGTTCGCGGAGCTCTGCTCGGGGCCGAAGGAGGTCGAGCGCTCGATCGACCGCGTCGTCTGGTACGCGGGCTGGGCCGACAAGTTGGCGCAGGTGCTCGGGTCGGCCAATCCGGTCGCGGGGCCGTACTTCAACTTCACCGTGCCTGAGCCGACCGGCGTAGTGGGCATCGTCGCGCCCGAGGAGCCGGTTCTCGCGGGGCTGGTCTCGCGGATCGCCCCGGCGATCGTGGGCGGCAATGCGGTCGTCGCGGTCGCCTCCGAGGCGCACCCGCTGGCGGCGGTCGAGCTGGCGGAGGTGGTCGCGACCGCGGATGTCCCCGGCGGCGTCGTCAACATCCTGACCGGACGCCGCGAGGAGCTCGCGCCGGTGCTGGCCGGCCACATGGACGTGAACGCTCTCGACGTGTCGGGCGCGGACGGCCAGGTGCCGGAGCTCGAGCGGCTCGCGGCCGAGAACGTCAAGCGGGTCGTCCACGGCGCGCCCGACGACCAGAGCCCGTGGGAGATCGCCGGCTTCCTCGAGCTGAAGACCGTCTGGCACCCGATCGGCGTCTGATTTGGCCCGCGCGCTGCGACTTTTCCCGCCGCCTAAGGCGCACCCGGCCTCCTCCCCGCTGAGAGCCTATTCAGGAAATGCGCGCGCGGGTGTGACGGGATTGCGCCAGAATTGCGCCGGATGACGGGGCGCCGCTTCAGCCAGGCCATATCCGAAGGCGACGGCATCTCGGTCGTCGCCGAGGTGAACGGGGCCGACTCAGCTAGGCAGGCGCAGGAGGCAGGCGCCGAGGGCGTGCTCGTGCACGCTCACAGCGCCCACGAGCTCGACGCGATCCGCGACGCGGTCTCGGTCCCGGTGCTCGTCCACTGGACCGGCGCGCACGCCCGCGTCGACGGCGCCGACGCCTGCATCGTGACTCTCGACGACTGGAGTGACAGCGCCGGCGAGGTCGAGCTCGCCGTGCGGGTGGAGGACGAAGAGCAGCTCGAGGAAGCGCTCGAGAAGTTCGACCCGGAGCTGTTCGTGCTCGCGGGCCGAAACGACGACCCCCTCGAGGGCGTGCTCGACCTGCTGCCCGACGTGCCCGCCGGCAAGCTCGCGATCGCCGACCTGCCGGCGACCACGCGCGCGGACGTGGACGAGCTCGAGCGCGCGGGTGTCGACGCGGTGATCGTGCGGGCGGGGAACATCGCCGAGCTGATCGGCGAGACGCCGCCCGAGGTCTGAGCAGGGGTCTGAGCAGCTCGGCGCCGCCCGAGCGGGCCCGCAGCCCGTGGGGCGGGCCGCGCCTCGCGCTGGCGGCGATTCTCGCCGGGGCGGCCGCGCTGCGGGCCGTCGGGCTCGGCTACGGCCTGCCGTTTCCGCTCTTCAGCCCGGACGAGCAGAGCATCGTCCCGCGCGCGTGGCAGATGGTGCACGGGGGCGGGCTCGACCCGCACTGGTTCGACTACCCGACCCTGCTCATGTACCTGCTCGCCCCCTTCCAGGTTTGGCAGGGGTCGCCGTCGTACCTCGCCGCGCGGATCGTCGTGCTGGTGCTCGCGCTCGGCGCGATCGCCGCGTCCTGGTGGCTCGGCCGGCGCGCGTACGGCTTCCCCGCCGCCGCGGTCGCCGCTGCGCTCGTCGCGGTGGAGGTGACCGAGGTCGCGTACTCGCGGATGGCGGTGACCGACGTTCCGCTCACGCTCGGCGTCGCCGCGTCGCTTGCTCTCCTCGTCTCAGGCCGAATCGAGCTCGCGGGTCTCGTCGCGGGGCTCGCGATGAGCATCAAGTACCCGGGCGTCTTCCTGCTCGTGCCGCTCGCCGTCGCCGCCTATCGCGAGCCGCGGAGGCTCGCCGCCGGGATCGGGCTCGCCGTCCTCGGCTTCTGTGCGACGAGCCCGTTCTTCCTCGTCCACCTCGGCTCAGCGGTCTCCGACGCCTACCGCGTGCAGCACCTCGCGCACCAGGGCTGGCTCGGCTTCGAGCACGACGACGTCGCGCCGATCGCCTTTCTCGGGCAGCTTTGGCACGGGGTGGGGCCCGCCCTGCTGATCTGCGGCGTGGGTCTCGTGGTGGCGATCGCGCACCGCACGCGCACCGACCTGATCCTGGCCTCCTTCGTGCTCGTCTACTTCCTCGACCTCTGCACCATCGGCGCGCACTTCGACCGCTACACGCTGCCGCTGCTGCCGGCGCTCGGGGCGCTCGCCGGCCGCCTGCGCGGCCTCGCGCCGGTGACCCTGCTGCTGCTCGTCGTCCCGCTGACCTGGTCGATCCGTGATGCCCGGACGCTGACGAGGACCGACACGCGCGTCGTCGCGCACCGCTGGATCGAGGCGCACCTGCCGCAGGGAGCGCGGCTCGCGGCGGACTCCTCGCTGCCGCAGTTCGCCGGTCACCGGGTGCTGAAGCTGCGGTTGCCGCTCCCCCAGGAGAACCAGCCCGACCCGAACCGCGACCTCGGCCGCCTGCGGCGCGCAGGAGTGCGGTACGCGGTCGTCACGGGTGCGGTCGAGGACCGTGTGCTCGCCGCCCGTGAGCACTACCCGCGCGAGACGGCGTTCTACGAGGCGCTGCGCAGGACGAAGCGCGTCTTCTACCTCGCCCCCGGGAGCCGCTATGCGGGTCCGTGGGTTGCCGTCTACCATCTTTCGTCGTGACCCGGGTCGTCACGCTCGTTTCGCTCCTCGCGCTTGCGCTAGTCCTCACCGCGTGCAGTGGAGACCCCGGCGCGGGCGCGGGAGTCGTCAAGGCGAAGCCGAAGTGCCTCGACCGCGCCGGCTGGCAGCGGCTCGCGAACCGCATCCACGCGCCTGTCTACTGCCCCGGGTGGATGCCCGACCCGCTCGACGGCGTGATCGGGGGCCGCTGGAACAACATCGACTCGGTTTCCCGTGACCGCAGCTACCTGATCGGGTTCATCTGGTTCGAGCGCGGCAGCGGCGAGCTGCACGTCAATCTCCGCGGCTATCCGGGCCGGGCCGCAATCCCGCGCTGCCCGGGCGACGTCGGCAAGCGAAAGGTGCCGTGCTTCGCCGATCCGCACGGCCACGTGCGCGCGAACGGGATCGATGCGACCGTCTACACGGTGAACCAGGGAGCCGACCAGTGGCACGTGCTCCTCGCCTGGCACCGCGGGCGCTCGCTCTACGCGCTCAGCCAGCATGTGGCGGCCCCGCTGACCTATCGCGGCGTCGTCGCCGATCTCAAGCGGATGCTCAGCTCGCTCACCGTCGTCTCGCCCCGCTCATGAGGTACACGCGTCGAGGGCTCCTCGCCGGCGCGGCGGCCGGTGCGCTGGCCGCGACCGGAATCTACGAGGCGGTCGACCGGCTGGCCACGTCGCCGCCGCGAGCGGACGCGCTCGGCCTGCCGCCGGAGCAGCACCTGCTCGACCTCCGCGTCGTCCACGACGACGGCATCGCGGTGCTCGTGCCGCCGCTGCACCACCAGCTCGTCACCGCGAAGGTGCGCGCCACCAACCTGGTGAGCGCCCGGCACGAGCTCGAGGACGCGCTGGCCGACCTCGACGCCCGCTTCCCGTCGACGCCGGCCGGGCTCGGCGTGACCGTCGCGTGGGGGCTGCCCTACTTCGAGCGCCGCGTCGCGGCCGGTTGGGCGAAGCACGCCCCGTTCGACCGGCGGGCCAACAAGCACGCGCTGCTCCCGGCGATCCGCTTTCCGAGCGACCCGCACGACACCGTCCTCGAGCAGAACGAGGTGGCCGTCCTGCTGCGGAGCGACTCGCTCGACAACGTCTCCGAAGGCGCCAAGCGGCTGTTCGACGACCTCGACGTCTTCGAGCCGACGAGCATTCGCAAGGGCTTCGCCGGCGGCGGCTTCGAGGGGCGCCAGAGCCTGCCGAAGCGGATGGCGATGACTGCGAACGTGCCCGGCGCCGACCTGATCCCGGACACCGCCGAGCTCTTCCTCGGCTTCACGTCGACCCAGCAGGCGAACCTCGGCCCGGGCCGGATCGCGAACCTCGAGACGCTCGGCTACACGGACGCGGCCGGCGGCTACTTCCACGGCGGCACCCACATGCACGTCTCCCACATCTTCGAGGACCTCGAGGCCTGGTACCTGAACTTCGACTTCCAGCAGCGGGTGGACACGACCTTCCGCCCGGGGCTGAGAGCGCGCGAGGACGCGCAGACGGTCGCACAGGGCCCCGCCCGGGTGACCGACACGAAAGAGGTCGAGCGCGACTTCCGCCGGCGCGGGCGGATCGGCCACAGCTCCTCGATCCAGTCGACGTCGCGCCTCGAGCGCGACACGCTTGGCCCCGACGGAACCGTCTACCGCAAGGGCACCGCGATCCCGCAGCGCGCCGATTTCAACACCCTCGACAACCCCTTCTTCTGGCGGCCCGGCGGCGTCGACCGCGCGCCGTCGGCCGGCGTCCACTTCGTCGTCTTCAACCCGTCGAGCGACGACTTCCACCGCAATCGCCTGGCCATGGACGGGGTGCTGCCGAACGGGACGCGCCTGCCGCTCGAGCCGGGATCGCGCGCGCAGGGCCTGAACTCGGTGCTGCACACCACGCATCGCCAGAACTTCCTCGTGCCGCCGCGGAGCCACCGCTCGTTTCCGCTGGTTGAGCTCTAACCGAAGAAGGCGCGCGCCACGTCGTACCAGTCCTGCGGGACGGTCTTCAGCTCGGCGGTCGCCTCCGCGAGCGAGACGTCCACGATCGCATCGCCGTGCAGCGCGGCCATCCGGCCGAAGCGCCCTTCGTGGACGAGGTCGCCGGCCTTGAGGCCGTAGCGCGTCGCGAGCACGCGGTCGCGGGGCGTGGGGGAGCCGCCGCGCTGGACGTGGCCGAGGACGGTGACGCGGGTCTCGTAGCCGGTGCGCTCCTCGATCTCCTGGGCAAGCCGCGCGCCCACGCCGCGCTCGGACAGGCGCACGTGCCCGAACTCGTCGAGGTCGCCGGCTTCGGGGTCGGGGCCGTCGAGCTCGTAGCCCTCGGACACGACGACGATCGAGAAGTCCTTGCCCCGCTCGTGCCGGCGGCGGAGGTCGGCGCAGGCCTCCTCGATCGAGATCGGATGCTCGGGAATCAGGACCATGTCCGCGCCGCCCGCGATTCCGCTCATCACGGCGATCCAGCCCGTGTGGCGGCCCATCACCTCGACGACCATCACGCGGTTGTGCGACTCCGCCGTCGTATGGAGCCGGTCGATTGCCTCGACGCAGATGAACACAGCCGTGTCGAACCCGAAGGTGTAGTCGGTCGCAGAGAGATCGTTGTCGATCGTCTTTGGCACCCCGACGACCGGGAAGTCGTGCTCGGCGTGCAGCCGGGCGGCGACACCGAGGGTGTCCTCGCCTCCGATCGCGACGAGCGCGCCGAGGCCCTCCTGCTGGAAGTTGCGCAGGACGTCGTCGACCGCGTCGGTCTTGTACGGGTTCGTGCGAGAGGTGCCGAGGATCGTCCCGCCGCGGGGCAAGAGCCCGGTCACCTCACGGGCCCCCAGCGGCTGAAATCGCCCCTCGACGAGCCCGCGCCAGCCCTCGCGGACGCCGACGACCTCATGCCCGCGCTGGTGCGCGCGCCGTACCACCGCGCGGATGACGGCATTCAGCCCGGGGCAGTCACCACCACCAGTGAGGATCCCAACCTTCACGGATGCCGAAGGTGGGAATCGAACCCACACGCCCCTCGCGGGGCACCGGATTTTGAGTCCGGCGCGTCTGCCAATTCCGCCACTTCGGCCTGTCGCGGCACTTTAGCCGCGGCTCTCGTTTGCATTGAGGCGGGTGGTGACTCCATACTCGCGTTTCTTGGACCTCACCAGCTCTGAGAAAAGACAGGGACGACGCGCGACCGAAGGAGGAGATGTGAGGCGAGGCATCATCGTGGGAGGGATCGTTGCAGCCGCTGTGCTTGCGCTCATCGCGGCCGGTTGCGGCGGCAGCAGCAAGAGCAGCAGCAGCACGAGCAGCGGAGGCGGAAGCGGAGGCGGAGGCAACGCGAGCGCTCTCCCGGCCTCGTCGTGCCAGGACCTCTACTTCGAAGGGTCGGGGAAGCCGGACTACATCGTCCCATCCGATCTTCCGCTGCAGGGCTCGGGCCGCACGCAGACGATCGAGATGACGAACGCGATCAGGTTCGTCCTCAAGCAGGCGAACTTCAAGGCCGGCAAGTACACGGTCGGCTATCAGTCGTGTGACGACTCGACCGCGCAGGCCGGCAAGTGGGAGTCTTCGAAGTGCTCGGCCAACGCGAACGCGTACGCGCAGAACAAGAGCGTGATCGGCGTGATCGGGACGTTCAACTCCGGTTGCGCGGAGATCGAGATCCCGATCTTGAACCGCGCTCCCGACGGCCCGCTCGGCATGGTCAGCCCGGCGAACACGTACGTCGGCCTCACGCACAGCGGCCCCGGAACCGCCGCGGGCGAGCCCGACAAGTACTACCCGAACGGCAAGCGGAACTACATCCGCATGGTCGCGGCGGACGACTTCCAGGGTGCCGCCGACGCGCAGTTCATGAAGGACCAGGGTGCGAAGAGCGTCTTCATCCTCAACGACAAGGAGGCCTACGGCCTCGGCGTCGCGACGGACACGAAGAACTCTGCGACCAAGCTCGGCCTCAAGGTCGCCGGCTTCACGGCCTGGGACCCGAAGGCGTCGAGCTACGAGGCGGTGGCGACGAAGATCAAGCAGTCCGGCGCGGACTGGATCTACGTCGGCGGCCTCATCTGCGAGAACGGCGCCAAGCTGATCTCTGACCTCAAGGCGGGCGTTCCGAGCGCGAAGCTGATGGCACCGGACGGCTTCAGCGACTTCACCGCCAACGGCCCTGCGGCAGCCGGCATGTTCATCACCGTCGCCGGCGTCCCGCCCGAGAAGCTGACCGGCACGGGCGCCGACTTCATCAAGGCGTTCGGCGATCAGATCGGCAAGAAGCCGAACCCGTACTCGGCGTACGCAGCGCAGTCGATGCAGGTCGTCCTCGACGCAATCGAGAAGTCCGACGGGACGCGCTCGAGCGTGACCGACAACCTGCTGAAGACGAACGTCACGGACGGCATCCTCGGAACGTTCTCGATCAACGCGAACGGTGACACGACGCGGAACCCGGTCACCGTCTACCAGCAGGTCGGATCGGGGAAGAGCGGCACGGGCAAGACCTTCAAGGTCGAAGTCCCGTCCGCGAGCCTCGTGAAGGCCGCCTAGCGCAAGAACTACAGTCTCGGGGGGAGGGCCTGCGGGCCTTCCCCCGAGGCATTCAGGAGGGTCCTGTGGTCACTGAGGCGAGTGGGCAGCCGCTGGAGTCAACCTCCCGCTTCCGGCTGAGCTTCACCGCCATCTTCGGCGTCCTCCTCGTCGGGCTCGTCCTCTTCTGGCTGGGCGTCAACTTCTACAAGACGCCGGCGGACTTCATCCAGATCTTCCTGATCGGCTTCACGCTGGGCGCGCTCTACGCGCTGATCGCCCTCGGGTACACCCTCGTATACGGGATTCTCGAGCTGATCAACTTCGCTCACGGCGACGTGTTCATGCTCGGCGGGATGATGGCCGTGACGGTTGTAGGCACGACCCTGTTCGACCTCACCCAGGGAGAGGCCTGGTACGTGCTCTGGCCGTTGATCATCGCCGCGCTGTTCATCTGCATGGGGTTCTGCGGCCTCCTGAACGTGACCGTCGAGTTGATCGCGTACCGTCGGCTGCGGCACGCGCCGCGTCTCGCGCCTCTGATCACCGCCATCGGCGCCTCGTTCATCCTCCAGAACATCGGGCTCGCCTGGAAGGGACCGAACTACGTGCAGACGGCCAACGTTCTGCCGGCCGGCAACGTCTTCTCGATCGGGGGCGTGCAGTACACCTGGGAGAAGCTCATCGTCCTGCTCGTGACCACCCCTGTGCTGATCATCCTCGTCTGGCTCGTGCAGCGGACGCGCCAGGGCAAGGCGATGCGCGCGACCGCTCAGGACCGCGACGCCGCCGCGATGATGGGCATCAACGTCAACCGCACGATCTCGTTCACCTTCCTGATCGCGGGCGCGCTTGCCGGGGTGGCCGGTCTTCTCTACGCGCTCTACGCGGGCTCGGTCCGCTTCGACCAGGGCTTCCAGCTCGGGCTGATCGCCTTCACCGCCGCGGTGCTCGGCGGCATCGGCAACCTTCCCGGAGCCGTCCTCGGGGCCTTGCTGATCGGGCTGATCCAGGCGTTCAACGAGGGGCTCAGCTGGCACTCGCCCGGCAGCGACTGGACCCAGTCGATGGTGTTCACGATCCTGATCATCATCCTCGTCCTCCGCCCCGAGGGCCTCCTCGGCGAGCGGACTCCGGAGGGTGGCTAGCGTGGCCAGATCTCGGGACGCCGACACTGCTGCGCTCCAGGACCGCGGGCTGCGGATGGGAATCGGCGCAGCGTTGCTGCTCCTGGCGCTCTTCGCGCAGGCCGGCTTCCGCAGCCTCGACGTGGCCGCCATCCCGTTCCTGGCCGTCATCGCGCTGATCTACGTCCCCCCGTGGGAGAACGTGCCCTACGTCGGGCGTTTCGCCCGCGCGGGGATCGCGATCACGATCGCCGTGCTCTATCCCTTCATCTGGAACCACCTGTTCACCGTCCCCGTGTTCGGCAACTTCCCGAGCATCCCCACCGGGGTAGTGATGCTCGTCTTCATCCAGATGGCGGTGGGCCTGAACATCGTGGTCGGCTACGCCGGCCTCCTCGACCTCGGCTACGTCGCCTTCTACGCGATGGGCGCGTACGTCGCGGCGTGGTTCGCCTCGGTGCAGTTCTCGCAGAAGAACGTCCACTTCCTCGCCGTGGGCGTCGGCTCGAACACGCCCGGCTTCCACATCTCGATCTGGATCCTGCTGGTCGTCGCGGGTATCACGACCGCCTTCGTCGGCGTCTTGATCGGCCTGCCGACCCTGCGCCTGCGCGGCGACTACCTTGCCATCGTCACGCTCGGCTTCGGCGAGATCCTGCCCCAGATCGCGCGGAACGGGGACAACCTCTTCGGCTTCAACCTGACGAACGGCCCGAACGGGATCACGCCGATCGACTCGCCCGGCTTCTTCGGCGTCAACTACCTGACGGGCTCGGGCACGTTCTGGAGCTCCGCCCGCCTGTTCTACTGGACCGGGCTGCTCTTACTGCTGATCACGATCTTCTGCAGCGTGCGCTTACGCGACTCGCGTCTCGGCCGCGCGTGGATCGCCATCCGCGAGGACGAGACCGCCGCGGCGGCGATGGGCGTGCCGCTGATGCGCACCAAGACGTGGGCGTACGCGACAGGCGCGTTCTTCGGCGGCGTCGCCGGCGCGTACTACGCCAGCTTCAAGAGCGCGACGTTCCCCGGCGACTTCTTCTTCAACATCTCGGTCTTCATCCTCTGCATGATCATCCTCGGCGGGATGGGAAACATCTGGGGCGTGATCATCGGCGGGGCGTTCCTCGCGTACCTCGACCAGGAGGGGTTGGCCGACAGCGGCGGGTGGTTCAACTCCCACTTCAGCCAGGCCGGCTTCAACCGGCTCATCGGGCTCCTCCTGATCGCCGGCCTCTTCGCGGTGGTGATCCTGGCGAAGGACGTTGCGTGGAGAGCGGGGCTCGCGGTCATCTGCGGGGTCTTAGCGATCCTGTTCTTCGCCCTGGACCCGGTCCATCTTCCGCTCGAGGTGCCCAAGTACGAGTTCGGGATCTTCGGGATCATCCTGCTGGTGGTGATGCTCTTCCGGCCCGAGGGCCTGATTCCGAGCACGAGACGCGCGGCCGAGTTCCACGAAGGCGTCCACGACCAGCCCCTCTACGACGTGGTTCATGAGTGATGGCTGATCTGATCGAAGTCGTGGGGTTGCGGAAGCGCTTCGGCGGCCTGATCGCCGTGAACAGCGTCGACTTCACGATTCCGCAGGGCACGATCGTCGAGCCTGATCGGCCCGAACGGCGCCGGCAAGACGACCTTCTTCAACATGCTCACGGGCGTCTACAAGCCGACCGCGGGCCGGATCGTCTTCGACGGCGAGGACGTGACCGGCAAGCCGCCGCACGCGATCACCGAGCGCGGCGTCGGCCGCACCTTCCAGAACATCCGGCTCTTCCAGAACATGACCGCCCTCGAGAACGTGCTGGTCGGGATGCACTCGCGCCTCAAGGGCGGGCTCCTGCGCAGCATCCTGCGTACGCCGGGCCTCAAGCGCGAGGAGAGGGCGGCCTTCGAGCGGGCGCGCGAGCTGCTCCAGTTCTCCGGGCTGCGCAGGCGCGAGGACGAGGTCGCCCGCAACCTGCCTTACGGCGACCAGCGCCGGCTCGAGGTGGCGAGGGCGCTCGCGACGCAGCCGAAGCTGCTGCTCCTTGACGAGCCGACCGCCGGCATGAACCCGCAGGAGACGGCGGACTTCACCGCGTTCGTCTCGAAGCTCAAGGCCGAGGAGAACCTGACGATCCTGATGATCGAGCACGATATGCGGGTCGTGATGGGCGTCTCCGATCGCGTGACCGTGCTCGACTACGGCGAGAAGATCGCCGAGGGGGCGCCGACCGAGGTGCAGCGCGACCCGCGCGTGATCGAGGCCTACCTCGGGACGCAGGCGGTGGGGAAATGAGCGCACCGGCAGGCACCCGCCCGGACGTCATCCTCGAGCTGGGCGACGTGCACACCTACTACGGCGCGATCCACGCTCTCAAGGGCATCTCGCTGGAGGTCCGCGAGGGCGAGATCGTGACCATGATCGGCGCGAACGGGGCGGGCAAGTCGACCACGCTGCGCTCGATCAACGGGCTGAACCACCCGCGCAAGGGCTCGATCTCGTTCCAGGGCAAGGACATCACACAGGCCGCGCCCCACGACATCGTGAAGATGGGGATCGCGCAGTCGCCTGAGGGCCGGAAGCTCTTCCCGCGCATGAGCGTCTCCGAGAACCTCGAGATGGGCGCCTTCCAGCGCGACGACCGCAAGGAGATCCGCGAGGACATGGACCGGGTCTACACGCTCTTCCCGCGGCTCGCCGAGCGCAAGAGCCAGAAGGCGGGGACGATGTCAGGCGGCGAGCAGCAGATGTGCGCGATCGGGCGGGCCTTGATGGCCAGGCCGAAGCTGCTCCTCCTCGACGAGCCGTCGATGGGGCTCGCGCCGGTGCTCGTGGAGCGGATCTTCGAGACGCTGATCGAGATCAACCAGCAGGGGACGCCGATCCTGCTCGTCGAGCAGAACGCGTTGATGGCGCTCGACATCGCGCAGCGCGGCTACGTCCTCGAGACCGGCCATGTCGCCCTGGCGGACGACGCGAAGTCGCTCCGCGAGAACGAGCAGGTCCGCAAGACCTACCTCGGCGAGGACTAGCCCGGTCCCGTTCTGAGCGGGAAGTACGGCGGCGAGAGCAGGAAGCCGATGCGGGCCTCGGGCCCGGTCACGCCGCGGACCATCTCGAGCGCGGTGCCGAGGCTCCCGGTCGGAACGAAGCCGAGCTGGCGCGCGGCGACTGCATCGCGGCAGCCGGCGATGATCACCGGCCCGACGCGGCTGAGCGCGGGCGCGCACCCGGCCCAGTCGGCGAACGGCAGTAGCGGGTGGCACGTGCGGCCCTCGCGGTAGGCGGCGATCGCGCGAGGGTCGGAGGCAGCGGCTCGTTCCGCGTGCCCGAGCTCCTCGGTCTCGCGCGGCCCGGTGCGGAGCGCCTGGAACACCGCGCGGTAGGGCTGCTGCGTGGGATGGGCGAAGTGGCGGTGGAAGCGGTGCAGCAGGATCACGGTGCCGCCGTCGACGAGCGGGAAGCGGTCGCGCCAGAGCCGCAGCGCCAGGCCGAGGCCGAGGTAGGCGGCGAGGAGGGGGTTTGGCCGCTCCCGCGGCAGGTGCGGGGTCGTGCGCGGGATGCCGATGCAGATCGCGTCGAGGGGCTCGTCGAGCGTCGCCGACCGCGCCTCGACCGCGCGCAGCAGCGCCTCGGCGTGGGCCACGGACGGCGCCGCCGCGAACGCCGCGACAGCGCCCAGCTCGCGGCGGATCGACCTGATCGTCCGGTCGCGCACCACCCCGGGCAGCAGCCGGAAGCCGTGGCGAAACGGCGAGCCGGCGATGCGCTCGGTTGCCTCGACCTCGTACGGGTAGCCGCGCGCTGCTCCCTGCAGCTGTGGCTGGTTCAGCACGAGCGACGCCCCGATTACCGGCACCCGCTCGGAGAGGCGCCGCTCGAGCTCGAGCGCGATCCGCCAGCCGAGCGAGGCGCCGGTCTCGAGGAGCGAGTAGGCGTTCGCCGCCCGCAGCGCGACACTTCGCGCCGCGCCCAGGAGAACGGCGGGTCCGCCGTGCAGCACCGTCTCAGCTGCGCTGACGGTGACGACGAGATCGGTCTCGAGGAGCGCGCGGTCGACGCTCAGCGGAACCGCGCCGACCTCTCCGAGCTCGACCGACTCGGGGTCCTCCGCGTCGTGGATGCGGACCGTGCCCGCGAACCGGCGCGCGAAGCCGGGCGAGACGATCCCCAGGTGCTCGAGCGAGCGGCGGTCGGGCCGGCGCATCAACCCGGACGCGACGAGAAGCGTCTGCCGCTCGGCCGGAATCCCGGCTCGCTCGAGCTCCGCGGAGGCTGCCTCGAGCGCTTCCTGGCGCGGATCCTGCTGTGCCGCCGGAAGAGGCAGCGAGGGCGGCTCGACCACGATCGTCGCGCGCCCGCCGCGGGGAGCGAGCGCGGCCAGCGGCTGACCGGCGAGCGGAAAGCGGAGCGCGTCGCGGACGGCGGCGCGCACGTCGGCGTTCGACTCCACGGGCGGAGGCGGCCTGAGGACGACGCCGTTCTTCGGCACGTCGACGACCACGAGGCTCGTGCCCGAGAGGAGGGGGACCCTCACGGAATCGAGCGATACACCCGCAGGAAGACCGGGCGGAAGCCGCGTTTCGGCCAGAAGCGGGAGGCCCAGAGGTTGGTCATCCGCCAGTCGGTCGTCATCACCGGGATCCCGTTCTCGTGGGCCCAGCGGATGACGTGCGCCGTCAGCGCGCGCCCGACCCCGGTTCCGCGCGCCTCGGGCTCGGTCGACGCCTGGGCGAGGTCGATGCTCTTCTCCGGCACGCGCAGGTCGGGGGGCCGCCGGTAGAGCAGGATGTGACCGACGATCCGGCCCTCACGCTCGGCGACGAACAGCTCGTATTTGTCCGCGAGGCCCTCCTCGTGCCATTCGGCCGAGACCTCTTCCTGCGTCTGGAGCTGGACGTTCGAGAAGCTCGGCGACGGCTGCATCGCGGCGCCCATCTCGAGCTCGAGCCGGGCTGCGTCGTCGAAGTCTTCCTCGTCGCCCTCCCGAATCTCGACGCCCGCGTCGAAGGGCTCCTCCGGCGTCGTCTCGCGTAGGGCGAGCACGGCCGAGGCGCCGAACGAGAGCCGGAACCAGGCGTCGACGAGCTCGGCGTCGTGCGAAGGGATGAAAGCGGCGTGCATCGTGTGGCCCTGCTCGACCCAGCGCTCGGCGGCAGCGGCGTAGAGGTCGCGGACCGTCTCGCGGTCGTCCTCGATCGCCTGGCCCGCGATTCCGACCCGCATCCAGGTGATGTTCATGTTGGTCGTGGGTGCCGCGATCAGGTAGCCGTGACGCGAGAAGACCCCGGAGGCGCCGTCGGTTTCCCACTCGGCCTCGATCGCCGCGACCGGGTCCTCGAGCTCGGGCAAAAGCGGCTCGGCCTCGCGGTGACGGGTGTGACGGGCCGCCAGCAAAGCAGCCGCATCGGCGACGTGTTTGTCGGCAAATGGGACGATTTCGGGACCACTCACGCCGCGTAGACTCGCAGAGATGCCCA
>CAWBFX010000008.1:0-294273 GCA_963788215.1 uncultured Actinomycetes bacterium
GCGCTTCGTCGCGGGCCGCCGCGGGTTCCGGCCGAACGTCGACTGCATCCGCAGCGACGACCCACCGACGCTCAACGTGATCGTCGAGCTGCCGGGCGTCGACCCGAAGTCGATCCACGTGGTCGCAGCCGACCGCGTGCTCGTGGTCGCAGGCGAGCGCGTGCCGGCCCAAGCTCAGCGGCCGCTACCAGCAGATGGAGCTCGAGTACGGGGCGTTCCAACGGCGGATCTCGCTCGCGGAGCCGGTAGACACCACGAACGCGACCGCGCGCTACGAGAAGGGGCTGCTCGTCGTCGAGCTGCCGATCGCCGAGAAGGCGCCGAAGCGCGAGCGCGTGATCATCGCCATCGGAGGACGATCAGTGAGCGACACCCTCTTCGAGGAGCAGATCGAGCAGGGCGAGGTCGAGATCCCGTCGACCCTGCCGGTGCTGCCGCTGAAGGAGACGGTCGTCTTCCCGCAGTCGGTCTCGCCGCTCGCGATCGGACAGGAGCGCTCCGTGAAGCTCGTCGACGACGTCGTCGCCGGCGAGCGGATGCTCGCGCTCGTCACCGTGAAGAACCCGGACGCCGACCCGCCCGGCTGGGACGATCTCCACGAGGTCGGGACCGCCGCGGTCGTCCACAAGATGATTCGCGTTCCCGACGGGTCGCTGCGGATCCTCGTCCAGGGCGTCGGCCGCATCCGCCTCGAGCGCCGCGTGCAGGACGATCCCTACCTCGTCGGCGACTTCAGCGAGGTCCCCGACGTCGTCGAGGAGACCCCGGAGCTCGAGGCGCTCGTGCGCAGCGTCCAGAACGAGTTCGGCCGCCTGATCTCGCTCGTCCCCTACCTGCCGTCCGAGCTGGAGCTCGCCGCCGCCAACGTGGACGACCCGAGCGCGCTCTCGCACCTCGTCGCCTCCACGCTCCGCCTCAAGACCGAGGAGAAGCAGGGACTGCTCGAGCAGCCGGACGTGAGCGCGCGCCTGCGCGACATCCTCGCGATCCTCGGCCGGGAGCTCGAGGTCGTCGAGCTCGGCTCGAAGATCCAGTCGCAGGTCCAGTCCGAGATGGAGAAGGGCCAGCGCGAGTTCTTCCTCCGCCAGCAGCTGAAGGCGATCCAGGACGAGCTCGGCGAGGGCGACGACCAGCAGGCGGAGATCAACGAGCTGCGCGAGCGGATCGAGGAGAAGAACCTCCCCGAAGAGGCGCGCAAGGCCGCCGACCGCGAGCTCGCGCGGCTCGAGAAGCTGCCGCCGGCCGCCGCCGAGTACGGCGTGATCCGCACCTACGTCGACTGGATCCTCTCCGTGCCGTGGAACGAGACGACCGAGGACAACCTCGACCTCGCTCACGCGCGCGAGGTTCTCGACGAGGACCACTACGACCTCGAGAAGGTCAAGGACCGGATCCTCGAGTACCTGGCGGTCTCGAAGCTGAAGAACGACCTCTCGGGCCCGATCCTCTGCTTCGTCGGCCCGCCCGGGGTCGGCAAGACCTCGCTCGGCCAGTCGATCGCGCGCACGACCGGGCGCAAGTTCATGCGCATCTCGGTCGGCGGCGTCCGCGACGAGGCCGAGATCCGCGGCCACCGCCGCACCTACATCGGCGCGATGCCGGGCACGATCATCCGCTCGCTGCGCGACGCCGAGTCGAAGAACCCGGTGCTGCTGATCGACGAGATCGACAAGATGGGCGCCGACTTCCGCGGCGACCCGGCGAGCGCGATGCTCGAGGTGCTCGACCCCGAGCAGAACAAGCACTTCCGCGACCACTACCTCGACCTCCCGTTCGACCTTTCGAAGGTCTTGTTCATCTGCACCGCGAACCAGCTCGAGACGATCCCCGGCCCGCTGCTCGACCGCATGGACGTGATCCAGCTCTCGGGCTACACCGAGGACGAGAAGCTCGGGATCGCCCGCAAGTACCTCGTGCCGAAGCAGCTCGAGGCGCACGGGCTCTCCGCCGAGCAGCTGAAGCTGGACGACGACGTCCTGCGGCTCGTCACGCGTGAGTACACGCGCGAGGCGGGCGTCCGCAACCTCGAGCGCCGGATCGCCGACCTCTGCCGCAAGGCCGCCCGCGAGATCGCGGAGGGTCGCACCGAGGCCGTCGAGGTCGACGAGACCGACGGCGCGCGGCTGGCTCGGCCCGCGGCGCTTCCCGGCCGACCCGCGCAAGCGCACTGCCGACCCTGGTGTCGCAACCGGCCTCGCGTACACGCCGGTCGGCGGCGACGTCCTCTTCATCGAGGCGACCGCGTACCCCGGCAAGGGCAAGCTCACGATCACCGGCCAGCTCGGCGAGGTGATGCAGGAGTCCGCCCAGGCCGCGCTCTCCTGGGTGCGCGCGCAACGCGACCCGGCTCGGCGTCCCCGAGAACTGGTTCGCGGAGCACGACGTCCACATCCACGTCCCGGCCGGAGCCGTCCCGAAGGACGGGCCCTCGGCGGGGATCACGATCGCGACCGCGATCGCCTCGCTCGTGCTGCGACAAGCCGGTCGCCGAGGACGTCGGCATGACAGGCGAGATCACGCTCACCGGCCAGGTGCTGCCGATCGGCGGCGTCCGCGAGAAGGTGCTCGCCGCCCAGCGCGCCGGGCTGAAGCGGATCGTCCTGCCGCGCGACAACGAGCCCGATCTCGAGGAACTGCCCGACGAGACCCGCGAGGAGCTCCAGTTCATCCTGGTCGACGCGATCGGCGAGGTCTTCGACGTCGCCTTCGGCGAGGGCAAGGGCCGAAGCCCGAAGGCAGCGCCATCGGCCGAGCGGCAGGCGGCGCTACCCTCGGTTTAGCACCGCTCGGCGCCAGGGTAGAGAATGCGTCTGTAAACGAATGAAAGGACGGCCTTAAATGGCCAAGGCGAAAGACCGAGTTTCCGACGTCAAGCCGTACGTCAAGCGCGCGATCCAGGACGAGGAGCTACGCGACAGCCTCCGCAGCGCCTTCGACACCGCCCGTGATGTCTACGACGAGCTGGTGGGCGGCCGCGGTGTGACCGCCGTCGCCGGCCGGGTCGCAACCGACAAGGACATCCAGGACCAGCTCCGCTCGGCGATCGACGATCTGCGCCAAGCAGCCGACCGGATCCAGGGCAAGGACGAGCACAAGGGGCGGAACACCTCGCTCCTGCTCGCAGGAATCGCGCTCGGGATCCTCTTCAACCCGATGACCGGCCCCGAGACCCGCCGCTGGCTGAAGGACAGGATCTTCGGCGAGGACGAGGAGTTCGGCTACGGATCGGGCTCGAGCGGCAACTCGAGCTAGTCTAGGCGCTACCCGAGATCCGAGCCCGCGTGCTTCGGCGCGCGGAGCCCGAGCGCCTTGAGCAGGCCGGGATTCGCCTCGCCGGCGGCGTGGGGCGCGATCGCGCGCTGCAGCGAGCCGGGGTCGAGGCCGCTGGCCTCGGAGATGTCCGAGACCTGGAGCAGGATCGCCGCCGGCTTCGGCGCCGGGTCGGAGACGCCCTGGGCCGGCACCCAGCCCGCGACGTTCTGGAAGCGCACGTCCTGCAGGTGCTGCCAGGCCTGTAGGTACGAAGTCGGGTCGACCGCGCCGTCGTAGCCGAGGTAGAGGAGCGACGAGGGATGCACCTCGAAGTGGAGGTGCGTCGGCGTTCCGGCGGCATCGCCCGTGTTGCCGACGAACCCGAGCACCTCGCCCGCCTTGACCCGGCGTCCGTTCCTGGCAAGCGGCGAGAAGGCCGAGAGATGCGCGTAGTAGAACTCGTTGCCCTGCGAGTCGCGGAGCCAGAGCCGGTTGCCGCCGACGTCGTTCCAGCCGACCGAGAAGACGATGCCGTCCGAGCACGCGAGAATCGGCGCGCCGAGCGGCGCGAAGAGGTCGTCGCCGTGGTGCCAGTTGCCCGGCACGTCGCCGCGGAAGGCGCCGAACGAGTCGCCGTACGAGACCGGCCCGTAGACCGGGAAGACGTAGCCGCCTGCGGTGAGTTTCGGCTGCACGTTCGGCGGAGCCGGCAGGAGCGGCCCGATGCCGCGGCGATTCTTGCGGTTCGGCTCCGGGGCCTTC
Organism: uncultured Actinomycetes bacterium; assembly: GCA_963788215.1. Taxonomy (GTDB): domain Bacteria; phylum Actinomycetota; class Thermoleophilia; order Gaiellales; family Gaiellaceae; genus AC-32. The sequence continues at coordinate 4,015 of CAWBFX010000008.1, forward strand.
GGCGTCTTCTTCGCCTTCTTCGACGCGGGCGGGACCGGCTTCTGCTTCGGCGGCGCCGGGGCCTGGACGTTCACCTCCGCGTAGCCGATCTGGATCTCGGAGCCGGCGGGCAGGTTGCCGTGGTCGGCGGTCAGGTGGACGTCGATCGCGGTGACGAAGCCGTGGAAGGCCTGCGCGCCGCCGGGGCCTGCGCTCGTGTCCGTGCCCTGCTCGAGGGTGATCAGGTAGCCCCAGTCGGCGAGGGCGACGCGTCCGTTGGCCGACGCCGTCGCCGGCTGGCCGAGGACGGTGAGGCCGGTGACGCTCGAGCGCGCGAGGTCACCGGTCGCGGTGCGGCCCGCGGTTCGTCCCCACGCCTTCGCGTTCGTGGCCGTGACGGTGATCTCGCCGCCGAAGAGCGAGACGGTCTGCGCCTCGCCGGAGGCACTCGCGCTCGCCCGGGCGCCCGCGTCGCTCTGCGCCGAGACTCCGAAAGACCCAACCGTCGCGACGGAGCCGTCGGCTGGATACGCAAAGCCGTTGCCGAACGAGACGTGGTACGGCGGGGCCGAGACCGCGCCAGCCGTGGCTCCGGTCTGGCCTGGCACCACCACGCGGATCGCGAACGCGTTCGCGGACGCGCCGGCGGTAGAGCTCGATCCCCCGGCTCCGGCCGAACCGGCCGCCAGGAGAAGCATGCCCCCGAGAAGTACGCAGAAGCAGACCCGCTTTCGCACGGTCGAGAGATTATTGACTATCGCGCGAACGGATAGTCATTTTCCCGGGGCGAAGGTCATGATTGCCGCGTGGAGTGGCTCGCCGTCCCCCTCGCGGCCGTCACCGTCGTCTCGACGCTGGCCGGCGGCCTGATCGCGCTTCGGCTGCACCGCGAGCTCGTGACGCTGATCGCGCTCACCGGCGGGATCGTGGTCGCGGTCGCGCTCTTCGACGTGCTGCCGGAGGCGATCAAGGCGGTCGACGACCCCGAGCGCGTCACAGGGCTCGTCGGCGTGGGCTTTCTCGCGTTCTTCCTCGCCGAGCGGCTCGTCGTCCTGCACCACCGCGACGAGGCCGAGCAGGCGCGGGCTCACGCGCAGGTCGGCGCGCTCGGCGCCGCAGGGCTCTCGCTTCACAGCTTCATCGACGGGCTCGGAATCGGATTGGCCTTCCATCTCGGCACTTCGACGGGCCTGCTCGTCTTCCTCGCGGTCGTCACGCACGACTTTGCGGACGGGATGAACACCGTCAACTTCGTCCTCAGCCAGAGCGGCGAGCGTCGACAGGCGGTTCGCTGGCTGACGGCGGACAGCCTCGCACCGCTCCTCGGGGCGATCGTGGGCGTCTTCATCACCGTCTCGAATCACACTCTCGGCCAACTGCTCGCGGTCTACGCCGGGTTCTTCCTCTACATGGGAGCGACGGATCTGCTGCCGCAGGCGCACGAGCATCCGTCCGGGAAGCGTGTGGCACTGACGGCGCTCGGCTTCGTCGCCACCTTCCTCGTGGCGCGAGCCGCGACCTAGACGTCAGCCGACAGGTGGCGCTTGGCGAACTGGCGAAAGCGCTCGCGCTCGGCGTCATCCGGGCCGAGGGCCGTCTCGTCCGCGTAGGCGGGGTCGCCCGCGATCTCCTCGCCGACCGCCCGCACCTCGGCCACGGCCTGCGCGCGCACGGCGGGATCCTCGAGCAGCTGCTCCGCCCAGCTCTGCGCGCCTTCGGAGGTGTCGACGTCGCGCTCCACGAGCACCCGGCCGAGGAGCATGCCGACGCGTAGATAGGCAAACGTCCGGAAGGCGAGCAGCCTGCGCGGCGACGCGACCGACTGCGCCAGGTCTTCGTGCTCGGCGAGCAGCCCGTCGACGAAAGTGCCGATCGGCTCGTCGACCAGCGGGATCCAGAGCTCGGCGTCCCCGCTCATGGCCGGGAAGCATAGGACGATTGCCGAAGCGCGCGCCACGCGACCTGGACCGCGACGAGCAGCACGAGCACGCCGAACAGCCGCCTGAGCGCGTGCTGCGGGAGGGACTCCGCGATCTGGACACCCGCCTCGACGCCGCCGATCGCTGCGATTCCGATCACGAGCGCCGGCCGCCAACGCACGTTGCCGTACCGGACCTGCCGCCAGGCGCCCACGATCGCCGCGGGCAGGATCGCCAGCAGGCTGGAAGCCTCGGCGTGGATCTGCGTCAGCCCGAGCACGAGCGTGAGCGTCGGCACGAACAGGATCCCGCCGCCGACGCCGAAGAGTCCCGCGAGGACTCCCGTGAGCGCCCCGAGCGCGCCGGCCGCAAGCAGCGTCCACATCAGACGAGCAGCCGCACCCCGACGACGGCGAGCAGCGCGGCGAACGCGAGCGAGAGGGTACGCGTGGCGAGTCGCTGCTGGAGCGCGGTCCCGGCGACGACTCCCGCGACTGCCGGAAGGCCGACGACAGCCGCCGCGCCGACCTTGATCTCGCCGTGTAGCGCGTAGGTCGCCGCGCCGACGAAGGAGATCAGCGCGATCGCCGTGAGGGACGTCGCCATCGCAGGGCGCTCGCCGAAGCCTGCGGCCAGGATCAAAAGCGGCACGACGATGATCCCGCCGCCGACGCCGAAGAGCGCGCTGAAGAGGCCGGCGACGAGGCCGATGAGAACGAGCCGCACCACGGTCTGACCGTATCCTGCGGCCGGTGGAGGACGCGTTGACGCGGATCGCGGCGGACCCGGCCTCAGCGGCGGTCTTCCTCGACGTGGACGGGACGCTCGCTCCGATCGTCGCGCGGCCCGAGCTTGCGGAGGTGCCGGAGGAGACGCGCGCCGAGGTGCGCCGCCTCGCCGGCCGCTACGCCCTCGTAGCCTGCGTCAGCGGCCGCACCGGCGAGGAGGCGCGGCGGCTGGTCGGCGTCGACGGCGTCGTCTACGTGGGCGTCCACGGGCTCGAGCTCGCGCGCGAGGCGGAGAGCTGGCGAGAGACGCTCCGGCCGTTTGCGTCAGTGGATTGGCCGTGGATCGAGGACAAGGGCCTGACGGTCGCGCTGCACTGGCGACAGGCGGGCGACCAGGACGCTGCGCACGCGGAGCTCGGCGTGGTGGCCGACCAGGCGCGCGCCGCGGGCCTCGACGTGCGCTGGGGTCGGAAGGTGCTGGAGCTGCGGCCGCCCGTCGCGGCCGACAAGGGGACAGCGGTGCGGTCGCTGCTCGACGAGCGCTCCCTGCGCCGCGGGTTCTACGCGGGAGACGACACGACCGACCTCGACGGGTTCCGCGGCCTCGACGGCTGCGAGGTGGCCGTCCGCGTCGCGGTCGTCTCCGGCGAGGCGCCCGCGGGCCTGGCCGAGGCGGCCGACGTCGTCGTGGGCTCTCCGGCGGAGCTCCTCGAGGTGCTGCGGGGCCTTTAGGTCAGCGCGAGCACGGCGACGCCGGCCGTGACGAGGACAGCGCCGGCGATTCGCGGAGCCGACACGCGCTCGCGCAGGACGAGCGCCGCGAGGGCCGTCGCGATCACGACGCTCGTCTCGCGCACGGCCGCCACAGCGGGTGCGCTCGCCAGCCTGAGGGCCAGCAGGACGAGCAGGTACGCGCCCGCCGAAGCAGCGCCGATCACGACGGCCGCCGGTGAAACAGCCCGCGCAACACGGCGGCCGCCGACGAGCAGCGGGTAGACGAGCGCGGGGCCGAGCATCACCAGCAACAGGTAGGGCGCGGCGTTCGCGTGCCGGATCCCGTAGCGGTCGACCACCGTGTACCCGGCGATCACGCAGGCGACGACGAGCCCCGCCGCGAGCGCCGCGGTGCTTCCGGGGGCCCGGCCCCGGACGAGCAGCACACCGGCCGCGACGGCCAGGACGCCGGCGATTTCGCCTCCCGAGGGCCAGGCGAGCGTGACGAGCACCGTCAGGACGAGCGCAAGCACCGGCGCCATCCCGCGTGCGACCGGATAGACGACGCTCAGCTCGAAGCGCCGGTACGCGGCCGCGAGCAGCGCGATGTACGCGAGCTCCAGAGCCGCCGAGGCCGCGAGGTACGGCACCGCGGCGCCTTCCACCCGCCAGGTCAGCGCCGCGGGGAGCGCGAGGATCACGACAAGTGAGAGCACCGCGACCGCGGTGGCCGCCTCGGTGTCGCGCTCGCGCGCGAGCAGCAGGTTCCAGAAGGCGTGGAGGGCGGCCGCCCCGAGGGCGAGGCCGAGCGCGTCTAGCGGCAAGGTTCGGGCAACCTAACCGCGTGCACCTGACCGAAGAGATCCTCGCGAGACTGCGTGAGCGCTACGGGGAGCCGACGCGACTCGAGTGGGAGGGCGAGATCAGCGAGCGCGAGCACGCGATGGCGACCTACAACCCGAAGCGGATGCACGACGTCACGCTCTTCATCGTCAACGGCGAGCACCTCGCGCTGATCCGCAAGCCGCATTTCGAGCCGGGGATCTGGCGTCCGCCCGGCGGCGGGATCAAGGAAGGCGAGGACTTCGAGGCCGGCGTGCAGCGCGAGGCGCTCGAGGAGACGGGCCTGCATGTCGAGCTCGAGCGCTACCTCGTCGCGGCCGAGGCGCGCTTCCTCTACGAGCCGCACGACGTCCCGTGGCGGACGCACGTCTTCCTCGCGCGCACGAGCGAGGACGCGCTCGAGCCGCAGGACCACGAGGAGATCGCCGCCGCCCGCTGGGGCACGCTCGCCGAGCTCGCCGGCCCGCTTCGAGAACGCCTCCTCGCAACCGGCCGGGCCTTCTGGCGCTACCGCGTCGCCCTGCACGACGCCGCGTTAGAGAAGATCGAGCAGCTCGGGTAGCGCCCGGATCCGGCGGCCGCCCCACTCCGGCTGCTCCTCGCCCGGCCTCTCGAGCATGACCGCCGTCATGCCCACGCGCTCGGCTCCGGCCAGCTCGTCGTTCGCGCCGTCGCCGACGAAGACCGCCTCGGCGGGCTCGACGCGAAGCTCGTCGAGCGCCAGCCGGTAGATCCGTGGGTCGGGCTTCCGGAGGCCGACCGAGCACGAGAAGACCTCCGCGTCGAACAGCCCGTGGAAGGCCGTCTCCGGCCACAAGTCCGGCACGTCCTCGCTGCAGACGGTGATCAGGCCGATTCGGAGCCCCCGGCTGCGAAGCTCGGCGATGGTCTCCGCTGCGCCGGGCACCGGCACGAGGCCTTCGAGGGTCACCGGCCTGCGCAGAGCCACGACCTCCTCCAACACCTCCGGCGGCGCATCGAAGACCGCGAGCGCGTCCGCGATCGGCCCCATCTCCCGAAGCTGAGCGAGGTCGCCGTACCAGCGCGCGTCGAACTCCTCGAGCGTGAGCCCGAGCCGGGCTGCGACCTGCGGTCGCACGTCATCCCAGACCGAGGCCGGCCACTCCGCGATCGTGTTCCAGAGGTCGAAGACGACTGCGCGGATGCCGGTCAGCTCTTGCGCGCCTTGACCGCGGTTCCGTATGCGCAGATCTCCGTCCAGTTCGATCCCATCTCGGAGGTGTCGAAGCGCATCGCGACGATCGCGTCGGCGCCCTTCGCCTCGGCCTCCTCGACCATGCGGCCGACGACCTGCTCCCGGCTGTCGACGAGCGCCTTCGTCATGCCCTTCAGCTCGCCGCCCATGATCGACTTCAGGCCCGCGCCGAGCTGTGAGCCGATGTTGCGCGAGCGCACCGTGAGGCCGAAGACCTCGCCGAGCGTCTCGGTGATCTCCCACCCGGGGAGGTCGTTCGCCGTCGTGATCAGCATCTGCTCCTCCTTCCTACGACTTCTTCATCAGCTTCTTCAGCTGTGCCCAGGTGCGCGTGTTCGCGATCTGGTCCGGGCCGAGCCACCCGCGCCGCGCCTGCGCGACGCCGAAGTCGACGTACTCGAGAGCGCCCACCTGGTGCGCGTCGCTGGAGATCACGATCTTGACGCCGGCCTCGCCGGCCAGCCGCGCGTCGACGTCACGGAGGTCGAGCCGGTCGGGCTGCGAGTTGATCTCGAGGAACGTCCCCGTCTCGAGCGCCTTCTCGACGACGCGCTCGAGGTCGATCTCCATGGGCTCGCGCCGGTTCAGCTTCCGGCCGGTGAGGTGGCCGATGACGTCGACGTGCGGATTCTCCATGGTCGCCATCACGCGCTCGGTGGGCGAGCGGTCGAAGGCCGTGTGGATCGAGGCGACCACCCAGTCGCGCTCGGCGAGCACCTCGTCGGGGACGTCGAGCGTGCCGTCCGCCTTGATGTTCACCTCGACACCCTTCAGCAGCTTCAGCGGCGCGACCTTCTTGGCGAGGCGGTCGATCTCCTTCGCCTGCTCCTCCATCCGGCCCTCGCGCAGGTAGTGCGAGTGATCGGTGATCGCGTAATACGCGTAGCCGCGCGCTTTGGCGGCCGCGACCATCTCGGCGAGCGTGTTCTTGCCGTCGGCCGACCAGTGCGAATGCGTGTGCAGGTCGCCGCGGAGCGCGCCCTGCTCGACGAGCTCGGGAAGCTCACCGCTCCGCGCCGCCTGAAGCTCGCCCGCGTTCTCGCGCAGCTCGGGCGGGATGTACGCGTAGCCGAGGCGCTCGTAGACCTCCCGCTCGTCGCGCGCGGTGAAGACATCGCCGCTCTCGACCTCGGTGACGCCGTACTCGGAGACCGACAGCCCTCGCCGCTGGACCTCCTCGCGCAGGGCGATGTTGTGGTCCTTCGAGCCGGTGAAGTGCTGCAGCAGGTTCCCGTAGCACTCCGGCGGGACCACACGCAGGTCGAAGCGGAAACCCTCGTGCGAGACGACCGTCGCCTTCGTCGGGCCCTTGGCCGCGATCTCGGAGACCCAGGTCAGCTTCGTGAAGTACTCGATCAGCGCCTTCGGGTCGCTCGCGGTCGCGATGATGTCGAGGTCGCGCACCGTCTCCCTGCGCCGCCGCGCGCTGCCGGCCTCGGAGACGCGGTCGGCGGCCGGGTGCTCACGCAGGACCTCGACGACCGCGAGCAGCGCCGGGAGCGCGCGGCCGAGCAGCGTCCGCGGCGGCCCGGTCGCCTTCTTCTTTCGCCCGACCGACTTGAGGATGTTCTCCTCGACCTTCGCGCCCAGTCCGGGGAGCGTCCGCAGCCGCTGGGCGCGCGCGGCCTCCTTGAGGTCGGCCAGCGTCGTGACGCCGAGCTCCTGCCAGATCTTCCGCACGGTCTTCGGGCCGAGGCCGGGGATGCGCAGGAAGTCGACGACCTCCGGCGGGATCGTCTTGCGGCGCTTCGCGAGGGCTTCGATCTCGCCCTTGTCGACGATCTGGACGATCTTCTCCTCGATCGTCGCGCCGATCCCGGGCAGCTTCTTCGCCTCGCCGTCGAGCGCCAGCTGGGCGACGGGACCGCCCGTCTCGCGGACGCGAGTAGCCGCTCGGCGGTACGCGAGCACGCGGAAGGCGGCCTCGCCCTCGATCTCCAGGAGGTCGGCCAGCAGCTCGAGCTGCTCGGCCACGTCTGCGTTGCGCGGGAGCGTCGTCGCCACGACGGCGATGATACGGACGTGCGCGCGACCGTCTGCCTGCCCACCTACAACGAGCGCGAGAACCTCGAGCCGATGGTGCGCGCGCTGCGCGAGCACGACGTCTCCGTGCTCGTGATCGACGACGGCTCGCCCGACGGGACCGGCGAGCTGGCCGACCGGCTGGCGCAGGAGCTCCCCGAGGTGGCCGTCCTCCACCGCCCGCGCAAAGACGGGCTCGGGCCCGCGTACCTCGCGGGCTTCCGGAAGGCGCTCGCGGACGGCGCGGAGCTCGTGCTCGAGATGGACTGCGACTTCTCGCACAGTCCGGCCGACGTCCCGCGGCTGATCGAGGCTGCCGCAGATGCCGATCTCGTGCTCGGCTCGCGCTACGTGAAAGGCGGGGCGGTCGCGGACTGGGGCTTCGTGCGCCGCGCGATCTCGATGGGCGCGTCGATCTATACGCGCCTGCTCCTGATGCCGGTCCGCGACCCGACCGGCGGCTTCAAGTGCTACCGCCGCGAGGTGCTCGAGGCGATCGACCTAGACGCGATCCGGTCGAGGGGCTACGCCTTCCAGATCGAGACCACCTACCGCGCTCTGCGCAAGGGCTTCCGCGTCGTCGAGATCCCGATCCGCTTCGCGGACCGCGAGGAGGGCCACTCGAAGATGAGCCGCGCGATCGTGCTCGAGGCGATCTGGAAGGTCCCGCTTCTCCGCCTCCAGGCGCTGCTCGGCCGCCTGTAGCATCGCCGCCGTGCTCGAGCTGACGGACGAGAACTTCGAGCGCGAGGTCCTGCAGGCCGACCGGCCGGTGATCGTGGACTTCTGGGCGCCCTGGTGCGGGCCGTGCAAGGCCGTGGAGCCGATCCTGCAGGAGCTCGAGACCGAGCACGGCGCGCGCGTGAAGTTCGGCAAGCTCGACATCGACCAGAACCTCGGGACGGCGTCGCGCTACGACGTGCTCTCGATCCCGACCGCGATCCTCTTCGACGGCGGGGAGCCGCGCGAGACGGTGATCGGCGCCCGGCCCCGCTCGCACTTCGAGCAGGCCTGGGCGGCCTGGCTCAGCCCGTCGGCGACGTGACGCTCGCGGGAGCCTGAGCCCGCCCGCGGGGGACGGACGCCGTCGACGGCTCGGACGAGCCGCTACGGAGCCCGATACGCGGGTCGAGCAGGGAGACCGCGATGTCCGCCAGCACCGTCGCGAGCGCGATGGCCAAACTCACGACGAGCATGATCCCCATGATCACGGGCAGATCGCGCGACAGCGTCGACTGGTAGAGGAGCTGCCCGATGCCCGGCAGCCCGAAGGCCGACTCGATGAAGAGAGCGCCGGCGAATGCGATCCCGAGGTCCATCCCGAGCATCGCGACGATCGGGAGCATCGCGTTCTTGAGGACGTGGCCGCGCAGGACTCTCGCGCTCCCGGCGCCCTTGGCGTAGGCGACCTTCACGAAGTCCTCGTCCAGAGTCTCGATGACCGAGGCGCGCAGCATCCGCGCGTAGAGCGCCGCGAACAGGAGCGCGAAGGCGAACCACGGCAGCACCATGTGCCAGGCCCAGTCGACCGCGCCGCCGCAGCGCTCCTGCTGGCTGGCGAAGAAGCTGCAGTAGTCGCCGACCGGGAAGAGGTGGAGCTTCGCGCCCAGGAAGTACGACAGCATCAGCGACACCCAGACCGGGTGCGCCGAGACCCCGATCAGGACGAAGACCATCGTTCCTTTGTCGAGCATCGAGCGCGGCCGCAGCGCCGAGAGGATCCCGATCGGGAAGGCGATCATCAGCCACATCACCGTTCCGCCGATCACAAGCGACGCGGTCACCGGAATCGCCTTGCCGACCAGCTGGCTCGCGTCCTCCCTCGTCCTCGTCGAGCGGCCGAAGTCGGCGGTGAAGATGTGCTCGAGGAACTGCGCGTACTGCTGCGGCGGGGATCCCTGCAGGTCGAACTGCGACTGAAGGCTGCGCGCGAGCGAGCCGCGGCCGACGCGCAGCGTGGCGGCGTCGTTCGGGATCAGGAAGAAGAGGATGAACGTGACCAGGCTGATCACGAACGCGAGCACGCCCGCCCAGGCGAGCCTCCTGGCTACGAAGAGAAACAACGAATCCTCCCCCTCCAGTCGAGGACAGGAGTAGCCTCGCGACTTGCGCCTCTCAGCGCAAGTCGCCGGCTCCCCGCCCGCCGAAATGGTCCCACCCTCTGAGCGATACGGGCTTGCCGGCTGAGCGGATTTCCACTCCCGCGCCGGCCTCGCAGCGGCCGATCACCGGGAAGCCAAGCGGGTCGGGTGTCGCGGCGAGGAGCTCGTAGTCCTCGCCGAAGCCGAGGTCTTGCTGCGTCGCACCCTCGGCGAGCGGGACGGCCTCGAGGTCGATCCCGAGGCGGCAGCCGGACCGCTCTGCGATGTGAGCAGCGTCGACGGCCAGGCCGTCGGAGATGTCGGTGAGCGCAGTCGCGACCGCGGCCAGGCGTCGGCCCTCTTCGAGGCGCAGCGGCGGCCTCGCGTGCTGCTCGCGCCGGAAGGCTTCCCCGGCGACGCCGAGCGGGCCCGTCACCACGAGCAGGTCGCCGGGGCGGGCCCCGCCGCGGCCGGGGACGCGCTCCGAGCGGCCGACCGCGGTCACGGAGACGATCAGCGCCTCGGCGCGCGTCGTGTCGCCGCCGGCCACGCGCACGCCGGGCTCGTTCAGGCCCGCGTAGAGCTCGAGGACGTCGTCGACCTCGGTCTCGGGGGGTGCGCCGAGCGTCACGAGCAGCGCCTCCGGGACGGCGCCCGCCGCCGCGAGGTCGCTCAGGTTGACGGCGGCGGCCTTGTAGCCGAGCTCGCGCCAGGTCGTCCAGTCGCGCCGGAAGTGAACGTTCTCGACGAGCGCGTCCTGCGTGACGACGAGGCCGCCGCCGAGCTCGGCCGCGTCGCCCTCGATCCCCTGCGCCAGGCCGCGCCGCTCCAGCTCGGCAAGCAGGCCGAGCTCGCCGACCTCAGAGAGCCGCATCGATCGCCGCCCGCAGCGCCGCGGCGTCCCTCGCCGCCCGGATGACCGCGACGCCGGCGGCGCCCGCGCGGATGCAGTCGGCGGCGTTTGAGGCGTCGATGCCGCCGATCGCGACCACACGGACGGCGACCGCCGCGCAGATATCGCGCAGGCCGCCGAGGCCCGTTGGCGGGTCGGCGTCCTCCTTCGATGGGGTCGCCCAGACCGGGCCGGCGCCGATGTAGGCGGCACCGCGGCCCTCGGCGCCGCGAGCTTCTTCGACCGAAGACGCCGAGAGGCCGAGCAGGAGCCCTTCGTCGAGCGCGCGCTCGGCGCCGCTGTCGCTGCGTCCGAGGTGGACGCCGTCGGCGCCGAGCCGGACCGCCGCCTCGACGTCGTCGTTGACCACGAAGGTCGCGCCGAGCTCGCGGAACGGCGCCCCGCGCGCAACGAGCTCCTCGGTGCTCGCGTCCTTCAGGCGCAGCTGCACGACGGTCGCGCCACCGGCGACCGCGGCGCGCGCCGCCTCGACGTCCTCGACGAGCACGTGCAGCTTCACTCGGCCTTGGCCTGCTTGTCGAGCTTCCCCGGATCGAGGGCGTAGAGCGCGTCGTAGAGCCCGACGTGGAAGCTGCCCGGGCCCTTGGCCTTCTTCGCGGCCTCCTCGCCCGCGACGCCGAAGGCTACGAGCGCCTCTGCCGCAGCCTCGAGCGGATCGTCGGGCCGAACGGCGAGGAAGCAGCCGGTGATCGCCGTCGACATGCAACCGGTGCCCGTGACCGTCCCGAGCAGCTCGTGGCCGTTCGAGACGGAGATGGTCCGTTCGCCGTCCGAGACGTGATCGACCGGGCCCGTGACCGCGGCCACGCAGCCGAGCGAACGAGCGGCCTCGCGCGCCAGCTCAGGTCCGCCGGCCCCGCCAATAGCCTCGACGCCCCGGATCTCGGCTGCCCGGCCGGCGAGGGTTGCGATCTCAGCGGAGTTGCCGCGCACCACGGCGACGTCGAGCTCACCGAGGAGACGGCGCGACGTCTCGGTGCGGTAGCTCGTCGCCCCTGCGCCGACGGGATCGAGCACCACCGGAGCACCGGCCCGGTTCGCGGCCCGCCCCGCGAGCAGCATCGCCTCGACCCAGTCGTCCGAAAGCGTCCCGATGTTGAGCACGAGGGCCGAGGCCGCGGAGGCCATCTCCTCGACCTCCTGCAGCGCGTGCGCCATCACGGGCAGCGCGCCGAGCGCGAGCGTCGCGTTCGCGGTCTCGTTCATGACGACGTAGTTGGTGATCTGGTGGACGAGCGGCTTGCGCTCCCGAATGGCCGTGAGGTCGGCGCCTGTCCTCATACCGCTCCTTTCAGTCCGATGACGTCGACCGGGCCGTCGCCGGCTCCGAGCTCGACGAGCCCCTGCGCCACGGCGCGCGAGGCCGCCTCCGCCGCCCCGCGAGCCGCTTCAACCGGGGTCAGACCCCGGGCGAGGAGGGCGGCGAGCGTGGCCGAGTGCGTGCAGCCGGCGCCGTGGGTGGCCGCGACCTCGTGCCGCTCGACCGGGATCTCGACATGACGCTCGCCGTCGAAGAAGTGGTCGACCGGCTCGTCGCCGTGCCCGCCGGTGACGATCACCGCAGGCGCGCCCAGCTCGTGCAGCCGCTCGGCGAGCGCAACCCGACTTAGTAACACAGTGTTACTTGGCTGAACGAGCGCCTGGGCTTCCATCAGGTTCGGCGTGATCACGGTCGCGAGCGGGAAGAGCCGCTCGACCAGCGTCTGGACCGCGTCCTCGCGCAGGAGCCGCGCGCCCGAGCTCGCGACCATCACCGGGTCGACGACGAGCGGCACCGAGTGGTCCGCCAGGAAGTCGGCCACCGCCGCGATCAGCTCGGCGGAGAAGAGCATCCCGGTCTTGGCCGCGTCGACGCCGATGTCGTCGAAGACCGCCTCGAGCTCCGCGCGCACGAAGTCGGGCGGAAGCTCGTGCACCGCTGTGACCCCCGTCGTGTTCTGCGCAGTCAGAGCGACGATCGCGCTCATCCCGTGGCAGCCCGCGGCCGCGAACGCCTTGAGGTCGGCCTGGATCCCGGCGCCGCCGCCGGAGTCAGAGCCCGCGATCGTCAGACAACGTGGAACCAACTCACTCCCTTCGCCGGCATTACCCGGATCAGGTTCTTCGGGTGTGATCTCAGCCCCGCAGGGCACCCCGGTCGGGCCAGGCTAGCATCGGCGAGATGAGTGAAGCGCGCTACGACGGGCTCGCCGACTGGTACCAGGAGTTCCGGCCTGCGCTCGGCGACGACGAGGTCTCGGCGCTCGAGCGGCTGCTCGGACGAGGCAGCGGGAGCTGTCTCGACGTCGCGTGCGGCACGGGCCTCCCCACGGAGGCTGTCGCGGCGCTCGGCTGGTCGGTGGTCGGCGTGGACGTCTCGGCCGACCTGCTCGAGGTGGCGCGGGCGCGCGGGCTGGAGGTCGTCCAGGCACCCGCAGACGATCTACCCTTCGCGGACGAGAGCTTCGACGCCGCGGTCTCCGTCCTGACGCACACCGATGTCGACAGGTTCGCGGATGCGGTCGCGGAGGTCGCGCGCGTTCTCAAGCCGGCCGCGCCGTTCGTCTACGTCGGCGTGCATCCGAGCTTCGTCGGCCCGCACTCGGTGTTCGTCGGTGCGGAAGGCGTCCCGGAGCTTCACGAGGGCTACCGCCCGTCGCGCCGCTACGACGCATCGGCGCCCGGCGTCGCCAACCCGGACGGCGTGCGGGCCCGCGTGGGCGGCGTGCACCTGACGCTGCACGACTTCTTCGCCGCGTTCACGGACGCCGGCTTCCGGATCGAACGCTTCGAGGAGATCGGCGAGCGCGGCTACCCGCACATCGTCGCGCTCAGGGCGCGGCGTTGATCACCGCAGACCTCCTTCAGGGCGAGGAGCTCGCCCACCTGGGCACCGAGGCGGCGCGCGAGGCTCGCCTGGCACCGCTCCCGGACGAGCTTCACCCCCGCGTGCGCGAAGCGCTGGCCGCGCAGGGCATCGCCGAGCTGTTCACGCACCAGGCCGAAGCGTGGCAGACCGCCGCCCGCGGCGAGCATCTGATCGTCACGACCGGCACCGCCTCCGGCAAGACGCTCGCGTTCAACCTGCCGATCCTCGACGCGCTCGCGCGCGAGCCGAAGCGGCGCGCGCTCTATCTCTATCCGACAAAGGCGCTGGCGCAGGATCAGCTGCGTTCGCTCGGAGCCTTCCGCCTCCCACGGCTGCGCGCGGCGATCTACGACGGCGACACGGCCGCCGAGCGCCGCTGGCAGGTGCGCAAGTGGGCGAACGTGATCCTCACGAACCCCGACATGCTCCACGTCGGCGTCCTGCCGCACCACGACCGCTGGGGCGACGTGCTCACGAATCTCGCGTACGTCGTCGTCGACGAGGCGCACGTCTACCGCGGCGTCTTCGGATCACACGTGGGCAACGTCCTGCGGCGGCTGCGGCGGCTCGCGCGCGTCTACGGAGCCGAGCCGCAGTTCCTGCTCGCCTCGGCGACCATCGCGAACCCGGGCGACCTCGCGCAGGGACTGATCGGATCGGAAGCGACGGTGATCGGCGACGACGGCGCCCCGCGGGCCGAGCGGACCGTCGCGCTCTGGAACCCGCCGCTGACCGACGAAGAGGCCGGTCTCCGCGCGAGCGCGCTCGGCGAGGCGTCGCGGCTGATGGCGGATCTCGTCCAGCGCGGCCTGCGCACGCTCTGCTTCGCGAAGAGCCGGCGCGCGGCCGAGCTCATCCACCGCTTCACGGCAGACCGCCTCGGCGACGACTCGCGGCTGTCGCCGTACCGCGCCGGCTACACGCCTGCGCAGCGCCGCGAGATCGAGCGGCGGCTGCTCGAGGGCGAGCTGCTCGGAGTCTCGGCGACGAACGCTCTCGAGCTGGGGATCGACATCGGCCTGCTCGACTGCGTGATCTCGGTCGGCTTTCCGGGAACCGTCGCCTCCCTACGGCAGCAGTGGGGCCGCGCCGGTCGCCGCGGTCACGGCCTCGCGGTGCTCGTCGCGAGCGAGGATGCGCTCGACCAGTACTTCATGCGCGAGCCCGAGACCCTCCTCGAGCGGCGCGTCGAAGCCGCCATCCTCGACCACGAGAACCCCCGCGTCCTCGACGGCCACGTCCTCGCCGCGGCGTACGAGGCGCCGCTCGACGACGCCGACCGCGATCTCCTCGGCGACGCGGCGCTCGAGCGGGCGGCGCTCCTCCCCGAGCTGCGCGCCACGAAGGCCGGGTACGTCTGGGCCGGGCGCGACTACCCCGCCGCGCGCGTGTCGCTCCGCTCGACGGGCCCGGAATCCTTCACGATCGTCGATGCCTCGAGCGGCGCCGTCCTCGGAATCGCAGAGCAGGAGCGCGCCTACTCGACGGTGCACGAAGGCGCGATCTACCTCCACCTCGGCGAGAGCTACCGCGTCCTCGAGCTCGACCACACCGCGCGCGCGGCCGTCGTCCAGCCGTTCAAGGGCGACTACTACACGCAGGCGAAGAAGGAGACGTCGACCGTGATCGTCGAAGCTGCGCGCGGCGGCCGGCGGCTCGGCCTCGACCTCAACTTCGGCCGTGTCGTCGTCACCGAGCAGGTGGTCGGCTACCAGAAGAAGTCGATTCAGACGCAGGAGAGCCTCGAGCTCGTCCCGCTCGAGCTGCCGCAGACCGAATTCGAGACCGAGGCGATCTGGTTCTCGCCGGAGCCGTGGATGCTCGACGGGCTAGACGACATGCCTCGGCTGCTCGGCTCTCTCCATGCCGCCGAGCACTCGCTGATCGCGCTGCTGCCGCTCTGGGCGATGTGCGACCGCTGGGACATCGGCGGCCTCTCGACGAACGTCCACTTCCAGACCGGGGCGCCGACGATCTTCGTCTACGACGGCCACGCGGGCGGCGTCGGGATCACCGAGCGCGGCTTCGAGGCGTTCGAGGGCTGGGTCGCCGACACGGCCAGTCTGCTCGACGGCTGCCCCTGCGACCACGGCTGCCCGTCGTGCGTCCAGAGCCCGAAGTGCGGCAACCTGAACGAGCCCCTCGACAAGGCCGGAGCCCTGGCCTTGCTGGAGCGGATGCTCCAAGAGGCGTAGCATCCAGGCATGGCCCTGCTGGCTCTTCTCGCCGTCTACATCTTCGGCTTCTTCCTGACCGGCGTCGGCGGCGGCTCGGGCGGCGTCACCGACATCACCCCGGCCACGACCTCGCACCACAGCGCCAAGTGCTCGGCGCGAATGAAGACGCCGCCGAGCGCAGGGGAAAGCCGCCGCGACTGCGGCGGCCCTCCCGCGAATCCGTAGCCCTCCGCGCTGCTACTGCTTGAAGGGGTCGGTGTCGGTCCAGCCTTCCTTCACGAGCGACCAGAAGTCGGTCGCAAGGCTGTGCTTGACGTAGTCGTACGGCAGGTAGCCGTAGCCGTGGTCGCCCCAGCTCGTCCCCCACGAGTTGCGCGTGATGAACGCACCCGTGGTGGTCGCGCCACTGCTCGTGTTCGTGATCGTCATGTGATCGTCGTAGCCCACCAGCAGGTTGGCGTGCCCGCCGATCACGCGGTCGCCGCGGGCCGGATAGGGGATCTTCCCGGAGGTCGCGGCCTGCGAGATCGAGTTGTAGACCGTGAACCCGTAGATCGGCGGCAGCCCGTGGGCGAGGTTGGTCTTGATCCTCGCCAGCAGGGTCGCCGTCGACGTGCCCGCGGGGTCGAGCCGGAAGTACTTGATCGCCTTGTAGTTCCCGGCGAACGAGTACAGGAACGACGACGGCTCGATGTCGTAGGACGCGACGCTGTACGGCCAGTACTCCTCGGGCGGCACGCCGAAGAGCGCGAGCGCGCCCATGGTCGAACGCAGGTACGCGCCCGTGTCGCCGGTCCAGTGGAGCAGGTCGCGAGTCGCCTTGTAGATGAAGAGCCGCGACGCGTCCAGGAAGTTGCCGTGCGCGCGGCGCTCGAAGTACTCCACGAGCCCGGCCGCGGCGTTCGCCGTGCACGACCCGAGCGAGAGCTGGTTCTCGATCGGCGAGCAGTACTGGCGCAGGTCGACGGTCGCCGGAAGCGAGGCCGGCTCTGCGTCCGCTGCTCCGATCGCCTCGAGCTGCGACTTGACCGCTGCGTTCTCAGGTGTGTAGTCGCGGAAGTCCGGGAGGTCGCGCAGCCAGCCCATGCCGAATGCGGTGCCCTCCTCGGTGACGGCCGCGGGCCGAGCGCGGACCATCGGCGTCAGCTGCTCGAGGATCTCCTCGGCCGCGACCGACGCCACGTCGTTCGTCTCGATGGTTGCCATGTGATGCCTCCTCTTCTCCGGTCCTGCCTGGGCACGAAGCGAGGGACCGGCGGAGGGCGCGGACCATCCCAGTGGCGCCGAGCGCCTTGGGTCGCCGCAGCAACACGTCTCGGAACGAACTGCATGTGCTCCTCGCCGGTTGCGAGCTTCGAGCGTGTCACCGTGGAAGATCGGTGTCAACCGGGTGTCGATTCCCGCGAGCGCCGTTCGTCGTATCTTCGTAAGCGACCGAAGGAGGGCACCATGCAGTACCTGCTGCTGATCTACGGCGACCAGAACGGCTGGGAGTCGATGAGCGAGGAGGAGCGGGGCCAGATCTTCCAGGCCTACGGCTCCTTCACTCAGGACCTCGAGCAGAGCGGCGCGATGGTCGGCGGAAACGCGCTACAGCCGACGCAAACCGCCACGACCGTCCGCGTCCGCAACGACGAGACGCTCACCACGGACGGGCCCTTCGCGGAGACGAAGGAGCAGCTCGGGGGCTACTACCTGGTCAACGTCGACTCGCTCGACGAGGCCCTCGAATGGGCCGCGAAGATCCCCGGCGCGCGACACGGCGCGATCGAGGTCCGGCCGGTGATGGTCTTCGAGGAGGACATGTCGTAGTAGACGACGTCTTCCGGGAGGAATGGGGACGCACCCTCGCGATCCTCGCGAGAGCGCTCGGCGACGTCCAGCTCGCCGAGGACTCCGTCCAGGACGCGTTCGCGACCGCGCTCGAGCGGTGGCCCCGCGAGGGCGTCCCCGCCAACCCGGGAGCCTGGCTGCTGACGACCGCGCGCAACCGCGCCATCGACCGGATCCGCCGCGAGCAGAACCTCCGCCGCAAGACGGAGCTCCTGGCGGCGCTCGAAGTCGACGAGCCCATGGAGGCCGAGACGATTCCCGACGAACGCCTGAGCCTGATCTTCGCGTGCTGCCATCCGGGGCTGGGCATCGAGGCGCAGGTCGCGCTGACGCTCCGCGCGCTCGGCGGGCTCACGACCGACGAGATCGCACGCGCCTTCCTCGTCCCGGAGCCGACGATGGCGCAGCGGCTCGTGCGCGCGAAGCGAAAGATCCGCGACGCGGGCATTCCGTTCCGCGTTCCGCCCGACCACGTGCTGCCGGAGAGGCTGCGGGCCGTCCTGGCCGTGGTCTACCTCGTCTTCAACGAGGGCTACGGGCCACCGCCGCGCGCCGAGCTCTGCGACGAGGCCATCCGGCTCGGCAAGGTGCTGGCCGTTCTCATGCCGGACGAAGCCGACGTTCTCGGTTTGCTCGCGCTGATGCTCCTCCACGACGCGCGGCGCGACGCGCGGCTGGACGAGAACGGCGCGCTCGTCCTCCTCGGCGATCAGGACCGGTCGTTGTGGAACGAGGCGCGGATCGACGAGGGTCGCCACGTGCTCGACCGCGCCCTGCGCCTCGGCCGGCCGGGCCCGTACCAGCTTCAGGCCGCCATCGCCTCGCTCCACCTCGAGGAGAGGACGGACTGGGTGCAGATCGAGGCGCTCTACTGCCGTCTCGGCGAGGTCGAGCCGTCTCCAGTCGTCGACCTGAACCGCGCGGTCGCCGCCGCGATGGCCTGCGGTCCCGAGCGCGGGCTCGATCTGATCGACCGGATCGAGGGCCTCGAGGGTTACCGCCACCTGCACTCGGCGCGCGCAGACCTTCTGCGGCGGCTCGGCCGAGCGGACGAGGCGGCGTCGGCCTACCGGCGCGCGCTCGAGCTCGCCGCGCAGCCCGCGGAGCGCGTCTTCCTCGAACGCCGGCTTGCCGAGGTTACGCTGGAGGCGTGAGCGTCGAGCCGAAGCTGTACGGCTGCCGGTCGATGACGGGCCACCTCGAGCGCGTGCTCGTGCGCGCGCCCGGGAGCCCGGACGGCTGGGAGGCCTGCGGCTGGCGCAGCGCGCCGGATCCAGGTGCGATCGCGCGCGAGCACGAAGCGCTGTGCTCGATTCTCGAAAGCGCCGGCGCCGAGGTTGTGCTGGCGGAATCGCCCGCGGAGAACCCCGACGCGATCTACACCTTCGACTCCGTGTTGGTCTCGGACGACGGCGCAATCCTGCTCAACCCGGGCAAGGAGCTCCGCCGAGGCGAGCCGGACGCGCTTGCGGAGGACCTCGAGCGCGCGGGCGTCCCGGTCGTCGGCCGTCTTACGGGTGCTGAGTTCGCCGAGGGCGGCGACCTCATCCGGCTCGACGAACAGACGCTCCTCGCCGGCCGTGGTTACCGGACGAATGAGGCTGGCATCGAGGCACTGCGCCGTCTGCTGCCTGGAGTCGAGGTGCTCGCGTTCGATCTCCCGCACTGGCACGGCCGCGGCGAGGTGATGCACCTGCTCTCGCTCCTGAGCCCGCTCGCGCCCGATCTCGTCGTCGCGTATCCCTCACTGATGCCGACGCGCCTGGTCGAGCTGCTCGAGGAGCGCGAGATCGAGATCGTCGCGGTGCCGGACGAGGAATTCGAGACGATGGGGTCCAACGTCCTCGCCCTCGCCCCGCGCGTGGCCCTGGCGGTCGACGGCAACCCGGAGACCCGCCGCCACCTCGAGAACGCCGGCGTCGAGGTCGAGGTCTACGAAGGCCCGGAGCTGAGCAAGGGCGACGGCGGCCCGACCTGTCTCACGCAGCCGCTACTGCGCGCGTAGCGGTCACTACGAGGCGAGCTGCCAGGTCTCGTCGCGGATCAGCGGCACGGAGCTCCCGTCGGCGAGAACTGCGTCGACCTCGAGATCCGGACCGCCGACCATGAAGTCGACGTGCATGTTCGCGTTGTTGAGCCCGTCATCAGGCTCGCCGTCGACGAGGAAGGGCAGGCCTGCGCCGTACGCGATGTGGCAGGTCGCGTTCTCGTCGAAGAGCGCGTCGTAGAAGAGCGTCCCCGACTGGCCGACGCGCGATTCCTTCGTGACGAGCGCGACCTCGCCGAGCCGGTCGGCGTTCTCGATCGTCGCGAAATGGCTGCGGATGAGCTCCGCGCCGGTCTCTGCCGAGACCTCGACTGCGCGTCCCTGTTCGAAGGTCAGCTCGAGGCCGCGAACGATCTGGCCGAACAGCGGGAGCGGCAGCGTGGAGCGGATCGTGCCCTCGGTGCGCCGCGCATCGGGGGAGGTGAAGACCTCCTCGGTCGGCATGTTCGCGACATAGCGAATGCCGGCCGTCGTCTCGCTGGAACCCGACATCCAGCGGGCGTTGTGGAGCAGTCCCACCGTCAGGTCGGTGCCCGGGCCGCGGTAACGGAGCGCATCCGCGCCCAGCTCGTTCAGCGCCTTCGTCCGCTCCGCGAGGCGGGCCAAATGCTCCTGCCAGGCGGCGACCGGATCAGGCTCGTCCAGCCGCATACAGAAGGCGACCTTGTCCCACAGCCGCTCGACGTCCGGCTCACCGAAGACCTGCTGCGCCCAGCCCTCGTTCGGTGCGCCGATCCCGCACCAGTTGATCGCGTTCTCGCGCATCAGCTCCCGCTGAATCTGCACCATCTCCTGCGGCACGGCGCGGCCGACGCGCTCGCCGTCGAGGTCCGAGAGCAGCTCGGGCTCGGGATCGCCGGTCGTGCCGATCTGCGCGTTGCCTCTGCACGAGCGGAGGAACTCCTTTTGCCATTCAGGCGCGTAGGTCAGGGCCTCGTCGGGACCGAGCTCGATCATCGCTCTCCGGATGTGCATGTCGTTGTAGAGGACGTTGACGTAGGCCGCACCGGCGCGATACGCCTGGCGCGTGATCGCCCTGGCCAGATCGCTGTGCGCGACGTTCGCGTAGAGGAAGAGCTCCTGACCAGGCTGAACGTTCGCGCCGACGCGGACGACGAGCTCCGCATAGCGCTCCAGGCGTTCGTCCATCGCGCCAGATCCTACGCGGCCGTTCGCTCAGGGCAGCGAACGTAGCGCCAGCTCGACGGCTTCTGCCGGCGATGAGGCCCGGGGAACGCCCTCGACCGCGTGGCCCGGCTCGAGGATCACGAGCGGGCGGCCGAGGCGCATCGCGAAGCCGATCTCCGCGAGGGTTCCCCAGCTGCCGCCGACCGCGATCACGGCGTCGCCCGACGCGACCACGGCCAGGTTGCGGGCGTGGCCGATGCCGGTGACGACCGCGTGGTCGACCCACTCGTTTGCGTCCTCGCGCCGCTCCCCGGGCAGGATCCCGATCGTCGTGCCGCCAGCTTTCTTCGCCCCGCGCGCTGCGGCGGCCATCACGTCGCCCAGGCCGCCCGTCACCACCGTGCAGCCCCGCTCGGCGAGCAGGCGTCCGATCTCCTCCGCACGCTCCACGTGCTCCGCACCGCTGCCGATTACCGCGACCTGAACCGCCACTCCGCGGCGATAGTAGAGCCGTGGGAGTGCGACAGGCACGCGGCGGCACGCTGATCGCGGGCGGCGGATTCGCCGGCGCGTACGTCGCGCGTTACCTCGGGACGCGCGGCTGCACGATCGTCAGCCCCGAGAACTTCATGCTCTTCACCCCGATGCTCCCGGAGGCCGCGTCCGGATCGCTCGAGCCGCGGCACATCGTGGTACCGCTTCGGCTGATGTGCCCCCACGCCGAGTTCCTCCTCGGCCGCTTGACGGCGCTCGACACAGACCGGCGCACCGTCACCGTCGACGACACCTTCGACGTCTCCTACGAGCGGCTCGTGCTCGCCCTCGGGTCGATCTCCCGCAGCCTGCCGATCCCCGGGCTGGCCGAGCGCGCGCTCGGCTTCAAGGACCTCGCGGACGCGATCTACCTGCGCAACCATGTCCTGCAAAGGCTCGAGGCTGCGGCGATGAGCCCCGACCGCGCCGAGCGGGAGCTGAGCTTCGTCTTCGTCGGCGCCGGCTACGCTGGCGTCGAGGCGCTCGCCGAGCTGTCCGACCTCGTGAGGGACGCACTGCGGCACTACCCCGAGCTCGAGGGCCGCCCGCAGCGCTGGGTCCTGGTCGACGCCGCGCCGAAGATCCTCCCCGAGATCCCGACCGGCCTCGGGGACTACGCCGCGCATCAGCTCGAGAAGCGCGGGATCGAGATCCACGTCGGGACCACGCTCGAGTCCGTCGACGCGGAGGCGGCGCTGCTCTCCGACGGGACGCGCATCCCGACGGCGACGCTCGTCTGGACCGCCGGCGTGCGTGCGAACCCGCTCCTCGCGCAGCTCGGCCTCCCGCTCGACGAGCGCCACCGCATCACGGTCGACGAGACGCTGCGCGTCGAGGGCCACGAGTACGTCTGGGCCCTCGGCGACTGCGCGGGAGTCCCGAACCTCGCCACCCCCGAGCAGCGCGATCCTCCGACCTCGCAGCACGCGCTGCGCCAGGCCCGCCGGCTCGCCAAGAACCTGACCGGCGAGCCGCAGCCCTACCGCTACCGCTCCCTCGGCCAGGTCGCCACGCTCGGCCGCTACAAGGGCATCGCCGACGTGCTCGGCCTGCGCCTCACAGGCTTCCTCGGCTGGTTCGTGACCCGCACGTACCACCTCTACCAGCTGCCGCTCGTCTCCAGGAAACTGCGGGTCGTGACCGACTGGACCGTCTCGCTGCTCTTCCGCCGCGACATCGCCGAGCTCGGGATGCTCGGCCATCCGCGAGGTCTACGGGATGACTGAGGCTCACCTCGCCCGCGCCTACGCCTTCCTCGACCGCGGCGACATGCTCGGCAACCGCCGTGCGCCCTCATCGGTCGGAACCGCCGTCTACCTGGACGAGCTGCCGAAGCGCCTGGACTCCAACTTCCTGCAGGTCGAGCGCGGCGCCGACGCGGCGGAGGTCGAGGCCGAGGCGGCGAGGCTCGACCGGCGGATGATCCACGTCCCGGACTCGCAGCTCGGCGAGAGCCTCGTCCCCCACTTCGCCAAGCGCGGCTGGCGCGTGAGCCGCGTAACGGTAATGGCGCAACTCCGCGAGCCGGGGAAGCAGGCCGATCTCTCTCGCGTCGAGGAGGTCGCCGAGGAGGAGCTGCGGCCCGCAAGGGCGGCCCTCAACGCCGGCCAGCCGTGGGGTGCACCCGAGGTGATGGAGCAGCTCTTCGCCGGGAAGCACGTGATCGGCCGGTCGATGGACGCGCGTTTCTTCGCGGTCAAGATCGACGGCGAGGTGGTGAGCTACACCGACCTCTACCAGGACGGGTCCGAGGCGCAGGTAGAGGACGTCGGCACGCTGCCGGAGCACCGCGGTCAGGGGCACGCGACCGCGGTCGTGCTCGGGGCGATCGCGGCCGCGCGGGAGCGCGGGGCCGAGTTCGTCTTCCTGGTCGCAGACTACGAGGACTGGCCGAAGGAGCTGTACGGCCGGCTCGGATTCGACGAGCTCGGCTACTACGTCAAGTTCGTCAACCTCGCTCCGTGACCGCTGCTCTGGAAGTCCGCGGGCTGGCGAAGCGCTACGGGCCGGTCGAGGCGCTCGCGGGAGTCGACCTCGACGTCGGCGAGGGTGAGCTCGTCGGGCTGCTCGGCCCGAACGGCGCGGGGAAGTCCACGCTCGTCAAGATCGCCTGCGGGCTCGTCCGGCCGACGCGCGGCGATGCGAAGATCTGCGGGCTCAGCGCCGGCTCGCACGAGGCGCGGCGGCGGCTCGGCTACCTGGCCGAGCTCTTCCGCTTCCCCGGCTGGTACTCGGCGGACGAGCTGCTGACCCTGCACCAGCGGCTCAGCGGCTCGCGAGGCGGCGGCGCCGAGCGAACCGAGCTGCTTGAGCTCGTCGGCCTCGCCGAAGCCCGCGACCGCCGGGTGGAGCAGATGTCCAAGGGCATGCAACAGCGCCTCGGGATCGCCCAGGCGCTGGTCGGCTCGCCGCCGCTGCTTTTGCTCGACGAGCCCACGAGCGCGCTCGACCCCGTGGGCCGGCGCACGGTTCGCGAGCTCTTGGAGGAGCTTCGCCGCCGCGGCATCTCGGTGCTGCTCAACTCACACCTGCTGAGCGAGATCGAGCTCGTCTGCGACCGGGTGGCGATCATGCTCCACGGGCGACTTGTGGCCGAAGGCTCGCCGGCGGACCTGGCACGAGCGCGCGGGGTTGAGATCGAGACCGACGAGGGCACGCGGCTGTTCGAGAGCGCGACCCGCGAGGACGCTCCACGACTCGTCGCGGAGCTGGTCGCGGCGGGACGCAAGGTCTACGGCGTCCGGGTGCTCACCTCGACGCTCGAGGAGACGTACCTCGAGGCGGTCGGCGAGGAGTCGTCGTGAGCTCGGTCCTGACGATCGCCGGCTACGGCTTCCGCGAGGCGCTGCGGCGCAAGGTCTTCGTGGTCGTGCTGCTGCTGACCGCATCGTTCCTCGGGCTCTACTGGCTGGCCAACCATTACATCTTCCGAGACATCGCCAACGTCGGCCCGCCCGCCGGGATCGAGCCTCGGCCCTTCGCGGGTGCGTTCATCTTCGGCCTCGCGATGTTCGCGACGCTTTTCCTCGGCACCGTGCTCGCCGTCTTCCTGACCCTGGGCGTCGTGCGCGGCGACGCGGAGCGCGGGCTCCTGCAGCCTCTCGTCGTCAGGCCGGTCGGCCGGGTGACGCTCCTGTTCGCCCGCTGGCTGGGCGCGGTCGCCGTCTGCGCGCCGTACGTGGGCGCCGTCTACGCCGCCTCGATGGTGATCACCGGGCTCACCGGGCACTGGTGGCCGGACACCATCGTCGTCCCCGGGATCGAGCTGGCCGGTGGAGTCGCGATCATCGCCGCTCTGTCGCTGCTCGGCTCCGTGTTCCTGGCCTCGACCGCAAACGGAATCGCGATCTTCATGATCTTCGGCGCCGGCCTCGTCGCCGGCCTCCTCGGCGAGATCGGCCACGCGCTCAGCTCGCACACGCTCTCGCATGCGGCCAAGGTCGCCGCCTGGCTGATCCCGTTCGAAGCGCTCTACCAGGATGCCCTGCGCGAGATCACCGCGAACACGACGGGTCTGACCGGCTTCCTGCTCCAGCTCGGCCCCTTCGGTGGGGCGAACACTGGCGGTCCCTGGCTCCGCGTGTGGGCGGTCGCGTACCTGCTGATCGTCGGCGCGCTCGGCGCACTCGCCTTCTCGCGGCGCGACCTGTGACGAACGGGCTCGCGGCGCCGTAGGACCCTCGTGAGAGCCCTCCTCTTGCTTCCGCTGGTCCTGGTCGCGGCCGCCTGCGGCTCGTCGGCGGCGGCCCCTCCCGCCACGCGTTCGCCGGCTTCGAAGAACGGCCCGCCTGCCGTGTGGCTCGAGACGAAGGCGGGCAAGCGCTGGCTCGGCTTCTCCAGCTTCTGCTGGAAGCAGGGCAACAGCGGCTTGTGCGCAGATGGCGCCGCTCCCACATGCGGCATGCAAGGCGTCCCCGAAGTGAGCGTGCAGAGCGGCGAGACCGTCCGGGCGCACCTCGGCTACGCGCCGGCCGAGGCCTCGGTCGACAACGGCGTGGCCGGACTACGAGGACGCACCGTCACGTGGCGCGTCAGCGAGGCCGGCCCCTTCCTCCTCTTCACGAAGGGCGAGCAAGGCGACGCCAGCTACGTGGGCTGTGCCCGCTTCGGCTAGGCGGAGAGCGACTTCAGAGCCTTGCTCAGCGACTGCTTCGTCGTCAGTACGCCTTCGAACAGGTCGCCGTGCTCTGCTACGCGCTGCCGCACCACGTCCATCGTGAACGCGGCCGGGTCGAGCTTCTCGTTCACCTCGTCCCAGCGCAGCGGGGTCGAGACCGGCGCGCCTTCCTTCGGCCGCACCGAGTAGACCGATGCGATCGTCTTGCCCTCGCCGTTCTGGTTCGCGTCGATCAGGACGCCGCGCCGTTTGGCCTTCGACCACTCGGTCGTGACGAGCCCGCGATGCGTGCGCGCCAGCGCTCCCGCGACGATCTCCGCGAACTGCCGCGTGTCGTCGTAGGTCGAGCGCCGCTCAATCGGGACGAGCACGTGGATCCCGTCGGAGCCGCTCGTCTTCACGAACGACTCGAGGTCGAGCGTGTCGAGGACCTGCTCGACCAGCAGCGCCACCTCGACCGTCTCCGGGAACCCGACATCCGGCGACGGATCGAGATCGAAGAGCACGAAGTCCGGCCGCTCGAGCTTGTCGACCCGCGAGTACCAGGTGTTCAGGTCGATGCAGCCCATGTTCACCATCCAGAGGAGGGCGAGCTCGTCGTTTACGAGCGGCGCCTCGATCTTCCGCCGCCGCCGCGGCGTCTCGCGCGTGGAGACGACGAGCTCGGCCGTCGGGATCCAGTCGGGCATCCCGGCGGGCTTGTCCTTCTGGAAGAAGAACTTGCCCTGCCAGCCGTCGGGGTAGCGCTTCATCGTGAACGGCCGGTCTTTCAGGTGCGGGACGACGAACGGAGCGACATCGCGGTAGAACGCGAGCAGATCGCCCTTGGTGATGCCCTCCTCCGGCCAGAACTCCTTGTCGAGGTTCGAGAGCCGCAGCACGCGCTTGCCCTTCTTGATCACGTCCGGGATCGGCGCCGAGGGCTCGGCCTTCACCTCGGTCGCGTCCTTGTCCTCGCGCAGCCCGAGGTAGACCGGCGCCCGCAGGTGGCCGTCGTGCGTCCACTCTGCGAACTTCGTCTGCGCGACGAGCTTCGGCTCGACCCAGACGACGTCGCCCTTGCGGACGCGCGGCATCTTCGGAACCTGCGGGAACGGCGTGTCCTTGCGCTCGAGCGGCCGGAGCTTCGTCAGCAGCCGGTCGATCTCCCGCTCGTCGAAGCCGGTGCCGACGTTGCCCACGTACTCGAGCTCGCCGTCGGCGCCATACCGAGCAAGCACGAGCGAGCCGAACGAGCCTTCGCGCCGCCCCTGGCCGCGCGTGTAGCCGGCGATCACGAACTCCTCCTCGCCGTGGGTCTTGAACTTCAGCCAGTCGCGTGAGCGCTTACCGGGCAGGTAGCGCGAGTCGACGCGCTTGCCCATGATCCCTTCGAGCCGCCGCTCCTCCGCCGCGTCGAGCAGCGCGCGGCCGTCGTCGAACGACTCGGAGAAGCGAACGCAGCGGTTCCGGCCGTCGAGCAGCTTCTGCAGCCGCGCGCGCCGTTCGGTGAGCGGAAGGTCGATCACCGGCTCGCCCTCGACCTCGAGCAGGTCGAAGACGTAGTAGACGATGGGCGTCTTCGGCCCGCCCTGCTGCATCGCCGAGAAGCTCGGGCGGCCCTCCTCGTCGAGCGCGCAGACCTCGCCGTCGACGACCGCGTCCGGCGTCTTGAGCGCCTTGACGAGCTCCTTGGCGACGTTCGCGAACCGCTCGGTGTAGTCCTGGTCCTTGCGCGAGAGCAGCCGCGCCTCGCCGCCCGCGACCAAGCCGAGGATCCGGTAACCGTCCCACTTGATCTCGAACTCGAAGCCCTCGCTCGGGATGTGATTCGGGTCCTCGAGCGTCGCGAGCATCGGCCTGTAGACGCGGCGCGCAGCGGGCTTGGCGCCGTCGTCGCGTTTGCGGATGATCAGCCAGTTCTTCTCGTCGCCGGAGAGATGAGCCGGCACGAGCGCCCAGGTGCCCTCGAGCTTCTTGCCGTGCAGCCGGACGGTCATGCCGCCGTTGGGCTTGTCCTCCAGGAGCTCGTAGGTGCCGTTGTCCCAGATCTCGACAGTGCCGGCGCCGTACTGGCCCTTCGGGATCTCGCCCTCGAAGGTCCCGTAGTCCAGCGGATGATCCTCGACGTGGACCGCGAGGTGCTGCTGGCCAGGCTCGAGCGGAACGCCCTTCGGCACGGCCCAGCTCAGAAGAACGCCGTCCCGCTCCAAACGGAAGTCGTAGTGCAGCCGCCGCGCGTCGTGTCGCTGCACGACGAAGGTCGGCTGCTTCGACTTCCGCTTGCCCTTGAAAGGCTCCGGGGTCTTCTTGGGGTCGCGTTTTCGCTCGTACTCGCGGAGGCTCACGACGCCTTTTTAGCGCGTGAGCGCGAGCGACCCTGCTTCTGGGTGCGCTCCACGGACTCCCGCAGCGCGGCCATGAGGTCGACGACCTCGCCGTCTTCCTCGGCTTCCGGCTCCGGCAGCGGCTTGCCCTTCGCCTTCGCGCGGAGGAGGTCGAGCAGCTCCTTGCGATACGTGTCGTCGTATTTCTCAGGCTTGAACGGCTCGCTCAGGTTCTCGACCAGCGACTTCGCCATCTCGACCTCGGGCTTGCGCAGGTCAACCTTGCCGTTCACCTCCTCCGGCTTCCGCACCTCGTCGGCGTAGTACATCGTCTCGAGCACGAGCACGCCCTCGTACGGGCGCAGCGCAGCGAGGTGCTGCTTGTTGCGGATCACGACCTTGGCGATCCCGACCTTGTTCGTCTCTTCGAGCGCGCGCGTGAGCAGGCGGTACGGCTTCTCGCCACCTTCTTGCGGCAGCAGGTAGTAGGCCTTGCGGTAGTAGATCGGGTCGATCTCCTCGAGGTCGACGAAGTCGCAGATGTCGATCGTCTTGGTCAGCTCGATGTCGAGCCGGTCGAGGTCCTCGTCCTCGAGCGGCACGAACTGGCCCTTCTGGACCTCGAACCCGCGGACGACGTCCTCGTTGTCGACGTGCTCGCCGTTGTCGCGGCGGACCTTGTCGTAGCCGATGGGAGCCAGGTCGCGCTTGTCGAGGAAGTGGAACTTCAGCTCCTTCGACTCCGTCGCGCCGACCATCCGCACGGGGACGCTGACGAGTCCGAACGAGATCGTGCCGGTCCAGAGAGAGCGGGCCATATGCACGTGTTTACCGTTCGCAGGGCTGTGGTAACCCCAACTCGTAAGCAGTACGCATCTGCCTTACAAAGCTTCTCCACCCAACGGGGGGTAACGGTCGAGGCCGGCTCTAAGCCGGCCTCGACATGTGTACGGGCAGGGGATAAGACTGTGGAAGATGTGGAAAGAAGCCGCTAGAACGGCTTTTCAGGCGGTTGTAGACACCTGGCCAATTGTGCGGAAACGCACACGTCTCTGCCGGCGCAGCTCGTCCCCTGAGACTCCGTCGAACAGCTCCAGGGACTCGGCGAGAGCGTCGCCGAGCAGCCGCGCAGCCTCGTCGGGATCGCTGTGCGCGCCACCCTCCGGCTCCGGCACGACCGCGTCGATCACGCCGAGCTCGAGGCAGTGCATAGCGTCCGGCTTGAACGCCGCGGCCGCCTTCTTCGCCTCGCCCGCGTCGCGCCAGAGGATCGCTGCGCAGCCCTCGGGCGAGATCACGGTGTAGATCGCGTTCTCCTGCATCAGCACCCGGTCGGCAAGCGCCGTCGCGATCGCGCCGCCCGAGCCGCCCTCGCCGATGATGCAGGCGACCGTGGGCACCCGCAGCCGGGCCATCAGCGCCTGCGACCGGGCGATCGCCCCGCCCTGGCCGTGCTGTTCCGCGGTCACCCCGGGGTAGGCGCCGGGGATGTCGACCAGCGAGATCACCGGAAAGCCGTGCCGGTCGGCGAGCTCCATCGCCCGCATCGCCTTGCCGTAGCCCTCGGGATAGGCCATCCCGAAGTTGCGGCGCGTGCGCTCCTTGACGTCGCGGCCCTTCTGGTTGCCGAGCAGGACGATCGTCCGCCCGCGGAAGCGCCCCAGGCCGACCACGAGCGCGGCGTCGTCGCCGTGCGCGCGATCGCCGTGCAGCTCGAACCAGTCGTCGAAAAGCCGTTCCACGTAGTCGAGCGTGTACGGCCGGTCCGCGTTCCGTGCGAGCTCGACCGAGCGCCAGATCTCCTCGTCGCTCGGCTCCGCGACGATCTTCTCGAGCTGCCTCTGCAGGCGCTCGAGCTCGCCCTCGAGCCGCGCGCCGCGAAGGAGCGGGAGGCTGCGCAGGCGGCTCAGCTGCCCGCGGAGACGGAGCTCGGCCTCACGCGGCGGCATTGGAGAAGAGCCGCAGGAGACGGGCCACCGTCGCGCGCAACTCGGGTCGGGGAACGATCTGGTCGACGTGGCCGTAGCGGTAGTTGGACTCGGCGCGCCCGAAATCTTCGGGCAACTTCTCGCGCGTCGTCTGCTGGACCACGCGCGGGCCGGTGAACGAGAGCAACGCGCCCGGCTCGGCGAGGATGACATCGCCGAGACTCGCGAAGCTCGCGAGTACCCCGGCCGTGGTCGGGTGGGCCATCACGGAGATCATCGTCCCGCCGGAGTCATGCAGATCCTCGACGGCGCAGACCGTCTTCGGCAGCTGCATCAGCGAGAGGATCCCCTCCTGCATGCGCGCGCCGCCCGAGGCGGTCACCGACACGAGCGGGACGCTGCGCTCGGCTGCGCTCTCGCAGGCACGCGCGAACTTCTCGCCGACGATCCGGCCCATCGAGCCACCCATGAAGCCGAACTCCATCACCGCGAGCTCGCACGGCAGGTCCTCCACGGCGGCGCGGCCGATCACCATCGCCTCGCCGAGCCCGGTCGTCAGCTCCGCCTCGGCGAGCCGCTCCGTGTAGGGCCGCAGGTCGAAGAACCCGAGCGGGTCGTCGGAGCGAAGCTCCGAGGCCTCCTCCGAGAAGCTGTCCTCGTCGGCGAGCTGGCGGATGCGCTCACGCGCGTGCACCGGGAAGTGATGGCCGCACTGCGGGCAGACGCGGAGCGCCGCGTCCAGCTCATCGTCGCGGTAATGCGACCCGCAGCCGGGGCACGTGTTCGGGTGCGGCCGCGCTCCGTCCTCCGGCGGCGCGTGCCTGTGCTCGATGGAGACGTCGATCCGTTCGGACACGACAGCCGAGTTTAGAGCGATAAGGCCGAGCTGAGTCGCGAGAGAGGCTCGAGGTTGGCGGGATCCGGGAGCAGGGCGGTGAAACCGGCGCCGAGGACCGGCGCTTGACCGGCCACACGGCGAAGCAGCGACTCCGCCTCGTCGAGCGTGAGCCCTCCCGGCTCGGGCATGAACGCGCTGATCTCGCTCGGCTCGAGCGAGTCGGCATCGAAGGCGACGTAGACGCCGTCCGTGCCGGCGAGCACGTCGTCGAGCTCGTTTGGGTCGGTGCGGAGGCCGATCTCCGCGATGTGCTCGACCTCGGGCGGGTCGAGGCTCCGCGCGCCGACGAGGATCGCGTCTTCGGCAGCCACCGCGCCGGAGTCGAGGATCATCCGTAGCGGCATGCCCCAGAGGTTTCCGGTGGGGGAGCTCTCCGGCGTGTTCAGGTCGCCGTGGGCGTCTACCCAGACGAGCGCCAGGCGCTCGTGGCGGGCCGCGAGGCCCTCGACCGCGCCGACGTGCGTGCAGCAACAGCCGCCGAGGACGAGCGGGCGCTCGGGCAGCTCCGCGGCGAGCGCGAGCGTCTGATCGCCGAGCGTGTCCTCCTCGACGACCGCCGCCTCCGGGTACGGGAGCGGCAACGCAGCGGCTTCCGCGATCGCCTCGCCACCCGCGCCCCAGGCACGCGGCACGCGGACAAGGCCTGCGGCGAACTCGCGCCCGCACGCGTGGCACTCGTACCCGGGCCCGAGGGCGACCGCCGTGAAGGTCCCGCAGTCCGGGCATTTCGCGCGCAGCCGGCTCACGAGAGGTCTCTCGACCAGCGCGCGGTGCGGTGCAGAACGTGCATCCCGGCATCCTCGTAGAGACGGACGGCGCCGGTGAGGTTCTCGGCGTCCACGTTCAGGCGCGCCTGCTCGCAACCGCGGCGCCGCAGCTCGCGAAACGAGTGCAAGAGGAGCGCTTTCGCGAGGCCGCGACGGCGCCACGGTCGCCGCACGCCGAGCACGTGGACGTGGCCGACGGGCTTGTCGCGCTTCGAACAGAGCGAGAACGCAGCCAGATCGTCACCGTCCTCGACGAGGAACCAGAGCTCTGGATCGAAGTCCGAGCTTCCGAGGAAGTACTCGCGCCACTCCTCGAAGGTCACGTCCAGCGGATCCCAGTGGTCCTCGAACGCCTCGAGGTCGGCGTCGTAGACGGCGCGCGCATCTTCCGTGGTGAAGGTCCTCGGGCCGAAGCCGGCCGGCCAGACCGGCTCGGGAGGCTCGGCGGCGAGGTCGATCTCCATCTCGAAGAAGTAACGAACGAGCTCGTAGCCGCGGGTTCGAAGCTCCTCGGCCAGCGGCCCATCACCGTCGTCCGCCGGCACATGGGCGTTGACGGCTGCGCCGCCCGACTTCTCGACCACGCGCTTCTCGGCCCAGTCGAGCAGGCGGGCGTACGAACGGGCCGTCGCGCGGAAGCGTCCGGACGCCGATGAACGCGCGATCGGTCTGAGCCTCGGGCGACCACACGGAGGCCCAGCCGGTCACGCTGCCGTCCTCGAGCTCGATGCGGTAGTTCTCGCCGACGTTGTCCCCCGGGCGCGTGAGGTCGTCGCGGAGCTTGCCCTCGGTGGGCACGTGAGCGCCGTACCGGTCCCGCAGCTCTGCGAAGAACGCAGCGAGCGCCGGGAGATCGTCGAGGGTCGGCGCGCGAAACTCGGTGCTCACAGCGTTTGCTCGTAGATGTCGCTCCGGCGAGCGACATGCATCCCGACGCTCTCGTACAGCCGGACCGCGCCGGTCGTGTTCTCGCCGTCCACGCCGAGGCCCACCCGGGTCGCACCGCGCCCGCGAAAGTCGCGGAAGGAGTGGCGAAGGAGCGCTGTGGCGAGCCCGCGGCGGCGCCAGGGCTTCCGGACGCCGAGGATCCCGACCCAGCCGAATTGCGGGTCGCCGGACGAATGCCAGGAGTTGACTGCGAACGCGGCGAGCTCGTCTCCGTCGTCGACGAGCCACCAGAGCGACGGCTCGTAGCTGTGATCGTTGACCGCGAAGGCCAGCCACTCGTCGAACGGGATCCGGTGGTAGTCCCAATGGTCGGCGAAGGCTTCCTGGTTCGCCTCGTAGACGCGTTCATGCTCGTCCTCGCGGGGGTTGCGCGGGGTCAGGCCTTCAGGCCAGACGGGCTCCGGCACCTGGTCGTCGAGGTCGATCCGCATCTGGAACGAGTACCGGATCGGCTTCCAGCCGCTCTGCTCGAGAACGTCGCGAAGAATCGGCTCGTCGCCCTGGACGAAACCGCGCACGGCCTCGGCCCCCTGCTCGCGCGCGAGCCGCTCGGCCTCCTGGAGCAGCACGTGCGCGGCGCCGGCGTCGAGCGTCCGGATATCCACCGGGAAGCGGCCGCTGTCATCCGCGTAGATGTCGAGGTAGCCGACTGGGACGCCGTCACGGACGGCGAGGCGGATCGAAAGCTTCGGGCGCGTGAACCAGCTGCGCACCTCGTCTTCGCTCAGCTCCGGCTCGCCGAATGCCGCATGGGCGTGCTCCTCGAGCAGAGCCCGGACCTCCGGCGCCTCGCCAATCGCCGGCGTGCGGACCTCGATCGTCACGCGAGCTCGTCCAGGGTGTCGGCGAGCCGGGAGAGGTCCGGCAGCTCGCGCGTCGGCTGCGGGCCCTGTGCCTCGCCGAGCCTGTTGATCCAGATCGACGGCAGGCCGAGCTCGTTCGCCGGCGCGACGTCGTGGAAGAGGCTGGCGGCGACATGGACGTCCGGTGGACGGCCGACCCGCTCCTCGAACGCGCGCCAGTGGCCGAGCGCAGGCTTGTACGAGCCGATCTCGGACGCAACGATCGCCTCCTCGAACGGGACGCCGATCCGGTCCATCGACGCCTCGATGTAGTCGCGGTCGGTGTTCGACAGGATCGCGAGCTTCCAGCCACGCTCACGCGCCTCGCGCAGCGCCTGCGGCACCTCCGGGAACGGCCGCCAGCCGGTCAGCGAGTCGGCCAGGGCGACCTCGCTGTCGCGCGGCGCGCCGAGCCGGCGCATCGCCTCGGTCAAGACTTCGCGGTAGGGACGTGCCCCGTCTGCCTCGAGCTCGGGCTCGATGACGTGGTACCGCTCGAGCAAGCCGTCGGCGCGCTCCTCGCCGAAGACGCGCGCAAGCTCACGGCGGATCCCGCCGTTCCAGTCGATCAGCGTGCCGTAGCAATCGAAGGTCGCCCACCGGTCCTGAGCCACGGCGCCGAGCCTAGCCGAGACACCCCCAGCGGTTGAGCCGCGGCTTCAGCAACGATTCGTACATGCGAAAGCGCCTCGCCCTCGTCGCGGCAGTTCTGACCGCGGCGGCCTCAGCGTCTGGCTGCGGCTCGGACTCGGAGCCGCCGACGCCGCTGAAGGTCACCGACGTCTCCCTGCAGAGCAAGCTGATGGGCCGCCAGATGCTCGACCTGCTCGTCACGCCGCCAGGCGGCGGAAAAGGGCGACCCCTGCTCATCTTCCTCCACGGCTACGGCGCGACGCCGAGGGAGACGCTCAGCCCGGCCTTCGTCGACGCCATCCGCAAGCTCGGAAAGCGGGCGCCGAACGTCTTCCTGCCCGAAGGCGACACGGGCTGGTGGCACGACCAGCGCTTGGGGCTGTGGGGCTCGTACGTCCTTCACGAGGTGATCCCGGCCGCGCTCGCGCGCACCGGCGCCGACCCGGATCGCGTCGCCATCGGCGGGATCTCGATGGGCGGCTTCGGTGCGCTCGACCTCGGCCGCCAGGAGCCGAAGCGCTTCTGCGCCGTCGGCGGCCACTCGCCCGCGATCTTCGCCCGCGGCTCACACGAAATCGAGTTCGGCTTCGACGACGCGGCCGATTTCGCCAAGCACGACCTCCTGCGAATCGCCCGCGACCACTCGCCGTACCGAGGCCCGGTCTGGATCGACATCGGCGAACAGGACGAGCTCCGGCCCGGCGCCTCCCGACTCGCGCAGGAACTGAAGGCCGACGGGACGAACATCAGCTTCCACATGTGGCCCGGAGCGCACACGGGCGAGTACTGGGAGGCGCACATCGCCCAGTACCTGCGCTTCTACGTCGACGCCTGCACCTAGTCCTCGAAGCGGCGAACCACGATGCACGCGTTGTGGCCGCCGAAGCCGAACGAGTTCGAGACGGCGACCCTCACGTCGGCCTCGCGCGCCTCGTTCGGGATGTAGTCGAGGTCGCACTCGGGGTCCGGCTCGTCGTAGTTGATCGTCGGCGGCAGCATGCCCCGGTCGACGGCCAGGGTCGTGAACATCGCCTCGACCGCACCCGCGGCGCCGAGGCAGTGGCCGGTCGCGCCCTTCGTCGAGGAGACCGGCGTCTTGAGCGCGTTCTCCTCGCCGAGCGCGAGCTTCAGGACACGCGTCTCGGAGGCGTCGCCGAGGGGCGTCGACGTTCCGTGCGCGTTGATGTAGTCGATCTCGTCGGGAGAGATGCCCGCGTCGCCGAACGCCATCTGCATCGCCCGCGCCGGGTTCACGCCGGTCGGGTCGGGCTCCGTGATGTGGCGCGCGTCCGAGGAGACGCCGTAGCCGAGCAGCTCTGCGTAGATCTTCGCGCCGCGCGCCTGAGCGTGCTCGAGCGCCTCGAGGACGACGACCGCACCGGCCTCGCCCATCACGAACCCGTCGCGACCCGCGTCGAACGGACGGCTCGCCTTCTCCGGCTCGTCGTTGCGGCGAGAGAGCGCGCGCATCGCGGTGAAGCCCGCGATCCCGACCTCGGTCACCGGCGCCTCGGTCCCGCCGCAGAGCATCACGTCGGCCCGGCCGAGCCGGATCGCGTCTGCGCCCTCGCCGATCGCCATGTTCGACGCCGCGCAGGCGGTGCACTGCGAGCTCAGCGGACCCTGCGTCCCGAGCTGCATCGAGACCCAGGCCGCGCCCATGTTCGGGATGATCTCCGGGATCGAGAACGGGTTCACGCGGTCCGGCCCGCGTTCGAGGAGCTCGGCATGGCAGTCCTGGAAGGCCTTCAGCCCGCCGATGCCGGTCGCGATCGCCGCGCCGACCCGGTCCGGCTCCTTGGAGATCTCGAGGCCGGCGTCCTGCTCGGCCATGCGGGCGGCGCCGACGATCAGGTGCGCGAAGCGGTCCATGCGCCGCGTCTGCTTGCGCTCGATGAAGTCCGTCGCGTCGAAGTCCTTCACCTCGCAGGCGAAGTGGACGTAGAAGTCGCTCGAGTCGAACTGCGTGATCGGGCCGGCGCCCGACTTGCCGGCGATCAGGCTCTCCCAGCTCGTCTCGGCGTCGTTGCCCAACGGGGTCAGGGCACCGAGGCCGGTGATCACGACCCTGCGTCTGCCGTTGAGAGAAGCCCCGTTCACATTCCCAAGCCGCCGTCGACGAGCATGACCTCGCCCGTGATGAACGAGGCCTCGTCGGAGCAGAGGAAGCGTACCGCCCCCGCGATGTCCTCCGGCTCGCCGAGCCGGCCGAGTGGCGTGTTCGAGAGCATCGCCTCACGCGCCTCCTCGGGCAGGACGTCGGTGAGGCGCGTGTTCACGTAGCCAGGCGCGACCACGTTCGCCCGCACGTTGCGGCTGCCAAGCTCGCGGGCGAGCGACTTGGTGAAGCCGATGATCCCGGCCTTCGAGGCGCCGTAGTTCGTCTGGCCCCAGTTCCCGTGGATGCCCACGATGCTCGAGACGTTCACGATCGAGCCGGAGCGCTTCTTCATCATCGGCCGCGCAACCGCGCGGCACGTGTAGAAGACCGACGAGAGGTTCGTCTCGATCACCGCGCGCCAGTCGTCGTCCGGCATGCGCGCGAGGAGGCCGTCGCGAGTAAGGCCCGCGTTGTTGACGAGGACGTCGACGTCGCCCGCGTCCTCCACGAGCTGCCGTGCCGAGGCGGGGTCGGAGACGTCGGCCTGTACGGCGCGCCCCCCGGCCTCCGCCGCGACCTGCTCGGCCTCCTCGCCGCCCGAGTTGTAGCCGACCACCACCTGCGCGCCGGCGCGCCCGAGCTCGAGCGCGATCGCACGGCCGATCCCGCGGGAGCCGCCGGTGACGAGAGCGACCTTGCCTTCGAGCGAGCAGAACTCGCTAGTGCCCTGCCCGGTAATGCCGCCGCCCTTCTGGTTCACGAGCACCAAGCCAGAGTTCGCACTTGCCCGCAGCAAGGCTTGGTTGCCTTGCTAAGGGGAAGGGCGGGCTCTGGCGTAGCGTGATCGTGGGCCAGAAGCCGGCATGTATTGCTGGGCAGGGCACTAGGCAGAGTGCAGAGTCTCCCGCAGCTTCTCGATCGAAGCGAGATCCCCGACCGGGATCGCCTTCACGGTCCTGTCGATCCTCTTCAGTAAACCGGTGAGGACGTTGCCCGGGCCGACCTCGACGAAGACGGTCGCACCCTGGCGCATCAGCTCGCGCGCCGCCTGCGTGAACTTGACCGGGGCGGTCAGCTGCTCGACGAGGAGCGACGCCAGCCGCTGGGCGGGCTCGATCTTCGCCGTCACCGTCGACATGAACGGCGCGACCGGCTCGGAGAAGCGCGCTCGCTCGACGACCGGCCGGAGGCGCTCCGCCGCGCGTTCTATAAGCGGACTGTGGAACGCGCCGGAGACGCGCAGCTTGACCGTCCGCCGAGCGCCTTCGAGCTGCGCCTCCGCGCAGCACTCGTCGACCGCGTGGTTCTCGCCGGACACGACGATCTGGCCGGGGCAGTTGTAGTTCGCGGGCCAGACACGCGTGATCCGCTCGCAGAGCCGCTCGACGATGGAGTCCTCCAGGCCGAGGATTGCCGCCATCGAGCCGGGGTTCTCACGCGCGGCCGCGGCCATCGCCAGTCCGCGCTCGCGGACGAGCGCGATCGCCTCGAAGGTCGGCAGCGCCTTGGCGGCGGCGAGCGCGGCGAACTCGCCGACCGAGTGGCCGACGACGTAATCCGGCTCGAGCCCGCGGGCGCGCAGCGCGGCCAGCACGGCGAGGCTCGTGGTCACGAGCGCCGGCTGCTGCACTTCCGTCTGCACGAGCTCTTCCTCCGGAGCCTCGAAGCACAGGCGCGCCAGGTCGAGGCCCGACGCCTCGCTTCCACGCTCGTACACCTCCATGGCCTCGGGCACCGCATGGGCGATCTCACGACCCATGCCGACCTCCAGGGAGCCCTGGCCGGGGAAGCAAAACGCAATCTTTGGGGGCGTGCTCATCTTCCTCCTCCGTCCGTCCATTCGATCAAACCAGAGCCCCAGGTGAGGCCTGCACCCATTCCGGTCATCAGCACGAGCTTCCCGGGCTGAAGCCGGCCTTCCCGTCTTGCATCTGCGAGCGCCAGCGGAATCGATCCGGAAGAAGTGTTGCCGTAACGGTCGACGTCAATCACCACTTTTTCCTTCGGAATGCCCAGTTTCTGCGTCGCATACTCAATGATGCGCACGTTTGCCTGATGGGGAACGTACACGTCCACATCGTCAATCGTGCGCCCGCACTCGGCCAGCACGGCCTCCGCCGACGTGACGAGCACCCGCGTCGCGAACTTGAAGACCTCGCGGCCGTTCATCTGGACGAAGTGCAGGCGGTCGGCGACGGTCTCCGCCGTGGCGGGTGAGCGCGAGCCTCCGGCCGGCAGATAGAGCTGCGGACCGCCGGAGCCGTCCGCGCCGAGCTCGAAGCCGAGGAAGCCTCCTTCAGGAACCTGCTCGAGCACGACCGCGCCCGCTCCGTCGCCGAAGAGGACGGCGGTCCCGCGGTCGCTCCAGTCCAGGATCCGCGAGAGGACGTCTCCGCCGACCACGAGCGCCCGCTGCCCAAGCCCCGCGGCGAGCATCCCGTATGCCTGGGCGACCGCGTACATGAAGCCGGTGCAGCCCGCGGAGAGGTCGTAGGCGGCTGCGTCCTTGGCCCCGAGCTGGTCGGCGATGATCGCGCCGGTCGCCGGGAAGGCCATGTCCGGCGTGACGGTCGCGACGATGACGAGGTCGAGGTCCGCGCCCTCGAGCCCGGCCGCCTCGAGCGCCTCGCGCGCGGCAGGAAGCGCCAGGTCGGACAGTGCCTCGCCGGGCTCGGCGATCCGCCGCTCGCGAATCCCGGTGCGCTCGACGATCCACTCGTCGGAGGTCTCCATCATCGTCGAGAGCTCGTCGTTCGTCATCACGCGCTCCGGGACGCGCGCGCCAAGCCCGGTGATCGAGACGGCGACCCCGTTCGACGTCCCGATCACGTCTGCTCCACAGCAAATGTGAGGGTGCCGCGGGCTGCCAGCTTCCCGTCCACTTTCGCGGTCGCCTTGCCCTTGCCGATCGGGCCTCGAACGGCCTCGATCCGGCACTCGAGCTCGAGCTCGTCGCCCGGCTCCACGATCCGCTTGAAGCGGACCCCGTCGATGCCGCCGAAGAACGCGATCCGGCCACGGTTCTCCTCCTGCGAGAGGACGGCAACCGCGCCCGTCTGCGCCATCGCCTCGACGATCAGCACGCCCGGCATCACGGGCCGGCCGGGGAAGTGGCCGGCGAACCACCACTCGTCGCCGCGCACGTGCTTCCGCGCGACGACCCGGGTGCCCGGCTCGAGCTCGACGACCTCGTCGATCAGGAGAAACGGGTCCCGGTGCGGCAGGATCGCCTCGATCTGTTCACGCCCGAGCGTCGTCTGGGCCACGGCGGGCCTAGTGTATGGCCCGTGGGTGACTCGCTCGCGCGGGAGGACGTGCTTCCACGCCTGCGCGGCCGGCTCGGGCGCGAATACCGCTACGTCGATTCGACTCCGTCGACCCAGCTGCTGATCCCGCCGGACGCCTCCGAGGGGACGCTCGTGGTCGCTGGGCAGCAGACGGAGGGGCGCGGACGGCTGGGGCGGCGCTGGCTGGCTCCCGCGGGCACGAGCCTGCTCTGCTCGCTGCAGCTGCGACCCAATGTGCCGGGCGAGCGGCTGCCCGAGCTGACCGGCGTCGCGGCCCGGGCCTGCGCGGCCGCGATCGCTTCGCTGACCGGGCTCGAGCCGGAGCTGAAGTTCCCGAACGACGTCCTGCTCGCCGGGCGCAAGGTCGCAGGTGTCCTCGCCGAGGCGCGCGAGAGCCGCGTCGTCCTCGGGATCGGCGTGAACGTCAACGTCACCGAAGCGCAGCTCCCGCAGGAGGTCGACCGCCCCGCGACCTCCCTCCTGGTCGAGAGCGGCCGCGAGATCGACCGCGCCGAGCTGCTCGCGGAGCTGCTCGAGCAAATGGAGCGCGGCTACGACGAGTGGGTCAGCGGTGCGCGCGGATGACGCGGCTCCGGTTGCCGGCCGCGTCGACGGCCCAGGCGCGCAGCGTGCGCACGGTTCCGCGGTGACCGACCCGGAAGACCCCGGGTCGCTTGACGTTCAGCCGCCGAGCGCGGCCATTCAGCACGAGCGTGAGCCGCGCCGGCTCGTTGAGCCGGAACCGGAGGTAGCGCAGCGAGAGCAGTCTCAGGGCGGGCGGGACGCGGTCGAGCCGGAGCGTGCGCGTACGGACGACCGTCGCGACCGAGTCGGTCACGGTCAGAACCGCCCGGTACCGGCCGTCGCGGACGCTCGCGCCGTCCCAGGTCGGTTCCTGCAGGCCTGCGCCGAAGTCGCCGTCGAGCAAGGTCGCAACCGTGGCTCGGCCCGAGACGATGCGCAGCGAGACCGTGGCAGGCGCATTGAGCTCGACCCGCAACGCGACCGGCCGGGAGAACACCGCGGCGCTCGGGTCGAAGCCGGCCAGCGTCGCGTCGGCGATCACGTCGCTCGACGCCTGCGCCTGGCGGCCTCGTGCGTCCTGGGCAACGACCTGGATGCGGTACTGGCCGTCGGGCACGCCGGAGATGCCGTTCCAGGAGAACTTCTGCGGCCCGGCGTGCTGCAGCTTCCTGAAGAAGAGCGTCTGGATGATCAGCCCGTTCGGGTCGAGGACGGTCGCGGTCACGAGCGACTGGCTCGCCAGGCGATACCTGAGCGTCGGCCGATCCGACGGCGTGAGGACGGCCGGCGCGACCTTCAGGCCACCCACCGCGGGCGGCGGCAGCGCAGTTCCGATCGCCCCGGTGGCGCTCCTCGCGTCGGGCGCGGCGATTGCCCACGTGTAGCGCTGGTCAGCCGAAACGCCCGTCGCGTCCCAGGTCCAGTCGACCTGCGTTCCGGTGCCCGAGCCGCTGCCGACGACCGTGCCCGACTCGTCACGGACGGTGACGGTCCAGTCAGACGAGCTCGAAAGGCGTGCCGTGAACTGGACGGGCCCACCGAGCGCCCCCGCCACCGCAGGCCCGTAGATCTTCGGTAGGCCTGTCTGCGCCACGGCCGTGCGAATCGAGGGAAGCTGGCGGTAGAGGCTGGTGCCGGGACAGCTCGTCGGGTACGTGTCTCGGTGCCCGGAGATCGCGTTCAGCGTCACGGCGCGGCCCGGCGGGTAGCGGGGGTTGCCGGCCGAGATGCGCACGACCCGGGAGAGCGGGTCGACGTGAGCGAGATCCAGCCGCCAGGCGAGCAGCGAGACGAGGGCGGCCTTCGCCGCAGACGAAATGGGCGTCGAGCCGTAGTTGCCGAGCACCGCAACCCCCGCGCTGCCGGCGTTGAACCCCATCGCGTGCGCGCCGATCACCGGGCGCGTAATGCCGCCGTACCGGCCTTCGAAGACCTGGCCGTACTTGTCGACGAGAAAGTTGTAGCCGATGTCGTTCCAGCCGTTTCCCTGAACGTGGTAGAGCATGATCGCGCGCACGATCGAGCCCGACTGGCTCGCGCTGTAGTTGTTCGAGCCGGCCGTGTGGTGGACGATCGCGAGGTGGACGCCGTCCGCGTAGCTCGGCGGCGCCCGCCGGATCGACTCGGGCGCGTGCCACTGGGCGCGGGTGATGATCGTCGGTTGCTCGCTGAAATCGGGCCGCTTGAAGTCTGGCCGGCGGAAGACCCGACCCTGCGCTCGGCCGCGGACGAAGAAGGCGCGGACCGCACGCACGCGGCCCACCGTTCGGTACTGGAGAGCGTCAGCGTTACCCGTCCAGTACGGCGAACCGAGGTGCCAGCCACGACGGCGGTTCTCTACGCCGCGGTTCGGAAGGTCGTCCGCCTCCGGGGCCGCGGGTTGCCAGCGGCCCCAGCGCCCATCCGCCGAGCGTGTCCGGAAGAGCACCCTGCCGGTTCCGCGCCAGTGGAGGCCCACGAGATCGAAGCGCTTGACCGCGATCGGCCGGCCGCCGCGCAGGTCCTGCGAAGCGAGAGAAAGGCCCGCTGCGGAAGCGACTCCGGGCGCTGCGAGAGCGAGCACGGCTGCGGCGAGGACGACCCGCACCCGGCCGAGAGTCGCAGAAGAATGCTGCGGCCGCAAGGCTCGCTGATAGCATCCTTACAACTGTGAAAGGGCCGTTTCTGCGGGCATTTTTGGGGTCGCTCGCCCTGGCGCTCGTCATCCCGGCAGTGGCCCTCGCGAGCTCCTCGAAGCCGAAGGTGCTGGTGATCCACTTCGGGCTCGAAGTGAACCCGGTCACGTCGAGCTACCTCGATCACCAGCTCCACCGCGCCGAGAACGGCCACTACTCAGCGGCCGTGATCGCGCTCGACACTCCCGGCGGGCTCTCGGAGTCGATGCGCACGATCGTCAAGAACGAAGTCGCCCTGAAGATTCCGGTGATCGTCTACGTCTCCCCCCAGGGCTCCCGCGCCGCGTCGGCCGGCGTCTGGATCACGGAGGCCGGGGACATCGCCGCCATGGCGCCGCAGACGAACATCGGCTCCTCCACGCCGATCGACTCGAGCGGCCAGAACATCTCCTCCGACCTCCGGCGCAAGGTGATCAACGACGCCGTCGCCTCGCTCGAGAGCCTGATGCGCTACCACGGCCGCAACGCGGCCTGGGCCGAAGAAGCGGTCAAGCACGCCGCGAACGTGGACGAGACCACTGCGCTCAAGATCAACGTCGTCGACGTTCTCGCCCCGACGTTGCCGGACCTCCTGAACAAGATCGACGGCCGGACCACCGTGGGCAAGAAGCTTGTCCTCCACACGGCCGGCGCCGAGCTCGTCGACGTCCATCCCGGCTTCTTCACGCGCCTGCTGAACGCTTTGATCGATCCGAACCTGATCCCGCTCCTCTTCCTCGCAGGGCTCGCTGGGATCGGCTTCGAGATCTTCCATCCCGGAGTCGTGCTGCCGGGCGCACTGGGCGCTGTATCGCTGCTGCTCGCGCTGTTCGGCTTCGCCGTGCTCCCGATCAGCTGGGCAGGGCTGGCGCTGTTGATCCTCGGCGCAGCCTTACTCGTGATCGACGTCCACGTCGTCACCCACGGCGCCCTGACCGTCGCGGGGCTGATCAGCATGGTCGTCGGCTCGCTGCTGCTCTTCCACAACGCGCCGGCCCCCTACGGCAACGTCAACATGCCGCTCCTGATCGCCTTCGCCCTTGCGATCGGCGGCTTCTGGGCGTTTGCCCTCTCGAAGGCGATGGCGGTGCGGCGGCGACCGGTATCGGTCGGGCCGCAGACGATAGTGGGCGAGGTCGGGGAGGCACGGCGCGACGACCTTGTCTTCGTGCACGGAGAGCTCTGGCGCGCTCGCCCGACCGACGGCGAGCCTCTCCGGCCGGGCCAGCAGGTTCAAGTGGCCGGCATCGGGCCCGACCTGTCCCTCGACGTTATCCACCTCGAATCGGATTAGGATCGCGCCATGACCGCCGCAATCGTCGTCGTCCTCGTCCTCCTCTTCCTGCTCGTCCTCTTCCTGATCTCCGCGATCAAGGTCGCGCGGGAGTACGAGCGGGGGATCATCTTCCGCCTCGGGCGCCTGCTGCCGGAGCCGAAGGGGCCGGGCCTGTTCCTGCTGATCCCGGTCGTCGACCGGATGGTCAAAGTCGACCTCCGGACGATCACGCTGAACATCCCGCCGCAGGAGGTCATCACCAAGGACAACGTCCCGGTGCGGGTGAACGCCGTCGCCTACTTCCGGATCGTCGAGCCGAAGAACGCGATCGTCCAGGTCGAGAACTTCATGGTCGCGACCTCCCAGATCGCCCAGACGACGCTCCGGTCGGTCCTCGGCCAGCACCTCCTCGACGAGCTCCTCTCGGAGCGCGACAAGATCAACGCGATCCTGCAGGAGATCATCGACGAGGCCACCTCGCCCTGGGGAATCAAGGTCGCGATCGTCGAGGTCAAGGACGTCGAGATCCCGTCGAGCATGCAGCGCGCGATGGCTCGCCAGGCCGAGGCCGAGCGCGAGCGGCGCGCGAAGGTGATCGCCGCCGAGGGCGAGTTCCAGGCCTCCGAGCGGCTGAAGGACGCGGCCGTCGTCATCGAGAAGCACCCGATCGCGCTCCAGCTCCGCTACCTGCAGACGCTTCTCGAGCTCGGCTCCTCGCAGTCGACCACCATCGTCTTCCCGGCGCCGATCGAGCTGCTCAAGCCGTTCATCGAGCGGACGAGCTCCAGCTCCTGAGACGCGATCCCCTGTCAGGGCGCCTCGTCGCCTTCGCTCCTGCACGCGCCCGTCGCCCGGGCGCAGGCGTGGACGAGGTCGAGCCGGAGAGTCCCGAGGAGCTCGAGAGCTGCCCCTTCTGCGAGGGACGCGAGGACCGGACGCCTCCCGAGGTCCTCGCGCTGCCGGCGGGCGATCGCGCGCCCGACACGCCGGG
Organism: uncultured Actinomycetes bacterium; assembly: GCA_963788215.1. Lineage (GTDB taxonomy): Bacteria > Actinomycetota > Thermoleophilia > Gaiellales > Gaiellaceae > AC-32. Next base: position 47,769 of record CAWBFX010000008.1, read on the forward strand.
TTGGCGGGTTCGCGTAGTGCCCAACCTCTACCCGGCCTTCGAGCGCCAGGAGGTCGTGATCCACTCGCCCCGGCACGTGCGGACCTTCGCCGAACTCACCGACGACGAGATCGAGCTCGTCGCCGAGGTCTGGCGCACGCGCACGACCGGCGAGGGGCCGGGCTACGTCCACGCGCTGATCAACGAGGGCCGCGCCGCGGGAGCAAGCCTGCCGCACTCGCACTCGCAGCTCGTCTGGCTCCCGGAGCCGCCTCCGGCAGTCGCCGCCGAGCGGCCTGAGGCACTGGCCGAGCTGCTCTCAGCGGCGAGGGAGCAGCGACTCGTCGTTGCAGAGGGAGACGGCGTGGTCGCGTTCTGCCATCCGGTCGGCCGGCTGCCCTACGAGACGCTCATCGTCCCGGAAGCAGACGCAACGCTTGCGGCCGCACTACGCCTCCTGCGCGAGCTGGTGGCCCGCCTTCGGCAGGCCGAGGGCGCCGTTCCGTGGAACGCCTGGCTGCACCACGATGGCAGCGCCTGGCACATCGAGCTCCTGCCGCGGCTGTCCGTCCTGGCCGGCCTCGAGCTCGGCGCCGGGATCTACGTCAACTCCGTCCCGCCCGAGCAGGCGGCCGAGAGCCTGCGCGGCGGCTAAGCGCCGTTACGCGCGGCGGACTTCGTCGCGCGGAAGGTGCGGGCGGCCTCGATCGCGGCGCCGAGGTTCAGGCCCTTGTCCTTCGCCTGCTTGATCAGCATCACGGTCTCGAGCGCTTCCATGTCGTAGATGCGCTGCTTCTTGCCCTTGGTCGGGATCTGGGCCTTGTTCGTCCAGTAATCCAGCTGCATCTTCGAGATCCCCGCGATCTGGCAGACCTGGCCCAGGTAGAGCTCGATCTTGTCGAGATGCTCGGAAATGTCGATGGGCTCCAGAAAATCCACTGCCTTGTCGTACATAGGATCCACCTTCCGCCGGGGTCGTCTAACTTCAAAGGTATACAGGCCCGACGCGAGTTTTGGAAGAGGACCCCGCGTGTTTCGGCTAAAAGTTGCTATTTCTTAGTGTTTTCTACATCAGACGCCAACGCGGGCGCCGGGCCGGCGCCGTCCTCATCGCCGCCGCTCTCAGCCTCACCCTCGGCGACGCGGGCGATGCTGGAGACCACTTCGTCCTTGCGCAGGCGCACCACGATCACGCCCTGAGTCGAGCGGCCAAGCCGCTTGATGTCGTTGACGGGCATCTTGATGACGGTGCCGCCGGTTGAGATCAGGATCAGCTGTTCGCCGTCGCGCACCGCGGCCGCGCCGGCGAGCTGTCCGCGCGCTGCAGTGAGCTGCACCGTCTTGACCCCGAGCCCGCCGCGCCCCTTGACCGGGTAGTCGGCCACGCGGGTGCGCTTGCCGTAGCCCTGGTCGGTGACGACCAGGATGTCGAGGTCCTCGCGCGCGATCGAGGCTGAGATCACCTCGTCGCCCTTGCGGAGGCCCATGCCCTTGACGCCCGAGGTTGCGCGTCCCATCGGCCGGGCCTGCTGCTCGTGGAAGCGAATCGCCTGGCCCTTGCGCGAGATCAGCATGATGTCGTCGGTTCCCGACGAGTGCAGGACGTCGACGAGCGCGTCGTCCGGCCGCAGCTTGATCGCGATGATCCCGTCGGCCTTGAGCGGCGTGTTGTACTCCTCGAACTTCGTCTTCTTGACCATCCCCTTCTTGGTCGCGAGCACGAGGTACTCGGCTTCCTTGAAGTCGCGCGTCGCGATCACCGCCTTCACCTGCTCGTCCTGGCCGAAGGGAAGCAGGTTGACGATCGCGCGGCCCTTCGACTGGCGCGTTCCGAGCGGCAGCTCGTGCACCTTGAGCCGGTAGACCTTGCCGACGGAGGTGAAGAAGAGCAGGTAGTCGTGCGTGGAGGCGACGAACAGGTGCTCGATGTAGTCGTCCTCCTTCATGTCCATGCCCATCACCCCGATGCCGCCACGGCGCTGCTCGCGGTAGGTCGTGACAGGTAGCCGCTTCACGTAGCCCGAGCGCGTGATCGCGATGACCATGTCCTCTTCCGCGATCAGGTCCTCGAGCTCGAGGTCGTCCTCGCCCACCACGATCTCGGTGCGGCGTTCGTCGACGCGGGCGTAGGCGTTCACCAGCTCGTCGAGCTCCTCCTTGATCACGCCGTCGACCTTCGCCGGGTCGCCGAGGATCGCGCGCAGCTCGGCGATTCGCTCCTGGAGGTCCTTGAACTCGTCCTCGATCTCTTTGCGCGCGAGCCCGGTGAGGCGCGCGAGGCGCAGGTCGAGGATCGCCTGAGCCTGGATCTCGGAGAGCTCGAACTGCTCCATCAGGCCCGTGCGCGCGTCTTCGGTGTCCGCCGCGTTGCGGATCAGCGTGATCACCGCGTCGAGATTGTCGAGCGCCTTGAGATAGCCCTCGAGGACGTGCGCGCGGCGCTCGGCCTGGCGCAGCTCGTACTTCGAGCGGCGGGTGACGACCTCGCGCTGGTAGTCGAGGTAGTGCCGGACGAGCTCGAGCAGCGAGAGCGTCTTCGGGACGCCGTCGACCAGCGCGACCGCGTTGTAGCCGAAGGTCGTCTGGAGCGGGGTCAGTTTGAAGAGCTTGTTCAGCGCCACCTGCGGCACCGCGTCGCGCTTGAGCTCGACGTAGATGCGCATGCCCTCCTTGTCGGAGTGGTCCTGCAGCGCCTCGTCGGACATCGGTACCTCGGTGAGCGTCTGCGCCTTGACGAGGTCGGCGATCTTCTCGATCACGCCGCCCTCGCCAGCCTTGCGGACGCCGTAGGGGAGCTCCGTGATGATGATCGCGCTCTTGCCGCCGCGCAGCTGCTCGATGTGCGCGCGGCCACGCACGGTGATGCGCCCGCGCCCGGTCCGGTACGCGTCGCGGATCCCGGAGAAGCCGACGATGGTGCCTCCCGTCGGGAAGTCCGGTCCCTTGACGTGCTTCATCAGCTTCTCGACGTTGATCGACGGGTCCTCGATCATCGCCACGATGCCCTTCACGACCTCGCCGAGGTTGTGCGGCGGCATGTTCGTCGCCATCCCGACCGCAATCCCCGCAGAGCCGTTTACGAGCAGATTCGGGAAGCGAGCCGGCAGCACGGTCGGCTGGCGCCGCGACTCGTCGTAGTTGGGCTCGAAGTCGACCGTGTCCGCGTCGATGTCGCGCAAGAGCTCGGTCGCGATCCGCGAGAGGCGGCACTCGGTGTTGTGGCTGACGAATCCGTTGGTGAGGAACGAGTGGTCGTCGGTCTCGACCCGCAGCGAGTAGACGGGCTGGACGCCGGCGTCCGCTACAGATTCGACCTCTGCGTAGTAGTAGTCGCCCGTGACGAGCGGCTCCACCACGCGGCGGACCTCTTCCGGCTCGATGCGTTCGAGCATCGCCGTTGCAGAGCGCTCCCAACGCTCGGATCGATCGAGGTTCGTCCTCCGAGCCCAGCGCGTATCGACCTCGGAGCGGATGTAGTCGGAGACGAACGGGACGATGTCTCGGCTCAATGCGCGCGCGTCGGGCATGGCCTCGAGACCCGTTTCCAGCTTCGTCTGCTTCGCACCGAGGAAACCGACGCGGAAGGCGAAGCGCCGCGCATCGCGCCGGTTCGAGACGACGACCTTGATCTCGCCCTTTGCGTAGCGGCAGAGGCGGCTGACGATGCCGAAGTCGAGCAAAAGCAGCTGCACGTCCTTGGCGAGCTGCTCGCTATAGGTCGAGTACGAGATCTGGATCGAGTTGCGCGGGAGGACTGACGACGAACCGTCGCCGGTGAAGAGCGCCTGGAGGAAAGTGCGCTTGAAAGCAAGCCCGGATCGCCAGACGCGCTCCGGGACGCGCTTGTCCGCGGTCGCAACGCCGATCAGCTCGGCGAGCGGACTTTGCCGGACGGTGTCGAGCTTCTGGACGTCAAGCTCACACAACAGGCTTCCCGAGCGAATCGTTCGCTCGTAGACGTAGCGCGAACCCCCGACGATGCCGTCATAAGCGGCGAGCACCTCGTCGAAGAACTCGCGGTCGACGTTGTTGAAGCCGCCGCGGGTCTCGCTGAACCAGCCCTCGGCGAGGAACGCGCCGAGGAGCAGCGCGGTTCGCCGCTCGCTCTCATCGAGCGTGTCCGTGTCAGGGCGAAGCGTCCGCGAGATCAGAACCCGATCGCCGGGCCGGATCTCCTCGAGCAACTTCCAGAAGAGAAGCGGAACCCCGGCCATGTCGACCAGGCACAGGAGCGGATGATTGTGGGTCCCGGTGACCTCGAAGCCTTCGCGCGTCCGCAACCGAAGCGTCGGGTGCTCGCCTGAATGGAAGAGCTTCGACGCGTGCACGGGGCGACCGAGCCGGTCCAGGACTTCGAGCGCCACCTCACGCTCCGACTCGGGCTCCAGTCGCGGATGGATGTCCGCGATTCGCAACGTCCCGCCGGGAGTCGCCACCCTCGTGTCGCCCACCACGCAGTAGCGCATCGCGCCGGCGGGATCGCCGTCGACCGAGCCGAAGTAGCCCTGCCCGTCGACGAGCGGGTAGCGCAGCGAGAACGGCTGCGCCAGGCGGACGAGCGCGTCGTAGATCGCCTGGTCGCCGTGCGGGTGGTAGTTGCCCATGACCTCGCCGACCACGCGCGCGCACTTCCGCGTCGGCCGGTTCGGCTGCAGACCGGACTCGTGCATGGCGTAGAGCACGCGGCGGTGCACCGGCTTGAGCCCGTCGCGCACGTCCGGCAGCGCGCGGCTCACGATCACGCTCATCGCGTAGTCGAGGAAGCTCGTGCGGACTTCCTGGTCGAGCTCGCGGCTCTCGATCCGGCCGGCGCCGAGCGGGCCGCTCTCGATCTCAGACATCCAGGTTCCTCACCTCGAGGGCGTTCTGCTCGATGAACGCGCGGCGCGGCTCGACCTCGTCGCCCATCAGCCGCGAGAACCAGAGGTCGGCGGCGGCGGCGTCCTCGACCTCGACCCGGACGATCATCCGGTTCGCCGGGTCCATCGTCGTCTTCCAGAGCTCCGGAGCGTTCATCTCGCTGAGGCCCTTGAAGCGCGTGATCTGAATCCCGCTCTTGGCGAGGCCGAGCGCGTGGGAGCGGAGCTCCTCGAACGTGAGCGCGTACTCGGACTCCTTGCCGAGCTGCAGCTTGAACGGCGGCAGCCCGCCGACGATCTCGGCGAGTCGCATGTGCGCCTTCCGCAGGTGCTCGAAGATCGGCGAGCCAAGGAGCTCACCAGGGACGACCACGTTCATCGTCGCGTTCGTCTCCTGCTCGATCACCTGGACGAGCAACGAGTCGCCGTCGACCGAGGCCTCGAGGCCGAAGCCGTTCTGGTCCCTGGCCGCGATCGCCGCCACGGCGTCTGCCGCGGAGGCCACGTCGGTCTCGACCAGCCGGTGGGCGACCACGAACTCCGAGGCCTGCGGGCCGAAGTCGGAACGCAGGCGCGCGACCCACCCCGAGTACTCGCTCAAGGCGCGGGCGAACCGCTTGTAGCGGCTCTCGGTGAGCTTGATCTGGACGCCGTCGCGCGCCTCGACCTCGAGATCGCCGAAGCGCTCGCGCACAAGCAGGTCCTCGAGCTGCGAGTCCTTCTCCAGGTAGCTGTGCTGGTTCCCCAGCCGTGCAAGGTAGAGCGGTGGGACCGCGATGTAGACGTAGCCCCGTTCGAACAGCTCGGGCATGTGCCGGTAGAGGAACGTCAGCACCAGCGTGCGGATGTGCGCGCCGTCCACGTCGGCGTCGGTCATGACGACGATCCGGTGGTAGCGCAGCTTCGAGATGTCGAACTCGTCGCCGATGCCGGTGCCGATCACCTGCACGAGCAGCTGGATCTCGGTGTTCGAGAGCACCTTGTCGATCCGGTTCTTCTCGGAGTTGATGATCTTCCCGCGCAGCGGCAGGATCGCCTGGTTGGACTTGTCGCGCGCCTCCTTGGCGGCGCCGCCGGCGGAGTTGCCCTCGACGATGAACATCTCGGCGAGCTCCGGGTCGCGCACCTGGCAGTCGGCGAACTTCTTCGCGATCTCTCCGCCGAAGGCGCCCTTGCGCCGGGTCAGATCACGCGCCTTGCGCGCGGCCTGGCGAGCACGGGAGGCCGCGATCGCCTTCTGGATGATCTGCTTTGCGTCCTGCGGGTTCTCCTCGAGGAACTGCCCTAGCTTCGCGTTGACCGTCTGCTCGACGAAGCCCCTGACCCACGGGTTGCCGAGCTTCGTCTTCGTCTGACCCTCGAACTGCGGGTTCTGCAGCTTGACCGAGACGACCGCGGCGAGGCCTTCGCGGGCGTCTTCACCCTCGAGGTTGTCCTCCTTTTCCTTGAGCAGGCCGAGATCTCGCGCGAACTTGTTGATCGTGCGCGTCAGCGCGGCGTTGAAGCCCGAGAGGTGCGCGCCGCCCTCGTGGGTGTTGATGTTGTTGGCGAAGGTGTAGAGCGACTCCTGGTACGAGGAGTTCCACTGCATCGCCACCTCGACCGCGCCCTGCTCGTTCTCACCCTCGAAGTAGGCGATCTGCTTGTGGATCGGGTCTTTCGGCGAGTTGACGTGGGCGACGAAGTCGCGGATGCCGCCCTCGTAGTGGTACTCGGCGCGTTCCCCGCCGGCGCGCTCGTCGGTGAGGACGATACGCAGGCCGCGCGTCAGGAACGCCGTCTCGCGCAGGCGCTGGCTGAGCGTCTCGTACGACCAGTCGCCGTCCTCGAAGATCTGCTCGACGTCGGGCAGGAACGAGATCGTCGTCCCCGTCTCCTTGGTGTCGCCGACGATCTCGAGCTCGCTCGTCGGCTCCCCGCGGGCGAAGCTCTGGCGATGGACCTTGCCGTCGCGCTTCACCTCGGCGACCAGCCACTCCGACAGCGCGTTCACGACCGAGATTCCCACGCCGTGGAGGCCGCCGGAGACCTTGTAGGCAGCGTCCTCGCCACCGAACTTGCCGCCGGCGTGGAGCTTCGTCAGCACCACCGTCAGCGCGGAGAGGCCCTGCTCGGCCATCAGGTCCACCGGGATGCCGGAACCGTTGTCGGTGACCGTCACGGAACCGTCCGGATGGAGCGTCACGTCGATGCGATCGGCGCGTCCCGCAAGGGCCTCGTCGACCGCGTTGTCGACCGCCTCGTAGATCAGGTGGTGGAGCCCGCGTGCGCCCGTCGAGCCGATGTACATGCCCGGTCGCAGCCGGACGGGCTCGAGGCCCTCGAGGACGGTGATGTCTTTGGCAGTATAGGAGTCTTTACTCATGAAAAAAGCCCTGCAACTTGCACATTTCCGGGCTGAAGTTAGTCTACCAGACGGAGCGGCCGGAAGAGGCCCTCGCGAGGCTTGCACGCGCAGCTTTTTCCACTGTTTTGCGCAATTCCTCCGAGTCGATCGCGGCGGCCCAGGAATGGGCCTCGCGCGCCTGGTCGAAAGTGGCCTCCGGAAGGGGCTCCGGCCGGGCCTCGGACGCCTCCGGCGAGACCTCCGGAAGCGGTCCTGGAGCGAACCGCAGACGCTTCGGTGCCGAGGGCCCGAGCGCCTCCTGGAGGCGCGGCAGGATCTCGCCCTCGAGCTGCCCGAGCTCGAACGCCCACGCCGAGGAGCTCGCGTTGACGTGCAGCGTCCCGTCCCGCGCGATCCGCGCCGGCCACGCGTTCGCAGCCACCTGCTCGCCGACCAGCCCGGGCCACGCGTTGACGACGTCCGGCATCGCGCCCGAGCCTCCGAAACGGCGAAGCTCGTGCCGGACCGTGTCGCCGATCCGCTCCATTCAGGCCGCCTCCACGCGGCTCGTCCCGTCGCTGTCCTGCGCAACGACAACCGTCTGGGCGGGCTCGCCCGGAAGCGCGTTCCGGCTCGCGCTCGTGACCAGCGCCTGCCCCGACGCTCGCAGCCGGTCCGCCAGGATCCGCCGCCGGTCCGGATCGAGCTCGGAGAGAACGTCGTCCAGGAGCAGCAGCGGCCGAGCGCCTCGACGCTCCTCCAGAAGCTCCGCCTCGCCGAGCAGGAGCGCGAGGACCGCAAGACGCTGCTCGCCTTGCGAGCCGAACGCACGCAGATCGCGGTCGCCGGCGAGGACCCCGACGTCGTCGAGGTGCGGGCCCAGGCTCGTCGTCCCGCGCTCGATGTCGCGCGCGGTGCGGGCCTCCAGCTCGTCCACCGTCGGGGCTTCGGCCTCGTACGCGAGCGTCGCGCCGGCGAGGCCCAGCTCGGCGGCGCGCTCCGCGAACGGCTGCCGTAGCTGCGACACGGCCTCCCGCCGCCCTTCGACCAGCTGCCCGCCGAGGAGGCTCACCTGCTCGTTCCACGGCGCGAGCGCGTCCCGCGAGGAGAGACCCTGCGACACCCGTCGGAGCGCAGCGTTCCGCTGTCCCACAGCCGCGCCGTACTCGGCGGAAAGGCCGGCCCGTGACGGAGAGATCCGTCCCAAAACGCGGTCGAAGTACGCGCGCCGCGCAGCGGGGCCGCCCTTCACGACGACAAGCCGGTCGGGGGTGAAGACGAGCGTGGCCACCTCCGAGCGCAGCTGCTCGGCCGCACGGAGCCTCGCGCCGTTCAGGCTGGCCCGCTTGCCGGTCCCGAGCTCGAGCGTCACCTCGACTTCAACCGGCACTCCCGCCCGCCGCCCGCGGAGGGCGACGCGCGCTGCGTCACGCCCGAAGCGCACGAGCTGGGCATCAGCGCGCGTCCGCGGCGAGAAGCCCTGGGTGCCCACGTGCAGCGACTCGAGCAGGTTCGTCTTGCCCGCTCCATTCGGACCGGTCACGAGTACGAGCCCCGGCTGCAGCTCGAGCTCGAGCCGCGCGTAGGAACGGAAGTCGCGTAAGGAGACGGCGCCGACGATCAGCCCGCGAGCCGGATCGGCATGATCAGGTACAGGAAGTCGTCGCTCTCGCCCTGCAGCACGGCCGGCCGCAGCGGGCTGATCAGCTTCAGGCGCAGCTGCTCGCCGACGACCGAATCGACGCCGTCGCGCAGAAACTCCGCGTTGAAGCCGATCTCGAGCGCCTCCGCCCCGAACGGCGCAGGCAGCGACTCCCGCGCCTCGCCGACGTCCTGCGTCTGCGCGGAGACCGTCAGCTCGCCGTCCGCGAACCGCAGGCGAAGCGGCGAGTTGCGCTGCGCCATCACCGAGACGCGGCGGACGACGTCGAGGAGCTCCTCGCGCGGCAGCGGGACCTCGTGCTCGAAGGTCTCCGGGACGAGCTGCTTGTAGTTGGGGAACTGCCCGTCGATGCGGCGCGTGGTCAGCCAGGCGGTGCCGGTCCCGAAGACGACCTGGTTCTCGTGGACGCCGAGCGAGACGTGCTCACCCTCCGGCGCGATCCTGGCGAGCTCGCCGAGCGCGCGCGCCGGCACTATCGCCTCGAGTTCCGGAAGCGTCCCTTCGATGGCCGTCTCCTTGACCGAGAGGCGGTACGAGTCGGTCGCGGCCATGACGAGCTTGCCCGGCTCGAAGCGCATCAGGACGCCGGTCAGGACCGGGCGCGACTCGTCGCGCGATGCGGAGCGGCTGACCCGGGCGACCGTGTCGAGCAGCGTGGCGCGGTCGACGTCGTGGAACTCGATGCCTTGCGTCTGCGGCAGCCGCGGGAAGTCCTCCGGGTTGTACGTGTGCAGCCGGTAGCTCGCGGAGCCGCAGCGGATCTCGACCGCCGCTTCCTCGGGCTTGTGCTCCAGCGATACCTCCGCTGCCGGCAGGAGTCGCGCGAGCTCGAGCAGGAGCCGGCCGGGAACCACCACCGAGCCCTCCGACTCGACCTTCGCCTCGAGCGAGGTGCGGAGCGAGACCTCCATGTCGGTCGCGGCTAGCCGCAGCGTCCCCTCCTCGGCCTCGAGCAAGATCCCCGACAGGATCTGGACGGTCGTACGCGTCGACACGCCTCGCGAGACGATCCCGAGCGCATGCAGGAGCTCGTCACGCGAGCAGACGGTGTTGAGGGTTCCTCCGGTCACCACGGCTTCTGTTGTTTCCATCATTTATGAAATTCCTTTGTCGTAGTCATAGAGAGTGTGGATGACGGGGAAGACGCTCCGAAGCCGCTTGAGAAGCGGGCTTGGGCTGTGGGGGCGAACTGGGGAGAAGTCGCGGTTGTCGACAGGGCTCGGGCCGGCCGGCTGAACACTCCACATTTCAGCGGGCCTGTTTGACCCTTGCGGTCAGCTCTTGCACAAGGTTGTAGACAGACCTGTCCTCCCGGATCATGCCCGCGATCTTCGTGGTCGCGTGGATCACCGTGGTGTGGTCGCGGCCGCCGAACTGGCGCCCGATCTTGGGCAGCGACGCGTCCGTCAGCTCGCGCGAGAGGTACATCGCGATCTGCCGCGGGTAGACGATGTTCTGCGAGCGGCGCTCGCCGCAGAGCTCCTCGAGCGAGAGGCCGAAGCGCTCCGAGACGAGCTCCTGGATGCGCTCGATCGAGACCTGCCGTACCTCGCCCTGGGGGAAGACGTCCTTGAGCACGTCCTGGGCGAGGTCCTCGCTCATCGGACGGCCGGTAAGCGACGAGAACGCGACGACGCGCGTGAGCGCGCCCTCGAGCTCGCGGATGTTCGACGAGATGCGGCCCGCGATGAACTCCAGCACCTTCGGGTCGGGGATGTGGATCCCGTCGGCCATGACCTTCTTCCGCAGGATCGCGATCCGCGTCTCGAGGTCGGGCGGCTGGATGTCCGTGATCAGCCCCCACTCGAAGCGCGAGCGCAGCCGCTCCTCGAGGGTGGAGATCTCCCGCGGCGGGCGGTCCGACGAGATCACGAGCTGTCCGCCGGCCTCGTAGATCGAGTTGAAGGTGTGGAAGAACTCCTCCTGGATCCGCTCTTTGTGCTCGAAGAACTGGATGTCGTCGATCAGGAGCAGGTCGTAGGCGCGGTAGCGCTGCTTGAAGCCCTCGATCCGCTTGTCGCGGAGGGCGTTGATGAAGTCGTTCATGAAGGTCTCGCTCGTCACGTAACGCACCGTGAGCTCGCCCTGGTGCTCGCTGACGTACTGCGCGATCGCCTGGAGGAGGTGCGTCTTGCCGAGCCCGGTGCCGCCGTAGATGAAGAGGGGGTTGTAGGCCTGCGCGGGCGCCTCGGCGACGGCGAGGGCAGCTGCGTGCGCGAAGCGGTTCGAGGAGCCGATGACGAATGAGTCGAACGTGTACTTGGGATTGAGCCCCACTCCCGGCGATTCCTTGCGCGGGACTTCGACCTCGACCGCCGCGTCCTCGCCCACCTCCGCGACCGCGAGCTGCACGCGGCGCTCCTGACCGGTGGCGTCGCCGATCGCGGCCCGGATCAGGCCGAGGAAATGACCCTCGATCCAGTCCCGCGTGAATGCGTTCGGGACCGAGAGGACGAACTCGTCGTCGTTGAGCGCCAGGCCGTCGACGTGGTTGAACCACGTGCGGTAGGTCGTCTCGTTTAGGGCGCCCCTGAGCCGACTAGAAACCTCGCTCCACAGGCTGTCCGCAGTCAGCTCGATTGAGGGCTCCACGCCGCCGGCAGGCTCCTTCGTCGGGGGGACGGGCGAGCGCCGAGCATAGCAGCGCCCGAGTGCGACCTCAATGGGTCCGGTGTTGTTTGCAAGGTGGACAAAAAACATGCGATTTGCAGGGAGTTGACCGCCCTCCACACCGCCCTCCACAGGTGTGGACGATGGGTCAGTGCAGACAACGCTTGCACCTCGAGAAGGGCTGCTAGTGCCGCGTTTCCGGCCCCGCTTGTGGCGCCTCAGGTCTGTGGAGAACTACCCCTGAGCGCCTCGTCTATACTGGTTCGACGCCGCCCTTCTTCGGGCGGCTCTTCTTCGATTTCGACTCGTGAAACGCACCTATCAGCCCAACGTTCGAAGGCGCAAGCGGAGGCACGGCTTCCGCGCCCGCATGTCCACCCGTGCCGGGCGGGCGATCCTCAAGCGCCGCCGCGCGAGAGGGCGCAAGCGCCTCTCCGCGTAACGCGCGCGTGAACCGCCGCCACCGCCTCTCGCGCTCGCGGGACTTCGACGCCGTCTACCGCCACGGGCGGTCGGTCTCGACGCGCTACCTCGTCCTCTACTGGTTCGAGCGGGGCGGCGAGGAGCAGGCTGGCGACGCGCCCCGGCTCGGCCTCGCTGTGCCTAAGGCGGTCGGGACGGCGGTCGTGCGCAACCGGATGAAGCGGCGCCTGCGCGAGCTCTTCCAGGCGCGCACCGAGCAGCTCCCGCAGGACCACGACTACGTCCTCGTCGTACGGCCCGGGCTCGCCGAGGCCGCGGAGCAGCGAGGGTTCGACTGGCTCGGCGAGCGCGTCGAGGAGATCCTCGAGAAGGCCCGCGCATGAGGCACGCGCTGAGGCTTCCGACCTACGCGGGGATCGGCCTGGTCTACGCGTACCGGTGGACGCTGGGCGTCCTCTGGGGCGGACAGTGCAAGTACCACCCGAGCTGCTCGCAGTACGCCCTCGACGCGCTCCGCCACTACGGGCTCGTGCGGGGCACGGTCCTCACCGGCTGGCGCCTGCTTCGCTGCAATCCCTGGAGCCGCGGCGGGGTCGACTACGTCGAGCAGCAAAGGATCTTTCGTTGATCTTCGGCTCGCCTCTCTCGCCGCTCGAGAACCTCCTCCGGAGCATCCTCGACTGGCTGCACAGCTCGGCCGGGCTTACCTGGGCGTGGTCGATCGTCGCGCTGACGCTGATGGTCCGGCTCCTGCTGGTGCCGCTGATGGTCAAGCAGATCCACTCGATGCAGAACCTGCAGCTCCACGCGCCGCAGATGAAGGAGATCCAGCGGAAGTACAAGGCCGACCGCGGGAAGCAGCAGGAAGAGCTGATGAAGTTCTACAAGGAGAACAACATCAACCCGATGGCGTCGTGCCTGCCGATGGTGGCGCAGTTCCCGGTGTTCATCGCGCTCTACCTCGTGTTGCGGAAGTTCGCGAAGAGCCACCCGGGCGGCGACCTCTCCTGGCTCCACGGCTTCGTTCCGGACATCACCGCGCACGCGAACGCGCACTGGTCGGGATACGTGCTGCTCGCGGTCTACGTCGGCAGCCAGATCCTCTCGACGCTGCTCATGTCCGCGACGATGGACAAGACGCAGCGGACGATGTTCCTCATCCTGCCGCTGACCTTCATCTTCTTCCTGCTCAACTTCCCGGTCGGCCTGGTGATCTACTGGGTGACGACGAACCTGTGGACTGTGGGGCAGGGCCTTGTGACGCGGCGGATGATGCCGAAGGCTCAGCCCCCGCCGAAGCGCTCGTCGCGCACTCCGCCGAAGGAGCAGACGGCCCAGGATGGGGCGACAGCCCCGGAGCCCGAGCCGGAACCGGCCGTTGCGCAGGCCGCGGTGCCCGCCGAGCCGAAGCGGGTCAAGCGGAAGAAGAAGAAAGGCGGGGCCCGGCGATGACCGAGAACGGCCCGCTGCAGGTCGAAGCGACCGGCGAGACCGTCGGGGAGGCCAAGTGGAGCGCACTCCGCGAGCTGGAGAAGCTTCAGCCGGGGATCGACAAGGCGGCCGTCCAGTTCCAGGTCCTCTCAGAAGGCGAGCGCGGCCTGCTCGGCGTCGGCTACGCGCCCGCGCGGGTGATCGCGAGCGTCGATGCGCTCAGCCGTCGCGGCGCCGGCTCCCAGCGCCGCTGTCGAGGAAGAAGGCGAGCTCGCCGCGCAGGTGCGCGAGCTGCTCGAGCACGTCCTCGAGGCCATCGGCGTCGCCGCCCGCGTCGAGATCCGCGAGGACGACGAGTCGCTTGTCGCGACGGTCACCGGCCGGGAGCTCGGGCTCGTGATCGGCAAGCACGGCCAGACGATCGACGCGATCCAGTACCTCGTGAACGCGATCGCCTGGCGCGAGCACGGCGACGAGCGGAAGCCCGTCGTGGTGGACGCAGCCGGCTATCGCGAGCGGCGCGAGGCTACTCTCGGAACGCTCGCCGTGCGCTCGGCCGAGCGGGCGAAGGCCTCCCGCAGCGCGGTCGAGCTCGACCCGATGACGGCCGTCGAGCGCAAGGTCGTCCACATGCATCTGAAGGACGTGCCGGGCGTCACCACGCGCAGCGAAGGGACCGAGCCCAACCGGTTCGTCGTCGTCGAGCCCGAGTGATCGAACGCTGGTTGGAGGCCCTTGTCTCCACGCCAGGCCTGACTTCTCTGAGCGGCGAGGAAGCCCGCCGCGTCCACGTAACCGACAGCCTCGCCGCCCTCGACGTCGTGCGTGGATTCGACGGCGCGATCGTGGACGTCGGCTCCGGCGGCGGTGCTCCCGGGATCCCGCTCGCCGTGGCTCTTCCGGACCGGCAGGTGACGCTCCTCGAGGCGAGCCGCCGCAAGTGCGAGTTCCTGGAAGGCTGGGCGCGAGAGCTCCCGAACGTGAGCGTGGTCTGCGGCCGAGCCGAGGAGCAGCCCGTCGACGCGTGGGGCGTCGCGGTCGCGAAGGCGCTCGCCGAGCCGCCGGTGGCCGCGGAATGGTGTCTCCCGCTCGTCGCCCCGGGCGGCGCCGCGATCCTGTTCGTGGGCCCGAGCGCCGATTCGGAGCGGGTCGCGCGGGTCGCCGCGAAGCTCGGCGGCGAGCCGGCGGAATCCCCGCCAGGCCTGCTCGTCCTGCGCAAGCTCCAGCCCACGCCGGAGGGCTTTCCGCGGCGCCCCGGCGTCGCCAGGAAACGTCCGCTCGCGTAGCTAGCGTGCCCGTATGCCCGGCCGGGTGTATGCGCTTGCCAATCAGAAGGGCGGGGTCGGCAAGACGACCACCGCGATCAACCTCGCGGCCTGCCTCGCCGAGGCCGGCGAGCGCACGCTCGTGGTCGATCTCGACCCGCAGGCGAACGCGACGTCGGGCCTCGGGGAGCGGGCGAACGGCAGCTCGTCGTTCGACCTCCTCGACGGGATCGCGCTCGAGCGGCTGATCCGTCCGACGAAGTTCGCGAACCTCGACCTCGTGCCGTCCAAGCCGGAGCTTGCAGGCGCCGCCGTCGAGCTCGCCCGGCGGCCGGACGGGGAGCGCTACCTCGCCGAGTCGCTGGCCGGAGCAGGAGCGCGCTACTCCTTCGTCTTCCTCGACTGCCCGCCGTCGCTCGGGCCGCTGACTGTCAACGCGCTCGCGGCCGCCGATCGCGTGCTCGTGCCGGTGCAGGCCGAGTACTACGCGCTCGAGGGCCTCGCGCAGCTCGTCGGCTCGGTCGAGCTCGTGCGCTCGCGGTTGAACCCGCGCCTCGCGATCGGCGGGGTGATCCTGACCATGGTTGACCGGCGAACGCGCCTCGCGGCCGACGTCTCGGACGAGGTGCGCCGGCACTTCGGAGAGCTCGTCTTCCGCACGGCCGTTCCGCGCTCTGTCCGCCTCGCCGAGGCGCCGAGCCACGGGCTGCCGGTGACCGCCTACGACCGCGCGTCGGCCGGCGCCGACGCGTACTGGAAGGTGGCGATAGAGCTTGTCGGCCGTTCCTGACAAACGCCGCGGCCTGGGCCGCGGTCTCGAGCTGCTTGTCGGCGGCGAGGGCCAGCCGGAGCTGGCGCACCTGCCCGTCGAGACGATCCACGCGAACCCCCGCCAGCCGCGGAAGCGCTTCGACCACGAGGCGGCGACCGCGCTCGCGGAATCGGTCCGCGCCCAGGGCCTGGTTCAGCCTGTGGTCGTGCGGCCGCGGCAGGCCGGCGGCTGGGAGCTGATCGCCGGCGAACGCCGCTGGCGTGCAGCGCGCGAGGCCGGACTCCCGACCGTTCCGGCGCTCGTGCGGGAAGCCGACGACCGCGACTCGCTGCTCCTCGGCCTCGTCGAGAACGTCGCACGCGAGGAGCTCTCCGCCGTCGAGGAGGCGCGCGCGTACGCGCTCCTGATGGACGAGTTCGGGCTCTCGCTCGGCGACCTCTCGGCCCGAGTCGGGAAGGCGAAGCCGACGGTCTCCAACCGGCTGCGGCTGCTGGAGCTCACCGACGACGTGCTTGGGATGGTCGAGCGCGGCGAGTTGAGCGAGGGTCACGCCCGCGCGGTCCTGGCCGTGCCCGACAACGAGGGGCGCCGCGGCCTTGCGCGGCAGATCGTCCGTCGGCGGATGTCGGTACGCGCGGCGGAGCGCGCCGCCCGCTGGGCGGGAGCGAAGACGAAGCCGCGCAAGGTGCCGAAGGTCGACCCGGCGCTGGCGGCTCGTGCTCGCGAAGCTGCGGAGCGTGCAACCGGGTTCACCGCGCGCGTGACTGCGGGCCGGCTCGAGATCGCGTTCTCGGACGAGACCGAGCTCGAAGAGCTGGCGGAGGCGCTGGAGCGCCTCGTCGCGTAGCCCCGTATCTTTTCCGCGGCCGGGGGCGTTAAACGACGAGATGCTCCCCGGCTGGCACCAGAACCTCGAGGGCTTCGAGGCGATCTCGCAAGACGATCTGATGCGAGACCTCGTGCTGCGCATGTCCGCGCTCTCGCAGTCGGGAAGCCTGGCGCCGTTCCTCGTCGAGCTGGCGCATGACGGAGACCTCGACGACGCGACCAAGATCAGCCTGCAGGAAATCGCGTCCGACCCGGCCTTTCTGCTCGCGGTCGAGGACTACGTCCACCGCACCGAGATCCTCCACTGACGAGAGATTGGCGGAATGATCGCCGCGTCGTAGGCTGACGGGGTGTTGGACTGGCCGACGCGTCCCGAGGCAGAGCGCCTTCGCCAGTGGCCTCTGATCGTCCATGCGTCGGAGAAGGCCGAAAGCACCGAGGAGCTGGATGGTCTCCTCCTTCTCGGGTCGTTCTCGTCCGGTCGAGCGGATCAGATCAGCGACGTGGACCTCGTAGCTGTGGTCTCGGAGGGGCAGTTCGAGGCTGCATGGGCGCGTCGTCGCGAGTTCGAGACACCAGGAACCCTCTTCGAGTGGGATGTCCGCATCGAGTCTGACGGCGACGCTGCGAGCCACAAATGGATAACGCAAGACATCGTGAAGGTCGAGTGCGGCTTCGCGGACGCGGCGCGCTCCGCGATGCAACTCGCCGAGCCTTATGCCGTACTTGTCGGCGATGAGTCCGTCGCCACGCGGTTCCCACCACTCGACCCGATCGCGCCTGCCGTTCTGGAGGCTTACGCGCAAGAGCTCCGCGACAAGGGAATGGTGCCCGAAGTCGAGACGGCCTATGGAGAGCTGCGTCGAGCGCTACGAAGTGCGAGCTCGGGCCGCGGTAGCCCGTAAAACGACACCCGCAGCCTTCCGGCTCGCTGTCTAGTAAGAAAGAGGAAGGCCCGCGCCGGAGCGCGGGCCGTTCCGCTAGCTGCGTGCTCTGCTGATCGCGCGCTCGAGCTGAGCCTTGGTCATGCTCGACCGGCCGTCGATCTTCAGTCGCTTGGCCTGGTTGTAGAGCTGCTCCTTCGTCCTGCCGCTCCCGCTGCGGTTGTTGCTGCTGCTACCGCTGCTGCGGCTGCCGGACGAGCTGCTCCGGCTCCGGTTCGAGGAGCCACTACTGCCGCTGCGGCTCGAGGAGCCGCTGCTGCGGCCGGACGAGCTTCGGCTCTTGGACGACGACGAGCTCGAACGCTTCGACGAGCCCGAGCGCGCCTTCGATCCCGTCGAGCGCCGGCTCGAGCTCCCGGAGCTGCCTGAGGACCCGCTGCGCGAGCCGCTGGACGACCCGCTGCGCGAGCGGCTGGAGCCGCTGCGGGACCCGCTGGACCCACCGGAGCCGCTACGCGACCGCGAACCTTGCTGCGACCCTTCGCCGGACCCCTGGCTGTCCTGGTCGTCGTCATCCCCGCCGCCGCCGAGCACCTTGCGGCCCACGGCGACCGCGGCCGGGACGGCAACTCCGAGCGCCGCCCCCGCGACGACCTTCTTCCCGGTCGACATGCCTTCGTTGTCGTCCATCTCTTCCATCGTTCCTCCTTCGGTTTGGGGCGGCTAGCTTCCGCCGCCCGCCTCGTTGAACGACTCGATGAACCGCGGCACGATCCGCTCGCGGATGATCTCGGGTGCGTTCTCGGCCACCCATTCGCCCGCGGCCCCTGCGGCATCCTCGGCCGCCGGAAGCAGCGCGTCCCGCGCCGCGTCCCAGCCGCCCGAGAGCGCCGACGTGAGCATCGAGCTCATGTCGCCGCCCTTCGACCCCGAGTCGCCGTTGCTCGAGCTTCCGTTGGAGCCGCCTCGGTGCGAGAGCGCCTTCTTCGCGGCGATCGCCGCCACGCTCGTCGCGGCCGCCGCGGCAGCGGCCTTCACGGCCGTGCTGCCACCGCCGCCACCGCTGCTGCTCTGCTGCTCGTCTTGTTCTGCTGGTTCTGCTGGTCCTGAGTCTCTTCAGCCATCTCTTGGCCTCCTTCGTCTAGGAGCGCGCCTTGGAGCGGGCAGAGCCTGATGCGGACCCGGCGCCACCCTTCAGCTCTTGCAGGCGGCTCGTCAACGCTTCGTTGACGGTGCTAAAGGTTCCGGCAGCCTCGTCGGCGTGCTCGCTGATCTGGTCCGCGATCCGGACGAGCTTGTCGAAGCTCGCGCTGTCGCGGATCTCCTTGCGCAGGTTGTCGACGAGACCCGCGAGGTCGTCGGCGACCTGTTCGACGTCTTTCAGTGATGCCATCGGTGTTCTCCTTTCACGAGGACTCCTACGGGTATCACCGACCCGCTCGTTTTCATGCAGGTTTAGAGAAGATTTCCGAGCGGACCCAGATCGAGGTTCAAATCCCGGTCTTCGAGGCCGAACTCGGCCTTCAGCTCGTCCATGCGCTGGTTGAGCTTCATGAAGGTCTCGCCGAGCTGGTCGAGCTGCTCGTCCGTCAGCGTCCCGCCCTCCATCCGGCGAAGCGCCTGGCGCTCCATCAGCTGGCGAAGGAGCTCGACGAGGGTCAGCACAAGGCGCGCGAGGCCTTGCTCGACCTTCTCCGGGTCGGCGTTGATACGTCGCGGGAACGCGTCCTGGACGTGCTCCAGCTCGCCGGCGATTCGGTTGAGGTCGCCGCTGCCGGCGAGGACCTTGTCGATCGGCTCGTGAGCGCTCACTTCGCGGCCTCCGCTCCGAACGAGTACGGCGGCCACGGCCCCGTGCAGGCGAGCGACAGCTCGGGGTGCGCCGCTTGCAGCTCGCGGACCGTGCCGAGAAACGTGGACGCGTCCTCGTCGCGCACGAGGTAGGCGCGCTCGAACACGTTGCTCCCCGTCGCACCGCCTGCAGTCTCCTGCGCGAGGCGGGCGAGCGGCTCGTCGAGCTGGGCGATCAGCTGCGAGCGGCGACGCTCCTCGTCCAGCCGGGCGCGCAGGTATTCGGCTCCGGACTCTGTTTCGGGACCGCTCTCCGGCGCCGGCGCAACGACGCGCACGCCGAGCTCGACGCAGCCTCGAACACGCTGCAGCCGCTGCTCGAGGTCGGAAGCCTTCGCGGTCACCGCGGAGACCAGCTCTTCGTCGCCGGCGAAGGGTCGGCTGAACTGCGCGGGCAGCACGGCTCGGCTGCGGCCCATCAGGGCCTCGACGACCTCGGCGTGGCGCAGCACGGCTTCCTGCGTGACCTCGTCGCGCGGGACCTCGCTCACCACCAGCTCCAGCGCGTCGACGCGCCTGCGCTCGAGCGGCGCGCCTTCGACGCCTTCGACGGGCGGCAGGGAGTCGAGCTCGTCGACGATCCCGTAGACGTGGATCACCGCAGCGCGTCTCCGATCGCGACCGGCATGCCCTGCTCCTCGAGCGTCGCCACGGAGGCGAGGAGCACGCGCAGGCCGACGTAGACGAGGTCGACGTCCGCGACCGAGAGCGTGATGTCACCCGAAAGGACGACGCCCTTGTTGAGCACCCGGTCGACCAGCTCGAGCAGCGTGACCTGCTGGCGGAGGTCTGGACGGAGGTCGGAGCTCATGCCCGCAGCTCCTCCGAGACGAAGTTGTACGGAGGCCATGGCCCGGTCAGCTCGAGCTCGAGCCCTCGTTCGGAGAGCTCCCGCGCCAGAGCGGCGAGCTCGCGCTCGAAGCCAGGCCGGTCGGAGACGAGGTAGGCGCTGTTGAGCACCATCTCTTCGTCGCGGCCGCTCAGCTCCGGCCGCTGGAGGTCGAGCAGGACGCCGCGCTCTGCGGCGTCCAGCAGGCGGCGGTGCAGCTCGGAGGCGGCCTCCTGCCCGAAGCGCGCACGCTCGTCGCCGACGAGGCGCTCGAGCCGACGCGACTCGAGGTAGGCGCGGCCGCCTTGTGCGCCTGCCGCCTGCGCGGTCAGCTCGCGGATTCGGTCGTTCTCCTGGGCGCCGCCGGCCGCAAAGCGTTCCGGGTCGACGAACGCCTTCACGCCCAGCTCGACGCGGCCCGCGACCTCGGCGAGCGCTGCCGACAGCGCGTCCTGCCGGTCGCTGAGGAACTGCTTCAGCTCAGCCTCTGTCCGGTAGACCGTGCAGAAGCGACAGGGCAAGACCGTCGTGGACGCCAGCACGCGCTCGAGCACCTGCTCGTGGCGGCGGATGTTCTCTTCCAGCCAGGCCGCGTCGCCGAGCCGCTCTACCAGGGCCGCCTCGTCGAACTCCTCGAGCGAGACGCGGCTCGCTACCCCGGCGAGCCGACCTTCGGTGACGAGCTCGACGGCCTGCCCGGCGTCGACGGCTCCCGGCGCGCCCGCCTCGACGACGCCGTAGAGGTACCAGCCTTCCGCGTTCACGACTCCTCGTCGCTCGTCGGCAGGCCGACCTTCTCCTCGATCGCGCGCAGCCGCTTGTCGAGCTCGCCGCGGCCGTTGCTGCCGGACAGGAACGGATCGCTCTGCCACCAGTCGATGCCCATCTCCTTGGCCTTGTCGGCGGAGGCGATCAGCAGCCGGATCTTCACCGTGAGCAGCTCGATGTCGAGCAGGTTGATCTGGATGTCGCCGGCCACGACGATGCCCTTGTCGAGGACGCGCTCGAGCACGTCCGTGAGCTGCGCCGGCTGGCCGGAGCGATAGCCCTCGAGGTCGCGGCTGCTCACAGCCCTTCTCCGTTGGCCTGCGAACGCGTGTAGCGCCGGACCTGGCGGTAGCTGCGGAGGCCGAGCTTCTCGTCGAGCTCGAGCTCGTACGACGCGAGCACGTCGGTCGTCTCGGGAATGCGCGACAGCTCGAGCACCTCGAGCGTGGCCACCCAGCCGTTCTGCGTCCGCTCCAGCGCGGAGGCGGACTCGACCGCCTTGCCGAGGAGCTCCTGAAGCTGGTCGCGGGCCGTCCTCATCGCCTTGCCGGCGTCGCCGAGCGAGGCGCCTTCCACCGGCTCGGGCTCGTGGTGCTGCTCGTCGCGCTGCCGGTCGTCGTCCTGGCGCGCGTTGTCGTGCTGGTGCGCTTCGGGCTGCTGCTCTTCCGGCTGCTCGGCCTGTGGCTCGTCGTCCTGCTCGGACTCCGCCTCGGGCTCGTCGGGCTTCTCGGGCTCGGCCCGCTCGTCCTCGGTGCCGCCATCGGCGTCGTTGCCGTGATGGGTGAACGCGCGGGCCGCAGCGGCGGCTGCGCCGACGGCGGCTCCGGCGGCGGCGACCTTGGCGGCCTGCTTTACGGCCTCGAGCGGCTCTCCGTTCCGGGCCTCCGAGCTGTCGTCCCGCGAGTTGTCGTCCTGCTGAGGCTCCTCGGAGCTGCCACGCCGCTTCTGGCGGGACTCCTGCCGCTTCTTCTGCGCGTCGGTCAGGTCAGCCATTCGCGCTCCTCCTGTTCTGCTTCCAGCTGGTCGAGCGCCGCTTCCTCGATGACTTCGTATTCCTCGTGCGAGAGGACGCCCAGCTCGAGCTGCCGCTCCGCGACCAGGAGCCGCCGGCGCGCCGACTGCGCGCCGTAGAGCTGGCGCTCGGCCTCGGCGGCGAGCTGCTCGGCGATCCAGACGGTCCCGCGGACCGGCGCGAGCGGCAGGGTCAGCAGGCCCGTGATCATGCCCATCAGCGGCGCTCCTCGAGTCTCACGAAGCTGTGCGGCGGGAGGGGCCCGACGTACGAGAAGTCGATCCGCCCGGCCTGCGCGGCGGCGAGCTCCTCCATCGCCTCGTCGAAGGCCTTCATGCGCTTCCGCTCGACGAGGAAGGACGCGCGCAGGAGCTGGTGCTCGATCTGCTCGTCCGAGACGTCGTACGCGAGGGCGATGGCCCCGAGCCGCTCCACGATGGAGCGGGCATCGCGCGCCGTTCGGGCCTGCAGCTCGGCCGAGACGAGCTCGCCGAGCTCCAGGAGAGCGGGAGGGGAGCCGCCGCCTTGCGTCTGCTCGCGCAGGCGCGCGACCCGCGGGCTCTCGCGGACGATCTCGGCCAGCACGGCTTCCTCGCGGTAGTGAGCAGTCACCCGCAGCTCGACGCGGTCGCGCAGCTCGCGCAGCAGCCCGGCGAGCTCGTCATGGCGCGGCTCGAGGAAGTCGCGGACGAGCGAGTCCTCGTCGTCGAAGACGATCCCGAAGCGAAGCGGTACGACGGTCCCGCGCTCGAAGGCGGTTGCGAGCACGTCGAAGTGCGTGAGCAGGTCCGCCCGGCGCGCCCGCACCTTTCCCGGCGGCGCGGCGCTCGTGAGAGCGGCGAGCTTCCGGAAGCGGACCGGCTCGACCGACGGCGCCGGCCAGGCCGGCGTCCGGCTGCGAGGCCACGCCGTCGGCGGACGTGACGCCGTAGCAGTACAGCGCGGTTGAGAGCGGCGCCCGGGTCGGGGGGGTCTGGAGCGCCATGTGCCTAGTCGCGCTTCACGCGCTCCTTCACGCCCTCTTTCGCGTCCGAGGCCTTGTCCTTGGCTCCTTCCATCATCCCCTTCGCCTTTCCGCCGCCGTTGTCCCCACCGCCACCGCCGCCGTCGCGGAGCTCCGCGAGGCCGGCAGCCTCCGTCTGCGTGAGATCGAGCCGGTTGACCTGCTCGGCGAAGCGCAGGTAGGTGTCGACGCTCGCGATCACGATCCGTGCGTCGATCGTGATCAGCTCGATCCCGATCACGGCGATCCGGACGTAGGCGTCGATCACGAGCCCCTTGTCGAGGATCAGGTCGACGACATCCGCGAGCCCGCTCGGGCTGGGCGCGCGCTGGAGGTAGTTGCTCGCGGTTCCCTGGGTTGCGATTGCCATCAGATCTCCTTAGGTCGATCCCGTCTGCTCTAGAGCTTTTCGCCGCTGACCGCGGCGCTTCTCGCGGTCCTGGCGCTGGGTGTCGCGGCTCGGCTCGGCCTCGGCGTGGGCGCCGCTGTCAGCGGCCTGCCCGTTGCCGTCGCCGCGCTCGCGCAGCATCGGGAGCAGCTTCTCCTGCGCGAGCGAGCCCGCTTTCCGTCCGAGGTACGCGCTGGCGGCGTGGACCACCGCGGCGACGAGCGGCGCGAGGGCCTTTCTCAGCATCGCCTTGAGGAAGCCGCTCGTGCGGCCGGGCGACGCCGTCTCGGCGCTCTCCGCCATCAGTCTTCGTCCCCCGATCCGTTGTCGTTTCTCTTCGAGGCGATCTGACGTGCCGCCGCCGCCGCAGCGCCGACCGCCGCCGCAGCCGCCGCGCCCTTCATCGCCTTGCGGATGCCCGGGCTGTCGGGCGTGACCTCGTCCTCGACGCCTTCGATGGCGCCTTCGGTCATCTTCTCGGCGCCCTTTTCCTGCAGTTCCGGGAGACCGGCGAGTTCCGTCTGCGTGAGGTCGAGCCGGTTGACCTGCTCGGCGAAGCGCAGGTAGGTGTCGACGCTCGCGATCACGATCCGTGCGTCGATCGTGATCAGCTCGATCCCGATCACGGCGATCCGGACGTAGGCGTCGATCACGAGCCCCTTGTCGAGGATCAGGTCGACGACATCCGCGAGCCCGCTCGGGCTGGGCGCGCGCTGGAGGTAGTTGCTCGCGGTTCCCTGGGTGGCGATTGCCATTTGACGCAGCTTTTGCCCGGATTACCCGCTTCTAACCACTCACGACGAGGACGTCAGCGACTTGCTGCGCTCTTCGCGCCGCTTCGCCCTGTCCTCGCGGTCCGAGTCGCGGTCCTTGTCGTCGTCGCCGGCGTCGTCATCGCTGTCGTCGCCGCGGCCCTGAGCCTCCTGCTCGTCGCCGCTCTCGTCGTCCTCCTCGTTGCCCTGGTTCTGCTCCATCTCGGCGGGCGACGACTTGTACTCGAGCCCCTTGACGTCGCCGAACTCGACGTACGCCTTGAAGCGGGCGAGGTCGGCCTCGACGGCGCGCTTCACGAAGCGCATGCCCGAGGCCATCTTCTCGAGGATCCCCGAGGGGACGAAGTCGAGCGTCACGAGCACGCGCGTGAGGTTCGAGTCCAGCTTGTGGAAGCTGATCACGCCGGAGTGCTGGGTGCCGCTCACCGACTTCCAGGCGATGCGGTCGTTCTTGCGCCGCTCGGTGATCTCCCCGTCCCACTCGCGCGTGCTGAACCAGATCTTCTCGCGCCAGTGGATCTTGTTGTTGTCCCCGTCGTCCTTCTCGACGTCGAGAACGCGATGCATGAACTTCGGGAACTCCTCGAACTGCGTCCACGCCTGGTAGGCCTTGTCGACCGGAACGGCGACGTCGGTCCAGCGCTGAATCGGGAGCCGGCGCGTCTTGCCGCCCTTCTGGCCGCCGCCTCCGTCATCGCCGCCACCGCCACCCATCAGCTTGGAGGCGATCTTGCCGCCCGGGCCGCTCGACGCGAGGCCCTTCTTCAGGCCCTGCATGCCCTTCTTTCCGAGCTCTTCGCCTTCTTCGCTCGCCTCGCCCTGAAGCTTCTTCATCAGGTCGGGGCCTTTCTTGGCGGCGAGCCCGGCCGCCGCGGCGCTCGCTGCTGCCGCTGCCACGGGGAAGAGCACGCCCTTGCCGCCCAGCCCGGACAGGCGGGAGCGACCTTCGTCGTCGGATCCGTTTGATGAAACCTTGTCTTCGATTTCCTCGACTGCTTCGGACATGCTTCGGCCTCCTTCGTCACGGGAGTAGTGCAGCGGGGGTTGCCGGGGTGCCGTTTTGCTAAACGCGGGGTGGTTGGAACCGCGGAACTGAGCCACAATGCTTGCGGGGATGCCGCCTTTCCCGAAGCCGCGCTTCGATTACGAGTACGACCTCGACCGCGAGATCGCGGCCGTGCGCGCCTACCGGCGGGAGAAGCCGGGGCGGCAGATCCCGCGGAAGGGCCGCGACCGCCTGCTGCTCGCGACCTGGAACATCGCGAATCTCGGCGTCCAGGACCGGCTCGACTCCGACTACGCGTTGATGGCCGAGGTGATGACGTGGTTCGACCTTGTCGCGGTGCAGGAGGTGAACGACGACCTGCGCGGGATCGAGGCGATCCACTCGAAGCTGCCGGCTCGCTACGACCTCCTCTTCTCCGACGCCTCGGGCAACCAGGAGCGGCAGGCGTTCCTCTACGACACGCGGAAGGTGAAGAGGCTGAGGGAGGTCGGCCGGCTGTCGATCCCGCCGAACCAGCTCTCCGCGATCAAGCTGCCGGGCACGACGACCGCGTTCCCGGGGTTCGACCGCGGGCCCTACCTCGCGAGCTTCGAGTGCGGGTCGTTCCGCTTCTCCCTGCTGAACGTCCATCTCTACTACGGCTCGCCGGATCCGCCGGACGTCGACCGGCGCGTGCTCGAGACGTTCGCCGTCGCGTGGTGGGCGGACCGCAAGCACCGCGACGCGCGTTCGTACGTGCCCGAGGTCGTCCCGCTCGGCGACTTCAACCTCCCGAAGCAGGAGACTGGCGACCCGATCTTCGACGCCCTCTGCGCGCGCGGGCTCCACGTGCCGCCGCACACCTCCCAGATCGGCTCGGCGATCGCGTCGGACTCGTACTACGACCAGATCGCGTTCTTCCCCGGCGCGACGCAGGACCGCTTCACGGGCGCGAGCAACGTCTTCGACTTCGACGGCGCGCTTTTCCAGGACCTCTGGCAGCAGCGCCCCGGCTCGCCGTTCCTGAGCTACGTCAGGTACCACATGAGCGACCACCGCCCGCTGTGGGCGGAGTTCCACACGACCTAGGCCGCCGTTACAGAACCGTTACGTCTGCGTGGCCTGGACGTCGCACGATCGGCGCATCATCAACGCGTGCACTCCAAGCCACGGAGGTTCGGGCTTGTCGCTGTTGTCGCGCTCGTCCTGGTCCCGACTGCTGCCGCCTGGCGGCAGGCGACCTTTCGGGAGCGCGAACAGATCACGAACTGGTATCCACGTTCACTCCGCGCCGCGCCGGTGATGTGCGTGCACATCGTCATTCACATCTCGTCGAGGAACCCGCGCTACGCCCTGACGTTTCCCCAATTTCTCAACTGGCGCAGGGCGCGTTGCGCTCGTTACGTCAGCAACGGCTTCTACATCCTGGAGAAGCGCCAGCCACGGTGGCGGCTGTTGTACGAGGGCTCCGATCCTCCTCCGTGCCGGCTGAGGATTCCCCGGGACCTCACGGCATGCCTTCGCCTTCCCTGAACGACTCGCCGCCGCGACCGACACGGCGGGCGCGGCTCACGGGCCTTCTCGGAGAGCAGCGATTTAGAGGCGGTTCGAAGTCGTCATGGTGCGGCTCCCGCCGCACCGGACTTCGAACCGACGATGGGCGATCGTGGATTCGAACCACGGACCTCCGCCTTATCAGAGCGGCGCTCTAACCAACTGAGCTAATCGCCCGCGCGAGCGGCCCATGGTAGCCGCACCCGGCTCAGGGATGTTGCCGCCGACCAGACGGGCCGAAAGACGTCTCAGTACTGCGGCGATGAAGATTGGTGACCCCGTCCTCCATCAGGGCCGGCGCTACTTTCTGCGCGGGCTCGACCCGATGAGCGTGCCCAACAGGCGCGCCATGCTCGAGGACGCCCAGACGGGCGAGGAGACGACCGCGCCCATCGCCGAGCTTGAGCCCTGCCCGCCGAACGATCGCCTCGAAGCGAGCTGAGTTTGACGCGCTACCCTCTGGCTATGATCGAGGCTCGGGACGCCTGATGTACGAGATGGTCATCTACGGCGTGAGTTTCGACCTCGTCGGCAAGCAGCCGATCGTTCTCCTCAAGACAGCCGACGGGAACAAGTTCCTCCCGATCTGGATCGGCCACCCGGAAGCGGCCGCCATCCTCATGAAGCTGCAGGGCGCGAGCACGCCCAGGCCGATGACTCACGACCTCTTCACGGCCATGCTCGGCGAGCTCGACGCGCAGGTCGTCCGCATCACCGTGACCGAGCTGAAGGAGAACACCTTCTACGCGAGCATCACGGTGCAGCAGAACGGCTCCGAGATCGAGATCGACTCGCGGCCGTCCGATGCGATCGCCCTGGCGGTTCGCGCCGACGCGCCGATCTTCGCGGCCGAGGAGGTCATCGAGGAGTCCGCGATCGAGTTCGAGGGGGAGGGCGAGGAAGTGAACGAGGAAGAGGTCCAGGAGATCGTCTCCGAGTTCAAGCAGTTCCTCGAGCACGTCACCCCGGACGAGTTCGCCGAGGCGAGCGGCGAAGACGACTAGCCCTGGCGGTCGACCTCACGCTTGGTGAGGTCGAGGATCGCCTCGAGGACCTCCCTGAGGCCCTCCGCCGAGAGCGGCCCGCGGTTGGCGCGGCTCAGGTACTGCAGCATCCACTCCTCGCGCTCGGGGTCGACGAACGACATTCCCCGCGACTCCTTGTAGCTCTTCAGGCGCGCGACGAGCTTCAGCCGCGCGTTGATCGCCTCGACGATCGCGCGGTCGTTGTCGGAGATCTGTTCTCGCAGCTGCCGGATCAGCGGGTCTGGCTCGCTCATCGTCCTCGAAGCTTGACGTAGACGGGCTTCGCGCGCCCGTGCATCGTGAGCACGCGGTAGACGTACGTGACGCGGGACTCGACCGGTTCGCCGAGCGCGGGTGTCTGCTCGTGGGCGTAGACGTAGATCCCGCGGCGTCGTTCTACCACGCGGTCGACCACGAGCTTGTAGCCGGTGCTCGACCGCGGCCCGAGCGAGATCACGACGACCTGGTCGCGGTCCCAGTTGAGCTTCGGCGCCCGCGGTGCCCGGCCGGGCATGGTCGCGTCGAGCAGGCGCGTGAACGAGCCGCGCGAGTGGTAGACGCCGAGGGCTCGGCGGGTGAACTCGACCGTGCCCATCTTCCCGGTGACGTCGCGCCAGGCGACCGCATGCGATCCGCCCGCGCCCCACACCTGCGTGTAGACGAGCCAACCGGCCGCGACGAGCGCGACCGCGGCGACGCTAATAGATGTAGACCGCCGTGCCGTAGTCGAGGAGCGAGTAGATGTGCGGCGCCGCCCAGATCGGGATCCGGACGCAGCCGTGGCTCGCGGCGAACGTGGGCACGCTGTGGTAGCCGTGGATCGCGAAGCCGCCCACGAAGAAGGACGAGTAGTACATCTCCTTCGCGTTGTAGCCCGGCACCTTGCTGTAGACGTGCCAGAGGCCAACGGGCGTGTTGCCCGTCGCCCCGGTCGAGACCGTGAGGACGAGCGAGGCCTGCCCGTCTCGGACGAGGAAGAGCACCTGCAGCTCCTTGCTCACCTCGACGTGCAAGCCGGCGCCGGCGTGGCCGGGGACCGGGACGTGCGCGACCTCGAGCGCCCGCCAGAAGCGAGCGTCGGTAGCGCCGGTGCGCGCGAGCCCGTGGAGCTTCTGGAACGCGACGACCGCGTCCGCCGTATCGATGCCGTAGTAGCCGTCCGCCGCCCCGAGGTCGTAATGCAGCTCGTGCAGGCGCTGCTCGAGGGCGTAGACACTCGGGCCACGCGAGCCGAGGCGCAGGTACGGCACGTACACGGCCCGGCTGACGGTCGTGCCACCGCCGACGTAGCCCTGTGCGGGAGTGACCGTGAGCCGGATCCGGTAGACGGCGGCCTGCCGTGTGCTCAGCCTGATCCGCAGGCGGCCGGCTCCGGTGCGCTTGGCGAAGAGGTGGTTCCCGCGCCAGATGCGCGCCGTGAGCGTGCCCGCGCCTGCCGGTCGCTCGCGCGCGAACAGCAGGAGCGGCCGCCCGACCTGGCCCGAGCCGCGGAAGGCTGCCGTCAGCGCCGGGCGAACTCCGACCGTTGCGGGGCTCGAGACGGCCGGGCCGTAGCGCGCGGTGTACTGCGCGTCGGGCGTTCCGATTCGTCCGCGCACCGAAAAGCGCCCGCCGTGCCCGGTCTTCGCGCTGCCGACCCGCGTCGTACCGCGATAGAGCAGGATCCGCGCGCCCTTCACGCCCGGCACCAGCCGACCGTGGAAGCGCGCGCGCTGCCCGTAGCCGGCGGCGCGAGGCCCGGAGAGCGAGAGGCCGTACGACGTGACCGTCACGGACGCCTGCGAGGTCTCGCCGACCGGCGATGTCGCGGTCACGCGCGCGACGAACTTGCCCGCCGCGTAGACGTGCTGGACCACCGGCCCGTCGGCGGTCGTGCCGTCGCCGAGGTCCCAGTGGTAGGTCGCGACGTCGCCGCTCGCGGTGAGCGTCACAGTGAGCGGAGCCGCGCCCGTTGCGGGGCTGGCCTGCGCGGTGACGGCCGGAGGCGCGGCGTGCGCAGCCGGAACGAAGAGGAACGTGAGGGCCGTGCCGATGATCGCTGCGCGCCGCATCGCCGGGAGAATAGATCGGGTTACCGGACGAATGCCACTGCCAACGCGATCCCGTTGAAACACGCGTGGAAGAGCATTCCGGGGAAGACGCTCTCGGTGCGCAGGCGGAGGACGGCGAGCGCGGCGCCGAAGATGAACAGCGCCGGGAATCCCTGAACGAGGCCGTGCGCGGCGGCGAAAGCGACCGCGGACACGATCACTGCCGCGACCGCCCCGAAGCGGCGCAGCAGGGCGATGCCGAGCCCGCGATAGGTGAACTCCTCCGCGATCGGCGCGACGAGCGCGATGACCGCGGCGTTGGCCGCATACGCGAGCGCCTTGTCCGGCTGCCAGTGCGCGGGCTCGAGGCCCTGCTCGCGGGTTGCGTGGAGCACCGACTCGAGCGCGTTCTCGGCGATCAGGATCCCGATGAAGAGGACGAGGGCGAGGCCGAGCGCCCGGCCCCAGGAGCGCGGCTGCCGAACTCCGAGCTCACCCCATGGAATCCCGCGCGCGATCCAGAGCGCGATGCCCAGGATGAGGAGCTCCTCGACCAGGCCGTTGACGGCGAACCCGTACTGGTAGAGCGCGTCGCGAGGCGGCTTGCCGCCGCTCGCGCGGCCGATGTACGCGAAGAGCGCGAGCACGCTCGTCAGGACGAGCCATGCGGCCAGCTTCCGGTTCGAGGCGCTGGCTCTGACCGGGGCGGCGAGGCTCAGCGGAACGCGTCCGGGTGGAGGATCCGCGCGACCGCGACGAGCGCCTTGCCGACGCCCGGCCCCGGCTGGGCGAGGCGGCCCGGCACGATCCCGAAGCGGCCGGAGCGCACCGCTGCGAGCTTCTTCGTCACGCGGTTCGCGCGCAGCTGGGCGAGCGTCGTGCCGCTGTCCGAGAGGGCAACGTAGGCCTGCGGGTCGATCGAGGCCAGGCGTTTGAGCGGGAACGGCCCCTGCTCGGGGCTAGGCCCGGCGACGTCCTTGCCCTTCGCCGCCTCGACGATGCTTCCTAGGAGGCTGCGTGAGCCGACCGTGCTGAACCCGCCGGCGTCGATGAAGGTCGGGACCTCGGGCGTGCCGCTCAGCCGCGCCGTGACCTGCCGGCGGTCGCGCTGGATTCCCGCCGTCACCCGGCGCGCGGCCACGGGCCGGGCGGTGAGGAGGCCGACGTCGCCGATCGCGCGCTCGACGTCGCCGAGCGAGCTGTCGGGGGTGACGTAGACGGCCGCGTTCGTCGCCGATCGCGCGCGTTCGAGGTCGAGCGGGTCGACGTCGCTCGAGGCGACGATCAGGTCGGGGCGGGCCTTCTTGATCTGCGCCACCAGCGGCAGCCCGACCAGCGATTCGTTCACGGTCACGGTCCTGCGCTTGAGGCCGAGCGCCCGCAGGATCTGGTGCGGGCCCGGGCCGAGCGGGACGATCCGCTGCGGCGTCTCGGCCAGCGCGGTCGGCCGCTCGGCGGCGCCCTGGACGGTCACCGGATAGATCGGGACGCTGGCGCCGGTCGGCTCCGCCCGCTCGCCGCAGGCGGTGCCGGCGGCGAGGAGGGCGAGCGCGCAGGCGGCGAGCGCGATCCTCATGCCACCCACTGCCAGAGCGCCCATTGCACCACCGCCACGCCGAGCAACAGCGAGCTGACGCAGAGGATCGCCGTGTGCGCCCGCGGACGGCGGCCGACGACCGCCAGCGCGAGGAAGAACGGAAAGATCGTCAGCCCGAACCGCGGGATCGAGAGCAACGGCCAGCGCTCGCTGGGGACGCTGAGAGGGATGGCGAGGCTCACCGCGGCGAAGAGGCCGTACGGCGCGCCGAAGCGCCGCCAGGCGATGACCGTAAGCGCTACGAAGAGCACGAGGAAGGCGAGGTTCTCGAGGTTGATCGTCGCCGCCCGGATCGGATCGGTGTCCTGCACCGCCGTCCAGTAGACGTGCGTGTGCGAGCCGGACGCGAGCTGTTCGACCCCGGCCCAGCCCGCGCGCAGGCCGTCCCAGATCCCGCCGAGCGGGCCGGCAGGCGACAAGTGGCGGCTCCAGATTCGCTGCGCGTGCAGGAACGCCCAGGGGTCGCCCTCCGCCTGCCAGAGGTAGAGCGGGTAGGCAGCGAACAGCACCGGGGCGACGGCGAGCGAGGCGAGCGCGCGCAGGCGGTCGCGCTCCTGCCAGGCGATCAGCGCCAGAGCCGGGAGGAGCGCGACACCGGTAGGCCGGGCCAGAAGAGCGAGCCCGGTCACGGCGCCCGCGGCGAGGAAGCGGCTGCGCTCGGCGAGCATGAAGGCCGCGAGCGTCAGCAGCAGGTAGAGCGACTCGCTGTAGACCGCCTGCAGGAAGAGCGCGAACGGGAAGAACGCGAGGTAGAGCACCGCCCGCCGCGCGCCGTCTGCCCCGAGCCGCTCCTCGGCGATCCGGTGCAGGAGCAGGAACGAGCCGAGCGCAGCCGCGAGCGAGATCAGGATTCCGGCCAGCACGTAATGGCCGAAGAGCACGCGCCCGAGCACGGCCACGGCGCCGGGATAGAGCGGGTAGAAGGCGGAGGCCGCGCCGCTCGCTGCGCTGTAGCCGTGCTCCGCGATTCGCAGGAACCAGACGCTGTCCCAGCGCGCCCAAACGTCCGTGACCGCACCGAGGTCATGGGTCAGCGAGGGGTCGTCCCAGCGCGCCGCCCGCGGGTGCCGGTTGGGTACGAAGACGAAGAGCGCGAACAGCGCCGCAGCCCAGATCGCGGCCCGCGACCAGAGGAAGATCTCCGGAGCGGGGTTGGCTGCGGGAGGCAGCCGCAGCTCACGGCGAGCCGTCCGCGGCTCGCGTACGCGTTGACCGGCGGACACGGCGCGCGATGATACTCGGATGGCCCCGCGCTACTTCACGCCGGAGGAGGCGAATGCCCAGCTCGAGCGGGTCCGGCCGGCGGCCGAGGCGCTCGTCGAGCACCGCCGCGCGATGGCGGATGCCGCACGGGAGCGCGCCCGGTTCGTGCAGCGGATCGCGGGAAACGGCGGCGACTTCGATCCCCAGGAGCCGCGTACGCTCGAGGAGCAGTTCGAGCGCGAGGGCCAGGCGGTCGCCCGCTGCGTCCAGGAGCTCCAGAAGCTCGGCGTCCAGGTGAAGGACCTGGACCGCGGTCTCCTCGACTTCCCCGCGCTGCGCGACGGCGAGGAAGTGCTGCTCTGCTGGCAGGTCGGCGAGGACGAGGTGGCCTTCTGGCACGGCCTCGAAGAAGGCTTCGCCGGCAGGAAACCTCTCCCGTTCGACTAACCAGGCGGGACGATGCCCTGGTGGCACCGCCTGATCGTGCTGGGCGTGGTTCTTGCGATCACGCTCGCCGCCGCGCGCTTCGCGGACCGGCGGCTCTCGCGCCGCGACCTGCCGGCGAGCGCGGTGACGCGGTACCGGGTGCTGCGGCGCAGCATCGTCGCCCTGATCATCTTCATCGGCGTCCTCTCCGCGCTGCTCGTGATCCCGGAGGTGCGGGCCGTCGCGACCGGGATTCTCGCCTCGTCCGCGATCGTCGGGATCGTCGTCGGCTTCGCCGCCCAGCGGACGATCGGGAACTTCATCGCGGGGTTGCTGATCGCCTTCGCGCAACCGCTTCGCATCGGCGACTCCGTCGAGATCGACGGCACCGCCGGCGTCGTCGACGAGATCGGGCTTACCTACACGTTCATCCGGGTAGCCGACAACGATCAGCTCGTGATCCCGAATGACCGAATCGCCTCGGATACCATCCTCAACTCGTCTCTCCGCGGACGAAGGAAGCGCGCACAGGTGACCGTCCAGATCCCTCTCGATCGTGATCTCGCAGCCGTCTCGGAGCTGCTTCGCGAAACGGCTGCCGACGAGCAGGCGGAAGTCACCGTGACCGCTCTCGAGGACAAGGCCAGCCTGGCGCTGACCGTCTGGGCCGAGGACGAGGCATCGGCCTCCCGAATCGAGAGTGAGCTCCGCCTGCGCGCGCACGAGCGGCTGCGCGAGGCCGGAGTCTTCTCGTGACGCCGCCTCCTCCGCGAGGAACACGCAGGCGCGACCGGGACCTCGACGACATCCTCCGCCTGAGGAGGCGCCGCCGGGGTCGTGGCGCCGGGAAGCGCAGGCAGCGCTTGAAGATCTTCTTCGGCGCGCTCATCGTGCTCACGCTCACCCTGCTGGTGACCGGCGTCGGCGCGGTCGCGAAGTTCCAGTCGAGCTGTGACCTCAGCCAGCTGCGCCAGGTGCAGATCGGCGAGAACTCGTTCGTCTACGCCGCCGACGGCTCCACGCTGGGCTCGATCCCCGCCGAGAGGAACCGAACGCCCGTCACGCTGCGCAAGGTCAGCCTCTGGGAGCGGAAGGCCACCGTCGCGATCGAGGATCACCGTTTCTACGAGCACGGCGGCGTCGACTACTACGGAATCGCGCGCGCGGCCTGGCAGGACCTGCGGGCCGGCCACGTCGTGCAGGGCGGCTCCACGATCACGCAGCAGCTCGTGCGCAACCTCTACATCTCGAAGGAGCGGACGTTCAAGCGGAAGCTGAAGGAGGTCTGCCTCGCGATCAAGCTCAGCCGGCGCTGGTCGAAGGACAGGATCCTGAACGAGTACCTGAACCAGGTCTATTACGGAAACCACGCCTACGGGATCGAGGCCGCGGCCGAGACGTACTACTCGGAGCACGCCTACCAGCTCGGGCTCGGCCAGGCGGCCCTCCTCGCGGGCCTGCCGCAGGCCCCCACGACGTACGACCCGCTGCACCGGCCTGCGACGGCGATCGCCCGGCGGGACGAGGTCCTACGCGCGATGCTTCAGTACGGCTACATCACGCCGAAGCAGTACCGCGTCGCGCTCGCCCAGCGGAAGCTTCGGTTGCGGCCCGGCAAGCTCTACACGCGGATCAAGGAGCCGTACTTCTTCAGCTACGTCCGCGACCAGCTGATCGCCGAGTACGGGTCGAGCACGGTCCGCTCCGGCGGCCTTCGCGTCTACACGACGATCAACCCACGGCTGCAGCGCGCTGCGCAAAAGGCGATCAAGGACACGCTCTACCTGCGCAACGATCCCGCGGCCGCGGTCGTCTCGATCAACCCGGGCAACGGCTACATCCGCGCGATGACCGCGGTCACGCCTGGACGAACGGGCAACCAGTTCAACCTCGTCGCCCAGGCGCGCCGCCAGCCGGGGTCGACCTTCAAGGTCTTCGTCCTCACGGCGGCGGTCAACGAGGGCATGAACCCGGACGCGACCTACTACACCTCGGCGCCGTTCCACTACCAGCCGGACCCGTACACCCCCGCCTGGGACGTGCAGACCTACGACCACTCCTACGCGGGCTCGATCTCCGTGACGCAGGCGACGCTGCGCTCCGACAACACCGTCTATGCGCAGCTGACGCTCGACGTCGGGCCGGACAAGGTCGCGCAGATGGCGCACCTGCTCGGGATCCGCTCGAAGCTCGACGTCGTCCCCGCGATGGGGCTCGGCGCCGACGCGATCTCGCCGCTCGAGGAGGCTTCCGCCTACGCGACCCTCGACGCGGGCGGCATCTACTCGAGGCCGACGGCGATCAAGGAGGTCAAGCTCGCGAACGGCAAGGTCGACACGGATGCGGGCTGGGGGAAGCCGCACCGCAAGCGCGTGATCTCGGACGGAGTCGCCTGGGAAGTGACGCGGATCCTGCAGCAGAACGTCCTCGGCGGCACAGGCGTGGGCGCGTACTTCGGCCGGCCCGCCGCCGGCAAGACCGGCACGACCGACAACCACGCCGACGCGTGGTTCTCCGGGTACGTGCCGCAGCTCGAGGCGACGGTCTGGGTCGGGTACCCGCAGGGCGAGATTCCGATGACCAACGTCCACGGGATCTCCGTCCAGGGCGGCAGCTTCCCGGCGACGATCTGGCACCTGTTCATGGAGTCAGCCGTGGCCAGCAAGGCGGCGCTCGACTGGCCGCAGCCGTTCAACCCGGTCGTATGGGAGCCGTGGACCAAGGGCCAGTACGGGTCGACCTTCGCGCCGCCGCCGCCGACCTACTACAACCCGCCGGCGTCGACCTCGACCCAGACGACGACGGGCAAGGCGCCGCCTCCGCCGCCGGTCGCTCCGCCGCCGCCTCCGCCGGTCGCGCCGCCTCCGCCGCCTCCGATCCCGCCGCCGCCTCCTCCGCCCTCGCCGCCGCCCTCTCCGCCGCCGGTCCCCTAGCCACGTGAAGCCGGCGCTCCGCGTGCCC
This sequence comes from uncultured Actinomycetes bacterium, assembly GCA_963788215.1. Taxonomy (GTDB): domain Bacteria; phylum Actinomycetota; class Thermoleophilia; order Gaiellales; family Gaiellaceae; genus AC-32. Next base: position 83,214 of record CAWBFX010000008.1, read on the forward strand.
GCGGGGAGGCGAGACGCGCTCCTGGCCGCCCTCGCCGCTGCGCCGGTCTTCCTCGCTGCGTGCGCGATCCCGGACGGCGGGCTCTTCCGCGCGGCGCGCTTCCGCGACCTGCACATCTACCAGGGCTACGCCGAGCGCTTCCTGCACGGAGCGCTGCCGTACCGCGACGTGTTCGTCGAGTACCCGCCGGGCGCCTTCGCCGTGTTCATACCGCCGACCGCGTTCGGCGCGCAGCACTACAACGCGGCCTTCAAGGCGGAGATGGCGCTCTGCGGTCTCGCGACGATCCTGGTTGCGGCGCTCGTGCTCGCCGAGCTCGGCGCGACGCGCGCGCGGCTGCTCGTGTGCGTGGGGCTGCTCGCCGTCGCCCCCGCTGCGCTCGGGCCGATCTCGCTGAACACCTACGACGCCTGGCCCGCGCTGCTGACGGTGCTCGCGCTGCTGCTCTTCCTGCGCGGCTGGGACCTCGCCGGCGCCGGGGTACTGGGGCTCGCCGTCTCCGCGAAGGTCTACCCGCTCGTGCTCCTGCCGCTGGCGGGCGTGTTCGTCTGGCGGCGGGCGGGGCCTCGTCGGCTGGCGGCAGCGCTGGCGGTGTTCTCGGTCGTTGCGGTCGCGGTCGTCGCGCCGTTCGCCGCCTACGACCTGCACGGGGTCGCCGAGAGCTTCCGCTCGCAGGCGACGCGCGGGCTGCAGGTCGAGAGCCTCGGCGCGTCGCTGCTCCTTGTCGCGGACAAGCTCGGCCTCTACCACGCGCACGTGGTCGAGACGACCGGGGTCGCGGGGCGCAACCTCGACGGCTCCCTGCCAGATGCGGTGGCGGTCGTGACCCTCGTGCTCGAAGCCGCCGCGGTGATCGGCGTCTGGCTCCTCTACGCGAGGGCGCGCGACGGGCGAAGCAGTCTCCCCGTCGCCTTCGCCGCCGCGGTCGCCGGCTTCCTCGCCTTCACCAAGGTCTTCTCGCCGCAATATCTCGAGTGGCTGATGCCGCTCGTCGTGGTCGCCGGCGGCGGGCTCGCGATCGCCCTGACGGCCGCCTCGCTGGTGCTCGGCCAGGCCTGGTTCTTCCACTACCACGCGCTCTTCCGGATCGCCTGGCCGGTGTGGCTCCTGGTTGTCCGCGATCTGCTCGTCGTCGCCACGTTTGCGGCCCTGGCCGCCGCCCTGGCTCAGCCGCGGCGGTGGAAGATCAGGATCCCGTCACGCTCGAAGACGAGGCGCCACTCGGGGTTGCGGCGCAACCAGGAGAGCTGGACCGCGGTCGGCAACGGCGCCAGTCGGTCTGCGTAGCCCGGAGAGGTCTCGTCGGCAGCCACCCAGGCGGCGTCCTGGATGAACGGGAAGCTGAGGACCCGCGTGCGGGCCGACAGGTGCGCGCCGAGCGAGTTGGTCGCGCTGACGACCGCCTCCCCCGGGATCAGTCGCAGCGCCCGCGCCGCGATCCGATCGTGCTGGCTCACGCGCGCGGCGCTCGCCTGGGTCTGCTCACCGCCCGGGAAGTAGCGCCAGAGCGGGATCGCGCCGAGGAAGTAGTTGGCGGCGACGGCGAGGACGACCGCGGCGGTCGGAAGCGCGCGCGCGAGGTCCGGGCGGCGGCGGGCGAACGCTGCGGCGCCGAGGACCGTCGCCGCGACCAGCACGGGGATCAGCCCGGCCGTGTAGTGGAAGTGGATCGAGGTCTGCGAGGGCGAGGCCGAGAGCACGTTGATGGCGAGCTCGGGGATCGCTGCGATCAGCATCACCGGCGCCGCGAGCATCAGCAGACCGAGCGGGAGGACGAGCCGGGCGACGTAACCGAGGCCGCGTCCGGTGAACGCGGTCGTGAAGATCTTCCACGGATGCGTGACGGACGTCCGGAGGATCCCACCCGGCGAGCCGCCGACCTCGCTGTACCGCGAGAAAAAGCTCGAGCTTCCGGCCCGGTTGAAGTGCGGGATCACGATTTCGATCGCGATCAGCGAGACGGCCAGCCCCGCGAGCGCGACGGCCGCTCCCGGGAGGCGGCGGCCTCGCGCGATCGCGTACCAGATGCCGAGACCCGCGACGACGAACGCGATCTCCTCCTTGGTCGTCGCTGCGAGCAGCGCGCAGGCCGCGAACGGGATCAGCCTGTCCTCGTCGAGGAACCAGATCGCGAACAGGAGCAGCGGGCACGCGAGCGCGACCGGGTGGAACTCGTTCAGCGTCAGCCACTGCGTGGGCGGATAGAGCAGGTACGCGAGCGCGAAGCCGAGGCCTGCGCGCTCGGACTCGAGCTGCTTGCGGGCCAGCCAGAAGACCGGCAGGGCGCCGAGCGCGACGGCTACCGCCTGCGCCACGAGCAGAACGTCAGGGCTCGGCCAGGCGAGCCAGAGCGGCGCGAACGCGATCAGGATCGGGTCGAAGTGAGCTGCGAGGCGGGAGATCTCGTCGCCGCGCAGTCCCGTGACCGCCAGTGGGTGGCCGTGCGCGGTCGACCAGACCGCCTGCACCATGTTGCCGAGGTCGAAGCGGCCGGTCTCGAACGCCCGGTGGCGCAGGACCGAGAGCGCCGAGAAACCCGCGGCGTAGGCGGCGATCGCCGCCCAGAGGAGGGCTCGCGGGGACCTCACGCGGCCACCGCGCGCTCCAGAACCTCGCGCCAGCGCAGTCCGAGCACGGCCTCGCTCGCCTGCGCCTCGTAGGCGGCTCGGCCGCCCTCGCTCAGCCGCCGGCGCAGATCGGCGTCCCCGGCGAGGCGGCGCAGGGCCGCAGCGAGTGCCTCTGGGTCTCCCGGCGGGACCAGCAACGCGCTCACCTCGTCGACGAGCAGCTCGCGCGCGGCCGGCGTGTCTGCGGTGACGAGGGGCGTGCCGCAGGCGAGCGCCTGGAACGCCTTGTTCGGGATGACGCGTTGCGCCTTGGCGGAGGTGCCGAAGATTCCGAGCGCGCAGCCGGCGCCGTGCAGCTCGTCCGGAAGGCGTTCGTAGTCGACCCAGCGCACCCACTCGACGTTCGGCGGCCGGTCGGCCAGCGCCTCCTCGAGCTGTCCGCTTCCGACGAGGCGCAGAGGGACTTCGGGTGCCGCCCGGGCCGCGGCGAGGATCGTCTCGAGGCCGTGGAGCGGGATCAGCTTCCCGACGAAGAGGCACGTGAACGGCTCGCGCGGCGACCAGCCCGGCCGGAAAAGCCGCTCCTCGGCGCCGACGAAGCAGACCTCGACGCGCTCCGGATCGAGCGCGCCCGCCTCGGCCAGATGGTCTGCGTTCGCTCTCGTGTCTGCGACGACGACGCTTGCCGCGCGAAGCGCCTTCCGGTCGATCGCGCTGAGCGCACGCGCCGCCAGCGATCCCGGCTGGAAGCGGCCGCGATCGGCGACGAACGTGTCGGCCAGCGAGACGAGCGGGTTGAACACGACCGGCCGCTTGTCGGCGGCGCGACGGGCGGCTGGGAGGTCGAAGTGGCCCGGGTAGCCGACGACGAGCACGTCGAACTGCTCCTGCGGGCGGCGCACCAGCCGCAGCTCGGCTGCGGCCAGTCTCGCGGCGGTCCCGAGGCCTGCACGGAAGCTGTCGCGGCGGCCTTCCCAGACTCCGGCGTGGTGCTCCAGCACCTCGACGCCCGCTCCCCGCAGGCACGAGATCACCTGCGCGTTCCGTGGGTAGTCGCGCTCGTACGTCCCGAAGTAGAGAGCCCGCATCAGCCGTCTCGCCCGCGCGAGGCTATCTCTACAGGATCTCTTCGACGTGCAGCTCGACCCGCTCTTGCGCGCCTGTTCGCTCTTCGTGCTGGCTCGTGATCAGCTCGCTGATCAGGCCGAGCGAGAAGAACTGGAGGCCGACGACGACGAGCAGGACGCCGAGGATCAGCAGCGGCCGCTGGCCGATCGCGTGCCCCTCGATCTTGAGCACCGTCAGGTAGCTGAGCACGATGAACCCGACGAACCCGAGCGCCATGCCGAGCCCGCCGAAGAGGTGCAGCGGCCGGTAGCGGTACCGGCCGATGAAGGACACGGTCAGCAGGTCGAGGAAGCCGCGGAGGTACCGCTCGACCCCGTAGCGCGACCGCCCGTGCTCCCGTGGCCGGTGATTGACCGGTAGCTCGGCGATGCGATGGCCGCGATAGTGGGCGAGCACCGGAATGAAGCGGTGGAGCTCGCCGTACAGCCTCAGTCCCTTCACGACCTCGGCGCGATACGCCTTCAGCCCGCAGTTGAGATCGTGCAGTCGCAGGCCGGACACGCGCCCGGTCACCCAGTTGAAGATCTTCGAGGGGATCCGCCGGCTGAGCGGGTCGCGACGGTGGGCCTTCCAGCCGGAGACCAGGTCGAACCCCTCGTCGAGCTTCGCGAGCAGGCGCGGGATCTCCGCGGGGTCGTCCTGAAGGTCGGCGTCGATCGTGACGACGACGTCGCCCTCGGCGCTCGCGAAACCGGCGGCGAGCGCGGCGGCCTTTCCGAAGTTGCGGCGGAGGCGGACGACGCGCACGTTCCCGTGGGCGCTGTGCAGCCGCGTCAGCGCGGCGAAGGAGCCGTCGGTCGAGCCGTCGTCGACGAACACGGCCTCCCAGGGCTGCCCGAGTGGCTCGAGCGCCGACTGGAGCTCGTCGTAGAGAAGCGCGACGGTGCGCTCCTCGTCGTGGACGGGGACGACAACCGAGATCACGCCGCCGGAGCCTATCCGTCCGCGTACGGTATGCGCCTCGGTGGCCGAGTTGGTGACGATGGAGGAGGCCCAGCGCCTGATCATCGAGCGGGCCCGCCCGCTCCCCGCGGAGACGGTGCGGCTCGAGCAGGCGGCAGGGCGCGTTCTTGCCCAGCCGGCGCGGGCGGCGGTGGACCTGCCGCCCTTCGCGAGCTCGGCGATGGACGGGTTCGCGCTGCGTGCCGCGGATTCGCCCGGGACGCTCCCCGTGGCGGCCAGGATCGCTGCGGGCGTTCCCGCGCCGCGCGCGCTCGAGCCGGGCGAGGCGATGGCGATCGCGACGGGCGGCGTGGTGCCCGACGGGGCGGATGCCGTCATCCCCATCGAGTATGTTGTCGATCATGACAACGAAGTCGAGATTCCCGAGCCCGTTGCTCCCGGTGCCAACGTTCGCCCTCGCGGCGGCGATGTGCGCGCCGGCGAGGTCGTGGTCGAGGCCGGAACGCGCCTGGACGCAGCCCGGCTCGGGGCGCTCGCGGCGTCCGGGATCGCGGAGGTCGAGTGCTTCGCGCGGCCGCGGGCCGCCGTGGTCGCGACGGGAACCGAGCTCAGGCCACCCGGCGAGCCGCTTGGGCCCGGCGAGGTCTACGAGGCGAACGGGCTGATCCTCGCCACCCAGCTCGAGTCGGCCGGAGCCGAGGTCACGCGTGCCCCCGCGGTGGCTGACGACGAGGCTGCGCACCGCGCCGCGCTCGAGCGCGGACTCGAGACCGACGTCCTGGTCACGTCCGGCGGGGTATCCGTCGGCCCGCACGATCTCGTGCGCCGGATCGAGGCGGAGATGGGCGTCGAGGAGGTCTTCTGGCGCGTTGCCGTCAAGCCGGGGAAGCCGGTCGCGTTCGGCGTGCGGGGATCGACCCTCGTGTTCGGCCTTCCCGGGAACCCGGTCTCCTCGCTCGTCGCCTTCGAGCTGTTCGTGCGGCCGGCGGTGCTCGCGCTCCAGGGGGCGGCCGATCCTCTTCCCCGCTTCGAGCCGGGGCGGCTCGCCGCTGCCCTGCGGCGGAACGCGGAGCGAGACGAGCTAGTCCGGGCTCGCTCGAGGGAAGGCGACGGGGCGGTCGAGCTCGAGCCCCTCTCCGGCCAGGAGTCGCACATGATCGGCAGGGCCGCCGCGGCGGACGCGCTCGTGCTGGTCCCGCGCGGCCAGGGCGAGCTGCCTGCGGGCTCGGCGGTGCGTTACCTGAGACTGGGCTGACGCTTCAGCCGGTGGTCGACGCGAGCGGCGCGGCGGCGAGCTGCGTCGCCGGCGGGTGGAGCCACCGCCCGCCGCGCGGCTCGACGCGGGCCAGCCGCGCGTAGACGAGGTACCTGTGCGTCGCGAAGAACCGCGGGTGGCACGCCTGCAGCACGACCACTTCCCGGCCGTGCGAGTGCAGGACGGCCAGGTCGTCGGCCTTGACGATCCGCTTCTGGAAGATCCGGTAGCGGAACGTCCCGTACGGCACCTCGAGGGTGATCGCGTCGCCCACCCGCAGCTTCTCGATGTGCGCGAAGGGCGCGAGATAGGTCGTCCGGTGGCCGGCGATGTAGATCAGCTGGCCCTCGCCGGGCATGTACGTGCGCAGGTCGCGGCCCGGGCCCTTCTTCAGCGTCGCATCGTCGGTTCCGTTGACGAGGATCATGTTCACGCCGATGCGCGGGACGCGGATGCGCCCGATTGCCTCGCCGCGCTTCGACGCGAGGCGATAGCGACGACCCTCCTGCGCGACGGCCCGCATGGTGGAGTCGACTGACGCGTCGGAGGTGCGAGCCGGACGGTACGCGTCGAAGCGCTTCTCGTACGAGTGGGAGAGCCGGCCCTGCTGCCAGTGCGTGTAGAGCGCGGTGAACGGGTCCTGCCACCGCCAGACGACCACGACCCAGACGAGGACGAAGGCGCCCGCGACGAGGAGCACCGTCCCGCCGATCCGGAGCGACCGTTGCATGCTCATCCTTCCAGCGCCTTCGATTCCTCCTGTACGGGGCGTCTCCTCGCCCGCACTCCGAGAACCACCCGTCTGACTGTTTCCCGGATCGGGCCTCGCGCAGGCCGCTCGGACGCGCTCGGGTACGGCGCGTACCGGCCGGCTGCGAGAGCGGCGACCTGTCCTGCGGCGGCGAGCCAGGCGACGGCGATCACCACCGCGGAGAGGCGCACGTAGCCGCTTGCCGTCAGCTCGGCGAGGTACCACGGCGCGTCGAGCCCGAGCCCGAAGCGCACCGCGAGCGAGCCGAGCAGCAGCAAGGGGCCGAGCAGGCCCGCCGCGAACAACGCGAGTCGCGCCGAGATGGGCCGGTTGCGCACGTTCGGTAGCCAGAGCCACGCGTGCAAGGACGGAAGCAGGAAGACGAGCGCGAACGGATTCGTCGCGACGACGAGGAGCGCGACGACTGCGAGCGCGAGGAGCGCGGCAGTCGTGCCGGCAAGCTCCTCCGAGGAGCCGATCGGCCTGCGCGGCGTGAGGCTCGTCCGCGTCACGACCCAGCCGATGAGGCTGAGCACCGCGAAACCGGCAAGCGCCAGGACGGGCCAGCTCGTCGCGGGCGGCGTGTCGGGCGGCAGGGGTACCGAGGGAGCCGACGGCCAGGCGCCGGTCAGCGCGAAGAGCTCGAAGATCGCGGCCGTCCAGAGCCAGAAGCCGAGGCGGCTGCGGTAGCTGCGGAACGCGGACGCGACGCCGATGTGCCGTCGGCGGCAGCGGGCAAAGAGGTCGACCGCAGCCACCAGGAACGGGGCGAGCGCCGCGATCAGCACGAGCTCGATCGCCCAGCCGGGCAGGATCCTGGGCCCGAAGTAGACGTAGCTTGCGGTCCCCGGCGCGAGCTCGACTCCGGAGTCGAGCCACCGCAGGAGCTGCTGCGCCGCGCCTCCGAGCTCCCCGAGGCGGATCGCATCGAGCCGGTTCGGTCGGTCGGTGAACGCCGCCGGGGGCCGCTCGCCGCCGCTCGTGAGCGTGAGCGCGGGCATCCCGTGGGCAAGGAGCGGTCCCTGAGCGTGCAAGGTGTAGGGAAAGGCGAGATCGAGGAGCTGGGCGAAGCCGGTCGGCCGCCGGGGCCGCGAGCCTGTCTGCTGCAGGACGAGCCGAGACGCGGTCTCGACCAGTCCCGGTGAGGCGAGGCGGGGCTGCGATCCCGCGAGGACGAGTCGCGCGCGGCCCGGGTCGGCGAGGGAGTCGAGGTCGATCGCCGCCAGGACGTGGCCGTGATGGGTCTGCGCGAAGCGCCGGGCGCCGAGGGCTCCGAACGCGCCGCCGTCGGTCGCGACGAAGACGAGGGTGTGCAGCGGGCTGAGCGCGCGGGCCCCGGGCGCGTCGACGGGCGTCCCGTACGAGCGCGCAAGCTGGATGAGCGCCGCGATCCCGGACCCGTTGTCGTTCGCGCCGGGCCCGCGGCCGCTGTCGTCGCGGTGCGCCATCAGGACGATCTCGTCGGGGAGCTTCCCGGGGATGGTCACGAGCTGGTTGACGAGCGGCTGGCGGCCGTGCCCGGGCAGGAGCGCGCGGAAGCGGTCGTCGGAGACCTTCAGCCCGTACGGCGCGAGCTGCTGCGCGTACCAGGTAGCGGCTCCCGCGGCACCGGCCGTCCCAGGCACGCGGTCCGGGTACGTCGCCGCCAGCTGCGACGCCAGCTCTACCGCACCGCTGCGGTCGAAAGCGGCCGGCAGCGCCGGAGAAGGCGCAGGCAGCGGCTCGGCCTTCCGGACGCTGAAGGCGGCGAGGAGGAGCGGGATTCCGACGAGCAGCCACGTCCCGCGGTAGAGACGCCCGCTGACGGGGCGCTCGAGCGAGCCGAGCCGCGGCCGGCGCCGGGCAGGTCGGGGCGGGAGGGCCGCCATACCCTGGCTATAGTAGGTACGCGGTCTCACAGCGCCGGCAGGCCTTGCCGATGCCCGATTCCTCCACGATTCTGCTGGTCGACGACGAGGACGCTGTCCAGAAGCTCCTCGCCTATCCGCTCGAGCGGGACGGCTTCCGCGTGATCCAGGCGCGCGACGGCGAAGAGGCGCTCGAGCGGTTCGAGCGCGAGCACGTCGATCTCGTCGTCCTCGACCTGATGCTCCCGAAGCTCGACGGGCTCGAGGTCTGCAAGCGCCTGCGTGCGGGCAGCGCCGTGCCGATCATCATGCTCACGGCCCGCGACGACGAGCTCGACAAGGTGCTCGGCCTCGAGCTCGGCGCGGACGACTACATCACGAAGCCGTTCTCGATCCGCGAGTTCCGCAGCCGCGTGCGAGCGCTTCTTCGGCGCGCAGCGACCGCGCGGCCCGATGACCCGCAGGAGGAGATCGAGGCGAACGGCCTTCGGATCGACCTCGCGCGCCGGGAGGTCATCGTTCACGACCGGGCCGTGCAGCTGACCTACGTCGAGTTCGAGCTCCTGCGCACGCTCGCCTCGCACGCGGGTCGCGTCTACACCCGCGAGCAGCTGCTGCAGGCGCTCTGGGGCGGCTCCGAGTACCGCGAGCCGCGAACGATCGACGTCCACGTGCGGCATCTGCGCGAGAAGCTCGAGCGCGACCCGCACGAGCCCGAGTTCATTCTCACCGTGCGCGGCGTCGGGTACCGCTTCCGCAGTAGATGAGCCGTTTCTTCCGCAGCGTCGGCGCGCGCCTCAGCCTGGCCTTGCTCCTCGTCGTCGCCGCCGCGCTGGGAATCGTCTACCTGGCGGTCGTCCCCTCGTTGCAGTCGCGCCTGGAGAACACGCGTGTCCAGCAGCTCGCGGCAGCCGCGCAGCACCTCGTCCCCGAGGCGTCGGACGCCCTCTTGCCGCAGGACTTCGTCGACACCGCCGCGCACGACGTGGGCGCGCGCGTAATGGTCTTCCAGACGACGAACGCCGTGCCCGGCGGCTCCAGCGTGGGCAGCCCGATCGCCGACTCGAGCGGCGGTCAGCCGTCTCACACAGAGCCCACGGACGACCCGATCGCGATGCGCGCCCTCCGAAGCGGACAGGTCGAGCAGGGCTTCGTGAAGCAGGACCACGTTCACTACGCCGAGGCTGCGATCCCCTACGACGGCGGCGCACACGTGTTGCTCCTCCGGGACTCGCTCGAGAACCAGTTGGGCAGCGTTCGCCTCGTGCAGCGCCGGGTGCTCTTCTCGGCCGGCGCCGCGCTGCTGATCGCGCTGCTGCTCGGCTACGGCGGCGCCTGGATGTTCGCGCGGCGGATTCGTCGGCTCGAACGCGCCGCGGACAGGATCGCTGCCGGCCAGTTCGACGAGCCCGTGCACGACGGCGGCCGCGACGAGCTCGGCGACCTCGCCGCCGCCTTCGACCGCATGCGCACCAGGCTCGCGCAACTCGACGACGCCCGGCGCGAGTTCGTCGCCAACGCGTCGCACGAGCTGCGGACGCCGTTGTTCTCGCTGTCCGGCTTCCTGGAGCTGCTCGACGACGAGGAGCTCGACGAGCCGACCCGCCGCGAGTTCCTCGAGTCGATGCGAGACCAGGTGGACCGTCTGACCAAGCTCGCCTCCGACCTGCTCGACCTCACCCGTCTCGACGCTGGGCGCCTGCGCGTCGAGCGTGAGCCCGTCGACCTGAGCGCACTCGGCCGTGACCTCGTCGAGGAGTTCGGGCCCGCGGCGGCGGCTTCGCAGCACGATCTGGAGCACGAAGGCGAGGGCACGAGCGCGCTCGCCGACGAGCTTCGCGTGCTTCAGATCGGCCGGATTCTGGTCGAGAACGCGATCCGGCACACGCCGCCGGGCACGCCGGTACGCGTCAGGACACTCGCCCGTGGCGGAAACGCAGTGCTCGAGGTCGAGGACGCAGGCGGAGGTATCCCGGCAGAGCGCCGGGAGCAGCTGTTCGAGCGCTTCTTCCGCCTGGACGGCACCCGCGCGTCAGGCAGCGGTCTCGGCCTCGCGATCGCGCGCCAGCTCGCCGAGCTGATGGACGGCTCCGTCACCGTAGAATCGGCGCCGGGCCGAACCATCTTCACGCTTCAGCTCCCCCTTTCGACTCAAGCCGAACGCCACGAGGAACCGCTCGCGGTCGCTGACTGAGCTTTTTGACGTGAAAACGCCCGCTACAGTGCGTGAGCGATGCGGACGACAGTTTTCGCGCTTATCTGTGCCGTCATAGGAGGTCTCGCCGCGCTCGGGATCGGCAAGGCCACCGGCTGGGTCGGGTCCGGCTCGACGACGACCGTCTTCCGCGCGTCTCCGATCCCGCTCGCGGGCGCCCAGCCCGCGGCCGTCGGGCCTTCCGCGAAGCCGCTTGCGGGCAACGGCTTCGACCCCCGCCGCATCTACGCCAGCCGGTCGCACGGCGTCGTCACGATCTACGCCCAGTACGGAACCGGCGCTTCCGCCGAAGTCGCCCAGGGCTCGGGCTTCGTCGTCTCGAAGGACGGCTACATCCTCACGAACTCGCACGTGGTCACGAATGCGGGCGAGGGCGGGGCGGTGCACGGCGCCGACCGCGTCTACGTCGAGTACCAGGACCTCGACCGCGTGCCCGCCAGGGTCGTCGGGTGGGACGTCTTCGACGACGTCGCGCTGATCAAGGTCGATCCGCAGGACCACAGCCTCGCGCCGGTGCCGCTCGGCGACTCGAGCGCGGTGGCGGTGGGTGAGCCCGTCGCCGCGATCGGCAGCCCCTTCGGCCAGGCGGACTCGCTCGGCGTGGGCGTCGTCTCGGCCACGCACCGGTCGATCGAGTCGCTCACCTCGAAGTACTCCCTGATCGACGCGATCCAGACCGATGCGCCGATCAATCACGGCAACTCCGGCGGCCCGCTCTTCGACGCCCGCGGCCGCGTGATCGGGATCAACGCGCAGATCCGCAGCGACAGCGGCACCGCCGAGGGTGTCGGCTTCGCCGTCCCGATCGACTCCGCGCGACGGTCGATGCAGCAGCTGGTCGCAAACGGCAAGGTCTCATACGCGTACGTCGGGATCACCACCTCGAATCTGACGCCCGCCTACGCGAAGCATTTTCATTACGGCGCGACCGAAGGCGCGGCGATCACGACGGTCATGAAGGGGTCGCCGGCCGGCGACGCAGGCCTCCACGAGCCTTCCCACACCAAGACGTACCTCGGCGTCAAGTTCCCCGCCGACGCCGATGTGATCGTCGCGATCGACGGCCATCCGGTGCGGACCTCGGCCGACGTGGTGCGTGTCGTGACCGAGCGGCTGACGCCCGGCCAGCGCGCGACCTTTACCATCCTTCGCGGTAACAGGCGGCTGCAGATACCGGTGCGCCTGTCGCAACGAACGAATCCCTGACGAACCCAAACCCTTGAACTTCTACGCAGGCAACGCTCGTCCTTCCTGGTTAGGCCGCGCTCGGGCCGGGGTAGAGATGCTCACGATGAGAGAGCTGGGTTGACCGGGGAGGGGCAGTTCGTACGCCTGACGATCCCGGCGCGGGCCGAGTACATCACCCTGGGCCGACTCGCGCTGACGGCGATCGCGGGCGTCCGGCCGGTCTCCGACGAGACGCTGCACGACCTGAAGCTCGCCCTGACCGAGGCGTGCACGAACTCAGTCAAGCACGCGTACGGGAACGGCGGCGGCGACATCGAGATCGTCTACCTGCTCGAGCCCGACCGCCTGGTGGTGGAGGTCGGCGACATGGGCTCGGGCTTCGAGCCGGGAGAGCTGCCGCCGGGCGATGAGTCCGAGCTCGAGGAGGGCGGCCTCGGAATCGAGATCATCCGGGCGCTGGCCGACGAGGTCGAGATCGGGCCCCGCGGCGACGGCGGCTCGAAGCTGCGCTTCGTCAAGCTCCTTGCCGATAGATAAGCTCGCACGCCGCAGGCGCACACCCACCACTAATCATGCTCCAGCTCGTCAACGTCGGACAGAAGTCGCTCGCTGACTACGCCACCATCGCCACTCGCGGGCTGATGGACGAGATCAGGCGGCTTGCCGAGCCTCTTGCCGGCAAGCGGGTCGTGCACCTGTCCGCGACCGCGTTCGGAGGCGGAGTCGCCGAGATCAACTACGCGCTGATCCCGCTGATGAAGGACGCGGGCCTCGACGTCGAGTGGCGGATCATCGGCGGTGCAGACGAGTTCTTCGCGGTCACGAAGGCGATCCACAACGCGATGCAGGGCAGCCCCGACGGCCTGACGGCCGAGCAGCAGGAGGTCTTTCGCCGCTACAACGCGATGAACGCGGAGGAGATCGAGGACGACTACGACTTCGTGATCGTCCACGACCCGCAGCCGGCGGCGCTGATCGAGCATTTTCCGTCGAGCGCCGCGAGCTGGATCTGGCGCTGTCACATCGATATCTCGCATCCGAACCAGGACGTCCTCTCGTTCCTCGTCCCGTGGATCTCGCAATACGACGCGACGATCTTCCACATGCCCGAGTACGTGCCGAAGGCCGCCGGCCTGCAGCACGCCTATATCTGGCCGCCGGCCATCGATCCGCTGACGCCGAAGAACATGGCGCTGTCGCCCGAGGATGCCGCGTACATCGTCGACCAGTTCGGGATCGACGTCGAACGGCCGCTCCTGACCCAGGTCTCGCGCTTCGATCCCTGGAAGGACCCGCTCGGCGTGATCGACGCCTACCGGTCGGTCAAGGAGGAGTGGCCCGACGTACAACTCGCGCTCGTGGGCTCGATGGCGCACGACGACCCCGAGGGCTGGGACTACTACAGCCGCACCGTCGCCTACGCCGCCGGCGACCCGGACGTCTACATCCTCTCGAACCTGAACAACATCGGCTCGGTCGAGGTCAACGCGTTCCAGGTGCACTCGGCGGCGCTCATCCAGAAATCGACCCGCGAAGGCTTCGGGCTGACGGTGACCGAGGGGCTCTGGAAGACGAGGCCGATGGTCGCGAGCCGCGTGGGCGGGATCGTCGCCCAGGTCCAGGACGGCGAGACGGGCTGGCTCGTCGATCCGGAGTCTCCCGACGAGTGCGCCGACGCCTGCCGGGAGATCATGCGCGACCCGGCCGCCGCGCGGCAACGCGCGCTGCGAGGGAAGGAGTTCGTGCGCCGCAACTTCCTCATGCCCCGCCTGCTGCGCGACTGGCTCGTCCTCTTCAACCTCCTCGCCGGCAACGACACGGCCGGCGCCGAGGTCGCAACGGTCGCTGCCGTCTAACTAGACCTTCTGCTCCAGGCTCGCGCGGCCTTCGCCGTGCACGAACGCACGCAGCGTCGAGGCGATCGATTCGAGCCGCTCGTCTTCGAGGTGGTAGAGGACGTAGTAACCCTCGCGCGTCGAGGAGAGGATGTGCGCGTCGCTGAGCTGGCGGAGGTGCTTCGAGACGGCGGATTCGCTGAGACGCAGGAGAGGCGCCAGCTCCTGGGTGCTGCGCGGACGCTCGGCGACGAGGCGGACGATCTCCAGCCGGAGGTCGTGCGCGAGCGCCTTGAGCGGCCGCACGAGCTCGACCGGGGGAAGATCGAGGCGTGCCCGGCGCCGGCTGAACGGCGTCGGGTAGGCGACGGCGTAGGGCCACGGGGCTTCGCAGTTCACGCGCACGTGAGGCCAGAGGTAGTAGCTGGGGTTGAGGACGAGCTGCTCGCCGGCGCCGATCTCCACGACGTGGTCGTGCAAGCGGTCGAGCGAGAACCGCTCGCCGCCGTGATCGACGCGGATCCCGAGTCCCAGAGACTCGAGAAAGCCGTACAGGCCGACGGTTGCGAGCTCGCGCCCGCCGTGTTCGAGGCTTGCGGCGATCTCGGGCTCGATGCGCCGCCACTCGGCCGCGAACGCCGCCGTCCAGTAGTCCTCGAGCATTCCGCAGAACCGCTCGATCAGCCTGCGTGGGGAATCGAATGCAAGGGTCGCCAGCGCACTAACCCCCGCAGCGGACGCTTGCTCGAGGGCCACGGCGCGCCACTGTTCGTCGTCGGGCGAGTAGCCGCGGCTGATCGCCGTCTGGCCCGCGAAGGGCGCTGTGAACTCGTAACGAACGGTCTCGTCGTCTAAGGCCAGGAGCCGCTCGATGTCGGACTCGAAGCTCGCGTAGGCGCCGGTCGGATACGTCGCGATCGGACTCGGGATGTACGGGTCGTAGTAATAGGCGAAGAATCCGACCTCTCGCCTCAGCGCTGGCTCAAGCCGACGGAAGCGGCGAACCCAGCCGTGATGGAGCGGGTGGTGCTTCGGCTCGTTGACGACGTCGAGGCTGAAGAACGCCTCCACGAGCGGCGCGTACGCGAGGGCGACTCGCTCGAGCGCATGCGTGGGGAGAACGAACGTGATCATCGATTTCTGTTTGGCCGGATCAGTTGATAGTACGACGATAAGGCGTCTAGCGTGCCGGGCCAGGGCGAGCGAGGAGCAGAGACGTGTGGCGGTACCTCCTGAGACGGATCTTGTGGGCACTCGTGCTGATGCTCGGCGTCACGCTCGTCACGTTCGTGTTGTTCTACCTCGCGCCCGAGTCACCGCAGCGAGCTGTCTGCGGAGGCGTCGGGGGCAACGCGGCCGTGCCGTCGTGCATGCGGCGGGCGACGAAGAAGCTCGGCCTCGACCGCCCTGTCTACTACCAGTACGGCCTTTTCCTGAAGCGGCTGGTGATCGGTCGCACGCTCGGGACGTCGTTCATCACCGAGCAGCCGGTCAACCACATCGTCTTCCGGGCGTCGCGCGTGACCGCCTCGCTCGTGTTCGGCGGCGCCGTCCTCTGGCTGATGATCGGCCTGTTCGTCGGAATTCTCTCCGCGCTCCGGCCACGATCGCTCTTAGACAGGGCCGGCATGGTCTTCGTCCTGATCGGCGTGTCAGCGCACCCGGTCTGGATCGGTCTGATCTTCTCCTACTTCTTCGGCTACAAGCTGCGTAACTTCCCGATCCACACGCCGATTGCCGGCTACGCACCGATCCTGAACCCGGCGCCCGGCCAGGAGGGCGGAGTCGTGCAGTGGGCCTACCACCTGATCCTTCCCTGGATGACGTTCGCGATCTTGTTCGCCGCGCTCTACGCGCGCATGATCCGTGCGAACGTGATGGAGACGCTCAACGAGGACTTCGTCCGCACCGCCCGCGCGAAAGGCGCGCCGGAAGCGCGTGTCATGCGCTCCCACGTGCTGCGCAATGCGCTTCTGCCAGTGGTGACGATGCTCGGGATGGACATCGGGCTGGCGCTGGGCGGTGCGATCTTCACCGAGAGTGTCTACAACCTTCCCGGGCTTGGGCAGACCGCGCTACGCGCCGTGACCTATGGCGACCTCACCATTCTGCAAGGCATCGTTGTCTTCGCAACGTTCGTAATCGTCGCCTTCAATCTGCTCGTGGACCTGCTCTACGCCTGGGTCGATCCGCGCATCCATCTCGCCTGAGCATGGCCGGCGCAGAGGTCGCTACGGTCGCGGTCGTCTAGGCGCTTCGTATACTGGCCGCGCTTCGGGCGATGGAGCTCGCCCTCAACCGCCGTTCGGCTGATGGCTCCTGCAACAGAAGGGAGCTTCGCCATGAGGACGGTGGTCGGAATCGGGGTCGCAGGTTGTCTCGGGGCCCTCGCCCGCTACGGGCTCGAGGGGCTCGTCTCGCGGCGCGCAGGCGCGTTCCCGTGGGGAACGTTCGTCGTCAACATCAGCGGCTCGTTCCTGCTCGGACTGACCGTGACCTTGCTTGGCGAGCGGCTGGCCGTCGCCCCCTGGCTCCGCGCGGCGGTCGCGATCGGCTTCCTCGGCGCCTACACGACCTTCTCGACGCTGTCGCTCGAGAGCTACCGCCTGCTCGAGACGCGCTCGTACGCGCTCGCCGGTGCGAATCTGGTCGGCAGCGTCACGGCGGGCCTGGTCGCGCTCTATGGTGGCGTCGTGCTCGGAAGGGCCCTCTGATGAAGATCGAAGGCGAGGGCAAGCTACTGCGGATCTTCGTCGGCGAGTCCGACCGCTGGCACGGCAAGCCGCTCTACCAGGCGATCGTCGAGCGTGTGCGCAAGGAGGGGCTCGCCGGTGCGACCGTGATCCGCGGAATCGAAGGCTTCGGCGCCGACTCACGCCTGCATACCGCCCGGATCCTGAGGTTGTCCGAGGACCTGCCGATAGTCGTCGAGATCGTGGACAGCGCGGAGCAGATCGAGCGGATCCTGCCGGTCCTGGACGAGATGGTCGGCGAAGGGATGGTCACGGTCGAGCGCGTCGAGGTGATCGCGTACCGGGGGAGCGCGCCGGGAGTTTCCTGAGAGCACGGACGGTTAGGGTGCAACGGTGGCGGCCGATCGCCGGAACCTGATCGTCGTCTCGAATCGCGGGCCGGTCACCTACTCGCGCGAGAACGGCGAGCGCGTGGCGCGTCGCGGAGGCGGCGGGCTCGTCACTGCCCTGCGCGGGCTCGTGGCGCATCACGACGTCACCTGGATCGCGAGCGCTATGAGCGACGAGGACCGCGCGGTCGCGGCCGAGGGCCCGATCGACGAGAGCCTCGGCAACGGCTCGACCGTCCGGCTGCGGCTCGTCGAGCACGACGAGACGGCGTACGACTGGTTCTACAACGTCGTCTCGAACCCGATGCTCTGGTTCCTGCAGCACTACCTCTGGGAGCTTGCGTACACGCCGACGATCGACATCGCGCTCAAGCACGCGTGGACCGACGGCTACGCGCGGGTGAACGAGGGCTTCGCCGACGCGGTCATCGAGGAGCTGGACGCCGCGCCCGAGACGCCCGTGTTCTTCCACGACTACCACCTCTATCTCGCGCCGAGACTCGTGCGCAACCGCGCTCCGGACGCGCTGCTCGCGCACTTCGTCCACATCCCGTGGCCGCAGCCGGACTACTGGCACGTGCTGCCGAAGGGGATGCGCACCGCGATCCACGACGGCCTCCTCGCGAACGACGTGATCGGGTTCCACGCCGACCGCTGGCGGATCAACTTCCTTCGCTCGTCGCGCGATCTCGTCGGTGCCGAGTGCGACTTCGTCGAGTACTGCGCGGAGCATGCGGGCCGGCGGTCGCTCGCCACCGTCCACCCGATCTCGGTCGACCCGGCCGAGTTCGAGGAGCTGGCCCAGAGTGAGGCGGTGCTCGCGGCCGAGCGCGAGCTGGTCGCGCGGCGGCCGGAGAAGCTGATCCTCCGCGTCGACCGGACCGACCCGTCGAAGAACATCGTCCGCGGCTTCCGCGCCTACGAGCTGTACCTCGAGGCTCACCCGGACGCGCACGGCAGAGTCGGGATGCTCGCTCTGCTCGACCCGTCCAGGCAGGACATCCCCGAGTACTCCGAGTACGTCGCCGCCATCCAGCGCGAGGCGCGGCGGGTGAACGACCGGTTCCAGCGCAACGGCTGGATGCCGGTCGAGGTGAGCGTCGAGGACAACTTCCCGGCCGCGGTCGCCGCCTACAAGCAGTTCGACGTGCTCTTCGTCAACGCGATCTTCGACGGGATGAACCTCGTCTCGAAGGAGGCGCCGCTGGTGAACGAGCGGGACGGCGTTGTTGTCCTATCTGAGAACACAGGGGCCTACGAGGAGTTGCAGGACTGGGTGGTCCGCGTGAACCCGTTCGACGTCGCCGGCCAGGCGGAGGCGTTGAGCCGCGCGCTCGCGATGTCGCGGACGAAACGGCACGAGCGGCTGGCCGCGATTCAGGCCCACGTGCGGGAGCACGACATCGCCGGCTGGATCGAGGGGCAGCTCGCCGACCTCGATCGCTGCGTCGCAAGCGCCGCGCCGCGATAGCGTTTCGGGAATGAGCGAGCTTTCGCACCTGGACGATTCGGGCGCCGTCCGGATGGTCGACGTGGGCGACAAGCCGGTTCAGCGGCGGCGCGCCCGGGCTCGGGCGGTCGTCCGGATGGCACCCGAGACGGCCTCGCGCCTCGCCGAGCTGCCGAAGGGGGATGCTTTGGGAGCCGCACGGCTCGCAGGGATCATGGCGGCGAAGCGGACCTCCGAGCTCATCCCGCTGTGCCACCCGCTGCCGCTCACGCACGTTGCCGTCGAGCTGCAGGTCGGCGACGGTCTGGTCGAGATCGAGGCTTCCGCCGAGACCGCCGCGCAGACCGGAGTCGAGATGGAGGCCCTTGTCGCCGCCTCGGTCGCCGCGCTGACGATCTACGACATGGCGAAGGCCGTCGACTCCGGGATGGAGATCGGCGAGGTGCGCCTGCTCGAGAAGGTGAAGGAGTGAAGGCGGCCGTCGTCACCGTCTCGGACGGTGTCTCCGAGGGGACGCGCGAGGACGCGAGCGGCGACCTGCTCGCCGAGCTCCTGGCCGGCGAGGGCTACGAGGTCGAGCGGCGCGTCGTTCCCGACGAGCGGGACGCGATCGCCGATGCGATCGTCGAGCTCGCGGAGGAGGCGGTCGTCGTGCTCACGACCGGAGGAACCGGAGTCGCCCCGCGTGACGTCACGCCCGAGGCCACGCGTGACGTGCTCGAGCGCGACGCGCCCGGGATCGCCGAGGCGATCCGCGCCGACTCGATCGCGAAGACGCCGCATGCGCTCCTCTCGCGCGGGCTCGCCGGGGTCCGCGGGCAGGCGCTGGTCGTGAACCTGCCCGGCTCGCCCGGCGGCTGCCGCGACGGCTTCGCGGTGCTTCGTCCGGCCCTCGCGCACGCGGTGTCGCTGCTGGCCGGCGAGCCGACCGCGCACAGGCAGACATGAGCGTAGGCTTGACGGAGCTCAACAGAGAGCGGAGGCGCCGGCTTTGCCGGTGCCGGGAGCGGGAATGAGCGCGTTGGCGTACCCCGTTCGGTTCGCGCGGCTCGTCAAGTTCGAGCACACGGTCTTCGCGCTGCCGTTCGCGTACGTGGGCGCCTTCCTGGCCGTCGACGCGGTGCCCAGCGCGCACGACCTGCTCTGGATCACCGTGGCCATGGTCGGCGCGCGATCGCTCGCGATGGGGCTGAACCGGCTGATCGACGCGGGCCTCGACGCCCGCAACCCGCGGACGGCGCGGCGAGAGTTGCCGAGCGGGCTGCTGTCGCGGGCGCAGGTGGTCCTGTTCTGCGCGGCGTCGCTCGCGGTCTTCCTGATCGCGGTCTTCCAGCTCGATCCGCTCGTGCACTGGCTCTGGCCGATCCCGGTCGCGGGCTTCGTGATCTACCCGTACCTCAAGCGCTGGACCTGGCTCTGCCACCTCTGGCTCGGCGCGGTCGACGGGCTCGCGCCCGTCGGCGCCTGGGCGGCGATCACGGGGACCATCCCCTGGGAGGCATGGGCGCTGGGCGGAGCGGTCGCGCTGTGGATCGCCGGATTCGACTTCTTCTACGCGCTGCTCGACCTCGAGGTCGACCGGCAGCAGGGCCTCCAGTCGATAGCGGTTCGCTTCGGCGAGCGAGGCGCGTTCCTCGGCGCGCGGCTCTTCCACGTTGGGACCGTCGCGCTGCTCATCGCCGCGGGGCTCGGCCTGTCGGTCGGCGTCTTCTACTGGCTCGGCGTGGCCGCGGTCGCCTTCCTGCTCGCGTACGAGCACTCGCTGGTGCGCCCGGGCGACCTGCGCCGGCTCGACACCGCCTTCTTCACGATGAACGGCGTCATCTCGGTCGGGTTCTTCCTGTTCGTGCTCGCGGACGTGCTCGTGTGATCCGGGCGGCGGGCCTCGAGAAGCGGTACGGGTTCAAGCGCGTGCTGCGCGGAGTCGACTTCGACCTCGCGCGCGGGGGCTTCCTCGTCGTCACCGGGCCGAACGGGGCCGGGAAGACGACGCTGCTGCGGCTTTGCGCCGGGCTCGCCATTCCGACGGGCGGGACGCTCGACGTCGAGACCGACCGCAGCGGGATCGGCTTTCTCGCGCATGAGCCGCTCGTCTACCGCGAGCTGACGGCGCTCGAGAACCTCGACCTCTACGGCCGGCTCTACCGCGTTCCGGAACGCCGCGAGCGGATCGGGATGCTCCTCGAGCGCTTCGGGCTCTGGGAGCAGCGAGGCGAGCGGGCCGCTGCGCTGTCGCGCGGCCAGCTGCAGCGGCTCGCGCTCTGCCGGTCGCTGTTGCACAAGCCCGAGCTGCTGATCCTCGACGAGCCCTTCTCGGGGCTCGATGCGGAGGGCGCGGAGCTGCTCGACCGCGAGCTCGCGGAGATGCGCGGCAAGCGGACGCTGCTCGTCTCGACGCACGACCCGGAGCGCGTCGCGCCGTTGCAGACCGGGAGGCTGGCACTTGCCTAGGTACTTCGCCGACGCGGCCATCCTGGCCCGCAAGGACCTGCGGCTGGAGCTGCGGGCGCGGGACACGCTGCCAGCGATGCTGCTCTTCGTCCTCGCGATGCTCGCGGTCTTCCACTTCGCGCTGCCGGCGGGCTCGTCGCGGCTCTCCGAGCTCGGGCTGCTGTGGGTCGCGATCGTCTTCACTGCGCTGCTCGGCCTCGGCCGCGCGTTCGTGGCGGAGCGGGAACAGGGGCTGCTCGACGCGCTCGTCATGGCGCCCTGCGACCGGAGCGCGATCTGGCTCGCGAAGGGGATCGCGACCTTCGTCTTCCTCGCTCTGGCCGAGGTGGTCGCGCTGCCCGCCTTCGCGCTGTTCTTCCGGCCGGTCGGCTGGTCGACGATCGCCGCCGTCGTGCTCGCGGATCTCGGCATCTGTGCGGTCGGCGTGCTGCTCTCGGCGATGGCTGCGGCCGGCCGCGCCCGCGAGCTGTTGATGCCGCTGCTGTTCCTGCCGCTCGCGCTCCCGATCGTGATCGGCGGTGTTGGCGCAAGCGTGGTCGACGCGCCCGGCCGCTACCTGGCCTTCCTCGCGCTCTACGACGCGATCTTCACGGTGCTCGCGTGGGCGTCGTTCGAGTACGTCGTCACGGAGTAACGGGCACGGGCTCGGCGCGGCTCGCCAGGCGGCGTTGCTCGCGGGCGTCGGGCCACATCGCGATCAACGCGCCGAACAGGAAGACGAGGCCGGCGAGCCAGACGAACGGCACTAGCGGATTCACGAGCACCTTCAGGACAACAGAACCGTCCTTGTTGAACTGGTCGCCGATCACGAAGAGGTCCTGCGCGCGGAGCCAGTCGGTGTGGATCGCGACCTCGTTCGAGACCTGCTGCTCGGCGGGGTAGTCGTTCTTGCCGGCCAGGATCATCGTCGGGCTCTCGTTGCCGCGTGAGACCGCGAGGCGCGCACGCTCCTCGAGGGAGTTCGGGCCGCGGTGGACGACGGTGCCGAGGTAGTCGAGCCGGTAGCCGCGGATCGTCATGGACTGTCCGGGCTTCAGGTGCCGCACCTTGGTCGCCCCGTACGCGCCGCCGGCGATCCCGATCGCGAGCAGGACGATCGCTGCGTGGACGACGTAGCCGCCGTAGCGGCGCCGGTTGCGCCCGACGAGCGAGTTGAAGGCGCCGAGCCAGGTGCGCTCGCCGAGCTGCTTTCGCGCTCGGGTCCCGCGCGCGAACTCGAGGACGATGGCCGCGAGGACGAAGATCGAGAACGTGTAGGCGACGAGGCCCGGCGTGCTCGAGCCGGCGCCGAGGGCGATCAGGATTCCGCCAGCGACCAGTGCCGCGACCGCGGGCCAGATCAGGCTCATGCCGAGCGCCCTGAGTGAGCTCCGCCGCCAGGCGACGAGCGGGCCGATCCCCATCAGCAGCAGAAGGGGCAGCCCGATCACGCGCAGGAAGAAGTTGAAGTAGGGCGGCCCCACGGTGAACTTCTCGCCGCGAACGGCCTCCGAGAGCAGCGGGAACGCGACTCCCCAGAGCACGATCAGCGTGAAGGCGACGAGCAGCAGGTTGTTGTAGAGGAACGCGGCCTCGCGGGACGCGAGCGATTCGAGCCGAGTGCGCGCCCGGAGCAGCGGCAGCCGCCAGAGGATCAGCGCGGTCGAGAAGGCCGCCGCGACGCAGATGAAGCCGAGGAACCACGGCCCGATCGAGGACTGCGCGAAGCTGTGGATCGAGCTGAGCACTCCGCTCCGGGTCAGGAACGTGCCGAAGAGCGACAGGCAGAACGCGAGCGAGACGAGTACCACGTTCCAGACGCGGAGCATGTTCTTCTTCTCCTGCACCATCACCGAGTGCAGGAACGCGGTCGAGGCCAGCCAGGGCATGAGCGCCGCGTTCTCGACCGGGTCCCAGGCGTAGTAGCCGCCCCAGCCGACCTCCTCGTAGGCCCACTTGGCGCCGAGCAGGATCCCGATTCCGAGCGCGGCCCAGGCGAGGAGCGTCCAGCGGCGGGTGACGACGATCCAGCGCTCGTCGGTACGCCCGGAGAGCATCGCGCCGGCGGCGAATACGAAGGGGATCGTCATCCCGACGTAGCCGAGGTAGAGCAGCGGCGGGTGGATCACCATGTACGGGTTCTGCAGGCTAGGCGTAAGGCCGGCGCCGTCGGCGGGCGCGACCTGGCGCGCGAACGGGCTGGCGACGAAGGACAGCACGACCGTGAAGAAGACGGCGACGCCGCCGAGCACCGGGATCGTCCACGGCAGGAGCCGGCGGATCAGCTCGCGGTTGAGGAGCACCGCCGCCGAGCCCAGGCCGGTCAGGACCAGCAGCCAGAGGAGGAGCGAGCCCTCCTGCCCGCCCCAGAACGCGGTGAACGAGTAGGGGAACGGCAGCTTCAGGCTCGAATGCTGGGCGACGTAGGAGAACGAGAAGTCGCGCGTGCGGAACGCGTTCAGCAGGACGAGCGCCGCGACGGCCGTGGCCGCGAAGACGCCGACGAGGGCGTTGCGCGCGGACTCGTGGAGACGCCGCCGTCCCGAGTAGGCGGCGAGGCTCCCCGCGACCACTGCGTAGAGCGCGAGGCCGAAGGCGGTGATGAGCGCGGCCCGGCCGAGATCAGCCACCTGGCGAGTGTAGCGGCGAGTAGGTCGTCTTCTGCGATCATTCCAGCGGTTTCCTCGTGCCTGCCCGGCTTCGTCAGCTCCCGCTTCCCGTGCTCGCGGTCTCGACCGTCGTTCTCGCTGCGACGGCGCTCGCGCTGGTGTTCTTCTACGCGCCGATCGACGCCGACCAGGGTCTCTCGCAGAAGATCTTCTACATCCACGTCCCGATCGCGCTGACCGCCTACGCCTGCTTCGCGTGGGGCGCGGCGAAGGCGTTCATCCACCTCTGGAAGCGGACGCCGGGGGCGGACCTCGAGAGCTACTCGGCCATTCATCAGGGCGTGATCTTCGGTGCCTTGACCCTCGTGACCGGCTCGATCTGGGCGCGGATCTCGTGGGGACACTGGTGGTCGTGGAGCTCGAACCAGCTCGTCACGTTCCTGGTCCTGTTCCTCTTCTACTCGGCCTACTTCATGCTCCGGTACTCGGTCGAGGCGGGGCCGGCGCGGGCGAACATGTGCGCGGTCTACGCGCTCTTCGGCGTCGTGCTGATCCCGATCAGCTGGCTTTCGATCCGGATCGCGAACGACTACATCCACCCGACGGTCTTCACGACGAACGGCCCGCAGATGTCGGGCTCGATGTTCCTGGCGTTCTGCGTCTCGTGGGCGGCGCTGCTGTGCCTCGCGGGAACGATGTACCGGGTCGAGCTGGCCGGCAAGCGGCTGGACTCGAGTCTGCGCGAGCTGCGGGAGCTGCTCGCGTGAGCGCTTCCGAGAAGTACGTCGCCGCCGCATACCTCGTCGTCTTCGTGGCGGTGCTGGCCTGGGTCGCGATCATCGCGACGAAGCTGGCGCGGCTCGAGCGGGAGGCCGCCGAGCTGACCGAGCTGGCGCGGCGCCGGGCTGACGAGCGGTCCGAGGAGCGCGAGAAAGTTTCCGCGTAGCGTGTTGTTGCGGGTCGGCTCGCGCGGCTCGCGGCTCGCGCTGACGCAGGCGGAGCTGGCGGCTTCGCGGCTGCGAGGGCCGGGCGTGGAGATCGCGCTGGTGCCGATCACGACCGCCGGCGACAAGGACCGGTCCAAGCCGTTCGGCGAGATCGGGGCGCGCGGCGTCTTCGTCAAGGAGATCGAGGAAGCGCTCCTCGCGGGGCGGATCGACGTGGCCGTGCATTCGGCGAAGGACATGACCTCGTCGGACGCGGAGGGGCTCGTCGTGGGCGCGTACCTCGAGCGTGAGGATCCGCGGGACGCTCTCTGCGGCGCCTCGGAGCTGCGGCCGGGGATGCGGGTCGGCACCGCCTCGGTGCGCAGGCGTGCGCAGCTCCTGGCGCTCGAGCCGTCGCTGTCGGTGGAGCCGTTGCGCGGCAACGTGGAGACGAGACTGCGCAAGCGCGGGGAGCGCGGCCTCGATGCCGTCGTGCTCGCCGCGTGCGGGCTCGACCGGCTCGGGCTCGGGTCGGAGATCGGAATGCGCTTCCCGCCGGACGAGCTGCTTCCCGAGGCGGGTCAGGGCGCGCTGGCTCTACAGGTGCGCGCCGGTGAGGAGGAGGTTGTCGCCGCGGCGGACGATCCCGAGACTCGCAGGCGCGTGGAAGCGGAGCGCGCGTGCGTCTTCGCCATCGGGGGCGGCTGCCTCGCGCCCGTTGCCGCGCATCACGACGGAACGACGCTGACCGCGCTCGTCGCCGACGAGGACGGCGCCTGGATCGAGCGGCGGAGCGGAGACGACCCTGCGGCGCTCGCGGCCGAGCTGATGGCGCTCGCCCAGAATTGACGAAGTCGGCACACCCCCGTCACACACGCGTGCGCTTTTGGCCGCTACCTTGGAATTTCCCCCGGGTGGGTGGGGGTTAGGGATGGGTCCCGCCCCGAAGCGCGCCCGCGTGATCGTGACCCGGGCGCGCGGTTCCGCGGAACCGCTCGCGCAGCGGCTGGAGGCCCTTGGCCTGGAAGTCCTCATCTGCCCGCTGATCGAGCTCGAGCCCGCAGGGCCGGACGCGGTCGACGTCGAGGGCTACGACTGGGTCGTCGTCACGAGCCGGCCCGGCGCCGACGAGCTGGCGCGCCGCCGCCGTGGAGAGCTGCCGCGGGTGGCCGCGATCGGCCCCGGAACCGCCGCGGCCCTGCGCGAGCACGGCATCGAGCCCGCGCTCGTTCCGGCGGTCTCGACCCAGGAGGGCCTCGTCGCCGAGCTGCCCCAGCCGCCCGGCCGCGTGCTCTTCGCCGGCGCCGAGGACGCACGGCCCTATCTGGTCGAGGCGCTCGGCGCCGACAAGGTCGCGCTCTATCGCACGCGCCAGCTCGAGCCGCCGGAGCCGCCTGAAGGTGACCTCGTGGTCCTCGCCTCCGCATCCGCCGCTCGGGCCTACGCGGCGCTCGGCCTGACCATCCCCGCAGTCTCGATCGGCCCGGAGACGACCCGCGAGGCGCGCGCTCACGGCATCGACATTCTGGAGGAGGCCGAGACCCACGATCTCGATGGTCTAGTCGCAGCCGTCGACCGGACGGCCGCGCGCATTTAGCATCCGCGCGGCGTGTTCATCACGTTCCTCTCCGACTTCGGGCTGCAGGACGACTTCGTCGGCACCTGCCACGGAGTGATGAAGCGGATCGCGCCCGACGCCGAGATCATCGACATCACGCACGGGATCCCGCCGCAGCACGTCCTCCAGGGCGCGCTCGTCCTCTCCAACACGCTCCCGTACATGCCCGAGGGAGCCCACCTCGCGGTCGTCGACCCCGGCGTCGGCGGCCAGCGCCGCCCGCTCGCGCTCGCGACAGGCGAGGGCCGTCTGCTCGTCGGCCCCGACAACGGCCTCCTGATCCCGGCGGCCGAGCGCACGGGTGGGATCGCAGCCGCGCACGAGATCGCGAACCCCGACTACGCCCTGGACAGCGTCTCGCGCACGTTCCACGGCCGCGATCTCTTCTCGCCGGCCGCCGCCCATCTCGCGCGCGGGGTGCCGATCGACGAGCTCGGCCCGCCGATCGACCCGCAGGCGCTCCTCCGCCTGGACGTGCCCGCCGCCGAGATCGGCCAGAACCGCATCCGCGCCTGCGTCCTCTACGTCGACCACTTCGGGAACATGCAGCTCAACCTCACGCGTGACGACCTCGAGCAGGCGGGCGTGCTGCCGGGCGTCACCGTCGAGCTGGAGCTCGCCCTGGAGCGGTACTACGCGATCGCCGCGCGCACGTTCGCCGACGCCCGCGGGGGCGACATCATCCTCTACGAGGACGCCTACCGAAACATCGCGATCGCGATCAACGGCGGCAGCGCGTCCGACCTCTTCGGCGTCGGTCCCGGGCAGGAAGTGCGGATCCACCTGAGGATGCCGTGAGCGACCTCGGACAGAGCCTCGGCCGCCGGTTCGCTCGGCTGACGACGAACCTCGTCGTCGCGCGGCCCGCGCTCTGGCGGCTGTTCCGCCCCCTGACGCGCATGCAGTTCGACCGGTTGGCTCCGCAGTGGACCTCGATGCGCTCGACCGAAGCGTTCACTGCGCTCGAGCTCGCGTTGGACGCGCTGCCGGCCGAGCCCTCGAGGGTTCTCGACCTGGGCACGGGGACCGGGCTCGCCGCGTTCGCGGTCGCGCGTCGCTTCCCGGGCGCCTCGGTCGTCGGCAGCGACATCGCCGAGGAGATGCTTTCGCAGGCGCGCACGGCAACGCCGCCGGAGCTGGCGGACCGCGTTCGCTTCGAGGCCGCCGACGCCGCCCAGCTGCCGTTCCCGCCCGACTCGTTCGACCTCGTCGTGCTCGCGAACATGATCCCGTTCTTCGACGAGCTCGAGCGCGTGGTCGCGCCAGGCGGACACGTGATCTTCTCGTTCTCGGGAGGGCCGCAGACGCCGATCTGGGTCCCGTCCGAGCGCCTCCGAGAGGAGCTCGGCCGCCGCGGATTTACGGACTTTGCGGACTTCACGGCCGACCCGGCCACCGCGTTCCTTGCTCGCCGCGGCGAGGGCGCATAACCTCCCGGACCAAAGGACGTTCGCGGCGCGGTAGCACCGGCCCGGACGTCCTTTCTTTCCCGCTCTCTTTCCCGCTTCGCCGCTTCGCTTTCCGCTTGCTCGAGCAGTCAATCCGGCTCCGCCGGCTCGCGCGCTTCTGACGGCCGGCCTCAGGTGGGCACGCCAGCGCTACGACGTGGGCGTTGACGTGGTGGACGCGAGCGCGGCAGCGGCGGCGATGTTCCCTTTCTGTTCGTACAGTCGAATCGCCTCGTGGAGGGTGGCCGCGGACTCCTCCGACCGGCCCGCCAGGCGCAGCACCTCGGCGAGATCGGCAACCGCACGGGCGCGGAGATCGAGAAAGTCGGTGTGCGCCGCACGAGCCTCCGCCTCGCGGGCGAGTCGCTCGGCGCCCTCGAAGTCGCCTCGGCGAGCCAGGAGCTTCGCACGCACGCGCAGCCAACCGACCTGCGCGTCGACGTCCTCCGGGACAGTGAGGCGCTCGGGGTTCCATCGCTCGGTCACCAGGAATGCCTCATCGTCGCGTCCCTGCAGGTAGAGCGCATCGGCGAGTGGAGGCGCGGCGCTCGAGAGGTAGCCCAGCTCGCCGATTCGCTCGAGCGTCTCGCACGCGGGGCGCAGCTCACGCTCGGCAGCCGCCGGGTCTCCTGCGAGCAGCTCGATTTCCCCCACGCCGGTGGCCACCTGTGCGGCGAGGGTGGCCTCCAGCCCGAGCTCCTCGGCCAACGACCTCGCTCGTCCGATGAGGTCGCGGGCCGAATCGAAGTGACCCAGCATCGCCTCGAGCTCGGCGCGGGACGCCAGCGCAGATCGCTCGAGCCGGCGGTTCGTGGCCGCATGTGACTGGATCTCCGCGACCCGCTCGAGGGCCGCCTTGACCGGGATGGAGCCGCGATACAGGGCTGTGAGCACGTACTGGAGGCCCTCCGCCTTCTGCGCCTCGTCGCCCGCCGCACCCGAGTACTTGACCGCGAGCTCCAGATCCTCGATCGCAGCGGCGGAATCGCCTGCCCAAAAGCTGACCTTTCCGCGGAAACAGAGAGCACGTCCTAGCCCGGCCTCGTCCCCGAGCTCCTCGAAGACCCGGATCGCCGCCGCGAGTTCGCGCAAGACGTCCTCTCGCTTGACGCCCGTATGCGCCGTTCTGTGGAAGCGGAGGTCTGAAAGCGAGACCGCCGCGTCGGCGGCGACCGCCCGCATGCCAACGGCCCGACCACGCTCAACGGCGTCCGTCAACACGCAGTCTGCGCGCTCCATCTCGCCCGCTTCCCTGAGCGCGCGACCAAGGGACGGGAGAATGCTCAAGCGGCCTGCGTCGTCTGGCGGAAGCAGTGACGAGGCTCGCTCGAGCAGGTCCGCCGCCGCGAGGGGCTCACCACGGGTATTTGCCCGCAGCCCTGATGCGGCGAGCCGGTCGGCGGCACGCGCGGCCAGCGCCCGCGAGCGCTCGCCGGCCGGCCCGAGCGCGACGAGGGAACGATAGGCCTGTTCGAGGTGGTAGCCGACGATCTCGTCGAACTCCTCGCCCCTGCCATCGAGCCACCCTGCAAAGCGTTCGTGCAAGTCGGCGCGGAGATCCTTCGAGATGGATTGGTAGGCAGCATCGCGGATCAGGATGTGCCGAAACTGAAACGTGTCCTCGATCACGTCGTGCGACCGGATGAGCTCCTTGCGAACGAGTGCTGCGAGGTCCGTGCCGCCGGGCCGGCGCCGCTCGGGATCGAGCTCTGCGAGCGCCGCCCACTCGAACTCGAGTCCGATGACGGCGGCGCGCTCGAGCACGTCGCGCTCTGCCTCTGGGAGCGCGTCGAGACGTGCTTCGAGCAGCGCATGGATCGTCGGCGGTATCCGATCGAGCGTACCCCCTCGGCCACGACCGCGAGGAGCTGCTCGACAAAGAGCGGATTCCCCTCGGCCGCTTTCCGGATCCGGTCGCGAGTGGGTTCGTCGAGCGGAGAGCCGGGGACGAGGCCCCCGATGAGCTCGTCGGACTCCGCTTCGGAAAGCGGGTCGAGCGAGAAGCACTCTCCGGGCCACCCCGGGCGCTCGTCCAGCAGCTCCGGCCGCGCGAGGCACAGGAGGAAGAGCGGTGCGTCACGGGTCCATTCCGTGAGATGCTCGATCAGGTCGAGGAGCGTCGGCTCGGCCCAGTGGATGTCCTCGACGAGAAGCACGAGCGGTTGCTCGCGAGCGCGTCGCTCGAAGGCCTTGCGCACCTCCCAGAAGATTTCCTCGGGCGCGCTTTGGTCAAGCGCAGCCTCGAGCTCCTCTTCGGCGCCGGCAGAGGCAAAGATCTCGCGCAGCGGCCAATACGTGATCCCTTCGCCGTAAGGAAGGCAGCGCCCGACGAAGACGGCTGCCTCACCGCCCAATGCCCCCGCGATCTCGCGTGCCAGCCGGGACTTGCCGATACCGGGCGCTCCGAGCACGGTAACCAGGCGGCATCGCCGCTCGGATACTGTCGCTTCGAACGCAGCACGCACGCACGCGAGCTCCTCACGGCGTCCGACCAGCGCAGCATCGAGCCGCCGGTCGAAAGCGGGCGCGTCTTCAACGACCCGCAAGAGCCGGTAGGCAGGAAGAGGCTCCGCTTTCCCCTTCAGCTCGAGCGCCTCGACGGGCTCGACCTCGATTGCATCCCGCGCGAGCCGCACTGTCGGCTCACCGACGAGAATGTCGCCCGGCTGCGCCGCCTGCTCGAGTCGGGCGGCGACGTTGACGGGGTCGCCCGTCGCCAGGCGCTCCTCGGTGCCGGTGACAACTTCGCCCGTGTTGACGCCGGTACGTAGCTGCAGCGCCACGCCGTAGTCGCGCTCGAGCTCTTCGTTCAGGGAAGCGAGCGAGTCCCGCAACTCGGCGGCGGCGCGCAGGGCACGCAGGGCGTCGTCCTCGTGGACGATTGGAACGCCGAAGACAGCCATGACAGCGTCGCCGATGAACTTCTCTACCGTGCCGCCTTGGTGCTCGAGGCACGTTCTTGCAGCGTCGAAGTAGCGCGCCATCACACGGCGGAGCGACTCTGGGTCGAGCTGCTCACCGAGCGCCGTCGAGCCGGTCACATCGGCGAACAGGACAGTCACCGTCTTGCGCACCTCGCGGCCTGCCGCGGCTGCGAGCCTTGCGCCGCACGCTACGCAGAAGCGCGCCCCTTCAGCATTCTCCTGGCCGCAGCCTAGGCACGTCAGCATGCGCAAAAGCGTACGGCAGCCGCGCGAAGAGGCCAACGCGCGGGATCCTCGCGCCGCGCAGAAGCGGCGACTGCAACGACTGTTCGCAATGTGTTAGTTACCCTGCAACCCGCATCACCGCGCGGCGAGGTAGCTCAGTTGGTAGAGCACACGGCTGAAAACCGTGGTGTCGCCGGTTCGATTCCGGCCCTCGCCATGTTTTCCCGCCTCGCCCGCTTCGCTTTCCGCTCGTCTCGGGCAGCGATCCGGCTTCGCCGGCTCGCGCCGGTCCTGACGGCGGGCCGCAGGGAGCCGCGCCCGCCTGGTCGGTCGCGGCGGGCGTCAGGCTAGGGTCTCCTGATGCGGTCTGACGTTCTGGTGCTCGGCGCGGGGTTCGGTGGGCTCGAGCTCGCGACTGTGCTTTCTGCCGAGCTCGGCGAGGATGCCGGCGTCACGCTGATCGACTCGAACGATGCATTCGTCTTCGGGTACTCGAAGCTCGACGTCATGTTCGGCCGCACGGCGCCCGACGCGGTCAGGCTGCATTACGCGGACTTCGCGAAGCCCGGCATCCGCTTTCTTGCCGAGCGCGTGACGGCGATCGAACCGGAAGCCCGCCGCGTGACGACCGACCAGGGAGTGCACGAGGGCGACTCGCTGGTGATCGCGCTCGGCGCCGACTACGACTTCGGCGCGACTCCGGGCCTCCGGGGCGGCATCGACGAGTTCTACTCGGTGCGCGGCGCCGAGTACCTGCGCGATGTGGTCGCGAACTTCTCGGCCGGCCGCGCCGTGGTCGGCGTCTGCGGTGCGCCGTTCAAGTGTCCGCCTGCGCCGAGCGAGGCGGCGCTTCTGCTCCACGACCATCTCACGGAGCGCGGCGTCCGAGAGTCGTGCGAGATCCGCCTAGTGATGCCGTTCTCGACGCCGATCCCGCCGTCGCCCGACGCTTCCGAGGCGCTGCTCCAAGCGTTCGGCGAGAGCGGGGTCGAGTTCGTCCCGGGGAAGCGCATCGCGTCGCTCGACCACGACCGCAACGTCGCCGTTTGTGACGACGGCTCCGAGGAGCCCTTCGACCTGTTTCTCGGCGTCCCGAAGCACTGTGCTCCAGACGTCGTCCAGGAGAGCGGCATGACGGTCGACGGCTACATCCCGGTGGACGGGCGCACGCTCGCGACGTCGTACCCGGGTGTCTACGCGGTCGGCGACGTGGCGACGGTCGGTGTTCCGAAGGCAGGCGTCTTCTCCGAGCGGCAGGCGCGCGTCGTCGCGGAATCGCTGCTCGAGCAGCGGCGAGGCGGAGCGCCGCCGGAGCCGTACGACGGGCGAGGGTCGTGCTACATCGAGTTCGGAGCCGGCCGCGTCGGCCGGGTGGACGTCGAGTTCTTCTCAGGCCCGAGCCCGGTCGGGTCGCTCAGGGAGCCGTCCTCCGAGCTCGTCGCCGAGAAGCAGGAGTTCGGCTCGAGCCGCCGCGCGCGTTGGTTCGGATCCGCTCAGTCGCTCTCGTCGACGGCGTAGACCTTCTCCGGCTCCAGGGTGACGACGACCCGCGTGGCGTCCGGCGGGTCGTACTTCCTCAGGTCCGCGTCGTACTTCGCTCCGATGCGGGCAGCGAAGGCGTAGTCGTCGTCCGGCTCCAGCCTGGCCCGGCCCCTCAGCTCCAGGTAGCGGTACGGGTTCGCGAGGTCGACGATTGCGAGGCTGCACTCCTGCCGCGCGCGCAGGTTGTGCGTCTTCGCGCGCTTGGAGTTGAACGAGAGGCGAACCTCGCCGTCCTCGAGCAGGAACCAGACGACCGTCAGCTGCGGGAGGCCGCCGCCGTCGAGCGTCGCGAAGACACCGACATCCGCGTCGAGCAGATCGCGATGCGACTCGGGGATGTCGAGCGCCACTAGGACCTGACCCGCGCTGCGCCGATTCGCTCGATCAGGACGCCGACGATCTGGTTCTTGAGCAGGACTTCGTCGGCGCCCGCCTCGCGCACTGCGGCGTGCAGCGCCGGCGCATCGTCACCGGTGAGCGCGATCAGGCAGACATGTGGATGGTCGCGCCGGAGTCGCGCGGCCGTCGAGACCCCGTCGAGCAGCGGCATGTGCAGGTCGAGGACGACGGCGTCGGGATCCAGCTCCTCGGCGAGCTCGATCGCCTCCAACCCGTCCGCTGCCGAGCCCACGACGGACAGCTCGGGCTGCCGATCTATCAGGTCTCGGAGGGAATCGCGAAAGAGGCGATCGTCGTCCGCGATCAGGACGCGGATCCCCCGGTCGGCGGCTTCCCGGAGCGCTTCCGTCATCAGCTCAAGGCTAGCCTTGCCCCGGTGGCCGTGCAAAGTAACGCGGGGGTCGCGATCATCGGCGCTGCGCTCGATCTCGGCTCGGGGCGCCGAGGCGTCGACATGGGGCCCTCGGCGATCCGCTACGCGGGCCTCGACCCGCGCATCGAGGGCCTCGGGCGCCGCTGCGAGGACTGGGGAAACGTCACGACCGCGGTCGCCGAGGCGAGCTCGGTCGGCGACGAGCGCATGCGCTTTCTGCCGCAGATCAAAGAGACCTGCGAGCGCGTGGCCGACCTCGTCGTGCGCGCCGTCGGCGAGGATCTGCTCCCGCTCGTGCTGGGCGGCGACCACTCCGTCGCGATCGGGACGCTCGGCGGCCTCGCGCGCGCTTCCGGCCCGGGCGGCGTGCTCTGGCTCGATGCGCATGGCGACGTCAATCGGCCGGAGACCTCGCCGACCGGCAACGTCCACGGGATGCCGCTCGCGGCCGCGCTCGGTCTCGCAGGCCCAGACTTCGACAGCCCCAAGTTCCGGCTGCCCGCGGTCGAGTCGTCGCGGCTGGCGCTGGTCGGCGTGCGCTCGCTCGACGCGGCCGAGCGCGACTTGCTCGCGGAGCTCGATGCCCAGGTGTACACGATGAGCGACATCGACCGGCTCACGGTCGAGCGGGTGATGCGGGAGGCGCTCGACCACGTCTCCGGGGACGGGTTCGTCCACGTGAGCCTCGACCTCGACGTCCTCGACCCCGAGGTTGCTCCCGGCGTGGGGACCCCGGTACGCGGCGGGCTCTCGTACCGGGAGGCGCACCTCGCCATGGAGCTGGTGTCCGAGTCGGGAATCGTCGGATCGCTCGAGGTGGTCGAGGTCAACCCGATCCTCGACCGCGAGAACGAGACGGCGAAGCTGGCCGTCGAGCTGGTCGCGAGCGCGCTCGGGGCGCGGATCCTCTAGAGCAGAAACCGCTCGAGGGCGGCGGCGGTCTCTTCGAAGGCGTCCCAGTAGACGATGTGCCCGCCCGGGACGCCGACGACCTCGAGCCCGTCACCGAGCTCGCGCTCGTACTGCTCGAGCTGCTCCTCGCGGACGAGCCCGAACTGCTCCGCGTGGACGAGGAGCGCCGGCGTCGGGAGCACCGTCGGCGGAGGTGGCTCCGTGCAGAGCTCGCCGTAGGCGGTGACGACCGCGGCCCGGCAGTAGCGGTAGCGCAGTCGCGCGTCAGCGGAGAGCTCCAGGTGCTCCCGCATCTCCTCCTGCAGGGCCTCCCGCGGAGTGGGAGCACCGGTCGCGAGACGTCTGTCGATCGCCTCGTCGACCGTCTCGAACGACTCGTCCAGGCCCGCGTCCTCGGCGAAGTCGAGGCCGACGTGCGGGAGGAGGTCGATCGCCGGGTCGAGCAGCACGCCCCGTGCGACTCGTTCCGGAGCTCGCACGCACAGCTCCAGCACGAGCCGGCCGCCGAAGCTGTGGCCGATCCACTCGGCACTGTCCACGCCCGCCGCCGAGATGGTCTCGAGGATGTCTTCGACGTGCGTCGCGATGTTCCACGGCGGGTCCCAGCCCGAGCGGCCGTGGCCGCGAAGGTCCGGCGCGAGCACGCGAAAGTGGTGCGCGAGGCGCTCCTCGGCCAGCCGCCGGTAGCGCCTCCCGTGGGCGGAGACTCCGTGCAGGCAGACGATCGGCGGAGCGTCGCGGTCGCCCCATTCGTGCAGGTTGAGCAGCATCAGCCCGAGCCGGCGAACGCGCGAGCGAAGGCGGGCAGCGTCTCGCGCCAGTCGCCGGCGACCGCGACGTCCGCGGTGCCTGTGACCGGCTCGGCCGAGCTCTTGAAGACGAGGATCACGGCCGCCTTGACCGAGGCTGTGGCGTGCTCGAAGTCGCCCTCGGTTTCGACGGCGACGTAGAGGCGCGGAGCAACAGCCCGGCCGAGCAGCCCGATCTGCCGGCTCGGCGGCACGAGTCCTGCCTCGGCCGCTCCGCGGTCGCCGCCTACGGCCGCGTCGAGAAGCGCCGCCGCCTCGCGGAGCTCTCCCATCGCCTCGCCCACGCCCCGGCCCGCCGCGATCACCGTGTCGGCTTCGTCGAGGTCGAACGCCCGCTCGTCCGAGTGGTGCTCGACGAGGCGTGATCGCGCCGCGGCCAGGCCGTCGAGCTCGATCCTCCGGACCGAGCCGTTCAGCGTGTTGCGCGGCTCCAGCGGTTCGAACATGCGAGGGCGGACGGTCGCGAGCTGCGGCGTCGTCGCGCCCATGATCACCGAGACAATGTTCCCGCCGTATGCGGGCTTGGTCTGGATCAGGCGCCCGGCCCGGTCGATGCCGAGGCCGACGCAGTCGCCGGTCATGCCGAGCTCGAGCGCGCCCGCCGCGCGTGGCCCGTAGTCGCGGCCCCGGCTCGTGGCGGGGATTAGGAGCACGTGCGGCTGTTCGCGCCGGAGGACCTGCTCGAGCGCGCTCGCCCAGACGACCGGCTCGTACTCGGCGAGCGCGGGATCGTCCGCGACGACGACCTCCTCGGCGCCGCGCGGCGCGAGCTGGTCGGCGACGTTCGAGACGTCGTGCCCGAGAACGAGGGCGACGTTCTTCCCGCCCAGCTTGCCGGCGAGCTCGCGCCCCTTCGCGATCAGCTCGAGCGACACGCGCGCAGGGCGGCCGTCCACTGTCTCGACCACCGACCAGCAGTCGTACGACGCGCCGGGCTGCTCGCCGAGCCGTTCGGGCTTGTCCCAGGGCGTCTCGGGCGCGGGCCGCTCGTCGAGCAGCTGCCGCACCCGCGCGGCGGCCTCGGCGGGGTCGGTAAAGAGCTCGCGCGTCCGCTCGGGAGACACGTCGCGCACGGCAAGGACCCGGGTCGGCGACCCCGGCTGGCCGAAGCGCTTGTCGCCGGGGTGCGCGTCGTCGACGAGATCGGCCGCGGTCCACACCGCGATCTCTCCGCTGTCGGCCGGCTCGACGTCGAGCTCGGCGCCCCCGGGCGGAGCGGTGACGGAGCAGACCGCCGGGAGGTCGAGTTCGTACAGCTCTTCGCCCTCATCGCCGAGGCGCCGCGCGCGGAGCTTGTCGCCGGCCGCCTCGAGCGCGGTCACGTTCGTCGCCTGCCCCCAGCCCAGGAAGGCGGCAACCTCGGGCGGCACCTGCCAGGTCTCCGAGTCGAGGGTCTTCTTGCCGCAGACGACCAGGTCGGCGCCTTCCTTCTGGATGGCCATCGCGAGGGTCCGCGAAGTGCCGAGCGTGTCGGCGACGGCGAACAGGCGGTCCGAGAGATGGACGCAGCGGTCGGCGCCGAGCGCGAGGCAGAGCCGCAAGGCTTCCTCGGCCTGAGGCGGCCCCATCGTCATCGCGACGACCTCGCCGCCGAGCTTCGCCGCCCACGCCACCGCGTAGGCGTCGAACGTATTCAGCAGGAGCGGTACGCCCTCGCGCTTGAGCGACTTCGTCTCCTCGTCGAACTCGATCGCATCTGCGCGCGGAACCTGCTTGACGAGGCAGACGATCTTCACGCGCGCGAGACTACCTGGCCGTGCTCGGCGTGCTCTACGACATCCACGGGAACCTGCCGGCGCTCGAGGCCGTGCTCGCGGAAGCGGACGAGGCGGGCGTCGACCGCTGGCTCCTCGGCGGCGACTACGGCACGCCGAGCCCGTGGCCGCTGGAGACGCTGGCCCGGCTGAAGGAGCTCGAGCCTGCGACCTGGATCCGCGGCAACGGCGAGCGCTGGCTGCGCGAGCCATCCGGCGGACCGGCCAGAGGTGATGCAGTCCTACGAGCTCTTCACCGGCGGCCTGCCGGAGGACGTCGTCGAGTGGCTCTACAGCCTTCCAGCCGCAGGCCGAGCTCGACGGCGTGCTCTACGTCCACGGCTCGCCGCTCTCGGATGTCGAGAGCTTCGCGCCCGAGGCCGAGGAGGACGAGGCGCGGATGCTCGCGGGGGTGCGAGACCGCCTGATCGTCTTCGGCCACAGCCACCAGCAGTTCCGCCGGCCTGGCCCGGACGGCACCGACCTGCTCAATCCAGGCTCGGTGGGAATGCCGCTCGACGGCGACAATCGCTCGGCCTGGGCGACGTTCGACGGAGACTTCGCGTTCCGTCGCACCGAGTACGACGCACAGAGAGCCGCAGACGCCTACCGCGCGATGGGCGGCGACTTCGGCGACATGGCCGCCGCGCGGATCGAGCGCGGCTCCGACTAGCTCGACCGCTACAGGTTTCCGAAGCCGAGCTCTCGAAGCTCGCGAAGCGACTGCTTCACAGTACGGAGACCCTGCGACTGCTCCAGTTCCCAGCGGTAGCGCCCACCGCCATCAGAGACGTCGGCCATGCTTGGGGTGAGGAGGCCGCGCTGATACAGGCGCGTGCCCGCGGTTGTCGCCGCCTCCTCCGCGGTGAGAGTCAGGTCTTCTTCGAGTTGCTTCAGTCCGGCAACCAGTCGCTGGTTCAGGTCTAGTGAGACGGTGCTCGGCAGCTGCGCCTGTTCGAGGCGCTTGGTCGCCACCTCGTAGGAGACGAGCCCTTCGGCGATGACGGACGCCACGGAGTCCGGAGGAACGCTGTTGACGGTGCCGACAAGACCGAGCGCCGACTCCCGAACCGCCAGGATGGTCTCGGAGTAGGCGACGGCCGTCGGGTCCCCAGCGTGGGGGTCGTCGAAGACCCACGTTTGCTGAGGAGGCGGACGCTCCGTGACCCCCGGGCGTGGTGGCTCGGCGAGCCGCGAAGACGATCGCGAACCTGCGGCGTTCTGGAGCAGCCACCACGAGACGACCGCGCCAATGAGGGCAGGAAGGAAGGAGGCTCCGAGCCCGGCGACTGGCAGGACGGGTTGCGAGCCACCACTTTGAATGCCGGAGAAGAGGAGCAGTCTGGCGACCGCGCTTGCCACCGATCCGGCGACAAGCGCCAGGAGCGTCGCGCTATAGGGGATGTCGCATTCGGCGACGCTCACCAGTAGGTACTGGACGACGACGGCCCCGATGGCCGCCGAGAGGAGCAGGTTGACGGCGACCATGACGGTCGATGGCGTGCTCGACGAGTACACGCGGCCGAGGAACAGAAAGGAGGTGACGAGCGAGGTGATCCAGCCTGCACCCCAGAGACAGAGGAGTGTGGCGAGGAACGGTAGCTCGCGGTTCTGCTGACTACTCGTGATCACGGCCGATTCCGTTCCTTTATCGGCGCGATTGTGGTCACCCTGGAGCCGCGCCGGCGGCGACCTGGAGGCGCTGTCGTCAGCCTGAGCCGGCTTGCGGCAACGAGGTCAGGTGGCTTGGAGCTGAGCCTCCGCGGCGATCGTTTGGCCGCGCATGCGGGGCCACGCGGCCGCCGCGAGCGTGGCAACCGCCCACGCGAGTGCCGCCCAGGCCCACGCATGGCCTTCGCTTCCCGCAGCTGAAGACGGAGCGAGGAGGCACGAGATTGCCCAAGCGCCTGCCGCGATCGACGCGCTCAGCGCCGGGATTCGCCAGCCCGAGGTCCGGGCGGCCGCAAGGAGCACGAGCAGGACGACGAGGAGCGCGAGCGCCGTCATGACGGTCCAGTGGTGAAGACCGTTGGACACCGCGTCGGCGGGCGGAAGATCCTGCCGCTGGGCGGAGGCCATCCGCCAGGCATAGACAAGAGCCGGCCCAGCGGCAACGGCTGCGAGCGCGAGCATCCTCGGTTCCAGGCGCCGTCCCCGCGCGAGGAACGTCTGCCGCGCCGGATGCAGCGCGAGCAGCACGGCCGAGGCTACGGCGATTCCGCCCGCGAGCGCCAAGTACCGTTCCGCTTGGCCGGCGACACCCGCGATGGCGATCGCCGCTGCGACGAGGGCCGTTTGCTGAATCCCGGCGATCCGCGTCTCCGGGCGGCGAAGCTGGCTGAGCAAGCCGAGCGGAAGGATGACTCCGAAGACCGCGCCCCAACCCACGTCGAGGACCTGGTTGCGGGCCTGGTCGACGTAGCCGGTGAACCCGTCGACGAAGTCGATCAGCCCGAAGTTGATCGTCAGCGAAGCGAAGGCGACGACGAGCGCTACCGCCTTCAGCCCCGTCGTGCGAGTTGCGCGCGCCATAACCCGACCCTACCCCCGAAACGAGTCGAAGCAGAGGCACCGGCTGCAGCCTGACCGTCCGGGTCCCTTCGCCTGGGCGAGTGTCCCCGGACGCCTGAACCTATTTGCCGGACTGCAGTTCCCAGGCGCTGATGACGGCGTCTTCCACGGCATCCGCGTTTCCGTGCTCGAGGTCGGCGACGACCATCATGTGCTTGGCGAACCGCTCGGGGACAGAGAACGTCTCCGGGAACGAAAAGAGCAGGAAGGCTCGGAGCTCGAAAGACGAGCGGATGACGACGTGACTCTCGTCGAGCTGCCGCGCGACCAGGCGGCCGTGGTACCGCCAGTCGAGCAATCCGTCGCGACGGCGCTCGACGACTCCGTCGAGCTCCGCGGCCACGCGGCTCAAATCTGCGAGTTCCAGCTCAGGTGAGGCTGGCGTCGAGCGTGATCTCGACGTTGCCCTTCAGCGCTTGCGAGACCGGGCAGTTCTCCTTCGCGGCTTCGGCTGCCTCGAGGAAGGCGACGCCGTCGATGCCGTCGACCTGGCCGCGGATGGTCAGCCGGATCGAGGTGAGCTTGAAGCCTTCGCCGACCTTGTCGAACGCGGTCGTCGCTTCGGTCTCGAGCCGTTGCGGCGGAGTCCCTTCCCGGGCGAGGCCCGCGGCGAGCGCCATCGAGACGCATGTCGCGTGGGCCGCGGCGATCAGCTCCTCCGGGCTCGCGCCCTCGGCGTCCTCCGCCCGCGCCGACCAGCTCATGTCCGTGTCGACGGAGCCACTCTCGGTCGTGACGTGGCCGGAGCCGTGAACGAGGTCGCCGTCCCAGGTCGCCCGCGCAGTCTTCTCAGTCGCCATCTGCACTCTCCTCCTCTTCGCCCGACCCGGAAGGCCGGTAGTAGGTCCGTCCGCGCAACTCTTCCGGCAGGAACTCGAGGTCAAACCCGCTCGGGTCGTCGTGCGGGTAGACGTAGCCCTTGCCGCGGCCGAGCTTCTTCGCTCCGTAGTAGTGCGTGTCGCGGAGCGAGTCCGGCGGGCGCGCCTGGCCGTGCTCGCGGACGTCGGCCGCCGCTTCCTTGAGCGCCACGTAGGACGCATTCGACTTCGGCGCCCGTGCGAGGTAGATCGCGGCCTGCGCAAGGTTCAAGCGCGCTTCCGGCAGGCCCACGTGCTCCACGGCCTGGGCCGCCGCGACCGCTACGAGGAGCGCACGGGGGTCGGCGTTGCCGATGTCCTCGGAGGCGAGCACGATCATCCGCCGCGCGATGAAGCGCGCGTCCTCGCCGCCCTCCAGCATCGCGGCCAGGTAGTAGACCGACGCGTCAGGGTCGGAGCCGCGCATCGACTTGATGAACGCCGAGATGAAGTCGTAGTGCGCGTCGCCGCCCTTGTCGTAGACGAGCGGCCGCTTGCGGGCGGCGTCCTCGACGTGCTCCTCGCTGACGGCCGTCCCCTCGGCGCGCCCCGTCTGGACGGCGAGCTCGAGGATGTTGAGCGCGTTGCGCGCGTCACCACCGGCACGGCGAGCCACCAGGCCGACGAGGTCGTCGCCGAGCTTCACGTCCAGCGCCTCGGCTCCGCGGCGCACGATCAGGGCCAGCTCCTCCTCGGAGAGCGGCTCGAGCTCGTAGATCTGGCAGCGGGACAGAAGCGCCGAGTTGACCTCGAAGTACGGGTTCTCGGTGGTCGCCCCGATCAGCGTGATGAGCGCCTCCTCGACCGCCGGCAGGAGCGCGTCCTGCTGGGCCTTGTTGAAGCGGTGGATCTCGTCCAGGAAGAGGATCGTCCGCCGGGCGGAGCCGCCGAGGCTGTCTCGGGCCCGCGCGAGCACGGCGCGCACGTCCGAGACTGTGGCCGAAACCGCGGAGAGCTCCTCGAAGGCGGCGCCCGTCGTCTCGGCGACGATCCGCGCGAGGGTCGTCTTGCCGCTGCCCGGAGGGCCGTAGAGGATCATCGAGCCGACGCGGTCCTCGCGGATCGCGAGCCGCAGCGCCGAATGCTCCCCGAGGACGCTCTCCTGGCCGACGAACTCGTCGAGGGTCCGAGGCCGCAGGCGGGAGGCCAGCGGCGCCAGCTCGCTGATCCGCTCCTGTGCCGCGTCTGCGAAGAGGTCGCTCACCCCGGAAGTATGCTCCTGACTTGCTCCGCGACGAGGTCACGCAGCTCCTGCAGGAGCTGATCCGGCTCAACACGGTCAACCCGCCGGGGAACGAGACGCAGGCGGCCGAGCTGCTGCGCGACTACCTCGCCGAGAACGGCGTCGAGAGCGAGCTGTACGCGAAGGTCCCGGAGCGGGCGAACCTCGTGGCGCGCATTCCCGGGAGTGGGGACGGCCCGAGCTTCTTGCTGCTCTCGCACACGGATACGGTCGTCGTGGACCCGAACGAGTGGCAGGTCGATCCGTGGTCGGGCGAGCTCCGCGACGGCGAGATCTGGGGCCGCGGCGCGCTCGACATGAAGGGCGAGGTCGCGGCCAGTGCGGTCGCGATCGCGTCGCTGGCCCGCGAGGGGTTCAAGCCGCGCGGCGACCTGGTCTTCGTCGCGGCCGCCGACGAGGAGGTCGGGAACGACTTCGGCCTGCCCTGGCTCTGCCAGGAGCACCCCGACGCCGTCCGCGCCGACTACTGCCTCAACGAGGGCAGCGGCGAGCGGATCGAGCTCGCCGGCCGTGCGTTCTACCTCTGTTCGACCGCCGAGAAGATGAGCTCGCCGTTCCGGGTGCGCGTGAACGGCCGCGCCGGCCACGCTTCGATGCCCGGGATCGCCGACAACGCGCTCGTAAAGGCGGCCCCGCTGATCGAGCGGCTGGCCGCCTACCAGCCGGAGCTGCGGCTGGAGGGCGAGGCGGCGGCACTGGTCGAGGCGGTCGCCGGCGAGAAGCTCGAGGCGACGCAGGCGCTCGAGCTCGCGCGCGAGCTCGACCCCTTCGCGGCCGACCTCCTCGAGCCGCTCCTCTCGTTCACGCTCTCGCCGACCATGATCTCCGCCTCCGAGCGGCGCAACGTGATCCCGTCGACGTGCGAGATCGTCGTCGACTGCCGGCTCCTCCCGGGCCAGACGCAGGCGGACGTCGAGCCGATCCTCCGCGAGGTGCTCGGCGAGGGCGACTACGAGCTCGAGTGGATCGAGGGTCGCGGCGGGACCCGCTCGCCGTTCGAGGGGCCGCTGTGGGACGCCGTCCAGTCGTGGGTCGCGGAATCCGAGCCCGGCGCCACCGCGGTTCCCGTCTGCGTCGCCGGGTTCACCGACAGCCACTGGCTGAGGGAGTCCTTCGGCACCGTCGCCTACGGCTTCTTCCCGAGCCGCTACATGAGCCCGGAGCTCGCGGCCCGCCTGATCCACTCCGCCGACGAGCGCATCGCGGTCGACGACCTCGCGCTCGGCGTGGACTGCTTCCGCCACGTCGCCCAGGCGGTCTGCGGCTAGGCTCTTCGCGATGGGCGCGGAGGATCGCGACGACAAGATCCGCCTCGGCGGGATGGCGCTGCTCAACGGCGTTCTCGTGCACGGACCGAACGCCTGGGCCTGCGCGGTCCGGACCAAGGACGGCGAGTTGAAGGTGGTCGGGGAGATCAAGCCGATCCGCGCGAGCAGGGTTCAGTCTCCGCTGCTGCGCGGCCCTGCGCGGCTGGCGGAGGTGTTCGCGCTTCTGCCGGTGGTCAGGCGGCGGCTGCCCGAGGCGCGGCTTCCGTTCCAGCGGCCGGGCGTCATCGCGGCGATGTTCGCGACCGCGGCCACCGTCCGCGTGGTCAAGAGCTCCCGCAGCCTCACACCGTTCGCGCGAGAGCTCGTCAGCGGCCTGCTTTCGGCGCTTCCGGCAATGCTGGCGCTGCGCGGCTCCGACCTCGCCGCCTACCACGGCGCGGAGCACATCTCGATCGGCAGCTACGAGCACGGCGGCCCGCGCGAGAAAGAGCACGAGCGCTGCGGCTCGCACATGCTCGGGCCGATGCTGGCGACCTCGGCTGTCGCCGGCGCCATGGCCTCGAAGGCGCCTGCCCACCTTCGCCCAGGAGCTCGTCTCGCGGGGCAGCTCGGCGCGCTCGCCGCCTCGACTGAGATCTTCAGCTGGATGGTGCGCAACCCCGAGAATCGGCTCGCCCGCGCGCTCGCCATGCCCGGCCACGAGCTTCAGCACC
Organism: uncultured Actinomycetes bacterium; assembly: GCA_963788215.1. GTDB lineage: Bacteria > Actinomycetota > Thermoleophilia > Gaiellales > Gaiellaceae > AC-32. The sequence goes on from CAWBFX010000008.1 coordinate 126,056, forward strand.
GGCTTGCGACTGCGGAGCCCTCACCGGAGCAGCTCGAAGTGGCGGAGGCCGCGCTCGCGCGCTGCCTCGAGCTCGAGCTCGCAGCCGATGGAGACGACGCGCAGCCAAACTAGGCGGCTTCCGCCAGAAGTCTTCGACCTCCCGGTCGAGAAGATGCGGGAGGGCTACTACACCGACGCCTACTTCAACCACACCCGCGAGGTCCTGCTGCGCGACGACCGACATCCGCGCGTCGTGATGCAGGTCTTCCAGAAGAAGAGCTCGTACCTCGGCGGGATCGACGAGGCGATCGCGATCCTCAAGCTGTGCGCCGACGACTGGGACGATCTCACCGTCCACGCGCTCTACGACGGCGACCTGCTCGAGCCGTACGAGTCCGTGATGACGATCGAGGGCGACTACACCGGCTTCGCGCACCTCGAGACGGTCTACCTCGGCACCCTCGCGCGTCGCACGCTGATCACGACCAACGTCGTGCGCGTGCTCCAGGCCGCGAACGGCAAGCCGATCATCTTCATGCCGGCGCGCCACGACCACCATCGCGTGCAGACGGGCGACGGCTACGCGGCCTACATCGCGGGCCAGGTCGTCGGCACGGAGATCGGTGTCACCTCGGAGGCGCAGGCCTCCTGGTGGGGCGGTCGCGGCCTCGGGACCGTCCCCCACGCGCTGATCGGTTCCTACGGCGGGAACACGGTGCTGGCCGCGACGCGATTCGCCGAGCACGCCGACCCGGACATGAACATCACGGTCCTCGTGGACTTCGAGAACGACTCGGTCAAGACCGCGCTCGAAGTCGCGCGGGCTTTGGGCCCGCGGCTCTGGGGCGTCCGGCTCGACACGTCCGGGCAGCTCGTCGACCGCTCGCTCTGGGACGAAATGGGCGACTTCGACCCGCGCGGCGTGAACGAGCGGCTCGTCCGCAAGGTTCGCGAAGCCCTCGACGCGGATGGGTTCGAGCACGTGAAGATCGTGGCCTCGGGCGGTTTCACCGTCGACCGGATCCGCGCGTTCGAGGAGCGTGGCGTGCCGGTCGACTCGTACGGTGTCGGCTCGGCGCTCATCCGCGGCGAGAACGACTTCACGGCGGACATCGTCATGACGGACGGCCGCCCCTCGGCCAAGGAGGGCCGCCGCTACCGCCCGAACCCGCGCCTCGAGCTCGTCAGCTGACCGTCGCGCAGGGCGCGAGAACCAGCTGCGCTCGCGGAAGGTCGAACGTGACCGCGAAGCGACGCAGGAAGGCGTCGCCGACGAGACCGTCGTAGATGATCCGCTGGAACATCACCTCCGGCGCTTCCTGCGCGAGATCCGGTGCACCCTCGGCATAGACGCGGCCGTCGAGTCGCGTGAAGAACCGCGTGAAGTTGTGGCCGGTCTCGTCGACGCCTTCCACGGCGCGGACGGCCTTTCCGGAGAGATCGACGCCGAGCTCCGGCGCGAGGCGCTCGTCGAGGATCAGCGCTTCGCTTCCCATGTCGACCTCTGTCCAGACCGAGCGCGTGTTGGGGAGCGTCAGGCGACAGAACGCGGTCAAGGACGGCCCGTCGCGCTCGAGCCGGAGATCGAGCTCCGTTCCGCGGGCCCTGCGCGCGGCGAGGGACTCTGCAGTCTCGAGCACGATCTCTTCACGGCAGTAGTCCACGGTGAAAGGCGTCTCGGCGAAGAAGGCCAACGAGACGAAGCCGCCGAGAGCGCGCACCTCGTCGGGAAAACCGCTCATGTCGAGCAGGCCCACGACCAGGTCGTCCTGCTCGAGGTCGCCGACGGCCAGAGACGAGGCGCGCGCGAGCGGCAAGGTGACTTCCTGGCCGGACATTCTGCGTCCCGTGAAGGAGCTGCCCAGCGGACGGACGCCCGCTGCTTCGGCGAGAGAATCGGCCACGATCGTCGGCCCGATTCCACTATCGAGCACGAAGCGGGCCTGCGCTCCGCCGATTGTGACCGGGACGGTGATGAGGTGGTGAAGGCGGCCGAACTCGAGCGCGGTCACGAGGCCGGCGCGGTTCTCGCCATCGCGATCCCGGGCCAGCTCTCGATCGGATCCTCCGAGCGGACGACGTGCATCCCGGCGCCGGCGAAGCGCTCGAAGGCCGCGTCGGCCTCGTAGGTGTAATCGGCGACGCCGGGCACGACGACTGGCGACGTGCAGTCCTCCAGCAGGTAGACCTTCTGCGCGAGGCCCGGGTACGGCGAGCCGAGCAGGTCGTCGATCGTCCAGGCGACGCAGTGGCTCTTGGCCTGTCCCGCGATCACGACGGCGTCGAACGAGAACAACATCTCGAGCAGCGGCGAGTTCTTCTCGCCGAGCAGCTCGCCGTCGGGCCCGCGCGTCACCTCGGGGCCGAGCACCGAGTAGTGCTCGGTGAGCGGCAGGTGGCCCTTGGGCTGGAAAGCCGGTTGCGATCGGCGCGCGATTGCGTGGAAGAAGATCGCCTCGTGGACCGCGGAGACGAGCGCGTTCCCGATGCCGCCGAGCAGTGCGTGGTACGGCCAGATGGTGAGCTCGTAGCGACCCGTCGCGGCGAGCGCGCTCGTGTAGTGGGCGAGGTGCCGCTTCGCGTAGTCCGGGTCCAGCCCGAGAGCTTCGGCCACGCCCGGATCGACGCGCCAGCGACCGGCGGCGACGTCCGCGGCCGAGATCTGCGTGTAGGGCTGAGGGTGCCGGCCTTCCTCGTCGATGAGCCAGACCGCGTGGAAGACCTGCATCGCCTGATGGGTGTCCAGCGTCGGGACGACCTGCGTGATCACGTCGAGGTTGCTGTAGAGGAACTCGCACAGCCGGCGGTTGTCGTCGACCGCGCCGGTGCCGGATCGCCCACCCACGAAGAGCTCGAAGCCGGGAATGCAGAACGTGTTCTGGACGTCCACGGCGACGAGGCAGATCCGCGACGCGTCCTCAGCCGCCGGCCGCAAGCCGTGCTCTCGCCCCCACGCATCGGCCTCTCGTGCGCGCTCCTCGTAGGGAACGCGCCAGACCTCGCCGACGGTCTCCGGGTCGAAGTGCGGGGGAACGGGGAGCACGCGGCCTAGTCTACGAACGTGCAGGAGCCGCCCCTCGTCGCACGCGCGCTCGAGCTGGAGCGCCGGCTCGGGTTCACCCACTCGTCGATTCGGGAGGTGGGCCGACTGCTGCACGTGCTCGCCGCTCAGCGCGGGCGCACGCGCGTCGGCGAGCTCGGCACCGGCTGCGGCGTGGGAGCGGCCTGGATCGTCTCAGCGCTGCCGCCTGCGGTTCCGTTCGTGACCGTCGAGCTGGACGAGACGCTTGCGCGCGCCGCGGCTGAGCTCTTCGCCGAGGACGAGAACGTCCGCGTGCTTCAAGGCGACTGGCACGAGCTGATGCCGCCGGAGGCGCCGTTCGACCTGCTCTTCTACGACGGCGGCGGCAAGCAGCAGCCAGAACGAGACGGCGATCAGGTCGTCAGGTTGCTCGCCCCCGGCGCGACGATCGTCATGGACGACCTCACGCCCGGCCGCACGACGCACGACATGGTGCGCGAGTTCTGGCTCAACCATCCCGAAATCGCGGCCCTCGAGATCCTCACGACGCCCGAGACCGCAGCGATCGTCGGCACGCGCCGCGCTTGACGCGGGCCCGAAAGGCGCTCATAACGAGAGAGGATGGATTGGCTGGTCGTTTTCCGCGACGAGTTCGCGAACTGGTTGCCGCTGCTCTTCGCGGTGATGCTGATCCTGATGGTCTACATCCTCTGGCGCACCCTCCAGGTGATGCCGAAGGTGACCGCCGCGAAGACGATCACCTCCAGCTCGAAGGTCTCGTGGGACGACGTCGCCGGCCTCGACGAGGCCAAGGGGGAGCTGCACGAGGTGATCGACTTCCTGCGCGACCCCGAGCGCTTCGGCCGGCTGGGCGCGCGCGTCCCGAAGGGGATCCTGCTCTACGGGCCGCCCGGCACCGGTAAGACGCTGCTCGCGAAGGCGATCGCCAGCGAGGCCGGCGCGAAGTTCTTCGCCCAGAGCGCGTCGGCGTTCGTCGAGATGTTCGCCGGCCTCGGTGCCGCGCGCATCCGGAAGCTTTTCGAAGAGGCCCGCAAGCACGCGCCCGCGATCATCTTCATCGACGAGCTCGACGCGGTCGGCGCGCAGCGCACCGGCCACGGGTTCTCGCGCGAGCAGGACCAGACGCTGAACCAGCTGCTCGTCGAGCTGGACGGCTTCGAGGCGCGTGAGCAGGTGATCGTGATGGGCGCGTCCAACCGTCTGCAGGACCTCGATGCCGCCCTGCTCAGGCCGGGCCGCTTCGACCGGCAGGTGCTCGTCGCCGCGCCGGACCTCGCCGGCCGCGAGGCGATCCTCCGCGTCCACACGCGCGGCAAGCCGCTCGGGGAGGACGTCGACCTCATGTCGATCGCGCGCCAGACGGCCGGCCTGACCGGCGCGGAGCTCGAGAACATCGCCAACGAGGCCGCGATCTTCGCCGGCCGCAACGGCCAGCAGGAGCTGTTCCAGGCCGACTTCGAAGACGCGATGGAACGAGTCGTCGCCGGGCTCCAGCAGCGCAAGGTGATGACCGAGAAGGAGCGGCGCATCGTCGCCTACCACGAGGCCGGCCACGCGATCATGTCGCACCTGACCGGCGATCTGCTCCCGGTTCACAAGGTCACGATCGTCTCGCGGGGGAGCGCCCTCGGGTACACGCTCAACCTGCCGAGCGAGGAGCGCTACCTGCACACGACCGAGGAGTTCGAGGACCTGCTCAAGGTCTACCTCGCGGGCCGGGCGGCCGAGCAGGTGGTGTTCGGGCGGATCACGAACGGCGCCGCCAACGACCTCGAGAAGGCGACCGAGCTCGCCCGCGCGATGGTCTTCGACTACGGGATGTCGAACGCGACCACCTCCCGGACGATGCGCGCCGACAACTACGCGCTCTCGGAGGAGACGAAGGCGGTCCGCGACCACGAGCAGGCCCGCCTGACCGACGAGGCCTTCGCGGAGGCGATTCGTCTCCTGCAGAAGCACCGAGCCTCCCTCGACCGGATCGCGCTCGCCTTGCTCGACAAGGAGACGCTCGACAAGGACGAGCTTGCGGAGGTGCTCCACGGGATCGAGGCCGAGTACCAGTCCTCCGAGACTGTCGGCACGGTTCGAATCGTCGCCGCGGATTGACCCGGTAGCATCGCGGCGTGGAGCCGCGCGGAATCCATCACCTCGGCTTGGCGGTCGAGGATCTTGACCAAGCCGTAGCCACGTACGAACGTCTGCTGGGCGCGGAGCTGGAGCACCGCGAGCTGGTGCCCGACCAGGGCGTCGAGGCCGCGTCGCTGCGCGTCGGCGCCGGCCGGGTCGAGCTGCTTGCCTCGCTCGGCGAGGAGACGCCGGTCGGCAAGTTCCTCGCGAAGCGCGGCCCCGGCATGCACCACGTCGCGTACGAGGTCGAGGACGTCGGCGAGGCGCTCGGCGAGCTCTCGGCGCAGGGGGCGGAGCTGATCGACGAGCAGCCGAGACAGGGCATGTTCGGGCTCGAGGTCGCCTTCGTCCATCCAGACTCGATGCACGGCGTCCTTGCGGAGATCGTGAGCGGTGGCTGACGAGCGGGTCAGGGTCGAGGTCGCCTTCGACGGCGGCCAGGTGCTCTCCGTGCTCGTGGCCGCCGACGCGGCGGAGGAGCTGGAGCGCGCGCTGGGCGGTGCTGCAGGCGTTGGCTCCTTCGCGCTGGAGGCGGAGGACGGGCGCTACGTGATCGCCCTGGGGAAGGTCGTCTACGTCAAGCGTTTCATGCGGGAATCCCGCGTCGGCTTCACCCCGAGTTAGAGCCGCGGGCTAGCGGGCATGCCTACTCCCATGGCGGCGAGCGCGCCGAATGCGACTGCGCAGGCCGACGTGCGTGCGCTGGTCGCGCGTGCCCAGGCGGGAGAGCGGGCTGCGCTCGAGGAGCTGTACCTGCTCCACTTCGACCGCATCTACAGCTACCTGCACCTGAGCGTCGGCAACCGGCACGACGCCGAGGACCTGACGACGCAGACCTTCCTGAAGATGCTCGAGGCGATCGGCCGCTTCCGCTGGCAGTCGGCGCCGTTCTCGGCCTGGCTCTTCCGGATCGCGCACAACCTCGCGATGGACCACTTCCGCTCGACGAAGCGCTGGCAGCCCGAGGAAGAGGTCCCGGAGCCCATCGAGGCCGAGACTTCTGCCGAGGAAGCCGCGCTCCACTCGATCGGCCGCAAGAGCATGCTGCAGCTGATCGAGAACCTCTCCCACGAGCAGCAGCAGGTGCTCACGCTCAAGTTCGTCTTCAACTTCTCGAACGGCGAGGCCGCGGCGATCCTCGGCAAGACCGAGGGCGCGGTGAAGTCGCTGCAGCACCGCGCGCTCGCCTCCCTGCAGAAACAGATCTCGTCAAGCTAGCGGCGTGCTACGCGTAGGAATCGTGGGGCTGCCGGGCTCGGGCCGGTCGACGCTGTTCGCGGCGCTGACCGGCGGGCAGGGGCCGGTCGGAACGGTCCCGATCCCGGACGAGCGGCTCGAGCCGGTCGCTGCGATCGAGAGCTCCGCCAAGATCACGCCCGTCGCGCTCGAGGTGGTGGACGTCCCGGGAACGGGGCCCGCTCTCCTCGGGAACCTGCGCCAGATGGACGCGCTGCTCGCCGTCGTCGACGCGTTCTCCGGGACACGCGACTCGGCAGCCGACCGCGAGGCCCTGCTGCTGGAGATGGTCGTCGCGGACCGAGACCATGTCGAGGGACGGCTCGAGCGGGTGCGGACGCAGGCGAAGTCGGGTGACCCCCGGTTACGCGAGGAGGTCGCCGAGCTCGAGCGGGTGCTCGCGCACGCGGAGGCCGGGCATCCGTTGTCCGAGTACCCGGGTCAGGTGCCGCGCGAGCTCGAGCCGTTGACGACCAAGCCGCTCGTCGCGATCGAGAACGGGCCGTTGGGAGTCGACCTCAAGCTCGAGGCCGAGCTGGCCGAGCTTCCGCCGGCTGAGGCCGCCGAGTTCAGGGAGGGTCCGTCCGCGCTCGAGTCGGTGCTGCGGGAGGTCTTCGCGGGGGCGGACCTGATCACGTTCTTCACCGCGGGGCCGACCGAGACGCGGGCCTGGACGCTGACGCGAGGGCAGACCGCGCTCGACGCGGCGGAGGCGATCCACACCGACATCGCGCGGGGGTTCATCCGCTGCGAGGTGATCCCGTGGGACGAGTTCGTCGAGGCCGGCACACGCGCCGAGGCCCGGCGCCGGGGCCTCGAGCGCGTGGAAGGAAAGACCTACGTCGTCGCGGACGGTGACGTCTTGAACGTCCGCTTCAACGTCGGCTAGCAGCAGCCGCCGCCGCCGCAGCAACCGCCACCATCGCAGCAGCTCATGCGTCCTCCTTTCGTCGCTTGTCCGCATGATACATTGATGGTTATCGATGCAAGCTCTTCCTGTCGTCAACCAGCCCTGCTGCGCGCCCGGGGCGCCGCAACTTCCGAGACGTGAGGCCGAGAGGCTCGCGGCGCGGTTCAAGGCGCTCGCGGATCCCGCGCGCGTCGAGATCGTCAACCGGCTCGCGGGTGCTGACGAGGTGTGCGTGTGCCGGCTCGACATCGGCCTCTCGCAGCCGACCGTCTCCCACCACCTGCGAGTCCTGCGCGAGGCCGGGCTGATCGAGGTCGCACGCAAGCGCGGGACGTGGGTCTACTACCGGCTCGTGCCCGAGGCAGTCGAGCAGCTCGCCTTCGCGCTCGGCGGGACCGCTTGAGCCTGCCGCGCGTCCTCTTCGTCTGTGTCCAGAACGCGGGGCGGTCCCAGCTGGCTCAGGCGCTCTACGAGCGTCGCGGCGGCGAGGCGCGGTCGGCCGGATCGAAGCCCGCTGAACGCGTGCACCCCGAGGTCGTCGAGGCGCTGCGGGAGGTCGGCATCGAGATCGAAGGCCGCAAGCCGCGCGGAATCTCGCGCGAAGACGTCGAATGGACCGACCTCGTGGTGACGATGGGCTGCGGCGACGCCTGTCCGGTGCTGCCGGGGAAGCGCTACGTGGACTGGGAGCTGCCCGATCCTTCGGAGATGTCGCTCGACCAGGTACGCGCGCTGCGCGACGAGATCGAGCGCAGGGTTAGTCGACTGGGCGAGTAGCCGCGGTCGCGTCGAGCTGGTTCGCGTGGTAGAGGACCGACGCCTCCGCCGTACGCGCCGCCCGCGCGTCGTGGTGCACGGCGACCGCATGTAGCAGCTCGGCCCGCGCGTCGGACGCGAGCGCCGTCGAGCGCTCCTCGATCAGCCGTAGGCCGAGGTGGACGTGGCCGAGCAGCCGGCCCTCTTCGGTCTGGCGAAAGGTCGGCCCGCGCTCCAGCTCGCGCGTGCGGCCGACGTCGTGGAGCAGCGCAGCCGCCAGCAGCAGATCCACCCGCAGTCGCGGGTGCAGCTGCGCAGCCTCGCGGCAGAGCGTCGCGACGCCGACCGTGTGCTCGAGTAGTCCGCCTGCGTACGAGTGGTGGGTCTCGGCTGCCGGCAGCCCCCGCAGCGCCGCGCGCAGCGGCTCGTCGGCGAAAAATCGCCCGACCGTCTCACGGAGCCCGTCGTGGGAGATCTCGCTCGCGAGGAACTCGAGGAAGCCGTCCAGCTCCGCAGCGTCGCGGCGCATCGCCGGCGCGAGCTCGGCCGGGTCGGCCTCCGCCGCCTCCAGAGAGCGCACGTCCAGCTGCAGCCGGTCGCGGAACTTCTCGACCCGGCCGAGCACGTGAACGGCGTCGCCTTCCGAGAACCGGTTGTCGAGCAGCTCGACGTCCGACCAGACGCGCGCTTCGATCCGCCCGCTCGGGTCGACGAGCTCCAGGGCGAGGTAGGACGCGCCGGCCTTCGTGCGCCGCCGCTCCTTGCGCGCGACCGCGTAGACGCCTTCGACCACCCGGTCCTCGGCGAGGGATGCAATCGCGCTCACAGTGGTAGTTTCACGGCCATGGCGGATGTTCGGCCCTTCCGTGCGGTGCGCTACGACGAGACCGTCGCGGGCCCGCCCGCCGAGCTCGTCGCGCCTCCGTACGACGTGATCTCGCCCGACGAGCGGAAGGCCTTCCTCGCGAGGAGCCCGCACAACGTCGTCCACCTGACGCTTCCAGCAGAGGAGGCCGAAGCCGGGCGGCTCTGGGACGACTGGCGCGCCCACGGCGTCCTCGTGGATGAGGCCGAGCCCGGCTTCTGGTGGCTCTCGCAGGACTACGTCGGCCCGGACGGGGTCGGGCGGACGCGCGAAGGGCTGGTCGCCGCGCTGACGCGCCGAGCCCTACGAGCGGCGCGTCGTCCTGCCGCACGAGCGCACGCACCGCGGGCCGAAGGAAGGGCGCCTGCGCCTCATGCGCGAGGTCGACGCCCAGCTCGAGCCGCTCTTCTTTCTCTACGAAGGGGAACCGCCGGTCGCGGCGGCCGGAACGCGAGCCCGACATCGAGGTCGAGGGCGCACGTCTCTGGCGCCTCCCGCCCGACGGGATCCAGGAGGCATTCACCAACCGGCAGCTCCTGATCGCGGACGGACACCACCGTTACGAGACCGCGCTCGCCTACGGTCCCGACGTGGAGGTGCTCGCCGTGCTCGTCAGCCTCGACGATCCCGGCCTGATGATCTTCCCGACTCACCGTGTCTTCGAGCGCGCCCCGGCCGAGCAGCTCGCCGCCGAGGAGACGCTGCCGGATCCGGAAGAGGCCCTCGAGGCGCTCGAGCGCGTCCCGCACGACCGGGCCGCGGCGGTCGTCTACCGCGACGGGCGTTCCGAGCTCGCCGTCGACGGGAATGAGCTCGACGTGCAGCTCGTCGACCGCCTTGGCCACGAAGGCATCAGCTACACCCCGGACTGGCAGCAGGCCGTGCGCGCCGTCGACTCGGGCGAGGCCGAGGTCGCGGTGCTGATGCGCCCGACGAGGATCGAGGACGTCTTCGCCGTCGCCAAGCGCGGTGAGACGATGCCGCAGAAGAGCACCTACTTCTATCCGAAGCTCGTCTCGGGCCTGCTCTTCCTGCCTCTTGCGTGACGACTGGCTGAGCGTCTGCCGCGAGGCGGTCGCCGACGTGCACGGCGTGCTGCGCGAGCTCCCGACGCGCGACGAGCGCGAGGTCGTCGTCGGGGAGGGCGAGGGCGGCGACGAGACCACCGCGGTCGACGCCGAGGCCGAGAGGGTCATCCTCGAGCGGCTCCGGGCGATCGAGGGCGCGACGATCGTCTCGGAGGAGGTCGGCGAGCTCCGCGGGGACGGGAACCTGCGCATCGTCGTCGACCCGATCGACGGCTCGCTCAACGCCAAGCGCGGGATCCCCTTCTTCTCGCTCTCGATTGCGATCGCCGAGGGCGAGACGATGGACGACGTCGTCTTCGCGTTCGTGCACGACTTCGGCAGCGGCGAGGAGTGGACGGCCGAACGCGGCGGGGGCGCGTGGTTGAACGGCGGCGACCTCGGGCCGACGAAGCCGCGCGAGGAGATCGAGATCCTCTCGTTCGAGGCGACGCTCACCTCCTCGGTGGCCGAGAAGGCTGCTGCGATGGTCGGGCTCGCCTACCGGCTGCGGATCATGGGCTCGCTGGCGCTCTCGCTCTGCCACCTGGCCGCGGGGCGCGTGGACGCCGTGTGCTCGCTCAAAGGTGCGCGCGCCGTGGACATCGCCGCAGCGCAGCTCCTCGTGCGCGAGCGCGGTCTCGCGATCGACCTGCCGGAGGCGCCGCCGTTCGGGGAGGCCCCGCTCGACACCGAGGGCCGTTCACGGGTCGTGGCCGCTGCGACGCCGGCGGTCGCCGCGGAGCTCTTCGCCCGGCTCCAGTGATCCGGATCGGCTGCTCGGGCTGGAATTACCAGCACTGGCGGAACGGCGTCTTCTACCCGCCCCGCCTGCCGCCGCGGCGCTGGCTCGAGTTCTACGCCGAGCACTTCGACACGGTCGAGATCAACATGACCTTCTACCGGCTCCCGCGCGAGACGGCCGTCGCGAACTGGGTGCGTGAGTCGCCCGAGGGCTTCCTCTTCGCGGTCAAGATGAGCCGCTACGTGACGCACATCAAGCGGCTTCGCGACCTGCCGCCGAGCCTCGAGCTCTTCTACTCGCGCATTCGGCCGCTCGTCGGCACGCCGAAGTTCGGGCCGGCGCTCTGGCAGCTCCCGGGGACCTTCCGCCGCGACGACGAGCGGCTTGCGGAGGCACTGGCGGTCCTGCCGCAGGGCCGCCACTGCTTCGAGTTCCGCCATGAGAGCTGGTTCGTGCCCGAGGTGTACGAGCTGCTGCGGGCGCACGGCGTCGCTCTGGTGATCGGCGATTCGCCCGAGCGGCCGTTCCAGGCGCACGAGCTGACCACGGACTGGACGTTCGTCCGCTTCCACCGCGGCACGCGCGGCCGTTACTCGAACTACTCGAAGACCGAGCTGGAGGAGTGGGCGCGGCGGATCGAGGAGTGGTCGGCGGTCGGAGACGTCTACGCGTACTTCAACAACGACTGGAACGGATACGCGGTGCGGAACGGCCTCTGGCTCAAGCGCCGGCTCGGGCTCTAGCGCGGTTCCGGCACCATTCAGGGACGCGTGCGCAGCCGAATCCGAGGCGGCTCGCAGCCGCCGCGCTCGTCGTCCTCGTCCTCGTGGTCGTGGGCGGCGTGGTCGCGGCCGTGCTCACCCAGGGTGGCGGCGCGTGGTCGGGCTCGACGCTGCACGGCAGCTTCGTCGACCGCAACCGTGACGGTGTGCTCGAGCGTGGGCCGGGCGAGCCGTTGGTCGAGCGCACAGATCTCGCCCCGCGCGCTCGGCCCGTCCGCCGGCTGGCGCTCTTCGCGCAGATCACGGACGTGCATGTCGTCGACGAGGAATCGCCGGCGCGCCTCGAGATGCTCGACCGGTTGGGCGCGCCCTACACGTCTGCGTTCCGGCCGCAGGAGGCGCTGACCGGCCAGGTGTTGGCGGCGACGGTGCGGTCGCTGAACGGGCTCCACCCGCAGGCGGTCGTCGAGACGGGAGACCTGATCGACAACGCGCAGGCGAACGAGCTGCACGAGGCGCTCGCGGTGCTGCGCGGCGGCCGCGTCGATCCGAACAGCGGCTCGGCCGGATACCGGGGCGTCCAGGCCGCCTCGAACGCGGACCCGTACTACTACCGGCCCGACGTCGACCCGCCGCGCCATCCGGGACTGCTGGCCACCGCGGAGCGGCCGTTCGTCTCGCCCGGTCTCGAGGCGCCGTGGTACCCCGTGCTCGGCAACCACGACATCTCCGTCCAGGGGAACCTGCCGCCGACGCCGCAGACCGAGGCGATCGCCGTCGGCGACCGCAAGCTCGTCACGCTCGGTCCGCAGGCTCAGGAGCTGGCGCGGGCCGGCCTGTTCTCGCCGGCCGTCGTTCAGCGAGCGCTGGTCAAGGGATTGCCGGGCCGCTCGGTCCGCGTTCCCGCCGACCGGGGCAGGCGCGAGCTCTCGGTGGCGGAGGTGCTGAGGACGCTACGGACGGCGAGCGGCCACGGCGGCAGCGGGCCGCTGCTCGACTACGCGTTTTCGCTGGGCCCGCGCGTCCGGGGAATCGTGCTCGACACGATCGACCGCGGCGGCGGCGCGAGGGGGCTCGTTCGGCCGCGGCAGGTTGGCTGGCTGCGGGGCGCGATTGCGGCGGCAGGCGACCGGCCGGTCGTGGTCTTCTCGCACACGCCGCTGACGTCGGCCACCGGCGGTGAAGCCGTGCTCGCGCTGCTCGACAGCGACCCGCGAGTCGTGGCCGCGGTCTCGGGCGACACGCACCGCAACTCGATCCGGCCGCGCCGCACGCCGGCCGGCGGCTACTGGCTCGTCGGAACGTCCTCGCTGATCGACTACCCGCAGCAGGCGCGTGCGTTCGAGCTCGATCGCACGGCGAACGGCCGGCTCGTCCTCCAGACGTGGATGGTCGACCACGATCCCTCCTCGAAGCCGGCCGCAACGTCGCTCCGGCTTGCCTACCTCGACTTCCAGGGCGGCCGGCCGCAGGGATTTTCAGGGACGCACCGCGACAGGAACGCGCGGCTCTACCTTCGCTAGCTCTCGCGCAGCGCGTCCACCACCGGCCCCCGTGCGGCGAGCCGTGCGCTCCAGAGCACCGCGACGAGCACGCCGGCCATGAGCCCGGCAGTCGTGAGAGCGACCGCCGCTGCCGTGGGGACAAGCGAGAGCGAGACGTAGCTCGCCGCCAGCCGCGCGACCGCCGGCCCGACCAGGAAACGCTCGCCGATGAAGCCCAGCGCCACGGCGGCCAGGGCGATCGGCGCGGCAACGCCCCCGAGGATGCTCGCGAGCTGCCGGCGCCCTGCTCCGAGCGCACGCACGGCAGCCAGCGCGGATCGGCGCTCCCAGACCGTCAGCGCAAGGAGCTGCGCGATCGCGTACAGGCAGACCAGGCAATCGATCACAGCCACCGCGCGCAGCAGCGCCACGAGAATCCCCACGAACCCGCTCGACCGCGAGGCCCAGCTCTGCACCGACTGACCCGTGATGCCGCCCGAGGAGGAGGCGCTGTAGCCGGCGCCGGCGAGCTCCTTCCTGACGGCCGCGGCGCTCGCTCCGGCTCGCAGCCGGACCGCCACAACGGATGGTGCATCCGGCTCGGCCGCGACCAGCCGTCGGGAACGGACGTAGACGACGCGCCCCTGCCGTTCGAGCGCGCGGACGACGCCGACGACGCGGAAGCGGACCTCGCGGCCGTCCGGGAGCTGCGCGGCCAATGTCGAGCCAGGGAAGAGGTTGAGGATCTGCGCGAGCCCCAGCCCAACCTCTGCCTCGTACGGGCTGCGGAGCCGTCGTCCCTGGGAGAGCGCAGGCGCCTCGAAGCGCGTGTGGTCGCCAGGGAAGGCGATCAGCGAGAACGGCTCGCCGAGGTCGAACGAGTCGAGGGCGTTGAGCTCGTAGCGGGGCGCCGCGGCCGCAACCCCGGGCAGGTGCCCGATCCGGCCGCTCGCCGCCGCCGGCGCGGAGACGCTCAGCTGGTAGCGCTTGCCGATCGCGATCGGATTCCGCTCGAGGCGGAGCAGCAGGGTCGTGATCGAGAGGATCAGCAGGATCACGACGACCGCCGAGCCGAGGACGAGGGCCGCCGCGGCGCCCCTGACCGGCCGTGCGAGAGTCATCCGCAGCCCGAGCCCGGCAGGGCCGCCTCCGCCCGGAAGCCGGCGCGCAGAGCGGACGACGTCTCCGCGCCGTAGCGCCGCAGCCGGCGGCTGCCTCGTCGCGCGCCAGGCGGGCCAGGCCGACGCCGCGCAGACGAGCAGCGCAAGGCCGAGCCAGGTCAGGGCGAGGAGCGGGGCGACCGACCAGCCGGGGCCGAGCTCGCTCAGGCTCCCCAGCAGGCGGTCGAGCGGCGAGGACACCGCCGCCCAGCCGATCAGGATCCCGAGAGCCCCAGCCGGGAGCGCCACGAGCGCCGCTTCGACCACACCCGCGGCCACCACCGCGCCGGGCGAGGCGCCGAGCGCCCGCAGCAGGCCGAGCGCGTCCAGGCGCCGCTGGACTTCCGCGTGCGCCGAGGCCGCGAGCATCGTCCCCGCGACTGCGACGGCGATCAGCGAGAACGCGACGAGCAGCGCGATCACGATCCCGGCCGCCTGGCCGACGAGCGCGTGCAGCCCCGCGCGCGTCGTCAGCCGGAGACCGTTCACCCCGAAGCTCGCCGAGCGCGCCTGCGCCAGCGTCACGTCGGCGAGGTGCGGGTTCCGGAGCCAGACGAGCGCCGAGTTGACCGTGCCCGGCGGCGTGCCCGTGAGCCGGGCGGCCTCCGCGTAGCCCGTCCACACCCGCGGCCCGCGTGCGAGCGGGAACGCGACGTTGTCGGGCCCGACGGCGACGCCTGCGATCCGCAGTCGCGCTCCGCCGAGGTCGACGACGCCGCCGGGGCGAAGGTGCCAGGAACGGGCAAGGCCTTGCTCGACGAGTGCCTCGCCCGGTCCGGAAAGGTCGTGTCCGTCGACCACGGCGTAGCCCCGCGGGCCGCCGTGCCGGAGTCCGATCATCGTGGCGCCGTACTCGTAGTGGCGACCGGCGTTGAGGAACATGTGTCCGACCTGCAGCCGGTAGGAGGCAGCGCGGATGTTGGCGAGGCTCGAGACGGCGCCGGCGACCCGCGCGCGCGGCAAGGGAGCGAAGGTCGCGATGACGTCGGGCAGCTCGGCGCGCGCGGCGGTGCGGTCGAACGCGGTGTCGAGGCCGTACGCGACGGTGACGGCGGCGCCGAGCATCGCGCCCGCGGCGGCGACCCCGGCGGCTGCGAGCAGCACCCGGCCCCTGCGCACGCGCAGGCGTGCGAACGCATAGGCAAGGACAGCTCTCACCGCAGCTGACCGCCTTCCAACCGCAGCACGCGGTCGGCGCGCCTGGTCGCCTCGCGCTCGTGCGTGACCAGGAGCACGGCCCGTCCCTCGTCCGCCATCGCGCGCAGCAGCTCGAGCACGATCTCGCCCGAGTCGGTGTCGAGGTTGCCGGTCGGCTCGTCGGCGAGGACGAGCGTCGGGTCGTTGATCAGAGCCCGCGCGATCGCGAACCGCTGCTGCTCGCCGCCGGAGAGAACCGCAGGCAGCCGCTCCGCCGCTGCCGCCAGGCCGAGACGCTCGACCAGCCGGCCGGCGCGCTCGGGCGAGGCGCGGCGCCCGTTCAGGCGCGCGGGCAGGAGGACGTTCTCGAGGCCGGTCAGCTCGGGCAGCAGGTGGAACGACTGGAAGACGAAGCCGATCCGGTCGCGGCGGAGAGGCGCGAGCGCCTTCTCCGGGGCGCCGTCCACGCGGGTTCCGCACACCTCGACCTGCCCGGAGTCGGCTCGGTCGAGGGCGCCGATCACGTTCAGCAGCGTGGACTTGCCCGAGCCCGAGCGGCCCGTCACGGCCACCAGCTCGCCGGCGCTCAGCTCGAGGTCGACCCCGTCGAGGATCCGCAGCGCTGAGCGGCCTTGCCCGTAGGCCTTGGTCACCCCGCGCGCGCTGGCAACGACCGCCACGCGTCCAGAGTGCCAGCAGCTACGCTCGCACGCGGTGGAGGCTTCCCGCGAAGAGATCCTGAAAGCTCTCGAGCAGGTCATCGACCCCGAGCTGAAGCGGAACGTGATCGAGCTGGACATGGTCCGCGACGTCCGGATCGACGGTGGCGACATCACGGTCGAGATCGCGCTCACCGTCGCCGGCTGCCCGCTCCGCTCGAGCTTCGAGGAGCAGGTCGGCGCGGCGCTCGCTCCGGTCGGCGGCGTGCAGCGGGTGCAGCTCGAGTTCGACGTGATGACGCCCGAGGAGCGCGCCGCGCTTACCGCGCGCCTGCGCGGCTCCGTGACGGACCGGACGAAGGGCATCGCGCTCGACCGGTCGACGCGCGTGCTCGCGGTCGCGAGCGGCAAGGGCGGCGTCGGCAAGTCCACGCTCTCCGCGAACCTCGCGGCGGCCTTCTCGAAGCTCGGCCAGCGCACGGGGATCCTCGACGCGGACGTCTACGGCCACTCGATCCCGCACCTGCTCGGGATCGACCAGAAGCCGGTCGCCGTCGATCGGATGATCGTGCCGCCGGTCCGCGGCGACCTGAAGCTGATGTCGATCGGGTTCTTCCTCGACGACAACCAGCCTGTGATGTGGCGCGGCCCGATGCTGCACCGCGCGCTCGAGCAGTTCCTGACCGACGTGCACTGGGGCGAGCTCGACACGCTCGTCGTGGACATGCCGCCGGGAACGGGCGACGTCTCGATCTCGCTCGGCCAGCTTCTGCCGCGCGCCGAGGCCGTGATCGTGACGACGCCGCAGCCGCTCGCACAGGAGGTTGCGGCGCGCGCGGCGCTGATGGCGCAGAAGACGAACATGCGCCTCCTCGGCGTGATCGAGAACATGAGCGGCGAGGCCTTCGGCAGCGGCGGCGGCGAGCGCCTCGCGGACGAGCTCGGAATCCCGCTGCTCGGCCGCGTTCCTCTGGACGCGCGCCTGCGCGAGTCCGGCGATCAGGGAGAGCCGATCGTGGAGAGCGACCCGGACGCCGAGCCGGCGCAGGCGATCACCGCAATCGCGGACGCAATCGCTGCGACGAAGCGCGAGCAGGGCGTTGGCATCGTCAAGGCCCTGCCGGTCCTCCAATAGGCGAAAGGCGCCCCGAGAGGCGCCTTCCGCTTCCAGCGGACCCCGGGGCTTCTGACCTTTTGAGCCCCGCTGAACATCCAGTAGGACGTCACCGTGGCGAAAAAGGCAGTGGTCGTTGGTAAGGATTCGGTGATGGTTCGCGAGCGGCTGACCGCGCTCGGGTTCTCGGAGGCGGACGCGGAGACTCTGGCCGCGCACTTCCTCGACGCGGAGCGTCGCGGCAAGCACGGCCACGGGCTCTCGCGGGTCGACTGGCTGGAGACCGGGCCCGTCGACTTCGACCCGGCGGCCCGGCCGAGGCGACTGCTCCAGGAGCCCGGCTACGAGCGGTGGGATGGAACCGGCACGCTCGGCTATCTCGTCCTGGCCGCGCTCGTCGAGGCGCAGCTCGCGGAGCCGCCGGAGCATGCGCGCGTCGTCGTCGCGCAGCACACGTTCCCGACGGGGATGCTCGGCTACTGGGCGCGCAGGCTTGCCGCGGGAGGGCTCGTAGCGGCGCTCACGGCGACCTC
The DNA here is from genome assembly GCA_963788215.1 of uncultured Actinomycetes bacterium. GTDB lineage: Bacteria > Actinomycetota > Thermoleophilia > Gaiellales > Gaiellaceae > AC-32. The sequence goes on from CAWBFX010000008.1 coordinate 143,592, forward strand.
GCCGGCGCGGCTGGGCCATCCGGAGGGGGGCCCGAAGCTGGCGGGCACGAACCCGCTCGCGATCGCGATTCCGAGCTCTGGGGGCGAGCCACTCGTCACGGACGTCTCGATGGGCCGCGTCACCTACGGCGACGTGATCGCGGGCGCGGCGAGCGAGGACGAGCTCGTCCCGTTCGGCGGCGAGCACGCGCACAAGGCGTTCGCGCTGGCGCTCGGGCTCCAGCTGCTCGTGGACGCGCTGGTCGCCGAGCCGGGCCACGGTGCGGTGCTGGTCGTCGCGCGGCCGGAGGCCGACCCTCTGCCGTCGCTACGAGCCCGCGCCGTCGGCGTCCGGCTGCCCGGTCAGAGCTAGGAAGCGCGGGTCGTCGAAGAGCGAGGCGAGGTCGGAGTCCTGTGGCGCGTACTTGGCCACGGACTCGCGATCGATCTCGGCCGCGCGCTCGAGCTGCTCGATCGCGGCGTCGGCGTTGCCGAGCTTCGCCTCGACGCAGGCGAGGTTGTACGGGCCCTGCCAGGCATCCGGGTACGCCTTCATCCCGGCTTGGAACTCGGCGCGCGCCTCCTCCTCCTTGCCCTGCGAGAGGAGTGACATCCCGGCGAACGTCCATTCCCAGCCGGACGGCTTGAAGACCTCGCCGGGCTTGGCGCCAATGCCGAGCACGGTCGTGTTCGGCTCTGCTGCGATGGCGCCGCGAAGCGTTCCGGGCGGGCAATGGACGAGCGTGCCTGGTGGCGCGTCGTGCTCCTCGCCGTCGACGATGAAGGTCGCGCGGCCGGAGACGACCACGTAGAGCTCTTCGTGGCCGTCCTCCTCGCGATGCTCTTCGACGACGCGCTGGCCGGCGTCCTCGGCGGTGTACGCGTTGACGCCGAACGCCTGGATGTCGAATTCGCGCCGGACCGGCCGCCAGGTCAGGCCGCCCTGGCCCTCGATCGGGAAGGACTTCAGCTCGCCGATGCTCATGACTCGTCCACTCATGTCTGCCTCCTCAGCTGTTCGAGCACGACCGGGTCGATGCGCTCGACGCCGTCCACGCGCTCTTCGAGGTTCTCGCTCGCCGACCAGGTGAAGAAGGCGTCGCCGAGGTCGCCCTCGTAGCCGAGGCGCGCGAGCCGATCGCGCAGCTCGGTCGCCAGCTCGTCGTCGACGTCCAGCCAGAGCCTTTCAGGGGTCTTCCCGAAGATCGCCTGGTGGAGCCCGTAGAGGCGGCGAAGCTCCTCGAGCGGGCGCTCGTGGTCCTCGACGCGCAGCTCGACCACGACGTCCGACAGGCCCGCGTAACCGGCGTCCTTCTCGACGACGAGCAGCGCCGCGGACTGCTGGCCGCGCCGGTCGCCGCCGGCCGCCTGGGCGGCGTCGAGACAGTCCATCAGGCGCTCCGCAAGCGAGCCGGAGCCCGCCTCGAAGGTCTCGGCGATGGCGTCGACCGTCTCGGCGGAGACGAGGATGTTCCCCTGCGCCGCGTAGCACTCGCCGGTGCGGCCGCCCGCCCAGTCGAGACATTCCGCGCCTGTGTAGCTGGCGCCGCGGCCCTGGGCGTCCACGACGCCGAGCTGGCGGTGGTCCCGGCCGTCGTCGGCGCTCGTGAGGCGCTCGACGACCTCTTCGGCGCTGAGGCCCTCGCGCAGGAGGTCGAGCCCCTGCGGTCCGTAGCGCGGGTTCGCGTAGGCCTGGGTCGCGATCGCGCCGACGCCCGGCTCCGCCCACGGGACGACCGATCCGACCGAGAGGAACTTCGACTGCGTGGCCACGCCCCACTGGCCCTCGTCGAGATCGCAGGCGGCGATCGAATAGGTCGCTATGAGGCGGCGTAGGCTCGACGGAGCCGCCCAGGAGCGCAGGTGCCGGCTTTGCCGGCGCCGGAGTGGGCTGTGCCTAGCCATACGTGAGCTCCGTGAGGTCGAGGTCGAGCAGCTCGCGGTGGTCCGGCGAGACGAGCACGGATGCGACCTCCGGGCGGGAGAGCGCGTCCTTCACCGCCTCGGGCGAGTCCGCGCGCACCACGACCGGCCGGCCGGCCTCGTGCGCCTCGAGCAGGGTCTTCGTGTCGGAGACGTCGTCCAGCACGAGCGCGTCGCCCAGCTCGAGCTCGCCCTCGATCGCGATCTCCGGCACCGTCCGGCCGGTGGCGCCGAACCAGCGCTCTCTCAAACCGTCGTCGTCTCCCCGGGCTGCAGCTCGATTACCTCGGTCCCCGGCGCCTGCTCGCGCAGCTCGGCGGGCGTGCCGGTGAGGAGCGGGAACGTGCCGTAGTGGCAGGGGATGCAGCGCTTCGTCCCGAGTAGCTCGAGCGCAACGCCCGCCTCGCGCGGGTCCATCGTGAAGTGCCCGCCGATCGGGAGGATCGCGACGTCCGGCGAGTAGATCCGGGCGATGAGCTGCATGTCCCCGAAGACGCAGGTGTCGCCGGCGAAGTAGAGCGTCGTCCCGTTCTCGAGCTCGATCACGATCCCGGCCGCCTCGCCGAGGTAGGTCAGGTCGTCCGTCGCGCTCGAATGGAAGGCGTTCACGAAGGTGAACTTGATGCCCGCCGCCTCGACGGTGCCGCCCTTGTTCGAGCCCGGCATCTCGCCGACCTCGGCGCCCTGGTTCCCGAGCCAGGTCTTGAGCTCGACGAGCGCGATGATCTCCGGCGAGAACTTCTTGCTCAGCTCGACGGTCTCGCCGACGTGGTCGCCGTGCCCGTGTGTGAGCGCGATCACGTCGACGCGCTCGGGCTCCTGCTCGGATTCCGGGCATTTCGGGTTGCTGAGCCAGGGGTCGACGTAGATCCGCTTGCCGCCGGGCGAATCCACCCGGAAGCTCGCGTGGCCGAGCCAGGTCACCGACACATCGGGCATGCGCGCTCCTTTCTCACGGGTTGGCTGAGGGTAACGAAGGAGCACCTGCCCGGACGGCGAACGAGCGGGGGATGGGTCGGCGATGGATTCCGGTCGCACTGGTGCTCGCGGCCGCGGCGGCGGACGGGGCTGGCGCGCATGGGGTCGCGTTCTACGCGCTGCTGGCGGCGGTGCCGGCGGCGGCCGTCGCGGCGCTCGAGGCGTTCGGCGACGCGCTGGACGAGCCGCGCGCCCAGCTGCAGGCGTTGCTGTGGGGCATCGTGGTCGCGCTCGACCGTGGCGGGCGCCGCCGTGCGTGCGCCGCTCCTCGACCAGGGGACCGTTCCGGCCCTCGGGCGCTCCGCGGTCGTCGCGTGTCTCGGCGTCTTCTGCTTCCAGGCGCTCCTCGGCGTCGTCACCGAGCTGCGCCGCTCGTAATTTCTCGCGTAATTTCCCCGGGTGGGTGGGGGTTAGGGACGGTACCCGCCGACCACGCACGCGCGTGTAACGGCAGTGCGCCGAAAGTGTGACTTCTCAGAAGATCGAGGCCGCGGCGTGCTTCGCGACGTCGATCAGCGGCTGCACGACGAAGAACGAACCCACCGTCACCACGAGAGCCGCCGTCACCGCGGTCTGCAACACGCGCTCCGCAGGAGGCGAGCCGCCCGCGACCGCGACCGGCTGCGCCAGCTGCAGCTCCTCCGCCGGCCGCATGTACATCGCGCGGATCACGCCGAGGTAGTAGTAGAGGCTCACCGCCGTCGCCACGACCCCCACGATCACGAGCCACGTCCAGCCGTGCTCGTACGCGGCCGCGAAGACGTAGAACTTGCCCACGAAGCCGCCGGTCAGCGGAAACCCGGCGAAGCCGAGCATGAAGATCGCCATCGAGACCCCGAGCAGCGGGCGCTCCCAGCCGAACCCCGCCAGCCCGTCGACCGTCACCGGCCGGTTGAGCTCCCGCTCGCGGGCCGCGACCACCGCGAAGGAGCCGACCGACATCGCCGAGTACGGGATCAGGTAGTAGAGCAGCGCCCGCCCACCGAGTGCGTTGTTCGAGGCGATCGCGATCAGCATGAAGCCCGCGTGCGAGATCGACGAGTACGCAAGCATCCGCTTCAGGCTGGTCTGGACAAGCGCCGCCAGGTTCCCGACCGCAAGCGAGCAGCACGCGATCACGGCGATCGTCACCGTCCACAGCCGCGCCTCCTGCGGGAACGCCGTGACGAGCACGCGCATCGTCAGCACGAGCGCCGCCGTCTTCGTCGCGGCCGACATGAACGCGGTCACCGGGGTCGGCGCGCCTTCGTAGACGTCGGGGGTCCACATGTGGAATGGCGCCGCCGAGGCTTTGAAGCCGAGCCCGCCGATCATCAGCGCGAGGCCCGCGACCAGGAGCGCGTCGTGGCTCAGGTTCTGCGCGGTGACCGCGTTCGCGATCTCCCCGAAGCGAAGGGCCCCGGTCGCGCCGTAGACGAGCGCCGAGCCGAAGAGCAGCATCGCCGACCCGAACCCGCCGACGATCAGGTACTTCAGGCCCGCCTCGAGCGACCCCGCCAGGTCGACGTCGATCGCGCAGAGGATGTAGAGGCTGATCGAGAACCACTCGAGCCCGAGGAAGAGCGTCATCAGCGTGTTGGCGCTCACGAGGAACGTCATCCCGGCGCCGGCCCACGCGACTAACGCGTAGTACTCGGCGACGTGGTCTTTGCGCATCGGCTCGGAGAACGCGGTGCCGATCGCCAGCAGCCCCGCGCCGGCGATGATGATCTGCGCGAGGGCCGCGAGCCGGTCGCGCTGGATAGCCGCGCCGATCACGGCCTGACCGTCGGCCGAGTGCGCGTAGAGGATCGCCGCGAACACGATCGCAGCCGCGAACCCGAGCGCACAGACGATCGCGGCGAAGGTCCGCCGCCAGCCGCGCGGGACGAGAACCGCGGCGAGCAGCGCGACGCCACCGGAGACGAGCAACGACAGCGGCGCCGAGATCGCCAGCCAGTCGATGTGGGGCGTGGAGATCGCGTAGATCATCGAAGCGCCTGCGAAATCGTGGTCGCGGGGCTGCCGCCGAACGAGCGGTCGGTAATCGCCGCCGGCCAGGCGGAGAGGACGAGCAGCAGCGCGACGAGCGGCACCAGGAACCCGAGCTCGGCGGGCCGCAGGTCGAGCGCCGCCTCGGACACGGACGGGCCCGGCGAGACGTGCAGCACCGCCGAGATCAGCCGCAGCATGTACATCGCCGCGAGCACGATCGCCACGCAGCCGACGACCGCGTAGCCCCAGCCGGTGAAGAAGACCCCCGACAGGATCGCGAACTCACCTGCGAACGCCGTCGAGCCGGGTACGGCCAGCGCGACGATCCCGGTCGTCATCAGCACGGTCGCCAGAGCCGGCCGCCCGCGGGCCATCCCGCCCAGTCGAGACAGCTCACCGGTCGCGGCCCGCCGCTCGATCCCGCCCGCGAGCAGGAACAGCGTGGCCGAGATCAGCCCGTGATTGACCATCTGCAGCACGGCGCCGTTCAACCCCAGGTCGTTTACCGCGAAGAGGCCGAGCACGATCAGCCCCATCTGCGCGAGGCTGGAGTAGGCGATCACGCCGCGCAGGTCGGGTGCCCGGAACGCGAGCAGCGAGCCGTAGACCAGCCCGCAGGCCGCCAGGACCAGGATGGGCGTGCGGAAGTCCGACACCGGCCCCGGGAACTTCGAGATAGCGATCCGCAGGAAGCCGTACGCGGCCACCTTCGAGACCACCCCCGACAACACGCCTGCCACCTCCGGCGAGGACTCCCGGTAGGCCGCCGGTAGCCACGCATGCAGCGGGAAGAGCGGCGCCTTGACCGCGAAGGCGGCCACGAAGCCGAGGAAGATCCAGTCGCTCCCGTTCGTCCCGGAGCTGACCATGTCGAACGTCCCCTGCGAGAGGCCGAGAACGATGATCGAGGCCAGCATCAGCAGCGAGCCGGCCATCGTGTAGATCACGAAGAGCAACGTCGCGCGCAGCCGCCCGGCCCCGCCCCACACGCCGACGAGCACGTAGAGCGGGATCAGCATCGCCTCCCAGAAGACGTAGAAGAGCAGCAGGTCCTGCGCCGCGAACGCGCCGACGATCGCCCCCGTCAGCAGGAGCATCAGCCCGTAGTAGGCGCGCGGCCGCTCGCGTCCGGCCCAGAACGCGTAGCCGATCGCCGCGGCCATCACGACCACGGTGAGGCCGACGAGCCAGAGCGAGAACCCGTACAGACCGACGTGGTAGGAGACGTGCAGGTCGGAGAACCAGCTCGTCTGCTGATCGAGCTGGAGTCCAGGCTTCGAGAAGTCGAAACGCGCCACCGAGTCGATCCACAGAGCGACCTCGGCGAGCGAGACGAGCAAAGCCGCGGAGCCGACGGCGAACGAGCTCAACGGGAGGATCCAGATGCAGACGGCGCCCGCGATCGGGAGCAGGATCAGGGCCGTGCTCAACCAGTTCATCAGCGCACCACCACGAAGACGACGGTCGACGACGGCGAGGCTGGCGGCGATGGCGAGCGCGTAGGTGCGCACGAGGCCGGTCTGCAAGCGGCGTGCGCCCAGACCGAGGTCGCGCACGCTGTCGGCGAGCTCCCCGATCGACCCGAACACGAGCGGCCGCTCGACGCCGTTGAGGAGCCCACGCGACAGGAGCACGGCCGGCCGGTAGAAGAGCGCGTCGTAGAGCTCGTCGAACCAGAACTTGTGCTCGAGCAGCGCGAGCGGGCGCGGGGCCGAGGCTCGGCGGGCGCCGTAGATCCACCAGGCGACCCCGATTCCCGCCAGCCCGAGCAGGACGGCGACGATGCTCGAGACCGCCTCTTGCATGCCCGAAGCGTCGACCAGCGAGGGCGCCACCGGCTCGAGCCAGTCGGAGATCGGCGTCCAGATGCCGGCGAACTGCACGAAGCCGCCGACCGCCGCCAGGACGGTGAGGATCGCGACCGGGATCGCGAGCGTCCAGCCGACGAGGCCGCGCTCGAGGTGATGGAGGTGCTCGCGCACGAACGCTGACGGCTCACCCCAGAACGCCATGAACAGCATCCGGAACGCGTAGAGCCCGGTCAGGAAGGTGCCGACCATGCCCGCGGCCCAGAGGAGGTAGCCGTACCAGCCGCCGTTCGCGAGGGCCGCGGCGAGGATCGAATCCTTCGAGAAGAAGCCGGAGAACGGCGGGATCCCCGCGAGCGCCAGCGACCCGACCAGGAACGCCCAGAAGGTCAGCGGCATCAGCTGCCGCAGCCCGCCCATCTTGCGGAGGTCCTGCTCGCCGGTGAGCGCGTGGATCACGATCCCGGCCGCCATGAAGAGCAGCGCCTTGAAGAAGGCGTGCGTCATCAGGTGGAACATCGCGTTCGCGTAGGCGCCGAGGCCCGCGGCGAGGAACATGTAGCCGATCTGCGACATCGTCGAATACGCGATCACCCGCTTGATGTCCGTCTGCACGAGCGCGATCAGGCCCGCGAGCAGGATCGTCGCTGCGCCGAGCCCGGCCGCCAGCTCCTGGACGTGCGGCGCCGCCTCGAACAACGGGCTCGTGCGGACGATCAGGTAGACGCCTGCAGTCACCATGGTCGCCGCGTGGATGAGGGCACTGACCGGGGTCGGGCCTTCCATCGCGTCCGGGAGCCAGGTCTGCAGCGGTAGCTGCGCGGACTTCGCGACCGCCCCGCCCAGCAGCCCGAGCGCGATCAGGTTCGCGGCCCAGGGGCCGAACGAGCCCGCCTGCGAGAACACCTTCTCGAAGTCGAGCGAGCCCGTGCGCTGGATCAGCAGGAAGAGGGCGAGCGCCATCGTCGCATCGCCGATCGCGTTCATCACGAACGCCTTCTTCGCGGCCGCGATCGCGGAGGGTCGCTCGTGCCAGAAGCCGATCAGCAGGTACGACGAGAGGCCGACGAGCCCCCAGCCGGCGAGCAGCATCAGCAGGTTGCCGCCCTGGACGAGCAACAGCATCGAGAAGACGAACAGCGCCATGTAGGCGAAGTAGCGGCGCTCCTCGTCGTCGCCGTCCATGTAGCCGATCGAGTAGGCGACGATCAGGCAGCCCACCCCGGCGACGATCAGCATCATGAAGACCGAGAGCGGGTCGACGAGGATGCGCAGGTCGAAGTGGTACGGGCCGGCGGTCAGCCAGCGCCAGAGCGTCGACGGGTGCGAGCGGTTGTCCGGCGAGTCCCCAAGGAGCCCGACGAAGCTCACCACCGCCGCGATGAACGAGACGCCGACGGCGGTTGTCGCCACGAAGCCGGCCCCGCGCCGGCTCAGCCGCTGACCTGCGAGCGTGATCGCGAGCGCCGCGCCGAGGGGCGCGAACAAGCAGATCCAGGCGGCGGCGATCACCCGCGCAGGGTCCGGAGCTTGTCGACGTCGAGGTCGAGGTTGCGCCGGGCCATCGCGACGATCAGCCCGAGCCCGACGACGACCTCGGAGGCCGCGACGGCCATCACGGTCAGCGCGAAGATCTGGCCGTCACCGCGTCCGTGGAAGCGGGCGAACGCGATCAGGGCGAGGTTCGAGCCGTTGAGCATGAGCTCGAGCGAGAGCAGCACGATCAGCGGGCTGCGCCTGATCAGCACCCCCAGCGCCCCCGTGAAGAACAGGAACGCCGCGACGCAGAGGTACCAGACGACGGTTGGGCCGTTCACCCTTCTGCCTCGGCCAACGGCGGCTGCGCGCGGGAGTGGCTCCCGAGGATCACGCCGCCGACCGCGGCGACCAGCAGGACGATCGAGGTGATCTCGAACGCGAGCAGGTGGTCGGTCAGGAAGAGCCGGCCGATCGTCGACGGGCTCCCGAAGAAGTAGTCGGTCGCGGGCGCGTGCGAGAGCCGGCCGCCCGTCTTCAGCCCGATCACCACGATCACCTCGACCAGCAGCGCCGAGGACGCGGCCACGGCGCCGAGCGCCTGCCAGCTGGGCCCGCCCGCCCAGGGCGCATCGGCCTGGCCTCCGAGGTAGGCGATCACGAACAGGAACATGACCATCACCGCACCCGCGTAGACGAGCACCTGCGCGGCCGCGACGAACTCGGCCGACAGCAGCAGGTAGAGCACGGCCAGCGAGGCGAGGTTCCCGATCAGCGACAGCGCCGAGAAGAACGGGTTCGAGAACGAGACGACCGCGATCCCCGAGGAGATGCAGGCAAACGCGGCGACGACCCAGACGACCCAGACGAGGACATTCCCGGATGTGCTCGCAAGAAGCAGCGGCGTCACGAGCTGTGCCTCCTACATCCTTGGTAAGCCATGCCTGCGCGCGCGGAGGCGAGACCGCGCTCTCGCCGGAGCGCACGAACACAATCGCCACGCGCGGCGATGAAGAAGGGGGGTCGTGGGGGAAACATGGTTTCCCCCACGCTTACGAGTGCTCCTTGTAGAACGGGATCGGCGTGTCGTAGAGGTCGCGGTCGGCGACGGGGACTTGCTTGATCGGCTCGGCGAGCAGCATGTCCTTCGTGTAGATGAGGTCGTCGCGCGAGTACTCCGAGAGCTCGAACTCGTTGCCGAGCGTGATCGCGTCGAAGGGGCAGGCGAGCTCGCAGTACCCGCAGAAGATGCAGCGGCTCATGTTGATCTCGTAGATGCGCGCGTAGCGCTCGCCGGCGGAAACCCGGTTGTCGGGGGTGTTCTCGGCGGCGACGACGCGGATGCAGTCGGCCGGGCAGGCGGCCGCGCAGAGGGAGCAGCCGACGCACTTCTCGAGCCCGTTCTCGTGGACGTGAAGGCGGTGCCGGCCGCGGAAGCGCGGGTAGACCGGCCGCTTGTACTCCGGGTACTGCTGCGTGATCGGCCGCTTGAAGATCTGCTTGAAGGTGACGCCGAAGCCCTTGACGCTGTTGATCGGGTTCCCGCGGGCCATCAGATGGCCACCACCAGGGCCGCCGTCACGACGGCGTTGATCGTCGCGAGGGGCAGGAGCACCTTCCAGCCGAGCCGCATCAGCTGGTCGTAGCGGAGGCGCGGCAGCGTCGCCCGCAGCCAGAGGAAGAGGAAGATGACCACGAACAGCTTGAGGACGAACCAGAGCGGCCCGAGCGGCGCCCAGGGCCCGTACCAGCCGCCGAAGAAGAGGGTTACGGCGAGCGCCGAGAGCGTGATCATGTTCACGTACTCGCCCATCTGAAACAGGCCGAAGCGCATGCCGCTGTACTCGGTGTGGTAGCCCGCGACGAGCTCGGTGTCGGCCTCAGGGAGGTCGAACGGCGGCCGGTTCGTCTCGGCCACGCCGGCGATGAAGAAGATCACGAGCCCGAGGAACTGCGGCGCGAAGAACCAGACGGTCGCGCCCTGCTTGTGGACGATGTCGACGAGCGAGAGCGACTGGCCCATCAGCACCACGCCGAGCACGGCGAAGGTCAGCGAGACCTCGTACGAGACCATCTGCGCGCAGGTGCGCATCGAGCCGAGCAGCGAATACTTCGAGTCCGAGGCCCAGCCTCCGACGATGAAGCCGTAGATCCCGAGCGAGCTGAGCGCGAACAGCAGCACCAGCGAGATCGAGACGTTCACGACCTCTCCGCTGACCTGGTAGCCGGCGATCTCCCAGCCTGGGCCGAACGGGATCACGCTGAACGCCGCGAGCGCCGTGAACGCGGAGAGAACCGGCGCGCCGATGTAGAGAACGTCGACGGCCGAGGCCGGGAAGAAGCTCTCCTTGCGGATCAGCTTCACCAGGTCGGCGATCGGCTGCAGGAGGCCGAAGGGGCCCACGCGGTTCGGGCCGTAGCGGAGCTGCATGCGCGCGAGCACCTTGCGCTCGACCCAGGTCATGTAGGCGAACGTGAGCATCACGAGATTGATGATCAGGGCCGCCTTGATCAGCGAGATCCACCAAGGCTCTGTCATTTAGCGACCTCCACGCGGCCGCCGAGCTCGCCCGCGTGCTGTTGGGCGATCCGTGCCACTCCGGCGCGCAGGTCAGCGCGCGATCCGGGCGCGCAGCTCGAGCGACGTGCCGTTGTGGGAGACCGTGACCGTGTCGCCGGTGGCGATCTTCCTCCGGCTCGCGTCCTCGGGCGAGAGCTCGACCTCGGCCTCGGGCCGCTGGAAGTCCAGCTCTGGGACCCGCTCGACGGCCGGCCCGGAGAAGAGCGGCCGGTAGCGCACGAGGCGAAGCCCCTTGCCCGCGGGGGCGGGCGGCTCCTCGGGGACCGCGGCGGCCGGCGCCTCGCTTCGGGTGCGGAGCTCGGCCTGCTCGCCGACCTCGCCGAACGGCAGACCGTCGTAGATCCGCTCGGAGAGCTCGGCAAAGACCGCCGACGCGTACGGGGGGACTGCGACGTCGAAGCGCTCGGCGAGCTTCGAGATCCAGGCGAGCTCGTCCGGCGCAGGCGGGATCACCGCGCGGCGCAGGCGCTGCAGCCGGCCCTCGAGGTTGACGTAGGTGCCGTCGCGCTCGAGGTAGCTCGTGCCCGGTAGGACGAGGTCCGCCCAGCCGATGACGAGGCTGCGGAACATGGAGATCGCCAGGACCCGCTCGGCGCGCTCGGCGAGCGCGCGCACGTTCGGATCGGCGGCCGCCTCGTCGCCCGAGACGATGAGCAGCGAGATCGGTTCGGGACTTGCGGCCTCTTCGTCGGAGGCTGCGGCCCAGGCGTCGGCGATTCCGCGGCCGTTCGGCGTCTTCGGCAGGTGGAAGGCGCCCGAGCCGGGCTTGTTCCCGAAGCCGAGCTCGCGTGCCAAGGCGGCGCAGTGCGCGCCGCCGGCGCCTTCCTCACTCGACCAGATCAGGATCACGCGCTCGCTCTCGCGGAGCGCGGCGCCGAGCTCGTCCTCGCTCCCCGCAAGCCGGCGGCAGGCCTCGAGCGCCTCACCCACGTGCTCGATCCGCGCTCCCTTGCGCCGCGCGGCGCGAATCCAGAGATCGACGACGGGTGCGCGCTCGGCGACGGGCTCGTCGCCGAGGATCACGACGAGCTCGGCGTCGCGGATCGCCGAGAGCGGCAGCCGGTAGGCGTCGAGGGCGGGGCCGGTCTCCTCCGGCAGCACCGCCGAGTGTGCGCCGAGACCTGCGCGCAGCAGACGGCCGAGCGCGTAGGCCTGCTCCACGGTCTCGGAGCCGGAGAGCGCGGTCACGATCCGGCCGTTCGCAGCGCGCAGCATGCGCTCGGCCTCGTCGAGCGCGTCGTCCCAGGTGAGCTCCTCGAAGCCCCGTCTGCGGATCCGGCGGAGGGGATCGGAGATGCGGTCGCGTGCGTGCAGGTGGGTGAAGGCGAAGCGGCCCTTGTCGCAGAGCCAGCCCTCGTCGACCTCGGGATGGTTGCGCGAGAGGATGCGCTTGACCTTTCCCTCGCGCGTGGTCGCGTGGACGTTGCAGCCGACAGGGCAGAGGCCGCAGACGGTGGGCACGTTCTGGATCTCCCACGGTCGCGCCTCGAAGCGGTACTGCGTCGACGTGAGCGCGCCGACCGGGCAGAGCTCGATCACGTTCCCGGAGAAGGGCGCGCGGTACGCCTCGTCCTGGAAGGTCGCGATCAGGGACTGCGCGCCGCGGTTCAGCGCGACGAGCTGGCCGTCTTCGGCGACGTCGGACGAAAAGCGCGTGCAGCGGTAGCAGAGGATGCAGCGCTCGCGGTCGAGGGCGATGGTCGGCGAGATCGGGATCGGCTTCTCCAGGGTCCGCTTCGGAAAGGTCATGCGCGTGTTCCCGGGGCCCCAGCGGAAGGTGAGGTCCTGGAGCGGGCACTCGCCGCCCTTGTCGCAGACCGGGCAATCGAGCGGGTGGTTGACGAGGATGAACTCCAGCGTCGCCTCCTGCCCTTCGGCCGCTTTCTCGGAGGTCTGGGCCGTGTGGACGACCATCCCGTCGGTGGCCGTCATCGTGCAGGCGGCCTGGAGCTTCGGCATGCCCTCGACCTCGCAGAGGCACATTCGGCAGGCGCCGATCGCGGGGCCGAGGCGCGGCTCGTAGCAGAAGACGGGGATCTCGATCCCCGCGTGGAGCGCCGCCTCGACGAGCCCGAGACCGGCGGGCACCTGCAGCTCGCGCCCGTCGATCGTGACGGTGACGAGCTCAGGGGCGCTCACGCCGGAACCTCCGCGACCGGGCTGTGCGTGTGCTGGTCGACCGGCGCGAAGATGCCCTCGAGCGAGGACTCGCCGCCGAAGGGACAGCGGCCCTCGTCGATGTGGCTCTGGAACTCCTCGCGGAACGCGCGCGCGTACTCGAGCACCGGCCCCGCTGCGAAGTCGCCGAGGGCGCAGAGGCACTTGCCCATCACGCGGTCGGCGACGGACAGGAGCAGGTCGAGCTCCGACTGCTCCGCGTGTCCGTCCTCGAGCTTCTGCAGGAGCTGCACCATCCAGCGCGTGCCCTCGCGGCACGGCGTGCACTTCCCGCAGGACTCGTGCATGTAGAACTGCGTCGAGCGGAGCGCCAGCTGCACCATGCAGGCGCGATCGTCGATCACGATCACGGCAGCTGCGCCGAACTGCGACCCGACCTCGGCGACCGAGTTGTAGTCCAAAGGCGTGTCGATCAGGTCGGGCGTCATGACCGTCGTCGACGAGCCGCCCGGGATGATCGCCTTGAGCTCGCGGCCGTCGGTGATCCCGCCCCCGAGGTCGTAGACCAACCGCCGCAGCGGCGTCCCGAGCTCGAGCTCGTAGTTGCCCGGCCGCTCCACGTTTCCGGACAGAGAGAAGACCACCGTCCCCGGCGAGGTCTCCGGCCCGATCGCGGTGTACCAGGCCGCGCCGTGCTCGATGATCGGCGGCACCGTCGCGATCGTCTGGACGTTGTTGATCAGCGTCGGCGAGCCGTAGAGCCCGCTCACCGCCGGGAAGGGAGGCCGCGAGCGCGGCTGTCCCCGCTTGCCTTCCAGGGACTCCAGCAGCGCCGACTCCTCGCCGCAGATGTAGGCGCCCGCGCCGCGGTGCAGGACGATCGTGACGTCGCCGAGCAGGCCCGCCTCGCGCACGTCGGCCAGCGCCGCGCGCATGACCTCGAACACGTCGAGGTACTCGCCGCGAAGGTAGATGAAGACGTTCTTCGACTCGATCCCGTGCGCCGTGACGAGGCAGCCCTCGATCAGCCGGTGCGGGTTGCGGAGCATGATCTCGCGGTCCTTGAACGTCCCGGGCTCCGACTCGTCCGCGTTGACGCAGAGGTAGGTCGGCTTGCCCGTTCCCTTCGCGAGGAAGCTCGCCTTGCGCCCCATCGGGAACCCGGCGCCGCCGCGGCCGCGCAGGTTCGACGCGATCAGCTCGTCGACGATCGCCTGCGGCTCCATCCCGCGCGCCTTCTCGAGCGCCTTGTAGCCGCCGACCGCCTGGTACTCGGAGAGCTTCGTCAGGTCGCGCTCGTCCGCGTGGGCGAGGGTGATCACGTCGACGTCAGCCACCGCGCACTTCCTCCGCGATCGCGGGGACGTCCTCCGGCCGCACCGGCTCGCGGTAGCGCCCGTCGACGACGACCACCGGTGCGCGGCCGCAGCCGCCCGCGCACTCGATCGTCCGCAGCGTCACCGCGCCGTCCTCCGAGGTCTCCCCCGGGTGCACGCCGAGCTCGCGCTCGAACGCCTCCACGACCTGCTGAGCGCCGACGAGGGCGCACGAGAGGTTCGTGCAGACCTCGACGACGTGCCGGCCGACGGGCTCGAGGTGGAGCATGTCGTAGAAGGACGCGACCGCCTCGACCTGCGCCGGCGCAAGCTCCAGGGCATCCGCGACCTCGCGCAGGGCCTCGGGCGGCAGCCAGCCCTCGTGCGCGTCCTGCGCCATCCGCAGCGCAGGCAGGATCGCCGAGCGCCGGTCCGGGTAGTCCGCCAGGACCGCATCCAGCTCGAGGGTCAGCGGTCGACCTCCCCCATGACGGTGTCGAGCGAGCCGACGATCGCGATCAGGTCTGCGACGAGCGCTTCCCTCATGCAGGTCGCCGTCGCCTCGAGCGCAACGAAGGACGGTGCGCGGAACTTGACGCGCCACGGCCGGGGCCCGCCGTCCGAGACGACGTAGCAGCCGAGCTCTCCGCGCGGCGACTCGACGGTGACGTAGACCTCGCCCTCGGGCACGCGGTAGCCCTCGGTGACGATCTTGAAGTGGTGGATGAGCGACTCCATCGAGGTGTGCAGCTCCTCGCGCGGCGGCAGCACGACCTTGCGGTCGTCCGCGATCCACGGCTGGCCCTCCATCCCCTCGAGGCGGTCGAGGCACTGGGCGATGATGCGGGTCGACTCCCGCATCTCGTCCATGTGGACCTTGTACCGGTCCCACACGTCTCCGTTGAAGTAGACGGGAACGTCGAAGTCGACCTGGTCGTAGGCGAGGTAGGGCTCAGCGCGCCTCAGGTCCCAGTCGACGCCCGAGCCGCGCAGCACGGGCCCGGACTGGCCGAGCGCGAGCGCGTCCTCCGCCGACAGGAGCCCGATCCCCTTCGTCCGCTCGAGCCAGATCTCGTTCTGGTCGACGAGCCGCTCGTAGTCGTCGACCGCCTTGGGCATCCAGTCGACGAACTTGCGCGCCTCGGGGAAGAACCCGCGCGGGATGTCCTCGGCGAGCCCGCCCGCCTGGAAGTAGCGCGTGTGCATGCGCACCCCGGTGACCATCTCGAACAGGTCGAGGATCGAGTCGCGCTCGCGAAAGCAGTACCAGAACATCGAGATCGCCCCGAGCTCCAGCGCGGCGGTCGCCAGCCAGACGAGGTGCGAGTGGATGCGGTTCAGCTCCGCGAGGCACATCCGCATCCAGGTCGCCTTCTCGGGGACCTCGAGCTCGAGCAGCTTCTCGATCGCGAGGACGAAGACGAGCTCGTTGTTCTGGAAGGAGAGGTAGTCGATCCGCTCGGGGTAGGTGATCGCCTTCCACCAGGTCTTCGCCTCCATGTTCTTCTCGAAGCCCGTGTGGAGGTACCCGATGACCGCCTCGAGGCCGACGACGTCCTCGCCGTGCAGGTCGATGATCAGACGCAGCACGCCGTGGGTGGAGGGATGGTTCGGCCCGAAGTTGACCTGCAGCAGGTCTTCGGAGCTCCGCAGCTCCTCCGGGATCACGAGCAGGGTCGGCGTCGGCGAGGGGATGCGAGTGCCCTCGTAGATCCTCGGCTTCTCGGGCGCGACGGCCACTATTCCTCGCCCGAGAACCGGACCGGCTCGCCGCCGATCGGGTAGTCCTTGCGCAGCGGGTGGCCCTCCCAGTCGTCCTCCATCAGGATCCGCCGGAGGTTCGGGTGGCCCACGATCCGGATGCCCATCATGTCCCAGGCCTCGCGCTCGTGCCAATCGGCGGTCGGCCAGATCTCCACGACGCTCGGGACGGGCTCGTCCTCGTCGAGCCAGGCCTGGACGCGGACGCGCCCGCCGCCGGGGATGCGGAGGAGGTGGTAGTTCATCGCGAACCGCTTCGGCTTCGGCTCGGGCAGCCTCGCCAGGCCCTGCGAACCGGGCCGGTTGAGGTCGCGGCCTCCGTCGTTTCCGATGTAGCCGGCGACACCGCGCTCACCCCAGCCGAGGTAGTCCGTCGCTGCGATGTCTGCCAGGAAGTTGAAGCCTTCGGCGTCGCGCAGGTGCGTGCAGACCTCGAGGAGCCGAGCCGGGTGATCGACCACCAGCGTCGTCTCGCCGTGAGCCTCGATCGTGGAGACGAGACCTGGGACCTTCAGGACGCGACCCCGCGGATCTCGTACGCGGGCGGGATGCCTGCCTTGATCTTCTCCTGGAGCCGGACGATCCCCTCGACGAGCGCCTCCGGCCGCGGGGGGCAGCCGGGCACGTGAATGTCGACCGCGACGATCTTGTCCACGCCCTGCAGCACCGAGTAGTTGTTGAACATCCCGCCCGAGCTCGCGCAGGCGCCCATCGCGATCACCCACTTCGGCTCGAGCATCTGGTCGTAGATCTGCCGCAGCGGCGCGGCCATCTTGTGCGCGACGCGGCCGGAGACGATCAGCAGATCGGCCTGGCGCGGCGAGGAGCGGAAGACCTCGGCGCCGAAGCGGGCGACGTCGTAGCGCGCGGAGACGATCGACATCATCTCGATCGCGCAGCACGCGAGCCCGAACGTGTCCGGCCAGATCGAGCTGCCCTGCGCCCAGGCGACGGCCTTCTCGACGGTCGACAGGCCGAGCTGCGACTCGAGGTCGCCTAGCTCGGTCTCGAAGACGCCCGGCCCCTTGCCCTGCCAGAGGACGCGCTCGGACTTCAGCCCGTAGTCCCTCAGTGCCATTCGAGCGCCCCCTTTCGCCAGATGTAGATGTAGGCGACGCCGAGGATCACCAGGAAGAACAGGAACTCGACGAAGCCGAACCACGCGAGGCTGTGGAGGATCACGGCCAGCGGATAGAGGAAGACGATCTCGATGTCGAAGACGATGAAGAGCATCGCCGTCAGGTAGAAGCTGATCGTGAAGCGGCTCTGGTGCGGCGGGCCCGTCGAGACGCCGGATTCGAACGGGATCGTGCGGGCGCGCGTCCGCCGCCGTGGCCGGGTCGCGAAGGCGAACGACATCGCGATCATCGAAGCCGGAATCGCGAGCGCGAACAGCGCGTAGATGAGGAAGGCCAACCAGCTGTTGAGCACGTATGTCCTCCGCCTCGACCGCGCCGGACGCTAGCAAAGCGCGGACACTCACGAGCGGGGAGGAAAACGGCTCAACCAAGCGTGAGACAGGTGTTACAAGCTCACCCTCCCAGCGGGGGATTCGGATGGTCGGAGCACGTTGCTACGATGCGGTTCGATGGCGACCGTCGAGCCCACCACGCTGATCTCGCTGACCGAGTCTGCCGCGGTCAAGATCAGGGACCTGATGGCCGAGGAGCCTGCGGGTGAGGCCGAGGTCCTCCGCATCGCCGTGCAGGGCGGCGGCTGCTCCGGCTTCCAGTACGCGCTCGGCTTCGACCGTGGGCCCCAGGACGGCGACCACGAGCTCGCGAGCCACGGGATCTCGGTCGTCGTCGACCCGTTCAGCGCGCCGTACATCGCCGGCACGGAGATCGACTGGGTCGAAGGCCTGCAGGCGGGCTTCGCGATCAACAACCCGAACGTCTCCGCCTCGTGCGGCTGCGGCCACTCCTTCCAGGTGGAAGAGGGCGAGGCGCCGGACGGCGCCGCGGGCTGCGGCACCGGTTGCGGGCACTAAGCTGTTGGCGCCGTGAGCGCTGACGGCGTCGTCGACATAACCATCCTCGGAGCCGGCCCTGTCGGGCTCTCGGCCGCGTACTACGCGGGCCACCGCGACGCGTCGGTCCGGATCGTCGAGAGCCTCGAGCAGCTCGGCGGCCAGGTCGCTGCGGTCTATCCGGAGAAGCACGTCTACGACGTCGCCGGGCATCCGAAGATCCAGGGGACGAAGCTCGTCGACCTCTGTGCCGAGCAGGGTCTGCAGTACGGCGCCGAGGTGCGGCTGGGCGAGGAGGTGCAGACCCTCGAGCGCGTGAGCCAGGACGGCGAGGAGCTGCTGGCGGTCGGCACCGACAAGGGCGGCCCGTACCTCTCGCGCGCGCTGATCATCACCGCCGGCCACGGCGCGTTCGAACCGCGCAAGCTAGGGGTCGAGGGGATCGACGAGTGGGAGGGCAAGGGCCTGCACTACTTCGTCCGCGAGAAGGCCGTGTTCGCCGAGAAGACCTGCGTGATCGTGGGCGGCGGCGACTCGGCGCTCGACTGGACCCTCGGCCTGCAGGACACGGCCAAGCACCCGATCGCGCTGGTTCACCGCCGCGACGCCTTCCGGGCACTCGAGACCTCGGTCAACGACGCCCGCGCGCTCGAAGGCGAGGGCCGCGTCCGGATCCTGACGCCCTGCGAGGTACGCGACGTCCAGGGTGACGGCTGGATCGAGTCGGTCACGATCGAGAACACGAAGACCGGCGAGAGCGAGCAGGTGCCGTGCCAGGCGCTGATCACGCTCCTCGGCTTCCACTCGCACCTCGGCGCGATCGCCGAGTGGGGCCTCGAGCTCGAAGGCAAGCGCCAGATCAGGATCGACCCGATGACGTGCCGGACGACGCTGCCGGGCGTCTACGCCGCCGGGGACGTCGCCGGCTACCCCGGCAAGATCACGCTGATCACGATCGGCATGGGAGAGGCCGCGATCGCCGCGAACAACGCGGTGGCCGAGATCCGCGGCGAGAAGGTCCAGCCGAAGTACTCGACCGACTAGCGGCCCCGTTCGGGGGTCGTCCGTCCGGGACTGCGAGCCGATGTCGGTTAGATGGCATCGCTCCGCGTCGAGTGCCTCCGTTGCGGCGAAGTCCGCGCTCTTCAGACGGAGGAAGACCGACGCCTCGACGCAGGGGAGTGCCCGCGCTGCACCTACGTCGGCTGGGCCACCTGCGAGGACGTGACCGAGGGCACTCGCCAGGCCCTGCGCGAGCGCCCGCTCGAGCGCCGCCGGCTCCGCATGGCCTGAGTAGACTCGGTTTCGTGGCGAGCACGGAGCAGCGCGAGCTGTGGGGCGCGGAGACGCGCAAGGCCGTCGAGAACTTTCCGGTCAGCGGCGAGCCGATCCCGGCGGCCGTCGCGCGCTGGCTCGGGCGGATCAAGGCCGCCGCGGCCCGCGTGAACGCGGACCTCGAGCTCCTCGACGCGGACAAGGCCGAGCGCATCGCCGCCGCCGGCGACCGCATCGCCAACGGGCGAGCTCGACGACCAGTTCCCGATCGACGTCTTCCAGACCGGCTCGGGCACCTCGTCGAACATGAACGCGAACGAGGTGATCGCAGCCCTGGCCGGCGACGACGTCCACGCGAACGACGACGTGAACATGGGCCAGTCCTCGAACGACGTCTTCCCTTCCGCGGTCCACCTGGCCGCGCTCGGCGAGATCTCCTCCGAGCTGCTGCCGGCCCTCGAGCAGCTGGCGGCGTCGCTCGAGACGAAGGCCCGGGAGTTCGACGACGTGGTCAAGTCGGGCCGCACGCACTGGATGGACGCCGTCCCGGTCACGCTCGGCCAGGAGTTCGGCGGGTACGCCGCGCAAGTCCGGCAAGGCGTCGAGCGCGTCCGCGATGCGCTCCCGCGGCTCGGTCGGATCCCGCTCGGCGGGACCGCGACCGGCACCGGGCTGAACACGCATCCCGAGTTCGCGGAGCGAGTCCGCGCCCGCCTTCAGGAGGACACCGGGCTCGAGATCTCCGCGCCTGCAGATCCCTTCGAGTCGCAGGCCGCGCGCGACGGGCTCGTGGAAGCCTCCGGCGCGCTGAAGACGGTCGCCGTCTCGCTGACGAAGATCGCCAACGACATCCGCTTCATGGGCTCGGGCCCGAGGGCCGGTCTCGCCGAGATCGCCCTTCCCGAGCTCCAGAAGGGCAGCTCGATCATGCCCGGCAAGGTGAACCCCGTCATGCCCGAGGTCGTGACGCAGGTTGCCGCGCAGGTGATCGGCAACGACGCCGCGATCACCGTGGGCGGGATGCAGGGGCACTTCGAGCTGAACGTCTTCGTGCCGCTGCTCGCCCGGAACCTGCTCGACTCGATCCGGCTGCTCGCGAGCGCGTCGCGGCTCTTCGCCGAGAAGTGCGTCGACGGGATCGAGGCGAACCGGGAGACCTGCGAGCACTACGCCGAGCTGACCCTGTCCGCGGCGACCGCGCTCAACCCGTACATCGGCTACGACAAGGCGACCGAGATCGTCAAGGAAGCTGCAAGCTCAGGGAAGTCGCTGCGCGAGGTCGCGCGCGAGCAGGGTGTCGAGGAGTCCGTTCTCGACGAGGCGCTCGACTACCGCAAGATGGCGAAGCCGCACGACGCCTAGCCTGGCCACCTGAACGAGTGATGTAGAGGATCCGCCGCTTCGCCGACGCCTGTCGGGAGGTGAAGCGGCCCACACTTCTCCTGGCTACCTGTGTAGCCGTACTCGCTATCGCGGCTCCCGCGAGCGCGGTCCAGTTCGGCCAGCCCGACGGCAACGCGCACCCGCAGGTCGGGCTCGTGCTCTTCTACGACGCCGCCGGGCACCCTCTCTCCCGCTGCACCGGGACTCTGCTTTCGCCGACGGCGCTCCTGACCGCCGGCCACTGCACCTACGGGATGGCTTCGGCGCAGGTCTGGTTCTCCCCCGGCCCGATCACCGCCGCGAGCGGTTACCCGTTCACTGGCGGCGCCTCGTTCGGGCGGCCGTACACGCATCCGCTCTTCGACAACTTCGCGGCGTCCCCGGCGAACTACGACCTCGGCGTCGTCGTCCTCGACACGCCGCAGCCGGGCCCGTACGCCTCGCTCGCTCCCGTCGGGACGCTGAGCAAGAACGACCGGCTCGATCTCGTGGGGTACGGCCTGCAGGACGCGCTGCCGCCGACGATCACGGCCGAGCGGACACGCTACGCCGGCCAGGCGAAGGTCACGAACCTCGTCAACTCGCACACGGACGGCTTCAACGTCCAGATCAGCGCCAGCCCGGGCACCGGCGGCGCGGTCTGCTACGGCGACTCGGGCGGCCCCGACTTCCTCGCCGGCACGCTCCAGATCACGGCGGTCAACTCGTTCGTGCAGAGCAAGTTCTGCATGGGCGCGGCCTTCTCGTACCGCGTCGATACCGCCGATTCGCGGGCCTTCATCGGCCACTTCCTGCACTAGCGCGAACCCGCCGCATATTCCGCGGCATATTTGGCAATATCGGCCTCCGATACGGGCGGCCTGCCAGGGGACGCCCAGGTGAGGAAAGGGGGAAAGCGTGCGAAGACACCTCTTCGCTGTGCTCGTGACGGCCCTGATGGGGTCCCTTCTCTTCGGAGGGATCGCAGCAGGGTCGAAGCGCGTGCGGCCGGTGGTTCACAAGAGCGTGCTCGTACAGGCTGCGCTCGGAAAGGCCCACGCCGCGGCGATCCCGATCCACGTGCGCCGGAACGGACGCGTGGTGACGGTCGAGCGGAAGCTGCCGTACTTCTCGGCCGGGATGCTTCAGTCGGTCTACGGCAACATCGAGCCGGGCGAGAAGGGCGACGAGCTCAAGGACCCGGGCGCGAAATACCAGATCCACGGTCACGGGTCGCCGGGCGGCAGGACCCTCGGCTGCGGCAATCGCGACAGCCGCGGGAACGTCCGCGTGAACCAGGACTGCACCTACCGCCGCCAGGCGGAAGAGGACATCACCTACGACCCGACCGACCCGAACAACCTCGTCGCGGGTCAGAACGACAGCCGCGTCGGCTTCAACCAGTGCGGAATCGACTGGTCGACGAACAACGGCTCCCAGTGGGGCGACATGCTCCCGCCGTTCCGGCAGCGGTTCAACGACCCCGAGGACATGGGGCCGAACGCGGACAACCCGAACGACAACACCATCGGCCACGATCCGGGCGACTTCCACACGTACGACGCCGCCAGCGACCCGGCGAATGCGGTGGACGCCTACGGGAACGCCTACTACAGCTGCGTCGTCTTCCAGGCCGTCGCCGATTTCGCGTCGGGCGTCTTCGTCACGCAGTCACCGCATGCAGGCCGACGGCTCGTTCTACTACAACGTCCCGTCCCCGCCGTCGAAGATGTTCATGGCGGTCGAGGACAACAGCGTCGAGGTCGAACACGACAAGAACATGATCTCGGCCGACCGCTATCGGCACAGCCCGAACGCCGGCAACGTCTACCTGACGTGGACGGTCTTCAGGTTCAGCCCGAACTGCGGACACCCGCCGACCGGTGACGAGAACTTCTGCTCGTCGCCGATCTTCGGGTCGATGTCCACCGACGGCGGCCAGTCTTGGTCGACGCCCGAGGAGATCAGCGGCACCGCTCCGGGCCTCTGCTTCTTCGGCGACTTCTTCGACCCGGGCCGCAACCCGAGCGACTGCGACTTCGACCAGGGCTCGTACTCGGTCGCGCTGCCGAACGGTGACCTCCAGGTCGTCTACAACAACGGCAACACGCCCGCCGGCAACCCGAACGCCCAGACGCTCGGCGTGCACTGCCACCCGACCGGAAGCTCGACGGACGGCACGGCTCACCTCAACTGCATGACGCCGGTCAAGGTCGGCGACGACGTCGTCACCGGAGAGCCGGCATGCGACTTCGGTCGCGGCCCGGAGGAGTGCATCCCGGGCGCCTACATCCGCACGAACGACTTCCCGCGGATCACGAAGGACAACACGCAGAACAACCACGTCTACGCGACCTGGCAGGACTACCGCAACGGTGAGTTCGACATCCAGCTCGCGCAGTCGACCGACGGCGGTCTCACCTGGCACGAGGCAGGAACGGTCAACCCAGACGACGGGCTCGACCACTACATGCCTGCTACCGACCAGAGCCCGCAGAACGGCGGTCACAGCCATGGCAACGATGACCGCAACGGTGCGAGCTACTACCGCACCGCGCGCGTTCCCGGTGAGGACGCAGGCGGCGTGTTCTCGCTCGGCGACCCAGGCGTCGGCGAGGAGAACTCGGACTACGTCGTCGCAGGCGGCCGCGGGGACGACACGCCGTACGACTTCCGTGTGGTCTCGCCGGTCTTCCCGCCGCCTGACGGGAACCAGACCGGTTTCAACGGCGACTACAGCGGGCTGACGGTCAACCGCGGTGACCTCGCGCACCCGATCTGGTCCGACACCCGCAACGTCAACCCGTTCCCGCTGAACGGCGTCACGCACGACGAGGACGTCTTTACGGACTCGGTCGGCCTCCCCGACGGCCACGGCCACCACGGCCACGGCCACATCGGCAAGGCCAACAAGAACACGGCCAGGCACAGCAAGGCACGACGCAGGCGCTGACCCAGCGTCTCGACTGAGAGAAGGGCCGCCTCTTCGGGGGCGGCCCTTTTTCTTGGCGGGATCCGTGACCGCTCACGCATCGGGCCGCGACGGTTCTCGTTTGACAAGTTGATGTAGGTGCCCATATAAGACCGTGTTCCACCGGGTCTATGCCCAAGCGCTCACGCATCACCGAGGACGGAAAGGATCCGCGCGCAGTCGAGTTGGGCCGGCGTGGCGGGTTGAAAGGCGGCAAAGCGCGTGCCGCCAAGATGACCGCTGAGGAACGCACGGAGAGCGCGCGACGCGCAGCACAGGCCCGCTGGGCGAAGGAAGGAACGACGCAGCCGGCACGCGTGCCGGCAACAACCGACAGCCATGCAGGAGGCCGAGGGCTTCCTCTTGGGGGAGAGGAGAAGATGATCAGAGCTCGACGTAGCGTCCTGGTCACGATGATCTTGCTCGCCGGGGCGCTCGCACTGTCACTGACCCTGCTTGCACGGGGCTCGTCAGGCCATCGTGCCGGTTTCGTAGGGAAGCTCGGCGCCGCCGAGTCGACGGAGAACGCAGCTGAGACTCCGGGCCTCGGGCCGACGAGCTACGAGGCGTACTTGCAGGCCGAGCGCACGTATCCGGCCAACAACATCCCGGTCCGCATCCAGCGACGCGCGAAGGCGACGTTCGGCAAGATCGCCCGCGCCGACCTCAAGCAGATCAACCGGGTCAAGCAGGGCCACGGATTCTTGTGGGCCCATGCCAACGGCCAATGGAAGCTGTACGGCCCGAAGACCTACGCCGTCCAGCCGGGCGTTACCTCGTTCTCGGGCGCGACCAACGTCACCGCCAGCCGCGTCACCGCACTCGTCGCGGACCCGGACTGCACCGCACGGCACTGCAGGCTCTGGGCCGGCGTCTCGGGCGGCGGCGTCTGGGAGACCGACAACGCGCTCGCGGACAATCCGACCTGGCAGCAGCTGAGCCCGGACGACCTCGACCAGAACTCGGTCGGGTCGCTGGTGCTCGACCCGACTGACCGCCACCACGACACGCTCTACCTCGGCACCGGCGAGGCGAACCACTGCTCGTCCGGCTGCGAGGCGGGTGTCGGCGTCTACAAGTCGACGAACGGCGGCCACACGTGGCACAAGCTCGGCGACCGGTGCGTCAGCAACGCGACGTTCACCTGCGTGACGCCGACGGCCGACGCCTTCCTGGGTCGGGGAATCAACTCGATCGCGATCGATCCGAGCAACTCGCGGCACATCCTCGTCGGCTCGGCGAGGGCCGTCCGCGGGCTGTCGCACGTGATCGGCAACGGCGGGCAGATCACCCTCGAGCCGGGCGCCAACCCGCAGGGGCTGTACGAGTCCACCAACGGCGGCCAGACGTTCACGGAAGTCTGGGACGGCGCTGCTGGGAACAGCTACGGCATCACGAAGGTGAAGTTCGCTCCGAACGATCCGAGCACGGTCTACGTGACCGCGTACGACGAGGGCCTCTGGAGGCGCTCACCGCTCGACGGCTCGGCGACGCAGTTCGACTTCCACCAGCTGTTCCACGCACAGTTCGCGGCTCCCGACCGGACGATGTTCGACCTGACCCGCAAGAACGGCACCACGCGGATCTACCTGACCGACGGCACCGCGAACGGCGGCGGCCCCGCCGGCCCGTCCGCGTCGCAGTTCTGGCGCACGGACAACGGCGACCAGCCGGCGGCGACACTGCTCGCATCCCAGGCGGCCGGTATGACGCCGCCTCCGGACACGACGGTCTACCCGCAGACGTACAACGGCTGGCAGAAGCTGACGGCGCAGACCACGGCCAGCCCGTACTTCGCCACGGACGACTTCTGTACCGGCCAGTGCTGGTACGACGAGGACGTCTACACGCCGGCGGGGATGCCGGACACCGTCTACGTGATCGGCTCGAACGAGTACGGCGAGCAGCCGGCGGACACCAAGGGCGTCGGTCGCGGCAACGGCCGCTCCAACGGCCGCGAGGTGCTCTACTCGACGACGGCCGGTGATCCGGACGGCACTGCCAACAGCCGGACGTTCACCGACCTCTCGTACGACCACACCGAGCGGACCGCACCGTGGTGCGCGTACCAGCCGTACTTCGAGAACGGCTGCCTGCACGCCTGGGGCGGGATCCATCCGGACCAGCACGCGATCGTGGTCAACCCGGGCAATCCGACCCAGATCTTCGAGGGCTCGGACGGCGGTGTCATCCGCACCAGCGGCACGTTCGCCGACGCCCAGGCCGACTGCGACAGCCCGTACCGCAACAACGGCGCCCCACTGCCTCCGACGTCGGGCAGCTATCTCACGTGCAAGCGGGTGCTGTCGCGGATTCCGGTGTACCTCGAGCACATCGACAAGAAGCTGAGCAGCTCGCTGCAGTTCATCAACGTTGCGATCAACCCCACGGACTCGTGCGAAGTGATGGGCGGCACGCAGGACAACGGGACGTGGTCGAACATCGACAACTGCGACCGGAACACGTTCAAGCAGGTGATCTACGGTGACGGCGGCAACGCCGTGTACGACTGGCAGAACTCGTCCTGGCGTGCGAACGAGTTCACGAGCTGCTTCGGCGACTCGAACTTCGAGAACGGCGAGCCCACCAAGTGGGTCATCGCCACCGGGCCGATCGCGGCGAGCGGCGAGGCCTGTGCCTTCTACTGGCCGCAGGTCGGCGACCCGAACCCCGTCATGTACAACGGGGACGTCACGCACCCGATCTACAACGGTGCGCAGCACGTCTGGCGCAGCTGGGCGTTCGGCGCCGGCACGCCGGGTCAGGTGCCGCAGGACACGACTCCGAACGTCGCCGACTACGAGGCGAACTGTCCGGAGTTCGTGCACCCCGGAGACGACCCGAACTGCGGCGACTACATGCCGCTCGGCGGGCCGGCCGGGGCCAACCAGCCCGGCGACCTGACCGGTTCCGTGTACGGCGCAGACCGCGCCGGCGGCTCGGTCTCGTGGATCGCCCGTGACAAGGCGGACACCGGGACCATGTGGGCCTCGACCAGTGCAGGCCGCATCTTCGTGACGCACAACGCGGATGCAGTCGACCCGGCCGCGGTCACGTGGACGCGCATCGACAGCTCGGCGGCCGGCAACTCGCCGACGAGGTACCCGAGCAGCATCTACGTCGACCCGGCCGATCCAGGCCACGCGTGGGTCACGTACTCGGGCTACAACGCGGTCACTCCGACCACGCCGGGCCACGTGTTCAGCGTGCACGAGGACGGCACCTTCGACAACCTGAACGTGGAGGCCGGCGCGCGCGCGTACGACTCGCCGCTCGAACGACGGCGACCTCCCGGTCAGCGACGTCGTGCGTGACGACCAGACGCACACCCTCTACGTGGGCACCGACTTCGGCGTCCTGCAGGGGAACCACGACGGTGCCAGCTGGCACGTCACGAGGGGCATGCCTCGCTACGAGATCATGCACCTCGAGATCCAGGGCTCGAGCCGTGCACCCACGTGCACGGGTGCGCATCACTGCAAGCGCATCCTGTACGCCGCGACGCACTCGCAGGGCATCTGGAAGATGAACCTGGACGGCGACCACGGCCACGGTCACGGTCACTAGCCTCCAGTCACGCTGAGGACGAACGGGGCCGCCTTCGGGCGGCCCCGTCTCTTTTCCTACCATTCCAGTGTGAGAGTCTTGCTCGTTCTGATCCCGGTGCTGCTCGTCGGCTGCGGCGGCGGCTCGGCTGGCTCCGAGGGCGGCGGAACCCTCTTCGGGAGAGTCTCCGGAGGGCCGGGCGGCGCCTGTCCGTCCCAGGAAGAGCCGTGCTCGATCCCGGCTTCCGGGGTGACGCTCAGCTTCTCGCGCGAGGGCTCACCGACCGTCACCGCCACCACGAACGCGGCCGGGCACTACCGCGTGCATCTTCCGGCGGGCCGCTACTCCGTCGAGGGCCCGCAGCTCCTCAAGCCCCGGCACGTGGAGGTGTCCGCCGGCGACTCCCGCCGCGTCGACTTCTCCGTCGACACGAAGATCAGCTAGTACGCCACTGCGCCACGACCGGTTGCAGCCGCGTGGCGCTGCTCGTCCGCGCGGTAGGAGCTCCGAACGAGCGGCCCGGAGAAGACCGAGCCGAAGCCGAGCGCCTCGCCCTGCTCGCGGAACCAGCGGAACTCGTCCGGGTGCACCCAGCGGTCGATCTGCGCGTGCTTCGCGCTCGGCTGCAGATACTGGCCGATCGTGACGACGTCGACGCCGTTGGCCCGCAGGTCGCGCATCGTCTCGACGACCTCGTCGTTCGTCTCTCCCAGCCCGACGATGATCCCGGACTTCGTCAACACGGGGTAATCCGCAAGTTCCTTCGCGCGCGCGAGCAGCCAGAGCGCCTTGTCGTAGGAGGCCTTGGCCCCGCGCATGCGCGCGTGCAGGCGGCGGACGGTCTCGATGTTGTGGTTGAAGACGTCGGGCCGCTCGGCGAGCAGGACGCGCAGCGCCTCCTCCTCGCGGTCGAGGAAGTCCGGCGTCAGCACCTCGATCGTCGCCTCGGGGACCTTGTGCTTGAGCGCCCGGATCGTGGCCGCGTAGTGCGCCGCGCCGCGGTCCTCGAGGTCGTCGCGGTCGACCGAGGTGACGACGACGTGGCGGAGATCCATCTTCGCGGCGGTCGCCGCCAGGCGCAGGGGCTCGAGCGGGTCGGGCGGGCCGTCGGGCTTGCCGGAGTGGACGTAGCAGTAGCGGCAGGCTCGCGTGCAGGTCTCGCCGAGGATCTGGAAGGTGGCCGTGCCGCGGCCCCAGCACTCGGCGATGTTCGGGCAGCGCGCCTCCTCGCAGATCGTGTTCAGGCTCGCGCCGTGGATCAGCTTGCGGACGTCGAAGTAGCGCGAGTCCGCGCTCGGGGCGCGCACCTTCATCCACTCGGGCCGGCGGGGCCGCTCGGCTACAGGCAGCGAGCGCTGCATGAGCCTGAGTGTAGAGGTCGGCTACGCGGTGGCCGCGCTAGGTCGACTTGAAGGGATCCAGGTACGCGTCGTCGATCTGGTACGCCGCGCCGGCTCCGACGGGCGTGAACCGGAACGCGACGGCCCTGGTGCCAAGCAGGCCCGTGACGTTGCAGAGCAGGAGCTCCATCCGCGGCGACGGGGCCCACGAGCCGTTGCCGTAGATCGTGCCGCCGTCGAGGACGGTGAGCAGGCCGAGCAGGCTCGGCACGACCACCTGCACACGCAGGCCGCCCGAGCTCGAGAGCCGCTTCGCCATGAGACGGAGGTGCCAGTCGCCGAGCGCGAAGCAGACCGAGGCGCTGTAGGCCGAGCTGCCTGCGGGGAGGTAGAGCGAGTTGTGGTCGCTCCGCTCGCCGCTCAGGTAGTACGGCTCGTTCCCGGAGACGACGTGTGCGCCGCCGCTCAGGTACCAGCCCAGGCTGCCGTTCTCGAAGTCGCCGTTGTAGAGGCTCGCGTAGTACGAGGAGTCGCCGAAAGGCGAGAACGCCTGTGTGGCGGACGGGTCGCAGTACGAGCCGGAGCCCGTGCCGAGGATCCCGGCCTTCGCCTGCCCGGCGTGCGCGAGCGCCGCGATGATCGCGACGCCGCATAGAACCTGCAGACCCTTCTTCGCCACAGTTGCCACAGAACTCCTCCAGTTCTTCGGGTTTTCTCACTTTGCGCGGCGTGGAGGCAGCGGCATCACCCGATCGGGTGCTTTCGGGCCCGCTACATCCCTCGGACGAGGGAACCGGGAGGCGCCGGCGGGGTCGATTTCCTGCTAACGGTGTCCAGTGCGGCTACCACCACCGCGGCTGCCCTCGGGTTCGATCCCGACGAGCAGCGCGTCATCGAGGAGCGGCGGGCGCGTCGGCTGCAACGCCTGGCGCACCGAGAGCTGGTCTCGATCGGCGTGCTCGCCGGCGGATTCCTCGTGGCCGCGGTCTCCACGGCCCTGTTGCTGCCTTCCGACCGAAGCCCGGCGCTTCCCGCCGTCGTCGTGCTGGTCCTCGCGTATGCGGCTGCGTTCCGGCTCGATTTCGAGATCGGGACGGGATCGGCGGTGCCGACGGAGCTGATCTTCGTCCCGATGCTGTTCGTCTTGCCGATCGGCCTCGTGCCGCTCGCGGTCGCGGCCGGGACGGTGCTCGGCAGCCTCCACGAGTGCGTGCGCGGCCAGCTTCGCCTCGCACGCGTGCCCGTCAGGATCGTCAATGCCTGGTATTCGCTCGGGCCTGTGCTGGTCCTCGGCCTCGCCGGGGAACGCGCGCCGCAGCTCTCGGACTGGCCGCTCTACGTCCTTGCCCTGATCTCGCAGTTCGCGGTCGAGGCGCTTTGCACCGGCGGCCGGGAATGGCTGGCCTTGGGTGCGCGGCCGAGGGTTCAGCTGCGGCCGATGCTCTGGGTCTACGCGATCGATGCCGGGCTCGCGCCGATCGGGCTGGCCGTCGCCTTCGCCGCGCAGTCCTCTCCGTACGGCGTCGTGCTGGCGCTGCCGCTCGTGGGACTGCTCTCGACGTTCGCGCGGGAGCGCCGGGTCAGGATCGACCACGAGCTCGAGCTTCGTGATGCGTATCGGGGAACGGCGTTCCTCCTCGGAGACGTGGTCGAGGCAGACGACCAGTACACCGGCCTGCACAGCCGCGACGTGGTCGAGCTGACTCTGCGCGTCTGCGACGGGCTGCAGCTCTCGCCGCGCGAGCGCCGCGACGCCGAGTTCGTCGCCCTGCTCCACGACGTCGGAAAGGTTCGCGTGCCCAAGTCGATCATCAACAAGCCGGGACCGCTCACGCCCGGGGAACGCAGGGTGATGGAGCAGCACACGGTCGAGGGCGAGCGCCTGCTGCTGCGCGTCGGCGGGCTTCTCGGTGAGGTCGGCCGCATCGTCCGCTCCTGCCACGAGCGCTACGACGGCGGGGGCTACCCCGACGGAACCGCCGGCGAAGAGATCCCGCTGCTGGCCCGGATCGTGGCGTGCTGCGACGCGTTCAACGCGATGACGACCGACCGCTCGTATCGCAAGGCGATGCCGCTCGGCGCGGCCGTGGCCGAGCTACGGAGCGCGAGCGGGACGCAGTTCGACCCGATCGTCGTCGAGGCGCTGATCGCCTCGCTCGACGGTCAGGCCGTCTCGGCCCCGCCGAAGATCGAGCTCTCGACCACGTAGAAGAGCGTGATCACGCCGAAGAGCACGATGCTCGCGACGGGGCTCGCCAACGCGACCAGGGTCGCCGTCAGATAGATCCACGGGCCGGGGATGTACGTGCGCGTGATCCCGCTGACAACTCCAGGCTGGGCGTCGTCGCGCAGGAGGCGCTTGCCGACTACCGCGTAGAACCAGGTCGCGTTGAACATGAGCGCCGTCGCGACGCCGGTGAAGCCGTAGGCCAGCGCTGCCGCCTCCGCGCCGCTGCCGCGGACGTGCTCGGCGACGAGGCGCGTCGTGAACGGGAAGAACGCGATGCAGAGCAGCAGGCCGATGTTCGCGACGAGGAAGCGGCGGTCGGTCTTGCCGACCTGGCTCATGATCGTGTGGTGGTTCACCCACATGATCCCGATGGTCACGAAGCTGGCCGCGTACGCGACGTAGGAGGGCCAGATGTGGGTCAGCTGGGCCCCGAGATCCTGGGCGTTCCGCGGGATCTGGGCATCGACGTTGAGGATCAGCAGCGTCGCGGCGATCGCGAAGACGCCGTCGGCGAAGGTCTCGAGCCGTCCGGTGCTCATGCCCGGCGAGTCTAGGTCCCCGACCTGCCGACACCCCCTTTCGGGACCCCATCTCCGATCGCTAGGTTTGCGCCGTGAGCGCTCGCCACACCACGAATCCCTGGGTCGTTCTCGTCCTGATCTGCGTCGCGCAGTTCATGGTCATCCTCGACGCAACGATCGTGAACGTCGCGCTGCCGTCGATCCAGAAGGACCTCGGGCTGAGCGAGGCCAACCTGCAGTGGATCATCAGCTCCTACACGCTGTTCTTCGGCGGATTCCTGCTGCTCGGCGGACGCGCGGGTGACCTGCTCGGCCGCAAGCGCGTCTTCCTGGTCGGGCTCGTGATCTTCACGGTGGCCTCCCTGCTGAACGGGCTGTCGAGCTCGGCCGGGATGCTGATCGGGTTCCGGGCGCTGCAGGGCCTCGGGGCGGCGCTGATCTCGCCGGCGGCGCTCTCGATCATCTCGACCACGTTCGCGGAGGGCCGTGAGCGGGCCCGCGCGCTCGGCGTGTGGGCGGCGATCGCGATCGGCGGGTCGGCGGTCGGGCTCGTCCTCGGCGGCTTCCTCACGCAGACGTTCTCGTGGCCCTGGATCTTCTTCGTCAACGTTCCGGTCGGGATCGCCGGCTTCTTCTTCTCGCTGCGGCTCGTGCCCGAGTCGAAGGACGAGCACGCGCATCGCAGCTACGACGTGGGCGGCGCGGTCACGGTCACCGGCGGGTTGATGGCGCTCGTCTACGCGATCGTGCGCGCCGAGACGCACGGCTGGAGCTCGGGCCTGACGATCGCCTTCTTCGTGCTGGCGGGGCTCCTCCTGGCCTCGTTCGTGATCATCGAGCTGCGGTCCGCCGAGCCGCTCGTGCGCCTGTCGATCTTCCGCGTTCGCTCGCTGCTGACGGCGAACGTCGTGATGTTCCTCGTGGCCTCGGGCCTGTTCGCCATGTTCTTCTTCAACACGCTCTACATCCAGAAGGTGCTCGGCTACGGGCCGCTGAAAGCCGGCGTCGCGTTCCTGCCCTTCACGGCCGGGATCATGGTCTCGGCCGGCCTTGCGTCGAACTTCGCCACGCGTATCGGAGTGCGTCCGATCGCAGCGGGCGGGATGTCCCTGACCATCATCGGCATGCTCCTCCTGACGCAGCTGCCCGTGAACGGCTCGTACGCGACGGACGTGCTTCCGTCGCTGCTGCTCACGTCGCTCGGCATGGGCGCTGTGTTCATGCCGCTGACGCTGATAGCGACGACCGGGCTCGAGAACGAGGACCAGGGGCTGGCCTCGGGACTCTTCAACACCTCGCAGCAGATCGGCGGTGCGCTCGGGCTCGCGATCCTCTCGACGGTCGCGGCGAGTCGGACAGCGCACCTTGGCGGCAGTACGGATCCCCAGGCGCTCGTCGCCGGGTTCCACTGGGCGTTCGCAGGCGGCGCGATCTTCGTCGCGGCGGCGCTCGTCGACGCTGCTGGCTCTTCTGCGCAAGCGCCACGTCGCGCGCATCGAGGCCGAGGCCTCGCAGGCCGAGCCTGTGATGGCGAACGCCTAGGCCACTAGTTCTCGCGCCGGCTCGAGCCTGAGCGAGAAGACGTCCTCGAGGGCCGCGACCGCGTGCGGCACGACCTCGTCGAGGGAGACGGGCCGCCGGAGCTCGCGGGCGATCGTCGTGAAGGCTGCGTCCTCGAGCCCGCAGGCGGTGATCCACTCCGTGAACGGGGCCGGATCGAGGTCGACGTTGAGCGCGTAGCCGTGGGTGGTCACCCACCTCGAGATGTGGATGCCGATCGAGGCGATCTTCCTCGGCGGTGACTCGAGCCAGATACCCGTCAGCCCCTCGATCCGCGTGGCCTCGACTCCGAGTGGCGCCATCGTCCGGATCAGCGCCTCTTCCAGATCGCGGCAGTAGCGCTTCACGTCCTGCCCGTGGCGGGTCAGGTCGAGGATCGGGTAGCAGACGAGCTGGCCTGGGCCGTGGTAGGTGGACTTGCCGCCGCGATCGGTCTCGACGATCTCGACGTCGGCGTCGTCGGGGATATGAAGCTCTCCCGGCTCCGTGCGGC
This sequence comes from uncultured Actinomycetes bacterium, assembly GCA_963788215.1. Classification (GTDB taxonomy): domain Bacteria; phylum Actinomycetota; class Thermoleophilia; order Gaiellales; family Gaiellaceae; genus AC-32. Next base: position 176,773 of record CAWBFX010000008.1, read on the forward strand.
GACCGAGCGTAATCACCGGCGGATGCTCGAGGAAGACGACCGTGTCTGGCAACTCGCCGCGCTGAACGCGCTCGGCGAGCGAGCGCTGCAGCGCTAGAGCCTCGCCGTACGGCGTTGCCGGACGGTGGACGACGTAGCCGGGCCTCACCGCCACGACTCTAGAGGACGCGGGGGTGTGCCACGATTGCCGCCCATGACCGGCCGCGATCTGCCCACCGGCACTGTCACGTTCCTCTTCACGGACATCGAGGGGTCGACGCGGTTGCTCAAGCGGCTTGCCACCGGCTACGGCAGCGTCCTCGCGCGTCACCACGACCTTGTCCGCGAGACCGTCGGCCGCCACGCCGGATACGAGGTCGATACACAGGGCGAAGCATTCTTCGTCGCCTTCCCCCGGGCGAAAGACGCAGTTGCCGCAGCGATCGAGCTGCAGCGGGCGCACGCCACGGAGTCTTGGCAGGACGGCGTGGAGGTCCGCGTCCGCATCGGGATCCACACAGCCGAGCCCGAGCTGGCTCAGACCGGCTACATCGGCATGGGGCTGCACCGCGCCGCGCGCCTCTGCGCGCTCGGGCACGGCGGCCAGGTCCTGCTCTCACGCTCGACGGCCGGCCTCGTCGATGAGGACGAGACGCCGGAGGTCTCGCTCCGGGATCTGGGCGAGCACCTGCTGAAGGACCTCGAGCGCCCGGAACGGGTGTACCAGGTCGTCGCCGAGGGTCTGGACGAACGGTTCCCGCCGCTGAAGTCGGTGACCGAGCTCGCGCGGAAGGCCGAAACCGCCGACCTGCCGACGGGCACGGTGACGTTTCTCGTCACGGATGTCGCTCACTATTCGGAGCTGGTGCTCGGGCTGGGTACCGCGGCGATGGGGCCGTGGCTCGACAGCTACGACGCCATCCTGACGGCGGTGGTGAGGGAGCATCGGGGCAAGGTCCTCGAGTTCGTCGGCGACTCCGCGGTCGCCGTCTTCGCGCGGCCGGGAGACGGCGTGACGGCCGCTGTGCGGCTCAACGAGGCACTCGAGGCGGCAGAGTGGCCAGCCGATCCTCCCACGCTGCAGACCGGGATCCACACGGGCGAGGCGGAGCGCTGGGAGTCGAGCACCCGCGCGGGCTACGTCGGCGCCGCGATCCTGCGGGCTGTCGCCGTCTGCGGAGCTGCCGGCTTTGGCCAGGTGGCCGTGTCGCCGGCGACGGAGGCGCTTCTCGACCAATCCTCAATCCCGGGGATCGCCGTCCGGCCGATCGGTGAGCGCGAGCTGCGCCAGTTCGGGCGTCCGGTGCAGCTGTACGAGGCGGTCATCGAGACCACAGTCTCAAGCTGAGCGCCGGAGCCGGCTAGTTGATATTCAAGCCGGGGTCGAGGCCGAGGAACTTTCCGATGCGCTCGGCTTCTTCTTCGAGCGCTCGCCGCTCGTCTCGGGTCAGCCTCCGCGCCGGCTCGACCGTGATCTCGACGCGCTTGCCGCGCCTTGTCCTGCGCCAGACCCCCGCGACGACGCCGTCGATCAGAAGCGTCGGCACCCCGGCGATGCCTTCGTAGCGGCCGCGCTCGTGCTTCTTGACGAGCTCGCGTACGGGCTCGGGGACGAGGTGATCCCGCTCGCGGAAGCCCATCACGTAGCAGTCGTACTCCGGCAGCAGCCGCAGCGGGCCCGGCGGCCGCTTTCTCAGCTGTGGCTGCGGGATCTCGCCGAGCAACGCCCTCGCCTCGCCGGGCTTTATCGCGAACCAGCCGGCGAACTCGGCTGGCCCCACCGGACCATAGGTCGAGACGAAGCGGCGGCAGACCTCGGCGACCGCGGCATGGGGATCGACGTCCTTCCAGCCGATCCACTGATCGGTGCGGACGAACGTGACCTTGTTCCCCCGAGGCGGGCCATGGCACAGCTTTCCCAGGAGAGCCGCGGATCCGATGATGTAGCCCCAGCCCGAGGCGATCCTCTCGCGCGTCCACTCGCCCGCTCTACGCGCGACCTCGTCGGCCAGCTCTTCGCGCAGGAGCGCGCGCCGGTCCAGCGCGTCGCCGATCGCGTCCAGCACCTTCTCGCCCTGCTTCGCCGTGAGGTCGTAGGCCTCGTACCAGGGCGGCTCGACCGCGCGCACCGCGGCCGTCCACAGCGGGAGCTCGTCGGCGGGATGGAGGTGCAGCGTTCCGCGGATCGTCCACGTCTTGACGAGCGTCCGCTCCTCCCAGAGCGCGCTCCGCACGTCCTCCTGCTTCAGACCGCGAACACGCGCGGAGAGCGCGAGCTCCGCGGCGCCCATCACCTGCGCCTGGATCCCGCAGACCTCGCGGACGACCTCGACCAGCCGCGAGCGCGGCGCGTGCTTCAGAAGATGACTACGGGCGAGCCGGCCGCGCCGGACTCGCTCCCACTCTTCGCTAGTACGCGCCTTCGTCGAACGTCTCGAGGTTCTCGCGCAGCTCCTTCATGAACTGCGCGGCGTACGCGCCGTCGACGAGCCGGTGGTCGTACGAGAGGCAGAGGTTCATCATCGGCCGGATCGCGATCACGTCCTGGCCGCCCTCGTCCTGGACGACGACCGCCCGCTTGACGAGGGCTTCGACGTCGAGGATCGCAACCTGGGGCTGGCTGATGATCGGGGTGCCGATGATGGCGCCCCAGCCGCCGGGGTTCGTGATCGTGAAGGTGCCCCCTTGGACGTCGTCGGGAGTGAGCTTCTTGTTCCGCGCCCGGTCCGCGATGTCCGCGACTGCGCGGGCGATCCCCAGCAGATTGAGGCCCTCGGCGTTCTTGACCACGGGCACGATCAGGCCCTGGCCGCCCTCGAGCGCGACCGCGATGCCGAGGTTGACGTAGTTCTTCCGGACGATCTGCTCGCCGCGGATCTCGGCGTTGACCCACGGCCAGTTCTTCATCGCCTCGATCGTCGCCCGCGCGATGAACGCGAGGTAGGTCGGGTTGACGCCGTAGCTGCGCTCGTACTCCGGCTTCAGCTTCTTGCGGATTGCGACCACCTTCGACATGTCGATCTCGAAGACCGTGGTCACGTGGGCCGACGTGTCGAGCGACATGCGCATGTGCTGGGCGATTCCGCGGCGCATCGCGGTCATCGGCTCGACCGTCTCGCCGGGGCCGGCGCCGGCTGCGACCGGCTCCGGGGCCGGAGCGGGCTTCGGCGGCGCGGGAGCAGCCTGCGGTGCGGGCGCGGCGGCCGGTGCGGGAGCGGCTGCCGGCTCAGGCGGAGCGGCCGGCGGCTCGGGCGGAGCCGCAGGCGCGGCGGCTTCCGGAGCCGTCGGCTGTGCTTCTGGAGCTGCTGCCGGCGGACCGGACTCGACGAACGACATGATGTCCTTCTTGGTCACGCGGCCGCCGCGGCCGGTGCCCTGCACCTGACCCACGTCGACGCCGTGCTCCGAGGCGATTCGCGCGACGACCGGCGAGACGAACGTCCTCTCGCCCGCGCCGTCGCTGGTCTCGGCCGGGGCGGGTGCCTCAGCGGGAGCAGGTGCCGCAGCCGCGGCAGGCGGGGGCGCCGCGGTCGGCGTCTCGCCTTCCGAGCTCGAGGGAGCGGCAGCTTCTGCGGCGGCTTCCTGCGTGGCCGGCTCGGGCGGGGCCTGCGCAACCGGGGCCTGCTCGGCCTCGGCCTCGGGCTCGGCCTCGGGCTCCGGAGCGGCCTCGGGGGCCGCGACCTCGGCTCCGGCCGGCGCGATCACGGCGAGCTTCGTCCCGACCTCGACCGTCTCGCCTTCCTGTACGAGGATCTGCTGGACGACGCCCTCGCCCGGGCTCGGGACCTCGGTGTCGACCTTGTCGGTCGAGATCTCGAGCAGCGGCTCGTCGGCTGCGATCTGCTCGCCTTCCTGCTTGAGCCACTTCGTGATCGTCCCCTCGGAGACCGAGACGCCCATCTGGGGCATCACGACGTCGATCGCCTGGGTCGTAGCCACGTCTTCTAGTACTCCGCCAGCTCCCGCAGCCCTGCGGCCACGTCGTCGACCTGAGGGATGTACGCCTTCTCGAGCACCGGCGAGAACGGCACCGGGGTGTCCGGCGCGGCGATTCGCTTGATCGGGGCGTCGAGGTCCTCGAAAGCCTCCTCGGCGATCGTCGCCGCGATCTCGCCGCCGAAGCCGCCGGTGTGCGTGTCCTCGTGCAGCACGACGGCCTTCGACGTCTTCCTCACGGACTCGAGCACGGCCTTCTTGTCCCAGGGGATGAGCGTGCGCAGGTCGAGGATCTCGACCGAGATGCCGTCGCCCTCGAGCTGCTGCGCCGCCTCGGCGGCGGTCCAGACCATCGCGCCCCACGTGATCACGGAGACGTCGTCGCCCTCGCGATGAACCCGGGCCTGCCCGAAGGGCGTCTGGTAGCGCTCGTCCGGAACCTCGGCCTTGATCCGGCGGTAGAGGTGCTTGTGCTCGAAGTAGAGCACCGGGTTGGGGTCCTGGATCGCCGTCGCGAGCAGGCCCTTGGCGTCCTCGGGCGTCGCGGGGCAGACGATCTTCAGGCCCGGGATGTGCGCGAACGAGCTCTCCGGGTTCTGCGAGTGGAACGGCCCACCCGAGAAGCCGCCGCCGGACGGCAGCCGCACCGTGATCGGGACGGGCGTGCCGGCGCGCCAGCGCTGCTTCGCGGCAACGGTGACGAGCTGGTCCCACGCGCACGAGATGAAGTCGGAGAACTGCATCTCCGCGACGGGGCGCATGCCCATGATCGCGGCCCCGGTGCAGCCGCCGACGATCGCGGTCTCGGAGAGCGGCGCGTCGATCACGCGCCACGGACCGAACTCCTCCTGGAACCCGAGCGTGACCTTGAAGGCGCCGCCGTAGACGCCCACGTCCTCGCCGATCACGAAGACGCGCTTGTCGTGGCGCATCTCCTCGCGCAGGCCGTCCGAGATCGCTTGCAGGTAGGTCTTCTCGGCCACGGTTACTTGTGGTGCGGGGTGTCGAGGTCCTCGGGCGTCGCCCAGACGCCCTCGAGCAGGCTCGACGGTTCGGGGAGCGGCGACTCCTCCGCCCGCGTGAGCGCTTCGTTCAGGAGGCGCTTCACGCCGGAGGTGATCTCGTCCTCCTGCTCGTCGTTCAGGTCCGCATGCTCGCGCAGCCAGGTACGGAAGCGCTCGATCGGATCGCTCTCGGCCCAGCGCTCGAACATGTCCTTCGGGACGTAGAACGCGTCGTCGTGGACGGCGTGGCCCTCCATCCGCAGGGTCAGGCACTCGATCAGCGTCGGTCCGCCGCCGGCGCGCGCCTTCTCGATCGCGCGCCTGGTCTCGCGGTAGACGGCGAGGACGTCGGTGCCGTCGACGACCACGCCCTCGAAGCCATAGGCCTCGGCGCGGTCGGCGACGTGCTCGGTCGCGTACTCGAGATAGGTCGGCGTGGAATAGGCCCACTGGTTGTTGTCGCAGATGAAGACGACCGGCAGCTTGCGGACGCCGGCGAGGTTCATCGCCTCATGCGTGTCGCCGCGCGCGGATGCGCCTTCGCCGAACCAGCCGACCGCGACGCGCTTCTCCTCCCGGATCCGGAAGGCGAGCGCGCAGCCCACCGCAACCGGAAGCATCGCCGGCAGGTGACTGACCATCGCGAGCAGGCCGAGACGCGAGTCAGCCATGTGGACGTTGCCGTCCCTGCCGTGCGTCGGCCCGTCCGCGCGGCCCATGTACTGCGCGAAGATCCGCCAGGGCTCGACGCCGCGCGTCACGTGGACGCCCATGTCGCGGTGCAGCGGTGTGCCGACGTCGTTCTCGCCCATCGCCGTCGCGACCCCGACCGCCGCGCCCTCGTTGCCGCGGCCGGTGTAGAACGAGCCGGGGATCTTGCCCTGCTTGTAGAGGATGTGGCCGCGCTCCTCGATCCCGCGCGTGACCAGCATGCTGCGGTAGACGCCGAGGAGGTCCTCGCGGTCGAGACCTGCCTCCTTGACTTCCTGCAGCGAGCCGACGGGCTCCGCTTCACGGGCGATCGCCATCGGCCCCAACTCTAACGATCGGCCCAGCGGTACAGTCGCCTCGTGTCGAAGGCCCGGAACTGGCTGCAGGAGGAGCGCCGCAAGACTCTCGGCGACTGGGTGGCCGTCTGCCTCGGCTGCGGGTTCGCGCAGCGCTACTTCGACGAATCCGAGTCCGAGCTGCCCGAGGCGTGTCCGCAGTGCGGCGGCGAGATGCGCTCGCGCTGTCCCGAGTGCAGCGCTCGCTTCTCGTCGGCGTTCGACGTCGATTGCGAGGAGTGCGGCGCCCAACTCCGCCCGCCGGAGCAGTTCGGCGTTCCCATCCGCAAGACGAAGCGCTAGCGCCGGATCTCGGAGAAGCGGATCACGGTCACGAGGTCGTCGTGGCCGACGGGCCGGTTGTAGAGCTGGCCGAGAAAGGCGGCCATGTCCTCCGTCCGGCGGATCTCGGGATTGTCGTGCTCGATCTCGCGCGGCGAGAGGTCGGCGAGCTGCTTGACCTCGACCTTGTCGATCACCGCGTCGAAGATCTTCTGGCGCGGGCTGAAGCGAGTCCCGGCCAGCACCTGGACGATCATGCCCTTCTTGTACTTGCGCGACTTGTCGCCCAGGCGGATGGTCGCGGTCTTGCGGCCGCTCCGCAGCTGGTCGGCCACCATCGGGGAGTAGAAGTTCAGGGCGTACATCGCGTGAGTGTCGTCGGGCACCGGGCGGGCGGAATCATAGTGTGCCCACGCGCGAAATCGCCTTCTCGGCCATCTCCCGCTCCCCTTTGTACGCCAGCAGCTTCGGGGCCTCGTCGAGCGGCAGCCAGCGCGCCTCGTCGACTTCGTGCGCCGTCGCCGGCGCAAGGTTGCCCAGCCGGCCGCCGGAGTAGCGCAGCAGGAAAAAGCTGACGACCTTGAAGATGCGCTCCCCGCCCCAGGTGTAGACGTAGCGCACGTCGCCCAGCTTTTCGACGAGTCGCGCTTCCACGCCGGTCTCCTCGGCCACCTCGCGGAGCGCGGTCGCGTCGGCCTTCTCGCCGGGGCCGATGTTCCCCTTCGGCAGGGCCCAGACGCCCGGCTCCTTGCCTGCCGGACGGATCGCAGCCATCGCCCAGCGGCCGCGCAGCCGCCGCACGACGACTCCGCCGGCCGAGAACTCCCTGCGCACAAACCCTTTGTAACACAGTGTTACTTGGCCGGGTTCGCACTCGTTGCACAGCGCGGCGTAGAGCGGTTATCATGGCGTTGGCACTCAGACCCTTTGAGTGCCAGCAGTTGTCACAAAGTCACGATCCAAGGAGGAGGGCTGGATGGATTTGCAGCCACTGGGCGACCGCTTGATTGTCGAGGTCCTCGAAGACGAGGAGCAGACCGTCAGCGGCATCGTCTTGCCTGACACCGCCAAGGAGAAGCCGCAGCGCGGCCGCGTGCTCGCGGTCGGCCCGGGCGCCCGCAACGACAAGGGCGAAGTCGTCCCGATGGAAGTCGGCGAGGGCGACGAGATCATCTTCTCGAAGTACGGCGGCACGGAGATCAAGCTCGGCGTCGACGAGGTTCTGATCCTGCGCGAGTCAGATGTGCTCGCGAAGGTCACCAAGTCGGGCGCCAAGAAGACCAAGAAGAAGGAGCTGGCGGGCGCAAGCGCCTAGCCGGAGACGGAGGTATTTGAATGGCACATAAGGAGTTGAAGTTCAGTGAGGACGCGCGGCGCTCCCTCGAGCGTGGCGTGAACATCCTCGCCGACGCGGTCAAGGTCACCCTGGGGCCGAAGGGCCGCTACGTCGTGCTCGACAAGAAGTTCGGCGCGCCGACGATCACGAACGACGGCGTCACCATCGCCCGTGAGATCGAGGTCGAGGACGTGTTCGAGAACCAGGGCGCGCAGCTCGTCCGCGAGGTCGCGACCGAGACCAACGACAAGGCCGGCGACGGCACGACGACGGCGACCATCCTCGCCCAGGCGATCGTCCGCGAGGGCCTGAAGAACGTGGCCGCCGGTGCGAACCCGATGGGGCTCAAGCGCGGCATCGAGCAGGCCGTCGACTCGGTCGTCGAGAACCTGCAGAAGCAGTCGAAGGAGATCTCGGGCAAGGAGGACATCGCCCGGGTCGCCACGATCTCCTCGCGCGAGCGCGACATCGGCGACGCCATCTCCGACGCGATCGAGAAGGTCGGCAAGGACGGCGTCGTCAACGTGGAGGAGGGCCAGACCCTTGGGCTCGAGCTCGAGTTCACCGAGGGCATGCAGTTCGACAAGGGCTACCTCTCGCCGTACATGATCACCGACGCCGAGCGCATGGAGGCCGTCCTCGAGGAGCCGTACATCCTGGTCGCGAACCAGAAGATCGGCGCCGTCAAGGACCTCCTGCCCGTGCTCGAGCAGGTGATCCAGTCCGGCCGGCCGCTGCTGATCGTGGCCGAGGACGTCGAGGGCGAGTCGCTCGCGACGATCGTGGTCAACAAGCTCCGCGGCACCTTCCAGGCCGTCGCGGTCAAGGCACCGGGCTTCGGCGACCGCCGCAAGCGCATGCTCGAGGACATTGCGATCCTCACGGGCGCCGAGGTGATCACGGAAGAGCTGGGCCTCAAGCTCGAGAACACGAAGCTCGCTCAGCTCGGCAAGGCCCGCCGCGTCGTCATCGACAAGGACTCGACGACGATCATCGACGGTGCCGGCGACTCCGATGGGATCAAGGGCCGCATCAAGCAGCTGAAGGCCGAGATCGAGAACACCGACTCGGACTTCGACCGCGAGAAGCTCCAGGAACGGCTCGCGAAGCTGGCCGGCGGTGTCGCGGTCGTCAAGGTCGGCGCTTCGACCGAGACCGAGATGAAGGAGAAGAAGCACCGCGTCGAGGACGCGCTCGAGGCCACTCGGGCCGCTCTCGAGGAGGGCATCGTGCCCGGCGGCGGTGTCGCGCTCCTGAACGCGGCCAAGTCGATCAAGGTCGACTCGACCGAGGACGACGAACGGACGGGCTCGGCGATCATCAGGCGCGCGCTCGAGGAGCCGCTTCGGCAGCTCTCCGAGAACGCGGGCCTCGAGGGCTCGGTCGTCGTCGGCAAGGTCCGCGACGCGAAGGTCGGCCACGGCCTGAACGTCGACACGGGCGAGGTCGAAGACCTGGTTGCGAGCGGGATCATCGATCCGACCAAGGTCACGCGGCTGGCGCTGCAGAACGCCGCGTCGATCGCGAAGAACATCCTCACCACCGAGGCGATCGTCGCCGAGCCGCCGGAGAAGAACCCGGTCGGCGCCGGCGCCGGAATGCCCGACATGGGCGGGATGATGTAAGGAGCACGGGGGAACCCCTGGTTCCCCCGTGTGCCCCCTCCTTGCGGGGCGGCCCCGGTCGGTTCAGCGTTTCAAGAGCCGGCCGGGGCTTTCGCACTTCAGGCGAGCGTTGTGTGCCTCCCGCCGGGCAAAGCCCGGCTCCGGCGGCCAGCCGTTGCTAGTCCATGTGCTTCGCCGGAACGCAGGCCCGCGGCCGACTCTAGTGACAGGGACGGTCGCCCAGCCGAGGGGACTCATCTGTGTCATAGGGGCGCCGAAGCGCGTTGGCCGTAGAGTCCTGCTACGAAGTCGGGGGCCGGGCGGCGGCCCCGCGGGCTTATGGGAGGACCGGGCGCCGAGCGCCTGGTCCTCGTCTTTCCCCCCTTGAAGGGTCGGCTCCACTTTCGTAGATTTTCAGGTAGCGGCCTGCAAACGTCTGGAAGGGGTCTCCCTTGGATACGTACCACTACGTTCTCTACGTTCACCTGCTCTCGCTCTTCGTCGGCATTGGCGCAGCTGCGGTCCTTTCCGTCTGCCTCTTCCAGCTTCGAGGCGCGCGTGAGCTGACGGACGCGCTGCCGTGGGGGCGGGTCGCCGGCAAGACCGGGCGGATGTTCCCGATCGCGATCCTCGGCCTCTTTGGCTCGGGCGCGTACATGACGAGCGACGTCTGGACGTGGAGCACCGGGTGGATCCAGGTCGGCATCGCGGCTCTCGTCGTGCTCGCGATCCAGGGGCCCGTGATCGCCGAGCGCTCGGGCAAGAAGCTCGAGCACGCCCTCCGCGAGAACGGTCCCGGACCGCTCGGGGAGAACGCGCGGCGGATGACCCGCTACCCCGGACTGTGGGTGACCGAGTTCAGCGCGATCGGTCTCGTGCTCGCGATCGTCTGGAACATGACGACGAAAGCAGGCACCGGCACCGCCATCGCCGCGGCGCTCATCGGCTACGGCGTCGGGGCGTCGCTCGGCCTCTTCTTCACCAGGGCGCCGGCCGCCGAGACCGAGGCCGTGGCGTCGCCCACCGGCTCGTAGCGCTCTAACGGGACTCGGTGGCGGGCGCGGCTGCCGGCGCGCGCATGCGCATCAGCGTTGCGGCCGCGAGCGCGCCCACGGCCACCGTGACGCAGCCGGCGATCAGGATCGCGTTGAGGCCGCTCACGAACGCGACCGAAGCGGCATGCGCGACCGAGGGCTTGCCTCCCGCGGCCCGAACCCCGGTTGAGGCGACGGCCTGTCCAAGGTCGTGGCCGCGCGGGCCGAGGTTCGAGACCAGCGAGCTCGTCGCCCGCCGCTCGAGCACCGCTCCGAGCGCTGCCACTCCGACCGCGACGCCCGTCAGCCGGAAAGCGTTGTTGACGCCGGACGCCATTCCGGTACGGGACGGGTCGACGACACGCAGAGCCGCCCCGGCGATGGCCGGGTTCGCGAGGCCGATGCCGATCCCGGCGACGATCAGGCCGGCGAGAAGGGCCGTCCACGACGAGTCTGCGGTGAGGCCGTGCATCAGGAGGAGCGCAACGGCGACGAGCCCGAGACCGATCGCGATCTGCAGCCACAGCGACGCGGCCGGAGCGAACTTCCGCATCAGGATCGGCACCGCGAAGACGAACGCGGTCAGCGGGAGGAAGCGGACTCCCGCGCCCAGAGGCCCGAACCCGAGCACGTCCTGGAGGTAGATCGAGAGGTACGGAAAGAGCGCGAACATCCCGGAGCCGATGCAGAACGTTGCGATCGAGACGCCGAGAAACGCCGGCTGGCGGAACAACGTCATATCGAGCATCGGCCGCTCCTGCATCAGCTCGACGAAGACGAAGACGACCAGCAAGACGGCCCCGCCGATCAGGCTGGCGAGGATGAGCGCGCTGCTCCAGCCGCTGGAGTTGCCCCGCAGGAGCCCGAAGACGATCAGGAACAGCGCCGCGGAGAGCGTGAGCAACCCCCAGAGGTCGGCCCGCACGGCGCCTTCGTCCCGCGACTCGTTCATCCGCGTCAGCGCCACCACCAGCGCGAACGCGCCTACGGGCACGTTCACGAAGAAGACCCACTCCCAGCCGAGCCCTTCGGTGAGGAGGCCGCCGACGAGCGGGCCCGACGCGACCGCGGCGCCGATGGTCGCTCCCCAGATGGCGATTGCCCCGCCGCGCTCGGGACCGCGGTACTCGTGGCCGATCAGCGCAAGGGCTGTCGCGAAGAGCGCCGCGCCGCCGATGCCCTGAACTGCGCGTGCCACGTCGAGCGCGACAATGCTCCACGCGAAGCCGCAGACCAGCGAGGCGCTCGTGAAGACGATCACGCCGATCATGAAGACGAGCCGGCGGCCGTAACGATCCGACAGCGCTCCGGCGGTGAGGATCAGCGCGGCGAGCGTGAGTGCGTACGCGTCGACGACCCATTGGAGCCCCGTCAGGCTCGCGTCCAGGTCGCCCTGGATGCTCGGCAGCGCGACGTTCACGACTGTGATGTCGAGCAGCAGCATGAACGTCGTCGTACAAACCGCGACGAGCGTCCACCGGCGGGCCTGAGCGCTTTGGTCCATGAGCCGGCGATCCTAGCGAGCCACGCTTTGCTCCCACGCATAGAAAAGGGCCGGCTCAGCGCCGGCCCATTTCAACTGACCCTTTGACGACGAAACGGCCTAAGTGGCCGTTTCGTACGAGGGGGATGGGGAGGTGGGTCGCGATGTGTATCGGCGCGTCCAGCAGCTCTGGAGTCCCCCGATCGAGTGAATCGCGGTGCCTACACTGAGGATGATGGAGGCGCTGGCATCCACGCTCTTCGCGCTTGACCGCGGGTACGTCCGCGTCGCCGGGCCGGAGGCCGCGGACTTCCTCGAGCGCATGCTCTCGAACGAGGTCGCATCGCTCGCGCCCGGAGAGGCCCGGCAGGCGCTGCTGCTCACGCCCAAGAGCCGGATCGTCGCGCCGCTGCGGGTCGTGCGCGAGGGGGGCGCCGACTTCGTGCTGATCACGGAGAGCGAGCTCGCCGAGGTCGTCGCATCGACCCTCGTACGCGCGCGGTTCGCGGCGAAATGCGAGGTCGCGGTCGAGCCCCACCACGGCTGGCTGCGGCTGGGCGCGGGCGAAGGGATCCCGAACGGCGACTACGGGGTCGAGGCGTACGAAGGTTGGAGCGACGAGCCGGTCGAGGGCGTCGATCCGAGCGAGCTCGAGGCGCTGCGCATCGAGGCGGGCATGCCGGCCTGGGGCAAGGAGCTCGACGAGACGGTTCTTCCCGCGGAGGCCGGCCTCGACGCGACGCATGTCTCCTTCACGAAGGGCTGCTACCCCGGCCAGGAGCCCATCGCGCGGCTGCACTACCGCGGCCGCCCGAACCGGCGGCTCCGGCGGCTCGAGGTCGAGGGCGCGAAGCCCGGCGACGAGATCCTGCTCGGCGAAAAGGCCGTGGGCCGCGTGACGAGCGCGGTGCCGGGAAGGGCTCTCGGCTACGTGAGACGCGAGGTTCCGGACGACGCTGAGCTCGAGATCGGCGGCCAACCCGCCCGGCTACACTGACCTCCCCGCGCCCGTAGCTCAGGGGATAGAGCGCTGCCCTGCGGAGGCAGAGGTCGCATGTTCGAATCATGCCGGGCGCATGTCCAAGGTCGTCGCACTCATGTCCATGTCCCTCGACGGGTTCGTCGCCGACGCGACCGACGGGGTTGACGAAGTCTTCGACTGGTACTTCTCGGGCGACGTCGAATTCCCCATAAAGAGCCCGACGATGGAAATGACGTTCCGAGTCTCGCCGCAAAGCGCCGAGCATCTGCGGAGCCTCATGCCGGAGGTGGGGGCCATGCTCACTGGCCGGCGCACGTTCGACCGCGCCGGCGGGTGGGGCGGCCAGCACCCCTGGGGTCCCGCGTTCGTCGTCACCCACAACGTGCCCGACGGCTGGCCTCGGCCCGGCTCGACGGTTCACTTCGTCACCGACGGCATCGAGAGCGCCGTCGCTCAGGCCAAAACAGCTGCCGGCCCGAAGTCTGTGGGAGTCCACGGCGCTCAGACGATCCAGCAGTGTCTGGACGCCGGGCTGCTCGACGAGATCCACATCGATCTGGCCGCCGTGCTGCTCGGCGAAGGGGTGCGGCTGTTCGACCACCTGGCCAACACGCCGGTCGTCCTCGGGAATCCGCGAGTCGTCGCCGGGGTGGGCGTCACACACCTGCGCTATCCCGTGCACGCCTCTTAAGCGGCGTTACACGTCTTGACAACGCTCCTCGCGGCGGTTTTAGATCGCTGATCCACACTCAGGAGGAGCGATGTCGGACATAGCGCACCCAGGGGAGATCCCGGCGACCGCGGCCGATCGCGACGAGGACGCGCGGCTCGAGAACCTCGGCTACAAGCCTCAGCTCAACCGTGTTCTCGGCTTCTTCGAGAACTTCGCCGTCGGGTTCACCTACCTGTCGCCGATGGTCGGCATCTACTCGTTGTTCATCCTCGGCGTCGCGCTCGCAGGCCCCGCGTACATCTGGCTGACGTTCATCCCGCTGATCGGGATGTTCTTCGTCGCCCTCGTCTTCGGCGAGCTCGCGAGCCACTACCCGGTCGCCGGCGCGCTCTACCAGTACTCGAAGTTCTCGGTCGGTGCGGCGTACGGCTGGTTCGTGGGGTGGTTCTACGGAATCGCGCTGCTCGTCACGGTGGCCGCGGTCGACACCGGATCGGTCGGGTACATCACGGCGCTCTTCCACAACTGGTTCGGTACGAACTGGGATCCGACGAACCACACGACGGTCCTGTTGATCACGCTCGTCCTCCTGGCGATCCAGACGACCCTCAACATCACCGGCGCCAAGGTGATGGGCCGCGTCGCGCAGTTCGGCGTCGGCGTGGAGATCCTCGGGACGCTCGGCATCGCGCTGATCCTTGCGATCCACGGCTTCCACCACGGCCTCGGCTTCCTCTTCTCGTCCCAGGGCGCCACGCACGCCTCGACGAATGCCTACGGCATCGGTTTCGGCGGCAGCTGGCTCTCGGCGGCGCTGGTCGCAGTGCTCGCGCCGGTGTACATCTTCTACGGCTTCGAGTCGTGCGGCGACATCGCCGAGGAGACGAAGGACGCGGGCACGAAGATCCCGAAGGCGATGCGTTGGGCGCTGATCTGGGGCGGCATCGGCTCGCTGATCCTGACCGCCGCGCTCCTGCTCGCGATGCCGGACAACGAGCCCGTCAAGACGGTCGTCGCTGGCGGCGGTGTGCCGGCCATCCTCGCCCAGCTCTCGAGCGCGATGCAGGACTTCCTGCTCCTGCTGATCATCTTCGCGTTCTTCTCCTGCGGGAGCGCGATCCAGGGCGCGGGCAGCCGGCTCGCGTTCTCGTTCGCACGCGACGGCGCGCTGCCGGGCTCCGGTTGGCTGTCGAGGGTGCACGCGAAGTTCCGGACGCCCGTCAACGCGCTGACCGTCGGCGCGCTCGTCTCGGTGCTGTTCGTGCTCCTCGTCTACTACCAGCCAAAGCACAACGTCGACCTCGGCTTCATCACCTATCCGGCGAACACGACGGCGCTCTACTCACTGATCTCGTTCGCCGTCAGCGGCATCTACCTCTCGTTCCTGCTGACCGTGATCGCGGCGATCGTCGCGCGGGCGCGCGGCTGGGTTCCCGAGGGCGTGTTCAAGCTCGGCAAGTGGGGCTGGACGGTGACGCTCGTCGCCGCCGCCTACCTCGGGCTGATGCTGCTGAACGTCGTCGTTCCGAGTGGGCTCTCGAGCGGGCGCGCGCTCTTCAACCTCGACTGGATCACGCTACTCGTGATGGCGATCATCGCGGTGATCGGCGCGGCGTACTTCGTGCTCGCGCGGCCGGATCGTAAGGTCGGGCAGCACGTGCACGACACGCTCGAGCCGACGGGAGCTGAACGGTAAGAGCGAGGTAGCGGGCGGCAAGTGGGAGAAGCCGGGATGCCGATCCCCGGCTTCACCGCCCGGACCAAGAGAAAGACCGGGCCGGCTTCGTGCCGGGCGCATGGCGCAACTACTTCCAGCGGCGACCCGACCCCACGATGTACTGGCCGTACCCGCGTAGCGCGGCTGCGGACGTCAGCACCTGGTACGCGAAGAGGTAGCCGAGGAAGCCGCGCTTGTCACGCTGCGGATGGATGTCGAGAGTCCGGAACACGTGACGCGCCTGCCACCGCTGCAGGAACCCGAAGACGACAAGCGTGATCGGAAGGAGCAGCATCGACCACCAGCCGAAGATCAACGGGTAGCCGAAGACGAAGAGGATGACTCCAGGGACCCAGAAGAAGATGATGCCGATGTCGAGGAGTGGCACGAGGTAATCGATACCGGCTACTAGCTTCGCGAGCACGCGGGGTTGTGTCCGAGGCGGATGTGTCTTGAGGCCCTCGAGCATCCCGCGCGCCCAGCGAGAGCGCTGGCTCAGCAGACGGCCCAGTCGTTCGGGCACAGCCGTGAAGCCGAGCGCGACGGGCTCGTACTGGACGAGCCCGCGAGTGCCGAGCATCCCCCAAGTGAGCACGATGTCTTCGCCGATCGAGTCGGGCCAACCGCCGACGGCACGCACGTCACTCGTCCAGTAGGCCGAGAACGCTCCTTGAGCGACTAGTGCGGTGTTGTACGCGGCCTGCATCCGCTTCACGCCGTTGATCCCCAGTCGGTAGTCCCACTGCTGCATCCGGGTGACGTACGTCGCGAGTGGATTGTCGGCGACGAGCGCCGCTGCGCACGCTGAGACGTGCTGGCCCTGCGGTGCGTTCGTGAGCCGAACGACGAGGCGCGTGAGCGACTGTTCTTGCAGATATGTGTCGGCATCGACCGTGACCACGATCGGTGTCGTCACGGTCGCGAGGGCAGCGTTGAGCGCGTTGTGCTTGCCCTGCTTCGCCTCGAAGACACGTCGGTACCGGAGCCCGAGACGACCGGCCGCAGCGTCTGCGCGGGCTGCGGTCTCGTCGGTCGAGTTGTTGTCTGCGACGACGACTTCCAGCGGCCCTTCATATGCGAGCTCGCTGATGCGCTCGAGGGTGCGGACGATCGCCTCGCCTTCGTTCCAGGCCGCCACGATGATGGTCACCGCCGGCCAGCCGTCCGGTCGGTCGCCTTCGGGCGGCTCGAGTGGAAGCCATTCGTAACGGGTGATGACGAGCGTGAAGATCATGAACCCGATAACGAGGGCGGGGACGTAGGCGAGGAAGATCGGAATCACCCAGCCTGCGACGGGGCCGATCGCCTTCTCGAGCTCACCTCTCCATGGCCCTGAGGCCCAGACGCTCAACGCCGCCCAGGCAAGGGTGAGCGTGAAGGCGATTGCGAAGCGGACGGTAGGTCGAAGGCCTGATACCGGAGCTTTGCGCCGCGTCAGCCCGCCGAGCTTTCGGTGCAGATCAGGAGACTCAGGATCGCCGTTGCCGACAGCGATCTCGTTCTCGATTGAGGGCCTGGGCGACGGCATGAGTCTTTCTCAGGCGTGCGCCCTCGAGCATAGGCCGCGTTCAGGCTGGGCTACTGCGAAGCGCGACCTGGCCACCGACCAGATCGTGCCGTATGCTTCGGAAGACCCGCGACGGAAGGAGGTTCGACAATGTCAGAGCTGTTCTCTCGCCGAGCCTCCGGCTGCGCGCGCTAGGCGCGCGCGACTCCTGAGGCTCGCCCATGCGCCCAAACGGGCGCTTTTTCGTTCCTCAGAAGCCAAAGGAGACTTTGTTGAGCCTGCAAGCCGTGTCATTAGAAGACCTTGGCTGGGACGCGTTCTTCCAGGAAGCGTTCCAGCCGTACGAGAACGACAACCTGATTCCGGCGCGCGTCGCGGCGCGCCACCACGGGCCGTGCGAGCTCTTGACCGAGCTCGGGCGGCTGGGAGGAGTGCCCGCGGGACGCCTCGCCGAGGATGAGCTCCCTGCTGTCGGCGACTGGGTCGCCGTCCGCCCGCTCGACGGCGAGCGCAAGGCGGTGATCGAGGCGGTACTGCCGCGCAAGACCTCCTTCACGCGCAAGGAGGCCTGGGGCCGGACGGTCGCACAGGTCGTCGCGGCGAACGTCGACACCGTCTTCCTCGTGACGGCGTTCGGGCACGACCTGAGCCCGCGGCGGATCGAGCGCTACCTCACGGCCGCCTGGGACAGCGGGTCGAACCCGGTGATCGTCGTCAACAAGGCGGATCTCGCCCTCGATCCGGCGGCGGAGCTGGCGGACGTCGAGGCGGTGGCGATGGGCGTGTCTGTCTTGACCGTCAGTGCGGCGCTGGACGAAGGGATCGAGGAGCTCGAAGCGCACCTCGTCCCCGGCCGCACGATCGCGCTGCTCGGCTCGTCGGGCGTCGGCAAGTCGACGCTCGTCAACCGGCTCGCCGGCCGTGAGGTGCTCCTCACTGCCGAGATCCGCTCCGACGGGCGCGGACGACACACGACCACGCACCGCGAGCTCGTCCCGCTGGAGTCCGGCGCGCTGCTGATCGACACGCCGGGCATGCGCGAGCTTCAGCTGTGGGCCGGCGAGGACGCGCTCGACTCGAGCTTCGCGGAGATCGCGGACCTGGCCGGCGAGTGCAAGTTCTCCGACTGCTCGCACGAGCACGAGCCCGGCTGCGCGATCAAGTCCGCTTTGTCGGACGGCTCACTTCCGGCCGACCGCTGGTCGAGCTACCTCAAGCTGCAGCGTGAGATCCGGGCCCTCGAGGTCCGGAAGGACGCCCGCCTTCGGGCCGAGTCGCGCAAGGCAATGCGCGCCCGAGCGAGGAGGATGCGCAACAGTTCGTATTAGGCAGAGCCGCAAGCGGGGTTCCGACAAACTCTCCCCGTGACCATCACGCTCCAGGTCTTGATCAGCGGGCTGGCCGCCGGCGGGGTCTACGGGCTCTTTGCCGCCGGGCACTCGCTGATGTACCGCCTGACGGGAATCGTCAACTTCGCGTTCGGCGACCTCGTCGGGCTCGGGATCTTCGCGACGCTGCTCGTCCTGGCGGGGACCTCGCCCGTGACGCAGTCGGGGGCGCACGAGCCGCGCTTCCTGGGCGCGCTGATCGTCGGCCTCGTGCTCTGCGTCGCCGCCGGGGTGGCGACCTATGTAGGAATCGTCCAGCCGTACCTCGCGCGCGGATCGACGATCGGCTGGGTCGCGGGCACCGCGGCGGTCGCGTTCGCCATCCGCGCCGTGATCGGCGCCACCTTCCAGCGGGCGAGCTACGTCTTCCCGGATCCGCTGCCGTTTCACCGCGTCGGCTCCGCCGGGTTCATCCGCGTGGCCGGAGCGCATGTCGAGGCTCGGGCGTTCTTCGTGATCGGGCTGGCGCTCGCGCTCGCGCTGGGCTCGGCGTGGTTGCTCGAGCGAACGCGCTTCGGGCGCGCCTTGCGCGCGGTCGCGGACGACGCGGAGGGCGCGCGTGTCGTCGGCGTGCCGGTCGACCTGTTCGTTGCGCTTGCGTTCGGGCTCGTCGGCGCCCTCGCGATGATCGCGGCGATCGCGGCCGCTCCGGGTGAGGCGGTGAGCGCGAACACGGGGACGCTGCTCGGGCTGAAGGGGCTCGTCGCGGCGCTCGCGGTGCGCTTCGGCCCGCCGCTCCGCGCGTTCGCGGCGGGGCTGGTGCTCGGGGTCGTCGAGGCGGGGATCGCGAACGTCCACCTCGGGTCGTGGCAGCTCGGGCCGTCATACCGCGAGGTTCTGCCGATCGCGTTCGTGCTGTTGCTGATCGCGGCGTGGCCTTCGCGCGAGGCGCTGGAGGAACGAGAGTGAGCACGGCCGCGTTCTCGCGCACCGGAACCGAGCTGCGGCGCGCATTCACCGAGGCGCGCTCGGGCTGGAGCTTGCACGGGTGGATCGCTGTCGCCGCGGTGGCGCTCGCGGCCCTCGTCCCCTTCCTGTCGCTGCCGGGCGTGCGCGTGGACGGGCTCGCGAACACCGTCTACCTCGCGGTGGCTGCGACCGGCCTCGGGTTGACGGTCGGCGGCGCGGGCTTGCCGTCGCTCGGGCAGGGCGCGTTCCTCGCGGTCGGCGGGTTCACCTCGGCCTTGCTGATGGCCCGCGAGGGCTGGCCGCTGGAGCCGGCCGCGCTCGCCGGCGCGGCTGCGGCCGTCGTCGCGGCCTTGCTCTCGGGCGGCGTCGTCCGGCTCAAGCCGGCGTTCGTCGCCGTCAGCACCTGGCTCCTCGCCTGGCTCGTCTGGCTCTTCCTGCTCGCCTTTCCGTCGGTCTCGGGCGGCTCCCAGGGCCTGATCGTCCCGGAGCGGAACCTGCTCGGGCTCGCCGCGACCCCGACCGTGCACTTCGAGGTGGCGCTCGCGCTCCTCGTTCTGTGCGCGGTCGGAATCGCTGCCGTGCGCCGCTCGGCCGCCGGGCTCGAGCTCTCGGCGCTGCGGCAGGCGCCGCCGCTCGCGACCTCGCTCGGCGTGAGACTCGCGCGCCGGCGGCTGGGCGCGTTCGTCGCCTCGGCCTTCATCGCAGGGCTCTCGGGCGGCCTCGCCGTGCAGCTCGCCTCGGTCGCGGACCCCGCGGCGTACGACCCGTTCCTGTCGTTCAAGCTGCTCGTCGCGGTCCTCCTCGGCGGTGCCGCGGCGACGCTCGGGCCGGCCGTCGGCATCGCGGTGCTCGGCCTGATCGGGCTCCTGGCCGACCCCCTCGCGCGTGTGCTCCAGCTGCCGCTCGAGCGCTTCGACACGGCGGTCGCGGCCGTGCTGCTGCTGTTCGTGCTCGCCCTCGGCGGCGCGGGGATCATCCCGTGGCTCGAGCAGCTCCGCCCCCGCCCCGAGCGCCGGAGACGCCAAG
Organism: uncultured Actinomycetes bacterium; assembly: GCA_963788215.1. Taxonomy (GTDB): domain Bacteria; phylum Actinomycetota; class Thermoleophilia; order Gaiellales; family Gaiellaceae; genus AC-32. The sequence continues at coordinate 196,679 of CAWBFX010000008.1, forward strand.
TAACACAGTGTTACAAGGAGGGTGAGGCGCTGGGTGCTCCGGCGGAGACCGTGCTCGTTGCGGAAGGCCTGCGGAAGGCGTTCGGCGGCGTCGTCGCGCTCGACGGGCTGTCGCTCGAGCTGGCGCGCGGGCGGACGACGGCGCTCGTCGGCCCGAACGGATCGGGAAAGACGACCGCGCTGCGCTTGCTCTCGGGCACGGAACAGGCCGACTCAGGCCGCGTGCTCCTCGGCGGCCGGGACGTGAGCGAGGCCTCGACCCACGAGCGCGTCCGGCTCGGCCTCGCGCGGACCCTGCAGACGACCGTCGCCTTCGCGGAGCTGACCGCGCTCGAGAGCGTCCTCGTCGGCAGGAGCGCCCGCCGCCGGCACGGAGGCGCGATCAGGGCCGCGCTCGCGACTCCCAGCTCGCGCGCCGAGGAGCGCGCCGCCGAGACAGCGGGTCTCGAGGCGCTCGCGCTCGTCGGCCTCGAGCGCGAGGCCGACACTCCCGCACCCGAGCTGACCAGCTCTCAGCGCCGACTCGTCGCCCTCGCGGCGGCGCTCGCCGCCGAGCCGGACGTCCTGCTCGTCGACGAGCTCGCCGCGGGCGCCGGCGCGGAGGAGCTGGAGCGCCTCGCGGAGGTCGTCGACCGCGTCCGCATGCGCGGAGTCGCGTTGCTTCTCGTCGAGCACAACCTCAGGCTGATCCGGCTCGTCGCCGACCGCGTGATCGTCCTCGCAGCGGGCCGCGCTGTCGCCGAAGGGCCCGTCGCGGAGATCGCCGAGACCGAGGTTCTCCGCAGCGCGTATCTCGGCGCGCAGCGCCTGTAACCTCACGCCATGCGCCGGACCGTTGTCGTGCTCGCCGGCCTGGCGCTGCTCGCCGCGGGTTGCGGGAAGAGCGGCCACGAGTCGGGCGGCAAGGTCCTCGTCGCCGTCGACATCCCGGTGACGGGGAGCCCGTACATCGCGCAGACGATTCGCCACGGTGTCGAGCTCGCCACGTCGGGGATCAACTCCGGCGGCGGGCTGATCGTCGGCAACCGCAGCTACCAGCTCGACGTCAAGGTCTACGACAATCACCTCTCCGCGCGCCGCGCTGTGGCGGACACCAGGAGCGCGCTCGACGCGGGTGCCGTCGCGATCATCACGGACGGCACCGGGGTGGACGCGACCTGGCAGATCGCGGCAAAGGAGAACGTGCCGGTCGGCATCGTCTACGACGGCGCGTCCGGGCTCGTCGATCCGCAGAGCCGCCCGAACGTCTTTCGGATCGCGCCCACGAACCACGGGATGGCGTTTCGCTACGCCGAGTACCTGATCCCTAAGAAGCTCAAGATCGGGCTCCTCCACGACGACAGCGCGTACGGCCAAGAGGGCTCGGCCGACCTCGAGAAGGCCTTCTCGGAGAACCCGGAGTCGGTTGCGACGCGGCTGACGCTGCCGGCGGGCTCGTCCGATCTCTCCGCCCAGATCCTGCGCGCGCGCCGGTCCGGGGCTACGGCGCTGCTCGTCTGGGGCCAGCCTCCGACGATCGCGGCCGTGCTCACCGCCGCTCGCAGCCTGGGCTGGCAGGTTCCCGTCTACGCGCCTCCCACCGGCGCGGACCCGTACATCCGGCAGCGTCTCGCCGACCATCCCGACTGGGTCGACGGGCTCACCTTCGCGGGCAGTCGCCTGACAGCCGAGGTCGGGACCGGGCCGTTCCTCAGCTTCCAGTCCCAGTACGAGGCGGCCTACGGCGCCGACAAGGTTGGGGTCAAGACCTCCGAGGGCAAGGCGGTCGTCCAGCCGCCCGAGTTCGCCATGTACTCCTACGACTTCGCGCACGTGCTCGTGGCCGCGCTGACGCGGGCGGGCTCACTCGATTCGAAGAAGGTCCTCGCCGCGCTCAACCAGGTCACGACCCAGGGGGCGAACGGCGACGAGCGGGGTTTCAACGAGCACAACCACGAGGGCGTCGTCGACGACGATGTCTACTTCGCGCGCTTCCACGACATGACCTATGCGCCGGTGAAGGACGACCCGCTCTCGTCCACGCTGCCTTCGATCCCGCAGACGCGATGAGCCGGCGTGCGCGCGTCCTTCTCGCGTTCTCGGCGGCGGCGCTCGCGCTGCCGGCTGCGGCCGCGTCGGAGCGACGCCAGCAGGTCGTGCTGCCCGGGCCCGTGCCTTACCCGACGCCGGTCCCGCCGCTCGTCGGAAAGACGGCTCTGCCGCAGATCTACATCGGGCCGGCCTTGCACATCGGAAGCGACGAGCTCGTCAAGGTGGGCGTCGGGCCGGGCGGGCGGCCGGCCCGAGTGCGTGTCCGGCAGCGTCTCCTCATCCGCGGCCAGGGCGACTACCAGCTCGCGATCAGCGGCCCGATCGACGACGTCCGCCCGGCGCCCGGCACGCAGTCCAGCCCGGGCCTGCGCTCCGACCAGCTCCTCTGGGCCGGCTTCTCGCCGGGCCGAAAGGTGCTGGCGGCGGACGCCTTCCTGCGCGCCCGGGACGCCGCGCCCTACCTGCCGCTTCGTCTGCACCTCCAGCGCGACGGCGACCGCGCGGTCCTCACCGTCACGAACGCGACCGCCGTCCCGCAGCAGGTCTACTCCGGAAAGGTTCAGCTGCCGGAGCTCGCGAGGCTGCTCGACGAGACGCGCCGAGCGTCGCTCGCCGGGGTGCGCTTGAAGGGAACCTTCGCGAACTTCATCGGCGAGGTGCGGACGCTGAAGCAGCCGGTCCGGATCGCCGCGCCCCTTCGCGTCCAGGGCGAGCTCACGCTCCCGGGCCAGGCGCCTGTCAGCTTCGACCGGACACTCGGGGACGGGCAGCCGCTCAGCTTCCAGGTCGAGGCTCGCGGGCAGGGCGTGCCGAAGGTGCACCTGCAGGCGCGCCCCGCGCCCGTCGTGCGGGAGCTTCGGCCGCCGGGCGCGTCGACGTGGGCCGCCGCGCTCAGCCGGCGCTCGCAGCCGGTCGACGAGGTCGTCCACCGCCTGATGACGACGCGCATGCAGATGGTCCGGTCCGACCAGTTCCAGAGCTTCCTCGCCGACCCTGACGCGGACGGCCGCGCCCGGTCCGTGTACGAGTACGAGACGGTGGCGGTCAAATCGCATCGCTCGGCCGCCGCTGCCCGGCCGCAGGAAGACGGCGGCGGCAGCGACGCGCTGCTCGTCGCCCTGGCCGTGATCGGCTCGGTCGCGCTCGCAGGCGGCGGGCTCGTCGCCTGGGCGCACAGCTAGGAGGATCGACCCGCGCCGCAGCGAACGGCCCCACATGGCGGACGTGCCGGACATGCTCGTCCTCAAGCGCGACCGTGACCTGGAGGGCCGGCTCAACGACATCTGGGTCCGTCGCGTGCTCATGGCTCTGATCGCCGCGGTACCGGTGGTTGCGCTGTTCAACGTCTTCGGCCAGCGGCCCGACTCGACCACCCTCGTCTCGCCGGAGGCCTCGCTCAAGATCTACGCGCCGTCACACCTTCGCGGCGGACTGCTCTTCCAGGCGCGCTTTCACGTGACCGCGCGCGAGGAGATCAAGGACGCGTACCTCGTGCTGGGCCCCGGCTGGGCCGAGGGCATGACGATCAACACGATCGAGCCGAGCCCCGTCAGCGAGGCCAGCAACAACGGCCGCATCTCGCTCGAGCTCGGCCACATCCCGGCGGGCCAGAGCTACATCCTCTTCACGGACTTCCAGGTCAACCCGACGAACGTCGCTTTCGGCCGCCGCCAGACCGTCTGGCTGACCGACGGCAAGGCGCGGCTGATCACCTTCGAGCGCGAGATCAACGTCTACCCGTAATGGACCTCGTCATCCGCGCAATCGCCCTGTTCGCGTTCATGTACCTGCTGACGCGCGTGATGGGCAGGCGCGAGCTCTCCTCGCTCGAGCCGTTCGACCTGATCCTCCTGATCGTGCTCGGGGACTCGATCCAGCAAGGGCTGACGCAGGACGACTACTCGGTGACCGGCGCGGTGATTGCGGTAGGGACGATCGCCGTGCTGCAGCTCGTCGTGTCGTACTCGTCTTGGAGGTTCCGCTGGGCGCGCAGCTTCCTGAGCGGCGACCCGATCGTGCTCGTCCAGGACGGCGAGGTGATCGAACGCAACATCAAGCGCGAGCGGATCACGCACGAGGAACTCGCCGAGCAGGCGCGCGGTCAGCAGATCGCGTCCCTCGGCGACGTGCAGTGGGCGGTCTTCGAGCCGAGCGGATCCATCAGCTTCATTCCGAAGAAGCAGTAGCCTCGGCGCCGTGCCGCTCTACCTGACCGAAGCCCAGGTCGCCGAGCTCTTGACGCCCGCCGACGCGCTCGAGGCCGTCGAAGGATCGTTTCGCCGGCTGGCGGCCGGGGAGGCCGAGAATTTGCCGCGCAGGCGCGCCGAGGTCGAGGGCGGTCTGTTCGCGCTGATGGCCGCGGTCGACCACGAGCTCGGTCTCGCAGGGCTGAAGGCGTACACCTGGCTCGAGCAGGGGACGCCCTTCGTCGTCGTTCTCTTCGACACGGAGAAGGCAGAGCTTGCGGGCGTGATCGAGGCCGACAAGCTCGGGCAGCTACGCACCGGAGCGGCGAGCGGCGTGGCCGCGAAGTTCCTCGCCCGCGAGGGAGCGGCGTCGCTCGGGGTGATCGGCTGCGGCTGGCAGGCGCGCAGTCAGGTCGCGTGCATCCGCGAGGCGCTGCCGGGGATCGAGCGGGTCGTCGCCTACTGCCGCAACGAGACCAAGCTGAAGAAGTTCTGCAAGGAGGTCGGCGCCGAGCCCGGCGAGACAAACCGCGATGCGGCGCAGCAGGACGTAGTCGTGACCGCGACGACCTCGAAGGACCCGGTGCTCCGCGGGGAGTGGCTGCACGAGGGCGCGCTCGTCTGCGCGATCGGCGCGAATGACCCGCGCCGCCGCGAGCTCGACAACGTCGTCCTCGAGCGGGCCGCGTTCGTGTGCTGCGACTCGGTGGAGCAGTCGCGCCAGGAGTCTGGCGACCTGATCGAGCCGGTCGAGGCCGGCGTGCTCGACTGGCTCGAGGTGCACGAGCTGCAGGAGGTGATCGCCGGCGAGCTGCCAGGCCGCCAGGCCGACGCCGACGTCGTCCTCTTCAAGTCGAACGGTCTCGCTGCCTGGGACGTCGCGATCGGCGCGGTGGCGCTTCAGCGTGCGCGCGAGCGCGGGGTCGGGACGCAGGTCTAGGTCTCGAGCTGGGCGCGCTTCTCTGCGACGACGCTCTCGCCGAGCGCGTGCACGACCTCGGGCCGGTCGAGCAGCCGCGCGACCTCGCTGTCCGTGAGGCGATTCCGGACGTACGCGTCTTCGAGGATGTCGTGCAGCGACCGTCCCCGCTCGTGCTCGCGAATCACGTAGGCGGCGACGCGCTCTTCCTTGCCGGAGCGGGTGAACAGGAACGAGAACGGATTGCGCAGGAACTCGGAGAGGCGGACCATCGGATTGATCCTAGTTAGAGTCGGGCCGTGAAGAAGCGGTCGTCCGCGCGGTTCGCCGAGCGTGAGGTCCACGGTGTCGACGACCGGGGCGAGCCGGAGCGGGTGGTGATCTGGATCGAGCGGCTTCCGGGTGCGCAGTGGGCCGTGGGCCGCGCGGTGAATCCCCAGAACCGCCGCAGCGACGAGGCGCGACGCGACGACTACGTCTTCGAGGGCTACGAGCTCTCGGACGCGCTCGAACGGGCGAACGAGACCCTCGAGGACGACGCGGCCGTCTCGGAGCAGGACGGGAGCAGCGAGAAGATCCGCCCGTTCGTGCGCGAGGAGCTGCTCGGCCCGCTCGAGCGATGGTTCTTCGGGCGCTAGAGGTTCGCGAGGAGCTCGCGCACACGCTTCGGCTGATGGCGGCCGGCGAGCTCGTCCGCGGGACCGAAGGGAACGCGAGCGCGCGGGCCGGCGAGCTCGTGGCCGTGTCGCCGACGGGGCTCGCCTACGAGACGCTGCGCGCCGAGGACGTGAGTCTCGTCACGCCCGAGGGCCTGCTCGCCGAAGGGCCGACGCCGAGCGTCGAGCTGCCGATGCACGTCGCCGTGCTCGCGGCGCGGCCGGACGTCGGCGCCGTCGTCCACACGCACTCGCCTCGCGCGACGGCCAACCCGCCGGTCCCGGTCGCGGTCGGCGTCTCGGGGACCGCGGAGCTCGGAGCCGCAGTCGTCGAGGCGGCGGGGGACGGCCTCGCGGTGGTGATCCAGGACCACGGTCCGGTCTGCTTCGGAACCGACCTCGCAGACGCGCTCGCCCGCGCCTTCGAGGTCGAGCGAGCGGCTACTTAGGCCACTGCAGGTCCGCGTTGGGGATCGGGTCCCCGTGCGGGTCGTGCGTCGGGTAGCCGAGCGCGCTGTCGATCCGCGCTTCGAGCTCCTCCGAGAGGACGTGCTCGAGGCGGTCGGCCTCGGCGTGGACGTCGTCGACGTGGAGGCCGAGCGTCTTCGCCAGGTAGAGCTCGAGCAGGCGATGGTGGCGGATCACCTCGACCGCGACCTTCTCGCCGTCGGGGCTCAGCCGCACCCCGCGGTACGGCGCGTGCTCGACGAGCCCGAGCGCCGCCAGCTTCTTGACCATCTCGCTCGCGGAGGCTGCGGCGACGTTCTGCTCCCGGGCCAGCGCAGTCACCGAGACCCGCTCGCCGTCGCGCTGGAGGTGATACAGCGCTTTGAGGTAGTCCTGGATCGCGTCCGTCAGGGCGGGCTTCGCCATCGGCCGGTCCAGTGTACGGCTGGATCCGTGCGCTGTTAGCCTCCGGCCGCGGTGCAGATCCGTCTCGGACACAGCCCAGACCCGGACGACGCGTTCATGTTCTGGGGCCTCGCCTCGGGCGAGGTCGACCCGCGTCAGTTCGAGTTCGAGCACGTGCTGAAGGACATCCAGACGCTGAACAGCTGGGCGCTCGACGGCCAGCTCGAGGTCACGGCGATCTCGCTCGCCGCGTATCCCCTCGTGCAGGAGCGCTACGTCCTCCTGCCTCACGGCGCGTCGATGGGCTCGGGCTACGGGCCGATCGTCGTCTCGCAGAAGGAGCTGGCGACCGCCGACCTGCGCGACATCGAGATCCTGGTCCCCGGCGAGCTGACGACCGCGTTCCTCGTCCTGCGGCTCTTGCTCGGCAACTTCCGCTACCGGGCCGTGCCGTTCGACCAGATCAGCGAGGAGGTTCTGTCCGGCCGCGCCGATGCAGGCCTGCTGATCCACGAGGGCCAGCTCACGTACGCGAGCGAGGGCCTGAAGAAGGTCGTCGACCTCGGCGAGTGGTGGCTGCTCGAGACCGGGCTGCCGTTGCCGCTGGGGGCGAACGTGGCGCGGCGCGACCTCGGCGTGGACACGTTGTTCGAGCTTTCCGAGGTGCTTCGCGAGTCGATCCAGGCGGGGCTCGACAACCGCGAGGAGGCGATGGAGCACGCGCTCCAGTACGGCCGCGGCCTCGACGCGGAGCTCGCGGACCGCTTCGTCGGGATGTACGTGAACGAGCTCACCTGCGACTACGGCGAAGAGGGCCGGCAGGCGGTGCGCGAGCTGCTCCACCGCGCCGAGGAGCTCGGGACGTACGAGCAGCCCGTCAAGGTCGAGTTCGTCGGCTGACGCGACGGCGTCGGCTAGCGTTGCCGCGTGAGCCGCGCCGTAGTCCTCTCCGCAGTTCGCACGCCCGTCGGGCGCTACGGCGGCGCGCTCGCGGGCGAGCGCCCGGATGATCTCGCGGCGCTCGTGATCGCAGAAGCGGTCGCGCGCGCCGGAGTCCCCGCCGGCGAGATCGAAGACGTCTACTTCGGCGCCGCGAACCAGGCCGGCGAGGACAACCGCAACGTCGCGCGGATGGCCGCGCTGCTCGCGGGCCTGCCGGAGTCGGTCGCCGGCGTGACCGTCAACCGACTCTGCGCATCCGGCCTGAGTGCGGTCGTCGGTGCCTGCCACGCAATTGCCGCCGGAGACGGCGACCTCTTCGTCGCCGGTGGAGTCGAGTCGATGTCGCGCGCCCCGCTCGTGATGGCCAAGCCCGAGACCGGCTTCGCGCGCGGTGACCGGGTGGTCTACGACACGACCCTCGGCTGGCGCTTCCCGAACCCGCGGATGGAGGAGATGTTCCCGCTCGAGTCGATGGGCGAGACGGGCGAGAACGTCGCCGAGCGCTACGGCGTCTCGCGCGAGGACCAGGACGCGTTCGCGCTCCAGTCGCAGCAGCGCTGGGCAGCCGCGGACGAAGCGGGCCGGTTCGCCGACGAGCTCGTCGCGGTCGGCGAGGTCGAGCGAGACGAGCATCCCCGCCCCACGACCAGCGCCGAGAAGCTGGCGGCGCTGATGCCCGCCTTCCGCGAGGGCGGCACGGTGACGGCCGGCAACGCGTCCGGCATCAACGACGGCGCCGCCGCGCTGGTGATCGCGAGCGAGGAGCGCGCCCAGGAGCTCGGCGCGGAGCCGCTCGGCGCGTTCGTCGGCTCGGCCGTCGCGGGCGTCGACCCGCGCGTCATGGGCATCGGCCCGGTCCCGGCCGTGCGGAAGTTGCTCGAGCGAGCAGGTATCGAGGCAAGTGACGTCGATCTCGTCGAGCTGAACGAGGCGTTCGCCTCGCAGAGCCTCGTCGTCATCCGCGAGCTAGGGCTCGACCCTGAACGCGTCAACGTGAACGGCGGCGCGATCGCGCTCGGCCATCCGCTCGGCATGAGCGGCGCGCGGCTCGTCGTGACGCTGCTGCACGAGCTGCGGCGGCGAGGCGGTCGCTACGGGCTCGCGACGCTCTGCGTCGGAGTCGGCCAGGGGCAGGCGGCCCTGTTCGAGCGCGCATGAGCGATGTTCCCGCACGCTACCTCGAGCTCGGTCTGCAGCTCGGTCGCCACGTCGACGGGCTCGTCGACGCCTACTACGGGCCGGCGGAGATCAAAGAGCGCGTCGAGTCCGAGGAGCTCCGCGACCCCGCCGTCCTCGCCCGCAACGCGGCCGCGCTCCTCGAGGACCTGGATGGGCTCGACGAGCGCAGGCGCACCTGGCTTCGGGCGCAGCTCGTCGGTGCCGAGACAGTCGCCCGCCGGCTCGCGGGCGAGGAGATCCCGTACGCCGACGAGGTCGAGCGCTGCTACGGCATCCGCCCCGAGCGCGTCCCCGAGGAGCACTTCGAGACCGTGCACGCGGCGCTCGACGACCTGCTGCCCGGCGACGGCCCGCTCGCGGAGCGCTTCCAGGCATGGCGTGACACGAACACGCTCTCGGGCGACCAGCTGGCCCGCGTCATCGACTCGCTCGCCGCCGATCTGCGCGTCCGCGCCGAGCGGCTGCTCGGCCTGCCGGACGGCGAGGCGATCCGGTTCGACTACGTCACGGACGAGCCCTGGGCGGCGTTCAACTACTACCAGGGCGGCCTGCGCAGCCGGGTCGCGGTCAACACCGACACTCCCCTGACGCCGGCGTTCCTGATCGGCCTCGTCGCGCACGAGGCGTACCCCGGGCATCACACGGAGCACGCGTGGAAGGAGCACGTTCTCGTCGACCAAGGCGGGGTGCTCGAGGAGTCGATCTTCCTGATCGGGACGCCGCAGTCCCTCGTCTCGGAGGGCATCGCGAGCCTCGGCTCCGAGATCACCCTCGGCGACGAGGAGCAGCAGGTGGCCGCCGAGCACGTCCGCGACACCGGCATCCCGTTCGATCCGGAGCTGTCGCGTGCCGTGAGCGAGGCCGCTCAGCCGCTCGGAGGCGTGAGCACGAACGTCGCGCTGATGCTCCACGAGGACGGCCGTTCCGAGGAAGAAGGCTTCGCCTACCTCAAGCGCTGGGGCCTCACGTCGGACAAGCGCGCGAGGCAGGGCATCCGGTTCATGACGGACCCCGTCTGGCGCTCGTACATCACGACCTACACCGACGGCTACCGGATCTGCAAGGCCTTCGTCGGCGCCGATCCAGAGCGCTTCAAGCGGCTGCTGACCGAGCAGCTGACGCCGGCCGAGATTCAGGCAACCTCTTCGGGCTAGCCGGCTGCCGCGGCGCGCTAGGCGTCGTACTGGCCGCCGAGCTCCGCCGCCTGGGGCTTGCCCTTGTGACCGGCCTCTTGAAGGATCGCCGGGACGTCTGGGTCCGAGACGAAGTTCTGCCACCCCGCAGCGTCCCAGTCGAACAGCACCCAGACCCGGTCGTCTTCACCGGGATCGCGGAAGACGGTCGAGCCTTTGGAGCCGTGCTGCTTTCGCTTCTCGGCGCCCTTGCTCGAGAAGATCTCCAGAAAGCGGTCGTAATCCTCGACCTTCGTCGTCGCCAGAATCATCTAGCTCCCCTCGTGGCAGGTGTCGTCGCGCGAATGCGCTGACGAGCCACCATGTCACGTCCAGCCGGGTCGCGCTCACCCGGCCGGCGTGCGGGAACGTCAGGACCGATTAGGCGAGGGCGCGTTCGAGCGCCGCGCGGTCGGCGGGCTCGCCGTGCGTCGGCAGGACGAACTCCACGGGCTTGTCGAGCAGCGGCCTCAGCCCGGCGGCGACCTGCTCGACCGTGACCCCTTCCGGCAGCCAGCTCGCGGCGATCTCGAGCCCGTTGCCGAGGTCGATCAACGTATCGCCGGTAATCACGGTGCGAATCCGCTCGCTCCAGAGCACGAGGTCGAGCTGGCCTTCACGCCCGGGATACGCCTGCATTCCGAACAGCGAGTCGCCGATCGCGTAGCGCGTCGCCGGAACGAGCTGGTCCTCGGGGCGATCAGGCGCCGGGGCCCACACCGGAAAGCCAAGCGATGCGGCGTCGCGCTCGTGCCATGTCGAGGTGAGAACCGTGACCACCTCGCGCGATTCGAACAGCGCCCGAACCTCGTCCGGAACGGCGATCGGGTCGATGAGGATCAGCCGCTCCCCGTCGTCGATTGCGTACGCCGACACCGGCCCCTCCCACTCGGGATGCGTCGCTGTCCAGTGGTACACGCCCTCGGGAAGCACGCGGCGGCTGGTCAACTCAGCGGCGGGCGGACGTAGATCACGCCGTCGTGCTTGATCGGGACGAAGTTCGCGCCGATGCGCATCGTCACGGCCTCGACGTGCGCGAAGACCTCGTCGCTCACCTCGCCGTCGTCGCCGGCGTGCACCTCGATCTCCAGCTCGCCCACCGGGCGTGCATCGAGACCCGCTTCGCGCAGTTCGCGGATCAGCCGGTCGCGATCGGGAATTCGTGCCGCTTCGACCTGAAGTGGGTCGCTCATGAGCCCGCATTATCTCTGACGAGGCGGCCGCGAAACTCCGTAGAAACCCGCTATGTTCCGGGCGCGATGGCGGTCGCGACGCGTGAGTACGGTCTCTTCATCGGCGGCGAGCCCGCCGAGCCGGCGTCCGGCGAGACGCGCGACCTCGCCGAGCCGGCGACCGGCGCCGCCCTGGCAACCGTCGCGATGGCGAACGAGCAGGACGTCGACCGTGCGGTCGACGCCGCCCGCGGAGCGCTGAACGGTGACTGGGGCAAGACCCCGCCGACCGAGCGCTCGCGCCTGCTGCACGCGCTGGCCGACGCGCTGGTCGCCAACCGCAAGGAGCTCGCCGAGCTCGAGGCGCGCAACGTCGGCAAGGCGATCTCGTCGGTCAAGGCCGAGCTGGCGCAGGCGATCGAGAACTTCCGCTTCTACGCCTCGGCCATCGCGACGATCGCGGGCCGCTCGAACCCGATCGGCGGCTCACTCCTCTTCTATTCGCTGAAGGAGCCCGTCGGCGTCTGCGGCCAGATCGTGCCCTGGAACTACCCGCTGATGATGACGACCTGGAAGCTCGCGCCGGCGCTCGCGGCCGGCTGCACGATCGTGCTCAAGCCCGATTCCGCGACGCCGCTGTCCGCACTGCGGATGGCCGAGCTCGCCTCCGAGGTCGGCTTCCCGCCGGGCACGATCAACGTCGTACCGGGGCCGGGGCCCGTCGTCGGGGCGCATCTCGTGAAACACCCCGGCGTCGAGAAGATCGCCTTCACCGGCTCGACCGCGACCGGCGGCGAGATCATGCGGCTCGCCTCCGACGGGATCAAGCGCCTGATCCTCGAGCTCGGCGGCAAGAGCCCGAACCTCGTCTTCGCCGACGCGGAGCTCGACGACGCCGTCCCGAGCTCGGTCTGGTCGATCTACTACTCGGCGGGCCAGAGCTGCGAGGCGCGCTCGCGGGTGCTCGTCGAGCGACCGCTCTACGACGACTTCGTCGGCAAGTTCGCCGAGCTCGCCTCGGGGCTCAAGGTCGGCGACCCGCTCGACCCGGAGACCCAGGTCGGCTCGCTCATCTCGAACGAGCACCGCGACCGAGTCCACGGCTACGTCGAGACCGGCCGCGAGGAGGGCGCCGAAGTCGCCGCCGGCGGCGAGGTGCCCGAAGGCGACGGCGCCTTCTATCCGCCCACCGTGCTCGCGCAGGTCGACAATTCGATGAAGGTCGCGCAGGAGGAGATCTTCGGGCCGGTCGTCACCGTGATCCCGTTCGAGGACGAGAAGGACGGAATCCGGATCGCGAACGAGAGCCGCTACGGGCTGATGGCGACGGTGTGGACGGGCGACCCGGCACGCGGTCACCGAATCGCGCGGCGGATCAAGGCCGGGACGGTTGGGATCAACATGCCGTACACCGCCTTCCCGGGGATCCCCTTCGGCGGCTACAAGCAGTCGGGGTTCGGCCGTGAGCTCGGGCTCGAGACGCTCGAGCTCTACCTCGAGACGAAGAGCGTGATCGTCTCGACCAGCGCCAGGCCGTTCAACCCGTTCGGGCTCTAGACCGCCCGAACCCCTAGCCACGTTCGTTCCGGCGATGCCGGCTTGACGGCGCCCACCGCTTGCTATTTGGTAGGGCCGGTGCGGAGGCGCCTTGCCTAGCTGGTCGGCGGTTGCGGCCCTGACACGCATCGCTGGGTGGCCCGCGGTTTGTGGCTGTGTCGCGTGCGCCCTGTTCGTGCCTGCCGGCGCAGCGGGCGGCGGGGGCGGTGGGGGGTCGTCGTTTCGTCCCATCGCCGCGAACGCCTCTCGAGCACTCCTGGGTGGACTGACCTCGATTGCCTGCCCATCGAGGAGGCAGTGCACCGCGGTCGACAACAGAGGTCGGGAGATGACCTTCAAGCCGACCTCACCTGGGGACGTGACGCCGGTCACGCTCGACCCTCACCCGCCGGGTCCGGGCGGTTACCACGCCTTCAACGGAGTGGCGTGCCCGTCGGCAAGCCAGTGCACCGCGGTCGATTGGTACGGAGAGGAAATGACGTTCAATCCGAAGTCACCCGGAGGCGCAGCCCCGGTCATTCTGGACCCCCTTGGGGGCATCCTCTGGTCGGTGGCGTGCCCCTCGACGACCCAGTGCACCGCGGTCAACGAGAACGGAGACGAGTTGACCTTCAATCCCGGCTCAACCGAGATTTTGAGCCGGGCCAACGTCGACCCGAACCACGGCGGCCTCAAAGCGGTTGCGTGTCCGTTGGTGAGCCAGTGCACTGGTGTCGACCGCACGGGTCACGAGGTGACGTTCAATCCGACCACGCCCGGCACCCCGACGGCGGTCGAACTTACCGGTGTAGAGCGGTCCGATATGTGGGGGGTGGCATGCCCCTCACCGAGCCAGTGCACTGCCGTCGACGTCGACGGGGATGAGGTGACCTTCAATCCGACCTCACCCGGGAACGTGATGATGGTCGCGATCGGCGCTCCTTTCGCGGTGGCCTGTCCGTCGACGAGCCAGTGCACCGCAACCGTGGGCAGCCTGGAGGTCGCGAAAGAGGTGACCTTCGATCCGACTTCGCCCGCGCGCCCCGTCCCGCACAGGATCGGCAACCTCGTTCTCGACGCGGTGGCCTGTCCGTCGGCGAGCCAATGCACTGCAGTCCAGGACACGAGGCACATCGCGACTTTCAATCCCTCCGCAAAGGTTCAGTGCGTGGTGCCGAACGTGAAGGGCACGTCGCTCGCGGCCGCGCGGATGGACATCACGACTGTGCTCTGCGCCGTGGGCAAAGTCACCAAGGCCCGGTCGAGGAAGGTGGCGAAGGGTCACGTGGCCTTCCAGGCTCCGAGGGCGGGGAGGCGCCTTCGGGTGGGCTCGAAAGTCAGCCTCGTCGTCAGCAGGGGCCGTTGAGTACGAAGGCCCCTGAGCCGTTCAACCCCTTCGTGCTGTAGCCGGGCCTTCGCGCTACCGCTGGCTCGTCCTCGCCGCGGGGACGGCGGCGCAGACGTCGTACTCGGCGGTGCTGATCGGGCTGCCGGTGCTCGCGCCGCAGATCCGGCACGAGTTCGGGCTGAGTCTCGTCCAGGTCGGGTTCGTCATCGACAGCGTCTGGATCGGCGGCCTGTTGACGCTGCTGCCGTGGGGGCTTCTCGCCGATCGCGTGGGCGAGCGGCTGGTGCTCGCGGCCGGGCTCGGCGGGTGCGCGGCGGCGCTCGTGGGCGCGTCGCACGCCGGCCGCTTCGGCGTGCTCTTGGCGCTGCTCGGGATCGCTGGCGCGGCGGGCGCGAGCGTGAACGCGGCCAGCGGGCGCGCGGTCATGTACTGGTTCCCGGCGGCGGAGCGCGGGCTCGCGCTCGGCGTGCGGCAGACGGCGATCCCGCTCGGCGGCTTCATCGCGGCGCTGGCGCTGCCGGCGCTCGGGCTCGAGAACGGGCTGCTGCTGCTCGCGGCGATGGCGGCCGCGGGAGCGGTCTTCGGCGCGTCGGTGATCCACGACCCCGAAGGAGCCGAGGACGTGCTCCAGCCCCGGCGGATCGGCGAGACCCTGCGTGACGGTCGGCTCTGGCTCCTCTGCTCCGGCAGCAGCTTCTACCTCGTCGCCCAGCTTGCGGTGACCGGGTTCGTCGTGCTGTTCCTCTACGACGAGCGCGGCTTCTCGCGCGGGACGGCCGCGCTCGTGCTCGCCGGCATCCAGGTCGTCGCGGCGGCGTTCCGCGTCGGCAGCGGGCGCTGGTCGGACCTCGTCGGCTCCCGCGTGCGGCCGCTTCGGATCGTCGGGCTCTGCAGCAGCGTGACGCTCGGGCTGGTCGCGCTGCTGACGGAGGCGCCGACACCGGTGCTCGTGGGGGCGCTCGTGCTCGCAGGCGGCTTCGCGATGGCGTGGAACGGGCTCTCCTTCACGGCGGCGGCCGAGATCGCCGGCCGGGCGCGGAGCGGGGCCGCGCTCGGCATGCAGCAGACTGCGCTGGCGGCGACCGGTGCCGCGCTTCCCCCGGTGTTCGCCGCGGTCGTGGACGGGACGTCGTGGAGCCTGGCGTTCGGGATCGCCGCGGCGTTTCCGCTCGTCGGCGTCCTGTTGTTCCGCAGGCTCAGCGCCTGAGCGTCAGCGCCGCGCCGGCGGCGAGCAGCACGATCCCGATCACGCGGGGCCAGGCGAGCGCGACCTTCTCCACGCCGAAGAGCCCGAAGCGGTCGATCACCGCGCCCATCGCGAGCTGGCCGGCGATCATGATCGCGACGGTCGCAGCGACGCCGATGCGGGAGCCCGCGAAGGTGATAGTCAGGACGATCAGGAGCCCCATCGCGGCGCCGCTCCAGAGCCAGACCGGTTGCCTCGCGGCGTCCACGATCCCGCCCGCGCCCTGGCGCACGATCAGAAGCAGTGCGAAGGCGAGCCCGGCCGTCAGCATCGCGGCCCACGCGAGCGCGGCGAACACGCCGACCCGCTCGCCGAGGCGCGCCATCACGGCGACCTGGACCGACCCCGCGAGCCCGGCGATCACGGCGAGAAAGGTCGCGAGCGCGCCCACGGGTCGAAGCTATACGCTCACGCGCGTCGTCGAGAGAGGAGTCGCATGGTTCGAGTCTTTGTCCTCTACGAGCAGGAGCCGGACGCAGCCCGCTTCGAGGAGCACGCAGAGCTTTGCAGGAAGGTAGTCGGCGCCGAGTTTCGTCACGGACGGGTCTTCGGCGCCCCGATGGGCGAGCCGCCCCATCGCTACTACGCGGAGTGGGAGTTCCCTGACCAGGACGCCTTCAGGACGGCAGCGCGGACAGATGAGTTCATGGCCACAGGCAAGGACGCGATGGAGATGGGCGTGCCGTTCCAGGTCGAGTTCGCGGAGGTCTCGTGACGGAGCGCCAGCCGGACGCGCCTCGGCCGCTTGCGCCTGACGAGCTCGGCTTCGAGCGGATCGTCTACGAGAAGTCGCCGCCGCGGGCGACGATCACGCTCAACCGGCCCGAGATCCTGAACGCCTTCGACTTCCGGATGCTGCGGGAGCTCGCGCGTGCGTGCGAGGACGCTTCGTGGGACGACTCGATCCGCGTGGTCGTGATCACCGGGGCGGGGCGCGCGTTCTGCGTCGGCGCGAACCTGCGCGAGTGGGCGGACGGGTACGTCGGTAAGCCGAACGAGTACTGGAAGTGGTTCGGCGCCTTCAAGGACATGCACGACCGGCTGCGTGAGATCGGGAAGCCGACCCTGGCGCGGATCAACGGGATCGCGGTCGGCGGCGGGAACGAGCTGCAGATGGCGTGCGACCTCGCGGTCATGGTCGACGATGCATTCATCCGGCACGTCGGTCCCGAGCATGGCTCGGTGCCGGCGGGCGGCGCGACGCAGTGGCTGACGATCATGGTCGGCGACCGGCGCGCGCGGGAGATCGTGCTCATGTGCGAGGAGATCCCGGCGACGAAGGCCGCGGAGTGGGGGCTCGTGAACTGGGCGGTGCCCGCTGCCGAGCTCGACGCGAAGGTGGACGCGGTGGTCGAGTCGCTGGCGCGGAAGCTGCCGCAGACGACGCGCTACGCGAAGCAGCATCTGAACTTCTGGCGCGACCTCGCCTGGCACGAGACGATCAACCACGCGCGCGACTGGCTCGCGCTCTCGATGGCGACCGACGAGCCGAAGGCCGCGATCGAGAAGTTCCTGGAGCGCAAACCGTGACGGTGCCTGGCACCGTGACGAAACACGCACTTCCGCCGGAAACCCGGAGTTTCCGCCCACTCGGCGTCACACTTTTGTCGCTGTGCCTGGCACCGTGACGGAACTGATACGCACCGAGCGCGACGGCGCGGTCGCCGTCGTCCTGCTCAACCGGCCACAGCAGCTGAACGCGCTCTCCGACGAGCTGATGGACGAGCTCGTCACGACTCTGAGCGAGCTCGACCGCGACGCCGACGTGCGCTGCATCGTCCTCGGCGGCTCCGAGCGCGCGTTCGCGGCGGGAGCCGACATCGGCGAGCTCGCCCAGGCCTCCGCGATCGACCTCTACTACCAGCGCCGCGTCGAGCGCTGGGACGCGATTCGCGCCCTCTGGACGCCGCTCGTCGCCGCCGTCTCCGGCTACTGCCTCGGCGGCGGCTGCGAGCTCGCGATGTCGTGCGACCTGATCGTCGCCTCGGAGACCGCCGAGTTCGGCCAGCCCGAGACCGGCCTCGGAATCATCCCCGGCGCAGGCGGGACGCAGCGGCTCACCCGCGCCGTCGGCAAAGCCGTCGCGATGGACGTCATCCTGAGCGGCCGTCGGCTCTCAGCGCAGGAGGCGCTGGCCGCCGGCCTCGTCGCCCGCGTGGCGGCGAAGGAAGCGTGGCTCGAGGAGGCAAAACGGGTCGCGCGGGAGATCGCCTCGAAAGGCCCCGTCGCCACCCGGCTCGCGAAGGAGTCCGTCAACCGCGCCTACGAGACGACCCTCGCCGCCGGCCTCGAGGCCGAGCGCCGCGCTCTCTACCTCGCGTTCGCGAGCGAGGACGCCAAGGAGGGCCTGACCGCCTTCACGGAGAAGCGCAAGCCGGAGTTCGAAGGCCGCTAGCCCTCCTATCCGTCCAGCTCGGCCGGAACGATCGAGAGCTCCAGCTGGCGACCCTCACGCAGCACGAGCATGCGTACGGGAGCGCCGATCTTCTCGACCACCATCAGGCGCTGGATGTCGCCGACGTCGGCGACCGGCTCGCCGTCCAGCTCGACGATCAGGTCCTCGGGCCGCAGCCCGGCCGCGGCGGCGGGCGTGCCCTCGACCACCTGCACGACCTCGACGCCTGCGTCGCGCCCGAGGCTGCGCGCGAGCCGCGGCGGCAGCGGCCGCGTGCCGCCCGCGATCCCGAGGTAGGCGCGCCGGAAGCGGCCCTCGGTCATCAGCGCCGCCACGATCTGCCTGGTCGCCACGTTCACCGGGACCGCCAGGCCGAGTCCGACTCCGGCCACGGCCGTGTTGACGCCGACGACGCGCCCCGATCCGTCGGCCAGGGCGCCGCCCGAGTTGCCGGGGTTCAGCGCCGCGTCGGTCTGGATCACGTTGTCGACGACGCGCCCGCTCTGCGTCGGGAGCGAACGGCCGAGCGCCGAGACGACACCGGCGGTGACGGAGCCCGCGAAGCCGTTCGGGTTGCCGATCGCGACCACGAGCTGTCCCACCCGTAGCCGCTCCGCATCGCCGAGCTCAGCCGCGACCAGGTCGTCGGCGGAAGCGCGCAGGACCGCGAGGTCGGAATGCGGATCGGCCCCGACGACGTCGAAGGGCAGCTCGCGTCCGTCCACGAACGAGGCGCGCCCGCTCCCGTCGCTGCGCGCGACGACGTGGGCCGACGTGAGCAGGAAGCCGTCCGGAGTGATCACGACCGCGCTGCCCCCGCCGTTGCGGCGCCCGTGGCGCACTCGCAGGTTCGCCACCGAGGGCGCGAGCCGCTCCGCCACTTTGATTACCGCGTTCGAGTAGGCGTCGAGCGCGTCTTCCTCGGACGAAATGAAGGTCAGACCGGCCACGCGTCGAAGCTAGCAACCCCGATCGAGCCCGCGCGGCTAACGCGCCCGGCTCTGCGAGCCGATAAGGGAATCGTGCGTATGTCCAGTCGCCCAGTCACGCTGGTCCTCGGCGCGCTCGCGCTGCTCCTGTCGGCGCCCGCGCTCGCCGCCTCCGTGCCCACGCGACAGTCGAATCCGGACGTGGTCGCGCGGTTCGCCCACGAAGGAGGCGTCTCGCCGGAGTTCCTCGCGCGGGCGAGGACGATCCCACACTGGACGTTCCAGTACACGGATCCGACGAACGGCGTCACCTACCCGATCACGATGGCCGGCGGCGACCCACGCGCCGGCAACACGACCACGAGCATCCACACGGTCATCGTCCCGCTGAGGATGAACTTCGTCGCCGGCAACCAGGACACGTCGGCCTTCAACGACGCCGGCTATGCCGGGTACCGCGCGATTCCGCTGAACCACACCTTCAACGGCACGACCCGGGCCCAGGACGTCCTCGACTCGCCGGTCTTCTCGACGGGCTTCGCCACGCCTTCGGACATGGGCGGCGACACGGCCCAGGTGGGCGACGCGTTCGTCCGCGCGCAGTGGAGCAAGCTCAACACGGGCTATCACCTCGGGCTCGTGAACGACACCGTGTTTCCGGCGCAGACGATCGACGTCCCGGCCACCAAGGGTCTCGCGTACCAGCGCCCCGTCGGGTCGTGGCGCGAGCTCCACGGCTACGGCGCGACCGACACGATCACGGGCTTCGCCGAGTACGCCTGGTTCTCGAACCGCGTGCAGAACCTGATCAACTCGCTGCACATCAGCTCGACGACGGTCCCGATCATCCTGACGGACAACGTCCTGCTGTACGAGGGCCACGACGCCTACCGGAACTGCTGCGTGCTCGGGTATCACGGAGCCGCCCTCGGCGCGAGGAACGGCATGGGCAACCAGCCCGTTCAGACCTACATCTTCTCTGCGTGGTCGACGCCCGGCTCCTACGCGGGCTTCCTCGCCGACTACACGAACCCGAACCGCCAGGCGCCTGATCCCACCCGCGGCGTCGCGGACATCCACTCGCTCACGCACGAGCTCTCCGAGCTCCTGGACGACCCGTTCGTGAACAACGTCGTTCAGCCGTGGCACGCGGCGACGGCGCCGCAGTACGGCTGCTCCGACCTGCTCGAGACCGGCGACCCGATCGTCGGCGTCTGGTTCCCCTACGGCGGGAACACGGCGCAGGCTCCGCCGGGAACGACCTACTACGGCCAGTACCACCCCCAGGACGAGGCCTTCGCCCAGTGGTTCGGGCGCGGCGGCATCGAGCCGGTGCTCGGCGCTTCGTGGGACCGCCGGCTCACGTTCATGGGCCCGCGCACGATCGCCATCGGCGGCGCCTGGGCCGCGTTCGGCTCGTACGCGCACAGCTGCTAGCGGCACGGCGTTCTTCTAGGCTCCGCCCGATGGCGGAAGTCGAGACGACGCGGGACGGAGCGGTGCTGACGATCACGCTCAACCGGCCGGACGTCCTCAACGCGTTCAACGCCGACATGCACCGCGCGCTCGGGGCGGCGCTGAAGGAGGCGCGCGCGGCCGAGATCCGCGCCGTCGTGATCACCGGCGCGGGCCGCGGCTTCTGCGTCGGCCAGGACCTGACCGAGTTCCGCGAGGCCCCGGGAGACATCGGCGAGCGGCTGCGCGGCAACTACCACCCGAACGTCCGCGCGCTCCGAGCGCTCGAGAAGCCAGTGCTCGCCGCGGTGAACGGGCCTGCCGCGGGCGCCGGCCTCTCGTTCGCGTGCGCGTGCGACCTTCGCATCGCCGCGGACGACGCGACCTTCGTGCCCGCGTTCATCAACATCGGCCTCGTCCCCGACTCGGGCGGCACCTACTTCGTCCGGCGCCTGCTCGGAACCGCGCGTGCGTTCGAATGGCTCACGAGCGGGCGCCGGCTCACTGCGGCCGAGGCGCACGCCTGGGGCCTCGTCTCCGAGGTCGTCGAGAGCGACCGCCTCGCCGCGCGCGCCGCCGAGTTCGCCGCCGAGCTCGCCGCGATGCCGACACGCGGGATCGGGATGACCAAGCGCCTGCTCGACCACGCCGAGCACACGACGCTCGGGCAGCAGCTGGAGCTCGAGGCGCAGCTCCAGACGGCCGCGACGCAGACCGCCGACTTCCGCGAGGGCGTCGCCGCTTTTCTCGAGAAGCGCGAACCTCGTTTTGAAGGATCCTGAGCCCCGTTTAGGATCCGGACCATGGAAACCACTGCAGACACCAGCTCAGAGCAAGCCGCGCAGCAGCCGCACCCGATTCGCCTGGTCGTCAACGACGACCTCCAGCGCAACCGCCTCACCGTCTTCTTCCGTCTGATCCTCGCGATCCCGCTGCTCCTATGGGGGTTCCTCTGGGGCGCCATCAGCGTGCTCGCCTGGATCGTCAACTGGTTCGCGACCCTGTTCATGGGCCGCTCGCCGGACGGCCTGCACAACTTCCTCTCGTCGTTCCTGCGCTACTCGACCCACGCGCGCGCCTACGTCCTGCTGATCGCCGATCCCTATCCCGGCTTCACGGGCAAGGCGGGCACGTACCCGATCGACCTCGAGATCGACCCGCCGCGGGAGCAGAACCGCCTGACCGTCTTCTTCCGGATCATCCTCGCGATTCCGGCGCTGGTCCTGACGAACATCATGTCCAACCTCTCGCAGCTACTCGCCATCTTCAGCTGGTTCATCGCTCTGGTGCTCGGGCGGGTGCCGGAGGGGCTCCGGAACTTCGCGGCGCTCGCGCTCCGTATCGAGACGCAGACGTACGCGTACGTGATGCTGCTGACCGGGCGGTACCCGAGCTTCAACGTCGGCATTCAGGCCTAGGGGCGCGGGTCGGGCACACTGCCTGCGTGAGCAGGCAAAACCCGGTCCGCGAGGCTCTCGTCAGATACCTGGTCGCCGGCCTCGCCGCGGTCGTGCTGGTCGGGCTCCTCGGAGTGTGGCTGGTACGACGCGCCGGCCAGGCGGAGGCGATCCGCGACGCGAAGGACCAGACGCAGTTGTTCGCCCACGGAAGCGTCGAGCCGGCCATCAGAGCCGGTCTCCTGACGGGCGACCCGCGCGCCCTGGCCGCGGTCGATCGCGTCGTCGAGGAGGGCTCCGTGAACGACGAAGGCGTCGTGCGCGTGAAGATCTGGGACCGGTCGGGCCGGATCGTCTACTCCGACCAACCGAGCCTGATCGGATCCAGATACCACCTCGGCCCGGAGGACCTTGCCGAGTTCAAGGGCGACAAGGCCCACGCCGAGGTAAGCGACCTGTCCAAGCCGGAGAACCGCTTCGAACGCCAGTACGGCAAGCTGCTCGAGGTCTATCTTCCGATCCAGACGCCGAGGGGTCTGCCTCTGCGCTACGAGGCTTACTACCGCTCGAGCTTCATCTCCGCGCGCGGACGCCGGATCCTGCGCGAGTTCGCGCCGCCGATGCTCGGCGGGCTCCTGTTGCTGGCGCTGATCCAGCTACCACTCGCCTGGTGGCTCGCGAGGCGCGTGCAGCGGGGCCAGGACGAGCGCGAGCGGCTCCTGCGCCGCGCGATCGAGGCTTCGGACGTCGAACGGCGGCGGATAGCGCGGGACCTCCACGACGGGGTCGTGCAGGACCTCGCCGCGGTCTCGTTCTCGCTGTCCGCAGCAGCGGAGGGCGCGCCGCCGCCCTATGACGCCGAGCTCCGTGAGGCGGCGTCCGAGACGCGGCACGGAATCGGCCAGCTGCGGACCCTGCTCGTCGACATCTACCCGCCCGAGCTGCACCGGGCCGGGCTCGAGGCGGCGCTCACGGACGTGCTCGCCTCGGCCTCGGCCCGTGGGCTGGAGACGGCGCTCGAGGTCGACCCGGACGCCGCCCTCGGCCGCGAGACGGAGGCGCTCTTCTTCCGCGTCGCCCAAGAGGCGATCCGCAACTCGGTCAAGCACGCCGGCGCGAAGCACGTCCGCGTCTCGGTGCAGGCCGAGGACGGACGCGCGCGGCTCGAGGTCGACGACGACGGCCGCGGGTTCGACCCTGCGACCGCCGGCGCCGACGGCCACTTCGGCCTGCGCTCCGTCGAAGAGCTCGTTCGCGAGGCGGGAGGCCGGCTGGAGGTCGACTCGGCGCCCGGCGAGGGCGCGCGCGTCTCGGTCGAGGTCGGCACGTGATCCGCGTCCTACTCGTCGAAGACCACGGTCTCGTCCGCGCGGGGCTCGAGCGGCTCCTGTCGAGGGCCGAGGACGTCGAGGTCGTCGGAGGCGCGGCCGACGGAGCCGAGGCGATCCAGCTTGCCGCCGAGACGCAAGCCGGACGTCGTGCTGATGGACCTCTCGATGCCGAACGTCGACGGCGTCGAGGCGACGCGCGAGATCGTCGCGGCGACGCCCGACGCGCAGGTCGTCGTCCTCACGTCGGTGACCGACCGCGACCGGATCCTGGCCGCGCTCGACGCCGGCGCCGTGGGCTACCTGCTCAAGGACTCGGAGCCGGAGGTACTGGTCGAAGGCATCCGCTCCGCCGCGCGCGGCGAGTCGCCGCTCTCGCCCAAGGCCGCCCGGACCCTGCTGACCGCGCGCGCCGAGCGCGACCGGCCCGAGCTGAGCGACCGCGAGCGGGAGGTGCTGCACTGCGTCGCCGACGGGAAGCCGAACAAGCTGATCGCTCGCGAGCTCGGCATCAGCGAGAAGACCGTGAAGACGCACCTGACGCGCGTCTTTCAGCAGATCGGCGTGACCGACCGCACGCAGGCCGCGCTCTGGGCCCGCGAGAACGGCATCTAGAAACGCCGAGACCGGAGGCGTGGCCTCCGGTCTCGTCCCTTGGGGAGGGGCTCTTCAGTTAGAGGGCGAGTGCTGCGCGGCAGGTCTCGCCGGTCTGCAGCGACCTCGCCGTGGCGACGATCCGCGTGCCGGCGGCAGGGCCGGCGAGCAGGCGGCGAACCTCGAACGAGCCGCTCGGCGCCATCGTCGTGCGGACGCCGCGGAAGACGGACTGGCCGTTGCGCGCGATGGTCACGCGCCAGCGCTTGCCGACGCGGTTCTGGTCGACCTCGAACTCGGTCTCGATCCGGCCGTCGTCGGACTTGGCCTTCAGCTTCCAGTGATGCCCGGCGCTGCAGGTGCCGGTCTTGATGATCCCGCGGCCGCCCTTGTGGCCGCTGGCGAGCGCGGTCGAGGCGAGCAGGGAAAGCATCCCGATCAGTGCTGCGATTCCGATGAGGCTGAGCTTCTTCATGTGTTCCTCCTTGCGGGGCTCGATGACTTCTGCAGGGTCGCAGCGCCCTGGTCCAGGCCGCAATGAGACATGGGTCCTACGACCCGCTCAGCCGCTCAGATGGTCTTGAACTGCTCGAAAGGCTGCTTGCAGCTCCGGCAATAGCGGAGCGACCGGCACGGCGTCGGGCCGAAGATGTTCTCGAGGGCGGTGTCGTTCGAGCCGCAGTAGGGGCACCGGAACGCGTTCGACTCGAGCTGGACGATCGTCGGCCGGCCCGCCTCGCGCGGGGCCGGAGGCGCGAAGCCGGCCTCGCGGAGCTTCTCGCGGCCTTTCGCCGTGATCCGGTCGGTCGACCACGAGTCGTCGGTGATCACCTCGACGTCGGGCTCGCCGCCGAGCTCGGAAATCACAGCGGCCATCTGCGAGCGCATCACCTCGAGGGCCGGGCAGCCGAGGAAGGTCGGCGTGAACTCGACGCGCACCTTCCCGTTCTCGACCTCGACGCCCCGCACCACGCCCAGGTCGACGATCGAGATGACCGGGATCTCCGGGTCGGGCACCTCGGCGAGTGCCTCCCAGACGCGGGCCTCGGTCAGCACACGAGGTCCTTTCGCATCCACGAGCCGGGATTCGGAACAGGTGCGCCGACGTACTTGAAGTCGTCGCGCGCGAACTCCTCGTAGCCGAGCCGCTCGTAGAGCCGCCGTGCGCGCGGGTTCGCGTCCTCGACGCCGAGGACGATCGCGTTCAGTCCCCGGGCGCAGACGTGCTCCTCGGCCGTGGCCATCAGGGCCGTCCCGATCCCGCGGCTCTGCTGGTCCCTGCGTACGGCAGCCGCGACCAGCACTGCCTCACCCGCCGTTGCCCGCGTCTCGAAGTCGAGGTGGAGCTTGCCGACGGGTGCGTCCTGCTCGTCGGTCGCGACGAGGATCGTGCACGCCGACGAGCCCCGGGCGAACTGCTGGCGGCAGTACTCGAGGTGGTCGGGGCCGCCGAAGGCGTGGAAGTGCTCGAGGTCGCGCTCCTCGCAGAGCCGGATCGGCACCGCCTGGATTACCACGTCGCCCCCGGCACCGAGCGCCGGACCTCGGTCATCTGCTCCCAGATCTCTGCCAGCTCGGGCGTGTGGGCGTCGCGGCGCTCGACCAGCGGGCGGAGCTCCTCGAGCGCGGCCTGGTAGCGCGGCTCGTCCTTCAACCGCTCGTGCCACATCTCGGCGTGGAGGCGGTGGTAGGCCTCCTCGCGGTCGATCTTGGCCGCGAGCCCTGCGAGCTCCTCGTCGCCGCTCTCCTTCAGCCGTGCGAGCCGCTCGGCATCGGCGCGTTCGTAGAGGACGTGACGCGCGATCGTGCGCTCCCATTCCGGGAGCCGCAGCTCGACCAGCTCGGAGCAGCGGTACTCCTCCGGCTTGCGGTCGAACGCGAGCTCGTCGGCGGTCGTGCCGAGGTCGCGCGCGGCGAGCTCGTACAGCGCCCGCGCGTGGCCGACCTCGTTCTGCGCGATCGACGAGAAGGCGACGTCCTCCTCGAGAAACGGCGCGATCCCGGTCCACTCCGAGTCGCGCCAGCCGAGGATCAGCTCGTCGTCAGCTATCTCGAGGAGCAGTGACGCCCGCTCGCTCACGCGCCTCCTTCAGCTTCTGCTTCAGCGGATACCCGTCGACGCGGTGGTAGTTCCGATTCAGCTCGTCGACGAAGTCCTCGATCGGGTGGATCTGGTCGCGCGGGACGACCCAGAGCGCCGCCGACTCGCCGCGCCGGCCGTATTGCTCCCGGGCGTAGATCTCGGCGAACGCCTCGTCTGGTGCCGCGACCGAGCCCGCGTGCTGGAACGCCTGGCCCTTCCGCTCCTGCCGGAAGACCTCCCAGATGTTGGTCACTGCGCGTTCACCCACCAAGTAACACTGTGTTACAAGGCTCAGGCGGCTTCGGGGAGAACGATCGACCGGATCCAGGCGCTGTTCTCCCGCGCCTTCCGCCGGAGATCGAGCCGGTCTTCCGTCTTCGGCCCGTGGCCGGTGACGACCGACATCAGCTCGTCCCAATCGGGCTCGGTGTAGTGCCAGCGGCCGGTCTCCTCGTCCTTGCGCAGCTCCGGGTCGGGCACGGTCAGCCCGAGCTCCCAGATCTGCGGGACGTAACCGTCGAGGAACTGCTGCCGCGCCTCGTCGTTGCCCTGGCTCTTGATCCGCCACTGGAACATCGGGTCGTCTTCCGGCGGGATCGGGTTGCCGTGGAACTGCATCAGCGGGCCCCACCAGCGGTTGAGCGCCTCCTGCACCAGCTCGCGCTGCTCGTCGGTGCCGAGCATCAGCGTGAGGATGACGTCGCGGCCGTGGAGGATGTGGAACGACTCCTCCCAGCAGATCTTCTTCATGATCCGCGCGTACGGCGCGTACGAGCACTTGAGCAGCGCCTTCTGGCTGATGATCGCGGCCGCGTCGACGAGCCACGCGATCACGCCCACGTCGCCCCACGTCTTCGTGGGGTAATGAAAGACATTATGGAACTTCGACTTGCCCGAGATCAGGTCGTCGAGACACTGCTCGCGGGGCTTGCCGAGGTCCTCGACAACGCGATAAATCAGTTGGGCGTGCCCAACCTCGTCCTGCACCTTCGCGGTGAGGGCGAGCTTGCGCTGCAGCGTGGGTGCGCGGAGGATCCACTCGCGCTCCGGAAGCACGCCCATCAGCTCCGAATTGCCGTGCATCTCGATGAACTTGCGCAGGCGCGCGCGGTACTCGTCAGGCATCCAGTCGTCGGTCTCGACCTGGCCGCCAGACTGCACGTACTCGAGGAAATCCTGCTCGCGCTGCTCCATCGGCGTCCTCCCAACCGAACGATCGTTAGGCTGGAAGTGTAATGGCGGACCGGCTGATCGGGCTCCTTCACCCGGGCCAGATGGGAGCCGCCGTCGGCGCGGTGCTCAGGGACCGCGGCCACCGGGTCGTCTGGGCCTCCGAGGGGCGCAGCGAGGAGACGCGAGCGCGCGCCGCCGAGGCGGGGCTCGAGGACGTCGGCTCGGTCGAGGCCGTCGCGGAGAGCGAGTTCGTCTTTTCGATCTGCCCGCCGCATGCGGCGCTCGAGGTCGCCGGTGGGCTCGGGAGCTTCGGCGGCGTCTACGTCGACGCCAACGCTGTCGCGCCGGCAACCGCGGCGAAGGTCGGGGGCCTCGTAGGCCGATTCGTGGACGGCGGCATCGTGGGCTCGCCTCCACGCGAGGCCGGCACCACGCGCCTGTATCTCTCCGGCGACGAGGCACCGGCGGTGGCCGAGCTCTTCGCAGGCTCGGTGCTCGACGCGCGGGTCGTCACGAGCGCGTCGGCAGTGAAGATGGTCTATGCGGGGTGGACGAAGGGCTCGGCCGCATTGCTGCTCGCGATCCGCGAGCTCGCCCGGCGCGAGGGCGTGGAGGGGACGCTGCTCGAGGAGTGGGCACTGTCGATCCCGGATCTCCCCGAGCGCTCGGAGCGCGCGGCGCGCTCGGCAGACGCGAAGGGCTGGCGCTGGGTCGGCGAGATGGAGGAGATCGCCGCGACCTTCGAGGCGAACGGCCTCCCGGGAGGCTTCCATCACGCGGCAGCGGAGGTCTTCCGCCGGTGAGCGCGCGCCGCGACGAGCTCACCCGCCAGGCCGCCCGCCTGTTCGCGCAGAAGGGTTACCACGGCACCTCGATCGGCGAGATCGCGGAGGCGCTGGGCGTGCAGAAGGCGTCGCTCTACGCGCACATCGAGTCGAAGCAGGACCTTCTCTACGCGACGATGCGCGAGGGCGCGTCGGCCTTCCACGCGGGGCTGGACGCGATTCCCGAGGAGCTGCCGGCGACGGAGAAGATCCGGCTCGCGCTCCGCTCGCACCTGCGGGTCGTCGCCGACCAGCTCGACGTCGCGACCGTCTTCGTCCAGGAGTGGCGCTACCTCGAGGGCGAGCGGCGGGACGAGATCCTGGGCGAGCGGCGGCGCTACGAGGAGCGGATCAAGGCGCTCTTCCGCGAGGGCCGCGAGCTCGGCGATCTCCGCAGCGACCTCGACGACGCAACGGCCGCGCTGCTCGCGCTCTCGGCCGCGAACTGGGCCTACACGTGGCTCCAGCCCGGGCGCGACACGGACGAGCTCGCCGACCGCTTCTACGCGCTATTGGTCGACGGCATGCGCGGATACGCGACACCCTGAGCCCGCGCGCTCACGGCAGGGTCTGGGGACTCGGCGCCGAAGCGGCGGACTGTGCCCCCGGCGCCTGACAACAGCGTGGAAGACGCACTCCGTCGTACCCGCCTCGCCAACGAGCGGACGTACCTCGCGTGGTGGCGCACCGGGCTGACCACCATCGCCGTCAGCCTCGCCGCTGGAAAGCTCGTGCCCGAGCTCTCGAGCGGCGCCGCCTGGCCGTTCGAGGTGATCGGGATCGCGTTCGGCCTGGTCGGCGTCTGCATGATCGCCTACGCCTACGATCGCCAGAAGCGCGTCGAGGAGGCGCTCGACCGCGGTGACTACGCGCCGTTCGACCGGCGCGCCGGTCTCGTCTTCAGCGCAATCGGCGTGCTGCTCGGGCTCGGGACGATCGTGATCATCCTTGCGCAGTCGCCCTAGCGACTACGCACGGACGACGCACCGAAAGCCGATATGGCCGGTCGAGGTATCGACGGCCTCGCCCTGCCGCGCGGCGGGCCGATACCGGAGGCAGTAGTTCGGGGCACAGAGGTGCGAGCCGCCCTTGATCACTCGGCGCGGGATCGTCTCGCCGGCCGCGTAGCTCCCTCCGTCGCTCGAGACCCGAGGATTCCTTGGCACGCAACACGGCTTCTCGACCTCGTCCGGATGACGTTGCGCGAAGAAGTCGGTCGTCCACTCCCACACGTTCCCCGTCATGTCGTAGAGGCCGTAGCCATTCGGTGGAAACGAGCCGACGGGCGAGGTTCCCTCGAACCCGTCGAGCTTCAGGTTCTGCCACGGGAACTCGCCCTGCCAGGTGTTCGCCATCGGCTTCCCGTCGGGGAAGTGCTCGTCGCCCCAGGCGAAGGTTGCGCCGTCGAGGCCGCCGCGGGCCGCGTACTCCCACTCGGCCTCGGTCGGCAGCTCCTTGCCGGCCCAGTTCGCGTAGGCAGCCGCGTCGTCGTAGGCCACCTGCACGACCGGATGACGGTCACGGCCGTTGACGGTGGTGCCCGGGCCGCCGGGCCGCTTCCAGTACGCACCGGGCACGTAGCTCCACCAGTTCCGGAAGTTGCGCAGATCGACCGGGCCGGCCGTCTTGTGGAAGACGAGTGCTCCGGGGACAAGCGACTCCGGATCGGCGCCCGGGAAGTCGGCCGGGTCGAGTGGCCGCTCGCAGAAGGTGACGTAGCCGGTCTCCCGCACGAAGCGGCGGAAGTCGGCCGCGGTCACCGGATGCTCGTCCATCCAGAAGCCGTCCACGGCTACGCGGTGAACCGGCCGCTCTTCCGGATAGAAGTCCTCAGAGCCCATCAGGAACGTGCCGCCGGAGACCCAGCGCATCTTCTCGGTCCTGCTCTTCGTGCTCGGCGCTGATGCCATGCGCTCGCGCGCTACTCCCGCTTCATCATCGCGAGCGCTTCGAGCTCGAGATCGACGTAGTGCTCGCCCGAGACGTCGACGACAGCCTCCTTGATCGTCCCGCCGCTGAACGCGTACGGGCTCGAGCCCGGGTAGTCGTCCGTGACCGGCTCGGCCGGGTCGCGACCGACGTTCAGCCCCTCGCCGACCAGCGAGAAGTTCCCGGGCTGAGTCATGATCTGGCCCTCGCCGACCTTCTCGTCGCCGACGAACAGCGAGAGTGTGCCGGTGGTAGGCATCGAGTCGCCCTCGCGCACGAAGCTTGCGCCGAGAATCGTCCTTCCGGCCGGGATCTCTTTCGTGCTCTCGACGATCTGCTCCTTCGAGCCGACGAAGTTGTAGACGTACTTCAGTCTCCGGTCCTTCACGTAGAGGGCGTGACCGCCGAAGCGCGCGCCGTGCGAGAAGAGCACGCCCGAGGCCTCCGGGGACTCGACATCCACCTCCACAGCGATCGAGTAGCTTCTGTTGCGGATGTTCACGGCTGCCGACTCCGGTACCTCGGCCGCATTCGGGCGGTAGACGTAGCGGTCTCGGAGTGGCGTCACCTGAGGCCGGGTCGGGTCCGCCAGGACCTCGATCGCGGTGCGATCGAGCAACGGGAGCCCGTTGAAGCGCTCGGCGAGCTGGAACCAGACGTCGATCAGCTCCTTCAGCTTCTCGGGGTGCTCCGCCGCGAGATCGTGGCTCTCCGTCAGGTCCTTCTCCGTGTCGTACAGCTCCCAGCGGTCCTCGTCGAAGTGGCCCCAGCCGGCAATCGTCGGGTGGACGCTGACCGCCTTCCAGCCCTTGTGCCAGACGGCCCGTGAGCCGAGCATCGAGAAGAAGGCGCTCTCCTTCGGCGTCGGGACGTCGTCGCTCTCGAAGGTGCTCTTGAAGCTCACGCCCTCGAGTGGGATCTGGTCGAAGCCCTTCACCCTCTCCGGGAGCTCGAGTCCGAGGAGGTCGTACATCGTCGGGACGACGTCCGTCGCGTGGAGGAACTGGTGCCGAAGCTCGCCGCGGGGCTCGATCCCCGTCGGCCAGGAGATGAGCAACGGGTCCGCGACGCCGCCCTCGAAGTTGTAGCGCTTCCACATCTTGAACGGGGTGTTGAAGGCCCAGGCCCAGCCGACGGGGTAGTGGTTGTAGGTCTTGGTCGACCCCAGGTCGTCGAGGTACTGGAGGTTCTCCTCGATCGTGTCCGGGATGCCGTTGAAGAACTTGTTCTCGTTGACCGAGCCGTTCGGGCCGCCCTCGCCGCTCGCGCCGTTGTCGGAGACGAACACGACGATCGTGTTCTCGAGCTCGCCGGTCTCCTCGAGGAAGTCGAGCAGCCGTCCGATCTCGTGGTCGGTGTGCGTGAGGAAGCCGGCATAGACCTCGGCCATGCGGCAGAAGAGCCGCTTCTCGTCGTCGGAGAGCGAGTCCCATGGGCGGACGACGTCGACCGGGTTCCACGGTTTGCCGTCGACGCTCGTCTCCTCGCTGTACGGGTTCAGCGGCGTCAGCTGCGCGTCCTCGGGGAAGATCCCCAGTTCCTTCTGCCGGCTGAAGACGAGCTCGCGGTACGCCTCATAGCCCATGTCGAATCGGCCGCGGTACTTCTCGATCCACTCCTTCGCCACATGGTGTGGCGCATGGGTGGCGCCCGGGGAGAAGTACATGAAGAACGGCTTGCCGGGGTCGATCACCTTGGCGTCCGTGACGAACTCGATCGCCTTGTCCGTCAGGTCCGTCGTGAGGTGGTATCCCTCCTCGGGGAGCGAGGGCTGGTCGACGGGGTGGTTGTCGTAGACGAGGTCGGGAAACCACTGGTTGGTCTCGCCGCCGAGGAACCCGTAGAACCGCTCGAAGCCGCGGCCGACCGGCCAGTTGCGCTTCGTCGAGGCCATGTTCATCTCGTCGAGCGGACACAGGTGCCACTTGCCGAGCATGTAGGTGTTCCAGCCGCGCTCACCGAGGACCTCGGCGAGCGTCGCGCACTCGAACGGGATGTGCCCGTTGGAGTTCGGGAAGCCGGTCGTCGCCTCGGCGATGCAGGCCATGCCGTTCGTCGTGTGGTTGCGGCCGGTGAGCAGCGAGGAGCGCGTCGGCGAGCAGAGGGCGGTCGTATGCCAGTTCGTGTACGTGAGGCCGTTCTCGGCCAGCCGGTTGATGTTCGGCGTCTCGATCAGCCCTCCCCACGGCTCCATTGCCGAGAAGCCGACGTCGTCCAGCACGATGTAGAGCACGTTCGGCGCTCCCTCAGGAGCGACGGGCTGAAGATACGGCTCCCAGTCCGGGATCGAGTCCCGGTCGTCGAGCGTGATCACCCCCTTGAACTCCTTGCTCATCTCTGTCCTCCTCCGCTGACGTGGCTCCCGGTGCTTCGCTCACCCTCGGGTCCTGTGATTTAAGTGGCTGCGTCCCGAAGCGCATCGCCCCAATCGGACGATGGGAGGCCGCGATCGCCTTTTCAGACGTGGGGAACAGGTGTCGCAGGGTTGACATATTCCAAAAATGGAATAGATTGGAACCGTGGCCCACTCCTCCACCGCTGTGGATGTCTTCAACGCAACTGCCAAGGCCGACCGCCGCGAGATCCTCGACGCGCTGATCTCGGGCGAGAAGCCGGTCGGTGCGATCGTCGACGGTCTCTCGCTTCCACAGCCTCAGGTCTCGAAGCACCTCCGGGTGCTCAGCGAGGCGGGGCTCGTTCGGTGCCGGGCGGAGGGGCGCCGCCGGCTCTACAGCCTGGAGCCGGAACGCCTTCGGCCGATGCGCGACTGGCTGGCCAAGTACGAGGAGGCGTGGAACGAGCGCATGGACCGGATGGACGACTACCTGCAAGAGCTACAAGAAAAGGAGAGCCGCAATGACACCTGATCGGCATGGAACGGCAGTCGTCGAGTTCCCGAGCGAGCTCGAGATCGTCACCACTCGAGAGTTCGACGCTCCGCTCGAGCTCGTCTTCGACGTCCTGACGAAGCCGGAGCACGTGCGCGAGTGGTTCGCTGCCTTTTCGGATCGGGTGACGGAGTGCTCAATCGACCTGCGCGTCGGCGGCGAGTACCACATCGTCTCCGTGACCCCGGACGGAAAGGAGTGCTCGTTTCGGGGCACCTACCTGGAGATCGAGCCCCCGACCCGCACGGTCGCGACGTGGCTGTTCGAAGGCTGGCCGGAGGCGGACGCCGTCGAGACCACCGATCTGCACGAAACGGACGGAGTGACGAAGCTGACGATGAAGCTCGCCTTCCGGGACCAGGCCGGCCGCGACCACATGACCCGCACCGACGGCCAGGAATCCAGTCTCGACAACTTGGAGGACTACCTGACGAGTCTGGTCGAGCAAGAGAACACGATTTCCGCGTAGCCGAACCGGTCTTGACTGATTCGTCAGTCAATTACGCCCCGAATTTCGCGGTTCAATTCGCCGGATCGGGGGTATATCGGCCGTCGCTATTTTCTGCGACCCCGGGGGTACCAAGTGAAGCTTCGGCCAGGACTGGTCAGCGGCGGCGTGCTCGTCGCGCTGATGCTCACCTTCTTCGTAGGCGCGGCGACGGCGACGGGCACGGGCACGTTCTCGGGCGCGATCACGCCGACGGCATGCGGTCCCATGCACGACCTCACCGTCGCCCAGGGCGACACGACCATCGACGCGGTCGCCGCAGAGGACGTCTCGGCGAACGACATCACGCTCGACCTCTACGGACCGAGCGGCGCATTGCTCGTGCACGGCGACACGCTGACGAGCCCGGAGTCGGTGCACTACGCGCGGGCCGACCTCGCGCCGGGCACCTACCACCTGCAGGTGTGCCCGTTCCAGGGCGGCGTCGTCAGCTCGCCGTACGACTACGCCGGCGCGTGGTCCGTGTCGAACGGACCGCCGGTGGGCGTCCCTCCGTCGGACGCGGGCGGCGAGTTCGGTCCCCCGACGATCAAGCGCGTCGCGGGCAAGGTTCAGTTCAGCAACGCGACCGTGGTCGACGCCCAGCGCACCGAGGGTGAGCCGCTGACCCACTACGACCAGAACGGCAACGTCTGGGAGTCAGGCCCCTGGGGGACGACGACGAACAACTCATTCATCCACCGCTCGACCGACAACGGGCTCTCGTTCCACGTCGACAGCCCGGCCGGGCTCAGGCCCGACCCGGGCCCCGGCGGCGGCGACACCGACATCGCCACCGACGACCAGGGCAACGAGTACTTCGTCGACCTCGAGTCGCTCGTGAACCTGGGTACGTCGGTCTCGAACGACAACGGGAACAACTGGCGGAAGAACCCCGCGGCGGTCCAGAACACGGCCGTCGACCGCCAGTGGTACGCGGTCGACAACGGGACGACGTCCGCGGCGGCCGACAACACCGTCTTCCTCTCGTTCCACGAGTCCGAGGTCGGGACGTTCATCTACTCGAGCCCCGGCTCGACCGGCTCTACGGATGCCGTCGGCGGCCTCGTCTGGCAGAACTCGTCCGCGAACTCCCCGCTGCCGCTGGCCAGCGACGCCACCTGCGGCCAGATCCGGTTCGACCCGGTCTACCGCAACCTCTACATGGCGTGCAACGAGGGCAACCACATCCGGATGACCATCGGGCACGTGGCCCCCGGCCAGCGCACGGGGATCGTCTACCACAACATCGCTCTGCCGGTCTCGCCCGGCGGTGGCGGGCCGGGGCATCTGTTCCCGGCGATGGCGATCGACCGCGCGGGCAACGTCTACGCGGCGTGGATCGACACGACCGACTCGAACGTCTACTACTCGTACTCCACCGACCAGGGCCAGAGCTGGAGCACACCCGTGCAGGTCAACTCGTGGCCGTCCGTGACGAACGAGTTCATCTGGGCGCAGGCGGGCTCGGCGGGCACAGTCGCGATCGCCTGGTACGGCACGGATGCGGCCGGCCAGCCGGACAGCTTCCCGAGCTGGTTCAACGACCCGAACGGCGCGACCGCATACAAGTGGTGGGGCTACATGGGCGTGATCACGGGCGCGACCACGACCCGGGCGACGATCGCCCAGCAGCGCTTCACCGAGAAGCCGATGTACTACGGCCAGATCTGCAACCAGGGAATCGGCTGCACGGTCTCCGGCGGCGACCGGACGATGGCCGACTTCTTCGGCTTCGCGTCCGACCGCTCGGGCGGCATGCGGATCGTCTACAACGACGTGACGAGCCAGCACCACGGCGCGCACCTCTACGAGATCCGCCAGGTCGGCGGCAAGTCGATCTTCGGCGGCAACGTCAGGGGCACCGTGCCTCACAACCCGACGACCGACGCGAGCGGCGACGCGCAGTGGCCGCACTACTCGCCGACCGGCGCGGGAGCGAACCAGCCGCAGCTCGACTTCACCGGGCTGCAGGTCGGCCAGCCCTCCGCCGGGACGCTGCGGGTGCGGATGTCGCTGGCGAGCCTCGCTTCGCTCCTGCCGCCGCTCGGCAAGACGAACGCGTTCTGGCTGACCCGCTTCCAGGCGCTCTCGACGGGCGACTCCGGCGAGGAGGCGTACCGGATCTTCTACGTCGGCGCGCAGTCCACCGGCGGGCTGACGCCGACCTTCTTCGCCGGGACGACGACCTGCACGGACTCGACCCCGGGGAACTGCAAGGTCGTCAACTACCCGGTCTCTACGCAGATCACGGGCCACGTCTGCGGCAACACGCTCGTCGCGGACGTCCCGCTCTCGGCGCTCGGCGCGCCGGTGACCGGCCCGGTGCTCTACAACGTCACCGGTCTCTCCGGCGGCCGCAACGCGGACGACGATCTCTACGCAGACGTCGACGCGACGCCGTCGTTCGACTACGTCCTCGGCTCCGCGACGGGGGGAGCGGGGTGCTAGGACGTCGTAGGCGCTACGAGCCCGGCGCGTAACCGGGCTCGTAGCGCACCTTCGTCTCCCGCTGCAAGCGGTCGACGAAGCGCTTCATCGCGGCGTTCTTGCGGGCGTTCAGCTCGGTTTGCGTCGGCGCCTTCACGTCATGCGTGACCTTGAAGAAGATGGCCTCGAACAGGAGCTGCGCCTCGGCCGAGCCGTACGCGAACGCGTCCGGGTTGGCCTCCTCGCCGCCTGACGCGCTCCGGAGACGGCGCAGGACCTGGACGCGGGTGACGCGGACGCCGAGCCGGCGAGCTGCCTGCCGCAGCTCGGTGCGGTACACGAGCAGGCCGAGCAACCGGTCGCGCGTGCGGCGTCCCGCCGGAGACGACTCGGACGGGAATTGCCGTCCCTCCGCTTTGGCCTCGAGCCGGAAGTGGCGCAGCACGGTCTCGAGCTGGCTCTTCCTGATCGGCTCGCCGCCGACGTGCGCGAGGGCCGGATCGCCGCCGCCGCCGCGAAGCGCGAAGTAGGCGAGCACTCCCGCGACGATTGCCGCGAGCACGACGGCCACGGCGACGACGCGTCTCAAGGCCGGCGCGGGTCGTCGCCGCTCGAGTACGTGATCGCTTCGAGCTGCCGCCCGTCCGGGTCGCGGAAGAAGACGCCCGTGGCGATTCCGTGGTCGCGCTCGTCCCACTCGATGCCGGCCTCGTCGAGGCGGCGCTTCAGCTCCTCGCGCTCCACCTCGCTCACGCGGACGCCGATGTGGTCGCCCGGCCCGCCCTGCTCGTGGAACGCGAAGCCGGTGTTACCGACGTACGCCATCACCGGGTGCCCTTCGGCTTTCACGACCCGCGCTCCGAAGACGCGCTCGTAGAAGCGCGCGGTCGCGTCGGGATCGGGCGTCTCGAAGGCGGCGTGGTCGAGTCGTGGCATGCTCGGCCGCGATTATGGACGTGACGCTGATCGTCAACCCGTTCTCGACCAACGTGACCGAGCAGCGCGTGCGCGAGGTCGAGGCCGTGCTGGCGCCGAGCCGGACCGTGCTCACCGAGCACTCGGGCCACGCGACGGAGCTCGCGGCCGCCGCAGCCGGAGCGGGTGCGATCGTCGTCTTCGGCGGAGACGGCTCGGCGAACGAGGTGCTGAACGGGCTCGCCGGCGACGCCCCCGTGGGCTTTCTGCCGGGAGGCGGCACAAGCGTGCTCGCGCGTGCTCTCGGCCTGCCGCGCGACCCGGTCGGCGCCGCGCGCCAGGTTGCCGACGCCCTGGCCGCCGAGCGGCTGCGGCGGATCTCGCTCGGCCGCGTCAACGGGCGGCGCTTCGCCTTTGCCGCCGGGATCGGCTTCGACGCCGAGGTCGTGCGCCGCGTCGACAAGCTCGGCCGGAGCACGGACGGCCGCCGCCCGGGGGACCTCGCCTACGTCGCCACGGTGGCCTCTGTCGTCGGGCGGCGCCTCGGCCGGTTCGAGCCGTCGCTCGAGATCGCGGGGATCGGCCGCGCCGCGTTCGCGCTCGTCGCGAACGGCGACCCGTACACCTACGCCGGCTCGGCAGCGGTGCACGTCGCTCCCGAGGCGCGGTTCGAGCTCGGCCTCGACCTCGTCGCGCCGGTGAGCGTCGGCCCGCTGGACGTGCCCCGCCTGCTCACGGCCGTCTTCCGCGGGCGCGGGCTGATCGAGGCGGACGACGTCCGCTACGGCCACGACCTCGACCGAATCGAGGTCAGCTGCGACCGGCCGCTGCCGCTGCAGGCCGACGGCGAGGACCTCGGCGACGCGGACCACGTGGTCTTCGAGGCCGAGCGCAGCGCCGTGAGCGTCCTCATCTAGGGTTTCTTGCAATGAGCGTAGGCTCGACGGAGCTCAGCAAAGAGCGGAGGTGCCGGCTTTGCCGGCGCCGGGAGCGGGAAGAGTGAGCGGCGCCCGAAGGCTGATGCTGAGCGGGATCGGGCTGACCGCCTTGCTGGCCCTCGTCGCCGTCGCGAGCCGCGCGCACAAGCCCGGCGGAGGCAGCGGAGCCGCCGCGGCTCATCCGCCGACGCTCCTCTGGGAGTACCTCGCGAGCATGCTCGTCGTCCTCTTTCCGATCGTCGGGATCCTGATGGTCTGGGCGCTCGCGACGAGCCGCCGCCAGAAGCTCCTCGCCGGCGAGCGGAACTGGCGGCGCACGGTCGCCCTGCTGCTCGCTTTGATCCCGTTCCTCGCGGGCGCCTTCTACGTCACGCACCACCTTCATCCCCGTGGGACGGGGCAGACGATCTCCATCCCGACGACTCCGATCGGCAAGACGTCGAAGGGGGGCAAGCGGCAGCCAAAGCTGATTCCGCTCCGGCGCGCGCCGGAGGCGAAGTTCCAGTGGCCGGCGGCGGTCATCTTCGGCTCCCTCATCCTCGGCCTGGTCGTCACGGTCGTCGTCTCGGTCTACTGGCGCCGGCTACACGGCGAGGCCTGGGCCGAGGAGGCGGCGCTGATGGAGGCCGTCGACGAAGTGCTCGCCGACTCGCTCGACGACCTCCGTGCCGAGCGCGACGCGCGGCGCGCAGTGATCCGCACCTGGGCGCGGATGGAGCGGACGTTCGCCGCCTACGGCGTCCCGCGCGAGGAGGCCGAGGCGCCGCAGGAGTACGTCGGGCGCGTGCTCGACCGGCTGGGCGTCAGCATCTTCTCGGTGCGGCGTCTGACCGACCTTTACTCCCGCGCGAAGTTCAGCCCGCACGAGATCGACGCGAACATGAAAGACGAGGCGATCGACGCCCTGGTCGGACTGCGAGCCGAGCTCGAGCACAAGGAAGGGGAGGAGGCGGCATGAAGCGCTTGACGATCGGGCTGGCGCTCGGTGCCGCGCTGGCGACCGCCGCGCTCATCGTCGTCGCGTTCCTCCTGCCCGGGCGCCGGCCGCTCGAAGAGGACATCTACGTGCTCGTCGTCGGCGGGATGGCGGTCTTCGCGGCAGTCCTCGCGGCTCGGCGCGCCTATCCGCTTTCCGGCCGCTCCGCAATCGCGCAGGCGCTCGAGAACGAGCCGCGCAAGGCGGTGCCGCCGCCCGACCTCGAGCGAACCGAGCGCGTGCTCTCGATGTCCACGAACGCGGCCTTCGACGTCCACTTCAGGCTGCGGCCGATCCTGCGCGAGATCGCCGAGCAGCGCCTGGCCGATCGCCGCGGCCTCAGGCTCGACTCCGGCGACCGGCGCGTCCGCGAGGCTCTTGGCGACGAGCTGTGGGAGCTCGTGCGGCCCGAGCGCGAGGCGCCGTCCCAGCGCTTCGGCCAGGGAATCCCGCCGGAGCGCCTGCAGCATGTGATCGAACGATTGGAGACGTTGTGACCATCACGGAGCTCGCGCAGCGGGCGGAGAAGGTCCTCGACGAGGTCGAGCGGGCGGTCGTCGGGAAGCGCGAGGCGCTCGAGCTCGTGCTGCTCGGGATGCTGGCCGACGGCCACGTCCTGCTCGAGGACTTCCCCGGCCTCGCCAAGACGCTGATCGCGCGCGCCTTCGCACAGGTGACGAGCATGGGCTTCACGCGGATCCAGTTCACGCCCGACCTGATGCCGTCGGACGTGACCGGCTCGTCGATCTTCAACCAGCGCGAGATCGACTTCGAGTTCCGGCCCGGCCCGATCTTCACGAACCTTCTCCTCGCCGACGAGATCAACCGCGCGCCGCCGAAGACCCAGGCCGCGCTGCTCGAGGCGATGCAGGAGCGGCAGGTCACGATCGAAGGCGTCACCCACGTGCTCGAGCGGCCGTTCCTCGTGCTCGCGACCCAGAACCCGATCGAGTACGAGGGCACCTATCCGCTGCCCGAGGCGCAGCTCGACCGCTTCCTGCTGCGGATCCGCGTCGGCTACCCCGAGCGCGAGCACGAGTGGGACGTGCTCTCGCGGCGCCTCGACCGCGCCGCCGACGAGATCGA
Organism: uncultured Actinomycetes bacterium; assembly: GCA_963788215.1. Classification (GTDB taxonomy): domain Bacteria; phylum Actinomycetota; class Thermoleophilia; order Gaiellales; family Gaiellaceae; genus AC-32. The sequence goes on from CAWBFX010000008.1 coordinate 235,744, forward strand.
GCTCGGGCCGGTCGTGGGACGGGAGGAGCTGCTCGAGATGCAGCAGTCGATCGAGCAGGTGCACGTCGACCAGAGCGTCGGCCTCTACATGGTCGACCTCGTCGCGGCGACGAGGAGCGCGTCGGGCGTGCAGGTCGGCGCGAGCCCGCGCGGGTCGCTCGCGCTGCTCAAGCTCTCGCGCTGCCGGGCTGCGCTGCAGGGCCGCGACTACGTGATTCCCGAGGACGTGAAGGCGGTCGCGGTGCCCGCGCTCGCGCACCGGCTGGCGCTGCGGCCGGAGCTCTGGGTGCAGCGGCTGCGTCCGGAGGACATCGTCCTCAGCCTGCTCGACGAGGTGCCGACGCCCAAGGCCGAGGTCGAGTCAGCGGCTGAATGAGACGCACGGCCACCCCGAAGCTGGGCGCGTATGCCGCGCTCACCGGGATCGGCCTGGTCACCGCCCTGGTGCTGGGCCGGCCTGAGCTGGTCGCCCTGGCCGCGCCGTTCGCGGTCGTGCTGCTCTTCGGGCTGTCGCTGGAACGGACCCCGAAGGTCGATGCCTTCTTCGAGCTGCTGGTCGCCGAGCGCGCGCTCCAGGGAGACATCGTGGAGGCCGAGCTCGAGCTCCGCTCGGACCGCGACGCGGGCCACGTCCAGGTGCTGCTCGACCTCCCGAACGGCCTCGTCGCGGAGTCGCCGAATCCGCAGCTCCTCCGGCTCGAGGGCAACGTCCGCCGGACGCTCGAGGTCGCGATCAACTGCCGCGACTGGGGCGCGTACCTGCCGGGCGACTTCGTCCTGCGGGAGCAGGATGCGTTCGGGCTCCTGGTCCACGAGACGGCAATCGAGCGCCGGCAGCCGCTCAAGGTCTATCCGCGCGCCGAGGAGCTCCGCCGCCTGCTGCGGCCGATGGAGACCCGGGCGTTTGCCGGGAACCAGGTCCCGCGCGCCCGCGGCGAGGGGATCGAGTTCGCCGACCTGCGGCCGTTCGTCCCCGGCGACCGCATCCGCCGGATCAACTGGCGCGCGACCGCCCGGCGCAGCGAGCCCTGGGTCACCGAGACGCATCCGGACAGGAACTCGGACGTCGTCATCTTCCTCGACACCTTCCTCGAGGCGCGCTCCGAAGACGCGGGCACGCTCGACCGCGCCGTCGGCGCCGCAGCCTCGCTGGTCGAGCACTACCTCGGCGAGAAGGATCGCGTCGGGTTCGTCGCGTTCGGCGGGGTGACGAACTGGCTGACCGCCTCGAGCGGGATCGTGCAGGTCTACCGCGTGCTCGACTCGCTGCTCGACGCCGAGATCTTCATGAGCTACGCGTGGAAGGACATCGACCTGATCCCGGTGCGCGCGCTGCCGCCGCACGCGCTCGTGATCGCTCTTTCGCCGCTGCTCGACGAGCGCGCGGTGCGCTCCCTCCTCGACCTGCGCGCCCGCGGATACGACCTCACGGTGATCGAGGTCTCGCCCGTTCCGTTCGCGTCGCCGGGTCGCTCCGAGCTCGACCGGCTCGCGCACCGGGTCTGGCTGCTTGCGGCGCGAGGCCTTGCGCTCGCGCTACCTCCGGCTCGGCGTGCCGGTGGTCGAGTGGCGCGATGACGTCTCCCTGCAGGTTGCGCTCGAGGAGGTGAGGAGATTCAAGCGCCACGCCCGCGTAGCGCGCGTCTAGCGACCGCGTTCGTCTCGCTTGCCGCTGCAGTGGCATTCGCGGCCGGCGGCGCTCTGCAGGCGGACGACTACGAGCTGTTCGTGCTGGCAGTCGGAGCGGGCGGACTGCTCTGGCTCTGTCTGGGGCTGGCCACGCGTTGGAGCGCCGCGCTCGCGACCGGCGTCGTCTTCCTCGGCGCCGAGCAGGCCGTCCGGCTCGCCGTCGGCCCTGGAACGGTCGATGCCTGGACGCCCGCCTACGCGGCCTGCCTGCTCTTCTCGGCCGAGCTCGCGTGGTGGTCGGTCGAGCCACGCATCCCGGCCTGGTGGGAACCGGCGGTGGTGCTGTGGCGACTCGCCGCGATCGTCGGAATGTGCGCCGCGGCCGCGGTGGTGGCAGCGCTGGTCGTCCTCGCCGCCGGTGCTCCGCTTCGCGGAGGGATCGGGCTCGAGCTCGTCGGCGTGGCAGCCGCGTTCGCGGCTCTGGCCGTCGTCGCCGGTCTCGCTCGCGTCCGCGTCGGGTAGATTCGCGGCCTCATGGCGGTTCTCCCTGCTGAGCGGGATCTCCGGCGCGTGATCGGCGACGGCGAGAGCGTTCCCGACGGCGAGGTCGAGGGGCTCTCCGACGACGACCTGCTCGAGCTGCACCGCTGGCTCGTCCTGCTCCGGACGTACGACGAGCGCTCCGTGGTCTACCACCGCCAGGGCCGGATCGGGACGTACGCGATCTTCTGGAACCACGAGGCGATGCAGGCGGGCTCGGTGTTCGCGCTCGAGCGCGAGGACTGGATCTTTCCGAGCTACCGCGAGTCGGCGATCGGGCTGCTGCGGGGGATGCCGGCTTCGACGGTGCTCTCGTGGTGGCGCGGCCACCCGGCCGGCTGGTGGAACCCGCTCGACTGGAACGTCGCCTCGATCTGCGTCCCGATCGCGACGCACGTGCCGCACGCGGCGGGGCTCGCGTGGGGGAAGAAGCTCCGCGGCGAGCCTGCCTGCGCGATCTCGTACTTCGGCGACGGCGCGACTTCCGAGGGGTCGTTCCACGAGGGCGCCAACTTCGCCGCGGTGATGCGCGCGCCGCTCGTGCTCTTCTGCAACAACAACCAGTGGGCGATCTCGACGCCTCTGTCGGCCCAGACGGCGGCGGAGACGCTGGCCGACAAGGCTGTCGGCTACGGGATGCCCGGTGTGCGCGTGGACGGCTGCGACGTGCTCGCGGTGTACGAGGCGACGCGCGAGGCCGTTGCGCGGGCCCGGGCCGGCGAGGGGCCGACGTTCATCGAGGCGGTCACCTACCGCACCGCGCCGCACGCGACTGCCGACGATCCGTCGGCGTACATCGATGCCGCGCGCGTGGAGGAGGAGAAACGGCGCGAGTGCCTCGGGCGCTACGAGGCGTACCTGCGGCGCACGGGTCTCCTGTCGGACGAGGCAGCCGAGGCAGTTCGCGCGCAGGCGGCCGATCTGATGCGCGAGGGGATCGCCGCCGCGGAGGCCGAGCCGCCTGCCGACCCAGGGCTTGTCTTCTCGCACGCATACGTCGACCCGCCGGCCTCGCTCGAGGACGACCTCGCCGAGCTGAAGAGGGTTTCGGGTGGCTGAGCTCACGCTCGTCGAAGCCGTCAACGACGCGTTTCACGTCGAGCTCGGGCGCGATCCGAACGTGATGGTGATGGGCGAGGACGTCGGCCGTGCGGGGGGCGTCTTCCGCGCGACCGCGGGGCTGCGCGACCGCTTCGGGCCGGAGCGTTGCGTCGACACCCCGCTCGCCGAGGCGGGGATCCTCGGTTCCGCGGTCGGTCTCTGCATGGCCGGCTGGCGGCCGGTCTGCGAGATGCAGTACGACGCCTTCTCGTACCCGTGCCTCGACCAGCTGATCACGCACGTCGGCCGCTACCACTGGCGGACCGGCGGGAAGATGGAGTTCCCACTCGTCGTGCGGATGCCGTACGGCGGGGGCGTGCGGGCGCCCGAGCTGCACGACGACTCGCCGGAGGCGTACTACGTGCACACGCCGGGCGTGAAGGTCGCGATCCCGGCGACGCCCTCGGACGCGAAGGGGCTCCTGGCGGCGGCGATCCGCGATCCGGATCCGGTCGTCGTGCTCGAGCCGAAGCTGCACTACCGGACGATGCGCGGCGAGGTGCCGGAGGGCGAGCACGTCGTCCCCCTCGGCGAGGCGCGGATCGCGCGGGAGGGCTCCGACGTGACTCTCGTCGCCTACGGCGCGATGGTGCCGCTGGCCGAACAGGCCGCCGAGGCGCTGGACGGCGAGGCCTCGGCGGAGGTGCTCGACCTGCGCACGCTCAAGCCGTTGGACGAGGACGCGCTGCTGGAGTCGGCGGCAAAGACCGGCCGGGTCGTGATCGTCCAGGAGGCGCCTCGAGTCGCGGGCTTTGGCGCCGAGCTGGCGGCGATCCTCGCCGAGAAGGCGATGCTCGATCTGCGCGCGCCCGTCGTGCGCGTGACCGGCTACGACGTCCCGTATCCGTACTGGCAGATCGAGGACGCCTACATGCCGTCGGTCGAGCGAGTCGTGGACGCAGTGCGGAAGCTGCTCGAGTTCTGAGATGCGGGCTGCGCTGGTATTCGGAAGCGTCGGCCTCGCGGCATTCGTCCTCCCTTCTGCAAACGCCGGCGTTGCTACGACACGAGCCTGCACGGCGAAGGATCTGCGCGGAGCCGGGATGCTTCAGGGTGCGACCGGCTCGATGGCAGGCCCGATCCGAGTCCGGAACGTCTCGCATTCGGCGTGCCGTATCGGCGGGCGCCCCGGGGTCGCGATCTACGACCGCAGCGGGAAGCTGCTGCGGACGAAGCAGAAGCCGATCGAGGCGAGGACGATCGGCGAGCGGGTCGTGAAGGTCGTTCGAGCCGGCCGGCGCGTGGAGCTCGATCTCTGGTGGAGCCAGTGGTGCGGCGCCTGGCCGCGCGGCGTCTACGTCCGGAAGCTCGTCCTGCACGTGCGGCTGACCACCGGCGGGAGCGTGCGGTTCGGGGTCACGACCGGCCGCCCGCGCTGCGACCAGGACACCGGGTCGACGCTCGGCGTCTCGCCGTTCGGGACGCTCTGACGGTCGCACCGCCCTACCGGATCGAGACGGAGCGCCTGGTCGTGCGCTGCTGGGAGCCTCGCGACGCCGCCGCGCTCAAGGACGCGGTCGACTCGTCGCTCGAGCACCTCAGGCCGTGGCTGCCCTGGGCGCATGAGGAGCCGCAGACGCTGGAGCAGAAGGTCGAGCTGCTGCGGCAGTTTCGCGGCCGGTTCGACCTCGGGCAGGACTTCATCTACGGGATCCTTTCGGCCGACGAGTCGGAGGCGGTCGGCGGCACGGGCCTGCACACGCGGCGCGGCGAGGGGACGTTCGAGATCGGCTACTGGATACGGGAGAGCAGCGCCGGCCAGGGGTTCTGCACCGAGGCCGTGGCTGCGCTGACGCGCGTTGGGTTCGAGCTCTGCGGGATCGACCGGATCGAGATTCGCGTCGACCCTGGAAACGGCGCGTCGCTCGCGATTCCGCGCAAGCTCGGCTTCGTGGAGGAAGGGACGCTGCGCGGGATCCTGCACGCGCCGGACGGGACTCCGATGCGGAACGACGGCGTCGTGTTCGCGCTCATGCGCGAGGAGCTCGAGCGCTCGCCTGCGGCCGGTGCTCGATTCCGCGCTTTCGACGCGGCGGGCAACCAGGTGGCGTGAAGCGGGAGCGGCTGCGGCTGATCCTGGAGCGGGCGGGGCCGGGCTTCCATCTGCGCGACGCGGCGACCGGCGAGCGGGTGCGCTGGGAGGACCCGCGCGTTCGCGTCGTGCCGGTCGCGGGAGTCTCCTACCGGCCCGAGGCCGTGGCGGATCCGTCGTTCGATCCGGGCAACCGGCTCGCGCTCGTCCCGGAGCCTGAGAACGAGCACGACCCGAACGCGGTCGGGATCTGGAACGAGGCTCGCACGCTGCAGGCCGGGTATGTCCCGCGCGACCTCGCGCCCGAGCTGCGCGGGGACGAGCAGGCCGTCTCGCTCTGGCGAGTCGAAGGCGGCCTGAGGGTGCTGATCGTGCCGCGCGACGCCTGGGTCGGGCGGCCCCGGTAGATTCCGCCGCCGTGGCGTACGAGTTCAAGCTGCCGGACCTCGGGGAGGGCCTGACCGAAGGCGAGATCGCCCGCTGGCTCGTCTCCGAGGGGCAGGAGGTCGCCGAGGACGACCCGCTGGTCGAGATCCAGACCGACAAGACGACGGTCGAGATCCCCTCGCCCGCGGCCGGCAAGGTCGCGCGCATCCTGGTCGAGGAAGGCCAGGTCGTCCCGGTCGGGACCGTCCTGGTCGTGATCGGCGAGGACGGGGCCGGCGAAGACGGCGCGGCCACCCCGCGAACAACCGCGTGCCGAGCCGCAACCGTCCGAAAGGGCCACCGTCCGGGGCCAGGCCCCGGACAGGTCCGGAGCGGACCGCGTGCGGGCGACTCCGCTCGTCAGACGGCTTGCGCAGGAGCTCGGCGTCGAGCTCGAGCGGCTCCAGGGGACCGGCCCCCAGGGCCGCGTGACCGAAGAGGACGTGCGCGCGGGGGCCACCGTCCGGGGCCAGGCCCCGGACGTGTCCGCCGAAGGACGGCGCGAGCCGCTCAGAGGCGTCCGCCGCCTCGTCGCCGAGCACATGGCCCGCGCGCACCGGGAGGTGCCGCCGGTGACGTGGGTCGAGGAGTGCGACTTCACGAACGTCGACCTCAAGCAGCTCGTGCCGCTCACGCTGAAGGCCGTCGCCGAGAGCCTGAAGGAGTTCCCGGAGCTGAACGCGCGGTTCGAGGGTGACGAGATCGTCTACCTCGACCGCTACGACCTCGGCGTCGCCGTCCAGACCGAGCAGGGCCTCGTCGTCCCGGTCGTCCGCGCGGTCGACGAGCGCAGTCCGGACGAGCTCGCGCAGGAGGTCGAGCGTCTAGCGGAGCAAGCGCGGGCCGGGAAGCTCAAGCCCGAGGAGCTTCGTGGCTCGACGTTCACGGTCACGAGCGCCGGCAAGCTCGGCGGCCTGCTGACGACGCCGATCGTGAACCACCCCGAGGTCGCGATCCTGAGCGTCGGCCGCATCGCCGAACGGCCCGTCGTCCGCGACGGCAAGGTCGAGCCCGGCCGAACCGGCTACATCGCGATCACCTTCGACCATCGCGTGATCGACGGCGCGCGCGCAGCCGAGTTCGGCGTCGCCGTCATCCGGCGGCTCGAGGCCGGCGCCTAGGCGGCTGCCAGCCCGTCCAGGTGCTGCTCGAGCAGCTGGTCGATCCGCGGCGCGCTGACGCGACCCTCGAGCCGTCCGACCACGCGCTTGTCCTTGACCAGGACGAGTGTGGGCACGGTCTCGACCTGGAAGCGCTCGGCGAGGTCGGTCTGCTCGTCGATGTCGATCTCGCGCACCTTCAGGCGCGAGCGCTCCTTGCGCGCGACGTGCGCAATCAGACTCTCCATGCGACGTGCGGGGCCTGAGCGAGCGTTGCGGAAGAAGACGAGGAGTGGGCGGCGGTCAGTCTCCATCGCGACCCTGTTTTCCCTGCAACGAGCCATTTAAACGCCGGTCGAAGAACGGCGTCTAGACTCCGGGCGGGATGTGGGAGTGGTACCGAATCGGCCTCTCGCTCGGCCTCGGAATCGCCATCGGGCTGCTGCTCTGCGGCCTCGTCGCGCCGCGGCGCGCGCTCGTCGCCGTGGTCGCACTCGCCGCCGCGGCGGCGGGGTTCGGCATCGGCTGGCTGATCGGCGGCTGGCACGAGGCGATCGCCGGAGCCGCCGGAGGCATGCTCTCCACGCTCGTCGCCGGGCCGGTCGTGAGCCGGACGCTCGAAGGCGGCGGAACCAGGAGCGGCAACGCCGTGATCTTCGTCGGGGCCGCGGTGGCCTTCGCAGGCATCGCCCTGATCCCGTTCCTCGGCTACCTCGAGGCGGCGGCCGTCCCGGCGCTCGCCCATCGAGCGCGCCGCCGCCCGCCGCGCCGCTACGCGGGCCTGCGCACGCTCGCCCGAGACTGAGTGGCGGACCGCAAGAAGCTGATCCTGGTCGTCATCGACGGCCTCACGCCGGACGTCTTCGAAGACGCAGTCGAGACCGGCTCGGCCCCGGCGCTCGCGTTCCTCGCCGAGCACGGCAGCTACGCGCGCGGCGTCTCTGCGTTCCCGTCGCTGACCCCGGTCTGCTTGAGCACGCTCGCGACCGGTGCGCAGCCCGACGTCCACCACATCCCGCACCTCGTCTGGTGGCACCGCGCCGAGCGCCGCCTCGTCGAGTACGGCTCCTCCTTCGCCGCTATCCGCGCGGCGGGCACGCGCCGCTCGATCCTCGACGCGATCTTCAACATGAACGAGCAGCACCTCTCGCACGACGCGGTGACCGTCTACGAGGCGCTCGAGGACGCCGGCCTCACCGCCGCGGCGGTGAACGTGACGTGCTACCGGGGCCGCACGCGACACCGCTCGCTGCTGCGCGGGATGGCGCGCCCCGCATTCGGCCCGAAGCGCTTCTTCTTCTACAACCTCTTCGAGTCGGATGTGACCGGCGCGCCGATGGCGATCCTCGGGCGGTCGGGCGGCTCGATCGACGCCTACGCGGCGGCGGTCGGACGCTGGCTCGTGACCCGCGACGGGTTCGACTTCCTCTTCTACTACCTGCCGGACTACGACTTCGCCTCGCACGCGCTCGGGCCGGGCGCGTCGCAGGAGGCGCTCGCGCGCAGCGACGCGGCGGTCGCGGCGCTGATCGAGGCGGCCGGCGGGCCCGACGAGTTCCTCGAGCGCTACGCCGTGATCGCGTGCTCGGACCACGGCCAGACGCGCGTCGAGCAGGCGGTGTCGCTCCAGGCCGCGTACGAGGGCGTCGAGCACCTCGTCGTGGCTGCGTCCAACCGGGCCGGGCAGGTCTACCGGCTCCCCGGCTGCCGCGAGGAGCCCGCAGAGCTCGCGCGCAGGCTCGACGGCAGCGAGGCTGCGAGCGTCGTCCTCTACCGCGAGGACGCCGAGGCCGTGGCCCGTCGAGGCGGCGAGGAGCTGCGCTTCGCCCTCGAGGACGGCGGGTGGCGGACGAGCGGCGATCTCGCGATCCTCGACCAGCCCGACGCCCTCGAGCGGGCCTGGTGCGCGCTCGCGAACCCGAACGCAGGCGACGTGCTCGTCTCGCCCCCGGCGGGCGTGGAGTTCCTCGACCTCGCCGGGCGCGGCCATCTCGGCGGCGGCAGCCACGGCTCGCTCGACGCGGCCGACTCCGAGGTCCCGTTCCTGACGGTCGGGCTCGACGGACGCGTCCCGCGGCGAATCGCGGACGTGGCCCCGCTCGCGCTCACGCACTTCGGGGTGGAGCTGCCCGCCTATGCGCGGCCTCTCGCCGATGCGGCCTGACGACCCCGCGAGCGCGCGTCGGAAGATGGTCGAGCGCCAGCTGCGCGGCCGCGACATCGTCGACGAGGACGTCCTCCGCGCGCTCGAGCGCGTTCCGCGCGAGGCCTTCGTCGGCAAGCGCGAGCGGCGCCGCGCCTTCGACGACGCGGCGTTGCCGATCGGCTTCGGCCAGACGATCTCGCAGCCGTACATGGTCGCGCGCATCTGCGAGGCGCTCGCGGTCCGCCCCGGCCGGCTGATCCTCGACGTCGGCACGGGCTCTGGCTACCAGGCCGCCGCGCTCGCGGAGCTCGGCGCGGACGTGGTCACGATCGAGCGCATTCCGGAGCTGGCGGAGCAGGCGCGGGCGACCCTCGCCGCTGCGGGCTACCCGCAGGTCGAGGTCGTCGTCGGCGACGGGACGCTCGGCGTCCCTGGGCGTGCCCCTTTCGACGGGATCGCGATCGCCGCGGCAGCGCCCGAGCTGCCGCACACGCTCTACGAGCAGCTGCGCCAGGGCGGCCGGCTCGTCGTGCCGATCGGCGGCCACCGCGCGCAGAGGCTCGAGGTGATCGTCCGCAGCCCCGAGGGCCCCGCCGTGATCCACTCGGTCCCGTGCCGGTTCGTCCCTCTCGTCGGCATGGAGGGATTCACGCGGTGAGCGCCCACTGCAAGCGCGTGCTCGTCCGTGGGCGCGTGCAGGGCGTCTTCTTCCGGGCCGAGACCCGCGCGCGGGCCGAGTCGCTCGGGCTTTCAGGCTCGGTGCGGAACCTGCCGGACGGGGGCGTCGAGGCCGTCTTCGAGGGCGATCCCGAGCGGGTCGAGTCGATGGTCGACTGGTGCAGGCGCGGTCCAGAAGGAGCGAGCGTCGAGGACGTCGAGGTCTCGTCCGAGGAGCCGACGGGCGAAGACGGCTTTCACGTTCGCTAGGCTCGCCGACCATGCGCAGCTCGCCAGCAGCCGCCGCCACGCGCTCGCGCGCCGGCCAGGCGTTGCGGCGCCGGCGCAACTGGGTCCAGCTGGCGAAGTTCTCGGCCGTCGGCGCGAGCGGCTACGTGGTCAACCTCGTCGTCTACACGGCCCTACTCAAGGGCGCCGGTCTCCACTACGCGCTCGCCGCGACCTGTTCGTTCGTCGTCGCGGTCACGAACAACTACGCGTGGAACCGGCTCTGGACGTTCCACGACGAGCGGGGCCACGTCGGCTGGCAGGGACTGCGCTTCCTGATCGTCGCGCTCGTCGCCTACGCAGCGAACCTCGCGATCCTGGCCGTGTTCGTCGAGTCGGGCGTCGACAAGATCCTCTCGCAGGCGATCGCGGTCGTCCTCGTCACGCCCCTCAATTTCCTGGGTAACAAGCTCTGGAGCTTCCGCCGATAACCTGATCGCATGGCTCGGGCCCTCGCCCTCGCGGCCGTGCTCGCGCTCGCGGCTCCCGCGCTCGCCCATGCCACGGGCAAGCCTCTGCCTGCGGGACTCAACCCTCCCTCGCCGCGGCTGACGAAAGCCCAGGCGACGCGGATCTTCCTCGAGTACCCGAAGGTCAGGTCGTGGCTCGACCGCTATCCGCGGACCAACCGCACCGTCGACACGACGTTCAAGAAGAGCGTCTGGACGGTGAGCGTCTGGTGGGGCCAGGCCGGCGAGATCGCGACGGGCAAGGTCGACGACACGAGCGGCGCGGTCACCGAGGCCTGGACCGGGCCGCAGGTCGCGTGGAAGATGGCGCGCGGCTCGCCCGGGGCGTTCGGCGGCAAGGACGTCAACAGCGTCCCGCTCTGGCTCGGCTTCTGCGCGCTTTTCTTCTTCGGCCTCGCCGACCTGCGGCGGCCGCTGAGCCTGCGCAACCTCGACCTGCTCGCCCTCCTCTCCTTCTCCGTCTCGCTCTGGTACTTCAACCGCGGCGACGTCTTCACGAGCGTCCCGCTCGCCTATCCGCCCATGATCTATCTGCTCGGGCGGATGCTCTGGAGCGCCGGCCGCGGGCGGCTGCGGACCGGGGCGGTGCCGGTCTGGCCGATCTGGGCGCTCGCGGCTGCGGCCGTCTTCGCGGGCGGTTTCCGCATCGGCCTCAACCTCCAGTCGTCCAACGTGATCGACGTCGGCTACTCGGGCGTGGTCGGCGCCGACCGGATCGCGCACGGCCAGGTTCCGTACGGCAACTTCCCGGTCGAGGGCTCGCGCAAGGCGTGCGGCCCCGCCGACTCGGAGGGAGAGATCCGCAACCGGATCCAGGAGAACGGCCGCTGCGAGTCGGCCAACCCAGAAGGGGACACGTACGGGCCTGTCGCGTACGAGGCGTACCTGCCCGGCTACGCGATTCTCGGCTGGAGCGGCAAGTGGGACGACCTCCCCGCAGCCCACTTCAGCTCGATCTTCTTCGAACTGCTCTGCGTCTTCGGCGTGGGGCTCGTCGGGCTTCGCTTCGGGGGCACCCGGCTGGCGGTCACGCTCGCCTTCGCGTGGCTCGCCTACCCGTTCACGCTGTACGCGTCGAGCTCGAACACGAACGACTCGCTGCCGCCGCTTTTCCTGATCTGGGGGTTCTGGCTCGTGACTTCGCCCGCGGCCCGCGGCGCGGCGGTCGCGCTCTCGGGCTGGACGAAGTTCGCCCCGCTCGTCGTGGCGCCGCTCTGGGCGTCTTACCCGGAGCCGTTCAAGCGCCCGCGGGAAAAGGCGATCTTCGTCGCGGCGTTCCTCGCCGCCAGCGCGGTCGCGTTCTCGATCCTCCTGCTCGACGGCCACCCCCTCCACGCGGCGCACGTCTTCTGGACGAGGACGCTCGGCTGGCAGATCGGGCGCGACTCGCCGTTCTCGCTCTGGGACTGGCGCCAGTACCACGCGGGCCTGCCCGACCTGCAAGTGGTTCAGCGCGTCCTCGAAGGCCTGCTGATCGCCGGGGCGATCGCGTCCTACTTCCTGCCGCGCCGCAAGTCGCCGCTGCAGCTCGCCGCGCTCACGGCTGCGCTCCTGCTCGGCTTTCAGCTCGTCCTGACACACTGGTCCTACCTCTACCTGCCGTGGTTCTTCCCCTTCGCAGCCTTCGCAGTGCTGGCGCCGGTCCCGCAGCGCGCGCCGGCGCCCGCCTACCAGCCGGTTGAGCGTCCTCGCCAGGAGCTCGTCGGCGTCGATTGACCCGCGCAGGGTCTTCTACGCGGCCCTCGCAGCGCTCGTCGTCTCGCTGACCCTGCTCCACTTCGGCTTCTACCAGCACCGGCTGATCCTCGACACCGTCGAGTACCACCGCTACGGGACGGCGATCGCCCACGGCGACGTGCCCTACCGGGACTTTCGGATCGAGTACCCGCCGGGCGCGCTCGCCGATGTTCGCGCTGCCTGCGGTCGGAAAGCCGGGGTTCAGCCTGTACCAGCGCCAGTTCCAGGTGCTGCTCGGCGTCCTGGCCGGGGCGACGCTGCTCGGGATGGCCTCGGTGCTGATCTCACTCGGCGCGACGACGGCGCGGCTGGCGGGCGCGCTCGGGTTCTTCGCGCTCTCGCCGCTCGTGCTGGGCTCGGTCGTGATCTACCGCTACGACCTCTGGCCGGCCGCGCTCGCCGTGGGCGGGCTTGCGGGGATCCTCGCGCGGGCGCGAGCGCTGGGGATTTGCCTCGCTCGGGCTCGGAATCGCCGCGAAGATCTTCCCGGCGGTGATCGTCCCGACCGCTTTCGCGTACGTCTGGCGGACGCGCGGGCGGCGCGAGGCGCTCATCTGCCTCGGGATCGCCGCCGCGGTGGTGGCGGTCTTCGTCGTGCCCTTTCTCGCGGTCGCGCCGCACGGCTTCTGGGAGAGCATCCGTCGCCAGGCGTCCCGCCCGCTGCAGATCGAGAGCCTCGGCTCGGGCTTCCTGCTCGCGGCGCATCAAATTGGCGATCTCCAACTGAACGTGGTTACCAGTCACGGATCGCAGAACCTCACGGGCTCATTGCCGAGCGCGCTCGGTGGCGTCGAGACGGCGCTGCTCGTGCTGAGCCTGCTGGCGATCTGGGCTCTGGCCGCGCGCGCCCCCGCGACCCCGGAGCGACTCGTTCGCTACTCGGCCGCGGCCGTGACGGCGTTCATCGCGTTCGACAAGGTCCTCTCACCGCAGTTCATGATCTGGCTGATCCCGCTGGTCCCGCTCGTCGGCGGCAGGCGCGGTCTGGTCGCGTCGGCGCTGCTGGGGCTCGCGCTGCTCCTCACGCAGCTGTGGTTCCCGATCCGCTACTGGGACCTGGTGCTGCAGCTGAAGGCGTTTCCGTCCTGGGCGGTGCTGGCGCGCGACCTCGTCCTGGTCGCGCTGCTCGCGGTGCTGCTCGTCAGGGGACGGGAACCCGAACCGCTTCGCAGCTGAGCGCGCGCCCCTCGGCGTCGCACTCGACGAGCGCGCCCTCGATCCGGACGCCGCCCGACGCGGGCTCGAAGCGGACCGGCATCCCCGTGCGCATCCGGCGGATCGCGAGCTCCGCCTTGACGCCGATCACCGAGTCGTGCGGGCCCGTCATGCCGGCGTCGGTGATCGCAGCCGTGCCACCGGCCTGGACGCGCGCGTCGCTCGTCTGGACGTGCGTGTGGGTACCGATGACCGCGGTGACGCGGCCGTCCAGCACCCGGGCGAGGGCGATCTTCTCGCTCGTCGCCTCGGCGTGGAAGTCGACCACGATGACTTTCGCCTGCGAGCGGGCCTGCTCGACGAGGTCGTCCACGAGCTCGAACGGGCCGACCGGCGTCTGCATGAAGAGGCTGCCCTGGAGGTTCACGACCGCGACCGGCGTTCCGTCTTCCGCAGGCACGACCACGAGGCCGCGGCCTGGGGCCGAGGCGCCGAGGTTCGCGGGCCGTACGACCCGCTCCGCGCTCTCGAGGTAGTCGTTGATCTCCCGGCGGCGCCAGACGTGGTTGCCGAGCGTGAGCACGTCGGCCCCGGCGGCGAGGAGCCGCTCGGCGAGCCGCGGCGTGATTCCGGAGCCGTCGGCGACGTTCTCGCCGTTGACGACGCAGAAGCCGGCGCCGAGCTCGTCCTTCAGGCCCGCGAGGCGTGCTTCGACCGCAGCACGGCCAGGCGTGCCGAAGACGTCGGCGACGAAGAGGATCTTCAGCGCCGCGTTCCTAGGGCGACAGGGCGGCGGCGTTGTGCACGGACATCGAGACGTGGTTGCCCGAGTCCGCGGTGAAGTGCGAGAGCGTCTGGCGCTCGACCCCGGCGACGTTCACGACGGTGCCGATCTTCGAGGTCGTCGCGGCGACCGTCGAGCCGACGGTCAGGCTCGGGTCCGGCCGCAGGTGCGTCAGCGAGACGACGAACGACGGGCTCCCCGTCGGCTGGACGTCGATGCGGGCGCCGTAGGTCTTGCCGTCGAGCACGAAGGGCGTGATCCCGACGATCGTCCCGTCGACGGGCGAGTAGACGTCGGTCCCAGGCGTGGCCCCGACGTCGAGCGCGGCGGTGGATGGGCCCGTGCCGCCCTCGACGACGTAGTAGCGGATCCCGGTGCCGCCGCCGCCGAAGAGCTTGTGGACGAGCCGCCCGACGAGACCCTGGTTGCCCTGGTGCCCGACGGGGTCGAGCGCGAGCGCGCCGTCGCCCGACGCGTGGTAGCCGATCGCCGTCACGCGGCTCTGCGCGATCGGCAGGTCGAGCCGGAGCGCGCTCTGCATCGCCACGACCTGAGGCCGCGGCGGACCGGACGGCAGCAGCCGCGCGGCGGGCGCGGGCGCCGTCGTCGGGACGGGAGCCGGATGCGCGGAGCCGAACGCCGTCAGGAGCAGCGTGATCAGGACCACAGCGGCCAGAAGCAAAAGGCCCACCACTCGTCTCATGCGGCGTGCGGCAGCCGCCTCCGCCCGCCGCCGTCGCACCGCAAGTGCGTGCCCGGAGGGTGGTGACATCCGGGGCACGGTAACGCAGGTCGCCTGAGCCTGCAACGAGTGGTGCGGGTCGAGCGCCACGGAGCCCTCGACAGGAAATCCCAATCCCATGCGGGCGGCCGGGACGGCCGAAGCTGTATTACCTGCGCGCTACGATTGGCGGCATGGCCGGGCCCCCTGCCGTGGCCGCGAAGATCCAGGTTCCGCGCTGGATCCAGCTGGTCGGGCTTCCGCTGGTGCTGCTGTTCCTGTGGGTGGTGGCGGGCGCGGCGCGTCACGTCGTCTTCCTGTTCCTGATCGCCGCCCTGATCGCGTTCCTGCTGAACCCGCTCGTGCGCGGGCTCACGCGCGTGTGGATCCCGCGCGGGTTCGGCGTGGCAATCGTGTACGTGGGGTTCGTGGCCATCATCGTCGCCTCGGCCGCCGCGATCGGCACCGTCGTCGTGAACCAGACGAAATCGAGCGCGAGCCGCGTGGACGACTACTTTACGGTCGCCCACGGACGCCCGTACCAGACCCACGCGTATCGCGACGTCGACCGCTTCCAGCACTGGCTCGACACCCACCGCCTCAGCTCGATCAAGGTCCGCCAGCAGGGTCACGACCTCGTCAACCGGATCCGCGAGAAGGACGTCTCGAAGTACACCCGCCAGGTGATCGACTTCGTCGAGGGGGCGGCGATCGGCACGCTCAAGTTTCTCTTCAGCCTCGTCCTCGTGATCGTGGTCTCGATCTACATGCTGCTCGACATGCCGAGGCTGGGTCGCGTCGTGGACCGGCGCTTCCCGCCCCATCCGGGGTCGCCGTCGCTGCTCCCGCGCATCGAGCGCTCGCTCGCCAGCTACGTGCGCGGCCAGTTCCTGCTCTCGCTGATCATCGGGACGAGCGCGGGCCTCGGGCTCTGGCTGCTCGGCACGCTCGGCTGGGTCCCGGGCGCCGACAAATACGCCGTGCTGTTCGGCGCGTGGGTCGCGATCACCGAGCTGATCCCGTACCTCGGGCCCTGGCTCGGCGCGATCCCGCCGCTCCTGTACGCGCTGGTCGTGCATCCGGTCTCGGCGCTCTGGGTCGGCCTGCTCTTCCTCGGGATCCACCAGGTCGAGGGTCACGTCGTCGTGCCGAACGTGATGGGGAGCGCGCTTCGGCTGCATCCGCTGCTCGTGATCTTCGGGCTGCTCGCCGGGGGCGAGATCTACGGGCTGCCCGGCGCGCTGGTGGCGCTGCCGCTGCTCGCGGCTGCTCGCGCGATCTGGGAATTCTTCGGCGAACGGGTAACGCTGGAGTCGTGGCAGGAAGGCGGGCCAACTCAGGGCGGGGCAGTTCCGGTGCAGGTGGAAGCCGAGACGCGGCCCGTGGCCCCGGTTCCGCCCGCCGGACCCGCCGGCCGCAGCGAGCCGGTGAGCTCGCGCCAGCTGCTTCTCGCCGCGCGGGGCGCGGGGCGCCGCTTCGGCAAGAAGACGGCGCTCGAGCCTGCCGAGCTCGAGATCTACGACGGCGACGCGCTCGCGCTCGTGGGCCCGAACGGGGCCGGCAAGTCCACGCTGCTGGCGATTCTGGCCGGGGCGCTCGAGCCGAGCGTGGGCGGGATCGAGCGGAAGACGGGCATCCGCGTCGGCTGGGCGCCGCAGAGGCCTGCCCAGTACGGCCGGCTCTCGGCGCGGGAGAACATCGAGCTGTTCGCACGCCTCGAGGGCGAGGCGGACCCGGCCGGCATCGCCGGGCAGCTGCTCCGCGAGTTCGACCTCCCCGGCGAGCCCCAGCCGAGCGCGAACCTCTCCGTCGGCAACCGCCAGCGGGTCAACCTCGCGATCGCCTTCCTCGGGCGCCCCGACGTCCTGCTCCTCGACGAGCCCACCGCGGCACTCGACCCCGGGCAGCGGCGCAGGCTCTGGGAGCGCTGCGACGCCCTGCGCGAGGCAGGCGGCGCCGTCGTCTTCGCGACGCAGAACCTCGACGAGGTCGAGCGCAAGGCCAACGCTGTCGCCGCCCTGCGCGACGGCCGGATCGTCTTCTCCGGCACCGTCCAGGAGTACGACCGGGCGCAGGCAGACACTCTTTTCGCATGACGCGCGTGCTCTTGCTGCTGAGAAAGGACGCGCTCGTGCTGCGGCGCTCTCCGCTGCTCCTCGGGATCATCCTGGCCTACCCCGTGGCGATCGCGGTCCTGGTCGGCCTCGTCGCGGGCTACTCCACGGCCAAGACGCGAGTCGCGCTCGTCGACGAGGACAACCTGCCGCCCGTCGTCACGATCGGCGGCCAGCGCTTCCACGTCGACCGCACGATCCGGGAGGTCAGCAAGAACGTCGACCTCGTCCGCGGCCTCTCGAGGGACGAGGCCGAACGGCAGCTCGCCGCGGGAAAGGTCGTCGCCGTCGTGACCGTCCCGCCCGGATTCCTGGCGACGCTCGAGCAGATGGTGCGGAGCCCGCAGCTCGAGGTCGAGCTCTCGCACGGCACCATCTCCGCTCGGGTCAAGCAGCAGGTTCAGGCCCTCGTCTACTCGCTCAACCGCCAGCTCCAGAGCGCGTACATCGCCACGAACCTGAAGTACGTCGACCTCATCCTCCGCGGCGGCGACGGCAGCTTCCTCGGGCAGCCGATCAGCGTCATCGGCCTCGAGCGCGCCGAGCAGGAGCTCCGGCAGATGCCGCAGACGCCCCGGGTCAAGAAGCTCGAGGACTTCGTCCACGACGCGCGGCTCGCCCTCGCGAACACCGGCGACGCGCTGCGGGCGACCGCCCGGCCCATCGGCGTCACGTACGTGAACGGCCGTGGGCGGACGACGCTGCTCGCGGCGAACGTCCAGGCGTACGCGCTCGGCCTCACGATCACGTTCCTCGCGCTCATGCTCGCGGCCGGCTCCTTGGCGGCCGAGCGCGACGAGAACGTCATCGGGCGGCTTGCGCGTGGGCTCGTTGGGCTCGGCCATCTCGTCTGGTCGAAGGTCCTGCTTGCTGCCGCGCTCGCGCTGGCGCTTGGAATCACGATCGCCGTCGCGTTCGGCGTGATCATCGAGATCGGCGGCGTGAACGGCGGGGAGCCGTGGCGCCGCCTGCCGCTGCTCGTCGTCGGGCTGCTGCTCGCGGGCGGCGCGCTCGGGGCGCTCGGCGCGCTCCTCGGCGCGCTCGCGCGGGAGGCCCGGTCGGCGTCGCTCGTTGCCGTGCTCGTCGTCCTGCCGATCGTCTTCCTGGGGTTGATCCCGGCGCAGATCGTCCCGCCGGCCGGCTGGGCGAGCGACGTCCTTCCCGTTCACGCACGCGGTGCGCTTCTTCAACGCGGCGCTCTACGACCTCAGCCCCTGGCGCCAGGTCGCGCGGCAGGCCGTCTGGCTGATCGCGCTCGGCGCGATCTTCGGCGTTCTCGCCCGGCTGGGAGCGCGTAGATTGTTGGTATGAGCTTCCCGGCCATGCGCCTGCGAAGGCTGCGCCGCAGCGACCGGTTGCGTGCGCTCGTCCGCGAGACGCGCCTCGACCTCGACGACTTCGTTTTCCCCTTGTTCGTCGGGCCGGAGGCGTTCGAGAACGCCGAGCTTCCGGCGCTCGGCCGCCACTCGGTCGAGTCGCTGGCGGCCGAGGCGAGCGAGCTCGAGCGGCTCGGCGTGCGGTCCGTCCTGCTGTTCGGGATTCCGGACGAGAAGGACGCCGAGGGCTCGGGGGCGTGGGACGACGACGGCGTCGTCCAGCAGGCGCTGCGGGCGCTCGCGCGAGGCTTCGCCGGGCCTCGTGCTGCTGACCGACGTCTGCCTCTGCGAGTACACGTCGCACGGCCACTGCGGAGCTCTCGACGGCGACGACGTCGACAACGACTCGACGCTCGAGCTGCTCGCCCGCACGGCCGTCAGCCACGCGGAGGCCGGCGCGGATGCCGTCTGCCCGAGCGACATGATGGACGGCCGCGTCGCCGCGATCCGCACTGCCCTCGACGACGCCGACCGGGGTCAGACCCCGATCGTGAGCTACGCCGCCAAGTACGCGTCGGCGTTCTACGGGCCCTTTCGCGAGGCCGTCCAGTCGGAGCCCGCGTTCGGCGACCGGCGCGGCTACCAGATGGATCCCGCCAACGTGCGCGAGGCGCTGCGCGAGTGCGAGCTCGACGTCCGCGAAGGCGCGGACGCGCTGCTCGTCAAGCCGGCTCTCCCGAACCTCGACGTGATCCGCGCCGTGCGGGAGCGCTTCGACCTTCCCGTCGGCGCCTACAACGTCTCCGGCGAGTACGCGATGCTGAAGGCCGCGGGCGCCCGCGGCTGGCTGGACGAGCGGCAGGCCGCCCTCGAGTCGCTGACCGCGATCGTCCGAGCCGGCGCAGACCTGGTCATCTCCTACTGGACGAAGGAGCTGGCAGCGTGGCTGTAACCCTCGATGTCTGGGAGACGATTGCGCAGTCCGCTGCAGCGGAGAGCCGCCTGTGGGCGGCCGCGCTGCGCCCCGACGGCGAGCGCGAAGAGGATGCCATCTTCTCGCCGCTGGCCGAGGAGCGGTACGCGCTCGGTCTCGAGACGATCTACGAGGGCTACCTGCTCCACTACGGCAGGCCGCGACTGTTCGACCCGGGTGACGCAGACACGGCCCTGCTGCTCGGCGACTATCTCTACGCGCACGGCCTCGTCCGCATCGCCGAGAGCGGCACCGTCGAGGCGGTCGCCGAGCTCGCGGCCCTGATCTCGCTCTGCGCCCAGCTGCGCGCCGACCGTCTTCCCGGCGACGGCGAGGCATGGGCGGCAACCGCCGCGAAGCTCGGCGACGGACGTGATTCCTCGCCGGCGCTGGTCGAAAGCGCGCTCGCGGCTCACGCGCGGCGCGTCCAGTAGGATCGCGCCGTGCTGCTCGCCGCGAAGACAGCCGCTCAGGAAGGAAAGGAAGTAATCGAGGCCATGCTCGTCGTAGGCCTGATCTTCCTCGGCGTGATCGTCCTCGGCGAGCTCTCGAAGTGGCTTAGGCACCGCCACTAAGCAGGATCTGCGCGTGCGCGAGCTGCCGCGCGGAACCGTCACCTTCCTCTTCACCGACATCGAGGGTTCCACGCGCCTGCTCCACGAGCTCGGCGCCGAACGATACGCGGCCGAGCTGAGCGAGCACCGACGCGTCCTGCGGGAGGCCTTCTCGAGGCACGACGGCGCCGAGGTCGACACGCAGGGCGACGCGTTCTTCGTCGCGTTCCCGACCGCGCCCGGCGCGCTCGCGGCGGCCCGGGAGGCGCAGGAGCAGCTCTCGATCCCGGTCCGGATGGGGCTCCACACGGGCACGCCCCTGCTGACCGAGGAGGGCTACGTCGGCGCGGACGTCCACCGGGCGGCGAGGATCGCCGCGGCCGGCCACGGCCGGCAGATCCTCGTCTCTGCCTCCACCCAGGCGCTCCTGGAGCCAAGTAACACAGTGTTACTTGACCTCGGGGAGCACCGGCTCAAGGACCTGAGTGCACCCGAGCGGATCTATCAGGCGGGCGAGGGCGAGTTTCCGCGCCTGAAGACCCTCTACCAGACCAACCTGCCCATCCCGGCAACGCCGTTTCTCGGCCGCGAGGGCGAGCTGGCCGCGGTCGGCGAGCTGCTCGGACGCGACGATGTGCGGCTGCTGACACTTTCCGGCGCGGGCGGCAGCGGGAAGACCCGCCTGGCGCTGCAGGCCGTCGCGGCCGCCGCAGACGAGTATCCGCAGGGCGTCTGGTGGGTTCCGCTGGCGGAGGTGCGGAACAACGACGACGTCCTGCCGGCCGCCGCGCGCGCTCTCGGCGGAGGGGGGCGGCTCGAGACCGTGATCGGCGGTCGCCGGCTGCTGCTCCTGCTGGATAACTTCGAGCACGTCGTCGAGGCCGCCCCGGAGATAGCGGCTTTGCTCGACTCGTGTCGCGGCCTGGTCGTGGTCGTCACCAGTCGCGAGCGGCTCCGGGTCGCCGGCGAGCAGGTCTATCCGGTGCCGGTGCTCGCACGCGGCGACTCGCACCGCCTGTTCGTCTCGCGCGCGCAAGCTGCCGCTCCGGAGTTCCAGCCGGACGAGCACGTGGACGAGCTCTGCGCCCGGCTCGACGACCTGCCGCTTGCGATCGAGCTGGCGGCAGCCCGCACTGGGCTGCTCACGACGGCCCAGCTCGTCGAGCGCCTCGGCGAACGCCTGGATCTGCTACGCGGCGGGCGCGACGCCGAGGTCCGGCAGCGCACCCTGCGGGCGACGATCGAATGGTCGTACGAGCTCCTGAACGCCGAGGAGCAGAAGTTGCTCGCGGCTCTGTCTGTCTTCCAGGGCGGCTGGACGCTCGAGTCCGCCGAGCGCGTCTGTCAGGCGGACCTCGAGCTCCTTGAGTCGCTCGTCGACAAGAGCCTCGTTCGGCGCACGGAGTCGGGCCGGCTGTTCATGCTCGAGACGATCCGTGAGTTCGCCGCGGAGCAGCTCCCGCCGGAGCGCCGGCAAGACCTGCTGCAGCGACTTCTGGACGCGCTGATCGACACTTTCGAAGCCGGGAACATGCGTCCCGAGAGCACGGGGCGGCCGGCCATGGAGCTCGCCCAGGCGGAACGCCCCAACGTCGACGTCGCTCTCGAATGGGCACTCGCATCCGGGCAGGCGGAGGCCGCGCTTCGCCTCATGTGGATGCTCGAGATGTATTGGTCGACGAACGATCCTGTCGGCGGCCGCGACCGCGTCGACGCCCTCCTCGCCGCCGCCGGCGAGACCATCGACCGTGCCGCACTCGCGCGTGCGCTTCGGTTTCGCGGGGCTACCTTTGACTTCACGCACGCAAGCGCGCTGGCCGAGCCGGAGTACGAGCGGGCGATGGAGTTGTTTCAGGCGGTTGGGGACGAGCTCGAAGCGACCCATATCAGGCATCGCATCGCCTTCAATGCGCTGGACCAGGGGGATCTCGAGCGTGCGAAGCGGCTTGCGACAGAGGCACTCGAGCTCGACCGGCGCAGCGGCAACCGCCGCGACGAGGCCATGGCGCTCAACGTGCTCGGCGCGATCGCGTTCGCGGAGGAGGACCCGGAGAACGGCCTTCGCCTTGGGCTGGAATCCGCCGCAGTCTCAGAGAGCCTCGGCTTCACCTGGTTCAAGGGCGTCACGCTCCTCGGGACCTCCGAGCATCTGATCGCCGCGCACGATTCCGAGGCCGCGAGGGCCGCCTTCGTCGACGGGCTCGAGACGCTTCTGTCCGTCCAGGACCGCATCAACCTCGCGAACGCTTTGGCGGTGGGTGCTGCGATCGCCGCCGCCCAGGGCTTCCGCGAGGACGCCGGGACACTCTGGGGCGCCCTGGAGGCCACGGCAGAGCGGGAACCGAGGGGGTCGACGACCGGAGCCATGGTCGAGTACGAGCCGTACCTCGAGGGCGTCAAAGGAGAGGAGTTCGAGGCGGCTCGAAAGCGCGGCCGGTCGCTCTCGCTCGAAGAAGCTGCCCGTTATGCGCTCTCGAACCTAGACTCACCGCGATGACCCGCGACCTCCGCGAATGGATCTCGCTGCTCGAGCGCGAGGGCGAGCTCGTGCGGATTCAGGCCGAGGTCGACCCCAACCTCGAGATCACCGAGATCACGGATCGCGTCGTCAAGTCAGGCGGCCCTGCGCTGCTGTTCGAGAACCCGAAGTCGGAGCACCCGCTGCTGATCAACCAGTTCGGCACCGAGCGGCGCATGTGCCTCGCGCTCGGGGTCGACTCGCTCGACGAAGCGGGCCGCAAGCTCGGCGACGTCCTCGAGATGCAGCCGCCGCAGGGGCTCGCCGAGAAGGTCAAGGGCCTGCGCAAGCTGAAGTCGATCGCCGACTCGCAGCCGAAGCGCGTCCGCAGCGGCCCGTCGCAGGAGGTCGTGCTCACGGGCGACGACGTCGATCTCTCGCGGCTGCCCATTCAGACCTGCTGGCCGGGCGACGCGGCGCCGTTCATCACGCTCCCCGCCGTCATCACGAAGGACCCGCGCACAGGCGGGCGCAACGTCGGCATGTACCGGATGCAGGTGCTCGACGGCAAGACCACGGCGATGCACTGGCAGATCCACAAGGACGGGCGGGCCGACTACCTGCTCGCGGACGGCCGGATGGACGTCGCGGTCGCGCTCGGGCTCGACCCGATCACCGCCTACACCGCCAGCGCGCCCTTGCCGAAGCACGTCGACGAGCTGATGCTCGCGGGCTTCCTGCGCGGCGAGCCCGTCGAGCTCGTCCCGGGCAGGACGGTCGATCTCGAGGTCCCCGCGCACGCCGAGATCGTCCTCGAGGGCTACATCGCCAAGGACGACCTCACGAGCGAGGGGCCGTTCGGCGACCACACCGGCTACTACACGCCGCCCGAGCTCTTCCCGGTGTTCCACGTCGAGGCGATCACGATGCGGCGCGACGCGATCTACCCGTCGATCGTCGTCGGCAAGCCGCCGCAGGAGGACGCGTGGCTCGCCAAGGCGACCGAGCGCATCTTCCTGCCGGCGATCCGGATGAGCGTGCCGGAGATCGTCGACTACGACCTCCCGGTCGCGGGCGCGTTCCACAACTGCTGCCTCGTCTCGATCCGCAAGACCTTCCCGGGCCAGGCGCAGAAGGTGATGCACGCGATCTGGGGCCTCGGCCTGCTGAGCCTGACGAAGGCGGTCGTGGTCGTCGACGAGGCGGTCGACGTGCACGACTACCAGGACGTTTTCTTCCGGGTCTGCGCGAACGTCGACCCGAAGCGGGACGTGCTCATCTCCGAGGGGCCGCTCGACCACCTCGACCACGCGCCCTCGATGCAGTTCTACGGCGGCAAGATCGGGATCGACGCCACTCACAAGGGCCCGGCCGAGGGTGCGCGGCCGTGGCCGGAGGAGATCCGGATGAGCGACGAAGTGCAGGCGCTCGTCGACGCACGCTGGGAGGAGTACGGCCTCGGAAGCGCTCCGGAAGCGTTGCGCCAGTTGTTACGTCGTTGACGCCGTAGGATCAGGCACGATTGAATCCAGCGGCTGATCGAGCCTACTAGGGAAGGGGAGGCGCGTCGGGTGGATGACCCGCGGGGTGATATGGAGGGGCACGAGCCGCCGCCTAGCCTCTGGCCGATCGGTTTTGCCGTCGGCGTCGTCTGCCTTCTCGTAGGGCTGATCGTCAGCTGGGTCGCAGCCGCGATCGGCGCGGTGATCCTCGTGGTCTGCGGCGCCCTCTGGGCCCGCGACGTCGCCACGGGCGCGAGCGCCCCGGCCGGCCCCGCGCCTGCGGCCGACGAGGGAGAGCCCGCTCCACAGGCTCCCGCCGTCCCCGCGCACAAGGGCGAGGCCGCGATGCCGGAGCCCGCGCCGGGCGAGCGCTTCCCGCGCAGCGTCTTCCTCGAGAGCGCCACCCTCGGCCTCGGCGCGATCATCGGCGGCGTCGTCACGCTTCCGGTGATCGGCTTCGCCGTGCTCCCCGCGTTCGTGAAGCAGCACAGCCACTCCGTCGACCTCGGCCCGATCGACAACTTCCCCGAAGGCCAGTATCAGGTCGCCACCTTCCTGCGGGAGCCCGAGCAGGGCGAGGTCTCGCGGCGAACCGCTTTCATCCGCAACAACGGCCTCCTGGACGGCAAGCCGAGCTTCACGTGCATCTCGAACCGCTGCGCGCACCTCGGCTGCCCGGTACAGCCCGGCGGCCCGACCTTCGACAAGAAGACGAAGACCGTCACGACCTCGAGCGGCCACGTCTCGATCATCCCGTCGCTGCCGGCCGCGGGGTTCATCTGCCCGTGTCACGGCGGCTCGTACGACCAGGAGGGCAACCGCATCGCCGGCCCGCCGGTCCGCGGCCTCGACCGCTACGAGTTCTCGATCCGCAACGGGCACCTCATCCTCGGCAACACGTTCAGCGTCGCCAGCGTCTCCGGCTCCGGCGCGAACGCCGAGATCCACAAGTACGAGCTGGCCGGCCCGGGGCAGCACGTCGACGGCCCCGAGTCCTGGCTCTACCCATTGCAGCCGCCTCACTGATGGCGCGGCGCAAGTCAGCCCGGCAGGAGCAGCTCGAGCGCGCCGTGCTCTACCCGCTCGACTGGCTGGAGGAGCGCTCCGGCCTCATCGGCGGCGTGCGCTACTTCCTCTTCCGCAAGGTCCCGGGGGACACCAGCTGGTGGCACACGCTCGGCTCGGCGACGCTGACCGCGTTCCTCGTCCAGCTCGCGACCGGCGTGATCCTGGCGATGTACTACAAGCCGAGCCCGGAGCAGGCGCACGAGTCGGTGCAGCACATCACGGACGACATCTGGGGCGGCTGGCTGGTCCGCGGCATGCACCGCTGGGGCGCGAGCGTCTTCATCATCCTGATGTTCATGCACATGGGGCGCGTCTTCCTGTTCGGCGCGTACAAGTACCCCCGCGAGCTGAACTGGATCGTCGGCGTGCTCCTGCTCGCGACCGGGCTCTTCGAGGGCCTCACCGGGTACCTGCTCCCCTTCGACCAGACCGCCTACTGGGCGACGGTCGTCGCGATCAACATCAACGGGACGGCGCCGTTCGTCGGGCCGTTCCTCGCGTCGCTGTTACGCGGCGGCGCCGAGATCGGGCCCGACACGCTCTCGCGCTTCTATTCGCTCCACATGCTGCTCGTCCCGGGCGCGCTGATGGGGCTCATCGGACTGCACCTGTACCTCGTGGTGCGGCTCGGCGTCTCGTCGCCGCCGTGGTCGGGTGAGGCTGCGGGCGCCCCGAGAGAGCCCGAGCCGACGCCGGCGCGCTCGGGCCTGGTGCAGCCGCGGCCTCGGACGATTCGCGGGAGGCCGACGGAATGAGCGCCCTAGACGAGCGCCGCGCCGGGTTCCAGCAGTACAAGGACGACGTCAAGACGCGCGGGAAGCCGTTCTACCCGTACGCGATGTTCCACGACACGGTCATGAGCCTCGTGGTCGTGCTCGTGATCGTCGGCTGCGCCGTCGTCTGGCACTACACGGACATCCTCGGCGCGCAGCTCGGAGACAAGGCCGACCCGGGGACGAGGACGTTCGTGCCGCGGCCCGACTGGTACTTCTACTTCCTCTTCTACCTGCTCCGGATCTTCAAGTGGCCGGAGACGGTGATCCTCGCGACGGTCGGGATCCCGACGATCTGCCTGATCCTGCTGCTGGTGCTGCCGTTCATCGACCTGCGGACGGAGCGGCGGCTGTCCAGGCGCCCGGTGGCCGTCGTGGGCGCGGCGCTCACGGTGCTCGCGATGGGCGCGCTCACGTACAAGGGCGCGACCGCGGAGGAGGCGATCGCGAGCGAGGTCAAGGCGGCGATCCCGAGCTGGGAGGCCAAGCAGGGCTTCACCGGCAACCAGCAGGCGATCGACGGCGCCAATCTCTTCGCCGAGTCCGGCTGCACCAACTGCCACACGTACCTCGGCACCGGCTCGTCGAACCTCGGCGCGCCTGACCTCTCCGCGGAAGGCGCGAAGAACAAGGGGATCCAGTTCCAGGTCTCGCACCTCGAGTGTCCGAGCTGCGTGAACCCCGGCTCGCCGATGCCGTCGTTCAAGGACCTCGGGAACGAGAACCTGCAGAAGCTCGCCGCGTTCTTAGAGGCCTCGAAGGGCGGCTAGTGCACGTCTTCCTCGGGATCACCGGAGCTTCGGGGGCGCCGTACGCGGCGCGGTTGCTCGAGGCGCTGGGTGAGACCGGGTGCGAGATCGGGCTCTGCGCCTCGCGCGCCGGGCTCGAGGTCGTCGCGACCGAGCTCTACGGCGACGCGCGGCTCTCGGCCGACGAGACGCTCGCGCGGCTGATCGAGCCCGTGCGCGACGCCGTCACGCTCTACGACGAGCGCGACTGGCACGCGCCGTACGCGAGCGGCTCGGCGAAGGTCGACGCGTACGTGATCTGCCCGTGCTCGATGGGAACGCTCGGGACGATCGCCTCGGGCGCGATGTCGAACTTGATTCAGCGCGCGGCGAGCGTGGCGCTGAAGGAGGAACGGAAGCTCGTGCTGTGCCCGCGCGAGACGCCGCTCTCGCTGATCCACCTCGAGAACATGCTGCGCGTGAAGCAGGCGGGGGCGACCCTCCTCTTCCTCGCGCCGGGCTTCTACCACGGCGCCGAGTCGGTCAGCGACCTCGTCGACTTCATCGTCGGACGGTGCCTCGACCAGCTCGGGCTCTCGCACGCGCTCGTACGGCGCTGGGGCCAGGAGTGACCATGAGCGTAGGCTCGACGGAGCTCATCAGGGAGCGGAGGCGCCGGCTTTGCCGGCGCCGGGAGCGGGAATGAGTTTTTCGGCAGGCACGCTTCCGGCCGACGGTGTCCGGGCGATGTTCGACCGGATCGCGCCGGTGTACGACGCGATGAACCGCGTGATGACCGCCGGGCTCGACGGGCGCTGGCGATCCGAGACGGCGGCGGCCGTGGTCCGGCGGGGCGACCGCGTGCTGGACGCGTGCTGCGGGACCGGGGATCTGGCTCTGGCTTCGGCGCGTATCGGCGGGCGAGTGACAGGCGTGGACTTCTCGGAGCGGATGCTCGAGCGGGCGCGGCAGAAGTCGTCCGACGTGACCTGGATGCAGGGCGACGCGCTCGCGCTTCCGTTCGAGGACGCCTCGTTCGACGCGGCGACGGTCGGCTTCGGCGTCCGGAACCTCTCCGATCTCGAAGCCGGCCTGCGAGAGCTGCGCCGGGTCCTGAAGGCCGGCGGCCGCGTCGGGATCCTCGAGATCACCCGGCCGCGCGGGCTGCTCGCGCCGTTCTACCGGCTCTGGTTCAACGGTATCGTGCCGCTGCTCGGCAAGGTTCTGCCCGGGGGTTCGGCCTACTCGTACCTTCCCGCGAGCGTGCAGCGGTTCCCGGGGCCGGAGGGCCTGGCCGGCGCCTTGCGGGCCGCGGGGTTCGAGGACGTGCGCTACCGCCTGTTCGCCGGCGGGATCGTCGCGCTGCACACGGGAGTGGCCGCATGAGTCTCGCGACGATCCGCGAGAGCCCCGGGCTCGACGAGTACCTGGAGGGGCTCGAGGAACGGCTTTCGGCCGCGGTCGAGGCCTGCCCTGGGCTCGTCTCGACGGTCGGCGCCGAGGCGCTGGCTGCGGGCGGCAAGCGCTTGCGGCCCCTGCTCGTCTTCCTGACCGCGCCGGCAGGCTCGGAGCCGCTTGCCGGGGGCGCTGCGGTCGAGCTCGTCCACACGGCGACGCTCGTCCACGACGACCTGATCGACCGCGCCGAGTACCGGCGGGGCCGCGCCGCCGCGTGGGCCCGCCACGGGCCGGAGGCGGCGCGGGCCGCGGGCGACTATCTCTTCGCGAGGGCGTTCGCCGAGCTCGCCGCGACGGGAGACCAGGCGGCGGTCTGCGTCCTCGCGGGCGCGACCCTCGCCCTTGCTCGGGGCGAGGCTCTGCAGCGCGCGCAGACGCACGACCCCGAGACGAGCGTCGAGAGCTACCTCGAGCGCTGCGCCTTGAAGACCGGAAAGCTGTTCGAGGCCGCATGCCTCCTCGGCAGCGGCGGCGACCGCGGGCTCGGGGAGTTCGGGCTCGCGCTCGGGATCGCGTTCCAGATCGCGGACGACATCCTGGACTGCTCCGGCGAGACCCTCGAGACC
Organism: uncultured Actinomycetes bacterium; assembly: GCA_963788215.1. Classification (GTDB taxonomy): domain Bacteria; phylum Actinomycetota; class Thermoleophilia; order Gaiellales; family Gaiellaceae; genus AC-32. Next base: position 264,040 of record CAWBFX010000008.1, read on the forward strand.
GGCAAGGTCGCCGGCACGGACTTGCGCGAGGGCACGCCGACGCTTCCGCTGATCCTGGCCGCGCGCGAGGACGAATCGGTGCGGTCGGCGCTCGGGGGAGGCCCGCTCGACGGCGCGCTCGTCCGCGTCGCCGAGACCGGCGCGCTCGACGAGGCGAGGCTCGTCGCCCTCGACTACGCCCGCCAGGCGCGCAACTGTCTCGACGGCCACCTCCGCCGCGACGAGCTCGAGGCCCTGACCGACGCCGTCGTGGACCGCGAATCGTGACCGCGGCGCGCCAGAACCGGGGTCAGACCCCGGGTCAGACCCCGGTTGGAGCCGCGGCGTGATCAGACTCGGGCGGATCTCCTACGTGAACATGGCGCCGGTCTTCTACCGGCTCGAGGCGGAGGTCGAGGAGGTACACGGCGTCCCGACCGACCTGAACGCGCGGCTGCTCGGCGGCGAGCTCGACCTGGCGCCGATCTCGTCGATCGAGTACGCGCGCAACGCCGACCGCCTGCGGCTGCTGCCGCGGATCTGCGTCTCGTCCGAGGGAGCCGTCGACTCGATCCAGCTCGTCGCCCGCAAGCCCCTGGAGCAGGTGCGGACCGTCGCCGTCACCCCGGAAAGCGCGACCTCGGTGGTCCTCACGAAGGTGCTTTTGCCGGAGGCCGACCATGTCCCGCTCGGCGAGGAGGCCGACGCGAAGCTTTTGATCGGCGACGCCGCCCTGAAGAGTGCGTTCGAGGACCCGACCCCGCACCACGACCTCGGCCGCCTCTGGCTCGAGCGCACCGGCCTGCCGATGGTGTTCGCCGTCTGGGCCTGCCCCGAGCCGGTCTGCGCGGGTCTCGGCGAGCTCGAGCAGGCGCTCGTCGAGTCCGTTCGCACCGCGCGCGCAGAGCCCGAGCAGCTCGCCTACGAGTCGAGCGAGCGCTACGGCTATCCCGCCGGCTTCCTCGCGCGCTACTTCGAGAAGCTGCGCTACCGCTTCGGTCCGCGCGAGCGGGCGGGACTGCTCACGTTCCTGGAGCTGGCGCGAGACGTCGGCGAGCTCGACGAGGTCCCGGAACTCCGTTTCGTGGCGCGCGCCGAAGCCGCAGTCTGAGTTGACGCAGACCGAGTCACCGTCGGCTCGCGGGAACCACCCGGCGCTCCGTTCGTGCTGGCATCCCCTGGCGTACGCGGAAGACGTGACCGGGACGCCGGTCCCGGTCGAGCTGCTCGGCGAGCCGCTGGTCGTCTGGCGCGACTCCGCCGGAGCCGCTCACGTGTTCTCCGACCTCTGCATCCACCGCGGGACCGCGCTTTCGCTCGGAACCGTCGATGGCGACGAGATCGTGTGCCCCTACCACGGGTGGCGCTACGGCACGAGCGGCGCCTGCGTCGCGATCCCGCAGCTCGAGGATCCGACTCGCGTGCCCGCCAAGGCGCGCGCCGCGCGTTACGAGTGCGTCGAGCGCTTCGGGCTCGTGTGGGCGGCACTCGAGGAGCCGCGGCTGCCGTTGCCGGAGGTTCCGGAGCTCGAGGCCGACGAGTGGCGGACGGTTTCGTGCGGCCCCTACGAGTGGGCCTGCGACGCCTCGCGCCAGGTCGAGAACTTCACCGACTTCGGCCACTTCCCCTTCGTCCATCCCGGGCTGCTCGGCGATCCGGAGCGGCCGGTGGTCCCCAACCACGAGGTACGGACGGAAGGGAGCGTCCTCCACTACGAGATCGTCCGGCCCGAGGCGCCGAACACCGACGACTTCCCCGTCTTCGCAAACGAGGACTCGCAGACGCCGGAGCGCCGCAGCCGCTACGAGCTGCACCTTCCGTACACGATCGTCCTCCGCCTCGGCTGGGGCGGCACGGAGGGGATGCTCTACTTCTTCGCCTCCCAGCCGGTCCGCGAGGACCGGTGCAAGGGCTTCCTGCGCATCGGGCGGAACTACAACCTCGAGCAGCCGGACGAGGTGCTCCGCGAGTTCGAAGACGTGATCTTCGACCAGGACAAGCGGGTCGTCGAGTCGCAGCGCCCGGAGCAGGTGCCGTTCGACCTCGCTGCCGAGCTGCACCTCAAGTTCGACGCGGTCGCAGTCGCCTACCGCCGGGCGATGCGCGCGGAGGGACTGGCCCTCTAGGCGCTGTCAGGAGCGAGCGGCGGGCCGAGGTTGACCTGGCCGTGAGCCTTGAAGATCCCTTCGAGCTCGTCGGACGACGGTCGCGGTGTGTCGCTCGGCGGCAGCGACGCCGCCGTCGCCGGGACGGAGCCGTCTCTGATCATCCGCTCGAGCCCGGCCGGGGTGCTGAGGACGAGCACGCGCGCGGTCTCGCTCTCCACGCGGAATGTGTGCGCCACCTCCATCGGCACGACAGCGGCTCCGCCGGTTGCCAGCTCGAAGCGCTCGTCGGCTGCCTGCAGTGTGAGCCGTCCGTCCAGCACGAAGTAGCTCTCGTCCTGAGGATGCGTGTGCAGCGGCGGCGACGCGTGGCGCGGGAAGAGGAACTCGATCAGCGCGAAGCGTCCGTCGCTCGCCTCGCCCGGCACCCTGATCATCGCGAGCGTGCCCAGGAACCAGAGCCGCTCACCCTCTCCGGAACCGGACCACGTTGGCCCCGAGCGTTTTTTTGGCTCGTGCACGCCGTCATGCTAGGGCGAAGGTCAATCGCCTGTCCTGGTCGCCATGGGGTCACGCTAGCCTCCCGCGGATGCATGGGCTGACGAAGGCGCAGGCTCGCCGGATCGCCGTGCGCGCCCAGCTGCTCGATTCGCCCCGGCCTACGGACCTGCTCACCGTCGTCGAGCGCCTAACGTTGCTGCAGATCGACCCGACCGCGGCGGTCGCTCCGAGCGCAGACCTCGTCCTCTGGAGCCGGCTTGGATCCTCGTACCGGCCGGAGGAGCTCAAGCGCGCCCTCGAGCAGGACCGGACGCTGTTCGAGCTCGACGCGATGATCCGGCCGGTCGGCGACCTCGGGCTCTACCTCGCGGGCGCCGACGCGTTCCCCGACTACGAACGCTCACGCGTGTGGTTCCGCGACAACGACCGCTTCCGGCGCGACGTCCTCAGGCTCCTGAAGAAGTCGGGCCCGCTGGCCTCGCGCGAGATCCCCGACACCTGTGTCGTTCCCTGGGCCTCGTCCGGCTGGACGAACGACCGCAACGTGACGCAGATGCTCGAGTTCCTGATGAGCCGCGGCGAGGTCGCGATCGCGGGACGGGTCGGCCGCGAGCGGCTCTGGGATCTTCCGGAGCGCGTCTATCCGGCTGTCGACGTGCCCTCGGTCGAGGAGGCCGAGCGAGGCCGTAACGAGCGGAGGCTGGCTTCGCTCGGGATCGCGCGGGCGAAGGCGCGGAAGATGCCGATGGAGCCGATCCACGTCGGGGAGGCGGGCGAACCCGCGGCCGTGGAGGGCGTGAAGGGCGAGTGGCGCGTCGACCCGGCCTACCTGGACGACGGTTTCGAAGGACGTACCGCCCTGCTGTCGCCGTTCGACCGGCTGATCCACGACCGCGTCCGGGCCGAGGAGCTCTTCGACTTCGAGTACGCGCTCGAGATGTACAAGCCGGCCGCCAAGCGCCGCTGGGGCTACTTCGCGCTGCCGATCCTCCACGAGGACCGGCTGATCGGGAAGCTCGACGCCGCGGCCGACCGGAAGGCCGGCGTCCTGCGCGTGAACGCGATCCACGAGGACGTCAAGCACACTGGGGCGATGCGCGAAGGCGTCCAGGCCGAGCTCGAGGACCTCGCAGCCTGGCTCGGCCTCGAGCTGGAGGTCAGGCCGCGGCGAAGCCGGGCAGGTGCCGCTCGATCAGCGCGTGGCTGAGCGCCCACTGGCTCATGCCCAGCTGAGCCCGGTTCGCCTCGAGCACCTCGTCGCTCGCCCCCGCGAGGCGCAGCTCCTGCCGCTCGGCCGCGAGGGCGGCGATCCGCTCGCTCAGCGACTCGACGTGGCTGTCCGGTGCGTGCGCGTCCATCCACAACAGCGTTGCGCGAACGGCCTGTAGATCGCATGTGGAAAGCGCGCGGAAAAGCCCGCAAGACGCGGGAATTCTGTCCACCGCGGTCCTGTGGACGGCTCGGCCTGTGGAAAAGCGCTACCCGACGAGCTCTTTGAAGCCGGGCTCCTCGCGGATCGGATCGAAGTCGGAGTCCTCGGCCGCCATCGGGCGGAACTGCTCGGACCGCTCGATCGCCTGCCGCAGGTGCTGGATCGCGTCTTCCTTGCGCCCCGCGAGGGCCTCGCAGCACGCGAGGTTGTAGAGAGGCCCGGCGTACTCGGGATGGCCCTCGACGAGCTCGCGTCCGCGGTCGGCAGCCTCGGCGTACTTGCCTTCCTGGTAGAGCCCGTGGAGCGGCATCCAGACCTCCCAGCCGGATGCCTCGTAGGCCTTGCCGGCGACGGCGCCGATTGCGACAAGCGTCGTCCCGGGCTCCTCCGCGAAGGCCGTTCGCTTGACCCCGGGCTTCGCGAACACGAACGTGCCCGCGGGAGCGTCGACGGTCTCGCCGTCGAGCTCGAACCGCGCGCGACCGCTCTGGACGACGTAGAGCTCCTCGTGCCGGTCGTGTTCCTCCGCCTCGTCGTGCTCGTTGATGATGCGGTCGCCCGCGCTCTTGCCGGTGAAGGCGTTGACGCCGAAGGCGCTGATCCCCAGCTGGTGTCGCACCGGCCGCCAGGGAACGCGCCCGTCGCTGACCTCCTCGATCTCGTCGAGCTTCGCCACCTCGTAGTCGCTCATAAAGCCTCCTGGATTGCGGGTCAGCCCGACCCTACCGAGAGCGACTCGACGTGTGGGACTACGACCCGACCGGGCGAAGCGCTTTGGCCAGTGCGAGCGCGGCTGCGAGCGAGTTGCTCGAGCTGTGACCAGCCGCACCGGTCAAGTCCGCGACAACGAGGATGCCGTTGTGGAGGAGCGCGGCCCGTTCACCCGTGAGCAGGAGCTTCCCCTGCGGTGGGAGCGGCTGGCCGGACGGGCGGTGGGCGAACTCCTGCAGCCGAACGACTCCGTAGTCGAAGCTGACGAAGGGCGCCGACTCGAGCTTCGTTCCGTTCGCAGCCTTTAGTCCCTCCGTGCCCACAGCCGCCGATCGGAGCCGATGGCCCTGGTAGCTCTGGCCGAGCCAGTAAGGGCTGCGGCCGAGGGTCTTCTTCGTCTGGTCGACCGGCCGCGGAGCCTCGTGGAAGAAGCCGGAACCTGGGGGGTAGCTGTTTCGCGGCGCGCCACCGTCGGGGACGACGAACTTGACGCTGCGGCCCGACAGGTTCGGCAGCCGCGAGAAGAACTCCGTCATGCCGAGGAAGTTCTCCTTCCGGGCGACCGGCTCGTGGGTTCGCACGTCGAGTGCGACACGCGCGATGGCTGGAGCGCCGGACGGGCCGATCTGCTCGACCCAGATCACATGATGTCCGCGCACGACACCGCGTCCGGCGATCCGCGCGCGGCTCGTGTCGACCGGCAGGCTGAAGCCGAGCTTGGCCAGGCCGAACGGCGGCGGCTCATTGCAGAAGCGGGGCCTGCTGCCGAGCTGGCACTGCTGACCGACGCTGTCGTAGGCCACCCGGCCGGCGGTGCTCCCGACGACGCGGACAAGACCGCTCTTCGGATCCCACCACACTTCCTGCACGTCGGTCACCGGCTTCGCCTTCCCCGTAGCGAGATCGACCAGCCGGTTGTCCGGGTCGGGCCCGCACGACGGGCGCCCCGATCTCGCGTCGCGCCGGCACGCGTGCTGCACCAGCTCCACCCGCGCATGGAAGACCGTGCCCTTCGCCTGGACGAAGTGGTACCCGGCGGGCGCTGCAGTGCTGCCGTCACCGCGCTGGGTCAGGACGATTCCCAGGGCGACGCCTGCGGCCGCGAGCACGATCACTGCCGCCGCGCCGTAGGCGAGACGCCGGCGGCGGGCGCGGCGGCGCGCCTCCTCGATCAGAGCCTCGAGCTCTTCCTGCGAGGGCTGCGGCTGTGACGGCGGGGCGATGGTTGTCACGGCGAGATGGAACTACGATAACTAGCACCATAGCGCGCGTCAAGACGGCCGCCGAGTTACGGCGTCTTGCGCTACCGCGAGCTCAGTGCAGCAGGCCGCTCGGCTCGCCGGTACTCGACCTCGTAGCCGAGGCGCCGCGGGATCCTGAGCAGGGCGTCGAGATCGAGCTCGATGCGGGCGCCCGCCTTCTGCGTGACCTCGTCCTCGATGGGGAGGTCGAAATCGTCGGCGCCGTAGTCGAGCGCGCGGAAGGCGCCCTCGTTCTGCGTCAGCACCGACGTGCGGATGTGCTTCACGTTGTCGAGGAAGATGCGCGAGAGCGCGATCCAGCGGCGGTACTCCTCGGGCGAGATCTCACGACCGCCGAAGGCGGTCCCGTACGGCTTGTACGTCCAGCAGAGGAACGAAAACAGCCCGCCCACCTCGTCCTGGAAGTCGCGCGTGCGCTGCAGGTGCTCGAGGCGCTCGTCGAGCGTCTCGTCGAAGCCGATCACCATCGTCGCGGTCGTCTGCAGGCCGGCCTCGACGATCGCGCGCTGCGCTTCGAAGTAGTCGGTGACCGTGTACTTCCACTTGGCGTGCCGGGCGCGGAAGTCCTCGGTCAGGATCTCCGAGCCGCCGCCGGTGATCCAGTAGACGCCCGCCTCGCGCAGGCGCTCGGCGGCCTCGGCGTAGGTGAGCCGCGCGCGGTCGGCGAGGAAGACGAACTCGGCGACGGTGAGCGCGTAGAACTCGACGCGGTCGCCGTAGCGCTCTCGCACCGAGGCGAACAGGTCGCAGTAGTAGTCGAGCGGCAGGCGCGGGTTGAAGCCGCCGTTGAAGCCGACCAGGTCGCCGCCGACCTCGAGCAGCTCGTCGATCTTGGCGAAGACGTCCTCGCGCGAGAGGACGTAGCCCCCGTCCTGGTTCGGCAGCACGTAGAACGCGCAGTAGTCGCACTGGGCGACGCAGACGTTCGTGTAGTTGATGATCCGCATGACCATGTAGGTCGCGCGGTCCGGCTCGTGGTAGCGCGCGCGCACCTGGCCGGCGAGCCGCTGCAGCTCGTCGTCGTTCCCGCGCAGCCAGAGCTCACGCGCCTCGTCGACGGAAATCCTCACAGCACGTCCATGAAGGAGCTGACGGAGAAGACCGCTCGGCCGACCCCCGGCTCGCCGTACCCGGGCGGGGATTCCAGCCCGTGGCGCGAGAGCGCGTCGCGGTACTCGCCCAGCAGGCGTACGTGGTACTCGAGCGGTGCTCCGCCCGGGTTGTCGCGGCCGAGCGGCGTCGTGGGCTCCGGGCACCAGGTGGTGAACCGCGGCGTGACGCCGTGCGACATGAAGTAGTCGAGCCCTTCGACCGTGGAGGCGATCGCCTCGTCGAGCGACTCGAACCCGAACGGCCGCGCCATCTCCACACCGGCGACGAAGTTCGGGATCACGTGGCTCGGCCCGAAGACCTCGGCCGCGTCGAGGATCCGGCGATGCCACTCCTCGCGGCCCACGTAGCGCTCCTTCCCGGGCGAGATCAGCGAGAAGAGCCGCTTGTCCCAGACCTCGTAGTTCGGGTGGTAGATGGAGATCCCGTAGTCCTTGAAGCGCTGCGCGTCGGCCTTCGGCAGAGCCTGCGCGACGACCTTTCCGATCCAGCGGCCCGGGAAGCGCTCCTCGATCGCCTGCGCGTAGCGGCCGTAGAAGTCGGCTTCGGCGAGACCGTCGACCGTCGAGGTGACCGAGCCGCCGGTGAGCGTGTAGGCGTGCGTGTGGCCGTTGTCGTAGCGATTGACGAGCTCGAGCGCCTCGAGCACGTCCTCGATGGGCTTCACGCCCGTGTACGGGCGGCCGGCCTTCTTGTGCTGGCGCCAGTTGTGGTTGATGTCGCAGAAGCCGCACTCCTCCTTGGCGCCGAAGTACTGGCAGAGGCGCAGCACGGTGAGGTAGATCAGGTAGCCCCACTCGATCGTCGGCGCGGTCTCCATCACCGTCTTGCCGTTGGAGAGCGCATGCCGGTAGTACTCGGGCATCGGCGGCGTTGCCACCTCGGCCAGCTCGCGGCCGTCGAGCGAGAGGACGAGGCCGCCGTCCGCGCGTGAGACGCGGTACGGCGATTCGGGATTGACGCGGACCGAGACGATCGTCCGGCGCAAGTCCCAGGGCCCGCCCGTGAGCGCGATCTCCTCCGGCGGGCGCTGAAGTGCCGCCGCGCCGAGCTCTGTGAGCGGCTTCTGGTCGAAGGAGAAGATGAAGTACGACTTCGGCTTCACCTCGCCGTCGAGGTTCTCGGTCAGCGCGGCTTCGTCGAAGGCGATCCCGGTGCGGAGGAGGTCCTCCTTCAGCACCGCCTCGGGGGGAATCTCTGGGTAGCGCGCGATCAGCTCTTCGACGAGCTGCGTGCGCGTGCCGACTGTTGCGCTCACGCTTGGAACCTAGTACAACCGCAGGCCTAGACGAAGGGCAGGCATGCAGGAGCGAACGCTGGGGGGGCGGATGCGACTTTCTCTGGTCGCTGCCCTGCCCGCGGCACTCGCCCTGGTGTTGGCGCCGCTCGGCGGGGTGCACGGAGCCCGCGGGGCGCCGGCGGCGAAGGCGGCAGTGAACGCGACGGCGCACCTGCCGGCCACAGACATCGGTCCGGAACAACCGGTCTCAGATCCCGTCTACGTGGACGCGGCACCGTGGCAGGCGGACGCGCAGCTCGCCTTCGACGGCACCAACTACCTCGTCGTCTGGACGGATTACCGCGGGTACGACTTGGACCCCGACTACGCCGACATCTATGCGGCACGCATCACACCCGACGGGACGGACCTCGACCCACACGGGATCCCGATCGCCGTGACGGGCACCTGGCTGGAGGGGCAGCCGTCAGTGGCGTTCGACGGGACGAACTTCCTCGTCACCTGGGACCGTGGCGGTTATCCCGACGGAGACCTCTACGCCACTCGGGTCAGCCCCCAGGGCGAGGTGCTCGACGGGGCCGGCTTCCTGATCGCGTCGGGTGCCGGGGACCAGACCTGGTCTGACATCGCCTTCGACGGCACCAACTACCTCGTCACGTGGACGAGCTATCCCGAGAACGGTGGCGGCGATATCTACGCGACGCGGGTGACGCCCGATGGAACCGTGCTCGACCCGGGTGGAATCCCGGTCTCGACCGGCTCGGCGGAGCACCCAAGCGTCGCCTTCGACGGCACGAACTACCTGATCGTCTGGGACACCGGCGGCCCCTTCGGCGGGGACATCTACGGCGCTCGAGTCACACCGGCCGGCGAAGTGCTCGACCCGGCAGGCATTCCTGTCTCGACTGCGAGCAACGCGGAGGCAGAGCCGAAGCTCGCCTTCGACGGCACGAGCTACCTCGTCGTCTGGGACGACAGTCCCGGCTCTTTCCCGACCATCCACGGAGCACGCGTGGCGCCGGACGGAACAGTGCTCGATCCCTCGGGCATCGCGATTTCCCCGCTGACACAGAGTTGGGAGACCACGCCCAGCGTGGCCTCTGACGGGACGACGTTCATGGTGGCCTGGGCGGACAACCAGAACGGTGGCAGCTACGGGACGAGGGTTTCCTCTGACGGCGCCGTCCTGGATCCCGGCGCGATCCCGATCTCGACGAGAGGCGGCTCCGGCTCGATCGCCTTCGACGGAACGAACTACCTCGTCCCGTGGATTCCCGGCCAGTACTTCCCGGGCCAAGGAAACCTCTACTCGACCCGCGTGACGGCCGGGGGCGGCGTGCTCGATCCCGACGGCTTGCCAATCGAGCGGCAGGCGCCGAGCGAGCAGGTCGGTCCCGCAGTGGCCTCGTCGGGCGAAGACTTCCTCGCCGTCTGGCAGGACAACCGCGGGGGGACCTGGGACATCTACGCGGCGCGGGTCACGGCGTCCGGCGAATCGCTCGACGGAACCGGGATCCCGGTCGCCGTGGGCGGAGAGCAGCAGATCAACCCCACGGTCACGTTCGACGGCCGCAACTACCTCGTCGTGTGGCAGGTTCCCCAGTCGGAGCGACAGGCGGACCTCTATGGTGCGCGCGTCAGCCGCCAGGGCACGGTGCTCGACCCCGGCGGCTTCGCAATCTCGACGGCGAATGGCATCCAGGGCGACCCGTCGGTCGCGTCCGACGGCTCTACCTCGCTGGTCGTCTGGGACGACTCCCGCCACTTCGGGAACCCGCCGACCGGGCCTCCGAAGCCGCCGCCACATGGGCCTCCGCCGCCTCCGCCCCCGCCTCCGCCTCCGATGTTCGACATCTACGGCGCCCGAGTCGACCAGAGCGGAACGGTGCTGGAGGCAGGCGGAATCGAGGTTTCGGCGGCGGCCACCGACCAGCTCGATCCAACGCTTGCCTTCAACGGTGGTGACTACCTGGTCGCGTGGACCGACGGCCGCAGTGGCTACAGGGATATCTACGGTGCGAGGGTCACGCCCGGCGGAGTCGTCAGGGACTCGGCGGGGATCGCGATCGCCACGGGCGGCAGCTTCCAGACGCATCCGTCCGTCGCTTCCGAGGGAGGACAGTCCCTCGTCGTCTGGCAAGACGACCGCGGCACCTACGTGGGGTGGGACAACATCTATGCGGCTCGGGTCAGCCCAAATGGGACGGTGGTCGATCCCGACGGGATCGACGTCGCCACCGCGCCGTGGGGGCAGCTGTTCCCAGCGGCAGTCTTCGACGGGACGAATTACCTCGCCGCCTGGCAGGACGCGCGCGACGGGTATCGGGGCCGCCGCGACCTCTACGGCGGGCGCGTCGATCCGTCGGGCTCCGTGCTCGATCCGGGCGGCTTCGTGATCTCGGCCAACGGGACGCATTGGAGTGGTCTCGCCGTCGCGCGCGGGCCTTCGAACGATGCGGTCGTCGTCTACAGCCGGATCGGGTCGGAGCCTCCGTACGGCGGGGCGCAACGCGTCTTCCTGCGCCTGTTCACCGACGACGCGCCGCCACCACCCCCACCGCCTCCACCGCCACCACCACCACCACCGCCACCGCCACCACCACCGCCACCACCACCACCACCACCACCGCCCCCCGCACCACCACCCCCGCCTCCCCCTGCGCCCCCGCCTCCACCTCCTCCGCCGCCACCCCCACCGCCACCGCGCCCGCGGTGCGTGGTGCCGCGCATTGTCGGCCGGACGCTGTCCGTCGCGCGATCCCGAATCCGGCACGCGCACTGCGCTATCGGCCATATCCATCGCGTTCGCGCCCGGAGACGGGCCTGGGGCCGCGTTGTCGCGCAGTCGCCGCGCGCGGGCTCGATCAGGGCCCGCGGGTACCCGGTTCGGCTGGCCGTGGGACGCCGCTAGCGAACGTTCGGATCTCGTAAAGACATCTGATCCCGCTGCACTTTCCGCTACCGTGCCGCGGGGTCATGCTCCGCCGAATCCTCATCGGGGCAGTAGTCATGGGTCTCGCCGCAGCCGCTGCGGCGCCGGCGCGCGCCTACTACACACAGGTGCTGATGCCCGGCGTGACGTACTCGCGCCAGGTCCAGTTCACGGCTCACGGGCCGGTCGTGATCCACGTCGTGACGGCGCCGAAGCCCGTCGGGCTCTACCGGCTGAAGCCGATCCTCGCGAACGGCACCGTGACCGGCCGCCAGCGCGTCACCCAGATGGAGAAGTCCGTCTCGGACCAGGCGACCGTCGTGGGCACGAACGGCGACCTCTTCAACTGGAACGACGGCCACCCGAGCGGGATGGTGATGCAGGACGGCGTGCTCAAGGTGCCGCCGTCGCGCGACCGCTCGAGCATCGGGGTCACGAGCGGTGGGACTTTGTTGGTTCAGCGCGTGGCCCAGTTCGGCTTCTGGCAGGGCCTCGGCAGCCGCCGGACGCTCAGCCTGAACAAGACTCAAGTCGGGGACGGCACGGCGATCTTCACGCCGTCCTGGGGCGCGCGGACGCCTGTCGTGCAGGGCGCGGTCGAGACGATTCTCGAGCCGTACCCGCCCGTCGTCCCCGGCGTCGCGCTGACCGGTACCGCGATCGCGCAGTCGAACGGCGGCGGCACGACGATCCCGCGGGACGGCGCCGTGCTGATGGCCATCGGCTCGCAGGCATCGAAGCTCGCGGCCGAGACGCCTCCGGGCACCGTCGTGCAGACGCAGTTCTCCCTCAACCCGAACTGGCCCGGGCTCGGCGTGGCCGACGCGCTCGGAGGCGGCCCGATCATCGTTCGCAACGGCCGCGCGGTCTGGACGGCAGGCGAGGCGTTCCTGCCGGCGCAGCTCGCGCCGCGCAACCCCCGCACCGGGATCGGCCAGCGCCGCGACGGCACGCTCGTGATGGTCGTCGTCGACGGCCGCCGCCGCGGGTACAGCGTTGGCCTGACCAACTGGGAGCTGGCGCAGACGCTCGTCCGGCTCGGTGCCGTGACCGCGTCGGCGCTCGACTCCGGTGGCTCGAGCACCCTGGCGTTCGACGGAGGGCTGCTGAACCGGCCCTCTGACCGGGGCGGCGAGCGGGCCGTCAAGGAGACGCTTGCGTTGATGTACACAGGCGTCTATGCGCCCGCGCCGACGCAGCCGGTCCTCTCGCCGAACGGCGACGGCCAGGGCGAGCGCGAGACCCTCTCCTACAAGATCGTCCGCCCGTCCGCAGTCGACGCGAAGCTGATCGACCCGACCGGCGCGACCGTCTACGAGGACGCAGGGGACCGCGTGCCCGGCGTTTATCAGATCACGTGGCCGAGCTCGGCCGTCCGTCATCGCTCGGCCGTGCGGCACCGCGCGACGGGCCTCGCGCTCGGCCGCTGGCGCTGGACGGTGAGCGCAACCGACAACCAGCAGCAGAGCTCGTCTGTCTCGCGTGTGTTCTGGGTCAACGACACACTCGGCTTCCTCCGCGTCTCGCCGCGTGTGGCGCGTGTCGGCAAGCACCGGCGGAACCGCGTCGCCGCGAGCTTCCAGGTGCTCCACACGGCCCGCGTGACCGGCTCGGTGTGGACGCGCTCGGGAGTGCTCGTCCGCCGGATCGGGCCGGTGCGGCTGAGGCCCGGCAAGCGAGCCCTGATCTGGAACGGCCGCTATCGCAGCGGCGGCTTCGCCTACCGCGGCCGCTACGTCTTCAAGGTCTACGCGCAGAACGCGTACGGGCCGATGACGCTGAGCCAGAACTTCGGCGTCCGCAACTAGCCCGGCCCGCGGCTTAGACTCGCTCCGTGCTCGCCTCGCTGACCGGGTCGGTCACGTCCTTCATCGGGAACCACGGGGTCTACGCCGTCTTCCTGCTGATGGCGATCGACGCGGTCTTCCCGGCGGCGAGCGAGCTGGTCATGGTCTACGCCGGCGCGCTCGCTTCGGGTGCTTTCCCAGACCAGCACGTCGTTCTCTTCGGTCACGAGATCTCGGACCCGGCGTGGGCGTTCGTGACGATGGCGCTCGCGGGGACGATCGGCTACCTGCTGGGCTCGATCGTCGGCTGGTGGGCGGGCTGGCACGGTGGGAGGCCGCTCGCCGAAGACCACGGGCGATGGTTGCACCTCGGGCCGGCGCGCCTCGAGCGTGCAGAGCGTTGGTTCGCGCACTGGGGCTCGTGGGCGGTGCTACTCGGACGCATCACCCCGGTCATTCGCTCGTTCATCTCGATCCCGGCCGGGATCTTCCGCATGCCGTTTCGTCCTTACCTCGCACTGACGATCCCAGGATCGCTGGTGTGGTGCTTCGCGCTGGCCGGCGTCGGCTGGGCTGCGGGCAAGAGCTACACGCATTTTCACCACGCATTCGACTACGTCGAGATCTTCGTCCTGGCAGGAGCGGTGCTCGTCGCGGGGTACCTGATCCTGAGACGGCGCTCATCTAGACTCACCCCGCGTGGATAGCCCCCAGAACATCCCGCTTGGAAACACCAAGGCGCAGTACGAGCGCCTGATCCCGCAGGTGATGGAGCGGATTACCGAGGTGGTCGAGTCGGGCCGGTTCATCCTCGGGCCGAACGTCCAGGCGTTCGAGCAGGAGGCGGCAGAGTTCCTCGGCGTGCCGCGCACGGTCGGCGTCGCGAACGGCACCGACGCGCTCGTGCTGGCGCTCAACGCGATGGGGATCGGCCCGGGCGACGAGGTGATCTGCCCGTCCTTCACGTTCTACGCGACGGCCGAGGCGATCGCGCAGCGCGGGGCGACGCCGGTCTTCGCGGACATCGACCCGGCGACGCTCAACCTCGATCCGGAGGACGTCGCTGCGAAGGTGACCGAGAAGACTCGCGCGCTGATGCCCGTGCACCTGTTCGGCCGCATGATGCCGCTGGCGGGGCCTGCCGAGCTCGGCGTCCCGATCCTCGAGGACGCAGCGCAGGCGTTCGGCGCCGAAGGTGTGGCGCGCACCGGAGTGCTCTCCACCTTCAGCTTCTACCCGTCCAAGAACCTGTTCGCGTTCGGCGACGCCGGCCTCGTCGCCGCCAACGACGAGGAGCTCGCCGACCGCGTCGCGCTGCTCCGCTTCCACGGCTCGCGCGAGAAGCGCGAGTTCCAGGCGGTCGGCTACAACTCGCGCCTCGACGAGATCCAGGCCGCGGTTCTGCGGCTCTTCCTCGGCGAGATCGACGGCTGGAACCAGGCTCGGCGCGATGCCGCCGCGCGCTACCGGGAGCTCGGCCTCGGCGAGCTCTGTGAGTTGCCTCCCGACGAGCCGGGGCACGTCTACCACATGTACGTCGTCCGCTCGCCCGACCGCGACCGCCTCGCGCAGGCGCTGGCAGAGGCCGGCATCGGGCACGCGTCCTACTACGTCACGCCTCTCCATCTCCAGCCGGCGCTCCGCTACCTCGGCTACGAGGAGGGCGCGTTGCCCGAGACGGAGCGGGCGGCGCGGGAGAACCTCGCGCTGCCGATGTGGGCGGGGATTCCGGTCGAGGCCCAGGAGCGGATCGTCTCGGTGATCCGCGAGGCGGCTGCGGTGCGCGCGTGATCAGGATCAACCGGCACCGCATCTGGCAGCTGTTCGCGGACGCGGGCCTCATCGCGCTCGCGTGGTGGCTCGCGTTCGAGCTCCGCTTCGACAAAGGCCCGCCCGTCTATTACGACACGCTCTTCCGGAGGGCGATCCTCGTCGTCGTCGGCATCAAGCTCGCTGTCTTCGTCGTCAGCGGCTTCTACGACCGCTGGTGGCGCTACGTCTCGACCCGCGACATGTGGCGCATCGTCTACGGCGTCGCGCTCGCGAGCATCCTCGCCTACGTCGCGGTCTACCTGATCTCACCCGTGCCGACCGTGAAGTTGCCGCGCGGGATCGCGGCGCTCGACCTGCTGCTGACGCTGGCCCTGATCGCGGGGTCGCGCCTGCTCGCGCGCACGCTCATGGAGCGGCCCACGCGCGCGCTGATCGCGCGGGGCAAGGAAGTGCTGGTCATCGGCGCCGGCGACGCAGGGCAGCTGGTGATCCGCGAGCTCCAGCGCAACCCGCAGCTCGGCTCCACGCCGATCGGACTGATCGACGACGACCGGCGCAAGAAGAACCTGCGCGTCCACGGCGTCCGCGTTCTCGGGACGACCTTCGACCTGCCGCACATCCTGCGCGACAACAAGCCGGACGAGGTGCTGATCGCGATCCCGTCCGCGGCCGGCGAGGTGCGCCAGCGGATCGTGAACGTGACCCGCGAGGGCAACGTCCCGGTCAAGACCCTGCCTGGCCTCTACGAGCTGATCTCGGGCGAAAGCGAGCTGGCGACGCAGATCCGGCCGGTGCAGGTCGAGGACGTGCTCGGCCGCGAGCCGGTGGAGGTCGACCTCGAGGCGAGCGCGTCGTACGTCCGCGACCAGACCGTGCTCGTCACCGGGGCGGGCGGATCGATCGGCTCCGAGCTCTGCCGCCAGATCGCGCGGCTCCGCCCGCAGCGGCTCGTGCTCGTCGACCAGGGCGAGACGGCGCTGTTCGAGATCGAGCGCGAGCTCGTCGACGAGCGCGGCTTCGCCGCGGCGGTGCCGGTGCTCGGCGACTGCAAGAGCCGCACGAAGATGCGCCAGGTCTTCGAGCGCTACAAGCCGGCCGTCGTCTTCCACGCTGCCGCGTACAAGCACGTGCCGCTGATGGAGGCGAATCCGCTCGAGTCGGTGCGGAACAACGCGGTCGCGACACGCGTCGTGGCCGAGGCCGCGATCGAGTTCGGCGCGCGCCGCTTCGTCCTCGTCTCGACGGACAAGGCGGTCAACCCGAAGACGGTCATGGGCCAGTCGAAGGCGCTCTGCGAGTGGATCGTCGAGGCCTACGGCGCGCGCGAGGACATCACCACCCGCTTCGTCGCGGTTCGGTTCGGCAACGTGCTCGGCTCGTCCGGGAGCGTGATCCCCATCTTCCGCCGCCAGATCGCGAAGGGCGGGCCGGTCACGGTCACGCACCCGGAGATGACGCGCTACTTCATGACGATTCCCGAGGCGGCTTCGCTGGTCATCCAGGCAGGCGCGATCGGCGGACGCGGCGACGTCTTCGTGCTCGACATGGGCGAGCCCGTTCGGATCATCGACCTCGCGATGCAGATGATCCGGCTCTCCGGCAAGGAGCCCGAGCGCGACATCGAGGTGCAGGTCGTCGGCGCGCGGCCGGGCGAGAAGCTGCACGAGGAGCTCTGGGGGCCGGGCGAGACCGCGGTCGCCACCCCGCACCCCAAGATCATGCGCGTGAGCGGGCCGATCGTGGACACCGTGTGGCTGCAGGACGCGCTCGCCGAGCTCGAGCGGCTCGTGCGCGAGGGCGACACGCTCGAGGTCGTGACGCGGCTCTCCGGGATGATGCGAGCCCCGCGCCTGCTCGAGGCGCCGCCCGCGGTCTACGCGGACGAAGAAGACACGCTTTCGGGACAGAAACTGAGCTAGGCCCGTCTGACCACCGGGCTAGGGTGGCTCGGTGGACGTTCTCGAGGGTTTGAACGCGGAGCAGCGGCGCGCGGCCGAGGCCGTGCGCGGGCCGGTCTGCATTCTCGCCGGCGCCGGCTCGGGGAAGACGACGACGATCACCCGGCGGATCGCCTGGCAGGTCGCCTCGGGAGCCTTCCGCGCGGACGAGATCCTGGCCGTCACGTTCACCGACAAGGCCGCGGCGGAGATGCGCGCGCGGCTGGCCCGGCTCGGCGTGGACGGCGTCGAGGCGCGCACGTTCCATTCGGCGGCCCTGTCGCAGCTCGTGCGGGCGCGCGGCGAGGCGCCGGGGAAGATCCTCTCGACGAAGGCGCTTTTGCTGCGCCAGATCGGGAACACGCTGCCGCCGCCGTACAAGTTCCGGCCGGCCGCCGATCTCGCTACGGAGGTCGAGTGGGCGAAGAACCGGCGCCTGACGCCCGAGTCGTATCGCGGTGGCCTCGACGGGCACGAGCCGCCGATCCCGGCCGACCTGATGGCCGGCGTCTTCAGCCAGTACGAGCGGCGCAAGTCCGGAGCCGGGCTGATCGACTTCGAGGACCTGCTCGAAAGCTGCGTGCGCATGTACGAGGAGGACGAGTGGGCCGTCGCGGCGCTGCGCGAGCGGTTTCGCGCGTTCACGGTCGACGAGTACCAGGACGTGAACCTGCTGCAGCAGTCGCTCTTGCAGCTCTGGCTGGGGTCCGGCGAGGAGCTGTGCGCGGTCGGCGACGACTACCAGTCGATCTACGGGTTCACCGGCGCGTCGCCGGACTGGCTGCTCGGGCTCGAGCGGCGGTTCCCGAGCGCGACGGTCGTCCGGCTGGAGGAGAATTACCGCTCCTCGCCGCAGGTGCTCGCACTCGCGAACCGGCTCGTGCCGCAGCTCGGCGGCGCGGAAAAGACGCTTCGTGCGACTCGCGCGGAAGGGCCGGAGCCGGCGCTGCGCGGCTTCGATTCGCCTGCGGAGGAAGGGCAGTTCGTGCTCTCCCGCGTGCGCGAGCTCGCGGCCGAGGGCGTGCCGTACGAGGAGATGGCGGTGCTCATCCGCCTGAACTCCCGCTCGGCGGACTTCGAGGAGCTCTTCGGCGACGCGGAGATCCCGTTCCAGGGAGCGGCGCTTCTTTCACGCGATGCGGCGCGGCAGGTCCTCAAGGGCTTGCGGAACGCGGGCTTCGGCTCGCTGGCCGACGAGGTGCGACGCGTGGCCCGCGAGCAGGGTCTCGCGGAGCCGATTCCGGACGGTCTGGGAGAGCGCGAGCTCGTCCGCCAGGCCGACCTGCGTCGGCTCTGCCGGCTCGCGGAGGAGTTCGACGACGGTACGAAGACGGTCGCCGATTGGGTCAAGTGGCTCAAGGCCCGCTTCGGTCACGGCTCGCAGGGAGGCGTTCATCTGCTCACGCTCCATCGTGCGAAGGGCCTCGAGTTCGAAGCGGTCTTCATTCCGCGCGTAGAAGAGAAGGAGCTGCCGTGCAAGCAGGCGCTCCGCGTCCCCGGCCAGATCGACGAGGAACGGCGTCTGTTGTACGTGGGCATGACGCGCGCGAAGCGTCACCTGGCGCTCACGTGGTCGGGCAAGCTGAGCCGCTTCCTGCTCGAGCTCGGCGTCGAGGCCGCAGCGCCGCGGCCGGCCCGCCGAGCCGAGGAGCCCGACGACCCGACCTATGTCGCGCTCAAGGAGTGGCGCCTGAAGCGTTCGAGGCGAGACGAGGTCCCCGCGTACGTCGTCTTCCACAACTCGACGCTCGCCGAGATCGCGGCCCGGCGGCCAAGCACGATCAACGAGCTGGCCACGGTCCCAGGGGTCGGCCCGGCCAAGCTGGAGCGCTACGGCCCCGAACTGCTCGAAGCGCTCGCGGCCGCGTAGGGTCGGCGCGCTCGCCGGCCGGGTCGCCGTCCGCGCCAGGGCTCAAGGGCGAGCGTCGAGACCATCAAGTAACACTGTGTTACAAGGCTGGGTTTCGGGCTCTCGAACCGCGGGTCAGCCGGGTCAGAAGATCGAGAACTCGCGGTGCTAGGAAGCGACGCCCTCGAGCAGTAGCCGAAGCATCTCCGCGGGGTCGCGCCTGACGCGCTCACCCTCGCCGGCGCGCTTGTGCAGGTCGAGCGCCCGCGCGTCGCTGAGGGGGATCAGGCGGCCCTCGCGGATGAGCATCTCATCGACGCCGCCGAGGCGGCCGCCGTACGTCGTGTAGACCGGGACGCCCAGCGCCACGGCTTCGCGGTTCATCGTGCCGCCGGCCGAGACGACCACGTCGGCGAGGGCGATCAGGCTCTGGCCGTCGACGGCGCGGTCGGGGACGAGCACCGACGGCAGCGCGAGCCCCCGCACGAAGTCGCGCTGCTCGGCCGTGCGCGGCAGCACGATCGCGTGCACCGACTCGTCGTGGCCGAGGCGCTCGAGCACCTGCGGAAAGAGCGGGTTCGAGCGGCGGTGGTAGAGGGAGACGTCGGGCGGCGTACGCACGACGACGAGCGTCCGCGCCGGTTCGACCTCGAACTGCGCCAGCGCCGCCGGGTCGGGCTCGAAGTCAGCGAGGTAGTACTCCTCCTTCAGCCCCGGGTAGCGCCGCAGCTTCTCCGGCCCGACGCCGTAGCGCTGAAGCCTCTGGGGCGGGATCGCCTCCGGGACGACAACACGCGTGGCCGCGCGGCAGCCGAGCTGATGCTGCAGGTAGGCGAACTCGTAGTCGAAGGTCGTCGCGCTCGGGATCCCGAGCCGTCGCGCCGTCATCGTGAGCTCGTGCGAGCCGTGCGCGAGTGCGACGTCGAAGTGCCGACCGCGCGCCCAGCGGCGCAACGCGCGCAGGCGAGAGGTAAGCGAGCGCGCCTTGCCGAGGCGGGACCGACCGCCGTGATGCCCGAGCACATCCGCTTCGACGCCGTGCAGCTCGAGCAGCTGGACCGTCTGCGCGTAGTCGCGCGCGGTGATCTCGACCTCGTCTCCACGTTCCCGCAGCAGCCTGATGAGCGGCCGGAACACCAGCACGTGGGCCGGCGCGGTGATGTCGATCCAGACCCTCACAGGCGCTCGACGAGCCGGAAGCGGACGGCCACGATCAGCGTGTCGGGCGTGATCGGCCGCTCGAAGAAGCGCTCGTGCGCCTCGCGCCAGTCGTCGACCGATTCGAAGTCCTCGCCCTCGTCACGCGCGAACTCGAGGTCGATCTCGCGCGCGGGGACGATCCGCTTCTCGGTCAGCTCGACGATCCCAACCGGTTCGTCGTCGAAACCCAGCAGGGTCAGCCGGTCGCCCGGCCCGTTCGGGCCAACCTCTTCCTCGGCCAGACCGGCGGTCGCCGTCTTGTCGCCGCGCAGGACGGCCTCAACGAGCTCCCGTCTCAGCCTGGTCCGCGGCCACCCCAGCTCGAGAGCTTCGCTCAACGCGCGAGTGCCTCCAGCCGCTCGCTCCGCAACGCCGCGGGCTCGCGTTCGACGTGGCGCTCGTGCCAGAGCGTGAACGCGAGCAGCCCCCAGAGCTGCCGCGACAGGTCCTCCTCGCCGGCCACGTGGCGGTCGATCAGCGACCTCACAACCTCTGGCCGGAAGAAGCCCTGCCGGTGGAGCGTCTCGGCGCAGAGCGTGTCTCTCGCGAACGGCTCGAGCTCGCCGCGAAGCCACGCCGCAGCCGGGATCGAGAAGCCTCGCTTCTTGCCGCGGATGATCTGGTCCGGAACGAGCGGAGCGACCGCCTTGCGCAGAAGCACCTTCTTGCGCCACCCGCGCACCCGCTGCGAGGCGGGCAGCGTGAAGGCGAAGTTCGTCACGACCGGGTCGAGGAACGGCACGCGAGCTTCCAGCGAGTGCGCCATCGACGCGCGGTCGGTCTTCACGAGCAGGTCGTCGACGAGGTAGACGCCGAAGTCGACGTCCTGCAGCCGCCCGAGCAGTTCCGCGCCCTCCGTCTCCGCGAAGCGGGCGCGCAGGAGATCGACCGGGTCGAACTCGCTCCGCCGCTCAGTCAGGCGGGCGCGCATCTCCGGCGAAAAGATCTCCTTCCAGCCGTGGTGCCGCTCGAGCGGCGGCAGGTGCGCCGCGCGGACGAAGCGCTTGGCCTTGTAGTCGAAGCTCGCGCGGGCGGTGGAGGTCGGAAGCCGCTCGACGAGCGGCCGCGCGACCCGCGCGAGTCCGGCCGTTCTCTGGGCCAGGAGGTCGGCGACGTACGTGTAGTAGCCGCCGAAGAGCTCGTCGCCGCCCTCTCCGGAGAGCGCGACCTTCACGTCCGACGCCGCGAGCTGCGAGACGAGGTACGTCGGCAGCGCGGAGGAGTCGGCGAACGGCTCGTCGAACGCGTCCGCGAGCGCGGGGAGGAGCAGGGCGGCGTCCGGACTGAGGACGAGCTCGCGGTGCTGGGTCCCGTAGCGCTCGGCGACCAGGCGCGCATCCGAGAGCTCGTCGAAGGAGCGCTCCTCGAACCCGATCGAGAACGTCCGCACGGGCTCGGCCGACTCCTCCGCAGCCAGCGCCGTCAGCGCCGAGGAGTCGATCCCGCCTGAGAGGAGGACGCCGACGGGGACGTCGGAGACGAGGTGCGCACGGACCGAGTCGCGGAGCCGCGCCCGCAGCTCCTCGATCAGCTCGGCCTCGTCGTCGTGGCGGAGCTCGAGCGCGGGGCCGGGCCTCGCGAAGCGCTCGGTCCGCGTCTTGCCGTCCTCCCAGACGAGCAGGTGGCCGGCCGGCAGCTTGCGCGTGTCCCGGAAGATCGTCAGCGGCGCCGGAATCGAGTTGAAGGCGAGGAACGCCTCGAGCGCGTCGAGGTCGATCTCCCCTCGCGGGAGAGCGCGCAGCTCCGAGGCGAACTCCAGGCCGCCGCCGGCGGCGCGGTAGTAGAGCGGCTTGATCCCGTAGCGGTCTCTGGCGAGCACGAGCCGCCGCTCGCGGGAGTCCCAGAGCGCGACCGTGAACATGCCGCGCAGCCGTCGCGCGAAGTCGAGCCCATGCTGCTCGTAGAGGTGGACGAGCACCTCGGTGTCACCGTGGGTGCGGAAGCGGTGGCCCGCGCGCTCGAGCTCGGCGCGCAGCTCCCGGTAGTTGTAGAGCTCGCCGTTCTGGACGACGTGGATCGTCCCGTCCTCGTTGGCGATCGGCTGGTCGCCGGTCTCGAGGTCGATGATCGCGAGGCGGCGGGCGGCGAGGCCGACCGGACCGTCGACGAGCGCGCCTTCGCTGTCAGGCCCGCGGTGGACGAGCGTCGCGCTCATCCGCGCCAGCCGCTCGGGGTCGGCGGGCCCGCTCGCTGAGGCGATCCCGCAGATCCCGCACACGGCAGGTGACTCTAACGGGGCAGAATGCCGTGGTGCGTACGCACGAGCTCGGGTCGAGCGGCCTGGAGGTCTCGCGCGTCGGCCTCGGGTGCAACAACTTCGGCCGCCGCCTCGACCTCGAGGGGACGCGCGCCGTCGTCGAAGCGGCCCTCGCCGAGGGAATCACGTTCGTCGACACCGCCGACATCTACGGCGGCGGCAAGAGCGAGCAGTTCCTCGGCGAGATCCTCGAAGGCCGGCGCGACGAGGTCGTGCTGGCGACCAAGTTCGGGATGGGCGAGGGAGCGCGCGGCACGCGCGCGTATCTCCGCCGCTCGCTGGCGGGCTCGCTCGAGCGGCTGCGCACCGACCGGATCGACCTCTTCTACTACCACCGGCCCGATGTCGAAACGCCCATCGGCGAGACGATCGAGGCCATGCACGAGCTGGTCGAGGAGGGGACGGTGCGCGCGATCGGCGTCTCGAACTTCTCGGTCGAGCAGCTGGACGAGGCGGTCGAGGCCGGGCCAATCGCGGCGCTGCAGAACCGCTACAGCCTGCTCGAGCGCGATGCCGAGGACGACGTGCTGCCGCGCTGCGCCGAGCTCGGCGTCTCGTTCATCCCGTACTTCCCGCTGGCGAGCGGGCTCTTGACCGGCAAGTACCGTCGCGGCGAGCCGGCGCCGGCCGGGACCCGGCTCGAGGGATCCGACGCGCTGACGGACGAGGCGTTCGACGTCGTGGAGGCGCTGGAGGACTTCGCCCAGGCTCGCGGGCACACGCTGCTCGAGCTCGCGATCGCCGGGCTCGCGTCCCGGCCGGCGGTTGCCTCCGTAATCGCGGGGGCGACCAGGCCCGAGCAGGTGCCGGCGAACGCCGCGGCCGCGGAGTGGGAGCTGAGCGCGGACGAGCTCGCCGAGCTCAGGTCGATCGGCCGAGACCGCGAAGCGACTGGCCGATGACGCGGATCGCAGTCGTCACGAGGGTGCGCAGATAGAGCGGCACCGAGCGGTCGGCAATCCACTCGAGGTCGTGCGCGAGCTTCTCGGCCATCGAGCTCTCGTAGCCACCGCGGACCTGGGCGAAGCCGGTCAGGCCGGGGCGGACGACGAGGCGCTGCCAGTACGCGGGTAGCTCGCCAGCGAGCTGCTCGAAGAAGCGCGGCCGGATCGGGCGCGGCCCGACGAAGCTCATGTCGCCGCGAAGGATGTTCCACAGCTGCGGGAGCTCGTCGAGCTGCGTCGCGCGGAGGCGGCGGCCGAGGCGGGTCGTCTCGGCGCGGGTTCGCTCGACGAGATCGGCGCCCAGGTAGGGGCCGAGCCGGTCCTCAGCGCCGCGGCGAAGCGTGCGGAACTTGAGCATCCCGAAGATCCGGCCGCCGCGGCCCACCCGCTCGCCCTTGTAGAAGAGCGGCAGGCCGCTCGTGAGCAGCAAGGCGGCCGCGATCAGGACGAGCAGCGGCAGCGCCACGAGCAGGAAGAAGGCGGCGAGGACGATGTCGAGAGCGCGCAGCTCGACGTCGACGCGGCGCTTCGGCGACCCGTGCACCCGCTGCGAGAAGCGCTGGATGAACGAATCGCTCGGCCGCGTGCCGGGCTGAGGCGTGGCCACCCCGTGATGCTAGAGCGTGACGTGAGAGGGTTCACGGTGGCGAGATGAATTCGGACGATCACAGTCAGGCCGAGGCCGCGATCAGGGCGTTCTTCGACGCGATGAACGCCCAGGACGCGGATGCCGCCGTCGCGCTCACCCGGGAGGACGTCGTGATCGCGTTCGGCCCGAACGAGGCCCAGGGGCATGAGGCGCTCCGTGAGCTCGCCACGCAGGTCGACGAGCAGCTGAGCGCGGAGATCACGCCGGTCGGCTTCGAGCAGGAGAGCCCCTCCTCCGTGCGCGTGAGCGCGCGGCGGATCGACCGCTGGCGAAGCACAGGGGAGACGGCGACCGAGCGCGACGTCCAGGCCCGCTTCTCGCTGGATGCCGACGGCACGATCACGCGCGTCGAATTCGCATAGCCGCAGGCCGTCTCGTCTATAAGATGAGCTTATGGACACGCGTCAGCTGGCCGCCTTCTGCGCAGTCGTCGAGCGGCAGAGCTTCTCGCAGGCCGCCGAGCGGCTCGGCGTGACGCAGCCCGCGGTG
Organism: uncultured Actinomycetes bacterium; assembly: GCA_963788215.1. Classification (GTDB taxonomy): domain Bacteria; phylum Actinomycetota; class Thermoleophilia; order Gaiellales; family Gaiellaceae; genus AC-32. The sequence goes on from CAWBFX010000008.1 coordinate 288,197, forward strand.
AGCCTTCAGGTCCGGGCGCTCGAGAAGCGGCTCGGGAAGCGGTTGCTCGACCGCTCCGGGCGGCGCGTCGAGCCGACCGAGGCGGGCCTTGCGCTGTACCGCGGTGCGCAGCGGATGCTCGCGCTCGAGGGGCAGCTGCTCGACGAGCTCGACTCCGCGGGCGGCGGTGAGCTCGGCGGCACGCTGCAGGTCGGCTCCTCCACCGGGCCGGGGAGCACGGTCGTCCCGGTGCTGCTCTGCGAGTTCCAGCGGCAGAACCCCGGCGTCGCGGTCTCGCCTGGCGATCTCCGACACGCAGTCGGTGGTCGAGCGCGTCGCCGAGCGTGACCTGGAGCTGGGAATTGTCGGCGCGGCCCGGCGGCATCGCGGCGTCACCTTCGAGCCGTTTTTCCGCGACGACGTCGTGCTCGCCTGCCCGCCCGGCCACCGGTTCGCCGGGAAGTCGGTCACGCTCGACGACCTCAAGGACGAGCCGCTGATCGTCATGCAGGAGGGCGCGGGGGTTCGCCAGGTGATCGAGGACGAGCTCCGCCAGGCCGGCACCAGGCTGCGCGACCTTCAGCCGAGGCTCGAGCTCGGGCTGCAGGAGTCGGCGCGCTCGGCGGTCGCTGCCGGCTACGGCGTCACCTTCATCTCGCGGGCCGCGATCGAGGCGGACCTCGCCGCGGGCACGCTCGCGACGGCGCGCGTGAAGGGGCTCGACCCCGCACGTGAGGTCTCACTCGTTCGCGCCGCCGGCCGCTCGCCGACGCGGGCGGCCGAGTCGTTCGTCGAGTTCGCGAAGGGGCGGCTCTCGTGATCGTCCGCTGGGGGCTCGGCGACCTTTCGGGGCTCCTGACCGAGCTGAGGATCGCGCAGCCCTTCCTGATCGCGAGCGAGCGCTGGTCGCACCTCCGCCTCCCGGCTGCCGGGCGGTGGAGCGAGATCCCGAGTGAGCGGATCGAAGAGATCGCGGCCGAGGCGCGCGGCTTAGACGGTCTGCTGGCGGTCGGTGGAGGCAGCGCGATCGACCTGGCGAAGGCCGTCTCGTCGGTCGGCGGGCTCCCGGTCGTCTCGGTGCCGACGACCTACTCCGGGTCCGAGTGGACGCAGTTCTTCGGCGTCCGAACGCCCGAGCGGCGGATGGTCGGCGGCGGCGGCGGCGCGCGCCTGGCCGGGATCGTCTACGAGCCGAAGCTGACGCTCGACCTCCCGCGTGCGGAGAGCGGCGGAACCGCCATGAACGCGCTCGCCCACTGCGCCGAGGCGCTGTACGTCTCTGGCCGGAACGCGGAGGCTGACGAGCAGGCGCTCGAGGGCGCGCGGCTGATCGGCTCGATCCTCCCGCGCGTGCTGGAGGACGGGAGCGATCTGGAAGCGCGCACGACTCTCCTCCGCGGTGCGATGCATGCGGGCGCCGCCCTCGGCTCGGCGGGCCTCGGCCTCGGTCACGCCATGGCCCAGGCCGTCGGCGGCCGGTACGGGATCGCCCACGGCGCGGCGAACGCGCTCTGCCTGCCGCCGGCGCTGCGGTTCAACGAGCCCGTCGCCGGCGCGGAGATCGCGAAGTTCGCGGAGGCTCTCGGGACCGAGGACGCTCCTGCTCGTTGTGAGGAGCTCTCCCGTCTCGCGGGCTACGAGCGCCTGCGCGACCTCGGCGTGCCCGAGGACGAGCTCGACGCGGTCGCCGAGGCGACGGCCGTCCGCGGCGGCGCGCTGGCGAACCCGCGGCCGGCGACTCCGGCCGAGATCGCCGAGCTCTTCCGCTCGATCTGGTGATCCAGGACTAGCAGGGCCCGGGCTCGGGCGAGCCGCCCGGTCCCGCGAGGTGCTCGGTGCCTGCCTGCAAGCAGTACGAGCTCGCGTCGGCGCGGACGAGCTTGACGCCCAGGTGACCGAGCGTCGTCGCCGTGTAGGTGCCGTTCAGCGCGTGGAACTGCTCGATCGCGAAGGCGCCCTGCTCGAGCTTCACGCCTGCAGCGGTCTGTCGCGCTCGGTCGATCTCCTGCGTCGCGCTCTGCTGCGAGGTCGGCGAGAGCTGTGCGCTCACCATGTACGCGGCCGCGACGAGGGCGACCACGAGCGAGAGCAGTCCGACTCCGCGTGCCATGCCGTCTGTATCGGCACGCGGAGAGCTGCCCTCAAGGCCGACGGGCGACGAAGGAGAGCACGGTCACGCCGAGCTCCTGCGGCGTGTAGCCGTTGCGGAAGCGCTCGGCCAGCGGCAGCGAGCCGAGCGCGGCGAGGCCGCGCTCGTCGGGCCCGGAGGGCCGCTCGACGACGAGCTCGAAGCCGGCGTCGCGGACGAGCCGCAGGTAGTCGGGGGCGCGCAGCCGGTTCTGGTAGTGCAGCGGGGAGTTCACCAGCCGCCACGCGCCCTCGGAGAAGCGCAGGAAGTTGTAGCGCGAGAGGCTTTTGTCGAAGTACGAGTAGTGGTCCTGCAGGTCGATGCGGCAGCTGAATGCGCCGCCCGCCCGCAGCAGGCGGAAGCACTCGCGGAAGATCGCGGCCAGGTCGTCCTCGGGGACGTGCTCGCAGACGTCCGTGCTGGAGACGAAGTCGACGGACCCGCCCGGCAGCCCGGTCGCACGCGCGTCGCAGGGGGCGAGGTAGTCGATCCCGAAGCGCGAATCGAGTTCCGCGAGCGACCGAATCGGCTCGCGCTCGAGTCGCGCGAGCGAGTCGTTCACGAGCTCGACGCGGGCGCTCGGCCGGATGTCGACGAGCACCTGCCGCCCGACGCCGAGCGACGCGTACGACAGCGGGATCGCGAGGTCCCAGCCGACGCCGAACTCGTAGAAGACAGCATCGGCGAGCTGCGTGCCCGGCCCGTGCTCCTCGTACGCGGCGACGTGCTGCTCCGCGCGGGCGAACTTTCGGCGGAAGACCGACTCGCCGGCGGGGAGGCTGTGCGCGACGTGGCGCTGGAAGAGGTAGTTCAGGCGCTCGCCCTGCGGAACCAGACCGAGGCCGCGCTGGAGCGCTGCTTTCGCCACCCACCTCATCGGGCGGCGAGCATAGCCCGGCGCTTGGGCATAAGCAGTTGTAATCGCTCGGATTAGGGTAGTCTCCGCACGTGGGCGAACGGCTCGTAGTCAACGTGCTCGTGGTCGGAAGCGGCGCCTCCGGCCTCTCGGCTGCCGTCTCCGCCGAGAAGGGCGGTGCGCGCGTCGCGCTCGTGACCAAGGGTGCGCTCCAGTCCTGCAACTCCGCGAAAGCGCAGGGCGGGATCCAGGCTGCCTTCGGCGACGACGACTCGCCCGAGCAGCATGCGGAAGACGTCTGGCAGAGCTCGCACGAGACGGCCGACCGCCGGCTCGTCGAGGTGCTCACCGAGGAGGCCCCTGCCGCGATCCACTGGCTCGAGGAGCACGGCGTCGAGTTCACGCGCGAGAACGGCGGCTACCGGCTCGCCCGCTGTGGGGGCTCGACCCGCAAGCGCCTGTTGCAGGTCGGCGACCGCACCGGCCACGCGATCACGACCGGGCTCCGCGACGCCTACCTCGCCTCGAGCGGCGAGGCGCTGCCGAATTGCCCGCTCGTCGGGCTTGAGCGAACCGAGAACGGCTGGCGCGCCACGTGCCGCCGCAAGAACGGCGGCGACCTGCAGATCGACGCGGGGGCCGTGGTGCTCGCAGCCGGGGGCCGCTGCTACCGCGAGGCCGAGGAGCGCGGCGAGCTGTCGACCAACCACCCCGGCGCGACCGGCGAGGTGACGAGGCTCGCGCTCGAGCTCGGCGCCGAAAGCCGCGACCTGGACGCGCTGCAGTACCACCCGAACGGCGGCGCCTGGCCGCCGACGATGCAGGGCTATTCCATCCCCGAGACCACTCGCGCGTACGGCGCGACCCTGCTCAATGCGGAGGGCGACGAATTCACCGACCCGCTCGGCCCGCGCGACGCCGTCTCGCAGGCGATCTTCGACGAGGTCGACGCCGGCCGCGGGGTCGAGACCCCCGACGGCCGCCCGGCGGTGCTGCTCGACACGACACGAGTCTCCGAGCACGACGCGGAGATCTCGCTGCCGTACATGCTGCGCCGGTACCGTTCGGCGGGCATCGACCCTTTGCGGCAGCCGATCCTCACCTATCCAGTGCTCCACTACCAGAACGGCGGTCTCGTCATCGACGAGCGCTCCGAGACCACGCTCGAGGGCCTGTTCGCCTGCGGCGAGATCGCAGGCGGCACGCACGGGCGCAACCGGATGATGGGCAACTCGCTGCTCGAGTGCACGGTCTTCGGCCGGCGGGCCGGGGCGGCCGCCGCGGAGAGAGCCGCGTGAGCACGGTCGCGGTCGACCTGCAGCAGGCGGTGGAGGACGCCGCGGCGCACCTCTACGTCTGGGCGCTGAAGGACATCCCGCAGGACCTGCGCGACGCGCTCGCCGCGGCCAAGGACCGCGAGACCTCCGTTCCAGGCAAGCGCGTGCTCGAGACGATCGTCAGGAACGTCGAGGTTGCGGACAGCAACTCGAACCTCGTCTGCCAGGACACGGGGATCGCCGTCTACACCTGCCGGGTCGGCGAGGACTTTCCGCTCCACCCGGCCAGGATCTACGAGGCGCTGAAGGCCGGCACCGAACGCGCGACGCTGGAGCACCCGCTGCGCTCGAACGCCGTCCACACGCTGACGCGCGAGAACACCGGCCCGAACACGGGCTACCGCCTCCCGATCGTCCACTGGGAGTTCATCCCGGAGTGGGACGGCCTCGACGTCAAGTGCGTGCCGAAGGGTTCCGGCTCGGAGAACATGAGCTTCCTCAAGATGTGCGTCCCCGCTGACGGCGTGAACGGGATCAAGAAGTTCGTGCTCGAGTCGATCGTCGAGTCCGGTGGCAAGCCGTGTCCGCCCGGGATCGTGGGCGTCGGGATCGGCGGCTCGGCCGACTACGCGATGTACCTCGCCAAGGAGGCGATCGCCCGGCCGATCGGCACCCGCAACCCCGACCCGCATGTGGCGAAGCTGGAGGAGGAGCTGTACGGGCTCCTGAACGAGACCGGCATCGGCCCGATGGGCCTGGGCGGCGACGTGACGGTGCTCAACTGCCACATCGAGCACGCGGACACGCACATGACCCTCAATCCCGTGGCGGTCAACTACCAGTGCTGGGCCGCGCGCCGCGCGACCGCCCACGTCGCCGCCGACGGAACCATCGACTACGACCGCGAGGCGTGAGCCGAAATGCGACTTAGTAACACTGTGTTACTTGGTGGGGTAGGCGCTCGTGGCTAGGCACGAGGTCACCTTCCCGATCACCGACGAGGCCGAGATCCTCAAGCTCCGCGCGGGCGACGAGGTCACGGTTCAGGGCCACATCATCGGGATCCGCGACCGCACCCAGATCCGGATCTTCGACCAGGGCGTCGAGCCGCCGATGGATCTGAAGGGCGCCTTTCTGCTCCACACAGCGCCGGGCGTCCGCAAGGTCGGCGACAAGTACGAGCCCGTCTGTATCGGCACCACGACGAGCGCGCGGATGGTGCGCTTCACCGAGCCGCTCGGCGCGCAGTACGGCGTTCGTGGGATCTGCGGCAAGGGCGGCTTCCCCGACGAGGCGATCGAGCCGATGCGCGACCACGGGATGGTCTACTTCGCGATCGTCGGCGGCGCGGCCGCGCTCGAGACGACCCAGATCGAGGAGATCGAGGAGGTCGCCTGGGAGGAGCTCATGCCCGAGTGCCTCTGGAAGTTCCGCGTGAAGGACTTCGGCCCGCTCACCGTCGGGATCGACGCCCACGGGAATTCGCTCTACCACGACGTCCAGGCCGCGGCCCACAAAAAACTGGAGGAGCTCTATGCCCGGCTTTGACGGATTCCTCGACCTGCCTCCCCGCCCCGGGAAGCCGCGGGTCGAAGGGCTGACGCACGTGATCGACAAGGGCATGAACCTGCGCGAGATCGAGGGCATGTTCGACACCGCCGGCCGCTACGTGGACATCGTCAAGCTCGGGTGGGGCACCTCGTACGTCACCAACAACCTCGAGAAGAAGATCGCGCTCTACCGGTCGTTCGAGACCCCCGTCGTCTGCGGCGGCACGCTCTTCGAGGCGGTCTACGCGCGCGGCAAGCTCGACGAGTTCAAGGCATGGCTGACCGAC
>CAWBFX010000009.1:0-22503 GCA_963788215.1 uncultured Actinomycetes bacterium
CAAATATAGCGAATGCCCAGGGGGTGGCGCAAGGGCAAGCGACAGGGTCGTCGCCCGGTGGTGCACGCACTATAGACGCGCTCTCGGCGGTGCGCCACTCCCGGTTCCGGCCGGGACGGCAAGGGCCGCGCTCAGGCGGCCCCTGTCCATTCCGGTGAGGTCGAGCGTCGAGCTACTTGAGCTCGACTGTGGCGCCGGCTTCCTCGAGCTGCGCCTTGACCTGGTCTGCCTCGTCCTGGGCGACGCCCTCCTTAACCGGGTTGGGCGCGCCGTCGACGAGGTCCTTGGCCTCCTTGAGGCCGAGGCCCGTGACTGCGCGGACGACCTTGATCACCTGGATCTTCTTGTCGCCGGCGCCCGTCAGGACGACGTCGAACGCGGTCTTCTCCTCGGCCGCGGCTCCGTCGCCCCCGGCCGCCGGAGCCCCGGCAGCGGCGACCGCCATCGGCGCTGCCGCCGTGACGCCCCACTCCTCCTCGAGCTTGTTCTTCAGCTCGACGAGATCGAGGACGGTCATCCCGCCCAGCTGCTCGACGAGCTTGTCGGTGTCAGTCTTCGTTGCCACTTGCTTCCTCCTCTTCTGATTCGACCGACGCCGGCTCGGCTTCTTCTGCCGACGGCTCTTCGGGCTGCTCGTTGCTTGTTGTCTCTTCTGCCGGCGCTGCCTCTTCAGCAGGCGCCTCGGCCTGCGGTCTGCTCGGCCTCGGCCTGCGGCTCCTCGGCTTCGGCATTAGCCGATCTGCCGGCGCGGCCTCGCCCTGCTCCTCGAGCTGGCGGATGCGCGCGTCGATCACGCCGACGAGGTCGCGCAGCGGCGCGGTGAACAGGCCGACGATCATCGTCAGCGGACCGGCGACGGCGCCGACGAGCTGGGCCTGCAGCACTTCTGCGGCCGGAAGGGTCGCGAGCCGCTTGATGTCCTCGTCGCCGACGACCGCGCCGTCGAGGATGCCGCCGCGGATCACGAGCACGTCGTGCGCGCGGGCGGTCTCGTTCAGGACCTTCGCCACGGCGACCGGGTCGCCGTCGGCCTCGAGGAACGCGATCGCGGTGGGACCCTCGATCAGCTCGAGCACGTCCTTCGTGCCGGCCTCCTCCGCGGCGAGCCGCGTCAGGGTGTTCTTCACGACCGTGAAGCGCGCGCCCGCCTCGAGCAGGCGGGTGCGCAGCTCGTCGATCTGGGTCATCGTCAAGCCGCGGTAGTCGGCGACCATCAGCGTCTCCGCGTCGCGCAGGCGCTCGGCCAGCTCGGCTACCACACGCTCTTTGTCTGATCTCAGCACGTCATTTCCTCCAGAAATGACTAGCCCGCCTGAGGCGGGCCGACGCGAACGCAAAAACGCTCGACGCGACGCACCTCGGCTGGTCCTCTGCCTCGCGGCTGCCAGCGGTCTTCGGCGGTCCTAGTCCTACGCGGTAACGGCTTCTTCTGCCGGTGCTCCTTCCAGCTCTTCCACGAGGCCGCGAGTCCGCGCCGGGTCGACGTGGATCCCGGGCCCCATCGTGCTCGTGAGTGTAGCCGTCTTGATGTAGCGGCCCTTCGCGGCGGCCGGCTTCGCGCGGATGATCTCCTCCATCAGCACGCTGTAGTTCTCGAGCAGCTGCCGCTCGTCGAAGCTCTTCTTGCCGATCGTTACGTGGACGTTCGCGCCGCGGTCGGTGCGGTACTCGAGCTTGCCGGCCTTCGCGTCCGAGACGGCCTTCCCGACGTCCATGGTGACCGTGCCGGTCTTGGGGTTCGGCATCTTTCCGCGCGGGCCGAGGATCCGGCCGAGCTTGCCGACGACGCCCATCTGGTCGGGAGTCGCGATCGCGACGTCGAAGTCGTCGAAGCCCTCCTCGATCTGCTTCGCGAGATCGGCGGTGCCCACGACGTCGGCGCCGGCCTCCTGAGCCTCGCGCGCCTTGTCGCCCTCGGCGAAGACGGCGACCTTCGACTCCCGGCCGGTGCCGTGCGGCAGCATCAGCGTCCCGCGCAGCTGCTGCTCCGCGTGGCGGACGTTGAGCCCGAGGTTCAGGTGCACCTCGACCGACTCGTCGAACTTCGCGGCGGGGAAGCTCTTCAGCATCCGAATCGCTTCGACCGGCGAATACATCTGCTCCCGGTCGATCTGGCCGCGGGCTTCGCGGTAGTTCTTGCCGTGCGCGCTCATACCGGATCCGTCTCCACGCCCATCGAGCGCGCGGTGCCGGCGACGACCTTCATCGCTTCCTCGACGTCGCGCGCGTTCAGGTCGGGCATCTTGGTCTCGGCGATCGAGCGCAGCTGGTCGCGGCTGAGGCGCCCGACCTTCTCGCGGTTCGGCTCGCCGGAGCCTTTCTCGAGCCGCAGCGCCTCCTTGATCAGGACGGCTGCCGGCGGCGTCTTGGTGATGAAGTCGAACGAGCGGTCCTCGTAGACCGTGATCTCGACCGGAGTGATGCGGCCGTTCTCCTGCTGCGTCTGCGCGTTGAACGCCTTGCAGAACTCCATGATGTTGACGCCGTGCTGGCCGAGCGCAGGGCCGACCGGCGGGGCCGGGTTCGCCTGGCCGCCGGGGATCTGCAGCTTGATGAGGGTGAGAACCTTTTTCGCCATAACTAGTCGATCTTCTTCACCTGGTCGAATCCGAGCTCCACCGGAACCTGGCGCTCGAAGATGTCCACGAGCACCTTCAGCTTCTGCTGGTCGGCGTTGACGTCGACGATCTCGCCATCGAAGTCGGAGAGCGGGCCCGAGGTTACCTTCACCGACTCGCCGAGCGTGAACTGCACCTGGGCGCGCGGGCGCTCGCCGACTGCGGTGCCGGTGCGCAGGATCCGGTCGACCTCGCCCTGCGAGAGCGGAACGGGCTTGGAGCCGGCGCCGACGAAGCCGGTCACACCGGGCGTGTTCTTCACGACCGTCCAGGCCTCGTCGTTCAGGTCCATGTTCACGAGCACGTACCCGGGCAGGATCCGCTTCTCGGTCTGCACCTTTTGGCCGTCACGGGTCTCGACGATCTGCTCGGTCGGAACGACGACGCGGCGGAAGCGCGGCTGCTGCGCCATCGAGTCGATCCGGTGCTCGAGGTTGGCCTTGACCTTGTTCTCGTGACCCGAGTAGGTGTTGATCGCGTACCAGCGGAACATCGGCCCTACTTAAGCAGCACGTGCTGGACGAGGCGCTTGAAGACCTCGTCCGCAGTGAACAGGTAGACGCCGGTGATCAGACAGGCGATGAGGACGACGACGGTGCCCTGGATGAGCTGGTGCTGGCCCGGCCACTCGACCTTCTGCAGCTCTGCCCAGGACTCGGCCACGAAGTTGCGGGTCCCCGCGAAGAGCCCGCGGCGCTTCGGCTGTTCCTGGGCGCGCGCCGGCTCGACAGCCGGGCGCAGCTGGGGGCGAGTGCGGGACGTGCGCTCGACGGCGGCCTTGCTTTCGGCCTGGGCCGCACGAAGGGCCCTGCGCTCGGAGCGGGTCTGACGAGCCACGGTTAGCGGGTCTCCCTGTGCAGGGTATGGCGGGCGCACCAGCGGCAGTACTTGCTGAACTCGATCCGGTCCGGCGAGTTCCGCTTCGACTTCTGCGTCTGGTAATTACGTCGCTTGCACTCGGTGCAGGCGAGCGTGATGCCTACTCTGACTCCGGTTGCCATGTCCTGTTCTTTCTACGTCTCGACGGCGAGGAGGTAGCGGCGGGTGGACTCGAACCACCGACACGCGGATTATGATTCCGCTGCTCTAACCAACTGAGCTACGCCGCCCCGCGGGCTGAGTGTAGCAACGGTTTTGGGCAGATCCCGCCCCCGGCCATCGCTAGGCTCGGGATCATGGCGGCGATCGAGGTCGAAGGGCTGCGCAGGACCTACCGGACGACCACCGGCTCGTTCCGGCGGCGGTCCAAGAGCATCGAGGCGGTCCGGGGGATCGACTTCTCGGTCGGCGAGGGCGAGCTGTTCGGGCTGCTCGGGCCGAACGGCGCGGGCAAGACCACGACGATCAAGATGCTGATCACGCTGCTGATCCCGACCGCGGGCAAGGCGCGCGTGCTCGGGCTGGACGTCGTCGAGGACGCCAAGGAGGTGCGCAGGCGGATCGGCTACGTCTTCGGCGGCGAGCGCGGCGTCTACGAGCGGCTCTCCGGCTACGACAACCTGCGTTACTTCGCCGAGCTGTACGGCGTGCCGCCGCGAGAGCAGAAGGCGCGGATCGGCGAGCTGCTCGAGCTCGTGGGTCTTTCCGGCCGCGAGCACGAGCGCGCGGAAGGCTACTCCCGCGGCATGAAGCAGCGCCTGCACGTCGCGCGCGGGCTCCTGCACGATCCCGAGGTCATCTTCCTCGACGAGCCGACGATCGGCCTCGACCCGGTTGGCGCGCGCGAGGTGCGGGCGACCATCGGTTCGCTCACGGAGGCGGGCAAGACCGTGCTGCTCACGACCCACTACATGTTCGAGGCGGACGCGCTCTGCGACCGGATCGCGGTCATCTCCCACGGGAAGATCGTCGCGCACGGCACGCCGACCGACCTCAAGCGCGGCGTCGCCGAAGGAGCGGTCGTCGAAGTCGAGGTCTTCGGCCCGGCAGAGGAAGCCGTCGCCCGCGTGCGCGCGCTCGACGGGGTGAGCTCGGTTGCGGTCGAGGAGCGCGAGCAGGCCCAGGTGCTGGTCGTCCAGACGGCGCCCGGCGTCGAGCTGACCCACGCGATCCTCGGCTGTCTGAACGGCGCGGACGTCGGCCGCATCTCCCAGCGTGAGCCCACGCTCGAGGACGCGTACGTGGCGCTGGTGAGCGAATGAGCGCCTTGCGGCTACTTCGCATCTCCTGGGTGCTGCAGCTGAAGATGATCATGCGCTCGCCGTTCGACGGCTTCGGCAACGTGATCTATCCGCTCTTCTTTGCGACCGTCGCCTTCTTCGTCTTCCGCGCGGGCGGCGGGCCGCGGACCCTGCTCTACGCCTCGCTCGGCGCGGCCGTCATGGGAATGTGGTCGAGCGTCAGCACCTCGTCCGGCACCGCCATGCAGCGCGAGCGCTGGTGGGGGACGCTGGAGCTCGTCGTCTCCGCGCCGCGGCACTTCTCCCTGGTGCTCCTGCCCGCGACGCTCGGGCTCGCGACCGTCGGCATCTACAACCTGATCGCGACACTGCTCTGGGGCCGGCTGCTGTTCGGCATCAACCTCTCGATAGCGCACCCTCTGCTGTTCGCGTTGTCGGTGATCGCCGCGGTGCTCGCCTTCGGCGGCCTCGGCTTCCTGTTCGCGGTCTCGTTCGTCCGCTACCGCTACGCGTGGGTGCTCGGGAACTTCTTCGAGTACCCCGTCTGGCTGATCTGCGGCTTCCTCGTCCCGCTGACGCTCCTGCCCAGGTGGGTCCCGCCGATCTCGTGGGTGTTCGCCCCGACCTGGGGGATGAACGCGATCCGGGAATCCGCGCTCGGCGGGACGCCGCTGCCGGACCTCCTCCTCTGCCTCGGGCTCGGCTCGGCGTACGTCGCGGTCGGGATCCTCGTCACCGATCGCGTCCTGCGTGCCGCGCGCGTCAGCGGCTCGCTGTCGCTGACATGACCGCAGCAGCGCGCCTCTTCTTCGTCGGCGGGGTCACGAGCTTCCGCGCGCTCTGGAACTGGCTGTCGCCCTGGATCTACATCCCCACGATGCTGATCTCGCCGATCTTCCAGATCCTGCTCTTCACCTACATCGGCCGCTCGGCGCAGCTGGAGACGGACGAGTTCTACTTGATCGGGAACGCGCTCCAGTACGCCTCGATCCCGTGCCTGTTCGCGATGTCGCAGATGATCAGCGGCGAGCGCTACCAGAACACCCTCAGCGCGATCCTCGTCAGCCCCGCGCCGCGCATCCCGCTGTTCTTCGGCCGCTCGCTCCCGGTGATCCTGAACGGCGCGTTCGTCTCGGCCTTCTCGCTCGCCGCGGGCAGCCTGATCCTCGGCGTCCATCTGCCCGCGAGCTCATACGCGCCACTCGCGCTCGTGATCCTCGTCGCGGCGTTCTCGTGCACGGGGCTCGGGCTCGTCAACGGTGCGGTCAGCCTGCGCATCCGCGAGAACGCGGTGCTGAACAACGTGATCTTCGGCTTCCTGCTGATCTTCACCGGCGCGAACGTCCCGCTCGACGCGTTGCCGGACTGGATGAGCACGGCCGCCCAGGCGATGCCGTTCACGCACGCGATCGAGGCGGCGCGGCAGCTCGCTGCGGGAAGCAGCCTCGGCGACGTGAGCGACCTCCTCGCCGCGGAGCTCCTGATCGGGGCCGTCTACGCCGTGCTCGGCTACTCGGTGCTGCGCTGGTTCGAGACGCAGGCCCGGCGGCATGCGACCCTGGAGCGCTCGTGAGAGCGCGCGACCTCAACTGGATGCAGGTCGAGGAATACCTCGCGCGGGACGACCGCGTGGTGCTGCCGGTCGGCTCGACGGAGCAGCACGGCTACCTCTCGCTCGAGACGGACAACATCCTCGCCGCACGTGTGTCGGCCGAGGCCGCGGAGCCTCTGGGCGTCCTCGTCCTGCCTGTCCTCGCGTACGGCCTGACACCCTCGTTCGCCTCGTACCCGGGAAGCCCGACGCTTCGGCTCGAGACCTTCCTCGCGGTGATCCGGGACCTGCTCGACTCGCTGCACGGCCAGGGCTTTCGGCGCTTTCTGCTGGTGAACGGCCACGGCGGGAACGTCGCGGCCGCCTCGCTCGTGCGCGAGTGGGCCGCGGAGCACCCGGACGCGCAGGCGATCTTCCACAACTGGTGGGCGAGCGAGCGCGTGCAGGCCGAGGCGATGTCCATTGACCCGGAGCCGAGCCACGCCAACTGGTACGAGAACTTCCCCTGGACGCGGCTCGAGGGCGTCGACCTGCCGACCGAGCGGAAGCCGCCGCTCGACCAGGAGGCCTATCGCGTGGCGAATCCTGACGGCGTGCGCGACCTGCTCGGAGACGGCGTCTTCGCCGGCGCCTACCAGCTGCCCGACGATCAGGTGGCGGCGGTCTGGCGCGCGGGAGTCGAGGAAGTGCGCGAGCTGCTCGAGAGCGCCTGGCGTTGAAGGACCCCGTCGCGATCTTCAACGAGTGGCTCGAGGAAGCCCGGGCGGCGGGGGTGGACGCGCCCGAGGCGATGACGCTCGCCACGGCCGACGGGGACGGCCGGCCCTCGGCACGGATGCTCCTGTTGAAAGGGGCCGACGCCGACGGCTTCACGTTCTTCTCGGGGTACGAGAGCCGGAAGGGGCGGGAGCTCGCGGACAACCCGCGCGCCGCGCTCGTCTTCTACTGGCGGCCGTTCGGCCGGCAAGTGCGCGTCGAGGGCTCGGTACGCCGTCTTTCGGAAGAGGAGTCGGATGCGTACTGGCAGACGCGTCCTCCCCGGTCGCGAGCGGCTGCGGCCGCCTCGCGCCAGAGCGAGCCGATCGAGAGCCGCGACGAGCTCGAGGCCGAGTTCGAGCGGCTCCTGCCGGGTGACGACGTCCCACGCCCGGCGCGTTGGGGCGGCTACCTGCTCGAGCCCGACGCGATCGAGCTCTGGCAGCACCGCGACGATCGCCTCCACGAGCGGGCCAGCTACACGCGCGCGGCCGGTGGCTGGCGGCGAGAGCTTCTCGCTCCCTGAGTTATCGCTGACTGCATTATGCGCAGGCGCATATTGACTTATCGCCTGCTGTATAATGCAGTCATGCATAGGAGCGCAGCCTGACCACCAACCCCTTCACCTTCGGCGATCTGGCCCTCGACGAGGCGTTCACCGACCGCGAGCCCGAGCTGCGCGAGCTCGTCTCCGACATGCTCAACGGCCAGAACGTCCTCGTCTACGCACCCCGACGCTACGGAAAGTCGTCCCTCGTCCTGCGCGCGACCCAGGAGGCGATGCGCGAGAAGGCGCTGGTCGGCTACCTCGACCTGATGAAGACGCCCACGAAAGAGCGCTTCGCCGCGGCTCTCGCGAAGACGATCTACGCGGACGTGGCATCGCTCGTCGGGCAGACGTTCGAGAAGGCCGCTGAGCTCTTTCGCGGCTTACGCGTCGTTCCGACCATGGAGGTCGATTCCGACGGGACGCTGCGGTTCAGCTTCCAGGCCGGCCGCCGCAAGACGGACATCGACGAGACGATCGAGCGCCTGCTCGAGCTCCTCGGCGAGTTGGCCGCCGAGCGCAAGCGGCGGGTCGTGATCGTGTTCGACGAGTTCCAGGAGATCCTCGCGCTCGATCCGCGCTTCCCGAACCTGATGCGCGCCGTCTTCCAGGCGCAGCCCGAGGTGAGCCACGTCTACCTCGGCAGCAAGCGGCACCTGCTCAGGCGGATCTTCAGCGACAAGAACGAGCCGTTCTGGCGCAGCGCGAAGCAGCTCGAGATCGGCGTTATCCCGCCGGAGGCGTTCGAGCCGTTCCTGCGCCGGCGCTTCGAGGAGTCGGGCAAGCACCTCGGCGCCGACGCCGCGGCCCGCCTGCTGGCCGCGACGGGAGGCCACCCGTACGCCACGCAGGAGCTCGCGTACTTCGTCTGGGAGCTGGTGCCCGACGGGGGCGAGGCATCCGCCCCGGACGTGGAGGACGGCCTAGGCCGGGTCCTGCGCTCCGAGCACAACCACCTGGTGCTCATGTGGGACGACGCGCCGCGGCCCCAGCGCCTGCTGATGCTCGCGCTCGCGGACGAGCCGGTGCGCGCGGTCTACTCCGCCGACTACGCCTCGCGGCACGATCTGCCGCCGACGCCGACCCTCCAGCGGGCCCTGAGCGGCCTGGTACAGAAAGAGATCGTCGCCCAGGGGCGCGACGGCGAGTACCGGATCGTCGAGCCCTTCCTCGCCGAGTGGCTGAGGCGCGAGGAGGCCGCTACTTGACGAGCTGGAGGAGCTTGAACATCGGCAGGTACATCGAGATGATGATCACGCCGACCATCGCGCCCACGGCGATCATCATCAGCGGCTCGATGATCGCGGTCAGGGAGCCGATCGCGGCGTCGACCTCGTCCTCGTAGAAGTCCGCGATCTTCGAGAGCATCTTCTCGAGCTCTCCCGTCTCCTCGCCGATCTTCACCATCTGGCTGACCATCGGCGGGAACACCGGGTTCTCGATCAGCGGTTGCGCGATCGGCACGCCCTGGTGGACCTTCACTCGCACGTCTGCCAGCGCCTCCTCGATCACCCAGTTGCCGGCTGTCTGGCCGGTGATCTCGAGCGCCTTGATGATGTCGACGCCGGCTGCGACGAGCGTCGAGAGCGTCCGCGAGAAGCGCGCCATCGTCACCTTCAGGACCACGTCGCCGATCTTCATCGGGATCTTCAGCTTCGTCCGGTCCCAGAGCTGGCGGCCGGGCTCCGTGCGCTTCGCGCGGCGGACGCCCCAGACCGACCCGAACATCGCCGGGAAGATGATGAACCAGTGGTGCCGGAGCTGGTTCGACGCTGCGACCACGATCTGCGTCAGCTTCGGGAGCTCGCCGTTGAGCTGGGCGAAGATGTTCACGAAGACCGGCACGAGGAACATCAGCAGGCCGATCAGGACGAGGGTGGCGAAGATCAGCACCATCGTCGGGTACATCATCGCGCCCTTCACGCGGCGCCTGATCTGGGTCTCCTTCTCGATCTGGTAGGCGACGCGTTCGAGCACCTGGTCGAGGATTCCGGCCGCCTCGCCGGCCTCGACCATCGAGACGAACAGGCGGCTGAAGATCTTCGGATGCCGCGCGAGCGCCTGCGAGAGCAGCAGGCCGCCCTCGACGTCCGCGCGGAGCTCCTTGACCACGGAAGCGAAGTAGGCGTCGTCCGTCTGCTCCTCGAGGATCACGAGCGAGCTGACGACGTTCAGGCCGGCCTCGATCATGGTCGCGAACTGGCGCGAGAAGATCTGCAGCGTCTTCGGCTTGACCTTCTTGAACGCGGTGCGCGCGCTCGCTTCGCCGCTCGCCGGGAGCTCTTCGAGGTGCTCGGCGAGCAGGCCGCGGACACGCAGCTGCTCGCGCGCAGAGCCGGCGTCGGGCGCATGAACTTCGCCCGTGAGCTCGAGGCCCTCCGCATTGATGGCGCTGTAAGCGTATGCCGCCATACCCGGTGGCTATCGGCAGGGGGATTCGCTCGCTTGAGGTACCGCAAGCGCGTGCCGATAGGGGACCTGTGCGCGTGCGGCTACGAAGCGAGAGCGGCTTCGGTCTGATCGAGCTGCTCATGGCGATGGTGATGCTGAACGTCGGCATCCTCGCGATCGTGGCCGCCTACAACTCGGGCATCTTCGCCCTCAACCGGGCGAGCCGGGTCTCGACGGCCGCTGCTCTCGCCGACTCGCAGATGGAGCTCTACCGCGCGCTCACGTACAGCGCGATCGGCCTCGACTCCTCGAGCCTCGGCGGCGTCGACAACACCTACAAGTGCGACTCCGCGCTCGGCGCCTCGTGCCCGAACTCGACCTCGAGCGAGTCGACGGCGAGCTGCAGCGGCTCCCCGCTCCCGAACGAATGCGTCCCGAGCCGCACGACTACCGGCGCCGACCGCAAGCACTACCGCGTCGACAGCTACATCGTGCCCTCGACGGTCACGAACGGGCGGACGCTGAAGATCGTGACAGTCGTCGTCCGCGACGGCGACCGTCCCGCGGCCCGGCCGTACGCACGCATCACGTCTACCTTCGACCAGTCGACAGGCTAAGAGCACGGGGGAACCCCTGGTTCCCCGTGAGCCCCCTCCTTCAGAGCCGACGCGGCGCATTCGAAGCGGTTGCTGAGCCGGCGACTGTCATTGGCGGTGGAGCCAATGGCCGGTGACGGCCTCTCGCCGGGCAAAGCCCGGCTTCGGCGGCGAGTGCATGCCGAAGCCAGACGGATTCAACAACGAGCTAGGCAGCTGGCGCCGGAGAAACGCCTACGCGACCGAGACGAGCCGCAGGACGTACTTCGTCCCGTCGCTCGTGTTCATCAGGGTCAGCGTCTTGCCCTTCTTCAGGGTGGCCGTGCCCCCGCCCTGGAGGGAGCCGCCGGCGATTCCTATCCTGGCGGAGGTCTTGGTCAGGGAGACCAGGACGAACACCGGGCTCGCCGCCGGGAACTGGGAGCCGACGTTGACGGTCTCGTTCGCGCCGTTCACCGAGATCAGGGCGGTGGTCGGCTTGGTAGGCGGCTGGGCGACGCCGCCCGAGCCGGTCGAGCCCGAGCCGGTGGAACCCGTGCCGCCGCCGGAGCCGGGCGTGCCGGAGCTGCCGGAGCCTGGCCCCGGGACGGTGCCGCTGCCCGTGCTGCAGTCGGCGCTGGCGCTCTGACCGGACGCGCAGTCGAGGTTGATCTGCTGCGAGAACGGGTCCTTGGTGTGGAATCGGCTGAAGGCGAGGAGCTGGCCCGACTGCGGCGTGACCGCGCTCCCGGGGTCGGTGATGCCGTCCGCGGACGTCGCGGCGGCGATCCCGTTCACGCTCACGTCTGCTGCCGGCGACACCCCGGGCGTCGCCGGCGCCGTGGCGGGCGCCGATGCGGAGGCCGTGGCGCTCGCCGGGTGCAGCAGCTTCAGCGTGCGCGGCAGCTGGAACGCGAGCAAGCCGAGCAGGATCACCCCGCCGACGGCGACGATCACCTTCTGGCGCTTGGCCTTGGCCTGCGGGTCGTGCTTCTTCTTCGCCATCAGCTGCCTCCCGCCGGTGCCGCTGCTCCCGCTGCCCCGGTCGTGCCCGCCGCGCCGGTGGCCCCGGTCGCGCCGGTGGCGCCGGTCGTCCCGGTGGGCGCGGCCACGGTCGGCACCGCGCCGGTCCCGTAGACGAAGGCGTCGATCTGCAGCTGAGCCTCGATCTGCGGGAAGTGCGCCGGCGGCGCCGCCTGGCCGAAGTCGATCGTGTCGATCGCGAACAGGCGGCCCTTTGCGTCGAGCCCGCCGTGGCGGACGTCGACGAGGTTTCGCAGGCGGTAGAGGAAGTCGGACAGCTCGTAGAAGTTGCCCTGGAACTGGACCTGGATCGGCAGGGCTGCGTAGCCGTCGAGGACGACGGCGGTGCTGGCCGGCGAGATCTGCTCGAAGGTAATGCCGCTTTCCTCGGCCACCTGGTTCAGCTCGAGGAGGATGTCGGCCATCTGGGCCTGATCCGGCATCGCCTTCGTGAGCCGGAAGAGGTCCGCGACCCGGATCTGCGAGGCCTTCTTGGCCTGGAGCGTGAGCGCCTGAGCCGAATCGATCGCCGTGTTCGTGTCGGCGATCTCCCCGGAAAGCGACTTCTCCTTGGCGTGCTGGGGCCGGATCACGAGGAAGTACCCCGCGAGCGCGAAGACCAGGACTCCGACAACGGCGAGCGCGATCTGAACGCTCTGCGAGAGGCCGCCCTTCACGACCCGGCTCCCAGCTGGCGGAGGTCGGCGGCGATCGTGAAGTTGACGACGTGCGTGCTCCCGTGTACCTCGAGCTTGCTCTTGACGAGCTGGACGTTGACGAGATCCGGGATCACGGTGACGCGGCCGAGCAGCCGCGCGACGGCTGCCTGGGAGTACGTGTAGCCGTCAAGGATGAACCCGCTTGCGGCCACATTCGTGGCGGCGGCCGGGGCCGCGCCGGTGAGGGCGGGCGAGACCGGTGCCTTGGCGGAAAGATCGGTCAGCCAGACGTCGTCGGGCAGCACGAGCGAGAGCTCGCGGAAGACGCGGTCCCACGCGACCCGCCGCGACAGAGCCGCGTTGACGGCCTTGATCCGGGCGTCTTTCTCGGCGGCGAGGGCCGTCTGCGTCTGCACCTTCGACACGTCGGGAGTCGGGATCGCCGCGAGCTCGGCCTTGAGGACGGCGAGCTCCGCCTTGCGGTCCTTCACCTTGCCGCTGGCGGTCAGGAACATCACCGAGAGGATGCCGCTGATCAGGACGACCAGGATCACGGGCACGACGACGACCCACTGCGCCTTCGGCTGCTTTTGCCGGCGCTTGAAGTAGTCGTCTCGCGGGAGGAGGTTGATCGCGCGCAAGCTAGTGCCCCTTCCGGTGACGCTGCCGAGTTTCTGGGTCGCGAGCACCAAGCCAGAGTTCGCACTCGGGCGCAGCCAAGGCTGATTGCCTTGGCAAGGTCGAGGGTGGGCTCTGGCGCCGCGTGATCGCGGGCCAGAAGCCGGTGAGTGTCCCGGCTGCCTAGTCCTCGATTCCCAGGCCGATTGCGACGCTGAGCGAGCCGAGCTGCTCCGTGTCCTTGATCTTGCGCCCGAGCTTCACGCGCGCGAGCGGGTCGCCGACGGAGACGCGCACGCCGATCAGTCTTTGCAGCTCTTCGGCGAGCCCGCCGAGGTGCGCCGTGCCGCCGGTGATCACGATCTCTCCGATGCCCAGAGATCCGGGCTGGTTCTGGTAGAACTGGAGCGAGGAGACGAGCTCCCGCGCGAAGCTCTGGAGCTGGCGGCGGACGGCTTCGCGGGCGGCGAGCGCCTGCTCAGGGGTGAGGCCTTCCGGAACGCTGTCGCCGATGAGCGTGAGCCCATGCTTCACCGGCTCCGCTTCGGACGGCGCCATGTCGAGCTCGCGCGCGATCGCCACGTCGAGCGTCGATCCGCCCCACTCCAGCACGCGCGTGAACTCGCACACACGGCCGTCCGAGACGGC
This sequence comes from uncultured Actinomycetes bacterium, assembly GCA_963788215.1. Lineage (GTDB taxonomy): Bacteria > Actinomycetota > Thermoleophilia > Gaiellales > Gaiellaceae > AC-32. The sequence continues at coordinate 13,508 of CAWBFX010000009.1, forward strand.
GAAGGTCGAGCGGTCGTGCCCGATCGAGACGACCACCACCGCCGCTTCGGCAGGCCCGTCGGCCTCGGGACGCGGCTCGCCCATGGCGCGCAGGAGCGCGAACGCCTCCAGATCGATCCCGACCAGGCGCAGTCCGGCCTTCTTGCAGGCCGAGACGTAGCGATCGACGAGCTCCCGGTAGGCGACGACGAGCAGGATCTTGGTCACCGGATTGCCTTCCTCGTCCGTGCGCTGGCCGAGCACCTGGAAGTCGAGGACCGCCTCGTCCAGCGGGATCGGCAGCACCTCCTGGGCGCGGAAGCGCACGGCGTTCTCGAGCTGCTGCTCGTTGGCGATCCCCGCGATCTCGAGGACGCGCACGCCGATCCGGTTGCTCGCGATGCCCAGGCGCACGCCCTGCCGCGGAAGCCCGTGCTTGCGGAAGAACGAGCGGAGCACGTCGGCGAGCAGCTCGGGCTCCCGAAGCTCGCCGCCGACGACGAGGCCGGGATCGAGCTCCGTGCGCGCGACCTGGACGAGCTCGGGCACGCCGTTGTTGACGACCCGCGCCGCGGCGAGCTGGGAGGCGCCGATCTTCAGGCCGACCAGGCGCTTCCCGCGCTTCGGCCCGGACGGCTCGCGGCGCTTGCGCTCCTTCTTCGGCTTCGGCTCGCCTTCGGCCTTGTCCGCGCGCGGTTCCTTCGGCTTGCGCTTGAAGGAGAGGTCTCGCTTCAGGAACGGCTTCTTGTCCTTCTTTTCCTTCTTTGCCTTCGGCTCCGGGGCCGGGCCGTCCTCTGCCGGCGGCTTCGGCTTCCGCTTCGGCATGAGATCCGAGAGCTTGATCTCCTTCTTCAGGTCGACCATCGACTCAGACCTCTGCCGCGATCCGCAGGGCCTGTCCCGGCTCCTGCTGGGTGAGGCTCTCGGGGAGCTCGAAGCCGGAGCGCTCGAGGAGGCCGAGGAGCTGCTCGGGACGGCTCGAGCGGCCGAGCGCCGTCTCGACGGTGATCACGCGGCGAAGCGTCAGCTCGGCGAGCGACTGCTCCATCGTCTGCATGCCCTTCGCCGTGCCGGTCTGCATGACCGAGTAGACCTGCTCCACCTTCGCCTGGCGGATCAGGTTCCGCACGGCGTCGTCGGGAAAGAGAACCTCGAGGGCGGCCACGCGGCCGGTCCCGTCGGCCGTCGGAAGCAGGGCCTGGGTGACGATGCCCTCGAGAGTCGCGGCCAGCTGGATCCTGATCTGATCCTGCTGGGAGGCCGGAAAGGCGTCGATGACGCGGTCGATCGTCCCCGGCGCGCTCTGCGTGTGGAGCGTCGCGAAGACGAGGTGGCCGGTCTCGGCGGCCGTCAGCGCCGTCGAGATCGTCTCGAGGTCGCGCATCTCGCCGAGGAGGATCACGTCCGGGTCCTGGCGGAGGGCGGCGCGGAGCGCCTCGGCGAAGCTGATCGCGTCGACTCCGATCTCGCGCTGGTTGACGACGCAGCGCTTGTGCCGGTGCACGAACTCGATGGGATCCTCGATCGTGAGGATGTGCTCGGCGCGCTTGCGGTTGATCTCGTCGATCAACGCGGCGAGCGTCGTCGACTTACCGGAGCCGGTCGGGCCGGTGACGAGCACCAGTCCGCGCGGCCGCTCGGTGAGGACGTGCAGGCTGGACGGGATCCCGAGCTCCTCGAGCGTCTTGATCTCGGTGGGGATCAGGCGGAACGCGCCGCCGAGCGACCCGCGCTGCCAGTAGACGTTGACGCGGAAGCGCGCGAGGCCGGGCATCGAATGCGCGAAGTCGATCTGGCGGTCGATCTCGAGGTGCTTCTGCTGCTCGGTCGAGAGGATCCGGTAGAGCAGCTGCTGGGTGACGTCGCCGGTGAGAGGCTCGATGTCCTGAAGAGGCTCGAGCCGGCCGCGGAGGCGCACGACGGGATGCGCGCCGACCGTGATGTGGAGGTCGGACGCGTTGAGCGCAACCATCCGCTCCAGCAAATCGTCAATCGAATAGAGGGACTCCGCCATGGCCCTAACCGGCTATCGGCAGGGCAGGAACCTTCCTTGAGAGGGGTGATTACATCGTAACCCGATCACCCCAACGGGTGCCCCGTTCCGGGGGAGTGCAGCCGATGACAGGCGTGGCCACTGCGCACCCTTAAGGAGGAGAAACGCATGCGTTCAAGGCTTTTCAACCGACTCGGCGCCGATGAGGGTGGCTTCACCCTGATCGAGCTCCTTGTCGTCATCATCATCCTCGGGATCCTGCTTGCAATCGCGATCCCCTCGTACCTCAGCTTCCGCACGCGGGCGAACAAGTCCGCTGCGCAGGCCAACGTCCGCGCGGCAGTCCCGGGCATGGAGGCGTTCAACGCCGACCACGCCACGGGCTACACCGGCGTCACCCTGACGAAGCTGCAGCAGTCGTACGACGCCGGGATCAAGAACATCAAGATCTCGGTCGCCAACGCGACGCTGTACTGCGTTCGCAACACCATCCCCGGCACGGTCGTGTACCACAAGACCGGCCCGTCGGGCGACATCAAGCCGGGCGGCTGCTAGACAGCGCACCGCCCAGTTCTGCGGAATGGGCGCGGGAGACCGCGCCTTTTTCGTGGTCCTCACCCGTTTGGGGGTATGGGCGCGAGGCATCGGAGACCGATGTATGCCGGAGCCACCGCAGTTTCGAGCCGAAGGAGAGACATGAACAACCTGTGGCACCGGATGAGGACAGATGAGCGCGGTTTCACGCTGATCGAGCTCCTCGTCGTCATCATCATCCTCGGGATCCTGCTTGCGATCGCGATCCCCTCGTACCTCAGCTTCCGCACGCGGGCGAACAAGTCCGCTGCGCAGGCCAACGTCCGCGCTGCCGTCCCGGGCATGGAGGCGTACAACGCCGACCACTCGACCGGATACACGGGCGTGACCCTGACGAAGCTGCAGCAGTCGTACGACGCCGGGATCAAGAACATCAAGATCTCGGTCGCCAACGCGACGCTGTACTGCGTTCGCAACACCGTTCCCGGCACGGTCGTCTACCACAAGACCGGCCCCTCGGGCGACATCTCGCCGGGCGGCTGCTAAGACGCCGCTCAGCAGGTTCGCGAAAGGGCGCGGGAGACCGCGCCCTTTCTCTTTGGTCCTGTCAAGACGTGGCTTCGGGCTGCCGATAGAGAGAACGTGAGCCAGCGGATGCGGATCTTCGCTGCGGCCGGAGTCGTGGCCGTGCTCGCCCTCGGCGGCGGTTTCATGCTGCTCGGGCGCGGGCCCAGCGAGCCTTCCGCAGCGCCGGTGGTCAAGCCGCTCCACCCGGTGAAGAAGCATCCGGTGGCGGCGAACAAGGCGCCTCTCGCGAGGAAAGCGAAGCCGACGGCGAAGGTCGTGGCAAGGCCGAAAGCGAAGCCGAAGCCTGTGCCGGCCGTGATCGACGGGATGCCATCTGCGCTCGCGCTCGCGCTGCGCGGCAGGCCCGTTGTCGTTGCGGCGCTCTACGCCCCGGGCTCGTCGGTCGACGAGCTCGCAAGGGCCGAGGCCCAGGCAGGCGCCAGGGCAGCCGGCGTGCCCTTCGTCGCGCTCGACGTGACGAGCGAGAAAGTCGTCGCCCCGCTGACGTCGCTCCTGACAGGCGGCGCGTCCGCGGCCGATCGCGTCCTCGACGACCCGGCCGTGCTCGTGTTCAAGAGCCCCAAGACGCTGTTCATCCGCCTCAGCGGCTGGAACGACCGGGACACCGTCGCGCAGGCCGTCGAGAACGCGCTCAGCGGGCAATGAGCGGGGCCCCGGTGAGCGGACCCGCCACAGGCCGCGAGCTCTTCGTCCGGCACGCCCGCAAGGACGGCCGCTCGATCGTGATCATGCGCGCGGTCGACCAGGGCGACAACTGCATCGTCGAGGCCGAGGTCTTCCCACCGGGAGTGCCCTCGACGAGCCCCCTGCGTCCCGGCCCCTACACCTTCGCGGACGCCCGAGAGGCGACCGCGTTCGTGACCGAAGCCGTCGAGACGCTCATGTATCTCGGCTGCGACATCCAAGCGGCGTAACAGATCCGTCACGGTGCCAGGCACCGTCACAGAAGTGTCCCACGCTTCGGGTGATGCGCCTGCAAGCAGGGCTTTCGACAGTTTCGTCACGGTGCCAGGCGCTGTGACGAAAGGCGCGCTTACGTGGTGACGCGCGCCAGCTCTTCGATCGACGTGAGGCCGGCGGCGACCTTGGCGAGGCCGTCGTCCCAGAGGGTCCTCATGCCCTCGCCGATCGCGGCGCGCTCGAGCTCTTCGCGGCTCGCCTTCGCCGCGGCCATGCTCTCGAGCAGCTCGCTCATCACGAGTAGCTGGTAGATCCCGACGCGGCCCTTGTAGCCGGTCTGGCCGCAGCGCGGGCAACCCTTCTTGCGGTAGAAGACGACGCCGTCCGCGCGGGCCGCGACCTCGGGCGAGATGCGGGCCTTGATCAGGTCATCGGTGGTCGGCGAGTACATCTCGCAGCAGTGAGTGCAGAGCTTGCGCGCTAGCCGCTGGGCCAGCACTGCCGATACCGCGGAACCGGTCAGGAACGGCTCGACGCCCATCTCGTTCAACCGCGAGATCGCGCCCGGCGCGTCGTTCGTGTGCATCGTCGAGAGCACGAGGTGGCCCGTCAGGGCCGCCTCGATCGAGATCTTCGCGGTCTCGCTGTCGCGGATCTCGCCGACCATCACGACGTCGGGGTCCGAGCGCAGGATCGACCGCAGCGCGGCCGCGAAGGTCAGCCCGGCGCGCGGGTTGATCTGCACCTGGTTGATGCCTGCGAGCCTGAACTCCACCGGATCCTCGACCGTGATGATGTTGATCTCGGGACGGTTGATCTCCGTCAGCGCCGCGTAGAGCGTCGTCGACTTGCCGGCGCCCGTCGGGCCCGTCGCCAGGATGGCGCCCGTCGGCCGGCGGATGATCTCGTCGAGCTTCGCGCGCATGTCTTCGCTGAGCCCGAGATCGGCGAGCGTGGGCGCCTTCTTCGACTTGTCGAGGAGGCGCATCACGATCGACTCGCCCTCGACCGTCGGCAGAGTCGCGACGCGGATGTCGAGCAGGCGCCCGGCGGCGGCCGCATTCAGCGAGATGCGGCCGTCCTGGGGCTTGCGGCGCTCGGCGATGTCGAGCTTCGCGAGCACCTTCAGGCGCGTCGTCACGCCGGGCATCATCCGCTTCGGGATGCGCTGCACCTCGTGCAGCACGCCGTCGACGCGGAGCCGGACGACGAGCGAGTCCTCCTGGGGCTCGAAGTGGACGTCGCTCGCCCCGTCCTCGGCCGCCTGGAAGATGATCGAGTTGACGAGCCGGACGAGCGGGACGTCCGAGATGCCGTCGTCGACCTCGAGGTCGTCGCCTTCCTCCTCCTCGTCCTCGAAGAGCCCCGCCTCCTCGTCGATCGCCGCGCGGGCGCCGAACGCCTCCGAGGCACGGACCAAGCGCTTGATCTCGTTCGCGATGTCCTCGCGCGACGCGACCGCGACCTCGAGCTGGAGGCCCGTCCCCAGCCGAAGCTCGTCGATTGCCTGGACGTTCCCGGGGTCCGCGACCGCGATCCGGAGCGAGTCGCCCTCGAGCGCGTACGGAATGGCGTTGACGCGCTCGAGGACGTGCAGCGGCAGCTTCTCGGCGGCCTCTTGCTGGACGCCCATGACCGCCAGGTCGACGAACGGCAGCTGGAAGCGGCTGGCCAGCGTTCGCGCGATCCCCTCCGAGGTCGCGACGCCCTCCTCGAGGACGGCGGTCGAGAACGGCGTCCCCTGCTTCGCGCGGCCGCGCGCAGGCGCCAGCCGGTCAGGCGGGACGAGGCCGGTCGCCTCGATCAGGTCCACGACCAACTCACCGATCTCATTGACCGGAAATGCCGGGGGCAGTGCCGTTTCGTCCGCAGCGTGCTTTGGCCCGGCGCGGCCGGATGTGCGCAGTTTGGGGAGGTCCATCAAGTACCTCGTTCGAGTTATCGGCATCCGAGGCCCGGCGCTGTAGGCGCCGGGTCACCCGCGCGGTAGGGTTGGAAAGCGTGAGGAGGAGGGGATCGGGTCTGAAATTGCTCCTGGCCGCAGGCGTCGCGCTTGCCCTGACGAGCCTGCCGGCGGCGAGCGGAGCCTCCGCCCCGGTCGTGCGCGAGAGCGTCTCCTCGGCCGGCGGGCAGGCGAACGGCCACAGCCTGGCCGCCTCGATCAGCGCCGACGGCCGCTACGTCGCCTTCTACTCGAGCGCGACGAACCTCGTGGCCGCGGACACGAACGGGGCGCGCGACGTCTTCGTGCGCGACAACCAGACCGGCGCCACGACCCGCGTGAGCGTGTCGAGCTCGGGAGGCCAGGCGAACGGTCAGAGCTTCTCGCCGGCCCTGAGCGCCGACGGCCGCTACGTCGCCTTCTACTCGGACGCCACGAACCTCGTCGCCGGCGACACGAACAACGCGGACGACGTCTTCGTCCACGACCGGCAGACGGGCGCGACGACGCGCGTCAGCGTCTCGTCGTCCGGCGCCCAGTCCGACGGCGGGAGCTACCTGCCCGCGATCGACGGCGACGGCCGCTACGTCGCGTTCGTCTCGGACGCCACCAATCTGGTACCCGGCGACACGAACCGGCTGCGCGACGTCTTCGTCCGCGACCTCGCGACCGGGACGACGACGCGCGTCGACGTCGCGACGAACGGCGACGAGGCGCAGGGCGGGCCGAGCACGGCTCCTGCGCTCAGTGCCGACGGCCAGCTCGTCGCGTTCTCGTCATTCGCCTTCAACCTGATCGCGACGGACACGAACTTCGAGTCGGACGTGTTCGTGCACGACCTCCAGACCGGCGATACGAGCCGCGTGAGCGAGAGCGCGGGCGGCTTCGAGGTCGACGGCAACAGCTTCGACCCGTCGCTGAGCGGCAACGGCCGCTACGTGGCGTTCGACTCCGACGCCTTCGACCTCGTCCCTGACGATGCCAACGACGCGGTGGACGTCTTCGTCGTCGACCGGCAGACCGGTCTCGTGACGCGCGCGAGCCTCGACGACGCGGGCTCGGAGGCGAACGACGGCAGCGCGAAACCGTCCCTCAACGGCGACGGCCGGTTCGTGGCCTTCTCGTCCGAGTCGACGAACCTCGTCCCGGGCGACACGAACGGGGCGGTCGACATCTTCATCCACGACAACCTCAGCGGAGCGACCACGCGCCTGAGCGTGAAGGCCAACGGCGTGGAGGCCGACGGCGACAGCATCAGGCCAGTTCTCAGCGCCGACGCGCACTTCGTCGCGTTCGACTCGCAGGCCGACAACCTCGTCTCGGGAGACGGGAACGGTTTCAGCGACGTCTTCCTGCGCGACGCGACCGTCGCGCCGCCGCCTCCGCCGCCCGCGGTGCGGTGCCACGTGCCGAGGGTCGTCGGCCTGCGGCTCGCGGCCGCGCGCACCCGCATCGGCCGCGCCCACTGCCGCGTCGGGCGCATCCACGGGTGCACTCAAGCGCGTCGGCCGCGTGCTCGGCAGAGCCCCGCGCTGGGGCCGTCAAGCCCAGGGCGCGAAGTCAGCCTGACCGTCGGCCGGCGCTAGAAGCGCGAGAGGTACGCGTCCAGCAGCGGGTGGCCCACGAACAGGGCCACGATCGCGCCGATCGCCAGGAACGGCGCGAGGGGATTCCCATCTTGCGCGCGGCCGAGCCGTGCCGGGCCAGCAGGACGACGCTTGGGATGACCGCGGCGATCATGCCGAGCATCAGCCCGACGGAGACGTAGCGCCCGAGCATCGCGCCGAGGAGCAGCGCGAGCTTCACGTCGCCCATGCCCATCCCAGCCGGATAGGCGAGCGCGGCCGCGAACAGGAAGCCGGCCGCTCCAAGCGCGCCCAACGCCCACTCGGGGCTCGGGTAGAGCGCGGTCTGCGCGACCAGGACGACGACTGCGGCCGGCAGCACGAGCCGGTTCGGGACGATCCGGTGCCGGAGGTCGATCGCGCTGAGGACGACCAGGACGGCGCAGAAGAAGGACGCGACGAACGCCTCGCCGCTCAGCCCGAAGTGGACGAAGCAGGCGGCAGCGAGGCCTGCGATGGCGAGCTCGACCGCGGGATAGATCCAGCCGATCGCCACGTGGCACGAGCGGCAACGGCCGCGCAGGAGCAGATAGGAGAGGACGGGCACGTTGTCGTACCACGCGAGCTCAACGCCGCAGCTCGGGCAGGCGGAGCGCGGTTTCACGACCGAGCGCTTCAGCGGCACGCGGGCCGCGACCACGTTGGCGAAGCTGCCAAGCGCGAGGGCAGGCCAGAACGCGAGCACGCCGAGAGCGAAGTCCACGAGCGTTCTATCGGCGGGAGAGGCGGCGGCTTTAGCCGCTGAACATCTGCGGCGGGTTCGGCTGAGCGTAGACCGCGGGGTTCCCGGGCTGGCCCACCGGCACCGTCGTGATGGTCCCGAACGAGCTCGTGTTCACGTTGTTCGAGAGGATGATCTGCGCGCCGACCATCGGCCCGTCCGACCAGCCGTTGTTGCCGAGCTCGATGTTCCCGGACGAATAGAGCGCGCCCTGGAACGCCGCGTTGTTCGAGAGCTTGATCCGTCGCCGGTATTGACCTGGCCGCCGGTCGCGTTGGTCACGATCGTGAGCATCTCGCTGTTCGGGTCCCAGGCGCCTGCGTTGCAAGTCGATCCGGAGATCCGCCGCACAGCATCCCGTTCACGAGGAAGGTGCCGAGAGGTAGATCGTCGCCTGCCGGTTGTACTGCGCGAGCGAGTTCGTCTCCTTCAGGCTGCCGTCGATGAACATCGTCCCGGCGACGGTCAGGACCTTCGTGGTCGCGTTCCACGCCAGCTCGCCGCTCGGATTGCCTGCGCTGCCGACGATGCATGTATAGGACTCGACGGCGTCAGGTCGAAGACGGTCGCGACGCTGTCGTCGCGCGTCGGGTAGTTGGTGTCCCAGGTGGGCGTCGTGCCGGTCTTGGTGGTGCAGTCCTGCTTCGGCCCCGGGATCGCGTTCTGGTACCAGGTGTTGTAGTCCGTCTGTCAGGCATCGAAGACCGGAACGCT
>CAWBFX010000010.1:0-1164828 GCA_963788215.1 uncultured Actinomycetes bacterium
CGGGACCTGCCAGAGGTCGTCCACGAGCTCCCTGATCTCGTCGTGCAGCCTGTCTATGTCGTCTCGCTTTCGCATATCTTGGGGGTACCGCGGATGTTTCCCTCTTACGTCCCACGGTAGTCGCGACAAAGTTAGCAAGCGCTAGCTTTGAGCCGGAGCCAATACGATCCCTTCGTGACAAACGGGCTCAAAGGCGTGATCCTGGCCGGTGGCACCGGCTCGCGGCTCCATCCGCTCACGCGGATCACGAACAAGCACCTGCTGCCGGTCTACGACCGGCCGATGGTGAACTGGGCGATCGAGGCGCTGGTGAAGGCGGGCGTGACCGAGCTGATGCTCGTGACGGGCGGGACGCACGCGGGCGAGTTCTTCCGCCTGCTCGGCAACGGGCACGAGTACGGCATCGAGCGGCTGTTCTACGCGTACCAGGACAAGCCCGGCGGGATCGCGGAGGCGCTCGGGCTCGCGGAGCGGTTCGGCCGCGGCGGGCGGATCGTCGTGATGCTCGCCGACAACGTGGTCGAGCGCTCGCTGGCGCCGCCGGTCGAGAATTTCCGCGCACAGGAGCGCGGCGGGCGGATCCTGCTCGCGCGGCTCGAGGAGCCGGAGCACCTGCGCCACCTCGGAGTCGCCGAGCTCGACGGCGACCGCGTCACGCATATCCACGAGAAGCCGGAGGAGCCGCCGAGCGAGTACGCGGTCACCGGGATCTACTTCTACGACGAGCAGGTCTGGGACGTGCTGCCGACGCTCGAGCCGTCCGGCCGCGGCGAGCTCGAGATCACCGACGTGAACAACTGGTACGTCCAGCAGGGCGCGATGGAGTACGACGTGCTCGAGGGCTTCTGGGGCGACGCCGGGGAGTCGATCGACGCGTACTACGAGGTCAACGACTTCGTTCGCGCCAACGGCGCCAATAAGGAATGGTCGGCGGCGTCCGCGTAATCCCGCTGCAGCGCTTCGAGGACGGACGCGGCTGGTTCATGGAGCTGATGCGAGCCTCGCAGCTGCCTCTGCCCGTGCGGCAGTCGAACCTCGTCTGGTCTCGCAAGGGCGTGATCCGCGGCCTCCACTACCACGAGCGCGGCCAGTGCGACCTCTTCGCCTGCCTCCAGGGGATGGTCCGGGTCGTCGTTCTCGACCGCGAGTCGGGCGAGACGTTCACCGAGGACATCGGCGAGGAGAATCCGGCCGCCGTCTGGATCCCCGGCCACCACGCGCACGGCTACGAGGCGCTGACCGATTGCCTGTTCCTCTACCACGTGACCGAGGAGTACGACCGCGGCGACCCCGACGAGCACGAGGTCCCGTGGAACGACCCACGCGTCGCGCACCTCTGGAGCACCGAATCGCCGATCCTGTCGGAGCGGGACGCGGTTTCCTGATCACCGGCGCGAGCGGTCAGCTCGGCGCCGCGCTGCAGGAGGTCTTTCCGGAGGCCGACGCGCGCTCCCGCGCGGAGCTCGACGTCACGCGCCCGATCGACCTTGTAACACAGTGTTACTTGGTGCTTCACGCTGCGGCCTGGACGGACGTCGATGGAGCGGAGGGCGATCCGGTCGGCGCCCGGCTCGTGAACGTCGAGGGGACGCGGAACGTCGCCGCGCTCGGTGTGCCGGTCGTCTACTACTCGACCGACTACGTCTTCGACGGGACGAAGCAGGAGCCGTACGTCGAGTCGGACGAGCCGAGTCCGCTCTCGGTGTACGGCCGAACGAAGCTCGATGGCGAGCGCGAGGTCCGCGAAGGCTGGATCGTCCGCAGCTCATGGCTCTTTGGCTGGAAAGGGCGCAACTTCGTCAAGACGATGCTCGAGCTCGGCCGTGACCGCGACGAGGTGAGGGTCGTCGCCGACCAGGTCGGTTCGCCTACGTACGTCGGCCACCTCGCCGAGGCGACGCGTGAGCTGCTCGCGCGCCCGCAGGGGACGTGGCACCTTGCGGCGGAGGGCGAATGCTCGTGGGCCGAGTTCGCGCGCGCGATCTTCGAAGAGGCCGGGCTCGAGACGAAAGTCCGCGAGATCACGACCGATGAGCTCGGCCGCCCGGCCCCGCGGCCGGCGTACTCGGTGCTCCGAAGCGAAAAGGGCGCGCCGCGCCTACCCCACTGGCGCGAAGGCCTGCGGGCCTGCCTCCAGCGCCTTTAACGCCACGCCGCCTCGTCGACCGGCGCACGGTCGCGAAGCGGTTCCCACCAGTCGCGGTTGTCCGCGTACCAGCGCACGGTCTGGGCGATCCCCTCGTCCCAGCCGATCTCTTCCGACCAGCCGAGCGCGCGCAGCTTCGACGAGTCGAGCAGGTACCGCCGGTCGTGTCCGGGCCGGTCGGGGACGATCGTCTTGAGCGACGCGTCCTTCCCGGTCAGCTCGAGCACCACGTCGGCGACCTCCTCGACCGAGCGCTCGACGCCTGAGCCCACGTTGTACGTCTCGCCGGGCTCGCCGCGCTCGAGGACGAGCTCGATCGCGCGGCAGTGGTCGAGCACGTGGAGCCACTCGCGCTTGTTCTGCGTCGACGCATAGAGCGGCAGTGCGAGGTCGTCCAGCGCGTGCGTCGTGAACAAAGGAATGACCTTCTCCGGGAACTGGAACGGCCCGTAGTTGTTCGAGCAGTTCGTGATGGTCGTCGGTAGCTCGAAGGTCTCGAAGTACGACCGCACGTAGTGGTCGGCCGCGGCCTTCGACGCGTTGTACGGCGTCCGCGGCCGGTAGGGCGACTCCTCCGAGAACGACTCGTCAGAATCCAGTGCGAGGTCGCCATAGACCTCGCACGTCGAGATGTGGTGGAACCGCGTCACGCCCTGGCGCCGAGAAGCCTCGAGCAGCTGCTGCGTCCCGAGCACGTTCGTCCGCGCGAAGAGCGCGGGGTCCTGCACGGCCAGCGAGTTGTGCGACTCGGCCGCGAAGTTCACGACCACGTCGAGGTCGTGCTCGGCGAGCGTCTGCTCCGCGAGCTCGAGGTCGGCGATGTCGCCCTGCACGAAGGGCACGCCCTCGGGCACGTTCTCCCGGACGCCCGCGTAGGTGAGCAGGTCGTAGGCGACGACGTGGTCGTCGGGCCGCCGCTCGAGCCAGTAGCGGACGAAGTTCGAGCCGATGAACCCGGCCGCGCCGGTGACCAGCAAGCGCATGCGGCTGAGTCTACGGGGCGTTCAGCAGCGCTCGGCTCGCCTGAGTACGGAGCCTGGCTCCGACCGGCTGGGCTCGAGCTGCTGGGCGCGCTGCAGGTACGGAACGGCCTCGCTGCACCGGCCGAGCCGGTAGAGGGTGTAGCCGAGGTTGTAGTTCGCGTAGCCCTCGTAGGGGTCGGACGGCCCGGCGCCGCGGAGCGCCTGGACGGACTGCTGCAGAAGCGGAAGCGCACTTGCGTAGTTCCCTTGCTGCATCAGCGCGTACCCGCGGTCGTTGAGCGCGTGCCCGCCGCCGCTCACCGGCGCAGGCGGCGCAGGCGGGGGCGGTGGCGGTGGCGGTGGAGCGGGAGCCGGGGCGGTCGTCTCGTGCGTGATCGTCTGCCGGACGGTCGTCGTCCCGCCGGGCCCGGCGACCGTGCGCGTCACGACCAGGCGCTCGGGGGAGGCACTTCCACCCGAGACGAGGACGGCGGCCACGGCACCGATCGCGGCGGCGAGCGCGAGCAATGCGGCCGGAATGAGATAGCGAAGCGCCGAACGTCGCCTGACCGGCACCGGCGCGGCCGGGGCGAGACGCGCTGTCGTCCCGGCTCCTTCGTGGAGCGCGTGGCGGAGCTCCGCGACGAACTCGCGGGCCGAGCCGTAACGGGCGCCCGGATCCTTCGCCAGCGCCCGCTGGAAGACGGGGTCGACCTCGGGCGGGAGGTTCTTGCAGAACTCGAAGATCGACGGAACCGGCGCGTTGACGTGTGCTGCGGCCTCGGCGGCCGTCGACTCCCGCGCGAACGGCCGGTGGCCGCTGAGCAGCTCGTAGGCGACGACCGCGAGCGCATAGAGGTCGCTCGCCGGGCCTGAGCGGTGACCGGCCGCCTGCTCGGGCGAGAGGTAGCCCGCGGTGCCGAGGACCGTGCCGGTCAACGTCAGCGACTGGAGTCCCGCCGCGCTCGCGATCCCGAAGTCCGCCACCCGCACCTCGTCGCGCTCGTTCAGGAGCAGGTTCGCCGGCTTGACGTCGCGATGGACGATCCCGCGGGCGTGTGCTGCGTCGAGAGCCGTGGCCGCCTGCTCGAGCCATGCGAGCGCCCGCCCGGGAGGCTGCGCGCCGTCCTGCCGGATCCGCTGCTCGAGCGAGCCGCCGGCGAGGTGCTCCATCACGATGAACGGCCGTCCCTCCCATTCGCCGACGTCGAAGATCGTCACGGCCCCGGGCTGGCCCGAAAGCCGCGCCGCGGCCAGGCCTTCGCGCTTGAACCGCTCTCGGATGGCGGCATCCGGCGCGTAGCGCTCGGCGAGCAGCTTGACGACCACTTTCCGGCCGAGAACCTCGTCGGTCGCGGCGTAGATGTCGCCCATCGCTCCGCGCCCGATCAGGCGTGGAGCGCGGTACCGCGCGGGCAGAACCTCCGTCTGAACAGCCATCGCGACAGAATTCCCGCGGATCCCCCATCGCGAAACAGTTGGAAACAGGTTGTAAGGAACAGGGAAAGCAGCGGAGGGGTGCGCTACCCTCCAGGTCTCTGGCTTGCGGCCGGCCCTACAGGATCCAGTCGCGCCGCCGACACTGAGGCCGAATGGTCAGCAAATTCGCAGCATCCGTTCTCGCCGCTCTCGGCCTCGCCGTTCCGGCTGCCCACGCGCCGAAATCGGCCCATTCGCACTCGAACGCCGCGCATTCGTCGCGGCGGCAGGCGCTGCCGGCGATCTTCGTGGTCGGCCACGGCTGGGGCCACGGCGTCGGGCTCGCCCAGTACGGCGCGTACGGGTACGCGCTGCACGGATGGTCGTTCGACCAGATCATCGGCCACTACTTCCCGGACACGACGCTCGGCGACACACAGAAGAAGAGCGTCCGGGTCCTGCTTGCACCCGCGGCGCGGCGGGTGGTCGTGTCGTCGAAGGCGCCCTTCTGGCTGCGCGACGGCAGGGGGATGAAGCACAAGCTCCTGGCAGGCTCGTACGCCTTCGGGCCTACGCTGAAGATCAAGCTCAGGCCGGCGAAACCGGCGAAGAAGCTCCGGCCGCCGCTGCTCTTCTCGCCAGGGGCCGCGCCGCTCGCCCTCGGGGGGCGGGGCTATCGAGGCGCGCTGCGCGTGAAACCGGCGGGCCGCGGCCTTCAGGTCGTGAACACGGTCGCTCTCGACTCCTACCTGCGCGGAGTCGTCCCCTCGGAGATGCCGAACCGCTGGCCGGCCGAGGCGCTGGCCGCGCAGGCGATCGTCGCCCGCACCTACGCGCTCGCGCACCTGCACGGCGGTGACTTCGACGTCTACTCGGACACTCGCAGCCAGGTCTACGGCGGGATCGCTGCCGAAGCCGCGAGCAGCGACGCCGCTGTCGCCGAGACCGCCGGCCAGGTCGTCCTCTACGACGGCGAGCTCGCCGACACGTTCTTCTTCTCCAGCTCCGGCGGACGGACCGCGAACGTCCAGGACGTCTGGGGCGGCGAAGCGGTGCCGTACCTCGTCTCCGTCTCCGACCCGTACGACACGCTCTCGCCGTACCACAACTGGGGGCCGCTCCGATTCGGGCCGGCGCTGCTTGCCCGGAAGTTCGGGGTCCCGGGCAAGATCGCCGACTTCCGCGCGAACGTGGCGCCGTCCGGACGGGTGCGCACCGTGACTCTCGTCGGGACACGCGGGCAGCGGACGGTGACCGGCGCGGCGGTTCGCTCGGCGCTCGGCCTCCGCTCGACCTGGTTCCGGCTCGGCCTGCTGAGCCTGACGGCGCAGACGAAGACCGTTGCCTACGGCTCTGCCGGGCGGCTGGCGGGCGTGGCGCGCGGCACGTCCAGCGTCACCCTCGAGGAACGCCCGTACGGCTCGTCGTGGCGGTCTGCGGGCCGCGTGAGCGTCGCGAACGGCGCGGTCACGGTCACGGTCCACCCACGGCAGACGACGGACTACCGGCTCCAGAGCGGCGGCTTCCGCAGCGGCCCCGTCAGGGTCTCCGTGTCGCCGGCCGTGGACCTCACCGCGGGCAGCGACTTCACTTCCGTCAGCGGCCAGGTCCACCCGGTCCTCGCGGGCGCAAGCGTCGAGGTCCAGCGGCTTCAGGGGTCGACGTGGGTTACGGTGGCGAGTACCACGACGAACTCGAACGGAGCATTCGCGGCAACGCTCAATCTCTCGCCGGGCAGCTATCGCGCTCGCGTGACGGCGGGACACGGCTGGGCGGTCGGCGTCTCCGAGACGCTCACGGTGGTCGCCCCATGAAACGGGCGCTGACCGCCGTCGCGGTTCTTACCGCGCTGGTGGTCCCGGCCGGCGCGCAGGCGTTCACCCCGAACGACCCACTCGCGCCGAAGCAGTGGTACCTCGTCCAGGACAAGACGTTCAATGCTTTCGAGCTGCTGCCTCCGCTGCCGGAGGTTCGCGTAGGCGTGATCGACACGGGCGTCGACCTCTCGCACCCGGAGCTGCGCTCGCAGATCGTCGCGTCGCGGAGCTTCGTCGGGGGCACGGTGAACGACACCACTGGGCACGGGACCTTCGTCGCGGGTGAGATCGCCGCGATGGTCGACAACGGCCGCGGCATCGCCGGGCTTTCGCCGTCGGCCCGGCTGTTGATCGCCAAGGTCGTGGGCGACGACGGCACCGTTTCGCCGTCGGTCGAGGCGCAGGCGATCCGCTGGGTCGTCGCACGCGGCGCGCGCGTCGTGAACGTGAGCCTCGGCGGCGTGCGCGACCCGCAGGACGGGCAGCACTCCGGTTTCTCGCCGGTCGAGCAGCGCGCGATCGACTACGCGGTCTCCCAGGGCGCGCTCGTCGTCGCGTCGGTCGGCAACAACCCCTACGAAGGCGGCGGCCCGTGGCCGTTCGCCGGCTACCCGGCGGCGCTCCCGCACGTGCTCGGCGTGGGCTCGTTCGGCCGGGACGGGGACGTGTCGAGCTTCTCGAACCGCGACGACCGCTACGTCGACCTCGTCGCGCCCGGCGAGGACATGTTCTCGCTCCTCCCGCGCGCGCTGACGGCCAAGAACCCGACCTGCGTCGACCAGGGCTACTCCGACTGCGGCCCGAAGGATTTCCGCCACGCATCCGGGACGTCGTTCTCGGCAGCGCAGGTGTCGGCGGCCGCGGCGATGCTGTTCGCGCTCCACCCGGGCCTGAGGCCCGACCAGGCCTCGGAGCTGCTCGAGCACTCCGCGACGCTCGCGACACCCGCGAACGGCTGTGGGGACTGCCTCGCCGGGCGGGACGCGCTCAGCGGCTGGGGCAAGCTCGACATCGCCGCGGCAGTCCACGTGCTGCGGAACGCGAAGCTGCCGGTCCGCGACCGCTTCGAGCCCGACGACAACGTCTCGCTCGGAACCCCCATCCGGAAGCCGACCCTCCGGGTCCGGGCGACGGCGGATTACTGGGACGACCGCAACGACGTCTATCGCATCAGGCTGAAGCGCGGCCAGAGGGTCCGCGTGGTTGCGAAGGCCCGCGACGTGGACGTCTCGATCGTGCTCTGGAAGCCGGGCCTGCACTCGCTCGCCCGTGCGGTCCCCACGCTTCGCGCCCGTCGCTCGGTGCACGGCCTCGGCGTGAAGGAGCGGCTCCGCTACCGGGCCGCGAAGACGGGCTGGTATTCGCTGCAGGTCGCCGTGGCCAAGCCCGGCGCGGGCGCGTACACCCTCCGCGTCACCCGCCGCTGAGCAGCTCGTCCTCGGGCACCTCGCGGATCTGACGCGCAGGGTTCCCGACGACGACCGCGCCCGCGGGGACGTCGCGCAGGACGACCGCGCCGGCCCCGACGAACGCCTCCTCACCGACCTCGATCCCCGGCAGCAGGACCGCCGCGCCGCCGATCCTCGCTCCGCGCCTGACAGTCGGCCCTTTGCGGAGCGCGTGCCGGCGCTCGGTGCGCCCCATGAAGTTGTCGTTCGTGGTCACGACGCAAGGAGCGATGAAGACGTCCTCCTCGAGGGTCGAGTACGCCGTCACGTAGGCGTCCGCCTGGATCTTCGTGCGCGCCCCGACGGTGGTGTCGTTCTCGACGAGCGAGCCTCGGCCGACGACGACGTCGTCGCCGATCTCGCAGCGCTCGCGGACGCAGGCCTGGTCGCCGACGATCACTCGCTCGCCGAGCGTCGTCCCGGCGAAGACGATCGCGCCGGTCGAGACGATCGTGCCGGCGCCGACCTCGAGCGGCGGCAGGTCTTCGCGCGCCGCGGTCGAGCGAGGCGAGAGGGCCGGCTGCTTGCCGACGACCGCGTAGTCGAGGATCCGGCAGCCCTCGCCGAGCACCGTCCCCGGGTAGACGATCGCGGTTGTCGCGACCTCTGTCACGCGGGCGCGGCCACGAGCGAAGCCTGCAGCTGCTCGAGCACCCGCACGACCGCGAGCCCGTCCTGCGCGGGCCGCAGCCGGTCGCCCTCGCCGGCGACGAGCTCGAGGAAGCGCCGGCACTCGAGCCGCAGCGGCTCGTCATTCGGGATCTTCGGACTGAAGATGTCGCCCGTCCGCGTCTGCCACTCGCCGTAGGTCTCCGTCGGCTGCCAGGGCGCCTTCTCGTAGATCGTGACCTTGCGCTCGAGCTCCATGTCGTCGAAGACCACCATCTTCTCCTTGCCGACGACCGTGATTCGCCGCATCTTGTGCGGATCGAGCCAGGACAGGTGCATGTGCGCGATCTTCCCGGAGGGGAAGCGGAGGTAGCAGAAGACGACGTCCTCGACGCCGGGCGTCAGGAACGAGTTGCCGTGCGCCCAGGCCTCGGACGGCTCCTCTTCGAGCAGGTGCAGGACCACGGAGAGGTCGTGGACGCCGAGCGACCAGAGCGCGTTCTCGTCCGTGCGGATCCTGCCGAGGTTCTGGCGGTTCGAGTAGACGCAGAGGACCTCGCCGAGCTCCCCCGCGTCGACCAGGCGCTTCACCGCTTGCACCGCCGGGTGGTAGAGGAGGAGATGGCCGGGCATCAGCGCGAGGCCGGAGGACTCGGCCGTCGCCACGAGATCCTCCGCATCCGCGACGTTCATCGCCGGAGGCTTCTCGACCAGCACGTGCTTGCCCGCCTCGAGCGCGCGCTTGGCAAGCTCGTAGTGCGTGACCGCCGGCGTCGCGACGACCACCGCGTCGAGCTCGGGATCGGCGAGGAGGTCGTCGTAGTTCGTGGTCGTGCGCGCCTGCGGATAGCGAGCCCCGTAGCGCTCCAGCGCGTCGGGTGAGGCGTCGCAGAGCCAGCTCAGCTTGGCCAGGTCGTCGAAGTTGCGCGCGAGGTTCGGGCCCCAGTAGCCGAGCCCGACCAGAGCCACGCTGGCGCTACTCACAACTTCCAGACTTTCCCGTCGACGCGGCCGTTCCTGCCGGTGGCGTTGCGCAGGTCGACGACGAGAGGCGCCTGCTCGACGAGCTGCTCGTAGTCGATCGACGAGTGCGCGGTGACGATCACGGCGCAGTCGTATTCGGCCGGCTCCAGCGCCACCGATTTCAGTCCCTGCTCCTCGAGCTCGGGCACGAACGGGTCGTGGTACGAGACCTCGGCGCCGGCGGTCCGAAGGAGCTCGATGAGCTTCAATGCCGGAGACTCGCGAGTGTCGCGGACGTCGGCCTTGTAGGTCACGCCGAGAATGAGCACCTTCGAGCCCTTCAGCGACAGCTCGCGGCCGTGGTTGAGCGCCTGCGAGATCAGCGAGCGGCAGAAGTACGGCATGTTCGCGTTGACCTTCCCGGCCAGCTCGATGAACTCGGTGTAGAAGTCGTACTGGCGCGCTTTCCACGAGAGGTAGAACGGGTCGACCGGGAGGCAGTGGCCGCCCAGGCCCGGTCCCGGCTCGAAGGGCATGAACCCGAACGGCTTGGTCGCAGCCGCGCCGACGATCTCCCAGACGTCGAGATCCATGCGGTCGCACAGCTGGGCGAGCTCGTTGACGAGTGCGATGTTGACCGAGCGGAAGATGTTCTCCAGCAGCTTCGTCAGCTCGGCCGCCTCCGGCGACGAGAGCGCGATCACGCTGTCGAGCGCCGACTCGTACAGCTCGACCGCCCGCGTGGTGCACTCCTCGGTGACGCCGCCGACGACCTTCGGCGTGGTCTTCGTCGTCCAATCCTCGCGGCCGGGATCGACGCGCTCGGGCGAGAACGCGAGGTAGAAGTCCGTGCCGCACTCGAGGCCGCTCTCCTCCAGCAGCGGCTTCAGGCGCTCGCGGGTCGTGCCGGGGTAGGTCGTCGACTCGAGCACGACGAGCTGGCCCTTCTGGAGGCGCTTCGCGAGGTCGCGGGTCGCGTCGAGGAGGATGGTCAGATCGGGCTCGCGCTGCTCGGAGAGCGGCGTCGGCAACGCGATCAGGATGGCGTCGACCTCTTTCAGCCCGTCGTAGTCCGAGGTCGCACGCACCTTGCCGGCGTCGACGAGCTGCTTTAACGATTCCGACGACACATCGCCCACGTAGCTCTCGCCGCGGTTGAGCTGGTCGACGCGGCTCTGCTGGATCTCGACGAGCAGGACTTCGTGCCCGGACTTACCGAACACCTCGGCGAGCGGCACGCCGACGTAGCCCGCCCCGATGATCCCGATCCTGCTCACTCCGGCGGAAGCGTATAGAGCGCCTCCGCGATCCTCTCCGCCGCGTGGCCGTCGCCGTAGAGCGGCGGCGCATCTTCGGGGAAGGACGCGTCTGCCAGCGCCTGCGCCAGGTCGCGAGGCTCGGCCAGCCGGTTGGCGCCGGCCTCGACCGTGTCGACCCACTCCGTCGAGGGCCGCAGCGTGATGCACGGCACCCGCAGCCAGTACGCCTCCTTCTGCAGGCCGCCGGAGTCGGTGACGACGCGTGCGGCGCCGGAGACGAGCGCGAGCATCTCGAGATAGCCGACGGGCTCGATCGCCTCGATGCTCGGGGCGAGCGAGATCCGGTGCTCCTCGATCACCTTGCGTGTCCGGGGATGCACGGGGAAGACAAAGCTCCAGCCGCTCGAGCCCGCCGCTTCGAGCAGACAGCGCAGCCGCTCAGGCTCCGTGTTCGCCTCGCGGTGGATCGTGAGCACGGCGTACGGCTCGGGATGGTCTGTATGAACGCGTTTCCGCGCGATCGGCTCGAAGAGCCGCGTCGCGTCGGCCATCACGTCGCCGACCACCTCTGCCTGCCCCTCGACTCCTTCGGCCGCGAGCGTCTCGCGGGAACGCTCGTCCGGGCAGAAGAGGAGCAGCGCGAGCTTGTCTGTTTCGATCCGGTTGCGCTCCTCCGGCATGGAGAGGTCGCCGCTCCGCAGCCCTGCTTCGACGTGGGCGAGTCGGATCCCAAGCTCGGCCGCGGCCTCGGCGCCGGCGAGGGTCGAGTTCGTGTCGCCGTAGACGAGCGTCCAGTCCGGCTGCTCCTCGATCAGGCGGTCCTTGATCGCGGGGCGCATGAGATCGGTGTCGGCCGTGCGCAGCTCGAGCCGGTGGCGAGGCTCGTCGAGCCCGAGCTCTTCGAAGAAGACCTGCGAGAGCTCGCGATCGTAATGCTGTCCGGTATGGATCACGACCTCCTCGAGACCGCGCTCGCGGAGGGCGACTGAGGTGGGCGCGGCCTTGATGAACTGTGGCCTGTTCCCGACGATCGAGGCGATCTTCATTGCGCCGAACGAGCCTATCCGGGGGCTCAGGCGGCGCGCGATGGGCCGTGCAGGGATCGAACCTGCGACCTTGGGATTAAGAGTCCCCTGCTCTACCAGCTGAGCTAACGGCCCGAGGCGGTGCGTAGTGTAGCCCCGGAATCGCGCAGCCTTAGGCATGGAAGCCCGGCGCATACCGTTCTACCCTTAGCTATGAACATCTGTCCCAACTGTGCGGCCGACAACCCGGCGGGGTCTCGTTTCTGCGGCAACTGCGGGGCGCCGCTCAGCCGGATCTGCGCCAGCTGTGGCGCCGCCAACGATCCCGGCATGCGCTTCTGCACCCAGTGCGGGACGCCGCTCGAAGCTGAGCCGGAAGCGGCCGCCCCGATCGCTCCCGCAGCGGAGCGGCGGCTCGTCTCCGTCCTCTTCGCCGACCTCGTCGGCTTCACCGCCGTCTCCGAGGCGCGTGATCCCGAGGAGACGCGGGAGCTCCTCTCGCGCTACTTCGACACCTGCCGCCGGCTGATCGGCCTCTACGGCGGGACCGTGGAGAAGTTCATCGGCGACGCCGTGATGGCAGTCTGGGGAACGCCGGTCGCGACCGAGGACGACGCGGAGCGCGCCGTTCGGGCCGCGCTCGATCTCGTCGCGGCGGTCTCCGCGCTGGGAGACGAGGTGGGGGCGCCGGGACTGAGCGCCCGTGCAGGCGTGCTGACCGGCGAGGCAGCCGTCAACGTCGGCGCCGAGGGCCAGGGCATGGTCGCGGGCGATCTCGTCAACACGGCTTCTCGGATCCAATCCGTCGCCGAGCCGGGCTCGGTCCTGGTCGGAGACGCCACGCGTCGCGCCACCGAGCAGACGATCGCCTACGAGACGGCCGGCGAGCACGAGCTGAAGGGCAAGCAGGAACCGGTGTCACTCTGGCGCGCGCAGCGGATCGTCTCGGCGCGCAGAGGCGAGTTGAGATCCGACGGGCTCGAGGCGCCATTCGTCGGGCGCGAGCGTGAGGTGCGGCAGTTGAAGGAGCTCTTCCACGCCTGCTCCGAGGAGCGTAGGGCGCATCTCGTCTCGATCACCGGCATCGCCGGGATCGGCAAGTCGCGGCTCGCGTGGGAGTTCTACAAGTACTTCGACGGGATCGCCGAGACCGTCTACTGGCACCGCGGCCGCTGTCTCGCCTACGGGGAGGGCGTCACGTACTGGGCGCTCGCGGACATGGTGCGCATGCGCTGCCAGATCGCCGAAGACGACCAGCCCTCGGTCGCGCTCGAGAAGCTCCGCGCGACGCTGAGCGAGCATCTGCTGGACGAAGAGGAGCGCCGGTTCGTCGAGCCCGCGCTCGCGCAGCTGCTCGGGGCCGGCGAAGGCGAAGACGCCGCCGACCGGCAGGAGCTGTTCGCGGCCTGGCGCCTCTTCTTCGAGCGGCTGTCGGACACGTATCCGGCCGTGCTCGTCTTCGAGGACCTGCAGTGGGCCGACGCGAGCCTGCTCGACTTCATCGAGTACCTGCTCGAGTGGTCGCGCAGCCACAGGCTCTACGTGATCACTCTCGCTCGGCCGGAGCTGCTCGAGAAACGTGGGACGTGGGGAGCCGGCCAGCGCAGCTTCACGTCCATCTATCTCGAGCCGCTCGGGGAGCCGGCGATGGAGGAGCTGCTCGCCGGCCTCGTGCCCGGCATGCCGGAGCCGCTGCGGGCGCAGATCCTGGCCCGGGCCGAGGGGGTGCCGCTCTACGCGGTCGAGACCGTGCGGATGCTCCTCGACCGGGGACTGCTCGCACGGGAGGGAGCCACCTACAGCGTCGTCGGCGAGGTCGAGGACCTCGAGGTGCCCGAGACCCTGCACGCGCTGATCGCCGCCCGGCTCGACGGGCTCAGCGAGGACGAGCGACGCCTGTTGCAGGACGCCGCGGTGCTCGGAAAGAGCTTCAGCCGCGGAACGCTCGCCGCACTCTCCGGGCTCGACGAGACCCATCTCGCGCCGCTACTCGCCTCGCTCGTGCGCAAGGAGGTGCTCTCGCTGCAGGCCGACGCTCGCTCGCCCGAGCACGGCAACTACGGCTTCCTGCAGGACCTCGTGCGAAGGGTCGCCTACGAGACGCTCTCGCGGCACGACCGCAAGAGCCGCCACCTGGCCGTCGCCGACCAGCTCGCCGCCTCGCCGGGCGCAGAGGAGCTCGCGGAGGTGATCGCGTCCCACCTACTTGCTGCCTTCGAGGCGGTTCCGGATGCCGACGACGCCGAGGAGTTGAGGGGCCGCGCGGCCTCTGCGCTCGTGGCGGCTGGAGAGCGCGCAGCAGGGCTCGCGGCGGTGGCCGAGGCCCAGCGCTATTTCGAGCACGCTGCGGAGCTCGTCGACGACGAGCCGGCCCGCGCCGACCTCGCCGACCGCGCGGGGCGCATGGCCTGGCGTGCAAACAAGCCCGTCGAGGCCCGCGCGCTCTTGGATCGCGCGCACGCAGCCTACGAGCAGCTGGGCGACGTGGTCCGCGCGGCGCTGGTCGACACGCGGCTGGCCGACATCGACTTCATCGAAGGTCACCCTCCGCAGGCAGTCGCGCGTCTCGAGCCTGCCCTGGCCGCGCTGGAGGCAGCGGGGACGAACTCCGACATCGCGGTTGCGGCTCACCAGCTGGGCCGGTTCCTCTACTTCTCGAACGAGCATGAGCGCGCACTTCCCTACCTCGACCGCGCGCTCTCGCTGGCCGAGGAGATCGACGAGCCCGAGACTCTGGCGGAGGCGCTCAACACGAAGGCAACGTTGCTGCACAGTCAAGGACGCCCGCGAGAGGCCAAGATCTTGCTCAACGGCGCGCTCGCTCTTGGACGCGAGTACGAGTTGCATTCGGCGGTGATGCGCGCCCATCAGAACCTCGGCGCCTTTCTCTGGGTAGCCGGCGACTGGCGAGGCGCTGTCGCGAATGGAGACCGTGCGCTCGAGCTCGCGCGTCGAGTCGGTGACCGGCAATGGGAGGCGAACTTCGTCGCCGGGCCGACCGGCATGTTGGCGATGCTAGGACGCTGGGACGAGGCGCTGAGTCGTGCAGCCGAGGCGGAAACGCTCGCCACGACGGATTTTGTGAGAGGCCTTCTGCTGCACATCGCGCCGATCCATCTCCATCGAGGCGATCTCGACTCTTATCGCCGGCTGCTGGCTGACAGCGAGAGCTCGGCGCGGTCCAGAACGTGAGCTGGGCCCTCGCCTACGCACTCACCAAGGCTGCGCTCGACGCCATGGAAGGCCGCCGCGATGACGCGCTCGCTGCCGTCGACCAGGCCCTCGAGCGGCGCGAGCATGTCGCCGGGTACGAGGCGATGCTCCGCTTTGAGGCCCTGGAGGTCGTGGGCGACTTCGGCGGTGAGAAGAAGCTCCGCGAACTCCTCCACATCGCCGACGAGCTCCATGCCGGACAGCAAGGAGCGTTCCTGCGTGCCCAGAAGGCCCGCTTCCGCGCCCGTTTGCCCGAGCACGATGCCGAAGCGGAATTGCGGGAATCGGAGCGGCTGTTCACGGACTCCGAGACACCTTTCTACGCTGCCGTCGTGCAGCTCGAGCTCGCCGAGCACATGCTTGCGCGAGGTCGCGCCGAAGAGGCTCGACCGCTGCTGGAGGAGGCTCGGGGGACGTTCGAGGAGCTGCGCGCCCAGCCGTGGTTGGAACGCGTGGACGGCACCGCAGTAACCACCAAAGTGCTCGCCTAACGACGGAGCGGCCTTTCGGCCGCTCCGGGAATCGAACCTCTGTCGCCTAGTAGGGCGGCGGGCCCTCGTCTACGTAGCCGCCGGGTGCGCGGCGACGCGACCAGTAGCCGGGGCCGGCCCACGACGACCAGAAGATCATCGACAGCACGGCGCCCACGATCCCGACGATCAGCAGAATCCAGCCGATCGTGTGGATGTTCAGGCCCGAGACGTCAGCGTTGACGCCCCACGCGAGGATCGCCCCCGCCGCGATAAGCAAGATGCTGACTCCGAGTCCCACTTTTCAACCTCCTTGTTCCTTAGGGGGTGCGTTGGGTTACCCGTTTTCGCCTCGATCGAATCCTGCTAGTAGCAGGCGTTTCGAGCGCCCGCACTTCCCGAGGCGGCCCGCCCTCTCAGTCCAGTAGTCTCGTCGCCGGTGCGTAGGGGATCGATCGTCCAGCTCGTCGCGATCGGAGTTGTGTGCGGCGCGGGCGCCGCGCTCGTCGCGCTCCTGATCCCGTGGATGCCGCATGCCGCGAGCAAGCAGGCCGACCGGATCGACTTCGTCTTCTGGTTCGTGACCGCAATCTGCATCGGGATCTTCGCGCTCGTCGCCGCCGTCATCCTCTACGCGATCTTCAAGTTCCGCGCCCAGCCGGGCGAGGACGCCGACGGGCCGCCGATCCACGGCAACACCGGCCTCGAGATCGTGTGGACCGCCGTCCCCGCCGTCCTCGTCACCGCGATCTCGATCGTGAGCGCGGTCGTCCTCGCCAAGAACGAGCACATCCCGCACGCCTCGGCCGCCTCGTCCGACAAGCTCACGCCGCTCGTCGTCGACGTCACTGCCCAGCAGTTCGCCTGGAGCTTCCAGTACCCGGGCTTCGGCAAGCTGACCTCCGCCACGCTGAAGCTGCCGATCGACCGGACGACCAAGCTGAGGATCACGTCGCTGGACGTGACGCACTCGTTCTGGGTGCCGGAGTTCAGCCAGAAAGAGGACGCGGTGCCGGGGATGGTGACGACCCTCGTGATCACGCCCGACCGGCAGGGGACCTTCCCGGTGATCTGCACAGAGCTCTGCGGGCTCGGCCACGCAGTCATGCGCTCGGCCGCGCAGGTGATGACCTCGCAGAAGTTCCTCTCGTGGGCGAACGGCCAGCAGAAGCAGCTCGGCTCGTCGTCAGGCGGGGCTTCGGGCAAGGCCGTCTTCACGAACAACGGCTGCGCAAGCTGCCACACCTTCACGCCTGCAGGCGCCAAGGGAACCGTCGGCCCCGACCTCGATAAGCTGCCTCAAGAGGCGCAGGGGGCGGGGAAGCAGCTGCAGGACTTCATCAGAGAGTCGATCGTCGACCCGAACGCGTACGTCGCGCCCGGGTTCCAGAAGGGGATCATGCCGACTACGTTCTCGTCGCTGCCGAAGGCCCAGCTCGCCGCGCTCGTCTCGTTCCTTGCGGGAGGTAAGAAGTGACCGACGTCGCGCTGCACGACCCGCACGCGGTACACGCGCCACCGAAGCCGCCGCCGACCGGCTTCCGCCGCCTGCTCGCGCCGGGCTGGCTGCGCGTGCCGTGGATGACCGCGCTCTTCTTCGGCATCGGCGCCGGGATCACGTGCCTCGTGCGCTGGCTCGAGGGCTGGCAGCCGATCTGGGACGGCCAGGTGATCACGACCGTCGAGCTGACTACGGTGCCGCTCGGCTTCCTGGCCGCGATCGGCGGCTTCGACTACTGGATGCGCTACGCGGTCGGCTCGCCCACGCGCGAGGAGGACCACTCCAGCCACGGCGCGCACAGCTGGCGCGACTACTTCCGGATCAACACCGACCACAAGGTGATCGGGATCCAGTACCTGGTCACGACGATCTTCTTCTTCGTGATCGCGGGGCTGCTCGCGATGATGATGCGCGCCGAGCTCGCCCAGCCCGGGATGCAGTTCGTCGACAACCAGCTCTTCAACGGCCTCTTCTCGGTGCACGCGGCGCTGATGATCTTCCTGTTCGTGATCCCAGCGTTCGCCGGGATCGGCAACTACGTGATCCCGCTGATGATCGGCGCGCCGGACATGGCGTTCCCGAAGCTGAACGCGCTCTCCTTCTGGCTGCTTCCGATCGCCGGTTTCATGATGCTCTCCAGCTTCCTGGCGCCCGGCGGCCCCTTCGCGGCCGGCTGGACGGGCTACGCGCCGCTCTCCTCGACGCACCAGCCGATCGGCGCGATCTTCTTCAACATGGGCGTCCAGTGGGCGGGCGCGAGCTCGATCATGACCGCGCTCAACTTCCTGGTCACGATCATCACGATGCGCGCGCCCGGCATGAGCTTCTGGCGCATGCCGCTGCTCGTCTGGGCCAACTTCACGACCTCACTGCTGGTCGTGATCGCGACGCCGTTCATCGCCGGGTCGCAGTTCTTCGTGATGTTCGACCACGTGATGCACACGGACTTCTTCAACTACCAGGCCGGGGGCTACCCGCTCGGCTACCAGCACATCTTCTGGTTCTACTCCCACCCGGCCGTCTACATCATGATGCTGCCCGGCTTCGGGATCGCCTCGGAGGTGATCTCCGTGATGGCGAGGAAACCGATCTTCGGCTACCGACTGATGGCCCTCTCGCTGATGGCCATCCTCGTGCTCGGCTTCTCGGTCTGGGCGCACCACATGTTCGTCGCCGGGATGGCGCCGTGGCTGCGCGTGCCGATGATGGTGACCTCGATGGTGATCGCGGTCCCGACCGGGATCAAGGTCTTCTCCTGGCTCGCGACGTTATGGGACGGGCGGATCCACTTCGACACGCCCATGCTGTTCGCGCTCGGCTTCGTCTCGATGTTCGTGATCGGCGGCCTTTCGGGGATCTACCTCGCCGCTGTTCCGATCGACATCCACGTCTCGGACACGTACTTCGTGGTCGCCCACATCCACTACGTGCTCTTCGGCGGGTCGCTCTTCACGATCTTCGCGGGGATCTACTTCTGGTTCCCGAAGATGACCGGCCGTATGTACGACGAGCGCCTCGGGAAGCTGCACTTCTGGCTGACGTTCGTCGGCTTCAACCTGACGTTCTTCCCGATGCACTGGCTCGGGATCCAGGGGATGCCGCGGCGCGTGGCCGACTACGTGCCGCGCTTCGCGGACGTGAACCTGTTCATCTCGATCGCGTCCTTCGGGCTCGGCGCCTCGACGCTCGTCTTCCTCTACAACATGATCACGAGCTGGCGCTTCGGGCCGGCGGCCGAGGCGAACCCCTGGCGCTCGCTGACGCTCGAATGGCAGGTCAGCTCGCCGCCGCCGATCTTCAACTTCGACGAGATCCCGCAGGTCGTGGGCAACCCGTACGAGTACGGCGTCGAGGGCGCCCGGCACGCGGTCTTCAACGGCGACCGCGCGGGCACGCTCGAGGAGGTGCCGGCGCGATGAAGCACGTTCTCGTGATCGCCAACGAGACCGTCGCCGGCCGCAGGCTCATCGAGGCCCTGGAACGCCGGAGCGCCGAAGGCTCGCTCCTCGTCACGGTCGTGGCGCCGGTCAACCAGCCGCGCGAGGGGTACGTGATCTACGAGGACACGCGCCGCGCCTCCGCGGGCCGCAGGCTCGAGCGGACGCTAGAGACCCTTCGCGGCGAGGGCATCGCGGCGTCGGGCCACGTGGTCGAGGCCGATCCGGTCGCGGCGCTCAAGGACGCGCTGGCCCAGGTGGAGCCGCGGCCCGACGAGATCATCGTCTCGACGCACCCGCGGCAGCGCTCGGGCTGGCTGCGGCGGAACGTCGTCGAGCGGATCCGCAAGGCCGCCGGCGACATTCCCGTCGAGCACATCGAGGTCGACCTCGACGAGGAGAAGGGCGGCGAGGCGAACGTGCTCGTCGTCGCCAACCAGACGCTGGTCGGCGATCCGCTCCTCGACAAGATCCGCGCACGAGCCGAGCAAGGGCCTGCGTCGTTCCTGATCCTCTGCCCGCAGAGCGACCCGACCGCTGCGGAGCACCCGGAGGCCGAGCGGCGGCTGAGGCGGGCGCTCACGATCCTCCGCGCCGAAGGCCTCGACGTTCACGGGCAGATTTCACACCCCGATCCGTTCACGGCCGCCTCGCAGGCAGTCCAGGACGAGCGCGTCGACGAGATCATCGTCTCGACGTTTCCGGGCGAGAACCGCTCGAACTGGCTCCGCGGCGACGTCGTCAACCGGCTGCGCAAGGCGACCGGCCTGCCCGTCGACCACATCGAGATCGAGGTCGAGCCGGAGGCGGCCCAGGTATGAGCGCCCACGCCGAGGCGCACGGCCCCCCCGTCGCGAACCAGAGCTCGCGCGTCGACGCGCGCACGCTCGGGATGTTCCTGTTCATCGCGTCGGAGATCATGCTCTTCGGCTCGTTCTTCACGGCCTACTTCTTCGTCCGCGTCGCAGCGGGCACGCCGTGGCCGACCCCGCCCTACGAGCTGCCGGTCTTCGTCGCCGGGATGAACACGATCATCCTCGTGACGTCGAGCTTCACGATGCACTGGGCGCTGCAGGCCATCAAGCGCGGGAACCGCTCGGGCCTGCAGGCCGGGCTGACGCTGACCTTTCTGCTCGGCCTCACCTTCTTGCTGACGCAGATCCTCGAGTACTCGCGGATCGGCTTCGCGCCCTACACCGACGCGTTCGGGACGATCTTCTTCTGCCTCACCGGCCTCCACGGAGCGCACGTCTTCGTCGGGCTGACGCTGCTCCTCTTCGCCACGATTCGCTCGTACCGCGGGCACTACTCGCCCGAAGCGCACCACGGAGTCGAGATCCCCGGGATCTACTGGCACTTCGTGGACGTGATGTGGATCGTGGTCTACACGACGGTCTACATCCTCTAGCCTCCGGCCCGTGAAGAACCCGCTTCGCAGTGAGGCCGACGCGTTCCAGTTCCTCCTGGGCGCCGCGGTCTACTTCGGGCTGATCGCGATCGCGGGCGTGATCAATCCCTGGGCGGGGCTCGTGGTGTTCATCGTCCTCACCGCGGCCGTGCTCGTCTGGTGGATGCGGGCGCGCCGTCACGAAGTCCCGCCTAAAGAGGCGCCACGGCGCCGGGGCGGCCCGGACGAGCGGCGCATCCTCGTGGTCGCGAACGAGACCGTCGGCGGCGAGGCGCTGCGCGAGCAGATTCGCAAGCAGACCGAGGGCTACCGCGCAGAGGTGCTCGTCGTCACCCCGGCGCTGAACTCCCCTATCCGGCACTTCACGTCGGACGTCGACGGCGCACGCGAGCAGGCGCGTCAGCGGCTCGAGCAGAGCCTCGGCCGGCTCCGGGATGCGGGGATCGAGGCGCGCGGCGAGGTCGGCGACGGCGACCCGCTGCAGGCGATCGAGGACGCCCTCCGCACCTTCGGCGCCGACGAGGTGATCGTCTCGACGCATCCAGAAGGCCGCTCGCACTGGCTCGAACGAGGCGTCGTCACGAGCGCGCGCGAGCGCTTCGAGGTCCCGATCACGCACGTCGTGGTCGACCTCGAGGCCGAACGCGACGAAGTGCGCTGAGCTACTTCTTGCCGGCGTTGTCGCTGACGTACTTCGCGACGGCCTTGATCTGAGCGTCGGTCAGCTTGCCCTTGAACGCGGGCATGATCGCGCCGCCGTTCGTGACCTGACGCTCGGCGCGCGCGAGGCTGGGCTTGAGGTCGTCGAGGTTCGGGCCGACGGTCCCGCTCGTCCCCGCCGCAGCGAGCGTGTGACAGCTCCCGCAGTTCGCCGAGAAGATGTCCTTTCCGCTCGTCGCGCTCGCCCCGCCGCCGCCCTGGCCCGGAACCCCCGCGGAGGCGGCGACGAACGCGGAGACCGAGTCCGCGTCGGCTCCCTTGACGAGGTCGGCCGGCATCTTCCCGCTCGCGAGCGCGATCTGCTGGCGGACGACCTGCTGGATCGTCACGTGCTCGAAACCTTGCTTCCGGTCGGATGCGAAAGGCCTCGTCCAGGTTCGGTCCGACGGTGCCGTGCGTCCCCGCGGCGGCCGAGCGTGTGGCAACCCCCGCACTTCGCCTGGAAGAGCTGCTTGCCCTTCGTCTGGTCGCCGCTCTTGACGATCCCGCCGGTTCCGCACCCCGCCGCCAGCAGCGCGGCCAGGACCCCGAGGACCGCCGCTCCGGCGCGCACTACGCCGAGGTCTGGCCCGAGATTGCCGAGACGGCCTCGTCGCGCGTCGGGTAGATCGTGAAGACGCGGTCGAGCCCGGTGATCTCGAAGATCTTCGTGATGTTGCGGTCGCTGCAGACGAGCGAGAGCTGGCCGTCGTTCGTGCGCAGCCGCTTGACGCCGCCGACCAGCACGCCGAGCGTCGTGGAGTCGATGAACGTGGTGCTCGAGAAGTCGACCACGACCTCCTTGGCGCCTTTGCCGATCGCGTCGAGGAGCTCCTGCTTGAACTCCGGCGCGGTGTAGAGGTCGACCTCGCCCGAGAGCGCGATCACGTAGAGGTCGTCACCCACCTGCTCGGTGCTGATGTCGAAGTTCACGCGCGGCGGATACTAGTGTTTCTGCTTCGGGAGGAAGGCCTGAAGCTGCGCGATCGTCTGCTGGGCCAGCGTCGCCTGGACGCCGTTCGGCTCGAGCTTGAGGTAACGCTTGTAGGCGGCGATCGCGAGCCGCGCGTGCTGCGGCTGTCCGCTGACCTGGAGCGTGTCCTTGGCGATGCTCGCGAGCTGCAACTGGGCGTTTGCCTCCTCCGAGGTTCCTTGCGCCGCGGCCGCCAGCCGCTTGTACGCGGTCTCGGCCTTCGTGAACGCGGTGCCCACCTTGGTGAACGCCTCCGTCGCCTGCGTCTTGAGCGTCTGGCTGAGCGGGTCGGCGGTGAACGCCTGCCCGAAGTTCGAGTTGACGTCGACACCGGGCGGCGCGGCGTTCGCAGCGGCAAGAGCGGCCTGCGCGTCGGCTGCGGCGTTGCGGGCCGTCTCCGCCTGGCTCTGGTAGATGCTCGCCAGCCGCGAGAGCACGTCGAGATCCTTCGGCTTGGCCTTCAGCGCGGACTCGAGCGTCGCCGTGGCCGCGGCGGTGTCCTGCTGCTGCTGGTAGAGCGTGGCGAGGTCGAGGTACGGCTCGGTGTTCCGCGGATGCGCGGCGATCTTCTTCTGGTCGCTCTTGATCTGCGAGCTCACCGAGCTGCCCGTGCTGCCGTGGAAGAGGTTGCTGAGGACATCGGCGACCCCGCCCGAGCCGGAGCCGACGCCGAGCAGGACGAAACCCGCCGCGAACACGACCGCGAGCAAGACGTAGATCACCTTCGCGTGCCTGCGCAGGCGCGAGAAGAAGAGCTGCTCTTCCCAGCTGGGAGGCGCCTTCTGCTTTCGCTTCGGCTGTGCCGCCTGCGCGCGCTTGCGCTGTGCCTGTGCCGCTCCTCGGGCCATGTGACTCTTAGGGTATCTGCGTTTCCAGAGAACGGAAGGCGTCCCACTCGAAGCTCGCGCCGATCGCCTCGAGGCGGTTCCTGGTCTCCGCGTCGCAGAGCGCGCCATCGACCCCGGCCGCATAGAAGTCCTGCGGGTCGAGCCCCAGACTGACGGCCGCCGCGCAGTCGCGGGCGAGGTCGGTGCCGAAGAGCGCCGGGTCGTCGGTGGAGATCGAGCAGCGCACGCCGGCGGCGGCGAGCTGGGGCAGCGGGTGCTCGTCGAGCGAGGCCACGGCGCGCGTCCGCACGTTCGAGATCGGGCAGACGTCGAGCACCGTCCCCCGGCCGGCGAGCTCCCGCACGAGGCCGGGGTCCTCGACGGCTCGGATCCCGTGGCGGATGCGGTCGGCCTTGAGCGCGTCGAGCGCGCCGCGGACCGACTCCGGGCCTACGACCTCGCCCGCGTGCGGGACCGACGCGAGGCCGCCCTCGCGTGCGATCGCGAACGCCCGCTCGTAGGGTTCCGGCGGGTGGCCCTCCTCCGGGCCGCCGAGCCCGAGGCCGACGACGCCGCGGTCCCTGTACTTGACCGCGTAACGCGCGGCCTCCTCCGCGGTCTTCGGGTCGTACACGCGCGGGATGTCCGGCGTCAGCCGCACCTCGACGCCGTGCAGCTCGCGCGCCTCCTGGGCGCCGTCGCAGTAGCCGCTGAAGACGTCGTCGGGGTCGAGCTCCTCCCGCCAGAGGCCTGGCGCGAAGATCCCCTCGAAGTAGACGGCGCCGTGAGCGGCAGCCTCCGCTGCGTAGTCGACGACCACCTGGCGGAAGTCGTCCGCGGTGCGGAGAGCGCCGGTTACGAGCATGAACACGTCGAGGAAGTGCGCGAAGTCGCGGAAGTCGTAGAGGGCTTCGACCTCCTCCTCCGTGCGCGCCGGCAGCGCGTAGTCGTTCCGCCGCGCCAGCTCGAGCAGCGTCTTCGGCCGCACCGTCCCCTCGAGGTGGACGTGCAGCTCGATCTTCGGATACGTCAATCCCGCTCCCGGCACCGGCAAAGCCGGCGCCTCCGCTCCCTGATGAGCTCCGTCGAGCCTACGCTCATTCGGTCGCGACGGTGCTCGGCTCCCGGCGCCAGCGCGGCTCGAAGAACGTCGCGAGCCCGATCGAGAGCGCGTACAGGCCGACCAGCGGGATCACCGAGAGGATCGTCGACACCGGGTCGACGCCGGGAAGCAGCACGCCGATCACGGTCATCACGAAGATGCCCAGGCGCCAGGTGCGCCGAAGCTGCGCGGCCGACAGGATCCGGAGCCGCACGAGCGCGAGCACGAAGACCGGCACCTCGAAGGCGAGCGCGACGCCGAGGAGCACGAAGCTGACGAAGCGGTAGTAGTCACGGGCCCGGATGAGGATGTCGTAGTGCTCCGAGTCGTAGTTCGTCAGGAAGTGCAGCGCCGGCGGCAGGATCACGAAGTAGCCGAACGCGACGCCGCCCAGGCCGAGCGCGCTCGCGAAGAAGACGAGCACGGCCATCGAGCGCTGCCGGGGCTCTTCGATCGCGGGCGCCAGGAACGCCCAGAGCTGCCAGAAGACGACCGGCAGGGCGATCAGGAAGGCTGCCCAGAGGCTGACCCAGATCGAGGTCGTGAAGGGCTCGATCGGGCTGAACGTGGCCGGCTTCTTGAGGTCGTCGGGCAGCGGCTCGTTCAGCCACTGCAGCAGGTGCCCGTGGAAGATGTAGGTGACGACGAACGCCGCCGCGAGCGCGCCAAGCGCGATGATCAGACGCGTGCGCAGCTCGTCGAGGTGCTCGACCAGCGTCGCCTCCTCGCCGTGGCGCAGGCGCCGCGGAAGACGCTTCACGGGCTAGCTCTGGATGTCGTCGGCCGGCGGCGGCGGAAGCTCGGCGTGATCGTCTTTGCCGGCGATCGAATCCTTGAACTCGCGCATCCCCTTGCCGAGCGAGCGCCCCATCTCCGGGAGCCGCTTGGGGCCGAAGACGAGCAACGCGACGATCAGGATGAGGATCAGGCCGGAGATGCCGATCTCAGGAACCATGCTTTCAGGGTAGCGCGTCCGGGTACCGCGCGATAGATGGCGAGGAAGAAACCGGTCTCCGAGCAGGTCGTCGTCGTGACGGGCGCCTCGAGCGGTCTCGGCCGCGCGATCGCGCGCGCCGCGGCGGAGCGGGGCGCGAAGGTCGTCGTCACCGGCAGGAACGAGGAGGCGCTCTCGAATGCCGTCTCGGAGATCGAGCGCGCCGGCTCGGAAGGACTCTCCGTCCCCGCGGACTGCACCGAGCAGGACCAGGTCGAGCGCGTCGTCGCCGAGGCGATAGAGCGCTTCGGCCGGATCGACACGTACGTCGCGAACGCGATCGTGACCGTCTACGCGGAGGCCGAGCGGCTCACCCCGGACGAGCTGCGCCGCGTGATCGACGTCAACTTCTTCGGCACGGTCTACGGCTACTGGGCGTCGCTGCCGCACCTGCGCGCGGCGAAGGGCACTTTCCTGCACATCAGCTCCGCGCTCGCCTATCGCGGGATCCCGCTCCAGGCCGCCTACTGCTCGTCGAAGGCCGGGTTGCGCGCGTTCTTCGAGTCGGCCCGGGTCGAGGAGCAGAAGGCCGGCACGGGCGTCGACATCTCGCTCGTTCTTCCCGGCGCGATCAACACCCCGCAGTTCGACCGCGACCGCCAGAAGATCGGTTACCAGCCCCAGCCGGTGCCGCCGATCTACCAGCCGGAGCCCTACGCAGAGGCCGCGCTGCACTGCATGGAGCGGCCGATTCGCGAGCTCCCGGTCTCCTGGGGCGCGCAGAAGCTTTTGTGGGGCCAGAAGCTCGCGCCGCGCGCCGGCGACTGGGTTCTGCGCCGAAACGGCTGGAAGAGCCAGCACACGGAGGAGACCAAGCCGCTCGACGCACCCGACAACCTCTTCGATACCCTGCCTGGAGACCCGGGAGCGCACGGTCGGTTCGACGACCAGTCGCGCGGCTCCACGGTCTGGACGAAGTTGCGGCTGCTGCTCCCGAAGGGTTGAGGCAGGCCGCTAGCATGACTTGGACATGGCTTTCTTCGAACTGAAAAATCTGCATGTCGCGCTCGAGGACGGGACCGAGATCGTCAAGGGTGTCGATCTCGCCGTGGACCGCGGCGAGGTGCACGCGGTCATGGGCCCGAACGGCTCCGGCAAGTCGACGCTCGCGTACTCGCTCATGGGCCACCCGGCCTACGAGATCACCGAGGGTCAGATCCTCTTCGACGGCGAGGACGTGACCGAGCTCGCCGCGGACGAGCGCGCGCAGCGGGGTCTCTTCCTCGCGTTCCAGTATCCGCACGCCGTCCCCGGGGTGACGGTCACGAGCTTCATGCGCTCCGCGATCAACGCGGTGCGGAAGGCGCGCGCCGGCGGCGTGGACGACCCGGTGGCGATCAAGGACTTCCGCATTGAGATGCTCGCTGCGATGGAGCACCTGAAGATCCCGCGCGAGCTCGCGCAGCGCTACCTCAACGACGGTTTCTCCGGCGGCGAGAAGAAGCGCGTGGAGATCCTGCAGATGGCGATGCTGAAGCCGCGGATCGCGGTGCTCGACGAGACCGACTCGGGGCTCGACATCGATGCGCTGCGGGTCGTCGCCAACGGCGTCCAGGAGCTCGTCGGACCCGAGATGGGCGCTCTCGTGATCACGCACTACCAGCGGATCCTCAACTACATCACCCCCGACTTCGTGCACGTCTTCGTGGGCGGGCGGATCGTCGAGGAAGGCGGTCCCGAGCTGGCGCACAAGCTCGAGGCCCAGGGCTACAAGGCATACGAGGAGGCGGTCGCCTGATGGCGACGACAGAGACCGAAGTCGTTCAAGGAATCGGCTCCGACTACGAGATCAAGTACGGCTTCCACGTCGCGGAGGACTACTTCTTCAAGTCGGGTCGCGGAGTCTCGCACGAGCTGATCGACGCGATCTCGTCGCACAAGGACGAGCCGGACTGGATGCGCAAGTTCCGGCACAAGTCGCTCGACTACTTTTTGGCCCGCCCGCTGCCGACGTGGGGGCCGGATCTGAGCACGATCGACTTCGAGAACATCTTCTATTACATCCGCCCGACTGAGAAGCAGGCCAACACGTGGGAGGACCTGCCGGCCGACATCAAGGACACCTGGGACAAGCTCGGCATCCCCGAGGCGGAGAAGAAGTACCTCGCCGGTGTCGGTGCGCAGTACGAGTCCGAGGTCGTCTACCACAAGCTCCAGGAGGAGCTCGAGAGCCAGGGCGTCATCTTCAAGGACATGGACTCGGGCCTGCGCGAGCACGAGGAGCTCGTCAAGGAGTACTTCGGGACGATCATCCCCCAGAACGACAACAAGTTCGCGGCGCTGAACTCGGCGGTCTGGTCGGGGGGCTCGTTCATCTACGTGCCGCCGGGCGTGAAGGTCGAGATGCCGCTCCAGGCTTACTTCCGGATCAACGCCGAGAACATGGGCCAGTTCGAGCGCACGCTGATCATCGTCGACGAGGGCGCCTACGTGCACTACGTCGAAGGCTGCACTGCTCCGATCTACTCGACCGACTCGCTCCACTCGGCGGTCGTCGAGATCATCGTCAAGCCGACCGCGCGCTGCCGTTACACGACGATCCAGAACTGGTCGACCAACGTCTACAACCTCGTCACCAAGCGCGCCGTCGCCTACGAGAACGCGACCATGGAGTGGGTCGACGGCAATCTCGGCTCGAAGATCACCTCCAAGTACCCGAGCATCTGGCTGCTGGGTGAGGGCGCGCACGGCGAGGTGCTGTCGATCGCATTCGCCGGCCAGGGGCAGCACACGGACGCGGGCGGCAAGGCCGTCCACATCGCGCCGAACACGACCTCGGTGATCACGTCCAAGTCGATCTCCAAGAACGGCGGCCGCGCCGGCTACCGCGGGCTGCTCGAGGTGGCGAAGGGCGCGAAGGGTGCGAAATCGAAGGTCGTCTGCGACGCGTTGATCCTCGACGAGGACTCGCGCTCGGACACGTACCCGTACATCAAGATCGACGAGGACGAGGTCGACATCGGTCACGAGGCGACGGTCTCGAAGATCGGCGAGGAGCAGCTCTTCTACCTGATGTCGCGCGGGCTCTCGGAGGCCGAGGCCTCGGCGATGATCGTCTCGGGCTTCGTCGAGCCGATCACGAAGGAGCTGCCGCTCGAGTACGCGGTCGAGATGAACCGCCTGATCCAGCTCCAGATGGAGGGGTCGGTAGGTTGATCGTCGAGCGGACGGATTTCATCTCCGTCCCGGTGACAGACATGGAGCGGGCGATGCGGTTCTACCGCGACACGCTCGGGCTCGAGCAGGTCACCGAGGGCGGCTTCCCCGAGTTCCAGCTGGGCGAGAACGTCAGCGTCTACCTGATCGACATGGAGGCGATCGGGCAGAAGTTCAGCTCCCCGCACACGGCGCACATCGCACTGCGGGTGCCCGACGTCGAGGAGGCCAGGCGCGAGCTCGAGGCGAAGGGGATCGAGTTCCACGGCGAGACCCGCGACTCGAGCGTGTGCCACATGGCGTTCTTCCGGACCCGGACGGGAACGCGCTGATGCTGCACCGCCGCTACGCGCCTCCGAGATGAAGGTCGGGCAAATGGACTTCCTCGCGCTGCCCGTCGAAGACGTGGCACGCGCAGACGCTTTCTACGGTGAGACGCTCGGGCTCACGCGCAATCCCCACAACTCCAGCGAGCGCTGGGTCGAGTACGAGACCGGGAACCTCACTCTGGCGATGTCCATGTTCGGCGGCTCGCTCGCGCTCGGCGTCCATGACGTGAGCGAAGCGCGGGAAGAGCTGGAGCAGCAGGGAGTCGTGTTTGCGATGGAGACCTTCGACAGCGGCGTCTGCAACGGAGCGCCGTTCGCCGATCCGGACGGCAACCGCCTTCAACTGCACCACCGCTACGCGCCGCTCGAGCCCTTCGACGTGCCTGCTCAGGAAGTCGAGCGCACCGATTTCATCGGCGTGAACGTCCGAGACCGCGGTACCGCCTCGGAGTTCTTCGGCACGAGGCTGGGGTTACGCCGGAATCCGCTCTCGAGCGACGAGTGGCCCGAGTTCGCGGCTGACAACGTGGGGCTCGTCCTCAGCACGCCCGAGCAGAAGGGCGGCGGCGACTATCGACCGGAATACGGAGTTGCGCTCCGCGTGGGCGACGTCTCGCAGACGATGGACCGGCTCGCAGACGCCGGCGTCGAGTTCGAGTTTCCGGAGCCCTACGACAGCGGTGTGTGCCACATGGCGTTCTTCAGGGACCCAGACGGCAATGCGTTGATGCTCCACCACCGCTATGCGCCCTACCCGGATGGGACGATGCCCTGATGCAGGTCGAGCGGGTGGACTTCATCAACGTTCCGACGCGCGATGCAGAGCGAACGCGCGGCTGGTACCGCGACGTGCTCGGACTCGCGCCTGATCCGAACGAGCCCGCAGAGCTGACAGCGGGCCAAGTGACGCTCTCCTTCTGGGAGCCCGAGCGGGAGGGGTTCGAGTTCAAGCCGGATATTGGCGGTTTCGCGCTCAGGGTTGCGGACGTCGAGGCCGCCAAGGCCGAGCTCGAGGCTAAGGGCGTCGACTTCGTAGGCGCCGGCGACACGGGCGTCTGCCGGATGGCCGTCTGTCTCGACCCCGACGGCAACGCGGTCATCCTGCATCGGAGGTACAAGGCCTATGAGTAGAACCGACGCCCTCGAGCGCTACAACGCGCTGCCGGTCCCCGACACGACCCAGGAGCACTGGCGCTTCACCGACCTCCGCGGGTTCGACCCTGACGCTTTCGGACACGACCGGGGCCAGGCCCCGGACGTGGCCGTTCCGTCCATGCTCGAGCTGGACGTGGCCGCCGAGGCCGTCGTCACCGAGACCGGCATCGAGATCGTGCGGGCGCCGGAGGGCGTTCGGTTCGAGCCGCTGCGCGACGACCACGAGCGGCTCGGCTCGCTCGTCGGCTGGCAGGACGACAAGTTCGCCGCGCACAACGCCGCCGCGTGGCAGCACGGGCTGCTCGTCGAGGTTCCCGCGGGAGTCGAGCTCGAGCGCCCCCTGTTCGTGCGCGTGACGAACGCCGTCGAGCAGGGCTCGCTCTTCTGGCGTCTGCTCGTCGTCGCGGGCGAAGGCTCGCGCTTCTCGCTCGTCGAGGAATACGCGTCTACCTCGCCGGAGCTGAGCGGCTACTTCAACGGGGTCGCTGAGCTGTTCGTCGAGCAGGCCGCGAAGCTCGAGTACGTCTCGCTCCAGAACCTCTCGCAGGAGACCTGGCACTTCGCCTCCCACCACGCCCGCGTCGAGCGCGACGCCGAGCTCGACTGGGTCAGCGGCGGCTTCGGCTCGAAGAGGGGCAAGGTTCGAATCCAGAACGACCTCGCCGGCCCGGGTGCCACCTCGCGCGTGACCGGGGCGTACTTCGCCGACGCCGAGCAGCACCTCGACTACGACACCTTCCAGGAGCACATCGCGCCGAACACCGAGTCCGATTTCGCGTTCAAGGGCGCGCTCCGCGATCACGCCACCGCGGTCTGGCGCGGGATGATCCGCGTGGAAGAGGACGCGCAGAAGACGAACGCGTACCAGGAGTGCCGCAACCTGATGCTGTCGCCGACGACGCACGCAGTGCCGATTCCGGGCCTCGAGATCCTCGCCAACGACGTACGCTGCACCCACGGCGCAACCGTGGGCCGCGTCGACCGCGAGCAGCTCTTCTACCTGATGGCCCGCGGCCTCCCGCGGCCAGAGGCCGAGCGCTTGGTCGTGCGCGGGTTCTTCCAGGACGTGCTCGACCGGATCGAGCTCGAGCCCGTGCGCGAGGCGGTCACGAGCGCCCTCGAGGCGCGCATTCCCCAGGTCTCCTAGCTGCTAGATGACGCCTGCGCCGAGCAGGCAGCTGCGTAGGTAGCGGCTCGGCACGAGTGACCGGCACGCGGCCCGCCGCTCGTCCGCCGGCCCGTGAATCGAGCTGACGACCGTGCCGAGACCCTCGTAGCAGCGACCCTTGTAGCTCTGCGGCGCGGCGGTGCAGAGCGCGACCGACTGCTTGCCGGCGGCGTAGTTGTTCGCGAAGTCCCACGAGGCTCCGTCGAGGCAGTCCGTCAGGTTCCTGCCGGCCTGCCGGCAGAGGCGGAACGGTCTTGGCCGCGTGGTAGTTCGTGAAGCCGGAAGCGTCGCGGCCGAACGATTCGAAGCACGTCGCGACCCAGTCTTTCTCGCTCCGGCGGCACCACGATGCGGTCTTCGCCCAGTTGTAGTGGTCGACGGCGAGGATGCGCGCGGTGACGATCAGGTAGCAGTAGGACTTGTCGTTCTCGCCGACCGCGTTGCAGGGATAGATGGGGTCCTTCGCCTTCAGGTACTTCGAGACGCCCATCGTCGTGTCGAAGTTCTGCATGAAGACGCCGCCGGTGCACGAGTCCCGGTTGATGGGATCGTCCAGCTTGTGGCAGGTGCCGAGCGACCAGGGCAGGTCGTCGCCGCTGTAGATCATCAGCCCGTGGCCGAGGCCGTGCACGCACTGGTAGAGCAGGAACTCGTTCTTGTTCATCGCCGGGGCGCTGCAGAGCTTCTTCGCCTTGACGATGACGGCGGGCCGCGGAAGCCCCGCGAAGGCGAGCTGCATGACGCCGTGGTAGTAGCCCGAGTTGCACGTCATCGCTCCGTGTGAGAGGGCGGCGCCCGCGTCGTTCTTGTAGTACGTGAGGCCCGCGCGCCCGACCCAGTGCGAGATCTGGTGGCAGTCGGCGCGCACGCCGGCGATCGACTGGTCGTCCTTGGCGAGCTCGGCGAGCGCCTTCTCCGGGCCCTCCTTGTAGGCGAGGTTCCCGAACGCCTGGCGGAAGCAGAACGGCTTGTTGCTCTTCTCGCAGGCGGCGATCGTGGTCCCGTCGGGCTTGAAGGGCCCGGCCTGGCCGGAGCTCTTCGCGGCGTTGAAGACGTAGTCCGCGACCTGGGAGATCTGCGCGGCGGAGAGCCGCTCCTTGAAGGACGGCATCCCGTTGCCGCCCACGCGGACCTGGCGGGCCACCGTCGACTCGTCCGGCTTGAGCTCGTCCAGGTTCGGCCCGACCTGGCCCTTCGCGTTCGCGGCCTTGAGCGTGTGGCAGCCGGAGCAGCCGGCCGTCTTGAAGACGTGCGCGCCAGGCAACTTCGCCAGCGCGTCGTTCTTCGGCGCGCCACCGCTGCCGCAGCCGGCAGCCAGGACCACGATCGCGAGAACGGCCGCGGCCGGTGCAAAGCGGAGCTTCACGACCGTGGCCCCGCTTCTAGAGGACCGCAGCGCCCTTGAGGCAGGCGTGCACGTACTTCTTCGGCACGAGATCCTTGCAGCCCGCGGTGCGATCCTCGGTCGTCCGGTGCAGCGCGCCGACGATCGTCCCGATTCCCTCGTAGCAGCGGGCCTTCCAGGCAACCGGACTGGCCGCGCAGACCGTGACGGAGTCCTTGCCGCCGGCGTAGTTGTTCGCGTAGTCGCGGGATGCCCCGTAGATGCAGCCCGTGGCGTTCTTGCCGGCCAGCCGGCAGATCTGGACGGTGGCGTCGGGGTGGTACTCGGTCGAGCCCGAGGCGTCGCGGCCGTAGGACTCGAAGCACGTCTCGACCCAGCCCTTCTCGGCCTTGCGGCACCAGCCGGCCGTCTTCGACCAGTTGAAGCCGTCGACGGTCAGGATCCGCGAGGTCACCTGGAGGTAGCAGTAGTACTTGTCCTGCTCGCTGACGATGTTGCACGGATAGATCGGGTTGCTCGTCTTCAGGTACTTCGAGACGCCCATCGTGGAGTCGAGGTTCTGCATGAAGACGCCGCCGGTGCAGGAGATCTGGTCGAACTGGTTCTGCAGCTTGTGGCAGGTCTTGAGCGACCAGGGCAGGTCGTCTGCGCTGTAGATCATCAGACCGTGCCCGAGACCGTGCACGCACTGGTAGAGCAGGAAGTCGCTCGTATTCACGGCCGGGACTGCGCAGAGCTTCTTCGCCTTGGCGACGACGGCAGGCTTTGGGAGCCCGGCGAACGCCATCTGCATCACGCCGTGGTAGTAGCCGGAGTTGCACGTCATCGCGCCGTGCGAGAGGGCGACACCCGCGTGGTTGTTGTAGTAGACGAGGCCGGCGTGACCGACCCAGTGCGTGATCTGGTGGCAGTCGGCGTGCACCCCGGAGATCGACTTGTCGTCCTTCGCGAGCTCGGCTAGCGCTTTCTCGGGGCCCTCCTTGTAGGCGAGGTTCCCGAACGCCTGGCGGTAGCAGAACTGCTTGTTGCTCTTCTGACAGCTCGCGATCGTCGTGTTGTCGGGCTTGAATCCCTGCACCTGGCCGGAGCTCTTGGCGGCCTTCGACACGTACGACGCGACCTGCTCGATCTGCGTGTTCGACAGCCGGTCCCCGAATGCCGGCATCCCGTTGCCGCCCACGCGCACCTGGTGGGCCACGGTCACCTCGTCGGGCTTCAGCTCGTCGAGATTCGGCCCGACCTGGCCCTTCGCATTCGCGGCCTTGAGCGTGTGGCAGCCCGTGCAGCCGGCGGTCTTGAAGACGTGCGCGCCCGGCAGCTTCGCCAGCGCAGCACTCTGGGCCCCCGCGCCTCCGCCGCCGCCGCTGCTGCCGCAGCCGGCCGCGATCACGACCATCGCGAGCAGGACCCCTCCTGAAAGAATGCGCAACTTCATAGACCCGGTACACGGGTACGATAGCGCCATGGTGGCCACATCTCTACCCGCGCTCGAAGTCGAGCGCCTGCGCGCCGATTTTCCGATCTTCGAGCAGTCGATCCACGGCAAGCCGCTCGCCTACCTCGATTCGGCTGTGACAGCGCAAAAACCGCGGCAGGTGCTCGACAAGATGACCACCTTCTACGAGACCTCGTACGCGAACGTGCACCGTGGTGTGTACACGCTCTCCGAGCGCGCGACGGCCGAGTTCGAGCGCGCGCGAGAGCTCGTCGCGTCGTTCGTGAACGCCCCGTCCTCGCGGGAGGTCATCTTCACCCGGCAGGCGACCGAGGCCCTGAACCTCGTCGCCTATTCGTGGGGCCTGAACAACCTCGGCCCGGGCGACCTCGTGGTCGTCACCGAGCTCGAGCACCACTCGAACTTCGTCCCGTGGCAGTACATGGCGAAGCGCACGGGCGCCGGCTTCCGGATGATCCACGTCAACGCCGACGGCGAGCTCGACCTCGGCGACCTCGAGGCGATCGCGAGCGAGGGCAACGTCAAGGTCGTCGCGAACAACCTCGTCTCGAACGCGCTCGGCACGATCAACCCCGTCGAGAAGCTCGCGGAGTGGGCACATGCTCAGGGCGCGATCCTGGTCGTCGACGGCGCGCAGGCCGCGCCGCACCACCCGGTCGACGTCCAGGCGCTCGGCTGTGACTTCTTCGCGTTCTCGGCGCACAAGATGTGCGGCCCCTCGGGCGTCGGCGCGCTCTGGGGGCGGCGCGAGCTGCTCGAGGCGATGGAGCCTTTCAACCTCGGCGGCCACATGATCAGCAAGGTCCGCTTCGAGGAGACGACCTGGGGCGAGCTGCCGCACAAGTTCGAGGCCGGCACGTCGCCGATCGCGGAGGCGGTCGGGTTCGGCGCCGCGATCGACTACCTGAACGAGATCGGCGTCGCGGCGATCGAGCGCCACGAGCAGGAGCTCGCTGCCTACGCGCTCGAGCGCCTCGCGGAGGTTCCTGGCATGACGCTCTACGGCCCGCCGCCCGAGCGGCGCGCGGGGATCGTCTCGTTCAACCTCGGCGAGATCCACCCGCACGACGTGGCCCAGATCCTCGACTCCGAAGGGATCGCGATCCGCGCCGGCCACCACTGCTGCCAGCCGCTGATGACGCGTTTCGGCGTGGCGGCGACGAACCGGGCGAGCTTCTACCTCTACACGATCCCCGAGGAGATCGACCGCCTCGTGGACGGCCTGCACAAGGTCCAGAAGATCCTCGGGATAGGCGCCGTGGAAGATCTCTACAGAGAGGTCATCCTCGACCACTACAAGAACCCGCGCGGTCACGGGGTGATCGAGGACGCCGACGCGAGCGCGGAGGGGATGAACCCGCTCTGCGGGGACGAGGTCTCGATCTACGTCCAGTTCGCCCCCGACGGCGAGACGATCGACGAGGTCAAGTTCTCCGGCCGCGGTTGCGCCATCAGCCAGGCGTCGACCTCGATGCTGATGGAGATGGCCAAGGGCAAGACCGCGGACGAGATCGCCCGGCTGCCCAAGGAGGACCTGCTCGAGGAGATCGGCATCCCGCTGACGCCGATCCGGCTCAAGTGCGCGCTGCTCGGGCTGGGCGTGCTGAAGGTGGCACTGCACCGCGCGAAGGGGACCCCACTCCCCGAGGAGTGGGCGGGCCTCGACGAGCTGGAACTGAAGTAGCCGTGCCGTGGATTGAGGTGGGCCCGGTGGAGGAGCTCCCGCCGGGATCGGTCAAGCTCGTGCACGCCGGTCAGATCACGGTCGGCGTCTACAACCTCGGCGGCGAGTTCTACGCGATCGAGGACCGTTGCTCGCACGACGACGGCCCGCTCTGCGAGGGCGAGTTCGACCTCGAGGACGGCTACGCGGTCTGCCCGCGCCACGGTGCCCACATCGACATCCGCTCCGGCCGCGCCCTGACGCTTCCGGCCGTGCTCCCCGTCGAGGTCTTCCCGACCCGCGTCGAGGACGGCAAGGTCGAGGTCGACCTGAGCTAGTGATCCTCGACGATCGCATCCGTTCCGTGCTCGCCCGGCTCGAGGAGGAGGACCGGCGCGAGCGCGAG
Source organism: uncultured Actinomycetes bacterium (assembly GCA_963788215.1). Classification (GTDB taxonomy): domain Bacteria; phylum Actinomycetota; class Thermoleophilia; order Gaiellales; family Gaiellaceae; genus AC-32. Next base: position 35,451 of record CAWBFX010000010.1, read on the forward strand.
GAGGGCGTCGCGCGGGAGCTGCGCGGGCGGCAGATCGCACGCACGACCGGCCAGTTCCTGTTCTCGCTCGTCGCGCCGCAGACCGACTGCGAGGTGCTCGAGCTCGGCGGCTCGCGCGGCTACTCGACGATCTGGCTCGCCGCCGGCGTCCGCCACCTCGGCGGGCGCGTGCTCTCCCTCGAGCACGACCCGGCGAAGGTGGAAGCCTGGCGGGCGAACATCGCGGAGGCGGGCCTCGAGCAGTGGGCCGAGCTCGTGGCCGGCGACGCGTTCGAGACGCTGCCCGCGATCGACGATGTCTTCGACGTCGTCTTCATCGACGCCGAGAAGGAGATGTACGAGCGCCTGTTCGAGCTGGCCCGCGACAAGGTCGAGCCGGGCGCGCTGTTCGTCGCCGACAACGTCCTTTCACACGCCGATGCGCTGGCCGCGTACTCCCAGGCGCGGCAGGCGGATCCGACCCTGGAGAGCGTGACGCTGCCGCTCGACCGCGGGCTCGAGCTGTCGGTGGTCCTCTCCGACCGCTAGCATGTCGCTACCGCGGAAAGGAGGTGGTCCGATAGTGAAATCTTCAAGTACGGGCAGTGGAGGTACCAGCGGGTAGAGGCGCGTCCCCGGGACCTACGGGGAATCGTCTAGCCAGCGTAGGGGGCTCGCGAACTCGCGCCGCCGGCAGTTGAGGAGCCGGTCGGAAGCGCCTCTACCAATCCAAACGCTGGTCACCGGAACTGGGGCCGTCTTCGGGCGGCCCCTTTTCTTTTTTAGGGAGGGCTAGGCCGCGCGGCGGAGCTGCTCGTCGAGCGGGACGAGCGGGAGGCCGAACGTCTGCACGGCATCGTCGTTCGAGACGACGTTGTCGCCGTGCTCGAGCATCGTCAGCAGGTCGCGCGTGAGCGGGATGTTGCCCGGCAGGCGCTCGGTGACGAGCGCGTTCGCCCGCATCAGGCTGACTGGGACGTGCATCGTCGGCCGGCGGATCCCGAGCGCGCGCTTGAGCCGCGTCCAGAACTCGTTCCAGCTGACGACATCCGGGCCCCCGAGCTCGAAGATGCGTCCCGCCGCCTCGGGTTTGTCCACGGAGGCGGCGAAGTAGGCGGCCACGTCGTCGATCCAGACGGGCTGGATGCGTTGGCGGCCTCCGCCGATCACCGGCGTCACCGGCGCGACGCGCGCGAGCCGGCGGAAGGTCGGGAGGATCCCGCCGTCGCCGGCGAAGACGAAGCTCGGCCGGAAGATCACGTACTCGAGCGGCGAGGCCGCGACGGTCTGCTCCATCTCCCACTTCGCGTGGTAGTAGGGGACGAGGTCCTTCGTCTCCTCGCTGGTGCCGAGGGCGCTCATCAGCACGAAGCGCCGCACGCCCGCCTCCTGGGCGGCCGCAACGAGGTCGGCGGTGCCCTGCTCCATCACCCGGCGGAACTCCTCGGCCCGGCCTTGGCGGATCGCGACGAGGTGGACGACCACGTCGCACCCTTCGACTGCCGCGCGCAGCGACGCGGGGTCGGTCATGTCGCCGCGCGCAAGCTCGCAGCCCGAGGCAGCCAGCCTCTCGGCCGAGCCGCCCGCGGGATCGCGAACGAGGCACCGAACCGCGAGGTCGCGCTCACGCAGCGCGTGGACGACCTTCGGCCCGACGAACCCCGTGGCGCCGGTGACCAGGATCACGCACTCGATTCTACGAGCGTCCTGGGGTACGTTACGAATCAGGTAACTGCGGCTTGGGCAGGTTGATCCTCACGCTGACTGCGGCAGCGGCGCTCGTCGTCGTGCCTTCTGCCCTGCCCAGGGGCGCCTCCACGCGGAACGTCGCCCGCTCCTTCACGCTCGGCGCTCACGCTGTCAAGGGCGTCACCGTCAGCTGTCCGCGCGGCTGGGTCGCCGCGAGCGGCGGGGTTCGGGCCGCGGGCGATGGAACCGCCGCGCTCGCGATTCGGCCGGAGGGCGCTTCCGCCGTCAGCCTTCGCGTCGCCAACCGGACCGGCGACCCGCAGTTCGTGAGCGCCGCGGCCACGTGCCTCGGCCTTCCGGGCGGCCGCTCGGCTCCGTACTACAGAGCGTCACGCGTGCAGCGGAAGATCTCGGTCGCGGGCGGGGCCCACAAGAAGGCCGGCCTCGGGTGCCCGGCAGGGACCGTCGCTGCAGGAGCGGGCTTCGCGATCTCCAGCCTGGCCCTTCAGGTCCGGGAATCGACGCGCACCGTCAACCGCTTCTCGTTCACGGTCGAGAACGACAGCGCCCGGGCCCGTCCCGCCATCCTCTACGGGACCTGTCTGACCCTCGTGCGCCCTCCGGGCTCGCGCCACATGCGGCTGAACGTCCGCGTGATCACTTCGACGACGCCCTTGCCACCCGGCGACCGGGTGGTCAACGAGGCATGCCCGCGTGGTTGGTTCGGCCTGGCGACGGGCTACTCGCTGCCGGCGTCCGTCACGCTCTCGGCGACGGTCGCTGTCCCCGGCGGCGGCCGCTGGTCGCTGACGAACCCGTTGACCAAGCCGCTGCTCCCGGACTTGCAGCTCGCCTGCGCCCGGGTCGCCTAGCTACTGAGTCTCGAAGTTCTGCCAGTACCTGCTGGGCGTCGGGCCCTGCTGGCCCTGGTACTTCGAGCCGAGTTTGCCCGTGCCGTACGGCGTCTCGGCCGGCTCGGTCAGTTGGACGAACGAGAGCTGGCCGATCTTCATCCCGTAGTAGATCGTGATCGGCAGGTTGGCGACGTTCGAGAGCTCGAGCGTCACGTGGCCGTCCCAGCCGGGGTCGATGAAGCCGGCGGTGGAGTGGATCAGGAGGCCGAGGCGGCCCAGACTGGATTTCCCCTCCAATCTTGCGACGAGGTCGTCCGGTAGCACGATCCGCTCGAGCGTCGAGCCGAGCACGAACTCGCCGGGGTGGAGGATGAAGGCGCGGTCGCCGTCGATCTCGACGAGCTCGGTGAGGTCCTCCTGCCGCTGTTTGACGTCGATGAAGGGGTAACGCGCGTTGTGGAAGACGCGGAACAAGCGGTCCACCCGGACGTCCACGCTCGAGGGCTGCAACAGCGAGTCGTCGTAGGGCTCGATCTGGATGCGGCCCTCCTGGAGCAGGCGGCGGATCGTCCGGTCGGAGAGGACCACGCGCGGAGTTTACGGGGGTCATATGCTTGCGCTCCCCCTCGATGGCAGGCTTCGATCCGAACGAACACTTCCGCGAGCGCCGGCGGCGGCGCCAGCGCCAGATTCGGATCAGGCGGACCGTCGCTATCGGCATCCTGCTCGTAGCGGTCGCCGGGATCGCGCTCGGTGCGAGGGAGGTGGGCAGCGGCCACCATCCCGCGGCCCACCCGAGGCAGGCGGCGTCCCAGCCGGCCACGCCGCGTAACAAGCGGCCCGCTCTTCCGGCCCACGTGCCGGCTCCGAACGAGGTGCGGGGCGTCCACGTCACGATGGCGCTCGCTTCGCTGCCCGGCAAGCTGCAGCAGTACCTCGTGATCCCCGGCCTGAACGCGGTCGAGCTCGACGTCAAGGACGAGAACGGCCGCGTCGGCTTCATCCCGCACAGCGTTCCGCTCGCGATCCGCACCGGCGCCGCGGGCCGCTACTACAACGTGAAGCGCGTCGTCCGGCTCGTGCATTCGCGCGGCATCTACCTGATCGGCCGCGTGGTCACCTTCGAGGATCCGGTGCTCTCGGAGAAGCGTCCCGACCTTGCCGTGCACATGCCTGACGGCTCCGTCTGGCACACGAGCGGCGGCCTCGGCTGGACGAACCCGTACGACCGGCGCGTCTGGCGGTACGACGTCGACATCGCCGCCGCCGCCGCGAAGGCGGGCTTCGACGAGATCCAGTTCGACTACGTCCGCTTCCCGAGCGACGGCGACCTCTCGCTGATCCGGTATCCCGGCCCGCATCCGCAGGCGATGAAGTGGACGATTCCTGCCTTCGCCAAGTACGCGGCCAAGCGCCTGCACCCGCTGCGCGTCCGCGTCTCGGCCGACGTCTTCGGGCTCTCGGCGACGCGTGACCTGGGGATCGGGCAGCTGCCGCGCCGCGTCTCGCGCTACCTCGACGGCGTCTACCCGATGACGTACCCGTCGCACTACAACTCCGGCGAGTACGGGATTTCGTCGCCTGACGACTCGCCGGGCCTGGTGGTCTCGCGCTCGCTCGCCGACTTCCGGCGCGCGCTCGAGGGCCGCAAGACGCGCCTGCTCCCGTGGCTGCAGGACTTCTCCCTCGGCCGCACGTACACGCTGCAGGACGTTCAGGCGCAGATCGCGGCGGCGCGCTCGCACGGCGCCCAGGGCTTCCTGCTCTGGAACCCGCTCGGCCTCTACACGCCGGGCGCGCTCGCTCCCTGAACCTCCTCTCGCTGAGATATCGTCACGGCATGGCGATGACGCGGACCATCGAGCTGCGGACCGAGATTCCAGGGCCGCGTTCCCGGGAGATCCTCGAGCGCAAGGAGCGCGTCGTCGCCAACCCGCTGTCGGTGTTCCTGCCCGTGGTCGTCGCGGAGGGTCGCGGCGCCACGCTGACGGACGTCGACGGCAACACGTTCATCGACTTCACCGGCGGCGTCGGCTGTTTGAACGTCGGCCACTCGAATCCGCAGGTCGTCGCGGCGGCGCAGGAGCAGCTTTCGCGCTTCTCGCACACCGACTTCACGATCGTTCCCTACGAGGTCTACATCTCGCTCGCCGAGCGGCTCTGCGAGCTCGCGCCTATGGCCAAGCCCGCCAAGGCAGCGTTCTTCAACGCGGGCGCCGAGGCCGTCGAGAACGCGATCAAGTTCGCCCGCATCCACACCGGCCGGCCCGGCGTCGTCGCCTTCGAGGGTGGCTTCCACGGCCGAACGCTGCTCGCGCTCAGCCTGACCTCGAAGACCCATCCATACAAGGCGGGTCTCGGGCCGTTCGCGCCGGAGGTCTACCGCGTGCCGTTCCCGAACGAGTACCGCGGGCCGAGCGCCGCCGAAGCCCTCGAGGCTCTGGAGCGCGCGCTCGTGACGCAGGTCGCGGCCGAAAACATCGCGGCGATCGTCCTCGAGCCGGTTCAGGGCGAAGGCGGCTTCGTCGTCGCGCCGCCCGAGTTCGTGCGCGGCGTGCGGGAGATTTGCGACGAGCACGGGATCGTCCTCGTGGTCGACGAGGTGCAGACCGGCTTCGCGCGCACGGGCCGCATGTGGGCCATCGAGCACTACGGCGTCGAGCCCGACCTGATCACGGTCGCCAAGTCGATCGCCGCCGGCCTGCCGCTTTCCGGCGTGATCGGCCGCGCCGAGATCATGGACGCGCCGGGCGACTCGGCGATCGGCGGCACCTACGTCGGAAATCCCGTCGCGCAGGCCGCGGCTCTCGCGGTACTCGACGTGATCGAGGAAGAAGGGCTCGTCGCGCGCGCGGAGGCGATCGGCGAGACGATCCGCGCCCGCATGCTCGGCTGGCAGGAGCGCTGGGACGCGATCGGCGACGTCCGCGGTCTCGGCGCGATGCTCGCGATCGAGCTGGTCTCGGACCGTGAGGCGAAGACGCCGGATGCCGAGGTCGCGAGCAGGATCGTCGAGGAGGCGGCGGGCCGCGGCCTGTTGCTGCTCAAGTCGGGCATCTACTCGAACTGCATCCGCGTCCTCTGCCCGCTCGTGCTCTCGGACGCGGAGCTGGACGAAGCGCTGGACGTCTGGGAGCAGGCGCTCGACGCTTCCATGGCTTAGCCCAGCGCAAGACGGGCACACTTCTGTGTTGTGGTCGGCGAGCTGATCGCGGATCGGTATGAGCTCGAAGAGGTCGTAGGCACCGGCGGGATGTCGAGCGTCTATCGGGCGCACGACCGCCTGCTCGAACGCGACGTCGCGCTCAAGGTCCTGCACGACCAGTTCGGCGAGGACGGCGAGCACGTGGAGCGCTTCCGCCACGAGGCCCGCGTCGTCGCCGCCCTCTCGCACCCGAACATCGTCACGGTCATCGACCGCGGCGAGCAGAACGGCCGCCAGTTCATCGTCTTCGAGTACGTCGCCGGCGAGAACCTGAAGAGTCTGATCCAGCGCGAGGCGCCGCTGGCGGAGCAGGAGGCCGTCGAGTTCGGCTTGCAGATCGCGCGCGCGCTTGCGTTCGCGCACGAGCACGGGCTCTGCCATCGCGACGTGAAGCCGCAGAACGTGCTGCTCGCCGACGGCGCCGAGGCGAAGGTGACCGACTTCGGGATCGCGCGCTCGCTCGACGTGCGCGACGGGATCACGCAGACCGGGACGGTGCTCGGGACGAGCGACTACATCGCCCCCGAGCAGGCCCGCGGCTCGCGCGCGACAGTGCAGACGGACATCTACTCGCTCGGCGTCGTCCTCTACGAGCTGCTGACCGGCGAGCTGCCCTTCCACGGGGAGAACTTCGTCGCGGTCGCGATGAGGCACATCAACGACCCGGTGCCGAGCGTGCGCGTGCTGCGCCCGGATGTCTCCCCCCGCCTCGACGCCGCGATCCAGAAGGCGATGGCGAAGGAGCCGCGGCAGCGGTTCGCGTCGATGGACGAGTTCGCCGCGGAGCTCGAGGCGTGTCTGGCCCACCCGGGCGCGAACGGGACCGGGCCCGGCGACGAGACGCTCGTCGTCGCCCCCGCGCCCGCGACGGACTGGCGCTCCCGGCGCGCCGCCCGGCCGCCGGCTGCACGGCCGACGATCTGGCCGCTGATCCTCCTGCTCGCCGGGCTCGCGATCCTCGGCGGGATCTTCGCGATCGCCTTCGCGATCACGGGCTCGCCCACCAACTTCAAGCCGCTGGTCGGGGCCGGCGGAAAGAAGGCCGCCTCCAAGCCGGTCCATCTCGTCGGCGCCGCCTCGTACGACCCCCAGGGCGACAACCGCGTCGAGCATCCCGAGCGCGTGAGGTTCGCCGCCGACGGGAGCAGTCAGACGTACTGGGAGACCGAGCACTACAGCGGCGGCCTGAACAAGAACGGGGTCGGGGTCGTGCTCGATGCCGGCAAGTCGCGGAAGCTCTCCCAGGTCACCGTCACCACCGACACGAGCGGCTACACGGCCGAGATCGAGGCGGGCTCGTCGGCCGGAGGGCCGTTCACGCCGGTCTCGGGCTCACACGTTGTGAACGGGACGGCCGTCTTCAAGCTGCATGGCTCGGCTGCGCGGTACTACGTCGTCTGGATCACCGACCTCGGCTCGAACAGCTCGGTGCACGTCAACGAGGTGACGTCGAAGGGCTAGTACCGGAGCCGCGAGCGGCGCTCGTGGCGCTCGACCGCCAGCTGGACGAGGCGGTCGACCAGCTCCGGGTACGGGATCCCCGAGGCCTCGAACAGCTTCGCGTAGACGCTCGTCGCGGTGAAGCCCGGGATCGTGTTCAGCTCGTTCAGCAGCACCTCGCCCTCACCGCGGACGAAGAAGTCGACCCGCGCCATGCCCTCGCACTCGCCGCCGACGAACGCGCTCACCGCGAGCTCCTGCACGCGCTCGACGGTCTCCTGCGGCAAGCGCGGCGGGACGACGAGGTCCATGCCGCCCTCGTCGTACTTCGCCGAGTAGTCGTACCAGTCGGCGCCGCCGAAGCCGTGCGAGACGATCTCGCCGGGGAGCGACGCGAGCGGCTGGTCGTTCCCGAGCACGCCGCACTCGACCTCGACGCCGTCGACGAACTCCTCGACAAGGACCTTCTCGTCGTGCTGGAAGGCGAGCTCGACCGCCGCCGGCAGCTCGCGCTCCGAGGCGACCTTCGAGATCCCGACCGACGAGCCGAGGCGGGCCGGCTTGACGAAGACCGGGTAGCCGAACGGGTTCTCGGGCGCCTGGCCGCGGCGAAGGGTGATGTTGCGCGTGACGGGCACGCCGCGGTCGCGCATCACGGCCTTGAAGACGTCCTTGTCCATCGCGAGCGCGGAGCCGAGGACGCCGGCGCCGACGTAGGGCACCCCGGCGAGCTCGAGCAGGCCCTGGACGGTCCCGTCCTCGCCGAAGGGGCCGTGCAGCACCGGGAAGACGACGTCGACCTCGCCGAGTGTCGCCGGCACCTGCGCGGTGGGCACGGGCAGCGTCTCGGCCACCGAGCCGTCGCTGTCGGCCTGGCCCGTGCCGAGCTCCCAGCGCCCGTCGCGGCCGATCTCGACGGTGACGGCCTCGTAGCGCTCGGGGTCGAGCGCCTCCAGCACGGAGCGCGCCGACGCGAGCGAGATGTCGTGCTCCGACGACTTGCCGCCGAGCAGGACCGCGACGCGGATCCTTCGGCTCACGGCGGGGGCGGCGGGGGCGACGTCAGACGTCCCACGACGATCGTGACCGTCGAGCCCTTGGCCGCCTTGGTGCCGCCGGTCGGGCTCTGCGAGAGCACGATTCCCTCTAGCCCGGGGTCGCCCACGTCCTGCCGCTGGACGGCCACTGTGAAGCCCGCGCTCTGCAGCGTCGATCGCGCCGAGGCCTCGTCCTGGCTCGTCACGTCCGGGACGGTGGCCTGCTTGGGGCCTTTCGAGACGCTCAACGTGACCGCGGCACCCGGCGCGGCGGTGCCGCTTGGACTCTGAGACACCACCTGGTCCTTCGGCTGGTCGCTGTCGACGTTCACCCGCTTCACGCTGAAGCCCTGGCTTTCCAGCGTCGCGCTCGCCTGGTCGTAGGTGAGCCCGACGACATTGGGGACGGTGACCGGCTTCGGGCCTGTGGAGACGTTGATCTGCACGTCTGAGCCGCGCGTGACTTTCGTCCCCGCGTGCGGGAACTGGCCGGTGACGGTGTCGGGCGTCTTGCTCGAGTGGATCTCGACCACCTTTGCCTTCAACCCCGCGCTCGAGAGCGCGCTGACCGCGTCGTCACGGGTCTTGCCGACCACGTCGGGGACCGCGACCTTCGGCTTGCCGGTGGAGACGGTCAGGTCGACGGTCGTGTTCTTGGCCACGTGGATGCCGGGGTTCGGGCTCTGGTCGATCACGTAGCCCTTGACCACGGTCGAGCTCGCCCTGTGGGTCACGTGCGGGACGAGCGTCCTCTCGCGGAGCTGCTGCTCGGCGAGCGACTGGCGGATCCCGACCACGCTCGGTACGGCCACCGGCTTGCTCGCATTCAGCTGGTCTTGGATCTTCGTGTACGCGAACCACGCCGCGACCCCGGCTGCGGCGAGCAGCAGTACCGCGAGCACCCACGGCCAGATCGGCCTGCGGCGCCGCGGCGGGCCCTCGTAGCCGTAGTAGCCGGCCGGCGGCGTCGAGCCCGGAGGCACCGCGCGCGTCGGGGCGGCCTCCGCAGGCCGCGTGATCACCGAGGTCGGCGCTGCCGCGAGCAGGCCTGACCCCGCCAGGACCGCCGTCGCGGCCGCCGCCGTGTCCTCGCCGACCGGGAGCCCGTTGAGGATCCGCTCCAGGTCGGCGTCCATCTCCTCGGCGCTCTGGTAGCGCTCCGACGGATCCTTCGCGAGCGCGCGCAGGACGACCATGTCCAGGTCCGGCGGGACGTCCTCGCGCAGCTCCGACGGTGGCTTCGGCACCTCCGAGAGGTGCTTCATCGCGATCTCGAGCGGCGTGTCGCCCGTGAACGGCACCTGGCCGGTGAGGAGCTCGTAGAGGACGACGCCCACCGAGTAGAGGTCCGAGGTCTGGTCGACCTGCGAGCCGCGCGCCTGCTCCGGTGAGAGGTACTGCGCGGTGCCGATGATCGAGCCGACCTCGGTCATCTGGCTCGCGCCCGAGCGAGCGATCCCGAAGTCCGTCACCTTCAAGCGCCCCTCAGGGCCGACGAGCACGTTGTGCGGCTTGATGTCGCGGTGGACGATTCCCTGCTTGTGGGCGGCGCCGACTGCCGCGAGGATCTGCCGCGCATACTCGATCGCGGTCCGGACGGGCGCGGAGCCGCGGCTGACGATCAGCTCCTTCAGCGATCGCCCCTCGAGGTACTCCATCGCGATGTAGTAGGTGCCTTCGGAATCCCCGCGGTCGTAGATCGAGACGATGTTCGGGTGCGAGAGCCCGGCGGCGTTCTTGGCCTCGCGGCGAAAGCGCTCGACGAACTGGTCGTCGGCCGCGTGCCGGTCGTTGAGGATCTTGATCGCGACCCGGCGCCCGAGCTCCTGGTCCTCCGCGAGGTAGACGTCGGCCATCCCGCCGGCGCCGAGTTTCCGGATGATCTTGTAGCGGCCGTCGAAGACCGTGTCGATCAAGGTGTCCGTTACGGCCATCGCTTCATGAGGCTAGTGATTCGACCCCCCGGGCAGTAACGCCTCCATGATGGACTTCGCTATCGGTGCCGCCGTGGTGCCGCCGGAGCCCGTCTGGTTCTGGAGGACGACCGCGACGGCGACGGTCGGGTGGTCGGCCGGGGCGAAGGCGACGAACCAGGTCGTGTTCGGGGTCCCCGCCCCGCCGGTCTCCGCGGTTCCGGTCTTGCCGGCGACCTTCACGCCGGGAATCTGAGCCGCCGTCCCGGTGCCGCCGGTCACGACCGCCTGCATCATCTGGTTGATCGCATCGGCCGTGCTCGGCTTGATCGCCCGCTTGTACTTATGCGGCTTCGTGCGCACGATCACGGAGCCGCCCGGGGAGGTGATGCGCTGGACGACGTAGGGCCGCATGATCACGCCGTCGTTCGCGACCCCGCCCGCGACCATCGCCATCTGCAGCGGCGTGACGAGCGGATGCGCGTTCTCGGGCCCCTGGCCGAACGCCAGACGGCCGACGTCGACCTGGCTCGGGTTCGTCGGGTCGAAGAGCTGGTTGCGCTGGTTGTAGAGGCCGCTCGGCGCGCGCTCCGAGGACGGCGTCTCGAGGGGCGGGTCCTTGTAGAAGCCGAAGCGCTTGCTCGCGTTCAGGATCTCGGTCGCGCCGATCTTCTGGCCGATCTCGCAGAAGACCGCGTTGATCGAGTGCTCGAACGCCTGCAGGAAGTCGACGGAGCCGAAGACCTCGACGTTCCCCTGGTCGGCGAAGTTGTGCACCTTCTGGCCGTACTCGGTGCAGTAGCCCTTGTCGACGAAGCGCGAGTCGGGTAGGTAGTGGCCGGAATCGAGCGCGGCTGCGGTCGTGATCACCTTGAACGTCGAGCCCGGCGTCAGCGGGTAGTCGGTCGCCCGGTTGCGCAGCGGCGAGGCGGGCGAGCAGGGAGCGCGCGTGCGCAGGATCGAGCCGAAGTTCGACTCGACCGCGTTCGGGTTGTAGGTCGGCTGCGAGGCCATCGTGAGCACGGCGCCGGTGCGTCGGGTCGAGGGCGACCGCGGCGCCGCACTTGCCGGCCAGCTCTTGCATCGCGACGCGCTGCGCGGACGGGCGGATGGTCAGCCAGAGCGTGTTGCCCTTGATCGTCGCGCCGCTCAGCTTCGCGAGCGTCGTGTCGATCACGCTCTTCAGGTTCGTGTTCGAGCCCGTGAGGAAGTCGTTCTCCGAGGCCTCGAGCCCGGTGCGGGCACGCGAGACCGTCGAGTAGCCGACGAGGTGCGCGAACAGGCTGCCCTTCGGGTAGCGCCGGAAGTAGATGGTCTGGCCCGACTTCGTCTTCTTGCGCCGGTTGGTCGCGAGGATCTCGCCGTCGGCCGCCCGGATCAGCCCGCGCTTGATCGAGAACTGCGCGACGAGCTTGATCGCGTTGTCCTGGCGGTCGGCGAGCCCGGCGGCCGCCCACGTCTGCCAGTAGGTCGTCCACACGATCAGCAGCGCGATCAGGACGAGGCCGACGAGCGCGAGACGCGTGATCTGCCGGTTCACGTGTGCTGCTCCCCGGTGCGGTTGGACACGAGCAGCAGGCCCGCGAGCAGCACGAAGTTCGCGACGACGCTGGAGCCGCCGTAGCTGACGAACGGAAGCGTCACGCCCGTCAGCGGGATCACCCGCAGGATCCCGCCGACGATGATGAACGTCTGCAGCGCGAACGAGAACGTCAGGCCCGTCGCGAGGAGCTTGGAGAACCCGTCGTCGGCGAGCATCGCGATCTTCATCCCGCGGGCGACGAAGAGCATGAACAGGAGCAGCAGCGCGGCCGCGCCGATCAGCCCGAGCTCCTGCGCGATCACCGAGTAGATGAAGTCCGTGTTCGCGGAGGGGATCAGCTGCGCCCCGTTCGTCGTCGTGAACGTGCCCTTGCCGAGCCCGGCCCCCGTGAAGCCGCCGTTGGAGATCGAGTAGAGCGACTGGGTCACCTGGTAGCCGGTCGTGTGGACGTGCGCCCACGGGTCGAGCCAGATCTGGACGCGCGTCCGCACGTGCGCGATCGTCAGGTAGGCGCCGACCGAGCCGACGACGAAGAGCGCCGCCCCCGCCAGCACGTAGCCGATCCGCGCGGTCGCGACGTAGAGCATCGAGAGGAAGATCCCGAAGTAGAGGAGCGCCGAGCCGAGGTCGTTCGTCTCGACGAGGACGAGCATCGCGCCGCCCCAGATCAGAAGCAGCGGGCCGAAGTCCTTCAGCCTGCCTTGCGCCAGGACCTCGCGCTTCTCGCGTAGGTAGCCCGCGAGGAAGACGATCAGGAAGATCTTCGCGAGCTCGCCCGGCTGGAACTGAAGCGAGCCGAAGTGAACCCAGAGTCGCGCCCCGTTGACGGTCTGGCCGACCACGGGGAGCGCGGGCAGCATCAGCAACACGATCGCGCCGAGGCCGAAGAGGTACTTGTAGCTCTCGAGGCGCCGGTAGTCCTCGCGGAGGAGGAGCAGCGTCGCGCCCAGCGCGATCACCGCGACCACGATCCAGAGCGCCTGGCGGAAGGCGTCGGTCGGGTCGAGGCGGTAGATCTCGGTGAGGCCGATCGCCGTCAGCAGCGCGGCCATCGGCAGCAGGTACGGATCCGCGTTCGGCACCGTCATCCGGCAGACGAGGTGCGCGGCGAGGTAGAGCGCGAAGAAGAACCCCGCGTACGAGAGTGACGCAGTCGACACGACCGCCTGCCGCGCGATGTAGACGCTCGCGAATCCCAGCGCCGTCAGGATCCCGACGACGATCAGGTTCGCCAGCTCGCGGTTGCGCAGGCTCATCTACCGATCTCCTGCTCGTAGCGGTGCACTTCGGAGAGCGCCGACGATTCGGTCACCAGGTTGTGGTCGAAGAGCTTCTTGCGCTCCTGCCGGCTCAATTGTGCGGTCAGCAGCGGGCTCACGTAGACGGTCCGGTAGAGGCGCACGTTGCCGACGACGTTCCACGGGACTCCCTGGTAGACGGCCACGTGGCCGTCCGCCTCGGCGCCAACGAAGTGCGAGCGCCAGAGGCCCCACACCGCGAACCCGCAGGCGATCAGCGCGACGAAGAGGAGCGCCACGAACATCAGCCCGCGCCGCACAGGATGCCGCTCGTCGCGGCGGCGCGGCCGGGCGGCCTCCTCCTCGACCGCGATCGGCTTCACCCCGTCGACCTCGTCGAGCGTGTCCTCGTCGTCCGCGACCTGCTCCCGCGGCGGTGGGAGCGCCACCGTGTGCTCGTCGGCGCCCTCCTCCTCGGTCCCGAGCTCGAAGAAGACGACGGTGATGTTGTCCTCGCCGCCGCCGCGGTTGGCCGCGCGGACGAGCGCCTTCGCCGCGGACTTCAGGTCGTCGCGATTGCGGTCGATCTCGTCGAGGATCGTGCCGTCGTCGACCATCGACGTGAGGCCGTCCGAGCAGAGCAGGAACAGGTCTCCGGGCTCCGCTTCGACCTCGAAGGTGTCGACGTCCACGTTGGGGTCGCTGCCGAGCGCGCGCGTGACGACCGAGCGCTGCGGGTGGGTCTCCGCCTCCTCCGGCGAGAGCTTGCCGCTGCGGACGAGCTCGGCGACGAGCGAGTGGTCCTCCGTCAGCTGCTCGAGCTCCCCGTGCCGGATCCGGTAGGCCCGGGAGTCCCCGACGTGGCCGATCCAGACCACCTCGCCCTGGAAGAGCGCGACCGTGATCGTCGTCCCCATGCCCGAGGCGGAGGCGTCGCTCGTCTGCCGCTCGTAGACCCTGCGATTCGCCTCCTGGACGAGGGCGTCGACGTGGCGCCTCGGGTCGGCGCCGTCGGCGCCCGTCTCCCGAAGCGCGGTGGCCGCGAGGCGCGAGGCGACCTCGCCCGCCTGTGCGCCGCCGACCCCGTCCGCGACTGCGAACAGCGGCGGCTCGCAGACGTAGGCGTCCTCGTTGTGCCGGCGCCGGCGGCCGGGGTCGGTGGCGGCGGCGCTGCGCGCGACCTTCACGCGTCGTACCTCAGCTCGGTCTCGCCGACGCGCACGACGTCTCCGGGCGTCAGCCGCTTCGGCCGCGTCAGGCGGATCCCGTTCAGGTAGGTGCCGTTCGTCGAGCCGATGTCCTCGACCCAGACGCCGTCGCGGCGCGGCTCGATTCGCGCGTGGCTCGACGATGCGTACTCGTCCTTGTCGAGCGGCACGTCGTTCTGGGCGCCGCGGCCGAGCGTCAGCGGGGAGGAGTCGAGCTGCCACTCGTCTCCCTCGTCGAGGGCAGGGCTCTTCAGAACCGTGAGCTTGCCGGCCTCGACCGCGGGCTCCTCGCCGCCGCCGAGACCCGGGATCGAGCCCGGCGCGAGGATGAAGCTCTCCTGCGGAAGCGTGACGTCGCGCACCGCCGATCGCATGATCCGCCAGATGAAGAGGTAGAGCAGGACGAGGAAGACGACCTTGAGGACGAGCAGCGCCTCCTCCACGGCAATCGACCCTGGAATCACTCGGTCTCCCGCCGGAAGACGAGCTCGGTCGAGCCGACCGTGATCGTGTCGCCCTGGCGCAGCTTCGCCCGCTTGAGGCGGCGCCCGTTCACCTCCATCCCGTTCGTGGAGTCGAGGTCGATCGCCCAGTAGGCCGCGCCTTCCTGGCGGACCTCGGCGTGCTTGCGCGAGACGTTCGCGTCGGGCAGCTGGATGTCGCACTCCTTCGAGCGGCCGATCGTCGTCTGGACGCCGTCGAGCTCGTGCTTTTTGCCGTTGACCTCGAGGCTGACGGTCTCGCGGCCGAGGCCGAGCTCCTCGACCGAGACCGCTTCGGTCTCCACCGGCTTGCGGTAGATCATGGTCGCGCCGGGCTCAGGCTCAGACGGGGGCTCGCCGGGCTTCGGGACCGCGCCCTGCACCATCCGCGTGGCGATCCCGAACTCGCCCATCTCGAGGTCGTCGTCGGTCTCGAACTTCACCTCGGGCGGCGAGAGCAGCTCGTAGCGCTCGCGGCGCGCGTTCTCGGCGACGTAGTCCTGGAGCTCCTTGCGCAGCGACTCCTCGTAGCTCGCGAACTGCTCGCGGTCGGTGGGGCCGAGGTAGACGACGTACTCGTTGGGCGCGTAGACGCGCGAGACCGAGACGACGCGGTGGTCCTCCATCTCCTTCACCAGCTTGCGCGCGAGCTCGACCGGTTGCACGTGCGTGCGAAAGGCCCTGCCGAAGACGCCCTCGAACAGGCCCTCGATCCGGTTCTCGATGTTCCTGAGGACGCTCATGCCGCGGGGGTTATGCCCCCTGCCGGAACTCTAACTCCGGGCCCTGAGCGCCAGGACGATGCAGGTGGCCCAGGCGGCGACGACGAGCGGCGCTGCAGCAACGGTGGGCGCAGGCAGGAGCGTGAGCGCGATCATGGCAGCGCCGAGGCCCGCGATTCCCCAGGGGCCGCGGGCGCGGGCGAACGGCATCGCGACCGCGGCGGCCGCGAGGACGAGCGCTTCGACCAGTAGCTGCGGCCGGTCGACCGCCGCGCGCCCAAGTGCGTAGGCGACGGCCACCGGCTCCTGGCTCCCCGCGATCCCGAGCCCCCTCGGTGGCGCGGCGCCGGTGAACGGCAGCGAGGCGTGCCTGAGGCCGGCCACGATCGCCGCGAGGAGGACCGCCACTGCGACCTGCACCGCCCGGCGCGGGAGGCTGCGTACGCCCTGGGCCGCGAGCGGCAGGAGCCCGAGGGCCTGGATGGGCGCGAGCAGCGGGCCCGCGGTGACGAACAGGCCGTCCTCCGGCGAGCGCCAGGCGAGCGCGAGCCAGAGGCAGGCGAGGAAGCCGTAGACGATTGCCAGCCCGGACGAGATGTTTCCGAGCGGGAAGAGCGGCACCGCGAGCGCGAAGGCGAGGCCGATCAGGGGCCGGGCGAACGCAAGCGCGAAGGCGAGAGCGCCGAACAGCGGCCCCGCGGCGCCGGGGTAGAAGGGCAGCGCGGCCGCCGTCCACCCGGCGAACACGCCCGCCGCGGCCGGGCCTGCGAAGCGGAGCGGCAGCTCGAGGTCGAGTGAGATCCCGCCGCCCTTCGACTTGCGCCGAATTCGCTCGGCGAGTGCGTCGCGAAGCTCGTGGGACAGCAACGCCGCCGGCGGGCGCGCGGCCGGATCGAGGGCGAGCATGCGGTCGACGAGGGCGCAAAGCGGCTTCGGCAGGTCCGGCCGCACCTGGGCGAGCGGCGCCGCGCCGGTCTCGATCCGCTTCGCGGTCTCGAGCAGCGAGCCGTTCCAGAACGGGTGGAAGCCGGCGAGCGCCTCCCAGAGCATGGCCCCCACGGCCCAGATGTCCGCAGACGGCTCGCCCGGGTCGCCGCGCAGCCGCTCGGGTGGCACGTAGGCGAGCGTGCCCGGCACGTCGCCGGTCGCGGTCAGCGGCTCCTCCTCGGCCAGCTGGGCGAGGCCGAAGTCGAGCAGCCGGACCGAGATCTCCTCGCCCTCGGCGACGAGGATGTTGGAAGGCTTGACGTCGCGGTGGACGACCCCGCGGCTGTGCGCGTGGGCGAGTGCCTCGAGCACCTGCGCAGCAGCCTCGACGGCGGCCGCGTCGTTCAGCTCGCCTGCCCGCAGCGCCTGGCGCATGGTCTGGCCAGGGACGTACTCGTAGGCGATGTAGACGTTGCGGCTGTCGCGCTCGAGCGCGTAGGCGCGCAGGCAGTGCTTGTGGCGCAGGCGGGCAGCTGCAAGCGCCTCGCGCTCGGCTCTCGTCGCGGCTTTGCCCTCCCGCGGGACGATCTTCAGCGCGACGTCGAGCCCGTTGTGCTCGTCGCGGGCGAGCCAAACGGAGCCCGAGCCGCCGCTGCCGAGCGGCCGGAGCGGCCGGTAGCGGTCGACGACGAGCTCGCTTGTGGTGAGCGCCAGGGCCGGCTCGGACACGATCCTCAGTTTTTCGCGCGCTTCGGCCGAATCCTGCGCCCGCCGGGGAACGCGTTAGAGTGGGCCCGGTTTTTCCTGCAAAGAGGCCTATGAGCGAGCACGACCCCGACATCGACTTCGACTTCTTCGAGGACGAACCGGCGACAGAGGAGACGTCGCGGACTCAGCGGATCATCCGGCGCCCCGGAACCCGGGGACCTGACGGGCCGAGCCGCCCGCCCCGCGCCCCGCAGAACCTGACGCCGCTCCTCCGCCTGGTCGGCCTGATCGCCTTCGCGATCCTGATCGTCGTCCTACTCGTCTTCTGGATCCAGAGCTGCCAGGCGTCGGGTAAGACGAAGACGTACAAGAGCTACATGACGAAGATCGCCGACGTTGGCTCGACGTCGCAGCAGATCGGCCGCCAGCTCGGCCAGGCGCTGCTGACGCCCGGCGTCAAGCGCGCGCAGCTGGAGCAGCAGATCTCCGGCCTCGCGCGCCAGGAGCAGCAAGACGTCAACCGCGCGCGCGGGATCACGCCGCCCGGCCCGCTCCGCGACGAGCACCAGGCTGTGATTCAGGCGCTCGAGTACCGCGTCAGCGGCCTCGCCGGGCTCGCGAACGCGCTCGGCGCGACGTCCGGCTCGAAGGACACGCAGCAGGCGGCCGGCCTGCTCGCCTTGCAGATGCGCCGGCTGCTCGCGAGCGACGTCATCTGGGACGACTCGTTCAGAGGCCCGGCGACGACCGAGCTCGACCATCAGGGAGTCACCGGCACGAACGACAACGGCGGCCCGCTGGTTCCCCCCTCGTCGTTCCTGCAGAACCCCGAGCTCGCGTCGACGACTGCGATGGCGCAGATCCAGTCACGTCTCGCCGGCGCCGCGACGGCCGGCCAGAACTGTCCGTGCGGCACCGGGCTGGTGACGACGAAGGTCCTGCCGGCCGGAACCGAGCTGAGCACGAGCGCCCAGACGGACATCACCGTCACCGTCAACATGGCGTTCGAGGTGACCGTCAAGAACACCGGCAACTCGCAGGTCTTCTCGGTGCCGGTGAAGCTGACGATCGAGCAGTCGAAGGGCGGCAACATCGTCAAGAACGCGAAGATCAACTTCCTCAACCCGGGTGACGAGAGCACCGTCACCTTCCGCAACATCTCGAACGTCAGCTTCGCGACCTCCGCGACGATCAAGGTCGAGGTGCAGCCCGTCGCGGGGGAGACGAAGACCGACAACAACTCCGCCGACTACCCGGTCATCTTCTCCGTCGCGTAGTTCATGAGCTTCTCCGCCGCGACCGCCGCCTGGATCGCGATCGGGGCTGCGGCCTGCGCGGTCGTGGCTCTGCTCGTCGCCCTCTGGATCTGGTTGCGGGTGCGGCGGTTGCGCGCGGCTCAGTCGACCCTCCTCGGCGAGGGGAAGTCCGACCTCGTCGACTTCGCCGTCTCCCTGCAGGGGCGCATCGACGACCTGCACCGCGCGGTCGACGAGGTCGCGTCGGGTCTCGTCCGCGTCGACCGGCGCGTCGACGAGTCGGTCCGGAACGTCTCGATCGTCCGATACGACGCCTACGAGGACACCGGGGGGCACCAGTCCGCCTCCCTGGCCGTGCTCGACTCGCAGCGGACGGGCGTCGTCGTCACGGCGATCCAGGGACGCGACTACGCGCGCATCTACATGAAGGAGCTCGACCGCGGCCGGCCCTCCGTGGCGCTCTCGCCGGAGGAAGCCGAGGCCGTCGAGCGTGCCATGTCTCGCTAAAGTTTTCGGCATGCAGCAGGTTCTCGTCCTGAACGCCAGCTACGAGCCACTGAACGTGACCACCGTTCGGCGTGCCCACGTGCTCGTGTTCAAGGGCAAGGCCGAGGTGATCGAGGAGCTGGACGACCCCCTCAGATCGTCGACGACCGCGTTCCCTCGCCCGCACGTGATCCGGCTCGTCCAGTACGTCCGCGTGCCCGCGCACGCTGCAGCGGAAGATCTCGCGGCGGGCGCTGTTCGCCCGCGACGGCTGGCGCTGCGTCTACTGCGGGACGACCAGCGGGCGGCTGACGCTCGACCACGTGGTGCCGCGGAGCCGTGGCGGCGAGTCGGTCTGGGAGAACGTCGTCACCTCGTGCGCCCCGTGCAACATGAAGAAGGGGAACCGGCTTCCGGAGGAGGTCTCGATGGCTCTGCACGCGAAGCCTCGCCCGCCGGCGCCGGTGCTCTTCATCCACCTCGCGACACCGAGGATCCCGAACGGCTGGCAGCCGTACCTGCGCGGGCTCAGCGGCGAGTCGTCCGCAGCCACCGCGTGACCTAGCGCGCTCCCGGCGGCGTATGCACGCCGTATCCGAAACGGGAGGACACGATGAAGATCGCTTCGATTGCGGCGCTGGCGGCAGCGCTCGGCCTGGGCATCGCCTTCGCCGGCGTCGGCCGGCCGGGCGCCGCGCAGGGCTCGGCGTCGGCGAGCGGACGCACGATCACCGTCAGCGGCACGGGCACCGTCCGCACCAAGCCCGACACGGCCCAGTTCAGCTTCGGCGTCGAGACCGACGGCTCGACCGCGCAGGCCGCGAGCGCCGCCAACGCGCAGCAGACGCGCCGCGTGATCGTGGCTCTGCGCCGGCTCGGCCTCGCAAAGGACGACCTGCAGACGCAGGACGTCTCGGTCTATCCGCGCACCACCGACACGGGCGCGCCTGACGGCTTCAGCTCGAGCAGCACCCTCTCCGTGACCGTGCACGAGCTCTCACTCGCCGGGAAGGCGGTCGACGCGGCGGTCGCGGCGGGCGCGAACGAGACCTCCGGGCCTGCGTTCGACCGCTCGAGCAACGCCGAGCTGCAGCAGGAGGCGCTCCGCTCTGCCTTCGCGGAAGCCCGTGGCAAGGCGGCGGCTCTTGCGCGCGAGGCCGGCGCCGGCCTCGGCCCCGCACAGCGGATCGTTGAGGGCTCGGACGCTCCCCAGCCGGTGCCGCTCGCCTACCGGGCGGTCGACCAGGCGAGCACGCCGATCGAGCCCGGCACGCAGACGGTGCAGGAGACGGTGACGGTCACGTTCAGCCTCTCGTGACCGGCAGGTCCATCTGCTCCCACTCGCTCCAGGAGCCGGGGTAGAGCCTGCCCTCGCGCCCCTGGAGCCAGAGCCGGTGCAGCGCGATGCAGGCGGTGACGCCCGAGCCGCAGTAGGCGACGAGCTCGCCGTCCGGGAGGTCTGGCAGCGCGTCGTTCCACGGCGCGTTGCGCGCGCCTGGGATGCGGCCGGGGATCTTGTCGATCGGGTTCTCCTCCCCGCGAAACCGGTCGGGCAGTCGCGCGTCGACGATGACGAGCTCGTCGAGCCGCCGGGCGAGCTCGTCCGCCTCGATCGTGTCGCCCTCGCGCGGAAGCGGGTCGAACTCGCCGGGCTCGATCTCCTCCTCGCCGGCGCGGAGCGGCCCGTGCCAGGCCTCGAGGTCGAGCACGGCGCAGTCGTCGTGGCCGAAGTGGCGAAGCAGCCACCAGAGCCGCTCGGGCCCGCCCATGTTTCCGTAGGCCACGACGAAGACGCCGTAGCCGATCCCGGCGCGCGCAGCCGCCCGTGCGAAGTCGTGAGCTTCAGGCAGGGGGTGGCGGCCTCGCTCGCCGGGAGGCGCGCTCAGGTCCGTGTCGACGTCGAGGAACGACGCGCCCGGGATGTGCCCGGCGACGTACAGCTCCCGCCCGCGGCCCGGCTCAGTGATCTCCCAGCGGCAGTCGACGAACTGGTAGCGCACACGCCGAGACTAGGCGAACGCGCTGCGGAATTGCGCCAGGCGGAGCGTGAGCGGCTTCTTGCAGCGTCCGCACCAGCTTTGGCTCGAGCCCTTCTGATCGGAGCTCTCGCGCAGGAGCGGCTTCTCGCAGGTGCAGGCGTCTTTCGTCATGCGGCTTCCTCCAACTCTGGCTGCGCGGGCGGACGATGCGCGTGGCCGTGGCCGAGCAGGTGGCCGTGCGCCTCGGTGCCGTAGCCGCCGGGGACTGGGATGTAGAACTCGGGGTAGCCCCACATGCCGTGCTCGGAGACGTCGAGGCCGGCGGTCTCGGTCTCTTCCTCCACGCGGATGCCCCAGAGCCGCTTCATCGTCCAGAGGCAGCCGAACGAGGCGCTGAACGTAAATGCGCCCACCGCGGCGAGGCCGATCAGCTGGATCCAGACCTGGTGCAGCGAGCCGGTGTAGACGAAGCCGCCTCGACCGGTGTTCAACGTCGCTGCCAGCGCGGGGACGGCGAAGAGGCCGGTCGCGATCGTGCCCCAGACGCCTGACACGCCGTGCACGGCGACGGCTCCGATGGGGTCGTCGATCCCGATCCGCTCGACCGCGAGCACGCCGACCACCGCGATCACGCCCGAGACGAGCCCGATGACGACCGCCGCCCACGGAGCGACGAAGCCCGATGCCGCCGTGACCGCGACCAGCGCCGCAAGGACGCCGTTCAGCATCATCGAGATGTCCGGCTTGCGCAGCACGACCCAGGCTGTGATCGCGCCGCTCAGCGCCCCGGCCGCCGCCGCGAGGTTCGTCGTCAGCGCGACGTAGGCAAAGAAGCCGACGTGGTTCCCCGTGACGACGCCGAGCGTCGAGCCCGGGTTGAAGCCGAACCAGCCGAACCAGAGGATGATCGTCCCGAGGACGGCGTAGGGGATGTTGTGGCCGGGGATCGCGTTTCCGCGCTTGCCGTCGAATTTGCCGATGCGGGGACCGAGCAGCAGCGCGCCGGCGAGCGCGGCCAGGGCGCCCTGGTAGTGGACGACCGTCGAGCCGGCGAAGTCCTGCATCCCGAGCCCGAACAGCCAGCCGCCGCCCCAGACCCAGTGCGACGTGATCGAGTAGATGACCGTGAAGAGGGCGCCGAAGACGAAATAGACCCAGAGCTTCGCGCGCTCGGCCATCGCGCCCCAGACGATCGCGAGCGAGACACCGGCGAAGACGACCTCGAACAGGTAGCCGGCCGCACCCGGAACGGTCGTGAAGAACGAGTACGGCGCTTTGCCGATCGCGAGCAGCGAGTCGACCGACGGCGCGAAGCCGCTCGTGCCGAAGACCGCGTTGCCGTCCCCGAACGCGATCCCGAAGCCGACCGCCCAGTAGACGAGCGAGCAGACGCCGAAGATGAGGACGTTCTTGCCGGCGATGTGCGCGGCGTTCTTCATCCGCGTCAGGCCTGCCTCGAGGAACGCGAAGCCGGCCTGCATGAACATCACGAGGATCGCCGCGACGACGACCCAGGTCGTGTTCGCTGCGATCAGAAGGTCGGAGTTGCTCATGCGGCTTCCTCCAGGGGCCGCCCGGTGCGGTTGTGCGTGACGTGCTCGACGCGGGTCGCCCAGACGAGCCCGTCGCCGCAGTCGTTCCCGGAGCGGGCCGCGTCGGCTACCGCGCCGGCCACCGCTTCCGCGAGCCCGTCCTCGACGATGAAGGTCAGCAGCGCCTTCGGCAGGAAGCGAGACTCGAAGACCCGCCCCCGGTACTCGTGCGTGATCCCGCGCTCGCGTCCGTGCCCGACCGCCTCGACGACCGTGACGCCGACGTGGCCGGTCTGCTCCTCGACGGCGTCGATCACGATCTCGACCCGTTCGCGCAGGACGACCGCCTCGACCTTCGTCATGAGATCACCTCGCTTCGCCGTTCGACCAGGACCGTGTCGCGCCAGATGCCGTGCAGCCGCCCGATCCGCTCGCGCCTGCCGACCTCGCGGAAGCCGAAGCGCCGCAGCAGGCGCAGGCTCGCCTCGTTCTCCGGGAAGACGCTCGTCTGCAGCGTCCAGATCCCACCTCGCTCGGCGCCCTCGATCGCAGACGTGAGCAGCACGCGTCCCACCCCCTGCGAGCGCGCTTCCTCGCTCACGTACAAGCTCACCTCGGCCACGCCCGAGTAGCACTCACGCGATGAGACCGGCAGGAGCGCCACCCAGCCGACGACCCGTCCGTCGCGCTCGGCCGCGAACCGGTGCGCTGTGAGGTGCGACGCGTCCCACTCCTCCCAGGACGGCACCTCGGTCTCGAAGGTCGCGTTGCCCGTCTCGATCCCCTCGCGGTAGATGCGCGCGACCTCCGGCCAGTCGTCAGCTCGGAGGTCGCGCACGACCACGCCGGTTACGCCGCGAACGCGTCCTCGATCAGCGCCTGAGCAGTGACCGACTGAATCGTCTGCACGATTCGGCCCGTGATGCGGTACGGGTCGGCCATCGAGTTCGGCCGGCGATCCTCGAGGTAACCGCGGTGCCCGTCGTTGACGAAGCTGTGCGGGATGCGGACCGACGCGCCGCGGTCGGCGACGCCGTGCGTGAACTCGTCGATCGCCGCCGTCTCGTGGAGGCCGGTCAGGCGCAGGTGGTTCTCGGGCCCGTAGCACGCGATGTGCTCGTCACGCGCCTCCGAGAACGCGCCCATCAGCGCGGCGAAGTACTCCTCGCCGCCGACCTCGCGCATGTGCTTCGTCGAGAAGTTCGTGTGCAGCCCGGAGCCGTTCCAGTCGACCTCGGCGCCCAGCGGCTTCGGATGGAAGTTGACGTCGACGCCGTACCGCTCGCAGAGGCGGACCATCAGGTACCGCGCGATCCAGAGCTCGTCGGCGGCGCGCCGCGCGCCCTTGCCGAAGATCTGGAACTCCCACTGGCCCTTCGCGACCTCGGCGTTCACGCCCTCGATCGCGATGCCGGCCTCGACGCAGAGGTCGATGTGCTCGTCGACGATCTGGCGCGCCACATCGCCGACGTTCTTGAAGCCGACGCCGGTGTAGTACTCGCCCTGCGGGGGTGGGAAGCCCTCCTTCGGGAACCCGAGCGGCGCGCCGTCGGAGTACAGGAAGTACTCCTGCTCGAAGCCGAACCAGGCGTCGGGGTCGTCCGAGATCGCGGCGCGGCTGTTCGACGGATGCGGCGAGCCGTCGGGCAGGAGCACCTCGCACATGACGAGGCGCCCGTGGTTTCGAGCCGGGTCGGGGAAGAGCGCGACCGGCCTGAGGAAGCAGTCCGAGCTCGAGCCGTCCGCCTGGCGCGTCGAGCTGCCGTCGAAGTTCCACAGCGGCAGCTGGTCGAGCGTCGGCTCGGTCTCGAAGTCGACGATCTTCGTCTTGCCGCGCAGGTTCGGAACGGGCTCGTAGCCGTCGAGCCAGATGTACTCGAGCTTGTACTTCACTTGCCTCCTCCTTCTTGTCGGACCAAAGAAAAAGGGCCCACGACTCGCAAGTCGTGAGGCCCCAATGCCTCCGTGCCCGCCTTCCTCGGCGAGCACTGCGCAGCAGATTAGTCGAAGCGGCGGATGTTGTCGAGGCCGCGCGCTTGGCCCGCGCGAACCGCAGGAGTAGGGTCGGCGCATGGCGGTCCGTGTCCTGATCTGCGCAGCGGCAGGAGCCTGCGTCCTGGCGACGCTTGCCCTCGCCGGCGACGTCCCCCACGCGCCGGGCGACCTCGATCCGACATTCGGCTCCGCGGGCCGTGTGGCGATCCCCCTCGGAGCTCCGGAGGCGGACGCCTACGCCGCCGTCGTGCAGCAGGACGGAAAGATCCTTCTGGCCGGAGTTGTGCGCGATCAGCCTCCGCCTCCGCCGGGACCGCCGCCGCTTCCAACCCGTCCCGCGGCTGACCAGGGCGACTTCATGGTGGTCCGCCTGACCCAGAACGGCATGCTCGATCCCTCCTACGGCAGCGGCGGAATCGTCCGGACGCCGATCGACGGCGTCGACCAGCTCTTTGGGGCGGCGCTGACGCCTGACGGGAAACTCGTAGCTGTGGGTGCGTCGTACGGGCAGACCGGCCAGGTGCTCTCGGTTGTGCGCTACACCGAGGCCGGCTCACTCGACACGAGCTTCTGCGGCTCGGGGATCTGCACGTACACCGGAACGCAGTACGGCACCGGCAATGCGGTTGCCGTGCAGCCCGACGGCAAGATCGTCTGCACCGGAGAGCTCCTGGGTACAGGTGCGATCAGCGTCGTTCGTTTGCTGCCCAACGGGGACCTGGATCCGAGCTTCGGCTCGGGCGGCGTGGTCCAGACGCGCCTGGGCGACCCATCCGACGAGGACTCGGGGAAGGCGGTTCTCCTGCAGGGAGACGGACGGATCGTCGTCGCCGCGACAGCAGATCTCCACAACTCCATCGACTTCTCCGTCGTTCGCTACCTCTCGGATGGGCGACTCGACCCGAGCTTCGGCAGCAACGGGGTCGTGGTCACCCCCGCGCCGAACGAGCAGCGGACCGAAGCCGCTGCGCTGCTACCCACCGGGAAGATCGTCGTTACGGGGGAGGGCACCTATGCCGGCTACGCCTCGCACGAGTTCCGGCTGGCTCGCTACAACACCGACGGTTCGCTGGATGCCGGCTTCGGCAGCCATGGGATTGTCACCACGAGGTTCCACGCAAACGTGATTGCCATGGCTCTCGCCGTCGCGGACGGCCGCGTCATCGTCGGGGGCCTCGACGCGACCACGGCCAACATCAAGTACGCACTTGCCCGCTACAACGACGACGGCTCGCTCGACTCCGGCTTCGGCGACGGCGGAACGCGGACGTACGACGTCCTGGGCCGGGCGGATTACGGCTGGACGCTCGCGATCCAGCAGATCGACGCCGGCGCGCGGCTTGTCCAGGCCGGTTCGAGTTACGACGGTGCCAACTACGAGGTTTCCGCGGCCGGCATACAGCTCGGCCCGCCGGGTCCGCCGCAGCCACCCCCGCCTCCGCCGCCCCCACCGTTCCTACCGCCCTGCGTGGTTCCGCACGCCGTGGGCAAGCCGCTAGCGAAGGCGAGGACGAAGATCAGGCGGGCCCATTGCCGTATTGGCCGTGTCAGGTACAAGCGCGCGCCCCTCAAGAAGCGCGGCAGAGTCCTCTCGCAGCAGCCTCGGCCGGGGAGGCACCTGGCGAACGGCGCGAAGGTGAGCCTCGTCGTCGGCCGGCGGCGCTAGCTCAGCAGCTGCGCAGCTTCAGGCAGAGCTGGCGGATCGGGATCGCGAAGTTGAGGTTCTCGCCGCCGCCGGCGACCAAGACGCCGACCACGTGGCCGTGCTTGTCGAGCGCGGGGCCGCCCGAGTTGCCGGGGTTCGCGGCCGCGTCGGTCTGGATCACCTTCCACGAGACGCGGCTGACGACGCCTGTCGTCACCGTCCCGTAGAGCCCGTAGGGGCTGCCGACGAGCAGGAGCTCGTCACCGGTCTGCGGCAGCGTCCGGCGCGGCGCCTGCCACAACGGCTCGGCTCCGGCCGGCTGGCCCTCGATCCGGATCACGGCCAGGTCGTGCGTCGGGTCCGTGCCCGAGATCTCGCCGGTCCAGTGGCCGCCCTTGCGCGAGATCTGGACGCCGGTCCCGAGCTGGCCCTCGACGACGTGATTCGCGGTCACGATGTAGGTCCCGGTGCTGTCGCGCCAGGCCATGAAGCCGCTGCCGAGCCCGCTCTCGGTCTGGATCGTGAAGACGCTCTTCAGGACGCGCTTGGCCAGCGGCGCGATCCCACCTTCCTTCTGCTTCAGCGATTTCACCGCCGAGCCCAGCCGGCCCGAGAGCGCGACGTTCCGCGACTCCAGCGCGGCGACGCGCTGCTCGAGCTTGCCGACCTCCGCCTGGCGCGCCGTGCGCTCGGCGCTGGTGACGGTGCTCTGGCGGACCACGACGTACATCGCGGCCGCCAGAGCACCGAGCGCAAGCACGACCGCCATGGCGGCGAGCGGAAAACGGCGGGCAGGAACGTCGTCCCAGGTCTCGTCGTAAGTCACAGCGGCTCCGCACCGCGTATCGGCAAGTGTGAGCGATCGCTCAAGAGCCGGACACTTGCCGCTGTCAGGAGGCCCAGGTAAGGTGGTCGGGTAATGCTGCCAACGGGCTGACTCAGAGTCGTTCGGGCGCCGCCTGACCTTCAGGCCGGCGCCGGTCTTCCCGTCCCGCGATCCAGGAGCAGCATGCAGGCCCTCGTAGTCCACAACTTGCGCAAGGAGTTCGTCCGGCGTGACGGCCGCGGCAAGCGCCGCGTGGCCGCGCTCAAGGGCGTGGACTTCACGATCGAGCGCGGCGAGTGCGTCGCGATCCTCGGCCCGAACGGGTCGGGCAAGTCGACGCTGGTCCGGCTGCTCTCGACGCTACTTCTGCCGGACGGCGGCACGGCGACGGTCTTCGGCCGGGATGCCTTCCGCGACACCCGCGCGGTGCGCCGGATGGTCAACCGCGTCTCGGTCGAGGCGAGCTTCTTCAAGAAGATGAGCGCGACGGAGAACCTGAGCTACGCCGCGCGCTTCTACGGCCTGCGCCCGAACCAGACCAAGGACAAGATCCCGGAGATCCTGACCCGCGTCGGCTTCCCCAAGGACCGCCGCGACGAGCCCATGGAGAACCTCTCCCGCGGGATGCAGCAGAAGGTCGCGCTCGCCCGCGCCCTCCTGACCGCGCCGATCCTGCTCTTGCTGGACGAGCCGACGACGGGCCTCGACCCGCGCTCGAAGCAGGAGGTGCAGGAGTTCATCCGCGAGGTCCGCGCCGAGCACGACGCGACGGTCCTGCTCTGCACGCACGACCTGGCCGAGGCCGAGACCCTCGCCGATCGCGTCGGGATCCTCGACAACGGCAAGCTCCTCTGCCTGGAGCCGGCCGACCAGCTGAAGGCCCGCTACGACTCGGCCACTTTGGAGGAGGCGTTCTTCGCCGCCAGCGGACACGCCTTCGAGAACGGGGACGGAGGTGAGCACTAGATGAGAACGACGAGCTTCGCGCTGCGCCACGAGCTGGTCGGCCTCAGCGGCGTGATCGAGCGCAACATCTACCTGGTCAAGCGCTACATCTGGTGGGACGTCGCGTTCTTCCTCTGGACGGTCGCGAACACGCTGACGATCGTCTTCATCGCGAAGGGGATCCCGGCCGTCGGCGGCCAGATCGACGTCGAGAAGGTGACGACGATCCTGCTGGTCGGCGCCGTCATCTGGGCCTACCTCGGGATCATCTTCGAGATCCTCACGGAGACGGTCGCCTGGGAGCGCTGGGAGGGGACGATCGAGTACACGTTCATGGCGCCGCTCTCCCGGCCCGTGCACCTGATCGGCATGGGGCTGTTCGCGGTCGGCTACGGGGTCGTGCGCGCGGTGCTGCTCTTCGGGGTGGTCGCGGCCTTCTTCAGCCTGCACCTGCACAACGCCAACTACGCGGCCGCGCTCGTGGTGCTCGTCGTCGCCTCGATCTCGTTCATCGGGATCGGGATGATGACCGCGGTCCTGCCGCTGATCTCGCCCGAGAAGGGCACGCAGCTCGGGTTCGTCGCGCAGGGCCTGCTGCTCGTGGTCTCGGGCGTCTACTACCCGGTGTCGGTGCTGCCCGGCTGGATGCAGGCGCTGGCCAAGATCTCGCCGGCGACCTATGCGCTCCGCGGCTGCCGCGCAGCCATCATCAACGGCGCCGGCCTGTCCGACCTGACGACCGAGATCTGGGCACTGCTCGTGATCGGCGCGGTCTCGATCCCGCTCGGGCTCTGGACCTTCCGCACGGGCGAGCGCTACGCCAAGAAGCACGGGAAGCTGAAGAGGTCGGGGTGATCCGCGAGGTCGACAGGGACGGCGCCGACTTCGAGCGCTGCGTCGAGATCGTCAATGCGGTCGAGCCGGACAATCCCACGACCGTCGAGCACCTGCGCGCGGTCGCGGACGGCGACTTCCTGCTCCACGAGTCGGGCGACGGCTACGCCTACGTCGTCCGCTCGAGTGCGGCCGGCAACGCGCTGGCAATGGCGCGCGTCCTGCCGGAGGCGCGGAAGCGCGGCATCGGCTCGGCGCTGGTCGAGGCGGCTCGGGAGCGCGCGACGGCGATCGGCCGCGAGTCGATCTGGGGCCGCGTCCGAGACGCGGAGTCGCTCGCGTTCGCCGAGAAACGCGGCTTCCGCGAGCTCACGCGGGAGATCACGGTCCTGCGGAAGCTGCGGCGCGGCGACGGGGAGGCTGCGCCGGGGATCGTGCCGCTGGGCGACGAGCACCTGCAGCAGGCCTACGAGGTCTGGGCGGAGTGCCTGCCGGAGATCCACGTGCCGCTGGTGGGCGAGGTCCCGCCGTACGACGAGTGGCTCGAGCGGGAAGCCGGTGCGGATGGGCCGGCGCTCGTCGCGCTCGACGGCGATCGCGTCGTCGGCTACGCGCGGTTGTGCCAGACGGGCCTCTCGCACCGGCTCGAGCACGGGCTGACGGCCGTCCGTCGCAGCCATCGCCGCCGGGGCCTCGGGAGCGCGCTCAAGCAGGCGCAGATCAAGTGGGCAGCCGACAACGGCTACCGCGAGCTCACGAGCGAGATGGTCGAGGGGAACGCGCCCATGCGCGCGCTGAACGAGCGGCTCGGCTACCGCCAGCTGCCACCGGTGATCGTCGTCGGCGGGAGTGTCCGGTGATCGAGATTCGCCCCGCGAGCACCGACGCCGACCTGGAGGCGTGGCTGGAGGTGCGCCGCGCCGTCCTGCCGAACGAGCGAGCACCGAGCCTCGAGGAGCTCAGGAGCTCCGTGAAGCCCGGCGATCTGCACGTCCTCGCCGACCTCGACGGCGAGCTCGCCGGGAGCGGGCTCGTCAACCGCTCGGACACCGGAAACGCGCACGTGGCGCCACGCGTCCTGCCCGGCAAGCGCGGGTTCGGTGTCGGCGCCGCCCTGGTCGAGCACCTCGCCGCCCACGCGGTCGGCCAGGGGTACGACCGCGCAGGCTCGCACGTCGCGGGAGACGACGACCATTCGATCGCATTCGCGCAGCGCTTCGGCTTCGAGGAGTTGCGCCGTGAGGTGCAGCAGGTACTCGAGGTGGGCGGTTCCGAGACGCGCGAGATCGACGGCGTCGCGTTCGTCTCGCTCGGCGAACAACCGGATCTCCTCGAGGCCGCGTACCCGCTCGCGCAGGAGGGGTACGAGGACATGCCGATCGAGGGGCTCGACATCTCGCTCGAGACCTGGCTCCTCGAGGGCGGGACGCTTCCGGAGGGCTCGTTCGCCGCACTTGCGGACGGCGAGATCGTGGGCTACGCCGGCCTGCTGCGCTGGGCCGGCGAGCCGGCGAAGGCGGAGCACGGCCTCACCGTCGTTCGGCGCGACTGGCGCCGGCGCGGCCTCGCCTCCGCGCTGAAGCAACGCCAGATCGAGTGGGCCGCTGCGAATGGCGTCCGCCGGCTCGTCACGTACACGCAGACCGGCAACGAGAGCATGCAGGCCGTCAACGCGCGGCTCGGCTACGTCACAACCGAGGTCACGGTCGCCTTCACTCGGGCTCTGCCGCTGTGACGGAGCGGGACTGGTTCGCCGGGCCCGTCGCCGAGGGCTACGACGAGTCGACGGCGGAGATGCCGGTCGAGCCCGTGATCGACTTCCTCGAGCCGCTCGCCGGCGGCCGCGCCCTCGAG
Source organism: uncultured Actinomycetes bacterium (assembly GCA_963788215.1). Lineage (GTDB taxonomy): Bacteria > Actinomycetota > Thermoleophilia > Gaiellales > Gaiellaceae > AC-32. Next base: position 65,748 of record CAWBFX010000010.1, read on the forward strand.
CTCGCGATCGGGACCGGCAGGATCGCGCTTCCTCTCGCGCACCGAGGCGTCCGCGTCGCGGGCATCGACCTCTCGCCGGACATGGTCGACCAGCTCCGCAAGAAGCCGGGCGGCGACGAGATCCCCGTCGAGATCGGCGACTACGCGACGACGCGCCTCGACGGCACGTTCTCGCTCGCGTACATCGTCTTCAACTCGATCAACAACCAGACGACGCAGGAAGGCCAGGTCGCGACCTTCGCGAACGCGGCGGCGCACCTCGCGCCGGACGGGTGCTTCGTCGTCGAGGTCGGCGTGCGGCCGCGTGAGCGGCTGACCGTCTTCGACCTGAGCGACACGCATGTGGGCGTCGACGAGTACGACGCCGACACGCAGCGGCTCGTGTCGCACCACTTCACCCTCGTCGACGGCGCCTGGCAGCGGATCTCGATGCCGTTCCGCGCCGTCTCGCCGGCCGAGCTCGACCTGATGGCGCAGCTCGCGGGCCTGCGCCTGCGCGAGCGCTGGGCCGACTGGGACCGGAGCCCGTTCACGAGCGAGAGCACCAAGCACGTCTCCGTCTGGGAGAAGACGTGAGCGCCGACCCCCGCAAGCAGACGGTCGAGGCCGGCTACGACGAGCTCGCCCCTCGCTTCGGCGAGTGGGCCGCGCGGGTCGAGGGGGATCCCTGGGAGCGGTTCCTCGACGAGCTGGCGAGCCGACTCCCGCCCGGGGCGCGCGTGCTCGACCTCGGCTGCGGCAACGGCCGGAAGATCGCTCGTCTGGCCGGCCGGTTCGACGTGACGGGCGTCGACATCTCCCAGGAGCAGCTGCGCCTCGCGCGCGCCGAGATTCCCGACGCCAGGTTCGTTCACGCTGATCTCGCCGAGCTGGACTTCCCCGCGGAGAGCTACGACGCGGTCACGGCGTTCTACTCGGTCAGCCACGTCCCCCGCGAGGAGCACACGGCTCTCTTCGGCAAGGTCGCCCGCTGGCTCAGGCCCGGCGGGCTCTTCCTGGCCTCGCTCAGCGCGAACGGGACGGACGACTGGACCGAGGAGTGGCTCGGCGTCGAGATGTTCTTCTCCGGCTTCGACGCGGACACGAACCGCAGGCTGATTCGCGAAGTGGGCTTCGTGCTCGTGGTCGACGAGGTGGTCTCGATGCAGGAGCCTGAGACCGAAGCCTCCTTCCTCTGGGTGCTGGCGACGAAGCCGTGAGGCGCGCCGACCCGACCCGGCTCTACTACGCGCTCGAGTTTCTGCTCTCCATGCCCACCTGGGTCGCCATGGCCGTGTACCTCGTGAGCGTGCTCCACTTCTCACCGCTTCAGCTCGTGCTGATGGGGACGGCGATGGAGGCCACGGTCTTCCTCTGCGAGGTGCCGACGGGCGTCGTCGCGGACACCTACAGCCGGCGGCTGTCGCTGATCGTCGGCTACCTCGGGATGGGCGTTGCGTGGATGCTCGTCGGGGTCTTCTCGGCTGCCTGGCCGATCATCGCCCTCTGGGGGCTCTGGGGGATCTCCTACACGTTCACGAGCGGCGCCTACCAGGCCTGGATCACCGACGAGATCGGCGTCGACAAGGTGGGACGCGTCTTCCTCAAGGGCGCGCGGATCAGCTACGCGGGCGCCGTCGTGGGGATCGTCCTGCAGGTCGGGCTCGGCGTGCTCTCGCTCAGGGCCGCGGTGATCGCCGGCGGCGCGGTCACTTCGCTGTGCGGAGTGCTCTGCATCTTCGTGATGCCCGAGACGGGCTTCCGGCGCCGCCCGCGCGCCGAACGGGGCTCGCCACTCGCCGAGATGCGCTCGACGGCCCGCGCCGGGGCCCGTTACGCCTGGGCGGCGCCGGTGATCCTGCTGCTGGTCGGCGTCGAGCTGTTCATGGGCATGTCCAGCGAGGCGTTCGACCGGCTCAAGGAGGCGCACTTCCTGCGCGACGTCGGGCTGCCCGCCGTTGGGCAGCTCGACCCGGTCGTCTGGTTCGGGATCTTCTCGCTCGCAGGGATGGTGCTCGGTTTCCTCGGGACGGGGTGGCTGCTCAAACGCTTCGAGCGCCGCGGACGGAAGGTCGTGACGAGCTCGCTCTTCACGCTGACGGCGATGCAACTCGTCGCGTTGCTCGCTTTTGCGCTGACCGGGTCGATCTGGCTCGCGATCGCAGCGCTGCTCGGGGTCTCCTTCGCCCGCAACCTCGCCGAGCCGCTCTACACGATTTGGCTGAACGAGCAGATCACCGACTCGAGCGTGCGGGCGACCGTGCTCTCGATCAGCGGCCAGGCGAACGCGATCGGCCAGGCGGGCGGCGGGCCCGTCCTCGGCGTGATCGGCAACGTCTGGGGGATTCCGGCCGCATTGGCCACGGGTGCGGCCGTGATCGCGCCCGCGCTCGGCCTCTACGGCCGCGCGATCGCCCACGAGGGCCGCGAGCCGGAGCTCGCCGATTTGCCGGTCCAGGCTGCTGTAGACTGAGCGCGTTCTGAGGCGACGTGGCCTCGGGCGCGTGACGCGTCCGGGGCTTTTGTGTTTGAAGGGAGGAACGAGCGTGGCGCAGGTCGAGAGCGAGCCGAGGGCGACGAGCGATCCGGAGGCGCGGAAGAACGTCCTCAAGCGGATCCAGGACGAGGGCATCGAGTTCCTCCTACTCTGGTTCACGGACATCGAGGGGCACCTGAAGAGCTTCGCGGTCACCCCGAGCGAGATGCAGGCCGCGCTCGACGACGGCATGGGCTTCGACGGCTCGTCGATCACCGGCTTCAACGCGATCGAGGAGTCGGACATGGTCGCGATCCCCGACCCCGAGACCTTCCAGGTGATGCCGTGGCGCGAGGGTGAGACGAAGGTCGCGCGGATGATCTGCGACGTCGTCACCCCCGACGGCAAGCCCTACGAGGGCGACCCGCGCTACGTCCTCCGCCGCGCGCTCGACCGGATGAGCGAGCTCGGCTTCGACACGTTCAACGTCGGCCCGGAGCTCGAGTACTTCCTCTTCCGCGACGACAAGGGCACCGAGACGCTCGACGAGGGCGGCTACTTCGCGATGACGACCATGGACGCCGCGAGCGAGCTGCGCCAGGAGACCGTGCGCGCGCTGGAGTCGGTCGGGATCTCGATCGAGTACGTCCACCACGAGGTCGGGCCCTCCCAGCACGAGATCGACATGCGCTACGCGCCTGCCCTGACGATGGCCGACCACACGGTCACCTACCGGCTGATCGTCAAGGAGATCGCGAAGAAAGCCGGCTACCACGCGACGTTCATGCCGAAGCCGATCTTCGGCGAGAACGGGTCGGGGATGCACACGCACCAGTCGCTCTTCACCGAGGGGCGGAACGCGTTCTTCGACGGAGACGACGACTGGCACCTCTCGGACGTCGGCAAGGCGTTCATCGCGGGCCAGCTGCGCCATTCGCGCGAGATCACGGCGGTGTTCGCGCAGTGGGTCAACTCCTACAAGCGGCTCGTGCCCGGTTACGAGGCGCCGGTCTACGTGGCCTGGTCGCAGCGAAACCGCTCGGCGCTGATCCGGATCCCGCTGTACAAGCCGGGATCCGAGCAGGCGACGCGCGCCGAGATCCGCTGCCCCGATCCCGCCTGCAACCCCTACCTGACCTTCGCGGCCCTGCTGCACGCGGGCCTCGAAGGGATCGAGCGCGGCTACGAGCTGCCCGAGCCGATGGAGTCGAACCTGTACCACCTCACCGCCGAGCAGCGGCGCGAGCGCGGGATCGTCTCGCTGCCGGAGACCCTCGGCGAGGCCGTCGACGAGCTGTCCCAGTCGGAGCTGGCCCGGAAGGCGCTTGGCCCCCACATCTTCGACCGCTTCGTCGAGCTGAAGCGGAAGGAGTGGGACGACTACCGGGTCCAGCTCACCGACTGGGAGCGCGACCGCTACCTCTCAGTGCTGTAGGTAATAGCTCCTGACGTAGCTGCCGTAGGCGTTGGCGGGCGTACCGTTGAAGTCGCCGATCAGCGACAGGCAGTTGCCCCAGGTGTCCCACGTCCAGGCTTCGTAGCCGACCCCGTGCGCGGCGGCCCAGTTCAGCGTGTTCGCCGTGTTCGTCGTGCCGCAGCTCGAGCCGTCGTACATCTCGCCGAGCTCGCCGAAGACGACCGGGACGGTCTGGGCTACCGGGCCGACCTGCGAGTCGAGACAGCTCGGCGCATAGCAGCTGTTGCCGCCGTAGATATGCGCCTCGGCCATCAGCTGTCCGAGCGGATCGGACGGCCTGTTCGCGAGCCACTGCGTCAGGTTGTTGGCGTAGTCGATTCCCGAGGCGGTGACCGGGTTGGTCGCGCCGGTCGACCGGACGGCATTGAGCGCGCCCTGCATGCCCAGCGCGGTGTAGCCGACCGAGCAGCTCGAGCCGCCGTTCTTCCAGCAGGCCCAGCTGATCCCGTGCGGCTCCGACTGCAGGCCGATGAACGTCTTCGGGTCGTTCTTGAACGCGTTCGCGATTGCCGTGCAGCGCAGCGGGAGCGTGATCCACGTCCAGGATCGGCGGGTGGTCGAGGGCCTGTTGTGTCCCGGGCGCGGCCCACATCAGGCTGACCTCGGCGTAGAGCCCGTGTGCGTGCAGCCGGTTGACGAACGCGACGATCGCGTTCATGTAGTTCGCGCCCGAGTAGGCCGGGTTGACCCCGTTGATCCCGAGGATGCAGTCCTCGTTCAGGCCGATGTGGACGACGTTCGCATGCCACGAGGCGATCGCCGACACCATCGCGTCGTCACTGGGCCCGTCGAAGATCCCCCAGCCCTGGATGCACGCGTACTCCGTGCCCGAGTAGTTGACCCCTTGCAGGTGGACGACCTGGTTGCTGCCGTCGAGCAGCTGGTTGGCGACCACGTGCAGCCCGCCGCCGGGTGGTGGCGGCGGGGGTGGAGCTGGAGGCGGCGGGGTGGAGCTGGAGGCGGCGGCTGGAGGCGGCGGTGGAGGCGGTGGCGGGCAACGATGGTGGCACGGCTTCTTGGCCGTTGCCGCGCCCTGGGCGGTCGCCGACGCTAGCGCCGCGAGCCCCAGAACAATCGCAAGCAAAAGAACAAGCTTCCGCATGACCCTCCCTTTCCGGGCTGGCTGCGCGGAGGCTCGCCGCTCCGTTTCGGAGCGCGCGAAAACGGTCCCCATCTGCCCGTCGGACCCATCCCCCGCCAGCCGGCCACTGGCTTTATCGACGTTGGCAACCCTCTTCTAGCGAATCTTCGTATGGTTTTGCAAACAGAAGATCGCTCCGAGCGGCAAATTCAGAAACGGAGCCTCAGACGCCCGCGCTGTGCGACAATCGCCGCACGGTCTCGCGTAACCCTGCGGCAACGCGAGATCGAACTGACGGCCGACCGCGAGCTGCTGGGAAACCGCAGCTCGTGGTCGTTCTAGGGCTAGTGGTCGTTCTAGGGCTAAAGGAAGCTTCTGAGCGACTCGCGGCCGACGGAGAGGCCGACCACGCCGCTGCGGCCGTCGATCTGGTCGACGACGTCGACAGGGACGAGGTGCCGCCGCCGCGCGAAGAAGCCCTTCCGCACCGCGAGCGCGTCCGGGATCTCCGGCTCCGTGCCGTACATCGCGCACTCGACGCGCCCTACGAGCCGGCCGCTCGAATCGGCGACGAGGAAGCCGGGCGTCTTGAGGAGCGCGGAGGGCGGGACCGACATCGGCCCGACCGTACCCGCCGCGTGATAGCGCAATCTGCGGAGGCCGTAAAGCTTTTGTTACGAGGGCTTGGCGGACATCGCGAACCACGCGACGCCGAGAGCGACCAGGTAGATGCTCGCCAGGACCGGGACGGCTACCGCCGCCCGCCCCACGCCCTGCTTGCGGGCGGCCAGCCACGCGAGGATCCCGACGATGATCAGCAGGATCGCCCCCGGCTCGGAGACGAGGAAGCCGACGTCGACCCAGCCCGGCGTCTTGTCGGGGAACTCCTTGTCTCCGATCCACGCCGCTCCCGCTCGCATCAGGATCCAGCTGGGAACCACGCCGAGCAGGAACGTCCGAAGGACTATCCGCGCCAGCAGTGCCGAGTGATCGCGGCGGGCCCGTGCGGCGAAGCCCGCGATCGCGACCGTGGCGGTGGTGCCGAAGAGGAGGGTCGCACCGAGGACGTGCAGGAACAGCGGCAAATTCCAGCTGTCGGGCCGGATCGCGGCGAGCATCAGGCTCCCGGCTTCCAGATCATGATCGCGAGCACCGCCACGAGGATCAGCCCGCTGCCGTAGCTCCCGGCGAGGCTGATCGGGTCGCGAACGCGCGCCCGGAGCTCCGGGCTCGGCGCGTCTCCCTGGCTGACGAGCTCCTGCGCGTACTCGGCGGTGCGCCGGTCGCGGCTACCGGCATAGCCGCCGATCGCGTTGCCGAGGATCAGCAGGATGATCGCGGTCACGATCCAGCCGTCGCCGTAGCCGTAGCCGGCCTCGTGCACCAACCAAAGGCCGAACACGAACAGAAACAGCGTGCCGACTCCGATGGCAGGGACTGCGATTCTCCTGATCAGCCCGAAAAGCAGCAGGATCTCGCTCGGGCGCCGGCCGCTGCGCAGGGCGGCGATGTTGAGCGCGCCGGCGATCACGGCGCCTCCGAACAGGAGAAACGCGCCCGTGATGTGAAGGAAGAGGAGCCAGTCGTAGCGGGACAACGGCGCTATCTTGGCACGATGGACGAGACCGGGCGGCACCTGCGTCTCCTCACCGAGACGATCGCCGCGGTCAACTCGACGCTCGACCTCGAGGAGGTTCTTTCGCTTGTCGCGAGCAAGGTTGCGGACGCGCTCGACGCCGATGCGTGCTTCGTCTACCTCTACGACGAGCACGGGGACGAGCTCGTGCTGCGCGCGACCCACGGGACACGCGTCGAGGAGATGACGGGCCGGCCCCGGATGCGTCCCGGGGAGGGGATCACGGGCACCGCGGCAGAGACGCGCGCGCCGGTGATGATCCCCGCGCAGGCGCACCTGGACGAGCGCTTCAAGGCGTTTCCGAACCTGCAGGAGGACGAGTACGAGTCGATCCTCGCGGTGCCGATCCTGGCGCGGACGAAGCTGGCCGGGGCGGTGAACGTGCGCACGCGGGAGCCGCGGGAGTTCTCGGCGGCCGAGATCGACCTGCTGCTCGCGATTGCGGCTCAGGTCGCGCAGACGATCGAGCACGCGAAGCTATACGCCGATGCGCAGGCCCGGGTCTCGGAGCTGGAGGCGCTCGCGCGGATCTCGGAGGCTGTCTCGGAGTCGCTCTACCTCGAGGAGTCGCTCGAGGCGATCGTCCAGACCACGATCGAGGCGGTCGGGGCGACAGGCGCGGCCCTCGTGCTCGAGGACGGCAAGATCGCCAAGCCCGAGGGGCGGGCCGGCGAGTACGCGATCCGCCTGCCCTTGCGCTGGAAGCGCCGGCAGATCGGCGAGCTCGTCTGCGACCGCGACAAGCCGTTCACCGAGCAGGAGAAGGCGCTGCTCGCGTCGATCGCGCACCACGCAGCCGTCGCGTTGCAGCACGGACGGGCCGTCATGCGCGGCGTCCTCGCGCAAGAGATCCACCACCGGGTCAAGAACAACCTGCAGACGGTCGCGTCCTTGCTGCGGCTGCAGGCGCGGACCGACGGCGTCGACGCGCGGAAGGCACTGGACGACTCGGTGAACCGGATCCTCGCGATCGCGGCCGTGCACGAGGTGCTCACCGAGCAGCGCGAGGACGACGTCGAGCTCGCCGACCTCCTCGAGCGGCTGCGGGCGATGCTCGTCCAAGGGCTCGGCGCCGCGAAATCGGTGTCCGCCGAGCTCGAGCCGGTGTCGCTGGCAGGCAACCGGGCGACGGCGCTGGCGCTGGTCTTCTCGGAGCTCCTCCAGAACGCTCTGGAGCACGGCGGCCAGTCGGTGCGGGTCGAGCTTGTGCGGCGGGACGGAGAGGTCGTGCTGGCGATCGCCGACGACGGCGGCGGCATCGACGGCGACCCGGCGACCGGGACCGGCCTGTCGATCGTGCGCGCGCTCGTCGAGGAAGAGCTCGGGGGGCGGCTGTCGCTCGACTCGAGCGGCGGTCTCCGCGCGGAAGTCGCTTTTCCGGCCTGAGCAAAAGTCTCTGATTCGACCCGATTCCGTTTCAGACGCGTGCGTTTTTTGCGGTTACGCTCACCGCGGGTGGCGGGTGGACGAACTCCCCACCCTGGGTGGGGTCGCGCGCGGGCGCGCGCGAGGACGGAACTTTTCGGGGCGCCGTCTACGATCCGGTCGTGCGGATCCTGGTTGCCGAGGACGAGACGATCATCCGGCTCGACCTGCGCGAGCTGCTCGAGCGCGCCGGGTTCGAGGTCTGCGCGGAAGCCCGCGACGGGCTCGAGGCCGTCGAGCTCGCGCGCTCGGAGCAGCCTGACCTCGCCGTCCTCGACGTGAAGATGCCGCGGCTCGACGGGATCGAGGCGGCGCGCCGGATCCTCGACGAGCGGCCGATCCCGATCGTGATGGTCACGGCCTACGAGCAGGACGAGCTCGTCTCGCGGGCGGTCGAGGCGGGCGTCTTTGGATACCTCGTGAAGCCGTTCCGCGAGCAGGACCTGCTGCCGGCGATTCGCACCGCCCGCGCGCGCTACGAGGAGCTCAGCGCACTCCGCGAGCAAGCCGACTCCCTCGCCGAGGCCCTCGCCGCGCGCAAGGCGATCGAGCGCGCAAAGGGATTGCTGATGGAGCGCGAAGGACTCAGCGAGCCCGACGCCTTCGCCCGCCTCCGCAAGGCCAGCCAGCTTTCGGGAAGACCGATGCGCGTCGTCGCCGAGGCGCTGATCGCGACCTTCGACGAGCCCTAGGCCCGGCTAGCGAGAGCTCTCGAAGAGCTCCTCCCACTCGGTCAAGAGCGCCTGCAGCTCGTCGCGCACGCGGCGGTGCGCGGCGACCGTGTCGACGTCGGACCAGTCCTCGGCGAGTTGGCGCTCGAGCTCGGCGACCTTCGCCTCGCGCGTCGCGATCTCGGCCTCGATGCGGTCGAGCCGGGTCGGCCCTTTCTTCTTCGGTGGCGGCGGCGCCTTCTTCGGCTTCTCGGGCTTTTGCGGCGCCTGTTCGGCCGGAGCCGCCTCTTCCTCCTGGGTCCGCACGTAGTCCGCCCAGCCACCGTCGTACGAGCGCACCGTCTGGTCTTCGATCGCCAGCAGCCGCGTCGCGACCGCGTCGAGCAGCGCGCGGTCGTGCGAGACCAGGAGGACGGTCCCGGGGAACGCGTCCAGCGCCTCCTCGAGCGCCTCGCGGCTCTCGAGGTCCAGGTGGTTCGTGGGCTCGTCGAGGACGAGGAAGTTCGAGCCGGACGCGACGACCAGCGCCAGGGCCAATCGCCTCCGCTCGCCACCCGAGAGCGCGACGACGGGCTTCTCGTGCGCCTCCCAGCCGGAGAAGAGGAACTTGCCCAAGAGCGACTGCGCCTGCGGCCGCGACAGCCCCGTCGCGCGCTGCGCGCAATCGAGGACGCTGCCGCGCTCGTCGAGCTCGACCTCGTGCTGGGAGAAGTACGCCGCCTCGACGCCGTAGCCCATCCGCACCGTCCCGCTGACCTGCTCGCGCCGCTCGAGGATCGTCTCGAGCAGCGTCGTCTTCCCGGAGCCGTTGGGCCCGACGAGCCCGACGTGCTCGCCCCGCTCGACGGCGAACGACGTGTCGTGCAGCAGCTCCTTGTCGCCCGCCTTGACCTCGAGCCCGCTCGCCTCGACGACCGTCCGCCCGCTCCGCGCCGGCTTGAGGAAGTCGAAGCCGAGCGACTTGCTGCGGCGCGTGAGCAGCTCGTACTCGCCGCTCGCCTGCGCGCGCTCCTGCTGCAGGCGCCCGATCTGCGTCAGCTTCGCCTGGGCCTGCTTCGCCTTGGACTTCTTGTAGCGGAAGCGCTCCACGAAGCGTTCGAGTCGCGCGATGTCGACGCCCACGCGCTCCGCCGTCCGCGCGGCTGCAGCTGCCCGCGCCGCTTTCTCGCGCCGCCACGCGTGCCACGGGCCGGCGAAGAAGAGCGAGCGGCCGGCTTCGAGCTCGAGGACAGCCGTCGTCACCGCCTCGAGGAACCAGCGGTCGTGCGCGACGAGGATGACCGCCGCGTCGAGGGTCTGCAGTTCCTGCTCGAGCCATTCGAGGTTCTCGACGTCGAGGTGGTTCGTCGGCTCGTCGAGCAGCAGCAGGTCCGGATCGCCCGCGAGCGCGCGCGCCAAAGAGGCACGCGTGAGCTCGCCCCCCGAGAACGTGTGGAGCGGCCGGTCGAGCTGCGACTCGCCGAAGCCGAGGCCGCGCAGGACGCGGGCCGCGCGCTCGCGCCAGTCGTAGCCACCCGCGTGCTCGAGTCGCGTCTGGGCCTCGGCGTAGCGCCGCAGCATCGCCGGGCCGTGGTCGCCGGACGCCATCGCCTGCTCGAGGGTGCGCAGCTCCTCTTCGGTCGCGACGAGATCGGCGGCGCCGGAGAGCGCGTATTCGCGCAAGGTCAGGCCGCCTTTCAGGGGCGGCCGCTGGTCGTGCAGCGCCATCCGCGTGCCCTTCGCGAATGCGAGCTCGCCGCCATGAACCTCGGTCTCGCCGGCCAGCATCCGGAGAAGCGTCGTCTTGCCGGCGCCGTTCGGGCCGGAGAGCGAGAGCCGGTCGCGCCGCTCGACCGAGAACGAGACGCCCTCGAAGAGCAGCGAGCCCGCGATCTCCTTGCGGAGGCTGGAAGCGGTCACGACGGCCATGGGGTCAAAGCGTAGGCTGCCGCGCAAATGCGGGTGCTCGCCCTCGATGTCGGCAGCTCGTCCACCCGCGCCTGCGCCTACGACGAGCGCGGGCGCGAGGTCGGATCGCCCGCGCGCAGGACGTACGAGGCCCGGCACGACCGCGACGGCGCCGTCGAGCTCGACGCGGACGAGCTGGCCGGCGCCTGCGAAGCCGTGCTGGCCGAGGCGGGCCGCGATCACGACGCTCTCGGGATCTCGTGCTTCATGCACAGCCTCCTGCTTCTCGACGCGAGCGACCGGCCGCTCACGCCGGTACTCCTCTGGCAAGACCGCCGCGCGGCCGACGCAGGCGCAGGAGCTCGCGGCGCGGCTGGACGCTGCGGCCGTGCACGCGCGCACCGGTTGTTTCCTCCACCCGAGCTTCTGGCCGGCGAAGCTCGCATGGCTCGGTTCGCGGGCCGCCGAGGCGAGCAGGATCGTCTCGTTCGCCGACTACCTCTTCCTCCGGCTGACCGGCGAGCTGCGAACGACGCTCTCGACCGCGTCCGGCACAGGCCTGCTCGACCTGCGCGCTCGTCGCTGGGACGCCGAGCTCCTCGCAGAGCTTCAGATCGACGAGTCGAAGCTCCCGCAGATCGGCGACGAGGCGGCCGGCACGACCTTTCCGCCGCTCGCCGACGGCGTCTGCTCGAACCTCGGCGCCGGCTGCACGACGCGCGACCGCGCGGCGCTGATGATCGGCACCTCGGGCGCGCTCCGCGTTCTTTACGAAGGCCGGCCGGAGCCGCGGCCGGGACTCTTCTGCTACCTGCTCGACGACCGCCGGATCCTCGAGGGCGGCGCGGTCTCGGACGGCGGCAACCTCTACGCCTGGCTCGAACGGACGCTGCGCACGGACGATCCCGAACCACGTGAGCCGGACGGACACGGGCTCACGTTCCTCACGCTCCTCGGGGGCGAGCGCAGCCCAGGCTGGAACCCGCGCGCGACCGGCGCCATCGCGGGTCTGAGCTTCGACACCGACCCGGGCGACCTCTTCCAGGCCGCGCTCGAGGGGGCGACCTACCGACTTGCCGAGATCGCCGACCGGCTCCCCGGGGTCAGCGAGGTGGTCGCGACCGGCCACGCGCTCCTGGCGAGCGACCGCTGGACGCAGCTCTGCGCCGATGTGTTCGGCCGACCGGTGACGGCGTCTGCCATCGAGGAAGGCTCGGCCCGTGGAGCGGCCCTCCACGCACTCGAGCGGCTGGGCGCCGACCCGGACCCGGCGCCGCTCGGGCGCACGTACGAGCCGGATCCAACCAGCACCGAGATCTACACCGAAGCCCGGCGGCGCCAGCGCGAGCTCTATGACCGCCTCTATGTACCTTGACAGTTACGTAACCAGACTGGTACACTCGACGCATGGAAGCAGTTTTGCGAGCGGTGGCGGACGAGAGCCGGCGAACCGTGCTGGAGGTTCTGGCCGGCGGCCCCGCGAGCGCGGGCGAGCTGGCGGCTCTGCTGCCGATCGCCCGCCCGGGAGTCTCTCGGCACCTTCGCGTGCTTAGAGAGGCGGGCCTGGTCGACGTCCGCCAGGACGCGCAGCGCCGCGTCTACAGCCTCCGCGCCGACCCGCTCGCCGAAGTCGACGAATGGCTAGGCCCGTACCGCGCCTTGTGGGAGCAGCGACTGGATGCCCTGCACACCGAGGTCGCACGGGGCAAACGCGAACGAAGGAGTGCCAAATGAGCAGCAATGCATCCACAGGCCCGCGCGTTCTGGGCAGCCTGCGGTCTGAGGACGGGATGGGCGTCGTGCGGATGGAAGACCGCTACGGCACCGAGATCGACGACCTCTGGTCGGCCCTCACGGATCCGCAACGCCTAGCGCGCTGGTGGGGCGACGTGAACGGCGATCTGCGCCCCGGCGGTGAGTTCCAGTTCCGCATTCCCAACGCCTTGGAAGGCCGCGGGAGCGTGGACGAGTGCGAGCCCCCGCAGCGGCTGCTGGTCACCATGCGCGATGAGGAGCCTAGGCCCGGTCAACCGGAGGAGACGGTCATCGAGGCCTGGTTGACGGCCGAAGGCGACCAGACGCTGCTGGTCGTCGAGGAACGGGGCCTGCCCCTGAACCTGCTTCCCGCTTACGGGGCAGGGGTGCAGATCCACGTCGAGAACCTCGCCGACTACCTCGCCGGCCGTGAGCGGCGGGACGACGAGCAGCGCTGGAGCGAGCTCCTCCCCGCCTACGAAGCGCTGACGCCCTAGTCTCGGCGGCCGTGGGCATCGAGGTCGGGCAACGGGCGGAGCGCTCGAGGGAGGTGACCGCTCGGGACATCGAGCTCTTCACCGAGCTCACCGGTGACCGCAATCCGCTCCACTACGACGAGGCGCGCGCGACCGCGAGCCGGTTCGGCGGGACCATCGTGCAGGGCGGGGTGACCTCCGGCCTGCTGAATGCGGTCGTCGCCGAGGACTTGCCGGGGCCCGGGAGCGTCTTCCTCCACGTCGACTGGAGCTTCCGCGCGCCGGTCCGGCCCGGCGACACGATCACCGCCGAGGTCGAGGTACTCGAAGTGCGGCCCGACAAGCCGATCACGAAGCTGCGCACGACGATCAGGAATCAGGACGAGACGGTCGTGCTCGAGGGCGAAGCGCTGGTCTGGCAGGAAGCGCTTTGATGGCGCTCGTCACGTTCCCGGACGGCACGAGGGTTCGCGCATCACCGATCTCCGAGCGGCAGACGGACGACCCGGAGCGCGCCTTCGGCCTCTACCTCGACAAGCAGTGGGACCCGACCTGGGAAGCCTGCGTGATCGACTGGCCCGACTTCGGTCTTCCGGAGGATCCCGAGGCAGCCGCGCAAGACATCGCAGCCGCGTTCGATCGCGCACGCCACGGGGAGCTCGTCGAGGTCGGGTGCCTCGGCGGCCGCGGCCGGACGGGAACCGCGCTCGCCTGCATGGCCGTCCTCGCGGGAGTGCCCGGCGACGAAGCGGTCGCCTGGATCAGGCAGGCATACCGACCTGAAGCCGTCGAGACCCCGGAGCAGGAGGAATGGGTGCAGTGGTTCGCCGGCTGGGCGTCGGGTGCCGTCGCCGGCTAGTTGCGCTTGGCCCGCGACGAATCGATCAGTGCGCGCTGGCCGCCGCCTCCTCAACCGGGGTCAGACCCGGGGTCTGACCCCGGGGTAAACGCTGGTGCCACGCGGCGCGGGGCGCTTAGCGCGCGCTGACCGTCGCCTCGACCAGCGAGCGGGCGGCTTCCGAGATGTGGTCCGCGTCGATTCCGGCGGCGGCGAGGAGCTCGGCAGGCTTGCCTGAGCCGGGCATCTCGCGCACCGCGAGCCGCACCACCCGCGCCGGGCTCTCGCCGTCCGAGAGCGCCTCGAGCACGGCGTCGCCGATGCCGCCCTCTGGCCAGTGGTCCTCGACGGTCAGGATCCGGCCGCCGGTCGCCTCGGCCGCCGCGCGCAGCGTCGCCGCGTCCACGGGCTTGACCGAGTAGAGGTCGATCACCCGCGCGTCGATGCCTTCCGCGGCGAGCTGGTCGGCGGCCTTCAGGGACTCGTGCAGCGTGATGCCGGCAGCGACGATCGCGACGTCCTCGCCCTGGCGCAGAACACGCGAGCCGCCGATCGGGAAGTCCTCGTCCGCGCCGTAGACGGTCGGCGTAGCCGCACGCGTCGTCCGCATGAAGACGATCCCCTCGCGGTCGGCCATCTCCGCGACCAGCTTCGCCGTCTGGTTCGCGTCGCACGGATAGAGCACCGTCGAGCCGTGAACGGCGCGCATCGACGCGAGGTCCTCCAGCGCCATCTGCGACGGCCCGTCCTCGCCGATCGAGACACCTGCGTGCGAGCCGCAGAGCCGGATGTCCGCCTGGCTGATCGCCGCCATGCGGACGAAGTCGTAGGCGCGCGAGAAGAAGGCCGCGAACGTCGAGGCGAACGGCTTCCAGCCTCGCGTCTGCAGCCCGACGGCCGCCGCGACCATCTGCTGCTCGGCGATGTACATCTCGAAGTAGCGGTCGGGATGGGCGTCGCGGAAGATCTCGGCGTAGGTCGAGTTCGAGACCTCGCCGTCGAGCGCGACCACGTCGCCTTGCGCGGAGCCCAGCGCCGCCAGCGCGTCGCCGTACGCGCGCCGCGTCGCCACCTCCTCGCCGAGCTCCCAGGTGGGAAGCTCGAGCGGGCCGCTCGTCTCGAAGACGTGCCGCTCGCCGGCCTCCGGCTTCGCCACGTCGACGACGATGTTCCGCTCGCCGCCGAGCTCGGCGACGGCCTCCTCCGGGTGGTCGAGCGCCTTGCCGTGCCAGCCGGGCTGGTCCTCGACCTCTTTCACGCCTTTGCCCTTGACGGTCCGGGCGACGATCACCGTCGGCTTGCCCTGCTCGGCGGTGGCCTCGCCGTAGGCGCGATCGATCGCCTCGACATCGTGGCCGTCGATCTCGATCGTGTGCCAGCCGAACGCGCGGGCGCGATCGGCGTAGGAGTCGAGATCCCAGCCGTGCATCGTCTCCCCGCGCTGGCCGAACTTGTTGACGTCGATGATCGCAATCAGGTTGTCGAGCCCGTAGAAGGCGGCGTGCTCGAAGGCCTCCCACATCGAGCCCTCGGCCATCTCGCTGTCGCCGCAGAGCACCCAGACGCGATACGGCAGCCGGTCGAGCTTCTTGCCGGCGA
Organism: uncultured Actinomycetes bacterium; assembly: GCA_963788215.1. Classification (GTDB taxonomy): domain Bacteria; phylum Actinomycetota; class Thermoleophilia; order Gaiellales; family Gaiellaceae; genus AC-32. The sequence goes on from CAWBFX010000010.1 coordinate 81,048, forward strand.
GCGCCATCCCGACCGCGAACGGCAGGCCCTGCCCGAGCGAGCCGGTGGCGACGTCGACCCACGGAATCGCGGGAGTCGGGTGGCCCTGCATGCGCGAGCCGAAGGTGCGGAAGGTCAGGAGCTCCTCGTCCGAGATCGCGCCGGCCGCCTTGTAGAGCGAGTAGAGCAGCGGCGACGCGTGTCCTTTCGAGAAGACGAGGTGGTCGTTCGCCGGGTCGTGCGGCTCGTCGAAGTCGTAGCGCAGGTACTTGTCCAGCAGCACGGCCATCAGGTCGGCCGCGGACATCGACGAGGTCGGGTGGCCGGACTTGGTGACGGCGACGCAGCGGATCGAGTCCACCCGCAGCTGCTGTCCCAGCTCTCGCCAGCGCTCGGCCTCAGTCATCCCGGGTAACGTAACGGTCCTGATGAAGGTCGCGGTTGCCTTCGACCACCGCGGCGTCAAGCTGCGGGAGCGCGTGCTGGCGGAGCTCGAGTCCCTCGGGCATGAGCCGGTCGATCTCGGCACCGACAAGACCGAGCCGCGGATCGACTACCCGGACAAGGCGCGCGAGGTGGGCGAGGCGATCCGCAGCGGCGACGCCGAGCGCGCGGTGCTCGTCTGCGGGTCGGGCGTGGGGGCTTCGGTTGCGGCGAACAAGCTGCCCGGAATCCGCGCGGCGGTCTGCCACGACATCTACTCCGCCCACCAGGGCGTAGAGCACGACGACATGAACGTCCTGTGCCTCGGCTCGGAGGTGATCGGCGCGGAGCTGGCAGCCGAGCTGGTGCGCGCATTCGTTTCCGCCCGCTTCGACGGGGGAGAGCGCTACGTGCGCAGGCTTGAGAAGATCGAGGAGATGGAAGGGGAGAAGACCTATGGCTAGTCGTCTGCAGGAGCTGTCCAAGCTGGGCCAGAGCGTCTGGATCGACTACCTCTCGCGCCGCCTCGTCCACGAGGGCGAGCTCGAGAACCTGATGCGCGAGCACGCCGTCGTCGGCATCACCTCGAACCCGACGATCTTTCAGAAGGCGATCGCCGAGGGGAACGCGTACGACGACCAGCTGCGCGAGGTGCTCGCCGAGGAGGACGACGCGAAGGAGGTCTTCCTCAAGCTCGCGGTCAAGGACGTCCAGGACGCGTGCGACCTCCTGCGCGAGGTCTGGGACGGCGGCCACGGGCAGGACGGCTACGTCTCGATCGAGGTCGACCCGAACCTCGCCTCCGACACACAGGCCACGACGGACGAGGCGCAGCGGCTGCACGAGCTCGTCGACCGGCCGAACTGCTTCGTGAAGATCCCCGCGACCCAGGCCGGGCTCGGGTCGATCGAGGAGATGATCGCCCGCGGCCGCAACATCAACGTCACGCTGATCTTCTCACTGCAGCGCTACTCGGAGGTCGTCGAGGCCTACCTGCGCGGGCTCGAGCGGCTGGTCGAGGCTGGCGGCGACCCGTCCAACGTCGCATCGGTCGCGAGCTTCTTTGTCTCTCGCGTCGACACCGAGGCCGACCGGCGGCTCGAGGAGGCCGGCGCGCCCAAGGAACTGCAGGGCAAGCTCGCGATCGCGAACGCGAAGCTCGCCTACGAGCGCTACAAGGAGCTCCACTCCGGCTCGCGCTGGGAGGCTCTTGAGGCGAAGGGCGCGCGGAAGCAGCGCTGCCTCTGGGCCTCGACGTCGACCAAGAACCCCGACTACCGCGACGTGGTCTACGTCGAGGAGCTGATCGGCCCTGAGACCGTGAACACGATGCCGGAGGAGACGATCGAGGCATTCGAGGACCACGGCGAGGTCGCGCCCACCCTCGAGCGGAACGTCGACGAGGCGCACCGCGTCTTCGACCAGGTCGCGGAGGCCGGCGTCGACTACGACGACGTAGTCGAGACCCTCGAGCGCGAGGGCGTGCAGAAGTTCGCCGACTCGTTCAAGGAGCTCCTGGACGGCATCCGCTCGAAGCGCGGCGAGCTCGTCTCTGCCTGAGGCCGCGAGCGTGGGGCTGTACGCGGAGGTCGCCGGCGAGGGGCCGGAGATCGTCCTCTTCCACGAAGGCATCTGCGACAGCCGGATGTGGGATCCGCAGTGGGAGGCGTTCACGCGGTCGCATCGCGTGCTTCGCTTCGACTTCCGCGGCTACGGCAAGACGCCGCTCTCTCCGCGGCAAGCACGCCGCCGCGCAGGACGTGATCGACCTGCTCGACGAGCACGGGTTCGAGCGGGCCGCGCTCGTCGGGCGTCTCGCTCGGCGGCCGCGTCGCGCTCGAGGTCGCGCTTGCCCAACCGGAGCGGGTCTCGGCGCTCGTCCTCGTCGGCTCCGGGCTTCCCGGCCACGACTGGTCCGAAGAGATGAAGGCGAGCTGGGAGGAGGAAGAGGCCGAGTTCAACAAGGGCGATCTCGACGCCGCGGTCGAGGTGACGCTGCGCACCTGGGTGGACGGCCCGCGCCGCAAGCCGGAAGACGTCGACGCCGACGTCCGCGCCCGGGTGGGCGAGATGCAACGGCGCGCGTTCGAGCTCTACCAGGAGGTCGGCGACGACGCAGAGGAGGAGCTGCTGGTCGCAGACGTGGCCGACCGGCTCAGCGAGATCCAGGCGCCTACCCTCGTGGTCGTCGGCGCGGAGGACGTGCCCGACATCCACGCGATCGCCGACAAGCTCGCAAGCGAGATCCCCGGCGCCCGCCGCGCGACGATCGAAAACGCGGCGCACGTGCCGAGTATGGAGCGTCCCGAAGAGTTCGAGCAGCTCGTGCTCGGCTTCATCGAGGAGGCCGCGTGAGCGCCGTCGCGCCCGGCGAGATGGTCGAGCGCGTCTGGGCGCGCGACGCGACGCTCTGGACCGGCGCGGACGAGGCCAAGTGGCTGGGCTGGCTGGACGAGCCGATGCGGATGCGCGCGCGCGTGGCCGACCTGCAGCGCTTCGCCGAGGAGATCACCGCGCCCGGCGTGATCGACACCTTCGTCCTGATGGGCATGGGCGGCTCGAGCCTCGCGCCGCACGTGCTCAAGAAGACCTTCGACGCGAGCGGCTTCCACGTCCTCGACACAACGCATCCCGCGATGATTCGCCACTCGACCGCGAGCCTGGATCTCGAGCGCACGCTGTTCATCGCGTCGTCGAAGTCCGGGACGACCCTCGAGACCCGTTGCCACCTCGACTACTTCTGGGCCAAGGCCGGCAAGCGCGGCGAGTACTTCGCGGCCGTCACCGATCCTGGCTCGGAGCTCGAGGCCCTCGCGAAGGAGCGCGGGTTCGCCGCGGTCTTCGACGGCGAGCCGACCATCGGCGGGCGCTACTCGGCGCTGTCGGCGTTCGGAATCGTTCCGGCCGCGCTGATGGGCATCGACCTCGAGCGCCTGCTCGAGCGCGTCGACGAGATGGTCGAAGCCTGCCACGGCGCCGAGGGCAACCCCGGGCTCGAGCTCGGGCTCGAGCTCGGCAACGGCTGGCAGGACGGGCGCGACAAGGTGACGATCAACCCGAACCCGGGCGACTTCGGCCTCTGGGCCGAGCAGCTGCTCGCCGAGTCCACCGGCAAGGAGGGCAAGGGCCTCGTGCCCGCGCCCGGCGAGAGCCCCGACGGGCCCGACCGGCTCGCGCCCGAGGTGCGCCTGCCCTCGCCGTACGAGCTCGGCCAGGAGTTCTTCCGCTGGGAGTTCGCGACCGCCGTCGCCGGCTCGATCCTCGGGATCAATCCCTTCGACCAGCCGAACGTGCAGGCGGCGAAGGACAAGACGAACGAAGTGCTCGCGACCGGCAAGGAGCCCGACGTCGAGCCGCGCGGGTCGCTCGACGAGCTGCTTGCGCAGGCGCAGCCCGGCGACTACGTCTGCATCCAGGCGTTCATCGACCCGATGCGTGAGGCCGAGCTCGAACCGCTGATCGCCCGCGCCCGGGAGACGGGCTGCGTCGTCACGCACGGCCTGGGGCCGCGCTACCTGCACTCGACGGGGCAGCTGCACAAGGGCGGGCCGGACACCGGCCTCTTCGTCCAGGTCGTAGACGATCCGGGCGACGAGGTCTCGATCCCGGGCAAGAAGTTCGGCTTCCGGCGCTTGATCCGCGCGCAGGCGGCCGGCGACCTCGCCTCGCTTGAAGAGCGCGGCCGAAAGATCGTCCGCGTCAGATTGGAGGAGCCTCTAGTGCAGCTCGGAATGGTTGGTCTGGGCCGGATGGGCGGGAACATGACGAAGCGGCTCGCGGCCGCCGGCCACGACGTCAAGACGTTCGACCCGCAGGTCGAGTCGACCGCGTCGTCGCTCGAGGAGCTCGCGGCGCAGCTCGACAAGCCGCGCTCGGTCTGGCTGATGATCCCGGCGGGGATCGTCGATCGCGTCGTCGGCGAGCTCGCGCCGCACCTCGAGGAGGGCGACACGATCGTCGACGGCGGCAACTCCTACTACGTCGACGACCTGCGCCGCCAGCACGAGCTTCGGGACACCGGGATCCACTACGTGGACGTCGGTGTCAGCGGCGGGGTCTGGGGTCTCGAGCGCGGGTACTGCCTGATGGTTGGCGGCGACGACGAAGCGGTCGAGCGGCTCCGGACGGTGCTCGAGACACTGGCGCCGGGTACCGACGCCGCCGCCCGCACGCCGGGCCGCGACGGCGATCCCGCGCCCGAGGAGCAGGGATGGCTCCACTGCGGCCAGACCGGGGCCGGCCACTTCGTGAAGATGGTCCACAACGGGATCGAGTACGGGATCATGCAGGCCTACTCCGAGGGGCTGAACGTGTTGAAGCACGCGAACATCGGCCTCCACGACCAGGCGCCGGACGCCGAGACCGCGCCGCTCCGCGACCCCGATCACTACAAGTACGAGCTCGACCTCGCCGCGATCACGGAGCTCTGGCGCCGCGGCTCGGTGATCTCGTCGTGGCTCCTCGACCTGACGGCCCAGGCGCTGCACGAGTCTCCGATGCTCGAGGACTACGCCGGACGCGTGAGCGACTCCGGCGAAGGCCGCTGGACGGTGCAGGCCGCCGTCGAGGAGGGCGTCCCGGTCCCGGTGCTCTCGGCGTCGCTGTTCGACCGCTTCTCGTCGCGGGGCGAAGCCGACTTCGGCAACCGCGTCCTCTCAGCGATGCGAAACGCCTTCGGGGGCCACCTAGAGAAGAGCGGCTAGGTGCGGCGTCTCCTCGTCGGACTCCTGGTTGCGGCCGCGCTGCTCGTGGTGCCGGCGGCGAGCGGAAAGGTCTTCAAGCCCGGCGACGTTCGCCTGTGCAACGCGAAACGCTGCGTCCCGATCCGCAACCGCGTCGTCCTCGCCAAGCTCGGCGGGTTCTACTACGGCAGCTATGCCCTGACCACGGTTCGCGCACCGGTTCATGGAGCTCCGTACTACGAGCTGCAGTTCCGGAACGGCTACGTGACGGGCGTCGTCGCGACGCGGAGGCTCGACCACTTCCAGAGCCACGGCGTCAATGTGAACCGGTTCGCGAGCGGCCGGTGGTACGGGGTTCCGCCGCGCGTCTCGGCCGAGCTGCGCCGGCTGGCGGTCGGGCTCACCCCGTTGCGGCTCCGCTAAGGGCATCTAGGCTTCGGGCCGTGGCGACAACGCAGGAGCCGGCGGCCGAGCAGGAGAACCCGCTCCTCGAAGGCCTGCGGCTTCGGCGCACGCCCGATCCGTGCGCACTCGTCATCTTCGGCGCCTCGGGCGACCTGACCAAGCGGAAGCTCTTCCCGGCGCTCTACTCGCTCGCTTTACGGCGGCTGCTGCCCGAGAAGTTCGGGATCGTCGGCGTGGCCCGCACCGAGGAGTCGGACGACCAGTTCCGCGAGGCGATGAAGGCCGCCGTTCAGGAGTTCGGCCGCGACGACTTCAAAGAGGAGACCTGGGACTGGCTCGCCGAGCGGATGCGCTACGTCGCGACCGACTTCGCCGACGAGGCGGGCCAGCAGCAGGTTGTCTCGGCGCTGAACGAGCTCGACGAGCAGTACGGGACCGGCGGCAACCGCGTCTACTACTTCGCCGTCCCGCCGAGCGCGATCTCGACGCTCGTCCGCGAGATCGGCGAGCACCGCTCGAGCGAGGGCTGGACGCGCCTGATCATCGAGAAGCCGTTCGGCCACGACCTGGCCTCCGCTCGCGAGCTCAACACTCAGCTGCAGGAGCATTTCGCCGAGAACGAGGTCTTCAGGATCGACCATTACCTCGGCAAGGAGACCGTCCAGAACCTGCTCGCCCTGCGCTTTGCGAACGGGATCTTCGAGCCGATCTGGAACCGCCAGTTCGTCGACCACGTCCAGATCACCGTCGCCGAGTCGATCGGGATCGAGGGCCGCGCCGGCTTCTACGAGCAGGCGGGCGCGATCCGCGACATCTTCCAGAACCACCTGCTGCAGCTCGTCGCGCTGACGGCGATGGAGCCGCCGATCGACTTCACGGCCGAATCCGTGCGGAACGAGAAGGTCAAGGTGCTCATGGCGATGCACACGCCCGGCCCGAAGCACGTCGTCCGCGGCCAGTACGGGCCGGGGTTCGTCGAGGGCGAGGAGGTGCCGGGCTATCGCGACGAGGAGGGCGTCGCGCGCGACTCGATGACCGAGACCTTCGTCGCGGCCAAGCTCTTCGTCGACAACTGGCGCTGGGCCGACACGCCGTTCTACGTGCGCGCCGGCAAGCGGCTGGCACGGCGCGAGACGACGATCGCGATCGAGTTCAAGCGCGCCCCGCACCCGCCGTTCGAGGATTCGGCCGAGGAGGAGCTGCAGCCGAACGTGCTCGTCGTCCACATCCAGCCGGACGAGGGCGTCTCGCTCGAGTTCGCGGCGAAGGTGCCGGGCCAGGGGCTGACGCTGCGCACGGTGCACATGGATTTCCTCTACGGCGGCGCCTTCCGCACCGGGATCCCCGAGGCCTACGAGCGGCTGATCCTCGACTGCCTGCTCGGGGACGCGACCCTTTTCACGCGCTCGGACGAGGTCGAGGAGCAGTGGTCGCTGGTGGACGCGATCGTGGCCGCCTGGCAGCGCGACCGGCCGGCGTTCCCGAACTACGAGTCGGGGACCTGGGGGCCGATCGGCGCGGACGAGCTGATCCGCCGCGACGGGCGATCATGGCGACGGCACTAGGCTCGATCGCCGAGATCGAGCGCGAGCTCGGCGCGCAGCGGATGTCCGAGTCGGGCGAGCCGATGCAGCGGACGAGCGTGATGACGCACCTCGCCTGGGTTCCGGAGCAGTGGGTCGAGGCCGCGGAGGACGTGCTCGCCGGTCTCGCCGAGCGGCACCCGTCGCGGACGATCGTGCTCGTGCCGGAGCCGGACGCCGACGACGGGCTCGAGGCGCGCGTCGAGGTCGACTGCTACCCGGTCGGCGAGGACCGCAAGGTCTCGATGGAGACGATCCGGCTCAAACTGTGCGGAAACCGCGTGCAGGCGCCGGCGAGCGTGGTCGAGCCGCTGCTCCTGCCTGATCTACCCGTGTTCCTGCGCTGGCGCGGGCAGCCTCCCTTCGGGGACCGGTGCTTCGACCAGCTCGTCGACACCGTCGACCGCCTGATCGTCGACAGCACCGAGTGGGCGGGCCTGCCGGAGGCCTACGCGCGGCTGGCGGAGATCTTCGACCGCGTGGCGGTCTCGGACATCGCCTGGGCTCGGACGAGCCGTTGGCGACCGCACCTGGCGACGCTGTGGCCGGGGATCGCCGACGTCTCGCGGATCAAGGTGAAGGGCACCGAGGCACAGGCGCACCTGCTGGCGGGTTGGCTCCGCTCGCGGCTGAAGCGTGCGATCGCCCTCGAGCACGAGCCCGCCGACCGGCTCGAAGGAGTCGAGCTCGACGGCGAGGCGGTGCCGTTCCCGCCGGGCGATCCGCCCAACCCAGCCGACGTGCTCAGCGACGAGCTCGAGCGCTACAGCCGCGACCGCGTCTACGAGGACGCGGTGCGAGCCGCGCGAATGTGACGTGATGCCACGGCTGCGGCGTATATCCGTCGTGAAGCCGAACGCGCAGGACTTCGCCGAGGTGGCCGAGCGCCACCTGGACGACGTGCACGCGTTCCTCGTCTACCTGACCGGAGACCGATCCGTGGCCGAAGACCTGACAGCCGAGACCTTCGCCAGAGCGCTCGAGCGCTGGCGGAAGTTCGACCCGCGCCGCGGCTCGGCGCGCACCTGGCTCTGCCAGCTTGCGCGCTCGACGGCGCTCGATCACTTTCGCTCGGAGGAGCGGCGCCGCCGACGCGAGGGGCGCTACGCGTTGGGCGGCACGGATGCGCAGGACGCGGCGTTCGGCGAGGGCCTCTCCCCGGACGCTCGAGGCGGCGTTGTCGCGTCTGTCTGCCGCCGAGCGTGAAGTCCTCGCGCTGCGGATCATCCTCGACCTCGACGGCGACAGCGCCGCACGCGTGCTCGGGATCAGCACGAGCGCGTGCTCGACGCGCCTGAGCCGCGCCCTGCAGAAGCTCGAACAGGAGGTGAGCGCCGGTGTCGCAGCTTGAGCTCGTCCAGGAACTGCGGACCAACCGGCCGGTCGCGTCGACCGAGCTGCGCGAGCGCGTCCTCGCGCTGGCGCCGCCGCCACCTCCAACGCGTCGTTTCGAGCCGAACCTGCGGCGGCTCGTCCCTGCAGTCGCCTTCGCGGGGCTTGCGGCCGCGGTCGGAGTCGCGACGGTCGTCGGTGTCGTGCACGGCTCGCACGGGACCTCGGTGACAAGCGCCAAGACTGCAGGACCCGTCCATGGAGCGCTTCAGAGCCGAGGAAATGCCAGGACGCCTGTAAGTGCCAATCCCGCTGCGAATTTCGACGCCGCTAAAGGCTTGCGCGCAGTTGCGCCCTCGACGAGCCGGCTGCAGCAGTACGACGCTTCCCTTCGCGTGCGTGTAAAGAACCAGGGCGACCTCTCACGGCGAACACAGCAGGCGCTGCGCTTCACGCGGAGGCTCGGCGGCTACGTCGTCTGGGCCAACTATTCGGTCCCGGGCGAGGCAGGCAACTCCAGCATGACGTTGCAAATTCCGATTCAGCACGTGCAGGCGGCGATCGCAGCGTTTTCCGCCTACGGGACGCTCGTCAGCCAGCGGATCACGCTCAAGGACCTACAGCAGAAGGTCGACGCGCTAGGAATTCGCATCCGCAGGCTGCGCGCGCGGATCGCCTCAGGCGAGCCCGAGGCGCAGCTCGAGCGCGACAAGACGCTGCTCCGCGCGCTTACGCGAAGCCGCCGGGCCACGACGCAGCGAGCCCAGCTCGCGTCGGTCGCGCTGACGATGGCCGTCGCCGCGAAGCAGGAGCACGCCGCCGTGCCGCCCGGCCGCTTCCACCGCACGCTCGACGACGCCGGTTCCGTGCTCGTCCGGGAATTCGAGCTCCTGCTCTACGCGCTGCTGGTCGCGGGCCCGCTGCTGCTCCTCGGCGGCGCAGCAATCCTCGCCAGCCGCTCGTTCAGGCGCCGAGCCGACCGGCGCTTGCTCGAGCGGGCCTGATGCGCGCGCGGCGCCGCCCGACGGGCCGCTCTCGAACGGGCCAAGTAACACTGTGTTACAAGGGCCCGCTGAGCCCGTGGCCAGCGAAGCGCGCGGATCCACCAAGTAACACTGTGTTACTTGGTTAAGGCGCGGGGAGTGAAGGCCGCGGCTGGAGCTGATCGCTAGTGAACGATCTTGAAGCGCGGCTTCGTGAAGACGATCTTCACGGCCGCCGACCAGGACAGCTCCGGATGCGATCCGGTCATGAGCGAGTCCAGCCCGCGCACGCGGTAGTACCACGTGCCGGGCGTGAGGTGGAGCATCGCCGACGTCGCCGGCGTGACGAGACTCCCGCGCGAGCGCCACGGGTACTTCGTCCGGCTGACCTGGATCTCGTACTCGTCGGCTGACGCGATCGGCTGCCAGGCGACGAGCGGCGTCCCGTAGAACTTCGGCGACGGCTGCGCGGCGGCGACGAGCTTGCCCTTGGGCGAGAGGCCTGACGCATACGGCGCGCCGCGCCCCGTGACGATCGCCGGGGTCGACTTGCCGAACGCGAGCATGCGGCCGGCGGCGCAGGCGTCCTGCGCAAGCTCGGCGTCCCAGTAGGTGAGATGGCCGCTCGGGCGAAGGACGTCCTCGCCGGCCGTGTGAATGCCGGTCAAACCGGTCTTCAGCGTCAGCGTGTTGCCGGCGACATCCGTGACCACGGCGTGCTCGCCCGGCCAGGGGCCGATCAGCAGCGGGTCGCCCGCGCCGATTCCGGTCGCGTCCGTGACGAGGATGGTGGTGTCGCCGGGCAGGGTCGGCGCCGCGAGCACGGTCTCGAGCGCGTCGTCGGGAATCGCGTCCACGGGCATGACCGTCCAGTAGTAGCGGCCGCCGGCCCAGCTGCTGTCCCAGAGATCGACTTTCGCGGCGGCACCGTTCTGCGCGACGTCGAGCTCGTTGGTCTTGAAGGTGACGCCGTCGACCGTGAGGCCGTCGGGCTCGACGCCGCTCGCGAGGAAGTCGCTCCACGCCTTCTCCTCGCTCGTCGCGTCGGCCGGCATCGCCAGCGGGCCGGAGTCGCGCGGAACGTACGCCGGGCTCCCGGTGACCGCGCCGCGGAAGACCGGGTTGAGGCAGTCCGAGTCGGTGAAGACCTCGACCCGCCAGAGCTCGTGCCGCGTCCCGTTCGAGATCGTGTCGCCGCCGTAGAGGAAGGCCGGCATCGACTCGTGGATGCGGACGTGCGCTGCGTCGGAGACGACGTTCGTGACCGTCGAGTGCAGCGCCAGCGGTCCGCTCGTCGGAGGCGGGTTCGAGTTGATGTAGACCGGGCTCCACGGACCGTACGAGACCGTCGGGAGGCCGTTCTGCGTCGTGCCGTAGAGCAGGCGCATCGCGCGCACGCGCCAGACGACCGTCGAGGTCCACGCCGGGTCCTGGTGGAAGGTGTAGTACTCGCGCTCGTCGGCCATGTTGAGCCGCGTCGTGAAGATCTTCGAGGTGTTCGGCTTCGTCGGGTCCTGCATCCAGACCGCGTAGCCGTTCGCACCGGCGACCGGCGTCCAGCGGATGAGCCCGGGGCGGTCCGGCCGGATCGGGGCAGGAACCGCGGGCCAGCGCATGTTGAACCCGAACGGCGCGCTCCACCGGCTCGGGCCGTGGCGCGTGACCGCGCGGACGTGGGCGTAGAGCGAGTAGGGCTGCCCGGTGATCCAGGGGAGCGAGATCGGGACGGCGACCGTCGGCGCGGGAGCGTTGTTCGTCGACCAGACGATCGAGTTGTCCGAGAACGTCGGGCCGGTCGCGAGCTCGAACTGGTAGCGGCGCGCGCCGGGGACCGGGTTCCAGCCGAACGACGGCGTGCGCGAGAAGGTGTGCGTCACGGGCTCGTTCGAGCGGAGCAGGAACGCGTGCAGGCCGGTCGGCGGCTTGTTCGCCGCGCGCGCGCCGGCCGCCCCGCACAACGCGAGCATGGCGAGGAGGACTGCAGCAGAACGGGCGCGAGCCACGAGATAGTTTTCGGCAGGCTTGGGGGGCCTGGTGTCCCTCGATCGAGGGACTCAGAGGGCTGTTTCCAGGGCCTTTCCGGCCGCCAGCACGAGCGCGTCCTGTCCTGGAGGCGCGGCGAGCTGCACGGAGGCGGGGAGACCGTCTTCCGCGGGGCCGCATGGGAGCGCGAGCGCCGGCCAGCCGCCGAGGTTGAACGGGTAGGTCAGACGGATCAGCGTCTCGCGGAGCGCGAGCTCGTCCGGGCCTAGGCGGGGCGCGACGCAGGTGAGGGTCGGAGTGAGCAGCAGGTCGACCTCGCCGGTCGCCTCGAGCAGCTGCTCGCGGTAGCGCTCGCGGACGGCGAGAGCCCGCTCGTACTCGCCGTCGGTAACCGCCAGGCAGAGCTCGAGCTTGACGCGCACGTTCTCGCCGTACGTCGTCGGCGTGCTCCTCGAAGAGCTCGCGGTGAACGTCTGCGGCCTCGCGCATGAACACGGCGGCCAAGTCTTCCGGGAGCGGGACGTCGAGCTTGCGACGGTGCGGAAACAGCTCCGCGGCTGCCTCGACCCGGGCGCGGACGAGCGGGTCGGCCAGCTCGGTCCACGCCACGCCGATCTCGACGTCCTCGAGTCCAAGCTCTGTCGCGGAGAACTCGGGCGCGAGCGCTCGCAGCAGCTCGACGCAGCCGTCCACGTCGGCGGCCATCGGCCCCGCGTGGTCGAAGGAGGGCGCGAGCGGGAAGCAGCCGTCGAGCGGGACGAGACCGAAGGTGGGCTTGAAGCCGGTCGTCCCGCAGCAGGCGGACGGGATCCGGATCGAGCCGCCGCTGTCGGTGCCGAGCGCGGCATCCGCGAGCCCGGCCGCTATCGCGGCGGCCGAGCCGCCGCTCGACCCTCCGGCCAGACGACCCGCGGCAAGCGGGTTGGGAACGGTGCCGAAGTGCGGGTTCTCCGAGGTCGTGCCGTAGGCGAACTCGTGCAGGTTCGTCTTCCCGACGTCGACCCAGCCGGCCGCCTCGGCGCGACGCACGGCCTCCGCGCTCGCGGCCGGCACGTGGTCGGCGAAGAGGATGGAGCCATAGGTCGTGACGAGCTCAGCCGTGTCGAACAGGTCCTTGACGGCGAGCCGCCGCCCGGAAGGGGCCTCATCCACCTCCGGAGGTCGCGCGAGAAAGATCCCGTGGGACGTAGCCACCGTCACTCGTTGCGGTCGCGGGGCGTCCAACCGACGGCCTGGGCCCAGCGCTCCGCGCTCATCATCAGGACGTCCGTTGCCGGATCCTTCACCTGACCGTACTCCTCCCTCGTCCCTGCGACGGAGGCGAGACGGGTCTTGAAGAGAGCCCAGGCTTCGCGAGCGGATGACTCAGAGCGGAGGTAGTCGCGAAACAGCAGCGCATAGCGTTCGTTGGGGCTTCCAGCGGCTCGCACGTGAATGTTCGACGCTCGCTCGTCTTCGTCACGAGGGCCGAGGACCAGCTTGTTCCATGTAGCCGGATCGCCGCGCCAGTTCGGCGGGACGTGATCTCGCAAGTTCCAGTCGCCATCCCGCTGGACGAACCCGGCCTCGTTCAACAGCGGCAATGCGCGATTCGCATCCCCGTCGAGGGACGCGAATATCACCTGGGCGTCGATCACGTCCTTGGCAGCTAGGCCCGGCACCGCGGTCGATCCGATGTGATCGACCGCGAGCGCGACCGTTCCGACTGCCGAACGCAGACGCGCGGCGAGCCGCTCGAACTGGGCGGGCCACTCACCTCGGTACGCGGAAAGCACGACTTGCACGAGACGCGATTCTCGCTCACATCCAGCCATCGCTCGAGCGGGCGAGCGTGCGGCATGCTCTTAGCGATGTACGAAGCCGACCCGTGGCAGGAACAGCACCCGAATGTGATGGTCGTGCTCGCCAAAGATCCGGCGCCGGGAACCGATTGGCGTGACCAGGAGGGATGGGGCTGGATCTTCAAGGTGTGGTTTCCGACCCTTCGTGAGTCGCTCAGGCCTGGGAGGCGATTCGAGCCGAGGGTTGGAAACCTGAGTCCAAGCTTTGGGGACGCAAAGTGCGAGTCGGAGTGAAGGACGGACACGACGGCCAGAAACTCGCCGACTTCGTCATGGCACGCTGGCCTAACGTGAGGATCCAACTTCGCAACGACTGAGCCGAGCCCTCCGCTTGGGCCAGTGTTCCGGAATGACGCCTGAAGAGGGTATCGCCGGAGGCGATGAGTTTTCGGTGGCCTCTCAGTCTCTACGGTGTGCGGATCCAACCTGACTCTTAGGAGGCACATGAAGCTTCTTCTCACTTCCTCCGGCATTAGCAACCCGAGCATCGAAGACGCGCTCGTCGACCTGTTGGGCAAGCCGATCGCGGACTCGAGTGCCCTCGTCGTCCCGACCGCGATCTATCCCTTCCCCGACGGCCCGGGCGGGGCATGGCGGGCGATCAGCGGTCATACCGAGAGCCCCTTCAGCGGACTGGGCTGGAAGTCGTTGGGGGTGTTGGAGCTCACCGCGCTGCCCAGCATCAAGGAGGAGAGCTGGGTCCCCAAGCTCAGGGAGACCGACGCCCTTCTGGTGTGGGGCGGCCACGTGATGTACCTGTGTTACTGGATGCGACAGTCGGGACTGGCTGATCTCCTGCCGTCGCTGAGCAATACGGTCTACGTGGGAGTGAGTGCGGGAAGCATCGTCATGACCCCCCACAACACCGACGTGGAGTCCAACCTTCAGTGGATTCCCACGGGAAGCGACCTGGCGCGGGAAGGCGACCGAGCACTGGGGCTGGTCGATTTCGCGGTGACGGTGCACGTCGATCGCGAGGGCTTCAACACCTCGGCCGACGTGGAGCAATGGGCCTCCGGAATTCCCGTACCGACGTACGCGCTCGACGACCAGACCGCCGTCAAGGTGACCGACGGCAAGGTCGAAGTTGTCTCCGAGGGGAACTGGAGGCTGTTCACGCCCAGCCCGGAAGAGAACGGAACGGACTAGAAGCCACCTCGCCTGGGCCAGCGTTCCGGAACGACCCCTGAAGCCCCGGACCCGACGTCGTGTCAGGCCGGTTCGATGGAGGGGAACGTCCAGGAGCCGTCGAGGACTTCCGCCGCGGCCGGTAGAGCCGAACGATGTAGTTCCAGCCGTCTGTGATCGGTAGGCAGTTCGAACGGTCGTCGCGGCAGCCGCCGAAGTGAACGGTGATCGAACCGTCCCCGTTCGGTGTCGCGGTGATGTTGTTCACGCTGTAGGCGTCTCGATCGTTCCGCTCGAAGAAGCCATCGGCGTTGTAGACCGAGATCGACCAGAAGCCGTCAACGGGTACGTTTCGCACCGTGAGCTTGTAGTCGCCCGAGACGCCGCCGGGATCGACGCTGACGTAGCGCGCCTCTCGGTCCGGCAAACCGCCCCACCCCGCGGCAGTCCCAATCAGGTGCCGCACCGGGTTGACCTCGTCTCGGGTGCCGAAGGCGTGGTCGAGTCCGCCGACGTGTTTCGCCAGTTCGAGCACCGCCTTGCGGGTTGCGTCGAAGCTTGAAGTCTCGTAGTCCGGCATCTCGAAGGGTTTCGAGGAGTTCGCTCTGAGCTTGATGTGGTCCTGGATCGCGGTCACGTCAGCGATGTCAGCGGGATCGGCTGGATCGACCAGCACCCTCACCGCGACAAGCACCCACGGTGTCTCGAGCTCGGCAACCGTCAGGTCGTACTCGCCCGGGTCGTGAAAGAGCCGGTTGATGTAGTGATCCTGGTTGACGACCATCACCGAGAGGTAGCGATCGCCGCTGTCCGGGACCGTGACCGTGGCTCCTTCCGAAATGTCCACGATCGCGAAGCTGTAGAGCGTGTCGCGGTTCATCCGGATCACGGTCTGGCCCCCGATCGAGGTCGGCTCGCGGTTGTGCCTGAAGACGTTCACCCCGCCGGCATCCGCCTGCAGCGCCGCGAACATCCGATCGGTCTCGGCACGCACGAAGTTATCGACATCCACTCTCACGGCCACTCCGCATCCTCCACGATCGAGAACGACCACGTGACCCTAATGCGCTGCGAAGAACGAGGGCAGGTGGCGGCCCGGTGGGTTGCGCGAGGGTCCCACTCGCCCGAGGCTCACTTTGGCCGTGTGTGCCGGGCCTGCCCTAGTCGAGCGCCAGGTAGACGAAGGCGGCGACGACCGTGAGGCCGAACAGGATGAGAAAGATCACGAAGAGCGTGATCCCAAACCTGAGGTTGCCTCGCTCGAGGTCGTGATCCATCAGAGAACCGTGTCGATCGCCATCGCGACGAAGAGTAGGGCGAGGTAGAGGAGCGAGAAGTGGAAGAGCGCCTTGGCGCGAGGAGGCGTGGTCTCGCGCCGGAGCCGCCACGCGAGCTTCAGGAAGACCGCCCCGAGCACGACGGCGGCCGCGAGGTAGAGCACGCCGGCCGTGTGCCACGCGAACGGGAGCAGCGTCGCCGCGAACAGGACGAGCGAGTACCAGACGATCTGTCTCGCCGTCTCGGCGTCGCCGCGCACGACCGGCAGCATCGGGATACGCGCGGCCTCGTAGTCGCGCTTGATCAGCAGCGCGAGCGCCCAGAAGTGGGGCGGCGTCCAGAGGAAGACGATCAGGAAGAGCAGCAGCGCGGGCACTGGTGATCTGCCCGGTCGCCGCAGCCCAGCCGACGAGCGGCGGGACGGCTCCCGCGGCGCCGCCGATCACGATGTTCTGCGGCGTCGAACGCTTCAGCCAGCGCGTGTAGACCAGCACGTAGAAGAGGTTCCCGAGGAGCGCGAGCACGGCCGTCAGTACGTTCACGAGCGAGGCGAGCAGGACGAACGAGAACGCCGAGAGCGTGAGGCCGAACTCGAGAGCGCGCGCAGGCGTGATCCGGTCGCCCGCGACAGGCCTCCCGCCGGTTCGCGGCATCAGGCGGTCGATGTCCGAGTCGAGCACATGGTTGAGCGCGCTCGCGCCGCCGCACGCGAGCGCGAGTCCCACGAGGGTGACCACGAAGAGCCCGGTCCCCGGCCAGCCCTGCGCGCCGACGACCATCCCTGCGGCGCCGGTCAGCAGGAGCAGCGTCATGATCCTCGGCTTCGTGAGCGTCACGTAGTCGCGCCAGGAGGCGCGCGCAACCGGCTCGCCGCGGAAGCAGCCGGCCAGGACGACCAGCGATCCGGCGAGCGCGAGCGCCGAGAAGGCGATGTGCGCCGGCCGGCCGGTGGCGAGGGCAGCGGCCAGGAACGAGGCGAGCGCCGCAACCGCCGCCGGCAGCAAGCGCCGGTGGGCAACCCAGGCCGCAGCAACCAGCGCGCAGAGCGGCGGCAGCGCCAGGGCGGCGAGCACGCGGTGTGCCTCGTCGAGCTGCAGCGCGCCGCTGACGACGGCCAGGCAGGACCCCGCCGCCGCGACGAGCGCGGTCAGGCGCAGCCAGGCCCCGGCTCGCACGTCAGGCACGGGCCTCCGCCAGGCGTCTCCGGAGATCACGCAAGGGCCGCGGGCTCGATACGTAGGGAACGCTGTCGAAGTTGTGCGGGGGCGGCGGCGAGGTCGTGTACCACTCGAGCGTGTCGCCGAGCCACGGATCGTTCACCGCACGAGCACCCGAGCGGGCCGTCTTGAGAATGTTGACGAAGAACAGAAGGATCCCCAGCGCCATCACCCCCGAGCCGATGGTCGAGGTGAGGTTGTACCACTCCCATACGCCCCCGTAGGAGTACGTGTATATCCGTCGCGGCATCCCGAGTAGGCCGAGCATGTGCATCGGGAAGAACGTCACGTTCATCCCGACGAAGATCAGCCAGAACGAGATCTTCCCCAGACGCTCGTCCAGCATGCGCCCGAAGATCTTCGGCCACCAGTACGTGAGCGCGGCGAAGACGGTGAACATGGAGCCGCCGAAGAGGACGTAGTGGATGTGCGCGACCACGAAGTACGTGTCCTGCGCCTGCCAGTCGAACGGGTACGCGGCGACGAAGATCCCCGAGAGCCCGCCGATCACGAAGACGGCGATGAACCCGAGCGCGAACAGCATCGGCGTGTCGAAGTGGATGTTCCCGCGCCAGGTGGTGGCGAGCCAGTTGAAGATCTTGATCCCGGTCGGCACGGCGATGATCATCGACGAGATCATGAAAAAGCCCTGCAAATAGCCCTGTAGGCCGACGGTGAACATGTGGTGGGCCCAGACGAGCATCGAGTAGAAGCCGATTGCGACTGACGACATCGCGATCGCCGTGTACCCGAAGATCGGCTTGCGCGAGAACACCGGGATCACCTCGGAGATCACGCCGAAGCCGGGCAGGATCATGATGTAGACCTCGGGGTGGCCGAAGAACCAGAAGACGTGCTGGTAGAGCAGCGCGTTGCCGCCCTCGGCAGGCAGGAAGAAGTGCGTGCCCACCTGCCGGTCGAGCAGCAGCAGCGTCAGCCCGGCCGAGAGCATCGGCAGGACCGCGACGAGCAGCGCCGCGTAGACCTCCATCGACCAGACGAACAGCGGCATGCGCATCCAGGTCATCCCGGGCGTGCGCAGGCGATGGATCGTGACCAGGAAGTTGATCGCGCCCGCCAGCGAGGCGAGCGTGAGCACGTGCAGCGAGAGGATCCAGAGGTCGATCCCGTGGTTGGGCATGTAGGGCAGGTCCGAGAGCGGCGGGTAGCTCGTCCAGCCGGCCGAGGGCGCGCCGCCCTTCGCGAACCAGCTCGAGTAGAGGATGATCCCGCCGAAGAGGAAGAGCCAGTAGGAGAGCGCGTTCAGCCGGGGGAAGGCCATGTCGCGCGCACCGATCATCAGCGGTACGAGGTAGTTCCCGAGCCCGGCCCAGAACGGGACGATGACCAGGAAGATCATCGTCGTGCCGTGCATCGTGAACAGCTCGTTGTAGCTGTTCCGCGTCACGAAATGCTCGTTCGGCGTGGCCAGCTGGGCGCGGATCAGCAGCGCGAGAACCCCGCCCGCGATGAAGAAGGCGAGGCTCGTCGCCATGTAGAGGATCCCGATCCGCTTGTGGTCGAGCGTCGTCAGCCAGCTCGAATAGCGGCCGCGCGAGACGATCAGCGAGGCCGGGGTGCGCGGGAGCTCGGCCCTAGCCGCCACCGGACCCTCCCTGGTGGAAGTGCTGCCGCAGGTAGGCGATCGTCGCGTGGAGCTGGTTCGGCGTCCAGTCCTGGCCGACGGCGGGCATCCTGCCGGTGCCGTTGCGGATGATCGTCGCGAGGCCGGCCGCGTTTCCGAGGAGCGGATTGGACGCGATGTTCGGGCCGACGTCGCCCTGGCCGGCGAGGCCGTGGCACTTCGCACAGACGCCGGTGAAGGTCTCCTTGCCGAGCTCGAGCCTGGCCGCCGGGCTCGCGCGGTGCTGAACCCACGACCGGTACTCGTCGGGGGGCAGGACCTCGACCTGCGCCTTCATCTCCGCGTGCAGCAGGCCGCAGAGCTCGGCGCACTGGCCCGGGAAGGTGCCGAGCTTCGTCGCGCGGAAGGACGTGTGGTTGCGCCGCCCCGGGATCGCGTCGAGCTTGCCGCCGAGCGCCGGCACCCACCAGCTGTGGGCGACGTCGTGCGAGAGGATCGTCAGCCGAACCGGCTTGTCGAACGGCAGGCGCAGTTTGTCGACCGAGATCGCGCCGTTCGGATAGACGAACTCCCAGTAGTACTGGTGCGCGTCGATGGTGACCTCTTCCTTGGCGGCGTTCGCCTCGCTGGCCGGCAGGCCCGCGGTCGCGCCGAGGTCAGAGACCTTCCAGAAGACGAAGGCCGCGATGACGGCGAGGATGAGCACCGGCCCTGCGGTCCAGGCGAGCTCGAGGTTCGTATGGCCGCGCACCTGCGGGCCCTCGACCTCGCGCGGACGGCCGCCGCTGCGGTAGCGCACCAGGAAGATGGCCAGCGGGACCATCACCACGAGGAAGATCCCGATGGAGATCGCGAGGATCAGCCAGTAGATGTCCCGGATGTTGCTCGCGTTCGGCGAGGCGGGCGCCGGCGGCGCGAGCCCGCCGTTCCCGGCGAGGGCGGCCGTCGTGACGCCCAGCGCGAGCAGCGCGACACAGAGCAGGACGCGACGAAACCGGGCCACGAGAGGGTGGCATTCTACGAAGGTGCCTACGACCCGGGTGCACCTACCTACGGGCGCCGGCGAATCAATCGAGGTCTTTCTCAACGGCGTACGCCAGGAGCAGGGCCGCGACTTCCGGCGCCAGGGGGACGAGCTTCTCTTCGAGCGCGAGCTCGCACGAGAGGGCCGCCTCGGCTTCTGGCGCTGGCTCTCGCTCTTTCTCGGCGTCGCGGGGACATACCGGCAGAACGACAGCGTGGACGTGGTCTACGAGGTGAACGGCCGCCGGCAGGTCGCCAGCGGGCTGCCGATGGTGCCGGACTAGGTAAGCGGAAGGTCGACGCGCTCGCCGTCGACCAGCACGTGGGTCTCGCTCAGCTGGCAGTCCGCGACCCAGCGCGCGACCGCATGTAGAACGGCGTCGAGCTCATCCTCGGAGCTGTCCTCGACGCGCACCTCCCAGCGCTCGTCGCCGAGCGGGACGAGGTCGGTCGGCGCGAAGGCGACGAGGTCGCGTACGAGCTGGGTCGCCGCGGCTGACGTCGGCACTTCGATGCGGATCGTGCGGATGAGGCTCCCCCCTGGCTGCGAGGGGACACGGTAGCTCAGCTTTGGAGCGACAGAACCTCGTCGAGGATGCCGACGCCCTCGTCGAGCTCCTCGCGCGTGATCGTCAGCGGCGGGCAGACCATGATCACGTTCCAGTGGGTCATCAGGTAGAGCCCGCGTTCCATCGCGGCCTTCATGATCGCCCCGATGGGCGCCAGCTCGGCGCCGGTCGCGTTGAACGGGACGAGCGGCTCGCGTGTCTCGCGGTCGCGGACGAGCTCGATGCCCCAGAAGAGCCCCTTGCCGCGCACCTCGCCGATCGACTCGTGCTTCTCGGCCAACCGTCGGAGCTCCTCGCCGAGCGCGTCGCCCATCGCGGCGGAGTTCTCGACGATTCCTTCCTCGCGGAAGGCCTCGATCGAGGCGATCCCGGCCGCGCACGCGAGCACATGGCCCGAGTACGTGAGCCCGCCGGCGAAGTACTTGTCCTGCACCCAGTCGGCGAGCTTCTCGTTGATCACCATCGCGCCGAGCGGGACGTAGCCGGAGTTGATGCCCTTGGCCACGGTCAGGATGTCCGGCACGACGTCCCAGTGCTCGCAGGCGAACCACTTGCCCGAGCGGCCGAAGCCGGCCATCACCTCGTCGAGGATCAGCAGGATTCCGTGGCGGTCGCACACCTCGCGGATGGCCTGCAGGTAGCCGTCGGGCGGGACGATCACTCCGTTCGTGCCGACGATCGTCTCCATCAGCACGGCCGCGACGTTCTGCGGGCCTTCGTACTGCAGGATCTCCTCGAGGTGCGGCGCGCCCGAGCAGACCGGGCAGGGGTCGGGGTGCCCTGCGGGACAGCGGTACGTGTACGGGTCGAGCATCCGCACGACGCCCGGGATCCCCGGCTCGGCCGGCCAGCGGCGCGGGTCGCCGGTCGCGGTGATCGCGCCAGCGGTCGCGCCGTGGTACGAGCGGTAGCGCGCGACGATCTTGTGGCGCCCCGTGTACCAGCGGGCGAGCTTGATCGCGTTCTCGTTGGCCTCTGCGCCGCCGTTCGTGAAGAACGACATCGTCAGGTCGCCGGGAGTGACCTCGGCGATCAGCCTCGCGAGCTCCGACCGCGTCTCGTGCGCCATCGGCGGCCCGATCGTCGTCAGCTTCTCCGCCTGCTCCACGATCGCCGCGACGACCTTCGGGTGTTGGTGCCCGAGGTTGACGTTGACGAGCTGCGACGCGAAGTCGAGGTAGCGGTTGCCCTCGTGATCCCAGAAGTAGCGGCCTTCGGCGCCCGCGACGGGGAGCGGCGAGATCTGGTTCTGGACCGACCAGGAGTGCAGGACGTGCTGCTTGTCGAGCTCCTGGATCCGCCTCGCGTCGAGGCCTTGCTCAACGGCCATGGAAGCGATCCTAGCGCTAGGCTGGCGGCGTGACCGAAGTCGCTGATCAGTTCACCGAGGCGCGCTCGGGCGAGGTCACGCGGATCTCGCACTGGATCGACGGGCAGCGGGTCGAGGGCCGGTCTGGCCGGAGCGGTCCCGTCTACAACCCCGCGCTCGGCGTGCAGACCGGCGAGGTCGATTTCGCATCGGTCGAGGAGGTCGACGCGGCCGTTCAGGCGGCTAAGCGCGCGTTCGAGTCCTGGCGCACCTTCTCCCTCTCGCGGCGCACCGAGCTCTTCTTCCGGATCCGCCAGCTCGTCCACGAGCACAGCGAGGACATCGCGCGGTTCCTGACGCTCGAGCACGGGAAGGTGCTCTCCGACGCGAAAGGGGAGGTCGCGCGCGGGCTCGAGGTGATCGAGTACTGCTGCGGGATCCCGGAGCTCCTGAAGGGCGAGTTCTCGGAGCAGGCCTCGACGGGGATCGACGTCTACT
Source organism: uncultured Actinomycetes bacterium (assembly GCA_963788215.1). Taxonomy (GTDB): domain Bacteria; phylum Actinomycetota; class Thermoleophilia; order Gaiellales; family Gaiellaceae; genus AC-32. Next base: position 102,866 of record CAWBFX010000010.1, read on the forward strand.
CGATCCGCCAGCCGCTCGGAGTGGTCGCCGGGATCACGCCGTTCAACTTCCCGGCGATGGTGCCCATGTGGATGTGGGCGCCGGCGATCGCCTGCGGGAACGCGTTCGTGCTCAAGCCTTCGGAGAAGGACCCGTCCGCGTCCGTCTTCGTCGCTGAGCTCCTGAAGGAGGCCGGCCTGCCGGACGGAGTCTTCAACGTCGTCCACGGCGACAAGGTCGCGGTCGATGCGGTCCTCGAGCATCCGGAGATCGCCGCGGTGAGCTTCGTCGGCTCGACGCCGATCGCCCGGTACGTCTACGAGACCGCGAGCGCGCGGGGTAAGCGCGTCCAGGCACTCGGCGGAGCGAAGAACCACATGATCGTGCTCCCCGACGCCGACATCGACATGGCTGCCGACGCCGCGGTCAGCGCCGGCTACGGCTCGGCCGGCGAGCGTTGCATGGCGGTCTCGATGCTGGTGGCCGTCGGCGGCGCGGGCGACGAGCTCGTCGAGGCGATCAAGGAGCGCCTGCCGAAGGTGAAGGTCGGCTCCGGCCTTGACCCCGACTCGGAGATGGGGCCGCTGGTGACCCGCGAGCACCGCGACAAGGTCTCCTCGTACATCGACAAGGGCCGCGAGGAGGGCGCGAAGGTCGTGGCGGACGGCCGCGAGAGCGCTCCCGACGGAGGCGGCTTCTACCTCGGCGTCTCGTTGCTCGACGACGTGAAGCCGGAGATGGACGTCTACAAGGACGAGATCTTCGGGCCCGTGCTCGGAATCACGCGCGTCGACACCTACGACGAGGCCGTGCGGCTCGTGAACGAGAACCCGTACGGCAACGGCGTCGCGATCTTCACTCGCGACGGAGGCGTGGCGCGGCAGTTCCAGTTCGATGTCGCGGCCGGGATGGTCGGCGTGAACGTCCCGATCCCGGTTCCGGTCGCGTACTACTCGTTCGGCGGCTGGAAGAGCTCGCTGTTCGGCGACCTGCACGTCTACGGGCCGGAGGGGATCCAGTTCTACACGCGCGGCAAGGTCGTGACCGCGCGCTGGCCCGACCCGGCCACCTCCAAGGTCGACCTGGGCTTCCCGCAGACGCGCTGATGGCTTCGTGGCTGGGCGGGAGCGCGGCGCTGGCCGTGCTGTCGTTCGACGTGGACGCGGAGAGCGTCGTGCTCGCCGAGGACCCTCGGCACGCGGACAACGCGATGCTGATGAGCCATCAGGCCTACGGGCCGGAGGTCGGGGTTCCGCGTCTGCTGGAGCTGCTGGCGGAATACTCCGCGCCCGCGACGTTCTTCGTCCCGGGGCTGACCGCCGACCGGCATCCGGGTGTCGTCGAGCGGATCCTCGAGGCCGGCCACGAGGTCGCGCACCACTCGTACTCGCACCGCAGCCCGATCGCGCAGAGCGAGGACGAGGAGCGGCGCGAGCTCGAGCGGGGGTTGGCGGCGCTCGAGCGCTTCGGCGTCGAGCCCCAGGGCTATCGCGCCCCGAGCTGGGAGCCGTCGTGGCGGACGGCGGCGCTCGTCGCCGAGTACGGGCTGGCGTACGACTCGAGCCTGGCCGGCGACGACAAGCCGTACGTCCTCGAGACCGGGTCGGGGTCGCTCGTCGAGCTGCCCGTCTCGTGGTGGCTCGACGACTGGCAGCAGACCGCGTACCTCCCGCCGCTCGCGCGCAACCAGACCCGCTCGGCCGCTGAGGTGCTCGACCTCTGGACCGGCGAGCTCGACGCCTACGCGCGGCACGGCTGCCTCTACGTGCTCACGTGCCACCCGTTCCTGAGCGGCCGGCCCGGGCGAGTCGAGATCGTTCGCGGGCTGATCGAGCACATCCAGGCGCGCGGGGATGTCGAGCTCGTCGACGCGCGGGGCGCTGCCGAGCGGGCGCGGGCAGACGATTCGCTCTCGCGCCGCACGCACGAGCCGATCGAGCTCGAGCCCGGCTTGTACCTCTGACGCGCTCAGGCGGCCGCGGTCTTCGCGGGCCGCAGCTCCTCGCCGAAGCGCGCGCGGGCGACGTACTGGCCGATCCCGGGCTTCGCGACCAGCTCGTCGTTCTCGACGAGGACGTGGCCGCGCAGGAGGACGACCTCGGGCGAGCCAGTCACCTCGGTGCCCTCGTAGAGGTTGTAGTCGGCCTTCGAGTGGTGATTCGCGGCGGTGATCGTCACGCGCTTCTCCGGGTCGAAGACGACCAGGTCAGCGTCTGACCCGACCGCGACCGTGCCCTTGTGCGGGTAGAGCCCGAACAGCTTCGCGGGGTTCGTCGCGAGCAGCTCGACCATCCGGTGGAGCGTGATCCGCCCGGCGCGGACGCCGAACTCGTGGATCATCTGGAGCCGGTTCTCGAGCCCGGGCGCGCCGTTCGGGATCTTCGAGAAGTCGTCCTTGCCGATGCGTCTTCTGGCCGTCCCAGAGGAACGCGCAGTGGTCGGTCGAGATCGCCGAGAGGACGTCGGTCCGCACCGCGTTCCACAGCACGTCCCAGTTCGCCTTGTCGCGGACCGGCGGGGAGTAGACGTACTTCGCGCCCTCGAAGTCCGGCTTCGCGATGTCGTCGAGGGAGTTGAAGAAGTACTGCGTGCAGGTCTCGCCCCAGACGTCCCAGCCCTTCTCGCGCGCGAGCGCGATCGGCTCGACGGCCTCGCGGCAGGTGACGTGAACCACGTAGAGCGGCGCCCCGGCCAGGTGGGCCAGCTGGATCGCGCGATTCGTCGCCTCGCCCTCGGCCTCCGGCGGCCGCGTGAGCGCGTGGTGGAGCGGGTCCGTGTTGCCGGCTTCGAGCGCCTGCTTGACGAGGACGTCGATCACGTCACCGTTCTCGGCGTGGACCATCACGAGCGCCCCGGTCCGGGATGCGACCTCCATCGTGCGGAAGAGGGTCTCGTCGTCGACCATCAGCGCGCCCTTGTAGGCCATGAAGAGCTTGTACGAGGTGACGCCCTCGTCCGGGAGCTGCGCGAGCTCCTCCAGGGTGCCGCCCTCGGTCAGGTCGGTGACCGCCATGTGGTAGCCCATGTCGATCACCTGCTTCCCGTCGGCCTTCGCGCGCCACTCGTCAAGTGCCTCCGCAAAGGTGGCGCCCTGGGGCTGGATGACGAAGTCGATGTGCGTCGTCGTCCCGCCGAAGGCCGCGGCGGTCTGGCCCGACTCGACGTCGTCGATCGTGACCGTGCCGCCGAAGGGCATGTCGAGGTGCGTGTGCGGGTCGACGCAGCCCGGGAGCACGTACTTGCCGCTCGCGTCGATCACCTTGTCCGCCTGCTGGTCGAGCGACTCACCGATCAGCGTGATCGTCTCGTCCTCGACGTAGATGTCGGCGACGTAGTCGTCGGAGGCCGTGAGGATCCGGCCGCCTTTGATCAGTACTGACATCGGGGCGAGTTTATGCTCGCCGCGATGCCTCTGTCACCGAGCCGCACGGTCGCCGAGCTGAAGGAGCTGCGCGAGCTCACCGGCGACGAGAACGGCGCTCAGCGAGTGGCCTGGACCGAGACCTGGGAGCGGGCGCGGGCCTGGTTGCGGGACAAGCTGGACGGGCTGCCGCTCGAGCACGAGATCGACGAGGCCGGCAACCAGTGGTGGACGCTGCGCGGCTCGTCCGACCGCGCGGTGCTGATCGGCGGGCACATCGACTCGGTGCCGAACGGGGGCTGGCTCGACGGAGCTTTGAACGTGGTGGCCGGGGTGGAGGTCCTGCGCCGGCTCGCAGAGGACGGGAAGCCGGGGGCGACGGTGCGCCTGGTCGACTGGGCGGACGAGGAAGGCGCACGCTTCGGGCGCTCGCTGTTCGGGTCCTCGGCGGCTGCGGGCTCGATGGCGGATCAGGCCGAGCTGCGGGAGCGACGAGATGCCGACGGCGTGTCTCTGCCGGACGCTCTCCGGGAGCACGGCGTCGACCTCGACGGGGCTCTGCAGGCTCGCGGGCAGCTCGAAGGTGCCGCGGCCTACCTCGAGCTGCACATCGAGCAGGGCCCCGTGCTCGAGTCGATGGAGCTGCCGCTCGGCGTGGTGCTCGGGACCTTCGGGGTCGAACGGCACCAGATCACCTTCCGCGGCCAGGCGGCGCACGCAGGCTCGACGCCGATGGACAGGCGCCGCGACGCGCTCGCGGGCGCGGCCAAGCTCGAGCTGGAGATCCGCGAGATCGCGAAGCGGACGGGGGACGGCGCGGTCTGCACGATGGGCGGCGTGGTCACGCGTCCGGGAATCGTGACCTCGGTGGTCGAGACCGCGGAGTGTCTGCTCGACCAGCGTCACCTCGACGCGGCGAAGCTCGCGGAGATGCTGAGCAATGCAGAGGCGGCGTCGCGGCGGTTCGCGCAAGAGGAGGACATCGAGGTCGAGTGGGAGCGGATCTGGAACATCGAGCCGATCCTGTTCGACGAGGGCCTGATCGAGCTCGCGGACGAAGCCGTGCGTGAAGTCGCGGGGCGCACGCACCGGCTTCCCAGCGGCCCGCTCCACGACGCCGCCGAGGTCGCGCGCGCCGGAGTGCCGACCGTGATGCTCTTCGTCCAGAGCCTGCGCGGCCTCTCGCACACGAAGCTGGAGGACACGAAGGAGGAGCACCTCGAGCTCTCCGTGCAGGCGCTCGACCGCCTCGCCGACAAGACGATCGCCCGAGTCGCGGCCGCCACCTGACCAAATCCCCACGTCCGGGGCCTGACCCCGGACGTGGCGCCCGCGGCCACGTCCACGCCGGGACCTGTGGCACGAGCCCGACGTCGGCGGCGAACAGCAACACACCCTGGGTCTGACCCCGGGGCCTGACCCTGGGTCTGACCCCGGGTCCTGTCCGGTCAATTCTGGGCGTTATGCTCGTCCCCTTGCCGCTCAGCTTCGGAGTCACCGTCCTCCCCGACCCGCCGCACACCCGGCTCGTCGAGGTCCTCCAGCGCGGCGAGAGCCTCGGCTTCGAGTACGGCTGGACCTACGACTCGCACATCCTCTGGCAGGAGAGCTACGCGCTGCTCGCGATCGCCGGCACGCAGACCCAGAAGATCAAGCTGGGCCACTGCGTCACGAACCCCGGCATCCGCGACCCGACGATCACCGCGAGCTGGTACGCGACGATGCAGGACATCACGAACGGCCGGATGGTGATGGGCATCGGCCGCGGCGACTCGTCGCGCCGCGTGGTCGGGCTCAAGCCGGTCAAGGTGGACGAGTTCGAGCGGCGTCTCGTGATGATCAAGGAGCTGATGAACGGCCGGCAGGTTGAATGGAACGGCAAAGAGCTACGCCTCGAATGGGTGCGCGAGGAGGTGCCCGACATTCCGATGCACGTCGCCGGGTACGGACCGCGTGCGCTCGGCGTTGCGGGCCGCGTGGGTGACGGCGTGATCATCCAGCTCGCCGACCCGCAGATCATCCAGTGGATCATGGACACCGCCCGGCAGGCCGCCGAGGAAGCCGGCCGCGACCCCGCTGCGCTCAAGTGCATCGTCTGCGCGCCGAGCCACGTGACCGACGACCTCGCCGACGCGCGCGAGCAGGTGCGCTGGTTCCCCGCGATGGTCTCGAACCACGTCATGGACCTGATCGAGCGCTACGGCGAGGGCTCCGACGAGATTCCCTCGGCGCTCACGGACTTCGTCAAGGCGCGCAAGTTCTACGACTACTCCGAGCACAGCCGCGTCGGCGCGAAGCACGGCGAGTTCGTCACCGACGAGATCTGCGACCGCTTCTGCGTCCTCGGCAACTCCGATCAGATCGCCGAGAAGCTCCGCGAGCTCGAGTCGATCGGCGTCGACCAGTTCGACATCTACCTGATGACGAAGGGGCAGGACGAGACCCTCGCCGCCTACGGCGAGGAGATCATCCCCAAGTTCACTAAGGTGGCTGCGTGAGGAAGGCTGCGGCAGCCGCGCTCGCCCTGCTCGTCGTCGCGCTCGCGGCCGCGTGCGGCTCGACGAAGAAGTCGAGCTCGCCGTCGGGAACGACAACGGGCGCGGCGAGCTGCGCGAAGAGCAGCCTGAACCTCGTCTCGCCGGGCAAGCTCACGATCGGCACCGACAACCCGGCCTTCCCGCCCTGGTACGGCGGCTCGCCGGGTCACGGCTGGAAGGTCAGCGACCCCTACAGCGGCAAGGGCTACGAGTCCGCCGTCGCGTACGACGCTGGCGAAGCAGCTCGGCTTCGCCAAGGGCGAGGTCACCTGGAAGTACACGCCGTTCAACAACTCCTTCGCGCCGGGCAAAAAGGCGTTCGACTTCGACATCAACCAGATCTCGTTCACGCCCGACCGCGCGAAGGTGGTCGACTTCAGCGACTCGTACTACGACGTCGCGCAGTCGGTCGTCGTGAACAAGGGGACGCCGATCGCGAGCGTCACGACCGTCGCGGGCCTCAAGCCCTACGAGCTCGGCGCCCAGCTCGGCACGACGAGCTACCAGCTGATCCAGACCGAGATCAAGCCGTCGAAGAAGCCGTCCGTCTTCCCGTCGAACGCCGGCGCGGTCCAGGCCCTCAAGAACAAGCAGATCGACGGGCTCGTGGTCGACCTGCCCACCGCGTTCTACGTGACGGCCGTCCAGGTGCCGAACTCCAAGGTGCTCGGACAGTTCCCCGCAGAGCCGGGCGGTGAGCACTTCGGCCTCGTGTTCCAGAAGGGCAATTCGCTCGTCGCCTGCGTGAACAAGGGGCTCGGGACACTGCGTTCGAACGGGACGCTCAAGCAGCTCGACCAGCAGTGGCTAGCGAAGGCGACCGGCGCCCCGATCTTGAAGTAGAGGCGCGGCGCTCGCGCCTGCTCGGGGGGCTGAGCCTGGAGGCGGAGGGGGCCCGCGGGGTGGCGATCGCCCTCATCAGCACCGCCGTCTTCCTGACGGTGGTGATCGTGGCGATCTCGCAGTCGCCCGGCTGGCCCGAGGTGCATCGCGTCTTCTTCAGCTGGGACGACATCAGGAGCACGTTTCCCGACATCGCCCGGGCGTTCGTGCTGAACGTGAAGATCTTCCTCGTCTGCGAGGTGTTCGTCCTCGTCTTCGCGCTCGTGATCGCGGTCCTCAGGAGCCTGCCGGGACCGGTGTTCTTCCCGTTGCGCGCGCTGGCGATCATCTACACCGACCTCGCGCGCGGCGTGCCCACGATTCTCGTGATCGCATTGCTCGGCTTCGGCGCGCCGGCGCTGCAGCTGCAAGGCGTGCCCACCTCGCGGGTCTTCTGGGCCGGCGTCGGGCTGGTGCTGATCTACAGCGGCTACGTCGCCGAGGTCTACCGCGCCGGGATCCAGTCGGTGCACCCAAGCCAGGAGGCGGCCGCGCGCTCGCTCGGGCTCTCCCGTTTCCAGGCGCTGCGCTTCGTGATCCTGCCGCAGGCGGTCCGCCGGGTGATCCCGCCGCTCCTCAACGACTTCATCGGCCTGCAGAAGGACACTGCGCTCGTCGGCACGCTCGGAGTGATCGACGCGTTCAACCAGGCGCAGATCGATACCAACTCGACGTTCACGTTCGGCTCGTACCTCGCGGCGGCGGTGCTGTTCGTGGCGATCACGATCCCGCTCGCTCGTTTCACCGACGTGCTGATCGCCCGCGACCAGCGCCTGCGCCAGGCATCCGGCGTCTTCGCGTGAGCGCGCTCGCGCTCGAGGGCGTCCGCAAGTCGTTCGGGGCCAACGAGGTCCTGAAGGGGATCGATCTCGCGCTCGAGGAAGAAGAGGTCGTCTGCCTGATCGGCGCGTCCGGCTCGGGGAAGTCGACGCTCCTGCGCTGCGTGAACCTGCTCGAGCCGCTCGACGCCGGCCGGATCGTGCTCCACGGCGAGGAGATCACCCGGCGCGGGGCCGACGTGAACCGCGTTCGGCAGCGGATCGGGATCGTCTTCCAGGCGTTCAACCTCTTCCCGCACATGACCGTGCTCCGCAACGTGATGCTCGGCCCGCGCGAGGCGCTGAAGCTCTCGCGCGACGAGGCGGAGGCCCGCGCGCTCGAGCTGCTCGGGCGATTCGGGCTGGCCGACCGGCGCGACGAATACCCCGACCGGCTGTCGGGCGGCCAGCAGCAGCGGGTCGCGATCGTGCGGGCGCTCGCGATGCGGCCCGAGCTGATCCTGCTCGACGAGGTCACCAGCGCGCTCGACCCGGAGCTCGTCGGCGAGGTCCTGAACGTGATCCGCGAGCTCGCCGAGGGCGGCATGACGATGCTGATCGCCACGCACGAGATGGGCTTCGCCCGTGACGTCGCGAGCAGAGTGTGCTTCCTCGAGGAGGGGCGGATCCTCGAGGAGGGGCCGCCGGACCAGATCTTCGCGCACCCGAAGGAACCGCGAACGCGGCAGTTCCTCGAGCGGATCGTGCAGGCCGGACGGCTCTAGAGACCGGTCAGTTCATCGAGACGCCGTCGAGCAGCGCCCAGTTCGCGGCGAGCGCCGACTCGGCGAGCGCGACGAGCCGTGCGTCGTCCGCGCCCTCGAGCCGTGAGCGCGCCTCGGCGGCGTGCTCGTGGTCGCGCTCCGAGTGCAGCTCGAAGTACGCGGTTCCGGCCGAGCCTTCCTCGAAGCCGTAGTGGTCGACGAGGCCGCGGAGCTTCGTCTCGGAGATCGCGGGCTGGCCTGCCTCGATCGCGTACATGATCGCGGCGGCGCCCTCCTCGTCCTCGGCGGCCGACCAGGCGGTTGCGCAGCAGCGGGTCTGCGGCAGCGGCTCGTGCTTGTCGCCGTTGACGCCCAGCTCGGAGGCGAAGTCGTCCCAGAGCGAGATGTGCTCGGCCTCTTCGTCGGCGTGCATCTGCGCAGTCCGGGCGGCGCGTGCGAGCGCGACCACGGCGTGCCGGTACTCGCCGGCGTAGCGCGCCAGGTCGTCGCGCGTCAGCTCGCCTTGCTCCCAGCGCGTGTAGAACGGATGCTCGAGCACGTTCCAGCGCTGCCGAGCCGCGTCGATCCCTGCAATCACATCCATCTGGGCTCCCTCCCGTCGACCGACCCCTCGTTCCGATCCTATCGCGGCAGGGAGACGCGACCTAGAATCGACGGGATGCGCCTGGGCCGCCGGACGGACGACACGCCGACCGTTCGCCGCGTCCTCGTCGCGACCGACCGCTCCGAGACCGCCGAGCGCGCCGTCAGATTCGCTAGCGACATGGCGCAGCGATACGAGGCCGAGCTCTTTCTCCTCCGCGTGCTGCTCTCCGACGACGGGGTTCTCGGCGAAGCTGCCCGCGAGCTGGCCGAGTACGCCCGCGACCTCGCCGGGGAACGCGGACGCTCGTCCGTGGTGCTGGCCGACGATCCCGCGGAGGCGATCATCGACGCGATTCGCCGCGAGGAGGCGGACGTGGTCGTGATGGGAAGCGTCGGGATGAGCGGCCGCAAGGAGTTCCTGCTTCGCAACGTCCCGAACCGCGTCTCCCACAACGCGCCCTGCACCGTCGTGATCGTCCAGACGCACGGAGCCGGCGGATGAGCGCCGCAGCCGACGAGCGGCTTCTCGGCCGCGCGACCCGGATCGCGACCGTCCTCGGGAAGTACGGGCTGGGCGAGGCGCGGCGAGACACCGCATCGCCGCAGGACAGCGCGCGCCGCCTGCGGCAGGCGCTCGAGGAGCTCGGCCCCACGTTCGCCAAGCTCGGCCAGATCCTCTCCACCCGCCCGGACCTGATTCCGCCGGAAGCAGTGGCGGAGCTGGCCGCGCTTCAGGATCAGGTGACGCCGCTCACCGAGGCCGAGGTGGTCGAGGTGATGGAGCAGGAGCTGGGCGTGCCGTGGGAGGACGTCTTCGCGTCGATCGAGCCGGAGCCGCTCGCCGCGGGAACGATCGGCCAGGTGCACCGCGCCGTGCTGGAGGACGGAGAGCGCGTCGTGGTCAAGGTTCAGCGCCCGAATGCCAAGGAGGACATCCTCCGCGACCTGAGCCTGCTCGAGCTCTTCGCCGAGAAGACCGCGGGCCGCAGTGCGCTGAGGCAGCTGGTCGACATCCCGGCCGCGATCGAGCACCTCTCCGACTCGCTGCGCCGGGAGCTCGACTTCAAGCTCGAGGCCGAGAACGTCGAGCGGCTTCGCGGCTCGCTCGGCGACTTCCCGCGCCTCGGCGCTCCGCGGGTCCTCGAGCAGCTGACGACGAGCCGGCTGCTGGTGCTCGAGGAGATCCAGGGCGTTCCGGTGCGCGACGCCCCGCCCGGGCTGGAGCGCACGGAGGTCGCGCGGGAGCTGCTCGAGTTCTACTACCGCCAGATCCTCGTCGAGGGCTTCTTCCACGCCGATCCGCATCCCGGGAACCTGCTCTGCTGGAACGGCCGCGTCTACCTCCTCGACTTCGGGATGGTCGGCGAGCTCACGCCGGAGATGCGCGGCCACCTGCTGCTGCTCTTGCTCGCCTTCTGGCAGGAGGACGTCAGCTTCCTCACCGAGGTCGTGCTGATCATGGCCGGCCCGGAAGCCGAGAACGCGGACGCCGCCGGGCTCGAGGCAGACCTCGGCGAGCTGCTCCGCCGCTACCGGCACTCGTCGCTCGGAGAGATCCAGCTCGGGCCGCTACTGCAGGAGATCGCGCAGTCTTCGACGAGGCACGGCGTGCGGCTGCCCGTCTCGCTCGTGCTCACCGGCAAAGCGCTCGCGCAGATGCAGCTGACGGTGGCGGAGCTCGATCCGGAGCTCGATCCGTTCTCGGTCGTCGGGCGGTTCCTGATGCGGAACCTGATCACCCGCGCGCGGGCCGGCGTCGAGCCGAAGCGGCTCTTCTACGACGTCTCGAAGCTGAAGGTGCGCGCCGAACGCATGATCGAGGCGTTCGAGCGAATCAGCGGTGCGCGGCCGGGCCCCCGGTTCCAGGTCGACGTGCGGGGGATCACACCACTGGAGCGCACGATTCGCGTCGCGGCGCGCCGGGTCGCCCTCGCGGTCACGGCGGGTTCGGCGCTCGTCGCCACGGGCGCCACCGCGGCCGCGGTGCACGTCGCGAGTTGGGTGCCGATCACCCTCGGCAGCGTCGGCGGCACCTTCGTGCTGCTGCTGCTGCTCGATCTCCTACGCGGCGACCGCCGCTAGCCGCGCTTCGCGAGCGCGCGGCTGACGCGCCGCTCGAGAAAGAGCGCGAGCACGCTCATCAGGCTGCCCAGGATCGCGCGCTCGAGCCGACGTCTCATGCCGCGAGCCTACTCCTACGGCTCCGGGTCCGCCACCCCGCCGCTCGTTCCTGCGAGAGCGAGCGGCGGGGTCTGACGAGGGATTTACGACACCTTCGCGAGCAGCTTGGCCATCGGCACGAAGACGAGCTTCCCGTGGGTGGAGTAGTTGACGGCGTACACGAGCCCATGCGAGCTCATCGCCGCGTCGTGGCTCCAATAGCCCGAGCCTTTGCCCGTGGCCACGACCACGTCCTTGCCCGTGGTCAGCCGGATGAGGTGCACCGTGCGGATGCCCGGCCCGCCCGCGTAGACGGCGAGCTGGCCGGCGACAGCCAAGTGGCCTGCCTGCCTCGGCAGCGTAGTGGCGACAGGCCAGGTGTGCACCAGCTTGCCGGTCGTCCAGTCGTAGACCTCGAGCGTCTTGGTCTGGGTCAACACGACGAGTTGGCCGCCGCTCAGCGCGACCTCGTCGGCCGAAGTGGGCGTGATCTCTCGGAGCAGCTTTCCGCTGGTCGAGTAGATCCCTACCGTCACCGCCGGGGTGGGGCCGTACTGCGGCCAGGCTTCCTCCGAGCGCAGCACCGCGATGTGCCCGCCGTCGGCCGAGGCGGCCATGATCGCGCCCGGTCCGGTGGCGATCTGCCTCAGCCCGGTCGGCGTGACGAGGCTCAGGCGCTGCGCGGTGCACGTGCCATCGCTCCTCGACCACCAGCTGCTGACCGCGAGGGTGTTCCCCGAGCCGACGGCGCCGGCGATCCAGCGGCCGTACCAGACGTGGTTTTGCCAGTCCTTCAGGTAGTGCCGGCCTGAGGCGAGCAGCCGCCCGCGCGACCCGACGGAGCCCGTGAACAGCGACTCCGTGGTCTGCTGAGAGTTCCCGACCACGTAGCGGGTGATCCAGGCCACCCGCAGGCCCGCGATCGCGATCTCTGCCGGGTGCGCGTTGTACTTCCCCTGGACGAGCGTCGTCCTCCGGATGCTCATGTTCCAGACGTACACCTTGCCGCCGCTCGCGTAGGCCACTCGCGAGCCGTCCATCGCCAGAGTCGTGATGGGGCTCCGCGTCAGCTTGACCGACCCAGGCATCGTTGCCGTGGCGCCCTGCACGCCGAGCAGCAGCATCAGGACACCGAGCGACAGGCCCGTCTTCCAGAGCCGTTTCATGAAGCTCACCTCCTTCTGATTACCGAGCTACTGTCAGGGCGCGGATCCGCGCCGTCTTGCCCGCGTTCTCAGCCCACGCGATCCTGCGGCCTTCGATCGAGAGTCCGATCGGCGGTGAGCTCGCGCGCCAGACGAGCTTCGCGAGCGGTTGCCGCTTCAGCAGGTAGACGCTCCTACCTGCCGAGAAGACAGCGCCGGACCCGCTGACCGCGACGCGCGTCACGTTCAGCGGCACGTTTGCGAACACGGCCCCGTACTCGCCGTCCTGCCAGAACGCTCCCGTGCGTGCGTCGAAGAGCCGGATCGTGCGCGTTCCGTCCGCCGACTCGGACAGCACCGCAAGCCTCGGCCACGCCAGCGCGATCGACCGCGGCGTCCCGTCCGGGACGACCGATGAGATCAGGTGTCCGGTGGAGTCGTACACCTCGACCGGCGCGTACTCGGCCGCCCGTGGTGCTCCGAGATCCGGAGGGAAGCGCGGCGTCTTCGCCGGGACGACTGCGACTCGGCCACTCGAGGTCGCAAGCAGAACCGGCGCGGGCAGACCCGGAAGGTCGGTCCCGTTCGAGCTCGCGCGCTTGACGGAGCCGTTTGCGTCCAGGCGGCGGCAGTTGTACTCGTCGTCGCACTGCTGTCCGACCGCGCCGAACACGAGTGTCGCCCCGTCGCCTGACATGCCTGTCATGAAGGTCCCGTCGCCGGTGCCGTTCCCGAGCTCGACGACGGCGGTCCAGAGCTCGTCGCGGCCGGCGCGGGTACCGGTCTTGATGTGCGTGTAGAGGAAGTTGCCGTGGTCGTAGCTCACCCACAACGCGCGCATCCCGGCGAGCGCGAGCGGCCCGACGCCGAACCGCATCTCGTTCCGCTCACGCGCCGCGCCGACGATCGTGCCGTGCTTCGCGGCGAGCTTCCAGACGTGGACGTCGTAATGCGCGTCCGTCCAGGCGATCGAGCCGGTGTCCTGGGCGAAGCCGTGAATCGGCGCCTTCGTGGTCAGAAGCGTCCGTGGCGCGGGGCGGGCGCTCGTTCGGGACGCCGCCGCACCCGTGACTCCCAGCGAGACGACGATTACGAGGGCCAGGCAGAGCCTTGTCATTGCCCTCACCTCCAACTCGAATGCTCGCTGCGGCGCCCCGGTTGCGCATCGTGGGAAGCGCGGATCGCGCGGCCGAAACTACTGACGGTCGAGCTGGAGCGAAGCGGTACCGCTGAGGTCGAGCCACGTGCGGCCGCGGCCCTGAACGATCCGGATCATCACCGAGTCGCAGTGACGGCAGCGCACGACGATCCCCGCGCCGACGTAGACGTCGAGGCAAGCGAGCGCGTCCCGGGCGCGGCAGCCCGCGCAGACGCAGGGCACGGCCGTGAGCTCCGCACCGAACAGCTCGCCGAGCAGGCCGCCCACCGCGTTGCCGTCCAGCCTGAGCTCCGCGATGCCGGTCATCCCGTCGCTCCGAAGCGCTCGGTCCTGATCCAGGCCGCCTCGTAGCCGAGCGCGAGGAGGCCGTCGGCCGCCGCGTCGACGAAGCGGGTCGAGCCGCAGACGTAGACGCGCGGGCTCTCACTCGCAGGCCAGGCGACCTCTGCGAGCAGCTCCGCGTCGATCCGCCGCGAGTAGCCCGTCCAGCCCGGCGGCTGCTCGCGCGTGAGCGTGTGCACGACGTCGAGGCCGAGGGTCTCGAGCTCGTCGCGGTAGATGACGTCGTCCCAGGTGCGCGACGAGTAGACGAGCCGCATCGGCGTCTCCGAGCCGAGACGCGCGCGCTGCCGCGCCATCGCCATCAGCGGCACGACTCCCGAGCCGCCCGCCACGAGGAGCACGGGCTCCGGCTCGTCGCCGTCCCAGACGAAGTAGCCGCCGACCGGCCCGCGGACCTCGAGCTGGTCGCCCTCGCGCACCTCGTCCACGAGGTAGGGCGAGACCTCGCCGTCGTCGAGCCGTTCGACGGTGAGCGCGCGGGCCGTCACCTGGCGCGGACGCGATGGAGTACGAGCGCTGCGCCTGGTAGCCGTCCTCGGCGGTCAGACGCACGTCGAGGTGCTGGCCCGCGCGGTGGTGCGCCCAGCCATCGGTCTCGAGCTCGAGCGTGCGCACGCGGGACGTCTCCGGCCTGGCCGCCGCGACGCGCGCTGCGAGCCACGTCAGTCGCCCCAGTACCGCTGCTCCAGCCACGGGTCGCCTCGCAGGTGATAGCCGTTCGACTCCCAGAAGCCGGGCTCGTCGTCGTCGCGCAGGACGAGGCCCCGCACCCACTTGGCGCTCTTCCAGAAGTAGAGGTGCGGGACGAGCAGGCGCGCCGGGCCGCCGTGCTCCGGGTCGAGCGCCTCGCCGTCGTAGCCGTACGCGACCCAGGCCTTCCCATCGACGAGATCCTCGAGCGGGAGGTTCGTCGTATAGCCGCCGTCGCAGAACGCGAGCGCGTAGGCGGCGTCGTGGTCGACGGCCTCGAGCAGGGTGTCGACTGCGACGCCCTCCCAGCTCGTGTCGAGCTTCGACCACTTCGTGACGCAGTGGATGTCGGTCGTGATCGTCTCGCTCGGCAGCGCCTGGAACTCGTCCCAGGTCCAGCGCACCGGCTCCGCACCGCCCTCGATCGTGAACGTCCACTCCTCGAGCGGCGCGTGCGGTGTCGGCCCTGCCGAGAGGACCGGGAAGTCGTCGGTCAGGTACTGGCCCGGAGGGACCCGGTCTGCGGGCCCCTCCCGGCGCTTGCCTTTGAATCCGCGCGAAATCAGCACGGTCACAACCCTCTCAGCTTGCGGCGAGCCCCGCCACTGTCGCGGGCACGCCCTCGAACTCGCCGACCGGCTCGAGCTTGCCGTCATCCGCGATCGTCCAGCCGAAGACACGCTGCGCGTCGGCGTCGATCGCGTACAGGAAGCGGCCGTCGCCCGTGATCGCCTCGTCGCGGATCCCCGCCTCTCCGAGCCGCGTCGTGGCCGCGACGGCCTGGAGCAGCTCGATGCTGCCGCCTTCGCCGACCGCGTAGCTCGAGATCGTGCCGTCGCCGAAATTCGTCACGTAGACGAAGCGGCCGTCGCGCGTCGCGGCCGCCCAGCAGACCTCGCTGCGCGTGTCCGCGACCGATGCGCTCACCGGCGCAAGGCCTCCGGCGGAAACCGCGTACGACGAGGCAGCGGCCTTGCCCTCGGCCCCGCCGAAGGCCTCCGTCACGATCACCGATCCGTTCGAGAAGTCGAAGCCGTACGGCGTCGCTCCGGAGGACGCGATCGTCGTCGGTCCTTCCGCGAGCCCGTCGGCGTCGACCGCGAACGAGCTGATCGCGTTCGTGCCGCGCTCGGTGACCACGAGGGTCCGGCCGTCGGGGCTGAACGAGACCTGCGCGGGGTCGGCGCCGTCGCCGAGCGCCCGGGCCGAGCCTTCCACCGGGGTCAGACCCCGGTCGCCGAGCTGGAAGCCGGCGAGGTTCGGGCTGCCGTTGTTGAGCACGTAGACGCGGTCGCCGTGGACGGCCACGCTCGTCGGCGCGCTCCCGCCCGACGCGAGGGTCGCCTCGAGCCGAAGCCCGTCCGGCTCGACTGCGAAGACCGACACCTCGTCGCTGCCGGCGTTCGTGGCCAGCAGGCGAGACCCGTCGTGATTCAGCGCGACGGAGCTCTGCGACGGGAGGTGCGGCTTGCCCGTTCCGCGACCGCCGGTCTCGTAGCGCCCGAGCGGCTGGAGCCGCCCGTCGTCGGAGCGGTCGAAGGCGATGACCTCGTTGCGCTCCGCGTCGTTCGTCTGCACGTAGATCCGATTCATGTCTTCCCTCCACGACCCCCGGTTTGGTCTGACCCGGATCAGTACCGCGCGAGCGCCGAGCGTTACAGAGCCTAGCGCGCGACCGAGAGGAGCGACGGCGTCGTGCGGCCGCCCGCCGTGGGCCGGAGGACCGTCACGTAGGCGGTTCTCGGCGTGAGCGCGGTCGTCCAGAGCATCCGCTTCGTCGGCTTCGGCGGTCGGCGGCAGGGCAACCGCTCGCCCTGCGTCGTGTGGCCGTCCTCGTGGCCCGCGTCCTGACCCGCGAGCGGCGGCAGCCGGTAGAGCGTACGCCCGGGAGCGCGTCCCGTGAGCGGGCCGAGTCGCAGCTCCTGCCCGCAGCGTCCGACGCGCTCGTAGAGCAAGCCGGCTGCCGACGCGGGCCGGGTTCAGCAGGAGATCCCGCCGCGACGAGCGCAGCAGTCGCCGCTTGCCCGAGAGCAGGTCGAGCGAGAAGAGCTCGCTGCCGTCCCGGGTTGACCATGTGGTAGACGACCGTGTTGTGGCCGAGCGAGGGCCGGCCGAGGCGGCCTCGCGCGCGGGCGTGCGAGATGGCGCGCACCGTCCCCGGGTCGGTGAACGACAGGGCTCGAAGCTGCTCCTTGCCGCTCGGAAGCCGTGCGCGGAAGACGAGCCAGCGCTCCGAGACCCCGAGCTTCTGGGCTCCGGGGAGCGTGAGCTGGAAGACCGGCTGGAGCGAGTCGGCCGCGGCCACCGTGACCGCGTCGCCGTTTCGCCACGCGATGTAGGGGCCGCCGACCGCCGGGTCGGTGCCCGGCAGCTGGATGCGCTGGCCGTTGCGGAGCAGGAAGCCGCCGACGCCCGGCTCGTTCCAGACGAGATCCGTGTCGGCCGCGACCGGGTCGCCGCCCGGGGCCGCGACCGGCGCCGAGGCGCGTGCCTCACCGGCGACGAGCGTGACAAGGAGCACCCCGACCGCCGCGGCGCGCGCGTTCAGCACTTCACCTTCGTGTCGTAATACATGACGCAGAACACGCGGCGGCCGTGGTAGCAGTAGCCCGTCAGCGCCGCGTCGCCGTTGATCCGCCGGCGCACGTAGCCGCAGCAGTCCGTGAGCCGGCGGATGTGCCCGCCGCAGCAGCGGTACCAGGAGCCGTCGTGGTAGGCACGGAAGCCGTGCGCCTCGGCCGCGCCCTCGCAAACGCGCGTGCGCGGGGCCGCGGGGAGCGGGTTGCCGTCCGGGTCGAGCAGCGGGTTGCCGTGCGCGTCGACCGGCTGGCCGGCCCCGTTGATCGGCCGCCCGAGGTCGTCGACCGGGTGGCCGTCCCGCGCGCGCAAGCGGGAAGCCGCGCGCGTCGATCCTCGGCAGGCCGGTCGGGTGCGGGCAGGAGCCGGTCGTGTAGATGTGCCCGCAGAAGTGGAAGGCCTCGGCCTTGTCCGCGCGGAGCGCCGCGGCGACAATCCCGCCGCCGCTCACGGCGAGCAGCAGCTTCCCGGCGCGGGCGAGGAACCCGCGGCGGGAGGTCGACTCGGCGACCGCCTCGCTAAGCACGCACCGGTTGGGTCGCGGCCGCGAGGACGCTCTCGAGCTGGAAGAGCGAGTTGAACGTCCCCTTGGCGAGAGCCTCGCCGTCGGGCGAAAGAACGACGGCGTAGGGGCTGCCCGGAATCGCGAGCTCGCGCCAGGCCTCGGCGTCCTGCTCCTCGTCGAAGACCTCGAGCTCGACCTCGGGGTCCGAGGCGACGAGCCTGAGTGACGGCTCGAGCGCGCGGCAGAGCGCGCAGCCGGGCGAGCTGAAGACGGCCAGGCAGAGCGGAGCGTCCTTCTCGAAGCGCTCGATCAGCTCTACGTGGCTGCCGAGCGCCGGGCCCTCGCCCTCGAGCGAGAGCGCGGCCTGCGGGGCAATCGCCAGCCGCAGCTCGCCCACCTCGCGCGCCAGCGCCAGGAGGGCCACCGCAACGACCGCGAGGGCGGCCAGCGCGGCGATCAGCCCGGTCGCGAGCCAGGCGTCCGTGGACGGCTTCGTCGCGGGAAGAAACGGCAGTGCCGCGAAGCCGGCTGCGAGCATCGCTGTGCGCACGACCGCGCTCCAGCCGATCCGCGAGCGGGCGCCGAAGCAGCCGCACGGCTTTCCGGCGCGGCCTCGTGAGATCGCCCAGACGAGCGCGAGCGCGAAGACGGCGAGCACGACCGCGGCCGCTTCGGCGGACCCCGGAACGCCGAGGGCGACGCCTATCGCCAACGCGGTCTCGAGCGCGACGAGCCCGGCCCAGGTCGCCGTCTGGGCAGACGCGCGAGTGATCCCGTACGAGCGCAAGGCGGCGCGGGCCTGCGGCCCCCCGAGGAGCTTGGCAGCGGCGGAGCCCAGCAGCACCGCGGCCAGGGCGAAACGAAGAAGACCCGCGATCGTCAGAGGCCGGAGAGGATAGTCGTCGCTCGGGACCCAGGAGGTGGCTCATCGCCGGGCTTACCCGAAATGCGTGCGGATTGACACGTTCAAAAGTGGGTAGTTAACTTTCACGAGCAAGTACCGCTGAGGACGACCTCTGGGAGAGGAGTCGTGCAAAGGGTCCCGACGGCAAGCCGCCGGCTGTTGGTTCTAGTTTTTGCTTTGGCCGGCCTCGCCCTGCCTTCAGGTGCGGCGAGCGACAGCGGACGCTCGATCACGTACGCAATCACGGGGACTCTCGGCGCGAACGGCTGGTATACGAGCAACGTTCACGTCGACTGGACGGTCACGCCGCCGCCAGACTCGGAGACGCCGGGTTGCCTTCCAACCCCCCTCAACGACGACACGCCTGGAACCACTCTCACGTGTTCCGCGACCTGGATCAACCCCGACGAGACGCTCACGCGAAGCGTGACGATCAAGATCGACAAGACGCCTCCCTCGACGCACGCTGTCCCGAGTCGGCCGCCCGACGCGAACGGCTGGTACAACCATCCCGTCGCGGTGTCGTTCGCCGGCAGCGACGCGACTTCAGGGCTGGCCGGGTCCTGCTCGTCCGAGACCTACAGCGGCCCTGACAACGGCGGCGCTTCGGTCGCCGGCACGTGCACGGACAACGCAGGCAACGTCGGCCACGCGACGTACGGGCTCGCTTAC
Organism: uncultured Actinomycetes bacterium; assembly: GCA_963788215.1. Lineage (GTDB taxonomy): Bacteria > Actinomycetota > Thermoleophilia > Gaiellales > Gaiellaceae > AC-32. The sequence continues at coordinate 121,907 of CAWBFX010000010.1, forward strand.
GACGGCACCCCGCCGACCCTCGCGAAGGTGACGGCGAAGCATGGAGACCGAAGCGTCCTGCTCGGCTGGACGGCGTCTCCCGACACACAGCTCGTGCAGGTGATGCGCTCCCAGGACTCGAGCCCCAGCAAGCTGATCTACCGCGGCACGGCCCGCGCGTTCAAAGACAAGCGGCTGCGGCCCGGCTCGAAGTACCACTACACGGTGACCGCGTTCGACGCGGCCGCAAATTCAGCCACAAAGGCGCTGACCGTCACGGCGACCGGCAGGCTGGTCAATCCCGTCCCCGGCCAGCGCGTCAGCTCACCGCCGCGGCTGGCCTGGCTGCCCGTGAAGGGCGCGAGCTACTACAACGTGCAGCTGATTCGCGGCAAGCTGATCTTCAGCGTCTGGCCCACGCGCGCCAGCCTGAAGCTGCCGCGGCGCTGGGTCTACCAGGGCCATCGCTACCGGCTCCGGAGCGGCGTCTACCGTTGGTACGTCTGGCCCGGCTTCGGGCCGCGCTCCCATGCGAAGTACGGCCGCCTGGTCGGGCGCAGCTCGTTCGCGTACCGCTAGACGAGAATCAGCACGAGGGCCACGACCAGCCAGACCAGCACGAGTCCTGCGAGCACCCAGAGCAGGAACGCCGTCTCGCTGAGCGGGAGCCACTTGACCTGGACGTCCTCGAGCTGGAACCACAAGCGCCGCCCCTCTCGAGCCTCGGGAGGCTCGAGAAGCTCCCCGCGAGCTGCGGCGCGCTTCCTCGTCACCGTCCGCTGATTCTAGGTCAGCGCCCGGATCCGAACAGCAAGGTCGAGACAGTCTTGGCGCAGATGGCGAGATCCACGACCAGGTTGCGGTTCCGCAGGTACCAGAGGTCGTACGAGAGCTTCTCGGCCGCGCTGGCCGAGTCGAAGGCATAGCCGCACCGGAGTTGCGCCCAGCCGGTGATGCCGGGCTTGACCAGCAGACGGCGCGTCCAGAACGGGACCGAGCGCTCGAGCAGGTCGACGAACTCCGGTCGTTCCGGCCGCGGCCCGACCACCGACATCTCGCCTCTGAGCACGTTCCAGAGCTGGGGCAGCTCGTCGAGGTGCGTCCGGCGGAGAAAGCGCCCGATCCAGGTGACGCGCGAGTCGTGCTCCTGCGCCCAGCGCGGTGACCCGTCGTGCTCGGCGTCGACCCGCATCGTCCGGAACTTGAAGATCGTGAAGTGGCGGCCTCCTTCGCCGAGCCGCGTCTGCCGGAAGATGACGGGGCCCGGCGTCGTGCGGACCAGGAGCACGAGGAACGGGAGGAGCGGCGCCACCAGAAGCAGGCCAACCGACGAGACCAGGAGATCGAAGGCGCGCTTCGCCAGCCGGGTGTAGGGCTTCTGGCGCAGGTGCAGCATGCTCATGAACCAGGCCGGCGTGAGGTGTTTGAGCGGAACGCGTCCGAGGGCGTGCTCGACGAAATGCGAGACGCCGACGACCCGGAATCCGATCGGCGCGAGGTCGAGGAGCGGGTCGACGGCCCAGGCGCTGACGCGCTCGTCGGTGAGGATCACGATGTCGGGCCGATGCGTCTCGACGATCTCCCGCAGCTCGTCGAACGAGCCGAGGCGCGGGACGTCGCCGGCGGGCGCCTCGCGTCCTTCGCCGACGAGCCCCAGCATGGTGAAGGGCGCCCGCGCGCCACGCTTGAGCTCGTCCAGGACCTCGGCCGCGCAGCCGCCGGTACCCACGACGAGCACGCGCCGCTTCGCGATGCTGCGCACGGCGTGCTCCCAGGCGGCGGAGAGCGCGAAGACCACCAGGGCGGTCTCGGCCAGAGCGACCTCGCCGGGGTCGACCCCCGGGACCCAGAGGTCGAAGGCCGAGACGGCGACGAGCCCCGTGAGCGTCCCGGCCGCCGAGGCGACCGCTGGCCCAAGGGTGAAGTAGGCGCTCAGGCCGGCGCGGATGCCGAGGAGCCAGATCGCCGAGATCACGAAGGCGGCCGCGAGCGCCTTGGGCGTCGGCGTGGTCTGGGCGAGCAGGAAGAAGACCGGCAGCCAGATCAGCAGCACACGTCCGCCGAGGACGAGCCACGTGACGCCGTTGCGGGGCGCGACATACGGATGGGAGCGGCCGCGGACGCGCTCGGCCCCGTACGTGCGCTCCGCCCGGGTGCTCAGGTCCGCCTCCGTCCGCGGAGGGCCAGATTCAGGCCGCGGGCCAGCAACGGCCCAGGATCGCTCACGCGGAACCACGAGTGCGTGACCCGGCGGTGAGGAAGGACTGCGGCAACCGCTGCCCGGAGGCGACGGTGGCGCAGCTGCCACGCGAAGTGGCAAAGCTCGCCTTCTTCCCAGCGGTACCGCCTGGCTGGCTGCGCGACCACGGGGAGGGTGTTGCGGTTGCGGCCGAGCAGCCAGTCACACCAGACGGCAGCGAGGTTCGCGCCGGCGTAATCGTCGAGCGTGATCGACGCGAAGACTCGCGGGTTGAGATCGATCACCGAGAGCCGCCCCCCGGGCAGCTCGAGCAGCTGGAGCTGGAAGATGCCTTGCCAGCCCACCGCGGAGAGCAGCTCGCGCACCTGGTCGGTCAGCCCTGGCGGTGGGCTGACCGTCTCCGAGTACGTGTGCATGCCGGCCCCGGGCGGCCAGAGCCGCAGGACGCGCGAGGTCGTGGCGGCGAGGAGTCGGCCCTCGGCGAACACACCGGTGCAAGAGAGGAAGCGGGCGCGCTCGAAGCGCTGGACGATGAAGGGCGGCATCAGCTTCGACACCGACTGCTCGAGCGTCTCCGCGTCTCGAGCGACGATGACGCCTTGCTGCTTCAGGCCTCCGTTCACCGGCTGGAACGACTGCGCCGGCTTGAGGACGACGGGGTATCCGAGCTCGGCCGCGGCCGCCTCGGCCTCCTCGAGATGGTCGCAGGCCTTGCTCTGCGGCGAAGCAAGGCCTGCGAACTTGGCAACCTCGAGCAGCAGCCGCTTGTCGACGCTCCGCCGTACGGCTTCTCGCGACGGCAGGCCGAGACGGGTCGAGGGCTCGAGGCGTTCCCGGTGCTCGGAGACTGCGAGCAGGGCGGCTTCGCTTCCCGGGATGAGCACGTCGTAGCTACCGCTCCGGAGGAGCTCGTCGAGCCCGTCGATGAAGCCCCGGACGTTCTCGCGCGGGTCGGGTAGCCGGACACGTTCGGCACAGGCGCGTGACCAGTGGGTCGCGGCCGGGCGGCCGCGGGCGACCGCGCACACCCGATAGCCGGCCCGCCGGAGTCCGCGAGCCGCTCCGAGCACGGCGCGCTCCTCGGCGTCGGTGACCACGACCGAGCTCACGGCCGAGCCTTTCCGGCAGGGTCGTGCTCGTACGAGACGGGGACGGCGCCCGGGGCGAGGCCGTCGAAGTTGTTGTCGTAGTACTGGTTGCCGACGCCCATGAAGTCTCCGATTCCGGCCCAGTTCTGGCCCACGAAGACGCAGTGACGGACGGTCGTCCGAGTCGTTCCCAGGTCGAGGTAGACGCCCACGTGCGACGTCCTGAAGTACGCGTTCTCGATGACGTTGTCGACGCTGGCCGGCCGCCCGCCCTGAGCGTGATTCGCCCACTCGGCGTTGACGCCGCGGGTGACGCCGGCTCCGAAGCGCAGGCGCCGGAAAGTCGTGCCGGTGGTGAAGTGCTCGATGTAGATCCCGACGCGTGAGCGCGCGATCGTCGCGTCTTCGACGCGCGAGCTCTTCATGGCAGTGCCCGTCCAGATCCCGCTGATCGCGCAGTCGTGGACGCTGACCCGCTGGACCAGCCCGCGGCTTCCGAGCCAGAGGCAGGCCTCGGCCGTGCCGTTCGAGGAGCCCGCGACCTTCCGGCTGACGCGCGCGATCGTCAGGTCGCGCAGCGAGTACGGCGACGTCGTGGTGTAGTCGACGTTGTTCGGGTCGACGACGACGCCGTAGCTCAGGAATCGCCTCGCCACGACGCGCCGGGCGACGAACCCGGCCGGCTGATGGACGACCAGCCCGGCGTCGATGACGCCGTGGCCGTCGATCCGCGTGTCGAGCACCCGTGCCCCCGACGCGGATCCCCAGACGTGGACGACGTCACCGTGCAGGGTCTTCCTCGGATCGCTGACACTGAAGTCCAGTCCGCGAATCAGCGCTCCCGGCGGGCCGTTGTTCCCGCCGAGGACGATTCCGGCTCGCAGGACCGCTCGGCCCAGGCGCGACGCGTAGATCCGGTCGCCCTCCAGGTCGGCGAACTCTTCCGAGTTGTCGTAGACCCCGGGGGACAGCACGATCGTGTCGCGCCGCCCGTTCGAGAGCGCCGCCCTGAGCCCCGCCGCGGACGACACGCGCAGCGCATGGCGCGGGACCGCGTACCGGGCCGGAGCGCGAGGGCGCCGGACTGTGCTGAGAGTGACCGTGGCGCTCGTCGTGCTTGTCGTTGCCGCCGCCCTGGGAGCGCGGCCCGAGGCCGACGTGCAGCCGGTCTCGCTCGCGGCGAAGAGGCCGACCCCGGCAACCCCGAGGGCGATGCCCAGCGACATGATGCTCGTGGCGATGACGCCCATCGGTCTCCTAGTGGGTAATTACCCATTCGTGACCGCTCGCGTCTTCGAAGAGACGCCCGTTGTCGAGGCGCCCAGGGAGCAGGCTCCGCTCAGGCTCGAGACGGTCGACTCCGAGGGTGGTCTGGTCGCTCTTGCGGGCTCGTGGGACGCGCTCGTCCGGGCGATGGCCCGGCCCAGCCCGTTCCTCCTGCACTGCTGGCTGGTCGAGTGGTGGCGCCATTACGGCGAGGGCAGCCGCCTCGCCGTCGAGGTCGCCTTCCGTGGGGACGAGCTCGTCGGCGCCCTGCCGCTGATCACGTTCTCGCGGCACGGCCTGCGCGTCGGCACGTTCATCGGCGCGCGCCAGTCGATGCTCGCGGACGCGCTCGTCGCGGAAGGCGAAGGGCAGGAGGTCGTCGAAGCGCTCGTCGACCGCGTCCTCGCCTCCGAGCACGATTACGTCGACCTCTTCGGCCTCTCCGACCAGGGGCGCCTTGCAGCGCTGGGCGGCACGCGCAGGCTCGAGCTGTTCCACCGGATCGCGGCTCCCGTCCTGGACCTCTCCGACGGCTGGGACGCGGCGTATCGCGCGAAGACGAATTCTCGCAAGCGCTCCCATCACAACCACCGGCGCCGCCAGCTCGCGCAGCTCGGGGAGATGGAGGTCATCCACGCCCGGTCGCTCGACGAGCTCGAGCCGGCGTTCGAGCATGCTTTCCGCCTGCACGAGCTGCGCTGGCAGGGCCGCCCGGACGGCTCCGGGTTCGTGACGGCGACCGGGAAGCAATTCACCCGCGCCGTCGTCAAGGAGCTCGCGAAGATCGACGCGGCCCGGATCGTGATGACGAAGGTCGGCGGGCAGCCGGTCGCCTTTTGCTGGTACTTCATGCTCGAGGGGACGGCGTACCTGCACCGGCTCGCGTTCGATCCCGCCTACAGCCGGTTTTCCCCCGGGATCGTGAATGCGCTCGACTCCCTGAGGCTCGCGGCCCGGGAGGGCGCGACCAAGGCGGAGTTCCTCGGCGGCGCCGAGCGGTACAAGGTGGAGCTCGCCAGTGGGTTCGAGCCGCTTCACCTCGGGCTCGGCCTTCCCGGCAGCGCGCGCGGCCGCGCGGCCGTCGCGACGCGGGCGGGGTGGCTTCGGCTCCGTCGCCGCGGCAAGAGCTCGGAGCTCGCGAGGAAGGTCTACTACGGGTCCGCCTCGGTCCGCCGCCGGCTGAGGCGGCAGCGGGACGTGCTGCGGCCGAGCGGCGTCCGGCGGCTCCGCGACTAGCGTGGCCGGCGGGGGCATCCCGGGCATCGGCCCCTCGCTGCCCGCACCGCTCAAGGCCGCGGTGACGAGGACGCGCTCCGCCTGGTGGCTCGTTCGAGCCCGCGGGAAGCTCGACGACGCGAGCGGCCTGCGCATCATCTTCTACCACCGGGTTTCTGAGGACGACGACCCGCTTGCGGTCTCCCCGCGCCGGTTCCGGCAGCAGATGGAGTTCCTCGCGGAGGCGGGCTTCCGCGTCGTCGGCCTCGCCGAGGCTGTGGCGCTGGTCGAGCAGGGACGGTGCCCTCCGCGCACGATCGCCCTCAACTTCGACGACGGATTCCGGGACGTAGGCGAGAACGCGCTGCCGATCCTGGAGCTGTTCGGCTTCCGTGCGACCGTCTTCGTCCCGACGGGCGTGATCGACGGGACAGCGTCGTTCCCCTGGTACTCCGAGCAGCCGCCGCTTCTGAACTGGGAGGAGATCGTCGAGCTCGACCAGGCCGGCACGCTGCGCTTCGAAGCGCACACGGTCACGCACCCGAACCTGCTGCTCTTGACCGACGACGAGTCGCGGCGCGAGATCGTGCAGTCGAAGGCCGACCTCGAGGCGCGCCTCGGTCGCCCGGTCGAGGCTTTCTGCTACCCGGCCGGCCTCTTCGGCGAGCGGGAGCTCCGCTTTGTCGCCGATGCGGGCTACGGCCTGGCCGTGAGCTGCGAGCCGGGAGTGAACGTGCGCGGCACCGATCCTCTGGCGTTGCGGCGGCGACAAATCGACCCGCGCGACCGGCTGCTCGACTTCCGGGCCAAGGTCGCCGGCGGGCACGACACGCCGCTGCCTCTCAGAGGGCTATACCGGCGGGCTCGCTACGGCGAGCAGCATCCGAAACCACCGGCCAATCCGCATCTTCGGGCTTCGAGCTGATGGTCGAAGCCGTAGCCGTCCGCAGGCCGAGGCTCCCGGTCGCCGAGACACTGGGGCTGCTTGCGGGAGCGATCGGGCTCGGCGCCCTCGCGGCGGCGCTCTCCTACCTCCTCTACCTCCATCCGCCGAGCCTGCTGATCATCGCCGGGTTCGCGTTCGTAATGCTCGGGTCGCTGGCGCTCGCGATCTTCGCCTACGACACCGCCGTCGCGGTCGGCGTGCTCCTGCTCGCGGCGGTTCGCTTCCAGCCGGCGCCGACCGACGTGGTCTTCGCCGTGCTGATGGTGGTCGCGTTCGCGACCGGCCGGTTCAGCCTGCGGCGCCTGACGGCCGGACCGCTGCTGCTCGCCGGCGCGTTCCTCGCTTTCAACCTCGTCTCGATGATCGACGTCGTCGACCCCATGCGCGCCGTGCAGTTCCTCGGGATCACGATCTACGTGCTGATCTTCGCGCTCTGGCTGGCCTCGACCGTGACGGAGATCTCGATTGCCCGGCGGATCACGCGCTGGTACGTGGTCGGGGCAGCAGTCTCCGCTCTGCTCTCGAGTCTCGCTCTGATTCTGCCGTACCCGGGACACGACCTCTTCACCCGGATCGGCCGTGCAGAGGGGCTCTTCAAGGATCCGAACGTCTTCGGGCCGTTCCTCGTGCCGGCGGCGCTGATCGTGCTGGAGGAGACCCTGATGCCGCGCCTGTTCTCGTGGCGCCGCACGACGAAAGTGCTCGTGTTTCTGATCCTGGCGGTCGGCGTCCTCTTCTCCTACTCGCGTGCCGCTTGGCTCAACCTCGCCGTGGGCCTCGCGGTGATGGTCGTGGTGTTCAGCTTCCGCCGTGGGGCCGGCAAGCAGGCGGCACGGGCCGTCGCTCTCGTTCTCGTGGCATGCGTCGCACTCGGCGCCGTGGTCTCGTTCACCGGCTCCCTCTCGTTCCTGGAACAGCGCGCGAAGGTTCAGACCTACGACAACAGCCGCTTCGGGGCGCAGTCCGAGAGCATCAAATGGGCGGAGAGCCACCCGTTCGGCCTCGGGCCGGGGCAATTCGAGGCGCATGCCCACATCTCGACGCACAGCCTGTACGCGCGGGCCCTCGCCGAGGAAGGCGTCCCGGGGCTCTTGTCGCTGCTGGTCCTCATGCTCGGCACCCTGTACTGGGCCGGGAGGAACGCCATTCTCGGGCGCGATACCTACGGGGTCGGCTCGGCGGCGTTGCTCGGCGCGTGGGTCGGCGCGCTCCTCAACGGCTTCTTCGTGGACACGCTGCACTGGCGCCATCTCTGGCTCCTGGCCGCGCTGATTTGGGCCGGCAGCGCGCGGCGTACCGCTCGCTAGGCGCTCCCGCTGGAGCCGAGCACCACGTGCCCGAGCACGGCCGTGTCGACCTGCTCGAGCTGCTCCCGTAGGTCCACCACCTCGTTCGGGGCCATCTTCTCGAGCCGCGAGACCACCAGGAGTGCGTCCGCGTGCTGAGCCCAGGCCCGGCAGCCCTCGGGCTCGAGCAACGGCGGAGCGTGGATGACGACGAATGTGAACGCCGCCTCGCCGAGCTCGCCGAACAGAATCGCCAGAGCGTCCGCGGAGACGAGTGAGGGGGAGGCCGCCTCGCCGGCTCCGAGAACCGCCAGGATGCCGGTACGGCGGCGCGAAGAGGCGGACGCCGGGGGCTCGACGATCATGTTCGCGGCCGTCTCGGCATCGCCGTGCCGCGCCGCGGCGAGGATCTCGGCCAGCCCCGGCGCGCGTTCCATTCCGAAGAGCTGCTCGAGCGACGGCCGGCGAAGGTCTGCATCGATGACGAGCGCGGTCTCGCCCGACTGCGCGAGGGCTCGGCTCAGCCCGGCCGTCACCCGCGCCTTGCCCTTGTCTGCGAGGGGGCTGCTCACGAGCACCACCTTCTGACGCTGAGGGGGGAGCTGGGCTTTGACCACCGCGGCCAGGGTGTCGAAGGCGTCCCGCTCGGCCGCGACGCTGTCCGCCCCGCGGCCCGCATTCGGGATCTGAGTCACGATCGGCACGCCGCTGAGGCGCTCCAGGTCGCGTCGTTCTCCCACGCGCGGCGCGAGTCGCTCCCGCCCCAGTGCAACCAGGACGGCGATGAAGAGCGCCGCGACGAATGCAAAGCCCGCGTTCCGGACCGGACGCGGCGAGGTCGGCTTCGTGGGGGGCTGTGCGGCGTCGGCGAGCTGGAGCTCGTTCCCGGCTGTCGCCGCGGTTACGCTGAGCTCGCTCAGTCGCTCTCGCAGCAGCGCGACCTCGGCCTTCCCGCCGCGAGTGCCGGCGAGCCGGAGGATCGCGTTCTCCAGGCGCGTCTTCGCCGTCTGCAAGCTCGCGAGCTCGACCGCCCGCTGACGCGCGAGGAACGCTGCAGTGACCGCGTTTGCGGTGGCAGCGGCGGCCTTTGGCGTCGAGGCGGAGGCCGAGATGCTGACGATGTTGGCGTTCGGGTCGACCGTCGCCTGCACCTTCGGCTGGAGCGACCCCGCCGTCGTCCCGAGTTTCCGCGCGCTGAGCGCAAGCACGTCCCGGGTCATCAGGAGCTTCTGGATCGTCGCCAGCTGGCGCTGCGCATCGGTCGTGCTCGCGACACTCGGCGCCTCGTCGAAGAGGATCGTCGCCTGCGCCGTGTAGGTCTTCGGCAGCATGAGCGAGAGCAGGAGCACGAGCCCGGTGAGCCCGATGACGATCGCTGCGATCAGGACGCGCGAGCGGCGCAGCGCGTTGACGTACCTCCTGACGTCGATGGGCTCTTCGGGCGGCAGCTCCAGGGCGTGGAGCCGCGAGACGGGCGCTCGGATCTGGCGCTCTTCGATCACGGGGTCAGCTCCTCTGTGGACGTGGGCGGACGAGAGGCGCGGGGGCGAGAGCCCGCAGCACCTCGAAGTCGCCCGGCTGGGGGACGACGAGCTCGCGCAGGCGGAAAGGCGCATGCGCGCGATAGAGCAGTAGGGCGGTCAGGCCTCCGGCCAGGTAGGCGCCGCTCGCGGCGGCGGCTGCACCCGAGGCTCCGAAGAAGGGGATCAGCGCGAGGTCGAGCCCGAGCCCGACGAGGAAGCACGCCACTGCGGCCAGCGAGGACAGGCTCGGCAGCGACGAGGCCACCAGCGCGTTCGAGAAGACGATCAGCGCGGTGAAGCCGATCAGTCCCGGCAGCAAGAGCAGGAAGGGCGTCACCGAGGCGCTGAAGGATGCGCCGAAGACGATCGGTATCAACGGCGGGCCGAGCGCCGCGCTTACGAGCAGGGTGGCGAGCGTGACGTACCCCGCCGACCGGAATGCCTTCAGCGTCTGGGCGAGCCGCGGGGCCGCCTCGCTCCGCGCCGCGAGCGGCAGGAGCGCAGTCGAGACCGCGCCCGGGAAGTAGAGAAGGATCTCCGACAGGTTCACGGCGACGACGTAGAAGCCGAGAGCCGTCTCCGACGCGATGATCACGAGCAGGATCTGGTCGATGCGGAAGCCGAGCGAGTCGGCCAGGGTCCCGATCCAGGCCCGGACGCCGAACGAGATCGATTCCCGCAGCACGCGTAGGTTCGGGCGGCCGAGGCCCTCGCGGGAGACCGCGAGGAAGATCAGCAGGATCGCCCGCAGGGCCTGCGTCGCCGCCCAGATGAAGGCGCCGAGGGCGATCGTCATCCCGAAGGCCGCCCAGATGACCACGGCCAGCAGCGGATAGACCCACGAGGTCACCGCGGTGACGAGCGCATGTGCGCGAAAGCGGCTGCAGCCGAGCATGAAGCGGTAGCCGGCGTCGGCGAGGCAGGCGGCGAGGATGCTGAACGCGAGGACTGCCAGCTCCGTCGCGCCCACGTGCTCGGGCCGCAGCGACGGAACGAGCCAGAGCAGCCCGCAGACGACCGCCGCGGCTGCACTGCCCGCAATCGTCGAGAACGAGAGGCTGTTCGCGAGGAGAACGGGCCGCTCCTCCGGGCGCCGGGCTGCGAAGACCACCGTCGCCTCCGTGACGCCGAGCCGCGCGATCCAGGCCGTGATCAGCGCCGTCACCGTCAGGAATGCGACCGTCCCGCGCCCGGACGGGCCGAGCGCCCGGGTGACCAGCAGCATGCCTACGAACAGGCCCGAGTTCCCGACCACCTGAGCCCAGAAGAGGAGCGCCGGGCCGCTGGTCGACCCGCGCTCCGCGCTCCGAGGCTCGGTCTGGCTGGGTTCCGCCACGCTCACGCACGGTCACTGTCCGGCCCGCCGACAGCCGCGGTTTCGAGGAGGGAACTCAGTCGTTCCGGACCACGCGCGTGGCGGGCGCGCAGCAGTTCCGCGTTTCCCGTGAACTCTTCCCGGCGGCTCGTGTAGGAGGACGCGAGCTCGAGGACGGCCGCAGCAGCTGCATCGGGATCGGCTTCGCGGACGCAGAACGACTGGAGCGACTCATCGACGTAGTGCGCCGGCGCGTCGCCGACCCTGCTGGAGACGACGGGAATGCCGCGCGCGAGCGGCTCCAGGATTGCGATCTGAGTGGCGTCCCGCAGCGACGTTGACAGGCAGACGTGGCCCGCGGCCTGGGCTTCCTGGACTTCGCTCCAGCTGCGCTCGCCGCAGAGCGTGAGCCACGGTCTGTCGCGCGTCAGCCGCCAGAGCTCGTCCCAGAGCGGGCCGCTGCCGTAGACGTGGAGGGTCGCGTCCCGCCGGCGGCGCACCCGCTCGACGACCTCGACGGCGAGCAGCGGGTTCTTCTCCCGGTACAGCCTGCCGACCCATACCACCCGCAGCGGCTCGTCCTGGCGCAGGTCGCGAGGTGTCGCGGGCGGCAGTTCCCGCAGCGGGTACGGGACGTGCGCGGCCTCGACTCCGTAGCGCCGTCGCGCCCCTCCCACGCCCGCGCGCGAAAGTGAGATCGGGAGCGAGAGGCGCAGCGTCGCGCGGACGACGAGCCACTCGAACGCGGAGCCGAGCAGGCGGTGGTAGACGAGCGAGCTCGTCGTGAAGGGCGCGCCGGACCCGTGCAGGACGAAGATCGCCTTTCGTCCGCGCAGTCGCGCAACCAAGGCGGCGATATTCGGGAGGAGGTTGCGGCTGCCGTTCACGATGACGGCGTCCGCGCCGCCGATCTCCCGCCAGAGGGCGCGCCAGCCGCCGACCGGCACGGGCCAATCCCCCGGGGGTAGGAAGCGGGTCGGCATGGTGACGTCAGCCGCGGCGGTCCCCTTGCGCGGCCTGCAGGCCAGGACGCGGACCGCCCAGCCGCGCTCAGCCAGGAGCTTCGAGGCGGTATCGACGAACTGCTCGACGCCTCCCGCATGTGGCAGGACGAAGCTCGAGACGATCAACACCCGCCCGGCGCGAGGTGTGGGAGCGAGGTCGAGATGCCGTCGTGGACCCGCTACGACCGTGGCCGGCGCAGGCACGGGTGTCGGCACGGCGCGGGCCATCGCTAGAAGCGCACCACCCGTGCAGCAGCGCCTTCCGCGCGGTTTCGCGTGCGCCAGAACCAGGCGGCGAGAAAAACGATGTATGTCAGCCCCAGGCCGAGCCCGAGGCGGAGGAGCAGTCTGGCGTCACCGCTTGATATCGCTCGTGGGTCGCGAGTCAGAGCATTGTGACCACTGATCTGCCGACCACTCTGCAGGTAGTTATGCAGTGGTACCGGGACTGATATCGCGCTCCGCGGATTGACGATAGGCCTCGGCAATCGGAAGGACGAGATGAATGAAGCACGCTGCAATTGATACCGCGTATTTCGCGACAGGTAGCGAGTGGTCGAGACAGCGTGCGGGCCTGCGCCATGAGCACGGCCGACGGCGCGGACGCCAGCGCCGGCCATGACCGCAGTATCACCGGATTTCGCTTGATACTGCCGTGGTATCAGCCGATTTACGGCGTGGACGGCACCATTTGCCGGCCCCGGGGCAGCGAAGACGGCGACGGCCGTCAGGGCGACCAGCCGGAGACGCTTCATGCCTCCGGACGCGTGCACGCCTATGTCGCTCTTCATCACTTTGACTCGCGATGTCCAGTCTCGTCGGTGTTAATGAAGTAAGTACCCCAGCAGGTCGACAGCGAACCGTAGAGGGAAAATAAAAAAGGATTTGCGTAACCAAAAGCAGCGAGCTATAGTGGCGACGTTAGGGAGCGCCAGATAGACCGCCCACCTGGGGAGATGAGGCGAGCGTAGTGGCTTCGGTTGCGGCAGAGATCGACCGGCAACGACCGGTACGGCCCCGAGTGGTCAGCCTGGCGGGAGGACCGGAACAGCCCCGCCGCAGATCGGCCGGCGCGAGCCGGGAGCACGTTCGCAGCCTGATCCGCGAGTACCGCGAGGACGGGAACCTAGGGGCGCGCGATCGCCTCATCCAGCAGTACATGCCGCTCGTCAAGAGCCTGGCCCGGCGCCACAGCATGCGAGGCGAGCAGTACGAGGACCTCGTCCAGGTCGGGTGCATCGGCCTGATCAAGGCCGTCGACCGCTTCGATCCGCAACGGCGCGTGGAGTTCGGCGCCTTCGCAATCCCGAACGTGGCAGGCGAGATCAAGCGCCATCTACGCGATCGCGGCTGGCCGATCAGGATTCCGCGCCGGCTGCAGGAGCTGCGGCCGGGCTTGTGCGCCTGCTCCGCCGAGCTCTCTGCTCGGCTCGAGCGGCCCGCGACGATCTCCGAGATCGCGGAGTCGTCCGGCGTCGCGGAGCCCGAGGTGATCGCTGCGTTGGACACGGAGCGGCTGCAGTCGCCGATTTCCCTCTCGCAGCCGGGTCCCGACGAGGAGAACGATGCCTATGCCGACCTCGAGGTGCTCGACGGCGGTTACGAGCAGGGGGAGCAGCGCGCCCTGCTGGCCGCGGGCTTTCGGGTGCTCAGCGAGCGCGAGCGGCGGCTGCTGGCCCTGCAGTTCTTCGCAGGCATGAGCCAGCCTCAAGTCGCCCGTGAGGTCGGGATCTCGCAGATCCACGTCTCGCGGCTGACCCGCCGTGCGCTCGTGAAGCTGCGCGCCGAGATCGGGCAGCTTCCGTCCGCAGCGTCGGGCGCGCTCTGAGCCGCGGAGGTGCGTTTCTTTGCTATCGCCCTACAATCTAAAGCCCGTGAAATCGCGAGCCCGCCCGCAAGAACCTGTGAGCGAATATCAGGCGACGCGTTCGCCGCCGGACGCGGAGGCTCCGGGCGATCCGCGCGACGTCCCCTACCCTGTGACGCTCGTCCGCGACGAGACGGACGGCGCCGAGTGGATTGCGACGGTCGATGTGCTTCCGGGTTGCAATGCGCGCGGATCGAGCCCGGACGAGGCGCTCGAGCGTGTGGCCGCGGCCGTGGCCGACTGGGTGGAGGCCGCCGGGCGCGAGGGCAAGGAGATTCCGGAGCCGAAATCGGCCCAGTCGCACAGCGGCCGGCTCCTGCTGCGGATGCCCCAGACGCTGCACGCCGAGCTCGCCAGGGCGGCGGAGCGCGAGCGGGTCAGCCTGAACCAGTTCATCACCGATGCGCTCTCGGGATCGCTGGGCTGGCGCGCCCCGAACCGCGAGACCGCCCAGGCGACGCGGGTGGTGCCGGAGGAGCAGCTCGAGGGGGAGACCGGGACGTCGCGCCGCCAGGAAAGACCGCGGGTGACGAATGCCGTCTTCATCGCGAACGTGGTAGTCGTCGGGCTCGCGGCGATCGTCGCGATCGTCGTGCTGATCGCCGTGGTGCGCTAACATCGTCCCGACGACGACGAGAGGGGAGACTCGAGTCGTGAATGCGAAGGCTTCGATGCGGCTGATGTTCCTGACGGCCTGCGCCCTGCCGGCGTTTGCTGCCACGGCCTACGCGGCGCCCAAGCCGGTCGCTCCGCCGCATTCGCACCACAACGCCGTGCGGCCGGTTCCGTGGCCCGGCGCCTCGTCGGCCACGAAATCAGTGCAGAGCACGAGCACCGTGTCGACGTTCCGCTCCCCTCCGGCTCCTCCCGCCGTGCGACGTGCTGCCAGAGTGACCATCGTCTTCCGCACGGCCAACGGACCTGTCGCGCCGAGGACACCGCAGCGACCCGCGGGACGAGGCCAGGCCAGGCCTGCAGCACAGGGCGATCCCGGCCGGCCCGCCGGATGGCAGGACGCGGCCGGCCTGAGCGAGTTGCGCTCCGCTGCGAGCTCGAGCCGTTCCGCCTTGCTGCTCGCGGCCGGCTTCGCACTCCTGCTGCTCGTGATCGCCGAGACGACTTTCCTCGGCTTTGCAAGCTCACGCCTCGGCGTTGCCCCGGTGAAGCGGCCCGTGAAGCGGCGCCCTCCCGAAGAGCCCTTTCCTATTCGCCGGGTTCAGCTGCGACGCTGAGCCGGCGCGCGCCGGTCGCTCCCGCTCGGCGCTCCAACTCCCGGACGTAGAGCTCCACATGGGCTCGGCGGAAGCCCGCCAGGTCGAAGTGGCGGCGCACCCGTTCGCGTCCGGCCGCGCCGAGGCGTAGCCGGAGCGCGTCGTCCGTCAGGAGGCGGTCGAGCGCAGCCGCGAGCGCGCCGGGATCGCCGGGCGGGACGAGCAGCCCCGTCTCGCCGTCCATGACGCTCTCGGAGACGCCGCCCACGTCGGTCGCGACCACCGGGAGGCCGGCCGCCATCGCCTCGAGAATGGAGACTGGGAAGCCCTCGGAGCGGCTGGACAGGACGAAGACGTCAGCCGAGGCGAGCACGCCGGGTACGTCGCTGCTGATGCCGAAGAGGTCGATCCGCTCCGTCAGTCCTCGCTGTCGGATCCTGGCCGCGACCTCCGGCAGCAGCGGCCCTTCTCCGACGAAGGCCGCTCGATAATCCGCCTGGGTCGCGGCGAGCGCCTCGACGAGGGTGGCGAAATCCTTCGGGAACGCGAACCTGCCGACACTGACGACGTGGGGGACGCCCCCGAGCTGCTCGGAGGCCGCAAAGGAGGTGACGTCGACCGCGTTGTGGATCACCAGCGTGCGCTCCGGCCGGCAGGCCCCCGCTCCACGCCGACGTCGCGCGATGCCTCGGCGACGCAGATCACCGCGGTCGTCAGTCGGCGCAAGCGGCGCTCCACCCAGAGATACAGGCGTCCGGGGAGGCCTCCGTACGCAGCGAACGACCAGCCGTGGACGGTGAAGATGCGGACCGGCACATCGGCGAGGGCGGCAGCGAGCCGGCCTAGCGCGCCGGCCTTCGAGCTGTGGGCATGCACGATGTCCGGCCGGATCCGCCGGCAGAGCCGCACGAGCTCGAACAGCGCGAGGGCGTCCTGCCACGGACTGATCGCTCGCCGCATGTGCTCGAGCTGGACGAAGGGGACGCCGGCCGCGCGGGCAGCGTCGCGTAGCGGCCCCGAGCCGTGCGCCGCGACGGTCACGTCGAACTCGGCGGTGAGCCCCGGAAGCAACAAGGAAACGGCGGTCTGCGCCCCGCCGGCCTCCGCGAGGGTGATCAGGATCAGCAGCCGGGGCTTGTGAGACATTCCTGCTCACGTAAGTACCCGCGAGACCGGCGGGTTGACGGGCATTGACCGACCTACTGGAGGTGGCGCGTGACTTTGGCCTGGTTCGTCGTCTGGTTCATCTGTGACGTCATCGGCGACCGCGAGGCGCTGACATTCGATCCTGTCAACTGGTGGGCGGGCTTCTTCCTCTTCGCGCTGGCGGTCGACCTCGGCCGGCAACACGCGACCAAGCATCACTGAGGCGCCTGCTCTCAGCCCGACGAGCGGCACCCGGCTTCACGGGGCTATCCTCGTGGCGACCATGGACGGCATGCTGGTCACGAGATTCCGTCCCCGGCCGCTCGTCTTCACGCGGCTCGCCGCGCGTGCGGCGCTCAAGCGGAGCGAGGAGTTCCTGGAGCTGATCGGGCGCCGCAGGTCGGTGCGTCAGTTCTCGGACGAGCCGGTGCCGCGTGAGCTCGTGGAGAACGCGATTCGTGCAGCCGCGACGGCGCCGTCCGGCGCGAACCGGCAGCCGTGGACGTTCGTCGCGATCTCCGACCCCGCCGTCAAGGCACGGATCCGCGAGGCCGCCGAGCGCGAGGAGGAGCTGCTCTACCGCGAGCGAGCGAGCGAGGAGTACCTCGAGGCGATCGAGCCGATCGGGACCGACTGGATCAAGCCGCATCTCACCGAAGCCCCATACGTGATCGCGGTCTTCGAGCAGCCGTGGTCGTACGAGGAAGACGGCACCAAGCGCAAGAACTACTACGTCCGCGAGTCGGTCGGGATCGCCGTCGGCATCCTGCTCGTGGCACTGCACAACGCCGGGCTCGCGACGCTGACTCATGCCCCGTCGCCGATGGGCTTCCTCAAGGAGATCCTCGGCCGGCCCGAGAACGAGCGGCCGTTCCTGCTGATCCCGGTCGGCTATCCGGCACGAAGGCGCCGTCGTGCCGACGCTCGAGAAGAAGACCCTGGCGGAGGTCACCGAGTTCATCTGAGCTCTCCGGCCTCGCATCGCGGGCCGCCGGGAGCCACACGCGCGCGTTGTTGCAGCACGGGCGCCAAAGGAGGAGACTCGCAGCGCAGGCATGAAGCGAAGGCTGGCGCTCACGTCCCCGCACCTGGCGGGGCTGGCAATCATCGTCGGGGCGGTTCTCGCCCTCGTCGTGCCCTGTGGGGCGGCGGCCGACGACTTCTGGATCGGCACGAACGGCCCGCAGGGAGGCGACGTCATCGCCCTGGCTGCGAATGGGACCGAGGTCTTCGCCGGAACTCAGGGCGGCGGCGTGTTTCGCTCCGCCGACAGCGGCGACACGTGGGCACCTTCGAGCGTCGGGCTCACGGACACCAACGTCCGGGCCCTGACGATCTCCCCTGACGGGCCTGTCTTCGCCCGGGCAGTCTTCGCCGGTACCTTCAGCGGCGTCTTCCGCTCGACGGACGACGGCGCCAGCTGGACCGCGGTGAGCAACGGGCTGGACTGGCCCTTCGTCGACGCGCTCGCCGTCAACGCGGACGGCATCCTCTTCGCAGGCACGACCGAAGGCGGCGGCGTTTATCGCTCGACGGACAACGGCGACTCGTGGTCCCTGGTCGACGACGGCTTGACGAACACGTACGTCGCAGCGCTGGCGGTCAGCCCGAACGGCGACGTCTACGCGGGGACCTGGGGCGGGGGAGTTTTCCGCTCGACGGACCTCGGCGACCATTGGAACCCGGTGAACTCGGGCCTGAGCCAGCCGTTCGTTCTCTCGCTGGCCGCGAACCCGAATGGCGATGTGTTCGCAGGCACCGATTTCGGCAGCGGCGTATTCCGTCTACCGAACGGCTCGGACACGTGGACCGCGATCGACGACGGCCTGACTTCGGGGAACGGCGTCAACGCGTTGATCGCGACCTCGACCCACGTCTTCGCCGGCACCTACGGCGACGGTGCCTTCATCTCGGACGACAACGGCGACCACTGGTCGGCGTTCAACGACGGGCTCACCGCGCCGTTCGTCCTCTCGTTCGCGATCTCCGACGGGCAGCTCCTCGCAGGCACGTACTTCGGCGGCGGCGTCTTCCGTGCGAACGGGCCGGGCTGGACCGAGCAGAACAGCGGTCTGGTCGCGACCGACGTGCGGGCGATGGTCACCGACGGGGGAAACCGCGACGTGTTCGCCGGGACCTACGGGGCCGGTGTGTTCCGCTCCCACGAGGGCCAGAGCTGGGAGAAGGACGACAACGGCCTTGCCGCGCGGTACATCCGAGCGCTGGTCGCGACCCCCTTTGGCCCGATCTTCGCGGGCGCGGACTTCGTCGGTGGCGCGGGCGGCGTCTACCGCTCGACCGACGGCGGGACCTCGTGGCAGGACGTCAGCGGTGCGATCACGACGGACGTCCGCGCGCTGGCGAGCGCGCCGAACGGCCACGTGTTCGCCGGCACGTACCAGAACGGCGGGGTCTACCGGTCGGTCGACAACGGCGACAGCTGGGCGCCGGTCGACACGGGTCTGACGTGCGGGAATGTCGTGTCTCTGGCGGTCAATGCAGACGGCGACGTCTTCGCCGGAACCACGGGCTGCGGAGCCGGCGTCTTCCGCTCGACGGACGACGGAGACCACTGGGAGCTGGTCAACGCGGGGCTCACCTCGACGGACGTCGCCGCGCTCGCCGTTGCCACCAACGGCCATGTGTTCGCGGGGACCGTCTCCCAGTTCGGGATAGGCGGCGGCGTCTTCCGGTCGACCGACAACGGCGAAGTCTGGACGCCGGCCGGGCTCGACCAGCATGACGTCAACGCATTGACGGTCGGGCCGTTCGATCTGCTGTTGGCGGGCGTGGCCGGCGGGGTCTTCGAGTCGTTCAGCGAGGGCGACGCGTGGACCGATGTGAGCGCGGGCCTGGTCCCGCCCGGCGGGAACGTCTGGGCGCTTGCGACCGACATCGACTACTACGGGTATGCCGCAACAGCAGGCGGCGGCGTGATGCGCTCGGCCATGACGGTTGCGCCTCCACCTCCGCCCCCGCCTCCACCGGTTGAGCCGCCGCCTCCGCCGGCGCCCCCGCCACCACCACAGCCGCCGCCACCTCCACCACCTCCGCCGCCTCAACCACCTCCGCCCCCGGCGCCGCCGCCGCCCGTGCCCCCGCCGCCGGCGCCCCCTCCACCGCCTCCGCCTCCACCGCGCTGCCATGTCCCACGCGTGCTCGGTCTGACGCTCCGCCGAGCGAGCCAGCGAATTCGCAGCAGGCACTGCTCGGTCGGACGAATCCGCCGAGCACACTCGAACCGAGTCGGCCGCGTGATCGCGCAGAGCCCTAGGTCAGGCGCAGTCAAGAGTCGCGGGTTCCCCGTCAAGCTCGTCGTCGGCCGGCGCTAGGCGCCGCGGCTCCCAACATCACGTAATCCGAACCGCGCTGTGTTCCTGTTTACGTCTGCCCTGAAGCTGGGAAAATGAGCTCCAGTGCGCAAGTTGCTCGCTGTCGGTGCGTTCTTCGTTGCAGCGTGGTCCGGGGCAATCGCAGGCGCGCCGAGCGCCGACGCCGTTTCGACGCACTCGAGCTTCGCCGTCGCCTACCAGATCAATGAAGGTCATACGGGGCTGCAGCAGGACGACCTCCTCAGGCCGCCGCTTACTCGGCGCTGGTCGCATACGTTCTCGTCGAGCATCTCGTATCCGCTCATCGCAGGCGGAAAGGTCTTCGTCACTGTCCGCAACGTCAGCCAGTACGGCACGACGCTGTACGCGCTGGACGAGCAAACGGGGACGACGGCCTGGTCCCGGCCCATTCCGGGTACCTACTACTGGTCGAACGCGGCATACGAAGCGGGTCGCGTCTTCGTCGTCAATTTCGACGGCGCCCTGCAGGCGTTCTCCGCGGCGGACGGGAGCACGATCTGGGCCAGGCAGCTGCCCGGCCAGTATGCGTTCTCCTCGGCGCCGGTGGCGTCGAACGGAGTCGTCTACCTGGGCGGCGCCGGCTCGGGCGGCACGCTCTACGCGGTGAGCTCGGCGACGGGGGCCGTCCTCTGGACGCGATCTGTCGAGAACGGCGACAACAGCTCGCCTGCGCTCTCGCCGACGAGCGTCTTCGTCTCCTATGCAGGTCCCCAGGTGTACGCCTTCAGACGCTCGAACGGCGCCCCGATTTGGCACTACGACAGCGGCTTCGAGGGCGGCGGCGGCAAGACTCCGGTTTTCGCTCCGGGCATCGGGGTCGTTCCGGGCGCGGGCCGCTTGTACACGCGGGATTTCGGCGGGTCGTACGCCTTCAACGCGCTATCCGGCACGATCGTCGACACGTTCGGCTCCGTCACGGCACCTGCGTTCGCGAACGGGACCGGCCTTTTCCTCTACAACGGGGCCCTCGAGGCGAGAGACGCGGTCAGCGGGTTATTGCGTTGGAGCTTCACCGGCGACGGCGAGCTCAGCTCGGCTCCGATCGTCGTCAAGAATCAGGCTGGGACGTACGTCTACGAGGGGTCGTCGGCCGGGATGCTCTACGCGCTGAACCTGTCCGACGGATCCGTCGCCTGGAGCGACTACGTCGGAGCCGGGATTCCCTCGCCGGATGAGCAAAACGTCTCTCAGCCGCTGACGGGGCTTGCGGCCGGCGAGGGCCTGCTCGTAGTTCCCGCCGGCAACATTCTCGTCGCGTACGGAGACTGAGGACGGGGCTCCCGGGTCAGTGCCCCCGGCAAGAATCGAACTTGCGCACGCGGTTTAGGAAACCGCTGCTCTATCCACTGAGCTACGGGGGCTCGAGGCGGAAGGGTAGCGCTGGGCATAACGGGGTACACCGCCGCCCATGAAGCTTCTCAACAGACACAAAGACGAGACGCAAGAAGACACCAACGAGCGGCCGCTGCCCGACGAGGCGCCCGAGCCGCAGCCCGAGCACGACGAGCCGCGGCTCGAAGACCCGAGCCCGACGCAGCTTTCCAAACGCGACTACCTGGCGATCGTCAAGCGCGGCTTCAAGGAGTTCAACGAAGACCACATGACGAACATCGCTGCGGCGCTCGCCTACTACGCGTTCCTGGCGATTCCGGCGGCGCTGCTGCTCGCCGTCGGCCTCTTCGGCCTGTTCGCGGGCCCCGACGCGATCACCACCGTGATCGACAAGCTGAACGGGATCGTTCCCGCGCAGGCGACGCAGCTCCTCGAGCAGAGCCTGAAGAACCTGACGAACAACCGCGGGACGAGCATCACCGTCCTCGCCGTCGGTGGTGCGCTCGCGCTCTGGTCGGTGACGGGCGCGATGCAGAACGTGATGTGGGCGCTCAACATCGCCTACGACCGCGACGAGGGGCGCGGCTTCGTCAAGCGGCGGCTGATCGCGCTCTGGATGGTCGTGTTCGCGCTGATCGGCTTCATGCTCGCGTTCGGCGTCCTCGTCCTCGGGCCGCAGCTGTCGACGTGGATCGGCGATGCCTCCGGCGCCAAGACGCCGGTTAAGATCGCGTGGTACATCGCCGAGTGGCCGCTGCTGATCGCCGGGCTGCTGCTCGTCTTCGCTGCGATCATGTATTACGGCCCGAACGTCGAGCACCCGCGCTGGCAGTTCCTGAGCTTCGGCGCCTTTTTCTCACTCGCCGTCTGGCTCATCGCCTCCGGGGCATTCGCGTTCTATGCAAGCCGGTTCGGCTCCTACAACAAGACCTGGGGCTCGCTGGCGGCCGTCGTCGTGATGCTGACCTGGCTGTGGCTGAGCGCCGTGGCCCTGCTGCTCGGCGCGGAGATCAACTCCGAGGCCGAGCGAAGCCGCGAGCTGCGGCAGGGCGAGCCCGCCGAGGTCGAGCTGCAGGCGCCTGCGAAGGCCTGACTCAGCCGGCCTTGTAGGCGGCGGCGACCGTGACGTTCGCGGTGGAGCCCGCGCCTGCGGACCACGTCCCGTTGACGGGCTTCGTGCCGGCAGTCGAGTCGATGCGATAGACGGAGGTCGAGTACTCGTTGAACCACTGGTCGCCGAAGTCGTGCATCTCGATGTTCGGAGCGGCGGGAGTGCTCGTCGCGCTCCTGTCGATGCCGCTCCAGCCCAGGATGACGTCGTTCGCCGTGGTCGTCGTGACGCCGGCGGTCCAGGCGCCGACGCCGCCCTGGGTGTTCGTCCCGGTCCCGTCGAGGGCCGCTGTCGATGCGATTCCGGTGAACGAAGACGCCGCCATCAGGCCGTGTCCCACCGAGCCGGAGAAGGTGGCCGTGATAGGCGTGCCGGACGCCAGCCCGCTCGGCGCGTAGGCCGAGGCGATCGCGCCGTGGTTGCTGCTCGCGTCCCTCGCCTGGACGTCGACGCTCCAGGTGAGCCCGCCACCGCTGACCGACGTGAGCGTGCGCGTGGCGTTGTTCCACGTGACCAACACGAAGACGCGCGCGCGCGCGGCGGCGGCCGCTGTCGTGGTCAGCTTCATCGTCGTGCTCCCGATGTTCTCGTGGAACGTCCCCAGGCTCTTGTCGAACGTGATGGCGCTGTTGGTGCCGGTGCCGCTCAAAGCAAGCGTCTGCGTCGAGCCGGGCGCGTCGTCAGTGATCGTCACCTGGGCGACCCGGCTGCCCTGCGCGCTCGGGGTGAAGGTCGCCGAGATGGTGCAGGTCGCGTTCACGGCCAGGCTGGCGGGGCAGCTGTTCGAGGAGCTGAAGTCGGAGGAGTTGAGACCGCCGAGCGTGATCGAGGAGATCGCAAGCGGCGCCGTCCCGGAATTACGCAGGGTCGCGCTCTGGGGAGCGCTGGTCGTCCCTGCAGCTGCGAGCCGAAGGCGAGGGCGGTCGGTGTGAGCGTGACCGCAGGCTGCGTGCCGGTGCCGCTCAGGGAGATGCTCTGCGGATTGTCGGGAGCGTCGTCTGTGACGGTGACGCTCGCCGGCCGCGAGCCCGTCGCGCTCGGCAGGAAGGAGGCGCTGATCGTGCAGCTCGCTCCGGCGGCCAGCGTCTGCGGAGCGAGCGGGCAGTCGTTCGAAGAGCCGTAGTCGCCCGGATAGCTGCCGCCGAGCGCGATCGAGGAGATCGTGAGCGCGGCGCTGCCGCTGTTTCGCAGCGAGACCGTCTGGGGCGTGCTCTGGGTGCCGACCCGCTGCGAGCCGAAGGCGAGGCTCGTGGGGGTGAGGGTTACGGCAGGTGCCGGGTTCGTCCCGGTCCCGCTGAGCATGAGCGACTGCTGCCCGCTTCCGGCGTTGTCGCTCACGTCGACCTCGGCGGTGCGCGTGCCCGTGCCGGCCGGGGCGAAGGTGACGGAGATCGTGCAGGACTGGTTCGCGGCGAGGCTGCCGAGGCAGTTGTCCGACTCGCGGAACTCCGTTGCGTTGGTCCCCGAGACGCTGACGCCGGTGATCGCCAGATCGCCGCTGCCGGTGTTCGTCAGCGTGGTCGTCTGGACGGCGCTCGTCGTCCCCACAAGCTGGGATGGGAAGGTCAGGCTCGTCGGGTTGAGGGTCGCCACCGGCGCGGGTGGAACGCCGGTGCCGCTCAAAGCAAGCGTCTGCGTCGAGCCGGGCGCGTCGTCAGTGATCGTCACCTGGGCGACCCGGCTGCCCTGCGCGCTCGGGGTGAAGGTCGCCGAGATGGTGCAGGTCGCGTTCACGGCCAGGCTGGCGGGGCAGCTGTTCGAGGAGCTGAAGTCGGAGGAGTTGAGACCGCCGAGCGTGATCGAGGAGATCGCAAGCGGCGCCGTCCCGGAATTACGCAGGGTCGCGCTCTGGGGAGCGCTGGTCGTCCCCTGCAGCTGCGAGCCGAAGGCGAGGGCGGTCGGTGTGAGCGTGACCGCAGGCTGCGTGCCGGTGCCGCTCAGGGAGATGCTCTGCGGATTGTCGGGAGCGTCGTCTGTGACGGTGACGCTCGCCGGCCGCGAGCCCGTCGCGCTCGGCAGGAAGGAGGCGCTGATCGTGCAGCTCGCTCCGGCGGCCAGCGTCTGCGGAGCGAGCGGGCAGTCGTTCGAAGAGCCGTAGTCGCCCGGATAGCTGCCGCCGAGCGCGATCGAGGAGATCGTGAGCGCGGCGCTGCCGCTGTTTCGCAGCGAGACCGTCTGGGGCGTGCTCTGGGTGCCGACCCGCTGCGAGCCGAAGGCGAGGCTCGTGGGGGTGAGGGTTACGGCGGGCCCCGAGGCGGCGGCGTACACGTTGGCGAGCATCGCGTTCGCCCACTGCTGCCGATAGGCGCCGTAGCCGGCGGTCGACGGATGGAGGTTGTCGCTCCCGATCAGGCTCTGGTTGTTCGAGAAGAACGTCCAGAGGTCAGGGCCGTGGACGATCTGCGGGTAAGCCGCATAGAGCGCCTGGATCTTGGCGTTGAACCCCGGCCCGCAGCTCTGCACGTTCGCCGTCCGGGCCCACGGGATCGTCGGAACGACGGGAGTCTTGCCCGCGGCGAGGACGGCCTGGACCATCGTGACGTAGCTGTTGTAGAACGTCGTCGTGTTGCCGCAGGCGTTCGCGTCATTCGTCCCGTACGCGAGCCCGACGTACTTCCCCGGGAACGCGGTGAGCCACGCCGCCATGTGCTGAGCGCCGTCGGTGGACCACAGCCCCCAGATCCCGCCGTCCTCGTAGGCCGGATAGTTGCCGGGTCGGCTCGCGTTGATCAACTGGGCGAAGTTGCCGACCGTGCTGCCGTCCGAGTAGTGGAACATCCCGTCCTCGGTGACGGAGTCGCCGTAGAAGATCCAGCTGTCCTGGGCGCCCTGGCTCGCGTCGTGCACGTCGAGGTTGATCGCGGCGTTGCTGTTGCCGGAAGAACCGTCGCCGGCCGTGATGTTCAGCCGGACCCAGTTGTAGCCCGTGAGGTCGACCAGCTGAGAACGCGAGTGGTAGCGGTTGCCGCTGACCGTCGCCAGGGTCACCCAACCGGACGTGGGTGCTCCGGTGCCGCCCGGCGCGGGATTGGCGTCGATCGTGTAATCGCGAAGGTTGTTGTAGGCGACGTCACCGACGACGGTGTGGTCGTAAGGCGAGGTCGCGGGGTCGTTGTACCAGGCGACGATCACCTGGTGGCGCTGCGCAACGGGCACCCGTGAAAGGTCGAGCGCGAGCCAGCCCGGGATCGTCCCGCGCCAGTTGGTCCCGTACGACGAGTCGTTCGCATACGTCGCGGGATAGATCTGCGACGAGGCGTAGACAGGGGCGCCCCGGCTGATCAAGGGCATCGGCGCGGGAGACGCGGCCGCGTTCGAGCCGGTCTCCGCGCCGCCGACCGTAAGGGCTGCGAGCAGGACGACCCCGGAAGCGGCAAGCCGTCCGCGACGCATGCCACCACCCTGTCACAGTCGAGCCGCGCGTGTGTCTAGGGTTTCGCCCGCGCGCTAGCCGCTCGCGCTCGCAGGCCGATCGGCGAGCGTCAGCGTGACGGTGTGGCTCTGGCCGTCGCGCTCGTAGGTGACGCTCACGCTGTCGCCGGGCTTGTGGGCGCTGATCGCGCTCGCGAGCTCGTCCGAGGTCGAGACCGGGGTGCCGGCGAGAGAGGTGACCACGTCGCCGGTCTTCAGGCCGGCCTTCGCGGCCGGAGTCCCGGGGCGAACCCCTGCGATCCGCGCGGTCACGCCGGTCGGCGAGAGCGAGACGCCGAGGTAGGCGTGCTCGGCCTTGCCGCTCGAGATCAGCTGCGAGACGACCGAGTGGATGGTGTTGACCGGGATCGCGAAGCCCACGCCCTCGTTGCCGCCGGAGTCGCTGCGGATCTGCGAGTTCATGCCGACCACGTGACCCTCGGTGTCGAGGAGCGGGCCGCCGGAGTTGCCGTGGTTGATCGCGGCGTCGGTCTGGATCGAGTCCGGGATCGTGAAGTGGGTGAGCCCCTCGATCGACCGGTGCAGCGCGCTCACGATGCCGCTCGTGACTGTCTCGGAGAGGCCGAACGGCGAGCCGATCGCGACCACGCCGTCACCGACCTCGAGCTTGCTCGAGTCGCCGACGGTGAGCGGGAAGAGCTGCGAGTCGGGCGCGGAGACGTGGACGACCGCAATGTCGGTCGACGGGTCTGCGCCGACCAGCGTCGCGCGGTACGTCTTGCCGTTCCAGAACTGAACCGAGATCGACTTGGCGCCGGCCGCGACGTGGGCGTTCGTGACGATGTCGCCGTCGGCGTTGTAGACCCAGCCCGAGCCCTGCGCCTGCTGCGTCTGCGAGCCGCCGAACGGGCTCGAGCCCTGCGTCGAGACGGTGATCTGGACGACGCCCTTGTAGGCGCCCCGGTAGATCTGCGGGATCGAGAGCGGGCTCGTGGTCGAGGCCGGCTGGGAGTCCTTCACCGTCACCGGCTGGGCGGCCGGCTTCGACTGGCTCGGCGCGAAGGCCGCGTAAAGGAGCGCCCCGCCGCCCGCGCCAAGGCAGAGAACTGCCAGGAGGGAGGCTATGAGGGAGGGTTTCGGGCGGCGGGACATCTGGGAGTGACATGCTCCTTTCGGGTTCGGTCGAGAAGCAATACACCGGTCCCGCCTAAGACGGACCTGAAACCAGGCTAAGAACTGGCTAAGAACGCGATGCGCTTTTCAGGAAGTTCTCAGAGTAGCCACGCACAATGGGCACCGTGAAGATCCTGATCGTCGACGACGAGCGCGCGGTGCGCGAGTCTCTTCAGCGGGCCCTGGAGCTCGAGGGCTACGAGATCGAGCTGGCCGCCGACGGGCGTGAGGCCCTCGAGCGGCTGGGAGCGGACGGGCACGTCGACGCCGTCCTGCTCGACGTGCTGATGCCCGGCATGGACGGGCTGGAGGTCTGCCGGACGATTCGCCGCAACGGGAATCCCGTGCCGGTCCTGATGCTCACTGCGCGCACGCAGGTCGAGGACCGTGTCGAAGGCCTCGACGCCGGAGCGGACGACTACGTGACGAAGCCGTTCGCGCTCGAGGAGCTGCTCGCCCGGCTGCGCGCGCTCCTGCGCCGGACGGCCGACGGCTCCGGCGAGACGTTGAGCTTCGGCGACCTCGAGCTCGATCCGGGCACGCGCGAGGTCAGGCGCGGCGGCGAGCTGATCGAGCTGACGCGGACCGAGTTCTCTCTGCTCGAGCTGTTCATGCTGAATCCGCGCCAGGTGCTGACGCGGTCGGTCATCTTCGAGCGGGTCTGGGGGTACGACTTCGGCTACGGCTCGAATTCGCTCGACGTGTACATCGGGTACCTGCGGCGCAAGACCGAGGCGGGCGGAAAGCCGAGGCTGATCCAGACGGTTCGCGGCGTCGGCTACGCGCTGCGCGAGCCCTCATGAGCTTCCGCACACGGCTGGCGCTCGTCGCCGCAGGCGCGGTGGCGCTTGCCGTTCTGGTCGCGTCGGTCGTCGTCTTCGTCGTCGTCCGCAACCAGCTGCGGGGACAGATCGACAGCACGCTGCACGCGCGCGCCGAGCAGATCCGCAGCGGGCCGCCGTTGCACATCGAGGGCGGGTACCTGGACATTCCCGGCGGCCCGGTCGGCTCGGCGACCTTCGAGCAGGCCGTCACCTCCGACGGGCACGTGTATCCGACGCGCGGCGAGCGGGGATCCCTCCCAGTGGACCACGAGACCCTCGACGCGACGCGCGGGAGCGGCGAGGAGCACTACAGCGACGTCCACGTGAGGGCCGGCGACGTCCGCGTCCTGACGATCTCCGGCTCGGGGATCGCGCTTCAGATCGGGCGCAACCTCAGCGAGGTCAACCACACGCTGCACCGGATCACCATCTACCTGATGCTGATCGCGGCGGGCGGCATCCTCGTCGCCGTCGCGCTCGGGCTCGCGGTCGCGCGAACGGCCCTCGCGCCGGTCAGGCGCTTGACGGAGACCGCGGAGCACGTGACCGAGACCGGCGACCTCTCGGAGCGGATCGAGCCCGGCGGGCAGGACGAGCTCGGCCGGCTCGCCAGGAGCTTCAACACGATGCTCGCGGCGCTCGAGGAGTCGAGCCGGGCGCAGCGGCAGCTCGTCGCGGACGCGTCGCACGAGCTGCGCACGCCGCTGACGAGCCTGCGCACGAACATCGAGGTCCTGGCGACGGAGCGGACGCTTCCCCCGGGCGACCGCGAGAAGCTGCTCGGCGACGTGGTCGAGCAGCTCGGCGAGATGACCTCGCTGATCACGGAGCTGATCGAGCTCGCGCGGGCCGAGCAGCACCACGAGGAGCCGGAGGACGTTCGGCTCGACCTGCTCACCGAGGGCGCAGTCGAGCGCGCGCAGCGAAACCGGCCGAACGTCGCCTTCCGCACCGCCCTCGACGAGTCGTTCGTCCACGGCGTGCCCTCCACGATCGAGCGCGCCGTCGCCAACCTGCTCGACAACGCCGCCAAGTGGAGCCCGCCCGGCGGCGAGGTCGAGGTCGGCGTGCACGGAGGCGAGGTCACCGTGCGCGACCACGGCGCCGGGATCGCGGACGAGGACCTGCCGTACGTCTTCGACCGCTTCTACCGCGCATCGTCGGCCCGCGGGCTGCCTGGATCCGGGCTTGGCCTCGCGATCGTGAAGCAGGTCGCCGAGGCCCACGGCGGCACCGTCACCGCCGAGGCGGCGGACGGCGGCGGGACGCTGATGCGCCTGCGCCTCAACGGCGCAACCCGCCGCTGAGCGGCGCTTTCCGGAGCGCTCACTAGAGTCGGAGCGGTGATCGCGCGGGCCTTCCGGCGCATCTACTTGCCGCCGCTGCCTCGACGTGTCTGGCTGCTCGAGGGAGCGGGCCTCCTGAGCGCGATGGGGAACGGCTTCGTCCTGCCCTTCCTCGTCATCTACCTGCACGAGGTGCGCGGGTTCTCGCTGCCTGCGGCCGGAGGAGTCGTCTCGGTGATCGGCGCCGCCAGCGTGGTCGTCTCTCCCGTGAGCGGCTGGCTGGTCGACCGGTACGACCCGCGCGTGCTCACGGCCACGGCGGTTCTGCTGGCGGCCGTGGCGACCGGTTCGCTCGCGTTCATCACGACGCTGTCGCAGGCGCTCGTGCTCGCGGCTGCGCTCGGCGTGGCGCACGGCCTCTTTCGTCCGAGCGAGCGCACGCTGATGTCCGCGATCGTCCCGCCGGAGTCGCGGCACCAGCTCTTCGCGCTCCAGGGCGCGATGGGGAACCTCGGGATCGGGATCGGCGCGGTCTGCGGAGGTCTCGTCGTCTCGACGACCCATCCGGACAGCTTCACCCTCGTGTTCCTCGCCGACGCGGCCACGTTTCTCCCCTACGTTCCGGTTCTCACCTTGCTGCCGCGCATCCAGCACGCCGCAGGCACCACCGTGCGGCGCGGCTACTCCCAGGTCTTCCGGGCGCGCGCGTTCGTCGCCCTCGTCGCGATCGACACGCTGCTCGTCCTCGCCGGCGACTCACAGTTCTCGTCGATGCTGCCGGTCTTCGCGAAGGAGCACGCAGGCGTGAGCGAGCACCTGATCGGGCTGCTCTTCCTCGTCAACACCGCCTCGATCGTCGCGCTGCAGCTTCCGCTTGCGCGGCTGATGGAAGGCCGCCGGCGGATGCCGGGGCTGGCGACGATGTGCGTGCTCTGGGCGGGCGTCTGGCTGCTCGTCCTCGCCTCCGGCCGGACCTCGACGGTGACGCTCGCCGCGGTCGGGCTGCTGACGGCCGCCGGGGTGTTCGCGATCGGCGAGTGCCTCGACGGCGCGATCGACCGGCCGCTGGTAGCCGATCTCGCGCCGGAGGATCTCCGCGGCCGCTACTTCGCCGTCCACTCGAGCTCGAGCCAGCTCGGCTTCACGCTCGGCCCGGTCCTCGGTGGGATCCTGCTCGCGACCTCGCCCCAGGCGCTGTGGATTCCGGCGGCCGTGGTCTGCGGAGGCTGCGCGTTCGCGGCGCTCGCGCTCGAGCCGCACCTGCCCAAAGCTGCGAGCCGAACTCCGCACGCGGCCCCGCCTCCCACGCCGGTGGGGCCTGCGGAGCAGATCGCTTCTTAGGGAAACCTTAGGACGCTCTCAGGCCGATCTCAGCCGCGGATGGTCTCCTGAGCCTCATCAACGTCGAGAGGAGCCCCATGCAGTGGCCACACAAGCGCAAGGTCGTCGCCGGTGCCGCCGCCGCGCTCGCCGTCGGAGGCGCGGGAGCCGGGATCGCCGCCACGAAGCTGGCGAGATCGCCGAGCGGCGAGAGCCAGGCGGTGATCTCCGACGCCGCCAAGCAGCTCGGCGTGCAGCCGGAGGCCCTTTCGAGCGCGCTCAAGAAAGCACTCGAGGACCGCATCGACGCGGCAGTCGCCGCCGGCCGCCTGACGAAGGCGCAGGGCAGCGAGCTCAAGCAGCGGATCGAGTCGAACGACTTCCCCCTGGTCGCGCCGCGCTTCGGCCACGACGGCTTCGACCGTCACGGCTTCGGCCATCGCGGGTTCGGCCACCACGGGCTCCCGGGCCTCGACGCCGCCGCGAGCTACCTCGGCCTGAGCGAGGACGCCCTTCATTCGCGACTCGAGTCGGGCAAGACGCTCGCCCAGGTCGCCAAAGACCAAGGGAAGTCCGTCGACGGGCTGGTGGCCGCGCTCAAGGCAGATCTCAAGCAGCACCTCGACGAGGCCGTCTCCGACGGAAGGCTGACGAAGGCGCAGGCCGACCGGATCCTGGCGAACGCCGACAGCCGGCTGAAGGCTCTCGTCAACGGAAAGTTCCCGGGACCGCCCGGCGGGCCGGGTCGCTTCGGCCGCGGGCCCTCTCCCGAAGGTGCCGGCTTCGGAGGCCCCGACCTGTGACCGAGGGCCCTCCAGGATCGCCGCGGGTCGCGCCTGCCCAGCCGACTCCCCGGCGGACGGCGGTACGCTGACGATGTGGCGGGTGTCCACGACGAGATAACGCGCCTACTGGAGCAGGGAGAGCGGATCGCGCTCGCGACGGTCGTCGCGACGAGGCGTTCGGCGCCGCGCCCCGTTGGCTCGAAACTGGTCGTCTCGGAGAGCGGCGAGCTCTTCGGCTCGGTCTCGGGCGGCTGCGTCGAGGGCGACGTCGCCGTACAGGCCGCCGAGGTGATCGCCGGCGGCGAGGCGCGCCTGATCTCGTACGGGATTGCAGACGACGAGGCCTGGGAGATCGGGCTCCCGTGCGGAGGCGAGATCGACGTCTTCGTCCAGCGTCTCGAGCACGACCTGCCCGACGGGGAAGGCGTGCGCGTGACGGCGCTGGAAGGCGAGCGAGCAGGCGAGCAGGAACTGCTGCCGCGAGGCTCGGTCGAGCCCGGCGTGCAGGAGCACGACGGCGCGCGGGTCTTCGCCGAAGAGCTCGCGCCGCCGCCACGGCTCGTCATCGTCGGCGCCACCGACACCGCCGAGGAGCTCTGCCGCGCTGCGGGCGCGCTCGGCTGGAGGACGGTCGTGATCGACCCTCGGCCACGGCTCGCGACGAAGGAGCGCCTGCCGAGCGCGGGCGAGATCGTCGTCGCCTGGCCCGATGACCTCGAGGCCGACGCCGACACGGCGGTCGTCGTTCTCGCGCACGCGCAGCGGCTCGACAACCCGGCGCTGACGGCGGCGCTCACGAGCGACGCCTTCTACGTCGGCGCGATCGGCTCCCGCAAGACGCAGGCCAACCGGCGCGAGCAGCTGCTCGAGGCCGGGCTCACGGAGGAGGCGCTGGACCGGCTCGCCGGTCCCGCCGGGCTCGACCTCGGCGCTGCGACTCCCGCGGAGACCGCCGTCTCGATCCTCGCGGAGATCATCGCCGTGCGGGCCGGGCACGAGGGCGGCCGCCTCAAGGACGGCGGCGGGCGAATTCACGCGACAGCCTGAGTGACGGCAGTCGCGCTCGCGTGCGCGTCGGCCGCGCTGTTCGGCGCGATGTCGGTCGCGGTCCGGTTCGGCGTCCGCCGCTCGCAGGACGCGGAGCTCGGCTCGCTCGCGATGACGTCCAGCGCTTTCGTCCTGACCGCGATCGTCGGCCTTGCAACGACGCGTGAGCTCGACCTGTCGGAGATCTGGCCGTTTCTGATCGCGGGGCTGCTCGCGCCCGGCCTCTCGCAGGTCTTCTTCGTGCGGGCCGTGCGGGAGGTCGGCGCGGCTCGCTCCTCGGTGCTCATGGGCACCGCGCCGCTCGTCGCCGTCGCGATCGCTCTGGTCTTCCTGCACGAGCCGGCCCGGGCGCCGCTCCTGATCGGCGCCGGCCTGATCGTCGGCGGCGGAATCGCCCTGGCGCGGGAGCGCGTCCGACCCGCGGACTTCCGGCGGGTCGGCGTGCTGCTCGCGGTGATCACGACGGTTCTGTTCGCGATCCGGGACAACGTCCTGCGCTCCTTCACCAAGGACACGCATGTCCACGCCCTCGTCGCAGCGCCGATCTCGTTGCTGGCGGGGACCGCCGCGATCTCGATCTACCTCGTGCTGACGCGCGGCTCTGCCTGGTCGCGGGGCTACGGGCGGCAGGTCGTTCCGTTTCTGCCCGCGGCCGTGCTCTTCGGCGTCTCGTACCTGGCGCTCTTCGGCGCCTACTACCGCGCAGGCGTCGGCGTCGTGAACCCCCTTGTGGCCACCGAGTCGCTCTGGGGAGTCGGGTTCGCGCTGCTGCTCCTGAGGCGAAGCGAGCTGATCGGACGCTGGCTCCTGCTCGGCGCCGGGCTGGTCGTGGCCGGCGGCGTGCTCATAGGCGTGTCGCGATAATCCAGCCGTGGGGTGGCTCACGGAGCTGGTGGAGGAACGCGGCGCCGAGGCGCTCGACCTCCACGCGCAGACGATCAACCCGCAGTTCGTCCGGCTGCTGCGCACGATCGGCTTCGACCGCCGCTGGGCGCGCGCCGAGGGCGCCTACCTCTGGGACTCGGACGGCAACCGCTACCTGGACGTGCTCGGCGGCTTCGGGATGTTCAACGTGGGCCGGAACAACCCGCGCGTCCGCGAGGCGCTGGTGGAGGCGCTCGAGCTTCAGCGCCCGGGCTCGGTGCAGCTCGGCGTCGATTCGCTCCCTTCCCTGCTGGCCGAGGAGCTCCTGCGCCGTGCACCCGCCTCGCTCGGCAAGGTGATCTTCACGAGCTCGGGCGCGGAGTCGGTCGAGGCCGCGATCAAGCTCGGCCGCGCCGCGACCGGCCGCCCGCGCGTGGTCTCGGCGGAGCACGGCTTCCACGGGCTCACGCTCGGCGCGCTCTCCGCGACGGCCACGCCTGAGTTCCGCGACCGGTTCGGCCCGCTGCTGCCGGGTTTCGCGCAGGTGGCGATCGGCGACCTCGAGGCGCTCGAGCGCGAGCTCGCCTCGGAGGACGTGGCGCTCTTCATCGTTGAGCCCGTTCAGGGGAAGGGCGTGAACCTGCCGCCGGACGGTTACCTCGAGGGCGCCCAGGAGCTCTGCCGCCGCTACGGGACGCTCTTCTGCGCCGACGAGGTGCAGACGGGCTTCGGGCGCACCGGTCGCCTGCTGGCGCTCGAGCACTGGGGGCTTCAGCCCGACCTGGTCACCGTCGCGAAGTCGCTGTCGGGCGGCTACGTGCCGGTCGGGGCGCTGCTGATGTCGGACGCCGTCTACGAGGGCGTCTTCGACTCGCTGCCGAACGCGGTCAGCCACGGCTCGACCTTCGCGCCGAACGACCTCGCGATGGTCGCCGGGCTCGCGACGCTGCGCGAGCTCGACGAGCAGGGTCTCGTCGAGCGCTCGGCCCGGCTCGGCGAGCTGCTGCTGGAGCGCACGCGGCCGTTGGTCGAGCGCTACGACGTGGTCGCGGATGTGCGCGGCCTCGGGCTGATGTGGGCGATCGAGTTCCAGGAGCCGCCGGGCGGGTCGCGCACGTGGAAGCTGCTCGAGCGGATTCAGCCGGGTCTGTTCGCGCAGCTCGTGATCGTGCCGCTTTTCCGCGAGCACCGGATCCTGAGCCAGGTCGCGGGCCACGGGATGAACGTTCTCAAGGCGATCCCGCCGCTGGTCGTCACCGGGGAGGACGTCGACTGGTTCGCGAACGCGCTCGACGAGACCATCGCCCGCGCCGAGAAGATGCCGCGCGCGCTCGTCCGCTTCGCCCTCGGCGCCGCCCGCGCAGGCCGCGCGCCGAAGAGCAAGCTCGCGCGCGAAAGGGCTACCGCCTAGAGCTCGGAGACTTCGGCGTGGCGGTCGGCGATGCAGCTGCGGGCCCAGGAGTCCGCGGCCTCGACCAGGCGGCCGCAGAGGACGTCCAGCTCACGTTCGTCGTCGGGCAGCTGATCGGGCCCGAGCTCGATCCGGACCTGGTTCAGCGACGCCTCGACTCCGGCTCCGATCTCGTGCCGCTCTTCGGCGACGATCGAGACCTCGCCGACCTTCGGCAGCAGCGCCGCCGCGAGGTCGTCGATCTCGGCCGCGGTCGCGCCGCGTCCCGCGAAGACGCCGAAGTTGACGCGCACCTCGACGCCCGGCGGCTCGACGTCGCGGACGCAGAAAGCGAGTTCGGGTTCGCCCACCATTTGCAATTCGTATAACCGGTGGGCCTGGGACCTAACCTTCGGTCGGCTCCCAGCGGAACGAGCGGACCGCCACGAGCAAGCCGCCGATTCCCCAGGCCAGTAGCACAGCCACGTTCGTCCCCTGCGACCAGATCTCGTGGCCGTGCAGCATGACGTTGCGGATGAGCCGCAGGAAGTACGTCAGCGGCAGGACGGCGGCGATCGCCCGCAGGAACGCCGGGTAGGAATGCGGCGAGAAGAACGCCCCGCAGATGAACGCCATCGGCAGGTAGATCGCGTTCACGACCGCGGAGGCGCCCTCGGCGCTCTTGATCACCGCGGTCAGACCGATCCCGAGCCCGCAGAACGCGACCGCGCCGAGGATCAGGGCGAGCGCGAGC
Organism: uncultured Actinomycetes bacterium; assembly: GCA_963788215.1. GTDB lineage: Bacteria > Actinomycetota > Thermoleophilia > Gaiellales > Gaiellaceae > AC-32. The sequence goes on from CAWBFX010000010.1 coordinate 156,564, forward strand.
GACAGCGGCCGGCCCGGGAAGCCGATCGAGAAGAAGAGCCGGCCGAGCACAAGTAGGCCGACCACCTCCAAGGCGAAGGCCGCGAGGAACGCGCTCAGGAGCGAGACCAGGTAGACGGGCGCCGGGAGCGGAGTCGCTCGGAGCCGCTTCAGGATGCCGGCCTCGCGCCTGATCACGACCACGATCGCGAGGCCGGCGAAGGCGATCGAGATCGCGCCGTAGCCGATCATCCCCGCTTGGAGGAACGGGGCCGAGCGCACATTGCCCTCGCTCTTGATCCGGTCGTTGCCGTACACCGAGGCGAGCAGCAGGAAGAAGATCATCGGCAGCAGGAACGTGAAGAACGCGAGCTCCCGGCTGCGCACGTAGAGCAGCAGCTCGCCCTTGAGCTCGTGCCGGAAGAGCCTCATTCGGCCTGCTCCTCCGTCAGCGACAGGTAGACGTCCTCCAGGCTCGGCCGGCGGACGACGAGGCCTTCGAGCTCGCGGTTTTCGGCGATCGCCTTCGCCGTCAGCTCGTGGAGGACTCGCGTCGGCTCGTCGGTCTCGAGCACGACCTCGCGCCCGTTGTCGCGGTAGCGGATCTCGGTCGCGGGCGCGGAGCCGATCAGCTGCGACGGCGGGCCGATGGCGACGATCTCGCCGCTCCGGAGGACGCCGACGCGGTCGGCGAGGCGCTCGGCCTCGTCGAGATAGTGCGTCGTCAGCACGATCGTCTTGCCCAGGCCGCGCAGGGACCTGAGCGTGTCCCAGGCCTGGCGGCGGGCGTGTGGGTCGAAGCCGGTGGTCGGCTCGTCGAGGAAGATCAACTCGGGGTCGCCGACGAGCGCGATGCCGAGGTCCAGGCGGCGCCGCTGCCCACCCGAGAGCCGGCGCACGCGGTCGTCGCGCTTCTCCTTCAGGCCCACGAGCTCGACGACCTCGTCCACGGGCCGCGGACGCTCGTAGTAGCCGGCGAAGAGGCTCAGCATCTCGGCGACCGTGAGCGTCTCGTACATCGCGGAGCTCTGGAGGACGACGCCGATGCGCTCGCGCCACTCGCCGCCCGCCTCGGCGGGATCGACGCCCAGCACCTCGACGCGGCCGGCGTCGCGGCGGCGGTAGCCCTCGAGGATCTCGACCGTCGTCGTCTTGCCGGCGCCGTTCGGGCCGAGCAGGCCGAAGACCTCGCCGCGCCGGACGTCGAAGTCGATCCCGCGGACAGCCTCGAGCCCGCCGTAGGCCTTGCGCAGGCCGCTGACGTTGATTGCGAGCTCGCTCACGACAACTCGAACGCGAGCATCGCCGCAGGGGCGAAAGACGGCTCCTCGCCGCCGGTCAGCGCGGCCGCGATCCGTCCGCAGTCCGGCTGGTGGCCGACGACGACGACGGTCTCGCCGCGGCCGACGGCTGCAGCCTTCACGTCATCTGCGGTGGCGCCGGGAGCGAGGCGCTCGTCCGGCTCGGGCTCGATTCCCGCGGGTCGCGCGAGCTCGGCACCCGTCTGGCGCGCCCGCAGGAGCGGGCTCGTCAGGACCGCGTCGGGCCGGACGCCGTCGGCTGCCAGACGCTCGCCGAGCTTCCGGGCCGCGCGGCGGCCGTCGGCGGTCAGGGGCCTCAGCTCGTCCGGCTCTCCGTCCGCAGCCTCGGCATGGCGAACGAGGTAGAGCTGCACGGATGGGAGAATAGTCACCGTCATGCGCGTCTTCCGCTACGTGGTCGCGGACGTCTTCACCGACGAGCCTCTCGCCGGGAACCCGGTCGCGGTCTTCACGGACGCGCGCGGCCTCGAGACCGACGAGATGCAGCGCCTCGCACGCGAGCTGAACCTCTCGGAGTCGGTCTTCGTGCTGCCGGCCGAACAGGGCGGGCATGCGCGAATCCGGATCTTCACGCCCGGGATCGAGATGCAGTTCGCGGGGCACCCGACGCTCGGGACGGCCTTCGTGCTCGCGGCGCCGATGCAGCTGCCGGAGATCCGCCTCGAGACCGGGGCGGGGATCGTCCCGGTTGCGCTCGAGCGGGACGGGCCGAGGATCGTCTTCGGGCGGATGGCGCAACCCATCCCTCGCTGGGAGCCCTATGCCGAGGCGGAGGCGCTCCTGCGCGCGGTCGGCGTCGAGCGGAGCGAGCTCCCGGTCGAGGAGTACGACAACGGCGCCCAGCACGTCTACGTGGCGCTCGAGTCGGAGGACGCGGTTGCCGCGTTGCACCCGAATCTGGCGCCGCTGGGGCTTCCCGAGGCGCTCGGAGTGAATTGCTTCGCGGGCTCGGGGACCCGCTGGAAGACGCGCATGTTCGGCCTGGGCGGGATTCCCGAAGACCCGGCGACGGGCTCGGCGGCGGGGCCGCTCGCGGTGCACCTCGCGCGCCACGGACGCATCGGCTTCGGCGAGGAGATCGAGATCACGCAGGGCGTCGAGATCGGGCGGCCGTCGAAGCTCTTCGCCGTGGTGCACGGCTCGGCCGATGCCATCGAGCGAGTCGAGGTCGGCGGCAGCGCGGTCACCGTCGCCCACGGCGAGTTCCGCCTCCGCGAAACGTAACGACTTAGCGCCAAACCTTCCCGCCGGCTTGACAAACCCGGTGTCGGACCCCGGGTTTTGTCAAGCCTGAAACGTGCCGGGGATGTGACTTTTATCCCCCGGCGATCGTGACGGCTTCTATCTCGGGGAGCTCGGGCGCCAGCGCGCGCCAGAAGCGGCCGCCGTCTTCGGAGAGGTACAGGCGGTTGCGGGCGGCGTAGACGGCGTAGTCCGGGTCGTCGTCGGCAATCGCTACCGCGCGGCCCGCCGGGAAGCCCGCCGCCGGCCTCGCGCCAGGTGCGGCCCGCGTCATTCGAGATCGCGAGAGGCGGACGACGGTCGACGACCGCGATTACCGTCGAGCCGTTGCGCGCGGCGCCGACGACGAGCGGCAAGCCGGTCTCGACCCGGTCCGGCTCGACGTCGGCGTCCACCAGCCCGGTCACCTCCTCCTCGTCCAGCTCGACCTCGAAGACGCCGTCGACGGTGCGGACGAGGGCTCTCATTGGAGGCGACGGGTGAGCAGGCCGGCCACGAGGGCGGTCGCGCGACGGGCCGCCGCCGCCGGCGCATGCCCGGACGAGCGAGCCATGAGGTACGCCGCCGAGAAGGCGTCGCCGGCGCCGGTCGGATCGACTGCCCCTCCGACCGCCTGCGCGGGCACGTGCGAGAGCCGCCCGTCCGCGAGGACGAGGGATCCGCGCGAGCCGAGCGTGACCAGGACCTCGGGCACGCCGAGGGAGCGCAGCGCCGCCTCGTCGGGTTCGCCGAGCAAGACGCGCGCCTCCTCCTCGGCGAGCTTCAGGATCGACACGTGCCGCAACGCGTCGAGGTCGGCGTCGACCGAGAGCTGCAGCGGCCCCGTGCGCGCCGGCCTGACGAGCCCCTGCCCGTCGAACGAGACGTACCGGCCGCGGGCCAGCTCGGCGAGCGTCTCCGAAGGAAAGTCCGACGACGCCAGCGCGCCGACGTGCACCCAGCGCACGCCTCGGAGCCCGCCGACGTCCTCGGCCGTCCAGGGCGAGCCGACCGCGTCGACGACCATCTCACGGCGGTCGCCGGAGTAGCGGAACGAGAAGGCCGCCGTCGACTCACCCGTCAGCCAGACGACCGGAAGCCCGAGCGCGACGAGCGGCGGCGCCAGCACGCGCCGGTCCTCCAGCGCGCACTTCACGGCCACGAGCGCCGGCGCACCCAGCACCCGCAGTGCGCGAGCCGCCCAGAACGGAGCACCGCCCGCCCGCGGCGGCCCGCCGTCAACCCTGTCGAGCGAGAGATTCCCGACTACGGCGAGCCCCGGCACGAGCCGAATCTATCCAGGCTGCGAGCAGCGTCAGCCCGAAGGCGGCCGCGAAGCTCGGGAGCGACGCCGTCAGTCGCGCGTGCCCGGGCTCGGTATGCGCGACGACGTCCGTCCACCAGCTCGGCCCGACCGGCGAGAGCCACTGGTAGAGCACGAAGCCGACGACCCAGGCCCCGAGGCGCTCCCAGCGCACCACGGGGGCGCTGAAGATGTCGCGCTCGCCGTAGTGCGCGCCGCGCGTGAGCCAGTCTGCGAGCAGCACGCCGAACAGCGGGACGAACACCGAGCCCAGCAGGAACAGGAAGGTGAGGTAGTTCCCGAGGTCGATCGCGATCGCGCCCGCAGTCGCCACGGAGGCGACGATGACGATCAGCAGCCGCTGCGACGCGCGCGGCAGCAGGTTCTGGAGCGAGACCGCCGTCGAGTAGACGTCCGCGAAGGCCTCGTCGCTCTCGTCCACCGTCAGCATCAGGAGCGCGACGACGGCGAGGACGCTGCCGCTCGCGACCGCGTTCGGGATCTGGGCGGGATCGCTCAGGTTCCGCTCGAGCACCAGCACCGCGCCGAGCGCGAAGCACCAGAGCGTGGGCAGGAAGTAGCCGACGCCCGCGCCCGTGAACGCGCTCCGCCGGTCCCGCGCGAACCGCGTGTAGTCGGCGGCTAGCGGCGTCCACGAGATGATGCTCGCGATCACGAGGTCGATCCCCTGGCCGAGCGAGAGGCCGCCGGTGCCCTGCGAGTGCCAGAGATGGTTCCAGTGCGCCTTGTCGATCGCCCACCACGTCAGGTAGACGATCGAGGCCGCGACCGCCCAGACCGCGAACTTGCGCACGTAGCGCCGCACGAACCCGATCGGGCCCATCAGCCCGAGTGCGAGCGAGACGGCTCCGAACAACAGCGCCCAGAGCCAGCGCTCGCGGAAGCCGAAGACGCGCTCCGAGAGCGCCGCGGCGGCGGTCGAGATGATGATCAGCTCGAAGGTCGACCAGCCGAGGTTCTGCGCGACGTTCAGCACGGTCGGCGCGTACGAGCCTCGCCGGCCGAGCGGCGCGCGGAGCAGCACCATGCCCGGGACGCGCGCATCGGCGCCGATCGCCGCCGCGAGGCCGAGCAGAAGATTGCCCGCGAGCGCGCCGATCAGGATCGCGAGCAGCGCGTGCTGGAACGACAGCATCGGCACGAGCCCGGCGGCGGCGACGATCACGAGCAGCGAGATCGAGAGGTTCCCCCAGAGCAGGGTCAGGTCGAGCAGCCCAAGGACGCGCAGCCGCTCCGGAACGGGCGCAATCCCCCAGTTAGGCGTTGCTTCGTCCATCCACTCCCTCCGCCGGCATTACCCGGATCAGGTTCGCGGGTGTGATCTCAGCCGCCTTGCGACGGCACCCCGGTTTCGGCACTGTAGCGCCGCGATGGAGGATCGGCGACGCAGACGGTTGACGCCGCTCAGCGGCGAGCTGAGGACCGAGGAATGGACGCCCCCGCCGGTCGAGAAACCGCGGCGTGAGCGCAAGCCCAAGCCGGCCCCGACGACTCGCGGAGAAATGATCCTCTTCGGCCTGCGGCGCTTCGGGCTGATCGCGTTCGGCGTCGTGGGCGCGACCCTGCTCGTTGGGCTCGCGGTGGTCTGGCTCTCGGAGTCGACGGCGGCCCGCGCGCTTCCTCGCACCTTCTACTTCGCGGGCGCCGCTTTCGGTGCGCTCGCCTTCTTCGGCGGCACCGGGATGTATTACCCCTGGCGTCGGAGTCGTTCGGAGCAGGAGTTCGCTGTGAACGCGTCCTTCGTGTACGGCCTGGTCGCGGTGATTCTGGTCGGGATCGGAGTGGCGCTCGAGGTCTATCTCTAGCGGTTAGCCGCCCGCGCAGCGGGTACGAGTCGCCAGATGTGAACGCCCCCCGCACGGACCGGCTTTGCGCTGCGCTTCTGCTTGCCGTGGTCCTGCCGCTCGCGGGCTGCCGCGAGAAGCAGAGCTCGCTCGCGCCCAAGAGCCACCAGGCGAGGGACATCGCGAGCCTGTTCTGGTGGATGATGGGCGGCGCCTGGCTCGGGCTCGCCCTCGTCGTCGGTCTTCTCTTCTGGTCCTGGAAGCGCCGAAACCGCCGCGGCTTCGGCGACGACACGGAAGGCCCCAAGCCGGGCGAGCAGGCCAGCTGGTACGTCGTCGTCGGGCTCGGGATCGCGATGCCGATCGCGGTGATCTCGACCCTGTTCGTGATCTCCGACCTGTTCGTGATCAAGACGACGCAGGCGCCGGCGGCGACCGCGACCAAGATGACCGTCGAGGTCATCGGCCACCAGTGGTGGTGGGAGGTCCGCTACCCGGGGACGCCGGCGGTGACCGCGAACGAGGTGCACATCCCCGTGCGGACGCCGGTCCGGATCGTCGCCACCACCGCGGATGTGATCCACAGCTTCTGGGTGCCGGAGCTCAACCGCAAGATCGACACGATCCCCGGCCGCCGCAACGCGATCGAGCTCTACGCCGACGCACCCGGCCGTTACCGCGGCGCCTGCGCCGAGTTCTGCGGGCTCCAGCACGCGCACATGGACCTCTACGTCTTCGCGCAGCCGGAGGGCGAGTTCCGCAAATGGCTCGCGAACGAGAGCCGGCCGGCGTCAGCCCCCTCGGGAGGCGCCGCCGCCGAGGGCGCCCGCGTCTTCCAGGACGGCTCCTGCTCGAGCTGCCACACGATCCGCGGGACGGATGCGAACAGTGACGTCGGCCCCGACCTGACCCACGTCGGCAGCCGCACGACGCTCGCCGCGGTGACCATCCCGAACGGCGATTCGAGCCTGCACGACTGGATCGTCGACAACCAGCACATCAAGCCGGGGAACCAGATGCCCGACATCCGCCTGCCGAGCTCGCGGCTCGACGCCCTCGTCACCTACCTGGAGAGCCTGAAGTAATGGCGATCGCGACGCCTCCGACTCCGGCTGCCGCCCAGCGGATGGACCGGCTCGAGGTGATGTGGCAGAGCCGCCCCGGCGTCCTCGGCTGGCTGACGACGACCGACCACAAGCGGATCGGCCTTCTCTACTTCTGGACGACGCTCGTCCTCTTCGGAGCCGGCGGCATCGAGGCGCTGCTGATCCGCACGCAGCTCGCGCAGCCGAATCAGCACGTCGTCTCGCCCGAGACCTACGACCAGCTTTTCACGATGCACGGGATCACGATGATCTTCTTCTTCATCATCCCGATGACGACCGGCGCGTTCGGGAACTACCTGATCCCGCTGATGATCGGGGCGCGGGACATGGCCTTCCCGCGCATGAACGCGCTCAGCTTCTGGATCTTCCTGGCCTCGGCGCTCTTCATCTACACGAGCCTGTTCATGGGCAGCGCGCCCAACGCGGGCTGGTTCGACTACGTGCCGCTCGCGAGCAAGCAGTTCAACCCCGGGCGGAACATCGACTTCTACGCGCTCGGGATCATCTTCAACTCGATCTCGTCGACGCTCACCGCCGGCCAGTTCATCGTCACGATCTTCAAGTCGCGCGCGCCCGGGATGTCGTTCAACCGGATGCCGCTCTTCTGTTTCGCCTTCCTGGCCGCGTCGTTCGGGCTGCTGTTCGCGCTCCCGGCGCTGAGCGCCGACACGATCTTCCTCTTCCTCGACCGGAACGTGCACACCCACTTCTTCGACCCGTCGCACGGCGGCTCGGTGCTCCTCTGGCAGCACCTCTTCTGGATCTTCGGCCACCCGGAGGTCTACATCCTGATCGTCCCCGCCTTCGGGATCGCGACGTCGATCATCCCCGCGTTCACGCAGCGCAAGGTCGTCGCCTTCCCGCTCGTCGCCGTCGCCGAGCTGCTCGTCGTCTTCGTCGGCTTCGGCGTCTGGGCTCACCACATGTACGCGGTCGGGATGTCGACGATCTCGATGGTCTTCTTCGCGGCCGCCACCGCGATGGTGGTGATCCCGAGCACGATCCAGGTCTTCGCCTGGTGCATGTCGTTCGTGACCGGCACGGCGCGCTTCAAGACGCCGCTCCTCTTCATCGCCGGCTTCATCTTCATGTTCGTCACCGGCGGGCTCACCGGGATCATGTTCGTGGCGATCCCGTTCGACCAGCAGGTCACGGACACCTACTTCATCGTCGCCCATTTCCACTACATCATCTTCGGGGCGGCCGTCTTCCCGATCTTCGGCGGGATGTACTACTGGTTCCCGAAGGTCACGGGGAAGCTCTACTACGAGCTCCCCGGCCAGATCAGCTTCTGGATCCTCTTCGTCGGGACGAATCTCCTCTTCTTCCCGATGCACATCGTCGGCCTGCTCGGGATGACGCGGCGCGTCTCCACCTACCCGGACGGTCTCGGCTGGACGGCGTACAACCTGGCGGAGACGATCGGCGGCTTCGTCACGCTCGCCGGGATCCTGCTCCTGCTCGGGAACCTCTTCTACAGCTACCTGCGCGCGCCCGCGGCCGGCCCCGATCCGTGGCACGGCCCGACGCTCGAGTGGACGACCAGCAGCCCCCCGCCTGACTACGACTATGCGGTCATCCCGCGGGTGTCGAGCGCCTACCCGAACTGGGACCCGGTCGACCGCGAGTTCGACCGCCGCAACCTGGCGGACGGCGTGCTCGTCCTCGAGCGCGGCCACGAGCAGCCCGCGGTGACGCCCGTCGACGCGCGCTTCGACGAGGTCGTCCAGATGCCGCACGAGTCGCCGTGGCCGCCCGTCCTGGCGCTCGCGCTCTCGCTGGTCTTCCTCATGCTCGTGATCGGGCGCTACGGCGCCGCCGGGATCATGGGGATCTTCTGCCTGCTCGCACTGGTCGGCTGGCACTCGACGGAGCCGCAGGAGCAATGACGGACTACGTCGCGGTCCCGGGCACCGCAGGCCCACGCCTCTCGAACTCGGCCGGCTGGTGGGGAATGGTCATCCTGGTCGCGAGCGAGGCGACGCTCTTCGGCGCGTTCATCGGCACCTACTTCTACCTCCGCTTCAGGACCACGCCCTGGCCGCCGGACGGGATCCCGAAGCCGGCCCTCGTCGTCCCGCTGATCCTGCTCGCCTGCCTGGTCGCGACGACGATTCCGATGAGTTTCGCCTCGCGCGCCGCGCAGGCCGGCCGCCTCCGCGCGACCCGTTTCTTCATCGCCGTGGTCCTCCTCGTCCAGGCTGGCTACTTCGCCTACGAGGTGCACGACTTCGCCGACCAGATCCACCGGGTCGACATCACGCGCGACGCGTACACCTCGATCTACTACACGCTGCTCGGCGCCGACCACGCGCACGTCCTGATCGCCATGCTGTTCAACCTCTGGCTGCTGGCGAAGCTCACGCGCGGCTTCACGACCTACCGGCTGAACGCCGTCCGCGCGATCACGTTCTACGTCTACGCCGTCAACGTCCTGACGATCGTCGTCTTCGGGACCCTCCTCTCGGCGAGAGCATGAGCCTGCGAAAGCTCGAGATCCTCCAGTGGGTCGGGCTCCTCGGCGGGGCGCTGGTCTGGGCGGCGCAGCATGTCGTGGGCTACGGGATCACCGAAGCCGAATGCGGCGCGGGCGGGCTGCACTGGGGAATCCAGAACGACGTCTGGCAGGGAGCGCTGATGGCGGCCGCAGCCTCCTTCGTGGTCGCGGCGGAGCTCGCGGCGATCACCGTGATCGTCGCCACCCGCCGGTCGAGCTACGAGAGCCCGCCGGCGCCCGGCCGCGTGCGGTTCTTCGCGATCGCCGCCGCCGCGGCGAACGTGATCTTCCTGATGATCATCCTGCTCGACGGCTTCGCCGCCATCCTCAACGTGACGTGCCGCCAGGGATGACGCGCGCCCTGCTCATCTCGGCCGTCGCGGCACTGGCGCTTCCGCTCGCCGCTGCGGCTGATCCGGTGGAGCAGGGCCACCACCTCTACGGCCGCTACTGCATCTCGTGCCACGCGGCGGGCGGCAAAGGCTCGGCTGGTCGTCCGGTCGGAGCCGGACCGCTGAGGGCCCAGGACCAGAACACGGGCATCGCCCCGTCGCTGATCGGGGTCGGCGCGCTCGCCGCCGACTTCTACCTGCGCACGGGCTACATGCCGCTCCCTCACCTCGGCATGCAGCCCCGCCGCCGCCACGTCTTCCTGAGCGAGGGCGAGATCAAGGCGCTGACGGCCTACGTCGCGTCCCTCGGGCCGGGCCCCGCGATCCCGACTCCCCACCCGGAGCGCGGCAGCCTCTCGCAGGGCTACCACCTCTTCACCGAGCGCTGCGCGGGCTGCCACCAGGTCGTCGCCGAGGGCGGCTACGTCACCGGGGGGCTCCCGCCGCCGCTCGAGAACGCGACGCCGACGCAGGTCGCGGAGGCGGTCCGGATCGGTCCCTACGTGATGCCGAGGTTCTCCAAGAAGGACATCTCCGACCGCGAGCTGGACTCGATCGTCCGCTACGTCGACTACGCGAAGCATCCGGACGACCGCGGCGGCTGGGCGATCGGCCACATCGGCCCGATTCCGGAGGGCTTCGTCACCTGGTTCATCGGGATGACGGCGCTCGTTGCGGTCTGCATGGTGATCGGGAAGAGGTTGCAGCGTGGGTAGGGCCAAGGACGCGCTGATCTCCGGGGTCGTGCTGCTGCTCCGGCGGCGCAAGCCGAGGCCGCTGGGGCCGGGCGAGCGCGAGCGCGTCGTGCCGCCCGCGCCGGGCAACCCGGGCTGGGAGGTGACCGCCTCGCTGCTGCTGCTCGCCGGTGCGGCCTGCGCGATCGGGTTCGTCGTCGTCTACGTCCTCGACCGGCTGCCCGCCCACACGCAGCTGCTCGGGCTCTCGCTCGGCCTTTCCCTGCTCTTCATCGCGGCCGCGCTGATCGTCACCGCCCAGCGCCTGATCGTCACCGAGGAGCTCGAGGACGACTACCCCGTCCAGGAGCACCCCGAGGAGCAGGAGCTGATCGTGCAGGTGGTCGAGGAGAGCGGCCTCACGCGCCGCCGGCTGCTCAAGCTCGCGCTGCTGACGGCGGGCGGCGCGCTCACCGCGGCGGTCCTGACACCGATCGCCTCCCTCGGGCCGGCCGTCGACCTCGTTCGCTTCTACACGACTCCCTGGCGGCGCGGCACCCGGCTCGTGGACGAGCACGGCAAGCCGTACAAGGCGTCGGACATCGAGGAGGACAACTTCTACACGGCCTTCGCCGAGGGCTCGGACAAGGAGGCGCTGCCGTCCTCGCTCGTGCTCGTCCGCCTGCCGAAGAGCTCGCTCGAGCTGCCGCGGGAGCTCGCCCACTACCCGGCCGACGGGATCGTCGCCTACTCGAAGATCTGCACGCACGCCGGCTGCGCGATCTCGCTCTACCGCGCTCCGCTCTTCCAGCCCGACGAGCCGACGCCCGCGCTCGTCTGCCCGTGCCACTACTCGACGTTCAACCCTGCGGACGGCGGGACGGTCACCTTCGGGCCCGCCGGGCGCAAGCTGCCGATGCTCCCACTGCAGGTCGCCCCGAACGGCGAGCTCCGCGCCGCCGGGAACTTCGACCAGCCCGTCGGCCCCTCGTGGTGGGGCGTTCGCGAGAGGAAGCCGAGACCGTGATCCGCGGGATCGTCCGCTTCGTCGACCGGCGCAGCGGAAGCGCGCCCTTCCTGCGCAAGACCCTGCGCTACCTCTTCCCGGACCACTGGTCGTTCCTGCTCGGCGAGGTCGCGCTCTACTCGTTCATCGTGCTCGTCGCGACAGGCGTCTACCTGACGCTCTTCTACGAGAACAGCACCGCGAAGGTCGTCTACCACGGGCCGTACGCGCCGCTTCGCGGCGAGGAGATGACACAGGCCTACCGCTCGGTGCTCGACATCTCGACGACCGTGAAGGCGGGCCTGCTGATCCGCCAGACGCACCACTGGGCGGCCGACATCTTCATCGCGGCGATCGTCCTGCACCTGCTGCGGATCTTCTTCACCGGCGCCTACCGCAAGCCGCGCGAGCTGACGTACTGGATCGGGGTGACGATCCTGATGGTCTCCCTGCTCGAAGGGTTCCTCGGCTACTCGATCGTCGACGACCTGCTCTCGGGTATGGGGCTCGCGATCGCGTACGGCGTTGCGATGTCGCTCCCGTTCGTCGGCGCGAACCTGTCAGCGCTGATCTGGGACGGGCCCTTCCCCGGCAAGCACGACTTCTTCTCGCGGATGTACATCGCGCACGTGTTCCTGCTGCCGGCGCTGATCGCCGTGCTGCTGACGGTGCATCTCGCGCTCGTGGCGATGAAGCACCACACGCAGTTCCGCAGCGGCCCGCGGCAGAGCGAGCGCAAGGTGGTCGGCGTTCCCACCTTTCCGGGGCAGACGCCGCGCTCCCTCGGCCTGCTGTTCGCGGTCGCGGGAGTGCTGTTCCTGCTCGGCGGGCTCGTGCAGATCAACCCGATCTGGCTCTGGGGGCCGTACCACACCTACCTCTCGACCAACGGCGCGCAGCCCGACTGGTACCTCGGCTGGCTGATCGGCGGGCTCCGGCTCGTGCCGGGCTTCGACCTCGTGATCGGCGACTACACGGTGGTGCCGAACCCGTTCTGGGGCGGCGCGGCCTTCCCGCTCGTCGTCTTCGTCTTCCTCTATCTCTGGCCGTGGATCGAGCGGAAGCTGAGCGGCGACTACGCGTACCACAACCTGCTCGACCGCCCGCGCGAGGCGCCGCTGCGGACCGCGGTCGGCTGGGCGCTCCTGACGTGGGTCTTCCTCGTCTTCGTGGCGGGCAGCTCCGACCGGGCGTACGTGCTCTTCAACGTGCCGTACATCCCGCAGATCTGGGCCTACCGGGTGCTCGCGTTCGTCGCGCCGCCTCTCTCCGGGCTGATCGCGTTCTGGGTCTGCCGCGAGCTGCAGGCGGGGGAGCGGGTCGAGCGCCGGCGCAAGCGCGCCGAGGAGGAGGCGGAGGCCGCGGAGGCTGCCGTCTGATGCTGACCGTGCTCCAGGCCAAGCTGGCGGAGGCGCACGGGCTGGCGATGTCCGCGGCGGTCGTCGCGGGCAAGGTCGAGGAGCGGACGCTCGACCTGGAGCTGCGCAGGCGGCTCTGGGCGATGCAGGAGGACGCAGGGCGGGTGCGGGCGCGCTGCCTCGAGCTCGAGCGCTCGTTCGGGGAGGAGCTGGCGGGCGAGCTCCTCGCGCACGCGAACACGACGCACGAGCACGCGGCGGAGCTCGTCGGCGCCTGGTTCAAGGCGGGCACCGGGCCGCTCGCCGCCTGGAGCTTCCTGGCCATGGGCGAGGCGGGCGAGGTCGCAGCCTGGACCGCGGTCTCGCGACTGGCGGCGAACGGAGACGCGAACGGGATCGCGGAGCTCGCGGCCTGGGCGCTCCCGGTGCAGCAGCGGCACCTCGAGCTCGCGCTCGACGGCTCGGCGCTCCTCGCCGAGCGGGCGGACCCGCACGGACCGCGGTTCGGCTAGAGCTTCGGGAGGATTTGCTCGGCGTAGAAGCGGATGAAGCTGTCCTGGTCGGGCCCGATCTGGTGAACGAAGACGTGCGTGAAGCCGGCCTGTTCGTACTCGCGGATCGCCTCGAGGTGCTTCTCCGGGTCGGGGCCGCAGATGACGGACTCGCCGATCTGCTCCTCGGTCACGAGCTCCGCCACGGCCTCGTAGTGCTCGGTGATGGCGAGCTCCTGGCCGAGTGATCCGCCCATCGCCGAGTTCGGCCAGATCTCGAGCGCGGTCTTGACGCCCTGCTCCTCGCTCTCGGCGTAGCAGACGTCCAGCTGGCCGTAGCACGACTTGCCCTTGCCGCCGGCGTCTACGAACTCCTTGCGCAGGTCCTCGTCCGGCGTGGTGGTGATGAAGGCGTCTCCGAGCTGGCCGGCGAGCTGGGCGGCGGTCGGCTGGGCGGCCGCGACCGCGAGCGGCGGCGGCTCGTCCGGCAGCGTGTAGATGCGCGCCTGCTCGACGCTGTAGTGCTTGCCGTAGTGCGACTGGTAGCCGCCCTGCCAGAGCAGGCGCAGGATCTCGATCGCCTCCTCCAGCATCTCCAGCCGCTCCTGCGGGCCCGGCCAGCGCGCGCCGACGACGTGTTCGTTGAGCTCCTCGCCGGTGCCGAGGCCGAGGTAGAAGCGGCCCTCCATCATCACCTGGGCGGTCGCGGCCGCCTGGGCGATGATCGCAGGGTGGATCCGGATCGTGGGGCAGGTCACGCCCGTGCCGAGGCGGATCCGCTCGGTGGCGTTCGCGACGGCTCCGATCACGCTCCAGACGAACGCGCTCTGGCCCTGGTTGTCCGTCCACGGGTGGAAGTGGTCGGAGATCGAGAGAAACTCGAAGCCGGCCTCCTCCGCCGCGCGCGCGTTGCGCACGAGGTCGTTCGGCGGGTGCTCCTCCGACGAAAGCGTGTAACCGAGCTCGACGGCCATGGCCTCGGGGTTACCTCCGCCGGCCTCGCGTTACACATTCGTTTCGGTGCCTGGCACCGTGGAGAAACTGTGACGCGTGAGCACTCGCGAGGTCGCCGAGCTCCAGGTCTTGCTCGAGGGCGTGCCGCTGCCGGCCGGCAAGAAGGAGCTGATCGCGTACGCGCACGAGCAGGACGACCACCGCGTCGCGGGGTTGCTCGAGCGCCTCGAGGATCGCGAGTACGGCTCGCTCGACGAGGTCGGCGAGGAGCTCGCCCCGGTCCAGCCCGAGCGGTCGAGCCCGGACCCGCACCGGCCGCGCGAGGAGAGCGACCTACCGCCGGGCGGTGACGCTTACACGGACGCCTCGGCCGAGCCCGGCGCCGTCCGCGAGCACGGCCCGCACGGCGACTAGCTCGGCGACTGGCTCGCCTGGGCCCGCTCGCGCTGCGGGACGACCGTGTACTTCGGGTCGCCCGCCGACTGGAAGCCCGCCTTGAAGACGGACCAGCGCAGCGCCGCCTCGCCCGCGAGCAGCAACGCGCCGCCAGCCACCGCGGCCGCGCGACTGCGCCGCCCCCCGAGACCGAGCAGCGCCGCACCGCCGAGGGAGCACGCCTTCGCGAGCTTCGCGTACTTCCCCGCCTCGCCCTCGTGGTACGGCTCGGCGAGCATCCCGAGGCGCTTCTCCATCGCCTTCATGACGACGTTCTCGACGATCGCCCCGCCGACGGCCAGCCGCCTCGCAGGCCCCGCTTCGCGTGGCACGACCAGCATCGCCGAGGCGGCGCCCGCGCTCGCCAGAGCGCTCGAGCCGAACAGGAACGGCAGCTCGTGGCGCGCCTCGTGCCAGACGGGGACGGCCGTATCCGAGACGAGCGTCGCCGTGTAGACCGACAGCGGCGCCCCGCTCAGCGCGGCCACGAGCTCGGCGAGGTACTTGACCGGCTTCAGGCGACCGGTCACCTCGAGCAGCGCGGCAGTCGACGAAGCGCCGCCCGAGACCATCAGGATCCAGCTCCCGACGCTCATCGGCGACGTGACCTTGAAGACGCGGAACATGTTCAGGAAGCGCTCGGGCCGCCCGAGGTCTGAGATGAGCAGCACAGGGCTGACGACATCCGCCGCGGCGCCGATGTAGAGGCTCTTCTTGGCGAGCTCCTCGTTGCCGCCGAGCCGCGCGACGAGGCTCAGGATCGAGGACGCGCCCGCGAGCCCGCCCGTGAAGAAGTACCAGGGGATCTCCGGCTGCCAGACCGGCTGCTTGATCACAGGCCGCCCGTAGTAGGAGCGCATCTGCGTGCCGTCGCGCGTCGTCGACTGCCTCCCGTCCTGGCTCATCGCGAGCCTCCGACGAACGCCGCGAGCGCGCCGACCACGACCGCGCCCGCCGCGATCGCAGCCGTGCGCCACATCTCCGGCAGGTCGCGGGTCGTGACGACCGGATCGGGCGGCAGGCCGTAGACCTCCGGCTCGTCGAGCAGCAGGAAGAACGCGCCGAAGCCGCCGACGCCGTCGTCGGGGTCGTGACCGTAGAGCCGGGCGCCGTTCCAGTTCTCGGCCCGCAGCTTCCCAAGCCGCTGCTCGGCCCGCTCGCGCAGCTCGTCCAACGGCCCGAACTGGATCGAGTCGGTCGGGCACGCCTTTGCGCAGGCCGGCTCGTGGCCGCCCTTGAGCCGGTCGTAGCAGAGCGTGCACTTCCAGACGCGGCCGTCTTCCTGCTTGCCGAGCTGCAGCCCGAGGATCTCGGCGGGCGGATCGGCAGAGTGCCGCGGGATGTGCCGCTTGTCGAGGACGCCGAACGGGCAGGCGGGTACGCAGTAGCCGCACCCGTTGCAGATGTCCTCCTGGACGACGACCGTGCCGTACTCGGTGCGGAAGAGCGAGCCCGTCGGGCAGACGTCGAGGCAGGCGGCGTGCGTGCAGTGCTTGCAGACGTCGGACGACATCAGCCAGCGCAGCGCGTCGACCTCGCCGCCGTCCCCATCCGGCGCCAGGTGGAGCGGCTCGTTCTGCTCGATGAAGGCGACGTGGCGCCAGGTGTTCGCGCCGAGCTCGGAGGTGTTGTCGTACGACTCGCCCGTCCAGACCATCCCGTCCTCGGGGACGAGGTTCCACTCCTTGCAGGCGACCTCGCAGGCCTTGCAGCCGATGCAGACCGAGGTGTCGGTGAAGAAGCCGACGCGCTCCTTCGCCTCGTCGCCGTAGGTGTCCGGCCAGGCGGCGGGCTTGCCGGTCGGCTCCGCGAGACCGGTGCTCACGTGGCCCGCTCCCGGCGTCGGCAAAGCCGCCGCCTCCGCTCTCTGCTGAGCTCCGTCGAGCCTACGCTCACGTCTGCCTCTCCGACTCGGGCTCGACGCGCTCCGCGCCCTCGCGCTCGGCGTGCGCGCGGCTGCGGATCTCGTCCACGAACTCCGTCAGCGCGGCGCCGCGTGGCCGCCGGCCCGGCTTGATCCCGACGGAGAACGCCTTGACTTCCTGGATGTGCACGTTCGGGTCGAGCGCGATCGAGGAGAGATCGTTCGCGGCCCCGCCGGTCGTCAGCCCGCGCGTGCCCCAGTGGTACGGCAAGCCGATCTGGTGCGTCGTGCGCCCCTGGATCTCGAGCGGCGGAATCCGGTCGGTCACGAGCACGCGCGCCTCGATCGCCGTCCGGCTCGAGTAGATCGTCGCCCAGCCGCCGTGCTCCAGCCCGGCCTCCTCGGCGAGCTCCGGGCTGACCTCGCAGAACATCGCCGGCTGCAGCTCCGACAGGTACGGCACGGTGCGGGTCATCCCGCCCGCGGTGTGGTGCTCGGTCAGGCGGTAGGTGGTGGCGACGTAGGGGTAGAGCTCCGCGCCCGGCTCGTTCGCCACCGGGTTGTAGGGGTTCTCCGGCCGCTCGAACTGCTGCCGGCGCGGGTTCGCGCGCTGCGAGTACAGAGAGTTGTCGAACGGCGACTCGTGCGGCTCGTAGTGGGTCGGCAGCGGCCCGTCCTCGAGACCCTGCGGGACGAAGAGCCACGAGCGTCCGTCGGCCTGCATGATGAACGGGTGGTTGCCGGCGAGCGCGTCCTCGGCCTCGGCGTCGTCGGGCGGCACGTAGCTCGGAGGCTTGTGCTTCTCGAAGTCAGGAGTGTCGAGGCCGGTCCACTCGCCCTTCTCGTCGTCCCACCAGACGAGCTTCTTGCGCTCTGACCACGGACGGCCCTCGGGATCGGCCGAGGCGCGGTTGTAGAGGATCCGCCGGTTGTCCGGCCAGGCCCAGGCCCACTCGGGCGCGATGTAGGTCTGCTCCCAGTGAGGCTTCTTGCGGGCCGTCTGGTTGATCCCGTCCTTGAAGCAGCCGCTGTAGATCCAGCAGCCGCAGAGCGTCGAGCCGTCGTCCTTCAGCTCCGTGTAGCCGCCGAGGAGCTTGCCCGTCTCGATCTCCCGGCCGCTCACCTCCTGCAATACCGCCTCGGCGTCCGGCTCCTGAAGTGACGAGTGCGTCGGGTATTCCCAGCGCAGCGCCTTGATCAGCGTGTCGCGCTTCTCCTCGGAGTCGGCCAGCTTTTGCTTGATCATTCGGCCGAGGTGGAAGTAGAACCAGAGGTCGGAGCGACAGTCCTCCTTCGGCTCGACCGCCTGCCAGTGCCACTGGAGCAGGCGCTGCGTGTTCGTGAACGAGCCGTCCTTCTCGGTGTGCGTCGCTGCCGGGAGGAAGAAGATCTCGGTCGGGATCTCCTCCGTGCGCAGCTCGCCCGACTCGATCTCGGGGCTGTCGTACCAGAACGCGGCTGACTCGATCTCGACCACGTCGCGCACGACGAGCCAGTCGAGCTTCGCGAGGGCGAGCCGGTGGAGCTTCGAGTTCGAGTGGCCGACGGCCGGGTTCTCGCCGGCGATCAGGTAGCCCTTGACCTTGCCGTCGAGCATCTGCAGAGCGGTCCAGTAGGCCGAGTTGTCGTCGTCGATCCGCGGCATGTGCTCGAACAGCCAGTCGTTGTCGGCGGTCGCGTTTTCGCCGAAGTACGCCTTCATCAGGCTGACCCAGTACGACTTGAAGTTGCCCCAGAAGCCGGTGGGCGACGTGTTCGCCTCCATGTAGCTGTCGAAGTCCCCGTACGACTCGGTGTGGGGCATCGGCAGGTAGCCGGGGAGGATGTTGTAAAGGGTCGGAATGTCGGTCGACCCCTGGATCGACGCGTGCCCACGCAGCGCGACGATCCCGCCGCCGGGCCGGCCCATGTTGCCGAGCAGTTGCTGGACGATCGCCGCGGTGCGGATGTACTGGACGCCGACGGTGTGCTGCGTCCAGCCGACCGCGTAGCAGAACGCTCCGGTCTTCTCCCGGCCCGACGCGGAGCAGATCGCCTCGCAGTAGTCGAGGAACTGCTCGACCGAGCAGCCGCACGTCTCGGACACGAACTCCGGCGTGTAGCGCGCGTAGTGCTTCTTCAGCAGCTGGAAGACGCTGTGCGGGTGCTGGAGGGTGATGTCCTCCTCGGGCGGCTCGCCGTGCGAGAGGCCGCCGCCGTGGCCGCCGTGGCCCGACTGCTCACCGCGCGTGCGGGAGCCTTGCTCCCGTTGTCCGGCGGCTCCTTTCGCCTCCATTCCCGAGTACTGCCAGCTCGACGGGTCGTATTTGCCCTTCTCCGGATCCCAGCCGGAGAAGAGCCCGTCCAGGTCCTCGGTGTCCCGGAAGTCCTCGTCGATGATCACCGGCGCGTTGGTGTAGTGCTTGAGGTACTCCTCGAAGTACTGCTCGTTTTCGAGGATGTAGTTGACGACGCCGCCGAGGAACGCGATGTCGGAGCCCGCGCGGATGCGGATCCAGTCGGTGCACATCGCGCTGGTCCGCGTGAAGCGGGGGTCGACGTGGAACACGCGGGCGCCGCGCTCCCTGGCCTCCATCACCCACTGGAATCCGACCGGGTGGTTCTCGGCCATGTTCGAGCCCATGATCGTGATGCAGTCGGAGTTCTGGAGATCCTGCTGGAAGTCCGTCGCGCCGCCTCGTCCGAACGAGGTCCCCAGACTGGGGACCGTGGAGCTGTGTCATATGCGGGCCTGGTTCTCGACCTGGACGATGCCGAGCGCGACGCAGAGCTTCTTGATCAGGTAGTTCTCTTCGTTGTCGAGGGTCGCGCCACCGAGGTTCCCGATCGCCATCGTCCGGTTCGCCGGGTTGCCGTCCTCGGTTTCCTCCTGCCAGTTCTCGGCCCGCGTCTCGATGACCCGCTGGGCGATCATCTCCATCGCCTCGTCGAGGGAGAGCTCCTCCCAGCGCGTGCCGTACGGCCGGCGGTACTTCACCTTGTACTCGCGCAGCGGGCTCGCCGCGTACGACTTCGACGCCTGGCCCTTCGGGCAAAGCCGGCCGCGCGAGATCGGGCTCGAGGGGTCGCCCTCGATGTGCGAGACCTCGCCGTTCTCGACGTAGATCAGTTGCCCGCAGCCGACCGCGCAGTAGGGGCAGATCGACTGGACGACGTGCTCGGCACTCTCCGTCCTCGGCTTGAGGCCCTCCGACCGCTGCGACCGGGCCGCCCGCCCGAGTCCGAGCGGGTCGCCCTCTCGCACCTGCCGAAGCACCGGCCAGCGGCCGATCGCCTCTCCGACGCTCATGGCTCCCTTCGTTTCCGCGGGGGGTCAGCTTAAACAGTTCGTATTGCGATGTACGACCAGCGGATCGCTCTCTGCTTTAGTCCGCGGTGCGTGAAGCCCGACGATCTCTACCGCCTGGCGTGGGCCGACGACCCGCGCCTCTCGCCCGACGGGCACACGGTCGCGTTCGTCGCCATCGGGCTCGACGAGGAGAAGAACGACTACACGGCGTCGATCTGGCTGGTGCCGGTCGACGGCTCGGAAGCGCCGAGGCGGCTGACGGCGGGGCCGAAGCAGGATCTCGCTCCGCGCTGGTCGCCCGACGGCACCCGGATCGCGTTCGTCTCCAACCGCGACGAGGACTCCAAAGCGAAGCAGCTCTACGTGATTCCGGTTGCAGGCGGCGAGCCGTCGCGGCTGACCGAGCTCGACGAAGACGTGAGCGAGGTCGCCTGGTCACCGGACGGGCAGCGGCTTGCCTTCTCGGCGCGCGTCCGGGACGCCGAGTACGAGGAGGAAGACGAGAAGCGCAGGCGGCCGCGGAGGTTCTCGCGCCTGCAGTTCAAGTTCGACAGCGAGGGCTGGACCGGCGATCGGCGGCGCCACCTGTTCGTCGTCCCGGCCGACGGCTCGGAGCCGCCGCGCCAGCTCACGGACGGCGACTTCGAGGACGGCAGCCCCGCCTGGTCGCCGGACGGAAGCAGGATCGCGTTCACGTCGGCCCGGCAGCAGGACTGGGACATCGAGCGCGTCCACCACGTGTATCTGGTCGACCCGAGCCCTGTTGATTCAAACCGGGGCGAGCCCGAGCAGCTGACGAAGGGCGAGGCCTGGTTCGAAGCGCCCTCCTGGTCGCCGGATGGCTCACAGATCGCCTGCCGCTTCAGCCCCGGCGGGTTCGACTTCCCGCGTCACGGCCAGATCGCGGTGGTCGACGCCGCCACCGGCGAGCACCGCCTGCTGACGACCTCCCTCGACCTCAACTGTGCGCCCTACCCGCCTGTCCGCGAGCCGGTCTGGACAGGCGAGTCGCTGCTGTTCGTGGTCGAGGACGCGGGCAACAACGTCCCCTACCGCGTTCCTGCCGACGGCTCGGGCGAGCCGGAGCCGGTGCTCGAGGGAGACGTGTGGCTGACCGGCTTCGACTGGGCCGGCGGCCAGGCGGTCCACACCGCGACGACGCCCACCTCGCCCCCCGAGGTCTTCTCGGGCGAGAAGCAGCTCAGCGACGTGAGCTCGGCTTTCACGTCGTCGGTCGAGCTCTCGGAGCCGGAGCGCTTCACGGCGGTTTCCGCCGACGGCTCCGAGGTCGAGGCGTGGCTGATGCGGCCTGCCGGCTTCGAGGAGGGACAGCGGTACCCGGTCCTGCTCAGCATCCACGGCGGCCCCTTCACGCAGTACGGCAACAGGTTCTTCGACGAGTTCCAGGTCTACGCAGGCGCCGGCTACGCGGTGCTCTACTCGAACCCGCGCGGCTCGTCGGGGTACTCGGAGGAGTGGGGCCGGGCCATCAATGGGCCGATCGAGGGCGGGCCGGGCTGGGGAACCCGTGACTACGAGGACGTGACGGCGGTCGTGGACACGGCGCTCGAGCGCTTCGACTTCTGCGATCCCGACCGGCTGGGGGTGCTCGGAGGCTCGTACGGCGGCTACATGACCTCGTGGATCGTCTCGCACACGGACCGGTTCCGCGCCGCCTGCTCGGAGCGCTCGGTCAACAACTTCGTCCTCGAGGGCGGCTCGAGCGACATCGGCTGGGGCTTCAAGGGGATCGTCGGCGCCTACTGGTTCGAGGCGCCGGACGTCTACCTGAAGCTCTCCCCGTCGCACTACGCGGAGAACATCACGACGCCGCTCCTCATCCTCCATTCCGAGAACGACCTGCGCTGCCCGGTCGGCCACGCGGAGGACCTGTTCGCGATCCTCCGGCTGCTGAAGCGCGACGTCGAGCTCGTCCGCTTCCCGGCCGAGTCGCACGAGCTGACGCGGTCCGGGTCGCCGCTGCACCGCGTGATGCGGTTCGAGGTGATTCTCGACTGGTTCGAGCGCTACCTGGAGCCGGTCACGCAGGCACCGCAGGCCGGCTGACGCCGATCATCGAGTCGCGCGTCACCAGCGACGCGAGCTCCTCCTCGCCGAGCCCCTCGGTGCCTTCCGGCCGCCGCGGCACGACGAGGTAGCGGATGTTCGCGGTCGAGTCGAGCACGCGCAGCTCGACGTCCTCGTCCAGCTCGACGCCGAACTCCGTCAGCACGCCGCGCGGATCGGAGACGGCGCGCGAGCGGTAGGGGAGGCTCTTGTACCAGTCCGGCGGCGGGCCGAGGAGGGCCCGCGGGTAGCACGAGCAGAGCGTGCAGACGACCATGTGGTGCACGGTCTCGGTGTTCTCCACGGCCATGACCACGGGTGAGGGGCCCGGATCGAGGCCGAGCTCGAGCGCGGCCTCGCGCGCGTCGGCCAGGAGGCGCTGCTTGAACTCCGGGTCGGTCCAGGCGCGGGCGACCAGGCGCGCGCCGTCGGCCGGCGAGCGGGAGACGAGCCAGTCGATTTCCTCACGGACCTCGGTCCGGCTGACGACGCCCTTCTCGACGAGGAGCTCCTCGAGCGCCTGGGCGCGGG
Source organism: uncultured Actinomycetes bacterium (assembly GCA_963788215.1). Classification (GTDB taxonomy): domain Bacteria; phylum Actinomycetota; class Thermoleophilia; order Gaiellales; family Gaiellaceae; genus AC-32. The sequence goes on from CAWBFX010000010.1 coordinate 178,857, forward strand.
CTGCGGCGGGCAGGCCGTCCCCGGCGATCGGCTCGTGCGGATGGTCGTGATCGTGATCGTGCTCGCTCATTCCGCGTCCTCCAGCCAGTGCTCGTAGATGTCGACCTCGACCCGGTCACCGCTCGCGGCGGGCCAGAGATCGTTGGCGTCGAAGCGGACGAGGTAGAGCTCCTGCTCGGGGAGCCCGTCGCCGCCGTAGGCGCGGGTCTCGGGGTTCTTGAACGCACCGTGGCGGCGCTCGATCCGGCCGCTCTTGCCCTTCACGTAGGCGGGCGTGCGGTGGTGGCCTTCGTGCTCGCGCGCGGCGATCCGGACCCGCTGTCCGACCTCGTAGGTCACGAGGCAAGCCTCGCGTCGAGCTCGCCGGGAGCGAGGACGCCCTTCTCGGCGAGGATCGTCTCGATCGAGGAGAGCCAGCGCTCGTAGTACGAGGCCCGCTCGTACTCGTCGGGCGGCATGCTCTCGATCCCGCGCCGCAGCTCGTCAACGTTCATCAGGCCCCTGCCGGCCAGGACGTGGACGAGGGCGTCGGTCAGGAGCTCCCAGTCGGCGAGGTCGTGCTCGCTCCGGTCGATCGGCGCGTCGGTCGGCCACCCGCCGCGGTCGTGCACGGCCCGCTGCATGGCTCGATCGTAGCCGCCGATCAGCGCCGGACGCGGAGGACGGCCTGCATGCCGAGTTGCGCGTGGTCCGCGACCGAGCACCAGAGGCGGTAGCGGCCGGGCAGCAGCTTGATCGTCAGCGTCGCGCGGCCGCCCGCCGAGGTGAGCGGAAACGCGTACGTGCGCGTCCCGCCGATTCGGCGGAGACGCAGGTCGTGGACGTCCTCGCCCTTGTTCTGGAGCTGCACGATCACGCGACCAGCCCTGACGGAGCCGCGCGAGAGCACGAGGTGGAACTCGGTAGCGCTGACGCCGAGCCGGGCCGGAGACGCGGATGCGTGGGCCGAGAGGACCGCGTAGGCGGCGACCGCGAGCAGTGCCGCGCGGATCACTTGACGAGCACCGGCCGCTGGAACGACTTCGCGCCCGGGATCACCGCGGCCGCGTCCTCGCCGAGCCACTGCTCGAGCAGCGAGGAGTAGACGCCGCGGAAGTCGCTCGTCGCGCGCAGGTTCCCGTCGTCGTCGAGGTTCGCGACCCCGGGGAACTCGCCGACCATCTGGCCCTTCGAGCGGGTGCCGATCAGGAACGCGCTTCCCGCGGCTCCGTGGTCGGTGCCGTCGCTGCCGTTCTCCTCGGCGCGGCGGCCGAACTCCGACCAGACGAGCGTGAGCACGCGGTCGGCGAGGCCGCGGGCCTCGAGGTCGCGCTGGAAGGCGAGCAGGCTCCGCGCGGTGATGTCGAGGCCGTCCGCGAGCGCCTTCGGCTGATCCGAATGTGTGTCGTACTCGCCGGGCGCGGTGATCGCGACGCAGCGGAGCGGCAGGCCCGCGGCGAGCATCGCGGCGAGGCCGGCGAGCTGCCTCGGGAAGCCGTCGTCGCCGTCCGGATAGGGAACGGGCGTCCCGTAGTCGCTGCCCGTGAAGGGCGCGAGCTGGCGGCGAAGGCGGTCGGACTGGGCCGTCGCGTTGGCTGCCTCGTTCAGGAACCGGTCGGAGCGGCGCGCGCCGAGCGGCTGCAGCGTCTCCAGCATCCGGGTCTCGACGTCTCCCCAGACGCCGGGCGCGTCGAAGGTGTACTCGTCGGGCGCGGCCAGCGCGGCGACCGGCACCTTCGCGGACGCGAGCGACGGCTGCAGCTGATAGTCGAGCGAGAGACCCTGCAGCGGGTTGTCGCGCACCCCCGCATGGTCGAGGTAGCGGCCCATCCAGCCGGTCACGAGCCGCGGCTCGGTGGCGCCAACCTCCCAGAAGTGGCGCGACGTGAAGTGCGACTGGTCGGGATGCGTGTACCCGACCGCCGGCATGACGGTGACCTTGCCCTCGCCGTGAAGCGTCGCGAACGGCGCGAGCGACGGGTGCCAGTACAGGCTCGGGTCCTCCGTGAACTGCGGGCCGTCCCCGGCGCCGAGGGCCAGCGTCGGGCGCAGCTCCCGGTAGCGCGAGTCGAGCGCCGGATAGAGCACCGAGAGCGAGTCCGCGCCGCCCGGGAGGAAGACCGAGACGAGCACCGGCTGGGCGGGACCGCTCGCCGCCCGCGCGATGCCCTCCTGGAAGAGGTTCAGCTTGCCCGCGCCGTAGACCGAAAGCGCGAGCCCGAACGTGCGCGCCACGAATGTGCGCCGGTCGAGCCCTGTGCCGGCCGGGGCCGGCATCCCCGCCTCGATCGCCGGCAGCCCGCGCCCCGCCTCGGCCGCCGTGCGGCGCACGAAGGAGGCTCGCGAGAACTCGTCGCAGTGGTGACAGCGGGCCATCAGCTGGTCTGGAGGTCGGGGGACGAGGCGAGCAGCTGCCGCAGCGCGTTCTCGATCAGCGCCGGGTACTGCTCCTTCTTCCAGCGGGCGTTCGCGTCGCCGAGCGCGCGCCTCGCGAAGCGCTTCAGCTCGCCGTGCGTGCGGCCGGTCAGGACCGGCTTGCCGAAGAACGCCTCCGCGCGGGTCATCAGCTTCGCCGCGTCGGCGGGGAGCTTGACCTTGTCGCCGTTGAGCTCGTGCGGCCGGATCGCGTGCGAGGCGATCAGCCAGCGGGCGCGGTAGGTCGAGGTGTCGAGCCAGCGCGTGTCGTCCCAGCCCGCGACGTTCGGCGGGAAGAAGAGCGACTGGCCGGCGAGGTCCATCAGCCACGTCCAGGCCTCGGTGTCGATCCCGCGGCGCAGCGAGCGCAGCAGGCCCGCGACGTAGACGGCCGGAGGCTTCACCATCCGCGGTCCCTCGTAGAGCGCCGGGTGCTTCAGGATCGCCTGGACGACCGGGCCGATCGCGTGCCCGTGAGCGACGTACAGCCGCTCGAGCGAGCGCTTCGTCGCCGCAGGCGGCGGGGTCGGGACGAAGTAGCTCCAGAGCTTCGTGACGAAGAAGGACGGGTGGAGGCGGTGCTCCACGCAGAGCCGGCAGGAGTCGCGCCAGTCGAAGTGGCCGCGCTTGCCGAAGATCCGCTTCACGCCCGGGTCGTGCCGGCGCTTGTCGAAGCGGAAGTGGATCGGGCCGAGGTTCTCGCTCCAGTCGTTCCGCCAGCCGGTCAGCGCGCGGGCCTGCTCGCGGACGTCGCGCTCGGTGTAGCCGCCGCGGTCGGCGCCGATGGTGAACAGCTCCATCAGCTCACGGCCGTAGTTCTCGTTCGGCGAGTCCTTCGAGTTGTCCGTGCCCGAGAGCCAGAGGAGCATCGCCGGGTCGCACGTCACGTCCGTCAGCAGCGTCTGGAACGAGCCGAGGCCGTGCTTCCGGAAGAGGTTGTTCTGGCGGATCATGAGGCGCGCGTTGCTCGCGTCCTCGGAGGTCGCGAACCAGTCGTGCCAGACGAGCGTCATCCGCTCGGCGAGGGGTCGGCTCGTGCGCACCATCCGGTCGAGCCACCAGAGCTGGTCGTGGCCCCAGGAGTCGTACGGGGCGAGCGGGTGGCCGTCGTCGTCGTGCGGCTTGGGGCCGCGCAGGCGCTCGCGACCGGGGTGGGTCAGCGAGTGGACGGCGTGGTCGAGCCCCTTCTTGGCGAGCCTCTCGGCCTCACCCGGGCGGGGGCCGAAACCGGCGCGCCAGAGGAGGCGCTCGGCCTGCGGCTTGCCGAACGGTCCACGGTAAACAGGCGGCATCGCCTTGTTATCGGCGGTACGTCGGACGGCTTGAACCGCCCGTTCGGACTAAATGAGCTCTCGTTCGAGCACAGACGCGACCGCCGTGAGGGCGATCTGCGTCTCCTCGACCACGGGCTCGCGCGTGGTCAGGCGCTGCAGGGCGAGCCCGGGGAGGAGGAAGACCCGCGCGACCCGGTGGCGCGAGGCCTGCACCAGCTGCCAGAGCTCCATCGTCAGCGCGAGGGAGAGGAGCGAGATGGCAAAGGGCGTGTAGGCCGCCGCCGGGAGCGGCCAGAGGCGGTCGGCGAGCATGGAGACGGGGAACACGAGCGCCGCGAAGTTCGTCCCGCAGCGAGGCGCGAACCGCGAAGGCTTCGCCTGTCCGACCCAGGTCGGGATGAGGCTGCCGGCCTCCGCCGCGGCGATCGCGCGGTGCTCGGCGCCGTGCAGGAAGAGCGTCCGGCCGCGGAGCATCCAGGCGATCAGGACGACGCCGATCGCGATTCCGACCGGAAACGATGCGGACTGCGGCAGGAACACGAGCGACAGCGGCGCCAGCAGCGCGGCGAGCAGGAACACCCGCTCGCGCCGGCGCGCAACGCCCCGGCCGCGGAAGAGCGGCGTCAGCGCCAGGCCGAGCCGCACCATGCCGCGCAGGAGCGGAACCCGGCGCACGAAGCGCGGCGGCGCGGGCATCGCGCCCTCCTGGACGACGCCGTCGCGGCTCGCGAACGCCCAGAAGCGCTCACTCGCGATCACGACGCCGTCGGCACGCGCCATCCCCCCGAGCCTCGGGAGGTCGGGCAGCTGGTCGGCACGTGCGAGGACGCTGAGAATCCGGGCGCGATCCACCAGAACAGGATCGCGTGCCGGAGGCCGCCCGGCAAGGGCCGGGCGGCCTACTTCGGCAAACCGGTGGGCCTATTTACCAGCGGCCGCGGCTGAAGAAGCCAAGCAGCAGCAGCACGAGCACGATGATCAGGATGATCCAGAGGATCGACACGAGGTGGTCCCCCTTTCGTCTTTCCATCAGAACGGCGAAGGAGCGCATTTGGGTACGCAAAAGCCGAAAATTGGCTTAACGCAGGCTTAATGCGGCGCAACAGCGGCTGAACACCGCAGCGCTTCAATGGAATCGTGGCAGGACGAGCGCGGATCTTTCTCGGCCTGGGCATCTTTGCGGCAGCCGGCGCCGGTGCGGGCCTCGCGTTGGCGGGCGCAGCTGCTCTGGGCGCGTTCTCGGCCGCCTCGACCACCACGGTCCGCGAGATCCAGGCGACCGGAGGAACCGCGACCGCGACCGCCTTCCGCAGCGGGAAGGCCCTCTCCGTGAACGAGATCTACCGTCGCGACGCGCCGGGCGTCGTCCAGGTGACGGCGACCCAGGTCGTGAAGACGCAGTCGCCCGATCCTTTCTTCGGCTTCCCCGTCCCCCAGAAGCAGCGGCAGCAGGCCCTCGGCTCGGGCTTCGTGATCGACAAGGCCGGCCACATCGTCACGAACTACCACGTCGTCCAGGGCGCGCGCACGGTCAGCGTCAGCTTCTCGAACAACGAGAGCGTGAAGGCGCGGGTGGTCGGCTCCGATCCGTCGACCGACGTCGCCGTGCTGCAGGTCGACGTCCACTCGCGCGCGCTCACGCCGCTCACGCTCGGGAACTCGGACGACGTGCACGTCGGCGACTCGGTGGTCGCGATCGGAAACCCCCTCGGGCTCGATCGCACCGTCACGGCCGGCATCGTCAGCGCCCTGCAGCGGGTGATCGCCGCGCCCGACGGCCAGTACTCGATCGATCACGTCATCCAGACCGACGCCGCGCTCAACCACGGCAACTCGGGTGGCCCGCTGCTCGACGCGAACGGCGACGTGATCGGCGTCAACTCGCAGATCCAGAGCGACACCGGCGGCAACATCGGGATCGGCTTCGCGGTCCCGATCGACACGGTCAAGACGGTCGCCGCGCAGATCATCAAGACCGGGCACGTCGAGCACGCGTTCCTCGGGATCCGCGCCCAGGCCGTCACTCCGCAGATCGCCCGGCTGTTCCGCCTTCCTGCCGCGAACGGCCTGCTCGTCGCGAGCGTCGACCCCGGCAGCTCGGCGGCGAAGGCGGGACTGCGCGCCGGCAAGCAGCAGGTGACCGTCTCCGGCGAGACGTACTCGCTCGGAGGGGACCTGGTCGTCGCTGCCGACGGCGTTCGGCTCTTCTCCCTCGACCAGCTGCGCGACGTGATCTCCGCGAAGCAGCCCGGCAACACGATCTCGCTCGAGATCTGGCGCGGAGACAGCAAGGAGACCCTCGACGTGAAGCTTGGACGGCAACCCTCCCCATGACGTTCGCCGTCCAACATCCGGCCCCAACCCCCTGGGGCCCGGTTCCCGGCCCGGCCGCACGCCAGCGCGGCCGGCCGGGAGGTAGGAAGGAGGCCCGCCGCCTGCCCGGGCCTCCTTCCTTTTTTCTCTAAGCCCTTTCGGCGGCGGCCTTCACGCCTTCCCCGTACGTCGGGTAGACGTGGTGCATACCGGCGAGGTCCTCGACGGTCGCTCCGAGCTTGAGCGCGAGCGCCAGCCCCTGGACGACGTCTCCTCCGTTCCGCGAGACGACGTGCAGCCCGAGCACGCGGCGGGTTCCGCGGTCGAAGACGATCTTGAAGAGGCCGTGCTTCGCCTCGATGTACGAGAAGCGCTTGACGTGGTCGTTTCGCGCGACGCCGACGTCGTGCCCCGCCTCGCGAGCCTGTTCCTCGGTGAGGCCGACGCCGGCCAGCTCCGGGTCGGTGAAGATCGAGGTCGGCAGGAACGAGTAGTCGGCAGCCGGCCCGTCGGTCGCCGAACATGTCCGCGACCGCGATGCGCGCCTGGTACTGGGCGACGGGAGTCAGCTGGGCGACCGCGTTGACGTCCCCGCGGCCCAGATCCCGGCCACCGAGGTGCGCAGGCGCTCGTCCACGACGATCCCCGTCCTGGTCGTCTCGAGGCCGAGCTTCTCGGCGTTGAGGCCTTCGAGGTTCGGCACGCGGCCGGACGCGAGCAGGATCCGCTCGACGCGCAGGTCGAAAGCGGCTGAGCCGTCGCGCGGCGCGACCGTGACCGCGATCTCGTCGCCTTCCCTCGCCGCGCGCTGCACGAAGACGGAGGTGGCGATCTCGATGCCCTCCTCGCGGAGCGCCGCGGCCAGCGTGGCCGAGGCTTCCGCGTCGGAGGCGGGCGCGATCCGGTCCAGCGCGTCGACGATCGTGACCTTTGCGCCGAAGCGCGAGAACGCCTGCCCGAACTCGAGGCCGACCGCGCCCGCGCCGACCACGAGCAGCGATCGCGGAACCTCGGTCAGCTCGAGCGCCGAGATGTGGTCCAGCCACCCGGCCTCCTCGATCCCGTCGATGGGAGGTATTGCGGTCCGCGAGCCGGTCGCGATCAGGATCCGCTCGGCCTGAAGCTCGCGCTGGCCGACGCGGACGGTTCCCGTGTCCACGAGCTCCGCCTCGCCGGTGATCGGCGTCAGCCCCTGCGCCTCGAGGCCGGCGACCCACTGCGGTTGCGGCCGCTTCAGCGAGTCCTTCCAGTCGCGCACGCGGCCGAGGTCCACCCGCACCGGCCCCGCGTCCACGCCGATCCGCTTTCCGAGCGCATCGATGTCGTGCGCGAGCTCGGCCGCGACGAGGTAGGCCTTCGTCGGCGCGCAGGCGACGTTGGGGCAGCTGCCGCCCCAGCGCTCACGCTCGATCAGCGCGACGTTCGCGTCGTGCTCGCGGGCGGCCTTGCCCGCGGCGTCCCGGGCGGCGGAGCCGCCGCCGATGACGATCAGGTCGAAGCGCTCGCTCATGGGTGGTCGTCTCTCCTTTCGGGCCTCCGTTACAGTCGCCACGTGGTCGAGACCGCGGGCGAGGAGCAGCTGGTCGCTGCGCTGCGGGCGGGTGACGAGGAGGCGTTTCGTGCGCTCGTCCGCGAGTATCACCCGTCGCTCGTGCGGGTGGCGCGGATCTACGTGCCCACGCAGGCAGCCGCCGAAGACGTCGCGGCCGAGACCTGGCTCGGAGTGCTCAAGGGCCTCGACCGGTTCGAGGGCCGATCGTCGCTTCGCACGTGGATCTTCCGGATCCTGACCAACATCGCCAAGACCCGCGCCGTGCGCGACGGTCGCACGCTGCCGTTCTCCGCGCTTCAGGAGCCCGGCCGCGTGCCCGAGCCCGCAGTGGATGCGGATCGTTTCCTCGACCCGGAGCATCCGCGCTGGCCGGGGCACTGGGCAGTCAAGCCGGCGCCCTGGCCGGAGGACGCGCTCGAGGCAGCCGAGACGCGCCGCGTGATCGCGGATGCCATCGAGGCGCTCCCGGCGACGCAGCGGACGGTCATCTCGCTCCGCGACGTCGAAGGCTGGTCGAGCGACGAGGTCCGTAACGCACTCGACCTGAGCGAGACCAATCAACGAGTGCTACTGCACCGCGCCCGCTCGAAGGTACGAGCGGCGCTCGAGGAGTATCTGAGCGAGGACGGCACGTGAGCCAACAAGTCGAACAACTGAGCTGCCAGGAATTCGTCGAGCTCGTCACCGATTACCTCGAGGGCGCGCTCCCCGAGGAGGAGCGTCTGCGCTTCGAGGAGCACATCTCCCGCTGTGACGGCTGTACGGCCTACCTGGAGCAGATTCGCCAGACGGTCACGGTCGCCGGCCGGCTCACCGAGGACGCGCTCTCCCCGGACGCCGAGCGCGCGCTGCTGGGCGCATTTCGCGGCTGGCATAGCGGCTGATCCCTCGTTTGCGGGCAGGAGACCCGCTTCGTACGGCCGAACCTCTTGGAGTGCGCCGCCGCTCGTACGACGTCGTCATCGCGCTGCTCGTGGTCGCGAACATGGCCTTCGCGGCCTACGCCGCCCTGCTCTGGACCGGGCATCTCGGCGACGACGCCGTCTCGCAGGCGTCTGCCTCGCCGCCCGCGCCGGCGCCGGTCGCACCACCACCGCCACCGGCGCCGCCTCCTCCGGCTCCGCCGCCTGTCGTGAAGCCCGTCGCAAGCCACGCGGTCGCCGTCAAGCGGCTCGTGCTCGTGACGATCACGGCCAGCCGCGGCAGCTGCTGGATGTCCGCCCACCGTGCGTCGGCGGCGGGGCCGCTGCTCGCCGAGAGGACGCTCCTCGAGGGCGACAGCGTTTCCCTGCGCGCCCGGCGGATCTGGCTCGAGCTCGGCGCTGCCGGCAACGTGGACGTCTCGGTCAACGGCCGGCCCCGGACCGTCTCGTCCGGGACGACCGAGCTCGTCCTCGGCTGACCGTATCCATTTGAGCTCGTAGCGCGTTTCCTTCCCGGAGGTGCCTCCATGCGGCAACGCTTGCTTCTGTTCGCGCTGACCGGTCTCGCCGGTCTGGCAGCGGGAATCGCCTACGACAACCCAGCGCGCGGCGACCTGATCTCGTCGCTGACGCTGCCCACGATCACGGTGCCGACCACGGTTCCGCCGCTCCCTCCGCCGCCGCCGCTGCCTCCGCCACCCCCGCTGCCGCCGCTTCCTCCGCCGCCACCGCTCCCTCCGCCACCGCCGCTCCCTCCGCCACCGCCGCTTCCGCCCGGGGCACCACCGCCACCCGTGACCGTGCCTGGCGTCCCGCCGCCGGCGCCTCCCGGTGGAGGGGGAGCCGGCCAGAGCGGCGGCCAGACGCCTCCTTCCGGGAGCGCGGGCTCGCTGGCGACGCAGAACGCCCAGGCGCGGCGGGTGAAGGCCTCGCGGACCCGTTTCTCGACCAGGGGCCGCAGGCGCGGGACGACGATCAACTTCCGCCTGGCGCGTCCGGGACAGGTGGAGCTGGTGGTGATCGGGCCGAGCCCGAACTGCGAGGTCGCCGGGCGAAAGCGCGTCCATGGCCAGGCGGGTCAGAACCGGGTGCGGTTCACCGGACGCGTGCACGGCCGCCCGCTCGGCCCGGGCCGCTACGCGATCGACGTCGTCACGATTCGAGGAGGGAAGCGGAAGCGAATCGGCAGGATCGCCGTCGAGGTTGTTCAGCCGGGCCATCGGGTGACGCGGCGCGAGCAGTCCGCTCCCGTGACGATCGCATGCAACGGGGCCGAAGCTGCGGCCGGCCCCCAGCTGCCCGCGGTGACGATCAGCACGAAGGCACCGCCCTCCGCGTTCGGCGTCGAGGGCGCGACCGCGCAACGCTCGGCTCCCAGGAAATCCTCGAGCCCGGGCATCCTCCGCCCGCCCCGGCTGCTGCCCTTCGGCGGCGACGGCGGCTCACGTCTCTCCTGGGTCTTCCTCGGCCTGACGGCGGCCCTGGCGCTGGCGATCGCGGTCTACGTGCTGCGCAACCTGCGCGGTCCGGGTCACCCGACCGGCGGGTAGCGTTACCCGCGTTTGATCGAGCAGCACTTCGGCGAGAGCACCCCCTGGTCGCTCGGCCTCGAGGAGGAGGTGATGATCCTCGACGGCGAGACGCTCGCTCTGACCCCCGGCGTCGAGCCCCTCGTCTCGTGGGCCGAGGGGCGGGAGCTGTCCGGAGTGCTCAAGATGGAGCTGCTCGCCTCGATGGTCGAGCTGGCAACCGACGTTCGCGCGTCGGCCGCAGAAGCGCTCGAGTCCGTCGTCGCGCTGCGGGCCTGCGCGGCGGAGGGCGCTCGCGAGAGCGGGCTCGCCCTCGCGGCCGCGGGGACGCACGCCTTCAGCCTCCCGACCGCGCAGCAGATCGCGCCCGACCCGCGCTACCTCGAGTTCGTCCAGTACGCGGGCGTCTCGGCGAGGCGCCAGGCGGTCTGCGGGCTGCACGTCCACGTGGGGATGCCCGGGCCGGACGAGTGCATGGCCGCTCTCGAGGGCGTGCTCGCCTGGCTCCCCGTCGTGCTCGCGCTGTCGGCCAATTCGCCCTTCCTCGCCGGCGACGAGACGGGCTTGTGCTCGAGCCGTGCCGAAGTACTCGCCCAGCTGCCGCGCGCGTCGGCGCCTCCGGTCTTCGACTCGTACGCCGAGTGGGAGGCGTTCGTCGAGCGGTTCGTGCGTATCGGTCTCGCTGACGGATACACGCGCTTCTGGTGGGACATCCGGCCGCACCCGCGCTTCGGGACGCTCGAGATCCGCGCGCCCGACCAGCCCACCGCCGTCGCGCTGACCGGCGCCTTCGCGGCGCTGCTGCAGGCGCTCTGCGCGACCGTCGTCGAAGGCCCCCCTCCGCGCCCGGCTCAGCGCGGTGACTACGCGCAGAATCGCTGGGCTGCCCTTCGGTTCGGCCCGCGCGCCGAGCTGATCCACCCGGACGGCGAGCGGACCGCAACTGCCTCCGAGCTCGCCGCCGAGCTCCTGGAGCTGGTCGCGCCGGCCGCCCGTGAGCTCGGGAGCACGAAGCTGCTCGAGGCGCTCGACCCGTCGCGCTGCGAGGGCGACCGGCAGCTCGAGGTGGCGCGCTCGCGGGGCCTCGAGGGAGTCGTCGCAGACGTCGCCGAGCGGACGCTAGGATCGCTGCCGTGACCCGCTCCGAGACGATTCACGTCAGCGGCATCCGCTGCGAGCGCTGCGTCATGCGCCTGGGCGGCGCGCTGCAGGGCCACGACGGCCTCGAGCAGGCGATCGCGAACCTGATGGGCCAGGTACAGCTGACGTGGGACGAGGAGAAGACGAGCCGCGAGGCGATCCTCGCGGACCTGTCCCGCGCCGGGTTCCGCGAGGTCCAGCCGGTTTAGGGCGTTCGGCGCGGCGGCGAGGCGTTCGAGGCGTCCGTGTCGGGCGGGATCAGAGGCTTGCCCTGCAAGCCGGGCTCCTCGACTCCCTCGCGGATTCGGACGCGCTGCTGCGCCGTCGGCTCCATGCCTGCACGAACCTGGTCGTCCTCCGCCGTGCGGGCCGGGTCGTCGGGCCGCAGCTCTCCGTAGCCAAGCGTCTCCGGCGCCGGATCGCCCGCGGCGAGCCCGTAGTGCTGCGCGACGGCCTGCTCGTCGACTTCGCCGTTCTCGAGCTTCGGCGAGTTGTCGACTACCTCCTCGCTCACAGTCAGCCGCACGACCTGCTCGGCGCCGTCCTCCTCCGCGAAGACCTTCGGGATCGCGTGGCGGGTCTTGCGGAGGAGCCCCCGCTCGACGATCAGATTGTCGCCCTTGACGTCGACGACGCTGCCGAGCTTGTGCTCGTCGCTGGTGATGACTTCGTAGCCTTCCATAGGCGTGGGGTACCCGATCCCCGCCCGCGCTAACCGGAGGGGGAATGCGCGCCGAGCGAGGGTCGTTTCAGAAAGCATCGTCAGCTAGGGTGGCCGCGATGAGCGACCCACCCGAAGTGGACGCGAGGCGGCTGGCCGAGGAGGCTCGCGACCGCGTGCGCTTCGAGGAGGAGGCGCTCGATCTGGCCGACCAGGTGTACCGTGTCGCAAGGAGGCTCGTGTCCACGCGCGAAGAAGCCGAGGACTTGATGCAGGAGACGTATGCGAGGGCGTTCCGCTCGTGGCGCTCCTTCCAGCCTGGCACCAACATGCGCGCCTGGCTCCTCCGGATCCTGACCAACCTGAACATCGACCGCGGCCGGCGCGTCCAGCGGGCGCCTGACACCCAGCCGCTCGAGGAAGGCGACTACTTCCTCTACAACAAGCTCGAGGAGGACGGGGGCTCGGCCGAGGGCCGCGTCGACGACCGGCTCTCGCAGGACGACGCGGTCGCCGCCCTCTCGGCGGTGCCGCACGACTTCCGCGACGTGATCGTCCTGGTGGACATCGGCGACTTCAGCTACGCCGACGCGGCGCAGATCCTCGAGATCCCGATCGGAACCGTGATGTCGCGCTTGCACCGCGGCCGCCGGATCCTCAAGCGCGAGCTCGCGGATCGCGCCGTCGGGAGCGCAGTTTCATGAGCTGGGACGACTGCGAGAAGTGCGAGGAGCTCCTGCAGCCGTACCTCGACCGCGTGCTGAGCGACGCGGAGCGGGCCGAGGCGGAGCGGCACCTGGAGGGCTGCAGCTATTGCCGCAAGCGGTACGTCTTCGAGGAGCAGATCCGGCAGTTCGTCCGCCAGTCGGTCGCCGAAGAGATGCCGCCCGAGCTCAAGCAGAAGCTCGCGGCGCTGCGGACGCCTCTCTAGCTTCGCGTCAACAGGCCGGGCTGGGCGGGCCTGTGATCACGACCAGCCGCCGCGCGTCGCGGCCCCCGGGCAGCGGGCTGATGGTGCCGCAGCCGAGCTGGGACACGAGCCGGCGGGCGAGTGCCTCTCCGCCGGGCTCGAAGTAGATGACCGTCTGCTTGTAGCCGAAGCGGTTCGCCTTCGTGACGTGCCCGATGCGATAGCCGAACGACCCGACGTGCGTCGCGACCTGGCGCGTGTAGTTGATGTCGCCGCTGCCGTTGAGGACGTCGACGCTGATCTTCCAGGGAGCCGGGAGCAGCGCGGCCGCCTTGCTCGCCTGCGTCGACCCGTTCCCGAAGCCGACGAACATCGCGCTGAGGAGCATCGCGACGAGGGCGGCGGCGGCTGCCGCTGCGAGCCAGCGCCCGAGCCGGCGCGGCGGGGGCGGCTCGACGGGGAGGCCCGCCAGGCGCCGGGCCTCGCGGTGGTCGATCCCGAGCGAGGTCGCGTATCGAAGAAGCGCGAGGACGGCGGCCTCGCTGGTCGGGAAGCGGTAGAGGCGACCCTCCTCGAGCCACTCGACCTGGTCCGGCCAGAGCGCGGCGCGCTTGGCGGCTTCCTCGACCGTCAGCTTCCGCTGCAGGCGGAGCCCGGCCAGCACGGACGGCTTGTCGGCAGGAGAGGGATCTAGGGGTCTCGCAAGCTCCACAGCGTCAGCTCCAGGGGACTTGATCGGCGAAATCGACGTCTCCTGGAGGTCCTAGATCGTCGCACGGAACGAGGACGGCGTCGAGGGTGCGGGCGCCCTCGTCCGGGATCCGGCTCCAGACGGCCCTCGCGAGCAGGACGGGGTGCAGCCTCGTGCCGCCGTACGTGGCCGCGACGACCGGCCCGGCGCCGGCCCGCCAGGTCGCGATCACGCGGTCGGCGGCCTCCGGCGAGAGGTTCGGCCCGTCGCCGAGGACGACCACCGCGGCATCGACATCCTCGCCGAGTGCGGCGAGCCCGCAGCGCAGTGAAGCGCCCGGGCCGCTCTCCCAGTCGCGACAGTGGACGGTCGGCGCGCTCGTCTCGATCTCGTGCGCGCCAAGGACGACGAGCACGCCGTCCACGGAGCTCTGCCGCACGCGCTCGAGCACCGGCTCGAGCAAGAGCTCCTGCTTCGGCGAGCCGAATCGCGTCGCCGCTCCAGCGGCGAGCACCACCGCCCAGACGGGCTCGCTAGCCGACAGCTTCGAGCGCGCGGCGGATCAGCGGGCGGGCGAGCTCGACCTTGTACGCCGTGCCGGGAAGGGGCGTCGCGGACTCCAGCGCGGCCGGCGAGTCGAGCGCCCAGGGGATCGGCGCCACGCCGGCCAGCGCGAGGCGGACGCCGTCGGCGGAGCGAGCCGCGGCCACGCCCACGAGCGGGAACGCCCAGCGGGCCCGGTCCATGGCCTTCAGGTACGTGCTCGCCTCGGGCCGCGGAACCTCGAGCTCGAGGATCAGCTCTCCCGGCGCGAGCGTCGTCGTGCTGCGGTCGTCCTCGGTCGGCAGGCGGTAGAGCTCGCCCAGCGCCAGCTCGCGCCGGTCTGTCCGCAGCCGCGCGCCGAGCGCCAGGAGCGCCGCCGCCGGATCCGACGGATGCGCCGAGGCGCAGCGCTCGTTGCCGAAGATCGCGTGCTCGCGGTGCTCGCCCTGGCGCGCGTGGCAGACGTCCCCGCCGTGCAGGAAGCACGGGTACTTCAGCCGCCAGTACCAGCAGCGGGTTGCCTGCAGCAGGTTCCCGCCGATCGTCCCCATCGAGCGAAGCTGCGGCGACGCGGCCAGCCGGCAGGCCTCTCGGAGGGCTTCGGGTATCTCGGGATCGACCTCGAGCTCGGCCAGCGTCGTGCCGGCGCCGATGGTCGTGCCGCGCACCCCGCTTCGGCACGAGAGCGCGAATGTCGACCAGCGTCTCCGCCTCGACGAGCCCGTCGCGGAGAAGCGGCACGACCTCCGTCCCGCCGGCGAGCGGCAGCCCGCCGTCCAGCTCCTGGAGGCTAGACGGCTGCCGGAGCTGCACCCTTCTCCTTCTTGCGCGCCTCGGCGAGCTCGCGCAGCATCGTCTCGCGGTCGACCGGGATCTCGCGGATGTCGGCCCCGGTCGCGTCGCGGATCGCGTTGACGATCGCGGCGGCCGTCGGCACGATCGGCGGCTCTCCCAGGCCCTTGGCGCCGAGGTTCGTCAGGTGCGAGTCGGGCTTGTCGACCAGCTCGGCCACGATCTCGGGCACGTCGGCGAAGGTCGGCAGCTTGTACGAGTCGAGCGTCCGCGTCAGCACCTTGCCGGTCCGCGGGTCGAGCAGCCGCCGCTCGGAGAGCGTGTGGCCGATTGCCTGGATGATCCCGCCCTCGATCTGGCTCTCGGCGCCGAGCGGGTTGATCACGCGGCCGACGTCGTGGACGGCGTAGATCCGCTCGACGACGACCTCGCCGGTCTCGACGTCGACGGCCACCTCGGCCACCTGGATCCCGAAGGTCAGCACGCGCATTCCGGTCGGGTTCGGACCACGGGCGCCGTTGCCGAGGATCTGGCCGTCCTCGAGCAGGCCCGTCACGTCCTCGATCGGCCACGAGCCGCCGAGGTCGCTGACGATGTTGCCGTTCTCGAGCCTGAGGACGCGCTCCTCGGTCTCGAAGCGCTGCGCTGCGATCTCGATCAGCTGCCGCGCAACGTCGGCCGCGGCGGAACGGACGGCCGGGCCAACGGAGGGAACCGTTGACGAGCCACCCGAGACCGTCGCGTACGGGCCGTGTGCCGTGTCGCCGAGCTCGACGGTCACGCGCTCGAGGGGAACGCCGAGCTCCTCGGCCGCGATCTGCGCCATCGCCGTGCGCGTGCCGGTGCCGATGTCCTGCATCGCGGTCACGACCGTCACGGTCCCGTCGCCGCCCAGCCGCACCCACGCGTACGAGGGCGGGCCGCCGCCGCCGTACCAGAGCTGCGTGGCGAGCCCGACGCCGCGCTGCCACGGCCCTTCGCTGCGCGCGCGCACTTCCTGCCGGCGCTCCCACTGCGGCTCGGCGCGGCGGTAGCACTCCATCAGCTCCTTGGCCGAGAAGGGCCGCTCGTCCATCGGATCGTGGTCGGCGTGGTTGAGGCGCCTGACCTCGAGCGGGTCGAGGTCGAGCTTCGCGGCGAGCTCGTCGAGCGCGCACTCGAGCCCGAAGGTCCCCTCGACGAAGCCGGGCGCGCGGAAGGCATCCATCGGCGGCGTGTTCAGCCGGACGCCGCGCTCGACCGTCCTGACGTTCTCGCAGGCGTAGAGCATCTGCGCGGGGCCCGCAGTGGGCGGCAGCCAGCCGTCCCAGCCGAGCAGGCACTCGTATTCGGCGTCGATCGCCGTCAGCGTCCCGTCCGAGCGCGCGCCGAGGCGGAGCTTCTGGATCGTCGGGTTGCGGTTTCCGGAGTTGACGTTCTCCTCGCGGCGGTCGAGCCGGCAATGGACGGGCCGGCCGGTCCGCTTCGCGAGCTCGGCGGCGACCATCGTGTAGTCCCCTGCCGAGCCCTTCGCGCCGAAGCCGCCGCCCATGAAGCGGCAGATCACGCGCACCTTGTCCTTGGGAAGCGAGAACTCCTTGGCGACCTCGTCGCGGACGCCCCAGAGGAACTGCGTGGACGTGTAGACGTTGAGCGTGTCGCCTTCCCACTCGCAGGCCGACTGGTGCGTCTCGAGCGCGTTGTGCAGCACGCTCTGGGTGCGGTACTCGGCCTCGACGACGGCGTCGGCTTCGGCGAGGCCGCGCTCGACGTCGCCGCGCTCGTAGTCACGCGGGTCGGCGACGAAGGATTTCTCGGCGACCGCTTTCTCCCAGTCGAGCAGCGGCTCGAGGACCTCCCACTCGACGTCGATCGCCTCGACCGCGGCGCGCGCCTGCGCGACCGTGTCGGCGGCGACTGCCGCGATCGCCTCGCCCTCGTAGTTGGGCTCCTCGTTGAGGACGTCGAGATCGCTCGGGCCGATGACTGCACGGACGCCGGGCAGAGCCCGGGCCGGCTCGAGGTCGAGCTTCTGCACACGCGCCCGCGCGTGCGGCGAGCGGAGCACCGCGGCGTGCAGCATTCCCGGCAGGCGCAGGTCCTGCGTGTAGCGGGCCTCGCCGCGCGCGCGGGCCAGGCCGTCGACCCGGGTCGCCGGGCGGCCGACCGTCTGCAGCGGCCCCTCGGGCCATTGCTCGAGAGCGTCCTCTTCGACGACCACCCACTGCTCGGTGTAGCGGCCCTCGATCTCCTTCTCTGTGCGGATCAGACGAGCCATCAGCCTCCTTGCGTCTTCGCGGCGACCGCTTCGATCGCCCGTTCGATCTTCGGGTAGGTGCCGCAGCGGCAGAGATTTCCGGACATCGCGTGTGCGATCTCGTCGTGGCTCGGCCGTCCGGTCGCCTCCAGCAGCGCCGCCGCGGAGACGATCTGCCCCGGCGTGCAGAAGCCGCACTGGGTGGCGTCGGCTTCGACGAACGCCTCGACCAGCGGATGCTCGCGCAGGCCCTCGATCGTCGTCACCTCTCGGTCGCCGACCGTGTGCGCCAGCGTGATGCACGAGAGCACCGGCACGCCGTCGAGCTGCACGGTGCACGCGCCGCAGTGCCCCTCGCCGCAGGCGACCTTCGTGCCGGTCAGGCCGAGCTGGTCGCGCAGGGCGTCGGCGAGCGTCGTCCCGACCGGGACGTCGACCTCGTACGTGCCACCATTGATGCGCAGCTCAAGCGCCACTGGTCACCGCCAGGATGTCCGCCAGGTGGATGAGCCGAAACGTCGTACGGCTGACGACGCGCTGGTCGGCGTCGTCCTCGAGTTCCGGCAGCACCCGCCACAGCTCGCGCGCGGCCTCGAGCAGCTCCCGGATCTGCTCGCGCTCCTGTGCGTGGCCGTCGCGGTCGGCGCAGGCGTTCAGCGCGAGGCCGAGGACGCCGATCGTGTCCGGCTGCCGCGTCCAGAGCAGCGGTGTCGCCATCGAGAGGTACTGGTGGATGCGCGCGAAGGCCATCGGCTGCGAAAACGTACCGCCGCCACGCGGCGGCGAGGGCTCGAGCGGCTCCTCGCCGTCGGCGATCCGCGCCGCGTTGCCGTAGAGCATGCCCCGCACCTCGTCCTCCGAGAAGCCCGCGAGCGCAGCGGTCCGCAGCGCGATCAGCAGCGAGCTCGGCTGCTGGCCGTAGGGGAAGTCGGAGGCGTAGACGACCTGCTCGGGCGAGACGAGGTGGAAGAGGCTGAGGAGGTCGATCGGGCTCCAGACCGAGGTGTCGAAGAAGACGCCGGCCTTGCCGGAGAAGTGCCCCGCGAGCTCGGAGAGATCGGCGATCCCCGCGTGGGCGATGATCAGCTGCGCCTCGGGGTAGCGCTCGACGAGCCGAGCCAGGTGGGCGGCGATCGGCGGCAGGCCGCGGCCGCCGTGGATCAGGATCGGGACGCGCCGCTCGGCCGCGAGGGCGAACACCGGAGCCAGGCGCTCGTCGTTCAGCAGAAACCGCTGCGCCCGCGGGTGGAGCTTGATTCCCCGCGCGCCCAGGTCGAGGCAGCGAGTCGCCTCCACGATCGGCCTCTCCCCGAGATCGAGCCGGACGAAGGGGATCATCCGGCCGCCCGAGCGCTTGGCGTGCGCGAGCGTGCGGTCGTTCGCCGCCTTGAACGCGGGATGGCGGTCCTGCTCGTCCATGCAGAACATGAAGCAGCGTTCGATCCCGTAGCGGTCCATGACCCGCTCGAGGTCCTCGTAGACGCCGGACATGCCGTCGATGTCGTTGCCGAGGTGGACGTGCGCGTCGAAGATCCCGGCGCCTTCCGGCAGCTCGCGCGTGAGCTCCTCGTCGTAGCTCGCGATCACTGCCTGAGCCTTCTGGAGCACCGCGTCCACGGTCGTCGAGTGTAGATGTACGATCCTGCTCGCCGTGGCAGACGTCCTCATCTACGCCGACTCGCTCCGCTCGCCCGAGATGCGGCACGAGGTGCCGATCGCGATCCCCGACCCGTTCCTGTACGTGGAGCGCAACGGGACGAAGCGCGTCCTCGCAAGCTCTTTCGAGCTCGACCGGATCAAGGCCGTCGCTCCCGAGCTCGAGGTCTCCGCGCCCGAGGAGTTCGGCATCGACGAGCTCTACGCGCAGGGGCTGTCGCGTGAGGAGATCGAGCTCGAGCTGACGCTCCGCGCGGCGCGCGGCTTCGGGGTCGAGGCGGCGATCGTGCCTCCGACCTTCCCGGTCATGGTGGCCGACCACCTGCGCGCGAACGGCATCGAGGTCACCGCCGATCGCGAGCGCTTCACCTCGCGCCGCCGCGTCAAGAACGAGGCCGAGCTCGCGGGCATCCGCCGGGCGCAGCGGGCCGCGGAGGCCGGCATGGCCGCGGCATGCGAGCTCTTCCGCGCAGCCGAGCGCCGCAACGGCGACCTCGTCGTCGACGGCGAGCCGCTCACCTGCGAGCTGGTCAAGACCGCCGTCGAGCAGGCGTTCACGGCGAACGGGGCCTTCGCCGACGAGTTCATCGTCTCGCACGGTGCGCAGACCGCCGTCGGGCACGACATGGGCTCCGGCCCGATCGCGCCGGACGAGCCGATCTGCCTCGACCTCTTCCCGCGCGACCGCGAGTCCGGCTGCTTCGCCGACATGACCCGCTGCTTCGTCGTGGGCGAGCCGTCAGAGGAGCTGGCGGGATACCACCAGCTCTGCCGCGAGGCGCTCGAGCGCTCGGTCGCCGCGGTCAAGCCCGGCATCGCCGGCAGCGAGCTCTTTCGGATCTCGTGTGAGGTCTTCGAGGAGGCCGGACACCCGACGCTCCTCTCCAAGGAGCCCGGCGAGGTCCTCAAGGACGGCTTCTACCACTCGCTCGGCCACGGCGTCGGCCTCGAGGTACACGAGGAGCCCTCGCTGGGCCGCGCACCCGGCGAGCTCGTCGCGGGCGACGTGATCGCCGTCGAGCCCGGCGTCTACCGCCACGGGTACGGCGGCTGCCGCCTCGAGGACCTGGTGCACGTCACCGCGGACGGCGGCGAGGTCCTCACGGATTTCCCGTACGACTTACAACCATAGGAATAGTCCCGCTCCTTGCGGGTATCTGGGCCTGGTAATTTTTCCCGCAACCCGACTGATCGGGTTGCGATCCAACCCAGTGCCGACTCCTCTCGGCAACGCGGGGAGCCGGTGACGAAGGAGGTTGTCATGGCTGTCCTCGCTGAGGAACGTGCCCTGCCCACCGTCGTCGAGGCCGTGCCTGCCGCCGATCCCGCACCGCTGGGGCTCGCGGCGTTCGCGCTGACGACGTTCATCCTGAGCGGGCACAACGCTTCCTTCATCCCCGACATCGCGTGGCTGGGGCTCGCGTTCTTCTACGGCGGGCTCGTTCAGCTTCTGGCGGGGATGTGGGAGTTCCGCAACCGCAACGTCTTCGGAGCCACCGCGTTCTCGACGTACGGCGGCTTCTGGATGGCGCTCGGCTTCTTCGTGACGCTCGTTCTGATCTCGAACAACGTCGCGAAAGCGGTCGAGGGCACGCAGCTCTTCAACGGGCTGGCGTGGTTCCTGCTCGCGTTCGCCATCTTCAACACGTACATGCTCTTCTGGAGCTCGCGCGTCAACGTCGCGGTCTTCCTCGTGTTCCTGACGCTGGAGATCACGGAGATCCTGCTCGTGATCGGCTTCTTCAACCTGGCCCACGGCGGCAGCGAGTGGATCCTCCACGCCGGTGGCTGGGCGGGCGTCGTGACGGCCGGAGTCGCCTGGTACACGTCGGCGGCCGGAGTCGTGAACGGCATGTCGGTGCGGCCCGTCCTTCCGGTCGGGGCGCCGTTGTGGGACCGCCTGCCGATCTTCTCGCAGCTGGGCTCGCCCATGCCGAGGCGCACGGAGGCCTAGATGGCGGAAGCGACCAGCACCGGGCCGGCGATCGAGACCATCCTCCTCGAGGAGCGGCGCTACCCGCCGCCCGAGGACTTCGCCTCGCAGGCGAACGCCCAGTCCGACATCTACGACCTGAGCTTCGAGGACTTCTGGGAGCGAGAGGGGCGCGAGCGCGTCACCTGGTTCCAGGAGTTCGACAAGCTCTACGAGTGGGAGCAGCCGTACGCCAAGTGGTACCTCGGCGGAAAGCTGAACGTCACCTACAACTGCGTCGACCGCCACGTCGAGGCCGGGAACGGCGAGAAGGTCGCCTACTACTGGGAAGGCGAGCCGGAGGACGAGCGGCGGACGATCACGTTCGCCGACCTCCAGCGAGACGTCGTGCGCTTCGCGAACGGGCTCAAGAAGCTCGGCGTGAAGAAGGGGACGCCGGTCGGGATCTACATGGGCATGGTCCCGGAGCTTCCGGTGGCGATGCTCGCCTGCGCCCGCATCGGCGCCCCGCACACCGTCGTCTTCGGGGGCTTCTCGGCCGACTCGCTCTCAGGCCGGCTCAACGACATGGAGTGCGAGCTGCTGATCACCCAGGACGAGGGCCTGCGCAACGGCGCCCCGGTGCCGCTGAAGAAGAACGCGGACGACGCCCTCGACGACTCGCCGACCGTGAAGCAGGCCGTCGTCTACCGCCGAACGGGCGGCGACGTCCAGATGAAGGAGGGACGCGACCTCTGGTGGCACGACGTCGTCGAAGGCGAGTCGGACGACACGGAGTCGTGTCCCTGCGAGCCGATGGACTCGGAGGACCTGCTCTACCTGCTGTACACGAGCGGGACCACCGCCAAGCCCAAGGGCATCGTCCACACCACCGCCGGCTACCTGGTCGGCACGGCGGCCACGCACAACTACATCTTCGACGTCAAGCCTGACTCGATCTACTGGTGCGCGGCCGACATCGGCTGGGTGACCGGCCACAGCTACATCGTCTACGGGCCGTTGTGCAACGGCACCACGGGCGTGCTCTACGAGGGCGTGCCCAACTTCCCGGACAAGGACCGCTGGTGGGCGATCATCGAGCGGTACAAGGTCGACATCCTCTACACGGCGCCGACCGCCATCCGGACGCACATGAAATGGGGACCGGAGTTCGCTCAGAAGCACGATCTCTCCTCACTCCGGCTCCTCGGCTCCGTCGGCGAGCCGATCAACCCCGAGGCCTGGGTCTGGTACCGCGAGCACATCGGCGGCGACCGAACGCCGGTCGTCGACACGTGGTGGCAGACGGAGACGGGGATGGTTCTGATCACGCCGCTGCCGGGGGTGACGACGCTCAAGCCGGGCTCGGCGACCAGGCCGTTCCCGGGCGTCGACGCCGCGGTCTACGACGAGCAGGGCAACGAGGTCGGTCCCGGGGGTGGGGGCTACCTCGTCCTGCGCAAGCCGTGGCCGGCGATGCTCCGCGGCATCTACCGCGACGACCAGCGCTACCGCGACACGTACTGGTCGAAGTACGAAGACGCCTACTTCGCGGGCGACGGCGCCCGCATCGACGAGGACGGCGACTTCTGGCTGCTCGGCCGCGTCGACGACGTGATGAACGTGTCGGGCCACCGCATCTCGACGATCGAGGTCGAGAGCGCGCTGGTCGACCATCCGGAGGTCGCCGAGGCGGCGGTCTGCGGGCGCAAGGACGAGCGGACGGGCCAGGCGATCGTCGCCTACGTGACCCTGAAGGGCACCGGCGAAGGCTCGGTCGAGAAGCTCGAGGAGCTCCGGAACCACGTGGCGACGAAGATCGGGCCGATCGCGAAGCCCGCCAACATCGTCTTCACGCCGGAGCTGCCGAAGACCCGCAGCGGCAAGATCATGCGCCGCCTGCTCCGCGACGTCGCCGAGAAACGCGAGCTGGGCGACACGACCACGCTCGCCGATCCGGCCGTCGTCGAGGAGATCAAGGACCGCGCGGCGGCCGAGTCGAAGGACGAGGAGTAGCGCAGGACTGCCGGCGGTGCTCTAGCTAGAGCTTCGGGCGCACTGGACGCTGGTGCTCCGGAACTTGCGCTCGAGCGCCGCCGGCCCCTTCCGCTTCGCCTGAACCGCGCGGCCGAGCTTGACGAACTGAGGGAGCGGCATCCGCTCCTGGAGGCGGTGAAGCGTGCAGGCGCACATCGCGGTCGTGCCGCCGTTCTTCACGCAGCTCACGAGGAACGATCGCTGCAGTGCGCGCGGGTAGCGGAAGGCGACGTGCCTCGGCGTCGCCTGCGAGGTCGACGCGCCGGTCGTCGCGACGGGGGTCGGTCCGGTCGCCGTCAGAGCAGCGGTGTGCCGCTTGCTGCCGCCGCCGCAGCCGGCGGTCACGGCGACCAGAGCGAGTAGGAGCAGGGCTTTTCTCACGCCAGCGTCTCCTAACCGGCGAGCACCTCCGCAAACGCAGCCGTACGCTCTCGCCGATGCAGTTGACGATCGCCCAGGCCTCCGATGCCGTGCACCGCGAGCTTGCGTCGTGGCACTACCCGCCGCCGTACGACTTCTACGACGGCGACGTCGATCCCGTGGCGAATCCGGAGCGCTTCTTCGGCGCCTTCGACGAGGCCGGAGAGCTCGTCGGCTTCTACTACTTCGAGGAGAAGCCGCCCGACCTCGACTTCGGCCTCGGCCTGCGCCCCGACCGCGTCGGCCAGGGGCTCGGGCCCGAGTTCTTCCGCCTGGGATTGGAGTACGCCCACGAGCACTATCGACCGCGCCGCGTCTACTTGCACGTGGCCGAATTCAACGAGCGTGCAAGGAAGGTCTACGAGCTGGCGGGCTTCGAGATCGTCTCCCGCCACGTGCGCACCTTCGAGCGGTTCGGCGAGGTCCCGTTCCTGACGATGGCCGAGTCGGTCAGCCGGCGAGCAGCGCCTCGAACGGAGTCGCGTCGTCGAACGGGCCGATCAGGGCGAGGTTGAGGCCGTCCGAGGCGATCACGTCCTGCGCCACGCGCTGGACGTCTTCCGCGGTGACGGCGTCGAGGCCGGCGAGCACGTCGTCCGGCTCGATCATCGTGTCGCCCAGGACCTCGCGCCCGAGGCCGAAGAGGATCATCCCCTGCGGGCTCTCCAGCCTGAGGACGAAGCGGCCCTTCGCGAGGGCCCGCGCCTTCTCGAGCTCGTCCGCGGGGACCGGCTCCGCGGCGATCCGGCGGAACTCGCGGATGATCGTCTCGACTGCCTCCTCGCTCCGCTTGATGTCGACGCCTGCCTGCGAGTAGAGCGTGCCTGCATCCGTGTAGCCCTGGTTGTGCGCGTAGACGTAGTAGGCCAGGCCGCGGCGCTCGCGCACCTCGGTGAAGAGCCGCGACGACATGCCCGTCCCGAGCACGGTCGCGAGCAGCTGCAGTGCCCAGCGGTCCGGGTGCACGATCGGGTAGCTGCGCACTCCGAGGCAGAGGTGCGCCTGGTCCGAGTCCTTGCGGTGGATCTTGATGCGGTCCGCGCTTCCGTTCTGCACGAGCGGAGCGGGAGTGCCGGTTTCCTGCGGCTCGAGGTCGCCGAGCAGGCGCTCGATCGAGCCGACGTAGTCGCCGTCGAGCCGGCCGGCCACGCCGACGACCATGCGCTCCGGCTTGTACCAGCGGTCGACGTACTCGACGAAGGTGTCGCGCGTCGCCCCCTGGACGGTCTCCTTGCGGCCGATGATGTCCCAGCCGAGCGGCTGGTCGCCGTAGAGGAGGTGCTCGTACACGCCGCCGATGAAGTCGCGCGGCGTGTCGAAGTACATGTTCATCTCCTCGACGATCACGCCCTTCTCGCGCTCGATCTCCTCGGCCTCGAACTTCGAGTTGCGGAGCATGTCGACGAGCACGTCGAGCGCCTGGTCGCGGTGGTCGGCCGCGCAGCGCACGTAGTACCCCGTGTACTCCTTGCTCGTGAAGGCGTTGAATTCGCCGCCGAGCGCGTCGACCTCCATGCCGATCTCGCGTGCGGTGGGGCGGCGCTCGGTGCCCTTGAAGAACATGTGCTCGGAGAAGTGCGCGATGCCGTTGGTCTCGGGCGTCTCGTAGCGCGAGCCGGCGGCGAGCATGATCATGCAGGTCACCGACTGCACCTGGGGCATGCTCGCGCTCAGGATCCGCAGGCCGTTGTCGAGGCGTTGCCGCTCGAAGATGCTCATGCGGCCAGGCGCTCCCGCCAGTCGTCGGGGATCGCGATCGTCTCGCCGCTGCCGTAGTCGTACCCGACGAGGACGCTCTTCGCCTCGGCGACGACCTGCCCGCCGACGCGGAGGACGTAGTCGAGGTCGAAGCTCTTGTCGCCGAAGCGCGTGGCGCGGACCGCGACCTCGATCTCGTCGCCCAGGCTCACCGGGGCGCGGAAGTCGATCTCGATGCGGGCGACGATGATGGGCATGTTGTCGACGCCCGACGCGGCCCCGAGGTGTCCCAGGAACGCGAAGCGCGCCGACTCAATGTAGGTCAGAAAGACCGCGTTGTTGACATGCCCCATCGCGTCGAGGTCGCGGAAGCGAACCTGCTCGCGATGGACGAAGGCCGGGCCGCTCACCCGACGGATGCTAACGGCCCGGCCTTCTCAGAATGGTGTTGCTACCACCAGGCGCCGCGGCTGCGGCCGCCTGCTGCGCCCATGAAGAACATGATCACGAACACGAGGGCGGCGATCACGGCCAGGATGAAGAGCCAGTGGACCGTGAAACCGACGCCGAACAGGATGATTGCCAATAGTGCCAGCAGAATCAGCAGAAGCAATGTGACCTCCTTTCGGAGACCCTGAGGTACCCGCTTGCCGAGACTGCAAACGCAGTGACATGCTGCCCACGTGGCGGGCGAGGAGACCAGACGGGCGATATTCGCGCAGCCGGAGTGGCTGCGCGCGGTTCCGACCGACCGCCGACTGCCCGGCGGCAGCGTGCTCCACACGGGTTGCGGGACGTCGTTCCACGCGGCCCAGACGGGCGGCTGGGCCGAGCAGGCGCTCGAGCTCGTCCTGCGACCGCGGGAGGCCGATGCGCTCGTGGTCGTCAGCCACGAAGGCGACACGCCGCTCTCGCTCGAGGCCGCGCGTGCGTTCACCGGTCCGGTCTGGCTCATCACGGCAAAGCCGGAGAGCCCGCTCGGCGAGCTCGCGGACGAGGTCGTTGTGGCCACACCCGAGGTCGAGCGGAGCTGGTGCCACACGGTCAGCTACACCTGCGCGGTCGCCGCGCTCGAGGCTCTGCACGGCGAGGACATCGCGTGGCTGCCGGAAGCCGTCGCGGGTGCGCTCGAGAAACGCGAGCCGGTCTCCGCGCACGAGCGCTGGCTCGTCGCCGGCGCCGGCCGTGACTGGCCGACCGCGCAAGAGGCCGTGCTGAAGCTGCGCGAGGGAGCGCACGTCGCGGCCGAGGCGCATCACACCGAGCAGCTGTTGCACGGGCACCTCGCCGCGGTCGACGAGTCGGTCCGCGCATTCGTGCTCGAGGGCGAGGGCCGAGCCGCCGAGCGTGCGGCCGGCGCCGTCGCCGCGCTCCGCGAGCTCGGCTGCGAGGTGACGCTCGTCCCGACCGTCCATCCAGTGGTCGACATCGTCCGCTTCCAGCTCCTGACGCTCGACCTGGCGCTTGACCGGGGCATCGACCCGGACCCGATCCGGACCGACGACGAACGCTGGAAGCGAGCCCGCGCCGCCTACGCCTAGAGGTCGGCGCCTAGAGGTCGGCGAGCGCCGTGAGCAGCCGGTCGACCTCGTCGGTCGTGTTGTAGTGGACGAAGCCGATCCGCAGGCCGCCGTCCGGCAGGCCGAGGCGCTTCATCACCTCGACCGCGTAGTAGTTCCCGCTCCAGGTCGCGAAGCCCCGCTCCGCGAGGCGCGCGGCGGCCACGTCCGGGGCCAGCCCCCGGACCTGTCCGCAGAACGTGGGAACGCGGCCGTCCATCGTGGGCAGGCCGAAGAGCTGGAAGTCGTCCGGGAGTCCGGCGAGGAAACGCTCGCCGAGGTCGCGCTCGTACGGGATGATCGCATCGAAGCCGACGGACTCGACGTAGCCGACCGCCGCGACGAGCCCGGCGAGCAACTCGTGCGGGAGCGTCCCGGTCTCGAACCGAGCCCCCGCAGGGCGCTCCGGCGCCGGCCGCACCTTGTACGGCTGCCAGCGCTCGAGCAGTTCGCCGCGCGCGTACGCGAGTCCGAGGTGCGGCCCGAAGAACTTGTACGGCGAGCAGAGCAGCACGTCGATGCCCGCCGCGGCCACGTCGATCGGCCCGTGCGGCGCGTAGTGGACCGCGTCGACCCAGGCGAGCGCCTCGACCGAGTGCGCGAGGTCGGCCACGCGGGCGGCGTCGACGAGCGTCCCGACCGCGTTCGACGCCCAGGGGAAGGCGACGACCCGCGTCCGCTCCGAGAGCAGCGAGGCAAGGTGGTCGAGATCCAGCGTCGTGTCGTTTCGGATCTCCGCGAACACCACTCGCACGCCGAGATCGCGCTCGAGCTCCAGCCAGGGCGAGACGTTGCCGTCGTGGTCGAGCTTCGTCACGATGATCTCGTCGCCGGCCGCGAGCTCCCGGCCGAGGGTCCGCGAGAGCGCGAAGTTAAGGGTGGTCATGTTCGCGCCGAAGACGACCTCCTCCGCAGCGCAGCCGAGGAAGCGCGCGGCCGAGGCCCGTGCTTCTGCGACGATTTCGCCGCTGCGCCTGCTCGTCACGAAGTCGCCGCCGAGGTTCGCGTTCGACTCGCGCAGGTAGCCGCTGATCGCGTCGATCACTTCGTCGGGAACCTGCGTTCCGCCCGGGCCGTCGAAAAATGCGAGGCCGCGCTCGAGCGCCGAGAAGCGAGCACGGATCGCACTCAGGTCGATTAGGGCTCTCGACACATCCTCGGTATCCTGGCAAACAGAGCCGACCGGTTCCGAAAGAGGGAGAGACACCGATGGAAGCTGCCGCCGTACCCGCCACGGACGTGGCCGAACGAGCGCCCACCGCTGTTGTCGCCGGGCGCGACCTGACCCGCCGCTACGGCGAGGGCGACACCGCAGTCGACGCTCTGGGCGGCGTCACGCTCGAGGTCGCCGAGGGCAAGCTGACCGCCGTCATGGGCCCTTCGGGCTCGGGCAAGTCGACGCTGATGCACATCCTGGCGGCGCTCGACCGTCCGACCACGGGCACCGTCTGGATCGCGGGCACGAAGCTCGGTGACCTCAACGACACCGAGATCACCAAGCTGCGGCGCCAGCACATCGGCTTCGTCTTCCAGTTCTTCAACCTCCTGCCGATGCTGACCGCGGAGGAGAACATCGTCCTGCCGCTCACGATCGCCGGCGAGAAGCCAGAGCCGGAGTGGCGGGAGGAGTTGCTGAAGACCGTCGGCCTTGCCGACCGCCGCAGCCACCGCCCGGCCGAGCTCTCCGGCGGCCAGCAGCAGCGCGTCGCCGTCGCGCGCGCGCTGATCGCGCGGCCGACGGTCGTGTTCGCCGACGAGCCGACCGGCAACCTGGATTCGAAGACAGGCAGCGAGATCCTCGAGCTGCTGAAGCACTCCGTCGAGGGGCTGGGCCAGACCACGGTCATGGTGACGCACGATCCCCGCGCCGCCGCGATTGCCGACCGCGTCCTGTTCCTGGCCGACGGGCTGATCGTCCGAGACATGACCTGCGCGAAGCCGAGCGACGTGATCTCGGCGATGGAAGAGCTCAGCACGGCCTGATGCTGACTGTCGCGCTCAAAGGCATCGCCGGCCGCAAGGTCCGGGCGCTGCTGACTGCGATCTCGATCATCCTCGGCGTCGCGATGATCAGCGGTACCTACGTCCTCACCGACACGATCAACAACGGCTTCGACACGATCTTCACGCAGTCGTACCAGAACGCCGACGTCGTGATCACCGGCAAGGCCGCGTTCGACAGCGCGGAGGGCACCACCGTGGAGCCGCCGTCGATGCCGCAGACGTTGCTGCCCAAGATCCAGCGGCTGCCGGGGGTCGCGCTCGCGGCAGGCTCGGTAACCACCGGTTCGCTGAAGCTGATCGGGAAGGACGGCAAGGTCATCTCCTCCGGAGGAGCGCCGTCGCTCGGCTTCTCGGTCACCCAGAGCGGCCAGCCGTTCAACCCGACGAAGCTGACCGAGGGCCGTTGGCCGCGCGGCGGGCGTGAGGTCGTGATCGACAAGGCGACGGCGAACGGCAACGGATTCAACGTCGGCGACCGCATCGGTCTGCAGGCAGTGGGGCCCGCCCGAACCCTCCGGATCACCGGGATCGCGGAGTTCCCCAACGTCAGCGTCGGCGGCGCGACCTTCGCCATCCTCGACCAGCCGACGGCGCAGCTGCTCTTCCACAAGCCGGGCCAGCTCGACGCGATCCGCGTCCAGTCGAAGGCCGGCGTGAAGACGGCGGAGCTCGTGTCCCAGATCAAGCCGCTCCTCGGCCCGACGCAACAGGTGCGCACGGGCGAGCAGCAGGCGAAGAAGGACAAGAACACGGCCGGGGGCTTCATCTCGGTCATCAAGTACGCGCTGCTCGCGTTCGCGGGAATCGCGCTCTTCGTGGGCGCCTTCGTGATCGCGAACACGCTCGCGATCACGATCGCGCAGCGAACGCGGGAGTTCGCGACGTTGCGGACGCTCGGTGCCTCGCGCCGCCAGGTGATGTGGTCGGTCGTGATCGAGGCGTTTGTGATCGGCGTGGTCGGGTCGGCTATCGGCCTGTTCCTCGGACTCGCGATCGCGAAGCTCTTGAACGCCCTGTTCGTAGCGATCGGGATCGACCTCCCGCACGGGTCGACCGTCTTCTCGACCAGGACGATCGTGGTCTCCATGCTCGTGGGCACTGTCGTGACCCTCTTCGCGAGCATCAGGCCGGCGCGCCGGGCGACGCGCGTCCCGCCGATCGCCGCGGTGCGCGAAGGCTCGGTCATCCCGCCCTCACGCTGGGCGAAATACGGCCCGGCGACATCCCTGACCGTGCTCGTGCTGTCCATCGTGCTCGTCTGCCTGGGCGCGCTTGCCGGGGGGCTCCCAACCGGACCAAGGCTCCTGCTGATCGGCGTGGGCGTCGTGCTGCTCTTCGTCGGCGTCTCGATGAACGCCTCTAGGGTGGTCAAGCCGCTGGCTTCCGTTCTCGGCGCTCCGGCGCAGTCGCTCGGGGGCGCGCCCGGAATCCTCGCGCGCGACAACGCCACGCGGAACCCTGCTCGGACCGCCTCGACCGCTTCGGCTCTGATGATCGGGCTTGCGCTGGTCACCTTCGTCGCCATCTTCGGCCAGGGCATCCGCAGCTCGTTCGAAGGCGCCGTGAACCAGCTCTTTGTCGGCGATTACGCGCTGACCTCGTCGAACACGTTCACGCCGATCTCAGCCGAGGCCGGCAAGACGCTATACGGCAAGCCGGGGATCAACGATGTGACCGCGATCCGGGCAGGATCGGCGCGCTATCTGGGGAGCAACAGCGATCTCACGGGCGTTCAGCCGAACCTGAACAAGACCGTTTCGATGGACTGGACGCAGGGCGACAACGGCGTGCCTGCCCGACTCGGAATGGACGGATTCTTTGCGAGCAAGAAGTACGTCGAGGACCACCACTTGAAGCTCGGCTCGCCTGTTCGGCTCGAATTCCCGACCGGCAAGAAGACGACCGTTCGGCTGAAGGGTGTCTGGGACGAGCCGAAGGGCGGCTCCCCGTTCGGACACATCTCGATCTCGACGGCACTGTTCGACAAGTTCACGCCGCGCCCGACCGACTTGATGGTGCTGATGAACACGCCCGGAGGGGTCAGCGACGCGAACACGGCGCACCTCGAGCGGGTGGTGAAGGACTTCGCCGACGCGAAGGTCCAGACACGCGACGAGTTCAAGTCGAACTTCGAGGCTCCCATCAACAAGCTCCTGAACCTGCTCTACGCGCTGCTGGCGCTGTCGGTGATCGTCAGTCTCGTCGGGATCATCAACACGCTGGTTCTGACCGTGTTCGAGCGGACGCGCGAGATCGGGATGCTGCGGGCGGTCGGCATGACGCGGCGCCAGGTACGGATGATGATCCGCTACGAGAGCATCGTCACCTCGCTGATGGGCGCGGCGCTCGGGATGGTGGTCGGCGTCTTCCTCGCGGCGGTGGTCACGCGCGCGACGGCGGGCTCCGGGATCGTCTTCGCGGTGCCCTGGATCCAGATCGTCTACTTCGTGATCGCCGCGATCATCGTGGGCATCCTCGCGGCCGTGATTCCGGCCCGCCGCGCGGCTCGCCTGAACGTGCTGCAGGCGCTGCAGTACGAATAACGTCGCTGTCCGAAGGCCCGCGTAGTGTGCGGCCGTGCGACGGCTACGCGCGCTGAGCGAGGAGGAGTGTTATCTCCGCTGCTACGGCGCAGGCGACACGATGGTGCGGGTCGTACGGGTGGAGCCCCAGCGGCCGCGGGGGCTGGCACGGATCAGCGGAGAGGAGCTCAGGCAGCTGTTCGAAGTCCGGCTCGACTCACGTGAGCCGGGGCTGGCCGCATGAGGACGTGCGCGCACTGGGGCGGGCTGCGCACCCGTCCTCGCCTCCGCTCGCGGCGGCGGCGTCCGAGGCCGCTCGGTGAGCAGCGAGCGTGCGCGCCGCGGCCGCGCACACGGGCGCGCTGCAGATAGCCCGGGCGCGGTTCCGGACGTCCTCGGGCTGGGCCTACGGGTCGTCTTCTGCGGGATCAACCCCGGCCGGGTCTCGGCGGCCGCGCGCGCCCACTTCGCCAACTCGCGCAACGACTTCTGGCGGCTCCTCGCCGACGCCGGGTTCACTCCGCGGCTGTACGAGCCCGGCGAGCAGTTCGGCCTGCGGGAGCTCGGGATCGGCCTGACGAACGCGGCCTACCGGACCACTCCGGGCTCGGGAGACCTGCGGCGCAGCGACTTCGCCGGTTCCGCCGAGCGGCTGCGGGAGCTCGCGCTGGACCTCCGTCCGCGGGCGATCGCATTCGTGGGCAAGGAGGCGTATCGCGGGGTCTTCGGCGAGCGGCCGGAGCTCGGGGCGCAGCGGCGGACGCTCGCGGACGCGGGGCTGTTCGTGCTGCCCTCGACGTCCCCGGCGAACGCCGCGGTGCGCTACCCGGAGCGGCTGCGCTGGTTCCGCGAGCTGGAGACATGGCTGGAGCCGGTCGAGCGCGCGGCGGCGCGGGCGCTTGTGCTCGACCGGCACGACCGCGTCCTGCTCGTCCAGTTTCGCGACGACGAGGGGCAGGTCTGGTGGGCGACCCCCGGCGGCGGTATCGACGACGGCGAGAACGCCGAGGCGGCGATCAGCGCGCGAGCTTGTCGAGGAGGCCGGCCTGGTCGACTTCGAGTTGGGGCCCGAGATCTGGCGGCGCGAGCACGTCTTCGCCTGGCTCGGGAAGAATCCTGCGCCAGCGCGAGCGCATCTTCCTCGTGCGCGTCGGAGAGCACGAGCCGGCGCCGACCGCCGACCTGCCCGCCGAGCAGGTCTTCGAGGTCCGCTGGTGGACGCTCGCCGAGCTCGATTCGGCTACGGAAACGCTGGTCCCGGAGCGCCTGGCGCAGTTCGCGCGGGAACTGCTCACGGACGGTCCGCCAGCCAGGCCGATTGACGTCGGAGTGTGAAACCTGCGTGTCAATAGCTGCGCGCATGCTTGCGCAGACCGGCCCTGGACCGGCACGCTGACCGCGAGGGCGGTGGGATGCGGCCCCACCCATTGAAGGGCGGGGGTATGCGCTTTTTGCTCGCCTAGCTGCCGCCGACGCCGATTGCCGTCAGGAAGACGAGCACGACCGTGGTCACCGCCAGCACGCCGTGCAGCGCCACGATCGGCACCGGGAAGCGCTGCTCCGGGGGCGCGTCCGACTCCACGTTCGTCGGCGCCTCCCGGGCCGTCGGCCCGCGCTTGCGCCGCTGCCACCAGATCGCGAACATCGTCCAGCCCAGCACCGCGACCACGGCGAGGATCACGAACGCGATCCACGCAAGAGTGTCGCTGTCGTTGGCCACATAGATGATCCAGATCACCAGGCCGGTCGCCGCGAGCAGGAAGTGACTGAGGATCAGCGGCGGCCGAATTCTCGACCCGCCTTCAGCGCCCTGCCGCATGCCGCCGCGCGAGAGCCAGATCGCCAGCAGGACGAACCCGCCGCCTGCCGTCAGCACCCACGCGATCAACGCTGCCCATTCCATATACGAACCTCCCTTCGACGTACACGCGTTACCCCGGGAGGAAGCTACGAATCACCCGCGCCAGCGGTTTGTGATCGGCGTCCGGCGGTCGCGGCCGAACGCCTTGGGCGTGAGCCGCACGCCGGGAGGCGCCTGGCGGCGCTTGTACTCGGCGCGGTCGATCAGCCGGACTGCGCGGTCGACCACGTCCGGGTCGAACCCGTCGGCGCTCAACTCCTCGAGAGAGCGGTCCTGCTCGACGTAGGCCTCGAGTACCCGGTCGAGCTCCGGGTACGGAGGGAGCGAGTCCTCGTCCAGCTGGTTTTCCCGCAGCTCGGCGCTCGGGGCCCGGTCGACGATGGTCTGCGGGATGAGCTCACGTCCCGAGCGCTCGTTCAGATGGCGTGCGAGCCGGAAGACGTCGGTCTTGAAGACGTCCTTGAGCAGCGCGAAGCCGCCGGCCATGTCGCCGTACAACGTCGCGTAGCCGACCGAGAGCTCGGACTTGTTGCCCGTCGCGACCACGAGCCAGCCGAACTTGTTCGACAACGCCATCAGCAGCAGTCCGCGCGCCCGCGCCTGCAGGTTCTCCTCGGCGATGTCGCGCTCCCTCCCGGCGAAGCTCTCGGCGAGCGCGCCCTCCGCGGCCTCGACGACGTCGTCGATCGGGAGCTCGCGAAAGTCGGTGCCCAGGCTCTCCGCGAGCAGCCGGGCGTCGCGCCGGGTCTCCTCCGACGAGAAGCGCGAGGGCATCGACACGCAATGCACTCGCTCTGCGCCCAGCGCCTCGACCGCGAGCGCAGCCGTCAGCGCCGAGTCGATCCCCCCGGAGACGCCGAGCACGATGTCCCCGAACCCGTTCTTGTCGACGTAGTCGCGGAGCCCCAACTCGAGGGCGATCCGCATCTGCTCGAGATCGCCGGTCTCGGGCGCGACGACCGCCTCGATCCGGTCCGTCTGCTCGCGCGGCGCTCCGAGATCGACGAGCTCGGCCTCGGGAGGCGCCTGGCGCTCCCGGGCGAGCGAGCGCCGGCGCAGGTCTCGCAGCCGTCGCCCGACGGCCTCTGCGGGCTCGACGTCGACCATCAGCAGCGCCTCTTCGAAGCCCGGGGCGCGGGCGACCACGGCGCCCTCCTCGTCGAGCACCATCGAGTGTCCGTCGAAGATGAGCTCGTCCTGGGCCCCGACGGAGTTGCAGAACGCGACGAAGCACGAGTTGTCGCGCGCCCGCGTCGCGAACATCTCCTCGCGCTCGCGGTCGCGGCAGAGGTGGAACGGCGACGCGGAGATGTTGGCGATCAGCTGCGCGCCGGCGAGAGCGAGGTCGGTCGCCGGCGGCCCGGGCTGCCAGAGGTCTTCGCAGATGGTCGGTCCGATCAGCGTGTCGCCGAGCTGCAGCAGGAGCAGGTCGCGGGCGGGCGCGAAATAGCGGTCCTCGTCGAAGACGCCGTAGTTCGGGAGGAACCGCTTCCGGTAGACCGCCTTCACCTCGCCGTCGGCGCAGACCGCGCAGGCGTTGCGGAGATCGGTGTCGAAATCGGGGAAGCCGACGAGCGCGACGATTCCGTGTGTCTCGCGGGCGAGCTCCTGCAGCGAATCGCCGGCCGCCCGTACGAAACCGGGACGGAGCAGCAGGTCCTCGGGCGGATAGCCGGTCACGGCCAGCTCGGGGAGGAGGACGAGGTCGGCGCCGGCGCCCCTCGCTTCGCCGATCGCCTCGAGGATGCGCTCGCGGTTGCCGTCGAGGTCGCCGACGGTCGTGTTGATCTGGGCGAGCGCGAGTCTCATCGGTCAGGTTTTAGACTACCAGTCGAAAACCTCAACGACGGAGGCGAATGGCGTTGAGATCCTCGCGCTCAATCTCTTCGGCGCGGCGGATCAGGTCCTCGATGTCGTCGTGCTCGGCGTGGATGTAGCGGCCCGCCAGCGCGTCCGCGCGCCCCGAGGCGAGGACCCGCACGAGCCGAGGAGCGAGTTCCGGCGGCGTCCAGCCGGGGTCGTCTGCCGGCCAGTGCGGATCGGTCATCGCCGTCCGCACCCGGCCGGGGCTGATCAGGAAGACGTGCACAGGCGTCTCCGCGAGGTCGTTGGCGAGCGTCTCGCCGAACCGGTTCACCGCAGCCTTGCTCGACGTGTACGAGGTGCTGCTCGCGCCGGGGAGGTAGCCGGCGCCGCTGCCGGTGATCACGATCCGGCCGCCGCCGCGCTCAAGCATCCCCGGAATCGCGGCACGGCAGGTGAGGTAGACGCCGAAAACGTTCACTTCGATCACGTTCCACCACTCGTTTGGATCGGTCTCCCACAGGTGCCCGGAGACGTTTCCGATGCCGGCGTTGGCTGCGAGGAGGTCGATCGGGCCGAGCTCTTGCTCGGTGTCCGCGACCATCCGCTCGACGGCGGCGCGATCGGTCACGTCGACCTCGAGGGCCAGGCCGCCGATCTCGCGTGCGATCTCCTCGACCTGTTCGCGCGTGCGTGCTGCGACGGCTACTCGGGCTCCGGCGTCCGCGAGCTCCCGGGCGATGTCCGCTCCGATCCCCCGTCCGCTGCCCGTGACGAGCGCGATTTGTCCATCCAGCCGGTCAGTTGGTTGCGACACGTTCGATCTCCTCCAGGGTCTCGGGATTCTCCACGGACGAGAGGTCGCCGGGATCGTCTCCGAGCGCCTTCGCCTTCACCGCCCGCCGCACGATCTTCGCGCTCCTCGTCTTCGGCAGCGCCGACACGAAGAGCACGCGCTCGGGCGCAAACGCCTTGCCGAGCTCTGCCGCCGCGAGCCCACGAAGCTCCCGGGCGAGCTCCTCCGACGGCTCGACCCCCGGGACGAGAGCGCAGAACACCCACGCGACCTCTCCCTTCACCTCGTGCGGCACGCCGACCGCGGCCGCCTCGGCGACAGCCGGGTGCGCGACCACTGCCGACTCGAGCTCGGCCGGCCCGAGCCGCTTCCCCGCGATGTTGAGCGTGTCGTCCGAGCGGCCATGCAGGAACCAGAACCCTTCTTCGTCGACGAGCGCCCAGTCGCCGTGCACCCAGATCCCCGGCAGCCGGCGCCAGTACGAGTCGAGATACCGCTCCGGGTCGCGCCAGAACCCGCGCGTCATCCCGGGGAACGGCTTGCGGCAGACGAGCTCTCCGACCTCTCCGCGTACCGGGCGCCCCTCGGAGTCGACCACGTCCATAGCCATCCCCAGCGCCGGCCCGCCGAGCGAGCACTCCTTGATCGGCACCGCCGGCGTGGGCGAGAGGAAGCACGCGCCCACCTCGGTCCCGCCGGAGCAGTTGATGATCGGGCAGCGCCCGCCGCCCACGTGCTCGAACAGCCAGCGGTAGGGCTCGGGGTTCCACGGCTCGCCGGTGGTGACGAGCACGCGCAGAGAAGAAAGGTCGTGCCGCTCGACGAGCTCGGCTCCGTGCGGGATCAACGCGCGCACCAGCGTCGGCGAGAGCCCGAGGATGGACACGTGTTCCTGCTCGACGAGCCCCCACAGGCGATCCGCCGCCGGCCAGTCGGGTGCTCCCTCGGCGAAGACGATCGTACAGCCGAGCGCCATCCCGCCGACCACCTCCCACGGGCCCATGATCCAGCCCATGTCGGTGACGAAATGGATCACGTCCTCTGGTCGTGCGTCGGCCTGGTAGGCGACCTCGCGCGTGATCGACACGAGGAAGCCGCCCTGGACGTGCAGCACGCCCTTCGGCTGCCCGGTCGTGCCCGACGTGTAGGTGAGCAGGTACGGGTGCTCGGAGTCGACCTCGAGCGGCTCGAGCACGCCGGGCGAGCCCGCGACGGCCTCGTCCCAGAAGACATCGCGACCGGCCTGCATCGGCGCGTCGTTCCCGAGCCGCCGCCAGACGAGCACGTGCTCGACCGACGGCGATTCGCGGACGGCCTCGTCGACGAGCGCCTTCATCGGCACCTCGCGCCCGCGTCGCAGCGATCCGTCGGCGGTGATCACCACTTTCGCCTCCGCGGCCTGCAGCCGCGCAGCGACCGCCGGGGCCGCGAAGCCGGAGAAGACCGGCACCTGGATCGCGCCCAGGTGCGCACAGGCGTGCGACGCGATCGCGACCTCGGGAGACATCGGGAGGAACAACGCGACCCGGTCGCCCGCCTCGACGCCGAGCGCAGCCAGCGCCTCCGCCAGCCGCGTCACCTCGTCCGAGAGCTCGCGATAGCTCAGGGACCGCCGCGCCCCGTCCTCGCCCTGCCACACCGCCGCCGCCGCGTCCGCCCGCTCGCCGCGGGCCCAGCGGTGGACGCAGTTCCAGGCGAGGTTGAGCCCTCCGCCTACGAACCACGTCGCCCATTCCGGCCCGCGGGAGAGGTCGCACACCTGGTCCCAGGGCCGCGAGAACTCGAGGCCCATGTCCTCGATCGCCGCCGGCCAGAACCGCTCCGGCTCCTCCGCCGAGAAGCGCACGAGCTCCCAGTAGTCGTCGAATCCGAGCTTCCGCGCGAGCCGCATCGCGTTGGAGCGCTCGCGGATCTCCTCGCTCGGCCGCCAGATCACCTCCACCGCGCAACCCTAACTTGCACCCTGGCCTAACTTGCGACCCAGGCTAGTGACGGCTAACGTAGTGGCGACTAACTTCTCATGAGAGGAGCGCTGTGCGCGCCAAGATCTTCGCCGAGGAAAACAGACGCTGGTGGACGTTGGGGTCGCTCTGCTTCGCCCTGTTCATGATCATGCTCGACAACACGGTGGTGAACGTGGCGCTTCCGGCGATCAAGGCCGACCTCGCGATCAGCACCGCCGAGCTCGAGTGGACTGTCGCCGCGTACGCCCTCACGTTCGCGTCGCTCCTGCTCACCGGCGGGAAGCTCGGTGACCTTCTCGGCCGCCGGCTGATCTTCACGATCGGCCTCATCATCTTCACGCTTTCCTCGCTCGCGTGCGGCCTCTCGTCCAGCGCCCCCGAGCTGATCGGCGCGCGCGCCGTGCAGGGCGTCGGGGCCGCGCTGATGATGCCGGCGACGCTTTCGATCATCTCCGCGACCTTCGCGGTGAAAGAGCGCGGGACGGCGATCGGGATCTGGGCCGGCGTCTCCGCGATGGCGCTCGCGATCGGGCCCCTGCTCGGCGGGATCATCACCGAGCACATCTCCTGGAACTGGATCTTCTTCATCAACGTGCCGATCGGCGTGATCGCCGTCCTCTCCGCGATCTTCGTCGTCCCGGAGTCCAAGGACACGTCGCGCGAGCAACGACTTGACTTGCCCGGGCTCCTCACGTCCGGCATCGGGTTGCTTGCGCTCGTCTACTCGCTGATCGAGGCGAACCAGTACGGCTGGACCTCCCTGCGGATCCTCGCCCTGTTCGTGGTCGCGGCCGTCTCGCTCACTGCCTTCGTGCTGCTCGAGCTGCACCAGCGCCTGCCGATGCTCGACCTCTCGCTCTTCAAGAACGGCACCTTCGCGGGCGCGAACCTCGTGGCGATCCTCGTCACGCTCGCCATGTTCGGGATCTTCGTCTTCTTCCCGATCTACATGCAGACCTTCCGCGGCTGGTCGCCGACCCAGGCGGGTGCCGCGCTGCTGCCCTGGACGCTGATGGTCGTGATCTTCGCGCCGATCGCCGGGAAGCTCTCCGACCGGGTCGGCTCCCGCTGGCTGATGGCCGGTGGGATGACCACGGTCGCGGTCTGCTGCTTGCTCCTCTCGACCGTCACGATCCACTCGACCTTCTGGCACATGCTCCCGGCCTTCATCCTCGGCGGGATCGGGATGTCGTTCACGATGACCCCGATGTCCGCGGCGGCGATGGGCGCAGTCCCCGTAGCCAAGGCCGGCGTCGCGTCGGGCGTCCTCAACACGTTCCGCCAGGTCGGCGTGGCGCTCGGGATCGCGATCATGGGCGCGATCGTCGCCGACCGCGCAGCCTCGCACGGCGGCCCGGCGCCCGAGGCGTTCGTCTACGGCCTTACCTTCGGCATGAAGGTCAGCGCGATCATCTGCCTGGGCGCTGCCCTTGCCGCGGCTGTCTTCGTCCGCCAGTACCGCCACCACGAGGAGACCGAGCAGCACCAGCAGGTCGAGGTCGCCGCATGACGAGGCTTTCTGGCCCGGAGCGCAAGCGCGCTGTCGTCGAGACCGCGTGCCGCATCTTCGCGAAGGGCAGCTATCGCGGGTCGACCACGGCCGAGATCGCCCGGGCGACCGGCGTCACCGAGCCCGTGCTCTACCGCCACTTCTCTTCGAAGCGGGAGCTCTACCTCGCCTGCCTCGACTCGGTCTGGCAGCAGGTGCACGTGCTCTGGGAGAAGGCGATCGCTGACGAGCCGGCGCCCGAGAACTGGATCAAGGCCATCGGCAAGGCGTACCTCGAGGCGCGGGCCGCCGCGCGGATCGTGCTCGTAGACCTCTGGATCCAGGCGCTGACGGAGGCCGCCGACGATCCCGAGATCCGCCGGGCGCTTCGGGGGCAGGTGCGCGAGGTGCACGAGTACGTCGCGGCAGTGATCCGCCGCGCGCAGGAGGCGGGCGGGATCGTCGCCGAGCGCGATGCGGACGCCGAGGCCTGGATCTTCATCTCGCTCGGCCTGTTGAGCACGATCGACCACCGCCTCGGCAACATCGTTGGCGACGAGTTCGACGACATCGTCTCGAGCCGGCGCGAGTGGATGACCGGCCTCGCCCCTTGACCTAACCGTCCCCTCCGCGCGAAGATCAGCCCCGAACGCGTTCGCGAACGGGGGAGGGGAGAGCTTCTGAGCGTGGCGACGTACTTCGTGCTCCGCATTGGCCTCGGCGGCATCTGCCTGCTCGCGGGGCTCGAGAAGGCTCGCGCGCCGCGCGGCTTCTTCGACGGGGTTCGCCGCTACCGGCTCGTGCCAAACGTGGCCGCACCCGCCGTCGGGGCGGCGCTGATCGGCCTCGAGCTCGGGCTCGGGACGCTGCTCGTCGCGAACCTCGTGCCCGTTGCCGCCTCGGCCGGGACGATCGTGCTCTTCGGCGCCTTCGCGGCTGCGCTCGCCGTCAGCCTCGCGCGCTCGAACCGGGCTCCGTGCCACTGCTTCGGCGCCTCTGAGCTCGAGACGATCTCGCCGGTCACCCTCGTGCGCGCGCTCGTGCTGACGGGGCTCGCAGCCGTGCTGTTCGCGCTCGCGCTCGGCTCGCCCGGGACGCTCTCCGGCGGCGACGTGGTGGCCGGCCTGATGGTCGCCGCCGCGCTCGTCGCCGTCACGCGACTCTCCGGCCTGCTGCCACTCGCGTGGTCGTTCCTGACGAAGCCTGCGGTCTTCTATCCGACTCCGACGCGCCGAACCAGCTTCCGCCACCAGCCGCTCACGGTGCCGCTCTTCCCGGAGGAGTTGAAATGAGCGGTGTCTGGCTCGCCTCGTACATCGCGCTCTGGCTGGTCGTGCTGCTGCTCGCGTTCCTGCTCGCGGGCGCGCTCCGGCAGCTCGGGCTCCTGCAGCTTCGCCTCGGCGACGACCCGGGCGCTCTCATCACGGACACCGGCCTCGAGCGCGGTGCGGACGCACCCGACTTCACCGCGCTGTCGGCCGAGACCGGCGAGCTCGTGAGCCTCTCGGACCTGCCCGCGGTGCCGAGGCTGATCGTCTTCACCTCGCCGGGCTGCCTCTCGTGCCGGGAGCTGATCCCGGGCCTGAACGAGGTGCGTGCCACGCGCAACGATTTCGACTTCCTGGTCGTCTGCCGCGGCGATCTCGAGTCGTGCCAGGGCTTCGGCCGCATGAACCGGCTCGAGGCGCCCATGGTCGTGGACACGAACGGGCAGATCGAGAAGGATTACGCGGTGAGCCTGACGCCGTTCGCGTACGTGATCGACCACGAGGGAAGGGTCGTGATCCGCGGGCTCGCGAACGACTGGCGCCAGCTCGAGTCGCTGCTCGAGCAGGAAGGGACGCTGCAGGCCGGGATGCGCTTCTCCGCGTTGGAGGCGGAGGCCGAGCTGACCACGAGGGAGGGCTGATGGACCCAGCTGCCAAAGCCGCACAGATGCTCGCGCGGAGGTCGTCGCGCAGGCAGTTCTTCAAGTTCCTCGGCGCCGGGTCGCTCGGCGCAGGGCTCTGGCTGACGCGGACGGGCGTCTCGCTCGG
Organism: uncultured Actinomycetes bacterium; assembly: GCA_963788215.1. Taxonomy (GTDB): domain Bacteria; phylum Actinomycetota; class Thermoleophilia; order Gaiellales; family Gaiellaceae; genus AC-32. The sequence goes on from CAWBFX010000010.1 coordinate 219,572, forward strand.
CTCGGTGTCCGGCTGCGTCGGCTGCGGCGGCGGTCCCTGCAACCCGTGCTTCTCGCCGGCGACGCTCTGCGACAACCTCGGCGACCAGTACAAATGCAAGACCTGCCAGCAGGGCGGCGGCTGCCCGCCCGGCTGCGCGACCTCCGGGGAGTGGTTCTGCTGCCTTAGCGGGACCGGCTGCCGCCAGCGCTGCTCGGAGTGCAACTGCCCGCCGGGCTGCCAGAACGCCTCCTGCCACTGCTTCACGAACCTGAGCATCCCGTGCGTGCCGCGGATCAACTCCGGCGAAAACCCGTGTCCGTGCCCGCCGCTGGCGCAGCAGCGCGGCCAGGCGCTCAGCGCCCCGGTCTAGCGATGATCCCGCTGTTCGTGCTCGTCAGCCTGAGCCTCGTGGTCGGGCTCTCGACGGCCGCGAGCCCCTGAGGGCTCTCCATGGTCGCTCAGATCGGCCCCCTGGTCCAGGTGGGCAGGCGAAAGACAGCGCTCGCGATCCACGTCCTCGGGGGCGTCACCGGGGGCGCGGTCATCGGCGTGCTGCTCGGCCTCGGCGGCCTGATCTTGCGCGCGGCGCTCGGCGACACGCTCGACACGATCTTCCTCGTCGTCGTCCCCGCCGCGCTGGCGTACGCGGCGTGTGTCGACGCGGGCCTGCTGCCCCTCCCGCAGATCACCTCCGAGCGCCAGACCCCGAGTTCCTGGCCATGCTCGCTCGGCCACTACCCCGGCATCTTCGCGTGGGGCTTCGACCTTGGGCTCGGCGTGAGCACGAGGATTCCGTACCAGTCCCTGCTCGTGCTGCCCCTCGCAGCGCTGCTGAGTGGAAACCTGGGCGCCGCGGTCGCGATCATGGTGACGTACGGCTTCGCGCGGGCGCTGGCCGTGGTCATCGCCGTCTCGGCGGCGCGGGGAGATTTCGCGGCCGCCTGCGACACGATTCAGGAGCGGCTCTTCGGCCTGAAGCGCGTCGTCGGCCTCGTGGCACTGGCCTTCGCGGCCCTGATCCTGATCTTCTGAGCGGAAGGAGGACGACATGAGCGGATTCATCTACGTCTTGAACCGCAAGGTGGACGGCGACCGGGGCGAGCCGTTCAACCAGAGCGTCGCCGTCTACGCGGGCAGCGCCGCCGAAGCGCGCAGCCTGGTCGCCCAGGAGTTCGCGCGCCTGCGGGCGCATTCACACAACGAGGAGCACGCGTACGGCGACCGGCCGGAGTTCGCGCTCGACGAGATCAAGCTGGACCAGAGCAAGGTCCTGATCCACTGGGTAACGCAGTAGCGGGGCCCTCCGAGCTCCGCCTCTACACGAAGAGGCTCTGCCTGCGCGTGCCGGCTTCGCGGGATGCGGAGGATCTGTACGACCTGTTCGCGGACGCAGAGGTCATGCGGGGCTTGGGAAAGGAGCCCGTCCCGACGGTCGAGGAGGTCCGAGACATCATCGAACAAGGGATGCTCGGCGGTTGGGAAGCCGACGGAATCGGTGCGTTCATTCTCGAGACCGTCGCGACCGACCCGCAGGTGGTCGGCCAGGCCGGGCTCATGATCTTCGACACACGCGACTGGACGCCCTCGACCCGGGCTAAGGCAGGGAGTCATGCCCAGCCCGAGCTGGGTTGGGCCTTGACGCGGGCGTACTGGGGACACGGCTACGCGACCGAGGCCGCCGCAGCCATTCGCGACTGGGCACTCGAGCGTCCGAATATCGACCGGCTCGTCTCTCTGATCTCTCCCAGCAACATCCGCTCCCAGCGCGTCGCAGAAAGACTTGGCGCCGTGCCGACGGAAACGATCATGCCCGCAGACTCCAAGCGGGCGGCGGTCGTCTGGAGACATCGGTCCGCCCTCTAGCCCGGACGCTCGGCGGGTTCCCCCGCGCATAAAAAAAGCCCCCCGCTGCGGCACGAGGGGCTTATGAGAGTTGTGCCCGCCTGCTGTGAGAGGCGACGACCCGGAGGCCTTGGCTCTGCGGCCCAGCCACGTCCTCCGGGTCTTCGTCGCCACTCTCTGGCGCGCCCCTTGCATCATGAGCCTGGCGTCCGGCTCGGTGCAAGGTGGACTGACTGTACACGCGTCTTCCGAACGAGTCAAGTACCTCGGTCAAGTGATTTTCGGAGAACCCACTTGACTCGCATTCCGCATGAATATGACCATTTCGAGGGATCGACCTGAATGTACACTTGCGCCGAAGTCAAGCATGCGTTTCACTAGCAGTTGCAGCTATGCCGCGAACCTCCCTCACCGCCCACACCCGCACCACGCCGCTGCACTCCGCCGGCAACCGCCTCGGCGAGCGCCTGCGGCAGCTCCGCGTGGCCGCGGGCCTGACGCAGACCGACCTCGCGGGCGACAGATTCTCTAAGGAATACGTCAGCCAGATCGAGCGCGGCAAGACACGGCCGACGCACGAGACGGTCGAATGGCTGGCCGCGAAGCTCGGCGTCGACTCCACCTTCCTCGAGAGGGGCGTCTCCGCCGACGAGCGCAGCCGCGTCGAGGCGATGCTCGCCCGCGCAGAGGCGCTGACGAACGCGCACCGCTACGACGAGGCGATCGAGGAGGTCGAGAACTCACGAACCGCCGTCCTAGCGACCGGCGCCGCGGAGCTCGAGTACCGCGCGAACATGGCAGAGTCGTGGGCGCGGATGGAGCGCGGCGAGGTCAGGCCCGCGATCCAGCTGCTCGAGGCCTGCAAGACGATCGCGGACGGTCCCGGCTTCTCGGACGTCGATCGGGCGACCGTTCTCTTCCGGATGGCGGTCTGCCGCTACCACCTTTCGAGCATCGCGTCGGCCGTCGCTTTGTTCAGCGAGGCGCTCGGCGTCGCCGAGCACTCGGATCTGCCCTGCGACCTGCTGCGCTCCGAGATCCTCGGCTGGCGCTCCCGCTGCTACCGCCGCCAGCGTGACCTCGAGGCGGCGCGCGAGGACGTCGAGCGCGCGCTCGAGCTCGCGCAGTCTCTCGGCGACGAGCAGACGATGGCCAGCACGTACTTCCAGGCTTCGATGGTCGCCGAGCGCATGGGCCACTGGGTGCTCGCCCGCAGCTACGCGGAGCGCGCCAAGGCCTACTGCGAGCAGCTGAACGACGAGCGCAACGTCGGCCGGCTGCTGAACAACCTCGGCGGGCTGAGCTTCCAGCTCGGCAAGCCCGACCAGGCGATCGAGCAGCTGAAGGACGCGTACCGCGTGCTGCTCGACAAGGGCAGCGAGGCCGAGGCGGCGAACGTCGTCTCGTCGCTCGCGCACGTCCACCTGATGACTGGTCAGGTACAGGCGGCCGAGGAGGAGGCGCGGCACGCGCTCGATCTCCTCGAGGGCCGCGAAGACTTCCTGCTCGACATCGCTCCGACCCAGCTCGTGCTGGGCCGCGCGTTGATGGAGCAGGGAAGACTCGACGAGGCGCAGGAAACGCTGTGCTCCGCCGAGGCAAGTGCAGATCAACTGGAATCGATCAGCCATCGCGCAGCCGCGTGGATGGCGCAGGGCGACCTGGCAGCCCGTCGTGGCGAGGACACCACGGCGGCCCGGCTGTACCGCAAGGCCGCAGAAGCCCTACAGGATGTCCGCTTCTAAGCCGATGAAGGAGGTGACGATGAAGAAGGCACGTGTTATCTCCGTGATCGCCTCGCTGTGTCTGCTGGCGTTCTCGTTCGCGGGCGCCTGCGCAGGTACTGCCGGCCATGGCCACGACCACGGTGGCGGCGGCGGCGGCGGCGGCATCATCAGCTGGTTCGACGGTCTCTAAGCCGAAGACGCGCGCGTTGGGCCCGGGGTCTCCAACGACGGACGCTCCCACCGCGCGCACAGGCCTAGACGCGTCCGCCGCACTCCTGCTCAGCGGCCCAGCAGGCACCTCTCGACGGTGCCGCCTGCGTAGCTAGACTCGGCCTGTGGGCCGTGTCGTCGCCGTGCTCCTGATCGCGGCCGGCGTCGTTTCAGCTTGCGGTTCGTCCTCACGTGGCACGATCGACTCGCTGCTGAAGCGGCCGGGGCCCGACGTTGCCGTGACTGCCGGGGCCGGCTCGTTCGTGCCGGGGCCGGTGCGGTTTCCGTTCCTGGTGATCGACAACAGCGGAAAACCCGTGGAGCGGCCCTCCGCCCAGGTCTGGGTCGCCACGGGCCGAGACGCCCGGCCGTTCGCCTCGACAACGGCACGGCTCGAGCCGATCGGCATTCCCGGCCGCTCGGCGGCGGCCGCGGGAAACGTGACGAAGATCTACGTCGCGCATTTCCGGGTTCCGCGGCCCGGGCGCTACTGGCTGGTCGCGGTGCCCGATGGGGCGCGGATCCAGGCGGTCAGCGTGTTCGAGGTCGACGCGACGCAGCCGGCGCCGAAGGTCGGCGCGAAGGCGCCTGCCTCGGCAACGCCGACGCTCGGGTCCGAGCCGGTCGCTGCGCTGACGACCGACGTTCCACCCGACCGCGACCTCCTGCGCAAGTCGATCGCGGGCTCGCTGGCCGCGCACGAGCCGTTCGTCGTGACGTTCGCCACTCCGCGCTTCTGCACGAGCCGCGTCTGCGGGCCGGTGGTGGATGTCGTTCAGTCTGTCGCGCGACGCTTCTCGGGTAGCGGGATCCGGTTCATCCACGTCGAGGTCTTCCGCGATAACGACCCGACGAAGGGCTACAACCGCTGGATGAAGCAGTGGGGCCTGACGAGCGAGCCGTGGACGTTCCTCGTCGGCCGCGACGGCCGGATCAAGGCCGAGTTCGAGGGCTCCGTTTCCGCCGGCGAGCTCACGCGCGCGGTCCGCGCCCACCTGGCCCGCTAGTTTCGGCGGGGTAGCGGGCTGGAGAAGAACCCTTTGTGGGCGCACGGTTCCAACGCGCTAGGCGCGCGCTCGAGGTCGCGCGCACGGCGCGACGCCAGCGGCTGCTGCGTGTCCTCCGCGAGGTGGGCCTCGTCGGCGACCGGCCGGCGACGCGCGAGGGCGCCGTCGAGTTCCGTCGCGCGCTCGAGGAGCTCGGCACCACCTACCTGAAGCTCGGGCAGCTGCTCTCGTCTCGCCCGGACCTGCTTCCGGACGTCTACATCGAGGAGCTCGGCAAGCTCGTCGACGAGGTGCCGCCGTTCCCGTTCGCGGAGGTCGAGCGGATCGCGCGGGAGGATCTCGGCGAGGGCGTGATCGCGAGGCTCGAGCCGGAGCCCCTGGCGGCCGCGTCGATCGCGCAGATCCATGCGGCCGTGCTCTCGGACGGACGCGACGTCGTGCTGAAGGTGCGGCGGCCGGGGATCGTCGAGCACGTCGACCTCGACCTCGACGTGATCCGATCGACGGTCGGGTTCCTTGACAAGCGCTCCGAGACGGCCCAGGCGCTTCAGCTTCGCGCGCTCGCCGAGGAGCTCGAGGTGCACCTGCGCGGGGAGCTGAACTTCATCGAGGAGGCGAGCAACACCGAGCTCGTGCGGAGGCTCGTCGCGGACTACGAGAACCTCGTCGTCCCGCAGGTGATCAGGCCGTACGTGACCGAGCGCCTTCTGGTGCTCGAGCGAATCAGGGGTGAAAAGGTCGGCCCCGGCCACGGGCTGGCTGCGGAGCGCGCCGCCGAGCTCGCGCGCGACTTCTTCCGGGCCTACATCCACCAGGTGACCCTCGAGGGCGTCTACCACGCCGATCCGCACCGAGGCAACGTGATCCTGACCGACGACGGCCGGATCGCGCTCCTCGACTTCGGCCTCCTCGGCCGGCTCGACGAGCAGACCCGGACGACGCTCTCTGCGATCCTGCTCGCCGTGGCGCAGAACCGCGCCGACGACGTCGCCGCGCTCCTGCTCACGCTCTCCGTGACGAACCTGGACTCGGACGAGCCCGGCTTCGTGCACGAGCTGCGGCGCAAGCTTCCGCGCTACCACTGGCGGCCGCTCGCGGGAATCCCGACCGGCGAGGCGCTGGCCGACCTCCAGCGGATCGCCCTTCGCCACGGCGTGCGCCTGCCGACGGCCTTCGCGCTCGTCGGGAAGACCCTCGCCCAGGCCGACTCGATCGCCCGTACGCTCGATCCCGAGCTCGACCCCGTGCAGCTGATCGAGAGCGAGGCGTACAACCTCGTCCTGACCGAGGCCGAAGCCCAACTCGAGCCCGGGCGGCTGTTCGCCAACCTCTACGCGCAGCTGGGGACGCTGACCCGCCTGCCGCGCCGCGTCGGCCAGATCGCCGACCGGCTCGAGGCGGGCACGCTCAAGGTCGGCATCGTGCCGTCGAGCCTCGAGGACACCGAGCACATGCTTCGCTCGGTGGCAAACCGGGTCGGCGCGGCGATCATCGTCGTCGGCTTGCTGATCTCGTCCGCGCTGATGGCGCGCGTGAACCATGCGGTCGCGCTCGCGGGCTTCTGCCTTTCGGCGGTGATCGGCCTCTACATGATCTGGAAGATCCTCCGTACCCCGGGAGATCTCTAGGAGGAGAAGTGCGAAGACGCACGAACTCGGCCGCAGAAAGCTCCTCCTCTCCCCGACAGCGGCGGTCCTTGGTGGCCGCCGCTGCTCCGTGTGGGCGGGAATATTCGGACGCGTTCAGACGTCTCTACACGAAACCGGGCATGACCCCTACAGTTCCCCGAACGTTTTGGGAGTGCGCGTGAATCTGGAGACGATCAAGCTCACCGACCTCGCTTCGTGCGGGGGCTGCGCGGCCAAGTACTCCGCTGCCCGCCTCGAGCAGCTGCTTGCGGGCTTCGTTCCCGCGGAGGCCGAGAACCTGCTCGTCGGGCTCTCGCCGGCCGACGACGCGGCCGTCTACCTGCTCGACGACGAGCGGGCGCTCATCTTCACGCTCGACTTCTTCCCGCCAGTCGTGGACGACCCCGGCGACTACGGCGCGATCGCGGCGACGAACGCGCTCAACGACGTCTTCGCGATGGGCGGCACGCCGTTGCTCGCGCTCTCGATCGCGGCCTTCCCGGAGGAGCTGCCGATGGAGATGCTGGCCGAGATCTTCGCAGCAGCCGACGCCCAGGTTCGCGCGGCGGGCGGGCTCCTCGCGGGAGGCCACACGATCCGCGACGCGGAGCCCAAGTACGGCCTCGCGGTCGTCGGCACGGTCCATCCGAACGGAATCTGGCCGAAGAACGGCGCCAAGCCCGGCGACGCGGTCTTCCTGACGAAACCGCTCGGGACCGGCCTGATCATGACCGGCTACAAGAACGGCGTGGCCGGGACGCAGCAGCTCGAGCGCGCCATCCGCTGGATGCGGACGCTGAACGACAAGGCGGCGGAAGTCCTGCGCGGGCTCGCGCCGAACTCCGTCACCGACGTGACGGGCTTCGGCCTCTTCGGGCACGCGCACGAGGTCGCCGAGCGGAGCGGCGTGCGCATCCGGCTCGAGTCGGAGCGCTTCCCCGCGATCGACGGGGCCCTCGACGTCGCGCGCAAGGGGATCCGCACCAGCGGCGACCCGCGGAACCGCGACTTCGCGGCGCCCCACGTCGAGCTCGACGGAGTCCCCGATGCGATGGTCGGGCTCGGCTTCGACCCTCAGACGGCAGGGGGCTTGCTGGTCTCGCTGCCGCGCGAGCGGGGGGCCGCGCTCGAGGCCGAGTTCGCGGCGAAGAAGCTCTTCCTGCGCCGCGTGGGCTGGGTCGAGGAGGGCGCCGGCGTCACGGTCTCATGAGCGTAGGCTCGACGGAGCTCATCAAGGAGCGGAGGTGCCGGCTCTGCCGGCGCCGGGAGCGGGATTGATCGCCCGCGGGATGGTCCACGGGCGGTTCCAGCCTTTTCACAAGGGCCACCTGGAGTACCTGAAGGGCGCTGCCGTGCGCTGCGAGGAGATCTTCGTCGGGATCACGAATCCCGATCCCGCGCGTGTCCTCCCGGAGGAGTCGGACCCGCTGCGCCACCTGCCCGAGTCGAACCCGTGGAGCTACGTCGAGCGGATGCTGATGGTCAAGGCGGCGGCGGCGGACGCGGGGATCGAATCCGAGCGGCTGCACGTCGTCCCGTTTCCCGTGAACGAGCCCGAGCTGTGGGCCGCGTACGTCCCCGACGACGTCGTCCAGTTCATCCGCCTCTTCTCGGACTGGGGCGGGACGAAGCTCGATCGCCTGCGCGAGGCCGGCTTCGAGGTAGTCGTCCTCGACGAGGGCGCAGACAAGGAGATCTCGGGCGCGGACGTGCGCTCTGCGCTCCGCGAAGGCGGCGATTGGGAGAGTCTCGTGCCGCCCGGCGTCGCCGCTTTGCTGCGCCAGATGCAGCGGACCCCTGTGTAAAAGAGCTGTAAGCCCCTAGAACTTTCCTGGTTGGCGGCCGTTTCAGTGGGAAGACACAACTCGCCGTCATACCTAAGGGGGTTCGGGTTCATGCGCACGTTCGTTATCGCCGCGATAGCCGCCGCCTCGCTGGTGGTCACCGGGGCCTCACAGCCGGCTACGACCGCGGTCACCAAAAACGTGAACATCACCGCGACTGCGTTCACGCCCGCGAGCGTCACCATCAAGACGGGCGACTCGATCAAGTGGACGAACAAGGACACCAAGACGCACCAGGTCGTCTCGAACTCCGGTGCCTTCGCGTCCGCGATCATCTCGCCCAACCACACGTACAAGCACACGTTCAACACGGCGGGCACCTACCGCTACCACGACGCTCTGCACCCGTCGCTGACTGGCAAGGTCGTCGTCACCGGCCCGCCGCCTGCGGTCACCATCGCGGCCGGCGCGCCGATCATCGTCTACGGCCAGGCAACGCACATCTCCGGCCAGATCTCGAACGGACAGGCCGGTGAGACCGTGACCGTCTACTCGCAGCCCTACGGCGAGCCGTCGGCGACCCTGATCGCCACCGTGCTGACCGGCACGGGCGGCGTCTGGGACACCGTCGTGTCGCCCGCGCTGCTGACGACGTTCCAGGCGCACTGGAAGAGCACTCTCAGCTCGACCGTGCAGGTGGCAGTCCATCCGAAGACCGCGTTCACGCTCTCGCGCCGCGGCTTCGGCGTGGTCAAGGTCACCACGAACCACTCGATGAAGGGCCACAAGGTCTACATCCAGCGCCACACGCGCTTCGGCGAGTGGGTCAAGATCAAGCGCGTCATCCTCGGCAGCCGCTCGTCCGGCTCGTTCCGCCTCCATCTCGCCCGCGGCCGCTACGTGCTGCGCGCGTACATGACGATCAACCAGGCCGGCCCCGGCTACCTCGACGGCATCAGCCGCAGCCGCGTCTACCGAGCCAGGTAAGTAACCGAGTGCATGTGGGGCGCGGGTTAGCCTGCGCCCCATATGCATCCAATCGTCGTCATCCTGCTCGACGGGCTCGGTGACCGGGCCTACGAGGCGCTCGGAGGCCGGACCGGCAACGAGGCGGCTGACACGCCGAACCTCGACCGGCTCGCGGCCTCGGGCTCGTGCGGGCTGCTCTACGCGGTCGGACCGGGCCGGGCGCCGTCCAGCGAGGTCGCGCACTGGTCGCTCCTCGGCTACCGGCCCGACGAGTTTCCCGGCCGCGCGGTCTTCGAGGCGATCGGCCGCGGCCAGGACGTGAGTGACGAGCACGTCTTCGCCTACGCGGCGCTGCGTCCGGCCGAGCTGCGCGACGGCGGGTGGTGGCTCGCGGGCCGGCCGGACTCGGAGCGCGACGCGGAGGAGGCCGAGCGGCTCGTCGAGCGCTGCGACGGGATCGAGGTCGACGGGCTCACCTTCTCGCTGACGCATGTCTGGCGCGGCGAGGCCGTGCTGCGGATCTCGGGCGGCGCCGACGAACGCGTGACCGACAGCGACGCGTTCTTCCGCGCCTGGTACCCGGTTTTGCGCCCGCAGGCGGTCGTCGCCGCGGCGGAGCGCACCGCGCGGGCCTGCGAGGAGTGGACCCGCGAGGTGATGCGGCGGCTCGAGGGCGAGCGCTTCAACGTGATCACGCTCAAGTGGTTCGGGCGGCCGCGGCAGGTGCCGTCGTTCCTCGAGCGCCATGGGATCACGGGCACGTTCGCGGCGGACTCTGCGTTCCTGCGTGGCCTCGGGCGGGCGCTCGGGCTCGAGGCGATCGACGCGCCGGAGACGGACGATCCCGTCGCCGACCTGCGTGGCCGCGTGCAGCTCGCGCGTGAGCGGCTGGATGCGGGCGACACCTTCGTCTTCGTCCACCAGAAGACGACCGACGCCGCGGGGCACACGAAGGATCCGCAGGTCAAGCGCGAGACGATCGAGCTGCTCGATGCCGCGCTCGGCTCGCTCCCGACCGACCGCGCAATCGTCTGCATCACCGGCGACCACGCTACCCCCACTTCGCCGGACGTGATCCATTCGGGCGACCCGGTGCCGCTGCTCGTCGCGGGACCGGGCGTGCGCGCGGATTCGGTCGAGCGCTTCGGCGAGCTCGACTGCGCGGCGGGGATCCTCGGCCAGCTCCGCGGCCCGGACCTGATGCCGGTGCTCCTGAACGCCGCCGACCGCCCGCTCTTCCTGGGCTCGCGGCCGACGCCCTTCGATGGTGCCGACGGCTACCCTGCGCTGCTGGAGCCGCTCCAGGAGGGTCACTAGATGGCTGTCGACACCACGTCTGCGCGGGCCCGGGGCTTCGAGCTCTCCGCGGCCGCTTTTCTCCGGCTCGCGCTCGCATCCGTGGGCGCGCTGTGGCTGATCGTCGTCACCGGCGCGGCCGTCCGCCTGACCGATTCGGGCCTCGGCTGCCGCCACTGGCCCGGCTGCGAGCGCGGCCACCCGCTGCCCGCGAAGGATTACCACGCGTTCATCGAGTTCGGGAACCGCGTCGTGGGCGGGGTCACGATCGTCCTCGTCCTCCTGACGGCGCTCGCCGCGCTACGGACGCCGGAGCTCTCCCGCGGCGCGCGTCGGCTCGCGTTCGGGGTCTTCGCGGGAACCCTCGCGCAGGCGCCGTTGGGGTACCTCGCCGTGAAGACCGACCTGCGCTGGCCCGTGGTCGCCTCGCACCTGCTGCTCTCGATGATCGTCCTTGCAGGCGCAGTCGTGCTCGCGCTCGACGTGTTCGCGGTCGTTCGCGGCCGGGCCGAGCCGCTTGTGCCGCTCGAGCTGCGGCGCCTCGGCGTCGTCGTCGCGGCTGCTGCGCTGGCGCTGCTCGTGACCGGGACGCTCGCCACAGCCGCCGGGCCTCACGCGGGCGGCGGCACCGAGCACGTCTCTCGGCTCTGGCGGCTGCAGCCTGTGATCTACGTCCACGCCGCGTCGGTGGCGGTCTTCGCAGCCGGCATCGTGTTCGTGCTGGGCTACCTCGCCGCGCGGAGGGAGCGCTCGCCCCGCCTGTTCGCGCTCGGTGCGGGCGTGTTCGTCCTCCTGCTCGTGCAGATGGGCCTGGGCGAGATCCAGTACCGGACTCACCTGCCGTGGGGCCTCGTGCTGGCCCACGTCGGCCTCGCCGCGGCCGTCTGGGCGCTCCTGGTGGCTTTCGTGACGGTTCTGTGGCGCCCGCCGGCCCCGTTCGCGCCGGGCCGCACGTAGACTGAAAACGATGGCCGGCGAGCTTCGAGTCCACCGGCAGCCGCAGCTCACCCGGCCCGTGCTGGTCGCGGCTTTCCGCGGCTGGAACGACGGCGCCCAGGCGGCCTCCCTCGCAGCCGGCTACCTCGCGAAGACCTGGCAGGCGGAGCGGTTCGCGGACGTCGATCCGGAGGAATTCTTCGACTTCCAGGCGGCGCGCCCCCACGTTTCGCTCGAGGACGGCGTGACGCGCCGGATCGACTGGCCCGAGACGGCCTTCTACCACGCACGGCCCGACGGGCTCGACCGCGACGTGGTGCTCCTGCTCGGGATCGAGCCGAACCTGCGCTGGCGCACGTTCACGGAGCTCGTGATGGGCCTCGTGAATGAGCTCGGCGTCGAGCTGATGATCACGCTGGGCGCGCTGCTCGCAGACGTTCCGCACACGCGGCCGTCGCCGGTCACCGGTAGCGCCACGGATGAGGAGCTCGTCCAGCAGCTCGGCCTCTCGTCGTCACGCTACGAGGGCCCGACCGGGATCGTCGGCGTCCTCCACGACGCCTGCAAGGAGGCGGAGATCCCCTCCGCCAGCCTCTGGGCCGCCGTTCCTCATTACGTCTCGCTCACCCCGAGCCCGCGGGCCGCCGTCGCGTTGTGCGAGCGGCTCGGCAGCCTGATCGGCATCGATGTCGACGTCGACGAGCTCGAGGAGGCGGCGCGGAGCTACGAGGAGCAGGTCAGCGAGGCGGTCGCCTCCGACGAGGACACGGCTTCGTACGTCGAGGAGCTCGAGCGACGCGTGGACGAGCTGGAAGAGCAGCACGACCTGCCGTCAGGCGATGCGCTCGCGGCCGAGCTGACGCGCTTCCTCCGCGAGCGCGAGCAGAACGGCGGCGGCGAGGACGCCGCCCGCGAGCAGTAGGCGTTGCGGCAGAGCGTCAGCCTCGTCACCCTCGGCGTCTCCGATTACGAGCGGGCGAAGAGCTTCTACGAGGCGCTCGGCTGGTCGGTGACCTGGGAGGCCCAGGAGACGAGCTTCTTCCAGGCGAACGGCGTCGTCGTGGTGCTGTGGAGCCGCGAGAAGCTGGCCGCGGATATGGGCATTCCCGACGACGGCGGGTGCTGGAGCGGCATCGCCCTCGCGCACAACGTCGCCTCACGCGAGGAGGTCCACGAGGTCGTCGAGCTTGCGAGAAGCAACGGCGCGGAAATCACCCGAGAGCCGTCGGAGACCTTCTACGGCGGCTACGCCGGCGCGTTCCGCGACCCCGACGGCCACGCGTGGGAGGTCGCGCACAATCCAGGCTTCGGCCTGAACGACGACGGGAGCGTGACGCTTCCCTAACGAGCAGAAGCTACTTGCGGACGCCGGTCGTGCCGACCACGCGCTTGTCGTACTTGAACTGGAGTGCCCCAGCCTTGCCGCCGACCCCTCGACCGACCACGCACATCGGCGCGGCGTTGTCGATGGTGACGCTCCTGTAGATGCCGGGCCGGAGCAGGCGACCCCACTGATTCCGCGTGCGTCCCTGAAGCAGCCCCGACTGGAGCGAGTACGTGTCCACCCTGTGCATCGCGAAGCAGCTGAGCACCTGGCCAGACGGGAGCGCCAGACCGTAGATGCCGTCCCGGCCGGCCCTGAGCGCATAACGGCTGCGGACGGTTGCTCCGTACTCGGTGCGATGCATGAGCGGGTTGTGCGCGTTCGCGAAGCGGATGGAGGCCTCGGCGAGGCGCGCCATCCGCGCGCGCGAGGCCGCGGTCACGCGGGGTGTGTATCCGTCCGAGTCGGTGAACGCGCGAAATGGCGGCGCCGCCTTGTATCCGCCGAAGTTGACGTGCGCGAGTTTCCAGCCGCGGCTGCCGTCTCGTTCGAGAGCCAGCACGTACCACGCTTGCTCGCCGGTGTTGGCGTTGGTGGCGCGCACCTGCGCGAAGAAGAACGGCTGAACCGGAGGAGCCTTCGGGATCTGAGGGACGACGAAGTCCAACGTATGCGGATCCTTCGGCGGCTCGCATCCACATCGGACGCCAGCGATGTAGGCGTCGTCCTGCTGCTTCGCGAATGCCGACTCGAATTGGTTGAGCGCGCGCGCGTCAAGGGATTGGAGTGCGGTTTCGCGCTGGGTCCAGAGCCTGGTCACGATCGAGCGTGCCGCGGCCGGCGACTGCCCAAGCGTTCTGTGCGCGGTCGACGGCTTCGACGTCTTCGCCGGCGGCGCGGGCGAGCTTCCACTCGTCTGGCCGCATCCCGCTGCGCCGAGCATCAGCAGCATCGCGGCGATCGCGACTGCCGGAACATCGCGCCGGGGGAGCAGTTCGGGTCGCACGTGCATGCCGGTTTCTTCGGCAGTCACGCCGGCTTTCTTGATGCGATCTAGCCGAAGGTGAACGAGTACGCCTGGACCCCGGGCGTGAAGCGCAGCTCGAGCAGCTGGTACTGGACCTCCTTCGGGAAGCTCAGCACCGTGTAGAGGCGGCTGAGGCCGCTGACCCGGAGCGTCTTCTCGTGGTGGCCGTCTAAGTACACGCCGAGCCGCCCGTGGCCGCCGAGGACGATGTAGACGTCCTGCGCGGTGAAGAGCAGGCGCAGCTTCGCGTCCTTGCCCGCGATGATTCGCTCCGGGTCGACCTTCCAGCGCCCCGCGTAGGCCAGGCTGTCGGGCGGCATCGAGCGGGGGAAGTGGTATTCGGCGAACGCGCTCGGGTCGATGTGGCCGCCCGCATAGCGGTCGAGCCGAAGCCAGCCGAGGTAGGACTCGGGGGTCATGCGGAGGTGGCTCGGCGTTTTGTCCGGCACCGAGGCGACGAGCATGTTCGAGGACTCGCCGAGCAGCTCGCGGATCCTCCGCTCGGTGTCGTCGTAACGACCCTCGCCTTCGCTTACCTCGCGGATGTGCCCGGAGCGGTCGATCAGGTACTCCGTCGGCCAGGCGGAGTTGTGGTACGCCTTCCAGGTCGCGGCAGAGTTGTCGATCGCGACGGGGTACGGGACGCCGAGGTCGCGCACCGCCTTGCGCACGTTCGACGGCACGTGCTCGAAGGCGAACTCCGGGGTGTGCACGCCGACGATCTCCAGGCCCTTCTTGTGGTAGGCCGAGTACCAGGCCTTCAGGTGCGGGAGCGTGCGCAGGCAGTTGATGCACGAGTACGTCCAGAAGTCGACCAGGACGACCTTGCCGTGCAGCTTCTGCGTCGTCAGCGGCTTCGAGTTGACCCACTCCGAGATTCCTGTGAAGTTCGGCGCCTTCGGCCCCGAGTCCACCTGGCGCGAGGCGAGGCAGCGCTGGCCCAGGTGCTTGCGCGCGTAGCAGCTCTTCTCGCCGACGGCCGACTGGAGCGCGCTCGTGTAGTCCGGGAAACGGGTCTGCAGCTTCGTGTCGAGGTTGAACGCGATGCCGAGCGTCGCCAGGCCGATCACGACGCCGAGCGCGATCCGCAGCCGGTTGACGTCGATGGCGCGAAGGCGTGGGAGGCTGCGCCGCGCGAGGATCGCGATCCCCAGCAACGTCAGGCCCGCGCCAAGGGCGTACGCGAGGGCGACCACGAAGCGGCGGAGCCCCGACGAGCTCGCGGTTTCCCCGACCACGGCGGTGAGCACGACTCCGGCGCAGGGCGCGAAGACGAGGCCCAGCGCCGCACCGAGCAGGAAGCCGCCGCCGAGGTCGCCGCCGCGGCGGCGGCTGAGGCGCGCGAGCGGCCGCTCCAGCGCGCGGCCGAGCTGCGGGATGATCAGCGTCGCCGCCGCGACGAAGAGCAGCGCGATCGAGATGTTGCGCAGCAGGTCCTTCGGCAGCCCGAGCCGGTCGATGATCCAGGTGAGGGCGAGCAGCGAGACGAGGAAGGTCGTGACGAGCCCCGCGACGATCGCGTACGGCCGGCGCTCCCCGCCGCTCGCGCCGCCCGCGAACACGATCGGGAGCACCGGGTAGGCGCACGGTGAGATCGCTGTGACGACCCCTGCAAGGAAGGCGATGCCGTAGAGCAGCATGTGCTGGTACCTAGTCTCGGGTTGGCACGAGGCGTTACGCCTCGGCGGCCGGAGCGGTTTCGGGCTCCGGTTGTGCCTTCGCCTCGGGTTTCGTGCCGTTGTCCTGCGCCTGGCCCTGCGCCTGTGCCTGGCCCTTCTTCTTTCGCTTCCGCCGCCTGCGCCGGGAGCGGCCGGAGCTGGCCTTCGGCGCGGGCAGGTTGTCCGCGAGCGCGTTCGCGACCTCCTGGATCGTGCCGAGCCGCTCGCGCGCCGCGTCGATCAGCTTGTTCGCCCGCGGCGTGTAGCCCTCCGCCGAGGCGAGCAGCGCCGCGCCGACCTCGCGCGGCTGGTCGAGTGCCGCGTTGACGAGCTTCGCCGCGTTCTCTTCGTGCCGGTGGCCCCGCGAGTTGGCCAGCGCGCCCAGGAGCCGCTTGGCCTCCGGGAACTCGCCGCTCGCGCGCCGGTCCTGCACCTTGCGCGTCGCCCGCGCGAGGCGCCACGTCCAGCGCGCGAGGATCTGCTCGGGCGCGTCCGCCTTGTTGTCGCCCAGCGCGCGTAGCAGCGTCCGGACCCCCTGGACGCGGTCCTTGTCCCAGGTCGGCGCCTGCGTCACCAGCGTGACGAGGTCGTCGAAGCTCGCGCGGTCGACGGTCATCGAGACGCGGTCGGCGAGCGCGGTCAGGCGCAGGCGCCGATTCGGGTTCTCGGCCGCGCAGGCCATCAGGAACTGCTCGAGCGCGCCCTTGGTGGCCTTGCCCTCGGTGAACTTCTTGACGAACTCGACGCGCTCGTCGAAGCGCACGTTGCGCCCGGCGATCGTCGCCCAGTAGGCCTGCTCGTCGTCGTCGAGGAAGCGCGGGTCGATCCGCTGCCACTCGCGCGTGATCACGGCGAGGCGGCGCTTCACGTCGGGAGTGACCGGGACGAGCCACGGCGCGGGGGAGAGCTTCCGGCGGGCTCGGCGCTGAACGCGGCGGCGCGGGGCCGGCGTGACGCGCGCGCCCTCGCGGTAGAAGTCGGCGTCCAGCAGGCTGTGGAGCGAGATCGCCCGCTCGTTGTGGGTCGAGCCCTTCGGGACGAAGTCGACGACGACGCCCGCCTCCTTGCGCGGGTGCGTCCGCATGATCCGGCCGATGCGCTGCTGGTAGACGCGGCGCGAGGCGGTCGGCGCGAGGTGCATCACGACCGTCGCGCGCGGTGAGTTCCAACCTTCGGCGAGGAGCATCGCGTTGATCAGGACGTTGATCTCGCCGCGCTCGTAGGCGGCGAGCGTCTCGGCCAGCTGGACGGGCGGCGTCTTGCCGCTGACCGCCTCGGCCTTCAGGCCCGTCGCGCGGAACTCCTTGGCGAGGTTGTACGCGTGCTCGACTCCGGCCGCGTAGACGATCCCGGGCGTGTTGTCGAAGCGGTCGCGGTAGAGACTCGCGGCGGCCTGGTTCAACGCGCGGTGGTCGAGGACAGCGGCGAGAGCGCGTTCCTCGAAGTCGCCGCCCACGATCGGCACGGACGAGATCGCCGCCGCGGGCGGAACGCGCAGGCAGCGAAGCGGGGCGATCAGGCCGCGCCGCGCGGCGTCGCCGAGGGGCAGCTCGTCGATCGAGGCGGGGAACACGTCCGAGACCTGCTTGGCGATCAGCTGCTCGGTCGCCGTCATGCCGATGTAGATCGGGTCACTGAGCCCGCGAATCGGCCTGGCTCGTTTTCTCGCCGAGCGCCGTGTGGGCCTCGTCGCAGATCACGAGCTGGTACGCGTGCGGGTCGATGTCGTCCCAGTGGCGCGCGAACCAGGCGTAGGTCTGGACGGTGACCGGGTTCTTGCGCGGCAGGCTGTGGCCCTTCTCGATCGCGTCCGTGAACCGGTCGCCGTAGCCCTCGGCGGTCAGCTCACGGTGGAACTGTGTGACGAGCAGGCGGCGGTGGGTGAGGATCAGGACGCCGAGCGTGCGGGCGGCCTCGACGAAGCCGGCTGCGGCGATCGTCTTGCCGGACGCGGTCGGGTGACGGAAGCGGTAACGCCGGCTCGCACCGGGGTCGCTGCCCGCGTGCTGCTCGGGCAGCTCGAGCTCATCCTCGGCGACGGCCTCGAGGTGGACGCCGAGGTCGTCTTCCTCCTCTTCCGGCTCGAGCTCGTCCGCGGGGGCGGCGCCGTTGCCGTTCTGCTCGGGCTCCACCTGGGTGGCCGCGATCAGCTCGGTCAACATCCCTGCGAGCGCGTCGACCTGGTGGCGGCGGAGCTCCGTCCCGGAGGCCAGGGTCGGCGGATTGGCGCTGAGTACGCGCTCGAGACCCAGCATCAGCGCGTAGCGGATCTTCCAGCCGTACGAGGGCTCGTCGGCTCCGGCCTCGATCTCCGCGACCGCGTCGTCGAGCGCGCGGCGGCGGGCGGTCCCGGGCGCGAGGACGATGCCGGGGTCCTCGTCCGGATGGAGGAAGGGCTCCCCGGCCCAAGCTTCGGCCTGGAGGGCGGAGGCGGCTAGGCCGTCCGCAGCCTCCGGCGCTAGCGTCGGCTGCTCGGTCGTTTCTGGCATGTCCGGCAGCACGTCCGGTGCTGCCACAATCTCAGGAAGAGAGCGCGCTCGCGGTCAATCCCCTGGCGAGCGTCGCACCCGGCAGTGTAGCCGATCCGCGTGCTGCTAGAGGGGCGTTCCGCTGCTGCCGAGCCCGCCGAAGATCGCAAACGGGTTGCGCGGCGCGACCTCCCAGGCGAGCTGCGCGGCCGGCTCGGCCTCCCCGTGGATCCGGCGGGCGAGCTCTTCCGCCTCTTCGCGGGTCGCGGTGCCCACGATCAGGTACTGCCAGCGGCGCAGAGGCGTGTAGCCCTCGGCCTCGAGCTCGTCGGCGAGCTTCTCCGCCGCCGCGTGGGACTCGCGCTCGACACGCACTTCCCATGGCGCCTGGCCGCGGTCGACCTCCTCCTCTTCCCAGGTCTCCTGGGCCGGCTCGTCCGACCAGCGCTCCTCCTCGTGAAGCCAGCGCTCCGGCTGCGAGACGGTTCCCTGGAGACCCTCGTCGGCGAGCTCGGCCTCGACGATCGCGCGCGCCTGGTCGGCCTGCGTCTGCGACGACGCGTAGACGAAGAGCTCGTTGTCGTCCTGCGAGACCGCCAGACGGCGGCCCTCGAGCTCCTTCGCGAGCTGCCGGGCCTCGGCGCTGCCGAGGTCTTCGGCGAGGCCCAGGCGGCCGAGGAAGGTCTCGCGGTGTTCCTCCTCGGGAAGCTCGATGCGGATGCGCCAGTCGTCGGTCATGCGAAGGTCTCGCCGAACATCCTCTCTGATCTGCCGGTCTGGTCGAGGTGCTTGGTGATTCCGCCGAGCCAGAAGGGCCAGCCTGCGCCGAGCAGGAGCGCCGTGTCGACGTCGGCGGCTTCGGCGGCGACGCCCTCCTCGAGCAGGTGGTGGATCTCGTCGGCGACGGCGTCGAGGGCTCGCTCGAGGATCTCGTCCGGGTCGCGCGGGTCGTGCGCGCGGACGGCGATCTCGTCACGGCCGTCGGCGTAGTTCCGGAGGGTCTGCGAGAGCTGGAAGCGGTCGGGGTAGGCGGTGTGCAGGGTCTCGAGCACGTGGTTCGCGACTCGCGGGCCGACCATCTGCAGCAGCACGGAGGGCGCCATCGGCAGGCCGAGCCTGAGGATCGCATCGTCGGCTTCGTCCGGCGTGTTGCCGTGCTCGAGGGCGTCGAGGACGACCGACATCAGGCGGGTGAGGACGCGGTTGACGACGAAGGCCGGGGCGTCGCGGACGAGCACGGGGCGCTTGCGGAGGCGCTCTGCGAAGGCCCAGGCGGTCGCGAGCTGCTCGTCGGTGGTAGCCGCGGTGCGGACGAGCTCGACGAGCGGCAGCAGGGCGACCGGGTTGAAGAAGTGGATGCCGACGTCGGCTCCCATCTCGGCCACCGAGAGGCTCGAGGTGTTGGTCGCGAGCACGCAGTCGGGCTGGACGGTCTCGCGCAGCTCCCGGAACACCTGGCGCTTGACGTCGAGCTCCTCGAAGACCGCCTCGAGGACGAGATCGCAGTCGGCGAAGTCGTCGTAGGTTGTCGACGTGGTGACGAGCGAGGCCAGGAAGCGCGCCTTGCCTTCGTCGTAGCGGCCTTTCGAGACCTGCTCGGCGAGCTCTTCCTCGATGGTTTCGCGGGCGCTCGCGAGCGCTTCCTCGCTCACGTCTCGCATCGCGATCGGCAGCTCCAGGCGGCGCACGAAGAGCGCGGCGAGCTGGGCGGCCATCAGGCCGGCGCCGACGATCCCAAGCTTTCGCAGCGGGCGCGGCTCGGCCTGCGGCTTGCCGGGCGGGCTCTTGGCGCGGCGCTCGACGAGGTCGAAGGCGTACAGCGACGCCTGCGCCTCGCGGCCCGGGAGCAGGTCGGCCACGGCCTCCTCCTCGGCGCGGTAGCCCTCCTCGAGCGACCAGCCGGAGAGCGCGCCCTCGATCAGGTCGAGCGCCCGGTACGGCGCGGGCGCGGCGCCGTGCACCTGGTCGTCGAGCCTCGACCGAGCCTTCCGGATCACGTCCGTTTCGGACAGGTCCGAGGGACTGTCCCTGGGACCTGTCCCTTCAGCGGCGAGGTCGCGGGCGAACGCGAGCGACTCGTCCAGGAACTCGGCCGGCTCGAGCAGGCGATCGGCGAAGCCGAGCTCGAATGCCTCCACGCCCCTCAGCACCCGGTTCTGGCGCATCGGGTTCGCGACGATGAACTTCACGGCGGCCTCGGCGCCGACGAGGAGCGGCACGAGCTGCGTCCCGCCCCACGCGGGCACGATCCCGAGGAAGCACTCGGGACAGGCGAAGTGCCGCACGGCGGTCGAGATCGTGCGCGCGTCGCAATGGAGCGCGAGCTCGACGCCGCCGCCGAGGCAGGCGCCATTGACGGCCGCGATCGTCGGGTACGGGAGAGCGCGGATCCGGCCGAACAGCTCATGCCCTGCGCGGCTTCCCTCGACCGCCAGCTCCCGCGTCGCGCCCGGAAACTCCGTGATGTCCGCCCCGGCCGCGAAGACGAAGGGCTTGCCGGTGATCACGAGCGCCGCCCAGTCCTCGTCCTCGAGCTCGGGCAGCAGCCGCTCGAGCGATTCGAGCGCCGCGCGCCCGAAGAAGGTCGGCTTGGTGTAGTCCTCGCCGTTGTCGATCGTGACGAGCGCGACGTCGCCGGCCCGCGCGAGCTTGAACTCAGTCGCCGCCAGCGAGGTTCTCCCAGACGACCGCCGCGCCCATGCCCATCCCGACGCAGAGCGCGGTCAACCCGTAGCGCACGTCGGGCCGCTCTCGGAATCCGTACGCGAGCTGCGCCAGCAACCGCACGCCCGTCGCCGCCAGCGGATGGCCGCACGCAATCGCGCCGCCGTACGGGTTGAGCCGCTCGTCTTCCGGGTCGACGCCGAGCTCCTCGCACCAGGTGAGGACCTGCACCGCGAACGGCTCGTTGAGCTCGAGGAGACCGATCTCTTCGAGGGTCAGGCCCGCGAGCGAGAGCGCCTTTCGCGTTGCAGGAACCGGCCCGAGCCCCATCAGCTCCGGCTCGACGCCTGCGAACGCGTAGGACACGAGCCGCATCCGCGCCTCGAGCCCGAGCTCGCGCGCCGCCTGCTCCGAGGCGAGCAGGCACACCGCGGCTCCGTCGGTCAACCCGGCCGAGTTGCCCGCCGTCACGCGGCCGCCGGCTCGGAACGGGGTCGGGAGGTCTGCGAGCCCGTCCAGCGACGTCTCCGGCCGTAGGAACTCGTCGCGGTCGGCGAGACGCCAGCCGTCCTCAGTGAAGACCGACATCGGCACGACCGTCTCGCGCATGACGCCGTTCTGCCAGGCGGCCGCCGCGCGCTGCTGGGACCGCACCGCGAACGCATCCGCGTCGAGCTTCGTCAGCTGCGGGAAGCGGTCGTGCAGGTTCTCGGCGGTCGCGCCCATCGTCACCGCCGACGGATCGACGAGCCGTTCGGCGACGAAGCGCGGGTTGAAGTCGACGTCCTCCCCCATCGGGTGGTGCCCCATGTGCTCGATGCCGCCGGCGAGCACGACGTCTGCCGCGCCCATCGCGATCTCGCCCGCGCCTGCGGTCACGGCCGTGAGCGCACCCGCGCACATCCGGTCGACGGCGAAGCCGGGAACCGACTGCGGCAGGCCTGCGAGCAGCGCTACGTCTCGGCCCAGAGTCAGACCCTGATCGCCGACCTGCGCGGTGGCCGCCATGACGACGTCGTCGATCCGCTCCGGCGGCAGCTGCGGGTTGCGCCGAAGCAGCTCCCGGACGACCTTGACCCCGAGGTCGTCGGCGCGCGTGCGCCAGAAGACGCCCTTCGGCCCCGCCCGCCCGAATGCAGTCCGAAGGCCGTCCACGTACACCACTTCGCGCAGCTCCCGGCCCACGCGGAGAGCCTAGTCGTACACTCGCGAGCCGTGGACGCGCAGAGCTGGGAAGGACATCTCGCCCGCGAGCAGGAGCGCTACCGGGAAGGCGAGGCTCGGCTGCCCGCCGCCGAGGACGCCGACGCGCGGCAGAAGCAGCTCACCCGGCTCGGCAACGCGGCGGGCGGGGCCGGGCTCGCGCTTCTCATGCAGGGAAAGCACGCCGAGGCGGGCGAGTGGTTCCACCGCGCGGCCGAGCGCTATCGCGAGAGCTTCCAGGACGCGCCGCCCGGCAGCTGGGGCCGGCCGATCGGCGCGCTCAAGGCGCTCGTCATGGCCGGAGACTGGGACGGCGCGGAGGGCGCTGCCCGCTGGGCCCTCGAGGCAGGGGCCGCCGACGCCGAGTCCCCGATCGGCCTCTACGCCGCGGCGCTTGCCGAGCTCGTTCTCGGCCGGCGGGCGAAGGCACGCGAGCACGCGGACTGGATTCGCACGCACGACGACTTCCCGACCGATGTGGGCGACGCGCTGGCCTTCATCGCCGCGGGCGACGTCCTCGGCTACCAGCTGGCGGTCGAGGCGGTGCTCGAGTCGTTCGAGACCCGTGAGGCGTACCTCGAGGACCTGCCGGTCGCAGACACGGTCGTCGTTCTTCAGGCCCTCGCCGCGCGCGAAGGCATGGAGGCGGAGCTCAGCTCTCCGCTTCTCCCGCCGCCCGCCGCGTCGGCGGATGGAACACCGCCGTGATCACGAGCGGCTCGACGCCTTCCTCCTCCGCCTCCCGCACCCGCTCGACGAGCTCCGTCAAGAGCTCGAGGGCCCTCTCCGGCGTGAGGCGCGCGGTGACCTGAGCCGAGCGGAACGTCCCTTTCGCGCCGTGCTCGTCCCAGCCGTGCTGCACCTCGCTGAGCATCGCCTCGCGCAGGTCGCTCGTCAGGCCCGACGCGAGCAGCTCCGGGGCCACGCGCAGCGTGCGGGCGACCGGGCGGTACGGCTTCTCCCGGCCGCGCCCGCCGTCTTCGGCCAGCGCGATCAGGCCCGCGCGGAGGAGCATCCTCACGTGGAAGTGCAGGTGACCCGGATCGACTCCGAGGCGTTCGGCCAGCTCGCGGTTCGTGAGCGCGTCGCCAGCGTCGTCGCTCGTCCCGAGCGTCTCGAGGATGCGCAGGCGCAGCGGGTGGCCGAGCGCCTTCAGCTGCTCGGGCTGGTCGAGCATGAGGACGTCGAGCATCCCGGGCGGCTCGGGCGTCATGCGCGTATGTATACGACCGGCGCCGGACTAATGCAACGCCGCTGCCGCGGCAGTGTCGGCGATCACGCGGGTTCTCCCGGCCGCCGAACGAATGAGGCTTGACGGCGCTTCGGCGCTCGGAGGACGGCCGAAGGCTCGCTCGACGGCGTCCGCCTTGCTCTCGCCGGTGACCAGGAAGAGCACCTCGGGCGCGGAGCAGAGCACCGGCACCGTCAGCGTGACGCGCTCCACGAACGGCTCCAGCTTGGCCTCCGCCGGGATCGCCCGGCGGTCGCGCTCCTCGAGCGTGGGCTGCCCGGGGAAGAGGGAGGCCGCGTGGCCGTCCGGCCCGATCCCGAGCAGGACCAGGTCGAGCGGCGCGCCCTCGAGCTCGCCGTCGTACTCGGCCGCCGCGGCCTCGGCGCCGGCCTCGCCGCGGATCCGGTGGACCTCCCCCGGCTGCACCGCCACCTTGTCCAGCAGCTTCTCGCGCGCGAGCCGGAAGTTCGAGCGCTCGTCGCCGGGCGGGACGCAGCGTTCGTCGCCCCACCAGAGCGTTGCGCGGCTCCAGTCCGGTTGTCGCTCGGCGGCAAGCTCGTAGGCGCGGCCCGGGGTCTTCCCGCCGGTGAGCACGATCGAAAGCCCCGCCTGCGCCGCCGCGGCGAGCTCGTCTGCGACCGCGGAGGCAACCTCCTCCGGGCTGTCGAGCACGACGAGTTCGACCCCGAACAGCGTCACATCTCGCCCTGCGCCAGCTCCTGCGACCGCTCCATCGCGGCCTGGATCGCGTTCAGGAAGGCTGCGCGAACGCCCGCGCGCTCGAGCTCGCGGATCGCCCGGATCGTCGTCCCGCCGGGCGACGTCACCTGCTCGCGCAAGTCGACCGGATGGACGTGTTCGTCGCGCAGGACGTGCGCCGTGCCGAGCATCGTCTGCACGACGAGCTGGGTCGAGATCTCCCGCGACAGGCCGAGCAGGATGCCGGCTTCGACCATCGCCTCGGCGAGCAGCGCGAAGTACGCGGGCCCCGAGCCCGAGACCGCGGTCACGGCGTCCATGTAGCGCTCCGCCACGCGCACGACCGCTCCCAGATGGCTGAGAGCTTCCTCCGCGAGCGTCAGGTGCTCGTCGCCTGCATGCGCGCCTGCGCAGATCCCCGCGATGCCCTCGTGCACGGTTGCGGGGCGGTTCGGCATCGCGCGGACGACGGGCACGCCGGCGCCGATTCGGCCCTCGATCGCCGCGGTCGGGATCGCTGCGGCCACGGAGAGAACCGTCTGCTCCGGCGTGAGCAGGCCGCCGATCTCGCCGAGCAGCACCTCGAAGTCCTGCGGTTTCACGGCGATGACGACCAGAGTCGCGCCCGCGATCGCCTCGGCGTTCGACGTCCCTGCGGACACGCCGTAGCGCTCCGCGAACTCCGCCGCGCGCTCCTCGCTCCGCACGGTGACGGCGACCTCCGAAGCCTCGCGCCAGCCGCCGCTGAGCAGGCCGCTGAGCAGCGACTCGCCGATCGTCCCCAGGCCGAGGATCGCGACCTTGCGCGGGTCGGTTGCCATGTCGCTGAGTTTAGGCGGCCTTACGTTCCGGCAAAGGCACGAGGCCGAGCCGGTATGCCTGCAGCAGGTAGACGCTCGCGAGACCCGCCCACTCGCCGTACGGCTCCAGCAGCTCGGCGCTCTCCGGGGCCTCGACCCAGCGACCGCGAAGAGCGGACGCGAGCTTGACGAGGCCGAGGTCGCCGACGAGCCCGCGCTCGAAGCGCCCGAGGCCCTCCAGCGAGACGACGCCCACCGACCAGGGCCCGAGGCCGCGCTCGCGCTCGAGGCGGTCGGCCGCAGAAGCCGTTGGCTTGGAGCGCAGGCCCTCGAGGTCGAGCGATCGGCACAGTCGGATCAACGTCGCGCCCCGCCGCGCGCCGAGGCCGAGCCGGCGGAGCTGCGCCGGCGAGAAGGCCGCGAAGGAGGCGGGCGTCGGCGGCTCATGGAAGCGCGTTCCAGAGACCGGCGGGCTCACGGACGCGGATGACGTTCCGCTCGATCGCGCGCGCTCGACTGGCCTGGATCAGCTGGCCGCACACGGCGCGCAGCAAGGCGTGCGTGACCGTCGGCAGCCGGAGCGGGCGGTAGCCGCGGAGGCGAGGCAGGGCGAGCCGCAGCAGCGGGTCGTCCCGGAACCGCGCGAGGAACTCGGAGTGGTCGTCGTCGAGCGCGAGCACGAAGCGCAGCTCCTCGATCCCGGCCTCGTCGGGCGCTCGGAGCTGCACGACGCCGTCCGGCTGCTGCCAGGCGCGGCCGGTGCCGCCGGCGGCGAGGGCGGCGACGAGCGGGCCCGAGGCGAAGCTCCGCGTCGCGTCTCCCGCGAGGCGGGAGGAGATCCGGAGGGAGAAGGGGCCGCGCGGCCGAACCGCGGCCGCGATCACCGCGGTCCGTGTGCTTCGACGGTCAGCGGCTCGGAGGCGAGATCGGCGGCGCGCTCGAAGACCTCGAGCGCGTCGTCCTCCCGCCCGGCGCGGCGCAGGAACTTGCCCCACGAACGGTAAGCCTCGCCGACGTCGCGCCGGTGCCCGTGCTCTTCCAGCAGCTTGGTCGCGTCCCGGAACGCCGAGTCCGCGTCGTCCGTCTCACCGGTGAGCGCCAGCCCCTCGGCGAGAGACCAGAGCGCGTTCCCCCGCTCGTGGGGGTTCTCCTCGCCCGCCGACTCCAGAGCGGCGCGGGCGTAGGAGACCGCCTGCTCTCCGTTTCCGGTTCGGGCGGCGTGCTTTGCCTGGTCGCGCCGGAGGTTCGTGAGATCGATCGCTTCGGCCTGTGTGCCGAACAGCTTTTCGGCGAGCCCGAGGTGCCGTCCCGCGGAGTCATTCCGGTCCTGCGCCATCAGGATGTCGGCGCAGAGCAAGTGTGCCCGCGCGAGATGGAGGGTGTCCTCCGTGACCTCCAGCAGCGCCATCGCGCGCCGGATGCAGTCGAGTGCCGCGGCGGCCTGCCCGCGAACGTCGTTGAGCCGCGCGAGCGACCAGTAGAGGCGGACCCGCGAGTACGCATCCGTCACCGCCTCTGCACGCTCGAGGGCCTCGTCGAGGACGGCCTGGGCTTCGGAGAGATCCCCGAGGTCGGTCAGCGCGTAACTGAGGTAGGTGGTGAACCTGACTTCCGCGGAGAGGTCGCCGGTATCGAGCTCCTTTAGATCGGCGAGGCACTTCTGAAACAACTCGACGGCACGGTCGGGCCGGCCGCTGGCCGAGTACGCGTGGCCGAGAGTCGCGAAGACGTCGGGCCGGAGGCTCGGCGAGACAGGCGCGAGCTCGAGCCCCTGCTTGAGCCGCTCGATCGCGTTCCTGTTGTCTCCGGCGGCCGCGGCAGCAAGCCCGAGAGCGATGCTCGCGCGCGATGCGGCCACGTGATCCCCGGCGGCTAGCGCCTCCTCGCGCAGCTTGTCGAGCTTGTCCTCCGTCTCCGGGGAGCTCCCGGCCAGGCGAAGCTCGAGCTCCGCGTCTGCGATCCGGAGCTCTCGCTCGTCGCTGGCGCGGATCTCCGAGCCCGTCTCGAGGTAGTCGGCGGAGACGCCGAGCTTGCGGGCCAGCATGCGGAGCGCCTTGACGGACGGGCGACGGGCGCCCCCTTCGATCCGCGAGATATAGGCGTACGAGACGCCGGGCTCCGAGAGCTCGCGCTGGGAAAGGCCTCGGTCGAGCCGCAATCGCCGTAGGCGCTGCCCGATGGTCTCCTCGGCTCCCCCTGGCGATTCCGGCACGCGGGTCATCTTGCTCACCGCGGAAGAGATCGTCAAGCCGGAGTCGCCACTTGACAACAAAAGACTACCCCGTTTGGGTACCGAGGCATTTCTGTGGCCCGGCTCTTCAGGTGGAAGGAGGTGTTCTGGATGACCAGGATCAAGTCCCTGCTGCTCGCGCTCGGAGTGTTCGCGCTCGCAGCGTTCAACGGTTCCACTCCGTGGGGCCCCTAGAACCGTGCGCTAGGAGCGGGAGCGGATTCCAGCGCTCCCGCTCCCCCAACCGCGGCGGTATCGTCGGCGCTGTGAGCCTCGATCCCCGCGTCGACATCGGTCACGTTCACCTGAAGGTCTCCGACATCGACCGCTCCCTCGCCTTCTATCGCGACATCCTGGGCTTCGACGTGACGCAGCGGTTGGGCGACCAGGCCGCCTTCATCTCGGCGGGGGGCTACCACCATCACCTCGGCCTGAACACCTGGGAGTCGCGCGGCGGCTCGGCTCCGCCACCGGGGACGACCGGGCTCTATCACGTGGCCATCCGCTACCCGGACCGGCGCACGCTCGGCGACGCGCTGCGGCGGCTCGCGGAGGCCGGTTGGCCGGTCGACGGCGCGACCGACCACGGCGTCTCCGAGGCGATCTACCTCCGCGATCCCGACGGGAACGGGGTCGAGCTCTACCGCGATCGGCCCGAAGAAGAGTGGCCGAGACCGTCCGACGGCGGCGACGGCGTGGCGATGTTCAACGCGCCGCTCGACCTCCAGGCGCTCATGGCCGAGGCAGATGCCTAAGGGCTACGCCGAAGGGCCCGCCGCGGAAGAGGCCGAGCGCCGCCTCGAGGAGCTCGAGCGAGACGTGCCCGAAGCGGCGCGCGAGGAGCGGGTGGCCGTCTACGGCTCGACCGAGGACGAGCCCGAGCGGCACTTCATCGGCTGGCGCGACGACGTCGACCCTGACGAGCTCTTCGCCTCGGGGAAGGCGTGGGGCCTCACCGTCGTCCGGATCAGCCCAGCGTGACGGACACCGCGGCCCGGGGCCCGCGCCGCTTGCCGTCCGACGGCGTGACCGCGCACGAGAGAGACCGGCCGGGCCGGGCGAGCCCGTGCCGGAGCACATCCGAGAGTGCGGCACTGGTCACGTCCCGGACGAGCTTGGCACCGACCCGCCAGCGGTAGCGGTAGCGCACCACGTCGTAGTCCGGGTCCTCCGTGACGAGCGACGTGTGCACGCGGCACTGAACGACGTCGGCGCCGGTGGGGTCGGCGGGATCCAGCGAGAGCGAGACCGGGTTCGGCGGCCGGTCCCGGCGCTTTCCCGACGAGACGACGTCGAACGGCGCATCGACCAGGTCGCGGCCGTTCGCTGCGAGCCGCAGCCGCCACGTCCCGAGCTGGTCGAGATCGAGCCGCTCGTGCCAGCTGGCCCACGTCGCGCGGGTGCCGTGCAGGCGCGTCGCCTCCACGCCGTCGAAGGTGATGCTCCCGTCGGGCCGGGAGAACGTCACCTGCATCGGGCTGCCGTCGAAGAAGCCGAGCTCGATGCGGAAATAGACGTCGCGCGTGCCGCGCGTGAAGGTTCCGGTGCGCAGAGCCGTGTCCCAGGGCGGGTCGCGCCGGCCGCCGAACGGCTGCGGTGAGAACGTGAACTCGCGAACGTAGGGCGCGGTCGGCAGTGGAGGCTGCTCGCGCCAGTAGCTCTGGCCGGCCCGGCACGCTCCGGCGAACGGCTCGTAGACCTGGAAGTCGAACTTCGCCGTGAAATGCAGGTGGGGCCAGGAGCTGTGGCCGCTCGACGCTGTCCAGCCGATCTGCTGCCCCGCCCGCACCCGCTGCCCGACGCGCACGAACGGCTTCCGCCGCAGATGGCCGTACACGGTGCGCACGTGCCCGCCGAGGCTCGCGATGATCACGTGATTGTCGACCTGCGTCATCGTCTTCTCGACGTGCTCGTCGGGCAGGCCCGACTGGACCTGGACCACGGCTCCGTCGAGCGCTGCGAAGACCGGGACGCCGATCCGTTTCTCGCGGAACGACCGGATGAGCGAGTCCTCGCCGCTGTGGCCGTCGTAAGTCTGCGACCCGCAGCTCCAGTCGAGGACGCCGGGGCCTGGATCGAGGTCGACGAAGTTGCCGAAGTAAAGGTCCTCCCACGGGATACCGGCCTGCGGATAGAAAGAGAACACGGGTGGCTCTGTGAGGCCCGCCGAACGTGGCGCGGCGAGAGACGCTCCGCTGAGGGCGAGGCAGGCGAGGAGGATGAGAGCGATTCGCGTAATGGTCTTTGGCATAATAGGTCATTACGTACGATTCTGACAAGGCACTCATCCACTTCCTGAACGACGGGCCCGGCGACGAGTCCCTCGGCGAGCTGCGCGCCCTGCTCAACGGCCTCGCAGACACCGTCGCCGCCGGCCGGCCGCTCTCCGGGCCGGAGCTGGCCGAGCTGAACGCGGTCACCGGCAGGCTGCCCGTTCGCGCGCAGCTGGAGCGCGATCCGTCCGGCGGGTACCTCGTCGACTACACCCTGGTGGGGGGATCGCGGGCCGAGCGGCTCGAGCGCGAGCTCTCCGGCGCCTTCGCGTCGATACTGCGGCGCTCGCCGGAGCGCTTGAAACGGTGCGCGGATCCGGACTGCCGGCGCGCTTTCTACGACCAGACTCGCAGCCGCACCCGCCTCTGGTGCGACCTCGGAACCTGTGGGAACCGGGCGCGGGTCAGACGCCACCGGCGCGGTGCTATACCTACCGGCGAGTGGCCAAGCAGGTCGAACAGCTCGAGCAGGTGACGATCCGGTTCGCCGGCGATTCGGGCGACGGGATGCAGCTCGCCGGTGGGCGGTTCACGACCGAGACCGCGCTCGTCGGGAACGACCTCTCGACGCTCCCCGACTTCCCGGCGGAGATCCGCGCGCCGGCCGGCTCGCTGCCGGGCGTCTCCGGCTTCCAGCTTCACTTCGCCGACCACGACATCCTCACGCCCGGCGACGTTCCGGACGTGCTCGTCGCCATGAACCCGGCCGCGCTGAAGACGAACCTCCGCGACCTGCCGAAGGGCGGGACGCTGATCGTCAACCGCGACGCCTTCACCGATCGCAACCTCGAGAAGGCGGGGTACGCGCAGACCCCCCTCGAGGACGGTTCTCTCTCCGAGTTCCACGTCCACGAGGTGCCCCTGACGACGCTCACGCTCGAGGCGCTCAAGGACGTGGACGTGAGCAAGCGCGAGGCGGAGCGCTCGAAGAACATGTTCGCGCTCGGCCTGATGTCCTGGCTCTACCACCGGCCAACCGAGGACACGATCGCGTTCCTCGAGCGCAAGTTCCAGGCCAAGCCGGCGATCGCCGAGGCCAACGTGAAGGCGTTCAAGGCCGGCTGGGCGTACGGCGAGACCTCCGAGGACTTCGTCGTCTCGTACGAGGTCGCGCCCGCGAAGATGTCACCCGGCACCTACCGGAACATCACCGGCAACCAGGCGATCGGGCTCGGGCTGATCGCGGCCAGCGTGAAGAGCGGGCTGCCGCTCTTCCTCGGCGCGTACCCCATCACGCCTGCCTCCGAGATCCTGGAGAACCTTTCGCGGCACAAGCGTTTCGGCGTCCGTACCTTCCAGGCCGAGGACGAGATCGCCGCCGTGGGCGCTGCGCTGGGCGCGAGCTTCGGCGGGGCTCTGGGCGTCTGCACGTCGTCTGGGCCGGGCGTCGTCCTGAAGGCAGAGGCGGTCGGGCTCGCGGTGACGCTGGAGCTGCCGCTGCTGATCCTCGACATCCAACGGGCCGGTCCGGCAACCGGGATGCCGACCAAGCCCGAGCAGGCCGACCTGCTGATGGTGATGTTCGGCCGGAACGCGGAGTCGCCGGTGCCCGTGGTGGCGGCCTCCACACCCGGCGGCTGTTTCGAGGCCGCGATCGAGGCGGCGCGGATCGCGCTCAAGTACCGCACGCCGGTCTACCTGCTCTCCGACGCCTACCTCGCGAACGGCTCGGAGCCGTGGCTGCTCCCGGACGTCGACTCGCTGCCGGACATCTCGACCGAGTTCGCGACCGGCCCGAACCGCGACGGCGAGTTCCTGCCGTACGTGCGCGACCCGCAGACGCTCGCGCGCGACTGGGCGGTCCCGGGGACCCCGGGCCTCGAGCACCGGATCGGCGGGCTCGAGAAGCAGGACGAGACCGGCAACGTCTCGTACGACCCCGACAACCACGACGCAATGGTCCGCCTCCGCGCCCAGAAGGTCGCCGGAATCGCGGCGGACATCCCGGAGCTCGAGGTTGACGATCCGGACGGCGCCTCGCTGCTCGTCCTCGGCTGGGGCGGAACCTACGGGCCGATCACGGCGGGCGTCCGGCGGGTGCGGAACGCCGGCGGCAAGGTCGCGCAGGCGCACCTGACGCACCTGAACCCGTTCCCGCGCAACACGGGCGACGTGCTGCGCTCGTACGACCGCGTCCTCGTGCCGGAGATGAATCTCGGCCAGCTGCTCAAGCTCGTCCGGGCCGAGTTCCTCGTCGACGCGGTCGGCTACAACCAGGTCCGCGGCGTGCCGCTGCGGGCGAGCGAGCTCGCCGCGGCGATGGAGGCGCTCTTATGAGCGTAGGCTCGACGGAGCTCATCAAAGAGCGGAGGTGCCGGCTTTGCCGGCGCCGGGAGCGGGAATGAGCGAGAACGGCGGCAAGGGCAACGGGAACGGCCTCCCTGTTCTGACGGCGAAGGACTTCGCCTCCGACCAGGAGGTGCGCTGGTGCCCGGGCTGCGGGGACTACGCGATCCTCGCGGCGGTGCAGAAGTTCATGCCCGAGCTCGGCCTGCCGCGCGAGCGCGTCGTCTTCATCTCCGGGATCGGCTGCGCCGCGCGCTTCCCGTACTACATGCAGACCTACGGAATGCACTCGATCCACGGCCGCGCACCGGCGATCGCGACCGGGCTCGCGCTCTCGCGGCCGGATCTCTCGGTGTGGGTCGTGACCGGGGACGGCGATGCGCTCTCGATCGGCGGCAACCACCTGATCCACGCGCTGCGGCGCAACGTGAACATCAACATCCTGCTCTTCAACAACCAGATCTACGGGCTGACGAAGGGGCAGTACTCGCCGACCTCGCCGCTCGGGACGGTGAACAAGACGACGCCGATGGGGTCGCTCGATTGGCCCTTCAACCCGGTCGCCCTGGCGCTCGGGGCGGAGGCAACCTTCGTCGGCCGCACGATCGACACCGACCGCGCACACCTCACCGAGGTGCTGCGGCGCGCGGCCGCGCACCAGGGGACGGCCTTCGTCGAGATCTACCAGAACTGCAACGTCTACAACGACGGCGCGTTCGACACGATCCGGGAGCAGAAGGAGAACCGGATCGTGCTCGAGCAGGGCAAGCCGATCCGCTTCGGCGCCGAGGGCGAGCGCGGCGTGCGGCTGCTGCCGGACGCGTCGGCGGAGATCGTCGACGTCTCGGAGGTCGGCGAGGAGGCGCTGCTCGTGCACGACGAGCACGCGCGGACCCCGTCGCTCGCGGCCGCGATCGCGCGTCTCTCGCACACGCCGCACGGCCCGACGCCGATC
This sequence comes from uncultured Actinomycetes bacterium, assembly GCA_963788215.1. Lineage (GTDB taxonomy): Bacteria > Actinomycetota > Thermoleophilia > Gaiellales > Gaiellaceae > AC-32. The sequence goes on from CAWBFX010000010.1 coordinate 251,771, forward strand.
GGCATCTTCCGCGACGTCGAGCGCCCGGTCTACGACCGGCTGATGGACGAGCAGCTCGACCGCGCGCGCGCCGACCAGGGCGAGGGCGACCTCGCCGGCCTGCTTCACGCCGGCGATACCTGGACGATCGACTGACCGCGCCAAAGGCGCGGTAGCGCTTACACGAACGACCCCGCGGGTAGGTTGCCGCCGATGCCGATCCCTCTCGACGAGCTCGCCCGCCAGCTTCAGGTCCTGCGCGACCAGGTGCGGCAGGCCGTGGGCGGCGACGCCGAGTGGCTCGACCGGCTGGACCCGCGCCGGGCGGCCCCGGAGCCGCGCAGCCTCGAGGAGCTGCAGGCGGAGCTCGATTCCCTCGTCGGCCTCGAGTCGGTCAAGGAGCAGGTGCGCGCGCTCGTCGCGTTCCTCGAGGTGCAGGGAGAGCGGCTACGGCACGGATTGCCGGAGGTCGCAACGTCGCAGCACCTCGTCTTCCTCGGCAACCCCGGAACCGGCAAGACGACGATCGCGCGCCTGCTGGCCCAGATGTACCGCGCGATGGGGCTGCTGCGGAAGGGCCACCTCGTCGAGGTCGATCGGGCAGGACTCGTCGGCGAGTACGTCGGCATGACGGCGCTCAAGACCGACCGCGCGATCCGCCGCGCCCTCGACGGCGTTCTCTTCATCGACGAGGCCTACGCGCTGGCGCGGAGCGGGCACGGCGTCGGCGTCGACTTCGGGCAGGAGGCGATCGAGACGCTGCTCAAGCGGATGGAGGACCACCGCCACCGTCTCGTCGTGATCGTCGCGGGCTATCCGCGCCTGATGAGCGCCTTCCTGGACTCCAACCCGGGCCTGCGCTCTCGCTTCTCGCGCGAGCTCGTCTTTCCCGACTACTCGAGCGACGAGCTGGTCGCGATCACCGGCCGCTTCTCCGAGCAGAACGAGTACCGCCTTACGGGCGACGCGCGTGAGGAACTCGACCGGATCTTCGGGCAGGCGCAGCGCGGGGAGGGCTTCGGCAACGCGCGTTACGCGCGCACGATCTTCGAGCAGGCGCTGAATGCTCAGGCGCTGCGGCTCGCGGGGGCCGGTATCGGCGTCGAGGGGCTCGACCCCGAAGAGCTGAGCCGCCTGACGGCGGAGGACTTCAGCGCCGCGGCCCGGGCTGTCGGGGCGGGGGCCGAGGTGCCGCTGTCTCGCCGGCTCTGGCGCCGCGCAACCTGATCGTCTCCTGGCTTCAAGGGCCCGCGCCGCCTGCCGATAACGGCTGCGTGAGGTTCCGCCGCCCCGCCGTACTGCTTCTTCCGGCGCTCGGGCTGCTCGCCGCAGGGTGCGGTCAGAGCAAGATGAGCGCCTCCGACGCTGCTGCGTTCATGCGCCGGACGCAGCCCGCGGCGTTCGCGGACCTCCGCTGCGCTCCCAACCGCACGTCGGGCTGGGACTACGTCTGCACGTACACCGATCCCCAGGGCGGGCGGGAGAAGATCGGCGTGGTGGTCAACGGCCGCATGGCCATGGGCAGCGGCAGCGCGCCGGTGGGTGACGTCCTCGCGGACGGGCCGCACCGCAGGAACAGCGACGCCGAGTTCGCGCGCCGGGCGAATGCGCTCTGCGCCGAGCGGGCCGCGGCCGTGCGGGCGCTGCCGGTGGCGCGCAACCAGAGCGAGCTCCTCGACCACGGCCAGCGCGTCGGCCAGCTCGAGCTCGGCGAGCAGTCGCGGCTCGCCGGGATTCATCCGCCGGACGACGAGAGGGCTCAGGTGCGGTCGTTCATGCAGTCGCTCGAGGGCCTGCAGCGCAAGATCGAGAGCCTGCGCGACGCGCTGACCCGCCGCGACGCGTCCGACGTCCTGGCGGCCGAGCGCGACCTGAAGGCGGCCCGGGAGCACTCGACGGCCCTCGCGCGCGGCCTCGGCCTCAGCTGCCGCTACTAGAGCGAGTTTTTTCGCGTTGGGAGCCGGGAATCCGGCGCACATATGCGACGGCGGCCGCTTCTCCTGCTCGACTGCGACGGAAGCCTCCTCGCGTCCGACGACGAGCTTGCGCCTCGCTGCTTCGACGAGGCTCTCGCGGAGCTGTCGGGCCGGCTCTGGCCGCCCGACGTCTTCGTCTCGCTCGAACCGGGGCAGACGGTTCGCGGTGCGGCGCGTGAGCTCGGAGTCGATCCCGAGGCCTGGGTCCAGCGCTCGCTCGAGCTCTACTTCGACCGGTTCGACGACGATGCGGCGGCCGACTGGCGCCTGCGCGAGGACGTGGAGCCGACCCTTCGGCGCCTGGCGCTCGACGGCTACCGGCTCGCGCTCGTCTCGGCCCGGCCCGAGGCGATCGTGCGCTTCCGCCTCGAGCGGCTCGGCATCGGCGGTTACTTCCGGCGCGGTACCGGCGCGTTCGGGTGCGAGGCGGACCGGCGCGACGAGCTGCTTCGCCTGGCGCTCTGGCGCTCGGCGTGCACGCCGCGGCGCGCGGTACTCGTCACGGACGCCTCGCCCGATGGCTCCGGCCTGACCGCTATCGCCATCCGATCGCTGGCCGAGCTTCCCGCCCACCTGAGCGAGCGCCACGCGGCCTAGGAGGGCTTGACGAAATACCGGCTGTGCCGCCGCGCCGCGCTGCCCGCCCCGAGGCGGCGTCCTCAGTCGGCCCAATAGCTATCCACTATTGGGCCTCCCTGCGTCCTTGCCTCGGAACGGCCATCGCACCCCGACGACGAGCGCTATTCCGCCAAACCCTCCAAGCAACACGAAGCCCGCCCAGATCGGGCGGGCTTCGCGAAGCGTCGAGCGAGTTGCTACTGCGTAGCGGCGGCTACGTAGTGCACGACCTCGCAGTTCACGGTCGTGTCCGGCTCGCCGGTGCGCAGCCAGGCGACGTCGTGGTTGCCGGGTCCGCAGTCGAGCGTGTCGACCTGGCCGTCCGGCACGAGGGCGTGCAGCACGTCGTTGCCGTCGCCGCCGAACTCGTGGTCGGTGCCCGGGCCGACCCAGATGAAGTCGCGCTTCGGGCCGCCGTTCACGGTGTCGTCACCGGGACCGCCGTGCAGCCGGCTGCCGGCGCGATCGCTCGCGTTGAGCGTGTCGTTGCCGTCGCCGCCCCACGCGACCGCCCGGCCGGGGCCGACGTTCAGCGTGTCGTCACCGGGGCCGCCATAGAGCCGGCTTCCCCACCAGTTGCCGCCGGTCAGGGTGTCGTTCCCCTGGCCGCCCCAGATCACGGCGCGGCCGAGACCCGCGGTGAGGTTGTCGTCGCCGGCGCCGCCGAAGAGCCGGTCGAAGCCGGGGCCTCCGTCGACGGTGTCGTTCCCCTGGCCGGCCTGGACGACGTCGCGGCCCGCTCCGGCGGTGATCTGGTCGTTGCCGGCGTAGCCGAGGATGTAGTCGCGGTGAGAGGTCCCGACAAGCGTGTCGTCGCCCCTCGTGCCTCGAATCACGTTGAACCACCTCGCGCTTGCCACGCTCACGATCGCAAGACCCATCAGCGCGGCGAGCCCGAGGACGATCAGCTTGCGTGTCATGCCTGACCTCCTTGGATCTTTCGTCGCGCACGCTAAGTGCCGCGGATTAGATCGGAGTGCGAAAAATGCAAGGATTTCTTTAGGGCTGGGGTTTGGATCGACGCCGGCGGGGCTAGGTTCCGGCCGATGAGAATCCCGCGTTTCCGGCGGGGCGCGCCGCCTCCGGCAGTCGACGCACAGGCCGAGACGATCGTTCAGGGCCCAGCCGTCGCCGAGGAGGAGGTTCCGCCGGGACCACCGCCTCCGCGCCGGGGGCCTCCACCGACACTCTGGCCCTGGCTGCTCCTGTTGCTCGTGCTCGTCGCAGCCGGGCTGCTCGCGGTCTGGCTCACGAACCGTGACGGGGGTCACGACCAGGCCACGCCGGTCGTCGCTGTCCCCGACGTCGTCCACCGGACGCAGGGCAAAGCCGTCGCGCGGTTGAAGGAGGCCGGTCTCGTCCCGAGCATCGTCACCAAGCCGAGCGGGTTCAAGGCCGGGCTCGTCTTCGCCGAAGCGCCCGCCGCGGGCGCGCGGGTGGCGAAGGGCTCGTCGATCACGATCTCGGTCTCCGCGCAGCGGATCGTCGTCGTGCCCGCCGTCGTCCGGATGAAAGCGGCCGCGGCGAAGAAAGCCCTCCGTGGGCGCGGGCTCACCGCCGAGACGACGAGCGTCCCCTCGTCGAAGAAACCGGAGACGGTCCTCGGGCAGAGCCCTTCGGCCGGGACGCATGTCGCCAAAGGCTCCGTCGTCGCGCTGCGGATCTCGCAGGGCCGCGTTCGTGTGCCGAATGAGGTCGGCAAGAGCCGCTCGAGCGCGACTACGGCGGTGCAGAAGGCCGGCCTCGTGGCGAAGACCGCGCTCGTCTCGTCGCCGAAGCGGAAGGGCACCGTCGTCGCGCAGTCACCGGCCGCCGGCAGCTTCGTCGCGAAAGGGTCAGGTGTTCTCCTGAACGTGTCCGGCGGACCAGCTACGGGCGGCGCCCCGCCGCCACCACCGCCACCGCCCGGGCCGCCTCCGCCGCCGCCACCGCCTCCACCGCCGCCGGCGACCGCGACCGTCCCGGACGTCACCGGGCTCAGCCAGGCCGCGGCGCAGCGGCGCCTCGCCGCCGCGGGCTTCAGGCCCGGGGTCGTCTACGTCTCGTCGGACGAGCCGGAGGAGAACGTGGTCGCGCAGTCCCCGCAGGGCGGCACGCGCGCGAAGCGCGGCTCACACGTGCAGCTCAACGCCTCACTCGGGCCGAACCCCGGCGCACTTCAGGCCGTGCCAAACGTGCTGGGCCTCACCGCCACGCAGGCGATCGCGAGGCTGCGCTCCGCCGGCTTCAAGGTGCAGGAGCTGGCGCGGGCGGCCGCGGATCCAAGCCAGAACGGGCGGGTCGTCGACGAGCAGCCGAGCGGCGGCCGGAAGGTCCCTCAGGGGACCACCGTGACGATCTACGTCGGCCGAGCCTAGGCGTCGACGACGTCGACCGAGACGATCAGGTCGGGCCGGATGAAGCGGCCCGCGTAGAACGGCCACGAGCCGTTCGAGTTGGAGAACTGCTCGATTACTTCCTGCGCGCCCTCCATCGCCGTCCCGAAGTCGTTGAACTCGCCGACGTCGACCCCGTCGCCGTCCTGCAGCCGCACGATCACGCGGTAGGCGCCGCGGCTGTGGACGAGTGGCTCGAGGAGCTGGGTCTCGAGCGGGGCCGGCGCGATGGGCTCGGCTGCCGGTGCCGGAGGGAAGGGATCGATGACGGGGAGCTCGGCAGGAGCCTCGGCCGGAACCTCGGCAGCCGGCGGCATGACCGGCTCGGGGGCCGGGGGCGTCAGCGTGAGAGGCTCGAGCGCAGGGAGTTGTGCCGGCTCGGGCTGGACGGGCTCGGGCTGGCTCGGGTGCCGGGGGGAAGTTGACGGGGATGACCGGAGTCGGCTCGACCGGAGCCGGGTCGGGGGCCATCGCCGGAATCTCGGGCTGGGGCTCGGGAGCCATCGCCGGCAGCGGGTCGGCCTGGGGGGCAGCCGGGGCCGGCGCGACCGGAGCCATCAGTGGTGCGAGCGCAGGAAGCTCGGCCGGCTGCACGGGCTCGGCGGGCTGCACGGGCTCGACAGGCTGTGCCGGCTCGACAGGCTGTGCCGGCTCGACAGGCTGTGAGCTCATCAGCGGCTCGAACGCCGGGATCGGCTCGGCCGCCGGCGCCGGAACGGGGGTCGCCTCGGGCTCGGGTGCGTCCGGTGGGCGCAGCGCAGGAGCCACCGTCCGGATGTCCGGCTGGAAGCTCGGCTCGGGCAGGAGCGACCCTGAGCTCACCATAGGTGGGCTCAAGGGCGGCTCGAGCGCGAGCCCGATGCCGGAGGTGATCTCGTGCGTCCCTAGTAAAGACATGTTCCCCTTTCCGATGGTCTCCGGATCGCGCAGGAGGTCGCGCGCACGCTGGTCGAGCCCTGGATCCACGAGCGTGTGCTCGGGCGAGAGCCGCCGTACGAGGGATTTCCGATTGATGAGACCAAGTCGCCGCAGTTTTCGTGTCTAGCCGCACGCGGGAGTGCTTCCCGCAGATGCAGTATCGGTGGGGCCGCTCGCGGCGGTCATGCCCCATTCGGGGGGAATCGGGCGGGCGGCTCGGGGCCGCCCGCCCTCCCGGCTGTCAGTGGTTCGAGGCCCTCGGCGAAGGGCTCGCCGAGACGGTGAAGTCGACCGAGTTGTCGCCGCTGTCGTGGCCGTCGGGGAGCCGCACCGCGCTGTTTCCGGGAGCCCCGGCCGCCGGCGGCGCGGGCGCCGGCAGCCCGCGGACGAACGCGTTCGTGGCATCGCCGTAGCCGAGCGAGTCCACGATCGTCCCGTTCTCGTCGCGGAGCGCAAGCCCGCCGCCGGTTGCGGCCAGCGAGGCGGTGAAGCTCTGGTCCGCGGCCGGCGGGCCTGCGTAATCGCGCCCACCGAACAGGTAGAACCCTCCAGGCGCGAGCAGCGTGTCGGAGGCGATGGTCCCGAGGCCGATGTCACTCGTTCCGGCGGCTGAGCGGTAGACGAGCCGGTAGCCCCCGAGGTCGGCCGGTGCGGTGCCGCCGTTGTAGATCTCGACGAACTCGTTCTGCGCAGAGCCCGTGATGCCGGTCATGAACTCGTTGATCCGCAGGTCGGCCGAGCCTCCCCCGCCGGTGACGCATGTGATCGAAGCCGCGCCGTCGCTCCCGTAGACGACCGAGAGCGTGCCGGTGCCGCCCGGCGCGTGGCAGGTCGAGCCGTTCAGGTCGTCGAGCGAGGTGATTTGCGCTCCCGCGGGACCAGTCGGCCCACGTGCTCCGGTCGCGCCGGCGGGCCCCTGCGCCCCCGTCGCTCCCGGCGGCCCGGCCGGACCGGGCGCCCCGTCGGCTCCCGGCGCTCCTGCGGGCCCAGGCGGTCCCGCGGGTCCTTGCACGTTCCACGCGACCGGCTGCTCTCCGCGTCGACAGGCATTCGGCCCGGCGACGACGCGCACGCGGCCGGTGTGACGCTGGACGCAGGCGTTGATCACGCCGCCGTGCCGCCGGTGGGCGGTTGCGTGGGCGGCCAGGGCCGCGCTCCCTGCGAACGCAAGGGCGAGCGCGCCGAACAAGACGATTCGCATCGAAAAGCTCCTCTCGTCGATTGCCTCCACTGGTACCGGCGGCCTCGAGAGGAAGCCAGGCTTCGCGCGCCTTTCGGCACGCCCGTGTCACACAGTCGTTACGTAAACCAGAAGTAGAGCGATGTGCCGAGCCCGGCGAGCACGCAGTAGATCGCGAACGGGACGAGGGTCTTCGTCTCGAAGTAGCGCATCAGGAAGCGCACCGCGAGGTACGCCGTCAGCGCCGAGCACAGCGCGCCGACGAGCGCCTGGCCCCGCACGCCGTTTCCTTGCGAGCCCGCGAGCTCCGGCAGCTTCAGGATCGCCGCCGCGCCGATGATCGGCGTCGCGAGCAGGAACGCGAAGCGCGCAGCATCCTTGTTCGAGAGCCCCATCAACAGGCCGCCGCCCATCGTGGCGCCGGAGCGCGAGAAGCCGGGGATCAGCGCCAGCGCCTGCGCAGCTCCGATCCCGAAGGCCCCGCCGAACGTCGTCTGGTGCGCGATCCGCGCGTCGTCGTCCTCCTCCACCTGCGGCGCCCGCCGGCGCAGGAGCTCCGCGCCGTAGAGCATGAAGCCGTTCAGCATCAGGAAGAACGCCGCCGACTGGGGCGATGCGAACACGCTCCGAAGCTTGCTTTCGAGGAGGAGCCCGAGGATTCCGGCCGGGATCGTCCCGACCACGAGCAGCCAGGCGAGCTTCGCGTCGGTGTCGGCGGGGTCGATTCCGCGGTCGCGCAGGCTCCGCCCCAGACCCTTCACGATCCGAACCCAGTCGGCCCAGAAGAAGCCCAGCAGGACGAGCGCGGTCGCCAGGTGGGTCGCGACGAGGAAAGTGATGAAGTACTTGTCGTTCTGATGGATGTCCCAGCCGAGCAGGCTCGGGAGGATCACGCTGTGGCCGAGGCTCGAGATGGGGAAAAGCTCCGAGACGCCCTGGAGCAGGCCGAGGATGATCGCCTGCCCGTACGAGATGAGCGACGCGAGCGCCACTCAGGCCGCGGGCTGCGTGCGCTTCGGCCCGCTCTGGAACCAGGCGAAGACGAGCAGCGCCAGCCCGACCAGGAACGCGGCGATCCCATGCTTCACGTGGTGGTGCCCCGATCCCGACTCGTGGCCGGGAAAGAAGGACGGCAGCGACCTGGCGGGCTCGATCCAGTAGACGAACGCCAGCACGATCAGCGCGATCCCGAGAACGGCGGCGGCGATCACGACTGGCCGGCTGTTCAGGCGCACGATGCGGGACGATACCGCTAGAGCGGGACGCCGTCCGGGAGGAGGTACGCGCAGAAGGCCAGGGCGAGCACCCAGACGAGCCGGTCCTCCTCGACCGCCGCGAGCGGGACGGCCCACGCCGCGTACCAGGGCAGCAGCCACGGCGTGGCGACGAGGAGAAGCATCGAAGCGAGGCCCATCCGCGGGCGGCCCGCGCGGGCGCTGCGGACGAGCAGCGGCGCGAAGACGGCGAGCGGGACGAGCGCGAGCCAGCGTGGCAGCCCGAGCTGCTGTAGGCGCGAGGGGATCGCCCAGTCCGAGGTCCTGTGGGCGAAAATCCCGAGCGTCGTGATCCAGGCGGTGCCGAAGAAGTAGAACGTGACCGCGGCGAGCAGTCCGCCGGCGAGCGCGAAGCCGGCGATCATCCCCAGCGCCTGGCGGCGGGTCGAGGCGAGCAGCCGCAGCGGCAAGAGCCCGAGCGCGATCCACTTCACTCCGCCTGCGAGGGCGAAGCTCGCCCCGGCGAACTGCGGGCGGCGCGCCGCCAGCGCGAAGGCGCCGAGCACGAACGCCATCATCCAGATGTCGTTGTGGCCGCCTCCGGCGAAGTCGACGGCGAGCAGCGGGTTCCAGCCGACGAATGCGGCTGCAAAGGCCGGCAGCGGCGCGACCGTCGCAGCCAGAGCCGTCACCGCCAGCATCCCCGCCGCTCCGGCCGCGCGGTAGGCGAGCTGCGCGTTCCCGGGCGAGCGCCCCTCGGTTGCAGCGAGCCCGGCCGAGGCCGCCGAGAAGACGGGCCCGTAGACGGACTTGCTCGTGCGCCAGCCCTTCGCCATCGCGCGTGAGGCCGGATCGGCCGCGAATCGCTCGGGGGCGACGGTGTACGGGTTCGCGTCGTGGACGGCGGCGATCCGCCCGTACGCCCAGTAGGCGTAGACGTCGCGGGAGATAACCAGCGGCCCGGCCAGCGGCACGAGCTGAATCGCCGCGGCGATCACCAGGACGACCGCCACGTGCGGGCGGAAACGGCGTACGACGAAGAGGGCGCCGATGTACAGGGCGAACGCACAGCAGGCCGCGCTGAGGAAGACGGCGGAGGGAAGGTCGCTGCCCTCCGGAGCGCCCGCCCGCAACGGCGAGCCCGGCCAAGAAGCGGCCAGCGCGCCGAGCCCGAGAAGGGCCGCGATCGAGGCGCCGAGCGGTGCTGCTCGCACGGTCTAATCATCCGGGTTCGGTCGCTAGGGTGCGGGCATGACCGACCTCGCGATCGAGGCCGAAGGGCTGGTCCGCGTCTTCAAGAAGGGACCGCGCGCCGTGGACGGGATCGAACTCGCCGTCGAGTCCGGCGAGATCTACGGGTTCCTGGGACCGAACGGGGCCGGCAAGTCGACCACCGTCCTGATGCTGACGACCCTCCTCCCGCCGACGGAGGGGACGGCCCGTGTCGGCGGCTTCGACGTGGTGCGCGAAGGCCCGCAGGTGCGCTCCACGATCGGCGCCGCGCTGCAGGAAGCCGCGCTCGACCCGCTGCTCACGGGGCGCGAGCACCTGCGCCTGCAGGCCTCGCTGCAGGGCCTCCCGAAGGACGTCAGGCGCGCCCGGGCCGACGAGCTGCTGACGCGCGTCGGGCTCACCGAGGCCGCCGACCGCAAGGTGCGGGGGTACTCCGGCGGGATGAAGCGCCGCCTCGACCTGGCGCTGGCGCTCGTCCACTCGCCGCGGATCCTCTTCCTCGACGAGCCGACGACCGGGCTCGACATCCAGAGCAGGACGGCGCTCTGGGAGGAGGTCGCGCGCCTCGCCCGCGACGACGGCGTGACCGTGTTCCTGACGACCCAGTACCTCGAGGAGGCGGACGTCCTCGCCGACCGCGTCGGGATCATCGACCACGGCAAGATCGTCGCCGAGGGAACGCCCGCCGAGCTGAAGGCGACCGTCGGCCGGCCGACGGTGGAGGCGGTTCCGGCCGACCCCGCCGACCGCGAACGGGCCGGCGCGATCCTCGCCCCGTTCGGCGAGCCGTGCGGCTCCGAGCGCGGCGTCGCCGTGCGGCTGCGCTCGGGCGAGGCCGACCTCGCCGGGATCGTGCGCGCGCTCGACGCGGAGGGCCTCAAGGTCGAGCAGCTGCAGCTGCACCAGCCGTCGCTCGACGACGTCTTCCTCGCCAAGACCGGCCGGTCGCTCGAGGGCGCGGCCGAGGAGGAGGACGAACGCGCGCGCGGCGGGCTGGCCATGGAGCCGGCCTAATGAGCGTAGGCTCGACGGAGCTCATCAAGGAGCGGAGGCGGCGGCTTTGCCGGCGCCGGGAGCGGGATTGAGCAGTTTCGTAGACCAGGTCTACGTCCTTGCGCGCCGCTCGGTGGTGCGTACGCTGCGTCAGCCGGCGAACGTGATCGGGCCGCTGGTCTTTCCGATGATGCTGCTCGCCGTCAACTCCGGCGGGCTCAAGGCCGAGACGAAGCTGCCGGGCTTTCCGACGACGTCGTTCGTCGCCTTCGCGCTCGCGGTTCCCTTCATGCAGGGCGCGCTGTTCGCGACGATGAACGCGGGCACCGATCTCGCGCGTGACATTCAAACCGGGTTCCTCAGCCGGTTGTCGCTGACGCCGATGCGCCGGCTGGCGGTCCTCGGCGGCCAGCTGGGCGGCGTCGTCACGCTCGGCCTGCTGCAGGCGATCGTCTACCTGAGCGTCGGCATCGCGGTAGGCGTCCACATCAAGTCCGGGGTGCCGGGCGTGCTCGTCCTGCTCGGGTTCGCGGTCTTCGTCGCGTTCGCATTCGGGGCGCTCGGCGCCTTCGCGGCGCTGCGCACCGGCTCCGGCGAGGCTGTGCAGGGCCTCTTCCCGGTCTTCTTCGTCTTCCTGTTCATCTCGTCGATGAACATCCCGCGGAACCTGATGTCGGTCACCTGGTTCCGGGACGTCGCCACGGCGAACCCGGTCTCGTACCTGATCGAGTGCGTGCGCAGCCTGATCATCACCGGGTGGGACGGGCAGGCGATCGCGCTCGGATTCGCGATCGCGCTCGTGATCTCGATCGTCGCCTTCGCGCTCGCGTCCCACGCGTTGAAGGAGCGGATGGCCAGATGAGGACAGCAACGTGAAGACGCTTGTGGTCGCAAAGGCGGTGGCCTGGCGGACGCTGCACAACGCATTCACGAACCCGTCGCTCTTGATCCCGTCGTTGATCTTCCCGCTCTTCTTCTTTACCGCCTTCGCGGGCGGGCTCGCGCGTGTCCAGGACGTGCCCGGCTTCGACTACCCGCAGGGCTACACGGCGTTCCAGTTCGTGTTCGTGCTGCTGCAGTCGGCTGCGTTCGGGGGCGTCTTCACGGGCTTCAGCATCGCGCGCGACTTCGAGAACGGGTTCGCGCGACGCCTGCTGCTGGCGGCTCCGCACCGGTTCGGGATCGTTGTCGGCTACGGGGCGGCAGCGCTCGTCCGCTGGTTCGTCACCGTCGCGCTGCTGACCGCGGTCGCGTTCACGTTCGGGATGCAGGTCGGCGGGAGCGGGATCGACCTGTTCGGGCTCTACGCGCTCGGCTTCATCCTGAACGTGGCCGCGCTGCTCTGGGCGTGCGGCGTCGCGATGCGGCTGCGGACGATGCAGGCCGGGCCGATCATGCAGATGCCGGTCTTCCTGGTCCTCTTCTTCGCGCCGGTCTACGTCCCCCTCTCGTTGTTGCAGGGCTGGATCCACGACGTCGCGGTCGTGAACCCGGTCACGCGCGTGGTCGAGGCGGGGCGCGGCTTTCTCGCGGCCGAGCCGACGCAGGTGGCCGCTGCCTTTGCCGTGGGGATCGGCCTCGTGGTGCTGTTCGGGCTCTGGGCCGTCCGGGGCCTGCGCAAGGCGGAAGCCGCGGGCTGAGCGCGCGGCCTTGACAGCCTCGCCGCAGGGTCGGAGGATGGTGCGGGGCATCCACGAGGGGAGGGGACACGATGAAGGCTGGGCTGGCGATGAGCGGGCTGGTCGTCGTACTCATGCTGGCGTTCGCCGGCGCCGCGGGAGCGCGGCACGAGCCGGGGCAACTCCATGCGCAGGCGACCAAAAGGTTCTGGCATCCGGCGCCGACGGTGCGCGCGAGCGCGCGCCTGCGCCCGGCGCTGAGCCTCCGCGGCCACCTCCACACCTTCACGCTTTCGCGCGTCGGCCTCCAGCGCGCGCTCGTCAACTCGTCGACCGCGGTCGTCGCGCTGCCCCGGCCCGACGGGACCTTCCAGCGCTTCGCGCTCAGGCCCTCGGCGATCATGGCCCCCGGGCTCGCGCGGCGTCACCCTGGGATCCACACGTGGGCCGGCCACGGGATCGACGATCCCAGCGCGAGCATCCACGCCGACCTCAGCCGGCTCGGCTTCCACGCGTCGATCCGCTCGGCGCACGGCGGCTGGTACATCGACCCGTACTACCGCAACAGCCAGCGCCGGCTACGTCACGTACTTCACGCGCCAGGTCGCCGATCCGCACGGGACCTTCGTCGAGCGCGGCCCCCTCGGCCACGCCCCCGCCACGCTGCATCCTGCGGCGACGGGCGATCAGCTCCGCACGTACCGCCTCGCCCTCCTGACGGATCCCGCCTACGCGACGTACTTCCACGGCGCCACCACCGACGCGAAGGTCGCGCTGATCAACCGCGTGAGCCAGGTCTACGAGGACGAGACCTCGATCCGGCTCCAGCTGATCACGAACAACGACGCGCTCAACCTGGACACCGACGCCCAGATGACCGGCGCGAACGGCCCCTGCGGCGGCTCGCCCTGCTTCACGACGTCCCAGGCGACGAACTGCACCGGCTCGACGCTGACGCGCAACCGGCAGGTCATCGGCCTCCTGGTCGGCGCGAGCGCGTTCGACATCGGGCACATCGCGCTCGGCCAGCCGGGCGGCGGAATCGCGCAACTTGCGGTCGTCGGCGGTAACGCCAAGGCGCAGGGCTGCACCGGCCTCACGACCCCGGTCGGCGACTTCTTCGCCGTCGACTACGTCGCGCACGAGATGGGGCACCAGTTCGCCGGCAACCACACCTTCAACGGCACCCAGTCGAACTGCGGCGGCGGGAATCGCAACGGCGGCACGTCGGTCGAGCCCGGCAGCGGCTCGTCCGTGATGGCCTACGCCGGGATCTGCGGCTCGGACAACCTGCAGCCCCATTCCGACCCGTACTGGTCGGAGCGCAGCTTCGACGAGATCACCTCCTACGTCTCCTCGGCGGAGACGAACATCGCCGAGGTCCAGATGGGCGCGCTCACGAACTACGACGGGACCGACCAGTTCCAGTTGCGCTACCTCGGCAACGACTCGGCGCCGATCGTCCGCGGGACGAACTACACCGCCGCCGGGATCCAGACCGCGATCCAGGACATCGCCGACTGGCCGACCGGCGGCACCGCGACCGTCAGCGCCGTCAGCGACACGTCCTTCACGGTGACCTTCGGCGGGACGCTCGCCAGCACGGACGTGGACGAGCTCGAGCTCGTCAACTGCACGGGCTGCACCGGCTTCACGGGCGAGATCGCGAAGGGCGGCCAGACGACGCGGCACGGGGCGGTCACCGCGACCGGCGACTCGATCCCGACCGTCACCACGCCGGCCAGCTTCACGATCCCGTTGCGAACGCCGTTCGCGCTGACCGGGTCCGGCTCCGACGCCGACGGCGACCCGCTCACGTACCTCTGGGAGCAGAACGACCCCGGCGGCGGCACCGGCACCGGCCTCGTGGACAACAACAAGCTCAACGGCGCGCTCTTTCGGCAGTTCAGCGTGATCGCGAACGTGAGTGACGAGGACACACTCCTGTACGACTCGCCCGGCGAGAACCACGCGACCGCCGACCCGACCCGCGTCTTCCCCGACCTCGACCAGATCCTCGTCAACAACACGAATGCCGAGGCCGGAACCTGTCCGGCGGCCCAGGATCCTCCGACGCCGGCCCAGATCGACTGCTTCTCGGAGTTCCTGCCGAACGCGACCTACGTGCCGACCGCGCTGCACTTCCGCGTGACCGTGCGCGACGGGCGCGGCGGTGTGAACGGCGCGCCGGTGACGCTCGCGCTCGCGCCCGGCACCGGGCCGTTCCTCGTCACCTCGCCGAACACCGCGGTGACCTGGGAGGGCGGGTCGCAGCAGACCGTGACCTGGGACGTTGCGAACACCGGCTCTCTTGCCGCGAACGTGAAGATCAGCCTCTCCGAGGACGGCGGCCAGACGTATCCGGACGTGCTCGCCGACTCGGTTCCGAACAACGGGTCGGCGACGGTGACGCTGCCGCTCGTCGAGACCACGCATGCACGGATCAAGGTCGAGGCGCTCGGCAACGTCTTCTTCGACCTCTCCGACGCGGACTTCACGATCACGGGCGGGCCTCCGCCGCCGCCACCACCGCCACCTCCGCCTCCGCCACCTCCGCCGCCACCGCCACCGCCTCCTCCGCCCCCGCCGCCTCCGCCACCGCCACCGCCACCGCCACCACCGCCACCTCCGCCGCCGCCACCACCGCCGGTGCAGGCGCCCTGCAAGGTGCCGAGCGTGGTCGGAAAGACGCTGGCCAAGGCGAGGACGCGGATCAGGGCAGCCCACTGCAAGGTCGGCAACGTGACCAGGAAGGCCTCCGCGAACCGCCTCAAGGGGAAGGTCATCAAGCAGAGCCCGAGGGCGGGCAGGCGCTTCGCCAACGGGCACAAGGTCAACCTGACCGTCGGCAAGGGGAGCCGGCGCTGAAGCGCGGCGTTCGATGGCCAGGAGACTGCTTCGGATCGCGGCGCTGACCGCGTCGCTCGGTGTGCTCACGCTCGCGCCGGCGGCGTCCACGCCTGCAGCGCGGCCGAGTGCGCCTGCGTCGACCTGGAACGTCGTCGCGTCGCTGCCACAGGCGCTCTACGGCGCCGCGGCTGCCGCCGACCCGCTCTACTTCGCCTATCTCTTCGGTGGCTACTCGACCGAAACCGGCTTCGCCGTGGACACCGCCTACCGCTGGAACTCGGTCAACGAACGCTGGGAGGAGCGGGCGCCGATGGCGGACGCGGTCGAGGGCGCATCGGCGGTCTACGTCCCGTCGGACACTGATCCGCGTATCTACGTCTTCGGCGGGGTCGATCCGTCAACCGACACGACCAGCACGGCGACCAGGATCTACGACGTCTTCGCGAACTCGTGGAGCACCGGGAGTGGCCCTGCCTGCAGCGCGATCGTTCATGGCTTCGGGCTACGACGCGGCGAACGGCAAGATCTACCTCGTCGGCGGCTACAACGCGACGCCCGCCGCCCAGGCGACGACCTGGGAGTACAACCCCGCTTCGAACACGTTCGCGGCGAAGAGCGCGATCCCGCACGCGGTGGCCGCCGCCGCCGCCGGTGACGTGAGCGGGCACCTCTACGTCGCCGGTGGGATAGACACGAACGAGACCACGCTCGATCTCACCTGGGACTACAACGTCGCCCTCGACACCTGGACGCCGAAGGCAGACATGCCTTCCGCGGAGTATGCGCCCGGCGGCGCCGTGGCCGGCGGGAAGCTCTGGGTCTTCGGCGGCGGCAGCTCGCTCATCCCCGATCTGCCCGGGACGGCGGGAACGACCTACAGCTACGACCCGGCACTCAATGCCTGGACATCCGGCCCGAGCTTGAACGTGCCGCGCTCGCTCATCGCGGGCAGCGCGATCGGCAACCGGCTCGTCGCAGCGGGCGGCTACGACGGCTCGAGCTCCACAACCGACACCGAGGTGCTCGACGCCGCGACCGCGAGCTGCCAGAACCCTACCACGACCTACGCCGAGGACTTCGACGGCGTCACGCCGCCCGCGCTGCCCACGGGCTGGACCGCCGACGAACACGCTGGGGGACCCGCCGCTCTGGACGACGTCCAACAGCGGGATGCCCACGCCTCCGGCCGACTCGCCGCCGAATGCGGCCTACATCGACGACGGGCAGGTCGCCAGCGACAAGCGGCTGACCTCCCCCGACATCCCGATCTCCACCCCCGACGCGCAGCTCACGTTCCGGAACAACTACTACCTCGAGCACACCTTCGACGGCGGCGTCCTCGAGATCTCGATCGCGGGCGGCGCCTTCCAGGACATCGTCACCGCCGGCGGCACCTTCGTCCAGGCCGGCTACAGCGGAACGCTGAACTCCGGTCTCCAGAACCCGCTCGAGGGCCGGATGACCTGGACCGGGAACTCGAACAACGGGTTCGTCACGACGACCGTCGACCTGCCCCCGGCTGCGGCCGGCCAGAACGTCGAGCTCCGCTGGCGGCTCGGGACGGACGAGTCGACTGGAGCACCGGGCTGGCGCATCGACTCGCTCCGGATCAGCGAATGCGTCGCGCCTCCGCCGCCTCCACCGCCCCCACCTCCTCCTCCACCACCGCCGCCTCCACCCCCCACCACCACCACCGCCTCCTCCTCCGCCACCGCCCGCTCCACCTCCGCCTCCGCCTCCGCCTCCCCACCACCATCGCCGCCGCCGCCCAGGGCGTCATGCAAGGTGCCGCGAGTGGTGGGCCTGACGCTGGGGAGGGCGAAGGCGAAGATCCGGACGGCGCATTGCCGCACGGGCAAGATCACGCGCAAGGTCTCGTCGCAGCGCAAGAAGAACCACGTGCTGGCCCAGAGGCCGCGTCCCGGCCGCAGGCTCGCCAACGGCGCGCGCGTGAACTTGACGGTCGGCAAGGGCCCACGGCGCTAGAAACAGCCGCCCGCGCGGCCTACGCTTGACCTGTGCACGCGCACGTGCTGGTCGTCGAGGACGACCCGTCGATCCGTGAGGTGGCTGCGCTCGGCCTCGAGCAGGCCGGGTTCCAGGTGGAGACGAGCGGTGACGGGCGCGAAGGCCTGATCCAGTTTCGGCAGGGCGCGTTCGACCTCGTCCTGCTCGACGTGATGCTGCCTTCGCTCGACGGATTCGAGGTGCTCCGCGAGATCCGCGGCGAGAGCAGAACGCCGGTCGTGATGCTGACCGCGCGCTCGGATCTGACCGACGTCGTGGTCGGGCTCGAGCTCGGGGCCGACGACTACGTGACGAAGCCGTTCGAGCTGCCGGAGCTCGTGGCGCGGATCAAGGCGGTGCTGAGGCGCTCCACCGCCGAGCCGGGCGACGCGATGATCCACGTCCCACCGCTCGAGATCGACCCGGCCGGGTTCACGGCCAGGCGCGAAGGGGAGGAGCTCGAGCTGACAGCGACCGAGTTCAAGCTCCTGCTCGAGCTGGCGAAGCGGCCCAAGCAGGTGTTCACGCGCGAGCTCCTGCTGGAGCTCGTCTGGAACTACGACTACCTCGGCGACTCCCGGCTCGTCGACGCCGCGATCCAGCGCCTGCGCGCCAAGGTCGAGGAGGACCCGAAGGAGCCCAAGCTGATCCGAACGGTTCGCGGCGTCGGCTATCGCTTCGGGTGACCCTGCGGCGCCGCCTGACGATCGCCTTCGCGCTCGCAGTGGGCGTGACTGCGGTGGCGCTTGCGGCCGGCTCGTACTTCGTCGTCCGGCACAACCTCTTGCGCGACTCCGTCCACTCGTCGGCCAAGCAGTCGAGACAGAACCTGCGCGTGGCCGCGGACGATCTGCCGAGCCGCCCCGAGAAGCTGCTCACGGCGTACAAGACGACGGGCGGGTTCGACACCGTGCTGCAGACCGGCGGCCGGACGTACAGCTCGAAGTTCCTCTCGCTCCGCCAGGTTCCGGCCGGTCTGCGGGCGATCGTGCGCCAGGGACGGCTCGGCTACCAGCGCGAGACGGTCGCCGGCACCCACTACCTCGTGGTCGGCGGGCCGGCGAAGGGCGGTGAGCTCTACTTCTTCTACTCGGAGGACGGGCTCCGGCACGAGCTCGCGGTGTTGCGGAACATCCTGCTCGTGGGAGGCGCGGTGCTCGTGCTCCTGGCCGCGCTCGCGGGCGCCGTGCTCGCACGGGAGGCGTTGCGGCCCGTCGCGCGGGCCAGTGCGGCGGCGCACTCGCTCGCGGAAGGCCTGCTCGAGACGCGCCTGCCGGTCGAGGGCCAGGACGAGTTCGGCGCCTGGGCGCAGGCGTTCAACGAGATGGCCGGCGCGCTCGAGGCGAAGATCGAGGCGCTCTCGGCCGCCCAGGCGCGCGAGCGGCGCTTCACGGCAGACGTCGCGCACGAGCTGCGCACCCCGCTGACCGGACTCGTCGGCGAGTCCTCGCTGCTCGCGGAGCACCTCGAGCGAATGCCGGCCGAGTCGCGCCGCCCGGCCGAGCTCTTGATCTCGGACGTCGGCCGCCTCCGCACGCTCGTCGAGGAGCTGATGGAGATCTCACGGCTCGACGCGGGCGCCGAGAGCGTCCACGCGGAGAGCGTCGACCTCGCCGCGCTCACGCGCGCCGTCCTGCGCTCGCGCGGCTGGGAGGAGCGAGTCGCTCTCGACGGCGGCGAGGCCGTCGTGACCAGCGATCCGCGGCGGCTGGAGCGGATCCTCGCGAACCTCGTCGGCAACGCGCTCGAGCACGGAGGCGACGGCGTCGAGGTTCGGGTCGCCAGCGATTTCGTCGAGGTCTCGGACCACGGCCCCGGGATCGCGCCGGAGCACCTGTCGCATGTGTTCGACCGCTTCTACAAAGCCGACCCGTCGCGCAGCGGGCGCGGCTCGGGCCTGGGCCTCGCGATCGCGCAGGAGAATGCGAGGCTCCTCGGCGGAAAGATCGAGGTCGAGAGCGAGCCCGGCCGGGGGAGCCGGTTCACCCTGAGGCTGTAGCTGTTGCAGAACTGTTACGCGGCTGTGGCCGGCGCGTCGCGCCGGGGATCAAGGATCTACGCGTGACCAAGCTGCTCGCAGGGGTCCTGCTCGTCCTCGCGGCCGGCGCGGTCGGCTGGTTTCTCGCGCAGCCGTCTGAACACGCCGTCTCGCTCGGCCTGCCCCAGCCACGCACGCCCGTCGCGGCCGCGCAGCCGACGGGCCCGTTGCCGAGCGGCCGGTCGTTCGAGGTCTGGTTCGCACGGGACGGCCGCCTCGTGGAGGCCCTGCGCACGCACAAGGTGACGCGACGGGTCGCCACGGCGGCCCTCTCCGCGCTTCTGGCAGGCCCGACGCCGAGCGAGCGCGCCTCCGGCATGCGCAGCCAGATCCCGGCCGGGACGCGATTGCTCGGCGTCTCGATCGCGGGCGGCGTCGCGCGGGTCGATCTCACCTCCGACTTCGAGTCGGCTGCGGCGACCCGGGCGCTGCAGCTCCGCCTCGCGCAGGTCGTCTACACGGCGACGCAGTTTCCGACGGTGAAGAAGGTGCGCTTTCTGGTCGGCGGGACACCGGTGGCCGCCCTCGGCCGTGCGGTCGGGCGGGAGGCCTACCGGCCGCTTGCGCCGGTTGCCGCCCCGTTCGCCGGGAGTTGGCGCCGGCTGCCGCCCTCACCGGGGGGCGCCCTTGGCGTGAGGGACGGGGCCTGGACCGGAAAGGAGCTGCTCGTTCTCGGCCGCAGCCCCGGCAGAACCGCGTTCGCGAGCTTTCGTCCCGCATCGACGAGCTGGCGGCGGCTTCCGCCCCCGCGAGGCCTTGGCAACGCGTTTCGGACCGTCTGGACCGGACACGAGCTGATCGCGTGGGGCTCGCACGCAGCTGCGTTCCGGCCGCGGACCGGCCGCTGGCGCAGGCTTCCCGACCCGCCGGTCGCGGACGTTCCCAAAGCGCTTGTGTGGACCGGACGCGAGGTGCTCGGCTGGAGCGACTCGGGAGGGGCGGCGTACAGGCCTGGATCCGGATGGCGCGTGCTTCCGAGAGCCCCGCTGACCGGCGCCGCCGCCTGGACCGGGCGCGAGCTGATCATGGTCGCAGGACGGCACGCGGCGGCGTTCAGGCCGGGTCGCGGCTGGCGGGCGCTTCCGCCGCCGCCCGAGGCTCGTGTCGGTGCGACTGCGGTGTGGGACGGCAGCGAGGTGCTGCTCGTCGGCGGCGACTCGGCGCCGGCGACCGGTCTTGCCTACTCGCCGAAGACGAACGCATGGCGCGAGCTGGCGCCTATGGACTCGGGCCGGACCGGCGCCGCTACGGTCTGGACCGGCGACCGTCTCGTGCTCTGGGGCGGCGAGACGGGCTCCCCGGGGCATTTCGTGGTCCCGCCCCACGGCCTGGCGTACGACCCGCGCGCCGACCGCTGGTCGCCTCTTCCGCAGGCGCCGCTACGGGGCCGGCTGCACCCGCTCGCCGTCTGGACGGGCCGTTCGCTGCTCGTCTGGGGCGGCGACCCCGGCTTCGCGGACGGCGCGAGCTTCACGCCCTCCCGCTGACGCTGTTGCAGAACGGTTACGCGGCCGTGACGGCCGTGTTGCGAGCGCGCTGGACGATGCGTTCAACCCCCAAGGAGGCACAGTCGTGAAGACCTTTCTCGCAATTGCAATCCTCGTTCTCGTCCTTTCGAGCTCGGCCGCAGCCGGCTCTCCCGCTTCGACCGAGCGCGTGAGCGTCTCGAGCGCCGGTGCACAGGGCGATTTGGAGAGCTACGCGTCCGGGATCAGCGCAAAGGGCCGCTACGTGCTCTTCAACTCGCAGGCCCGTAATCTCGTCGCGGGCGACACCAACGAACGAAACGACGTCTTCCTCGCGGACCGCCAAACCGGCACCGTTCAGCGCGTGAGCGTGAGGAGCGGCGGCGGCCAGGCGAAGGCGGGATCGGACCCGTTCGGCGGCTCGTACGCCGGAGGCCTCAGCGCGAACGCCCGCTACGTCGCGTTTCGCTCGGACTCGCCCAACCTGGTGCAGCACGACACCAACCGGGCGGCGGACGTCTTCGTCTTCGACCGCGCCCGGAACGTCACCACCCGCGTGAGCGTCAGCACGCGCGGCAAGCAGGCGAACGGCCCGAGCGGGGATCCCGCCATCAGCGCGAACGGCCGCTACGTCGCGTTCTCCTCGTTCGCATCGAACGTCGTCCGCGGCGACACGAACAAGGTCACGGACATCTTCGTCCGCGACCTGCGCAAGCACCGGACGATCCGCGTCAGCGTTACGAGCCGCGGCGCCCAGGCGCGCTGCAGCCAGGGCTGCGAGAGCACCGAGCCGGCTTTGAGTGCGAACGGACGGTTCGTCGCGTTCCAGTCCTCGGCTACGAATCTCGTCCGCGGAGACACGAACCGGCTCGGCGATGTCTTCGTGCGCGATCTCCGTAGCGGCCGGACCGAGCGCGCCAGTGTCTCGAGCTCGGGCCGCCAGGCGGGCGGTGACCGCACGAATAACGGCAGCAACGCACCGGCGATCAGCGCCAACGGCCGCTTCGTCGCATTCCACTCGCTTGCATCGAACCTCGTCGCCCGCGACACGAACCGCACCGCCGACGCCTTCGTCCGCGACCGGCGGGCCCACAAGACCGCACGTGTGAGCATCTCGACCGCGGGCTTGCAGGCCAACGGCGAGACCCTCGGCGCTCTCGGCATCAGCGCCGACGGCCGTTACGTCGCGTTCACGTCGCTGGCCTCGAACCTCGTCTCGGGCGACGCGAACGACATCACGGACGTTTTCGTGCGCGACCTGCGCGGCGGCACGACGAGCCTCGTCAGCCTCGGCGCTTCCGGCGTCCAGGGCGCGGATTCGAGCGCCGTCGGCGGGGCGTCGTTCAGCGCAGACGACCGCTATCTCGCGTTCTCGTCTTGGGCCTCGAACTTCGTCCCGGGCGACACGAACGACAAGGCGGATGCGTTCGTCCGCGATCTACACGCAGCGCAGATGCACTGACCCCGCGCCAGCCCGTAACTCCATCCCTTGCACGGCGCCCGCGGCGGCGCCGTGCTCGTTCTGCTCTCAATCGAGCGCGGTCAGCGAACCTTGAGGGCGAAGCTGGTCGCGTGCACGTCGGGCGAGACGGCCCGCAGGCGGGTCCCGGGCCAGACTCGGACGAGGCGCGTGAACGAGCCGCCGGGGCCCGTCATCGACCACGCCCCGATCGGGACCCAGCGTCCGTACGTGTAGCGCTCGAGCCGGTACTGCCGCAGCCCGCTCCCGGGACGCACCTGTCCCCACAGCTTCGTCGTCAGCCCTCGCCGCCACACCTGCGCGAGCGGCAGCTGGTACGCGTAGAAGGACGGCTTCTTCTTGCCGACCGAGGTGATGAGCCCGCTCTGCCAGCCGTAGGCCGCCTCGTCCTTGACCAGGAACTGGATCAGCATGTCGACGTAGGGCGCCTGCCTCACGCGCCACGCGGCATCGGACAGGTACCGCGCCTGTGCTGCCTCCGACACGCCGTAGCGCTTGGCCAGGTTCGTCTGGTAGCCGTACTCCGTCAGCCAGATCCGCTTCGGCCCGAAGTCGCGCCGCACCTCCTTGATCAGCTCGGGAAGGTTCGCGAGCGTGAGGATCCCCTTGCAGTAGCGGCAGACACCGGGCGCGAACCCGAAGGGCGTCTCGCCGCGGGTGATGGGGTAGGGATGGTGCGAGTACGCGTCGAGCCTGGCGTGCGCCGCACGCATCCCACGCATGAACGCGACAGGCGAGAGCGCGCTCTGCGTGGGCCGCGGCGAGGTCGCGCCGCCGGCGACGCGGTTGGCCGGATTGCGCAGGTGGAGCTCGACGTAGACCGGGTTCAGCAGCCGCTGCACGTAGAGGCGCGGCGAGTTCGGAGACATGAAGACCTGCTGATTGGGCTCGTTCCAGACCTCCCAGAGGCGGATCCACGGGTAGCGCGCGGAGACGGCGCCCGCGAAGGCCGCGAGCGAGTACCTGTTTGTCGGGAGCACGTTCGGAGGCTTTCCGTCGTTCGCCCAGGCCGGCGTTCCCCAGAGCGTCACCAGCGCGACGATCCCGCGTTTGTGCAGGCGCCGAAGCGCCTGGTCGGTGCTCCCCCAGTCGTAAGCGGGATCGCGCGGGTCGAGCGGCTTCTCCGGCTTTCGCGGCGCAACCCGGCGCCAGTTGACCGTGTAGCGGACGAGCCTCACGCCCAGCGTGTCGAGCGCGTCGGGCGCCGAGTCGCCCGCCGGTCCTGCGCCGACGACCGAGTCGTCGTCCACGCCGAAGCGAATGTGCGACGACGCTGCCGAGGTCGCGGGCGCTGCAAGCGCGAAGAGCACGGCGGCAATCGCCGGCAAGGCGACCCTCAGCGACGACCGACCAACTCCCATCGGGGCACGATGCTAGACGAGCACTATTAGGGAAATTTGCGGAACTCTTAAACGTCCAGGCGCGCGTCCTCGAGGTCGAGGTCGCGGACGACGCGGCGCATCACCTCGTCGTCGATGCGCCCGCTGCGCCGCAGCTCGACGACGGCGTCGCGCTCCGCGTCCAGCAGCTCGCGCCGAAGACGCTGGTAGTCGAGCGAGCGGCCCTCGACGCTGCCGTCGCCGTCGGGATCGAAGCGCGAGCTGAAGCGGTCGCGCCGGAAGCCGTAGAGCCCGCGCATCCGCTCGGCGGTGTCCTCGCGCACCCAGTCCTCTTCGACGAGCTCCTCGAGCCGCACGAGCGCCGCCTCCGCCGCGTGGATGCGGGCCTTCGCCTCTTCCTTCTCCGCCAGGCCGTCGTCCTCGAGCCCGAGCACCTGGATCAGCGCCGGCAGCGTCAGCCCCTGCACGACGAGCGTCCCCAGGATGACCCCGAAGGTGAGGAAGATGATCAGGTCGCGATCGGGGAAGGCGGCGCCCGCGTCCGTGGAGAGCGGGATCGCCAGGGCTGCGGCGAGCGAAACGGCTCCGCGCATCCCGGACCAGGCCAGCACCGTTTTCGCGCGCCAGCCGACGAGCGGGTCGTTGACGCGCGCCCAGCCGCTGAGCATCGGCGGGACGATCGCGGTTGCGATGATCCAGAGGAAGCGCGCGCCGACGACGACCCCCGTCACGAGCGCGGCGTCGCCGACCAGCTCGCCGGTCGAGCGCCCGGAGAGACGATCGACGATCCCGGGTAGCTGGAGCCCGACGAGCGCGAACAGCAGGCCGTTCAGAAGCAGGAAGGCGATCTCCCAGACGCCCTGCCCCTGGAGGCGGGTCTGCGGAGTCGTCAGCTCGGGCGTGTGCCAGCCCATGTAGATCCCGACCGTCACCGCGGCGAGCACCCCCGAGACGCCGGCGGCTTGCGCGGGGAGGTAGCCGAAGTAGCCGCTCAGCAGGGCGATCGTGATCTCGACCGGTGGGTTGTCGAGGCGGCGCCGGAGCTGGCGGATCAGGTAGCCGACCGCGAGCCCGATCGCGATTCCGCCGACCACGTTCAGGACGAAGCGCCCGGCCGCCTCGGCGAGCGAGAAGCTCCCGGAGACGACCGCGACCACTGCGAAGCGGTAGGCGACGAGCGCGGTCCCGTCGTTCACGAGGCTCTCGCCCTCGATCACGGCGCTCAACCGCCGCGGAAGCCCGAGGCGCTGCGCGATCGCCGACGCTGCCGTCGGATCGGTCGGCGAGACGAGCGCGCCCAGGACGAACGACGTCGGCCAGTCGAGCCCGATCGACTCGTGCGCCACGGCTGCGACGGCCACCGTCGTCATCAGCACGAGCCCGATCGCGAGCGCCGAGATCGGTCCCACGTTCGCGCGCAGCTCGCGCAGCGAGGTGAAGAACGCCGCGCCGTAGAGGAGCGGCGGCAGGACGGCGACGAGCACGAGCTCCGGCCGCAGCTGGATCTGCGGGACGCCCGGCACGAAGCTAAGCGCCAGCCCGCCTATCACGAGCAGGATCGGGTACGGGATCCGCACGAGCTCGGCCGCTGCGAGCAGGAGGAGGCCCGCGGCGAGCAGGCCCGCGAGCAAGAGGCTGTCGCCGGAGCTGAACGCGATCAGGACGTGCGGCACGGGGCCGAGCCTAGTCCCTCGAAAAGCCGCCGCCGAGGGCGTACAGGCCGAGCAGAACCGTCGCGGCAGCCGCGGCGCAGGCACCGAGCACGAACGGCGCCTCGGGGCTCACGTACGACCACAGGAGACCGGCGGCGAGGCTCGCGACCAGGGCCGCGCCCGCCGTCGCTGCATAGAAGACGCCGTAGGCGGTTCCCACGGAGCCCGAGCGGACGTGGTCGGAGACCCACGCCCGCCCCACGCCTTCGGTCGCGGACACGTAGACCCCGTAGAACGCGAACAGCGGCCACACCGCCCAGGACACCGACACCAGCGCGAAGCCGAGGTACACGAGCCCGAAGACGACCGTTCCCAGCCCGAGCAGCCAGCCTCGCGGGATCCGGTCGGAGAGGTGGCCGAAGGGCCAGGCGAGGGTCGCGCTGACCATGTTGTAGACGGCGTACGCGAGCACGGCGAGCTGCGAATCGAGGCCGAGGTTGTGCGAGCGGAGGAGCAGGAACGTGTCGCTCGAGTTGCCGAGCGAGAACACGACCCAGATCCCGAGGACCGTCCAGAACGACGCGGGCAGGGCCGCGACGCGACCCGTCGTCAGCGGCGCCGCCGGAGTGGCGTGCGGCGACCGGGCCGGCGCCTCCTTGAGCCGCCGCAGGAGGAGCAGCGTGACGGCGCCGGGCAGGATCGCGAACCAGAGGATGTCGCGGAGCGAGAGGCCCAGCACGAGCAGCAGGACCGCGATCAGCGGTCCGATCACCGCGCCGACCGTGTCCATCGCGCGGTGGTAGCCGAACGCCGCTCCCATCAGCGGAGTGGGCGTTGAGTCGCGAATCAGCGCGTCCCGCGGCGAGCTGCGCGCGCCCTTGCCCAGCCGGTCGACCACGCGGCCCGTCAGCACCCAGCCCCAGGCGGGAGCCGCGGCGACGATGGCCCGGGCGACCTCGGCCACGCCGTATCCGGCCCAGATCCACGGCTTCCGGCGGCCGCCTTGCCGGTCCGAGAGCCAGCCCGAGAAGAGTCGAACGACCTGGGCCGTCGCCTCGGCGATCCCCTCGATCAGGCCGACGAGGTAGACGGGAGCCCCGAGCGTGATCGTCAGAAACAGCGGGACGATGGGGTAGGCGAGCTCGCTCGCCGAGTCGTTCGCAAGCGAGACCGAGCTGAGGACGCGGACGTTCTCCGGAAGCCGTCTCCGCGCCGCGAGCACCCGCGCCAGGCGGCCCGACGCAGGCGGCTCGGGCTCGAGCCCGACCGGGACGGAATCGTCGGCGGAGCTCACGCGGGCGGCGGCTCCTGCTCGGCCAGCCACGCCTTGGCGACCCGTTTCTGCGCGCGCGTCAGCCAGGCCTCGGCGACGAGGTCCTGCAGCTCGTCGCGGTCGAGGCGCTCGAGGCTCGGGATCCGCACCAGCACCGCGGGATAGCCCTTGAAATGAGGCGTCGTGAAGTAGATCCCGCGGTCGTCGGAGAGCAGAAGCTCCTTCACGTCGAGATCCGCGACGCGGAACATGAGCACGTCGTCGAGGCGCTCGCCGGTCTCGGGATCGACCGCATCAGGCCGACGGGTGCGCTGGCGGCAGAAGAGCTTGCCGTGCACCTTGTAGACGGGCCGACCGTCGTCGACCTCCTTCGTGACCTGCGGCAGCGCGAGCGCGATCTGGTCGAGGTCGGCCATCGTCGACACCACTGCAGCCTGGCAGCTTGCTCTTGAAGCTGCCGCGTCATAGGGTTGGCTGGTCTTGGGGAAGAGGGGGCTCATCGGAGGGATCGTTGCGCTTGCGCTGATCGCGATCCCGGGGATCGCATCGGCTCAGCCCGCACCGCGGCCGGCGCCGCACGCGAGGGCCGCCCACCGGCAGGCCCCGCCGACCCGTGTGTTCGTCATCCACGGAGTCACGAACAAGTACCAGCGCACCGCGCTCGTGAAGGCGGGCTACGACATCGGCGAGCGCGCCTGGGCCGACCACGTCGAGCTGTTCGGGACTACCAGGCAGGCGCTTGCGCTCACGGTCAGCGGCTACCACGTCGTTCCTGAGAGGGCGCCCACACGGCCCGGGTCACCTGTTCCATACGACTTCCCGCCCGGCGACTCGGCGTACCACAACTACGCGGAGATGGTCGCGGACGTCCAGGCATTCGCCGCCGCGCATCCGACGATGGCGCACATCTTCTCGCTCGGAACGTCCTTCGAGGGCCGCGACCTGATCGGCGTGCGCATCTCCGACGACGCGACCGACAACCTCTCCGAGCCCGGCGTCTTCTACGTCGGCCAGCACCACGCGCGCGAGCACCTGACCGTCGAGGTCGTGCTGAACATGATGCACATGTTCCTCGAGAAGCCCCAGTACTCGGACCTCGTCCGCACGCGTCAGATCTACATCGTCCCGAGCCTCAACCCGGACGGCTCGGAGTGGGACATCCACACGGGCAACTACCTCTTCTGGCGCAAGAACCGCCAGCCTCCGGACGGGACCGACCAGAACCGGAACTACAGCTACAACTGGGGCTGCTGCGGCGGCTCGACCAGCGACCAGTACGGCGAGACCTACCGCGGCCCGAACGCGTTCTCGACGCCCGAGGACGTGGCGATGCGCGACTTTATCGAGGCGCACCCCAACATCCATACCGGGATCAGCTTCCACTCGAACGCGGAGCTGATCCTCTACCCGTACGGCTACACGTACACGGACATCCCGCCGGACATGACGGTCCCCGACCACGACACCTTCGTCGCGATGGGCCAGAAGATGCAATCGACTGTCGGCTACCCGGCCGTGCAGTCGTCCGACCTCTACATCACCGACGGCGACTGGAACGACTGGATGTACGGGCAAGAAGGCAGGTTCCCGTTCACGATCGAGCTCGGCGGCAACAGCTTCTACCCGGGGCCCGGCCTGATCCCGATCGAGAGCGCCCGGGTCCAGCGTGCGGTCATCTTCGTCGCGACGGTCGCCGACTGCCCGCCGCGGGTCGCGCACTACGTCCAATGCGCCGCTCACCTCGCGTACAACCCGCGCTTACTCCCCGATCGATAGATCGGATGCCGCTGAACCCAGCCTAACGGCCAGTTTACGAGGGCGCCTTTCGCCTGCATGCTCTGGGCGATGCGGCGAATCCAAGGTTCGAGCGGCGCGTGGCCGCGCGTCGCTCTCGCGCTTTGCGTGGGGGCGGTTGCGGCTGTGGCCTTGTGCGTCCCGCTTGGGTCGGCGGCGCCGGCACTGACCGGGCCGGCCGTGGCGCTGAGCCCGAGCTCGCTCACCTTCCCCGACCAGCCCGTCGGCACCCGCTCCGACGCGCGGGCCGTCACGCTGACGAACACCGGCGACACGCCGCTAACGATCTCGACCATCCACCTCACCGGCCCCGACGCCGCGGAGTTCGGGCAGGGCGCCATGTGCCCAATCAATCCAGACGTGCTGCCGGCAGGCGCCTCCTGCACGATCTACGTCGCGTTCGCGCCCGAAAGCGCGGGGACGAAGACCGCGTCTCTCGAGATCGGCGACGACGGGCCGGCCAGCCCGCAGACGGTCGCTCTCAGCGGCAACGGCATCGGCGGCGGCGGAGGCACTCCGGGCGCGACGGTCACGCCCGGCTCGCTCGTCCTTCGGAGACGACGTCGTCGGCAACAAGACCGACGCGAGGCCCGTCACGCTGACGAACACCGGCGATGCGCCGCTCATCATCAACACTTTCCATATCGACGGGTCCGACGCGGCCGACTTCTCGCAGGGCGCCGACTGCCCGGTGAGCCCGAGCTACCTGCCGCCGGCGGCTCCTGCACGATCTACGTCGCCTTCACCCCGCACAGCCCGGGCTCGAAGTCGGCCACGCTCCAGATCGGCGACAACGCACCCGACAGCCCGCAGACGGTCTCGCTGAGCGGGAACGGAATCCTGGCCGGCGCCAGTTTCGCTCTCGCCGGCGTCGCTCTCGTTCGGCGACCAGCTCGTCGGTACGCGGAGCGACGCGCTGGGCACGGACGCTGACGAACACGGGCCTGGGCCCGGTCGCGATCTCGACTCGTTCCAGATCACTGGCGTGGACGCGGCCGACTTCGCTCAGGGCGCCATGTGTCCCGATCAGCCCGGACTGTCCTGCGCCGGGCGCGTCGTGCGTCGATCTACGTCTCCTTCGGGCCCGCCAGCGGCGGCCAGAGAGTCGGCGAACCTCGTGATCGGCGACAACGCGCCCGACAGTCCGCAGACCGTCCCGCTCTGCGGGAACGGCATCTCCACGCCGCAGGTCACCCTCCGGCCCGGGGAGCTCTCGTTCGGCTCCGTGACGCTGGGCACGACGGCCTCGTCGCAGACGGTGACGCTGCGCGACACCGCGGGCGGGCCGCTGCACATCGGAACATCGGGATCACCGGCGCCGCGGCGACTGACTTCTCCGAGACGAGCAACTGTCCGCCGACGCTGTCGGTCGGCTCGAGCTGCACGCTCGACGTGAGCTTCGCGCCCACGGCCGAAGGGACCCGCACGGCGTCCCTCGCCGTCGACGACGACGCGCGGGCGGCGAGCAGGCGGTCGATCTTGGCGGGCGCCGGGGTCGCTGCCCGGGACGTTCCTCGGGGACAACTTCGAGTCCGGCTCCCTGGCCCAGTGGGCCGCGCTCTCGTCCACGGGCTCGACGATCGCCCTCGACTCGACCAGCGCGCACTCGGGGACGACCAGCGTCCGCATCAGGAACAGCGGCGGCGACGAGTCCTCACGGCTCTACGCCGAACCTCGCCGGCGGTGGCCACGCGCAGACCTACACGCGGTTCTGCTTCGAGATTGCGCCCGGCCTTACCGACGGCATCGAGATCGCCAACGGGCGGGCGATCACGACCGAGTACCCGCTCGGGATCCGCCGCTGGGTGATCACGTACAACCCCGTACACCCACGGGCTCGAGGGCTACTTCTTCAACGAGAACCTCGATCGCCTCGACCTCTACGTGGCGAACGGGCAGGTCTTGCCCGGCGACTGGCACTGCATCCAGCTCTACCTCGACGAGAGCCAGAACGGCCACGCAGAGATGTGGCTCGACGGAACGTCCGAGGGCTCCGTCTCCGGCGACCTGAGCACGCCGAGCCCGTTCGACCGGATGTACCTGTGGAACCAGCCGAGCGCAGGCACGGTCTGGTTCGACGACGTCAAGGTCGCGGACGCCCCGATCAGCGGCTGACGCCGCTCAGGCCGTCAGCGTCGCGGGGGGCGGCCCGCTTCGTAGCCGACCTCGGCGCACCTGACGAGGGCGCTGTCCTCGTGCGGGCCGACGTGGCGGCGGCAGCTCGTCTGCCGCAGCGCGACACGCGGCCGGCCGTGGGCGAAGTGGACGCGGGCGCGACCGCCGAGGACCGAGTACGTGTTCACGGCGAGCCAGGAGCAGCGGTAGCGGCCGGCGGCGCGGCGGCGGCAGGTCACCTGCACGCCGTACTCGCTCTCGGCGGGCGCGTATTTCGCGTCGGTCATGATCGGGTTGGCCTTCACGACCGCCTTCACGACGGCTTGCACGGCGCCGACGCGGGAGACGCCCCAGGACGCGGAGGCCGCCGGCGCCACGAAGAGCGCGGTCGCGACAGCGGCTAGCATCGTTCGTCTGAGGAGATTGGGCTCGATAGTGCCGATGCTAGCGCTCGTCCTTGCAGGCTGCGGCGGCTCATCGCGGCCCGCGGCGACCCGGGTTCCGCGGGTCGAGCAGGCCGTGAAGAGCACGCTCGAGCGAAGCCTGATGACATCCCAACCGCGCACGGAGCAGGGCTCGCGACCGGCGACCCACGTGCGCCGCGTGCGCTGCACGAAGGCGAGTGGCAGCCGGTTCAGCTGCCAGGTCACCTTCGGGAACGGCTCGAGCCGGCGGGTTACGGCACGCGAGCGCCCCGACGGCGACGTGGTGCTCGGATGACGGATGGACTGACCCGGCGGCGCTTCCTCGGGGGAGCTGCCGCTGCGGGCCTGGCGGCCACGGGCCTCTACGAGCTCGTCGACCGCCTCGCCGCCGCGCCGAAGCGCGGTTTGGCGGCCGTCGGGTCCCGGCGCGAGCAGCACCTGCTCGTCGGGGAGCAGGTCATCACGGACGAGGGGATCGAGGTGATCGTCCCGTCGCTTCACCACCGCGTCGTGACGGCGAAGCTGCGCGTCGAGGAAGACCGAGGCTCGCTGCTCGCCGCAAAGCGAGAGCTCGAGGCGGCGCTCGCGGCCCTCGAGCGGGAGCACGAGCCGGGCCCGAGCGGCCTCGGCGTCACGGTGGCGTGGGGCCTGCCCTACTTCCGCCGCTACGTCTCCGGGGCGGCGCGTGAGCACATGCCGGTCGACGAGCGCGCTTCGAAGGCCAAGGGCCGCCAGGTGTCGGCGCTGCTCGACGCGCGCCGGTATCCCAGCGACCCGCGCGACACGATCCTCGAGGCGAACGACCTCGCGGTCCTGCTGCGCAGCGACTCGCGCGAGCGCGTCGCGGCGGGAGCGCGCCGGATCTTCGACGGGCTCTCGCACCTGCTCGAGGTCACGAGCGTCCGGAACGGCTTCGCCGGCGGCGGCTTCGGCGGCGGGCCCGGCCTTCCGAAGCAGATGGCGCTCGCGGCGGGCATTCCAGGTGCGAAGCGGATACCCGACGGCGCCGAGCTCTTCCTCGGCTTCACCTCCACCCAGCGCGCCGCGATGGGGCCCTCGCGGATCGCCAACCTCGAGACGCTCGGGTACACGAGCCGCAACGCCTACTTCCGTGGCGGGACGCAGATGCACCTCTCGCACATGTACGAGGACCTCGAGGCCTGGTACGACCGCTACGACTACGACGAGCGAGTCGCGACCGCCTTCCGTCCCGGCCTTCCCGTTCCCAGCGGAACGCTCACCGTGCGCGAGCACCGCACGAATGCCTACGAGCCGGACCTGCTCGTGAGCCAGTACCGGCACACAGGCGTGATCGGCCACTCCGCGGCGATCCAGACCGCCTCGCGGCTCCCCGAAGACGTCCGTGGCGCCGACGGGACGCTCTACAAGCGCGGCACCGCGGTGCCTCAGCGCGCCGACTTCAACACCCTCGACCACCCGTTCGCGTGGAGCTCGCAGCCGGAGCGGGACGGGATGCGATCCGGCCCGGCGGCCGGGGTGCACTTCGTCACCTTCCAGCCGACGAGCGACGACTTCGACCGAGTCCGCCTCGCGATGGACGGCGTGCTGCCCGACGGCACGAAGCTCTACTTCGAGCCCCGCGACCGCGGCCAGGGCTTCAACTCGGTCCTGCGCACCACCCATCGCCAGAACTTCCTCGTGCCGCCGCGCGAGCACAGCTCGTTCCCGCTGGTCGAGCTCTTGTCGTGAGCTGCGCCCCAAGAGCGACACCGGCCCTCACCGCCCTCCTCGGCGCCTGCGGAGTGCTCGCCTTCATCACCTTCAACGCCGGCTGGGTCCTCGGAGACCTGGCTCAGCGGCCGGCGTTCAGCCCGGCGCGCGACGACATCTCAGATCTCGGCGCGCTGACGGCGAGCAGTCCGTGGCTCTACAACCAGGTCGCGGCCAACATCTCGGGCGTGCTGGTGATCGCGCTCGGAATCGGTCTCTGGCGCGCGCTCAGTCCGAGCCGCCTCGGCCGCCTCGGCGCCGCTGCCCTGATTGCGAGCGGCGTCGGCGCGTTCCTGGACGGCATCTTCCGGCTCGATTGCCAGGGGATCGACGCCGGCTGCAGCAACGACTCGTGGCACTCGCACGCTCACAAGATCGAGTCCGCCTTCACCGTCGCGGCGACGTTTCTCGCCTTCGTCATCCTGGCGCTCGCGTTCCGCCGGATCGCCGAATGGCGTGGCGCGTGGCTTCCGATGGCGGCGGCCATACCCGCCGTGTTCGCGGCGAACGTCGTCTTCTCTGCGCTCGGTGACGGCGCCGCCACACGCGCGGGCACCGTGGTTGTCTTCTCGGCGTTCGGGTTCCTCGGCCTGCGGTTGCTTCGGAGCTGACCGCCGCGCTCGCCGGTGGTTTCGGCGGCAACAAAGCGGAGCACAGTTCCGGGGACGCGTTTTCGACCTAGGCGGGCGCCTCCGGCGCCAACCCCTCGCGCGCCGAAGCGCCCGCTGCGAGGAGGCCTTCATGGCGACCACCATGTGCGAGATCGACGGGCGTCGGCCCGCCGTCGCAACCGTGCGGATCAGGCAGAACGGCGAGGAGCGAACGATCGCCGTCTGCGAAGAGCACCTTCGGGAGCTTCAGGGTCAGAGCCGCGGGGCAGGGCGGTCGCCGTTCGGTGGCAGGAGCCTCTTCGACGAGTTCTTCTCCGACTTCTTCGGCGACAGCGGCCTCGGCAGCCGCACGCCCGGTGCCGCCGATGGCACGAGCACGACGCGCCCGCGCCGCCCGGCCGAGCAGATCGACGTCACGCAGTACTTCAGCGACGCCACCCGCCAGCTGCTCCAGCGCGCTGCGCAGAAGGCGATGGAGTGGGGGAGCCTGGACGTCGACTCGACACACTTGCTCTGGGCGGCGACGCAGGACGAGGTCGTTCGGCACGTGCTGCAGCAGGTCGGCGCCGACCCCGCCGCGATCGCGGCGCAGATCGAGGAGGAAGCAGACGTCGAGGAGCGCACGGACGTCGCGCCGTCGCTGTCGCCGGACGCGAAGGCCGCCCTGTTGGCCGCCTACGAGGAGTCGCGTGAGATCGGCGCGTCGTACGTCGGCCCCGAGCACGTCCTGCTCGCCCTGGCCCGGGACACCGAGACCGAGGCGGGGGAGCTGCTCGAGCGATTCGCGATCAGCCACACGAAGCTGCGCGGCGCGGTCATTCGCGGTGTCGAGAGCGGCGAGGCGGGCGGCCGCCCGGCGAGCACGACGAAGACCCTCGACGAGTACGGCCGAGACCTCACGGAGGAGGCCCGCCAGGGGAAGCTCGATCCCGTGATCGGCCGGGCGGATCAGATCGAGCAGACGATCGAGATCCTCTCCCGCCGCACGAAGAACAACCCGGTGCTGCTCGGCGACCCCGGCGTCGGCAAGACCGCGATCGTGGAGGGCATCGCCCAGCGGATCGTCAACGACGACGTGCCCGAGACGCTCACCGGCAAGCGCCTGGTGGCGCTCGACATGGCGGGGATGATCGCCGGCACGAAGTACCGGGGCGAGTTCGAGGAACGCCTGAAGGGCGTGATCGACGAGATCACCGAGAACGCCGACAGCCTGATCGTCTTCATCGACGAGATCCACACCGTCGTCGGCGCGGGAGCGGCCGAGGGCGCCATGGACGCCGGCAACATGCTCAAGCCGGCCCTCGCGCGCGGCGAGCTGCACCTGATCGGCGCGACCACGCTCGACGAGTACCGGAAGAACATCGAGAAGGATCCCGCGCTCGAGCGGCGTCTCCAGCCGGTGCTGGTCTCCGAGCCGACCGTCGAGGAGACGATCGAGATCCTCACCGGCCTCAAGGACCGCTATGAGGCGTTCCATCGCGTGCGCATCACCGAGGAGGCGATCGTCGCGGCGGCGGAGCTGTCCGATCGCTACATCCGCGACCGCTTCCTGCCCGACAAGGCGATCGACCTGATCGACCAGGCAGGCGCGCGCGTCCGGCTCCGCTCGAAGGCCAAGCCGGAGGACACGCGCGCAGCCGAGGAGGAGCTCCGCCGGATGGGGCGCGAGCGCGACCAGGCGATCTCGGCCGAGGACTACAAGCGGGCGGACGAGCTGAAGGCGCAGATCGACGAGCGCCGCGCCCAGCAGGAGGGGCGGAAGGAGGCCCGCTCGCGGGCGCCCGAGGTCACGGTCGAGGACATCGCCGACATCGTGTCTCGGCGCACGGGCATCCCGGTCTCGCAGCTGACCCAGGAGGAGCGCGACCGGCTCCTGAAGCTCGAGGAACGCCTGCACGAGCGCGTCGTCGGCCAGGACGAGGCCGTCGAGGCCGTTGCAGAGGCGGTTCGCCGTGCACGCGCCGGGCTCGCCGATCCCAACCGTCCCGACGGGAGCTTCCTGTTCCTGGGCCCCACCGGCGTCGGCAAGACAGAGCTCGCACGGACACTCGCGGATGCGCTGTTCGGCAGCGAGGACGTGCTGGTTCGCCTCGACATGAGCGAGTACCAGGAGCGGCACACCGTCAGCCGGCTCGTCGGCGCGCCACCCGGCTACGTCGGCCACGAGGAAGCGGGACAGCTGACCGAGGCGGTCCGCCGCAAGCCGTACGCGGTGCTCCTGTTCGACGAGATCGAGAAGGCGCACGCAGACGTCTTCAACATCCTGCTGCAGATCCTGGACGACGGCCGGCTCACCGATTCACAGGGCCGCACGGTCGACTTCAAGAACACGATCCTGATCATGACCTCGAACCTCGGCGCCGATCGCATCCAGGCCTTCGCGCGGAAGGAGAGTGGCTCGTTCGAGGAGCTGAAGGAGGACCTGATGGAGGTGCTCCGGCACAGTTTCCGGCCGGAGTTCATCAACCGAATCGACGAGATCATCGTCTTCCAGGCGCTCACGAGCGAGCAGCTCAAGCAGATCACGCGGCTGATGCTCGACCGCGCCGCGAGGCGCCTCCGCGCCCAGCACATCGAGATCGAGTTCTCGGACGAGGCCGTCGAGCACCTGGCCGAGATCGGCTTCGACCCGGAGTTCGGCGCGCGGCCGCTGCGTCGTGCGATCCAGCGCGAGCTCGAGAACGAGGTCTCGCGGCTGCTGCTGAGCGGGGCGCTGCAGCCGGACGATCGCGTTCGCGTCGACTACGACGACGTTCAGCTCACCTTCGACATCGACAAGGGAGCCGCCGAGGCGATGGAGGAGGTCGAGGAGCCGGAGTCGCAGCCGGCGCACGTCTAGCAGGGACAGGAATGCGCCGCCGGTGGAGAGGCGGCCACGGGAGCCCTGAGGCCTCGGCGTCGCGGCGCTGGTTGGCTCTGCCGGCGACCGTAAACGGGTTTACGCCTGCGGCGAAGTACCGTCAAGTGATGCGGGTCTGCCCGATGTGCGCTGGCGGCGCTACGACGATGATTCTGAGATGAGGACCAACGGAGCAACGGCGATCGCCCGGGACCCACCGGCCGACGCGCGCGAGGACCCGGCCCAGCTCTTCCTGGAGTTGCGCAGCTCGCCCGAAGGCCTGTCGGGCCGCGAGGCCGCGAGGCGGCTCGAGGCGTACGGCCCCAACGAGCTGGAGCGCCGCGGAGGCCCAACCTGGCCGAGGCAGGTGCTGGCGCAGCTGATCCATCCGCTCGCGCTTCTCCTCTGGCTCGCGGCGGCGCTTGCCTTCGCAGCCGGAACGCCGATTCTCGGGGAGGCGATCATCGCGGTCGTCCTCCTGAACGCCGCCTTTGCGTTCGCGCAGGAGCGGCAGGCCGAGCGGGCGATCGAGGCTCTGCGCACCTACCTGCCGCAGCAGGCGAGCGTCCTGCGGGACGGCCGGGCTCAGGAGGTCGAGGCGAGGGAGCTCGTCCCCGGCGATGTGCTGCTCCTCTCGGAAGGCGACCGCGTCTCGGCCGACGCGCGGCTGCTCGAAGGGGCGCTCGAGGTCGATCTCTCGACGCTGACGGGCGAGTCGCAGCCGGTCTACCGCTCGGCGGAGTTCGTGGACGAGACCGGCCCGGTGCTGGAGGCGCGCGACGTCGTGTTCAGCGGCTCGAGCTGCGTCGGCGGCGAGGCGAAGGCGCTGATCGTCTCGACCGGGATGCAGACCGAGCTCGGCCGGATCGCGGCCCTGACCGAGCGCGTCAAGGTCGACCCGAGCCCGCTCGAGCAGCAGGTCCGCCGGGTCGCGTGGCTGATCGCGCTCGTGGCCGTTGTCGTAGGGCTCGCGTTCCTGCCGATCGGCTACTTCGCGGCCGGCCTGTCGCTCACGGATGCGGCGACCTTCGCGATCGGCCTGATCGTCGCCAACGTGCCCGAGGGATTGCTGCCGACGATCACGCTCGCGCTGGCCGTCGGCGTGGCGACCCTCGCCCGCCGCGGCGCGCTCGTCAAGCGGCTGAGCGCCGTCGAGACGCTCGGCTCGGCCGGCGTGATCTGCACGGACAAGACCGGAACGCTGACGGAGAACCGGATGCGCGCCATGCGCGTCTGGACGCCGCTCGGGGAGCTCGATCTCGAAGCAGGGGCGGTGGCCGCCGACGGCAACCCGGTGCTGGTGCTGCTCGGGCGCGCGATCGCCTCGTGCTCGTCCGCGGAGCTCGCCGGCGAGCCGAGCAAGTCACGCGGCGAGGCAACCGAGATCGGGATGCTCGAGACCGCGCGCGCCCTCGGGATAGACGTCGAGGTGCGCCGCCGCGAGCGCGCGCGGCGCAAGCTCTATCGGTTCGACCCGAAGCTCCGGCTGATGTCGACCGTGGACGAGCGGGCCGACGGCACGCTCACGGTCCATGCGAAGGGCGCGCCGGAGGAGGTGCTCGCCCGCTCGGTCGCGATCGGCGGCCTCGAGAACCACCGCCCGATCACGGCGGCCGACCGCGCCGAGGTGCTTCAGGTACTCGACTCCTACGCAAAGCAGGGCCTGCGCGTGCTGGCGGTGGCCCGCCGCCGGCTCCCCGACGGCGCCGCGCCGCCGCAGCGCAGGGAGGACGCCGAGACGGAGCTCTGCCTGCTGGGGCTCGTGGCTCTGTTCGACCCGCCCCGGCCGCAGGTTGCCGAGGCGGTCGCGCGCTGCCACAGCGCAGGCATCCGGATCGTCGTCATCACCGGCGACTACGGCCCGACCGCGGCCCAGATCGCCCAGCGCGTCGGCATCGCACGCAACGGAGCCCACGTCGTCACCGGCGAGGAGCTGGAGGCGATGAGCGAGGACGAGCTCGACGCTCTCCTGCGCGGCGGCGAGGAGTTGATCTTCGCGCGCAGCTCGCCCGAGGCGAAGCTCCGGATCACGGACGCGCTGCAGGCGGAGGGACACGTCGTCGCGATGACGGGCGACGGTGTCAACGACGCGCCGGCGCTGCGGCGGGCCGACATCGGCGTCGCGATGGGCGTGGCGGGCACGGACGTCGCGCGCGAGGCGTCGACGATGGTGCTCACCGACGACAACTTCGCGACCATCGTCGCCGCGGTCGAAGCCGGGCGTCAGGTCTTCGACAACGTCCGCAAGTTCATCCTCTACATCTTCGCCCACGCCACCCCGGAGGTCGTGCCGTTCCTCGTCTTCGCGCTCTCGGGCGGGGCCATTCCGCTGCCGCTGACGGTCCTTCAAATCCTGGCGATCGACCTCGGGACGGAGATCCTGCCGGCGCTCGCGCTGGGGCGGGAGCCGCCGGAGCCGGGGCTGATGGCGCGCGCGCCGCGCCCGCGCTCGGAAGGCGTGATCAGGGGCTCACTGCTCAGGCGCGCCTGGCTCTTCCTCGGGCTGATCGAGGCGGCTCTGGTCCTCTTCGGCTTCTTCTTCGTCCTCATCGGCGCGGGCTGGCACCTGAACGACGTCGTGTCGGCCGGGAGCCCGCTCCACGGCGCCTACCTGCGCGCCACCACGATGACGTTCGCCGGGATCGTCGCCTGCCAGATCGGCACGGCGATCGCAGCGCGAACAGAACGCGCGTCGCTCCGCTCGGTCGGCTTCTTCACCAACCGCCTGCTGCTCTGGGGGATTGCCTCGGAGATCGTCTTCGCCGCAGCGGTCATCTTCGTGCCCGTGCTGCAGGACGTCTTCGGAACCACTGCGCTGAAGCCGGTCGATCTGGCAGTGCTGGCGCCGTTCCCGCTGATCGTCTGGGGCGCGGACGAGCTGCGTCGCCTCGTCCTGCGCTCGCGGCAGTCGTAGCCGGCTAGAGGCCCTCGGTGCCGGTGAAGAGCGCCCGCAGGTCGAGTGACGGCGCCTGGTTCTTCGCGGCGAGGGAGACGTACCTGCGCGCGAGCGCGTCCTTACCGCAGCCGAGGACAGTGCTGACGGATCCCAGTGCCTCGGCGAGTTGCGCCGGCTCGAGGGTCTCGAGCGCCCGGGCCCACGTCGCCTCCTCGAGGGCGTTGAAGGCGGTCTGCACTTCCTGGAGGTCGTAGCCCGCGGCGAACCGCTCCTCTGCGACGGTCTGG
Organism: uncultured Actinomycetes bacterium; assembly: GCA_963788215.1. Taxonomy (GTDB): domain Bacteria; phylum Actinomycetota; class Thermoleophilia; order Gaiellales; family Gaiellaceae; genus AC-32. The sequence goes on from CAWBFX010000010.1 coordinate 290,680, forward strand.
GCGTGCTCGACCATCGCCGTGAGATCGCGACGAGCGAGCGCATCGACCAGGCGGTCGAACAGCGCCTCGAGCCGCCGGCTGACCTCAGCCTCGCCCGCCGATTCGTAGTGCTGCGCGGCCATCCGGCCGAGCCCCGCCTGCGCGGCGCCGATAATCGCGCCGCGCTCGCTCTCGAGGAACTCGACTGTGTCCATCCACAAGAGCATACGAGGCCGTCAGGGCTGGAACCGGCGGAAAAGCCGCAAGCCGATCCGGGTGCCACCGGATGCGGGCCTGCGGGGCAGGCGCGACCATTCGGGGCGACCCTGAAGGGAGGTGAAACCATGACCACGATGCTCAAGTGGTCGCCCTTCCAGGAGCTCGACTCGATGGAGCGCCGGATGCGGCGGATGTTCGAGGACGTCGGGTTCGCACCGATCCTGCCGCCCGCAGCCGACATCTACGAAACCGAGAACGAGTTCGTGATGGAGGTCGAGGTTCCGGGCTACGAGGAGAAAGAGCTCGGGATCGACATCTTCGATCACACCGTGAGGGTGACGGGCGAGCGCAAGGAGGCGAAGGATGAGAAAGAGAAGTCCTTCCACCTGCGCGAGCGGCTCGAGCAAAAGTTCGAGCGCCGTTTCGAGCTGCCGGTCGAGGCCGACACCGAGCATGTCCGTGCGACATTCGGCATGGGCGTGCTCGAGGTGCACGCGCCGAAGCTCGCGATCTCGAAGCCTCAGAAGGTCGAGATCACGAAGGCGTGATTCTCGGGAGCCGGGGCGGCGGAATCCCGCCCCGGCTCTTACTTTCTGCGTAGTTCGCCGAAACCCGCATCAGCGAGCGGGCCGATGCGGCCGGACGCAGGCGGGCGGAACATGGCGGTGTGAGCACACGACCGGTTCCTCGCGATCACGAAGACCTTGTGGAGATCTCGACGGAGGCGCCCATCTGGGAGCGGTTCTTCACGGTCGCGCCGCTTGTCATCGTCGCCACGAAGGAGGGCGACGATTACAACCTGGCGCCGAAGCATCTCGCCATGCCGCTCGGCTGGCAGAACTACTTCGGCTTCGTCTGCAGTCCGTCCCACGCGACGTATCGCAACCTCGAGGCCCACCCGGAGTTCACCGTCAGCTTCCCGGGCGCCGACCGGATCCTGCCCACGTCCCTGGCCGCCGGCGCGCGCCTCGCCGACCGCTCCAAGCCGACGCTCGCGGCCGTTCCGGTCTTCCCGGCCCGCGAGGTCGACGGCGTGCTCGTCGAGGGCTGCAGGCTCTACCTGGAGTGCGCGCTCGACCGCGTGCTCGACGGCTTCGGCGAGAACAGCCTGATCGTCGGGCGCATCGTTGCCGCGTCGGCGTCGCGCTCGGCGCTCCGTGGCCACGACGTCGACGATGCGGACCTCCTCCACGAGCTCGGCTTGCTCGTCTACCTCGCACCGGGACGTCTGGCGGAGGTACGCGAGACGCACGCGTTTCCGTTCCCGACCGACTTCCGGCGCTAGCGATGCAGGTCGACCGGGGCCGGCTGTTGCTCGCCTGGCTCGAGGAGCACGAGCCGGAGATCGTCGCGCTGCTGGAGCGGCTCGTCCGCGCCGAGTCGCCTTCGACGGATCCCGGTTCGCAGCAAGGCGCGTTCTCGATCCTCGCCGCGGAGCTCGCCGCCATGGACTATCTCGTTCGTCCGGTGCGCGGCTTCGCGACCGGCGACCACCTCTACGCGCGGCCTCGCTCGCGGCGCCGCGGCGCGCCGTTCCAGCTCGTCGTCGGGCACATGGACACGGTCTGGCCGCTCGGGACGCTCGAAGAGATGCCGGTTCGGAAGGACGGGGACAGGTTCTTCGGACCCGGGACGCACGACATGAAGGCCGGCCTGGTGCAGCTCGTGTTCGCGCTGCGGGCGCTGCGGGAGCTCGGCCTGGACACCTCGGTCACGCCGGTCGTCCTCGTGAACAGCGACGAAGAGATTGGCAGTACCGACTCGGAGCGCGTGATCAGGGCACTGGCCCGCAGCGCCGAGCGCGCCCTCGTGCTCGAAGCCGGCGAAGGTGGACGCGGGCGGCTGAAGATCGCGCGCAAGGGCGCGGGCCGCTTCGAGCTGACCGTTCGCGGTCGCGCCTCGCATGTTGGCACGAGCTTCGAAGAGGGAGTGAGCGCCATCCTCGAGCTCGCCGAGCAGGTGCCGCGGCTGTTCGCGCTCAACGACTCGAAGCGGGGCATCACGGTCAACGTCGGCACTGTCGACGGCGGCCTGCGGCCGAACGTGGTCGCGCCGGAGGCGACCGCGACCATCGGCATTCGCGTGCCCACCGCCGCGGCCGAGGCGGAAGTCGAGCACGCGATTCGGGCGCTCCAGCCCACCCTCGAGGGAAGCTCGCTCGAAGTCGCGGGCAGGGGAGGCCGGCCGCCGATGGAGCCGACGCCCCGCAACCGTGAGCTGCTCGCGACGGCGCAGCGTCTGGGGCGCGAGCTCGGCCTGGAGCTCGAGGACGCGGGGCTCGTCGGCGGAGCCTCGGATGCGAACACGACCAGCCTCTACACGGCCACGCTCGACGGGCTGGGCCCGGTCGGCGACGGCGGCCACGCGCGTGACGAGCACGTCAGCATTCCGAGCATCGCCGAGCGCGCCGCCCTGCTGGCGCTGCTGCTGCTCGAGCCCGCGAGTGAGCCGGGCCGGGCCAAGCGCGGAAGACGGGAGCCGCGCATGCTGGTTGCGGCCGAGGACACCAACGAGACGAGCGGCTTGCTCGTGGACGCCTGGCGCGAGCGCGGCTTCGAGACCGAGCTCGTGTCACCCTGTCACCTGCGCGCCGCCTTGGAGCCGGGGGACAGCGTGCTGGCGCGGCTCGACGTCCTGCCGACGCTCGACGGAGTCGAACCGGGGTTGCTCGAGCTGCTGCTGCTCGAACGCGCCGGTGTCCCCGTCCTCAATCCCGTCGCGACGCTCTTGGAGGCACACGACAAGCTCCGGACTGCGCAGATGCTCGTGCGAGCACGTCTGCCGCACCCGTGGACGCTGCATCTGGCGCCGGGGCGCGACGTGCCCCTGCTGGTGGGTCCCGTCGTGCTGAAGCCGCGGTTCGGAAGTTGGGGCACGGACGTCTTCCGCTGCGACACCCCCGCGGAGCTGCGGCGCCGGCTTCGGGAAGTGCGGGCGAGACCGTGGTTCAGGCGCCACGGTGCGCTTCTGCAGGAGCTCGTCGTCCCGCGCGGCTACGACCTGCGCGTCATCGTCGCCCGCGGCGCGGTCGTCGGGGCCATTGAGCGTGTCGCCGCGCCCGGCGAGTGGCGGACGAACATCTCCCTGGGAGGAACGCGACGGCCGTGCGTGCCGTCGGCGCAGGCCTCTGCGCTGGCGGAGGCTGCCGCAGCGTCACTCGGCGCCGGTCTCGTCGGCGTCGACCTGCTCCCGGTCGACGACGGCTACGTGATCGTGGAGCTCAACGCGGCCGTCGAGTTCGACCAGGGCTACTCCCTTCCGGGAGCGGACGTGTATGCCGATGCGGCCCGTGCGCTGGGCCTGCCGGCTTCTCGTTTTGGGTCGGAGCGGCCGGCCGAGTCGCGTAGGCCTGAGCTCGTGACCAGGCCGTCAGCGCATCAGCTCGTGTGAGCAGCCGGTCGAGCCGTCCCTTCCGGGAGATGTAGCTCGTCGGCATCACGGAAACGGGTGCATCTCCGGGAAATCCGCGAGCGCCCGAGCGACGTCGAGCGTCGAGAGCACGCCGATCGGCCGCGCCGTGTGAGGCTCGGCCACGATCACGTGCGCGATGTCGTGGTCGGCCATCAGCTGTGCCGCGTGGGACAGCCTGTCGTTCGTCGTCACCGTCGGCACCGGCGCGGAAGCAAGCGCCCAGGACACTTCGTCGTCGAGATCTCCCGCACGCACCGCGCGGAGCAGTTCGGTGTCGGAGATGACGCCCCAGACGCCGCCGCCTGGAAGGTCATCGGCTCCGTGGGCGGTCACGAGAATCGCGTGGACGCGGTACAGAGCCATCATTCGGGCGACCGCGCGGAGCGGCGTATCGGGCGAGCACGAGATCAAGCCGGCGTGCATCGCGTCGGCTACCCGAACGGTCTCGAGAGTTGGATATGCCTGCAGAGTGGTCATTGCGACCTCCTTTCCTCTGCCGTCTCAAGGATCTCCCCGTCCGGACCTCGGGGCATCGGGGTCGGCCCTGACTCGGGCTCCGCGCTTTCCCACGACTGCGCCGCGAGGCGCCTCCGACAGCGGATCGCGCGTGATCAGGACGCAGGCGAAACGTGAAGCCCGGTCTTCGTGCTGCTCTCTTCGCTCGGCCCGCTCGCCTTGAAGCCGGTGTACCCGAGTTGTCCGCGAGTGCCCACGGCGATGAGTAGCGCGAGGACGCCCATGCCCATGAACGCCACCATCAGCGGCAAGGCCGTCTCGGGCGCGAAGTTCGTCGCGGCGTTCACGGAACCGTGCCCCAGCATGGCCAGCAGGATGCTTCCGCGTGCGTTGTTGACGAGCCAGGCCAAGACCACCGACAGCCCGACCGTGTAGAACGCCGTGAACGTCACGAACATTGCTGCGATGTTCAGGAACCCCGGACCCGCGTTGTCGTAGTCGTTCAGGAAGACGAAGAGGGGCAGATGCCAGAGGCCCCATAGCACTCCCAGAAAGACGCTCGCCTTGAGCGGGTGCCAGCGCTCTTGCATACGTGGAAGCGCGAATCCTCGCCAGCCGGGCTCTTCCTGGCCGCCGCCGAGCAGCATGAGCACGAGCAGCATGCTCACGTAGGTTCCCGCGATCGCGAGCACGCCGCCGTCGACGTTCTGCTTGGCGTCGGGCATGAAGACATAGCCCGCCGCAACAACCACCGGCATGACCACGAGCGCGAACACGTACCAACGCAGGTGGACGCGCCACAGCACGATGCGTCGTAGGAACGAGCGGAGGCCGAGCTTTCCCTCAACGGTGTGGGTCACCCAGACCGCAGCGATCGCTGGGCCGAAGGTCGCGGGAATCGACCACATGATCGTCTCGGCGCCGAGTAGCCCGAAGACCACGATCTCGTACGCCCACGTCGTTGCGAACGCGATAACGAAGAAGGCGCCGAGCGGGTGCCTCTGCGTCGCTACCCGGAGGCGACCGCTGACGTACTGCCGGTCGGGAGCCACCGTAACGGTGGACATCAGAGCCTCCCTTCTCTCGGAGTCGTTGGTGCTTGCCGTGACTCCCTTCTAACGCGGGCGGACGAGTGCGGCATCGGGGATTCCCGCTGGCGTCGTGCCAGTTTCTCCGTAGCTGATCAAGAGGCGTTCCCAGGCGCATGGTGGACGCGACTCGCTAAGGCCTGGAACGCGAAGCGGGAGCGACGGGGCTCGAGCCCGCATTTCCCGACCATCGAGGTGAGGATGCCCCGGTCACATCGTGCTGCTGAGTTCCTGCGGCGCGGCGCTAGAGGGCGTGCAGCGCGGCGAGTCGTGCGAGGGTCGCGCGAGCCTCTTCGGGCGCACGCACAGCCGGTAGAGGTTGTTCCTCGAATGACATGTCGGGGCGAAACGAGTCTTGCCCGACGATCCGTCCGCCATTCACCACGAGCACGGATCCTTCACGCACTTCGCGCTTGCGGAGCTTGACGGACGAATACTCCTCGACCAAGTCCAGCGCGGCGCGCGTCGATGCGAAGAAGAGCTCCTGCGTCGCGGTGCCGATCCACAGCGGCCGACCCATTCCGCGTGCAAGCAGCAGCTCCTCCCGGCCTTCGTCGAGCCAGGCCGTCGCCATCGAACCGACCAATCCTTCGAGCGCGTCGGCGGTGCATCCCCGAAACCGCTCGGCGAGTGCGAAGATCAGCTCGGAGTCGACGGTCATGCTGGGCTCGGCACGCGCGATGCGATGGGCAACGAAGAGCTCGTCGTCATTCGCGATCGTGCCGTTGTGGATCCCGACGACCGCGCCGTGGCGGATCGGATGGTTATTGGCCAGGACGCGCGGATGACCCTTTGTGCAGTCCCGGACGTGTACGAGGAGCTGTGTGGCGGTCTGGGGCACTTTGATGCGCTCGAGGAGCTCGCTCGCGCCCGTGCGCTGCTTGTGCACCACGACCTTCGAGTCCCCGCGGTAGGCGAAGCCCGCTGAGTCCGCCCCGCGCTCGGCGATGCCTGCGAGCAGTGCGCGGGCGGCCACCGTCCGATCGGCGCTGCTCTCGACCGAGAAGCTGTATCCGGCGATCCCGCACACGAGCGACCTACCGAGGAGAGCCCGAAATGCTGAGTCGGTTCTGTTCGGTCGGGCGGCGGGACGTGCCCCGTCCCGGCCGGGAAAAGGGAGCGGCCAAGGAGACAATTTCCCCGGAAGGGAGTAGCACTGGATTCACCCTCGCGGCAAACGAGGCGTCACCATTGCGGAAGGTGGTGTTTGTCATCGCTCTCATCAGATGCCCCTCGCGCGTGAAAGGGGCCCGCGGTTTGCGGGCCCCTCCTGCGTCGAGTCGGGGCTTTACGCCCGGACGAAACCGTTCTTGTGGGCGATGACCTCTCCGTCCGTGATCATGGGCGGGTTGGGAAGTGCCATCTCGAGCTTCTCGTCGCGCACCCAGTCGGCTGCGACGCGAGTCGAGTCGCCGGCCTGCGTCGAGGTGTCGAAGAAGCCGACCGAGCTCATGACGCCGTTGCCGGTTTCGATGAGGTAGTAGCCCTGGAAGCCCGGCAGCTTGCTCAGGCTGGGAAGGAGGGTCTCGTCGACCTTCTTGATCAGCTCGGCGGTGCGACCCTGGTCGACACCCTCGTAGCGTCTGACGGTGGCATGCATGATGCTCCTAACTGTCACGGTTCAGGCGGAGAACCGGCTCTTTAGTCCTCCTGGTGCACTCAGGCCCGATGTGACAGTCGAAGAGGGAATCTCGGAGCCTCGACGCCTTCCGTTGAACCTTGCGCACCGCTGAGTGTAGCAGCTTCTTGACAACGTCGACCTACAAGGCTACGTTTTGCGACGTTATCAAAGTAAGGGAGACCTGTGATGTGCCCGTTTTCAGTCACTCTGCAGCGCGTTCCGGATCAGGAGCTCGGCCCACTTCTGATTCAGCTAGCACACGCAGGCTTCCGCGATCCGATCATCGAGCCCGTCGGCGCCGACGGCACCCGTGGAAGGAGGGCCGCTGCAGCCGTCGCGCGGACGGCCGATCTCCCAGAGGATTGGCGGCTCGTGCAGGAGCGGGACGAGCAGTCGTACCAGTGGCCGGGTCAGCGCGAGCATTACTCGCGCTACCGCGTCTTCATTGGCACGACGCGTGCTGAAGGCGCCGTCCACATCGGACTTGGCGAGACGACTCGCAGAAAGAAATGGGGTCGCGACCGAAAGTACGTCGTCGCATTCCTGAGCAGTGGATCTCCGCACCAGCCGCTGGCCGAGTTCGTTGCGGCCGATGACTACAAGGAAACAAGCGAGCTGGTCGCAGTCATCCGAGGGAGCGACGGGGGCCGGCGTATGTACGGCGCCGGCGACGTGCTTCCCGGTGTCTACGAGGAACGCTTCCGAACCCAGATGTACAGCGAGAGGGTCGTTTATCCCGGCGTCTGGAACAAGGTCGTCGTGGTCGCGCGCGAGGACGACGACGAGACGATTCTCAACCACGCGCTGATCCAGGGCCGGCGGCGCTACCGGAGGTGAGGGTGGGAGGCGACCTCGCCTCCGCGCCGCTCCCGAGGCTCTTGTAACTCTCAGCACAAATTTGAGGTATGCTGGCCGAGCGCATAGACCTAGCGCGGAAGCCGTCGAGGCTCCGAACCTTCCTCTCCGACTGCCACACCGGGCCTGAGTGCCAAGAGCACCCGTCCGGGTGTTTCTGCCCTAAATCGAGAGGAGCAAGAGATGAGTCAGGCCACAGACCCCCGCGAGGACCCTGGCGTCGCCGAAGGCCGCACCCAACGCGAACTGACGAGCAGAGTCGGCGTCACGCTGACTCCGCAGGACAAGCCGAGCAACGGCAAATGGAGCACGTGGAGGCGACGACTCGGAATGGGCGGCAAAAGCTGAGGCGTGAGCGGGAGCTACTCCGCGCGGCGCATCGCCCGGTATACCGCGTCCCAATGCGCCGAGACCTCCTCTAGGGCCCGGGCTGTCGTTTCGGCGGCCCCCTCCAGGCGCTCGATAACTGCTTCGACGTCCTTGAGCCGCGTCTCGAGCGCACCGACCTTGCCGGCCATGTTGCTTAGTTCCTGGGCAAGAACCTCGCTCTCGCTACTCGCGGCCATCGTCGGGCGTCGAGTCTAGAGGACGCTGCGGGATGCGGTGCCGCGCGAGAAAGGTCTCAGGCCTTCTGCATGTTTTCGATGCGAACGGCGAGTAGGTGAAACGAACGCTGCGCCGCGTTTACCAGGCCCATGAGTAGCTCGTTCATCTCGTCGACCGGCGGTGCAAGCCCGGAGCCACTCGCAGCCTGGGCCTTCGCGTACGCCGGCAGGGACTTCACCTCGCGTCTAAAAACCTCGTCGACTTCGTCCCCGAGTCCCATTGCCATCTCCTTTGTTCGGTTGCGGCAACACTAGAACAGGCGTCGAGCCGACTGGAGAGTCCGGAAGAGCGAACGGCCGGACGGTGTTTCCGGAGCTGGCCGGGTCTGCAGAGGAAAACCTCAGCGGGAGCGACGGGACTCGAACCCGCGACCTCCGGCGTGACAGGCCGCTTCGGGTCCGGCGACGTACGACCTCGAGCCGCCTCCGTCCACTTCATTTGCAGGGCCCTTTCGTGCTTCGACTCAGGCCGTTCCGCATGGCTGCGTAGGTTCTCTCACCAGCGTTTGGGCCATGAGTGGGCCACGCGACTCGGCTCGGCCACGACTTCCACGAGGGCTTCATGAAGTCGGAATTACCGCGCGGAAATGGTGACTTCGGCTTCGTGGGAGAATCCGCACGTGGAGGCCTGCTCGAGCTGCGGAGCATCGCTTCCTTCCGCTGCACGGTTCTGTCCGAGCTGTGGCGCCAGCCTCACGGACGAGACGCCGAGTGAGGAGCGCAAGGTCGCGACCGTCCTTTTCGCCGATCTCGTCGGCTCGACCGAGCTGGCCGGTCAGCAGGACGCCGAGCGCACACGAGCCCGTCTTAACCGCTTCTACGACGCGATGGCCGCCGAGATCGCCGAGGCGGGAGGGACGATCGAGAAGTTCATCGGCGACGCGGTCGTGGCGGCCTTCGGCGCGCCGGCAGCGCAGGAGGACCACGCCGACCGGGCGCTGCACGCGGCTCTGTCCATGCGGCGCACGTTGGAGGAGCTCTTCGGCGACTCGCTCAAGCTGCGGATCGGCGTGAACACCGGCGACGTGGTGGTGGGCGAGCCACGCGTTGGTAGTTCGTTCGTGACCGGCGACGCGGTCAACGTCGCTGCGCGGCTGGAACAGGCGGCGGGACCCGGACAGATTCTGGTCGGCGCCCGGACGGCCGGAGCCGTCCGCAGCCCGTTCGAGTTCGGCGATCAGGTTCTGATCGAGGCCAAGGGGAAGCCCGACGGCGTTCCCGGCCGTCTTCTGGTGCGAGCACTCGCCGCGCCGGGGACGAAGGCGGACGGCGCTCCGGTGACGTTCGTCGGCCGCGAGGCCGAGCTCGGGGCGCTCGAGTCGGCTTACCGCGGGGTCGTGGCCAAGGGCGCGCCGCGCTTTCTCACGGTCGTCGGCGAGGCCGGCATCGGAAAGACGACGCTACTTCAGGAGCTTTGGCCGCGGCTCGCGCCTGCCCCGGGGCGCCGCACCGCGCGCTGCCGCGCTTTCGGCCGGGCAAGTGCGTATTCCCCGCTCGGGGAGGTCGTCCGTGAGCACCCTGACGCGCTCGAGCGCTGGCCGATCCTCGAAGTCACTCTCGGCCGTCCCGCACCGGCCGATCTCCATCCCCTCGCCGTCGTCGAGAGGCTGCGCGCCGCCTGGGCGGAGATGCTGGACCAGCTCGTCTCCGACCGGCCGGCCGTCGTGCTGGTCGAGGATCTGCACTGGGCCGAGCCCGAGCTCCTCGAGCTGCTTTCGCATGGCGCGGCGGCCGTCCGCGGCCCCCTCCTGCTGCTGGGGACCGCCCGCGAGCCGCTCGAGAAGGTCGAGGCCATCGAGCTGCGGCCGCTCGCGTCCGAGGACGCGAGCCGCTTGATCGACCGGCTCTCTCGCGAGCGACTGGGGCCGGACGTGAGCGCCTTCGTGGTCGGGCGCGCCGAGGGGAATCCGTTCTTCGTCGAGGAGCTGCTGCGCATGCTGGCCGACCGTGGGGTGAGGGACGAGCTACCGCCTGACCTCGTCGTCCCGGACACGGTGAATGCCCTTCTTGCGGCCCGTATCGACTCGCTCGCCTCGGCGGAGAAATCGGCGCTCCAGGCCGCCGCCGTGATCGGCCGGACGTTCGGGGTCGAACCGGTGCGCGCGCTCGTCGGGGGCGAGCCGCCGCTCCGGGCGCTCGCGACACGTTCCTTCACGCGCGAGGACGGCGATCGCCACGCGTTCGTCCATGCGCTGACCCGCGAGGTCGCGTACGGCAGCCTCACAACGCCGGTCAGGGCCCGGCTCCACGCCGGCTACGCCGACTGGCTCGAGAGCGCGGGCGCGGGGCGCGACGAAGATGCGGCCGAGCTCGCGTTCCACTACGCCGAGGCAGTCCGGCCCGAGGAGGCTGATCTCGCGTGGCCCGACGAGCCGCACGAGTACGAGCGCCTCCGTGCCAAAGCCGTCGGCCGGCTGCGTCAGGCTGCACGGCTCGCTGCCGGCAGATACGAGATGAGAGAGGCGGTCGCGCTGCTCGAGCGTGCGGTCGAGCTCGAGCCGGACCGGGAGACGCGCCGCCGGCTCTGGGAAGAGATCGCCCACGCGAACGCGCTTTATTACGACGGCAAGGCCTTCGCGGCCGCAATGGAGGAGGCGATCGCGCTCGCCGGCGGAGATCGAAAACTCGCCGATCTCTACGCGGAGCTCGCGCTCCAGACCATAGCCCGGGCCGGGATGTGGGGCACGGCGCCACCAGCCGACCTCGTGCAAGGCTGGATCGAGCGCGCGCTCGAGCTGGCAGCCCCCGACACCGCCGCGCGGGCGAAGGCGCTGATCGCCCGCTGCTACGCCGACTACGACAAGTCCGCAGACGATGCCGCGGAGGCGAGCACGATTGCCGACCGCCTCGGCGATCCGGCCCTACGCTCGCGCGGCTACGACGTGCGCCACCTCGTCGCGTTTGTCCACGGCGACTACCGCGACGCGCTCGAGTGGTGCCACCGCTGCGAGTCGTTCGTCCACGAGCTGGACGAGGCGGATGCCGCTACGAGTGTCTACGCATTCGCGATCAATCCCGCCGTTGCGTGCGGTGAGCTCGACGAGGCACGACGGTACGCGGCGCTCCACGATGACGCGACTCGTCGGCTTTCTCCTCATCACCGCCTACACGGCGTCGCGTTTCTCCTCCTGCTCGAGGAGCTGCTCGCGAACTGGAAGCAGGCGCTCGAGCTCCAGGAGGCTCATCGAAACGCGCGTCGAAGAGAGCTCGGCGACGCCGTGTGTGCTGAGCGCGCGTTCGCTCTACGTGTGCGCGCTGGCCAACGCCCATCTGGGGAACGACGGAGAGGCTGAGCGGCTCGAGAGGCGGGCCGCGCCGCACGCGATGACCGGGTACGGGACGGTGCTCGACACGCCGCGCCTGCTGCTCGCACTCCACCGCGGCGATCTCACGGCGGTCGAGTCGCTGCTCGGGGAGCCGGCCGTCCGGGCTTCGAACTGGTTCTACCTCAGCTCGATGGCCGCACACCTTGATGGGCTGGCCGCGCTCGGCGAGCGCGAATGGGTCGAGCGCGAAGCCGCTCTCGTGCTCCGGCCGGGGACGTATCTGGAGCCGTTCGCGCTCCGCGCGCTCGGGCTCGTCCGCCAGGATGCGGACCTCATCGGGCAGGCAGTCGAGCGCTTCGACGCCTTCGGGCTCGCCTGGCACGCCTCGCAGACGCGCGCGCTCGCCTAGTCCTGCCAGTAATCCGGCAGGAACTCGACGTCGTCGGGGCCGGCCTGCGGTGCGCCTATCGAGACGAAGACGGCGTCCTCGTCTCCCGCCGCGCGGAACGACCTTGCCGTCTCGGGCGGCACTCTCACCGCAGTCCAGGGCTCGAGGTCGATCACCTCGTCGTCGAACCTCACCTGGGCTCGTCCTGAGATTAGGAAGTACACCTCTTCCTGCAGCTTGTGCCGGTGCCCCCGTCGGTGAGGATGCCCCGCGGGGGCCCGCCAGCGGCCGCCGAACCGCTCGTAGGTGACGGCGAAATTCTCGAGACCGAGCGGCTCACGCATGAAGCGGATCTCGAAGTGGTCGGGGTCCATGCCAACCTCGGCCGCCATGTCGGGCACATCCTTCACGGGGACGATGGTGTAGTCGGCCATGGTTCACCTTCCTACCGTCTGGTCGGAGTGAGCCGACCCTACACCCTCATGCCCCGCGTGTTCGAACGGGAGCGACGGGACTCGAACCCGCGACCTCCGGCGTGACAGGCCGGTCTTGACAGTTCCGGAGTAGTCGGACATAAGCGGGGATTACCGTCGAGAGCAGGGCCTCTCGGCGTCATCTTGCGGGAATTGCCGCCTCGGGCGGGGAGTTCCGGCAACCTCCTGCGGGATGTGTGCGGGATGCTTCGTTGTCGGAGCTGCAAACGGCAGGTCTTGCTGGATCTCGCACTACCTGCGATCAGGATCGCGGCACCGCCGGCGAGACCGCCTCGAGCATCATCAAGGTCAGAGCTCCGTGGGAAGGCGGAGGGTGAAGCTGGCTCCGCTCGGCGTTGGGTCGCAGGTGAGGTCGCCGCCGTGTTGCTGGGCGATCCGCCGGGCAATCGCGAGGCCGAGGCCGTGCCCGGGTTTATTGGGCTCGAGTCGGACGAAGCGTTCGAAAATGCGTTGGCGTTGATCTTCGGGTACGCCGGGTCCGTCGTCGGCGACGAGCGCCTGGACATATCCGTTCCGCCGTCGTAGCTGCACGTCGATTCGGCCGGTGGGCTGGATGGCGGCGAGGGCGTTGTCGATGAGGTTGCGGAAGACGCGTTCGAGTGACTCAGGGTCGCCGTCCACGGTCGCTTCGTCGTCGGCGCTGAGCGTGATCGCCGCACGGGGTGCGCGCGCGTGTGCGTCGTCGACGAGTGGGCGTGCGATGGCGGCGAGATCGACCAGCGTGCGGGTGGGGTGTGCTTCGAGGCGGGCGAGTCCGAGGAGGTCGTTGACGAGGCGGCCGAGTCGTTCGCTGTCGCGGGCGATGGCTGCTTCGAGGCGGTCGCGCTCGGGCCGTTCGGGTTGTTCGCGCAGCAGCGTTTCGACGCTCGCCTGGAGGCCGGCGACGGGTGTGCGCAGCTCGTGGGAGGCGTCGGCGAGGAAGCGCCGGGTTGCGGCGTCGCTGGCGCGTGCTTCCTCGATCGCTGCTTCTAAGGCATCGACCATCTGATCGAAGGCAGTGGCGAGGCTGCCGAGCTCGGTATCGGTGCGGTTCGGCTTGAGGCGGAGCTTGGAGTCGCCGCCGGCGATGCGTGTTGCGGTCTCGATGACAGCGGAGAGCGGCCGGAGAGCGGTGCGCGTGCCTTGGAGGACGAGGAAGGTCGCGAGCGCGAGCGCGGCGCCTGCGACGACGAGCTCGACCAGCAGGAGGTTGGTAACCGCGTGGTCGATGCTCGCGCGGCTGGCGCTGAAGACGACCCGCGTCCCGTCCGGGAGGATTTCGTCGAGGACGAGCAGCGAGCCACGCGCCTCGATCCGCGGCCCCTTGACCGGCGCGGTCCCGCGGGTGCCCCCAAAGCGGGTGGCGATCCCCTCGAGGGCGAGACCGGGGATGAGCGGCTTCACTGCCGGGGCGGAGCCGGCGCGCTCGACGGCGGCGCCGGCCGCGGCCAGTCGGTGGCGGAGGTCGCCGTCGAGCTTGGCGCGATAGGCGAGGGTGACCGCGGTCACGACGGCGGCGAGGACGATCGCGAGCAGGGCGAGGGTGGTGAGGGCGACGCGGGCGCGAAGCGAGCCCGTCTTCATCGCGGGTCGAGCCGGTAGCCGAGGCCGCGGACGGTGTGGAGGACGCGCGGACCGTGCGCTTCGAGCTTTCGGCGAAGGGCGCTCACGTGGACCTCGACGACGTTCGGGTCGTAGGCTTCGTAGCCCCAGACCTGGGTCAGCAGTTGGTGCTTGGAGAGGACAAGGCCGCGCTGGCGCACGAGATAGGCGAGCAGTCGCAGCTCGGTCGGCGTCAGCTCGAGCGCCGAACCCGCCCGGGTGGCCAGGCCCACCTCCTCGTCGACGACGACGTCGCCGGCTTCGATCGCGGCGCCGAGGCGGCCTGCTCGCCGCAGCACGGCCCGGATGCGGGCGAGCAGCTCCTCGAGCGCGAACGGCTTGATCAAGTAGTCGTCGGCGCCGAGCTCGAATCCGTCCAGCCGGTCCTCGACGGTGTCGCGGGCGGTCAGGAAGACGATCGGCAGATCACGCGCGGCACGCAGATTGTCGCGCCAGCTCGAACCCGTCGCCGCCGGGAAGGAGCACGTCGAGCACCGCAAGATCGGGGGCGGCGGCGAGGACCAGGTCGGGGGCGGGGTAGTCGGAGAAGCCGGTGACGGCGATCCCCTCGCGCTGGAGCGCGCGCTCGATCGCCTGGCGGACCGGGTCCTCGTCCTCGACGAGGACCACCCGTGGAGAGTGCGCGCTCACTTGCGAAGTATCGCCGCCGGATCCTGAGCGTTACCTGAAGACCGTCCCGTCTTCAGGGCCAGCACAGGAACGGCTGCGACGCTCGCGGGCGTGGGCGTGCGTAGCGTGACCGCGATCGTCGTCACCGCCGGGCTGGCGCGTGCTGGCGACGGCTTGCGGCGGCTCGTCAGGGTAATCACGTGTCACGGCGCGCGCCGACCGCAACGCAGAGCAGCGCGTCATCGTCGCAATTCGAGAGCGGCTACTCGAGCTTCGCGAAGTGCATGCGCTCGCATGGGGTCAGCGATTTCCCCGACCCGGTCACCGGGGCCGGCGGCCATCCCGGGTTCCACCTCCAGGGTGGTCCGAACAGCGATCTGAACGCGAACGACCCGGCCTTCCAGAGAGGGATCGGCGCCTGCCAGCACCTCTTGGGACACAGGTTCAAGTTCATATTCGCATCGGGCGGGGTCGGGAAGGGCTCGTGCTGAGCACTCTGCGCGAGCGAGCTCGCAGCACCAACCGCGGCCGATCATCGCCGCCGCGACCGGCCTCGCCCTGCTGGCTGGCGGCTTGCGCAGGCTCGCGGGGCAGTCACGTGGCGCAGCTCGGCACGACCACAACGCAGAGCATCTCGACCGGCCCGACCGGCCGCCTCAGCGCGGCAGAACGGAGGGCTCGCCTTCTCCCACTGCGTGCGCTCCCACGGCGTGTCGCAGTTCCCCGACCCTGACAGCAGCGGAGCGATTCCGAAGGTCACCTTGCAGCAGCTCGGGGTCGGGAGCTCACAGGTTCCAGGCGGCCCAGAGTGCGTGCGTATCCCTGCTCCAGCCGAGCAACACCCAAGTGCATCAGACGCTGAGCGGCATGCTCGATTTCGCCCGACTGCATGCGGTCCCACGGGGTGCACTCCTGGCCCGATCCCAGCACCGATAGCGATGGACAGGCGGTGTTCGACCTCCACGGCCGGATCAATCCGGATACGCCGCAAATGAACACCAAGTCCGGCACGTGCGCGCACCTGCTGCACCCCGTCCCCGGCCAAGACGGAACCGTTCTGTGCAATGGCATTGGAGAAGCAGGCTGCCACCATTATGGGTAAGGGCATTCGTAAAGCAGGCTGTGCTGCCGCGGCCGGCGTGGCCCTTCTGGCGGCCGCCTGCGGTGGCTCGCCGACGAGCCAGGTGGCGAAGATCGGCTCGACGGCGATCCAGACCAGCACCTCCTCCAACGGCTCGACAGAGTCGGCTCAACAGAATCGGGCGGTCGCATTCTCGCGCTGCATGCGCTCCCACGGGGTGCCGAGTTTCCCGGACCCCACGAGGGGCGGAGAGATCCGCAAGGTCAGCCTCCAGCAAGTCGGGGTCAGCGACTCTCAGCTCCAAGCCGCGCAGCAAGCCTGCAAGTCCCTGTGGCCGACCGTCTCTGCCGCTCAGCAGCAGCGAGTTCGAGCGCAGGCGCTGAGGTTCTCCCGGTGCATGCGCAACCACGGCATCAGCGACTTCCCCGACCCCGACACCAACGGCGGAATTGGAATCCCAGATTCCGTCGAGAATGCGGCGGGATTTGAGGGCGCGATGAATGCCTGCAAGCCGTTGCCTCCGCCTCCGAACCTCGGGCCGCCCGGTGGGGATGGGTGATGAGCGTGGCGACCGGCCTGGAGACGACGCGCGGCGCCGACGCGACTATCAGAGGACGTCTTCTCTACACATCGACGGCTGCTGGCGGGGGCTGCGGTCCTGTTGCTGGGTATCGGCGTGGCGGTCGTGTTCGTCGATCCATTCGCGGGTACGGCGTCCAGGCATGGTGGTGCCATCGACAACGGCTCGCCGATCTCGACGCGACCGCGTGGAGCGAACCTCGCTCTCCTCGCAGACGCAGGTGACCGGGACGCTCGGCTACGCAGGCTCGTGGACGGTGTCCGTCCCGGCCGTTGCGCCAGGGCAGGCTGTCTACACGATGCTGCCGTCCGCCGGACGGATCGTTCGCCGCGGGCAGCCGCTGTTCACGATCGACGGTGAGCCGACGCTCCTCCTGTACGGCTCGACGCCGGTATGGCGATCCTTCCAGGCCGGCATGTCGCCGGGAATTGACGTCGCCGAGTTGAACGCGAACCTGCGCGCCCTCGGCCTCGATGCGCCAAGCGGCGATGCGTTCACCGCGGCGACGAGCTCAGCGATCTCGGCACTGCAGCAGGCGCACGGCTTCACTCGGACCGGCACGCTCCTCCTCGGCGCGGTCGTGCTCGAGCCAGGTGCGCTGCGGGTTACGACGGTGATTGCGACGCTGGGCGCATCGGCTCAGCCTGGCCCGGTCCTGACCGGAACCTCGACCCGACAGCACGTCTCGGTCCAGCTCGACGTCGCCCGGCAGTCGGAGGTCAAGGTGGGCGACCGGGTCAGCGTGATCCTCCCCGACAACAGCACTACCGCCGGGTGTGGTCAGCGCGATCGGCAAGGTTGCGACGACGCCTTCCAGCGACCAGCAGAGCGGCGGCGGCTCCAGCTCGCCGACGATCGACGTCACCGTGCGGCTCCTCCACCCGAGCGCAGCCGGCAACCTCGACCAGGCGCCGGTGGAGGTCTCGATCACCGAGCGGAGCGTCAGCGACGCCTTGGCCGTGCCCGTGAACGCGCTCGCCGCGCTCGCCGGCGGCGGCTATGCGGTGGAAGAGGTCGCACCCGACGGCACCCACCGCTTGGTTCCGGTGACGCCGGGCATCTTCGACGACGTTCAGGGGCTCGTGCAGGTGGCCGGCCGCCGGCTCTCCATCGGCCAGCGCGTGGTGGTTCCCGCCTCGTGAGCGCAGAGGCGCCGGTGCTCGAACTCGAGGAGGTGACGAAGAGCTACGGCGGCGACCCGCCGATTCCCGCCTTGCAGAGTGTCAGCTTCAGCGTCGGCGCGGGAGAGCTCGTGGCCGTCGTCGGCCCGTCGGGCTCCGGCAAGTCGACTCTGCTGCACCTGATGGGGACTTTGGAGCGGCCGACCAGCGGGCGGGTCGCGATCACCGGCGTCGACGTCGCCGAGCTGGGAGACGGCGAGCTCGCCGCGGTGCGGGCGACCCGGATCGGATTCGTCTTCCAGCAGTTCTTCCTCGCCGAGCACTCGAGCGTGCTTGACAACGTCGCCGACGGGCTCCTCTACGCCGGCGTCGCGGCAGCGGCACGTCGCGAGCAGGCAGCACACGCGCTGACCGCCGTCAGCCTCGGCGGACGGCTGAAGTCACGCCCACGCCAGCTATCGGGCGGCGAGCGGCAGCGGGTCGCGATCGCGCGCGCCCTCGTCGGCGCTCCCGCGATCGTGCTCGCCGACGAGCCGACCGGCAACCTGGACAGCACGACGGGCGGGCAGATCATGGACCTGATCGAGGAGCTCAACGGCAGCGGGGCCACGATCGTCGTGATCACGCATGAGCGCGCGATCGCCGATCGCTGCTCGCGCCGCATCCGGCTACTCGACGGTCGCGTCGTCTCCGACACCTGATGCACGCCAGGCTCGACTCGCCGAGGCTCAGCCTCGCCGATCTGGCCCGCGTCGCCAGCGTCGGCCTACGCTCCCGGCGCGTCCGGGCTGCCCTTTCCGCTCTCGGGATCGCCATCGGGGTCGCCGCGATCGTCGCCGTGCTCGGCTCTCCGCCTCCTCCCAGTCCGGCCTGCTCGCCGAGATCGACCGGCTCGGCACCAACCTGCTCACCGTCACAAACGGCCAGACGTTGTTCGGGCAGACGGCCGAGCTGCCGCTCGCCGCGCCCGGGATGATCCGCCGCATCGACCCGGTCACCCAGGTGCAGTCCACGGGCTCGATGAGCGCCAACGTCTACCGCAACCCTTACATCCCCGCCGTCAACACCAATGGTCTTGCCGTCCGGGCCGCCAGCATCGGCCTGCCGCACGCGGTATCCACGACAGTCGCCCAGGGCGTCTACCTAAACGCCGCGACCGCCCGTGAACCTGTCGCCGTGCTCGGCGCGCAGGCGGCGAGCCTGCTCGGGATCGACCGCATCTACAGCGGCGAACGGATCTGGCTCGGCGGCATGCTGGTTCTACCTGGCCGGCGTCCTCAACCCCGCTTCCTCGCCCCCGAGATTGACGACTCCGTCCTCGTCGGTTTCCCCGCCGCCGAACGCTGGCTCGGCTTGGACGGCCACCCCACCACGATCTACGTCCGCGCGGTCACCAGCCAGACCGCGGCCGTTCGAGTCCGTTCTCGCCGCCACCGCCGACCCCGAAGCACCGAACGAGGTCGACGTCAGCCAACCCTCCGCTGCGCTCACCGCCCGCGCCGACGCGCAAGGCGCCCTCAATAGCCTCTTCCTCGGACTCGGCGCCATCTCGCTGCTCGTCGGCGCCGTCGGCGTCGCCAACATCATGCTCATCGGCGTCCTCGAGCGCCGCAGCGAGATCGGCCTGCGCCGCAGCCTCGGCGCGACCAAAGGGCAGATCCGGACACAGTTCCTTGCCGAAGCGATCGCTCCTCTCCCTGCTCGGCGGCGCGGCCGGCGTCGCCGCCGGGGCGATCTCGACCATCGTCTATGCCCACATCAAGCACTGGAACGCCGTTGTCCCCGTCACCGCGTGGGCGGGCGGCCTCGCCGCCGCCATCCTCATTGGCGCCATCGCTGGACTCCTTCCCGCGATCCGCGCCGCACAACTCTCACCAACCGAAGCCCTCCGAAGCGTCTGAGCCGACCGTCACGAGGTGTGGCTGGCGAAAGAGTCCAGCGGCCGGTATGGCCCAATTCGACCGCCGGTCCCCCCGGCCGGTCATCCTTCTCCGGGGATTACCGGCTCCGCCCGGCTTCTTGCGGCGACATTCAGACTGATTCTCGCGCGTGATCTGCGCGGGATAGAAAAAAGCCGACGGTCGTTATGTCAAATACCTACGAATTTGCAGGACTTTAGCGGGAGCGACGGGACTCGAACCCGCGACCTCCGGCGTGACAGGCCGGCGTTCTAACCAACTGAACTACGCCCCCGGGACGGCCCAGTCTAGCTAGATCGAGGTCAGGCCGAGTTGCCGCAGAAGCGTGATCGAGTCCGAGTAGACGTCCTTGCGGGCGACCAGGCCGTCCTGGATCGGGATCACGTCCATGCCCTTGTAGTCGACCTTCTTGCCGGTCGGCTCGAGGGTGATCCCGGAGCGCGTCATCGCGCCCTCGTGCGTTCCGCTCGCGGTCCACTCCTGCACGACGAGGTCCTCGCGGATGTAGGCACGGCGCGTCTCGAACGCGAGATCGGGGAAGACGGCGAAGATGCTCGAGATCGCCCGGCCGATCTGCTCGCGGCCCACGTTGACGTCGCCGGTCACGTGGTTCTCGAAGACCGAGTCCTCCGTGTGCATGGAGACGATCGCGTCGACGTCGTGGTCGTTCCACGCGGCGTTGTAGCGGTCGATGAAGTCCTGCAGCTCCTGCCCGTCCACCGTGACTAGCCTAATCCAATGACGCTGGTGGACTGGCTCGCGGTCGGGCTCGTCCTGGCCGCGGCGCTCGGCGGCGCTGCGCAGGGGTTCCTCTGGAGCGGGCTGTCGCTCGTGGGGATGGCGGCCGGCGCGGTGATAGGCGGGCGGCTCGCGCCGCTCCTGCTCGCGCGCGGGTCGAGCTCGCCGTACGCGCCTGCGATCGCGCTGGCCGGGGCGGTCACGCTCGCGCTCGTGTTCGAGGTGCTCGCGAGCGGGCTCGGCGCCGCCGTGCGCCGCCGGGAGCGGCGCTACCTGCGCGAGCTCGACTCGATGGCCGGCGTCTTCGCCGGTGCGCTCATCGGGCTCGTCGTGGTCTGGGTGCTCGGCGTGATGGCGCTGCAGCTGCCGGGTCACACGCAGCTTCGCGAGGCCATGCAGCGCTCGCTCGTGCTGCAGCGGCTGAACTCGATCGTCCCACCGCGCTCGGTGCTGAACACGCTCGCGCGGATCGACCCGTTCCCGAGATTCGCGGGGCCGCCGGTGCCGACCCAGCCGCCCGATCCGCGCGTGCTCCGCCAGCCGGGCGTGCGCGGCGCGGCGCCGAGCGTGGTGCGCGTGCTCGGAACGGCCTGCGGGCTCGGAGTCGAGGGCTCGGGCTGGGTTGCGCGGCCCGGTCTCGTCGTGACCGCGGCCCACGTCGTCGCGGGCGAGGACGACACGACCGTGACGACGCTCTCGGGCGAGACGCTCCGCGCCGAGACGGTCGCCTTCGACTCGCGCAACGACGTTGCGGTCCTGCGCGTGTTCGGCCTCACCGCCCCACCGCTGCCGCTTGCGGATCCAGTCGCGAACACGTCGGTCGCGATCGTCGGCTACCCGGAGAACGGGCCGCTCGACGCGGTTCCTGGCCGCATCGGCTCGACGAGCACGGTCATCAGCGACGACGCCTACGGCGAGGGGCCCGTCTCCCGCACGGTCACGAGCCTGAGCGGCCAGGTGCGCCACGGAAACTCCGGCGGCCCCGCGGTGAACGCTGCCGGCGCCGTCGAGACGACGGTCTTTGCGGCCCGCGTGAGCGGCGGGGGCGGCTACGGCGTCCCCGCTTCGATCGTCCGCCGCGCGCTCGCCGCCGCGCGCGGCTCGGTCTCCACCGGCCGCTGCGCCTAGGAAATCAGCTCGAGCACGTTCAGCGGACGGCGGTACGGCGCGACGAGGTAGACGCCCGCCGCCTTCTCGCGGGCGGCGTCGTAGAGCTCCTTCGCGTAGGCCATGCCGACCTCGGGGGCGTCGGGGCCGGCGTCGCGCAGCGCCTCCTGCAGGCTCTCGGGCACGACGATCCCGGAAGCTCGTTGTGCAGCCGCAGCGCGAAGCGGTAGCTCCAGATCGGGCAGATGCCGACGAGCACCGGGATCGGCGAGGGCCCGCCCAGCCGCTCGAGGAAGTTGTCGAGGTGCTCCAGGTCGAACACGAGCTGCGTCATCGCGAAGTGCGCGCCCGCCTCGATCTTGCGCCGGTAGCGGTCGAGCTCGACGTCGAGGTCGTCGGCGGTCGGGTTGACCGCGACGCCGATCAGGAACGACGTGGGCGCGTCGATCGGCCGGCCGTTGAAGTCCTCGCCGTTGTTCAGCCGCGCCATCAGCTCGACCAGGCCGATCGCATCGACCTCGTAGACGCCGCGTGAGCCCGGATAGTCGCCGACCTCCGGCGGGTCGCCGGTGACCGCGAGCACGTTGCGGACGCCCTCGGCGTGCGAGCCGAACAGCATGGCCTCGAGGCCCATCACCGTGTAGTCGCGCGTCGTCAGGTGCGGGATCGTCTCGATCCCGGCGGCCCGTTCGAGGACGGACGAGACCATGATCGAGTGCATCCCGGCGCGGGCGCCCGCGTTGTCGTTGACGTCGACGAAGCCGACGCGGCCGGAGTCCTTCAGCGCCTGGGTGAGCTCGACGAGCCCGCTGATGTTGCCGCCGAGCGGAGGGTCGAGCTGGACGGAGACGATCCACTCGCCTTCGCGCAGCGCCTTGCCGAGGCCGGTCTCACGCTGCTCTTCGCCGAGGGCGGCCGCGAGCTCGCGTTCCTCGAAGACGAGCGGCGTGCGCGGCTTGCGCTCGTCCTCGACTGCCGTCCGGATCGCGGCGATCTCGACCGGCGTCGTCCCGCAGCAGCCGCCGATGATCTTCGCGCCGAGCTCGCGGGCGTGCGCGGCGAACTCGGCGAAGTAGTCCGGCGAGGCGTGCGGGAAGATAACGCGGCCGCCGGCGAGGCTCGCGAGGCCGATGTTCGGCAGCGCGGCGAGCGGCTTCGCGCCGTCCATCTCCTCGAGCGCGGCGAGCGCGGCGAGCAGGCCGGCGCCGTGGTTGGCGCCGAGGGCGGCGATGTCGAGGTCGGCCAGGCGCTGCGCAGCTTCCTGCGCGGTGACGCCCGCGAGCGTGACCGCGCCCTCGTCGAAGGTGAGGAGCGCGACGATCGGCAGCGCCGAGACCGCGCGAATGCCCTCCACCGCGTCGACGAGCTCCTCGAGGTCGTAGAACGTCTCGACCATCAGGACGTCGGCGCCGCGGCCCTCGAGGATGGTCGCCTGCTCCGCGAAGAGCTCGTGGCGGACGCGCGAGCTGGCCGGCTCGCCCAGAGGCCCGATCGAGCCGGCGATGAAGACGTCGCGGCCGACGGTCTCGCGCGCGTCACGGGCGAGCTTGACCGAGGTCGAGTTGATCTGCTCGAGGTCGTCCTCGAGGAAGTGGTGCGCGAGCTTGCGCCGGTTCGCGCCGAAGCTGTTCGTCTCGATCAGGTCGGCGCCCGCGTTGATGAAGCCGACGTGGAGCGAGACGACCGCGTCGGGAGCGCGCAGATTGGCCTCTTCGGGGCAGCGCAGGCGGGGCACGGCGCTCGTGATCAGGGCGCCCATCCCGCCGTCGCCGACGATCACAGGCCCATTCGCAAGCCGTTCTTCGAACCTATTCGCCATCTCCGGCGACTCTAGTGAAGCGCGCCAGTCAACCGTGAACGAGGGATAGATCAACCGACCCGGGTGGGGCGATACTCAGCGTGCAACGACGGAGCGCCCGATGCGGCGGGGCAGCTCAGTCGAAACGGTTCGGGGCCCGATGCGGCGGAGCCCCACCGGATGTAACTGCGGCTCTCTCACGGGAGACTCAGGCGGGGCCGGGCGGCGGCCCCGCCTGATGTACTTCT
This sequence comes from uncultured Actinomycetes bacterium, assembly GCA_963788215.1. Taxonomy (GTDB): domain Bacteria; phylum Actinomycetota; class Thermoleophilia; order Gaiellales; family Gaiellaceae; genus AC-32. The sequence continues at coordinate 313,865 of CAWBFX010000010.1, forward strand.
GGGGCCGAAAGGGACACGTCCGGGGCCTGGCACCGGACATGGCCTCAAGTGGCGACCGCTTTGTGCCGATCAGCACTGTGATCCTCCGCCGGGGACTGACGGCAATCATCCTGCGGCAATGGGTCTTCGGACGGCGGGCTTCGGTCCGCCGTTCGCGTTTCCGGACACGGCCGGGGCCTGGCCCCGGACGTGGCGGTTTCGGACGTGGCTCGCTACGTCTCGATGACGCGGCCTTCCATGCCGCCCGCGATCGTGACGACCTGGCCGGTGACGTGGCCGGAGATCTCGTCGGAGGCGAGCGCGACCACGATCCGCGCGACGTCGTCGGGCTGGCCGACCTTCTTCAACGGCATCGTGCGCGTCACGCGCGCGAGAGTCTCGTCGTCCAGCGAGCCGCGCGTCATCGGCGACTCCGTCCACCCGGGCGCGACCGCGTTCACCCGCGCGCGAGGCGCGACCCGCACGACCTCGTTCTTGAGGCTGAGCAGGAGCCCGTAGAGGATCCCGGACTTGGCCGCGGCGTAGTCGGCGTGGCCGGCCTCCCCGAAGCGGCCGGCAGTCGAGCCGACCATTACCAGAGACCCCTGGCCCCGCTCGGCGACCCCGCGCAGGAACCCGCGCGCCGTCAGGAAGGTCGCGGTCAGGTTCGCGCGCAGCGTCTCCTCCCAGCGCTCGAGCGGCAGCTCCCAGACCGGCACGTCGCCCGGCGGCCAGATCCCGGCGACCGCGGCGCAGACGTCCAGAGGCCCGGCGTCCGCGAACAGCCGCTCCACCTCCTCTTCGACGCGCAGGTCCGCGCCCAGGACGAGCCCCGCGCCGAGCGCCTCGGCCCGCTCGCGGCCGCGATGGAAGTGCGCGACGACGTCGCAGCCCTCCGCCATGAACGCCCGCGCACAGGCGCCCCCGATCCCGCCCGAGGCGCCGGTCACGAGCACGCGCTTCCCCTGGAGCCCGGTGTCCACGGCGTGAGAGGCTACAGGGGTGAAGGTCATCGTCATCAGCGACATGGAAGGCATCAGCGGGATCGTCCGCAGCGAGCAATGCCACGGCGGCAGCCCCATGTACGAGGAGGGACGGAAGCTCTACACCGCCGAGATGAACGCGGCAGTCGCGGGCGCAAAGACGGCGGGAGCGACCGAGATCGTGCTCATGGACCACCACGGCGCGGGCGGAGCGTGGAGCTTCAACTCGCTCATACCCGAGGAGCTCGATCCCGACTGCGAGTACGTCGTCCAAGACCAGTGGACGGAGTACACCGGCTTCCTGGAGGAGGGAGTCGACGCCTGCCTGCTCGTCGGGATGCACTCGATGGCCGGTACCGCACGGGGCCTGATGAACCACACGGTCTCCGGGCCGGATTACCAGAACCTCTGGTTCAACGGGACGAAGGTCGGCGAGACGGGGATCAACGCGGCGCTCTGCGGGAACTGGGGCTGTCCCGTGGTGCTCGTGACAGGCGACGATGCGGCCTGCATCGAGGGACGCGAGCTCCTCGGCGCCGGCGTGACGACCGTCGAGGTCAAGCGCGGCCTCGGGGTCCAGAGCGCTCGCCTGCTCGCGCCGAAGAAGGCCCGCGAGCTCGTGCGCGCCGGCGCGGAGAAGGCCCTCGGCGACCTCAAGGCCGTGGAGCCGTACGACCCGGGCAAGCCCTGTGAGATCAAGGTCGACTTCAAGTGGACGGGCCCCGCGGCGAAGCTGGAAGGCCGGCCGGGAATCGAGGTCGTCGACCCGAGGACGATCCTCTCGCGCGGCGACGACTGGTGGACGGCGTGGAAGCAGTTCTACTTCTAGGAACCGGGCCTGCACGGGAGCTCGCGGATGCGGTCTCGTCGGCGGAGGCCGTACCCGGCTCGGGTTGGGTCGCGGCTGTCTCGGCATCACTCGCCGCTGGGCTCGTCGCCAAGAGCGCGGCTCGGTCCGAAGGCTGGAGCGGGGCGGAGGGCGCCCATGCTCAGGCGATCGACCTGCGCGACCGGCTGCTCGGCCTCGCCGACCGTGATGCCCGCGCCTACGAGCGCGCGCTGACGGCGCTCGAGCGCAGAGGCGCGAACCTCGCGCGCGCTCTCGCGAGCGCAGCGGAAGCCCCGCTCGCGATCGCCGAGACCGCCAGCGACGTCGCCGAGCTCGCCGCGGCTGCCTCCGAGTGCGCGGACGGCGCCGCTCGGGCGGACGCGTCGGCCGCAGCCGCCCTGGCCGCAGGCGCCTCGAAGGCTGCAGCGAAGCTGGTCGCGGTCAACCTCGCGACCGTGCCCGACGACGATCGCCTCGGGCGCGCCGACCGCGCCGCCCAGGCGGCCGCCGACGCAGCAGCCCGCGCGCTCGCGGCTGAATCGTGACGTAGCTTTCCGGCTCCAGCCGCTCGGTCCGCCGACGCTTCAGCCGAAGCGATGGCGTACCAGCACGCGTGTTCCCTCGAACGCCAGAGCCGCCGCGATGCAGAGCGCGGCGAGGGCGTCGGCCCACCACCAGCCGAGCGCGGCGTTCGCGATGAGGGCGCAGAGCGTGATCGCGGCGAGCGCCACCGCGGCAAGCGTGAGCACCGCATCGCCTCGAAGTGCCGGGCTAGCGAGGTGGGAGGCGACCTCCAGCTTGCGCGTGCCGAGCAACGGCAGGACAAGGAGCGAAACAGCCGCGAGCCCAACAGCGAACGCCGACGTCTCAGGGTGCGATCCGTTGGCCAGGGCGCGAACAGCCTGGACTCCGACATATGCGGCGATCACGAGCATCGACACGCCGATGAGCGCCTGCGCGCGCCGCTCGACCCGTGCGGCTGCCACCGGCGACCGTTGCTCGTGGGCGAAGCGCCACACGAGCACCATCGACGCGGACGAATCGAGCAGCGCGTTGAGCGCAAACCCGGCGAGCGCGAGGCTCCCGGTCAGGACGGCAAGGAAGAGCGCCGCCACTCCGGCGGCGCCGTTCCAGGCGATCGTGAAGTACGAAAGCCGGAGCGCCGACGCGAGCAGCGACGGGCGGTCGTGCGGAGGCTCGATGCCTCGCCACAGTTCTCGCAGGACCGGGTATGGGCGGGGAACGGGCATCGGAGCGAGTTTGGACGACGTCGAACACCGCCGACCAGACTTCCCGGCACGCCCTGGCGGTGCAGTGTATCCGGATGCCTCCACGAGGGCCGGAGGCGTGGCGATACTGCTGCTCTACGCCGTGTTCGTCGCCGTCGAGATCGCAACCAGCACATGATTCTCGCGCACCTGGACCTGGACGCGTTCTTCGCAGCGGTTGAGGAGCTCGAGGCTCCCGAGCTGAAGACGAAGCCGCTCGTCGTCGGGGGCGACCCGCACGGGCGCGGGGTCGTCGCGACGGCGAACTACGTTGCGCGGCGCTACGGGATCCACTCGGCGATGTCCTGCGCGGAGGCGCTTCGGCGCTGCCCTCAGGCCGTGTTCCTGCGGCCGCGGCACCGGCTCTACAAGGAGTACTCGCGCGCGGTCTGGGACTCGGTGCGGGAGGTCGTGCCGACCGTCGAGCGCACCGGGATGGACGAGGGCTACCTCGACGTGGGCGAGGTGGCGCCGGACTTCGGGCGCGCGCGGGCCGTGGCGGAGGCCGTTCAGGCGGCGGTGCGCGGGACGACGAGCCTCACGTGCGCGTTGGGCGTCGCGTCGTGCAAGGTCGTCGCCAAGGTCGCGAGCGACCGGCGCAAGCCGGGCGGGCTGACGGTCGTGCCCGCGGGCCGCGAGGCGGCGTTCCTCGCCCCGTTCGACGTACGGCGGCTGCCCGGGGTCGGCCCGCGCTCGGAGCAGCGGCTGCGGGCGGCCGGGATCTCAACCGTTGGCGGCCTCGCGGAGCTCTCGGACGACGCGCTCCGGACTTTGCTGCCTGGCAAGGTCGGGAAGCTGCTGCGCGACCGGGCCCGCGGGATCGATCCGCGCCGGCTCGAGCTCTCCAGCGAGACCGTCTCGATCAGCGCGGAGGACACGTTTCCCCGCGACATCGCGGACGTGGAGCGGCTGCAGGAGGAGCTGCGCCGCCTCTCCCAGCTCGTCGCCGAGCGGCTCGAGACGGCGGGCCAGACGGGACGGACGGTGACGACGAAGGTCCGCTACCCCGATTTCTCGATCCGCTCGCGCTCGACGTCGCTGCCCGTCGGGATAGGCGACGCGGAGCGGATCTGGGAGCTCGCGTGCGCCTGCCTCGACCGTGCGCTCGCCGATCGCCCGGGCGCGCTGCGGCTGCTCGGCGTGGCGGTCTCGGGCCTCGAGGCCCACCGCCAGCTCGAGCTCGTCTGAGCTTCAGTCCTCTTCGGTCGACCAGCGGGCGACGTCGCGGATGCTGACGATGCCGACGATGTGCTCGTCCTCGACGACCGGAATGTGGCGGAAGCCGTTGTCGAGCATGATCTTGGCCGCCTCCTGGGGCGAGGCGTCCCTCGTCAGCGTCACCGGCTCGCTCGTCATCCACTCGCGGACGCGCGCCTCGCTCGAGTGCACGCGCCCGGCCACCGCGCGCGTGAGGTCGCGCTCGGTGACGATCCCGATCAGGCGGCCGTAGTCGGAGACCACAGCGGACGAGACGCCGAGCTCGACCATCTTCTGGGCCGTCTCGCCGATCGTGTCGGACGGGTCGACTGCCAGGACGTCGCTTGTCATCAGGTCGGCGAGAGTGCTCACGCAGCGGCGAGCGTAACATCGTCCGCCACGCGGGCAAGCGTGTCGAGCAGCTCGCCGATCTCCGCGCGGACGCCTTCGTCCACGAGCCGGCCCTCGTCGTCGAACCGGAGGAACGCCTCCGGCACGAGCACGGAGGGCTCCTCGATCACGAGCGCGCCCGGAAACTCCAGTGCTGCGTGCAGCTGCTCCTGCGCGCGCCGCGTGCCGCCGAGGCCCGTCGAGGCGCCCATGATCGCGACCGGCTTGCGCGCGAGCGGCGAGGCGAGCGGCGGGCGCGAGGCCCAGTCGATCGCGTTCTTGAGGACGCCCGGGATGCCGCGGTTGTACTCGGGCGTCGCGATCAGGAGCCCGTCGGCTTCGCGGATCGCGTCCTTGAAGCGCGCGACGGGCTCGGGATCGCCGGCAGCCTCGACGTCGCCGTCGTAGAGCGGCAGCTCGCGCAGGTCGTGCTCGACGAGCTCGACGCCCTCGGGCAGGAGCTCCCGCGCCGCACGTAGGAGCGCTCGGTTGTAGGAGCCCTGCCGCAGGCTGCCGGCGATTCCCAGGAGCCGCATCGTCCTTACGCCTCCTTGGCGGCCGAGACGGCCGCGGTGACCTCGACGGCCGTCGTGCCCCACGTGAACGTGCCGCGTGCGTCGACGAGCAGGCGCTCGTCGCCGGCCTGGCCCGTGCCGACGCCGCGCAGGCGCCCGTCGAGCTCGACCTCGAACGGCGTCTCCTTGATCGTGAGCTCGCCGCGGATGCGGAAGGCGTCGTCGCCGGTGGGCTCGACGGCGGTCGAGCGGAAGCCGATCTCCGGGTAGCGCTCGGCCTCGAGGAAGTCGGGCGACTGGAGATGCGCGTCGCGCTGGTCGTTGTCGGTCTTCAGGCTCGCGGCACGGACGATGCCCTCGAGCGACGGCTGCTCCCCGCCCTCGATCCGGCCTTCGAAGTCCGTGAAGCGGCCGACGATGGTGCTGAACAGGTCGCCCGTGTCCGTGACCTGGAAGGCGATCGTCGTGTGGACGGGATCGACGGCCCAGGTGCCGGCCGGGAGAACGGTCTTGCTTGCGACTGCGGACATTTGCTCTGTCCCTCCTTTGGGATATACTTGACTCGTCAACCATCCTAGCGAGAGAAGATTGAGTAGTCAAGTATTGAGCACGCAAGCAGTTTCGGAGGTCGAGGCTTTCGCGGGTCTTCTGCGGGCGCACGCGGCCACGACGCGCCGTTTCAACACGCAGCTCGTCGCCGAGCACGGGCTGACGCTGAGCCATTACGAGGTCCTGCTTCGCCTCGCGCGCGCGCCCGACCGGCGCATGCGGCGCGTCGACCTCTCGCAGCAGGTGCTGCTGACCCCGTCCGGGATTACCCGCCTACTCTCGGGTCTCGAGGAGAGCGGCTTCGTGCGGCGCGCCTCGTGCGACAGCGACGCGCGCGTGACCTACGCAGAGCTGACGGACGAAGGGCTCGAGAAGCTGCGGGCCGCGTCGAAGACGCACATCGCCGGCGTCCGGGAGCTCTTTGCCGCGCACTTCTCGGCGAGCGAGCTCGAGTCGCTGCGCGAGCTGCTCTGGCGGCTGCCGGTCGAGGACGCGCCGGACGACGCTGGCTGCGAGGCCCCCTAGCTAGCTAGCGGCGCGCCAGGCTTCGAGCAGCTCGGTCTCTTTCGCAGGGTCGAGCCCCGCCGAGCCGTACGGCGCCTCGGTGACCAGCCCGGCATCTGAGTCGCGCGCCCAGTCGAGGGTGTCGCGAGCCGTCTCCTCGAGCGGCCGGCTGCGCAGTCCCGCCGCGCGCGCCTTCGCGACGCTCATCTGGAGAAACGCCTGCTCGTCTCCCGGGATCCACAACGGGAGCTCCATCCAGGGGCCGACCTCGTGCTCGAGCAGGAAGCGCTCGTCGACCCACGTGACCGTCGCGTCGCCGGCGCACGCGGCGAGCACTTCCCCCCACGTCACGGGCTCACCGGTCGCGTTGAAGGCTCCCACGGCCCGGTCTGCGCAGGCGGTGACGAGCCAGGCGCCCAGGTCGCGTACGTCGATGAACTGCGTCATGCCTTCCGGCGAACCGGGCGCAAGCACTTCGCCTCCCACCGCGATCCGCAAAGGCCAGTACGTGAAGCGGCCGCTGGCATCGTTCGGGCCGACGATCAGGCCGGCCCGCACGTTCGTGTGCGCGTCGGGAAAGACCTCGCGGACGACCTGCTCGCACGCAGCCTTGAGCTCACCGTAGTGGGCGAGCACCTCTTCGCTCTCCCATTCCGGCTCGAGCGTCGGCGCGGACTCGTCGAACCCGGCTGCGTACGGCTCCGCGTAGACCGACGCGCTCGAGACGAACAGGTAGTGCGCGACCGAGCCGCGCAGAGCCTCTGCCGAAGCACGCACGACCCGCGGCACGTAGCCCGACGGGTCGATCACGGCGTCCCACTCGCGGCCCTCGAGCGCGGAGAGGTCGCCGTCGCGGTCGCCGCGCAGCTTCTCGACCTCGGGGAAGAGCTCCGGATTCGTCTCGCCGCGGTTGAAGAGCGTCACTTCGTCGCCGCGGTCGAGTGCCGCCTCGACCGCCGCGCGGCCGAGGAACTTCGTCCCGCCGAGGACGAGGAGCCTCATCTCACCACTTCGAGCGGCGGCCGCGGCGGCTCGTGTACAGGAGCTTCGCCGGTGCCGAGCGCATGCCGGCCTCCTCGAAGCGGTCGCGGTGGCCGAGCCGGTTGGCGACGCGGCTGGTCTCGGCCTGCTGCTCCGGAAGCACAAAGGTGATCGCGGTCCCGCTGCGGCCCGCGCGGCCGGTCCGGCCCGTGCGGTGGACGTAGCCCTTGTCCTCGTCCGGCGGGTCGAAGTTGATCACGTGCGTGACGTCGTCGAGGTCGAGGCCGCGCGCGGCGACGTCCGTGGCGACGAGCGTCTCGACCTGGCCGTCCTCGAACCGCGAGAGGGCGCGCTCGCGCGCTCTCTGCGACATGTCGCCGTGCATGGCGACCGCGGTCACGCCCTTGGCGGCCAGGCGCTGGACGAGGCGGTCTGCTCCGCGCTTCGTCCGCACGAAGACCAGCGTCGAGCGCGACGAGCGGATGTGCTCGATGAGCGTCTCGACCTTTGTGTCGGCGGTCACCGCGACGAAGTGATGCTCGATCTCGCCAGGCTGCCGGCCGGCCGAGAGCTCTCCTTCGATCCGGGAGGGGCTGTTGGTGTAGGCGCGCGCCAGCCGGCCGACCTCGCCGTCGAGCGTCGCCGAGAAGAACATGGTCTGGCGGTTCCGGGGCAACCGGCGGACGAGCTTGTCGACCTGGGGCTGGAAGCCCATGTCGAGCATGCGGTCGGCCTCGTCGAGCACGAACGCGCGCACCTTCGAGAGGTCCACCAGCCTGCGCTGGGCAAGGTCTTCGAGGCGGCCGGGCGTCGCGATCAGGACGTGAGCTCGCTCGATCTTCTTGGCCTGCGAACGCAGCGGGACACCGCCGTACGCTGCCGCCACCGAGAGGCCGCGCGCCTTGGCAAGCGGCTCGAGCTCGGCGGTCACCTGGGCGGCGAGCTCGCGCGTCGGGACGAGGACGAGCGCGGAAGGGCGCGGGTCACGCGGCTCGATGCGCTCGACGATGGGCACCGCGAACGCCAGCGTCTTGCCCGAGCCCGTGGGCGAGCGGACGAGGACGTCGAGGCCCTGGAACGCGTCGGGAAGGACGAGCTCCTGGATCGCGAACGGTTCATGGATCGAGCGGGCGGCGAGCGCCGCCACGACCGGCGCGGACGCGCCGAGCTCGCGGAAAGACTGCTTTGACATCTGGTTCGACTCCTTGTTTTCGGGATCGAGACTTGCCTACCTCGAATCGCCCGAAGGAGGAACGAGAAGCTCATCTCACCGGGCGGCCGGATTGCCACCCGTGCACGCACAGTAGCAGCAGGCGGCTACCCTCCCCCGATGGCCACTGAGAAAGCCGAGCCGCTGACCGCGGCCCAGAAGGAGCAGCTCGAGGCCGAGCTGGCCGAGTTGGAAGGCCCGCGCCGGGTCGCGATCGTCGAGGCGATCAAGGTCGCGCGCGGGCTTCGGCGACCTCTCGGAGAACTTCGAGTACCACGCCGCCAAGAACGAGCAGGGGCTGCTCGAGCGCCGGATCACGGTGCTGCGGGACCGTCTGCGCCGGGCGGTGGTCGTGGACGAGGAGGCTGCCGGCGACGGGTCCGTCGGGGTCGGGTCGAAGGTCGAGCTCGAGGACGAGCAGGGCGAGCGCATGCAGGTCGAGATCTCGAGCGTGGGCGGCGTCTCGCCCGACTCGCCGCTAGGGCGGTCGCTGCTGGGGGCGAAGGCCGGCGACCAGGTCAAGGTCGACGCGCCGAGCGGAACCTGGCTGGCGCGAGTGGTCTCGGTCGGCCGCTAGGGTCGCGGGCGTGGCCGGGGAAGCCCGTATCGAGCAGACCGACGAGGGCGCGGTCGTCTCGTCGCCCGGCTGGTTCGTGCTCAATCTCGCCGACACGGTCTGGCAGCGGCACGAGCGCGCGGGCACGTGGACCGACTTCGAGGGCGGCGACTTCGAGCAGTACGGGATCGGCGTCCACGTTCTCGAGCCCGGGCAGCCGAACGGCCGTTACCACTCGGAGGCTTTCCAGGAGGACTTCCTCGTCCTTGCGGGCGAGTGCATCCTGATCGTGGACGGCGAGGAGCGGCGCCTGAAGCAGTGGGACTTCTTCCACGCCTCGCCCGGCACGTACCACATCAGAATCGGCGCGGGAGAAGGGCCGTGCGCCATCCTGATGGCCGGCGCGCGCGGGGAGGGGAACAAGATCCACTACCCGCGCAACGAGCTCGCCGCCCGCTACGACGCCTCCTCGCCGGAGGACACGCACGACTCTGGCGTTGCGTACAGCGACTGGGAGCGCAAGTTCGAGCGCGCGCCTTCGCCCTGGCCGGTGTGATTCAGCGCAACCCGGTGACGCGGCCGTCCGCGTCGACGTCGATCCGCTTCGCGGCCGGCTCCGCCGGAAGGCCGGGCATCGTCTGCATGTCGCCGCAGAGCGCGACGATCCAGCCGGCGCCGGTGTAGGGCCGAAGCTCGCGGACCGGGAGCGTGAACCCGCTGGGCGTGGCACCGAGAGACGGGTCGTGTGAGAGCGAGAGGTGGGTCTTCGCGATGCAGACGGGTAGCCCGCCGAGGCCCGCCTCCGCGAGCCGTTGCGCCTGCGCGGCCGCGGCCGGTGAGAGCTCGATGCCGTCGGCGCCGTAAGCCCGCGTCGCAACCGCACGGATCTTGTCCGGGATCGGCTGCTCGAGCTCGTAGAGCGGCTCGGCCGCCGGGCCGTGCGCGGCCGCCTCCAGGACGACCTCGGCCAGCGCGACCGTACCCGGGCCGCCGCGCTCGAAGCCGTCGCTCACCTCGGCGCCGAATGCGCCCAGCTCGACCGCGAGCCGGCGGACTGCGTCGACCTCGGCGGGCGCGTCGCCGGGGAAGCGGTTGACCGCCACCACCGGATGGATCCCGAACTCGCGAACGATCCGCATGTTGGCGGCGAGGTTCTCCGCGCCGCGCTCGATCGCCTCGACGCCGCCGTCCGGGTCGCCGCCGTGGTGCTTGAGCGCCTGCGTCGTCGCGACGAGCACTACGGCGGCCGGGGCGAGCCCGCGTCCGCGGCAGACGATGTCGACGAACTTCTCGAAGCCCATGTCGGCGCCGAAGCCGCTCTCGGTGATCACGTAGTCCCCGAGCTTGAGCCCGAGCCGGTCGGCGAGAACCGAGTTGTTGCCGTGCGCGATGTTCGCGAAGGGGCCCGCATGGACGAGCGCAGGCTGTCCTTCGACCGTCTGGACGAGGTTCGGCTTGAGCGCGTCGGTCAGGAGTGCGGCCATGGAGCCTGCGGCCCCGAGCTGTTCGGCCGTGACGGGCTCGCCGTCGCGGTTCTGGCCGACCGTGATCGCCCCGAGCCGGCGGCGAAGATCCACGTAACCGTCGGAGACCGCGACGATCGCCATCACCTCGGAGGCGGCCGTGATGTCGAAGCCGGTCTCGCGCGGCGATCCGCTGACGCGCCCGCCGAGCCCGACGACGACCTGGCGCAGCGCGCGGTCGTCCATGTCGAGGCAGCGGCGCCACGTGATCGAGTGGGGGTCGATCCCGAGCTCGTTCCCGTGCATCAGGTGCGCCTCGAGCATCGCGGCGAGCAGGTTGTTGGCGGCGCCGATCGCGTGGATGTCGCCGGTGAAATGGAGGTTGACCAGGTCCATGGCCGCGAGCTGGGCCCTGCCGCCGCCCGTTCCGCCGCCCTTGATCCCGAAGACCGGCCCGAGCGAGGGCTCGCGCAGGCAGAGGACGGGGCGTTCGCCGATGTGGCCGAGGGCCTCGGTGAGCGAAATCGCGGTGGTCGTCTTCCCTTCGCCAGCCTTCGTCGGCGTGACCGCGGTGACCGAGACGAGCTTTCCGTCCGGCGCGCCGGACAGGCGTTCGAGGGCGGAGAGCTCGATCTTGGCCGCTCGGCGGCCGAACGGCTGAATCTCTTCTGGGAGGAGCCCGAGCTGCTCGCCGAGCTCGGCGGCGGGCAGGAGCTCTCGCTGCGGGATGGTTGTCATGCGCTCGAACGCTGACGCGTCTCGTGTGCCCACGCCATCCGGGGCGATACGGAATTTCGTGCGGAAAAGCCGCAGCCGGCCTAGGTACGCGACTAGGCATCGACGCGGGTCTCGCTGACGGCCGTGCGACCGCGCCGGCCATAGCCCCGAAGCGCCACGTCCGGGGTCAGGCCCCGGCCGTGTCCCGTCCGGCCTAGCCGCCGGCCGGCGCGAGTCTGACAGCCGTCACCTTGTACTCGGGGCACGAGGTGAACTCGTCGCTCGCATCCGACGTGAGCGTGTTCGCGCCCACCTCGGGGAAGTGGAACGCCATGAAGAGCTCGCCCGGGGCGACGCGCTCGGTCACGTCCGCGGTCACGTCGATGCTGCCGCGGCGGCTCGTGACCGTCGCCGATCCGCGGTCGCGCAAGGCCGAGCCGCGCCGCGTCTGTCGGATTGACCTCGAGCAGCTCCTCGGGCAGCAGCTCGAGGTTCGGCGTGCGGCGCGTCATCGTGCCGGCGTTGTAGTGCTCGAGCCGCCTGCCGGTGATCAGGACGAGCGGGTAGTCGGCGTCAGGCTCCTCGCCTGGCGGCAGGTAGGGCCGCGCCGCGAGCTGGGCCTTCCCGCTCGCCGTCGCGAATCCGTCGAGGTGGAGCTGCGGCGTTCCGGGATCGTCGGCCGAGCGGCAGGGCCAGTGGATCGACCCGCCTTCGTCGAGGCGCGCATGGGAGATGCCGGAGAAGTCGAGCGCGATGCGGGCCATCTCGTCGAAGGCCGCGGCCGGCGTCGGGCAGCGGAGATCCACGCCCATCGCCTCGGCGACGAGGTTGACGATCTCGAAGTCGGGCTTCGCCTCGCCGGGCGGAGCGACCGCCGCGCGGACCCGCTGCACGCGCCGGTCGAAGTTGACGAAGGTGCCGTCCTTTTCCAGGAAGGCGGCGGCCGGGAACACGACGTCGGCGCGCTCGGCGGTCTTCGAAAGGAATAGATCCTGTGAGATCACGATGTCGCAGGCGTCGATCGCCGCCTCGACGCGGCGCGAGTCCGGGTCGGTCTGCGCGATGTCCTCGCCGATCACCCAGAGCGCCTTCAGGCGCCCGTCGAGCGCGGCCGCGAACATGTCCAGGATCCGCAGTCCCGGAGCCCGGTCGAGCGAGACGCCCCACATGCCCTCCGCGCGCTCCACGGCCTCGTCGTTGTCGGCGACCCGCTGGTAGCCGGGCAGGAGGTCGGGCAGCGCGCCCATGTCGGAGGCGCCCTGGACGTTGTTCTGGCCGCGCAGCGGATTGACGCCGCCGCCCTTCGCCGTCCCGACCTGGCCGGTCAGGATCGCCAGGTTCGCGAGCGTCCGCACGCCGTCGGTCCCGTGCGCGTGCTCGGTGATCCCCAGGCCGTAGACGATCGAGGAACAGCCGGCCTCGCCGTACATGCGCGCGGCGCGGCGCAGCTCGCTCGCCGGCACGCCGGTGAGCTCCTCGACGCGCTCGGGCGTGTGGTCGCGGAGCACCTCGCGCAGCTCGTCCATACCCTCCGCGCGCTCGGACAGGAAGGCCTCGTCGGCGTAGCCCTCCGCGAGCAGCACGTTCGCCAGCCCGTTGAAGACCGCGACGTTGCCGCCGGCGCGCGGGCGCAGGTGGATGTCGGCGTAGCGCGCGAGCTCGATGCGGCGCGGGTCCACCACGATCAGCTTCGCTCCCTGGATCACCCGCTGCTTCAGCCGGGCCCCGACGACCGGGTGCGCCTCGGTCGGGTTCGCGCCCGCGAGCAGGAAGCAGTCGACGCGGTCGAAGTCGTCGAACGGGTTCGTGCCCCCGGAAACGCCGAAGGTCGCGGTCAACCCTGCGGCCGAGGGCGAGTGGCAGAGGCGCGAGCAGTTGTCGACGTTGTTGGTGCCGATCACAGCGCGCATGAGCTTCTGGACGAGGTAGTTCTCCTCATTGGTCGCGCGCGCGGACGAGATCGCAGCGATGGCGTTCGGCCCGTGCTCGTCGCGGATGCGTTTCAGCTCCGTCGCGACAAAGCCGACCGCCTCGTCCCAGGTCGCCGGCTCGAGCTCTCCGTTCCGCCGCAGGAGCGGCGTCGTGATCCGGTCGCCGGAGCGGAGGAAGCCGTGCGCGAAGCGGCCCTTGACGCACGAGTGGCCGCGGTTGGTGGCCGAAACGTGGTTCGGCGTCACCGCCGCCACCTCGTTGTCGCGGACGTGCACGTCGAGCGTGCAGCCGACGCCGCAGTAGCCGCACGTCGTCGTCACCACGCGCTCCACCGGCCGGGGGTCGAGGAAGCCCGGCTCAGAGAGCGCACCGGTGGGGCAGGAGTCCACGCAAGCGCCGCAGGCGACGCAGTCGGACTCGATCCACGGGCCCCCGCTGCCGGGCGCCACCACCGTCGGGAATCCCCGGCCGACCAGCTCCAGCGCGAACGTGCCCTGCACCTCGTCGCACATGCGCACGCAGCGCCCGCAGGCGATGCAGAGCTCGCGGTCGAGCTTCACGTACGGATGTGAGTCGTCTTTGCCCGAGCCGATGCGCTCGCCGGCGAAGCCGTTGGTCTCGACCCCGAGGGTCGCGCAGGCCCGCACGAGCTCGCTCCGCTCGGCGGGCAGCTCGAGCGCGCGGGCCGGCAGCTCGGAGACGATCAGCTCGAGCGTGTGCCGGGCGGCGTCACGCGAGCGTGGATCCACCGTCGAGATCTCGTCGCCATCTCGCGCCGGAGTGACGCACGAGGGGACGACCTGGTCGCCGACGGTGACCAGGCAGACGCGGCAGCCGCCGTAGGGCGAGGTACGTGCGTCGTAGCAGAGGGTCGGAACGGCGCCGCCGGCCTCGTTGACCGCCTCGAGCAGCGTCGCGCCCTCGGCCACCTCCACGGCGCGGCCGTCGACGGTGACGTTCATGCGAGCGCCTCGAGCTCGTCGCGGTAGATCCGCAGGATGCCCCGCACCGGGGTCGGCACGCCCTGGCCGAAGCCGCAGAGGCTCGCCGTCTCCATCGTCGCGAGCAGCGCGTCGAGCGAGGCGCGGTCGCCCGGCTCCGTCCGTCCTTCCACGAGGCGCTGCGCCAGCTCGAGGCCGCGGCGGCTGCCGATCCGGCACGGCGAGCACGTCCCGCAGTTCTCGTCGTCGGCGAAGCGCCACACGTGCAGCAGCAGCTCGGGGCCCGAGACGCGCTCGTCGAAGGCGACCAGGCTGCCGTGGCCCAGCTCGACCCCGCGCTCCGCGAGGGCCTCGATCGAGAAGGGCACGTCGAGCTCGTCCGGGGCGAGGAAGCCGCCGAGCGGGCCGCCGATCTGGAGCGAGCGCAGCGTGCGCCCGTCGCGGAGGCCGCCGCCCAGCTCGGAGCAGATCCAGGCGAGCTGCGACGCCGAGCTCGACCTCGTAGACGCCCGGATGCGCGAAGGCCGAGCTCAGGCAGACGAGCTTCGTCCCGTGCGAGCCCTCGGTGCCGCGCCGCGCGTAGGCATCGCCGCCTCGCTCGACGATCCACTGCAGGGCGGAGAGCGTCTCGACGTTGTTCACGACCGTCGGGGCGCCGTAGAGGCCGCCGCGCCCGGCCGGGAAGGGAGGCCGCGGGGCTGAGGCGCCGCGCAGCCCTTCCATCGAGTGCAGCAACGCAGTCTCCTCGCCGGCGACGTAGGAGCCGGCGCCTTCGAAGATCTCGAGCTCGAGGTCGAAGCCCGAGCCGTGGACGTTCGGGCCGAGGTGTCCGGCCGCGCGGGCCTCGAGCACCGCCGCCCGCAGCGCGTCGCGCGCCGCCGGATATTCGGAACGCACGTAGACGTAGCCGTGGCTCGCCCTGCAGGCGAACGCCGCCAGCGCGACGCCCTCGAGCACGCCGTGTGGGTCGCGTTCCATCAGGAGGCGGTCGGCGTAGGAGCCAGGATCGCCCTCGTCGCCGTTCGCCACTACGTAGCGCGGGCCGTCCGAAGGCGCCGCGCGGGCGAGCTCCCACTTCCGCGCGGCGGGGAAGCCCGCGCCGCCGCGGCCGCGTAGGCCAGAGGCGAAGACCTCCCGCAAAACTTGCTCGGAGCCCTCGTGCGCGGTCACGACGCGCTCCCAGACGCTCCAGGCCGGCGGGCCGGAGCCCGCGAGCCGCATCAGCACGACGGGGTCGCCGGTCGTGTCCGCGTACGGGATCGCGGGCTCGGTGCGGGGCGCGCGCCCGGCGAGCTGCTCGACGAGGTTCGCGCCGGCGTGGGCGGTTTCGCCGTCGAGCGCAGAGGGCGACGCGTAGCAGTAGCCGAGGCAGTAGGCGGGCTCGACGGTCCCGCCCTCGACCGCGGCGCGGACGGCCTGGACGTGCCCGTGGCCTCCGTGCGTCGCGGCGAAGCAGGACGCCCCCGTGCAGGCACGCACGACGCGGCCGGCGCGCTCCTCGAAGCCGAGATCCGCGAAGAAGGAGGCCGCCCCGTTCACGTGCGCGCGTGGCAGCCCGAGCTCCGCGGCGATCCGGTCGACGTCCTCGGGCGCGATGCGGCCGCGCTCGGCTTTCGCCCTGCGCAGCCGCTCGAGCACCTCGGTGGCGCCGCGGTTGAAGCGGCGCTCGAGCTCGACGGTGGCGTCGCGGTGCTCTCTCACTTGCGCGTCGGAGCCGGCTGGGCGGCCGGAGCCGTCGACTTCTCCTCGCTTCCGCGCAGGTAGACGAACCAGTAGATCGCACCGACCATGAGCGCTCCGCCGATGATATTCCCGATCGTCACGGGCAACAGGTTCGCACCCAGGAAGCGCCCCCACGTCAGGTTCTGCACGCCCGGCGGTCCCGGGTGGGCGGCCATGAAGGTGTCGTTCGCCTTCACGAACAGGCCCATCGGGATGAAGAACATGTTCGCGACGCTGTGCTCGAAGCCGGCCGCGACGAACGCGGCGATCGGCGGGATGATCGCGAGGATCTTGTCGGTCGTCGTCCGCGCGCTGTAGCAGAGCCAGACCGCGAGGCAGACGAGCGCGTTGCAGAGGGCTCCGAGCGCGATCGCCTGCACGAAGCCGAGGTTCGTCTTGCCGGTTGCGATCGCGACGGCCTGCTCGCCGACGACGCCCTTGCCGAACTCGTACTGCTTGCCTGCGTAGAGGATCCCGGCCGTCCCGATCGCGCCTACGAAGTTGCCCGCGTAGACGATCGCCCAGTTGCGGAGCAGCCGTGCGGTCGAGACCCGCCGGTTGGCCCACGCCATCACCATTAGGTTGTTCCCGGTGAACAGCTCGGCGCCGGCGACGATGACGAGGATCAGGCCGACGGAGAACGTGACTCCGGCGAGCAGGCGCGAGACGCCGTAGGGAAGACTGGCGCCGCCGGCCGTCACCGTCGTGGCGAAGATCGCGCCGAGGGCGATGAAGGCCCCGGCGAGGATCCCGAGCACGAACATCGTCGCCGTGGCCATCCCTGCCTTGGCGACGCCGATGTCCTCGGCCTTGCGCGCCATCTCCGCGGGCGGCAAGGCGTCGAGGCCGGTAGGTGTGAAGACCGTGTCGCTCATGACGGACCTCCTGCGAGGGCTCGGGCGACGTCGAGCGTCGAGAGAATCCCGATCGGGCGCGTCGACTTGGGCTCGACGGCCACCAGATGGGTGATCTCGTGCTCGCTCATCAACTTGGCCGCGTGCATGAGCGTGTCGCCGGTCTCGACGAGCACGATCGGGGTCGCGGCGGTTCCGCCTGCGGTCTGGTCGTCGATCTCGCCCGCGGTCGCCGCGGTTACGAGGTCGAGGTCGGAGACAACTCCCCAGAGCTCGGCCCCGTCGGTGTCGTCCGACTCCTCGCTGAAGACGACGACGCTATGGATCCGGTAGAGGGCCATCATCCGTGCCACGGTTGGAAGCGGTGTCTCCCGTGGGCACGTGACGACGCCCGGGTGCATCGCATTCCCGACGCTCACCTGTGCGAGGGAGAGCGGGCCTCGGCTGGTCTCGAGCATCTGCTGGGTCATGTGAACCTCCTTTTCGGGTCCACCCTCACCCGTTGCCGCGGCGCGGGCATCGGTGGCACGCCCGCCTTGCACTACGGGAAAACCCGCAGAGCTACGCTGTTCTAGGCGTTGTCTGGCGCCGTGCCCGGAACGGGCTCGCTACGCCGGATGAAGAGCGCCGACTTCGCCAGGTCCGGCATCCACCAGTTCCACCGGCCGAACAGCCGCATCACCGACGGCACGAGCAGCGTGCGGATCACGGTTGCGTCGAAGATGATTCCGGCGGCGAGGCCGATCCCGAACTGCTTGATGTCGACGCCGGGGCTCGAGGAGAGCACGAAGAAGGCGAACATCAGCACGAGTGCCGCGCTGGTCACCAGCTTCCCCGTGCGCGCCAGGCCGAGCGAGATCGCCTTCACCGTATCGCCGGTCTCGTCGTAGATCTCGCGCATCCGCGAGAGCATGAAGACCTCGTAGTCCATCGAGAGCCCGTAGAGGAAGGCGAAGATCATCAGCGGGATCCACGGGATGATCGAGTGCGTCGCGTTCACGCCCCAGATCGCTTTCGAGCCGTGCCCGTCCTGGAAGATGAAGACGATGATCCCGTAGGCCGCCAGCAGCGAGATCAGGTTCAGCACGACCGCCTTGATCGGGAGCACGATCGACCTGAAGGCGCGGGCCAGCAGCAGGAAGGTCAGCAGCACGACGAAGCCCAGGACGTAAGGGAAGTTCGAGTAGACCGCGGCCACGAAGTCGCGGTCCTCGCCCGCGACCCCGCCCAGCACGGCGTCGGTTCCCTTCAGCTCCGCGCGGACGCGCTTGATCGTTCCGCGCGTCGACGTGGCCGCGCCGTCGGCGTCCGGAAAGGCCTCGACGAGGCTGGCCGAGCCCTTGCGCCAGGTGGAAGGCGCCGCGGCACCGTCGATGCCGCGCACTTGCCGAACCTTCGCGGCGATCGCCTTGGGGTCGCCGCCGTTCTGGACGAGCACCACGAACGGCTTCATCACGCCGGGCGAGATCTGCGCGTCGGCGAGCACCTGGCGGCCGTTGATTGCGTCGCCCTTGCCGGGGAAGTCCTTTGCCTGCGCCTCGCTCGGGTTCAGGTGCGCTCCGTAGAAGACGAGCACGGCGACGATCGCGAGCCCAGCTGTCGCAACCGGCCCCGGATGGCGCATGACGAACGCGGCCCAGCGGCCCCACGGCCCGTCCTCCGGGTGGCCGCGGTCGACCAGGCGTTTCGGCAGCAGGCGGACGCTGTTGATCCGGTGGCCGAGCGTCGCCAGCAGCGCCGGCAGCAGGGTGATCGCAGTGATCACCGAGACGGTTGGGATCAGCATCCCGCCGATTCCGATCGAGCGGATGAACGGCAGCGGCAGCACGAGCATCGAGAGCAGGCCGACGGCCACCGTCGAGCCCGAGACGATCACCGAGCGGCCCGCGTGGGTCATCGTCTCGACGAGCGCGGTCTCGACGTCCTCGCCCTCTCGCAGCTCGTCGCGGAAGCGGAAGATCATCAGCAGCGCGTAGTCGATCGCCACGCCGAGCCCGACCAGAGCGATCAGGAACTGGACGATGATCGAGACGTTGGTGATGTAGGTCAGGATCCAGACGAGCGTGAAGGTGTTGAGGATCGCCGCGATCGCGACCACGATCGGCATCAGCACGGCCGGCAGCGTGCCGAAGACGAAGAACAGGATCACGAGGCAGCCGAGGCCGCCGATCAGCGCCTCGGTCAGCACGCTCGGCCCGCCGCTGGAGCCGCCGCTCGCAGCCTCCTGGAGCGGGTCGCGACCAGTGAGGTGCGCCTGCACGCCGGCCGGGGCGGCGGCCTTCAGCTTCGCGGTCACCTGGGCGATGTGGGTCGACGAGCTGAAGGTCGGCGTCTTCGGTGGATAGATCTCGGCGAAGGTGGTGTGGCCGTCCCTGGAGACGTAGGCGCGGCTGCCCGTCGAGAAGTACGACGACGTGCGGGAGCCCGGGTTGACCTTGGCGGCGGCCAGCACTGCGCGCTGGATCCCGATCTGCTTGGTGACGTCGCCGTCGCTGTGGAAGACCGCCACGAGCGGCGCCTGCTCGCCGGTGCCGAAGATCTTCAGCGTCCGCTGATTCGCCTCGTAGGACGAGTAGCCGGGGATCGAGAAGCTCTCGAACCAGCGCTTCGACACCTGGCTGGCGCTGAACGCGCCGAAGAGCGTAAGGACGATCCACGCTCCGATGACGATGCGGCGGCGGCGTGCGATCACGTGTGCGAGGCGGGCGAGCACGTCCGCGTCAAGGTAGCGAAGGCCGCGGGCGAACCGGTAGACCTACGGCATGGCACGCACGCCCAGGGCCGTCCGGGTCGTCGTTCGCTGGCGCGCTGGGCCGGCGTGGAGGAGCGGCGCCCCGGAAGACCAGGACGGCTGGGACGAGCACGCCGAGTTCATCGACGGCCTGGTCGAGCGTGGGATCTTCGTGATGGGCGGGCCGTACGCCGACAACTCCGGCTCGCACACGCTTCTCGAGGGCGTGAGCGTCGAGGAGGCCCGCGAGCTCGTGCTCCAGGACCCCTTCGTCGCGAACGGCGTCTTCGAGCTCGAGGACGTGCGCGCCTGGAACGTGTACGTCGACGAGCTGAGCGGCCGCGCCTAAAAGAAGGGCCCCTTGCGGGGCCCTTCTGACCTTCAGAGAGTCAGTTTTTCGCTTTCGTCCGCTTCGCGCCGGAAAGAGGCGGGGGAGGGGGTCGTCCTGCTGCTTCCCGGTGGAGGTTTCCACCTACTTGCGAGGCTGGCTCTGAGCAACTCCAATGCTGCTCTTCCGGCCGCTTTCGTCCATCGGTGTAGACGCTGATTCGCGTCAGTAGTTTCCACGGACGGCGGCCCGGGGGCGCGCTGCGGCGGGCCCTGGATAGAGTCAACGGCATGAGCACCCTCGACGTCGCCGGCACGAGCTACGAGATCGCGAAGCTCGAGGACGTCGACCGACTGCCCTACTCGCTGCGCGTGCTCCTGGAGAACGCGCTCAGGCACGGCGACGAGGAGGGAGCGGACGCGGTCGCGACCTGGGATCCGGCCGCCGAGCCCAGCCGCGAGCTCGAGTTCCGGCCCGCGCGCGTGCTCCTGCAGGACTTCACCGGCGTTCCCGCGATCGTCGACCTCGCGGCGATGCGCGACGCGATCGTGGACCTCGGCGGCGACCCGGGCAAGGTCGACCCGCAGCTCCCGTCGGAGCTCGTGATCGACCACTCGATCCAGGTCGACACCTTCGCGACCCGGCTCGCGATCGAGCAGAACGTCGAGCGCGACTACGAGCGCAACCGCGAGCGCTACGCGTTCCTGCGCTGGGGCCAGCACGCCTTCGCGAGCCTGCGCGTCGTCCCGCCGAATACCGGGATCGTCCACCAGGTCAACCTCGAGTACCTCGCGCGCGTCATCGAGTCGCGCGACGGGCAGGCGTTCCCGGACACGCTCGTCGGCACCGACTCGCACACGACGATGGTCAACGGCCTGGGCGTCCTCGGCTGGGGCGCCGGCGGGATCGAGGCGGAGGCGGCGATGCTCGGCGAGCCGGTCTCGATGCTCGTCCCGCAGGTCGTCGGCTTCCGGCTGACGGGCCGCATGCCCGAAGGCGCGACCGCGACCGACCTCGTCCTGACCGTCACCGAGCTGCTGCGGAAGACTGGCGTCGTCGGCAAGTTCGTCGAGTACTTCGGCCCGGGCTCGAGGCGCTGACCGTGGCCGACCGCGCCACGATCGCGAACATGGCACCCGAGTACGGCGCCACCTGCGGCTTCTTCCCGGTCGACGGGCAGATCCTCGACTACCTGCGCCTGACCGGCCGGCCGCCGGAGCGGCTCGCGCTCGTCGAGGCGTACTGCAAGGAGAACGCGCTCTGGCACGAGAGTGACGACGCACCCGGAGTACTCGCAGGTGGTCGACCTCGACCTCGACGCCGTCGAGCCGAGCCTGGCCGGGCCGCGGCGGCCGCAGGACCGCGTGCCCTTGCGCGTGGCGAAGGAGTCGTTCCTCGAGGCGCTCCCGTCGTTCAACGGCGTGCTCCGGGCGGGGACACAGGACGAGGCGATCGCCGAGACGTTTCCCGCGAGCGACCCGACGGCCGGCCAGTCCCCAGGGCATGACCCGATCCCGGAGGAGGAGCTGGTAGCGCCCGTGGAGCCGCACGGCGCGGAGCGCTCGGTCGAGCTGACCCTCGACGGCGAGCCCACGCAGGTCGGCGACGGCTCGGTGGTGATCGCCGCGATCACGAGCTGCACGAACACGTCCAACCCGCAGGTGCTCGTGACCGCGGGGCTCCTCGCCAAGAACGCGGTCGAGCGCGGCCTGCGCCGCAAGCCCTGGGTCAAGTCGAGCCTCGCGCCCGGCTCGAAGGTCGTCACGCGCTACCTCGACAACGCCGGCCTGACGGAGTACCTCGACGCGCTCGGCTTCCAGACCGTGGGCTACGGCTGTACGACCTGCATCGGGAACTCGGGGCCGCTGCCGGAGGCGATCTCGGAGGCGATCGGCGAGGAGGACCTCGTCGTCTGCTCGGTGCTGTCCGGGAACCGCAACTTCGAGGCGCGCATTCATCCGGAGGTGAAGGCGAACTACCTCGCCTCGCCGCCGCTCGTGGTCGCGTACGCGCTCGCGGGCCGGATGGACCTCGACCTGACGAAAGAAGCACTGGGCGAAGACGAAGCCGGCAACGACGTCTTTCTGCGCGACCTCTGGCCGAGCACGGGCGACGTGCAGGAGGCGGTCGCGGGCTCGGTGCGCGAGGAGCTCTTCCACGAGGAGTACCGCGACGTCTTCACCGGCGACGAGCGCTGGCGGGCCCTGCCGGTCCCCGAGGGCGAGTCCTTCGCCTGGGGCGACGAGTCGACCTACGTGCGGCAGCCGCCGTACTTCGAGGGGATGCCGCGCGAGCCGCAGCCGGTGCCGGACATCGAGGGGGCGCGCTGCCTGGTCATCCTCGGCGACAGCGTCACCACGGACCACATCTCGCCCGCGGGCTCGATCAAGCCCGAGAGCCCGGCCGGGAGGTACCTCCTCGAGCACGGCGTCGAGCGGCGCGAGTTCAACTCGTACGGCTCACGGCGCGGCAACCACGAGGTGCTGGTGCGCGGGACCTTCGCGAACGTGCGCCTGCGCAACCTGCTCGTGCCGGGCAGCGAGGGCTCCTGGACGGCCCACCTGCCCGACGGCGAGGAGATGACGATCTTCGACGCGGCCGAGCGCTACCTGGCCGACGGCGTCCCCTTGATCGTGCTCGCCGGGAAGGAGTACGGCTCGGGCTCGTCGCGCGACTGGGCGGCGAAGGGGCCGAAGCTGCTCGGCGTGCGCGCCGTGATCGCCGAGAGCTACGAGCGGATCCACCGCTCGAACCTGCTGATGATGGGCCTGCTGCCGCTCCAGTTCCACGACGGCGAGACCCGCGAGACCCTCGGCCTGACGGGCCGCGAGGAGTTCTCGATCACCGGGCTCGAGGGCGGCGAGGCCGACGAGGTCACCGTGCGGGCCGACGACAAGGAGTTCCGCGTGCGGGTCCGGATGGACACGCCGCGCGAGCGCGAGTACTTCCGCCACGGCGGGATCCTGGAGTTCGTGCTGCGCCGGCTCGCCGCAGCCTGAGCGGCGCGGTGCGGGTTCTCGACCTCTCCCGCGTGCTCGCGGGGCCCTACTGCACGATGCTGCTCTCCGACCTCGGCGCGGACGTCGTCAAGGTCGAGCGGCCGGGCGGCGGCGACGAGACGCGCAGCTGGGGACCGCCGTTCGCCGGCGGCGAGGCGGCGTACTTCCTCGCGGTCAACCGCGGCAAGCGCAGCGTCGCGGTCGACCTCGCGCGTCCGGAGGGGCGGGAGATCGTCGTCCGGCTCGCGCGGGAGGCGGACGTCGTCGTCGAGAACTTCCGGGCAGGCACCGCGGATCGGCTCGGCGTCGGCTACGAGGAGCTCTCACGCGAGAACCCACGCCTCGTCTACTGCTCGATCACCGGCTTCGGCAGCGAGCGGCCCGGCTACGACTTCGTCGTCCAGGCCGAGAGCGGGTTGATGGCGATCACCGGCGAGCCGGACGGCCCGCCGCTCAAGGTCGGCGTCGCGGTCGTGGACGTGCTCGCCGGCTACGCGGCGGCGACGGCGATCCTCGGTGCTTTGCTCGAGCGGGAGCGGACCGGCCACGGCGCGCGGCTCGAGATCTCGCTCCTGGACACCGCGCTGTCCGCGCTCGTGAACGTCGGCCAGTCGGCGCTCGTGACGGGCACCGACGCCCGGCGGTTCGGCAACGCGCACTCGAGCATCGTGCCGTACCAGACGTTCGCGGCTGCGGACGGCGACGTCGCCGTCGCCGCGGCGAACGACGGGCTCTTTGCGCGGCTCTGCGCGGTGCTCGAACGGCCGGAGCTCGCGGAGGACGAGCGCTACCGCACGAACGACCGGCGCGTCGAGCACCGCGACCAGCTCGTCGCCGAGCTGAGCGCCGTCTTCGCCGGCCGGAGCTCGGGAGAGTGGGTCGAACTGCTCGATGCCGCCGGGGTCCCGGCGGGAAAGGTGCGCGGCGTGCGCGAGGCGCTCGGCGACGCGCGGACCGTCACCGTCCAGCATCCGAGCGCCGGCGAGCTGCCGCTCGTCGCCTCGCCTGTCGGCCCTGCGGAGCCGCCCTTGCCACCGCCGTTGTTGGGCGAGCACACGCGCGAGGTCCTCGCCGAGCTCGGCTACGGCGCCGGCGAGATCGAGGCTCTCGCGCGCGACGGCGTGGTCGCGTTTCCCGGTTTCGAGTCTCAGTAGCCGCTACCGAGCCCCGACTCGGGCCGCCGCTGATGCGCGGGCGGCTAGCGGCTGAGAAGCTGAGCCCGGTGAGCCCGATTCGCAACACGACTGGCTACCTCGTCGCCGACGCGCAGGGGCGGCGAGTCGGCCGCGTGGAATGCCCGATGTACGGAAGGACGCAGGCGTGGCCCGACTCCCTCGCCGTGTGCAGTGACGGGAGGGTCTTTCGGAGACATTACGTCGTGCCGAAGGAGTCGATTGGCGCGATCGATCGCGGCGCGTGCTCCATCCGGCTCGCTCTCACCCGGAACGAGCTGCAGCGCTTCCTCTAGGCGCGGCGGGCAGCCTCGGTCGCCTCGCGGAGGCGGGCGGCGAGCTCGTCGGTGAGCTGGCCCCGCCGGAGTCGCCACTTCCAGTTGCCCGTCTCGCTCCCTGGAGTGTTCAGCCGGGTTTCGCTGCCGAGGCCGAGCAGGTCCTGCGCAGGGACGATCGCCAGCCGCGCACGCGACGAGAGCGCGAGCTCGACCAGCGACCAGGCGGGCTCGCGGTCGTCGAGACCGGACGAGCGCCGCACCCGAGCCGGCAGCGAGCGCCACCAGCCGAGCGCGGTGTCGTGGTCGTGCGTGCCGGTGTAGACGACGGCGTTCTCGGGATGGTTCTCGAGCCGGTGCGGGCTGGAACGTGGCGCTCCGAACGCGAACTGCAGGACGACCATCCCCGGCAGCCCGAGCCGGTCGCGCAGCGCGATGACCGCCGGCGTGATCGCGCCGAGATCCTCGGCCACCAGCGGCAGCTCGCCGAGCTCGCGCCCCGCGGCCTCGAACAGCTCGGCGCCGGGCCCGCGCAGCCAGCGGCCGCCCTTCGCCGTCTTCGCGCCCGCACGCACGGCCCAGTACGAGACGAAGCCGCGAAAGTGGTCGATCCGCGTCAGGTCGACGAGCTCGAACGTCCGCCGGAAGCGCTCGATCCACCAGCGCCAGCCCTCGGCGCGGGCGACCTCCCAGCGGTAGGTCGGGTTCCCCCAGAGCTGGCCGGTGCGGCTGAAGTTGTCCGGCGGCGCGCCCGCGAGCAGCGTCTTGTCGAACAGCTCCGGGCGCGCGGCGAGGTCGGCGCCCGCGTCCGAGACGTAGATCGGGAGGTCGCCGAAGATCCGAACGCCGCGCTCGGCCGCGTACCGTCGCAGCGCCGACCACTCACGCTCGAAGCGAACCTGGCCCGCGACCGCCCCGCGTCCCTCGAACGCCGCCCAGTCGCCGATCCAGAACGGATGCCGCGCGACGAACTCGTCGGCCTCGTCCACGGAGACCGGCGCGCGCGGCTCTGCGAGCAGGCCCGTCCAGCCCGCAAAGGCCGATTGCGCGCGGTACGGCGAGCCGTGCTCGTCCGGCGGCCCGAGTGGCAGGATCTGCCACCAGGACTGACCTGCGGCCGCGAGCCAGTCGACGAAGCGGTAGGCCTCCTCGCCGAGCCGCCCGCCCGGAAGCGACGTCGGGTGCAGCAGGACGCCGCTCGATCGCC
This sequence comes from uncultured Actinomycetes bacterium, assembly GCA_963788215.1. GTDB lineage: Bacteria > Actinomycetota > Thermoleophilia > Gaiellales > Gaiellaceae > AC-32. The sequence goes on from CAWBFX010000010.1 coordinate 339,167, forward strand.
CGGGGATCACGAGCCGCTGTTTACGGTTCTGCGCTGGCCGAAACGGAAAACGAGGACATCATGCCCCCACGAATCCAGATCCAGGGCCTGAGCCCGCTGGTCGACTGCGGCCGCTACCCGGCGAAGGCCTGCCTCGGCGACGAGATCCGCGTCGAGGCGACGGTCTTCCGCGACGGCCACGAGGTGCTCGGCGCCGCGCTGAGGACGAAGCCGCCGGGCGCGACCCGCTGGCGCGAGACGCCGCTCCGCGAGCTCGGCAACGACCGCTTCGCCGCCACCTTCACGCCCGACGCCTGCGGCCGCTGGTGCTACCGGATCGAGGCGTGGGTCGACCCGGTGGCCTCCTTCCAGTGGGAGCTCCGGCGCAAGCTCGACGCCGGCCAGAAGGATCTCTCGAGCGAGCTCGCCGAGGGCGCGCTGCTGCTCGGCCGCGACGAGCTGACCGCCGAGGAGGCGCTCGCCGCCGAGCCGAAGCTGCGTCTCGAGCGCACGAAGTCGCAGACGCTCGAGCTCAACGTCGACCGCGAGCTCGCGCGCTTCGGCGCCTGGTACGAGCTCTTCCCGCGCTCCTGGGGCGGCTTCGCCGGAGTCGAGCGGCAGCTCGAGCGGTTCGCCGAGCTCGGCTTCGACGTCCTCTACCTGCCGCCGATCCACCCGATCGGCAAGACGAACCGCAAGGGTCGCAACAACACGCTGAAGGCCGGCCCGAAAGACCCCGGCAGCCCGTGGGCGATCGGCTCCGAGGAAGGCGGCCACACCGCGATCGAGCCCTCGCTCGGCAGCCAGAAGGACTTCGAGCGGCTGGTCGCGCGCGCCCGCGAGCACGGGATCGAGATCGCGCTCGACTACGCAATTCAGTGCTCGCCCGACCACCCGTGGCTGAAGGAGCACCCCGAGTGGTTCCACCACCGGCCGGACGGGACGCTCAAGTACGCCGAGAACCCGCCCAAGCGCTACCAGGACATCTACAACGTCAACTTCGACAGCGAGGACCGCGAGGGCCTCTGGAACGCGCTGCGCGACGTGATGCTCTTCTGGGTCGAGCGCGGCGTCCGGGTCTTTCGCGTCGACAACCCGCACACGAAGCCCGTCCCGTTCTGGGAATGGCTGATCGCCGAGGTGCGTGAGCAGGAGCCGGAGCTCGTGCTGCTCTCGGAGGCGTTCACGAGGCCGGCGATGATGACGACCCTCGGCAAGGCCGGCTTCCAGCAGTCGTACACGTACTTCACCTGGAAGAACACGAAGGGCGAGCTCTACGAGCTGATGGACCAGCTGCTCGACTGGTCGGCGTTCCTCCGGCCGAACTTCTTCGCGAACACGCCCGACATCCTCCACGAGTACCTCCAGCGCGGCGGCCGGCCCGGCCTTCGAGGCGCGGCTCGTCCTCGCGGCCACCCTCAGCCCGAGCTACGGGATCTACAGCGGCTTCGAGTCGTGCGAGAACCTCCCTGCCCACGCAGGCAGCGAGGAGTACCTCGACTCGGAGAAGTACGAGCTCAAGCAGCGGAAGCTCGACGGCGAGCTGCTCCCGCTCGTGCAGAAGCTGAACGCGATCCGCCGCGAGCACGCGGCGCTGCAGAGGCTCGAGAACGTGCGCTTCCTCGACACGGAGAACGAGCAGCTGGTCGCCTATGCCAAGGACGACGTGCTCGTCGTCGTCAACCTCGACCCGCTCGCCGCCCAGGAGGGCGTGACGGTGATCCCGGCCGCGCTCGGCCTGCCGCCGGCCTTCACCGCCCGCGACCTCCTCGCCGAGGAGGACTACGCGTGGCGGATCGGGCGCAACTACGTCCGCCTCCCGCCCGGCGGCGCCCACCTCCTCCACGTGAAGCCATGAGCGAAGCTGGACACTGGTTCGAGTCGGATCCGACCTGGTTCAAGCACGCGGTCTTCTACGAGATCCACGTCCGCGGCTTCTTCGACGGCAACGGCGACGGCATGGGCGACCTCCGCGGCGTGACCGAGAAGCTCGACTACCTCGAGTGGCTCGGGATCGACTGCATCTGGCTGCTCCCGATGTACCCCTCGCCGCTCCGCGACGGCGGCTACGACATCGCGGACTTCTACGACATCCATCCGGACTACGGCACCGTCGAGGACTTCCGCGCGTTCGTCGACGCGGCGCACCAGCGCCAGATCCGCGTGATCGCCGACCTGGTCATGAATCACACGTCTTCCGACCACCCGTGGTTCCAGGAGGCGCGCTCGTCGGCGGACTCGCCCAAGCGCGACTGGTACGTCTGGTCCGACACCGACGAGCGCTACGAGGACGCGCGCGTCATCTTCGTCGACACCGAGTCGTCGAACTGGACGTGGGACCCGGTCGCGGGCAAGTACTACTGGCACCGCTTCTTCTCGCACCAGCCCGACCTCAACTACGAGAGCCGAGAGGTGCAGGACGAGATGCTGCGCGTGCTGCGCTTCTGGCTCGAACTCGGAATCGACGGCTTCCGGCTCGACGCGGTTCCCTACCTGTACGAGGCCGAGGGCACGAACTGCGAGAACCTCGACCCGACGCACGAGTACCTGAAGCGCGTGCGGGCCGAGGTCGACGCCGACTATCCAGACCGCGTGCTGCTCGCGGAGGCGAACCAGTGGCCCGAGGACGTCGTCGAGTACTTCGGCGACGGGGACGAGTGCCACATGGCCTTTCAGTTCCCGATCATGCCGCGGATGTTCATGTCGCTCCGCCGCGAGGATGCGACGCCGATGTACGAGATCCTCGAGCGGACGCCGTCGATTCCGAACAACTGCCAGTGGGGCCTCTTCCTGCGGAACCACGACGAGCTGACGCTCGAGATGGTCACGGACGACGAGCGCGACTACATGTACACGGAGTACGCCAAGGACCCGCGGATGAAGCTCAACCTCGGCATCCGCCGCCGGCTCGCGCCGCTGCTCGACAACGGGCGCGACGAGATCGAGCTGATGAATGCGATCCTCTTCTCGCTGCCGGGTTCGCCGGTGCTCTATTACGGAGACGAGATCGGGATGGGCGACAACGTCTTCCTCGGCGACCGCGACGGCGTGCGCACGCCGATGCACTGGACCGGCGACCGCAACGGGGGGTTCTCCAGGGCCGACTTCGCGCAGCTCTACCTGCCGCCGCTGATGGACCCGGTCTACGGCTACCAGTCGGTCAACGTCGAGGCCCAGCTGCGGACGCCGACCTCGCTCCTGCGCTGGCTGCACCGCTTCATCGAGCTGCGGAAGCAGCACCCGGTCTTCGGCCTCGGCACCTACGAGCCGTGCCGTCCGTCGAACCCGCGGATCTTCGCGCACGTGCGCCGCTGGGAGGAGGAAGTCGTCCTCTGCGCGCACAACCTCGCGCGGAGCCCCCAGGCGGCCGAGCTCGACCTGGCAGAGTTCGCCGGGCTGGTGCCCGAGGAGATGTTCGGCCAGACGCGCTTTCCGCGCATCGGGGAGCTGCCCTACCTGCTCACGTTCGGCGGGCGCGGCTTCTACTGGTTCCGGCTCGTGGAGGACGAGTCGTGAGTCTGCGTGAGGTCGTCCTGGGCCTCGGCGAGGAGGAGCTGCGGGAGTTCGTGCTCGGGCAGCGCTGGTACGGCTCGAAGGCCGAGGAAGTCGCGCAGGTGGGCGTCGTGGAGGCCGTCCCGCTCTCGGAGGAGCTTGCGCTGGCGATCGTCGAAGTGCGCTTCGCGAGCGGGACGCACGAGCTCTACAACCTGCCGGTCGGCGTCCGGCGCGGCGGTGCCGGGTTCGCGCAGGCAGACGGCCTCTCGGTCGTCGACGCGCTCGACGATCCGGAGCTCGTGCTCGCGCTGGTCGACCTCATGCACTCGCAGGCGAAGGTCGGGCACGAGGGCGGTGAGCTGCAGTTCTGCACGGCCGGTGGGATCGTCGAGGACGTCGGCGAGGCGAGCCAGGTGCGGCCGATGGGCAGCGAGCAGTCGAACACGTCCGTCGTGCTCGACGAGGAGCTCGTGCTCAAGGTCTACCGCCGGCTGGAGGCGGGCGTGAACCCGGAGCTCGAGCTGCTGCGCTTTCTGACCGAGCGCGGGTTCCCGTCGATCGCCTCGCTCGAGGGCTGGGCTGCGCACCACGGGCAGCCGCTCGACGCGACGCTCGCGATCCTCCAGCAGTTTGTCCACGGCCAAGCCGACGGCTGGGCGCTCGCATTGGCCGATCTCGAGGCCGGAGGGGACGGGTTCGTCGAGCGGGTGCGGCGGCTCGGCGAGGTGACCGGCGCGATGCACAGCGTCCTCGCCTCCGACGCGACCGATCCCGCGTTTTGTCCGGAGGAGCCGAGCGGTGAGTCGCTCGCCCTGGTGGTCGCGCGGATCGACGAGGAGATCGAGCAGGTCTTTGCGTCGCTCCCGGACGAGCCCGAGCTCGAGCCGATCGCCGGCCGCGGTGACGAGCTGCGCGACGAGCTGCGCGCCATCGGGCAGAGTGGGCCTCTGGGACGCCTGATCCGCCACCACGGCGACTACCACCTCGGCCAGGTGCTGTGGACGGAGGCCGGCGACTGGGTCGTGCTCGACTTCGAGGGTGAGCCCGCCCGGCCGCTGCGCGAGCGGCGCCACAAGCGCTCGCCGCTGCGCGACGTCGCCGGGATGCTGCGTTCGTTCTCGTACGCGGCCAGCGCCTCCGAGCTCGAGCGGGGCGTCGAGCCCCCGGCGGGTTGGGAGGAACACGTGCGCTCCGAGTTTCTCGCCGGCTACCTCGGCGAGGTCGACCCGGCGATCGTCCCGAGCGGCGACGCGCTCGAGCGGCGGCTGCAGCTGTTCGAGCTCGAGAAGGCGCTGTACGAGCTCCACTACGAGCTCGGCCACCGCCCCGACTGGGTCCGCGTCCCCGTCGCGGGGATCCTGCAGCTCCTGGAGAGGGCGGCGACAGCATGAACGGCGCCGGTGTCCTCAAGCGACACGTCCGGGGCCAGGCCCGGGACGTGTCCAGAACGGACAGCAGCGCGTGGAGACAAGCCGAAACCAAGGAATCCAACGCGGTGCGGCCTCCCCGCGACCGCGACCGGAACGGCCATGTCCGGTGCCAGGCCCCGGACCTGGCCGTTGGGGCCACGGCGTGAACGAGGTCGAGCTTCTCGTCCAGGGCCGGCTCGCCGACCCGCACCACCTCCTCGGGGCGCACCCGCACGACGGCGGGGTCGTCGTCCGCGCGTGGCGGCCCGAGGCGCAGGCCGTCGTCGCCCGCCCCGAGAACGCCGAACCGGTCGAGCTCGAGCTGCGCCACCCCGCGGGCCTCTTCGAAGGCTTCGTCCCGGACGCCGACGCACCGCTTCGCTACGAGCTCGACGTCAGCTACCCGGACGGAAACACGTTCACGCTGCGCGACCCGTACGCGTTCGCGCCGACTCTCGGCGAGCTCGACGTCCACCTCGCCGCCGAGGGCCGCCACGAGCGAGATCTACGAGCGGCTCGGCGCGCACCTGCGCGAGGTCGACGGCGTGGCCGGCACCGCGTTCGCCGTCTGGGCTCCGAACGCGCGTACCGTCAGCGTCGTCGGCGACTTCAACGGCTGGGACGGGCGCCTGAACCCGATGCGCTCGCTCGGCTCGACCGGGATCTGGGAGCTGTTCGTCCCCGAGGTCGACGAGGGCGCCCACTACAAGTACGAGGTGAAAGGCCCGCACGGTGAGCTGCTGCCGCTGAAGGCCGACCCGTACGCGCTCGCCGCCGAGATGCCGCCCGCGACGTCCTCGCGCGTCTACCGCCCGCGCCACGAGTGGCGAGACGACGACTGGCTCGCGACACGCCGCGAGCACGATCCCCTCCGCGAGCCGGTCACGATCTACGAGGTCCACCTCGAGTCCTGGCGCCGGACGCTCGAAGGCGAGCGCCTGACCTACCTGGAGCTCGCCGACCAGTTGGCCGACTACGCGAGCGACCTCGGCTTCACGCACGTCGAGCTCCTGCCCGTGATGCACCACCCGTTCCCCGGGTCCTGGGGCTACCAGGTCACCGGCTACTTCGCCCCGAGCCCTCGTCTCGGCGAGCCGGACGAGCTCCGCACGTTCGTCGACCGCCTGCACTCGCGCGGCCTCGGCGTGATCCTCGACTGGGTCCCGGCGCACTTCCCCCGGGACGAGTGGGCCCTCGCCCGCTTCGACGGCACCGCCCTCTACGAGCACGACGACCCGCGCCGCGGCGCGCACCCCGACTGGGGCACGCTCGTCTTCAACCTCGGCCGCAACGAGGTCAGGAACTTCCTGCTCGCGAACGCGCTCTTCTGGCTGCGCGAGTACCACGCCGACGGCCTGCGCGTGGACGCCGTCGCCTCGATGCTCTACCTCGACTACTCGCGCGAGGCCGGCGAGTGGATCCCGAACCAGTTCGGCGGCAACGAGGACCTGGACGCCGTCTCGTTCCTGCAGCGCTTCAACGAGCTCGTCCACGCCGCCGAGCCGGGGATCGTCTCCGCCGCGGAGGAGTCGACCGCCTGGCCGGGGGTCTCGCGCCCCACGTACCTGGGCGGCCTCGGCTTCGGCTTCAAGTGGAACATGGGCTGGATGCACGACACGCTCGACTACTTCCGGCGCGAGCCCGTGCACCGGCGCTTCCACCACCACCAGCTGACCTTCAGCCTCATGTACGCGTTCTCGGAGAACTTCGTCCTGCCGCTCTCGCACGACGAGGTCGTCCACGGCAAGGGCTCGCTGCTCGCGAAGATGCCCGGCGACCGCTGGCAGCAGTTCGCGAACCTGCGCGCGCTCTACGCGTACATGTGGGCGCATCCCGGCAAGAAGCTGCTCTTCATGGGCGGCGAGCTGGCGCAGAGCGGCGAGTGGAACTTCGAGCGGTCGCTCGACTGGCACCTGCTCGAGCACGCCGAGCACTCGGGGGTGCAGGCGCTCGTCCGCGACCTGAACCGGCTCTACCGCGCGGAGCCCGCGCTCTACGAGCTCGACTTCGACCCGAGGGGTTCCGCTGGCTGGAGCCGAACGACGCGGATGCGAACGTCCTCGCGTTTGCGCGCCTGCCCACGGGGGACGGGCGTCCGGTGGTCTGTGTCTGCAACCTCTCGCCGGTGCCGCGCGACGGCTACCGCCTCGGCCTGCCGCGGCCCGGTCGCTGGCGCGAGCTGCTGAACACCGACTCGACGTTCTACGGCGGATCCGACCTGGGGAACCTCGGCGGGATCGTGGCCGACGGACCCGCCTGGCACGACCAGCCGCAGTCGGCCGAGGTGATGCTGCCGCCGCTCGCCGTCGTCTGGCTGGTGCCCGAATGAGCGTTCGGACCCTGCCCCTGCTCGGCGCCCTCCCGCGCGAAGACGCGACGTGCTTCCGGGTGTGGGCGCCCGAGGCGGAGCGGGTGCGCGTCCACGGCCACGACCTCGAGCGCGGAGAGGACGGCGTCTGGGAGGCCGAGCTCGAGCTGCCGCCCGGCAGCGACTACCGCTACGAGCTCGACGGGCGCGAATGGCCCGACCCGTACTCCCGCTTCCAGCCGGAGGGGGTGCGCGGCCCTTCGCGGGTCGTCGACACGGGCGCGTTCCGCTGGACCGACGCCGGCTGGCCCGGCCTGACGCTCTCGGAGCTGGTGATCTACGAGCTCCACGTCGGCACCTTCAGCGCCGAGGGCACCTTCGACGGCGTCATCCGCTACCTCGACGAGCTGCGAGAGCTCGGCGTGACCGCGATCGAGCTGATGCCCGTCGCGACCTTCCCCGGCAACCGCGGGTGGGGGTACGACGGTCTCTACGCGTACGCGCCGCACCCGGCGTACGGCGGCCCCGAGGGCCTCGCCCGGCTCGTCGATGCGGCCCACGCGGCCGGCCTCGGGGTGATCCTCGACGTCGTCTACAACCACCTCGGCCCCGGCTCCGAGGCGATCGCCGCCTTCGGCCCCTACTTCACCGACCGTCACGACACCTTCTGGGGCGACGCGATCGACTACTCGCAGCGAGGCGTGCGCGAGTGGGCGATCCAGAACGCCTGCCTCTGGGTGCGCGACTACTACGTCGACGGCCTGCGTCTCGACGCCGTCCACGCGGTCTTCGACGACTCGCCCCAGCACGTCCTAGCCGAGCTCGCCGAGCGCGTCCGCGAGGAGAACCCGCGCGCGCTCGTCATCTCCGAGATGGGCCACGACGACTTCCGGCCGATCGAAGAGTGGGGCCACGACGCGCAGTGGCTCGACCGGCTCCACCACGAGCTGCACGTGCTCCTGACCGGCGAGCGCGACGGCTACTACGAGGAGTTCGGCTCCCTCGAAGGCGCTGAAGCGTGAGCTCGACCGGCAGCCGGCCGAGCGCCTCGTCGTCTGCGCCCAGAACCATGACCAGGTCGGCAACCGCGCCGTCGGCGACCGGCTTCCGCCCGACAAGCTGCGCGTCGCGGCCGCCTGCGTCCTGTTCGCGCCGCAGACGCCGCTCCTGTTCATGGGCGAGGAGTACGGCGAGCGCCGCCCGTTCCAGTTCTTCACGGACCACATCGACCCCGGCGATCGCGGAGGCGACGCGCGAGGGACGCAAGCGCGAGTTCGAGCGCTTCGCAGCCTTCAGCGGCGAGGACGTGCCGGACCCGCAGGACGCCGCGACCTTCGAGCGCTCGAAGCTCGACCGCACGCACAGCGACGAGGATCTGCGCGGCTTCTACCGCGAGCTGCTCGCCCTCCGCCGCGAGCTCCCGCGCGAGGCGGAGGTCACCGTCGACGAGAGGGCGCGCACGCTCACCGTCCGGCGGGGAGCCGTCGAGCTGCACGCCGACTTCGCCAACACCACGGTCGAGCTCCGCCGGTGACGCAGGTCTGGCCGGGCGCGCCGTTCCCCCTCGGCGCGATCTGGGACGGCGAGGGGACGAACTTCTCGATCTTCAGCGAGCACGGCGAGCGGGTCGAGCTCTGCCTCTTCGACGAGAGCGGCCGCGAGGAGCGGGTGGCGTTACCGGAGCGCACGGCGTACAACTGGCACGGCTACCTCCCCGGGATCGGCCCCGGACAGCGCTACGGCTTTCGCGTCCACGGCCCCTACGAGCCGGCACGGGGCCTCCGCTTCAACCCGTCGAAGCTCCTGATCGACCCCTACGCGAAGGCGATCGACGGCACCGTCGACTGGGGCGCCGCCAACGTCCTCCCGTACGTCCCGACCGGCGCGGACGACGCCGACCTCGAGGCCGACGACGAAGACGACGCCGCAGCGATCCCGAAGTGCATCGTGGTCGACCCGTCCTTCGACTGGGAGGACGACCAGCCGGCCGAACACGCCCTGGACCTCGACCGTCATCTACGAGACCCACGTGAAGGGCTTCACGCAGCGCCTCGACCCGCTGCCCGAGGAACTGCGCGGCACGTACGCGGGCCTCGCCTCCGACGAGGCGATCGAGCACCTGACCGCCCTCGGCGTGACCGCGGTCGAGCTCCTGCCGGTGCACCACATCGTCGACGAGAGCTTCCTCGTCGAGCGCGGCCTGACCAACTACTGGGGGTACAGCTCGATCGGCTACTTCGCGCCGCACGCCGCCTACTCCGCGAGCGGAACCGGCGGTGAGCAGGTCAACGAGTTCAGGGGCATGGTCAAGGCGCTGCACCGGGCCGGGATCGAGGTGATCCTCGACGTCGTCTACAACCACACCGCGGAGGGCAACCACCTAGGCCCGATGCTCGCTTTCAAGGGCGTGGACAACGCGTCGTACTACCGGCTTTCGCCCGACGAACCGCGCCACTACGTCGACTTCACCGGCACTGGCAACTCGCTCAACCCGGTGCACCCGAGCGTCCTGCGGTTGATCATGGACTCGCTTCGCTACTGGGCGGTCGACTGCCGCGTCGACGGCTTCCGCTTCGATCTCGCCGCCGCGCTCGCCCGGGAGTTCTGGGATGTCGACCGGCTCTCGGCGTTCTTCGACGTCATCCACCAGGACCCGGTGCTCTCGCAGACGAAGCTGATCGCCGAGCCGTGGGACGTCGGCCCGGGCGGCTACCAGGTCGGCAACTTCCCGGTGCTCTGGACCGAATGGAACGGCATCTACCGAGACGAGATGCGGGACTTCTGGCGCGGCGCCTCGAACGGCGTCGGCGAGTTCGCGGCGCGCCTCACCGGCTCGAGCGACCTCTACGCCGAGGACGGCCGCCGCCCGGTCGCGTCGATCAACTTCGTCACCGCGCACGACGGCTTCACCTTGCGTGACCTCGTCTCCTACAACGAGAAGCACAACGAGGCGAACCTCGAGGACAACCGCGACGGCACCGACGACAACCGCTCCTGGAACTGCGGCGCGGAGGGAGAGACGAACGACCCGGAGGTGCTCGAGCTGCGGGCCCGCCAGCAGCGGAACTTCCTCGCGACCCTGCTCCTGTCCCAGGGTGTGCCGATGCTGCTGGGCGGCGACGAGCTCTGCCGCACGCAGCGCGGCAACAACAACGCGTGGTGCCAGGACAACGAGCTCTCGTGGTTCGCCTGGGAGCTCGGCGACACCGGCCGCGAGCTCCTCGAGTTCACCCGGAGGCTGATCTTCATGCGCCGCCACCACCCGGTCTTCCGGCGGCGCTTCTTCCTGCGCGGGACGAGCGTCACCGGCTCGGGCTTGCCTGACGTCTGGTGGTTCCGCCCGGACGGCCGGCGGATGACGCGGCGGGACTGGCAGAACGGGGAGCTGCGCCATCTCGGGGTCTTCCTCAACGGCGACGAGCTCAACGAGACGACCTCGCGCGGCGAGCGGATCGCCGACGAGTCGTTCCTGCTGCTCTTCAACGCGCACCACGAGCCCGTCACGTTCGTGCTGCCGACGAGGCGGTTCGGCGCGCGCTGGAAGCTCGAGCTCTCGACGGCGGACCCGCACGCGGACGAGTCGTCCTTCGCGGCGCGGGAGCCCGTCGAGCTCGAGTCGCGGTCCCTGCTGGTTCTGCGGCGCGGCTGGTGAGCGGGGACTTCCGCTGCCTCTACCGGCTGCAGCTCGGGCCGGATCTCACGTTCGCGGACGCGCGCCGGCTCGTGCCGTACCTGCGCGACCTCGGCGTCTCCCACCTCTACCTCTCGCCCTCGCTGCAGGCACGGCCGGGGTCGACGCACGGCTACGACGTCCTGGATCCGACGCGCGTCTCCGAGGAGCTCGGCGGGGAGGACGAGCTGCGCGCGTTGTGCCGCGAGGCGCCGGGGATCGTGCTCGACATCGTCCCGAACCACATGGCGGCCGACGAGGCGAACCCGTTCTGGCCCGACCCGAAGGTCTTCGACGTCGACCCGGACTCCGGCTGGCACAGGCGCTTCTTCACGATCGACGAGCTGGCCGGAGTGCGCGTGGAGGACCCGGAGGTCTTCGAGATCACGCACCGCAAGGTGCTCGAGCTCGTGGGCGATGGGCTCGTGGACGGCGTGCGCGTCGACCATCCCGACGGCCTTGCGAACCCTCGTCAGTACCTTGAACGGCTGCGCGCGGCGGGCGCAGACCACGTCTGGGTCGAGAAGATCCTCGAGCCCGGCGAGGAGCTGCGCGAGAGCTGGCCGGTCGAGGGCACGACCGGCTACGAGTTCCTGAACGACGTCCTCGGGCTCTTCGTCGATCCAGCGGCCGAAGAGACGTTCACCGAGCTCTACCGGGAGGTCTCAGGCGAGTCGCGCCCCTTCGCGGAGGTCGCCGCGGAGGCGAAGCTCGAGCAGGCGCGCACCGATTTCCGGCGCGAGGTCGAGCGGCTCCGCGCGCTCCTCGACGAGCCCGGCCTCGACGAGGCGATCGCCTCGTTCCACGTCTACCGCACGTACGTGGAGCCGGAGACGGGGCGGGTGGAGCCGGCCGACCGAGAGGAGATCGCCCGCGCGGCGCCGGCGGAGCGGTTGCAACGCGTGCTCCTGCTCGAGGAGCGCGGCCACGACGAGTTCGTCACGCGCTTCCAGCAGACCACGGGGCCCGTGATGGCGAAGGGCGTCGAGGACACGGCCTTCTACCGCTACAGCCGGCTGCTGGCGCTCAATGAGGTCGGCGGCGATCCCGGCCGCTTCGGCCTTGAGGTCGAGCGCTTCCACGAGGGCCAGCTGAAGCGCCGGCCTCGCTCGCTCCTGACGACCTTCACGCACGACACGAAGCGCTCGGCCGACGTGCGTGCCCGTCTCGCGGCGCTGACCTGGATCGCCGGCGAGTGGGCCGAGCTCGTCCGCAAGCTGGGCGTCGAGGGCGAGGACGAGTACCACGTGCTCCAGACCGTCGTCGGCGCATGGCCGCTCGAGCCGGAGCGCCTCGACGCGTACGTCGAGAAGGCCCTGCGCGAGGGCAAGCGCACGTCGAGCTGGCTCGACCCGGACGAGGCCGCGGAGCAGCGCGTCAAGGAATACGGCCGCTCGCTGCTCGAGCGGCGAGAGGTCGCGCAGTTCGTCGAGCGCGTCCGCCCGTTCGGCCGCAGGATCGCGCTGGGCCAGCTGCTGCTGAAGCTGATGAGCCCCGGGGTGCCCGACATCTACCAGGGCGACGAGCTCGAGACTCTCGCCCTGGTCGACCCGGACAACCGCCGCCCGGTCGACTGGCCGGCGCGGCGGCGCCTACTCGCCGGCGGCGACACGAAGCTCGACCTGACACGGAAAGCACTCGCCTTCCGCGAGCTCGGCGCCTACAGGCCGGTCGACCTCGGCCCGGACGTGTGCGCGTTCACTCGCGGCGATGTGCTCGTCGCGGTCCCGCTGCGCCACGCCGATCCGAGGGACCCCGGCCCCGAGTGGCGCTCGGTGGCCTTCGGCCTCTACGCGCGCTCGTAGACCTGCACGACGACGCCGTCGGGGCCGACGGTCCGGCTCGAGGCGAGCTTGAACTTCAGCCGGTCGATGCCGTCCGGGAACACGCGCCTGCCGCGGCCGAGGATGGTCGGGAAGACCATCAGCCGCAGCTCGTCGACCAGGTCGGCGCCGAGCAGCGTCTCGACGAGCGTGCCGCTCCCGGCGACGAGGACGGTGCCGTCGGTCTCCTCCTTGAGCTTCGAGATCCTGTCGGCGACGTCGTTCGAGATCACGGTCGTGTTCTGCCACTCCGGCTCGGTGAGCGTCGTCGAGACGACGTACTTGGGGTCGTTGTTCAGCTTCTCCGCGAACGGCCCCTCGCGCGACGGCCACGCCGCCGCGAAGCCTTCGTAGGTGACTCGCCCGAGGAGCTGCACCTCGGCTTCCATCAGCTCGTCGAGCTTGAACTGGTTGCCGTCGTCTCCGCGGTCGTACTCGAAGGTCCACCCACCGTACTCGTAGTCCTCGGCGCCGCCCGGATCCTCGAAGACGCCGTCGATCGAGACGAACTCGGTCACGACCAGCTTGCCCATTTCGATCTCCTCTCCCGCTCAGATTGACCCACGCGGGTCATGGTGGCAGGCCCCGTCGCCTGCCAGGATCCTGCCATGGACCTTGGCGACGGAACCCCCTTCTCGTTCGGCGACGCCTCGGATAGGCGCCGCTTCCGTATCGCTTACGCGCTTCAGTCGATCGAGGACGCGCTGCTGTTGCTCGACCCGCTCCCCGCAGAGGGGATCGAGGTTCGAGCCCTGCAGCGCGTCCGCGACGACCTTTCGATTCTCGTCCGGGCGGAGGCAGTCGAGCACCATTGACGGCCCGGCTTCGGTCTCAGCCGAAGTCGATCACGCTGCGGATGCCGTCCTGGGCTTCCATCAGCTCGAAGCCGCGGTTGACCTCGTCCAGCGTGAGCTTGTGCGAGACGAAGGGCTCGACGTCGATCTCCCCTGCCAGCCAGCGGTCGACGAACTGAGGAACCTGGTCGCGGCCCTTGCAGCCGCCGAACGACGAGCCGGCCACGCGGCGCCCGGTGATCAGGAAGCGCGGCACGATGTCGACGGTCTCGCCCTTTCCCGCGACGCCGGCGATCGTAGCCAGGCCCCAGCCCATCCGGGCCGACTCGACCGCCTGCCGCATGACGGCGACGTTCCCGGTGGCCTCGAAGGTGTAGTCGGCGCCGAACCCGCGGGTCATTTCGAGGATCTGCTGCACGGTGTCGGGCCCGCCGACGAGCGTGTCCGTCGCGCCCTGGCCGCGCGCCAGCTCCAGCCGGTCCTCGGAGAGGTCGACGCAGACGACCCGCTCGGCGCCCTGCAGCCGGCAGCCGGCGACCGCGCCGAGCCCGACCATGCCCGCGCCGAAGACGACGCACGTCGAGCCCGCCTCGACCTTGGCCGTGTTGATCGCCGCCCCGAGCCCGGTAGAAAGGCCACAGGCGAACAGGCAGGCTCGGTCTAGCGGCGCGTCCTTGCTGACGTTCGCGAGCGCGATCTCGGGCATGACGGTGTATTCCGCGAAGGTCGAGCAGCCCATGAAGTGCCGGATCGGCTCTCCGTCTCGCGCGAGCCGCGTCGTCCCGTCCGGGAGAAAGCCGAGGCCCTGCTGCTCGCGGATCGCGAGGCAGAGGTTCGTCCGCTGGTCGCGGCAGTGCTCGCACTCGCGGCACTGAGGCGAGAAGAGCGTCACCACGTGATCGCCTTCTGCGACAGAGGTGACTCCCGCGCCGACCTTCTCTACGACGCCGGCCCCTTCGTGCCCGAGCACGGCCGGCGAGTAGCCGGACGGATCAGCGCCCGAGGCGGTGTAGAGGTCCGTGTGGCAGACGCCGCAGGCGACGAGCCGAACGAGCACCTCCCCGGCCTTCGGCTCGGCCAGATCGAGCTCCTGAACCTCGAGCGGCTCGCCGAACTGCTCCAGCACGGCAGCGCGAATCTTCATGGGCCGATCCTAGTGGGACTCAGGTAGCCGCAGAGACGCGCTCCATCATCTCTTTCGGGCGATGCAACCGCCGCGCGTCGCTGTGACCGTGAGCCGACGCGACGAGGGGAGCATCCGATGCCCGAAGCCCTGTCGGCTACCGAGGTTGGGAAGGAGATCGCGGAGCACCACGAGCACACTGCGACCGACCACAGTCAGCGTGACCGCGCGATCGCGATTCTCGAGGCCGTGCTGCTGTCGATCGTTGCGCTGCTCGCCGCCTGGTCCGGGTTCTCGGCGGCCAAGTGGGGGACGGAGTCGTCACTCTCCCTGGCCAAAGCGTCCTCCACGCGCACGAAAGCCAGCCTCGCTCAGGTCCAGGCAACGCAGATCCGCACGCTCGATTCCGTCTCGTTCAACGCCGCCGAAACCGCTTACGCCGCGAACGACCCCAAGCTGTTCAGCCTCGCCGTGAAGCGCCTGCGGCCCGGCTATCGAGCTGCGTTCGCAGCCTGGATCGCGACCCATCCGCTCAAGAACCCTCACGGGCCGCCGGATCCTTCGTACATGCCGCAATACCGAATCCCCCAGGAGGCCGTAGGACTGGCACTGACGCGAAAGGCTGATGAGTACTTCAGTGCCGGCGAAAAGGCGGCAGCGACCGCCGACAAGTACGTGCGCCTCACGGTCCTGTTGGCAGCGGTGCTCTTCCTGGTCGGCATCGGGAGCCGCTTCCCCGTCCGCGCTGCCCGCTATGGGCTTGTCGGGGTCGCGGGCGCGCTGCTCATCGTGTCGGTCGTGCAGCTGTTGAGCCTTCCCGGCCCACCCGCCTGACTCGCTGAAGCATGGGCCGGGCGCTAGGAGACATCCTCCCGCTCGCCGTCGCAGTCGCGGTCTTTCCGGTCCCGATCATCGTCGCGGTGCTTTTGCTCGGCTCCGATCGCGGAACGGCGAAGGGCGCGGCCTACGCCCTCAGCTGGGGTGGCGGCCTCTTCGCGGTGGGCGGGATCGTGCTCGTGCTCGCCGGTGCCGCGGGTGCGAGCGACAACGGTGAGCCCGCGACCTGGGTGAACGTCCTGCTGCTCGGCCTCGGCCTGCTCCTCCTGGCGGCGGCGGTCAGGCAGTGGCGCGGCCGTCCGAGCGGAGGCCGGGAGACACCGACGCCGCGCTGGATGCGGGCCATCGACGAGTTCACCATCGCGAAGGCCGGTGGAGCCGGCTTTGCGCTTTCTGCGCTCAACCCCAAGAACGTGCTGTTGACCGCCGCTGCCGCCGCCGAGATCGCCGAGGTCGGCCTCTCGGCGGGCCGAGAAGTCGCGGTTCTCCTCGGCTTCGTCCTCGTCGGGTCCGCGGGGGTACTTACTCCGCTCGTTCTCGCCCTCGCCCTCGGAGAGCGCTCGCGAGCGCTGCTGGAAGGCCTGAGAGGCTGGATGGCTCGCTACAGCGCGGTGATCATGAGCCTGCTCTGCCTCATCATCGGCGCGAAGCTCGTCGGTGATGCGCTCTCCGGCTTTTTCAGCTGACGATTAGTGCGCGTGATTCGCGATGGCCACGGCTTCCAGCCGCGAGTGCGCCCCGACGGCGCGGAGCAGAGCCCGGATGTGGTTGCGCACCGTCTCGGTGCTCAGTTGCAGCTCTTCGGCGATCTGGCCTGTCGATCGCCCGCGCTCGAGCAGCTCCAGGACCTCCGACTGACGGGGCGTGAGGTGCAGGTCGGGATGCTCGTGGGGCTCCTCGACCAGGCCCGAGACCTGTCCGAAGACGCCGACCACATGCTCGCCGTCGTGGAGCGGCACGGAGCTCACCTCCACGCCGATCCGATCACCGCCGGGGTCGATCAGCACGACCGCGGCGTCGGTGACGCTGGCACCGCCGACGATCTTCCGCGCGAACAGCTCCCGGGCGCGCCGGGTCTCCTCCGGCGCGACGATGGAGGTGAACTGGCGGCCTCTGACCTCGCCGACGAGCCGCTGCGCGGCCGGATTCACCCAGCGGATGATCCCGGTCGCATCGATCAGGTAGCTCGGCACGTTGATGTGCTCGAGCGCCTCTTCGAGCGGCATCGCCTGCAGCGCCGAGGTGGCCATGGCACCCAGGCTACGGCCTCCCGGCAGGCTGCTCGCTCAGCGAAGCGTTGAGCTCTGCCGAGACGACCATCAATCGGCCGACCAGCACCAGCGAGAACAGAAGCGCGGTGGCGATCCCGAGCGCGCCGTAGGTGTCTGCCCGGTTCTCGACGAGGCGGGTCGTGACATAGATGTTGAAGATGTTCACGAACAGCAGTCCGACGCCGAACAAGAGCGCCCCGGGAAGGAGCCGCGGCCACCGAACGTCGCGGTGGGGAAGCTGCGCGGAGACGGCAAGCCACGCGCCGCTCGCGAGCACGAGGTAGACGAGCAATGCGGCGAGACCGCCGACCTGGTCGTTCCGCCGGACCCAGCCCACGATCTGCAGCGCGACGACCTGGAGCAGGAGCGCCCCCGCGAATACGGCCACTCCTCTCCCGGTGATCCGTGCGCGGCGGCCCGAGCCGTGCCAGGCAATCGCATGCACCTTCGCGATCGCGCGGTAGAGGGCGACCATCGCATAGAGGACCGCGGGGACCATGAGCAGGAAGACGATGGCGCGGTGGCGGCCCGAGGCCGAGGCGGACACTTCCGAGGCGAACAGTCCGTGCAGGCCGGCCTCTTTGACGACCTTGCTCGGGCTTTCGTCCACGGTTCCCGCGTAGAGGCCGAGTCCGGAGACGAGCAGGAGCGTCGTCGGGAGCAGAAGGACGAACAGCCGATAGGCGAGCGCGCCCGCGAGCAGGCCGCCTCCGATGGCCGAGTCCCGCTCGACGAGCCGGGCCCCGAAGTCGAGCGAGGAGTGGCGTGCGCGTGCCTCGTCTGCGTGGGCCCGGACCAGGCTCGTCCGCTCGGCCAGGCGGCCGCGCTTGTCGCTGCGATCGGCTTGGAGGCATCGCCCACGGCTCAGCCCTCCGCCGGCGAGAGCTCGATCTCCGCAGGCAGCGCGCTTCTCTCGCTCTCGCCCTCGAGCTCGCGGCGGGTCCGGGCGTCGAAGTACGCGTACGCGGTGGTGAGCGCGACGAACGGCATCGCGATCGCATAGACGAACCCGGCGATGACGTTCACGAGCCAGAAGGGCGCGTCGGTGCCGAGGATGAGCAGCACGCCGATCAGCGGGCCGGTCACGAGGACCAGCGCTCCGCCCGCAACGATCAGCGAGGCCACCTTGAGCCATCGTCTCCTCACGAGGCGCCCGCTGCGGCGCAAGGCCCTGGCCGCCGACAGGTCCTCGAGCTCGATCGCGGGCGCGATCAGCGCCCACCGACCGGCCAGCCACACCGCGATCGGGATCAGGAAGATCGAGCTCGCGAGCAGCGACACGACCACGGAAGCGACCACCAGCGCTCCAAGCAGCGGCGCGGCGCTGTCGGCGGCGAGGCGATAGGCGGCGACGGGCCCGACCGGCCGGCCTTCGTCGATCCTGACCAGAGCCTGCGCAGTCGCGGCCTGAACGAGCCCGAGGCCGAGGAGCGTCAACGCGGTTCCGATCGCGAGGACGAGGAGCGCAAGAAGCCCGTTGTTCTCACCGCCCGTCTGGACGCCGAGGATGCCGGTCGCGTGCAGGACGAGTGCCTGCAGGAGCGAGATGAGCAGCGAGATCGGGATGACGACGAGACCGATCCCGACGAACAGAGGGATCCGCCGGACGTACATCCGCGCCGAGGCCGACAGGATCTGGCCCCACGACCGCCGGTGCGCCAGGCGGAGTGGAGCGGTGGGCCGCCACGTCGCCCGCGAGATCAGGATGATGACAAGCAGGGCGAGGCCCGCCAGCACGAGGCCGAACGCCACCGGCTGGTCGATCAGCCGGACGAGAGCCCGCGAGCCGTGCTCGATCACGCCGCAGAAGGAATCCGTTGCGCCGGACCCGAACGCGCTGCCTCCGGGAACCGTGTAGCTCCGGTCGCGCCATCCCTCCGACCAGCGGATCGGCTCGGTCCACTGGGTCTTGAGGTTCGGGCCGGTTGGCCCGTTGAAGAACGCCGGCTGCAGCTCGCCCCAGCGGCCCTCGAACGCGATCCAGGGGAAGCCCGCCCGCGCCTGCGCGGGGTTGCTCGGGATCGTCTCGACGGTGGGGTGGATGTCGAATGTCGGCGCGCGCGTGTCGTCACAGCCGACGCCCTGCTCGGCAGAGCTGCCGAGGTAGAGGGCCTCGCCATAGAAGTTGGCGTGCGACCCCGCGGCCGGGTGGACGACAGGGTGCGTACTGTCGACCCGCTCCAGTTTGTCGTCGGTCCAGGCGGCGCGCTCGGCGCCCTCGTGCTGGCTGTAGCCGACCTCGGTCGGCGCCTGCTTCAGCGCCTGGGCGGGCGTGGAGGCGTCGAAGACGAGCTGGATCATCTCCCAGTCGCCCTCGTGCAGGTTGTTCCAGTCGTTGAAGACGTAGAAGAGCCAGTACTGGAGCGCGAGCTTCCCCGGTCGCTCGGCGTCGGTCGCGACGTGCGCGTAGACGACCGGGCTCTGCCCCTCGACGAGCGCCCGCTCCCAGTGCAGGTAGCCGCAGCCCGGCGCGAGGGCGCTCCCCGGGAAGTCGAGGTGGTAGTCGAAGAGACCTTCGGAGAGGTTCTTCGCCGTCGGGCCGATCTTGACGAGGTCGGCGGGTCCCCAGGGCCCGCGCAGCGCCACGGTGGGCTCCCCGAAGAGAAGGTTGACGTTGATCGGCAGGTAGGGCTTGCCAGGGGCGCAGTCGGTGTGGGCGACGAGCCTCACGACAGGCGCGTAGCGCTGTGCAAGGGCGGCCTCCTGTGCCGGGTCGGCCGCCCCCGACGGGGCCAGCACCAGCGCTCCGGCCCCGAGGACGGTCATCAGGGCGAAGCGCGTCATGCTCGCTTAGTGGACCACCCTCCGGGCGGAGGGAACATCATCCGGTCCGGGTGATAATCCGGGCTCGCGACGTGCGACACTCGCCGCGAGGGGTCTTGCTTTCAATGGAAAGTGGGTTCGCGATGGCTGTCGGCATTCGCATCAAGCTCGCAGGGATCACCGGAGAGCAGTTCGACCATGTCCACGACCAGGTCAACCCTGATCGGACGCGGCCGAAGGGGCTGCTCTTTCACGCTTCGGGGCCGATCGACGGTGGTTGGGGAATCATCGACTTCTGGGAGTCGCGCGACGACTTCGACGCCTTCGCGCCACGGATTGTGGAAGGAATGGCGACGGCGGGAACCGAGCCGGACGGGCCACCGGACATCAAGGAGTTCCCCGTGCACGAGATGATCGGAGCCTAGTTCCGCAGCGGCCGCTCTTGACGCCGACTAGATCGCGATGCCCGAGACGTCGTGCGGGACGTACGGCTCCTCGAGCCGCGCGATCTCCTCGTCGCTGAGCGCGAGCGCCTCGGCCGCGAGGGCGTCGTCGAGGTGCTCGACTTTCGTCGCGCCGACGATCGGCGCGGTGACGCCGGGCTTGTGCAGCAGCCAGGCAAGCGCGACCTCCGCCGTCGGGACGCCGCGATCTGCGGCGACCTCCGAGGCGCGGTCGACGACGGCGAAGTCCACCTCCGGCGTGTAGAGGCTGTCCCCGAACGGATCGGTCCGGGCGCGCGTCGTGAGCTGCTCTCCTTCGCGCGTGCGGGTGCCGGCCAGCAGGCCTCGGGCGAGCGGGCTCCATGGAATCACGCCTACGCCCTGGTCGATGCACTGCGGGATCATCTCCCGCTCCTCCTCGCGGTAGACGAGGTTGTAGTGGTTCTGCATCGAGACGAATCGGGTCGGCGCGACGCGCTGGGCCTTCGCGAACTGCCAGGCCCACATGCTGCTCGCGCCGATATAGCGCGCCTTGCCCGCCCTCACGACGTCATTCAGTGCCTCCATCGTCTCCTCGATCGGCGTCAGCGGGTCCCAGCGGTGGATCTGGTAGAGGTCGACGTAGTCGAGATCGAGCCGCCTGAGCGACGCGTCGATCGAGGCGAGGATGTGCTTGCGCGAGAGCCCGCGCCCGTTCTCGCCCGGCATCGTCCTTCCGTGCACCTTCGTCGCGAGGACGTACTCCTCGCGCATGCCGAAGAGCTTCTTCAGCAGGCTGCCGGTGACGACCTCGCTCTGGCCCCCGTTGTATACGTCTGCGGTGTCGAAGAACGTGACTCCGCCCTCGACCGCGCGGCGCACGATCGGCTCGGCCGCGACTTCGTCGAGCGCCCATTCGCGGCTTTCGTGCTTCCCGAAGCTCATCATCCCGAGGCAGAGCCTCGAGACGCGCAGACCGGTTCGACCGAGATTCAGGTAGTCCATCCGCTCTGACCTGAGGTTACTAGGAGAACTGACACGATCGTGTCAATGACACGCCGCGGCGCCGGTTGTACCTTGCAAATCAGGAGGTCGCGTCCGAATTCGGGGGCAACGCCGAAGCATTCCCGGGCTCCGACCTAGTCGCACCAATCTCAACGGAAGGGCCCCATGAAGAAGGTCATCTTTGGACTGCTACTTGCTGCTGTGACGGCGGCGCTGATGGTGCCCGTCGCGTTCGCCGGCGGCGGCAACTCCGACAACGCGAAGGCCTGTCAGCAGAACGGCTGGCAGAACCTCGTGCGCCCGGACGGCTCAGGCTTCAAGAACACCGGCGACTGTGTCTCCTACGCCGCCCAGGGCGGCGTGCTGAACACCAAGCCGGCTCCCATCAAGCCGGTCTCGGAGCCGATGTTCGGCCTTGACGCCGCCTCGTGCTCCGTCACGGTTCCGTTCACCCCGGGCATCGACACCGTCCTGTACGGCGTGAACGGCTTCCAGGAGACGCCGATCACCCACGACGTTACGGTCACCGGAGGCCTCGACGGCGCAGACGGGACGGCGCCCCAGTTCTGGATCGGCTACACCGCCCAGCCGGGTTACGTGATCAACAACCTGAATGCGGCTCCGTGGCACTTCGACTTCTACAACGGCGACTACATTCGGGACTGCTGACCGACGGGCGCAACCCGCCGACTGATCCACAGGAACCAAGCAACTCCCGACTCCGCAGTCCCCGGCCTAGAAATCGGGGACTGCTCGGTTTCCGTCCGCGCGGCGTGGCCGGCGGTGGGAAGTTGCGTGAGTGGGCCGGGCAGGGATCGAACCTGCGACCTTGGGATTAAAGGTGACTACCGCCGGCTTCCGGTGCTGTGGGCTGAACTCGCAAGCCCACATCAGTAAGCGAAATCTGTTCTTCTGAGGTCGAGTTCAATCGCGGGGTGCTGTTGACCTGCTGTTGACCCCGTTTCTGCCCGACGACCCGGCGCGGCGGCGACGCCGCTCCGTCCTCGCTCAGCCGCACGTCTTCCCGTACGAGCGGCCCGTGCCGAACCGCGACCACTCCTCGCGCGTGAAATTGCGTCCGGCGACGCGACACGCATGCGCTTCCCAGGCCTTCACCGTCGCCGGCCAGACGACGCCGCGGCCGTCCTGGTAGAGCGCGAGGAGCTTCGACCCGTCGGAGGTAACGGCTGCGTTCGCCCAAGACCCCGGGGAGCCGGGGAAGGAGATACCGACCTCTTGAAGAGTCTTCGTATCCCAGAGCTTGAGGCCGCTTGAACCGCCGGCCGTCGCAAACTCGGCTCCCGAACGGGTGAACGAGATCGCGGCGACCTGCTCCGGCAGCGCGAGCACGGGGTGGCCGAGGCGCTTGCCGCTCGACACGTCCCACCGCTCGACGATCCCCGACCACGCCCCGGTCGCAAGCGTCCCGTCCGGGGCGAACGCGAGGCTCTGGCTATAGCCAATCGGGTGGAGGACGCGCTTCACGCCGCCCGTCTTCGGGTCGACGAGCTGATCCATGCCGCGCTGCACAGTGAGGGTGAGGCCGACCTCAAAACCGACCGCGAGCAGCTTCCCTTCGCGAGAGAACGCGAGCGAGTGTGCCGGCCTGGCATGGTGGACGCGCTTCCAGACGAGCCTTCCCGACGACACGCGCCAGACGCCGACGAGCCCATTTCCGAGAGCCGGCCCCGGCGGCGCGTTGCTTGCTGCGATCACGGAAACGAGCGCGCCGTCCGGAGAGAATGCGACCGCCTGCATCGTCTCCGGCTCCTTCGTGACCGGACCGAGCCCATGCAGCGACCGAAGCAAGCGTGCTCTTCCGGCGATGTTCCAGAGCTGTACGCCCCCTTGCCCGCCGATCACGGCAAGGTCGTCACCCGCCGGCGACCAAGCGACCGCGGTGATCGGGCCGTCCAGGTCGACCGAGAAGGACCGAAGCCGGCGCAGCGTGTCGATCGAAAAGATGCCGATCGTCCTCGCACCCGTCCGAGTGGCGAATCGCGCGCCGTCGGGTGAGAGAGCGAGCGGCGGCAGCGGCGGCAGGCTCTGGTCCTGCACGACGCGCAGATCGACAGGAATCTGGAACGGACGTCCGAAGCGCCGTTTTCCGGACAGGTCCCACTCGAAGATCGCGCCATCCAAACTGCAGGTGAAGAACGTCTTGCCGTCGGCGCTGAATGCGATCCCGAGCGTACGGTCCTCGTGACCCGTGAAGGTCGCCACCACTTTGGCGGTCCGCGGGTTCCAGACCGTCACGTGCCCGTTCTCATCGGTCGTTACCGCGACGTCGCCGCGGGGAGAGAAATCGGCGGCCTGCACCGCTGAGCCCGTCTTCCCCGCGCCGACCTGGACTCTCCCGGAGCGGACGTTCACGAACGAAACGGCGCCGGTGCGCGTAGCGAACAGGATCACGTCTCCGCGCGGCGAGACCGTGGCAAGGTCATGGAAGTTCAACCGGTTCGTGGACGTGCCCTCAGGGAGGTCGGCGCGACTGGACTTCAGCGGTCGCCAGTTGTTGCCGTCGCCGGCGAGCAACTCCGTGTCGGTAAGGATGAAGAGCTTCGTCCCGGAGACCCGGCCTCCGAACATCCCGTTCGATCCGAGCCGCGTCGTGCCGACGAACTTGCCGCTCTGGATGTTCCAGCTTTCCAGGAAGGCGGGTCCGTCGCTGTGGTTCCGGTTGACAAGCGAATAGGCCATGTAAGCGCGTCGGCCGTCGGGCGAGACGAACAGGGGGTTCTCGAAGCTCGTCTGATTCAACAGCCAGTGCTTCGTCGGGGTGAGAAAGCGCAAATGCCGCAGCGTCTGACCGTCGCGTACGTCGACTGCCGGCGGTTTGTCGGCGGCAGGACTGCGGAGGAGCAGGAGCAGCTTGCCGTCTCTGGAGTACGCCGGCGCCACTGGGAACATGTTCGGCAACGGGGCGTGTCGCTCCCGCCGCGTGCGGGTGTCGTAGAAGCGCGCGAAATTCGTGTTCTCGACCGTTACTAGTGTCCGGCCGTCGGGACTGAGCGCGATCGACTGCGGCCGGTCCGTGATCGGGCTCGAGAACGTCGCGATCGCGCTCGGGTTTCGCAGCAACGTCGTGAGCAACGTGCTCTCTGTTTGTCGCGAGTCGTCGAGCTTGACCGCTTCGCGCGCGAGCAGCATCGCCCGGTCGATCCGAGGCTCCGACACCGCCTGGGCGCCGAGCTGGCGCCCGAGGGCAACTGTTGCCTGATGCTTTGCCGACTGGCGTTGGAGAAGCGCGACGACGCCTGCGGCGACGGCCGCGACCAGGAGAATCGCAGCGCCGGCGAGCAGCACTCTCAGTCGCCGGTTCGCACGCTGCTCACGGAGCAGCTCGCGTTCGCTCTGCCTCCGGCTGGCGTCGATGAACTCGCGCTCGAGCCCGGTCAGGGCCAGGTCGGTCGCGCTCGCCAACCCTTCGAACTGCACCAGACGGCCCTCGCGTGGAAGAAATTGGGGATCGCGTTCTGCAGACTGCCACTCCTCGACCGCCTCGGCCAGCCGCCGATGGAGGAGAAGGTCCTCGCGCCGCTCCTCGATCCAGCTGCGGAGCCGGTCCCACTGCGTGAGGAGCGCCTCGTGGGCGACCTCGACCGTCGGCGCGCGGGTCAGCGGCTCCCGGTCGAACGAAAGGAGGCGATGTTCGCCGTAGCGGGTGAGGATCTCGTCGAGCGCGTCGGCGTGGAGCTCGAGCTGGCGTAGCTCGCGGCGACGGACGCGGCGTCGCGTGTCCTGCGCCGCCGGATCGACGGTCACGAGGCGGAGGAATACCTGGCGGCAGGCGGCTTGAGCGCGCGTGTCGAGGCGTTGGTACAGCTCCTCCGCCCGTCGGCCGAGCGCGCCGACCACACCGCCCGTAGCGAGGTAGGCGTCGAGCGTGAGCAGGTCGCTCGTGCGCGCGGCGAAGAGCTCGGTGAGCGCGTACTGCAGGAGGGGAAGTGCCCCCGGCTGATCACGGACATCGGCGACGATCTGCGAGACGAGGCCCGGTGCGAATCGGACACCGACGCGACTCGGCGGCCGCTCGATCGCCTCCGCGAGCTCATCTTCAGACGGTGCGGCAACCGCCAGCATCCCCGCACGCAGGAGCTCGCCGAACTCCGGGTACCGGAGCGGATGGTCGAGGAAATCGGCGCGTAGCGTGATCACGACCCGCACCTGTGAGCGCGGATCACCGGCAAGCGCGGTGAGTCCGTCGAGCACGCGGCGGCGCGTCTCCTCGTCCGCCGTCAGCGTGAACAGCTCTTCGAACTGGTCGATCACGAGCAGCAGCTCGCTCCCCGGCGGCAAGATCCGCTTAACGACCCGCCGCATTCCGAGCTCGTCGCCGGCGAGCTCCTCGACCAGGTTGTCCGGTCGCTCCACCGCGACGCGGAGGAGCGCCGCCGACAGCTCCTCGAACGGGTACGAGCCCGGGAACATGTCGCTGATGACCCACCGCTCGGACCCTGGCAGCGCGCCTTTCCGCAGCGCCGGCACGAGACCGGCCTTGACAACCGACGACTTCCCGATCCCGGACGGGCCGACGACGGCGACGAGGCGGTGGTCGCCGAGCGCGGCGACGAGCTCGGCGACGAGCGAGTCTCGTCCGTAGAAGTCTTCCGCGTCCGTTTCGCCGAACGCCTGCAGGCCCTTGTACGGATTCTCGGCCGGGGTGTACGTCTCCGCTACCGGTCCGCCGCCCGCTGCAGCCGTGAACGCGGCCAGGAACGCGTCCACGGATTCGAAGCGCTCATCCGGAGAGGACGCGGTCGCGCATGCAAGCACGTCGCCAAGCGCCCCCGGCAACTCGGGCCGAACTGCACCCAGCGACGGCAGCGACCCGTCCATCGGTGGCGGCTGACCCGTGAGGAGCTCAAAGGTCAGCAGACCGAGGCCGTAGATGTCGGACCGCGGCGTGTGCTCCTGACCCGACAGCTCCTCCGGCGGCACGTACGCCGGCGAGGACATGGCGGGCCGCCCGGGCTTCTCCGGATCGGCGAGGCGCGCGGCGATGCCGAAATCGGAGAGGTAGCCGTTCCCCTCGTCGTCGAGAAGGACGTTGGCCGGCTTGAGGTCGCGGTGGACGACGCCATGGCGGTGGGCGTAGGCGAGTGCAGCCCCGACCTGCGCGAGCAGGCGCGAGGCAGGTTCGAGGTTCCACGGCCCTCGCTCGAGCGCCTGCCGGAGCGAGCCGCCTCGCAGCCAGCGCATGACCAGGTAGGCACCCTCGGGATCGCGCCAGTAGTCATACAAGGCGACGACGTGCGGATGCTCGAGCTGCGCCACCAGCTGAGCCTCGGCCTCGAAGCCACGAACGAACGGCGGCTGGTTGACCAGCTCGGGACGAATCACCTTGATCGCCACTTCTCGACCGACCGACGGTTGATAGGCGCCGTACACGACCCCGAAGTCGCCCGCGCCGACCTGCTCGCGCAACTCGTAGCCGCGGACCGAGCGGCCGAAGGCGCGGAGGGCGGTGGAGGTTGTCAGCCGGTCGATCCGGGGCGGCGGGAAATCGGCAGGAAGTCCGTCGAGCAGGAGCTGGAAGACCTTTTGCGGGCTGCCGATGCCCTTGAACCGGAACTCGCCTAGAGCCTTGGCCTGCCAGCCTCCCTGAGTCGCAGCGAGCGCCGCATGCGCGTCCGCCGAGAGCAGCACCTGACCTGCGTGCGCGGCGGCCAGCAACCGACCGGCGCGGTTGAGCACGGGTCCGAAGTAGTCGCCGCCGCGCGCCTCGACCTCGCCGACATCGACAGCCATCCGGACCCGAAGTGGCCCCGTTTCATCCCAGGCGGCGTCTGCGAGCCCGCGCTGGATCTCGCTCGCGGCGGCGACGGCAGCACCGACGTCGGCAAACGCGAGATCAACGCCGTCCCCGACACGCTTGACGAGGCGTCCCCCGGCCTCCTCCGCGGCCGCCATGACGATCCGGTCGTGGTCGGCGACGGCGGAGCGCATCGCTTCCGTGTGCAGCTCCCACAGCACCGTCGAGTCCTCGATGTCAGCGAGGAGGAATGCGAGCGTCTGCACCTGCGGTTCGGGCTCGAGCAGCAGAGACGCGTCCTGGTTGAGAATCCGCCGCTCCAGCTCCTGCAGCTGTGGAGACGGTTCGAGCCCCAGCTCCTCCGCGAGGTAGGTACGTGTCTTCTGGTATGCGCGCAGGGCCTCTGCCTGACGGCCGCAGCGGTAGAGCGCGAGCATGTGCTGGGCGCGGAAACGCTCGTGGACCGGGAACTCCTCGCACAGCACCTCCAGTTCCGCGATGAGGTCGGCGTGGCGGCCGAGCGTCAGCTCGGCCTCGAGGCGTGTCTCAACGGCGCGCAGCCGCAGCTCCTCGAGACGCTTGGCCTCGACCTCGAGCGCGAATGATCCCGGCAGGTCCGCGTAGGGATGGCCACGCCAGAGCGCAAGGGCGGCACGCAGCCGCTGCGACGCCTCGGCCGGATCGGTCTCCACGAGGTCGGCGGCGCGGGCAACTGCCTGCTCGAAGTCAATCGCGTCGACCTGCGCCGGATCGGCTACCAGTAGATAGCCACCGTCGTCGCGGACGATCACGTCGCCGATCGCAGTTCGCAGGTTCGAGACGTACGTCTGAAGTGTCGAGCGCGCCGCGGTCGTCGGCTCTTCTCCCCAGACACCGTCGATCAACGCGTCGACCGAAACGCGCTTCCCGACCTCGGCCGCAAGGAGCGCGAGCACGGTTCGCTGCTTCCGCCCGCCGAGACGAACGCCGACGCCGTTGTTCCGAACCTCGAGCGGGCCTAGGACCCGAATCTCCACGTCCGGTCCAAGATACGACCGCTCCGTACCCGTGCCTAGGGCGCTGTCTGCGTGAAGCTCCGTTTGCGCCATGAGTGCCGCTGAGCGTACGAGCGCGCGCTCCAGAAAAGCTCCAGGTTCTGGCTTGGAGCCTTTCTGGAGCGCTCGGCTCTAGCGTCGGGTCGATCCCTGAAACGAAAGGAAGTGAGGAGACATGCGCAAGCTGATCGCATTCGGCTTTCTCGCGGCCGCGATCGCATCGTTCGTTGCGGTCGCCGCCGCGGCGAATCCGCGCGGCACCAACGGCAGGATCGTCTTCGCGCGCTTCGACCCGGCGCTCGGCGACGACTTCATCTACACCGCCAACCCGGACGGCAGCCAGGAGCGCCAGCTGCTGCCGACCGGGGCCGAGGGTCCGCGCTGGTCGCCCGACGGGAGCCGGGTCGTCGTCTTCCCGCACGACGTCGACAACGTCTCGGCGCGGCTCGTCAACCCCGACGACGGGATCTACCGGGACATCGTGAATCCCAATCCCGCCCGTTTCTTCCTCCCCTGCAACGGGCCCTGGTCGCCCGACGGCCGGAGACTGACCTGCGAGGCGTTCAGCGACGACGGAAGCCAGAACGGGATCTACACGCTCCGCTCGTCCGACGGTCGCGGGCTGACGAGGATTACCTCGGACCCCGGCGGCGAGGACTGTCCCGGCGACTACTCGCCGAACGGGAAGCACCTCGTCTTCCTACGGGCGAACGACACGACGTTCGCGCTTTTCACGATGAAGTCCGACGGGAAGGGTCTTCGCCAGATCACCCCGCTGGGCAGCGACCAGTTCTTCATCGACTTCAACTGCGGGAGCTGGTCGCCGCAAGGAAACGAGATCCTGTTCTCGGCGCATGCTCCGGGCACCGACCGGAGCACGATCTGGGTCGTCCACTCCGACGGCAGCGGGCTGCACAAGGTCCCGGTCCCGGGCTGCGGGGGCCCGATCTCGGACCCGGCGTCGGTCGGCTGCTTCAACCCGCGCTGGTCGCCCGATGGTGGGAAGATCGTCTTCAACCGGCTGCACCGGCCGGAAAACGAGGACATCTACACGGCCAACGCCGACGGAAGCAACCTGTCCCCCGCGGTGACGAGCCCGCTCGACGACGAGGACACGGACTGGGGCACGCACCGGCTTCTGCCTTAGCACTACGCGCCGGCCGCGCGGCGGGACCGGCCCGCCGCGCGGCTCGGTCCGCGCAAGCACCGCATGTTGACCAGCCGGTAACCCGAGCGCAGCTTCACCCCGCGTGCCCCACGTTCCACCGTGAAGGTAGGCCCGTAACCTTGGGATTAGTGGTGTGTTCGCGAGCGCGCAGTCGATTCTTGTGTGAGTTCGCGCAAGGCGGACGCCGCTCTCGTGCGGTCTCGTTCCCATTCGGATTTGATGGGCCGGGCAGGGATCGAACCTGCGACCTTGGGATTAAAAGTCCCCTGCTCTACCAACTGAGCTACCGGCCCGTGTGTGGTCAAGTCTAAGGAGGGCGCACCTCTAGGCTCTCCTTCGTGGTCGTCGACGCTCACAACGACCTGCTGCTAGAGCTCGTCCTCTCTCGCGAGCAGGGCAAGTTCGGCGACCTCGTTCTGCGCCACGGCGACGAACGGCTCTTCGATCGCTACTGGCTTCCGCGGCTCGAGGCCGGCGGCGTCGGCGTCCAGGTCTGCCCGCTCTACGCCGCGGAGAAGCAGTACGCGCGCCCCAGCGAGCGGGTGTTGGCCCAGGAGGCCGAGTTTCAGCGGGCGCTCTCGGAGAATGCGGATCGCGTCTGCCAGGTGGGGACGCGGGACGAGCTCGACGACCCGCGTCTCCGGCTGATGCTCTCGATGGAGGGCGTCGAGGCACTCGAGGGCGAGCCGGGCGCGTTCGAGGAGTGGTGGGAGCGCGGAGTCCGCTCGGCGAGCCTGACCTGGAACTACCCGAACGAGTTCGCAGGGGGAATCGAGACGCCGGAGCAGGGGCTGACGGCTGCCGGCCGCACGCTCGTCCGGCGGTTTGCGGAGCTCGGAGTCGTTCTCGACCTCGCGCACGCGTCGGATCAGACCTGGCGCGACGTGATCGACGAGGAGGTTCCGTTCTCGGTCACGCATGCCGGCTGCCGCGCAGTCCTCGACCGCCCGCGGAACCTCGCCGACTGGCAGCTCGAGGCGCTCGCCGAACGGGACGGCGTTCTCGGGATGATGGCGATCAGGTCATTCGTCGATCCCGACGCACCGACCATAGCCCGCTGGATCGACCACTTCGACCACGCCGTGGCGGCGATGGGCATCGAGCACGTCGGCCTGGGGGCAGATTTCGTCGACCAGGTCGTCTCGGTCGATCTGCCACCGGGGGTCCGCGATGACGGCAAGGCCGGCCTCGGGCTCGAGGGCTTCACGGCACCGGATCACTACCCCAAGCTCGTCGAAGCGCTTCGCGAGCGCGGCTACGAAGGCGACCGGCTCGAGGCGATCATGAGCCGGAACTGGTTGCGAGTCCTCGGAGAGACACTGCCCTGAGCTACCGGCCCGCGATCTGGGTAAGGGTACGTCCAGTTCATGCTGAAGGTCGACCTGACGATCGAGATCTCGCGGCCGCCGGAGGACGTCTTCGCCTGGCTGACCGACGTCGAGCAGCTGACGCGGTGGCAGAAGAGCCTGCTCGACGCCCACGCCGACGGGCCCTTCCAGAAAGGCACGCGCATCGTCGAGAAGCGCTCCCTCTTCGGGCGCGAGGCTGAGACCGAGCTGGAGGTAACGGCCCTGGAGCCCGCGCGGCGGCTGACGCTGAAGACCGTTCGTGGGCCCGTCGAGCTCGAGGTCGACCACCAGCTAGAGGCAAACGACACGGGAACGACGCTGCACGTAACCGCTGCAGGACGCCCCAAGGGTGCTTTAAGATTCATGGGGCCCGCCGTCGCCGCCGGGGCGCGCCAGGAGCTCAAGCGTGATTTTGAGCGCCTGAAAGCGCTGCTCGAGGAATAAGCAGGCTCCGTCCCGCGTTTGAAGATGTGCGCGGGACCGCGTGTATTCGCGTCCCCGTGACGTATCTACACCAGAAGGGAAGTGAGCTGAACTGAGCACGATCGAATTCGAAGCACCAGTCCAGGCCGTTCTCGAGGAGGCCGAGGAGCACGGCGAGATCGAGGAGACGACCCTCGAGGCGCTCGCGCTCGAGCACGAGCTGGAGGAGGACGAGCTCGCCGCCCTGCGTGCCGAGCTCGAGTCGCGCGAGGTCGAAATCCTCGCGCCGGTCGCCCCTGCGCGCCCAAATGAAAACCAGCAGGCGCAGCAGCAGCACCACGCGCTTGCCGGCTCGACCGATGCGCTCACGCTGCTGATGCAGGGCGCCGGCCGCTACCCGCTGCTGACCGCGGCGGAGGAGGTCGCGCTCGCCAAGCGCATCGAGCGCGGCGACCGCGAGGCCAAGGAGCGGATGATCAACTCGAACCTGCGCCTGGTGATCTCGATCGCCAAGCGCTACCAGAACCGGAACCTGCCTCTGCTCGACCTCTTCCAGGAGGGCGTGATCGGGCTGAACCGCGCGGTCGAGAAGTTCGACTGGCGGCGCGGCTACAAGTTCTCGACCTACGCCACTTGGTGGATCCGGCAGGCGTGCCAGCGCGCGGTTTCGGGCCAGTCGGCCACGATCCGCGTGCCAACGCACGTGCACGAGCGGCGGGTCAAGCTCGCGGGCGCGGCGACCCGGCTGGAGACGACGCTCGGCCGCGCACCTACGCGCGAGGAGCTGGCCGAGGTCACCGGGCTGTCGCTGCAGCACATCGACGAAGCGCTCGACGCCGCCGAGGCGCCGGTCTCGCTCAACCGCGCGATCGGCTCCGAGGAAGACGGCGAGCTCGGCGATCTGTTCGCCGACCCGCAGGCGCTCGATCCGGCCGATGAGGCCGTGGAGACGCTCCGCCGCCGCTCGGTGCGGCAGGCGGTCGCGACGCTGCCCGAGCGGGAGCGCCGGATCATGGAGCTGCGCTTCGGCTTCGCCGGCGAGCCTTCGTCGCTGGAGCAGATCGGCCGCGAGCTCGGCATCACGCGCGAGCGCGTGCGGCAGCTCGAGGCGGAAGCGTTCCGCCGGCTCGCCGGCAAGCTCGACGGCCTCGTCGAAGACGACGCAGAAGCGGCCTGAGCCGCTTCGTAGGGCCCGAGCCGCTCCGTAGTTCTCCGTAGCCAGGACCGCAACGGCCACGGATGACGGAGCGGCCCGGCCGTCCTACGCTCGCGGACATGACCATTCGGCGAGTCGGGTACGCATCGCTCTCCGTGCTCGTGCTCGCTGCTCCGGCGACGGCGGCGCTCGCCCTCCGCACCTCTCCCGCGACTGGCGACGCCACCTTCGACGACCCACAGGCGCCTCAGGTGCACCACACGGCGGTGCTGAAGGCGGGCGGCAACCGGATCGAAGTGCGGCTCATGCCGAACCGCGTCGACGTGAGCAATTGGGCTTGGGTCCGCATTCTCGACGGGGCTTCGCCGGCCGGGCGCGTTCGGCTGACCTTCACCAGCCTCGAGATGCGGATGCCGCCGCTGACCGCGGTGCTCACGCAGACAGCGCCTGGTGTCTACGCCGGGCGATGCCCGGCGCTCAGGATGGACGGGCGCTGGCGCGTCCAGGTGGCGCCCTTCGGCGTCAGCACGGTCGATCGCATCGCGGACTGAAGCTAGAACGTCAGCGAGAGTGTCCCGTTCACCGAGGCGGCGTACGAGACGCAGCTGCCCAGGATGCGGTGCCGGTAATGCGTGAGGATCGCCGAGAAGCGTCCGGTGCCGCTGCCGCTGTACCAGTGGCCGACGTTGCCGAGGATCCCTTCGACGTCGAAGGTCTGGTTCGTGCAGTTGGCGCCGCGGTTGATGACCTGAACGGTGCCTCCGGTGAACCGGCCGGTCACGAGCGTGTACGTGGTCGCGAGCGAGAAGCTGCCGCCGGTGATCGTCGCCGTCGGCGTGCAGGCGAGGCAGAGCTGCGTGTGCCGGACATCCGCGTTCCAGGCGCCGGGCAGTGCGCCTGATGCGGTTCCCGCGAAGCGTCCGTCGGTGGAGGTGAAGTAGTACTCGTGGCCCGTGATCGCGTCGCTGTAGTGCGCGGCGAGCCCTGACGGCGCGGCCGAGAAGAAGACTGCTGCTGAGAGC
This sequence comes from uncultured Actinomycetes bacterium, assembly GCA_963788215.1. Taxonomy (GTDB): domain Bacteria; phylum Actinomycetota; class Thermoleophilia; order Gaiellales; family Gaiellaceae; genus AC-32. Next base: position 371,973 of record CAWBFX010000010.1, read on the forward strand.
GCGAAGACGAACAGAAATCGGCGGCGGAACATCTTTCGCTCCTTTGTGTTGTGGGTGGTTCCCTTTCCCCGGACAGCATGCCTTCTATGCGCTCCGGGCTATCCTCCGCAGCGGCCCCCGTCGACTAGCGGCCTAGGTCACGGCCCTTTCAAGGCCGTAGCACGGGTTCGAATCCCGTCGGGGGCATACTCGACGGGAAGTCCGGCCCGCTTTCGCGGGCCATGACGACTTCCCGTCGGTTCATCTGCTGCCGAGGGCGTTCGGGAGCCGCAGCCGCCCATGTCGGCTGCGGCGGCGCTAGTCGGGAAACTCAGGCGTGGGCCAACTGGGATCAGGCTTCCAATCGGCCCAGCTGTCGGGCCACCAGTGCCCGTCGGTATCCAGCTCGCGCAGGATGCGGGCGGCCTCGGCTTGGATCTCGCGCACCTGGTCGGTCGTGAAGCGGCCTTCTTCGACACGCTGTTCGAGCTGTTCGTCATCCTTCAGCACGTGCCCGCCCTCGCGCGGGAGCCAGATATCGAGCTCGAGGTCCTGCGTGTCGTAGCCGAGCTCTGTCCGGCGGAACGGCTCCTGCAGGTTCAGGTACCAGCCCCGGAACTCGCGCTTCGGGCCCGACCAGAAAACCCAGACCGCGTACCACTCGTCGGGCCGCTGCAGCATCAGCGTCCCGTGCCCGTGCCAGCGCTTCTTGCCGAGCCACGGATGCGGGCCGTGCGCCGTTGCCGGGAAGCGGATCGGCGCCCCCTCGGGGATGTACGTCGCGAGGAGCTCGGGCGAGTCCTGGACGACGACGACCGCGATCTCGGCCCATGCCGAGCCGTCGTTCAGCACCTCGCGGCGCACGACGACGTCGCCTGGGCTCCAGGTCAACTCGTCGGGCTTAGCCGGGCGACCGCGTTCGTCTTGTTGCACTCGGCGCAGTAGATCTCGACGAGGTACCCGGTCATTCCTGCAGCCGACGGAGGGAGCTTGTAGTGCTGTCCGCCGTGCGAGCTCGCGAGCGAGCCGACGAGCAGCGACTTGCCGCGGTTGCCCTGGCTCCGGCCGGGATCGCGCTGGTCGAGGTAGACGTAGAGGTCCGGCGCCTGGCGCGTGCCGAAGGCGCGGTCGAACCGTAGGACTAGCCGTCCTGAGCTCTCGCGCTCGATGACCGCCGTGCCCGTCGTTCCCCAGGTGACCGTGTGGAAGCGGCCGCTCGCAAGGACTTGCGCGGGCCCGGCCGCGCTGCCGCCGTCCCCACGGGCGAGCGCGATCCCACCCGCGACGCCGGCGCCGACGAGAGCGACCAGTGTCGCCAGGAGCAAGCGTCGTCTGCCCGAGAGCGCGTTCACGGCTACTCCACACTCTACGCCCGCCGGCCATCGGCGGTTCTCATCTGGCACCCTAAGTCGAGAGGGCGGTTAGCTCAGCTGGGAGAGCGCCTGGTTTACACCCAGGAGGTCGGCGGTTCGACCCCGTCACCGCCCATGTCTCAACTAATCATCCCAATCGGGGGATGGAACCAGCGTGGCTGCCTGTTTGAGTCGGCGGCATGAGCGGACGCCTGGCCTGTGCGGTGGCGCTGTCGATGCTGGTCGCAGTCGCGGCGGGTTGCGGCAGCGGAGGTAGCAGCGGCGGCAGTGCCGGCGACGGCAGCGGCACCACGAGCACCAGCACCTCCTCGTCCGACCCGAACTCGTCGAGCTACGACCCGGCCGAGACGACCCTCAAGGCCGCGGGGCTCGAGGTCTGCGGCCAGACGCAAGCCCAGTCCTCTGGTGGCCTCGACCGGAGCTCCGGCGTGACCCAGACCCGGTCGTTCCTCGTCGCGCCCGACTGCATGGGTGCGAAGACGTCGCCGAACGCGATCACCGTCTACCAGTTCAAGGATCGTGACTCGCTCGACGCCGGGATGTCGAAGATCAAAGCGGCGTATCCCAAAGGCCAGACAACGCAGTACGGCGCGGTCGTGATCCTCGCGACCGGGCCAAAAGCGGCGGAGTACATGGCCGATGTGAAGAAGTCACTGCCGGCGCCCGGCTGAGCCTGCGCGAAATCCCCCTTTCGGTCGCGGCAGTTTCAGCCGATAACGGCAGCGTGGAAGCTGCGGAACAGGCCTGGCGGCCGCTTGGCGAGTTGCTCCTGACCAAGAACCTGATCGCACGGGCTGAGCTCGACCTGGCCTTGGCGGAGCAGGAGGAGACGGGCAAGCTCCTCGGAGCGATCTTGGTCGACCGCGGGTTCATCTCGGGGCCGGCGCTCGCGATCGCGCTCGCCGAGCAGTACGGCGTCGAGCTCGACCAGCAGCAGGGCTTCGGCACCGGGCTGTGGGCGGAGATCGAACGGCGCCATCGCTCGGAGCGCGGGATCAACGATCCAGAGGAGCCCCAGGTCAACGCGACGGTCGTCAAGTTCGAGCCGCCGCAGGTGTCTCTGGAGGTCGTTCCCGACCCTGACCCCGAGCCGGACTCGCAGCTGGAGCGGCTCGAGGGAGAGAACCGCCGCCTGCAGGAAGAGATCGCGCGACTGCATACGGAGTTCACGCAGCTTCGGGTGATCGAGCCCGAGCCCGACCCGCAGCTCGAGCGGCTCGAAGATGAGAACCGCCGCCTGCAAGGCGAGGTCGAGGTTCTGAGCGCGCAGGTTGCGCAGCTCCAGGTGCCCGACCCGCAGCAAGAGGCGCTTCAGTCCGAGAACGCCCGGCTGCAGCAGGAGACCGAGCGGCTCCACGCGGAGATTGCACAGCTACAGACCGTCGAGCCCGAGCCGGATCCGCAGCTGGCGGGGCTCGAAGAGGAGAACCGCCGCCTGCAGGGCGAGGTCGAGGGCTTGAGCGAGGCGGTCGCGCTGCTTCAGGTGCCCGATCCTCAGCTCGAGGAGCTCGAGGCCGAGAACAAGCGGCTCCAGGAGGAGATGGAGCATCTGCACTCCGAGTTCACGAGACTTCGTGTCATCGAGGCCGAGCAGGTGGAGCCGGAGCCCGAGCTACCCAAGACGCACGTGCTCTTCGTCCCGACGCCGTCGCGCTACCTCCTGCTCGAGCGGCAGGGCCCCCCGCCCGACGCGGGCACAGAGCTCTCGCTCTCAGAGGGCAGCTTCGTCGTCGGCAAGGTCGGGCGCGCTCCCGTTCCCGGCGAGCGCCGGGCCTGCGCGTTTCTCCTCGCCAGCGCGTAGCCCGAACCGCCACCGCAGCAGCTCGAAGTCCTCGGCGCCGAAGTAGGTGACGACTTCGCCGTACCTCGTCCGCAGCTTCCGGAGCTTGCGGCGCTTCCGGTGCGTGCGCGAGCTCTTCATCTCCGTGCACTCAATGTAGATGCCGGCGTCGGGGAGATAGAAGTCGGGCGTCACGGCTTCGGTCACGCGCCCGTCCTCGTCGTGCTCGAGCGGGAACGTGTGGGGCTCGTACTCCCACGGGATGCCGTGCTCGTCGAGGAGTGCCGCCAGCTCGCGCTCCGACTCGTGCGCGAAGCGGGGCGGAGACGTGCCGCGGAAGTGCCGGAAACCGTTGGCGGGCATGCCTTGGACTTGCCGGGCGGTGGACGGTGAAACCAGAATGGGTGGATGGCCGGGCACCACGACCACGCGCACGGCAACGCCGGGCGGCGCGCCCTCACGATCGCGCTCGTCCTGATCGTCGGCTTGATGGCCGGCGAGGTGGTCTTCGGAGTGGCCGCAGGTTCGCTGGCGCTGCTGGCCGACGCGGGGCACATGCTCACCGACGCAGCGGCTCTCGGGCTCGCCTTGGTTGCGGCGGCCTACGCGGGACGCCCCGCCCGCGGACGGTGGACGTTCGGTTTCCGCCGGCTCGAGATCCTGGCGGCGCACCTGAACGGGATCACGCTCCTCGTCGTCGGCGTGCTGATCGTGTACACGGCCGTCCGCCGGCTCGTCTCTCCTCCCGAGGTTCGCGGCGGGCTGGTGCTCGCCGTTGCGCTCGCGGGAATGGTGGTGAACCTCATTGCCGCGCTGGTTCTCGCCGCGCCGAGCCGCGAGAGCCTGAACGTCCGCGGCGCCTTCCTGCACGTGACGACCGATCTGGCCGCGTTCACCGGGACCGCCGTCGCGGGCGCCGTCATTCTCGCCACCGGGTGGGACCAGGCCGACCCGATCGCGAGCCTCGTCGTCGCGGCGCTCATCTTCTGGTCGAGCTACTCGCTCCTGCGCGAATCGACGCGGATCCTGCTCGACGTCGCGCCCCGCGAGCCGCGCGAGATCGCCGAGTCGATGCTCGCGATGCCCGGGGTCGTCGAGGTGCACGACCTCCACGTCTGGACCGTCGGGAGTGGGTTCCCGTCGGTCTCGGCACACGTGCTCGTGGAGCCGGGCGCGGACTGCCATGCGCTGCGCCGCGAGCTCGCCGCGCTCCTCGACGAGCGCTTCTCGCTGGGGCACTCGACGCTTCAGGTCGAGCACGCGGCGTCGGCCGCCGCAGCCTCGCAGCTTCCGCTCGCCGCTCCGAGACACCTGGACTAGTCCGTTCCGCCCACGGCCGGGGCCTGGCCCCGGACGTGGCGCTTCGGGCCGGGCCGGGCGCCTCAGGCTCTAAGCTCTCGCGCGTGGCGGGGCTCGAGGGCAAGACCGCGATCGTCACCGGCGCCTCGAGCGGGATCGGCGCCGCGACCGCCCGCGCGCTCGCAGACAACGGCGCGCGCGTGGCGGGCGGGGCGAGGCGCGTCGACCAGCTCGAGACCGAGGTCGCGCTCGAGCTCGACGTGATCGATCCGCCCAGCTGTGAGCGTTTCGTCGAGCAGGCCGTCGCGGAGCTCGGCGGCCTGGACATCCTGGTCAACAACGCTGGCCTCGGCCTCGGCCGCGAGCCGTTCGACCAGAGCAAGGAGGAGGACGAGGAGACCGTCCTCGAGACGAACGTCCATGGGGTCATGCGCCTGACGCGCCTGTGCCTCCCGCACATCCGCGACGGCGGCCACATCGTCAACCTCGGCTCGGTCGCCGGCCGCCAGCCGTACGAGAACGCCGCGGTCTACGTCACGTCCAAGTTCGCCGTGCGGGGCTTCACCTACGCCCTCCGCGAAGACCTCCTCGGCCGCCCGATCCACGTGACGACGGTCGACCCGGGCCTCGTCGAGACGAACTTCTCGCGTGTGCGCTTCCGCGGCGACGAGGAGCGCGCGAAGGCCGTCTACGCGAACGTCGAGCCGCTGAGGCCCGAGGACGTCGCCGAGTGCATCGTCTTCGCGCTGACCCGACCGCCCCACGTGAACGTGGACGAGCTCGTGGTCAAGGCCCTGGCGCAGTCGACGGCCGTCCGCATCGTCCGCGACGACTGATGGCGCTCACGATCCTCGAAGGCTCGACCTTCTGCATCTGCAACGAGCTCGGCGACGTCGACGGCCAGACGCAGGGGCTCTTCGCCGACGACACGCGCTTCCTCTCGCTGCTGCGGCTGACGATCAACGGCGCGAAGCCGCTGCTGCTCTCGTCGGGCGTGGTCGAATACTTCTCGGCCGCGTTCTATCTGCGCAACCCCGCCGCGGGCGGCCTGCCCCAGGACACGCTCTCGATCACGCGTGAGCGGTTCGTGGGTGACGGCATGCAGGACCGCATCGTCGTCCGCAACGAGGGCATGGAGCCGCTCTCCTTCGAGCTGGCCCTCGAGCTCGCCACCGACTTCGCGGACATCCTCTCCGTGAAGGAGCACGATTTCGCTCTCGGCGACCCGACCCGGGCGAAGCCGCTGCCGCCGGCCGCAGCGGCGCGCTTCGAGGAGCAGCACAACCAGTTCGTGCTCGAGGAAGCGAACGGCGGGACGGCCCGTACGCAGGTGATCCTCTCCGAGCGGGGCGCGATCGAGGGCACGCGCGTCGCCTACCACCTCGAGCTCGGCCCGCGCGAGGAATGGGCGCTCAGGCTCGACATCCTCGCGTCGATCGACGGCGACAGCATCGCGCCGCTGGCGGCCGAGCGGCGCTTCGGCGAGGAGCTCACGCGCGTGCGCGAGTCGCTCGCAGCCTGGCAGCTGCGCGTGCCGCAGATCCGCAGCGACTGGGACGAGCTGGGGCAGAGCTTCTCGCGCTCGGTCGCGGACCTTGCCTCGCTTCGCATGCGCGGAGGGGGGCGCAGGGGCCGGCTGCCTGCGGCGGGGATGCCGTGGTTCATGACGGTCTTCGGGCGCGACACGCTGATCACGTGCCTCCAGACACTGCTGTTCGGTCCCGAGCTCGCCCGCACCGCGCTCGAGACGCTCGCCGAGCTCCAGGCCCGCGAGGACGACCCCGACATCGACGCCGAGCCGGGCAAGATCGTCCACGAGCTCCGGTCCGGGCGCGCCGCGGAGAACTGGTTTCGCGCCTACTACGGGACGGCGGACGCGACGCCGCTCTACATCGTCCTGCTCTCGGAGGTCTGGCGCTGGACAGACGACTCGGAGCTCGTCGGCGAGCTGAAGGATCCGGCCCTGCGCGCGCTCGCCTGGATCGATCAGTACGGCGACCGCGACGGCGACGGCTTCGTCGAGTACCAGCGGCGCACCCCGCGAGGGCTCGCGAATCAGTCGTGGAAGGACTCCGGCGACTCGCAGCGCTTCCACGACGGCACCATCGCCCGCTCTCCGATCGCGCCTTGCGAGGTTCAGGGCTACGTCTACGACGCCAAGGTTCGGGCGGCCGAGCTTGCGCGGGAGGTCTGGCGCGACCGCCCACTCGCCGAGCGGCTCGAGCAGGAAGCGCAGGAGCTGCAGCGGCGCTTCGACGAGCAGTTCTGGACGGACGCGCGCGGCGGGTACTACGTCCTCGCGCTCGACGGCGAGAAGCGGCAGGTCGACTCGCTCTGCTCCAACGTCGGGCACCTGCTCTGGAGCGGCATCGTCCCGGAGCGGCGCGTGGACGCGATCGTGGACGCGCTGATGGGCCAGGAGCTGTGGTCGGGCTGGGGCGTGCGCACCATGTCGACGGGCGACGCCGGCTACAACCCGCTCTCGTACCACAACGGAACCGTCTGGCCCCACGACAACTCCTTGATCGCGCAGGGCCTCGCCCGGCACGGGCGCTGGCCCGAGGCGCAGCGGATCATCCGGCGGATGCTCGGCGCGGCCGCGCACTTCGCCTATCAGCTACCGGAGGTCTTCGCGGGCCTGCCGCGCTCGGAGACGCCGTTTCCGATCGCCTACCCGACCGCCGCGCGCCCGCAGGCCTGGGCGGCCGGGACTCCGGTACTCCTGCTGCAGCTGCTGCTCGGCCTCGAGCCCAACCGGAGCGGACACCACCTGGAGACGCACGCGCCCGACGAGCTGCCGTCCTGGGCGGGCCGCTCGGTGCGGCTTTCCGGTATTCGAGCTTTCGACCGCCAGTGGGACGTGCGCGTCGAGCGCGGACGCGTCACAGTCGAGGAAGCCTAGTGTTCCTCCCAGCAGTGACCGCCTGTCATCACCGGGAGAAACACTGAGGATCGCCGTCCTCGCACCTCCCTGGTTCGCCGTCCCGCCCAGCGGCTACGGCGGGATCGAGTGGATCGTCTGGCTGCTCGCGGACGGCCTCGTCGACCACGGGCACGACGTCACCCTCTTCGCGTCCGGCGACTCCCACACGAAGGCGAAGCTCGCCTCCGTCTTCGACCACGCGCCGAGCGAGCAGATCGGCCGCTCGCTTCCGGACTTGCGGCACATCCTGGCCTGCTACGAGCGGGCCGAGGAGTTCGACGTGATCAACGACCACACCGGTCCACTCGGCGCCGTGACCGGCGAGCTGCTCTCGACACCGGTGGTGCACACCGTCCACGGGCCGCTCGACGGCGAGCCCGGTGACGTCTACGAGAGCATCGGGCGGGTGGCGCCGTCGGTCGGCCTGATCTCGATCTCGCTCAACCAGCGCCGCCCGAAGCCCGACCTGAACTGGATCGCGAACGTGCCGAACGCGCTGGACCTCGAGCACTACCCATGCAAGCCGCACCGCGGCGACTACCTGCTCTTCCTTGGCCGCTTCAACCACGAGAAGGGCGCGCACCGCGCGGTCGCGGTGGCGATGGAGCTCGGGCTGCCGCTGAAGCTCGCGGGGAAGATGCGCGAGCCGCGCGAGAAGGAGTACTTCGCCGAGTTCATCGAGCCGCACCTGGGCAACGGGATCGAGTACCTCGGCGAGGTCAACCACGGGACGAAGGTCGAGCTGCTGCAGAACGCGCGCTGCACGCTCTTCCCGATCGAGTGGGAGGAGCCGTTCGGCCTCGTCATGATCGAGTCGATGGCGTGCGGAACGCCGGTGATCGCGACGCGGCAGGGCGCGGTCCCGGAGGTGATCGGAGACGGTACGGGCGGCGTCATCGTCGACCACTGGCACGACATCCCCGCCGCGCTCGAGCAGGCGGACGCGATCGAGCCCAGCGAATGCAGGCGCTTCGCAGAGGAGCAGTTTGCTCCGGGCCGGATGGTCGCCGACTACGAGCGCGCGTACCGGGAAGCGATCGGCTAGAACGGGGGATCGAGGGCAGGCAGGCGGCTGCCGATGGGTTGCTTTCTGCCGCAACCTAAGGAGTCCGCATGATCAAGCTCGTCGACGAACGAGGCCAGACGATGGCCGAGTACGGTGTCGTGCTCGCCGTGATGACGCTCGCGGTGGTCGCAGCGATCACGCTGCTCGGAGGCAACATCAGCAGCGCGCTCGAGAACGTTGCCGGGATTCTCTAGCTTCCGCTGATTACTTCTGCGCGCTGGAAGCTCGGGCGCACGTAGACCGGCTCGAGCCCAGCGCGCACCAGATTCCTGTAGGACGGCCCGGCCCGGCCGTCGATCGGCTTGCCGGTCTCGCTCACGACGACCTCGCAGCCGAGCTCCACGGCCGCTTCGATCCGCTTCGCGATCAGGGCGCTCTGCGCGCCTTTGCCTCGATGCTCGGGAACGGTCGCGCCGATGCCGAGCCAGCCGATCTTGCCCGTCACGTAGAGGGCGCCCGCTCCGGCCGGCTCGTCGCCGTCGAACGCGACGAAGCAGTGCCACCCGGCCCTCGCGGGTAGAAGCGCGAGCCAGCCGCGGAAGAGATCCGGCACCTCGAAGCCGCCGGCGGCTGCCGCTCCGAAGGCCTCGCCGTTCTCGACCCGCTCGATTCGCAGGGCCGTTTGGGCCGCGGGCGGATCGGTCGCGGGGCGGACGAACTTGGTCCAGCCGTAACCCGGGGTCAGACCCCGGGTCTGGAGCCAGCGCGCAGGTCCGGCGGCCTGGCGTCGGGCGCGACCGAGACGTAGGAGCGCGTTCCTGCCAGGAAGACGAGCGTCTCGTCGACGAGCTCCTCGGTCATGGGCTCGTCGAGCCCAAGGCCCGTCGCGCGGTTGAACATGGCGAAGTCCGGGATCGAGTCGAGCCGGACGCAGAGCCCGCCCCCGAGCTCGAGCGCCGCCGCGCCGATCCCGGCCGGCGCAGCGGCGTACAGGTCGCGGAACGCCTCGAGCTCGCCGAGCTCAGCCGGATGCAGCTTCGGCCTCCCGGCGCTTGTCCCAGTAGCGCTTCAGCCCGGCGTACGACTGCCAGAAAGGCATGGCCTGCTCATACTCTTCGCTTTCGGCGCCGAGGTCGCGCGCCGCGGCCGCCTCGAACTCCTCCTCGCCCGCGCCGTCCCGGACGCGCTCGGCCCACTCGTGCAGGCGGGTGCGCATCTCCGCCAGGTGGCGCGTGACGTCGTCGGCGACGCCGAAGTGGATCAGCGCGAGCCGCTGGGGGTCGCGGCGCGCGATCTCGTCGAGGGTCGCGTCCCAGGCGTCGAGGTCGACCTCGGGCGGCGGCGTGGGCGGGAGGACGAACCGGGCGGGCTGGATGCGGACGCCTGCCGCGTCGCCCGCGTAGAGCGTGCCGTCGCCGTCGAGGTAGCAGACGTGGTGCGAGGCGTGGCCCGGGGTCGGGAAGCATTCGAGCCCGAGCACCTCGGAGCCGACTACGTGGACGTTCTTCTCCGGCACCGGCGCGAGCTCGCCCCAGAGCGTGTCGAACTCGTCGCCGTAGAGCCTGCGCGCGCTTCGCTCTAGTCGCTCGGGATCGACGAGGTGCGGCGCCCCCACCTCGGAGACGTGCACCTGCAGCTGGGGGTGCTCGCGGACGAGGACGCCGGTCGCGCCCGCGTGGTCGAGGTGGATGTGCGAGAGCAGCAGGTGCCGGATGTCGCGCAGCTCGAGCCCGCGCTCCGCGAGCTGGGCTTTCAGCTCGGGTACGCAGGTCGTGGGGCCGCAGTCCTGGAGCGCGAGCCCATCCTTGGTCTCGAGCAGGTAGGAGCCGATCACCCGCTCCCGTCCGAGGTGCCGCAGGTCGAGCAGCGTCAGGAAGGCCACCCGTGCCAGCGGTCGGGCTCGAGCCACGCGCTCACGCGCTTGCGGTCGCGCGTGCGGAACGGCTGCCCGGTGTAGCGGATCGCGAGCCGGTCGATGTCCGCGAGCGAGTCGTCGTCGGCGATCGAGACGATCCGTCCGAGCAGGCTCAGGTGCCGGTACCAGCCGTCCTCACCGCCGCCGAGCACGGTCAGCGCCACGCGCGGGTCGCGCCGCATGTAGCCGAGCCGCAAGCGGCTGTCCTCCATGTTCAGCAGCACGCGCCCGTCCTCCCAGTCGTACCAGGTCGGAACCGTGTGCGGCGAGCCGTCGGCCCGCAAGGTGGCGACGACCGCAGGGTTCGGGAGCCGGAGGAACTCGTCGACCTCGGGCGGAACCGGGACCGAGGGCACGTACTACGCGCCGGCGGCGGCCGGCGAGCGGACGAGCGCCTGCTCGAGATCCTCGACGAGGTCCTCGGCGGACTCGATCCCGACCGAGAGCCGCACGAGGTTCCGCGGAGCCGCGAAGGGCGCCTCCGCGGTCGAGGCGTGGGTCATCCGCGCCGGGTGCTCGATCAGGCTCTCGACGCCCCCGAGGCTCTCGGCGAGCTTCCAGAGCTTGGTGCGCGCGCAGAGCGCGACGGCCTCCTCCTCGGACTCCAGCAGCACCGAGACCATCCCGCCGAAGTCGCGCATCTGCCGCGCCGCGATGTCGTGGCCCGGATGCTCGGGAAGGCCGGGGTAGAGCACGGTCTCGACGCGCTCGTGCTTCGCGAGGGCCCCCGCGACGGCCTGCGCGTTCTCGCAGTGCCTGCGCATCCGCACGGCGAGCGTCTTCAGCCCGCGCAGGACGAGCCAGCAGTCGAACGGCCCCGGCACGGCGCCGAGCGACTTCTGCAGGAAGTACATCCGCTCTGCGATCGTCGGGTCGTTGGTGGCGACGAAGCCGCCGACGAGGTCGGAGTGCCCGCCGAGGTACTTCGTCGTCGAGTGGACGACGATGTCCGCGCCGAGCTCGAGCGGCTGCTGCAGGTACGGCGAGGCGAAGGTGTTGTCGACGACGACGAGCGCGCCGGCCGCGTGCGCCGCCTCGGCCACCGCGCGGATGTCGACGATGTTCAGCACCGGGTTCGTCGGCGTCTCGAGCCAGACGATCCGCGTCTGCTCGTCGAGGTGCTCGGCGACGTTCGCGTTCAGCTCCTCCGCGGGAACCCACGAGAACGCGTAGCCCTTCGGCTCGTAGACCTGCGAGAACATCCGGTAGACGCCTCCGTAGACGTCGGCTACGGCGACCACCCGGTCGCCCGGGTTGAGCAGGTGCATGATCGTCGTGACCGCGCCGAGCCCCGAGGAGAACGCGATCCCGTGCTCGGCGCCCTCGAGCGAGGCGAGGCAGAGCTGCAGCGCCGTCCGCGTCGGGTTGGCGACGCGCGCATAGTCGTAGCCCTTGTGCTCGCCGACAGCGTCTTGGACGAACGTCGACGTCTGGTAGATCGGTACCGTGACCGCCCCCGTGGCGGGATCCGGGTGCTGCCCCTCGTGGATCGCTCGGGTCTCGAAGTCCACGCTCCGATTCTAGTTACGACGGCAGGGCCGCCCGGTCACTCCTTCGGCTCGCGCCGGAAGGCGTACCGTGCGACGACCCAGGTACCGAGAAAGGCGAACAACGCGAGCGCCACCCCGGACGGAACCCGTGAGCCGTCCGTGTTCACGATGTACGGGCCGAAGAGCGAGTCGAGCAGCACCGCGAGCCACATCATCGAGATTGCCAGCGACGCAGCTACGTCGTGCACCATGAAGCGGAGCTCTCGGCGATCCTCGTGCCGGAACCCTTTGGTCGGCTCGTGCGAGATGGTCGACATCTGACACCTCCTTCCACGCTCACCCTCGCACGGCCGGGGGCACCGGGCATCGGGGAACGCCCGGATCAGCATCCGGGGAATGTCCGGACCTCTCTGGAAAGGCTCAGCTGAAGGGCTTGACGACCATGTCGAACACGATCAGGAAGAGCAGCGCGACGTCGATCCGGGCGACGAGCAGGATCCGCCGTAGCCGCGACTGGACCTGAGGCGATTTCGGCCCGTACTCCGCCGCCGCATTGTTCAGACGCTTCGACTCCGGGCCGAGGAACAGGATGCCGGTCGCAGCGGAGAGCGCCCAGGCGGTCAGCCCGAAGATCAGCCAGAACTGGTTGTACGGGATGCTGAAGTTCTGGGTCATGCCGATCCCGAAGCCGAGGACGACGAACGACATGATCGGGAACAGCCGGCCGGCGACAGTCTCGGCCCAGTGGCCGACCTGGAGCAGCTGGTCGTCGTCGTCCGCCAGCTCGGCCAGGAGAGCCAGGATCGTGAGGAAGACGCCTCCGCCGACCCAAACCACCGCGGCGCCGACGTGAAGCATCTTGAAGACGAAGTACCACTGGGTGTTCGCGGCGAAGATGACCGCGACCACGACGAACGCGACCGCGATCGCCGACGTGACGATGATCGAAACCCGGCGGCCGCTCGCGTCGGCAGGCGCGACTGCTTGTTCCATGTCAAGCCCTCCTGAGTCTGGTCCGAATTACGGGTGGAAAAATAACGTCGCTAGGCGACGGCGGCCACCCGCTCGTTGCCCGCGGTGCGGTAGTCCGCGCCGAGCTTGTCCGTCAGCGTGCGCTCGAGCTCGCCGGAGGCCTCGAGCTCCTCGACGATGTCCGCGCCGCCGATCAGCTCGCCGCCGACGAACACCTGCGGGATCGTCGGCCAGCCCGAGAGCGCCGAGAGCTCCTGGCGGATCTGCGGGTCGGGAAGGATGTCGACGGCCGTCACCGGCGCGCCCGCCCGCCGCAGGGCGTCCAGCGCCCGCTGCGAGTTGCCGCACATCGCGAACTGCGGCGTACCTTTCATGAAGAGAACGACGTCCTCGTTGTCGATCAGCTCCTTGATCTGGTCCTTCACGGTGCCCCTTTCGTTGTGATCCTCAGTTCGTGAATGGTGCCATCGGCGAGCGGTGCGGCAAGCGCGTCGTAGACGAGCCGGTGCTGCTCGACGAGCGAGAGCCCGTCGAAGCGCGCGCTCGCGACGGTCACCTGGAAGTGGTCGCCTCCGCCGGTGCGGTCGACGACGGAGACCTCGTCGCCGGGAAAAGCCTCGCGGAGCAGATCCTCGAGCCGGTTCACGTGCGCCGCGCCAGGTACTCGAGCAGGTCGGAGCGGGTCAGCATCCCCGTCGGCTTGCCGCGCGTGGCGACGACCACCGCCTGACTGCCACCGCTGAGCGCCGAGAAGACCTCGTCCAGCGACTCGTCGGCCTCGACTGCGGCGAGCGGCGGCTGCATCGCTGCTGCGACGTCATCGTTGAGCGCATCCGGATTGCGGAAGACGAGGTCGAGCAGGCCGCGCTCCTGGAGGGATCCGACGACGTCCGCGAGCGAGCCGCCGGAGTCGTGCCGCGTCACGGGCAGCTGCGAGATCGAGTACTCGCGCATCAGCTCGATCGCGGCTCCGACCTTCTGGTGCGACTCGATGGTGATCAGCTCCGGTGCGGCGCCGTTCTGCTGCTTGAACTGCACGACCTCGCGGACCTTCGGTGTCGGCTCGCCCCGCTCGAGGAAGCCGAGCTCGATCAGGTAGTTGTCGTCGAAGAACTTCGAGAGGTAGGCGCGGCCGCCGTCCGGGAAGAGCGTGACGACCGTCTTCCCAGGGCCGAGCTCCTTCGCGATCTCGACCGCCGCCCAGGCCGCGGTACCGCCTGACCCGCCGACGAGCATCCCCTCCTCGCGCGCGAGTCGCCGGGCGGTCAGGAACGAGTCACGGTCGGAGACGGTCACCCATCTGTCCACGACCGAGGGGTCGAACGTCTTGGGGTAGAAGTCCTCGCCGATTCCCTCCACGAGATACGGGTGCTGCTTCTCCGGCCCGGACGTGTAGATCGAGCCCTCCGGGTCGGCGCCGACGATCATCACGTCGGGCTTCTGCTCCTTGAGGAAGCGCGCGATGCCGGTGATCGTGCCGCCGGTGCCCACGGCGATGACGAGCGCGTCGAGCTCGCCGCCGGTCTGCTCGAGAATCTCGGGGCCGGTTGTCTCGTAGTGCGAGCGCGGGTTTGCGTCGTTCGTGTACTGGTCGGGCTTATAGGCGCCCGGGATCTCCTCGGCGAGCCGGTCGGAGACCGAGTAGTAGCTCTCGGGCGACTCGGGCTCGACGGCGTACGGGCAGATGATCACCTCGGCCCCGAAGGCCTTGAGCAGCGAGATCTTCTCGCGGCTCATCTTGTCCGGCATCGTGAAGATGCAGCGGTAGCCCTTGAGCGCAGCGACGATCGCGAGGCCGGTGCCGGTGTTCCCGGAGGTCGGCTCGACGATCGTGCCGCCCGGCTTCAGCTTCCCCTCGCGCTCGGCCGCCTCGACCATCGTGATCGCGATGCGGTCCTTGATCGAGCCGCCCGGGTTCAGGAATTCGAGCTTGGCAAGAACCGTTGCAGCATCGGTGGGCACGATGCGCTGGAGGCGCACCAAAGGCGTGTGGCCGACCAGCTCGAGCAGCGATGGATACTCCCGCGGCATGGCGTCAAGCGTAACGCTCGGAAAGGAGCTGACATGAAGATCGCGACCATCGGCAGGGGCAACGTCGGAGGCGGGCTCGCCGATTTCTGGGAGCAGGCGGGGCACGAGGTCGAGAGGATCGGCAAGGACGGCGGAGACGTCTCAGGCGCGGAAGCCGTCCTGCTGGCGGTTCCGTCCGGGGCGATCGACGACGCGCTTGACAGCGTCAGCGGGCTCGAAGGCAAGGTCCTGATCGACGCGACGAACCTGGTCCAGGGCGACCGCCCCGGCGGCGCCGAGTCGCTCGCCGCCCACGTCAAGCAGCGCACCGGGGCGCACGTCGCCAAGGCCTTCAACACCGTCTTCGCCAGGATCTACGACCAGGTGCAGCGGCAGGAGGTCCCGCCCGGGTGCCTCTACTGCGGCGACGACGAGGCCAAGGAGACGACGGCGCAGCTGATCCGGGACGCCGGCTACGAGCCGCTCGACGCCGGCGGGCTCGAGAACGCACGTGCCCTCGAGGAGTTCCTGAAGGCGGAGTTCGCCGTGTCGAGCTCCGGCCTCGGGCCGTTCTTCTACCGCTTCGAGGCGCCCTAGGCGGTCTCTGCGCGCGCCTCGGGTGCAGGGGCTTCCGTGCCGCGGAGCATGACGAACGCGAGGATGGCTCCGAGGACGGCGAGCGCAATCAACGCCCAGAACGCATCCTGGAAGCCCGTTGTGACCGCTTCCAGGGGCGGGTGATGGCTCTTCAGGAGATCGTTCCTGGTCGTGATGAAGATCGTCGAGGCCAGAGCGACGCCGATCGCCCCGCCGATCTGCTGGTTCGTGTTGATCAGGCCTGACGCAAGCCCGGCATCGTGCGCCTCGACCTGCGCCAGGGCGGCGATCGTCACGGGGACGAACGAGAACGCGAGCCCCAGCGCGAAGATCAGATACGGCGGCAGCAGGTTCGGCCAGAAATGCCCGTGCACCGAGAGCTGCGTGTACCAGAGCATCGAGCTCGCCAGGACGAGCAGGCCCGCGACGATCACCGGGCGCGGCCCGAAGCGCGTCGTCAGCGCCTGCGCGACGCCGGCCCAGATGACGGTCGTCCCGGCCGTCGCGAGGAACGTCACGCCCGTCTTGAGCGCCGACCACCCGAGCACCTGCTGCACGTAGAGGGTCAAGACGAGGAAGTTCGCGAAGATCACCGCGCCGAGCAGGAACCCGACCACGTTGGCCGCGAGCAGCGAGCGGATGCGGAAGATCCGGAACGGCATCAGCGGCGATCTCGAGCGCAGCTCGATCAGGACGAAGACGGCAAGAATCGCGATCGACAGGAGCAGCAGCAGGATCGTGCGGGCGGAGCCCCAGCCAACGTCGGGCGCCTTCGAGATGGCGTAGACCAGCAGCGCGAGGCCGCCGGTGACCGTGATCGCGCCGGCGGCGTCGAAGCGGCGGTGGCCGAGGTCGGCGCGGCTCTCGGGGACGAACGGCAGCGCGAGTCCGAAGACGAGCGCGCCGACCGGCACGTTCACGTAGAAGATCCACTCCCAACCGAGGTACTTGGTGATGATGCCGCCGAAGAGGACGCCGGCCGCCGCGCCCGAGCCTCCGAGCGCGCCCCAGATCCCGAGTGCCTTGTTCCGCTCCGCGCCTTCCCGAAAAGTCGTCGTCACGATCGACAGAGCCGCGGGCGAGATGATCGCCGCGCCGATTCCCTGCACGGCACGGGCGCCGATCAGCACGCCGATGCTGTTCGCGAGCCCGCACACCAGCGAGGCGATGGTGAAGAGGGTGAGGCCGACGAGGAAGATCCGCTTGCGCCCGAGCAGGTCGGCCATGCGCCCGCCGAGGAGGAGGAAGCCGCCGAAGGTGATCGCGTAGGCGATCAGCACCCACTGGACGGTGGTCTCCGTCACGTTCAGGTCCTTCTCGATCGAGGGCAGCGCGACGTTCACGATCGCGACGTCGAGGACCGTCATAAAGAAGGCGGCGCCCACGATCGCGAGCGTCAGCCAGCGGCGGCTTTGGTTCATTCGCATCTTTTACCGCATTCAGTTGTCGCGCCGCCGCAGCCGATGTGCACACTTCAGGCGTGAACGGGAGAGCGCATCGCGTTGGCATTGCCCTGCTCGCGGCCATGGTCGCGGGCACGGTTGCCGCCGCCGGCGGCCAGGCGCGCAGGGTGGAGGTCGCCTCCTGCCCGCCGCTTCCGCACGATTACGCCTACGACTCGGCGGTGCAGGCGGCGCTCTCGTCCAGGAGCGACGTCTGGGGGAACCAGCTGCTGAACACGCCCGGCGGGCCGACCTACGCGGCTGCCCGCCGCTTCCTCCACCCGCTCATGCTCGTCGGCCCGCCGGCGGGGAAGGACCCGCATCGGCTCACCGACTCGGGCATCTACTACCTCGCCTTCGGCCGGCCGGACGACAACGCCGGCGCGCGCGTCGTCGACCTGCACGTGGCCGACGGGAGCCAGATCGTTTCCCGGCGGGTGCGCGGGCCGAGCCTCTCGGTGGACGTCGGGCCTGCGTGCAACCGAGCGCTATGGCTCCTGTCTTGCGCGCCTCGCCCCGGCGAAGCTGGGCGGCGGCTACCTGCCGATCCTGAAGACGAGCTATCGCGACGCGGCCGGCGTTCGCTACAGCCAGGAGTCGTTCGCGACCCGGATCCCGCAGACAGGTTCTCTCGTCAGCTTCGTCCGCGTGACGATCGACCCGCGTCACTCCGGCCATCCCCGGGCGCGCGTCCGCTTCACGGCTTCGCTGAAAGGCTTGCACCGGGCCGGCAACCAGCTGCGGCACGGCCGGAAGACGCTACTCCTGTTCAGCCAGGGCGCCCGCGTCCGCGGCAGCTCGGTCACGTACTCGACGGTGGGAGGCCGCAAGCGCACCGTCTACGCCGCGTGGGTCTCGAAGCCGTCGCCGACCAAGCCGTTCCGGCTCGACGCCGCGAGCTACAGGCGCGTGCGCCACTCGGTCGCCCTCTACTGGACGCGGCGGCTCGCACCGGCCGCGCACGTCACCGTCCCCGACCGAGTGGTCATGAACGCCGAGCGGAATCTCCTGATCCAGAACATCGCGCACGCCTGGCGCTACAGCCTCGGCAACCCGTACGAGCGCTTCTCGTGGGAGCTGATGGACGTGGCCGAGGTGATGGGCGAGTACGGCTTCACCGGGGTCGAGCGGGCGATTGCGACGAAGTCCATCCACCGCGGCAGCTTCTTCCCGAACCGGTCCGACGGCCTGCGGCTGAGCGTCACCGCCGACTACTTCCGGCGGACCGGCGACGCGCGCTTCGTTCGGCAGGTCAATCCCTTGCTGCAGGGCGCGCTCGGCCGCTTCGAGCTCCAGCTCGCGAACAGCAAGACCGGGCTTCTCGATCCCGAGCGCTACGGGATGGACATCTCGGCCGAGGTCTACGGCCTCCACGACCAGGCGCTCGTGCTCCAGGGTCTGCGCGCGATGGCCGGAGTCTGGACGCGGATCGGCCGGGCCGACCTCGCCGCTCGCGCTACTCACGATGCGGCCCAGCTCGAAACGGGGCTCCGCTCGGCAGTCCAGTCCGCCGAGCGCGGGCTGCCGGACGGGTCGCTCTTCGTGCCGGTCCCGCTCCTCGACGCGTCGCAGCAGGCCTACGGCAGCGTCACCGACTCGCTTGCGGGGAGCTACTGGAACCTCGTCATGCCCTACGCGCTCGCGTCCGGGGTCTTCCAGCCTGGTAGCCGTGAGGCGACGGGGCTCTTCCGCTACCTGCAGAACCACGGGTCGCGTCTGCTCGGCCTCGTCCGCTTCCGCGCCTTCAACGAGAGCGGTAAGCCCGGCTACCGCGCGCCGGGAGTGGACGACGTCTACGGGCTGAGCGCCGCACGCTTTCTCGCCGACAACGGACAGGCGGACCAGCTGATCCTCAGCCTCTACGGGAAGCTCGGCGCGGACATGACGCAGGGCACCTTCGTCTCCGGCGAGGGCTCGACTGTGGGGCCTGTGGAGGGCGAGTACTACCGGTCGATGTTCCGGCCGCCGAACAGCGTCAACAACGCGTTCTTCCTCGAGACGCTGCGGCTCATGCTCGTGCACGAGACACGCGACGCGACGGGGACGCCGAACGGGCTGGAGCTCGGGTACTCGACGCCGCGCCGGTGGCTTCTGGGCGGGAAGCTCGTCTCGGTGCGGGGCGTGCGGACGAGCTTTGGGCCTTTGTCGTACACGTTGCGCGCGCGCCGCGGCTCGGTCACCGCGCGCCTGACGGTCCCGAGGAGACTCGGCTCGGCGACCCTGAAGCTGCGCCTGCGGCTACCGGTCGGCGAGCGGATGACCGGCGTCACCGTCGGCGGCCGCGCGTTCGCCCGCTTCGACGCCGCCTCGCAGACGATCGACCTGAGCGGCCTACACGGCCGCGTGAACCTCGTCGCGTCGATCGGCTAGTGGCGGAAGTGGCGGCGATGAGTGAAGACCATCGTCGCGCCCGCGCGCTCGACGGCTTCGATCACTTCGTCGTCCCGCTTCGAACCGCCCGGCTGGATGATCGCCGTGGCGCCGGCCCCCAGCGCTAGCTGAGGGCCGTCGGCGAACGGGAAGAACGCGTCCGAGGCGAGTGCCGCGCCGGCCGTCGAATGGCCGTGCTCGCGGGCCTTCTCGAGCGCGATCCGCACGGAGTCGACGCGGCTCATCTGGCCCGCGCCGATCCCGATTGTCCGCAGGTCGTGGGCCAGCACGATCGCGTTCGACGTGACGTGCTTGCAGACGCGCCAGGCGAACAGCAGGTCGCCCCAGGTGATTTCGTCCGGCGAGCCGCAGACGACCTCCATGCCCTCGCGGTCGTCGACGTCCCAGTCGCGCTCCTGGACGAGTAGCCCGCCGAGCACCCGCCGGTAGTCGCGCTCACCCGGGTTCGAGAGGCGCCGCTCGCGGTCCTCGAGGATCCGCGTCGCGGGCTTCTCGCGGAGGCGCTTCAGGGCCGAGTCGTCGTATCCGGGAGCGAACAGGACCTCGACGAACTGCTCTGCCAGCCGCTCGCCGAGCGCTTCACTCACCGGCCGGTTGAGCACGACGACACCGCCGTAGGCCGAGATCGGGTCCGCGCCGAGCGCGCGCTCGTACGCCTGCTCGATCGAGCCCGCGACCGCGACGCCGCACGGGTTCGCGTGCTTGACGATCACGCAGGCAGGCAGCTCGAACTCGCGCGCGAGCAGCCGCGCCGCTGAGAGGTCGTTGAGGTTGTTGAACGAGAGGTCTCGCCCGTGGAGCTTCTCGACGCGCGAGAGCAGGTGGCGCCGCGCGCCGATCTCCGAGTAGTAGGCCGCGCGCTGGTGCGGGTTCTCGCCGTACGCGAGCTCGATCTTCTTCTCGAAGACCGGCTGCACGGACTCCGGGAAGCTCTCGGCCTCGGTGAACCAGCCCGAGATCGCGGCCTCGTAGGCGGCGGTCACGCCGAACGCCTCCGCCGCGAGCCGGCGCCGGCTGTCGAGCGAGAGCTCGCCCTTCGCGCGCAGCTCCGCGAGCACCTCCGGGTAGCGCTCCGGCCGGCAGACCGGCGCGACGTGCGCGAAGTTCTTCGCCGCGGCGCGCAGCATCGCCGGGCCGCCGATGTCGATCATCTCGACGGCGTCGCTCTCGCTCACGCCGCGCCTCGACACCACGCCCTGGAACGGGTAGAGGTTGACGCAGACGAGGTCGAACGGCTCGATCTCGTGCTCGTCGAGCGACGCCTGGTCGTCGGGCCGGTCGCGGCGGGCCAGGATCGCCGCGTGGATGCGCGGATGGAGCGTCTTCACGCGGCCGCCGAGCATCTCCGGGACATCGGTCACGTCCTCGACGGGCGTCACCGCGATTCCGAGCTTCTGCAGAAACGTCGCCGTCCCGCCGCTCGCGACGATCTCGACCTCGAGCTTCTCCAGCCCGCGCCCGAGCTCCTCGAGGCCGGATTTGTCGTAGACCGAGACGAGAGCGCGCTTGATCACCGGGCGATCAGCTCGCCTACGACCCGCGGGAGCAACCGGTGCTCGGCCGCCTGCACCCGGTCGCGCAGGCTGTGCTCGTCGTCGCCCGGGAGCACGGGCACGCGCTCGGCCGCGATCACCGGGCCGGTGTCGATGCCGCCGTCGACGTAGTGCACCGTGGCCGCAGTCTCGGGAACGCCGGCCGCGAGCACGTCGTGGATCGGGTGCGGCCCGGGGAACTCGGGGAGCGGGGCGGAGTGGGTGTTGATGACCCGGCCGGGAAAGCGCTCGAGGAAGCAGCGGCGCAGGAGGTGCATGTACCCGGCGCAGACGACCAGGTCGACGCTGCGCGCGGTCAGCCAGTCGGCCATGGCCGCATCGCGCGCCTCGCGGTCGGGGTAGTCGTCGACCTCGAACGCCCGGGTCGCGATGCCGGCCTCTTCTGCTCGCTCGAGCGCGCGAACGCCCGCCTTGTTGCTCGCGACCGCGACGATCGGCAGCCGCGCGTCGATCAGCGCCTGCAGGTTGGTGCCCTCGCCGCTCACCAGGACGCCGATCACGTCAGCCTCCCGATGACGAGCGCGCCGGCCGGCGCCTCGGGCACCACCGCGCACATCCCGATCCCGCAGTTGAACACCCGCCGCGTCTCCTCCTCCTCGACGCCGTGCTCCGCGAGCCAGTCGAACACCGGCGGCCGCTCCCACGAGCCCCAGTCGAGCTCGACGCCGACGCCGTCCGGGAGCACGCGCGTCAGGTTCCCGAGGATCCCGCCGCCGGTCACGTGCGCGAGGGCCTTGACGTCGGCTTTCGCGCGCAGCTCGCGCACCTCGTCCAGGTAGAGCCGGTGCGGCGCGAGCAGCAGGTCGGCGTCGAAGTCGTCGTCGCCGACGATCCGGCGAACGAGAGAGAATCCGTTCGTGTGCAGCCCCGATGACGGGAGCCCGAGGACGAGGTCGCCCGCCTCGCAGCGGGAGCCGTCGACCAATCGCCCGGCCTCCACGATCCCGACGCAAGTGCCCGCGAAGTCGAGCTCCTCCTCGCGGTAGACCCCGGGCAGCTCGGCCGTCTCGCCGCCAATCAGCGCGCAGCCGGCCTCGCGGCAGACCTCCGCGGCACCCTCGACGAGCTCCGCGACCTGCTCGAGCTCGAGGCGGTGAGCCGCGACGTAGTCGAGCAGGAACAAGGGCTCCGCCCCCGTTGTGATCACGTCGTCGATGCAGTGAGCAGCGAGGTCGCGGCCCGCGTCGCGCAGCTTCCCCGCCCGCCGCGAAAGGACGAGCTTCGAGCCGACCCCATCGGTCGTCGCCGCGAGCAGGCGCCCGTCGCCGAGCGGGTAGAGCCCGGCAAACGCGCCGAACCCGCTCGCCCCGGTCGACTCGACCGCCGCCCGCAGCCGCTCGACGACCTCGTCGGCAGCCGCGAGCGAGACCCCTGCGTCCTCGTAGGTCCTGCCCCTCACAGGCGCGAGTCTAAGCCTAGGACCCGTCGAACAATTCGCCGTACAGCTCCGGCCTGCCGCGCGGGCCGCCGGGGAGGAACCGAACCGTCGCGTCGCCGATCTCGACCTCGCCGTCGTAGCCGGGCAGGTCGAGCAGCTGCATCAGCGCTCCCGCCTTCGCCCCGGGATCGTCGGCCTTCAGCTGAAGCTCCGAGAGCCGCAGCTCGCCCGAGTTCGCGAGGACGTCGTCGATCCAGTCGCGCTGAGGATGTATCTCCACGCGGTAGCCGGCGTCTGTCGCCACGAACGTGCGGCGGCCCGGATACTCCTGCACGCGGTAGTGGAGCTCCGTCGCGCGCTCCAGAACCTCCTGAAACTCGTCGTCGTCGAGCGCGACCCCGACATGGTCGACCCGCGGCAAGGGCCACTGGCCCGGCTGAACCACCACGTTCACCGAGCCGCGCTCGAGCTCGCTCAGGCGGTGCCGAAAGCCGAGCCGCTCGAGCTCGTCCCAGCTGACCCCCGACTCGTAGTGCACCTGCTCTTCGCCGATCCGCCCGTAGCGCGCAACCAGGCGGAACGCGAGCCGCCCGAGGTAGCGCGCCTCGACCTCACGCACGTGGCTCGTGACCAGGTGGTAGTGGAAGAGCACCACGGGGAGGAAGGATGCCGCCCGCGAGGAACCCTTGCGGCGGTTGAAACGTGCGCTCCGCAGGCGTCCATCACGTCGATCTCGTCGTCTCGTCGATCGAGCGCAGCCTGCCCTTCTACCGCGACCTGCTCGGGCCGCTCGGCTGGCACGGCGTCAGCGAGGTGCAGGGCGAGCGCGGCGAGACGATCTGGTACCTCTGGGGCCCCGGCAGCTCGATCGGCTTGCGCGAGGCCCAGACGGAGAGTGAGGGTCCCTATGACCGCTACCGCGTCGGCCTGCACCATCTCGCGCTCGAGGCCGTGTCGCGCTCGACCGTGAACGAGCGAGCCGAGTGGCTGCGCACCCAGGGGGCCGAGATCGAGAGCGGTCCGGAGGAGTACTGGTACCAACCCGGCTACTACGCCGTGTTCTTCTACGATCCCGACGGCGTCAAGCTGGAGATCGTGCACGTCCCCGGCCTTGCGGCCTGACGAAAGGAGAAGCAGGCAATGTCGACGACCCCCCCGGAGCAGCCCGCCGGCGGCGGCACGACGCGCTCGATGGGGATGCCAAGCATCCCGTCCGGCGCCCGGATGCCGGTCCCGGGCAACGCCGAGTTCGCGCTCTGGTTCGTGGTCGAGATCGTCTTCATCCTGATCTGGATCATCGCGGACAGCGTCAACACGGCGATGTGGGTCGAGGTGACCACGGTCCTGACCGCGTTCTATCTTCTCAGCCGCGGCATCGCCAAGGCGAGCCGCGTCCTCGAGCAATAGCGCCTAGACGCGCTCGAACCTGAGCTTCGCGCCCTCACGCGGGACTGCCGTCGGGTAGTCCCGCGTGAGGCAGGCGCGGCACATTTCCGACTCGGGGCGGCGCGTCGATTCCTGCAGCCCTTCCAGCGAGAGGTAGGCCAGGGAGGTCGCGCCGATGTGCTCGCGGATCTCCTCCACCGAGCGCGAGGACGCGATCAGCTCGTCCTCGTCGGCGAAGTCGATCCCGTAGTAGCACTGGCTGATCACCGGCGGCGACGAGACCCTGATGTGCACCTCGGCGGCGCCGGCGTCGAAGAGCATCCGGACGATCTTCCGGGTCGTGTTGCCGCGGACGATCGAGTCGTCGACGACGACCAGCCGCTTGCCCGCCACCTCGGCGAGCGGGTTGAACTTGAGGCGGACGCCCTGCTCGCGGAGGCCCTGGTCGGGCTGGATGAACGTGCGGCCCACGTAGCGGTTCTTGATCAGGCCCTCCGAGAATGGGATGCCGCTCTCGCGCGAGAAGCCGATTGCGGCAGGCGTCCCCGAGTCGGGAATCGGGAGGACGAGGTCGGCCTCGGCGGGCGCTTCGCGGGCCAGCCGCTCGCCCATCCGCACGCGCGCGCCGTGCACCTCGACGCCCTCGAGCCGCGTGTCGGGCCGCGCGAGGTAGAAGAACTCGAAGATGCAGAGCGCGCGCTGGCCGGTCGAGTCGACCGCCTGCCTCGCGTGGACGCCCTCGCCGTCGATCACGACCAGCTCGCCGGGCGTGACCTCGCGCTCGAGCTCGGCGCCGACCAGGTCGAGCGCGCAGCTCTCTGAGGCGAGCAGCCAGTGCCCGTCTTCGCGGCCGAGGCAGAGCGGACGGAAGCCGTGCCGGTCGCGGAAGCCGACCAGCTTGCCCTCGGAGAGCACGACGCAAGAGAACGCGCCCTCGAGCCGCTCCATCGCGCCCGCGACAGCGTCCTCGAGCGGGGCGGGGTCGTTCGCGATCAGCGCGGCGATCAGCTCCGTGTCGGAGGTCGTGCTCAGCGTGATCCCGTCCGCGGCCAGCTCCTCGCGGAGCTCGGTGGCGTTGACGAGGTTGCCGTTGTGACCAAGCGCGACGGTTCGCCCGCGGCCGCGCGTGATCAGCGGCTGCGCGTTCGCCCAGTGCGTCGAGCCGGTGGTCGAGTAGCGCGTGTGGCCGATCGCGACGCCGCCGCGCAGGCCGTGCAGCTTCTGCTCGTCGAAGACCTGCGTGACGAGGCCCATGTCGCGCAGCACCGTCAGCCGGCCCTCGTCGGAGACGGCGATCCCGGCCGACTCCTGGCCGCGGTGCTGGAGGGCGAAGAGGCCGAAGTAGGTGACGCGAGCGACATCGCGGTCAGGGGCGTAGATGCCGAAGACGCCGCACATCAGGCGATCGCTCCCAGCTCGCGCAGATGGGGCCAGTCGAGCGCCGTCCCGGGGTCACAGGCGAGGAGGATGGAGCCGTACGGGGCGTCCCCCTCGACGTGAAAGTCGTGCCCGCTGAAGGCCGAGGCCCCTGAGAACGCTTCCGCCAGGCCGCCGTCGCCGACGTCGTGCGCCAAAGTGAGCAGAGGAGCCGTCTTCCAGACGAACTCGATCAGCGCCGCGCTCCCCGCGAGGGTCCCGTCGTTCTCGGCTAGTAACACTGTGTTACTTGGGCGCCAGCCGCGCGGCACCTCGCGGACGTCGCGCACGAGCCCGACGCAGCCGACCACCGGCGTCGGAGGAATCGCCCGTCCGTCGGTCTCGTTGTAGAGAGACACGTTGCCCGACACGACCGGAATCCCGAGCGCCTCCGCCGCCTCGGCGATGCCTTCGATCGCCTCCGCCAGCTCCCAGCCGATCTCGGCCTTCTCCGGGTTGCCGAAGTTGAGGCAGTCGGTCAGCGCGAGCGGCTCGCCGCCGGCGCACGCGACGTTGCGCGCGGCGTCCAGCACAGCGGCGCGGCCGGCCTCGCGAGGATCGCGGCAGCCGAGCGGCGGGCCGTCCAAAGAGACCGCGAGACCCCTCCGCGAGGGCCGCAGCTGGAGCACCGCCGCGTCCAGCCCCGGACGGCGAACCGTTCGCGACTGGACGAGCTGGTCGTACTGCTCGAAGACCTCTTCCGCGCGCGGCTGGGGGCCGACGGGCGCGGGCGACACCGCGCGAGACACGCTGTCGACGTGGTAGCGGGGGCACTCGTCGGTGAGGTACTCCGCCGGGATCTCGCCGACCGCGTCGTCCTCGAAGAACGCGCGCAGCTCCCCGGTATCGGTGACCTCGCCGATGACCGCGTGGTGGAGCTCCCAACGGTCGAGCACGGCCTCGACCCGCTCGAGCAGCTCGGGCCGGCAGACCGCGACCATCCGCTCCTGGCTCTCGGAGATCATGATCTCCCAGGGCTCCATCTCCTCCTCGCGGAGCGGGACGCGGTCGAGGTGGACGTCGACGCCGGCACCGCCGCGCGCCATCTCGGCCAGCGCGGAGGCAAGTCCCGCAGCCCCGCAGTCCTGGAGCGACTCGACGAGCCCGCTCTCGACGAGGTCGAGCGAGGCCTCGATCAGCTTCTTGCCCGTGAAGGGGTCGCCGACCTGCACCGAGGGCCGCTTCTCCTCGGAGCCCTCGCCGAGCTCCTGACTCGCGAGCACGGAGGCGCCGCCGATCCCGTCGCGGCCGGTGGTGGCGCCGAAGAGGACGAGCGCGTTCCCCGTCCCCTGCGCCTGCGCGCGCGTGAGGCGCTCGGCAGGCAGGAGCCCGACGCACATCGCGTTGACGAGGCAGTTGCCGCCGTAAGCCTCGTCGAAGACCGCCTCGCCGCCGACGTTCGGCACGCCGACGCAGTTCCCGTAGTGGCCGATCCCCGCGACAGCGCGCCGGAACCCCAGGCCGTCGCCGCCGAAGCGGAGGCCGTCGAGCAGGGCGACCGGCCGCGCGCCCATCGCGACGATGTCGCGCAGGATGCCGCCGACTCCGGTGGCCGCGCCCTGGAAGGGCTCGACGGCCGAAGGATGGTTGTGCGACTCGACCTTGAACGCGACCGCCTCGCCGTCGCCGAGGTCGATCACCCCCGCGTTCTCGCCAGGCCCCTGGAGCACGCGCTCGCCGGCCGACGGCAGCCGCTTCAGGAGCGGCGCCGAGTGCTTGTAGCCGCAGTGCTCGGACCAGAGCAGCGAGAAGACCGCGAGCTCGAAGTGGTTCGGCTCGCGCTCGAGCAACTCACAGATTCGCCCGTACTCGGAGTTGGTAAGACCGAGAGCGCGATGGAGCGACTGTTCGGAGACCCTCGTCAGGTGCTTGAGTCTAGCCGGGCTTCCGGCGGGTCGACATGAGCCGTCGTTACCTGGTGATGCTGATCGCGCTCGCCTTGCTCTGGGGCGCGTCGTTCCTCTTCATCAAGGTCGCCGTGCGGGAGCTCACGCCGGCGACGCTGATCGTCGGCCGGCTCGGACTCGCGGCGGTCACGCTCGCGCTGCTGTTGCCGTTCTCGGTGGGCGCGCGTGACACGGTTCTCCAGCTCCGCGCCAACGCCGGCTGGCTGATCGCGGTCGCGCTGATCAACACCGCGATCCCCTTCTGGCTCCTGTCGTGGGGTGAGACCCGGATCGACTCGGGTCTCGCGTCGATCATCCAGGCGGCTGTACCGATCTTCAATGCGGTGATCGCGTTCGTCGCGTTCCGCGAGGTACGCGTCACCGGAGCTCGCCTGGTTGGCGTCGCGGTTGGTTTCGTTGGCGTCGCGCTGTTGGTCGGCGCGCAGCCCGAAGGGAAGGTGCTCGGGGCGCTCGCCGTCGTCGGGATGGCCTTCTGTTACGGCCTCGGCGGATTGCTGAGCGGGCGCTATCTGAAGCCGGCCCAGCCGATCGTGGTCGCGTTCGCCTCCACCGCGATCGCGACACTCGTGTGGCTGCCGGTCGGCGTCGCCCAGGCGCCGGCGCAGATGCCCGGCTGGAAGACGATCGGCTCGGTGATCGCGCTCGGGATTCCCGGGACAGCGCTCGCGTACCTGCTCTTCTTCGGCCTGATCACCGGCGCCGGCGCCGCCTACGCGTCGCTCGTCACGTACCTGATCCCGCCGATCGCGCTGGCCTACGGCGCGGTCTTTCTCGACGAGCGCTTCGGCGCCGCGGCCTTCGGCGGCCTGGCGCTGATCCTCGCCGGGGTCGCGCTCGGATCTGGCGTGACGGTCGGAACGAGATACTTCCGCCGAGGTGAGCGAGCGGAGCGAACAGCTGCGAGACCTCGCTCAGCGGATCGCTGACGCCCTTCCGCCCGAAGTCGAGGAGATAGTGCTCACGGGGAGCGTGTCCCGCGGCATGGCGGACGACGCCTCCGACATCGAGATGCTGATCGTCACCCCGGAGCAACTGGAGCTGGCGGAGTGCTACGAGCACGCTCGCGCGGCCGGCCTGGAGAACATCGACAGCTGGGGCGACCAGTCGGTGGCGACGCGGCGCGTCTCCGGCATGCTCGAAGGAGTTCCGATCGAGCTGATCTGGTGGTCGCGGGAGCTTGCGGAGTCCTCGGTCGACGCGTTCTTCGAGCTCGACGTCTCATCCGGCGCCGACGCGATCGCCAAGGGTGTCCCGCTGCGGACGTCGGGCTCGCTGGCGCGGTGGCAGGCGCGGCTCGCCGACTATCCCGAGGAGCTGGCCAGGGCGCGGATCGAAGCCGCGGCGCTGCCGTGGGGCGGGTTCGCGGCGGCCGGCCTGCTGACTCTCATCCGGCCGGGCGAGCGGCTTGCGCTGGTCGAGTGGAACTTCGACGGCGCGCTGCGCGTCCTTGCGATCGTCTACGCGCTGAACCGCGTCTGGCCGCCGACGACCAAGCGGCTTGCCGCTCGTGTCGAGTCCCTGGCGGTAAAGCCGGAGCGGCTCGTGGAACGAATCGACGAGGCGCTCTCGGAGACCGACCCCCGGCGCGCGCTACTGATCTTGACCGAGTTGCAGCTGGATGCCGTCAGCCTTGCGCCCGCGGGGCCGAACGTGAACCGCGCGCGCGAATGGCTCGCGGAAGGCGCCGAGCTGCTCTCGGAGCTTTAGTGTCTCCGTCATGCTGACGAATCGCTCAGCGCCGCCTGCGACGGTGACACCGGTGCTCGTCTATCCGGACGTCCGGGCAGCAGTGGCGTGGCTCGAGGCCGCGTTTGGCTTCGAGGAGCGGGTGCGGATCGGCGAGACGCACCGCGCCCAGCTGCGCGTCGGCCTGGACGGCGCCATCGTGGTCGCCGACGTAGGTGCCGGTCGAGTCGCACCGGCAGGCGACGGGTGGACCCATCTGGTCAAGGTGCGCGTGCCGGACGTGGACGCGGCATTCGCACGCGCCCGCGACCAGGGGGCGCGCGTCGTCGAGGAGCTGACGACCTGGGAGTACGGCGAGCGATCCGGCGTGCTCGAGGACCCCGCCGGCCACCGCTGGGAACTGACGGAGACCGTGCGCGATGTCGAGCCCGAGGAATGGGGCGGGACGACGATCGCACCCTGGTAAAGAAGCGCCGCCTGGACCAGCGTCGCGGAATGACTCCTGAGTCAGGGTCGACCGGCGAGCCGTGAGACGATGGTTGCGGCAGGTTCGGCTTGCTCGACCGATCGCGCCGACATGCCTGCGTACATGGCCATCAATTCGATGTCGGATCCACCGAACCTCTTCGCGGGATTCGTCTGGGGTGTCCACGAAGCGGCGAGGGTGCCAAGTGCGCCGGCCATCGAGACGGCTGACACCAACTCGGGCGTCGCCGCAGGCCCGAGCGGAGCCTGCATCAACGGCAACCGCCACGGGAGAGCCACCAATCGAGCGTACAACCGCTCGTCTTGGCCAGCGTGCCGGAATGTCCCCAGAGCTGGAGCGCACATTTGGCAGACTGAGGGCGGTGACACGCGAGCTTCCTTCTCGCTGGGTGATCGTCATCTGTCTAGGCCTATTGGCTGCCGTGTTCGTCGCCTTCGCCGTGAACGCTGCATCCCCCGGGAAGCTCTCCGCCACCGGGACGGAGCGTGCGATTCATCGTTACACCACGTATACGTCGATTACCTGCCAGCGCGAAGCCGGTTCGTCCTGGAAGGGGTGGGACTACCGATGTGAAGGTCGCGCAGGTCGAGAGTGCGATGTATTCGACGTCGAGGTCGATGCGAATGATGTGACAAACCAGGATGGCCCGGGAGCTTGCACACATCGTCCGTAAGCAATCCCCCTGGCCCTGCCGCCCTTTAGGTCGCCCGCCACGGGTACGGCCGCCTGCGCGAGTGCTCGCGAATGACGCCCGAGCGGCGTTACCCTCCGGCCTGTGAAGGTGACGGTTGAGCGGGTTGATTTCGTCTCTTTCCTGACACAGGACATCGCGCGCGCGAAGGCCTTCTATGCCGATCTCCTCGGTCTCGAAGTCGAGAGCGAGGGCGAGTTCGACATGGAGTTCCGAGCGGGGCAGGTGACGCTCGACATCTTCGACCCCTCCAGCATCGGCCAACCATTCGCTCCCAGCCCCGCCGGCCTGGCGCTACGAGTCTCCGATGTCGCCGCCGTGCGGGCTGAGCTCGAGGCAAATGGCGTCGAGTTCGATGGGCCTACCCAGGACACCGGTGTCTGTCACATGGCGTCTTTCCGTGATCCCGACGGCAACGCCCTCATGCTCCATCGCCGCTACGCACCTTTCAACGACGGCCGCGAACCCTGACACGGCGAGAGG
Source organism: uncultured Actinomycetes bacterium (assembly GCA_963788215.1). Lineage (GTDB taxonomy): Bacteria > Actinomycetota > Thermoleophilia > Gaiellales > Gaiellaceae > AC-32. The sequence continues at coordinate 402,137 of CAWBFX010000010.1, forward strand.
TGCACCGCGTGTGCCAGTGTTCCGGAATGATCCCTGAGCGGAGGTTGCTCAGGGACCGGTGACCATGGTGGTGACCTGGCCGTTCGTGGTCACCGTCGTAGTGAGCCGATTGGTAGCGTCGTTCGAGCCCGACCGTGATCCACATGCGAGACCGGCACCAGCGCCAACGGCGAAAAGAGACACTGTGAGTGTCAGTCGGATCGCGAGCCAGCTACGGCGGCGTCGCATCATGACGGATGTTAATTGGCCGAGGTCGAGACGGTCGGCTGTTCGAGCGCCGAGGTCGAGACGGTCGGCTGGGCCAGTGTTCCGCAATGACCCCTGAGTCATGTCACGGACATCCGGCATCACCGGACTGACTGGAAGGCGGCCCTCATCTCCTCGCTGAAGATCTCCGGCTCCTCCCAGGCGGCGAAGTGTCCGCCCTTGTCGACCTCGTTGAAGTAGATGACGTTCGGGTAACTCGCCTCGACCCAGCTGCGTGGTGTCCGCCAGATCTCGCCGGGGAACGTCGTGAAGCCGAACGGGATCGTCGCGGGTGGAAGGAGCTGACTGCCCGCGGCCGGGGCGTCGGGCCCGTAGGCCTCCCAGTACGACCGAGCCGCGGACGCGCCGGTGCCGCTCAGCCAGTAGAGCGTGATGTTGTCGAGGATCTGATCGCGGGTGAGGTTGCCCGAGGGCTGCCCGTCGACAAAGGCTCGCACGATCTTGTGGTACGCGTCCGTGTCGTGGTCGACCATCCAGGCAGCGAGGGCGATCGGCGAGTCCAGCAGGGCGTAGCCGATTGTCTGCGGCCGAGTGGCCATTTCGACGAAGTAGCCGTTTCCTGATTGCCCGAAGGTGGCGATCTGCGCGGCTGCGGCGCGTTCCTCGTCCGTGTTTGTCGGCATGGTCCCGCTCAGCGCGGGAACCAGCAGGTTCGTGTGGATGCCGACCAGGCCCTCGGGTGCCTGGCGGCCCATCGCATCGGTGACGCCGGCGCCTACGTCACCGCCCTGGGCGACGTAGTTGGTGTAGCCGAGACGGCGCATCAGCTCGGCCCAGGCGCGCGCGGTCCGGCCCAGATCCCAGCCGAGCTCCACCGGCTCGCCGGAGAACCCGTACCCGGGGAGGGATGGGAGCACAAGATGGAAGGCGTCGTCGCCGCTCCCACCGTGCGCCGTCGGGTCCGTCAGCGGGCCTACGGAGTCGAGTAGCTCGATCACCGAGCCCGGCCATCCGTGGGTCATGATCAGCGGTAACGCGTTCTCGTGCGAGGACAGGACGTGGATGAAGTGGATGTCCACGCCGTCGATCTGAGTCACGAACTGCGGCAGCTCGTTCAGCCGCGCCTCGACGCGCCCAAAGTCGTACTCGTCCAGCCAGTAGCGGGCGAGCGCCTGCGCGGCGGCGAGCTGCACTCCCTGCGAGCGCTCGTCGACGAGCTCCTTGCTCGGCCAGCGTGTCGCGGCAATGCGCCGGCGCAAATCGTCGATCCGCTCCTCCGAAAGCTCGACGTCGAACGGCCGGATCGTGGTCGCGATCTCACCGGTGGTGGTACTCATGGAACGACCTCCCCGCTCTAGAGAGACACGGAGTCCGACCCTACGCCTGTCAGCGCGACCGAGCAACCGCTCCGCTGTGGACCGTTACCGTCGCCTGCCCCAGTGTTCACGAATGTCCCTTGACGTGCCGCACGGTTCTTGGCCTGGGAGATCGCGCTACGGTCTGGGTTCGATCTGTTGTACTCGAGGGAGGCGATCATGAGCGCGCTTCGTGAAGGTGGCTGCGCCTGCGGGGCGGTTCGCTACCGGCTTCGGTCTGATCCGCTTTTCATCCACTGCTGTCATTGCCTGAACTGCCAGCGGCAGACTGGAAGTGCCTTCGTGATCAACCTGATGATCGAGGCAGATCGGGTTGAGTTACTCGCTGGCGCTCCACAGCCTGTCGAAGCGCCGCGTGACGATGGCACCACTCAGCGGATCTTCCGCTGTCCGAGCTGCCAGGTCGCAGTCTTTAGCGAGTACGGACGGCCCGAACTCCGGTTTGTGCGCGCGGGGACGCTCGACAAGCCTTCAGAGGTTAGGCCAGACGTTCATATCTTCACGAAGTCGAAGGTGAGCTGGGTCCGACTCCCGGAGTCGGCGCCGGCCTTCGAGACCTACTACGACACGAAAGCGCTGTGGCCGGCCGCCAGCCTCGAGCGCCTCGACGCGGTCCTTGCGCTGTCGGACTCCGCCACTTGAGGGTTGAGCAGGCACGAAGGAGTCTTCGTCGCAGTTGAGATCTCGTTGGAGGAGACTGCAGTGGACTGCGCGAGCATCCTCGCGCCAGCGTTGCTTCAGACCGCGCTAGGCCGTGTCAGCGTCGGGTTCTTCGAGCAGAGCCCGAGCCGTCTCCGCGTCTTCGGGTCTTACAAGAATCTCCCGCTGCCCTGCTGCCTGAAAGTCCTCGAGCGGCGAGTCGATCGCCTCGGTGTCGCGGTAGCCGCACGCAATCCCGTTCGAGCGCAGCAGGCCGCACACGATCTGGGCCTCGGGCTCTCCCGAGACGACCTTCACCACCACGCCCTCCTGCTCCATGCCCAGAGGCTACTTCACCGGATCGGACTGGGCTGGGCGTTTCCGGAGAGCGCGTGCGAGGAATCTCGCCCGCATGACTCGCGTCGCGATAGTAACGGCGTCCGACTCCGGCATCGGGAAGGCGACTGCCGTCGCACTCGCGCAAGACGGCTTCGACCTCGGCATCACCTGGCACAGCGACGAGGCCGGCGCGAACGAGACCGCGGACGAGGTGCGCTCGCTCAGTCGGAAGGCCGAAGTCCGGCAGCTCGACCTGCTGCGGCTTCCCGAATCGGTCGACGTAATCGACGAGCTGGCGGAGGCGCTCGGGGGCGTGTACGCGCTGGTCAACAACGCGGGCACGTCGAGGAGCGGGCCTGCGCTCGAGCTCGCGTACGACGAGTGGCGCGAGACCCTCGCCGTCGACCTCGACGGCGCCTTCCTCTGCGCGCAGCGCGCGGCCAGGCGGATGGTCGACGCCGGGAACGGTGGGCGCATCGTCAACGTCACCTCGGTCCACGAGTTCGTACCGCTGACCGACTCGGTCGCCTACGTCGCCGCAAAGCACGGCCTCGGCGGCGTGACCAAGCAGCTCGCGCTCGAGCTCGGCGAGCACGCGATCACCGTCAATTCCGTCGCGCCCGGCGAGATCGCCACGCCGATGACCGACAACGAGGACGTCGACCCGCGGCGGCTCGAGCGGCCGGGTGTCCCCGCGGGCCGCCCCGGCGACGCGCGCGAGGTCGCGTCGCTGATCGCGTGGCTCTGCAGCGACGACGCGGCCTTCGTGACCGGCGCCTCGTACCCGATCGACGGCGGCCTGCTGCTGGTCTCCGCGCTGAGGAACCAGGAGCAGTCGGGCGACTAAGAGCTCACGTCGAGGATGAGCCGCACCCGCAGGTCAACCGCCTCCACGCTGCGGAAGGCGAGGTTCTTCGACGTGATCCGCCGCGGCAGCACCGGTGCGCCTTTGCCCAGCGTCACCGGCGTCATGTGCAGGAGGACTGTGTCCAGAAGACCCGCGTCGTAGAACTGCCCCACCAGGTCGCCGCCGCCGAGGAGCCAGGTGACTGCGTCGCCGACCCTCGCGGCTATCTCTGGGTAGATCTCCCGTACGTCACCGGAGACGAGCGTGATGTCGACGCCTGGGATGAGCGGGAGCTCCCGATGCGTGAACACCCATGCGGGCCGCTCCTCGTACCAGTCGCTCCACTTCTCGGTCATCTCCGCCAGGCCGTAGCGCTCGAGCATCCACTCGTAGGTCGTGGCGCCCATGACGAGGCCGCCCACGCCGGGGAACCACTGCTCCCAGTACGGATCGTCGGCGTCGTGCGGTATCTCGAAAAGCCAGTCGAGCGAGTTGTTCTCGTCGGCGATGAAACCGTCGAGCGTGCACGCGGTGAAGTAGTGCACGGCGCCCATCTGGCGGCCAGCGTACTAGGCGAGGTCGGGACGGTAGCCTCGAGGGCGTGTCACGGTCGTACTGGATCTACATCGCCCTGCTGGCCGCGTTCTGGGGCGCGTCCTACATGTTCATCAAGGTCGCGGACCGCGCCTACGAGCCCACGACGCTGATCATGTTCCGCCTGCTGGTCGCGGGATTCACGCTCCTGCTCGTGCTCGTCGCGCAGCGCGGGTTGCGGCCGACGCTGGCCGAGATGCGCGGGCTCGGCTGGGAAGGCTTCGCGCTGGGCGTCGTCAACGGCGCGATCCCGTTCACGTTGATCGCCTGGGGCGAGAAGCACATCGACTCCGGAGTGGCCGCGATCGCCAATGCCTCGATGCCGATCTTCGTCGTGCTGCTGGCGATTCGCTGGAAGCCGAGCGAGCGCGTCCACGGCTGGCGACTGGTCGGCTTCCTGATCGGCCTCGTCGGCGTCGGCGTGCTCGCGGGTGTACATCCGGAGGGCGGCTGGTGGGGGGCCGCCGGGACGATGGCCGTCGTGGTCGCCTCGGTCTCGTATGCCGTTGGCAGCCTCTGGGGCCAGCGCCTGATCGTGCGCACGAGCGGGCTCGTCCTCTCCACGACCACGATGATCGGCGGGCTCGTCGTCCTGGTGCCGCTAGGCCTCTTGCAGCTCCCGTCGCAGGTGCCCGGATGGAAGGAGAACGCGTCGGTGGTCGCGCTGGCGCTGATCGGCACCGCGCTCGCCCAGATCCTGCTCTACCGCGTGCTGCGCACGGACGGCGCCGCGCGCGTCAGCCTCGTCACGTACCTGCTCCCGGCGACCGCCCTGCTCTACGGCGTGCTGCTGCTCGGCGAGCCGCTGACGTGGCAGGAGCTGGGCGGAATGGCGCTGATCCTCGGTGGCGTCGCGCTCGGATCCGGTGCGGTGCGCTTCCCTCGGCGCGAGCCGGTCGCCGCGCCGTCGCCGTGACCGTGACGATCCGCCGCGCCGAGCCGCGCGACGCGGACTTCCTCGTCGAGCTGATGACGCACGAGGACGTCGACCCGTACATGGCGGTCGTTCGCCCACGTGACCGCGACGCGCTGCTGGCCGAGATCGAGCGCTCGCAGGCCGAGCCGGAGGAGTTCGGCCGCTTCGTCATCGAGGTGGATGGCCAATCAGCAGGCCTGATGGGCTTCGAGGTCGCCAACCGCCGCTCACGGATCGCGAACCTCGGCTCGCTCGCCGTGCACCCGGACTTCCGCGGGAACCGCGTCGCCGACGAGGCTGCGCGGCTCTTCCAGCACCACCTCATATTCGACCTCGGCTTCCACCGGCTCCAGCTCGAGATCTACGGCTTCAACGAGCGTGCTCAGGTGCACGCCGAACGCTCCGGCTTCGTCAGGGAGGGCGTGCGGCGCAAGGCCTATGACCGCCACGGTGAATGGGTCGACGGCGTCATCTTCGGCCTCGTGCGCGAGGATCTCGAGGAATGAGATTACCGCCGGGCCGGGGCCGCTGAGCTAATCTCGCCCGGTGGCGCGCTTCCTGCACACGATGGTCCGCATCACGGATCCGGAGAAGAGCCGCGCGTTCTACGAGGCGCTCGGGTTCGCCTTCGACCGCGACATGGACATCGTCCGCGACGGGCAGCTCGAGGCGACGAACTACTTTTTCTCGCTCGGCGACCACGAGTCCGTGCTCGAGCTGACGTTCAACCACGACAGCCGCACCTACGAGCTCGGCACCGGTTACGGCCACATCGCGGTCGGCGTGGACGACCTCGACGGCACCCTCGAGCGGCTGGCCGCGCAGGGCATCGAGCCGGAGCGCCCGCCGTACCAGGTGCGTGAGGGCGGCTCGCGCCTCTGCTTCGTCCAGGATCCGGACGGCTACCGGATCGAGCTGATCGGCCGCAGCTAGCGGATTCGGGCCAGGTACGCGACGCGGCCCGCGGCGCCGGAGGCCCAGCACGCGGTGGGGCTCGCACAGTCGACCGTGTCGAGGCTGCCGTCGTCGAAGCGCTGCCAGGTGGCGCCGGAGTCGCTGCTGACGTCGCTCCCCGAGAGCCCGACGGCGATTGCCGTGTGGCCGTCGACCCAGGACACGCCGGAGCGGTACTCGGCGGGCGCGAAGGCCGGCAGGAACCAGCTCGACCCGCCGTCGACCGTATCGGCGAAAGCGTTCGGCGAGGCGGTCGGCGCCGCGAAGTCCCCGCCGACGGCGATCCCGCGCTGCTGCCCGTTGAAGGCAAGGCCGTTGATCCCGGCCGACGGGCCGAACTCGATCGGCGTCGGCGCCTTCGTCCAGGTCGACGCCCCGATTGTCGCTCCTGAACACGCTCGCCTCGCTGCCGCCGGTGCCGAACCAGGCGCGGTGGCCGTGATCGGTCGTCAGGCACTCGCCGCTCGCGGCGAACGCGAAGGCGCCGGGCGCCTCGGGCATCTGCAGCCCGGTGACGTGCCAGCTCATCCCGCCGTCGTGCGTCGCGATCACGCGGAAGTGCACGCCGTCGGGAGGATCGGAGACGGCGAGCCCGTCCTTGCGGTTGAAGAAGCTCATGCAGTCGTAGAAGGCGGTCGGCTCGGCGTTCACGAAGGTGATCGTCCAGGTCTGCCCGCCGTCGTGCGTGACGTACATCCGGAAGTCGGTCGGGTTGTTCCCGATCGACATCGCAACCGCGTCGGACGCGTCGAAGGCCTCGATGTCGCGGAACTGGAGGCCCGTGGAGCCCGGCGGCGTGACGTCCTGCCAGGTGGCCCCGCGGTCGGTGGTCCGCATGATCGCGCCGTCGCCGGTTGGCGTGTAGCCGCTGACCCAGGCCGTCGTCGCGCTGATTGCGGAGAGGCCGCGGAAGTGGTCGGTCGTGCCGGTAGGCGTGTCGTGCCAGGCGTAGCCGGCCCTACCGGCAGCGGCAGACGTGGCGCCCAGGAGAAGCGCGAGACCGGCGAGCAACAGAATTCGCCTCATCGCGCCGCGGAACCTATCATCCTTCGAGAGATGACGACGTTCGCGGTGATGGTCCGTGTCCGAGCGGCGCGCGCGTACTGGGCGCCCGCTGGGGCGCCCTCGTAGCCGACATTTCCTCCGTCCGCGGATCGCCGCCGAGCTCGTTCGCGCGGCCGGGCTAACGGGAGACGAGCTCGTCCTCGACCTGGGCGCGGGCAGCGGCCGCCTGACCGCGGAGCTCGCGCGCTCGGCGCGGCGCGTCGTCGCGGTCGAGCTCGACCCCGGTCTCGCCGAGGCCCTGCGGGGGCGGTGGGCGAACGTCGACGTGCTCGTCGCCGACGCAAGGCTGGCCGCCCTCCCGCGCGAGCCCTTTCGGGTCGTCGCGAACCTGCCGTTTCAGGGAGCGAACGAGATCCTGCGCCGCCTGCTCGACGACCCGCGCGTGCCCCTCGTGCGCGCCGACGTCGTGGTCGAGTGGGGGGCGGCGGTCAAGCGCGGCCTGCCCTGGCCGAGCAGCGTCAACGGGGTCGTGTGGGGCGCGTGGTACGAGGTCTCCGTGGCGCGGCGGCTCTCGCGGAGATCGTTCGAGCCGCCGCCGAGCGTCGACGCGGGGGTGCTCGTCTTCGAGCGCCGCGCGCGGCCGCTGGTCCCGCTCGAGCGCTCGCGCGAGTACCGCCGCTTCGTCGCCGCCGGTTTTCGGCGCGGTGGCCGGCGCAACGCGCTGCCGCGCGACCTCGACGCGCATCAGTGGGCGGAGCTCTTCCTCAGCCGAGCTCGATCGTCAGGCGCGAGGGCTCGCTCTTGACCTTGAACGGGCGCTGCTCGGAGAGCCCGATCGCCCAGGTGAGGACGGCCTCGAAGTCCCCGGTCTTCGAGATCTGCTTCACCCACTGCATACCGCCAGGCTTGATGGTGCGCGGACCGGTGTACGTCCGCTCGAGGTTCGCGCCGGACATGTCGGCCGTCGCTGCCGGCTCGAAACGGACGACAAGAAACGCCTTGCCCTCGATCGGGATGTGATTCCCCGAGGCGTCCTCGGTTTGCGCCTGGCCCGCGGGCAGATACTGGACGAGGTAGCCGGGCTCAGCGCCGTTCGCGTCCCTGAAATCGAAGATGACCCGGTCGCGGCAGAGATCGGAGTCGATTCGCACCGCGTTGAGGAGCATCGTCTGCGACGGAGCGGAAGAGCTCTTCGCGGGGCTCGTGGTCCCGTCGAATGGGCCGCAACCCGCAGTGCTCGTCATGCTTGGCGTCTCGATCGCGGGCGGAGTCTTCAGCGCGCCGTTGTTGTCGCCGCCGCATCCGGCGAGGACGAGTACGAGCAGGAGGAGCGCGCCGCGCCTCACGCGCGGGAATCTATCCGCTCTGCGTGCGCAGCCTGAGCCGCTCGGCCCGCGAGGGGAGGTCGACGACGTCGGCAGCCGAGAGCCTGCTGCGGATCAGCTTCTGGGCGTACAGTCGCTCGTCGGCCGCGCGGAAGAGGAGCAGCGGGCTGTTGCCGTCGCGCGGGCAGACCGACCAGCCGAAGCTCATGCTCAGGCCCTCCTCCGCGAGGGCTGCCGTCAGCCGGCTGCAGACTGCGCGCACGGCGTCGGTGCCCGGGGCCGAGGTGATGACAGCGAACTCGTCGCCGCCGATGCGGGCGACGCGGTCCTGGGAGGGGAGGTTGCGGACGAGGACGTCGCCCACGCGGCGCAGGAGGTCGTTACCCACCGCGTGGCCCTCGTGGTCGTTGATCTCGCGGAGGTTGTCGACGTCGCCGAGGATCAGGCCGAATGGGCGGCCGAACTCGGCCTTCGCCGAGACGATCGCGTCGAATGCCCGTGTGTTGAGGAGGCCGGTGAGGAAGTCGTGCTCTTCCGCCGACTGGAGCTGCTCGGCGAGGTCGCGGTTGCTGTGGGCGAACCAGCCGACGAGCGCGCCCATCGACGCGTACGTGACGAGGCGGATGGGCGTGCTCACCGTGAAGAGCTCGGCCAGCGGGAAGCGCGGGTTGACGACGATCCCGAGGGCGTACAGGGAGGTCGCGCCGGCTCCGGCCGCCGCGCCCCAGTACGGCCCCGCCGCGAGCGCGATCATCGCGACCGGGAAGTAGAAGAGGTGCGCGATCCCGACGCCCGGGCGCTCGACCGCCAGGAACGCAACGAAGATGGCCGGGTAGAGAACCGCAGAGGCGAGGAGCAGGAACGCGCGGTGACGGGCGACTGCCGCAGGCATCTCCGTTGAGCATCGGGCGGGTCGGCCGCCCGTGCCTCCCTCGAAGGAGTGATTTGTGCGGTTGTCACACTCTCGGCACAAAGGCGTTTCACACGCGTGACGTTTGCCTCGGTACGGTCGCTTCATGGCGAAAGCGGCAAGAACGAAGGCGGCGGCAACGAAGGCGGCGACGCCCTGGGGGCCCGCGGAGCTCGTGGAAGAGGTCACGCTCGCGCAGCAGTCCGGCGGGAAGCGCTTCTCCTCGCTCGTGCAGCTGCTGGAGGCGCCCGGCGGCGAGGAGCTCGTGCGCTTCGCCTATGCGACGACGGGCTCGGTGCGGCGCGGGCCGGTGACGCTTCGGGCGCGCGATCTCGAGCGGCTGCGCGCGGGGCTCGCCGAGCGCCCGCGGTTGGCGGCGGCGCTGGGGTTGAAGCCGCCCTAGACCGGACTGAGCGCGCGCTCGCGGGCGGCGTCGACGAGCGAGCCGAGGACGAGCGCGCCGCCGGTCGGGCCGAGCAGCGGGTCGACGGCATGCTCCGGGTGCGGCATCAGCCCGAAGACGTTCCCGTCGCGGCTCACGACGCCGGCGATGTCGGCGACCGAGCCGTTCGGGTTCTGGGAGTAGCGAAGCGCGACCTGCCCGTTCGCCTCGAGCTCGCCGAGCAGCTCCTCGTCGGCGAAGTAGCAGCCCTCGCCGTGCTTGATGGGCATCGTCAGGCGCTGGCCGGGCTCGCAACGGGCGGTGAAGGGCGTGTCAGTCCGCTCGACCACGAGCTCGACGTCGCGGCAGACGAACGACAGGGACGCGTTCGGGCGGAGCGCGCCCGGGAGCAGGCCCGCCTCGCAGAGCACCTGGAAGCCGTTGCAGATGCCGAGCACGAGGCCGCCGTCGCCGGCGAAACGGGTCACGGCGCGCATCACGGGCGCGAACCTCGCGATCGCGCCGCACCGGAGGTAGTCGCCGTACGAGAATCCGCCGGGCAACCCGACGGCGTCGACCGACGGAAGCTCCGGCTCGGCGTGCCAGACCGGAAACGCCTCGGCGCCGAGCCTCTCGAACGCGAGCACCGCGTCGCCGTCGTCGTTCGAGCCGGGGAAGACGACGACCGCGATCCTCGGCCGAGGTTGATCGCTCACGCGTCGGCCATCGAGATCTCGTACGACTCGATCAGCGGGTTCGCCAGCAGCTGCTCGCACATCCGCTCGAGCTCGGCGCGCGCCTCGTCCGGGCTCCCGCCCTCGAGCTCGAGGTCGACGACGCGGCCGACCCGCGCCTCCTCGACCGCGAAGCCGAGGTGGCGAAGCGAGCTCTGAACGGCCTCGCCTTGTGGGTCGAGGATCCCGGGCTTCGGGCGGACGAGCACGGTGGCCTTCACGAGAGCACGACCTCGGGATCCGCCAGATAGTCGTCGAAGGAGATCTCCGTTAGCCGTTCGAACGCCTCGACGTAGCGCGCCCTCGTGCCGGCGACGATGTCCTCGGGAAGCTCGGGGCCCGGGTAGCTCTTGTCCCAGCCGAGCGACTCGCAGTAGTCGCGCGCGAACTGCTTGTCGAACGAGGGCTGGGGCTTCCCGGCCTCGTACTCGTCGGCCGGCCAGAAGCGGGACGAGTCCGGCGTGAAGAGCTCGTCGGCCAGGACGAGCCGTCCCTCGGGGTCGATCCCGAACTCGTACTTCGTGTCCGCCATCAGGATCCCGCGCGCGGCCGCGTGCTCCGACGCGAAGCGGTAGAGCTCGAGCGAGGCGCGCTCGACCTGGTCGTAGCGCTCGGCGCCGACCAGCTCAACCGCCTGCTCACGATCGATGTTCTGGTCGTGTCCCTCGAGCGCCTTCGTCGAGGGGGTGAAGATCGGCTCGGGCAGCTTCTCCGACTCGATCAGCCCCTCCGGGAGCTTGTGCCCACAGACGACGCCAGTCGCCTGGTAGTCCTTCCAGCCCGAGCCGGTGATGTAGCCGCGGACGACGCACTCGAGCGGCAGCATGTCCAGCCGCTGGCACTCCGTCGAGCGCCCGTCGGAGCGCAGCGCGAGCAGGTGGTTCGGGACGATCTCGCGCGTCCGCGCGAACCAGAAGCCCGAGAGGCCGGTAAGCACGCGGCCCTTGTCGGGGATCTCGGTCGGCAGGACGACGTCGAAGGTCGAGATGCGGTCGCTCGCGACGAGCAACAGCCTCTCCGCGTCGAGCTCGAACAGCTCGCGCACCTTCCCGCTTCCGACATGAACCGCGGCTTCAGACATGAACGGGCTCCTCCCTCCCGGCGAGAGCGGCGAGCCGCTCGTAGACCGTGTCGATGTGACGTGTGTACCAGCCGAGGTCGAACACCGCGTCGAGGTCGACGCGCTCGGCGATCTCCTTGTCCGCGCGCACGAGCTCGCGGAAATCCTGCTCCTCTTCCTGGGCGCGCAGCGCGTTGCGCTGGACCAGCCGGTAGGCCGTGTCGCGCTCGAGCCCGGACTCGACGAGCGCGAGCAGCAGCCGCTGGCTGAAGAAGAGCCCGTGACCCGCCTCGAGGTTGCGCAGCATCCTCTCGGGGCGCACCTCCAGTCCCTCGACGAGCCAGGCCAGGCGTTCGAGCATGTAGTCCAGCGCCAGGAACGAGTCCGGGATCACGACGCGCTCGGCCGAGGAGTGCGAGATGTCGCGCTCGTGCCAGAGCGCGACGTTCTCGAGCCCGACGAGCGAGTTCGCGCGGACGACCCGCGCGAGCCCGCACAGCCGCTCGGCGACGACCGGGTTGCGCTTGTGCGGCATCGCGGACGATCCCTTCTGCCCGCGCCCGAACGGCTCGGCGACCTCGCCGACCTCGGTCCGCGAGAGGTGGCGCAGCTCGAGCGCGAACCGCTCGATCGAGGCCGCCACGAGCGCAAGCGCGCTCAGCAGCTCCGCGTGGCGGTCGCGCTGCAGGATCTGCGTCGAGACAGGCTCGGGCTCCAGGCCGAGGCACTCGCACGCGAGTCGCTCGAGCTCCGGATCGGTCGCCGCGTAGGTGCCGACGGCGCCGGAGAGCTTGCCGACGCGCATCCGCTCGAGCGCGCTCCGCAGCCGCTCGCGTCCCCGGTCGAGCTCGAAGGCCCAGCCGGCGAGCTTGAGCCCGAACGTCGTCGGCTCCGCGTGGATCCCGTGGGTGCGGCCGATGCAGATCGTCTGCCGGTGCTCCTCGGCCCGCGCGACGACCGCCCGCTGCGCTCGAGCGACCCCCTCGAGCAGCAGCTCGCCGGCGGCTCGCACCTGAAGCGCGAGGCCGGTGTCGACGACGTCGGAGGAGGTCAGGCCATGGTGGAACCAGCGCCCGTCGGGGCCAAGGGTCTCCGCGACGGCGTCGACGAACGCGGCGGTGTCGTGGTGCAGTGTCGCCTCCAGCTCGGCCACGCGCTCGGGGCTCGGCGGCTGCGCTCGTTCGCGAATCGTCCGCGCCGCGTCCGCCGGAACCAGCCCGAGCTCGGCGCCGGCGTCCAGCGCCGCGAGCTCGACGTCGAGCCAGCGCGCGAGCTTCGCTTCGTCCGACCAGATCCTGGCCATCTCCGGCCGCGAGTACCGAGCGATCACTATCGCCAGTGTAGAGCGCCTACCCGCCGACCAGGCTGAGGCGATAAGCGTCTCCTCGACCTGGACGCCGCGGATCGTGTCGACCCGCTCGCCGTCCGCCCGCCAGCCCTCGCGCTCGTAGAAACGGCGCGCCCGCGGATTGTCCGCGAGCACCCAGAGCATCGCGGTGGTGTAGCCCTGGTCAGCGAGCCAGTCCTTGAACGCGCCCATCAGCCCCGAGGCGGCTCCGCTACCCCACGCCTCGGGCAAGACGTAGATCGCATACAGCTCTCCGAAGCCGTCCTCGGTCCGCGACGGTCCTGCCGCGACGAAGCCGACGATGCCCTCGCCGTCCTCCGTCTCGGCCACCCAGACGGCCATGTCCGCCTCGATTCGCTCGAGCCATCCGCGCACGCGCTCCTCGACGTCGAGGCTGTCCAGCACTTCTGCCGGAAACACGTGGCGGTACGCCGCCTGCCAGGTGCGCGTGTGCACCTCGGCGATCCCGCGCGCGTCAGCGGGCTCGGCCCGCCGGATCATCAAGCGTTGAGGATGCGCTGTGCCAGGACAGCTGCGTTGCGGGCGCTGTCCACGCCGACCGCCGCGACCGGGACGCCCGGCGGCATCTGCGTGATCGAGAGGAGCGCGTCGAGCCCGTCCAGCACGCTCTTCTCCGAGCGCAGCGGGACGCCGATCACCGGCAGGTCCGTGTGCGCCGCCACCGCCCCCGGCAGCGCCGCGGCCAGGCCCGCGCCGGCGATCAGCACCTTGATCCCGCGCTCTCGCGCGGTCCGTGCGTACTCGGCCACCGCGTCGGGATTGCGGTGTGCCGAGCGGACCTCGAACTCGTGCGGGATGCCGTGCGAGGCGAGCTCGTCGAGCGCCGGCTGCATGCGCTCGCGGTCGGAGTCGGACCCGACGAGGATCCCGACGAGGGGGCCGTCAGCTGCGGACATGTCCCTCCGCGGCGGCCAGTGCGATGTCGCTGCGGTACTGCATGCCCGAGAATGAAATCCGATCGACGGCCTCGTATGCGGCAGCACGCGCGGCCGGCAGGTCATCGCCGAGCGCGGTCACGTTCAGCACCCGCCCGCCGCTCGTGACGAGCTCTTCCCCGTGCCGCGCCGTTCCCGCGTGGAAGACGAGCGCGCCCGCGGCTTCCGCGTCCTCGACGCCCTCGATCGGCGTCCCCCGGTCGTCGCTCGCCTCCGGGTAGCCGGCCGAGGCCAGCGCGACCGTGACGGCCGCGCGTTCGCCGACTTCGAGCGATCCGCCGGCCAGGCGCCCCTCGGCGACGCTCGCGAGCGTCTCGAGCAGGTCTCCGTCGAGCCGCGGCAGGATCGACTGCGTCTCCGGGTCGCCGAAGCGGCAGTTGAACTCGAGCACGCGCGGGCCGTCGTCGGTGAGCATCAGCCCGGCGTAGAGCACGCCCGTGAACGGCGCGCCGCGCCGCGCGAGCTCCTCCAGCACGGGGCGGTGAATCGTCTCGACGAGCTCGTCCACCTCGGCCTCGCCGAGGCTCGCGACCGGGGAGTACGAGCCCATCCCGCCGGTGTTCGGGCCGCTGTCGCCGTCGCCGATGCGCTTGAAGTCCTGGGCCGGCGCGAGCGCCAGCGTCTCGCGGCCGTCGGTCAGGACGAGGAGCGAGACCTCCTCGCCCTCGAGCAGCTCCTCGATCACGACCTCCTCGCCGAGCGCAGCTGCGCCGCGCAGGCCGGCGTCGAGCTCTTCCTGCGTCCGGCAGACGAAGACGCCCTTGCCCGCCGCGAGCCCGTCGGCCTTGACGACGCACGGCGGCCGCGCAACCGCAAGCCCGGCGGCGGTCGGAGCGCCGGCCGCCTCGAGGACGTCCTTGGCGAAGCTCTTCGAGCCCTCGATCCGCGCGGCGGCCGCGCTCGGCCCGAAGACCGAGACACCCGCGTGCCGGAGCGTGTCGGCGACCCCGGCCACGAGCGGCGCCTCGGGCCCGATCACGGCGAGATCGATCTCGAGCTCGCGGCAGAGAGCGAGCAGGCTCTCACCGTCCTGCGGATGAACGGGGTGGCACTCGCCGAGGCGCGCGATCCCAGGGTTTCCGGGCGCTGCGTGCAGCGCTTCGAGCCGGGGGCTCTGCTTGAGCTTCCACGCGAGTGCGTGCTCGCGACCGCCGGACCCGACGACGAGGACCCTCACGCGGCGAGTCTACTGGGGGCGGCGGTTGGCCCTGAGGCGCACGGGTACGCTTCCGCGCGATGGGCGAGCACGAAGCCGTCGAGGCGCCGCCGTACTCCGCCTCGCGCGTCGACGTCGTGCGCATGCCGGGCGGGCGCGAGGAGCCCGACCAGGTTGCCGTCGAGGAGCCGCTCGAGATCCGGATCGGCGGCGAGCCGGTCGCGGTCACGATGCGGACGCCTGGCCACGACGAGGAGCTTGCGCTCGGGTTCTGCCTGACCGAGGGCCTGAGCCCCAGCGCCGCGGCTCCGCCGGCCGACCTCGCCGCGAACACGATCGACGTCGAGGCGCCCGCGCTCGACCTGACCAACGTGCGGCGGAGCTTCTACACGAGCTCCTCCTGCGGCGTGTGCGGCAAGGGCGCGCTGGAGGCGGTCTCGGTCGAGGCGCCGAGAGTGGAGAGCGAACTCCGCGTACCGCTGAGCCTGCTCGCCGAGCTCCCGGACCGTCTCCGCGAGGCGCAGCCAGCCTTCGCCGCGACCGGCGGCCTGCATGCGACCGGCCTCTTCGGCAGCGTCTCCGATGGGGCCGGCGAGCTGCTCTGCCTGCGCGAGGACGTCGGCCGCCACAACGCGATGGACAAGGTCATCGGCTGGGCGTTCCTCGCCGGGCGGCTGCCGCTCGCCGACGCGATCCTCTGCGTCAGCGGTCGCCTTTCCTTTGAGCTCGTCCAGAAGGCCGCCGTCGCGGGTTGTCCACTTCTCGTGGCGGTCGGCGCGCCGTCGAGCCTGGCCGTCGACCTCGCGCGTGACCGCGGGATCACGCTCTGCGGCTTCGCGCGCGCAGGGCGGCTGAACGTCTACAGCGAGCCGTGGCGCGTCCTGAGCTGACCGGGGTGCTGCTGGTCGGGGGCGCGAGCACCCGCTTCGGTTCCCCGAAGGCGCTCGCCCGGCTGAACGGCGAGACCCTCGCCGAGCGCGCCTGGCGCACCCTCGGCGAGGCCTGCGCACACCGGCTCGCGGTCGGCAAGGCGGAGGAGCTCGTCGCGCTCGACCTGCCCGTGCTCGACGACGGGAGCGAGGTGCGCGCCGCGATGGCCGGTGTCGTGGCCGGGGTGCGCGCTGCGCCCACCGACGTCTCCGTCGTCGTCCCGGTCGACACGCCTCTCGTCACTGCCGAGGTTCTGCTCGAGCTCGCGGATGCGTGCGCCGACGCGGCCGTTCCCCAGACCGGGCCTCTGCCGGGCGCGTATCGCAAGAGCGCCCTGCCCGTTCTCCAGCGGCGTCTGCTCGAGGGCCGTCTCGCGCTGCGGGACGCGCTCGCCGAGCTCGATGCGCGCACCGTGCAGCTCGACGAGTCGCTGCTCGTTAACGTGAACACTCGCGATGAGCTTCGACGTCTCCGGTAGCGCCTACGACCGCTTCATGGGCCGGTACGCCCAGGAGCTTGCGCCGCCGTTCGCCGATTTCGCGGAGGTACGCGAAGGGCACGTGCTCGACGTCGGCTGCGGCTCGGGAGTCCTGACCGAGGAGCTCGCGCGCCGAGTGGGGGAGGAGAACGTCGCTGCGGTGGACCCGTCCCCGATGGTCGATGCCTGCCGCGCGCGTGTCCCGGGTGCGGACGTGCGCACGGGCGCAGCCGAGGCGCTGCCATGGCCGGACGGAACCTTCGACGCGGCGCTCGCGCAGCTCGTCCTGCATTTCCTCGACGACCCCCGCGTCGCCCTTGCCGAGATGGGGCGCGTCGTGCGGCCCGGCGGCGTCGTTGCGGCGAGCACATGGAACTTTCCGCAGATGCCGCTCCTCCGCAACTTCTGGCAGGTCGCGCGCGAGCTCGTCCCCGCGGCGCGCCCCGAGACGCAGCAATTCGACGACGCTCGACGTACTCGAAGCGCTCGGCCGCGACGCAGGGCTCGAAGAGGTCGAGGCGGCGCCGATCGACGTCTCGACGCGCTACGAGAGCTTCGCCGAGCTCTGGGGCTCGTTCGAACTCGGCGTCGGCCCGGCCGGCGAGTACTACGGCTCACTCCCCGCCGAGACGCGGGACGCGCTCAGGGACGGGTACTACGGACGCATCGGCGAGCCCGAAGGCGCGTTCGACCTCCCGGCTCAGGCCTGGGCGCTGCGCGGCCGGGTCCCCACGTAGTCGATCCGGCCCGCCTGGATCTCTCCGTCGGCGATCGCCGCCCGCTCGTCCTCCTCCGTCGCAGCGGCGAGGCCCGCGAAGAAGTACGGCCCGTAGTCGAGCCGCTGTCGCTCGAG
This sequence comes from uncultured Actinomycetes bacterium, assembly GCA_963788215.1. Classification (GTDB taxonomy): domain Bacteria; phylum Actinomycetota; class Thermoleophilia; order Gaiellales; family Gaiellaceae; genus AC-32. Next base: position 419,146 of record CAWBFX010000010.1, read on the forward strand.
CCGCTCGTCCAGCTGGCGGACCAGCGTCTCGCCCGAGTGCAGATGCTCGTGCTCGAGCCAGCCGCGAAAGTAGTCCTCCCAGCCGACGCCCGACGCGAGCCACTCGTCTCTGAGCCGCTGGAGCCAGCTCTCCTCCGAGCCGAGTCGCTCGAAGCACCAGCGCGCCGTCTGCTCGTCGAAGTGCTCGGATGCCCATTCGAGCACGACCACCACGCCGCCCGGCCGGACGACCTGCGCGATCCGGTCGAACACCTCGTCGGGATCGGCGACGTGGTGGAGCGAAGTCGACGCCACGACCGCGTCCACGGCTCCAGGCAGCTCGGCGTGCTCGAACTCGACCTGGCGGTACGGCGGCTCCTCCGGCGCGTTCGGATCGACCCCGATCGCGTCGTACCCGTCGGCCAGCAGCATCGGAACGAAGCCGCCGAGCGAGCCCGCAGCCGAGGTCGACGACGGCCGCCGGCGGGTCGGGCAGGCTGGGCCCGGACGACCGGCCACATCGCAGTGAGCCAGCGCTCGGGCGCGGTCACGTACGCCTAGGCGACGCGCTCGAGCACGCGCTCGCGCTCGCGGCCGGTGCCGATCAGGCAGACCGGGACGCCGAGCCGCTCCTCGATCAGCTCGACGTAGCGCGCGCGCCGCGGGCGGCAGCTCGGAGACGTCCGTGAGCGAGTCGAGCGGCTCCTGCCAGCCGGGCAGCGTCTCGTAGACCGGCTCGCAGTGGTGGAAGTCGCTCTGGTGCGCGGGAAAGTCCTCGGTCTCCGAGCCGTCGCGGAGCCGGTAGTGCGTGCAGACCGGCAGCTCCGCGAACGCCGAGAGGACGTCGAGCTTGGTCAGCGCGAGCGACGTCATCCCGTTCAGGCGCACCGCGTAGCGGAGAGCGACGAGATCGAGCCAGCCGCAGCGGCGCTCGCGGCCCGTGACCGTGCCGAACTCGCCGCCGAGCTCGCGCAGCCGCTCCTGGTCGGGGCCCTGGATCTCGGTCGGGAACGGCCCCTCGCCGACGCGCGTCACGTACGCCTTCGCCACGCCGATCACGCTGTCGATCCGCGTCGGGCCGATGCCGGTTCCCACCGCCGCGCCGCCCGCGACCGTCGGCGACGAGGTGACGAACGGGTACGTGCCGTGGTCGAGGTCGAGCAGGGTCCCGTGCGCGCCGTCGAAGAGCACGCGCTTGCCGTCCGTGAGCGCGCGGTCGACGAGCAGGGACGTGTCCGCGATCATCGGCCGCAGCCGCTCCGCGTAGCCCTCGTAGCGCTCGACGAGGCCCTCCGGCTCGACCCGCTCCGACCCGTAGACGCGCTCGAGCCAGACGTTCTTCTCGGCGAGCGCGACCTCGATCTTCTGGCGCAGGATCTTCTCGTCGAGCAGGTCCTGGATGCGGATGCCGAGCCGGTAGGCCTTGTCGGCGTAGGTCGGCCCGATCCCGCGCCGCGTGGTGCCGATCTTCAGGCGTCCGAGCCGCCGCTCGCTGCCGCGGTCGATCGCCTGGTGCCACGGCATCACGAGGTGCGCGTTCCCGGAGAGCCGGATCAGCTCGGTCGAGATCCCGCGCGACTCGAGCTCGTCCAGCTCCTCGATCAGCACCTGCGGGTCGACCACGCAGCCCGCGCCGATCACGCACTCCTTGCCCTGCAGGATCCCGGACGGGATGTGCTTGAGCTTGAACGTCTCGCCGTCGACGACGATCGTGTGCCCGGCGTTCGGCCCGCCGTTGTAGCGGCAGACGAGATCCGAGTCACGCGCGAGCAGGTCGACGATCTTGCCCTTCCCCTCGTCGCCCCACTGCGCCCCGACGATCACGGTCGCAGGCACGGGCTGCAGTGTGCCTTACGGCGCGGCTACCAGAGCGGCGACGTGGCCTCGGCCGGCACGGCGGCGCCGGCGCGGATCACGCGGATGCGGTGGCCCCGGGGGCACGTCGTCCAGCCGAGGTCCTGCTCGAGTCGCAGCGACCCCTGCGCAGTCACGAGCGCATACTCGGCGCCGGGCTCGGTTTCGGCGCACGCCTGACACACGACGGTGAACGCCGTCGCGCGGGCGAGGACGACCACCGTCTGCTCGCGCACGGAGATCATGCGGCAGGCGCGAGGTCGGCGAACTTCGCGTAGCGCTTCAGGAACGAGAGCTTGAGCGTGTCCGTCGGCCCGTTGCGGTGCTTCGCCAGGTGAACCTCGGCGATGCCCTGCTGGTCGGACTCGTCGTTGTAGTACTCGTCGCGGTAGATGAACATGACGAGGTCGGCGTCCTGCTCGATCGAGCCGGACTCTCTCAGGTCGGAGAGGATCGGGCGCTTGTCGTGACGCTGCTCGACCGCGCGCGAGAGCTGTGACATCGCGATGATCGGGACGTCGAGGTCGCGGGCCAGGATCTTCAGCGAGCGCGAGATCTGCGAGACCTCCTGGACGCGGTTCTCGACCGAGGAGCCGGACGTCATCAGCTGCAGGTAGTCGACGACGATCAGCCCGAGGTTCGGCTCGCGCGACTTCAGCCGCCGCGCCTTCGAGCGGATCTCCATCATCGTGATCGAGCCGGTGTCGTCGACGTGGATCGGCGCCTTCGCGAGCCGGTCGCAGGCCGCGGTGAGTCGGGGCCAGTCTTCGGTGCCGAGCTTTCCGGTGCGGAGGCGCTGCGACTCGACCTTGGCCTCGCTGCACATCAGGCGCTGCGTCACCTCCGTCTTCGACATCTCGAGGGTGAACACGCCCACCGGGATCCCAGCACGCACTGCGAGGTTCGCGGCCATGCAGAGCCCGAGGCCGGACTTCCCCATGCTCGGGCGGGCGGCGACGATGATCAGGTTGCCGGGCTGGAACCCGGAGGTGAGCTTGTCGAGGTCGCGGAACCCCGACGGCGTGCCGGTGACGTCCGCGCCTGCCTCGTAGAGCGCCGTGATCCGCTCGAAGCTCTCCTTCAGCAGCTCCTCGATGTGGGTGAAATCGCTCGTGACCCGCGCCTGCGAGAGATCGAAGACGATCTGCTCGGCGCGGTCGACGAGGTCGGTCGCCTCGCCCGGGCGGTCCCACCCGAGGGTGGAGATCGCGCCGCCCGCCCGGATCAATCCGCGGAGCGTGGCCATCTCGCGCACGATCCGGGCGTAGTGGCCGGCGTTGCCGCTTGCGGGGACGAGGCGCGCCAGCTCGTGGATGCGCACCCGGCCGCCGGCACCCTCGAGCTCTCCGCGTTCCTCGAGCTCGTCGACGAGCGTGATCGCGTCGACCGGCTCGCCCTTCGCGTAGAGCGCGAGCGCGGCTTTGTAGATCACGCCGTGGCTCTCGCGGTAGAAGTCGCTCGCGTCCAGTACTTCGCTGACCGCCCCGATCGCGCCGGGGGAGAGCATCATCGCGCCGAGGACCGACTCCTCGGCTTCGAGATTCTGCGGCGGGACCGGGGCGGTCGGCGAGGCCTGGGCGAGTTGGGCCATCGCGTTACCCAACCACCTTCGCGGCGCGCGTGGAAGGTCTGGACGACGGCCCTTTCGACAGGGCCGGCACCGCTCGGGCTCGGCGGTTTGCAGGCATAAGGGAACGCATGTTCCCACAACCTCCGGACGGCGCCTGTGGGCGGAATTACCGCTCGGAGCGGGAAGTTCCTGCGGAATTCCACAGGCCTACCAGCGCCTGTGGAGAAAGGTGTGCGCTTTTGTTACTGCTCGGGCTCTGGCTCTGCCGGCTCGGGCTCTGGCTCTGCCGGCTCGGGCTCGGCAGACGCTTCGTCAGGCGTCTCGGTCTCGGCCTGGATCTCGTCCTCGGCCTCCCCCTCGTCCTCCTCGACGAGCGCCTGGATCTCCGCCTCAGCCTGCACGTGCTCCGCGTCCGCCTGGGCCTGAGCCTCGGCCTCGGCTTCCGCCTCGGCGGCCGCGATCGCCTCGAGCTCCTCCTCGGGCGGCAGCTCGCCGCCTTCGGGGACGATCGCGAGGCGCAGCGTCGCGGTCACATCGGCGAACAGCTCGACGGGCACCTGGTGGCGGCCGATCCGCTTGATCGACTCCGGCAGGTCGATCTTCCGCCGGTCGATCCGCACACGCCGCTCGGCCCAGACCTTTTCCGCGATGTCGGTGGCCGTGACGGAGCCGAAGAGCGTTCCCGTCTCGCCGGCCGGAACGTCGAAGCGGATCTCCTCCGCCTCGAGCCTGGTCACGATCTCCTGCGCCTGGTCGGAGGTCTGCGCCTCCTGGCGGGCGCGCTTCTCCTCGTGCTTGCGCAGCTCCGCGACCTTGCCCGGCGTCGCCGTCTCCGCGAGCTCTCGCGGCAGCAGGTAGTTGCGTGCGTAGCCCGCGGCGACGTCCACGACCTCGCCGCGCAGGCCGAGCTTGTCGACGTCCTGTCTGAGAATGACCTGCATCGCGTCCGGCTAGTTCGTCGAGTAGGGGAGAAGCGCTACTTCGCGGGCTCGTTTGACGGCGAGCGCGACCTGACGCTGGTGTCGCCGGCAGGCGCCGGTGATGCGCCGGGAGCGGATCTTGCCCTTCTCCGAGACGTAGCGGCGGAGCTGGTTGATGTTCTTGTAGTCGACTTCCTCCACCTTCTCGCGGCAGAAAAAGCAGTTGCGCTTGCGGATGGGCCCGCCGGGGGCGGGGCGGCCCTTGCGCTGCTGTTGTCGCTGTTCTCGCTGCGGCATCAGAAGGGAATGTCGTCGTCGGCGGCAGCGCCGAAGTCGGCGGTCTCGGCCTGCGCGCCGCTCGGTACGAACTGCGGCTGGCCGTCGCCGCCTTCCTGGCGGCTGCCGAGGAACTGGACGGTGTCGGCGATGACCTCGACGGCCTGGCGCTTGGTGCCGTCCTGGGCTTCCCACTCGCGCCAGTCGAGGCGGCCGTCGACGCCCACCGGGCGGCCCTTGGAGAGGTACTGCGCGCAGCTCTCGCCCTGGTTGCCCCAGACGGTGACGTCGAAGTAGTTGGGCTTGTCGCCCCATTCGCCGGTGGCGCCGTCCTTCTGGCGCGTGTTCACGGCGAGGCGCAGCTTGCAGACGGCCGTTCCGCTCGGAGTGTGGCGAAGCTCTGGGTCCCTGGTCAGGTTTCCGACGAGGACGACGCGGTTGATGTTGGCCATTCCTCCCTCTCCTCTCAGGCGGTCTCTTCCGGTTCCGAATCCTGACTGCTCGTGGTCGCTGCCGCTACGGGCTCTTCGGGGCTGGGCTCTTCGGAGCTGGGCTCGTCATCGCCGGGCTCCTCGGCACTGGGCTCCTCGGCACTGGGCTGCTCCTCGGCACTGGGCTCCTCGGCACTGGGCGCCTCGGCCCGCGGCTCTTCGCGCCTGGGCTCGTCGCGCCTGCTCGCCTCGCGTCGAGGCTCCTCGGGCGTCGGGTCCGGCGGGCGCATCGACGCGCCCTTGACGCGGCGCACGGCGAGGTGGCGCATGACGCCGTCGGTGATCCGCAGCACGCGGGAGACCTCGTCGAGCGTCTCGGGAGCGGCGTCGAAGGTGAGCAGGTGGTACGCGCCGTCGGTCTTGTGGTCGATCTCATAGGAGAGCCGGCGCCGTCCCCACGGCTGGTGGTCGGACCAGGTACCGCCGCCCTTCTCGATCGTCTCGCGGGTGCGCGTGACGATCTCGTTCTGACGCTCGTCGGGCAGCTCAGGATCGAGCAGCAGCAGGATTTCGTAGTCGTTCATGCTCCCGAGCCCTCCCTTCCTTCGGTCTCAGTCGGCCTCACCGGCTGGCGCCGCTCGGGAACGGACGGCGCGATGGCGAGGCAGGAAGGCGGCCAGTGTAGCATCGGCCCTCGTGAGGGCCCGGACCGCGTGGGTGGCCGGCGCCGCGGGTGCGGCGATCGCCGCCTGGCGCAAGTTCCGGCAGCCGCCTCCTGAGCCCGCGCCGGTCGAGGACCCGCGCGCCGAAGAGCTCCGGCAGAAGCTCGAGGAGTCGCGTGCCGTGATCGACGCGCCCGAGGAGCTCGACCCGGCGGAGACGACCGTCGACGAGGCCGAACCGGTGGACGTCCAGGATCGCCGCGAGGCCGTCCACGAGCGAGGCCGCGCCGCCGCCGACGAGATGCGGCGCCGCCCCGACCAGTAACAGCGGGCTCGTGAAGGACGCGCTCCTTCTCGTCGACGTCCTGAATGACTTCCGCCACGACGACGGCGAGCGGCTGCTCGAGTCGTTCCGGGCGCGACACGACGGGATGGTGCGAGCGGTGCGCGCGGCGCGCGAGGACGGCGTGCCGGTCGTCTACGCGCAGGACAACCGCGGCGCGTGGGACGGCGACGGCCGCCGGCTCGTGCAGGAGGCGCTCGACGGCCCGGGCGGCGAGCTGCTCGAGGCGCTCGCGCCCGACGAGGGTGAGAGCCTCGTCGTCAAGCCCCGCTACTCGGCCTTCGACAAGACGCCGCTCGAGCTCGTCATGCGCGACCTCGAGGTGGAGCGGCTCTTGCTGGCGGGCGCCGCCACGGAAGGCTGCGTCGCCCAGACCGCGATCGACGCGCGCGAGCTCGGCTTCAAGGTGACGGTGCTGGCAGACGCCTGCGCGACCGTCGACGAGCGCATCGAGCGCGTCGCGCTCGACTACCTTGAGAACGTGGTCGGCGCGAGGATCGAGCGCGCGTGACGTTGCACTTCCGTCACTGTGCCTGGTACCAGCGATTTCGCTTGGCGCTGCGGAAACCGGGGACCGGCGTGACGCTTTTGTCACGGTGCCTGGCACCGTGACGAGAGTGTGACGCGCTAGGGGCTGACGGAAGGCGCGCGCGGTTCGCGATGCCCAAGTAACACAGTGTTACTTGGCTACCTGCGCGGCGGGACAAAGGCACGCACGCCGTTCGCCAGGCCAACCGCTACCCGTTGCTGGTACGCCCCGGTGTGGAGCGACCGCCAGTCGGCGGGGTTCGTGAGGAAGCCCGTCTCCACGAGCACCGCGGGCACGTTCGCCCAGTTGAACCCCGTCAGGTCGCTCCGCTTGACGATTCCGCGGTCGGCGGCGCCCGTCGCCCCGACCACCGCCTTCTGGAGTGCGAACCCGGCCCGCACGCTCCGCGCGTAGATGTCGTCCGTCCAGCCGCGGTGCCACGCAGGGACCAAGGTCGACACACCGTGCAGCGAGCGGTCGCCCGAGCCGTCGGCGTGGATCCGAACCATCAGCGCCGCGTGCCGCCGGTTGCAGAACCGGGCGCGCGCGATGTTCCCGTTTCCGTCGCCGATGTGGATCGTCGGCCCCGTCCGCGTCATCGCCACGCGGTAGCCCCGCGCGATCAGGACGGCCCGCGCCCGCTGCGCGATCGCCAGAGCGACGGCCGCCTCCCCGTGAGCCCCGCCGCCGTCCTTGATCTTCATGACGCGCGACCCCGGCCCGATCGGCTCGAGCTGCCGCCCGATCGCGGCCGGCGTCCCGTGCCCCGGGTCGAGGCAGATCAGCGCTGCTGCCGCGGCGACCCCTGCGGCGCCGATCACGACAGGCGTTCCGCCAGGTACTTCAACGCGATCGGGTAGCGGTACTCGATCGCCGAGTGCGTCCCGTCGAAGAGCTCGAAGAAGACGTCGGTCACGCCGATCTTCTCGAGCTCCCTGCGGAAAGCCTCCGCGCCGAGGTCGAGGAAGAACTGGTCGCGCTTGCCGCAGTCGATGTAGATCGCAGTCAGCGAGCGCAGCGCGTCCGCCCGCTTAGAGACCATCCGCACCGGATCCCACTCGAGCCAGCGCTCCCAGACGTCCGGCCGGAGCTCACCGGTCTCGGTGTCGTAGGGAAGCTGCACTGTCCCGTCCTCGTCCGCCGAGTAGCAGGCCGCCATGCAGTAGTCGTTCAGGAGCGTGTGATCGGTGTCCTTCGAGAGCGGCGGCCGCGAGCGAAAATCGTCCCAGAAGCGCTCGAACGATCCCTCGTACTCGTCGCGAAGCGCGCGGACCGAGCGGCGCATGTCGGGCAGGTAGCACATCTCGAAGAGCGCGTCTCCCGCGTGGGTCGCCAACCCGCCGAAGACGTCCGGCCGCAACATCGCGTCGACCATCGCGCCGTAGCCGCCGCTCGACTTGCCCGCGATGCCGCGGTGCTCTGCGCCCTCGAGCGTCCGGTACTGGCCGTCCACCCAGGGCACGAGCTCGTCGCAGATGTACGTGAGGTAGCGCCCCGTCCCCGGCGAGTCGATGAACTGGCTCCCGCCGAGCTTCGTCCAGGCGTCGACGAACACGACGATGCAGGGCGGGCAGTCGCCGCTGCCGATCGCCTCGTCCACGAGCTCGGGGAAGTTGCGCCGGAACGGAAACCGGTTGCGCCACATGTCGAGCTGGCCGGTGAGCCCCTGGATCGCGTAGATCGACGGGTAGCGCTGGTCCGATGTCGTCGTACCCGGGCGGCACGTAGACCCACACCGGACGCCGGTGCGGATCGCCGAGCGGGTTGTCCTTGAGGACGTCGCTCTCGAAGACGTGCTCGTCGAAGCGGCCGGCGACGTCAAAGGACCAGGGCTCCACGCCCCGGATCGTAGTTACCTCAGCCAGGGAGCGAGGAAGCGCTCGATCGCGACCGCTCCTCGCGGCGCGACGAGCCGCGCCTTCGCCTGCCGCCCGACGACGACGACGAGCGTCGGAACCTCGTCGATCCGGAAGCGCTCGTGGAGATCCGGCCGCTCCTTCTCCTCGACGCGGTCGATCCGGAACGTGTCGTGGTTGCCGCGCCGCTGCAGGACCTGCGCGAGGAACCCCTCGACGCGCCTGCACGAGCCGGAGGAGCCGGAGTAGAAGAAGACGAGGCGGGGTTTGGCTGTCGGGGACGAGTGCTCCGTGGTCGGAGCGACGGCCTCCGTCATCGGGCCCCCGGGGCCGGCACCTCGGTCGACCAGGCCCCACGCTCGACGACCTCGGCGAGGACCTCGATCAGCGCGTCGTCGAGGGACTTGCACCAGCGGAGGCCGTCGAGGGACCCGTCCTGCACGAACGGCTCGACGGTGGAGTTCGCGCCGCTCACCACGACGAGCTCACCGCCGTCCGAGCGGAACCGGTCCGTCTCGTCCAGCAGGAGCGGGAAGGGCCACGAGTCATAGAGCGTCGCCTCGGTCAGGTCGACGACGACTCGCTTCGACGAGAGGCTTGGGTCGGCCAGCTCCTGCTCGAGCTTCTGCTGCGCACCGTTCGCGACCGGCCCCGACAGCGTGATCACGCTGACGAAGGGACCAGCGGCGGAGCGCCGAATTTCGAATTCCCGGCCCTCGGTCACCCTGCGGAAAGTGTCGCCCCCGCCGGTATGGAGGGCCACATAATTTCCGCCTGCTTACTGTGAGGCCACCCTCACAAACCTCACCAGCGTGTAGCCCGCTCCGCGGACGGTGAGCAGCCGCTCCGGGCCTCGGGGGTCATCCTCGATCTTGCGCCGGAGGTTCGAGATGTGGATGTCGGCCGCGCGCTCGTCGCCGATGTACGGGCTCTGCCAGAGGTGCTCCATGATCTCGCGCCGGCTGTAGACCCGCTCCGGCTCCTCCGAGAGGAGCGTCAGGAGGCGGAACTCCGAGCGCGTCAGGTGAACCGTCTCGCCGCCCACGGTCACCTGGTGGCGCGCGAAGTCGACCCGAACGTCGCCGACCTGGCGAACGCCGCCGGCCGCCATGCGGTCGAGCTCGCGGCGGCGCAGGATCGCGCGCACGCGGCTGATCAGCTCCGCCATGGAGAACGGCTTGGTGACGTAGTCGTCCGCGCCGAGCTCGAGGCCGAGGACGCGGTCGAGCTCCGAGTCGCGCGCGCTCAGCAGGATGATGGGCACGTCGCTCTCCGAGCGGAGGGTCCTGCAGACGTCGGTCCCGAAGAGGCGCGGCATCATCACGTTGAGGATCACGACGTCGAACTGCGCCGCCCGCGCTTTCTCGAGCGCGTCCTCGCCGTCGCGGGCGATCTCGACGTGAAAGTGCTCCTGCTCGAGGCTGTGGCTGATCGCGTCGACCACGGCGTTGTCGTCGTCGGCCACCAGGATGCGGGCAATTGTGGGCAAAGTCCCTCTACTGAGTGAACCTAGCTCGCCCGGACCTATCCGAGTGTGTGGGTTCGCTTACGAAATCAGGCGCGCAGGCGGTAGCCCTCGCCGCGAATAGTCTCGATCATCGCCGGGCCCAGCTTGCGGCGGAGGTTCGAGACGTGGATGTCGCTCGCACGCTCGATGCCCACATACTGGCTCTGCCAGAGCTTCTCCATGATCTCGTGCCGCGTGACGACCTCTCCCGCGTGTTCGGCCAGCAAGGCGAGCAGCCGAAATTCGGAGCGAGTGAGCGGGACGCGCTCGCCGCCGCGCGTGACGGTGTCCGCCGCGAAGTCGATCTCGAGCTCTCCGAGGCGGCGGATGAGCGGTGCGAGCCGCCGCTCGCGGTCCCGGCGGCGCAGGATCGCGCGTACCCGGCTGACGAGCTCGTTCAGGCCGAACGGCTTGGTGACGTAGTCGTCGGCGCCGAGCTCGAGGCCCAGGACGCGCTCGGCGCGCGAGTCGCGGCCGCTCAACAGCACGACCGGCGTGTCGCCGCAGGAGCCGAGCTCGCGCAGGACGTCGGTGCCGTACAGGCGCGGCATCATCACGTTCAGGATCACGAGGTCGTAGCCGTCGTCGCGCGCCGCCGCCAGGGCCGCCTCGCCGTCCGTGACCGTGTCGACCTCGAACTGCTCGCGCTCTAGTGAGTACGCGATCGAGTCCAGCACGCTCTGGTCGTCGTCGGCGACGAGGATCCGGCTCACGAGCCGTCCCGAGCCGTGGGCAGGACAACGCGCGCAGTTGTCCCGCCGCCGGTCCTCGGACCGATCTCCACCTCGCCGCCGAGGGCGCGGATCGCCTCGCGGACGATCGTCAGGCCGATACCGAGCCCTTCCACCTCGGGGGCGTCGTGGCGGGCGAGCTCGCGGGCGATAAGCGCCTGGTCGGACGGCACGAGGCCGTGGCCGGTGTCGCGGACTTCGATCGCGATGTGCCCGTCGTTCGCGGACGCGACGAGTGCGATGCTTCCGGAATCCGTGTGCTGCGCAGCGTTCGCGACGAGATTCGCGAGCAGTTGCTCGAGCACACGCGGGTTGGTCGCGACCTCGAGGTCGCGCGGTGCCTCGATCTCGAGCGCGACTCCGAGGTGGGGAGTCACGCCCTCCATCACCTGCTGCAGGATCGGCTCGACGGGCACGCGCGAGACAGCGGGCTGCTCGTCGCCCGACTGGACGCGCGCGAGGATCAGAAGTGCGTCGAGCAGGCGCTCGAGACGCGCCGTGTTGCGCTCGATGTGCTCGAGGAAGCGGTCTCGCTCGTCCGGGTTGTCTTTCGCGCCGGCCTGAAGGACCTCGATCGCGCTCGAGATCGCGGAGACGGGCGTGCGCAGCTCGTGGGCCGCGTTCTTGACGAAGTCCCGCGGGCCCGCCCAGCCGGTCGTTTGTCTTGAAGAAATGCCGCCTCCCTTGGCTGACTGAGAGGGTAGCGCGTGAGCGTGACGCGAGCAAAACGTGAAGCTTCACACACGAGTTCGCGGCCGCCTGCGACAGCGCCCGTAGCGTGGGCTCAATGGCCGAGGAAGAGCGGCGCTCGCAGGTCGGTATCTCGCAGGAGGTGCGCGAGTGCATCAGGGCCACCTCGGAGTGCTACAACGTATCGGCGGAGACCTTCAGGTACTGCGTCGAGGGCGAGATGGACATGCGGGATCCACAGCTCATGCGCATGCTGATCGACTGCTGTGAGGTCTGCCAGACGACCCAGAACTCGCTGCTCCGCGGCTCCGACCTCTCCCTGATGATGTCGGCCGTGTGCGTGGAGGCCTGCGAGCAGCTCGCCGCCGCCTGCCGCGACGTGGACGGCTCCGACGAGCAGTTGACGCGCTGCGCCGAGACGTCCGACGAGACTGCCGACTGCTGTCGCAGGCTCGCGGTCTAGTACTAGTCAGGCCGGAATCTTCTCGAGCAGGCCCTTGAGCTCGGCGGCGTTCACCGGCGCCTGCGCGATCGTCTCGCCGCCGACCGCCGAGCGGCCGTTGTTGTTGAACATCGCGTAGACGACCTCTGCCTTGCCGGCGAGCTCGCGGAGCTGCCCCGCCCACTCCCGGAGCTCGTCCTCGGAGTAGAGGTAGTCGAAGCGCTCGGCCGCGCTGCCGGTGCGCTTGTTCCAGGTCTCCGCGTTGCGCCCGTGGAAGCGGACGTAGGCGGTCGGGCTCGTCGTGGCGACGACGGTGGGGAGGACGTTGCGCCCCTCGGTCCGCGGCGCGTCGACGATGACGTAGGTCATGCCGTGGCGCTCGAGGAACGCGAGCGTCTCGTCACGATGCTCGTCGTCGAGCCAGGCCGCGTGGCGGAACTCGACGAGCGCCTCGTCGCCCTGCAGCTGCTCGACGGCCCATTCGAGGTAGTCGAGCGAGGCCGGCTTCGGCACGACGTACGACGGAAACTGGAGCAGGATCCCGCCGAGCTTGCCGGTCTCGCGCAACGGCTCGAGCGCGTCGTGGAAGCGGCGGAAGATCTCGGCGCGAAACTCGCGCGACGGCCGCTCGACGCGGCCGCGCCGGTCGAGCGGCGCCTCGTCGCGCAGGTCGGGCGGCAGCTGCTCGACCTTGACCGGATGGCGCGTCATCACGCCGAAGGCCTTCACGTGCATGACGAACCCCTCAGGTGTGCGGTCGGCCCAGTTCTGCACCATCTCGCGCGCGGGAAGGTGGTAGTAGGTCGAGTTCGCCTCGACGGTGTCGAAGCGCTCGGTGTAGTAGTGGAGCCGCTCCTCGGCTCCCTTGATCCCGCGCGGGTAGAAGTGCTTCGTCAGCGACTCGTCCGCCCAAGAGCACGTGCCGATCCGGATCGGGGCCACGGCCCGATCCTAGTAGTCGCGACTAGGCGACCGGAGCCGGCTCGACGCCGGTCGGGACGCGCGCGAGCGGAAGGTCGACGTGGAACGCCGAGCCCGATCCTTCGCGCGACGTCAGCCAGATCCGGCCCTGCATGCGGCGCACGAGCTCGCGGGAGATGTAGAGCCCGAGGCCGCTCCCGCCGACGCCGCGGCTCAGGTGCGGATCGACCCGGTAGAACTTGCCGAAGACCCGCTGCTGCTCCGCGGCGGGGATCCCGATGCCCTCGTCGCGCACGGTGATCCGGACGCTGTTCACCAGGGGCTCGATCTCGATCACGACGCCGCCGCCCTCCGGCGAGTACTTGACGGCGTTCTCGACGAGGTTGAGCAGGACCTGGCGAAGGCGGCTCTCGTCGGCGAGCACGCACGCGGCCGCGCTGTCGCCCGCCACCTGGATCGCGATGTCCTCGCGCTCGGCGAAGACCGTCTGCATCTCGTCGGCGACCGAGCGCACGAGGGGCACGACCTCGACGCGCTGCTCCTCCAGCCCGAGGCGCCCTGCGTCGAGCGTGTTCGCAAGCAGGATGTCTCCGGCGATCCGGGTCAGGCGCTCGCACTCGCCGGTGATGATCTCGAGGAGGCGGCGCGTGGTCTCTGGGTCGATGGTGAGGTCTTCTCGACGCAGCGTGTGGGCGGCTCCGTAGATCGCGGCCAGCGGCGTGCGCAGCTCGTGCGAGATCGTCGCGACGAAGTCGCCCTTCATCTCCTCGAGCGCCCGCTCCTGGGTTGCGTTCCTGAACGCGTAGACGACCCCGCCCTCGAGCTGGACTCCCGAGATCGAGAGCCAGAGCTCGCGCCCGTCGATCTCGAGCGGCAGGGTCTTGGACGGCGCCGCCGGACCGGGGCGGGGGCCCACCGGCACGAGCGCCTGGAGCTCGACCCAGCCCGCGAGAACGTCGACGGCGGGCCGTCCGAGCACGCCCTCCGGGTCGAGCCCGGTGATGGCCGCAGCCGCAGGATTCCAGTGCTGCACGAGCCCTTCGGCGTCGACGAGGAAGACGCCGTCATCGACGTGCTCGAGCACGCGCGCGTGCTGCTCGAGCGCGAGCCGCTGCTCCTCGACCTGCCGCTCGAGCCGGCGCACGTCGATCGCGCGCTGCAGCGATGCGACGAAGTACTCGCGGTCGATCGGCTTCTGGACGAAGTCGTACGCGCCGCCGCGGAGCGCCTTTACCGCGAGATCGTGCTCGCCGTGGCCGGTGATCAGGAGGGTCGGCGTCTTCGGCCGCAGCTGCTTGATCTCGCGCAGGACGGCGAGGCCGTCCATGCCGGGCATCTTGATGTCGGTCACGACGGCGTCGTAGTCGACGCGCGCCACGCGATCGAGCGCCTCCACGGCGTTGTCGCAGGTGTCGATGCGCATCCCGTCGAGCCGCAGCCGCAGCATCTCCGGCAGCGCCTCGAGCAGGGCCATGTCGTCATCGACGATCAGGATGCGCGCGGCGTCGATCACGCGAGCGCCTCCTGGTCGAGCAGCGCCGGAAGCTCGATCCGGAAGGCTGCGCCGCGGCCGCTCCGCTGTTCGACGGCGATCTCGCCGCCGTGCTCCTTGACGATGCTGTACGTGATCGAAAGGCCCAGGCCCGTGCCGGCGCCGACCTCCTTCGTCGTGAAGAAGGGATCGAAGATGCGTTGCTCGAGCTCGCGCTGGATCCCCGCGCCCGAGTCGGAGAAGCGGATCGTGATGAGCTCCTCGTCACGCGTCGTCTCGATCCAGATCCGCTTCGTACGCGCGTCCTCGAGCGCGTCGCGCGCGTTCGTCAGCAGGTTCACGAACACCTGCTCGAGCTGGATGGGATTGCCGAAGACGACGAGCTCCTCGAGGCAGAGGTCCAGCACGACCTCGATCCCCCGCAGGCGGAGCTGCTCCTGCATCAGGAGCAGCGAGTGCTCGATCACCTCGTCGATGTCCGCGGGCTCGAACGTGACGGAGGCGGCCCGGCCGAACGTCCGCAGGTGGGAGATGATCACGGTCGCCTTCCGCACTTGCTCCATCGCGTTCTCGAGCTCACGCTCGGCTGCCTCGGCGTCGAACCGGCCGAGCCGGATCTGGTCGAGCACGTTGCCGACGAAGAGGCCGATGTTGTTCAGAGGGTTGTTGAGCTCGTGCGCGACACCGGTGGTCAGCTCCCCGAGGGTCGCGAGCTTGCCGGCCTGGACGAGCTGCTCCTGCTTCTCGCGCAGCTCCTGCTCGCGGCGCTCCATCTCCTGCGTGGTCTCACGCAGGTCGCCCATGATGTGGATCATCGCCTTGCGGCTGTCGCCCAGCTTCTGGTTGGACTGGTGCGAGTCCTCGAGGATGTGGAGCATGGCCTTGCGCTGCTCGCCGAGCTTGCGGTTCGACTCGTTCAGGTCGCCCATGATGTGAATGAGCGCGCGGCGGCGCTCCTCGGCCTGGGCAACGTGTTGCTCCAGGCGAGCGATTTCCTGGCGCAGGGCGGCTGCGCTGGGCTTTGCCTCCGCCTTGCGCGGGTCCATCAGCCTATGCCCTGCCCCCGCTTGTTCTTCTCGACTTCGGCCTGCAGCTGCTCGAGCTCCTTCTCGAGCGCGATCATCTTCAGCTCGCGCCCGACCACGACCTCCTCGAACTTCTCGAGGTCGAGGATCTTCTCCTGGAGCTCGGTCTTCGACTCTTCGAGGTCGCGCACGACCGCCTCGTAGGCGCGCATGTCGCGGAGCACGCCGATCGCGCCGATCACGTTTCCGTCGGAGTCACGCAGGGCGGAGGCGTTGAGGCTGGTCGGGATCACCTCGCCGGTCGCCGCGCGCGGGTTGAGGCGGGCGTTTCGCGTCGCCCCGCGCTCGACCACCTCGCGCAGAGCCGCGGTGAACTCGCGCGTCTCGTCCTCGCTGATGAAGCGTGAGAGCGACTGCTCGACCACCTCGTCGCGGCGGAAGCCCAGGAGCTCCGAGACGGCGTCGTTCGCCTCGAGGATTTTGCCTTCGAGGTCGGAGACGAACACGGGGTCGGGCGCGTTCTTGATCAGCGACTCGGCGTAGGCCCGGGCCTTGTCCAGCTCGCGCATGTCGCGGAGCACCCCGATCGCGCCGATCACGTTGCCCTCGGCGTCACGCAGGGCGGAGGCGTTGAGGCTGGTCGGGATCACCTCGCCGGTCGCCGCACGCGGGTTGAGCACCGCGTTGCGGGTGACGCCGCGCTCGACCACCTCGCGCAGAGCCGCGGTGAACTCGCGCGTCTCGTCCTCGCTGATGAAGCGTGAGAGCGACTGCTCGACCACCTCGTCGCGGCGGAAGCCCAGGAGCTCCGAGACGGCGTCGTTCGCCTCGAGGATTTTGCCTTCGAGGTCGGAGACGAACACGGGGTCGGGCGCGTTCTTGATCAGCGACTCGGCGTAGGCCCGGGCCTTGTCCAGCTCGCGCATGTCGCGGAGCACCCCGATCGCGCCGATCACGTTTCCGTCGGAGTCGCGAAGCGCCGAGGCGTTGAGCGTCGTCGGGATCACCTCGCCGGAGGCCGCGCGCGGGTTGAGCACCGCGTTGCGGGTGACGCCGCGCTCCACAACCTCGCGCAGAGCCGCGGTGAACTCGCGCGTCTCGTCCTCGCTGATGAAGCGCGAGAGCGACTGCTCGACCACCTCGTCCGGCCGGAACCCGAGCAGCTCCGAGACGGCGTCGTTGGCCTGGAGGATCTTGCCTTCGAGGTCGGAGACGAACACCGGGTCGGGTGCGTTCTTGATGATGATGTCCGCGGCGAGCGCGCCGCCCGCCGCAGCACCGTCGGCAGATGCCTCGTCGGGGCGAGCGCTCACGGCGGTCAGGGCCTTCTTGACCATGGGCCTGTCCTCCGAATCATGTGGGCGAAAAACTGGGGGATGCCGGGCTCATTGTGCGGATTTGCCCTTGTTTCGGCAAGTCCGCCGCCGAGACCTGCGTGGTGCGGCGGCCTAGCTCGCGCCTGTGACCGGCTCTCTTGCGCCCAGCTGCTCGGCGCGCTCCTTGATCCCGCGCAGCATCTTCCGCTCCATCACGAGCGAGCCCGGCTCCATCGGGAGCATCCCGAGCCGGTCCTTGAGCTTCGGCAGGCGGAAGCGGTTGCGGCTGATCAGGCGCGTCTTGCCGTCCTGTTCTTCGAGCACGAACGACCAGACCCAGTTTCCGTCGCCCGAGCGCATCGCGAGCACCCGTTCGGGCTCGACCCGGTGGTAGCTCATCCGGTTCGCGCCGAGGCCGAAGCCGTCGCCGAGCTGCGGATGTTGGAACTCAGGGAGGACCCGGTCGACGCTGTGCATGTCGAGGCCGAGCAGGTTCTCGATCCAGTCGTACGTGTACGCACCTCCGCGCGGGCCGGGGCCCATCTGGGCAAGCCACGGCCAGACCGCCGCGGCCGGCGCGTCGATCGTGATCGCCCGCGTGGCGACGCCGTCCGCGTCCTCGAGCAGCTCGTCTCCCGGAAGGCGGGCTGTCGCCTCGGCCGGGGTCGCGCCCCAGCTCAGGATCCGCGGGCGAAGAACGGCCCGGTAGACGAGGGCGCCGAAAATCGCAGCGAGCGCTGTCGAGCGAGTCTTCACGTCGGCTAGTGCGCCTTGCTGGGCGGAGGCAGCCGCACGTCGGTCTCGTAGGTGCGTGAGACCGCCGCAATGTGCATCGCCATGTGGTCGGCGATCGACCCGATCGGATTCGCGCTCAGGAGCATCGGCACGGAGATGATCGTGTTCCCGGTCTCCGGGGCGCGGACCCCGTCCTGCCGGTACTGCGCGTAGCCGACGTGGTAGATCGCGGTCATGGCCAAGACGAGGGCCAGCGAGGCGCCGAAGTACGCGAGCCGTCGTGACCAGGTGGCGAGGCGCCCGCCCAGCGCGCGGTAGACGACGAGGCAGGGCAGAACGGTCAGCAGCAGCGCATCGACCGCGCCGTAGATACCGCCGCGCCAGATCAGCTCGAAGACGTAGTACGCGCCGTGCGGGCGCGGCGTCGCGCTCTCGGACAGAACGTTTCGAACGAGCACTGCGCCGACGACGATCCCGGCCAGCACGCCGAGCTTCCAGTTGCGGCGGACGGTCGCGGTCAGGTCGAGACCCGTCGACAAGGCGTAGGCGGAGAAGAGGCCCAGCACCGAGATGAAGTAGATGCCGAGGTACAGGTCGTGCTGCAGCCCCAGGATGCTCGAGCCGAGGAACGGAACCGCAAAGCCGGTGACCGCCGCGGCGCCGAGCCACCGGAGCTGCGTCGTCCAGCTGTCAGGATGAGCGGCCGGGTGCGGGACGAGCCGCGAGTACAGCGGGTGCCGAATATGTGGGTGGGTGGTTTCCATACCGCCAACGTACGAGCGGAAGCTCGTTCTGGCATCGGGAAGGGGCGCACTTCGCCTGCTCGAAAACACGGATCAGAGAACCGCCGGCGCGCAGCGTTACGGAGCGGCGCAGGAGTCGAACCTACCGAGCCGTGGGTTGCACGACCGCACCGGTTTTGAAGACCAGCTGGGCCACCGGGCCCATGCCGCTCCGAGGCGAGCCTAGCGCCGCCGGGTCCGCGTCCGCTGCTCCTTTCTACTGAGACGTCGTGTGGGAAGTAGCCGATGCGATATCGACCGCGGTGCGAAAGCCTCGTAGAGCAAACGAAGGAGGTGGAGAAAATGAAGCTTCGATGGGCAGTTGCCGTAGTCGCGACTGCAGCGTTCGGAGCGGTTCCGGCCTTGGCGGCGCCTGTTATCCATCAGGACGCCTACGGACCGACGGTCTCCAAGATCGCGTTCACCAGCCAGGCCGACGGGCAGGCGGACATCTACACGATGAACGCTGCCGGCAAGAATCTGTTCAACGTCTCGCACGACAAGACCATCGGCGCGCGCAGCGACGTTCAGCCGGTCTGGTCCCCGAGCGGCGCAGCAGTCGCTTTCGAGCGCCAGCACGTGACCGGCGGCGCGGACCTGATGGTCGTCAACGCGGACGGTTCGAACCTGCGTCCTCTGACGCTCAGCCCGATTCCAGGAATCTGGAACTGTCATCCGAGCTGGGCCGACGACAACACGGTCTACTTCACGAGCAACCGAGACGGGAACTTCGACTTGTTCTCGGTTTCGATCAAGGGCACCGCGGTCAAGCAGTTGACCAAGACCACGGCACCCGTGCAGAACCTCGGCCCCGCCGTGTCGCCTGACGGGAAGACGATCGCCTTCTACCGGACGGGCGCGCCGCTCGGCGGTAACGGGATCTTCCTGCTCAGCATGACCACCGGCCGGCTGACGCACTTGACCGCCGACTGGAACGGGGCGACGTACTTCGACCCGACCTGGTCGCCGAGCGGTGCGCAGATCGCGTACGCGAGCAACCTGATGGGCTCGAACGACATCTGGACGCTCAATCTCCTCAGCACCAGCGCGATGCCCACGCCTGTGCGGGTCACGCTGAGCAAGTACAGCGACGTCCATCCGGCGTTCGCGCCTGACGGGCGGACGCTCGCATTCGTCAGCAATCGCACCGGTTACACGGAGATCTACACGACTCCGCTGCTGGGCAGCGCGGTCGTACCTCCCGTGACGCAGCTCACGTTCGACAAGGCCTTCAAGGCCGACCCGAGCTGGCACCTGGTGACGATCGGGCCGAGCTAGTCGGTTCCGACTCCCCGTGGGAGAGGCCCGCTACGGCGGGCCTTTTCCTTTCACGGCCCCATCCCGTTGTGCCAGGCGCCGCAGCACGCGCTCGTCGCCGACTCTGCGCGTGAGGCCGTCGGCGTCGAAGCGCTCGAGCAAGAGCTGCGCGGTCCGGCGCGAGATCCCGAGGGCGTCGCGGAAGGCGGCGAGCGTGATCGGGTCGAGCTCGTGCAGTGCCTCGCGCCCGCGCTCGTAGAGCTCGGTCGAGACGGCGAGGCCGTCGCCGACGCGCTTCAGGCGCCCGCCGGCCTCGAGGAAGGCTCCGAGCTCCCGGTCGTCGAGGCGTGCGAAGCCGTTCTCCGCGAGCTCCGCTTCGAGTTGCGCGGCCGCGGCGGCCTTGTCGCTCGCCAGGCGCGGCGCTGCGCCCGGGAGGAATGCCTTGGCCCCGCGCCGCTCGACGTGGAGGAGCGGAGCGACCGTCGCGGCCCACGGCTTGGGCGGCAGAAGCTCGGCCAGCGGCAGGCCCGGATCGAGCGGCGACTCCTCGGCGCGCCGCGCGAGCCGCTTGCGTGCCGCCGCGCGCACCTCCTCGAGCCACTCCGGCGCGAAGAACCAGTCGCCGGCCTGCTCTAGCGCCGCGAGGCCGCGCGCCAGCTCGGCGGGCGCGAACAGCCCGCGGGCCTGCAGGCTCGCGCCGGTGACCGGCTCTCGGACGAGCGCGCGCAGGATCTCCTCGGGCGTTCCGCGTTCGAGCAGCTCGAGCCGTTCGGGATCGAACGAGCGAGCCGGCGCCGGATCGAGCACCGTCCCGCCGCCGACGGTCGTCTCCGTGCGAAGGATCACGCGATCGCCGCGTGCGGCGACCACCGGCTCGCGCAGGCGAAGCTGTGCGAACCGGCCCGAGCGGACGACGCGGGCGGAGACGTCGCTCGTGCCGAGGTGGACGGTCACCGCCGCCGGTATGGGCTCGAGCTCCTCGAGGACGACGTCGAGCCGCCAGCTGACGGGGTAATGGCCGGACTCGACGAGCGCGTCGCCGCGGCCCAGCTGCGTACGGGCGAGCCCCGGCAGGTTGACGGCGACGCGCTGCCCGGCCTCGGCTCGGAGGACGTCGAGGTCGTGCACCTGCACGCTCCGCGCACGGGTCCGTGCGCCCGCCGGCTCGACGCGCAGCTCGTCGCCGGGCGAGATCGAACCCGACCAGAGCGTCCCGGTCACCACGGTCCCGATCCCGGTCAGCGTGAACGCCCGGTCGACGTACAGCCGCGTCGCGCCACCGGAGCGGTCGCGCTCGGCCTCGCGCGCTGTCGCCCGCAAGGCTGCGCGGAGCTCGCCGAGCCCCTCGCCCGTCTTGGCGCTCACCGCGACGACTCCCGCGCCCGGGACAAGCTCGCCCGCCTCGGCGAGCGCCAGTGCGAGGGTCTCGGAGTCGACCGCATCGGCCTTCGTGACGGCGACGACTCCCCGCTCGACGCCGAGCAGCCGCAGAATTGCGAGGTGCTCGTGCGTCTGCGGCCGCGCTCCCTCGGCGGCGTCGATCACGAGCAGGAAGAGGTCGATCCCGGTCGCGCCGGCGACCATCGTGCGCACGAAGCGCTCATGGCCCGGGACGTCGACGAGCGAGACGCGCACGCCGTCGCCGAGGTCGAGCGGCGCGTACCCGAGCTCGATCGAGATCCCGCGCTCCTGCTCCTCGGGCAGGCGGTCGGTGTCCTTGCCGGTCAGCGCCCGAACGAGCCACGTCTTGCCGTGGTCGATGTGGCCGGCGGTCCCGACCGTCAGCGGCACGGCACGGCCTCGATCAGCGCCGGGTGGAAGCGAACGGGCTCGAACCCGCCCGCCGCAAGCAGCTCGCGCCACTGCGCCTCGCTGCGCTCCTTCCCGCCCGAGAGCGCGAGCATGAGCAGGTCGAGCCACTTGCCGCCACCGGGCTCGTTCCCGGCCGGCACGACCGCGTCGATCACGAGCAGGCGGGCCTCGGGCGGCGCGGCCGCATGGATCGTCCGCAGAATTGCCGTGGCCCGCTCATCGTCCCAGTCGTGGAGGATCGTGCCCAGGATGTAGACGTCGCCTCGCGGCACGCTCTCGAAGAAGTCGCCCTCCACGAATTCGATCCGGTCACCGAGCGCAGCCTCGTCGCGCTCCGTCTCGGGCAGGTCGAGGATGATCCCTCGCAGGCCGGGTTGCTCGCCCAGAAGCCCGGCAAGCAGCGAGCCGTTGCCGCCCCCGACGTCGACGACGGTCTCGTCGCCTCGCCACTCGACGGCTTTCAGCCGCTCGAGCCGCCCTTCCTTGCCCTGCTCCATCGCGCGGTCGAAGGCGCCGCGCTCCTCGGGATGAGCCTTCAGCCAGGTCCAGAAATCGCTGCCGAAGCGGGCCTCGAACCGCGACTCGCCGGACGCGTCCAGGTCGGCAAGGGCCTGGTAGAAGATCCCGCCGAAGAGGTGCGCGAAGTCGGCCCAGCCCCCGCGGAGCCGGGCCGAGGCCTCGGTGTTGCGGAAGACGCCGGGCTCCTCCTCGGCGAAGAGGCCCTCGCTCGCGAGCGCGCGCAGGAGCCGGTAGAGCGTGTCGGCGTCCGCGCCGACTTCACCGGCGACCTCGGCGACGGGGCGCGGTCCCGCCGCCAGCGCCTCGGGGACGCCGAGCTCCGCCACGATCGCGATGGCGCGCGTGCCGAGCGCGCCTCGGAGCAGGTCCCAGAGCGGATCTTGCGAGCGCTCGCTCACTCTGCGCGGCAGGCGAGGACGCGGTCGGCCGCTTCCTCGGCCTCGGCGTCGGTCAGCGTCCGGCAGTCGAGCAGGAGGCGGCCGTCGCGCACGACCCCGACGACTGGCGGGTCGCCGTCGCGCAGCGGCGCAGCGAGGCTCTCGTCGACCGCGCACGCGAAGCTCGGAAGCTCCGTCAGCGGCAGCGCGCCGCCGCCGACCCGGCCGACGGTCTCCTCGACCTCGCCTCCCACCGTCTGCGCGAGCCGCTCGGCGCGGGCGCGGACCGCCTCAGCCGGCTCGTGGAGCATCCGCAGGACCGGCACTTCGCGGGCGGCCCGGTCGGGATCGAGATAGAGGCCGAGCGTGCCCTCGAGCGCCGCCAGCGTCAGCTTGTCCGCGCGCAGAGCGCGCTGAAGCGGGTGGCGGCGCAGGCGCTCGACGAGATCCGCGCGGCCGACGACGATCCCGGCCTGCGGGCCGCCGAGCAGCTTGTCGCCGGAGAAGCAAACGAGATCCGCTCCCGCGCCCAGGCTCTCGCGGGCGGTCGGCTCGTCGCCAAGTAACACAGTGTTACTTGGGAAGAGCGCGCCGGAGCCCAGGTCGTCGACGAGCGGGAGGCCGGCCCGCTGGGCGACGGCGGCAACCTCGGCCACGGTCGGGTGCTCCGTGAAGCCGACGACGCGGAAGTTGGACTGGTGCACGCGCAGGAGAACCGCCGTCTCGGGCCCGATCACGCGCTCGTAGTCCGCGGCGCGCGTGCGGTTGGTCGTCCCGACCTCGCGGAGCCGGGCCCCCGAGCGGGCGAGCACGTCCGGGATCCGGAAGCCGTCGCCGATCTCGATCAGCTCGCCGCGCGAGACGAGCACTTCGCGGCCCTCGGCGAGCGCGGCGAGCGCGAGCATCACCGCGGCCGCGTTGTTGTTGACCACGAGCGCCGCCTCGGCGCCGGTCAGCCGCCGCAGGATCGAGGCGACGTGGTCCTGGCGCGAGCCGCGCGTGCCGGCCGAGAGGTCGTACTCGAGATTCGAGTAGCTGCGGCCGACTTCGAGCGCGCGCTCGAGCGCGGCCTCCGGGAGGGGCGCCCGGCCGAGATTCGTGTGCACGATCACACCGGTCGCGTTCAGCGCGCGTCGCAGGCTCGGCGCCCGCGCGGCCGCCAGCTCCCGCAGCGCTCGCTCGCCCAGGTCGCCCGGCTCGTGACCGGCCCTGATCTCTTCGCGCGCCCGCTCCAGGGCGCTGCGGGCCGCCGCGACCACGAGCGCCGCCGGCTCGCCGGCCAAGCGCTCGTCCCGCGCGAGCTCGTCGACTGAGGGCAGGTCGCGAAGCTCCATTTCGTCCAGTGTAGGCCGTCAGTACACTCGGGGCCGTGCACGGGACCCGGGTCAGCCTCGTCGTACTTGCCGTGCTCGGCTGCGCCCTCGCGGCGACCGCGGCGGGCGCCTCCAGCCCGAGAGGGATCGGCCGGATGGGCGTCGCGCCGAACATCCTCTACGCGGGCTCCTCCGGCAACCAGCTGACGTTCACGTACACCGCCGACTCGTCGTCTCTCCGCGGTCAGACGCTGGTCGAGTTCCCGCGCGGCTGGACCGCTCCGCAGCGTCGCAACGCCTCGGGCCCCGGCTACGTCGAGCTGCGCGCGGGCCAGTGCGCGTCCTCGACGAAGATCCTGTCGGTCGGCGTCCGCAAGGTCACGATCGCGACCAATTGCAAGCGCCATCAGACCTACCAGCTCGTGTACTCGAACGTGACCGCGCCGCAGCTCACGGCCGACGGCTACGTCTTCCTGGCGCTGACCCGCTCGACAGCCGGGGGCCGCAAGGCGAAGTTCCGGGCGCTGCTTCCCGGCAAGCAGCCCGTCGTCAAGGTGAAGGGCGGCCCGCCCGTCCGGCTCAACGTCCAGACGACCAGCGTCGCGACGACAGGGACTGCGTTCAGCATCACCGTCCGCGCCATCGACGCCTACGGGAACAACGCCTATCCCTACCTCGGGACCGTGCAGCTGACGAGCAGCGACCCGGCCGCGACGATGCCCGCCGGGTACAGCTACGCGGCGACAGACGCGGCGCAGCACACCTTCCCGGGAGCCGTCCTGCGCACGGTCGGGATGCAGACGATCACGGCGACCGACCCGACGACGGGCCTGACCGGGACGACCCCGCCGATCCAGGTCGTCCCGCCTTCCTAAGCTTCTCTACTGCGCGTCGGCCTTCTCGGGCTCGGCGGGCACGTCGGCGCAGCGCCGCTCGTAGCAGTCCACGATCGTGGCGACCGCGTCTTCCGCGTCGTCGGTGACGTGCAGGAGCTCGAGGTCCTCCGGCGAGACCATGTCCTCGGCGAGGGTGCGCGAGCGGATCCAGTCGAGCATCTCGCTCCAGTAGCCCGAGTCGAAGAGCACGACCGGGAAGTGGAGGACCTTGCCGGTCTGGATCAGCGTCAGCGACTCGAACAGCTCGTCGAAGGTGCCGAACCCGCCGGGGAAGATCACGAATCCCTCCGCAGCCTTCACGAACATCGTCTTGCGCGCGTAGAAGTGGCTGAACGTGACGTCGATGTCGAGGTACGGGTTCGAGTGCTGCTCGTGCGGCAGCTCGATGTTGAAGCCGACCGAAAGCCCGCCGCCCTCGCGCGCGCCCCGGTTCGCCGCCTCCATCACGCCGGGCCCGCCGCCGGTCACGATCGCGAACCCCGCCTCGGCGAGCCGCCGCGCGACGTCCCGCGCCTCCGCGTAGGCGGGGTGGTCTTCGGCGACCCGCGCGGAGCCGAAGATCGACACGGCGGGCCCGCCGATCCGCTCCACGGCCTCGAAGCCCTGGTGAAACTCGCTCGCGATGCGAGCGACGTGCTCGGCGAGATCGCCGTCCCGGCGGTCTAGGACTCGGCGGTCTTCCAACTCAGAACGCGCGGGGGACGTGGGTCGCGTGCATGCCGAAGACGAGCGCGGCGGCAAGGCCGAAGTAGAGCAGGCCCATCCCCAGCCGCCGGTGCGGCGCGACGCGGTAGTAGTCCTGGGCCTGCGGCAGCTTGCGCAGCTGCCAGCGGTGCCAGATCTCGCTCGCGGAGAGCAGCAGGATCAGGATGAGGATCGGGTTCGGGCGGTAGACGACCAGCGCGAGGAGGCCGAGCACGCCGAGCCACCACATCGACGGATGCAGCGCGGCCGCGATCCGGCCGCCGTCGAGCGGGCTCGCGGGCAGCAAGTTGAAGAGGTTGATCAGGAAGCCGAGAAACGCGATCGCCTTCAGCGAGCGGGAGTCGTACGCAACGGCGACCCCGTAGACCGCGAGCGCGCCGAGCGAGCCCAGGAGCGGGCCGGCGATCCCGATCCGCGCCTCGCGCCAGGCGTCGTGCGGGAGCTCGCGCATGGTGATCATCGCGCCGAGGAACGGGATGAACATCGGCGCGGAAACAGGCAGGCCCTGCCGCCTCGCCTCGAGCACGTGCCCCATCTCGTGGACGAAGAGCAGCAGGATGAGGCCGATCCCGAACGCCCAGCCGCCGATCCAGACGTAGACCGCGGCGGAGACGAACATCGTCCAGAGGAACTTGAACTTGAGCAGCACCACGCCGAATTTCGCGAGGAAGGCTCCGACGGCGACGAACGGCGCCCAGAGCTTGCGCGCCAGCGACTTCCAGCCGGGCTCGGGCTGGATCGGCTCGTAGTCGCGAAAGCCTGGCTCGAGCTCGGGCGGCGTGTAGAGCTGGCTCACCTCTCTCATCGTAGCCACGCGACCCGGGGCGGCCCCTCCGTCCCTCATTCCAGGGTGCTCGTTCGAGTGACGCGTACCGATAGCCGCATGCGTGAGCGCCGTCGCCCGGGCGCTCTGCGCGGCAGCCACTTTCGCCTGCATTGCCGCGCCGAGCGCAACCCCTGCATCCAGCGCCGCCACGCGGCGAGTCGTCGCCTACCGCTCGCCGGCTGAGCTCGCCGCCCTCGAGGGGCCTGGTGTCCGGGTCGTCCGCCGCCTGCCTGCGCTCCACAGTGCGGTCGTCGAGACGTCGAGCGCAGTCGGGCAACGCCCGGTCCTGCGCCGCGCGCTGACTGTCGACGAGCCCGCCCTGGAGAAGACCTTTCTACCCGGGATCGCCTGGGAGTGGCAATGGGACGCGGCGCACATGGCCGATGTCCCGGACGACGCACTCCGCTCGGCGGCCGCCGTCAAGATCGCGGTGATCGACAGCGGCGCCGACCTGAGCGCCCCCGACGTGGGCGACAAGCATCCCGGAACCTGGAGCGTTCTCTCGCGCACCGGGAACGTTCGAGACGTGCTCGGCCACGGGACGTTCGTGGCGTCGCTCGCGGCCGGCTCGGTCACGAACGGCGTGGGCATGTCCGGCTTCGGCGGCGACGCGAAGCTGCTCGCGATCAAGGCGATCGACCCCGAGGGCTACATCACGGACGTCGACGAGGCCGCCGCGATCGTCTACGCGGTCCGCCACGGCGCGAGGATCATCAACCTCTCGGTCGGCGGGGACGGAACCTCGGCGATCGAGCGCCGCGCCGTTCGCTGGGCGGCGCGGCATGACGTCCTGATCGTCGCGGCCGCCGGCAACGCGCACGACCAGGGCAATCCGGTTCAGTACCCGGCCGCCCTCCTGGGCGGGAAGCACGGCTCCGGGCTTGCAGTCGGCGCGACCTCGATGGACGGCACGCGCGCGTACTTCTCGAACACCGGCTCCTACCTGTCGCTGGCGGCGCCCGGGTACAACGTCTTCGCCGGCGAGTCCGCGACCTCCGACTGGCCGCATGCGGAGCTGCCGTGGCAGTCGCCGGGGTACTACGGCTGGGCGAGCGGGACGTCGTTCTCCGCGCCCGAGGTCGCAGGTGTCTCAGCTCTCGTCTGGGGCGTGAACCCGCAGCTGACCGCACCGCAGGTCGCGTGGGTCCTGGAGCACAGCGCCACCGGCAACGGCTGGAACCCGCAGCTCGGCTGGGGCACGCTCAACGCCGCGGCAGCGGTCGCGCTCGCCCGGGTCACGCCCGGCAAAGCTCTACGGCGAGTGAAGCACCGTCCCAACGCGCGGCGAATCCACTTCTCGCCGCCTTCGTAGACCCCCGGGGAAGAAAACTCACACCGCGCACGTCGTGTGGGCATGCTCAGAGCAATCGCGAGCTACATGCGCCGCCACCACCTCGCGCTGCTCGCGCTCTTCGTGGCGCTCGGCGGCACGTCGATGGCGGCGGGCAACGCCTTCCTGCCGAAGAACAGCGTGGGGACGAAGCAGCTCAAGAAGAACGCGGTCACCGCCGTGAAGATCAAGAACGCCAACGTCACGGGAGCGAAGCTGGGAAAGAACGCCGTCACGGGCACGAAGGTGCGAGACAACTCGCTGACCGGAGCGGACGTGCTCGAGTCGAGCCTCGGCACCGTGCCCTCCGCAGCCTCGGCCGGAACCGCTCCGCCGTCCGGCTCCGCAGGAGGCGCGCTGGCCGGCAGCTATCCGAACCCGAGCCTCGCAGGCGCGCCGCCGCCCACCTCGATCAGCCCCAACCCCGGGACCGCGACCGATCCCTGCAGCCTCAGCCCGCCTCAGACGGGCGTCTTCTGCGGGACCTCGACGCAGTTCTGGCAAGAAGGGCACTACGCCGCGCCCGGCGTGCAGTTCTGGCGCGACCAGCTGGGCGAGGTGCACATCCGCGGCGAAGCCGATCACAACACCGGAGTGTCGAACCAGTCGGTCTTCTTCTACCTGCCACCTGGGTTCCGCCCGGCCGTGATTCACGCCTTCCCGTTGGCGACTGGCGCGTCTGCCGGCGCTTTCGACGCAGGCTCTGGAATCCTGGTCGTGTATCCCGACGGAGGGGTGGCACTCTTCGACCCAGGCTTTCCGTCGACGACCACCGTCTTCTTCGGCGAAGTCGAGTTCCGCACCGACGCCTGATCCGCGGTCGCTGCCGGGATGGGAAGAATAGGCCGCCGGAAGGCGTCCTGTAGGCGACAGAGAGAATCTCTGTCACGCCGTCAATCTCCAGGACTGGAGGAGGTCATCATGACAAGAGGTTTTGGGCGCTTCCTGCGCCGTAACACGATCGCGCTGCTGGCGCTGTTCCTCGTGCTCGGAGGTTCGTCGTACGCAGCCGCGACCGCGATCAACGGAAAGTCGATCAAGCCGAACTCGATCCCGAAGAACCGGCTGACGAAGACCGCGATCAAGCAGCTCAAGGGCAACCGGGGCCCACGCGGGCTTCAGGGGGCGCGCGGCGCGACAGGCGCCCAGGGCATCCAGGGGGTGCCGGGCCCGCAGGGGATCATCAGCACGGGAGCGTTCTCCGGGACGTTCACGACCGACCCACCGGACAGCACGTACGACTTCATCGGGGCGACTACGACGGCCACGACGGCGGCAGGCCAGGGGCTCGTGGGGGCGGCCGAGGTCGTGCTGTACGGCTCGGGCACGGGCTTCGTGGACTTCGGACTGTGCTATGCGCCGAGCACCGGTGGTGCTCTCACGAACTTCGCAGGCTCCAACTACTCGACGGGCGCGGTCACGACGGCACGGCAGGTGTTCTCTGCCTCTGCAGCCGTGGTCCCCGGCGCCGGGACCTGGGCGACCGGATTCTGCGCTCGAAACCGCACGACGGCAGACATCTCGAGCGACTGGGTCAACGGCTGGGTGCAGGTAGTGAACGGCCCGGTCACCACGTCACCAAGCAGGCCGGAGCCCAAGGAGTAACTCAACCTCTGAGACTGCAAACTGTTGGCGGCCCTGCCCCGACGGGGCGGGGCCGCCGGCGTGAGGCGCGCTGGAAGGCGTCCCGGGGACGGCAGCGAATCTCTGCGATGCCGTCCCCTCAGAAGTGGAGGTCTCATGACCGGACGTTTCGGGCGCTTCCTGCGCCAGAACACGATTGCGCTGATCGCGCTGTTCTTCGCGCTCGCAGGGACGACGTTCGCCGCAGCGAACGCGCTCCCGCGGAACAGCGTCGGCGCCAGGCAGCTGAAGAAGAGCGCTGTCACGAACACGAAGATCGCAAAGCGAGCGGTGACCGGGGCCAAGGTGGCGAACAACACGCTCACCGGCACGCAGATCAACGAGGCGAAGCTGGGAAAGGTCCCGACGGCAGCGGCCGCTGACACTGTCGCCAAGACGTTCCAGACCGGAATCATCAAGGCTCAGGTTGGCCAGACGGTGCCCGTCTTCAGCTTCGGGCCGTTCTCCACGAGCCTGAGGTGCACCGATCTCGGCTCGAGCAACTACCAGCTGGAGTTGATCATCGCCTCGACTGAGGATCATTCCGCCGCTGCCAGCACCGGCAGCGGCCCGGGAGATTTCGGCCCGGCGACCCCGGAGGCCACGCGGACGCTCACGACCATCGCGAGCACGACCCCGGTCTACTACTCGCCGTATTCAGTAGACCTCGTCGCCGCGGCGCCTTCCGGTGCCCGGATCGACGCGATAGCTGCCGCCGGGCTCCACACTCTCGGCGCCGGCTGCACGATCTCGCTGGACGGCTGGACCAGCTGAGCTGATCCGAAGCCGAGCTCGAGAAGGGGCCGCCCCGCGCGGCCCCTTCGGTCTTCCCGGGAAGAGCGCGCCGCCCTTTCGCGTCGTGTGTGTACGAGCCACCCATGGCTCCGCCGGCGACGGTAGGGAGGCGACAGATGACACCAGGCTTCGGACGTTTTCTTCGGCAGAACACCATTGGGCTGCTGGCGCTGTTCCTGGCGCTGGGCGGCACCTCGTTCGCAGCGGCGAGCTTGATCAACGGTTCGAAGATCAAGCCGCACACAATCGCCAGGAACCGTCTCACGAGCGTCGCAATCAGGCAGCTCAAGGGCAACCGCGGCCCCACCGGATCGCAGGGGATTCAGGGGCCGGCCGGCCCCGTTCAGCTTCGGTATCTCACCGGCCCGCTCATCTCCAACCCGAACGGCGAGCAGACCTACGGCTATCTCACCTGTCCGGCCGGTGAATTCGTGACGGGGGGAGGGGGCGTCGGCGGGTCATCAGTTGTTGGGCAAGAAATAAACGGCTCGTATGGGTTCAAGAGCTCGTCGGCGGTTGCCGCCCCGGACTCGTGGGGCGTCTGGATGGACAACCAAACGGGTTCTGACACGAGCTTCATCGTGTATGCGATCTGCGCCACACCCTCGAGCGTGATCTCGTCCAGGCCTGCTCACGAGGGGCGCCCCGTCAAGAGCGCCGGAGGCTGATCAGGAGCCCCGGCCGATCCACTCCTCGCCGCCCTCGTAGACCTCCTTCTTCCAGAGCGGCACCGTCTCTTTGAGCGTGTCGATGGCCTCCCGGCACGCGTCGAGCGCTGCTTGGCGATGCGGTGCGGAGACGGCGATCACGACGCTCGCCTCGCCGATCTCGAGCCGGCCGACCCGGTGGTGGATCGCGACCGCGCAGAGCTCGTGCCGCTCCTGCAGCTCGGAGGCGAGCAGCGTCATCACCTCCTCGGCCATCTCGGCGTAGGCCTCGTACTCGAGGTGCGTCACCTCGCGGCCGCGCGACTGGCGGCGCACGGTTCCCGTGAACGTCGCGATCCCGCCCGCGCGCTCGTCGGCCACCTCGGCGACGACGGCCTCGAGCGACAGGGGCTCCTCGGTCACACGGAAGGCGCCTCCCGAGACCGGCGGGATCAGCGCGACTTCGTCGCCGTCCCGCAGTTCCCGCTCGCGCTCGGCGTACTCGCGGTTGACCGCGTAGAGGAGGCCCTCCGGCTCCTCGCCGAGATCGAGCGCGGGCCAGACGTCTGCCACCGTCGCCGCCTGGACCTCCCGAGACGACCAGCCCGCGCGCTCGCGCAAGCCGGCGAAGAGCTTCACATGGACGCCCACGACGTGAAACCTTAGGGGCATGGAGTTGTCGATCGTGCGGGTTCGCAGCGACCCCGACCTCGAGGCGATGGTCGACGTCTGCCGCCTCGTCCGGCCCGAGTCGTTTCCAGCGGCAGAGAACCTGCGGCACAACCTCGACGCGAAGCCCGACCTCGCGTATCTCGTCGCCCGGCTCGGCGAGGAGGCGGTCTCCTGCGCGTATGTCGAGCCGCGCGGGTCGGTCGCGGCCGGCGACGTCGCTGTCGTCCCCGCCCGGCGCGGCCAGGGGATCGGCTCCGCAGTGCTCGCGGAGGTGTCCGGCGTGGCCGGTGAGCTCGGGAAGGACACCCTCCGGGGCGAGGTCAAGCAGAGCGATCCCGAGTCGCGCGCGTACCTCGAGCGGCGCGGCTTCGCCGCGGTCGGAGCGGAGCAGGCGGTCGTGCTGGAGCTGGCAGGGCTGGAGCCGCCCGAGGTCGATCCGCCGCCGGGCGTGCGCATCGTCTCGCGCGCCGAGGAGCCGGACCGGCTCGAGGAGATGTACGCAGTCGCGGTTCAGGCCGACGAGGACATCCCCGGCTCGACCGGGGAGTCGGATTTCGCGAACTGGCGCGCGCACGAGATCGACAGGGCCGTGACGCCGCCCGAGTTCTGCTTCATCGCCCTCGCGGGAGACGAGGTAGTCGGGTATGCGTCCTTGCAGGTCCACCGCCACCAGACGTTCCACGGCCTGACTGCGACGCGGCGCGACTGGCGCCGGCGCGGGGTCGCGAGCGCGCTCAAGCGCGCCGAGATCGCGGCCGCCAAGGCGGCCGGGCTCAGCCGGTTGCTCACCGAGAGCGAGGAGAGGAACGAGCCGATGCGCAAGCTGAACGAGAAGCTCGGCTACGTGCCCGCCCCGGAGTGGAGCACGGTCGTGATGCAGGGGCCGCTCCGGTAGCAGGACATACGATTGCCGCATGGCGGCGACCGACCGGCGCGAGACCGACGCGGGGATCGAGATCAAGCCGGTCTACACGGCAGACGACGCCGGGACCGAGCTCGAGGCACCGGGCGAGTTCCCCTTCACGCGCGGCCCGTACCCGGACATGTACCGCGGCCGCCCGTGGACGATCCGCCAGTACGCGGGCTTCGCCTCGGCGGAGGAGACGAACCAGCGCTTCCGCTACCTGCTCGACCGCGGGCAGACGGGGCTCTCGGTCGCCTTCGACCTGCCGACGCAGCTCGGCTACGACTCGGACGACGGGCGTGCCGCGGGCGAGGTGGGGCGGACCGGCGTCGCGATCGACTCGCTCGCCGACATGGAGCTCGTCTTCGACGCAATCCCGCTCGACCAGGTCTCGACCTCGATGACCATCAACGCGCCCGCCTCGCTCTTGCTCCTGCTCTACGAGCTGGTCGCCGAGAAGCAGGGCGTCGGTGGCGACCGGCTGCGCGGGACAGTCCAGAACGACATCCTCAAGGAGTACATCGCCCGCGGGAACTACATCTTCCCGCCGCGGCCCTCGATGCGGCTGACGACCGACCTGTTCGCGTATTGCGCCGAGCGGCTCCCGCACTGGAACACGATCTCGATCTCGGGCTACCACATCCGCGAGGCCGGCTCGACTGCCGTCCAGGAGCTCGCGTTCACGCTCGCGAACGGCATCGCCTACTGCCAGGCGGCCGTCGACGCGGGCCTGTCTCCCGACGAGTTCGGCGCGCGGCTCTCGTTCTTCTTCAACGCGCACAACCACTTCTTCCAGGAGGTCGCGAAGTTCCGCGCCGCCCGGCGGCTGTGGGCGGAGATCATGCGCGACCGCTTCGGCGCGACGAACGCGAAGGCGCAGGCGCTCCGCTTCCACGCGCAGACCGGCGGCTCAACGCTGACCGCGCAGCAGCCCGAGAACAACATCGTGCGAGTCGCGGTGCAGGCGCTCTCCGCGGTCTGCGGGGGCGCGCAGTCGCTGCACACGAACTCGTTTGACGAGGCGCTCGCCCTGCCGACCGAGCGCGCGGCGCGGATCGCGCTCCGGACCCAGCAGCTGCTCGCGAACGAGGCCGGCGGCACCGACACGGCCGACCCGCTCGGCGGTTCCTTCTTCATCGAGGCCCTGACCGACGAGCTGGAGCAGAAAGCGCGCGAGCTGATCGCCCGCGTGGACGAGCTCGGCGGTGCGGTCGCGGCCGTCGAGCAGGGATTCGTCCAGGGCGAGATCGAGGAAGCGGCGTTCCGCTACACGCAGCAGGTCGAGTCGGGCGAGCGCGTGATCGTCGGCGTCAACCGCTACGCGGAGGCCGAGTCGGAGCAGATCGAGCTCCTGCAGATCGACCCGCAGGCCGAGCGGCGGCAGCTGGAGCGGACCGCGCGGGTCCGCGCGGAGCGGGACGCGGCCGTCGCCGAGGCAGCCCAGGCCCGCGTGCGCGAGGCCGCGCGAGGGACCGAGAACCTGCTCCCGCCTCTGCGCGACGCGCTCGCCGCCTACTGCACGGTCGGCGAGCTCTGCGAGGTCCTGCGCGAGGAGTTCGGCATGTACGACGCGCAGCGCTCGCCTTGACCTCGGGCTGAAACGTGCGGGTTCTTCTCGTCTCGCAGATGTATCCAGGGCCGGAAGATCCCGACCTCGGCGTCTTCGTCGCCCAGATCGAGCGCGCGCTGCGTGCGCGCGGGCACGAGGTCGAGCTCGCGGTGCTCGACCGGCGCGGGGGCGGCAAGCGCCGTTACGCAGCCTTGGCCCGCCGCGCCTACGAGGCTGCGCGCCGCTTTCAGCCGGACGTCGTCTACGCGCACTTCCTCGTCCCGAGCGGTTTGATCGCCGGGCTCGCGGGCCGCGCACCGCTGGTGGTGACCGCGCACGGCCGCGACGTGCGCAACGTCGGCGCGATCCCGGGCATCCGCACGCTCACCAGTCGCACGGTCGCCCGCGCATCGGCCGTGATCGCCGTCTCCGACTACCTGCGGCGCGAGCTCGAGGCGAAGGTGCCCGAGGCCCGGGGCAAGACCGAGGTGATCGACTCGGGCGTCGACCTGGAGCGCTTCCGCGTCGAGCCGGCGCCGGACGGCGAGCCGTCGTTCCTCTGTCTAGGCGCGCTCACCGAGCGTAAGAACGTCGTCCGCCTGGCCGACGCGTTCAAGCAGCTGCCGGCCGGGACGCTGACCTTCGTCGGCGACGGCCCGCTCCGGCGACGGCTCGAAGGCCGGCCGAGAGTCGAGCTCGTCGCCGGCATACCGCACGACCAGGTGCCCGCCCGCATCGCGCAGGCGCGGGTCGTCTGCCAGCCGAGCCTCGTCGAGCCGCTCGGCCAGGCGCTCCTCGAGGCGATGGCGTGCGGCCGGCCCGTCGTCGCGACGCGGATCGGCGGCCCGCCCGAGTTCGTGCCGCCCGAGGCCGGCATCCTCGTCGACCCGCTCGACGTGGACGCGCTCGCGGAGGCGCTCGCCGCGGCCGCGGAGCTTCCCTGCCCGAGCCCAGAGGCAAGAGCCGCCGCCGAGCTGCATGACGTCGCGCTGCAAGCGGCCCGGATCGAGGGTGTTCTCGAGCGCGCCGCGGGACGATCCTAGACTTTTCGCGCAACGAAAATTCCTGCAGGATCGTTGTTTCTCTCTAGATGGAGGCTGTCGCCATCACGCCGGGCAAGATCACAGTCCTGATCGCGGACGACCATCGCCTGTTCGCGGACGCGCTCGAGGCGATCCTCGCTACCGACGGGCGTTTCGAGGTCGTCGGCAAGGCGCACGACGGCGAGTCGGCGGTGCAATTGGCCGGCACGACGAAGCCGGATGTCGTCCTGATGGACATCGCGATGCCCGGCGTCGACGGTGTCGAGGCGACCAGGCGAATCCGCAAGCGCAGGAAGTCGACGGCGGTCCTGATCCTGACCGGTTCCAACGCACGTCACGACGTCG
This sequence comes from uncultured Actinomycetes bacterium, assembly GCA_963788215.1. Classification (GTDB taxonomy): domain Bacteria; phylum Actinomycetota; class Thermoleophilia; order Gaiellales; family Gaiellaceae; genus AC-32. The sequence continues at coordinate 453,820 of CAWBFX010000010.1, forward strand.
ACCGCGCGCGCAGGGCCGGCGCCGCGGCCTACGTGACGAAGGACCGGATCGCCTCCCAGCTCGTCGAGGCGATCGTCGAGCTGGCCGGTTGATTCTGTGGGACGCTGCTACCCTGGATCGCCGTGCTCGCAGTCCTCGCAGTCCTGCACGTCCTGATCTCGATCGCCCTGATCGTGCTGATCCTGATGCACTCCGGGCGCGACACCGGCTTCGCCGGAATGGGCTTCACGCCCGCCTCGCAGGGCGGGACGCACATCGTCGAGCGCAACCTCACCCGCCTCACGGTCGTCGTCGGACTGCTCTTCGTCGCGAACACGATCGCGCTCTTCCACGCGCTCAAGTAGCGGCGCTTCTGGTCGTGCTCGCGGCCGCCGGCTGCGGGAGCGCGAGCGAGCCCGCGGCCAAGCTGCCCGTCCCGCGCGGGAAGCTGATTCTGGTCGGCGTGACGAAGCCGCCGGCGCAGCGCGTTCCCGGCGTCGAGTTCGTACGGGCTGACCCGCACCGGGCGCTCGAGCTCTTCCGCCGCGGAAAGCTCGACGTGGCCCCGGTTCCGCTCGGCGACATCCAGCGTGTCCTTCGTGATCGTGCGCTTCGGCCCCACGTCCGGATCACGCGTCTGAACGCGGTCGATCTCGTCGCAGCGGAGCCGGGAGGCGCGCTCGCGCGTGACCCCAAGCTGCTCAAGGCCTATTCCGACACCGCAGACCGGGCCGACTACCAGGCGCTCGTCCCCGAGCTCGAGGCCCCTCCGGCCGAGACGCTGACCGGACCGGTCAAGCCGAACGCGCGCGCCGCGGCCGTGGCGTTCAGCCGGGCGCGCAAGCAGATCGCGAGCCTGCCGCGCGTCGCCGTCCGCTTCGCGATGCCGCGCCAGCCGCAACTCGCCTACGGCGCGAACCTGCTCGTCGGCGCCTGGCGTGACCTCGGCCTCGGTGCGTACGTCGGCAAAGGCCGGCCGGACGCCCGCTTCGTGCGGGTCTTCGACCCGAGGCCCGACCCCGGCAGCAAGGTAATCCCGATCGCGTGGGCCGTCGACGCGCACCTCGTCTCTGCGCGCATCAAAGGCTGGCGCGAAAGCGGCCGCGGCGTCGTCGACTACCGCGCTCTCAAGTTCCAGGCCCACCGCCGACGCCCGTGATGTCGAAGCGGTGGGTGGCGACGGCCGGCGCGAGCACGCCGTTGGGGTAGCGCTCGTCGTAGAACGAGGTCTCGTTGACGAGCGTCGGCTCCCGGGTCAGGCCGTGCAGCTGCTCGAGCATCGCGGGCACCGAGACCGTGAAGCGCAGGTTCACGAGCGGGTCGGCGATCTTGCCGCCGCGGACGCGGAAGGTGCCGTCACGCGTCATCCCCGTGATCACGCCCTCTCGCGGGTTGACGATGCTCAGGTAGTGCAGCCGCGTGATGTAGATCCCGTCGCCGACGCGCTCGGCGAGCTCCTCCGTCGAGCCCGCGTCACCGCCTCCGATCGAGAGCGCAAACGGGATCGGGCCCCACTGCTTCGCAGAGGCGGGTGGCGCGTTTCCTGTCGATCGCCCGCCGTCACCGGCCTCTCCGGCCGTCCGGCGATCCCAGAGAACCCCACGCAGCACGCCGTTCTCGACGAGCTCGACGCGCTCCTTGGGCGTGCCCTCGAAGTCGAACGCCTTCGGCAGCCCGCGCGGGTCGAGCGAGTCCTCGGCCAGCGAGAAGCGCTCGTCGAAGACCTTCTCGCCGACCTTGCCCGCGGCGAAGCTGCGCTCCTCGATCAGCCCGCGCGCGCCGAAGGCGTCGTAGGCGAAGTAGAGGAGCAGCTCGGCGACGGCGTACGGCTCGAGCACCGCGGCGTATGACCCGGGCTCGAGCTCGATCGCGCCGCGCGTGCGCTCGGCTTTCTCGACGGCGCGCTCGGCGGTCGCGACCGGGTCGACCCCGGACAACCGCCAGGATGTCTCCTCCGCGTAGCCCGACGCACCGTCGACGGCGGCGAGCGTGAGGACGCCCGCGTCGGTCATCGCCTGCCGGTGCGCGAGCCCGCCGGTCGAGGCGAGCGCGAGCTCGGTCAGACCGCTTGTGAAGTAGCCGTAGAGGTCGAGGCTGGACGCGTCGATCGCCGCCGCGGCGAGGCGCGCCTGCTCCTCGGGCGGAAGCGACGCCGTCTCCTCGTCATAGCCCTCGATCGGCGGGAGCTCCGCCGCCGGCGCGAACCCCGCGAAGGCCGGGTCGGCCGGTGCGCTGTCCGCCGCCTCGCCGGCGCGGGCGGCAAGCGCCTTGAGCGCGTCGTCGTCGGTGCGGTTCGAGGCCGCGAGGCCGAGCCGCCCGTCGCGGACGACCTGCAGCTCGACGACCTCGTTCTCGATCAGCGTCGGCTGGTGGACCTCGGAGCCGGCGAACCGCGCCTGGCCCGAGCGCTCCCTGTTGACGAGCGCGAGCGCCTCGTCCGCGTCCGCGGCGCGAACCGCGCGCTCTGCCAGTTCGAGGGCGTCCATCAGCTGCGGAAGCCGACCTGCACGTTGCGAAAGCGGGCGGGAGACGTCCCGTGCGAGACGTGCGCGTACTGGCCCGGCTGGCCCTTGCCGCAGTTCGTCAGCCCGCGCAGCACCCATTCGTCGCGGCCGCCGACGGCGTCGAGCGAAGCCCAGAAGACCGGGGTCTGACCCGTGTAGGTCGCGTCGCGCAGCATCCGGCCGAGCTTGCCGTTCTTGATCTCCCACGCGATCTGCGTGCCGAACTGGAAGTTGAGCCGTTTGTCGTCGATCGACCAGCTCTTGTTCGTCTCGAGGTAGATGCCGTCCTCGACGCCGGCGATCAGCTCCTCGAGCGAGCCCTCGCCCGGCTCGAGGTTGAGGTTCGTCATGCGGACGAGCGGCATCCGGCTCCAGCCGTCTGCGCGCATCGAGCCGCCCGCCCCGCTGCCGATCCGGGCCGCGGTCTCACGCGAGGTCAGGAAGCTGCGCAGGACGCCCTCCGCGACCACCGGCTCGCTCTGTGCAGGCACGCCCTCGTCGTCGTAGGCGAAGGTGCCGAGCCCGCCCGGTGTGGTCGCGTCGGCAGTGATGTTCATGTGCTCGGAGCCGTAGCGCAGCGAGCCGAGATCGTCCGGCTTGAGGAAGCTCGTGCCCGCGTAGGCGGCCTCGGTGCCGTAGACCCGATCGAGCTCCGTCGGGTGGCCCACCGACTCGTGAACCTGCAGCTCCATCTGCTCGGAGTCGACGACGATCGTCGTGATCCCGGCCGGGCACGGGTCGGCGCGGAGGAGAGCGGCGGCTTGCTCGCCGACGCGCGGCGCTTCGCGCTCGAGCGCGAGCGACTCGACGTACTCCCAGCCGGCCTGCGCGCTCGAGCCGCCGTGCGCGCTCGGGTGGCTGCGGATCTGCGTGATGCCGTCGCCTGCGGCCATCGCGTCGATCCCGGCGCCGCACTCGACGATCTCCTGGTCGATCGCGGCGCCGTCCGAGGAGACGAACAGCTTCTGCTCACGCTGCGCGCGCAGGAAGGCGGCGGTCACCTTGACGCCGTCGTGCTCCATGCCCTGCTCGGCCCGCAGGCACTGCTCGACCTTGTCGGCGAGCGAGATCGCGAACGGGTCCTTCTCGACCGGCGTCCGGTACTGAGCCCTGGACGGGCTCCACGGGCGCGAGCGCGCGGTCGTGCCCACCCGCCGCCGCTTGCGCGAAGGCCGCGGCCCGCTGGGCCGTCGCCTGGGCGCTCTCGGCGCTCAGCCGGTTGTCGCAGGCGAAGCCCCAGGCGCCGCCCACGAGCACGCGGACGCCGATCCCCTCGCTCTCGACGTCGTCGAGCCGGTCGACCCGTTGGTTCCTGGTCGCGACCGTCTGGCTGCGCCGCTGGAGGACACGCGCGTCGGCATAGGACGCGCCGGCGGCGAGAGCCGCGGACACCGCCTCGTCGCAGAGCTCCCGCACCGGGCGAAGACTAACCTCGCGGCTACAATGGTCGCCGCGCGCTGGTGGCGGAACAACGTCGCGAAGTCCGCCCGCTTCGCGGGCATGACGACTTCGCGCCGGATTAGGTGCTCTCCGGTTGCCGCGCCGAGCTGAGCCGAGCAAAGCCCGGCTCAGCGGCGAATCGAGTCCACGGCGCCGTCGCTACACTTCGCCGGCGCGCTGGTGGCGGAATTGGTAGACGCGCAAGGTTGAGGGCCTTGTGGGGTTAAAACCCCGTGGAGGTTCAAGTCCTCTCCAGCGCATGAGTCCTTCAGATCGGCTTGGAAGCGGCGGCTGCTCACCTTCGGGTGACAGCCACGCTGGCCCAGGTCAGGGATGTGTCGCTCGGGCTGCGAGAATCCGGTTCTTGACCGAAGCGCGGCTTGAGGACGCTGGCTCCGGGCTCGCCCCCGTCACCGAGGGCTGGTTCATCGTCAACGTGCGCGATGCCGAGTGGTTCACTTCGGAGACGAGGGGCGCGGCGTGCTGGTTCGCGAACGAGTACGGCGACTCGCCGGTGGAATTCCCGCAGTTCGGGATCAACGTGACCATCCTCGAGCCTGGCCAGAGCGGGGTCTATCACGCCGAGTCGAATCAGGAGGCGTTCCTCGTTCTCGGAGGCGAGTGCAGGCTGCTCGTCGAGGGCGAGGAGCGACGCCTTCGAGCCTGGGACTTCTTCCACTCGCCTCCCTGGACGGAGCACGCGTTCGTCGGAGCCGGCGACGGACCGTGCGTGATCCTGATGGTTGGCGCTCACGTAGGTCCGGAAGTGCGCTACCCGGTCTCGGAACTCGCGGCGCGCTACGGGGCGAGCGTGGAGAAGGAGACATCCGATCCGGAGCAGGTCTATGCGACTGCGGAGCGGTTCCGGCGAGGGCGGCCTCCAACTGGTCCCGCCTGCCCTGGGGCTAGAGCCGGTCGCGGTCAACGATTGCGCGTGACGCGCATGTTGGCGGCGATCCAGCGCTTCCGCGCCCGTTCGAGCAGTGGGCGCAAACGACGAATCTCGCTCTCGTCTTCCTCTGCGGACGCGGTTTCCATCTGATTCTGCAACGTCAGGAAACGCTGGTGCAGCGCGATCTCTTCGGCTCTCGGCTCATGACCGTGATCGAAGTCAGGGGGCATTCCGGAACGCCGGCGAGGCGAGCGACGTGCGCCTAGAGCTCGACTACTGGATCGCCGACGCGGATGACGCCACCCACGAGGACGTCGGCATTGATCCCAGCTCGATGAGTCAGCTCCTTGATGATCCCCGGCCGCGTCATCTCCTCCAGATGCCGACACGGCTCGCAGAGCTCTACACCGAGGCACTCGACCTCGCCGACCCGGAACCGTTTGCCGACGAGGCTGTTCACGTCCACGTCGCGCACCGTCACCTGCCGGCGAGTCTCTCCCGGCATCAGTCCGACGTCCTCGACGACCTCGGCGGAAACGAGCGTCAGCGCTTGGCCTGGCGAGGCTCCGTCGGCATGGAAATGACGGTCGCCTTCGAGCCCCTTTCCGGCAACTGCTCGTACTGAGTCGACCGTCCACAGTTCCGGCTTACGAGCGGCGCCGAGATGGATCGCCTCCACTGGCATTGGGTGATCATGCACCAACTGCGGTTTGGAGCATGCGACGGCGCGTAGTCGCGAACGGCTCTAGGCGAGGTGCAGCGTGATAGTGCGGCTACGCGGGCCGGAACGCTGCTGGTTCCTCGCGGTGATCCTCACGTCGTGACCGGCTACCTCGATGGCGATGGCGCGGAAGCCCGTGAGTTGAGGGATCGAGTAGCGCCGGAAGTGTCTATCGCCGTCGCGCGTGACGGTCAACGAGACGGTGCCGCGACCACAGGCCGGGCACCAGCCGACGAAATAGGCGCGCTTCTCCCCGACGATCGTCCACGGGCCCGAGTACGAGTCGATCGTGAAAGGTGCCTTGATGCCGAAGTACGCCTCCGCGAGCAGCCGCTTCCATGTGCGGCCCCCGTTGCCGGAGCGAACGCCTAGATAGGCCTCCTGACTCGAGGCGACGCCGCCGTGAAAGAGCACCCAGACCGTTCGTCCGCTGCACTTCACCTTGGCTGCCGGGACTCGGTATCCCGGATACCGGTAGACGGTCTGACCTCGCCCATTTACGACTCGCTTGCCGACGACGTGGACGGGGCATCCGCGATGCGCGGCTGCGTGACCGGAGCCATTTCCGCACGCGAGTGCGGCTGCGGCTATGACGGGAATGGCGGCGTACGCAACGCGAGCCACGATCCAAATCCTACGCCCACCCGGTGACATTCCCGCACGCCCTGACCCAGGCGACGGGCCTGCTCAGTTGCCCACGGCCGGGTCCGGCATGACCTCTCTGACCTCCTGAGCACAGCGGCATGCGACTGCGATCTTCGCAGCCCACTCCAGAGCCTCCTCGCGTGAAGGCACGTCGACGATCGTGAGGCCGCCCATGTAGGCCTTGCTGGTCGGGCCGTCGGCGATCGTCCCATCGGTAGCCACCACGCTCACTTCCTCGAGGGGATTCAGACCCCCGGCGAACACGAACACACCGGCGTCCTGCGCCTCCCGGATCACCGCGTGTGCTGCCTCGCCCACCGCGGGCTTGTCCTCGTCAGCGATGTGGTCCATCGCGCCGTCATCGAACGAGATCAGGTATCGCGTCATCTCGTAACTCCTTCTGTCGAAGTGAAGCCGCATTTTTGCCGGGCCGAGGCTGCGCTTGACGAATGTATCTCAACGATATATCTTCACGAGGCATGTCCTCGATCACCCCCGTCATCCTCGGCCTCCTCGCGCACAAGCCCTTCTCCGGCTACGACATGAAGACGGTCGTCGATCGCTCGACGAGATTCTTCTGGGCGGGGAGCTACGGCCAGATCTATCCCGAGCTCCGCCGTCTGGAGCGAGAGGGCCTGATCGAGGGCGAGGACGCTCCGAACGGCGGCCGTACGCGGCGCGTCTACCGTCTGACCCCGGCCGGCAGAGACGCGCTTCGCGAGTGGCTGCTCGGGTCGGCGACGACGATCGAGTATCGCGACGAGTCGCTGCTGCGCCTTTTCTTCGCCGAGGCCCTGCCGCGCGAGCAGGCGCTGCAGCTGCTCGCCGGCCGCAAGCACGGGCACGAGCGCTACCTCGAGGTTCTGCGCGCGATCGGCACTCCGCCGGAGACGGATCCGACCTTCGACCAGCTCGTCCTGCAGTGGGGGATCGACTTCAACGAGTGGGGGGCCAAGTGGTGCGAGCAGCAGCTTCAGCGCCTGCGCAAGCAGAAAGCAGCCTGAGCGAGTCCCCACCGGCGGAGCACATGCCGGCCGAGCCCACGTTCTGGTCGATCTTCCGGACGGGCGTCCCCGGATTCCTGCGGGAGGGCTTCGTCCCGCTGGCCGCCTTCTACGCGGGGCTGAAGCTCGAAGGCCTGGGCGTGGCGATCGCGGCCGGGGCCGCCGCTTCGGTCCTCGTCTATTTGTACGAGCGCCGCGCGGGCCGCGACGGGCTCCTGGCCCGGATCGCGCTCGCCTTCGTTGCGCTTCAGTCGATCACCGGGCTGGCTTCCCACAGCACCACGGTCTACCTCGCCCAGCCGGTGCTGATCGCGGCGGCCTGGGGTCTCGCGTTCCTTGTGTCCGTCGTGATCGGGCGGCCGCTCGCCGGCGCCCTCGCGAGCGCCTGGTACCCGTTCCCCGAGGAGTTCCGGGAGACGCCTGAGTTCAAGCGCGTCTTCGGCGTCGAGTCGGTCGTCTGGGGCGTGTACTTCCTCGGCCGCAGCGCCCTCCGCCTGGGCGCGCTCCTGAACGGCAGCCTCGAGAGCTTCCTGCTCGTCAGCGTCCTCACCGGAACGCCGGTGATGATCCTGCTGCTGGCGTGGTCGGTGCATTACTCGCTCCGCAAGCTTTCTTGACGCCGTCCGGGAGGATGGCTACTCTCGTTGGCGAACATACGTTCGTCCCCCCCTTTCCCGAATCAGGAGACGAGATGCTGACCGGACGCCAGCAGGAGATCTGGAAGTTCCTGACCGACTACGTCGACGCGCACGGATACCCGCCGACGGTGCGCGAGATCGGCGAGGCGGTCGGGCTCGCATCGCCGTCGACCGTCCACGCGCACCTCGCGAACCTCGAGCGCGCCGGGCTGATCAAGCGCGATCCCACGAAGCCGCGCGCGCTCGAGCTGCGCCGCGACCCGAAGGAGGCAGCGCCGGCCGCAGCGGAAGACGTGCATCGGCTTCCCCTCGTCGGCGAGATCGCAGCCGGCGGTCCGCTGCTCGCTGACCAGAACGTCGAGGACTATCTCGCCGTCCCCGAGCCGCTCGCGCGTGGGGGCGAGGAGTTCCTGCTCCGCGTCAAGGGCGACTCGATGATCAACGCGGGGATCCTCGAGGGCGACCTGGTCGTCGTGCGCCGCGAGCAGACCGCCCGCGACGGCGAGATCGTCGTCGCGCTCGCCGGTGAGGACGAGGTCGCCGACGAGGCCACCGTGAAGCGCTTCTTCCGCGAGAACGGGCGCATCCGCCTGCAGCCGGAGAACGACGCGCTCGAGCCGATCTACGCCGACCACGTCCAGATCCTCGGCGTCGTCACGGGGGTGTTCCGTTCGCTGTGAGCGTAGGCTTGACGGGGCTCACCAAGGAGCGGAGGTGCCGGCTTTGCCGGCGCCGGGAGCGGAAACTTTGAGCTCCGTGGCGCCGCTCAGCCGGACCCTCGAGCATGAGCTGTTCGCGCTCCTGCGTGGGGCAAGCTACGAGTGCCTGGTGTGTGGCGAGTTCCTGCTGCACCGGCTCGACGGGATCGGGTGTCCCGAGTGCGGGGCGGAGTACGGAGAGGCTGCGGAACCGCGGCTACAATTGGACTCGCAGGCCGGGTGACCGCGGAGCCTCGCAAGAGGCCTCGAGGAAAGTCCGGACACCGAAGGGCAGGACGCTGGGGCGACCCAGGCGGCGAAAGCCGACGGAAAGTGGCACAGAAAGGAGACCGCCTACGGCGAAGCATCTCTCCGGAGACGCCGAAGGTAAGGGTGAAACGGTGGGGTAAGAGCCCACCAGCGCCGTGGCGACACGGCGGCTAGCCAAACCCCGTCCGGTGCAAGGCGAACAGGCTCCGTCGACGCTGCCCGCCGAGGAGCCGGGTTAGCCGCAAAGAAGGATGGTCACCCTCGACAGAATCCGGCTTACAGGCCTGCTAACGAAAAGCCCCGCCTCGGCGGGGCTTTTCTATGACGGCCGTGTCCGCCCGCGTCAGACGGCGGCGGGCACAGCCGTGGAGCTCGAGGGAGCCTTCGGCTTGAACGGGTGGATCTCGTCGTCGCCCGGCTGGACGACGCCGTAGGTCGCCTCGGGCACCAGGTTCCAGACACCCGTCAGGTCCCGCAACGGCTCGGACACGATCAGCCGCGACTCGTCGTCCAGGTTCTCGAGAACGTCGAGGTCGGGATGCAGCTTCCGGACAGTCGGTATGTCCGTCGAGAAGAAGAGCGAGCGCGAGTTTCCTTCGCTCGAGTACCGGAATGCCCACGTTCTCGTGCCGTCGGTCGTCGCGATCGTCATCTGGATCGGGTGTTCGACGCCGTGCTTGTGGCCGATCTCCTCGATCAGCCCCACCGCCGACGCCACGGCCCCCGGCGGATCCTCCTCGAGCCCGAGCGTGAGCGCGAGGTAGAAGAACACCTCCGAGTCGGTCGAGCCCTCGATCGACGGGTAGAGCGACGGGTCGACCGCGACGACGAGGTCGCGCTTGACCTCCTGGAAGTTGGCGATCCCGCCGTTGTGCATCCAGAGCCAGCGCCCGTACCGGAACGGGTGGCAGTTCGTCTGCTGCACGGGCGAGCCCGTCGAGGCGCGGATGTGCGCGAAGACGAGCGGGGAGACGATGTGCTCGGAGATGCCGCGCAGGTTGCGGTCGTTCCAGGCAGGCTCGGCGCTTTGGAACACGCCGGGCGCGTCAGCCTCGCCGTACCAGCCGACCCCGAAGCCGTCGCCGTTCGTCGTCTCCACGCCGAGGTTCGAGTGGAGGCTCTGGTCGATCAAAGAGTGCTGGGGCTTGTAGAGCAGCGTGTGGAGCGAGACCGGCGAGCCGGAATAGGCGAGCCAGCGGCACATCTGTTCTCCCTTCGTTGAAGGTCCGCCTTCAGAGCCTCGGAGACGGCGGCGTTCGCGTCATCGCCCCGTTCGGATGACGACCCGGATGGCCCGTTGCGATTCCATCGGGAGATCCAAACGAAGGAGGAGTGAACCATGGCCGAGGCCGAGACACCTGTTCTCGATCTTCTGACGCGCATGACGGAGGCTTCGCTCGAGGCCACGACGCTCGACGACAAGCAGGTCATGCTCGCCCGGATCGCTGCGCTCGTCGCGACCAACGCGCCGCCGATCTCGTACATGCTGAACCTCAAGGTCGCAGGGGAGGTCGACGTCGACGGCGAGGAGGTCACCGGCCTGCTGTCGGCGATCGCGCCCATCGTCGGCACTGCGCGTATCGCAGCAGCCGCCGGAAATCTCGTCCGTGCCTTCGCGCTGGAGGAGCTCGCAGAGCTCGCAGCGCTCGAGGACGTCGACCAGCCGGTCGAGGCGGCCTGATCGACAGCGTTTCGGGGCGGCTCCCGGAAGCCGCCCCGAAACCCAGCCGGCCACGATGAGAATGGCGTTCGGACCAGTTCGCGCAGCCGCTCGCTCGAGCCGCGGGATGCTCGCGGACGAAGCGGAGCGGGCGTTCGAGGCCGCGCTGTCCGGCCCGCTTCCGGAGACCATCGGGCGGCTGGTGGCCGAGCACGGGGTCGTCGAGCGCGTCGTCGCCGGGATGCTCGAGGCCGATGACGGCGACCCTGGCGCCGAGCGGGCCGAACGGCTCGCCGAGCGCCTCTCGAGTGGGGAGACCGGGCTGGTGATGGAGGCGTACGCGGCCCGGCTCGCGCAGAGCGATGCCGTCCGAGAGGCGCTGACCGAGATCCTCTCGGGCCCGGAAGTCCGCCGTGCGCTCACGCGACAGACGACCGGATACGCCGCCGAGCTCGCCGCCGCCACCCGTCGCCGGGCGAGAGAGCTCGACGATGCGGTCGAGGTCAAGGCCAGGCGCCTGGCCGGGCTCGGCGCCATCGACCGCGACCGGCGCTTCGGCGGCCTCGCGAGCCGCGGCGCGGGCCTCGTGATCGACGCGGCGCTGGTGCAGGTCGGCTTCACGGTGCTGGTCGGAGCGATCGGCCTCGTCGCCGCGCTGGCGGGCGGTGCGCACGAGGGATGGGTTGCGGGAACGCTCGCCGGAGCCGCCTGGCTCCTGATCGGCGCTGTCTACTTCGTCGCCTTCTGGAGCGGCACGGGCCAGACGCCGGGCATGCGGGTCATGCGCGTGCGGCTCGTCACGGCGTCCGGAGGCTCGGTCTCGGTGCTGCGCTCGCTCGCTCGCTTCGTCGGCTTGATCCTCGCGATCGCGCCGCTCTTCGCAGGCTTTCTCCCAGTGCCGTTCGACCGGCGGCGGCGCGCGCTGCCGGACTTCCTGGCGGGCACGGTCGTCGTCAGCGAGCCGGAGGAGATCGCCGGCTAGCGCAGGCGCCGGCTGGAGAAGCTCTTCAGCCCGGACTTCGGAACCGACAGAGTCACCAGGTCGGTCTCGAAGCGCGAGACCGCGTCGTTCGGAACCGCGATCTCACGGCGCCACCAGAGGTGCCCGCGCGCGAGGAGCAGGTGGGTGACGCTGTCGTGCTCGTCGTCGAGCACGACGCCCTCCACCTGCCCCACGTGGTGCCCGTCCGCCGAGTAGACGGAGCTCGCCTGACGCAGCTCGATCTCACCGCGCGGCACACGGTCGTAGAAGACGCCGACGCCGCGGTCGCCGCCCATGCCCTCGCCGAAATCGGAAGGGCCGCCCTCGTACGACGGGTACATGTCCTCGACGCCGATGTCCCAGTTCTCATCGGTCTCCGGTTGCTGCCCGGGCAGCAGGTACGCGGACCCGTGCACCGGCTCGAGCTCCTCGAGCGCGTCCTCCGTGCAGCCCAGGGAGATCTGCCCGTTGCTCCCGTCGGCCTCCGCAAGCCCCACCGGCACGAGGCGGGCTGCCTCAGGGTGCTGGTGGGGCCGAACGACGAGGTGGGTCACATGCCGGCCCCCGGAGTCGAGCACCACGTCTGCCAGCTCGCGGACCGCGTTGTCGGCGCAACGCACGGGCCGGCCGAGCTGGAGCCTCATTAGTAGTCCGCCGGCTTGGCCTGTTTGTGGTCGTAGATCCAGGCCCAGATGAGCAGGATCCCGCCGAAGAAGATCAGGGTGCCGAAGAAGCCCCAGGCGTACCACACCGTGCCGAGCAGGCCGAAGAGGAGCAGTCCTCCGATCCCGATCGCGAGGCAGATGCCGAGCATCTTGAGCCAGAACCCTCTTCCGAGTTCCTCTTCCATAGTTCCTCCTTTCCGAGGGTTCCGAGTTTTCGGCCTACGGCCGGTTCGGGCATCGCCCCGAGGGGATGAAGTTCCGTGTCACGTCTCGTGCGGCGGGGCGAGAGCCGGCTCGGGTGCCCGCACGCCCTGCCGGCGCCACGTGAACGCGGCCGCGAGCCCCAGCAGGAGCGTGGGGACCGTGGTCAGGAACCGGAAGACGAGCACGGCTGCCACGACCGCCGCGTTCTTGCCGCCGAAGCCGACGAGCATCCCGGTCAGGCCCAGCTCGATCACGCCGATCCCGCCAGGGGTGATCGGAATCGTGCTGATGATTCGCACGAATGACCACGCCGCGAACGCCTCGACCAGGCTCACCTGCCCGGGGTCGACGCCCATCGCCCGCAGGGAGACCACGAGCAGGGCGAAGACAGTGAGGTTTCCGGCGAGCGCTGCGAGCGTGAGCAGATGCCAGCGCCGCTCCAGGAAGTCGCCGGCCTCTATGCGGAAGCGCTCAAAGCTCTCGCCGCTCCAGGACACGGGGCCGCGGCGCACCTTGCCGAGCGCCCAGTTCGCGAGTCGGGCGGCGACGTTGCCCAGGTCGAGCGCGAGGCGGTTGCTCACGAGGATCAGCACGAACCCGGCGATCACGACGCCGAGCACGGCGACGCCGATGAAGGCCGCGGTCGCGAGGGCCGCGGCGCTCTCGCCGAAGGCGGTCAGTAGGAAGACGGCGAGGATCGGGAACGTGAGGTTGAGGAACTGGTTCCAGAGCCCGGTCAGCGTGATCGCCCGCGTCACGTCGCGCATCGCGAATCCCCAGCGCCGCAAGACGCCGTAGGAGCCGGCGATTCCGACCGCGAGCCCGCCCGGCACGGCGATCGAGAGCGCGGTCGACGCTTGCGTCAGCGTGAGCGCCTGCCTGAAGCTCAGCCCCGGCAGCGCCACCTGCCACGGGGGCGCGAACGTGACCAGGTTGATGGCCGTTGCAGCGAGGAGGGCGACGATCCACTCCCACGAGAGCTCCGTGACGACGTCCCAGACGTCCGCGTAGTTCGCGATCGTCGGCAGGAAGTAGGCGAAGGTCGCCGCGATGATGCCGACGCTGATGCCGCCGAGGACGAGTCGCTTGACGAGCTGCTTCCGCTTCGGGGTCATCGGATCTCCGAGCTCTCGCCCGGCTCGAGGATCCTGACCTCGACCTCGGTAGCGCTTTCGGCCGCCAGGCGGGCGAAGGTCTCGGCGGGCTCGCGCAGGAGGGCAGGGTCGCGGTTCAGCCCCACGCGCCTGTAGGTGCCCCAGTGGATCGGGATCGCGACCCGCGGCTGGAGCAGCCCCAGGGCCTCCGCCGCGCCCGCCGGGTCGAGGTGCCCCGGGCCGAGGCGCGGGCCCCATCCTGCGACCGGCAGGAGCGCGAGGTCGAGGCCGGGCTGCAGGTCGCGCATTCCGGCGAAGAGATCCGTGTCGCCCGGGAAGTACGTCCGGACCGAGCCGGAGATGAGGTAGCCGAGGGCCGGGATCTCGGTCCCGACGAGCCCGCGGCGGGCGCTGTGCTCTGCGTCGGTCGCGACCACCTCGACCGGCCCGACCGACAATCCCTCGCCGCGGCCGAGCTCGACCACGTTTCCGAGGCCCCGCCGCGCAAGCAGCCGCCCTGCGCCGGTCGGCACCACGAAGCGCTCAGCGCGAACGCGGCGGAGCGAGGCGAAGTCGAGGTGGTCGTAGTGGACGTGCGAGATGAGGACCGCGTCGACCGGGGAGACCGGCCCGGGCTCCGCGACCACCCGGCGCACCGGCCCGATCCACGGGACGAGCACCGGATCCGTCAGGAGGCGAACGCCGTCCAGCTCGAGCAGGACCGTGCTGTGGCCCAGCCAGGTGAGCCCGGCGATTCGGCTCCCTAGCCCGCCGCGGCGCTCGGCATCTGTTCGCGCCCGGCCGCCGGGAACTCGCGTGCGGTCTGTCGCCGTAGCACCTCCGTGCCGGCGAAGGCGAAGCAGAACAGGATCAGGAGCGGGAAGATCCGCTGCGCGTCGGTCGGGCCCGCGATCAGCACCAGGAACAGCGCCACCGCGACGGCTCCGTAGATGACGACCGGGCGGTCCCGCATCGTCGGGGCGAGCTCGCGGCGCACCCACGTCGCCGCGCGGGACGGTCCGGCGATCCACGCCGCGAACATGATGCCGAGCCCGTAGATCACGGCGTTGATGCCGACGTTGCGCATGAGCTGAGTGCCGATGGCCCACGCCGCGTTCACGGCGTCCTTCGGGTCCGTGCCGGTGGTGAGCGCGTTGACGAGGTAGTCGCCGGCGTAGCGCCGGACGACCAGGACGATCAGGCCGACCGCGAGCACGCTGACCCCGGCCCCCATCAAGAGCACGCGGCGCCGGCCCCGGGCGATCCACATCGCGGTCGCGTAGAGCGCGAGCATGAGGAAGAAGAGGAAGTAGCTCAGTACGCGGACCACCTTCACGGTCTTCCGCGCAGCCTCGAGCTGGTTGCCCTTCATGACCGTGATCTTCCCCGCGTCCGGGGGCAGGCGGCCCTCCAGCTTTCCGCCGAGACCGGTCTGTTCCGCGAGCTGCTTCAGGATCGGCTGCAGGTTCAGCACGACGTTTCCGCCGCTCGACACGAGAATTCCCTTCTTGCCGTCGAGGACGGCGATGAAGAGCTTGTGCGCCCGGCGGTTCGCCTCTCTCCAGAGCTCCTGGATACGCGGTCGCGCGAGCAGCTGGTCCGTCGCCCGGACCGCGACCTGCTCCAGGCCGAGCGAGATCTGCGGCGCCAGGGGGTCGAGTGCCGGCGGCAGCCGCTGCTGGAGCCGCTGGGTCACGTTCGAGTTCTCGTAGAGCTGGTTGACGAGGTAGACGGAGAGCGCGCCGCGGATCTTGTCGTTCTCCAGCAGCTGCGAGCTCGCGTTCGTCCAGTTGTTCGTGTCCAGCGCCTGCCGTTTCACCCAGACGTTGAGCGCGGAGACGAGGCCGATGACGGCCGCGAGGACGACCAGCGCCCAGGGCACCCACGTGCGCCAGGCAAGCCGGGCGTGGCGCGTCTTCGAGACCGGTTCTGCGGCGGGTATGTCAGCCGATTGAGCCATGCGGCCAGCTTCGCGCGCCAAACGCCGACGAGCATCACCCGGACCGGATGACGTTGCGGGTTCACCCACCTGGGGCGATGAGGACTGCGCCCAGTCTCGGTTGCATCCGTCCATGGAGTCGACCGAAGAAATCCTCGCGAAGCTCGCGATTCGGGACGACGCCTTCATCCAGAGCATCCTGGCGGGCACGGACGAGGCGGTGGTCTCGCTGTCGGGGCTCGAGCCGAAGCCTCACGCCCTCGCCCGCATCGCGGCGCTCGTCGCGCTCGACGCCCCCATGCCCTCGTACATGTGGGCGGTCGAGCTGGCGCGCGAGGCGGGCGTCACCGATCGCGAGATCGTCGGATCGCTCGTCGCCGTGCTGCCCGCGGTCGGCGCGACGCGCGTGGTCGCCGCCGCACCCAAGCTCGGTCTTGCGCTCGGCTACGACGTGGGCCAGGCGCTGGAAGATTCGGGCGTACTGCTCGGCTGACGCGTGCTGCTCGGTTGACCCCGGGCCGCGGCGAGCTCGGCGTTGATGTGCACGGCCGCCGACAGCAGCGGCGCGGCGAGGATCAACCCGATCGTGCCGAAGATGCATCCGGCCGCGATCGTCGCGACCAGCACGACGAGCGGGTGGAGATCCAATGCCGACCCCATCGCGAAGGGCTGCAAGATGTTCTGGAGCAGTCCGTTCGCGAGGAGAACGATCAGGAGCATGATCAGGGCGACGGTCGTCCCCTTGGCGCCGAGGGCGATGATCACGGCGAACGCGCCTGCCACGAACGCCCCGATGAAAGGCACGTAGGCGGTGACGACGCTGACGATCGCGATCGTCCCGGGAAGAGGCACTCCGAGGATGAGCGCGCCGATGCCGACGACGATGCCGTTGAAGACGGCGACGATCGTGACGCCGCGGAAGTAGCCCCTCAGCGACCTGATCACGCCGCCGGTGATCGTCCGGGCCACGGACGGCGGGACGCCCAGGTGCCGGTCGACCCACCGCCGCATCGACGGCCCGTCCTTCAACAGGAAGAAGAGGCTCAGCGCCGCAAGTGAGAGGCCGAACACGACGGAGGCGAGGCCGCGGATCCCGCTGATCACGCCCGTCGTCAGCGTCGAGATGATTTTCGGGACGTCAGCCTTCGTGTGCTCGGAGGCGCTCGCCGAGGCCGACTTGGAGATCCCGACGCTCTCGAGCCAGTCCTGGCCCTTGGCCGCAGCCGCCGAGGCGTGCTCGGAAATCGAGTCGGTCTGCGAGGTGATCCCGCCGATGACGAGCAGGAGGATGACCACCGCGACGGCGACGATGCCGACCAGGACGAGCGCCGCCGCTACACCACGGGGCATGTGGCGGCTCAGCCAGCTCACGACCGGCATGACGACCGTCGCGACGATCGTCGCCACGACGACGGGACCGGCGATTGTCTCGGTCGCGCCGAGAAACCAGACCAGGCCGAGGATCAGCAGGACGAACCCGACGAGCAGCCAGGCGGTTCGCCCGATGTCGTTCAGCCACGCCGGCGCCGCAAAGGTGCTTCCGAGGTCGTGCAGCTCCTCGTTCGGGATGGCAGCCGCAGCCGGCTCGGCGGCCGGGACGGGGAGGCGGCGCCGTGGCGGTGCTTCGGCGCCGCCGCCGTCCGGGGTCATCGGAACGCGCGGAGCCGTGCGCCGCCGTGGGCGGCGAGGCCGTAGATGATCAGGACGTCGACGGTGAACATCGCCATCGCCCACCACGGCTCGGCGGGCGCGAAGTTGAGCTGGGCCAGCGAGTTCACGCCTGCGACCACGATTGCGAACCAGCGCGCGACCTCGCTGCCGCTCATCAGCGACAGGCCCGCGATCACCTGGAAGACCCCGAGGATCATCACGATCCAGCCCCACGTGCTCAGGTCGCTGAAGACGTAGTTGGCGTTCGCGATGTAGACGTGCGCGTCGCCGATCGCGGCGATTCCCGCAAAGAAGTTCCAGACTCCGGCGAGGCCGAGCATCACGGCCGCGAACACGACCCAGCCGCTACCCGGCGGCGCCTCTGGCCCGGCAGTGCCCTGCAACTCGCTATAGCGCCGCTCGACGCCGTAGTCGGCTGTCGTTCTGATCCTGCCTCCCTCCAGGTTGCGAGCGCCTTCAGGTAATCGGCGGGCAGGCTTGCAGGCATCGTCCTGATGGGGTGAGCCGCTGGAGGCTTTTCACCCTTTGCGGGCGATGCTGCCACCGGCCGGGCGCGGGACTCTGAACGCGAACGAGTCATCGGATGGAAAAGGGAGGTACGGCATGTTCAGACGACGACGGCCTCTGGCCCGTGCCGCGGTGGTCGGCGGGGTGGCCTACCACGCCGGCAAGAAGCGGTCGGAGGGGCAGCAAGCCGACGAGGAGCGCGACATGCGCCTGGACGAGCTCGAGCAGCAGCAGGCCATGCAGGGCGCACCGCCGCCCGCTGCAGCGGCGCCGGCGGCGCCGAGCGTCGACGTGGTCGAGCAGCTTCAGAAGCTGGCCGCGCTGAAAGACCAGGGCATCCTCACCGAGGAAGAGTTCGCCGACCAGAAGCGCAAGCTCCTGGCTTCTTCCTAAGGCGTCGCGAGGAGGCGGCGGCCGGCTCGATTGCCGGCCGCCGTCGACGGCCTCGCGTTTCGTCCGGTGGGGATGAGGCGCGCCTCGCGTTCACCCCGCACGATGGATCCAGCCATGGCGACCGCAGCGGCACCCGCGTACGGCGAGCGGCCCGAATGGGGCCTCGGCCGCCCGAAGATCCGGCCGCTTCGTCTCCTGCTGGCCTGGTTGGTCTCCGCCCTCGCGCTGCTCGGCGCTGCGTGGCTTGTCCCCGGCGCGTCGGTCAACGACTACCGCGGCGCCCTCGTCGCTGCGGCCGTGATCGCCGTTCTGAACGCGATCCTGCCGCCGCTCGTGGCGGCGCTGCGCCTGCCGTTCGTCGCCTTGCTCGGGTTCCTCGTGGTGCTAGTGCTCGACGCGGTGATGCTGCTCGCGACCGACCACATCACGGACGGAGACCTCTCGGTCGACTCGTTCTGGTCCGCGCTGCTGGTCGCGCTAGCGGCCGCCGCGCTGGGCGTCGTCGTCGACGTCGTGCTCGGGACGAACGACGACGACACGTACACGTACAGGGTCACGCAGCGGATCGCCCGCCGCTCCGGCGAGCGCGAGGAGACGAGCGCGCCGGGGCTGGTCTTCCTCGAGATCGACGGCCTGGCGCTGCCGGTGCTGCAGCGGGCGATGCGTAACGGCAGCGCCTCGACGCTGGCGCGCTGGCTCCAGGACGGCTCTCACCGCCTCGCCGAGTGGGAGACCGATCTGTCGTCGCAGACGGGCGCGAGCCAGGCCGGAATCCTGCTCGGGTCGAACGAGGACATCCCGGCCTTCCGCTGGGTCGAGAAGGAGACCGCGACGCTCATGGTGTGCTCTGCGCCGGCCGACTGCGCCGAGATCGAGCGCCGTCACATGTCAGGCCGCGGCCTGCTCGCGGACGGCGGCGCGAGCCGGGGGAACCTCCTCTCCGGGGAGGCCGACCACGTCATCCTCACGGCGAGCCGCAGCGAAGCCGAGCGGCACGCGAACCCCGGGTACCGCGCGTTCTTCGCCAACGGCTTCAACGTCCTGCGCTCGCTCGTCCTCTTCGGCTGGGAGGTCGTCCTCGAGGTCGTCGCGGGCATACAGGCGAGGCGGCGGGACGTGCGCCCCCGCGGCCACCGGGGGGGCATCTACCCCTTCCTGCGGGCGGCCCTCTGTGTCGTCGTCCGCGACCTGATCGTGTTCGGCGTCCTCACCGACATGATGAAGGGGCGCCCCGCGATCTACGCGACCTTCTCGAGCTACGACGAGGTCGCGCACCACTCGGGCCTCGAGCGCCCCGACACGATGGAGGCTCTGCGCAAGCTCGACCAGCAGTTCGGCCGGATCGACCGCGCGCGCCGCTACGCGCCGCGGCCGTACGAGATCGTCGTTCTCTCCGACCACGGGCAAACGCAGGGGGCGACCTTCAAGCAGCGGAACGGGTACGGGCTCGAGGAGCTCGTCCGGCGCTCCGTCGACCGCGCCGACGTACAGGACGCCGCGGCCGGTGACGAGAACCAGGGTGCGGTCGGACGGGCCGTCGACGAGGCCTCGGGCCGCAAGCGGAAGCCTTCGAAGAAGGACGTCAGCGGTCAGGACGTTGTCGTGCTCGGCTCCGGGAATCTCGGCCTCATCTACCTGCTCGACGAGCCGCGCCGCCTCACGCTCGAGGAGATCGACGCGCGTCATCCACGGCTCGTGCCCGCCCTTCGGGGGCATCCGCACGTCGGCTGGCTGCTCGTCCGCTCGGAGCGGGAGGGCGCGCAGGTGCTCGGGCCGCGGGGCACGCGCTATCTCGAGGACGGCCGCGTCGAGGGCGTGGATCCGCTCGCCGCCTTTGCGCCGAACGCGTCGCGGCACCTCGCCCGGGCCGACGGCTTCGCGCACGTCGCGGACATCATGGTCGGCAGCTTCTACGACCCGGCCCTCGAGGAAGGCTGCGCCTTCGAGGAGCTGATCTGCTTCCACGGCGGCCTCGGCGGCCCCCAGACCCGGCCGTTCCTGCTCTACCCGGCCACGCTGCCCCTCGCGGACGGTCCGCTCGTGGGCGCAGCCGCGGTGAACGAGCTCCTGCTCGGCTGGCGGCGTGAGCTCCAGGGGCCCGCGAAGGAGCCGCCCCCGCAGCCCGAGACCGAGGTCGCAGCGGGAGTAGGCGCGTGACGACCGCCGCCGCGCCGGCAAGCTCTGCGGCCGCGAAGAGCACGACCGTCGTCCTGCTGACCCTCGCCGCGGGCCAGTTCCTGATGACCCTGGACACGTCCGTCATGAACGTGTCGATCGCGACGGTCGCCGCCGACGTCCACACGACGGTGACCGGGATCCAGGGCGCGATCACCGCCTACACGCTGGTGATGGCGTCGCTGATGATCGTCGGCGCGAAGATCGGCGCGATCATCGGCCGCAAGCGGGCCTTCGCGATCGGCTGCGTCATCTACGGCTGCGGCTCGTTCACGACCTCGATCGCACCCAACCTCCCTGTTCTGCTCTTCGGCTGGTCGTTCCTCGAAGGGGTCGGCGCGGCGCTGATCCTGCCCGCGATCGTGGCGCTCGTCGCGGGGAACTTCCCGGTCGCCCGCCGCCCCGCCGCGTACGGGATGGTTGCCGCCGCGGGGGCGATCGCGGTTGCGGTCGGGCCGCTGATCGGCGGCATCTTCACGACGTATTTCTCCTGGCGTTGGGTCTTCGCCGGCGAGGTGCTGATCGTGATCGCGATTCTGCTTCTCACCCGCAGGATCGCCGACGCCCCGCCGGAGACGAAGCCCAAGCTCGACTACGTCGGCGCGGTGCTCTCCGCGTCGGGGCTCGCGCTGCTCGTCTTCGGCGTGTTGCGCTCGAGCGAGTGGGGCTGGATCAAGCCGAAGGCCGGAGCGACGAGCTGGTGGGGCCTTTCGCCGACGATCTGGCTGGTGCTCGGCGGCTTCGCAGTGCTCTACGCCTTCCTCCAGTGGGCCGCCTGGCGGGAGAAGCACGGCAAGGAGCCGCTCGTTCGTCCGGCGATGCTCCAGAACAAGCAGCTGCGCGGCGGCCTGACCATGTTCTTCTTCCAGTACCTCGCCCAGGCCGGCCTCTTCTTCGTCGTCCCCTTGTACCTCTCGGTCGCGCTCGGCCTGTCCGCGCTCGCGACCGGCGCGCGTCTGACCCCGCTCTCCATCACGCTCCTGGCGGCTGCGATCGGCATCCCGCGGCTCCGGCCGGACGCCAATCCTCGGCGCGTCGTCCGGCTCGGCCTGATCGCGCTGCTGCTCGGGACGCTGGTCCTGATGGGTGCGCTCGACACCGACTCGGGGCCGGAGATCGTGCTCTTGCCGATGCTGCTGATCGGCCTCGGGGTCGGGGCACTCGCCTCCCAGCTCGGGGCCGTGACGGTCTCCGCGGTCCCGGACGACCAGGCGCCGGAGGTCGGCGGCATCCAGAACACGGCCACCAACCTGGGCGCCTCGATGGGGACGGCGCTGGCCGGGGCCTTGCTGATCGCGGCCACCACGGGCGCGTTCCTCACGAACATCCAGTCGAGCGACGCGATCCCGAACCGCGTCAAGGAGGAGGCGAACGTGAATCTCGCCGGCGGCGTGCAGTTCATCTCGGACGCCGACCTCGAGTCCGCGCTCAAGGACGCCCACGTGAGCCCGCGCGCGACCGACGATGCCGTGGCCGCCTACCAGAGCTCGCGTATCACCGGGCTGAAGGCGGGGCTTGCGATCCTCGCGCTGATGACGATCCTCGCGCTCGTCTTCAGCCGTGCGATTCCGACCACGCAGCCGAAGGAAGAACCATGACCGCCGCTACGAGCGGCGTCCGCGCGCACCCGGCCGCCAGAGGCTGACGAGCCCGGCGATCAGGGTCACCAGGAAGATCTGGCCCATCAGCATCTCGAGCCCGGAGAGCATCCGGCCGGGCTGCGCGGCGGGGATCAGGTTGCCGTAGCCCGTCGTGGTCAGGGTCGTGATGCTGAAGAAGAGGAAGTCGCCCGTCTGGGTCGGCTGGTCGAAGAACGATCCCGCCTGGAATCGGTCGAGCCCCGCATAGACGAAGGTGAAGAGCAGGCCCAGGATCACGTAGACGCTGATCGCCCCGAGGATCGTCCGGAACCCGACCTCGCGCTCGCCCAGAACCGCTCCGAGCACCTTCACCGCGGCGATCGCGAGCAGGGCCGCCTGGACGAACGCGGCAATCCCGAAGGGCGCCGACCCTCCGGCCGCGACGCCGATGACGGCGAGCACCACGGCTGCCCCGGCGAGCGCGGCGGCGATCCGCACCCGGCCGACAGCGGTGCCCGCCGTGGCGAGCGCCACCGCCGCGCACGCGCCGGTCAGGGCCAGGAGCACGACGCCTCCCCAACTCCGGTACGAGACCAGCGAGCCGACGATGTACGTCGCCACGACCAGCACGAAGACCATCCCGAACGCGTTCGCGATCCGCCCGACCATGCTGGTCCAGCGCTCTGCCGGCCGCCGGCCGAGGTTCATGCCCCCGGCGAAGCTGTTCGGGGGCTCAGTCTGTGAGGCCTGCGATTCCATTCCGGAGCAGCGACGAGGCGAGCAGGACCAGAAGCACGAGGAAGACCGTTCGGGCATTACGCTCGAGCCATCCGCGGACGGCTGCGAGCAGGCGGACCGTCCGGTCCCTGGCGACGAGCAGAGAGATCAGGGCGAGCGCGAGGGGCAGCAGTGACACGAGCGCGAAGAAGACCCAGTCGACGACGTAGCCCGCTGCGCTCGGATCGGTCTCCGAGATGTTCTTGAGGGCGAGCGGGATGAAGGCGCCGGGATTCGCCAGCGCGGCTCCCGCCCCGGCGATCGCCGCGACCGACGCTGTGGCGAGCCCGCTCATCTGCTCGATCATCGCCGTCGCCCTGGCCGGGTTCGGCGGGCGGCGCGCGATCACGGCGACCCAGCCCAGGATCGCCCCGGCGGCGACGAGGTCGACGATTGCGACCCAGGTTTTCGGCGACGACGGCGTCTTCGAGGCAGCGACGTCACCCAGAACGAAGGCCGCCACGACCCCGATCAGGAGCGTCACGCTCAGCGCTCCCAGGTAGAACCAGAAGCCCGTGCGCAGCGGACGGTCCCCGAGCACCAGCGCCAGCACGGAGAACGAGAGCGTGGTCGGCGACAGCATTGCGACCAGCGCAACCAGCACGAGCTCGGCGTCGATCCAGCCCACGTGCCCTCCTCTTCGTCAGCTGGCCTCGGCCGCGCGCGCCTTGCGCTTCGCGGCCTTCCTGGCGTCACGTGCGGCCTTCTGCTCGGCGGCCTTCTCCTTCGCCCCCTCGTACGAGTCGCCGACGAGCTGCTTGCCGCCGCTCCAGCCGAACGCCCAGACGAGCATGACGATCCCGAAGATGATGTTCCAGGCCGTCGTGACGAGCTGCTGTGCGACCGAGTACGCCGTCGCCTGCTGTGCGGTCGCGACGCCGTTGAGTGACGCCACATTGAACGCCTGATTGACGCCCGCACCGCCGGGCGTGGCCGAGGTGACGTTCGCGATCGAGTTGCCGCCGCAGAGCCGCATCAGCGTGTGGAAGCTGACCGGAATGTCGTACGCGGTCAGGAAGACGGCCATCACGCCGAGGCTCGCGATCCAGCCGAGCAGGGACGGCGTAAAGACGCGGATCATGAACGTCCTCGGCTGCGCCAGGATCGCTCCGCCGTCCTTGGCGTCCTCCCACCAGGCGACGACTTTCGGCCAGAACCTGCGGATGAGCAGGAAGATCAGGTAGCTCCCGCCGAGAAGGAAGATTGCGGTCGCCCACGGGTGCTCGTGTACGAAGCTGAACTTGATGTCGAACGATCCGCCGACGCTCAGGAAGAGGTACAGGTAGGTGAACGCGCCGATCACCGTGAAGAAGATCTTCTCGACCGCGTAGGCGCCCAAGATCGCGGCGAAGGTGGCGCCGGCGATGATCGTCGTGAACATCAGAAGCAACGCCAGGGTGCCGAGGTTCGCCGGCAGGATCCCATTGAGCGCGACCGAGGCCGCATAGCAGGCGAGGATGTCGAGCCAGCGGACTCGGTCCGGGTACGCGAAGCGGAGGATCGAGTACCACGCGAAGGCCGTGAGCGACGTCTGCACGGTCTTGAGGGCGACACCGGCGACGAGGTAGCCGAACGAGATCTCGGTCATCGTGTCCCACAGGTCGCTGAACCACGCGGTCAGGTTCCACCCGAGGAGCTGCGCAGCGGCGCCCATCACCACGACGACGGCGGCGCCGACCAGCAGGGTTCGCCAGCGGAAGCGCCGGGCCGGCGGGGAATCGACGGTCGGCGCGGCGATGCTCACAGCGTCCAGCCTTGGCCAGTCACGCGCCAAGGGTCGCGCGGGGGCGAGGCAGGCGCATCATCCGGATCGCACGATGGTCCCATCCCACCTGAACCGATCGGGTGGGCCTCCTGAATTGACCCTCCCGGGTCAGGCGGCGAAGGCAGGCCGTTCGCGACGATGCTGGCCATGTCCACCACCGTTCTGTCGGATGTTCTGCTGATCGAGGTTCCGGAAGCCGGGCTATCGGCGCTCCTGGCCGAGCGGCTCGGGGCGCGCTGGAGGATCACCGTGGATTCGGAGCGCCCGGACGTCGTCGCGGTGCTCGTCGAGCTTCGGCCGATCGAGCAGGATCTCGCACTGCTCATGCGTGAGGTCTCCCGCTGGATCGAGCAGGAGGCTCTCGGCGCTGTCAGGTTCGAGCTGGACGGGCGCGCCTACGTGCTCGCGGCCGGCGAGGTCGACTGGTCGACGGATCTCGCCGACGAATCGGGCGCGGCCGGCGTGGTGGAGCGGGGCCGCCTCCTGAAGGCGCTGGATACGGTCGACCGCGCCATCTTGCAGCACCGGGAGCGGAGATCTCCGCGCATCGAAGGCCTGGAGACGCTTCGGCAGGACATCATCTTCGCTCTGCGATTGAACGACGAATCGTCCTAACGGGACGATTCCCCGCCGCCTGACCGGCTCGATACTCGCCCCGTGTCACAGCTACGCGACATGGGAGGCGACCTCGAAGGCGCGCTCGACCGCGTGAACGTCCCGAGCTACGTGATCGACGAGCACGGGATCATTCGCTGGGTCAACCCGGCCGCCGAGGAGCTGGTCGGCGACGTGCGCGGGCGCCAGTTCACGTCCGTCGTCGCGCCCGAGGACACACGCCGCGCCCGCGAGGCGTTCTCGAAGCACTTCATCAGCGAGGAGGACGTCGACGCGCCCGTCAACCTGCTCGACGGGGACGGGAACCGGGTCTCCGTCGAGGTCAGCTCGGTGGCCCTCTTCCGCGGGCACCGGGTGGTCGGAGTCTTCGGGCAGCTGGTCGACGTGGCAGAGGAGGCGCCGCGTGCGCCCCATCCCGACCTGACGCCGCGGCAGAGCGAGGTACTACGGCTGCTCGAGCACGGCCGCTCGACCGACCAGATCGCCGAGCGACTTCACCTCAGCCCCGAGACCGTGCGCAACCACATCCGCGCGGTGCTCCGCGCGCTCGACGTCCACTCCCGTCTCGAGGCGGTGGCCGTTGCGCGCCGGGACCACCTGGCCGCGCTCTGACGCTCTGACACTAGGCCGCCGGCCGGGGCCGGTAGCGCTGCCAGATCTCCTCCAGCACGCTCGGCCGCAGGTCGCTCTTCCAGAGCAGCGCGTCCGCCGGACACGAGCCGCCCTGGCACGACAGCTCGTCGGGGTGCGTCGTCGAGAGGAGCGCGACGATCGTCGACGGATGCGCCGCCTTGATCTCGCGTGCGGCCTCGACTCCGCCCAGCCCCGGCATGCAGACGTCCATCAGCACGAGGTCGGGGTGAAGACTCTCGACGAGCTCGACGGCTTCCTCTCCGCACGCGGCCTCACCGAGCACGAACATCCCGGCCGTGGCGTTGATCAGCTCGCGAACGGCGCGCAGGAAGACGGGCTGGTCGTCGACCGCGAGGACCGACGTAACCAGCTCCGGCCGTGGCTGAGTCTTGAGAGCCGCATCCGCCATCTCGCCTGCGAGCTTCGCCGCTCGATGATGACAGCGTTGTTCGTGGTCCTCTGTAGTGCGCGCAGGTCTATCTCAGGGCAGCGGGCTAGGCGTCGCCCGAGAGGTAGAGCAAGGCCGCTTTCACGCGCCTGCTGACGTCGTCGGCCTCACGGAGGTCGAGCTTCGCGAAGATGCTGTTGATGTGCCGTTCGACGGCGCGCTTGGTGACGACGAGCTCCTCGGCGATGGCGGCGTTGCTGCGGCCCTGCGCGATCAACCCGAGAATCTCGAACTCGCGCGGCGTGAGGGTGTCCAGCCGCGCGTCCTCCCGGCGGCGGCTCGCCTCCACCAGCCGCTCGACGACGAGCGGGTCGACGACCGAGCCCCCCTCCGCCACTGTTTGCAGCGCCCGGCTCAGCTCTGCCTGGTCTCTCAGGCTCTCCTTGAGCAGGTAGGCGCGCCGCTCGGATCCCTCTTCGAAAAGGAGGCTCGCGTAGATCGGCTCGGAGTACTGGCTGAGGACGACGACTCCGATCTCGGGGTGCTCGGAGCGCAGATCGGCCGCGAGCCTGATGCCTTCGTCCGCGTGGTCCGGCGGCATCCGGATGTCGGTCACGACGACGTCCGGGAGCTCCTCCTCGATCGCCGTCCGAAGACTCTCGAGATCGCTGCAGTCCGCGACCAGCTCGATCCCCTCGGCCCGTTCGAGCACGCCGGCGATCGCCTCGCGTGCGAGGAAGCTGTCTTCGCCGAGTACGACACGAATGGACATCAGAGGAGCCAAAGGGGGCTTTAACCGGGCGCTTGTCGCCCACCATGATGATTGCTCATAGATCTCGTGCCGGCATGGCGCAAAGGCCCCACGCGGCATGAGACATTCGGCCAGGGTTGGCGCGGCTTCGCGCCGGAGGTACGCTTGACTTTCGGTCGGCTGGAGGGAGCGCCCCCTGAGCACCCTAATCGAAGCCCTTCCCGGTCGGGAAGCGGCGCGTTGGTTGTCCGGCCCACGCACCGGCTGGCCGCGCTACGCCGCAGGCGTCCTCGCGCTCGCAGCCGCGTACTACGCAGCGGCGAAGGCCGGGCAGGCCCTCCAGTACACGGCTTCGGTCTCCGCGATCTGGCCGCCGGCCGGGCTCGGCATCGCAGCGCTCTATCTCTGGGGGCTGCGCTGGTGGCCCGGCATCTTCCTGGGTGACCTCGTCATCAACCTCGAGCTTCTCGTCGGCCACCACTCCTTGCCGGCGGCGGCCCTCGTCGGGCAGCAGCTCGGCAACATGGCCGAGATCCTCGTCGGCGCCGCCCTGATGCGCCGCCTGATCGGCCGCCGCGCGGAGCTCGACCGGGTCGAACAGGTGACCGGCATGTTCGCCGCGCTCGCGCTCGGGACGGCGATCAGCGCCGCGGCCGGCACGCTCTCGATGCTGGGGACGGGAGTGATCCCCCTGTCACAAAGCCCGACCTTCCTGCGAACCTGGTGGCTCGGAGACCTCTCGGGGGCACTCGTGGTCGTTCCCTTCATGGTGGTCTGGGCGCGCGCGCCGCTCTCGGCTCTCCGCCGCATCTGCACCTGGGAGGGCGCCTTGCTCCTCGGCGCCGTCGTTGCGGTCGCCGCGGTGGCGGCCTCGACGAGCGTCACGATCGTGTACGTCGTCTTCCCGGTGCTGATCTGGGCCGCCTGGCGGTTCAAGGCGCCGGAGGCCACGCTCGCGGTGCTGATCCTGTCCGGCGCGACCGTCGCGATGACCGCCTACGACGTAGGTGTCTTCTCGCGCCAGGAGATCAACAGCAGGACGCTCGGAACCCAGCTCTACATCTCGGTCGCGGCGATCACGACGCTGCTGCTGAGCGCGGTCGTCAGCGAGCGCGAGCGCTCGACCGCAGCGCTCATCGAGGCGAAGCGGCACGAGGGGGAGGAGGCGCTGGAAGAGCGTCACCGGATCGCGCGCGATCTGCACGACTCGGTCTCCCAGGCCCTGTTCTCGACGATCCTGCAGACCCGCACGGCGGAGAAGGCGCTGCGGGACGGGAACGTAGGCCCGTCGGAGACGCTCGCGCACGCGCTCTCCGCCATCGGCGAGCTGACGAGGACGGCGCAGAGCGAGATGCGAAGCCTCATCTACGAGCTCCGGCGAGATCCCGTCGAGGACGGGCTCGTGGCCGCGCTGCACGAGTGTGCGGAGGAGCGCTGCGAGGGACTCGCCGTCGGAGTCGAGGGGCCGATCGGGCACCTGCCGATCTCTCGCGACGCCGAGGGGCAACTGTTTGCGATCGGCCGCGAGGCCCTGACGAACGTCGTCAAGCACGCTCGCGCGGCGAACGCGTCCGTCCGGGTCGACATCGACGACGACCGCGTCCTCCTCGAGGTCTCCGACGACGGCCGCGGGTTCGATCCCGAACGGCGCCATCCGGGGCACTACGGCCTCGAGTCGATGCGCGGCCGCGCGACCGACATCGGCGCGCGGCTGAGCATCGCGAGCGGACCCGGGCTCGGAACCCGGATTCGTGTCGAGACGCCCGTCGCGGCGGCGGGGGCCGATGGAGCCTGACGCGCGGCCCATCCGGGTTCTCGTCGTCGACGATCACGCCGTGGTGCGGCGCGGCCTGCTCGCCTTCCTGGGGAGCGAGCCGGACCTCGACGTGGTCGCTGACGTCGGCGGCGGACAGGAGGCGCTGGCCGCGCTCGAGAGCCTGGACGCCGAGGGGCGCCGGCCCGACGTCGTCCTGATGGACATGAAGATGGAGCCCGTCGACGGAGTCGAGACGACTCGCCGGATCCGTGAACGCTACGACGATGTCGCGGTTGTCGTGCTGACGTCCTACGGAGAGGGGCGGCACGTGCGCTCGGCTCTCGATGCCGGTGCATCCGGGTACCTGCTCAAGGACGCCGACGCGGACGAGGTCGCGGCATCGCTGCGGGCGGCGCACCGGGGCGAGCTGCAGCTCGACGCCGCGGTCACCCGGGCGCTCGTGGGCGCCCCGCAGGGCGGGACGGGCAATCCGGGTGCGGCGCTCACCTCGCGCGAGCTCGAGGTCCTCGGCTTGGTCGGCGCCGGCAACGCGAACAAGGCGATCGCCCGCGAGCTCGCCATCAGCGAGCGGACGACGCGGTCACATGTGTCGAGCATCCTCGCGAAGCTCGGCCTCAGCTCTCGTACTCAGCTTGCGCTCTGGGCCGTGCGAAACGGCCTCGCCGCCGGCGGCGAGGCCGCGGACGACTCTCAGGCCGTGTCCGCCTGAGACGTTCGCCATATCGACGTGGTTCGCAAGTGGTGGTGCCGGCACGACCACGGCGCCGAGGAGGGCCACCGCGAAGACACCTGACGGCTCCATTGTCGCTTGTAAAGCCGAAAGGAATACTCGACGGCTATGGTGGCCGCCCTGCCAGCGGACTGACGGTGACTTCGTGACCAGAGGAGCCGGGACGAAGCGAGCGCTGGCCGTGGTGGGGGCGCCGCGGGGCGCGCAGGACGCTGGCGGGCGGCCGAACCCAGTCCTTCTCGAGCCGCCGTTCGACTTCCTCGAGTCCAGGGTGCTCGTTCCGGCGCTGCGCGCCGGGATGGTGTCGCGGACGGCGCTCGTCAATCGGCTTCGAGCCACGACGACGCCGGTGGCGACGCTGGTAGCGCCCGCCGGCTACGGCAAGACCACGCTGCTTGCCCAGTGGGCCGAGCGCGACCCGCGCACGTTCGTCTGGGTGACGGTGGACGAGCGCGACAACGACCCTGTCGTCCTGCTCAGGCACATCGCGGCGGCGCTCATGCGTGAGGGGCCGCTGGACGACCGCCTGCTGGACGCTCTCCGCGTCTCTTCGCCGTCGGTCTGGTCGAGGGCCGTTCCGCGCCTGGCCGCGGAGCTCGCGGACCGCGCCCCCACCGTGCTCGTGCTGGACGACTTCAACCTTCTCCACTCACGTGGCGTGCTGGAGACGGTGGGAGCGCTGATCGACGACGAGGCGGAGGGCTCGATGCTGGTCGCCGCGGCGCGCGTCACCCCGAAGCTTCGGCTTGCGCCCCTCCGCGCCGGCGGACGGTTGGTCGAATTCGGCGCGGACGCTCTCGCGCTGAGCAAGCGGGAGGCCCAGATGCTCCTCCGCGCGACGGGCGTGCCGCTGAGCGAGGCGCAGGAGGCGCAGCTGATCGAGCAGTGCGAGGGCTGGCCGGCCGCGCTCTACCTCGCGGCGCTCTCGATCCGAGACGGCGACGAGCTGAGCGACGGGCCCGCCCCGCTGCACGGAGACGACCGTTACCTCGCGGACTACTTCCACGCGGAATACCTGGATCGCCTCCGGCCCGGGCCTCTGCGGTTCCTCCGCCGCACGTCGGTCCTCGATCGGATGTCCGGCCCGTTGTGCGACGCAGTGCTCGACGACGAGGGTTCGGGCGCGCAGCTCGCCAAGATCGAGCGCGCCAACCTCTTCCTGATCCCACTCGACAGCCGGCGCGAGTCGTACCGCTACCACCACCTCTTCCGCGAGCTTCTTCAGCGCGAGCTGGCCGAGCACGAGCCCGAGCTCGCCCCGGTCCTCCACGCCCGCGCCGCCGACTGGTTCGCGGCGGTGGGAGACGACGAGACCGCCCTCGAGCACGCCCTGGCCGCCGGCGACAGCGACCGGGCCGCCGAGATCCTCGCGGCGATCGCCCCCCGGGTCTACGAGTCCGGCCGCGTCAAGACGCTCGATGACTGGTTCAAGCGCTTCGAGAGGGCCGGCCTGCTCGAACAGCACCCGGCGGTGGCTCTCCACGGCTGCCGCTTCCACGTGCTTCGCGGCGACCTGGAGCAGGCCGAAGCCTGGCTCGACGCCGGCGCCCGCGGGAGAACGCGCAGCCGGTTGCCCGACGGAAGCCGCTCGGTCGCGCCCTGGATCGCGGTGATGCGCGCGTGGATGTGCCGGCAGGGAGCGGTCCAGATGCTCACCGACGCCGAGCTCGGCCTAGCGGGGCTCGCGCCGGAGAGCAACTGGCGTCCGAGCGCACTCCTCGCCCGGGGGGCGGCGCTCGTGCTCCTCGGCGAGAACGAGCGGGCGGACGAGGTCCTCGCTGCGGCGGCAGCCTGCGCCGAGGAACACGACTCCACGGAAACACGGGTGGTGGCTCTCGCCGAACGCGCCCTGCTCGCAGCGAGGGTCGGCAATCAAGACCTGGCCGAGGAGCTCTCGCGAGAAGCGACCGAAGTCATGGACGCCTCACACGTCGAGGATGCGCCTGCGCGCGCACTGGAGCAGGCCACGGCCGCCCAGATGCTTCTCCACCGCGGCCGGTGGAACGAGGCACGGGCCTGCCTGGACGCTGCGCGGGCGCTGCTGCCCCAGCTCACCCTGGCGATCCCCTGGCTTGCCCTCCAGACGAGAATCGAGCTCGGGCGTGGGTTCGTCACGCTTAGAGACAGCCGCGCGCTCGAGGAGCTGCTCGACGAGATCGACGGCATCCTCGAGCGCGCCCCCGGGCTCGGAACGCTGGCCGCGGCCGCGGACGAGTTGCGGCAAGAGGCCGATGCCGTCCCCGAGCGTGGGGGAGGCGCGACCGGCCTGACCCCGGCCGAGTTGCGCCTCCTTCCGCTTCTGGCGACGCACCTTTCCTTCCGCCAGATCGCGGAGCAGCTGTACGTCTCGCGGAACACGATCAAGACGCAGGCCATCTCGGTCTACCGCAAGCTCGGGGTCTCGAGCCGCAGCGACGCGGTCGCCGAGGCTCAGCGTCTCGGGCTCGGCGAGCACCTGCGCGTGCTCATCTCGGACAAGAAGTAGGCGCAAGGGCCGAATTTCATCCGCCGGGGGTGATGACTTTCGCCTCGTGGCCAGGTGGGATGAGGGTCGGTGCAGGGATACGAGTGCACGCTCCGCAAGCTCGCGATCGGAGACGATGCGTATCTCGGAAGGCTGATCGCGAGCGAGCCGGCGAACCTCGTCGAATCGGGGCTCGATCCGAAGACACATGCGCTGGTTCGGATCAGCGCGCTGGTCGCGGTCGATGCCCCGGCCCCGTCATACCTCGAGGCAGTCGAGGCGGCGCGGGCGGCGGGCGCGTCGGACCGCGAGATCGTCGGCTGCCTGCTCGCGGTCCTGCCGGAGCTGGGCGCTGTCCGCGCGATCTCCGCTGCGCCGAAGCTGGGGCTCGCCCTCGGCTACGACGTCGCCGCGGCGCTCGAAGAATCGCTGCCCACGCGACCCCTAAGCGCGTAGCGGGACGCGCCCGGCGACGAGCGTGCCCCGACCGGGCGCCGACGCGATCGTGACGGTTCCGTCGAGCGCACCGATCCGGTCCTTCACGTTGGCGAGCCCCGCGCCTTCCGCCCGCTCGCCGACATCGAAGCCGTCGCCTCCGTCCCGGACGGCGAACGTCAGGGCGTCACCGTCGTCCCGCAGGCGGATCGAGACGGGCGGGCCCCCGTGCCTGACCGCGTTCTGCAGCGCCTCGCGGCAGGAGTAGTAGACCGCGGATTCGATCTCCGCCGGGTAGCGCCCGACGGCCTCGGCGGTCACCTCGACCTTCCCGCCCGACGACGACGCCACCGATTCCAGCGCGTGAGTCAGGCCGAGGTTGGCGAGCACGCTCGGGTAGATCCCATGAGCGAGGTCGCGCAGCTCGTCGAGGGCTCTCCGCAGGTCGTCTGCGACCGCGCCCAGCTCCCGCTGCAGATCCACGTCCGTGGGAGCGGCCTCCGTTGCGAGGCCGAGCCGGACTCCGACGGCCATCAGCGCCTGCTGGGCACCGTCGTGGAGATCGCGCTCCAGCTTCTGGCGCTCGAGGGCCGTGGCGGCTGCGAGCCGTGCCTGTGAGCGCTGGAGCTCGCCGATCGAGGCGCTCCAGGCGCTCTGCAGCTCCGCATTCTCGAAGGCGAGCAGCGCCGCGGCACCGGCCGCCTGCAAGAGCTCCGGGTCGTCGGCGAGTTGCTCGTCGTGGACGATTGCCGCCGCCGGCCGCCCATCGTGTGCGACCTCGGTCAGCGCGCGGCCGGAGCCGGGGACGGGCGCTTCGACCGCTCGGCCCTCTCCGTCGATCCAGGCCGCCGCGTCGGCTCGGTGGAAGGCGAGCTGCAAGCGCGGATCGCCGAGCGGCCCGCGCAGGAGCGCCGTGAGCTCGCGCAGAGAGGGCCGGCTCAGCGATTCGCGGACGATCGTGCGCAGGACACGCGCAGCGAACAGCTCTGCGACGACGAGGGCGAGCAGGAAGCCGTACCAGAGGCCGGATCTCGCCACCACGAAGGTCCAGCGCACGTACGGGTCGATGGCCAGGTCTGCGTGGCCTGCCGCCACCGTCAGCTGGTACAGCGCCTGCGTCAGGAGAAAGACGAGCGCGATCGGCGTGCCGATCGCCAGTGCGCGGCGGTACGGCGCCGTCCCGGTCGCAAGGCGCCAGACCAGCAGCGCCGCCGTTGCCAGCGCCACCGCGATGATGGCGTCCCGGTCGATGTCGACGAGGCGCGCGACCACCGACGACGGCACCGAGACGTACAGCGCGTTCGCCGGACATGCGGAGCTACAGGCGGAGATCGAGCCGCCGGCGGTGATCTGCGGCGAGAACAGCGTGAGCGCCGACGAGGGTGCGACCACGAGGAGCGCGCCTGCCGCGAGGATCAGCCTGTCCGCGAGCCCGGGCAGGCGGCCCGTGGGGAAGGCGAGGATGGTCGCGAGCGTGGCGAGGTAGATCACGCCTTCCCAGTGCACGGCGATCGTGAAGAGGACCGAGCTCGAGGACGACTGGAGGATGTAGGGCACGTGGACGAGCCCGAGCGCGATCAGGACCGGGCCGAAGCGGCTTCCGGGTCGCCGCCGGAGCCAGTAGACGCCGATGCAGATCGGGCCGAGGATGAGGTCGGCCTTCTGGACAGCCAGCCAGCCCGGATACGCGAGAAAGTCGGCGTGAAGCGTGACGACGACCGCCAGGGCGGCCGCCACGGCCCCGGCCGAGAGCACCGCGAGCTCCCACCACGCGAGCCCGGCGCGGGAGAGCGGGGCAGCGGCCCAGCGCGTGCTCGAAGCGGCTTCGAGCGCGTCGCGCGGCGGATCGACTGCGTTTTCGACCGTGTGCCCTCCCTTTTTACGACTTCTAAGCTACCGCGCCGCCCTGAAAAGCGGTAATCCACTCAGGATGAGGCCCACGCCGGCCGCGTGTCGAAGAATCGGGCAATGCGCTCGAGCGATGCTCGCTCGGCGGCGGGCCAGCGCCTCGCCGGCTTCATCTACGGGACGATCATCGCCCTGTCGGTCCTCGTCGCCGGAGCCCGGGCCTTTCCGGACAGTCCCGCGCGCGTCGCCGTGCTCGTGGCCGCTACCTGCGCGACCTTCTGGCTCGCCCACGTCTACGCACACGGGCTCGCGCACAGCGTCGCGCACAGGGAACATCTGTCCCTCGGCGAGATCCGGCACATCGCGCGCCGGGAATGGTCGATCGTCGAGGCGGCGGCACCGCTCGTGCTCGTGCTCCTGCTCGGAGCGGTTGGCATCCTGTCCGAGTCGGTTGCCGTCTGGGCCGCGTTCGCCGTGGGGCTCGTCGTGCTCGCGGTCGAGGCTCTCGTGTTCGCGCGGGTCGAGAAGCTGCGCTGGCCTGCGACCCTCCTCGTGTTGGCGATCAACCTCGGGCTCGGGCTGGCGCTCGTCGCCCTGAAGCTCGCGCTCGCCCATTGAGCACGTCGGATCGGCTTCATCCGGTCCGGACGACGACCGTCCCGGCCGGCGGGCCCACACTGCGGCCATGCTGATCTTCGTTGCGGTCGCGCTTCTGCTGGTGCTGCCCTCGCCCTGGAACCTGGTCGGGTTCCTCGTCGTCCTCCCGCTCTGGGTGGCGGAGCTCTTCGGCTGGAATCGAACGGTCAAGAACCGGCGGCGCGTCGTAGGCGCCGAGACCCTGATCGGCCGGGAAGCAATCGTGAGCGAGCCGTGCCGGCCCCTCGGGCAGGTGCGCCTCGACGGTGAGATCTGGGAGGCCCGCTGCGACGCCGGGGCCAGCCCGGGCGCCTCCGTTCGCATCATCGCCAGGGACGGCCTCACGCTCGTCGTCGAGCCCGCCGCCTCCTAGCCGCGCGTGCTCGAGTCGTTCGCGTGGGGCTTTCTCGCGGCCTCGACTCTGATCGTGGGCGGAGCCGTCGCCCTGCGCTGGCGCGTGGAAGAGCGGCTGCTCGGCTGGATCATGGCGTTCGGAAGCGGCGTGCTGATCAGCGCCGTCTCCTTCGAGCTCGTCGAGGAAGCGTTCGACACCTCGAGCGGCGACCGCCGCGTCGCGCTCGGCCTTGCCTGCGGCTCGCTGACGTTCTTCGCCGGCGACCTGCTGATCGACCGGATGGGCGGTGACGACCGCAAGCGTTCGCGCGGCAAGCAGGCCGAGGGATCGGCTCTCGCGATCGTGCTCGGCATCGTCCTCGACGGCATCCCCGAGTCGATCGTGCTCGGCCTGACGATCGTCGTCAGCGGAAGCATCAGCGCGGCGTTCCTGGTCGCGGTGCTGCTCTCGAACGTCCCCGAGACGATCGCCGCCACCACCGGCCTCGCGCAGGCGGGTTGGTCGAGGGGCCGCGTGCTCGGCCTGTGGCTGATGGTGTCCGTCGTCTCGGGGCTCGCAGCCGTCTTCGGCTTCGCGGTGTTCGACTCCGCTGCGCCGAGCACCGTCGCGTTCGTCCTCGCCTTCGCGGGCGGCGCGATCCTGACGATGCTCGCCGACACGATGATGCCGGAGGCTTTCGAGCACGGCGGGAAGCTGGTCGGAGTCCTCACGACGATCGGCTTCGGCGTGGCCTTCGCGATCAGCGCCCTCGACTAGCGCCGAGACGGCGACGCCTGAAAACCGGCCGTCCGGATCACCCGCATCGGACGATGCCCCACCGTCCGCGAAACGGAAGGCTCCCCGCGATGGAAGTCAATTCGTTCGACTTGGGAGGTTGACCGTGGCCGTTGCGGCTAATTACCCGTTTCTAGACGTGATGTGGACGATGCTCGTCTTCTTCGCGTGGGTGATCTGGTTCTGGATGCTGATCACCGTCCTGTCCGACGTCTTCCGCCGCCACGACATCTCGGGTTGGAGCAAGGCGCTCTGGACGGTCTTCGTGATCGTCACTCCGTTCCTCGGCGTTCTCGTCTACCTGATCGCGCAGAGCAAGGGGATGGCCGAGCGGAACATGGCGGCGGCTCAGACCGCCAGGGCGGAGACCGACGATTACATCCGCTCGGTCGCGGGAGCCGATCCCGCCGAGCAGATCGCCCGGGCCAAGGAGCTCCTCGACAGCGGCGCGATCAGCGCCACGGAGTTCGACGCCCTCAAGCAAAAGGCTCTGACAGCCTGAGCCTCGGCGCGAGAGCGCGACACGCGAAGAACGCTGCCAGGGAGATCGGCCGCACGACGAGCCAGCAGAGAACTACCGGCAGTTGCAGCACAACGGTGAGCGGCCCGAGCCGCTCACCCGCGTGCGCCAGAACGCGAAAGTCGGCTGCGAGCCGTGCAGCGAGGCGGCCGCTCGCCAGGAGCACCAGGTAGCTGAACCGGTACGCAAAGAGAACCATCGGCCACCAGCTACCCCTCGAAGCGCGCCCTTATTCCCCGGCGGCCGGGAGCGATATAGCCGTCGCTTCCGCATAGTTCTGGGTCGAAGTGGATAGGGGTCGCCTGGGACCATGAGGGCGACAGCAGCACAGGCCGAAAGCCTTCCGGACGAGCGTTTCCGGCACGAAGCGCTCTTCTACGCCGGCGACGACCAGTTCGTCGAGGCCTGCGTCGCGTTCATCAGGGCGGGTCTCGAGGCGGACGAGCCGACCCTGGTCGTTGTCCTCGCGGACAAGCTCGCGAAGCTCCGTGCGGCGCTCGGGCCTGACGCCGAGCGCGTGCAGTTCGCGGACATGGACGCGGTCGGCCGCAACCCGGCGCGAATCATCCCCGCCTGGCAGGAGTTCGTCGACGAGAACGCCGAGCCCGGCGTGCGGCTGCGCGGGATCGGCGAGCCGATCTTCCCCGCCCGGGACCCGCACGAGCTCGTCGAGTGCGAGCGCCACGAGGCTCTGCTCAACCTCGCCTTTGCGGGCGCCGACCGCTTCTGGCTGATGTGCCCCTACGACACCGAGGCGCTGCCCGCGCCGGTGATCGCGGAGGCGAAGAGGAACCATCCGTTCGTCGCCCACGGTGAGCATCGGGAGCTCAGTGCCGACTATCTCGGCGCCGAGGCGATCTCCCAGCCGTTCGCGGACGAGCTGCCCGAGCCCCCGGTGCCCGCCGAAGAGCTTCGCTTCGAGCACGGGGGACTTCACCAGGTGCGGCGCTTCGTGGCCGAGCATGCGCGCGCGGCCGGCCTCGGCGCCGGCCGGGTGCACGACCTCGTGGTGGCCGTCAACGAGATCGCCACGAACAGCATCGAGCACGGCGGCGGCTCGGGTGCGCTCCGGCTCTGGCGCGAGGGGCGAAGGGTCGTTTCGGAAATCCGCGACGCCGGCAGGCTCGAGGACCCGCTCGCGGACCGGCGCCTTCCGAGTCCCGGTGACCACGCCGGCCGAGGCCTGTGGCTGGCGAACCAGCTGTGCGACCTCGTGCAGGTCCGAAGCTTCCCGGGAGAGTTCGTCGTGCGGCTCCACATGCTCCCCGAGCGCGCTTAGCGCCTGTAAATCACTGCTTTAGAGATGACCTAAACGGGTCGCGCGCAGAGCCATGGGCCCCGGTTAGCGTGGTGGTCATAAGGGCCCGGCGCATCGGCGACGCCGGAAGCGGGTTGGGCCGTCGGAACTCTAGGAGGGCATGTGCATAGATCACTGAAGCTGGTCCTTCTGCTGCTCGCGCTCAGCCTCGTGCTGGTCGGCGCCGCGGCAGGTAGTGGCAAGGTGAAGGTTCACAAGGTCACCAGCGTGTGCGGCTGGATCGAGAAGGGCGGCGACCCCGCCACGTTCAACGACTTCTCGATCTCGAAGAAGCATCCCCACGACAAGTACTTCTGCCTCGTCGGCAAGAACGGCGCTCGCGGCGCCCTGGGAACTCCAGGACCTCGCGGCGAGAGTGGTGCCGCGGGCCAGACGGGCGCCGCAGGCCAGACGGGCGCAAAGGGCGAAACCGGCTCTACGGGCTCTGCCGGTGCTCAGGGCGAGGTTGGTCCTGCCGGTGCTGTCGGGCCGGTCGGCCCGCAGGGAGCCCAGGGCGATGTCGGTCCTGCCGGCGCTGTCGGCCCGATCGGTCCGCAGGGTGCCCAGGGCGACGTCGGTGCCACCGGCGCTGTCGGCCCGCAGGGAGCCCAGGGCGAGCAGGGCATTCAGGGCATTCAGGGCCTGCAGGGCCTGATCGGCCTGCCCGGCGAGATCGGCCCCATCGGGATGCAGGGGCCGCAGGGCCTCCAGGGTGTCCAGGGCCTCCAGGGCGATGTCGGCCCGGCAGGGGCGCTTGGCCCCGCCGGTCAGGCGGGCCCGCAAGGTGATGCCGGCGCTCCCGGCGCTCAGGGCGCGGTTGGCCCGAAGGGCGACGCCGGCGCTGCCGGCGCGACCGGAGCTGCAGGGCCGCAGGGCCCGAAGGGCGATCCGGGCAACGTTGGCCCGGCCGGCCCGGCCGGCGCAGCCGGTCCCGCCGGCCCAGCCGGTCCGGCTGGTCCGCAGGGGCCAGCCGGCCTCAACGGCTCGGCTGTCATCACCTCGACCGACTCGCACGTCTCCGGCAACAAGCAGTTCACGGTGAACTGTCCCGCCGGGTACGTCGCGCTGAGCGGGGGCTACAAGATCCAGGGTTCGGTGAACGCCTCGTATCGCTCGGACTCCACAGGCAATCCGACCGGCACGACCTCGTGGACGATCGTGCAGACCTCGGGGGCAGCTCTCTCGGGGACGGCGTACGCCTACTGCATCGCCGCTAGCTAGACACCGCGGCAGGAACGCTCCCGAAGGCGGCCCTTGGGCCGCCTTCGGGCTTTCCGGGATCATCCGTCTACGAGCGCAGGATGACGACCAGGGCGGTGCCGCGCCCCGGGAACGAGGTCATGCGGAACCCGCCGCCGATCGAAGCCGCTCGGGCCCGCATGTTCTTGAGCCCCTGGCCGGGTGCGATCTCCGCCTCGTCGAAGCCCGCTCCGTCGTCGACGACGCTGACGAGGCGCTCACCCTCTCGCTCCTCGATTCGCACGTCCGCCCGGTGCGCGCCCGCGTGCTTGCGCGCGTTCGCGAGCCCTTCCTGGACGATCCGGAACACCTCGATCTGCTCGTCGGGCGCGAGCCTGATCCCGTCCTCGATCTCGAGCTCGACCTCGAGCTGCCCGTCGGCGGTGAGGAAGTCGATGTAGCGGCGCAAGGCCGCGTCGAAAGGAGCCGAGCCGCCTGCCGACGAGAGCGCAAGCACGGCGAAGCGGGCCTCCTGCTGGGCTGCCGCGGCGGCCTCCTTGAGCTGCGCGAGCGTCTTCTCGGGCTCGACGCCCTGCTCGAGCATGCTCGCGTGGGTCGAGACGGCGAAGAGGTACTGCGCCAGTCCGTCGTGAATCTCCCGCGCGACCCGGGCGCGCTCCTCCGAGACGGCGCG
This sequence comes from uncultured Actinomycetes bacterium, assembly GCA_963788215.1. Lineage (GTDB taxonomy): Bacteria > Actinomycetota > Thermoleophilia > Gaiellales > Gaiellaceae > AC-32. Next base: position 493,119 of record CAWBFX010000010.1, read on the forward strand.
GCCGAACTCGGCGAACCGGATCGCACGCCACACGCCGACGAGCAGGACGCTGTAGGAGAGCAGGCGCAGGAAGTCGCCCTGCGAGACGTAGCGCGGCGAGAGCAGCGGCGTGAAGACGTAGTGGAGCTCGGCGAAGAGGGCGAGAGTCGCGGCCAGGCAGAGCCAGCGGTCGAGGTCGTTGCGGTGGGAGCGGAAGCGAAGCCCCCAGCCGACCATCGCCACGAGAGAGAAGATCGACTGAGCGGCCAGCGCCACGATCAGCTGGGTGGGCTGGTCCGCTCCGACGCCCTCCGCGACCGGCGGCAGCGCCGTCCCGCTCTGCTCCGCCAGCCACCAGATCAGGCCGAGCACGATCGCCACGGCCAGCAGGGCTTCGCCGAGCGCCCGCCCGCGGGCGTTCACGCGCCGGCGCGAGAACGGCGCCGCCGCGATCAGCAGCGCCGCGAAGAGCCGTCCGCCGAGCCCGGCCCAGAACTCGGTCCGGTGAAGGGACTCACCTCCGAGCACCGGGGCGATCGAGAATGCGAGCGTCGCGGCGGCTGCGGCGGCGAAGCCCGAGCAGAGGAGCAGGTCGAGGCGCCGGCCCTCGACCGAGAAGCGAACGCCCGCGAGCACCGCGACGATGGCCGCCGCGAGGGTCACCGCGGTGTCCAGCACGAGGCGGACCTGCGGTAACGCGTACGTGTTGCGCAGGCTCGGATAGGCGACGAACAGGGTCAGCCCGGCGCCGAGCAGCCCGATCAGGAGCACCTCGCCCCAGAGCCAGGCGTAGTAGTCGTCACGTTCGTCGCGCCGCACGAAAAGACTTGTCGGCAGAAGCCAGGCTGCCGATAAGGCTTCGATGCGGATTCTGATCGTCGACGATCACCCGATCACGCGCGGCGCCCTCGCCGCCCTGCTGAGCCAGAGCGACTTCACGGTCGTGGGCGAGGCAGGCGACGGCGAGAGCGCGATCGAGCAGGCGCGGAGCCTCCGGCCGCAGGTCGTCCTGCTCGACCTCTCGATGCCGGGGCTGAGCGGGCTCGAAGCGCTGCCGCGGATCCGCGAGGCCGCGCCCGAGTGCGAGGTAGTCGTTCTGACCGCCTCGGGCACCGAGGAGAACCTGCTCTCGGCGATCCGCGGCGGCGCGGCCGGCTACCTGCTGAAGAGTGAGCCGCCTGAGCGGATCGTCGCGTTCCTGCGCGGTGTCGGCGAGGGCCAAGCGGCTCTCTCGGGCGAGGTCGCCCGCCGCCTGCTGGAGGAGGTGCGCGAGGGCGGAACCCGCGGCGTCCCCGACGAGATCGCCCACGCCCTGAGCGCACGGGAGGTCGAGGTGCTGCTCCTGCTCGACGAGCACCTCGGCACCGACGAGATCGCCGCGCGCCTGTTCATCTCCGAGCACACGGTCCGCTCGCACGTGAAGAGCCTGCTCCGCAAGCTCAACGTCTCATCGCGCCGCGAAGCGCTGGAAGCCCTTCAAACGGCCAGAGCTGCCTAGGGCCCCGAATCCCCCACCGTGGGGGATACGAATCACCCACGCCCGTGGCCGTCTTGCGCCGATACTTCGAGCAGAGTTTCTCCTGACTCGAAGCGCGGTGGCTCCCGCTTCTCGTCGACAAGGCCGGCCCATGTGGCCGGCCTTCGTCATTCTGAGAACCCTTCGCGCGCCGACCGGACCAGGCTCGGCAGGGTGCGCGGGTCGTAGCCGCCCTCGAGCACGGCCGCGACGCGCGGTCCGAGCTCCGCGGAGCGGCGCGCGAGCTCGCGGAAGCCGTCGGCGGTGACGCGCATCCCGGCGAGCGGATCGTCCACATGGGCGTCGAAGCCGGCCGAGACGAGCACGAGGTCGGGCTCGAACGCGCGCACGGCCGGCGCGACGGTGGTCTCGAAGGCGCGCAGATAGTCCTCGTCTCCGCATCCCGCCCGCAGCGGCACGTTGAGGGTCGTGTCGTCGCCCTCGCCCGGCCCGCCGCTGCCCGGATAGAACGGCCACTGGTGCATCGACGCGAAGAAGACCGAGTGGTCGCCGCGGAAGATCTCCTCGGTGCCGTTTCCGTGGTGGACGTCCCAGTCGACGATCGCCACGCGCTCCAGCCCGAGCTCGGCCTGCGCGTAACGCGCCGCGACTGCGACGTTGTCGATCAGGCAGAAGCCCATGGCGCGCGCGGGCAGCGCGTGGTGGCCGGGCGGCCGGACGAGCGCGAAGCCGCCACGCGCCGCGGCCTCGATCGCGCACCCGGCGGCCAGTAGCGTGGCTTCCCAGCTCGTCTCCGAGGCGACGGTGTCCGGGTCGAGCAGCGTCGTGACCTCGAGCGCCTGCAGCCGGTCGAGGTAGGCAGCGTCGTGGCAGCGCTCGACCTGCTCGCGGGTGGCGGGTGCGCCTTCGGCCGCGTCGAAGCGCTCGAGCAGGACGGCGAGCCGCTCGCGCGTCTCCACGTGCGGCTCGGTGGGGTGCAGCTCGGCGAGCTTCGGGTGGCTGACTAGCTCGATCGCCGAACCGCGTCCGCGAGCGTCTCGAGATCTGCGGCGCCCTGGGCGCGCCCGATGAGGTAGCAGAGCAGCGGCGCGTTCGTCCGCTCGCCGGAATCGTGCGCCGCGATCCGCGCCAGGTCGAGCAGCTCGTGGGAGTCGTCCTCCGAGAGCTCCAGCTCTCCGGGCGCGACTCCGGCGGCCTTCGCGAGCCGGTCGCGCGCCTCGGTCAGCCAGGGATCCATCAGCTCAACTTTGCCAGGCGGTCGGCGAGCTGGTTGAGGCCCCACTCCCGAACGAGAGAGGACGCCTCTGCCCATGCGGGATTGTGATCTGCGAGGGGAGGGAGAGGGGCAGAGGCGTCCAGCGCCGCTATTCGCCGGTAGAGGCGCAAGTCCTCCGCCTCCGCGGAGAACCTTCCGGCGGCCAGCGCGGCCTCGAGCGAGTCGTATTCGCGGAGGATGTCCGCGGCCTTCTTCGGCCCGACGCCGGCGGCCCCGGGGAGCTTGTCCGAAGGGTCACCGCGCAGCGCGATGAAGTCCGGCACCTGCTCCGGATCGACCCCGTAACGCTCGCGCACCTCGGCCGGTCCGATCCGCGCCAGCTCGGAGACGCCGCGCACCGGCTGCAGGATCGTCGTCCGGTCGCTCGCGAGCTGGAAGGCGTCGCGATCCGAGGTCGCGACGAGCGCCGTCCCGCCGCGATGCTCCTCGAACGCCACCGCGGCCGCGAGGAAATCGTCCGCCTCGTAACCCGGCGCCTTGGCGTAGGCGAACCCGGCCGCCTCGACGAGCCGCGGCAGCATGTCGAGCTGCTCGAGGAGGGGCTTGTCGAAGACGCGCCCGCTCTGGTAGGCCTCGAACGCCTCGTTGCGGTAGGTCGGATGGCCGAGCGAGTCCCAGCCGACGAGGACGGCGCGCGGCTCCTCCGCCTGCCACAGCCGTAGAAGCATGTTCGTGAAGCCGACCACGCAGCCCAGGCGCACCGTCTTCGGCATCGCGTGGTAGGCGCGGTGCGCGAACGAGTCCCCATCCACGACCAGCAGCGGTTTCACAATGACACGCGCAGCTCCTCGATCCGCGCCATCAGCCGCTCGGTCGCCTCCGTGGCGGCGGGCTTGTGGTCGAGCTCTTCCAGGTCGGAGAGATCCAGCGGCTCGCCGAAGGCAACGCGAAGCGGCCCGAGCCGCGTGAGCCGGTCGGTTCCCGCGATCGCGGCCGGGACGAGCGGCGCCTCGGCCGTCAGCGCGATCCGGGCGGCGCCCGTGTGCGCCCGCGCGACGCGCCGCTTGCGCAGGCCTTTGGCGCGGCGCGTGCCCTCGGGGAACATCACGACGATCTCTCCGGCGCGGACGAGGTCGACCGCGGTGCGCATCGCCTCGACGTCACCCTGGCCGCGGCGCACCTTGAACGCCCCGCCCGCGCGCAGAAACGGCGCGAGCACCGGGTTGAACAGCTCGGACTTCGCCATGAACCGCAGGTAGCGCCTCGGCCAGATCGGCATCCCGAGCGGCCAGGGGTCGAGGTTGGACGTGTGGTTTGCGGCGAGCACGAAGCCGGTGTCGGGCAGATTCTCGGTCCCGAACGCCCGCAGCCGGAACAGGCCGTACATCACAGGGTACGAGAGGGCGGCGACGAAGCTGTAGAGCGCTGGCGGCCGGATGTTCGGCAGTAAACAGGGAGAAACGCGTCCGTGCCGAACGTCCGCCGCGGCAGAAGCATTCTTGGAACCCGTCGCTAAGGTGAGTCGCCATGGCAGCAAACGCAAAGGGAAAGCGCGTCGTGATCGTCGAGTCGCCCGCCAAGGCGCGGACGATCGCCGGCTACCTCGGAGACGGCTTCGTCGTCGAGTCGAGCGTTGGCCACATCCGCGACCTCCCGCAGCGTGCCGCCGAGATCCCGGCGAAGCACAAGAAGGAGCCCTGGGCGCGCCTCGGGGTGAACATCGAGAACGACTTCGAGCCGCTCTACGTCGTGGACGCGGACAAGAAGAAGACCGTCGAGCTGCTGAAGAAGCGTGTCGCGGAGGCGGACGAGGTCCTGCTCGCGACGGACGAGGACCGCGAGGGGGAGGCGATTGCCTGGCACCTGCTGGAGGTCCTCAAGCCGAAGGTCCCGGTCCGCCGGATGGTCTTCCACGAGATCACGCGCGATGCGATCAGCCGCGCGCTCGACGAGACGCGCCCGATCGACGAGCGCCTGGTCGACGCGCAGGAGACGCGCCGCATCCTCGACCGGCTCTACGGCTACGAGGTCTCGCCCGTCCTCTGGAAGAAGATCATGCAGGGCCTTTCCGCGGGTCGCGTCCAGTCGGTCGCCACCCGCCTCGTGGTCGAGCGCGAGCGCGAGCGGATGGCCTTCGTGCGCGCCGCCTGGTGGGACATCAGGGCGACCTTCGCGCCGGATCCGTTCGAGGCGCAGTTGTCCTCGCTCGACGGCCGCAGGATCGCAACGGGCCGAGACATCGGGCCCGACGGGAAGCTCCGCGACGAGGCGCTGCTGCAACTCGACGAGGAGACCGCGCGCGGCCTGGCCGAGCGGTTGCAGGGCGTCCCGTTCCGCGTCCGCAGCGTCGAGAGCAAGCCCTACTCCCGGCGCCCGAGCCCGCCCTTCATGACGTCCACCCTCCAGCAGGAGGCGAGCCGCAAGCTCCGCTACACCGCCCAGACGACGATGCGCATCGCCCAGCGCCTCTACGAGAACGGCTACATCACCTACATGCGGACGGACTCGACGACGCTCTCCGATTCCGCGCTCAAGGCCGCTCGGGCGCAGGCGGCGGAGCTCTACGGCTCGGAGTTCGTCGCCGCGCAGCCTCGCCGCTACGAGCGCAAGGTGAAGAACGCGCAGGAGGCGCACGAAGCCATCAGGCCGGCCGGCGACAGCTTCCGCACGCCGCAGCAAGTTTCGGGCGAGTTGTCGCCGGACGAACGAGCGCTGTACGAGCTGATCTGGATGCGCACGATCGCGTCGCAGATGGCGGACGCGAAGGGTGAGACGGTCTCCGTCCGGATCGCGGGCACGTCCTCGGCGGACGAGGTTGCCGAGTTTGCCGCTGCCGGCACCGTGATCACGTTCCGCGGGTTCCTCGCGGCCTACGAGGAGGGACGCGACGACAAGGCCCCGACGGCCCCCGGGCGCGAGGAGGCCGAGCGCCGCCTGCCGCACCTCACGGAGGGGCAGGAGCTAGAGGCCGCCCGGCTCGAGCCCGCCGGTCACGAGACCAGCCCGCCCGCGCGCTACACCGAGGCCACCCTCGTCCGCGCGCTCGAGGAGCGCGGCATCGGCCGGCCCTCCACGTACGCGTCGATCATCGGGACGATCCTCGACCGCGGCTACGTCTTCAAGAAGGACAGCGCGCTCGTGCCCTCGTTCCTCGCGTTCGCGGTCATCGGCCTCCTCGAGCAGCACTTCGGCAAGCTCGTCGACTACGACTTCACCGCCCGGATGGAGGACGATCTCGACCGGATCGCGGCGGGCGACGAGGAGCGCGTCAGCTGGCTGCGGCGCTTCTACTACGGCGACGGCGACAGCGGCCTGAAGGAGCTCGTCGAGGACCTCGGCGGGATCGACGCGCGCGAGATCAGCTCGGTCGCTATCGGCAACGGCATCGTCCTGCGCGTCGGGCGCTACGGCGCCTACCTCGAGCGCGACGGGCAGCGCGCGAACGTCCCGGACGACGTCGTTCCGGACGAGTTGACGGTCGAGAAGGCGGAGGAGCTGCTCTCGCAGCCGTCGGGCGAGCGCTCGCTGGGGGTCGATCCCGAGACAGGCCGCGAGATCATCGTGCGCAGCGGCCGCTACGGGCCGTTCGTGAGCGAGGTCGTCGACGAGGACTCCAAGGAGAAAGGGCGGACGGGCTCGCTGCTTTCGAGCCAGTCGCCGGAGACGGTCACGCTCGAGGAAGCCCTCCAGCTCCTGGCGCTGCCGCGGCTCGTCGGCACGGCGCCGGACGGCGAGGAGGTGCTCGCGCGCACCGGGCGCTACGGGCCGTACGTCCAGAAGGAGAAGGAGACGCGCTCCCTCGAGCGCGAGGAACAGGTCTTCGAGATCACGCTCGACGAGGCGCTCGCTCTGCTCGCCCAGCCGAAGGCGCGCGGCCGCGGCGCCGCGAAGCCGCCGCTCCGCGAGCTCGGCGACGACCCGTCGACCAGTAAGCCCGTCGTCCTGAAGGAGGGGCGCTTCGGCCCCTACGTCACTGACGGCGAGACCAATGCGAGCCTGCGCGCGGGCGATTCAGTCGAATCGGTGACCATCGAGCGCGCGTCGGAACTGCTCGCGGAGCGCCGCTCGAAAGGCCCGACGAAGCGTCGGACGGCAAAGCGTAAAAAGTCCTGAACAAACCTTTTCTCGCGGGTCTCGTCTTCAGTTATGACGGGCACAAGAAGGTCGGATGCCCAGGCGTACCCCAAACCGGAAGGCCCGCACCAACGGAATAGCAAGTGCCGCCATGACGTTTGACAGGACCGAGCGGTAGGGGGGCCGATTCCCCCTATCCAGGCGAGGAGAATGCTCATACAGTGCGAAAGATCGACACAGCCGCAACATCTAAGCCCGAAGAGGAGAAATTGACCCAGAGCCAACTGCACGAGTTGCTCGAAACCGAGCCTGCCCGCCTGCTGCTCGACGGGGCGGAGGAGCGCGGCTACATCGAGCCGGCCGAGATCGAGGCCTTCGCGCTCGAGCACGACCTCGCCGAGGACGAGGTCGAGCTGCTGCAGCGCGAGCTCGAGGCGACCGGCCTCGAGGTGCGCGAGACCCCGCCCGAAGCGGAGGAGTCCCCAAAGGAGAAGGAGCCCGCGACCCCGCGGCCGGAGCAGCACGCGCTCGTCGGCGCCGCCGACAGCCTGCAGCTCTTCCTGGCGGACATCGGCCGCCACAAGCTGCTGACCGCCGCCGACGAGGTGATGCTCGCGAAGGCGATCGAGCGCGGCGACCTGGGCGCCAAACGCCGCATGATCGAGTCGAATCTGCGCCTCGTGGTCTCGATCGCGAAGGGCTACCGCGGGCTCGGCGTCCCGTTCCTCGACCTGATCCAGGAGGGCACGCTCGGGCTCAACCGTGCGGTCGAGAAGTTCGACTGGCGCCGCGGCTACAAGTTCTCCACGTACGCGACCTGGTGGATCCGCCAGTCGGTGCAGCGCGCGGTGGCCAACCACGCGCGCACGATCCGCGTGCCCGTCCACGTCGTCGAGCGCCAGCAGAAGCTCGGCCGCGCCGCGCGCCGGCTGGAGGTGGAGCTCGGCCGCGAGGCGACCAAGCAGGAGCTCGCCGAGGCGACCGGCCTACCGATTCAGCACGTCGACGAGGCGCTCGGAGCAGCGCAGGCGTCGGTCTCGCTCAACCAGACGGTTGGCGCCGACGACGAGGGCGAGCTCGGAGATCTCTTCGCAGACCGCGAGGCCGCCGACCCGTTCGAGGAGGCCGAGGAGTCGCTCCGCCGCCAGGGCGTGCGGCGGGCGCTCGACGCCCTTCCGGAGCGGGAACGCCGCATCCTCGAGCTTCGCTTCGGCTTCGAAGGCGAGCCGTGGACGCTCGAGGCGATCGGCCACGAGCTCGATCTGACGCGCGAGCGCGTCCGGCAGCTCGAAGGCCAGGCCCTGGCGCGCCTGGCGGCTCTCCGCGAGCTCCAGACCGCCGCGGCCTAACCCAGCGGGGGGCTCCGCCGTCTCACCGAGCAGACGGCTAACGGAACAGGAGGCAGGAGTTGCTGCGACCGTTGCGCGGGGGGACCGCCGCGAGGCGACGCTGGATCGGGCTCCTCGTGCTGTTCGTGCTCTTCGCCGCCGCCACTCGCGCCGTCGGCCAGTCATCCAGCCGGCATGCAGTCGTTCCGGGCTTCGCCGCTCCTCCGCGCGGTTCCGAATACCAATTAGCGCAGAACATTGGGTTCCGGCAGACCCAGGTCGCGGTGGCTTCCCCGGGCGTGACGCGGCCACTACGCACAATCCCGACGCAACAGCCGGCGGTCCGCGCGACGACCGGGGAGCTCGAGGCTCCTCACCGCCCCACCGGTGGAACCGCAACGTCTACGAAAGACCCGGTCCTGCAACGGAGCGCCGGCGCGGCTGCGATGCCGGATCCAGTCGCCAACTTCGACGGCCAGAGCTATGCGACCGCGCCATGGGCCTCCGTCGTCCCGGACACAAATGGCGCAATCGGCCCGAATCACTACGTCCAGATCGTCAACAACTCGTTCGAGATCTTTAGCCCCAACGGGATCCCGGCCTACGGCCCCCAGCTGAACGAGGCGCTGTTCACCGATCCTCCGTGCAGCGCGCGGCCGTGGTGGGAAGGCGACCCGATCATCCTCTACGACCAGTTCGCCGGCCGTTGGCTGGCGTCGTTCTTCTCCTGGGCGACCCCGGATGGACCGAACTACGAATGCATCGCGATCTCGCGAACGTCAGACCCGACCGGCTCGTGGTGCGCATACAACTTCGTCGCCCACGACACGCTGCGAAACGACTATCCGAAGCTTGGCGTCTGGCCGAGCCAGAACGCGTACTTCATGACTGCGCTGCAGTGGACCACGGACTCCGCGACGAGCGAAGGGATCTGGGCATTCGAGCGGGACAGGATGCTCGCCTGTGAGCCGGCTCGCAGGCTGTACCACCACATGCAAGGCAGCAGTGGAGTCCTGGCGCTGCCTGCTGACGCGGATGGGATGATGCCCCCGCCTGCCGGCGCCCCGATCCCACTCGTCGCTCCTGCGGTCGTCGGACAGGGCAGCGACCTCGCGATGTGGGAAGGCGCTGCCGACTGGGAGACGCAGACGCTCACGGTGAAGCGTGAGATCGACCTGGCCCCGGCGGAGTACAGGGAGGGCGGCTGCGGCTGCATCGCCCAACCGGGGACGGACGTGCACCTGAGCGCCTCGGGCGGGTTCCTGATGAACCGGCTCGCCTACCGGAACTTCGGGGCGTGGGAGTCGCTGACTTTCAACCGCTCGGTGGGAGCGCCGGAAGGCGAGGGCGTTCGCTGGTTCGAGCTCCTCCGGGCCCATGGCAAGTGGAGCGTTCGGCAGCAGGGCACCTTCGCTCCCGACGACGTGAGCAGATGGATGGGAAGCGTCGCGATGGACCACAACGGCGACATCGGCGCGGGCTACTCGGTGTCGAGCGCGAGCGTCTACCCGGGCGTCCGCTACGCGGGCAGGCTCTCGTCCGATCCAATCGGTGAGCTGGCACAGGGCGAGGGAACGCTCGTCGCAGGCGGCGGCTCTCAGACGGGCCACGAGAGATGGGGCGACTACTCCTCGCTGACCGTGGATCCGACCGACGATTGCACCTTCTGGTTCACGACCGAGTACTACGCCGCTACCAGCGCCAACCAGTGGCGAACCAGGGTCGGCGCGTTCAGGTTCCCCGCCTCCTCGTGCAGCCTCGGGTTGCGGACGCTCCTGGTCACAACGGGCGGCCACGGCCACGGCAAGGTGACCGCGAGCTCCGGCGCGATCGACTGCGGCTCTGTCTGCGAGGGAGCGTACGGAACCGGAACGAGAGTGTCGCTCGCGGCCCACCCCTCGACGCGGTCGCGCTTCGTCGGCTGGTCCGGAGGTGGCTGCCGCGGTGCTCGCGCCTGCAGTCTCACGATGGACGGAAACCGGGCAGTGACCGCGACGTTCGGGCCGGTCCTCCATTGCGTCGTGCCGAGGCTGGCCGGCCGGTCCCTCGTCAGGGCAAAGCGGCTGATCGTCAAGGCCCATTGCAGGGTCGGGAAGATCAGCAAGAGAGCTTCGCGCCCGGAGCTGAGGGGACGGGTGCTCTCGCAGTCCCCGAGGCCCGGCAGGAGGCTTGGGGCGGGAGCAAAGGTGAGGCTTACCGTGGGGCTGGGCCCTCCGGCCTGACGGATCTTCGCCGCGGCTCAAGAAACCTCCAACATCCAGGACGTTCCCGGCGTCGTAGAACGGTAGACGTGACAGCGGCCACGTTCCGCTCGGCATACTCCCTACGGAGGTAGAAGAACATCGTCCAGAGGCGAAGGAATGGGAGGTATTGATGAGATCTCGTAAGCGGTGGAGCTCGGTGCTCGGGGTCGCCGCGGTCGTCGCCGTGTTGGCGGTGGTTGCCGCCGGCTGCGGAAGCAGCAACAAGAAGTCCGCGTCCTCGACTTCGTCGAGCGGCTCCAACTCCGGCAAGACGTTCGACACACTGCACGTGGTCTGGGGCGACACGGACTACATGGATCCGGGCCTGTCATACCGCCTGGAGTCCTGGCAGCTCTTCCAGAACATCTACGAAGGCCTGGTCGTCCAGAAGCACGCGGCAGGCGCGGCTTCCACCGACATCGTCCCGGCGATCGCGGAGTCGATGCCGACGGTGAGCTCGGACGCCAAGGACTACAAGTTCACGCTGCGGAAGGGCCTCAAGTACTCGAACGGCAAGCCCGTGAAGGCGAGCGACTTCCCGGCGACGATCGTCCGCGACTTCAACATGAACTCGCCGGGCGTCGGCTTCTACTCGAACATCGTCGGCTCCGACGGGTGCGAGAAGGATCCGACCACGTGCAAGTCGATTTCCGGGATCGTTGCGGACGACTCCGCCGGAACGGTGGAGATCAAGCTGCAGAAGCCGCAGTCGGACTTCCTCTACGTGATGTCGCTGCCGTTCTCGGCGCTCGTGCCGAAGGGCACGCCGGCCAAGCCGCTGACGAATCCGCCCCCGCCCTCGAACGGGCCGTACGTCATGACGAGCTACCAGCCGCACAAGTCGTTCGTGATCAAGCGGAACCCCAACTACAAGGCGGGCTCCATCCCGACGGTTCCGCAGGGCAACCCGGACCAGGTCATCGGGACGATCACCGACGATCTCGCGGCCTCGGCGCAGAAGGTCATCTCGGGCTCGGCGGACTACGACGAGAACCTGCTGCCGACCGACCGGCTGTCGTCGATCCAGAAGAAGTACGGCGACCAGGTGAAGTTCTTCACCACGCCGTCCACGTACTACTTCTTCATGAACCAGCGCACGCCGCCCTTCGACAACCTGAAGGCACGGCAGGCGGTCAACTACGGAATCGACCGCGACCAGCTGGTCAAGATCCGCGGCGGGCTCGGGAAGACGACACAGAACTTCCTGCCGCCCGACGTACCCGCAGTACAAGAAGATCACCAAGTACACGCACGACGTGGCCAAGGCCAAGCAGCTCGTGCAGCAGTCGGGCACCAAGGGCATGAAGGTGACCGTCTACACGATCGGCGACACGGAGATCGACAAGGCCACCGGTGAGTACCTGCAGGGCGTCCTCAAGGAGATCGGCTGGAACGCCGGCATCCGCGAGCTCGCGGGGGGGACGTACTTCACGATCATCGGCAACCAGGCGACCAAGGCGCAGATCGGGTTCACCGACTGGTTCCAGGACTACCCGTACCCGACCGACTGGTTCGGCGTCCTCCAGGACGGGACGAAGATCACCCAGACGCACAACAACAACAACTCGAACGTCAACGTCCCGGCTGTCAACAAGGAGATCGCGCGGCTCTCCCACCTGCCGCCCGACCAGGCGAGCTCGAGCTCGACGAACGACGCATGGGCCAAGCTCGACAGCGACCTGATGGTCAAGTACGCGAGCCAGGTGCCTTACCTGAACGGTCTCCTGACGGACTTCTTCTCGAGCCGGATGGATCCCAGCTGTAACGTCATCACGAACTTCTACTCCGACTTCTCGCAGTACTGCCTGAAGTAACCGAGGTGATTGCTCCGGGCGGCCCGGCTCCAACCGGGCCGCCCGGTTCGTCGCAAGCAAGGACGGGAATAGGGAGGACGTGGCCAGCACCGAGACCGGAGCGGATTTCACTCTCGACACCGCGGCGGAGCTTGCCGCCCAGGAGGGTGGCCGCGGAATCGAAGGCAAGAGCCCGTGGGTGCTCGCATGGCGGCGGCTCCGCCGGAACTGGGTCGGCCTCGGCGCCCTGGCCGTCTTCGTCCTGATCGTCCTCGCCTGCCTCTTCGCGCCGGCCTACGCCCACCACGTCTCGAACCTGGGCGAGAACGAGCAGAACGTCGGCGGAACGATCACCATCAACGGGAAGAAAGTCCAGGTCGTCTCCTCGGGCGGCGTGACCACCGGGCCGAACGGCGAGCTGATCGTCAAACCGGGAGGCGTCCCGATCGGGCCGCAGTGGTGGCACGCGGGCGGTAAGTACGTCCTCGGCGCCGACTCTCTCGGCCGCGACATCGCCACGCGAATCCTCTACGGCGGCAGGAACTCGCTTCAGGTCGGGATCATCTCGGCGATCATCTGCTCGTTCTTCTCGATCGTCCTCGCCCTCCTCGCCGGCTACTTCGGCGGCGCCTCCGATTGGATCATCTCGCGCTCCTTCGATCTGATCTGGGCGTTCCCGGTGATCCTGCTCGGAATCGCGCTCGGCACCGCGCTCGCCGTCGACGGTTTCCACCACTTCGGGATCAACCTCTCCGGCTCCAGCCTCTGGATCCCGACCTTCGTCATCTCGATCGTCTTCATCCCCTACCTCGCGCGGCCGCTGCGCGGCCAGATCCTCTCGCTGCGGCAGTCGGAGTTCATCGACGCCGCGATCTCCCAGGGCGCGAGCCCGCTGCGCGTCATGTTCTCGGAGCTGCTCCCGAACATTGCCTCGACGGTGCTCGTGCTCTTCACGCTGATCGTCGCGAGCACGATCCTGACCGAGGCTGCGCTCTCGTTCCTCGGGGCGGGCGTGCAGCCCCCGAACCCGTCCTGGGGGACGCTGATCGCCGCCGGCCAGAACACCATCCAGACCGCTCCATGGCTGGGGATCGCGCCCGGGATCGCAATCGTGCTGACCGTGCTCGCTCTGAACGTCTTCGGCGATGCGCTCCGTGACGCGCTCGACCCGCGGGCCAAAGTAAGGATCGAGCACTGATGGTCGCCTTCGTGATCAGGCGGCTGTTCGGAATGGCGATCGTGCTGATCGTGGTCAGCTTCATCGTCTACCTCATCTTCTTCAAGATTCCCGGCGGCGACCCCGCCCAGCGCCTCGCCGGCCGCACGGCAACGCAGGGGAACATCACCGCCATCCAGCACAAGCTTGCCCTCGACAAGCCGTTCTACGTCCAGTGGGGCCGGATGATGCAGCAGCTCGCCACGGGCAAGCTGATCTCCTACACCGACCAGCTCAGCGTCAGGACCCAGATCTGGCAGGGCATCCCCGTCACCTTCTCGCTCGCCATCGGCGCCGCGATCATCTGGCTGTTCTTCGGCATCCTCGTGGGGGTGATCTCGGCCGTCACGGCCGGCGGCGTATCCGACCGCGGCATCACCGTGCTCGCGTTAATCGGGGTCTCGATGCCGGTCTTCTGGCTCGGGATCATCCTCCGCTACTTCCTCGCCGAGCAACGGAGCTGGTTCCCTGACGGCGGCTACGTCGCGCTCACGACCAACCCCGCGCAGTGGTTCTACCACCTGTTGCTTCCCTGGTTCACCCTCGCCGTCCTGTTCATCGGCTTCTACGGCCGCGTGCTCCGCTCGAACATCCTCGACACGATCAACGACGACTACGTTCGCACCGCTCGCGCCAAGGGTCTTTCGCCTCGCCGCGTAATGGTCAAGCACGTGCTGCGAAACTCGCTGATCCCGATCGTGACGTTGTTCGGGCTCGACTTCGCGGCCGTCCTCGGCGGCGGGGCGATCCTCACCGAGACGGTCTATGAGCTCCACGGCGTGGGCTTCTACACGTACACCGCGATCGGGAACCTCGACCTGCCTCCGCTGATGGGCGTCACCCTCTTCGGCGCGTTCTTCATCGTCATGTTCTCGACGATCGTGGACGTCGTCTACGCGTGGCTCGACCCGCGGATCCGCCTCCAGTGACGGCGGCCGGGCCCGGGCCGACGCCGGTCCGGGTGGAGCCCCGCGACGACGCGGAGCAGGTCACCCAGCTCTTGCCGGACGAGCCGGCCGCGGTCGAGGAGACCCAAGGCGAATGGTCGCGGGTCCGGACGGCGTACGACTACCCCGGCTGGGCGCGGACGACGGCCTTGCAGCCACGTCCGGGGCCTGACCCCGGGCAATGGCTCCCCGATCCGCGTCCTGGGGAAAACCCTGTGGACGAAGCGCGCGCCTACCTCGGCACGCCGTACGAGTGGGGCGGGATGACCGAACGCGGAATCGACTGCTCCGGCCTCGTCCACATGGCCTACCGACGCACGGGGCGGCTCGTTCCGCGCGATGCCGATCAGCAGGAGGAAGCGGGCGCGAGGCTCACCGAGGACGAGCTGCGCCCCGGCGACCTCATCACCTACGGCGACGAGGCGACCACGCATATCGCGTTCTGGCTCGGCGACGGCCGGATCCTGCACTCCACCGAGCGCGACGGCGTCGCTTGCGTGCTCGAGGAGCCGGAGCCCGCGGACCTCCGCGCTCGACGCCGAGCGCTGGTGCGCCTCCGGTGAAGACTCCGTTGCTACGGTGGCCGGCCTGATGGCAGAGCGGCTCCTCGACGTCAAGAACCTGAAGGTCAGCTTCGCGACCGAGGACGGCGTCGTCAACGCCGTCGACGGCGTCAACTTCAGCCTCGACCGCGGCGACGTGCTCGGCATCGTCGGAGAGTCGGGCTCCGGCAAGAGCGTGACCGCGATGACGATCCTCGGACTTACGCGCGGCACGAACACGCGCTACGAGGGCGAGATCCTCTACAAAGGCGAAGACCTGATCACGCAGTCCGAGGGCCGGCTGCGTGCGGTTCGCGGCGCGCAGATCGCGATGATCTTCCAGGACCCGATGACGTCGCTGAACCCGGTCTACAAGGTCGGCGACCAGATCTGCGAGGC
This sequence comes from uncultured Actinomycetes bacterium, assembly GCA_963788215.1. Classification (GTDB taxonomy): domain Bacteria; phylum Actinomycetota; class Thermoleophilia; order Gaiellales; family Gaiellaceae; genus AC-32. Next base: position 508,333 of record CAWBFX010000010.1, read on the forward strand.
GATCCTCGCACACGAGCATTGCCCGGGCGAACCGCGCGGAACCGCGCGGTCGAGCTCCTGCGCCAGGTTGGCATCCCAACCCACAGGACCGCGTCGACGACTATCCGCACCAGTTCTCCGGCGGAATGCGCCAGCGCGCGATGATCGCGATGGCGCTCTCGTGCAACCCAGACATCCTGATCGCCGACGAGCCGACGACCGCGCTCGACGTGACGATCCAGGCGCAGATCCTCGAGCTGATCGACAAGCTCAAGGACGACTTCGACTCCGCAGTGATCATGATCACCCACGACCTCGGCGTCGTGGCCGATGTCGCCGATGAGATCCTCGTCATGTACGCCGGCCGCGTGGTCGAGCACGGCGGGAAGCGCGACGTCTTCTACGACCCGCAGCACCCGTACACGTGGGGCCTACTCGGCTCGATCCCGCGCCTCGACCGGCCCAAGCCGAAGCGGTTGCACTCGATCCAGGGCAGCCCGCCCTCGCTGATCAATCTGCCGCAGGGCTGCAAGTTCCGCCCCCGCTGCCCGCACGCCTTCGAGAAGTGCCACGAGGAGCCTGGCCTCGAGAACCGGGTCGAGCAGAAGGGCCATCTCGACCGCTGCTGGCTGACAGTCGAGGAGAAGAAGCGGCTGCGCGTGACGACGCTGGCCGGCGAGGCGGTGGGGGCCGCGTGAGCGAGGATCCGCAGCAGAACGGCGATGGCGCGCTCGTCGAGATCCAGAGCCTGAAGAAGTACTTCCCGATCCGGAAGGGCGTCCTCCAGCGCGAGGTCGAGCGCGTCCACGCCGTCGACGACGTCACGCTCTCCATCGCGAAGGGCGAGACCGTAGGTCTCGTCGGCGAGTCGGGCTGCGGCAAGTCGACGCTCGGCCGCTGCGTCGTCCGCCTGCTCAAGCCGACCGAGGGCGACATCGTCTTCCAGGGCCAGTCGATCGGCACGCTCGGCCCGCGCGCGTTGCGCCCGTTGCGCCGCGAGATGCAGATGGTCTTCCAGGACCCCTACGCGAGCCTGAACCCACGGAAGCGCGTCGGCTCGATCATCGGCGACCCGCTCAAGATCCACGGCCTCGGCAATGCCAAGGAGCGCAAGAAGCAGGTCGAGGAACTGCTCGAGACCGTCGGCCTCTCGCCCGAGCACTACAACCGCTTCCCGCACGAGTTCTCGGGCGGGCAGCGCCAGCGCATCGGCGTCGCCCGCGCGCTTGCTCTCCGGCCGAAGCTGATCGTCGCCGACGAGCCCGTCTCCGCCCTCGACGTCTCGATCCAGGCGCAGATGATCAACCTGCTCGAGTCGCTCCAGGACGACTTCGGCCTCACCTACATCTTCATCGCCCACGACCTCGGCGTCGTCCGCCACGTCTCCGACCGCATCGCCGTGATGTACCTCGGCAAGCTCGTCGAGCTCTCGCCGGCGGAGGAGCTCTATTCGCGGCCGATCATGCCCTACACCGAAGCGCTGCTCTCGGCGGTCCCGATCCCGGATCCCGACCTCTCGGAGAAGCGCGAGCGGATCGTGCTCGAGGGCGACGTGCCCTCGCCGATCCATCCGCCGTCCGGATGCCGCTTCCATCCCCGCTGCCGCTATGCGACGGACATCTGCCAGCAGATCGAGCCGCCGCTCACGGACTACGGCAACGGCCACCTCGCCGCCTGCCACCACCCGCTCAACGTCGACAAGGCGACGCTCGAGCGCGTGAGCGCTTCCGAGCGCCACACGCCCGATTCCGCGGACGAGAACGCGCTGCCGGAAGACCCCGGCAAGGCCGAGAGCCACCCCATCCCTGAAAAGGGGTAAGCAGGCGCGCTAAAGCGGGGGGGCAGCGAAACCGATACGGCGGTTACCGTGGACGCTGCAGAGCGGAAAGAGATCCTGTCGCGCTATGTCGACCACAGCCGCCGGTTCGAGGCGGCTGCGAAGCGACGTGGCGGGCGCGGTGCCGAGGTCATTCCCTTCAGCGGCCCGCTCCAGGAGCTCGAGCAGGAGCCGACTGCCCGCGAGATCGAGGTGCTCCAGCTGATCTCCGACGGCCTCGTGAACCGCGAGATCGGCGTCCGGCTCTTCCTCTCGGAGGAAACGGTCAAGTCTCACGTGCGCCATCTGCTCGCGAAGCTGCAGGCCCGCTCGCGGGCACACGCCGTCGCCGTAGGCTTCAGGCGCGGCCTGATCGCCTAACGCGATTGTTAGCGAAACCTGGGTAGTTCTACGCGCTTCTCCACAACCCTGTGGAAATCCCTCAACAGGGTGATGTGAACGCGCTGGGGAAAACGGAAGCTACGACTCGCCTTGAGCGAGGGGACTTACCAGAGCTTAACGTTGCCTGCGACGGCAGCGACGGAACCGACGGCAGCGAGAAGGCCGAGAATTCGCGTACGCATGTTTTCCTCCTTGAGGAGCTGACGGCGAAATCGACGGTATCACCCAAAAGGGGGACTTTCAAGTAGATCTCGTTCCTTTCGTACGCGACTTCTTTGGCCTGGAAACTTCGCCAGGCAAGCGCGAGTGGATGCTAGTCGGGTGGACATCGTTTCTCACCGCTACGTCTGCGGCCATGCTTTTGGCCGTTCTAGCATGGCCGCCGGCCGGCGCGGCCTTGGGGCTTCCCGCCGTGGTCTTCGCTTTGGCAGCGCTTGTCGCAGAAAGACAGAGCGTTCGGCTCACGTCACGGGCGGAAGTGTCCGTTGCCGCCCTTCCTATCATCCTGTCGGCCGTAATCTACGGACCGCTCGCGGCGATCTTCGTAAGCATCGTCAGCCTACTTCCAAGTTTCGAGCGGCCTTACGCGCGGTGGCTCACCTGGACAGCGACCCGCTCGATTACAAGTGGTTGCGCGGGAGTCGTTGCCTTCGCAGTCCAGGGCGGTCAGCCTCACGCAATCGGTCGCATACTGGCGGCCGTTACGGCGGCGACGCTGATCGAGCAGGGAGGCAGCGCTGTGTTGGGGTCGGTTACAGCTGCCCTGCGTGGTGTCCCGGCGCGAGAAATCCGGCTCGCGAGCACCATCTTCCTAGCAATGCCGCTTTATGTGCCGGTCGCGGCGTTGCTTGTGTACGCATATCGGCAAGTTTCTCCCTGGAGTGTGGTCTTCTTCCTCTTCCCGGCCTTCGTTGCCCAGAAGCTCTTCCTGCTCTATCGCGAGCAGCGGGCGACCTCCGAGGAGCTCACGCGAGCCATGGCTCGTCAAGATCGAGCACATCTCTCGTTTGCGTCGGCATTGGTCGCAACGCTCGACGCCCGAGACGAGTACACAGCCGGGCACTCATCTGCGGTAGCCGTGTACGCCCGCGATATTGCTAGCCATTTGGGGCTGACGGATGAAGAGCAGCAGCTGGCGCACCTCGCGGGCCTCGTGCATGACATCGGAAAGATCGGTCTCCCTCCAGGCCTACTCGAGAAGCCAGGGCCGCTAACTGGCGCCGAGAGGCGAGTTATGGAACAGCACTCCGTTATCGGGGAGGGCATCCTCGCAAGGGTTGAAGACTACGAACACATCGCAAGGATCGTCCGCCATCACCACGAGCGTGTCGACGGGATGGGGTATCCCGACAGGCTGGTTGCAGATCAAATCCCGCTGGTGTCCCGAATCATCGCCGTCGCAGATGCCTACAACGCGATGACCTCCGACCGTCCGTATCGCGAAGCAATGCCCAGCCGCGTGGCTCGCCTTCGCCTGGCTCAGGCGGTTGGTTCTCAATTCGACGTGCGTGTCGTGGCGGCATTCGAGGCGGTCCTTGCTGACGCAACGGAGGAATACCGCGCGGGATCCTCGGCGCCAGCGGCATGGCGGGCGTCCAGACCTTTTCCCCGCTTGCGTGCGGCTGAGTCGATCTAGGCGCTCATTGGAGTGTGGGCGGCCAGTGTTGGGCCCGTAGTCCTTGCACCGCCGCCTGTGTCCGCGTCCGCACGCCGAGCTTCCTGAGTATGTGACGGACGTGGACTTTCACTGTCAACTCACTGATCACGAGAGTTGCAGCAATCTCACGATTCGTTTTGCCTTCCGTGAGCAAGCCGAAGACCTGCCTCTCCCGCGGTGTGAGTAGTAGCTTCGGCGCCGACGGGTTGCCGATGATCTCGTTAGCACGGAGGGCAGTTGAGCTCAGCAACTCGTGGTCTTCGGCACGCAAAACCAGCTGCCGAAGGCTCTCGTGAATCGCTTCGTCCTTCGCCGCGACCTCCAGAAGCGCAGGCCCTATGCGGTAGGCGAGGACGAAGACGTCAAATGCGCCTTCCGCCTGCGTGGCCCGGTAAGAGCGACGTACTGCGGTGTCGCGACCTGGCTTCTCCGCCGTCGTGGTACACAGCGCGCGAACCCATCGCGCAAGCAGCGTGGGCTCGACGTACCTGCTCAGCCGGCGGTAGTCGCGCACGAGGCGAATGGCACGGTCGAAGTTGCCCGCGCCAGCGAGGGCCGCCGCGAATGTCATTAAGAGTTCCGCCGCCATGCTTGTCGAAAGTTGCGGATCAACAGGCTCATCCAAGAGTGCAGCCGCTGCGTGCGGATTGCCTTCATGGAGAAGAAGTCGGGCTCGAAGCATTAGAACGTTGGCGAGCGCGTATTGATCGCGAGTCTCTCGTGCATTTCTTTCGACCTCGGAAATCATGGCCTCTGCCTCAATGAATCGCCGAAGGCCGATCAATGCGGCAGCCTGATTGATCAAGACGTGCGGCAGAGCGAAGTTCGTCCCGGACTCTCGGACGACTCGTTCTGCCTCAGTTGCTGCCGCGATCGCGTCCTTGTAGTGCCCCTGAAGGCGCAGCGCGACCGCGTATGCGTGCCAGAAGGAGGAGCGAATCGTCGGGTCTGACACATCGGACACAACCGCTTGTGCCGTTTGGGCGTCGACTACCGCCTCGTTCAAACGGCCGAGTCTTACGGCGATGACGAGACGACCGCTTGCAAAGCGGACTATCGTGTTGCGGTCGTCTGGCGCGATGTCCGCAAACTCTCGAAGTCTCTCCAGCGCTTCGTCGTCTTCGAGCTCGGCGAGCGCGTTGAACTCTGACCACAGAGCGTTCTGGACATCTGATGTGGTCCGAGCGCTCTTACGTGCGCACTGCGAGTGAGAAAGCGCACGCTGAGGATCGTCCATGAGGTAGCTGCATTGGCCGGCTCGAAAAAACGCGGCCGAGCGAAGCGTGTGATCTAGAGTGAAGCGCGACGCAGCTGCGCGCGCCAAGATCTCGGCGCGGTCATAAAACCCGCGGCGATACAGCACCTCGGCCTCAAGCAGATCCCTCTCCGGTGAGTCATGGCCCTGCCCTTCGGCAAAGAGAATCCAATCGCGCAGCGTTGCGAGCCGACTTTCGTGGAGCAAATCCCGCATCCCGTGGACGACAAGTTCATCGAAGAGATCTACGCATGAGAACTCAGAGATCAGCGCAAATGCTTCGTCCCAGGACTCTTTTGTAAGGAGGTATGCGATGGCTGAACGCACAGCCTCCGATTGCTCGTCTGACGACACGTCTCGAAGCTTGTGAACGAGGAACGCTCGGAGCAGCGGGTGAAAGGTTTCCGGCTGGGACGCTCCAACGAGGAGTCCAGCTTTCTTGGCCGCAGCAACTCCTTTCGTCGCCGAGGGGCCCAGCATCGCTTCAGCCCCTTCGCGCTCGAGCGTCGGGAGCAGGGCGAGACGGCAGAGATCAGATCGAAGCGCGGGCGGCAGAGCGCTGAAAACTTCTTCCGCGAAATACTCGTAGAGCGTGCCCGAAAGGTCGGCGGATTCGATCGCCGCGTTCGTCAGCGCGGGCGAGGCCAATGACCGCCGGCCATCCGTTCGCCAGGGCAACAAGACCTGAAACCGCCGTGGCTTGGTCGGCAAGAACGCCCGTTGCCTCCTCGGACGTCATTGCAAGTGCTGTTTGCCCCACCTCTAGGGCCTCTCCGTACAGAAGCTGGCGAGCAGACCACCAGCCCGGCCGTCGGCGGCTTGTGACAAACAGCCGACGCCCGCCATCTAGGAACAGATGTCTCGTCAAGGCGTTGGACGCCTCAGACGAGCCAAGTTCGTGGTGATCGTCCATGACAAACCACGCGTCCTCTGGCCACGCTTCCAGATCGGCCGCCAGGAGTTCGGCAATGTTGTCGACTTCCTTTTCCGGATCGCGACTCGTCGGCAGCCATTCGCGAAGCCGCTGTCCGGCTCCGGGGCACAACTCATTCGCGGTCTTTGCGATCCCCAGGGCTAAGGCAGCGATGTCGGACGACGCAGCGCCTGCCTGGTACCAAGCGTGCTTGCGGTTCGCGAGCCACTGGCGGGCGAGCGTCGTCTTGCCATAGCCGGCGGGCGCGATGAGCATGATCACGCGCGCTGACGTCTCGTCGAGGAGGCGCGTCAAGCGAGGGCGCTCGATTATGTGGTTGCGCCCGACGGTGCCTGCCGATTCTGCCGTCGCGTCCATACCTACCTGCGGGCGCCGCAACCCGTGGCCCTAGCGTAGTCAAGATGTGGCGAATGGACCGCGCCTGCGACCCGAGAGCCGCAGGCGCGAGCCGTCAGTCCCCGGAGTCGGAGGAAGCCGCTCCGAGGCTTTGTGAGAGGGGGTCTCGCCCGGTCAGTGAGCGGTATGCGCTCGGGATCTGGCGGCGCCGGGTGCAACCGAGCTTCTGGCGGAGCACGTCCGAGTGAGCCTTCGCGGTGCGCGGCGAGATGCCGAGGCGGCGAGCGACTTCCTCGTTCGAGCAACCGCCGGCGATCAACTCGATCACCTGACGCTGCCGATCCGTGATGACGGGCGGCCCCTCATGCAGGAGTTCGACCATGGCGGCGACGGTAACAACGGCCTGGTTCGGTGACTATTGCCCGCTCGGCGTATCTTGCGCTCTACTCCCAACGGAGTAGGGCGTCGAGTCGGCGAGTTGCGCTACGTGCGCGACGGCGAGGCGCTTCTCGCGGCTTCGGCATGAACGAAGCTCGCCTCGTGGCCGCGGCGGTTCGCCTCGGCCAGCTCGTCCTGGTCGAGCGCGCCGATCCGCTCGAGCAGCTCGAGCTCGTCACGGAGATGCGTGCGCATCATCTCGGGCCCGTCGGTGGCGATCGTGAACGCGACCTCGTTCTCGACGAAGGCCCGGAAGGTCTCGCGGACGGCGTTCTCGTCGGCGAGGGCGCGCGTGAGCAGGTTCGAGGTGGGGCAGATCTCGAGCACGATCTCGGCCTCGCGCAGCGCGGCCATCAGCGACGGGTCGCGCGCCGCAAGGATCCCGTGGCCGATCCGGTCGGGGCGGAGCGCCTCGATCACCTCGCCGAGCTCGGCGGCGGCGTGCTCCTCGCCCTCCTCGCCCACGTGGATCGTGATCCCGAGGCCGGCCTCGCGGGCCTCTTCGATCAGGGGCGCGAGCTCGCGGTAGGGATAGCGCTCGCCGCCGGGGCGCGGGCCGGCGATGTCGATCCCGACGATGCCGCGCGGCGCGTAGCGGATGGCCTTCTCGACGATGACGGCGTTCTGCCGCTCTCCGAAGGTGCGGTCCATCATCAGGATCAGCCCGGCGCGCACCTGCGGGTACTCGAGCGAGGCGCGGTCAAGCCCGCGGGAGGCGGCCATGATGATGTGGTCGAGGTCACGCTCGCCGCCGCGGTTTCGCTTCATCGGGTTGAAGCGCAGCTCGAGGGTCGTGATCCCCTGCGAGCGGTAGGCGCCGCCGATCGCGGTGTGCACCGAGCGCTCGACGGCGACCGGGCTCGACTGGATCAGCTCGGTCCAGTGGTAGATCTGGTCGAGGGCGTCGAGCGAGTCGACTCGGCGCGGATCGGCGATCGTGACGAGCCGGTCGAACTCCCAGTAGTCCTTGACCGGGAGCGCGATTCCCTGCTCGTGCGCCAGGCTCCAGAGGATGTCGGACGCGACCGAGGCGCCGAGGTGGGTGTGGAGCTCGGCGAGGCCCTCCTCGAACATGTTCCGAGTCTACGGATGGACGACGACCGGCGTGCCGAGCGGGACCACGCGCATCAGGTAGAGCAGGTCGGCGGTGGCCGCGTGCACGCAGCCGTTGCTGATCGCGCCGGCCGTGGAGCCGCCGTGGATCGCGATCAGGTTGCCGCCGGTCCACCCGGCCGGGAGGTGGGCCTGGTGCGCGGACAGCGCGAGGATGCAGCAGCCGTAGACGGGTGAGAACGCGGCTCCCTCGAGCTTGTCGGTGACGGCGAAGCGGCCGACCGGCGTTGGCGTGCTCGGCGAGCCGATTCCGACTCGTACCGAGCGCGTGACCCGGTTGCCGCGGTGGACGCGCAGCAGGCGCCTCGAGAGGTCGACCTCCAGGCTCACGCGGTTGCGGCTGAGCGTGAACGTGCCGCGCGCGGGGCGGATCCAACCGCGGCGGCCGTCGTCGAGCAGCACGCGGTAGCGCCGGCCGGGGAGGAGGCGCGTGACGGGGAACGTCCGCGGCGAGCCGAACTGCGTGCGCGAGGCGACGCGCTCGAGTCCTCGGGCGCTGCGGACCACTACATCGCGGCCGGGGCGAATCTGGGCGACGAGCGTTCCTGCGGTCGGCCTCGATGCCCGAGCGACCGGCGAGGCGATGTGCGCGAGGACCGGCTCGTCCCGAGGCGGTGACGCCGGGGTAGGCAGCGCGCGGACGGCGCCTCCAGCCGGAGCCGCGAGCGCGAGGGCGGCGATGACGGCGATGCTTCGGCCCACATGGCTGCGATCGGCTCTGGCGCGGCCCCTGACCTCCCTCGAAAGGGGGATGCGAGGGCTCCCGCCCGCGGCGAGACTGGCGGCGGGGAAACACGAGGTGTCGACGCTTCAGATCGCGCTGGACGAGCCGCTCTCGCCTGAGCTGGCCCTCGTCTGCCCGGAGCTCGCCGAGCGCGCCCGGCGCCTGCTGCCGGAGCCAGGCTGGCTGGTGCCCGTCGTCCGTGCCGAGACTCCCACCGGGAGCGGTCCGTTCGAGACCTTCGGCCCGGCGGTCGCCGTGCTGCTCGTGACCTTGACGCCCTTCCTGCTCGTGCTCTTCGCCCTGCCGCGCGTGCACCACTGAGCCCAGGCGACACGCGCGGGTTCTAGCCCGTCAGAATCGTCGGGCGATGAAGGTCGGCATCGTCGTCCCGTACTCATGGTCCTACTGGGGTGCCGTAATCGAGCACGTCGAGCTCAAGGTTGCGGCGCTGCGCGAGCTCGGCATCGAGACGCGTACGATCGTGGGGCACGACCCCGAGGGCAGCTTCACGCGGGTTCTGCACCCCAGGCACGGGCGGCACGGGCGGCCGCCGGCGGACGTGATCCCGGTCGGGCGCTCCGTGATCGTGCCGGCGAACGGGGCCCTGCCGAACATCGTGCTCAGCCCCTCCGCGATCCCGCGCGTCCACCGGGCGCTGAGGCGGGAGCACTTCGACGTCATCCACATGCACGAGCCGATGACGCCGGTGATCTGCACCGCCGCTCTCTCGTGGGCGCGCTGCCCGGTCGTCGCCACGTTCCACGCGTCGGGGCAGCTGGCGTGGAATTCGGTCGGCAAGCCGGTGTGGGGCTTCCTGATGGACCGCATCGACCACCGGATCGCAGTCTCCGAGGCGGCGCGCGAGTCGGCGGACCGTTGGTACCCGGGCGATTACGAGCTGATCCCGAACGGGACGCTGATCCCGCCGAGCGCCGACCCTTCTGGGCGCGAGAACCGGATCGTCTTCGTGGGCAGGCACGACCCGCGCAAGGGAATGCCGATCCTGCTTCGCGCCTGGCCCCGGATCCGCGAGCGCACCGGAGCGGAGCTGCGCATCGTCGGAGCCGACCCGCTGATGGTGCGCCTGCTGCTGACCCGGCTCGGCGTGAGCGCTGAGGGAATCGAGTCGCTCGGCTTCCTCAGCCAGGAAGCGCTGACCGCGGAGCTGCTCGCGGCCAAGGCGCTCGTGGCGCCCTCGCTCGGCGGGGAGAGCTTCGGGATGGTGCTGACGAGGGCGTTCGGGTGTGCGACTCCCGTGGTTGCCTCCGACATCACCGGGTACCGTGACGTCATGACCGACGAGACGGGCCTGCTCGTCCCGCCGGGGGATCCGGACGCGCTGGCCGCCGGCGTCGAGGAGCTCGTCGCCGACGAGCCGCGGCGAGAGCGGCTGGGCGCGGGCGCCCGCCGCGTGGCCGAGGAACGCTACGCGTGGGGCGGCATCGCGCAGCGGCTCGCCGAGATCTACCGGGAGCTCGCATGAAAGCCGTCCTTCTCCGGATCGCGGTCGTGGTGCTGGCCGCAGCCGGACTCGCGTCGCTCGTCTGGTGGCGCGGGCCCGACTGGCACCTCGTCAAGCACACCTTCGACCAGGTGCGCTACGAGTGGGTCGTCCTGGCGATCGGGCTCAACCTGCTGTCGGTGGTCCTGCGGGCGTTCGCCTGGCGCATCGTCATCACTCAGGCGATGCCGCCGCCGCACCCGCGCTATCCGCTCGTCTTCTCTGCCTTCTCGGTCGGCCTCTTCGCGAATGCTGTCCTGCCCGGGCGGATCGGCGAGCTCGCGCGCGTCGCCGTTCTGACGCGAAAGCTGCGGCTGCAGGGGCGAGGCGACGGAATCTGGGCGGCGCTTGTCGGGAGCGTCTTCGCGCACCGCCTCTTCGACCTCGTGCCGACTGTCGGTCTGATCCTTTACGTGCTCGCGACCGCGAAAATCCCGCACTGGGCGGTCACGAGCCTGATCGTCGTCGGAGCGGTCGGTTTCGGCCTCTTTGCGTTCGCCTTTGCGAGCGCCCGGGAGCACCACACGTCGGTGATCGACGAGGTCGGCCCACTCAGGCGGCTGGTGACGATGGCGCGGTACGGCCTCGGCGTCCTGCACCGGCCGGGGCCGGCGGCGGCCGCGGCGCTCTTCCAGTGCCTCGGGTGGCTCTGCCAGTTCTTCGCGGTCTACACCGCGATGCGCGCCTTCCACATACACGCGCCGCTGCCGGCCGCTGGGCTCGTGCTCCTCCTGATGAACGTGGCGACGCTCTTTCCGCTCTGGCCCGGGAACATCGGGCTGCTGCAGGCGGCGATCGCGCTGCCGCTCGCCTCGTACGGCGTCGCGGCGGGGAGGGCGGTGGCGTACGGCTTCGGACTCCAGGCGATCGAGGCGTCGGTCGGCGTCGGTGTCGGCATGCTCTTCCTCGCGCGCGAGGGACTCTCGTTCGCGATGCTGAAGCGGATGCCCGAGGCGAGCGAGGCGGAGGTGCCCGAGAAGCGTGTCCCGGAGGCGTCCTCGGACGGCGAGGAGTCTCGTGCGCGCGCTCGCGTGCCCGGCTAGCCTCAAGGGCGTCCTCTCGGGGCGCGAGGCGGCGTCCTGCCTCGCCGAAGGCCTAGCGCGCGCGGGGATCGAGGCCGAGCAGTCTCCGATCGCGGACGGCGGAGACGGGACGGCCGAGATGCTCGACGCGCGCGTTGTGCGGCGGGTGCGCGTGCAGGACGCTTTCGGGAGCCCGCATGAGGCGCCGATCTGGGCGCTGGAGGACGGGACGGTCGTCCTCCAGAGCGCCGACGCGATCCCGTTCGATCCCGGTCAGCTCGACGTGCGCGCGGCTTCGAGCCGGGGTTTCGGCGAGCTCCTCGCCGCGACAGGCGAGTGTCCGCGGTTGCTCGTCGGCCTCGGCGGCACGGCGACCATGGACGCAGGCGAAGGCCTCCTCGAGGTCCTCGACCGGCTGCCCGCGCCGACCACTGTTCTCTGCGACACGACTGCGACGCTGATCGAGGCCCCCGCCAGGTTCGGGCCGCAGAAGGGCGCCTCGCCGGAGGAAATCGGCGAGCTGGAGGAGCGCTTCCGCGGCCGGCCGTGCGGCGAGCTTCCCGGCTCGGGCGCAGCGGGCGGCCTCGGCGCGGCGCTTGCGTCGCTCGGCGCCGAGCTCGTGCCGGGAGCTCGGTACCTGTTCGAGCTGACCGGCTTCCGCGAGCGCGTCGCGCGCGCCGATCTCGTCGTCACCGGCGAGGGCGCCGTCGACCGGACGACGTTCGAGGGGAAGGCCCCGGGTGAGGCGATGCGTGTCTGCGAGGAGCTCGGCGTGCAGTGCGTGCTCTTCGGCGGGCGAGTGGAAGCGGGGATCGACGCGGTCGCGCTCAGCGGCGACCCGAGCCGGGCGCGCGCAGACCTCGAGGAGCTCGGGTTGCGGCTCGGGACCGGCGGGAAGGCCGCGAACGTAGAGGGAGCGTGAGCCGAATCGCAGTCGTCGCAGCCGCCGCGCTCCTCGCCGCCGGCTGCTCGAGCAATCACGAGCGGACACTCAGCGGCTCCGGGCTCAGTCTCTCGCTGCCCAGCGGCTGGTACGGCGTCGCCGGTCGCGGGCAGCTGCAGGCGGCGAACTTCCCCCTCGCGCGGAGCGTCCTCGGCTCCGCGGAGCGCGCGCACGTGCGCCGCGGCCACGTTCACCTGATCATCTGGGGCTACGGGCCGGTGGTCCCGTACCTGGCAGGAGGGGGACCCGGCCTGCGTGGGCCGGCCACGCTGCGCGGCCGCGACCTGACCGGGCCCTTCGAGGGCTTTCCTGGCGACCACGCCTTCGCGGAGCGCTCGCTGACGGTGAACGGACAGGCACTCCAGGCACTGGCCGACCTCGGGCCGAAGCCGGCCGATCCGGCTCGCCTGCGAGAGGTGAACCGAGTGCTACGGACCCTCGAGGTTGCGTCCTCGCGGATCGTGAGGCCGCACGGCCGCATGCTCACGGCAAAGGGCGTCTCGTTGCCCCTGCTCCCCGGGTGGAGCGGCCGCATCGAGATCCCGGCTGCCACCTTCGCGGCGAGCCTCGTCGTCCGAGCGAGGCGCGGCTCGACGCGCCTCACGCTGCTCGAGCTTCCGCCCTCGCTCCGCAGCCGCCGCCTTCAGCTGCCGGTGGCGCTGCAGCGGGTCGGTGCCCACTTCGGCCGCCGCGTCTTCTCGACCGGCGGACGCAACTTCGACGTCTCTGCGGTCTTCACGTCGCCCCGCGGTCTCACGGCAGCGAACCGCCTGGTGGCCGGCCTGCGCCTGTCGCGGGCGGGCTAGGCCTCGGCCGCTTCGGCCTCGCGCAGGCGCTTCGCCATCGCCTGCAGCAAGGGCCAAGCGATCCGCGCGTCGCTCTCCACGAGCGGGCGGAAGTCCCAGAAGGTCAGGCCGTAGCAGTGGAGCTCGCTCTCGGCCCGAATGGAGGCCGTGCGCGCCCCCATGTCGATCAGCGCGATGTCGCCGAAGTAGTCGCCGGTCCCGAGGCGCCTGACCTCCTCGCCGCCGACCTCGACGACCGCCTCGCCGCTCTCGATCACGAAGAACCCGGCACCGCTCTCGCCCTCGCTCGCGACGGACTCGCCCGCGTCGAAAGTGCGCTCCTTGAACGAGCCGCCCAGCCGTTCGAGCTCGCGCGCGTCCAGCTCCGCGAACAGCGGGATCTTCCGCAGCAGCTCGACCGATGGTGCGGCCACGGGCGGATACTAAACGGGTGACACGCCCAGACGCGCGCCGACCACCGCTTCGGCGGCCTCGGCGCTCGCGGCGTGGCCCGTGACGGCGGCCAGGAAGTCGTCGCGCTCGAGCGCCAGGAGCTCCGTGTCGGCGGTTGCCTTCACGGTCGCGGTCCGGCGAACGTCGCGCAGGAGCGCGATCTCGCCGAAGTGGTCACCGGCGCCCTGCGTCGCCTGCGAGCGGCCGTCGATCGCCACGTCGACCTCGCCCGAGACGATCACGTAGAAGCGGTCGCCGTGGTCGCCCTGCGTGACGACCGTCTGGCCGGCCGGAGCGTGGACGGCGATCAGGCGCGAGGCGAGCCCTTCGAGCACAGGGGGCGAGAGCGGGGCGAACAGCGGCATCGTCTGCAGCAGCTCGAGCTCGGCCGCGTGGTCGACGGCGGAGTCGTCGAGACGCTTGAGCGGCACCCGCGTAAGGATCGTCAGCACCGGGAGGAACGCGCCGAAGGCGACGAGAGACCAGCGGACGCCGATCAGGTCGATCAGCCGCGGGGCGAGGATCGCTCCGACGGCGGTCATCGCGAAGAAGAGGCTGTGCAGCACGCCGAAGACCCGCGCGAGCACCTCCGGGGGTGCTGTGCGCTGCAGGAGCGTGAAGCCGGCGACGTCCTCGACGATGTTGGACACGCCGGTCAGGGCGAAGGCCAGAAGCGCGATCTCGATGGTCGGGTGCGGCGCGATGAGCAGGATCGGCCCGCCGGCGCCCGCGACTGCGAGCCCGAAGATCCCCGCCAGCCGCCGCCGGCCCACGAGCATCAGCGAGAAGACGGCCCCGACGAGCCCGCCGACGCCAACGGCTGCATTCAGGTAGCCGACTCCCCCCGAGCCCATGTCCAGCAGCTGGAGGGCGCAGACCGCGATCAGGACGTTGCCGGCGCCGTTGATCAGCGACTGCGCCGAGAAGAGGCCGATCACGAGCTGGAGCCGCCCGTCGGCTCCGATCGCCCGGAAACCGTCGGCCGCCTCGTGGACGAGCGGACGCGGCTCCGAGGTGAGCGGAGGCTCGTCGTGGCGCAGGAGGCCGCTCAGCATCAACGCCGACCAGAGGAAGGTCGACGCGGTGACGACGAAGACGACCCAGGTGCTCGAGACCGTGAGCAGGACGCCGCCGAGGGCCGGGCCGACGCAGAAGCCGAGGCTCTCGAGGGTGCTCGAGCTCACGTTCGCCGCGGTCAGCTCCTCCGGCGTTCGCGCGAGCGAGGGCAGGAGCGCGGCCTGCGCCGGCTGGAAGGCCGTGGAGACGACTCCGACCAGCGCCGAGAGCGCGTAGACGAGCGCAGACGGCCCGTCCACGAGCACGGTGGCGGCCATCGCGCCGAGCGCGACGGCTCGGACGAGATCGGAGGCGAGCATGACCGGCACCCGCGGGTAGCGGTCGCCGAGGACGGACATGAACGGCGCCGCGAACGCCGCAGGCAGCCAGCGGATCAGCCCGACGAGCCCGACGGCCGAAGCGCCGCCCTGGTGGTACGCGTAGACGACGATCGCGACGCTGTACGCCCAGGTGCCGATGATCGACCCCGCCCAGGCCAGCTGCAGCCGGCGCAGGCGGCGATTTCGGTAGACGTCGCGAAGCGCACGGGAGGACTCGTGGAGCTGGTCTGCGAGCCTCTTCATCCGCAGGAGAATTGCGCAGATTGCGTTCTTCGCACAAGAGGGGGAAGATTCCGGGTGCAATCACCGTCTTGTGTGCAGAGTTCAGACCCCGAAAGGAGGCACCAAGTGTCGGAGGAGAAGGATCAGCGGGCACCAGAGCCAACGGAGGACGTCGAGGGCCACATGAAGGGCCGCATGGACGACGAGGCCATGAAGGGCATGAAGGGCATGAAGGGCGCCAACGACGAGGGCGACGACGTCGAGGGCCACATGAAGGGCCGGATGGACGACGACGAGATGAAGGGCATGAAAGGCATGAAGGGCGCCAACGACGAGGGTGACGACGACGTCGAAGGCCACATGCGCTTCGGGCAGAAGACTCCGTAGGACAAGCCGCGCAACGACCTGCTAGCAGGTCACTCCGCCTCGAGGGAGCCGAAAGGCTCCCTCGGCGTTTTAGCGTGGGGGAACCCCTGGTTCCCCCACGAGCCCCCTCCTTGCCGGCGCCTAGGTCGTTCGGGCCCTGGTGGAGCCGGCCAAGCGCGGGTCAGTCGAATTGGCCCGCCCTAGGAAGCTCATGAGCCGCGCCCGCCATGTCGGGCGCGGCGGCGTTCTTAGGACAGAAGTTCGTCGATTGCCTTGATCAGGCGCTCGGCCGCTTCGCGTTTCTCCGGCTCGGCTTTGGCGAGCCGTTCGGAGAGGCGCGCGAGGGCGGTCGCCTCGGCACCTTCCTCTTGCAGGACTGCGCGCGCCTGCCTGGCTCGCTGCAGGAGGTCCAGCGCGATCGCCGCTTCGTTCGCGAACAGGCCCAGCAGCTCCATCTCCTGGAGCGAGAACGCGGCCTGTTGGGGGCGGTCGAGCACCTCGAGCACGCCGAGTGTGTTCTCGTCGTGCATGAGTGGGACGGCCATCAAGCCTTTCGGGACGAAGCCGGTCGATTCGGCCACCTCGCGTGCGAAGCGCGGATCCTGCTCGAGCTCCTCGATCACGAGCGGCTGGCGCGTGACGAGCACCCAGCCTGCCACGCCGCTGCTCGAGGGGAACCGAACGCCGATCAGGTCGCCCGAGCCCTCGCCGGCGACCGCCTCGAAGACGAGCTCGTCGGTTTCCTCGTCGTGGAGGAAGATCGAGGACGCCTTTGCGCCGAAGATCGCGCGGGCGCATTCGACGATGGCCTGCAGCAGCTCGCGGTAGCTCTCCTCCGAGCCGAGGGCGCCCGCGGCCACCGCCGCGCGTAGGTCCGTCATTTTCCCCCTCCGACGTTGTTGGCGGTCAGGTAGAGCACGTTCTTGAGCTGGAACGGCGTCAGCTCCGGGTGCTTGGAGAGGATCAGCGCGCAGATCCCTGCGATGTGCGGCGTCGCGAAGCTGTTCCCGCTCGAGCGGATCGTGCCGCCGCCGAGCCACGCGATCTCGACCCCGACCCCGCGCCCGAAGAACTCGACGGGCGGGTTGGGGTTGTAGAAGAACGTCTGGGGGTCGGGATCCTCGTGGCTGCCGACCGAGATGACGGACGAGAAGCGCCACGGGTAGCTCTCGACGGGCATGTTGTGCGCGGAGGCTACGAGAACCGTGCGCCGGAAGTACGCGGTGTCGGCCAGCTCGTGCAGGAGCTCTGCGAACTGCCGCTTCGTCGTCGAGAGGCTCATGTTGACGACGTCGAAGCCCTGCTCGACCGCCCAGCGCAGCCCGCCGAGCAGCACGGGCCCGCTGCCTTTGAAGCCGGCGCCGAGCACACGGACGCTGTAGATGCTGCACTCGGGGGCCAGCGAGCGGACGATCCCGGCGCAGGCGGTGCCGTGGCCGCAGAGATCGCCCTCCGCATCCTCGGCGACTGCGACGTCCTCCTCGTCACGGGCGACCGCGACTGCCCCCTCGAGCTCGCCGACGAGCGGGTGGCCCGCCTCGACCCCGCTGTCGAGGATGCAGACCCGCACCCCCTTGCCGGTCGCGCCGCCCCAGGCCCAGTCGCGCGTGACCTGCTCCGGCCAGTCGCCGATCGAGATCTTCTTCGCGGCTTCGGCCGGCATGCTCCAGGCCGGCAGGCTTTCATCCATAGGCGGAAGTTACTTATTCGGAGACGCGGCGGCGAAGCTCCTCGAGGAGCGGGCGGGTGGGCTCGATGCCCTCCGCCCGCAAAGCAGTCTCGAGGTCGGCGACGACGCCCTCCCGGAAGGCCTGGTCGGCCTCCGCACGCTCGACGATCGTGTCCAGCTCCCGGCGGGCACGCGGCAGCTCTTGCGCCGCCTGCACCCAGGCCGCCGGGGCCGGTGGAAGCATCCCGATGAGACGGGAAAGCTGTTCGATGTCGTATGCGTCGTTCATCACGTCACCTGCTCTCAGGACGGGCGGAGGGCGCGGTTTCTTCCCAGTGCTCGCGTAATTTCGTCAGGCAGCGCGAGATCCGGCTCGCGATCGTGCCGGCGGGGAGCTCGAGCGCGTCGCCGATCGTGCGGTAGCTCTCGTCCCGCGCGAAGAACCGGTCGAGGATCTCCTGGCAGTTGTCGGGCAGCGCGGCGAGCGCCTCGTGGACGTCGAACGCCTCCTCGAGCTCCCCGAGGACATCGTCCGCGGCCGTCTCGGGGACCTCGTCGGCCGGCTCCTCGCGCGACCCCGAGCGCTTGCGGTCGATGCAGAGCCGACGCGTGAGCTGGGCGACCCAGGGCCGGAAGGCGTCGTCGTCCCGCAGGGTCTCCAGCTTCTCGTAGACGCGCGCGAAGACCTCCTGGTAGACGTCCTCGGCGTCGTGCTCGGGGAGGCGGAACGCCTGGACGCAGATCGCGTAGACGTAGCGCGAGAAACGGTCGACGAGCTCCCGCCAGGCGTCCTCGTCGCCCGTGCGACACCGCGCTACGAGCTGGGCGTCGGAAGTCTCGGCGCTCAGTGGTTTTGAGCCGAGCGCAGCCGCTTCGCCATCGTCTCGAGCAGCTTCCAGGCAATGGAGGCGTTCGACTCGACGAGCGGGCGGAACTCCCACGAGGTGAGCCCGTAGCAGCGCAGCTCGCTGTTGGCGGTGACCGTGGCGCTGCGGGCGCCGTCGTCGATCAGGGCGATCTCGCCGAAGTAATCCCCGGGGCCGAGCTTGCCGCGCTCGTCGCCCCGCGTCGACACCGTGGCCTCTCCGCTCTCGATCACGAAGAAGCCCGCACCGGTCTTGCCCTCGCCGACGACGGTGCTGCCGGCCTCGAAGGTGCGGTCCTTGAACGTGCGGGAGATGCGCTCGAGCTCGCCGTGATCGAAGTCCGCGAAGAGCGGGATCCGCTGCAGCAGCTCGAGGGATGGTCCGGCCACGCCCCGGATTCTAATGGGGCGCGGCCGGACCGTGGTTTCGACTAGAAGCGGATGGCCTTGCTGAAGGCCGGGCCATACATCGCCGGCCCTGCCTGTGCGCGGGTGACGCGGAGGCGAAGGATCATGCCGTGGCGGAAGTGGAACCGGTACTTCCCGAAGGACATCCACTGCTGGTTCTGCTTCTGGCGGAGACGGTTCAGCGACAGCACGCGGATCGTCCTCCAGCCGTGGTGCCGCTGCCAGCGCTGGAGCAGGGCGTGCCGGATCCGAACGCCGTCAGCGTTGGCGTATGCCCAGAGGAACGCGCGACCGGTCTGCTTCAGGCGCAGCGCCGGCTTGACGCCGACGGTGTGGACCTGGCTGTAGACGTTGTTCCAGACCGCGCGGTACTCGGTCGTGCGCCGCGGCCGAACCTGCAGCGCCCAGTGGCCGCTGAAGGTCGACGTGCGGGCGACCTCGGTGAAGTCGCTCGTCCCGGCCGGCCTCGACTCGATGATCACCGGGTCGCCGGAGTCGGCGCTCGAGGTCTGACCCGTGAGCTTGACCGACGTCACGTACGTGACCGTCTCGCGGTTCTGGCTCATCAAGAGCCAGCGGCTCAACGTGACCGCGACGCTCCCGCGCATCCCGGGGTTGATCGCGCCGTGGTACGCAAACGTGCCCGCTGACGAGAACGCGTACGAGAACGTCGCCCCGGGCGCGAGGACGTCGGACTTGAACGAGCCGTCGTCCGCGACGATCTGGTGCGACGTGGTGTCCGTGTTCTTCCAGGTGACGACGTCACCGTTCTGGACAGTCACCGTAGAAGGGCTGAAGCCGGTGTGAGTGATGTTGACGACAACCGTGTTCGGCGTGCTTGCCGACGTCGGCGCCGCCGCCGCCAGCGCTAGCACGAGAAACGGCAAAAACAAGAGCTTTCGCATGCCGATTGTCCCCCCTGGTAGAACGTAGTCCGATTGATTTACAAGCCGTATCTTGCCGGTGTGCAAATAATAAAAACGCGTCGGCGCGCGCCTTTACATCCCCTTTACGCGGGCCGCGCGGATTCGGCTCGGGAGGCGAGCTCTTCGATCTTGCCCTCGGCGTTTTCGAGGCGCTCGCGGCAGAGCCGGTAGAGCTCTTCGCCGCGCTGCCACAGCTTCAGCGCCTCGTCGAGCGGTGCCTCGCCGCTCTCCAGCCGGTTCACGATCGCTTCGAGCTCGCGCTGCGCTTCTTCGAAGGTGGCCCGTGGCTGGACGCTCACCGCGTCTCCTCCACGCGCGCGCCGAAGCCGCCTTCTGCCAGCTCGACGTCGACATGCTCGCCCGGTTCGAGGGCGCTTCCGGAGCGGACGATCTCGTCGCCGCGTCGGACGATGGCGTAGCCGCGACCCAGGGTCGCCTTCGGCGAGAGGGCGCGCAGGCGTCCGGCCGACTGCTCTAGCCGGTGGCGGCTGCGCTCGACGAGCAGGCGCGGCGCGCGGCCGAGCCGCTCGTGGGTGCGGTCGAGCTTCTGGCGCTCGCGCTCGAGGGCCCGCCGCGCTCCGCGCTCGAGGCCGGAGCGGGTGCGGTCTAGCCGCGCGAGGAGCTCGTTCAGGTCGGGCACGACGAGGCGGGCGGCCACGCTGGGCGTCGAGGCCCGCGCGTCGGCCGCGAGGTCGCAGAGCGGCGTGTCCTGCTCGTGGCCGACGGCCGTCACGACCGGCACGGGGCAGGCGGCGATGGCCCGCACGAGCCGCTCGTCGCTGAAGGGAAGGAGATCCTCGAAGCTGCCGCCGCCCCTGGCGACGACGATCACGTCGATGCCCTCCTCGCGGCAGAGCGCTCCCAAGGTCTCGATCACGGCCCCGGCGGCCCGCGGCCCCTGGACGTAGGTCTCGCCGACGAGCACAGAGGCAGGCGGGAAGCGGCTCTGGATGGCGGTCAGGACGTCCCGCTTCGCGGCGGCGTCGTTGCCGGTGACGAGGCCGATCCTCCGCGGGAACCGCGGGAGCGCGCGCTTGCGCTCCGCGGAGAAGAGACCTTCCGCGGCGAGCTTCTGCTTCAGGCGCTCGAGCGCCGCCAGGTGGTCGCCGAGCCCGAACTGCTCGAGCGAGAGCGCGCGCAGGCGGAACTCGCCGCGCGCCGCGAAGAGCTCGGGGCGCCCGTAGACGTGCACGCGGTCGCCATCGGAGACGCTGCCGCCGACCGCGTCGAACTGTCCGCGGGGCATCGAGACCGACAAGCAGGAGCCGTCAGCCGGGTCCTTGAGCGTGAAGAAGACGCTCGCCCAGCGCGCCTGCCGCCGGAGCTCCGTGATCTCGCCCTCGACCCACACGGTCGGCAGCCGTCCAAGCCACGACGCGATGCCGCGGTTGAATGCGCCCACCGAGTAGACCCGGCGGTCGCCGTACTCGATCGCCTCGACCTTGATGACGAGGAATTAGAGCAGGATCTCGGCCGCGGTCTCCGGATCGCAGCCCAGGGAGATCAGATCCACGGCGTAGTGAAGGTCGGCGCTCGAGTGCGCGATCTTCTCCGCCAGGGGGAGCGGGTAGCCGCCCTCCATCAGCACGTGCAGCCGCCAGCTCTCGACTTTCGCCTGTTCGTCCCGGGGTGTCTCGGTGATCTGTGCCATCGGCGTTGGAGCTAGTTCGCCAGGTCCTAGACGAACCCTTTCGCTGGAAGTTTGCTCGTGTGAAATCTTGCTTTTGCCGGGCTCAGCCCGTTCGAAACGTGGGCGTTCGGGCCTCCGCTTCGTTGCGGAGCGCCTCGAGGCGGCGCTGCAACTCGTTCAGCCTCGCGCTCAGGACCGAGCGTTCGGCCTCGGCGTCCGCGGCGAGGCCCTGCACCTGCGAGCGGAGCTCGAGCTCTGCGTCGCCGATCCGCTTCTGGAGCTCCGCGGCGAGCTCGCTCTGCTCCTGTTCGAGCGACGAGCCGATCTGGGACAGCTTGCGCTCGAGGCGCTGCCCACCGGCGTCGGCGACGTGGGCGAGGCGCTCGGCGAGGACGCTCTGGGCCTCGCGAGAGAAGTGGGCGACGGCCTTGTCGAGCTCGCGGGAGAGCCGTTGCGCGGCCTCCTCGCGGGCGCGCTTGATCTCCTCGGTGAACTGGCGCGAGAGCGCCTCGGAGAACGAGCCCGAGGTCCGCTCGACGATGCGCTTCAGCTGGTCCACCTGCCGGCGCTCGGTGTCGGCGAAGCCGGCCTGGATCCGCTGCACCGCCTCGGACTCCTCGGCCGCGATCCGCTCGCGCAGCTCCCGCTCGCGCTCGCGGAGCCGCTCGGCGACCTGCTGCAGCGCCCGGCGCCGCTCGCTCTCGTGCGTCTCGATCGCGGAATGTGCACTCTCCGCGGTCTCGCGGGCCACGCGGTCGAACTGTGTGGCCAGTGCGGCGAGGCGCTCTCGCTGCTCCTCGGAGGCCGTGTCCAGCCGCTCGGTCTCGATCGTGAGGCGGGTCGCCGCGTCGGCGAGGAGCTGCTCCTGGCGCTGGCGGAGCGAGGCGATCTGGGCGGTCAGCTCGTGCTCCGTGCGCTCGAGGTCGGCTGCCCAGTCGGCGAGGCGGGCCCCGATGCGTGCCTGCGCCTTCGCGAGCGCCTCGCTCAGCTCGGCGTTCGTCTGCTGCTCGCGCTCGTGCACGGCTGCGCGGCGCTTCTCGGCCATGCGGCGCTCCTCGTCGGCGAGCCGCGAGAGCGATTGCGAGCGCGCGAGAGCGAGCGTGCGCTCGAGCTCCGCGGCGCGCGTCTCGGTCTCGCGCTTCACGACCGCGTCGAGCTGGTCCCGCGCGGCCGCGAGGGAGTCGTCGACGGCTCGCCCTTGCTCGAGCAGCCGGCGAAGGACGAGCAGGCCGGCCTGGGCGGCAGCGCAGACCGTGATCCCCACGGCGGCGGTAGCGGCATCGCGGGCCGGCTCGAGCGCGACGACGACCCAGGCGACCGCCGCGAGGGCGGCGACCAGCCAGGCAAGTGCGACCAGCACCTTCCGCGTGACGCGGCCGCGCAGCAGCAGGGCCGCGGATCCGAAGAGGACGAGCACCGCGGCTGCGAAGACGACCTCGAGGACCTCCGCGCGCACGGCGCGCATGCTACGTCAGTCTGAGAACCAGCAAGGCAGCGGCGAGGCAGACGTGCGCGGCGGCAAGGAGCTGCAGCGACAGCTCCTGCGTCGCGAACAGGTGGTCCGCCGTGACCGGCTCGCTGCTGCCGTCGCGGAGCTCGAGCGTCCCGCTGACCGCGACCACGCGGCGTCGCAGGTGGTGGACCGGCGTCGAGAGCACGCGCTGGACGTAGCTCGTCAGCGCGGCGAAGGCGGCCGCGAGGAGCGCCACCCAGCCGATCGTCCCCGCGCAGGCGAAGTAGCCCGTCAGGACCGGGAACGCGCCCCAGGCGAGCGCGAAGCCGGGCGCGTTGTGGATCGCACCGCCGAACAGCTCGAGGTTGTAGGCCGGCACGAGCAGCGCGCCGGCCGCGACGAAGACGAGCAGCCAGCCGTTGAAGGAGACGGCGCCGGCGATGCCGATCGCGACCGCTCCGGCGAGCGCGGTCGCCGTCAGGACGAGCAGCGTCCGGTCCGGGATCCGCGTCTTCAGGGGACGGTCCTGCAGCTCGTCCAGTGCGTGGGCACCGACGCCGAGGGCGAGGAAGAAGGCCGCCAGAGCGGCGCCGAGGCGGTCGGTGTAGAGGTGCGGCGCGAGGCACGCGCCGAGCACGACGTAGCTCAGGTGCCACGCGGTGTAGGGCGGGTGCACCAGCGTGACGTAGTCCCGCCAGCTCCCGGGCGAGAGCGCGTAGAAGGCGGGCCTTGCCTCACTCATGCCGGGTCCCCCACACAACGAGGCAGCCGCCGAGGCTCAGCCGCCGCGCGTTCCCGCTCTCGAAGCCGGCGTCGTGGAAAGCGCCCAGAAGGCGCTCGATCGGCCACTCGGCGTGAAAGCGGCGGATGCTGTCGCCGAGGAAACGGCCGACGTCATACCAGCCGGGCGAGATCGCGCGGCCGGCGAGCGGCAGGCCCGTGTCGACCCAGAAGTTCCAGGCCTGGCGGGTGAGCGCGGCGGGAGGGACGCCGAAGTCGAGCAGCGAGGCGGTTGCTCCGGGACGGAGGACGCGCGCCAGCTCGGCGAGCCCGGCGGGAAGGTCGTCGAGGTAGCGGAGGAGGTACGCCGCAGTCAGGCCGTCGAAGGACGCGTCCTCGAACGGCAGCGACTGGGCGGCGGCCTGGACGAACTCGATCCTCGGGTCGTCGACTCGGCGCCGCGCCTCGGCCAGCATCTCCGGGCTCTGGTCGACGCCCACGATCGAGCAGCCCGTGCGGCGGACGAGCTCGAGCGCGACCGCGCCCGTCCCGCAGGCGACGTCGAGCGACAGTGTCGTCGGGGCCGACCGGCAGCCTCGAGACCAGGAAGC
Organism: uncultured Actinomycetes bacterium; assembly: GCA_963788215.1. Lineage (GTDB taxonomy): Bacteria > Actinomycetota > Thermoleophilia > Gaiellales > Gaiellaceae > AC-32. The sequence continues at coordinate 531,958 of CAWBFX010000010.1, forward strand.
GCCGCCAGCGCGGGTCCTGGCCGAACGAGAGGAGCCGCGCGTACCGGTCGTAGGTCGGGCCGAGCGGCGCGAACAGCTCACGGGCGCGCTCGGAGACCGTCTCGGCCACGATCGTGAGTCTAAGAGCTCGAACTGGAATGTCGCTCGTCGCATGGGCGTGATGGGTGCGTGCGATGCGAGGACGCAGGGAGCCCCGATAGTTAAGCCATCGGGGCGACTGAGGACGCGGCAGCGTGCGTGCCCAGCGCGGCCAGGCGGCACAGCCTTCATTTCGGTTCGAGCTCTAAGCTCAAGACGTGGAGCTGGAACGGGAATTGCGGCGCATCGCCGACGCCGCCATCCGCCACGCCGCGGAGGGCGAGGAGCTCACCGGGATCGTCCCCGCCGAGCCCGGTTCCGGCGTCCGCGCATATGTCTGCGCCTTCAGCCACGGTGACGAGACCACCAGCTGGCTCGTGCTCGACGCCGACGGCCGGCCCGTCGAGGACCGTTCGCTCGTGCGGGACGCAGTCTCGATCGCCGCGTTGTACGAGCTCGCGGAGGAGGCGACGGGGGCTGCGACCGAGGAGCCGCGCGTCGCGACGCCGGCCGAGCTCGACGCGCTCGCCGCCGGGGCCGACAATCCGCAGGCCTTCGTGGCCGCGATGAAGAGCGCGACCGGCACCGTCGAGGAGCTCGTCAAGGACGTGGAGCGCGGCTACAAGGTTCCCCTCAGCTAGGCTGGCTGCGATGGAGGGAAGCGGCGGATTTGGCTTTCCCTTCGGGGGAGATCCCGAAGACCTGATGCGCAGCCTGCGCGAGTTCGCCGAGCAGCAGGCGGAGACCGTGCAGGAGGCTCAGCGCGAGCAGTTCGCCACTCTGACCCTGAACACCGCCGTCGAGTTGACGCGGCCGCACTCCAGCAGGTCAATGCGCCGGGGAGCGCGGACGAGCAGGCAATCGCGCTCCGCGACGCCATGCGCGTCCTCTTCCCGGAAGCCGTCGCGCTCGTCTCAGCAGCGCGGCAGGGCTTTATGCGCGAGGGCTGAGCGGGGCCTCGGTTCCGGCGCGAGGCGCTGCCCCAGCCTGATCAGCCACTCGCCGACGGTGTACCTGGCAGGCCTGGTAGCGGGCCAATCGCGACGCATCTGCTGCGGTCTCGTCGTCACGTACTCGATTCGCGTCTCATGCTCGAACATCAGCCCTCCCTTGAGCCGAAGTATCTTTACGTCAAGACAAGAGGTTACAAGTGAAGAAGCTTGACGTCAAGAGAAATTTCGATCAAGATCTGGCTGTGACCTCCGACCAGGACCACATCGACCGGTTCCTGTCCGAGCACGACCTGCCCGGGGTCGACCCCGAGGTGGAAGGGATCGTCGACCGCATCAACGGCCTGCGCCGTCGCTTCCACACCATGGCCGACGAGACGCTGGGCGAGCACGGCCTCGCGGAGGGGGAATGGAAGGTGATCAGCTCGCTGCGGCTGCAGCCGCAGCCCTACCGGCGCTCGGCCGGCCAGCTCGCGCGGCGCTCGGACCTTTCGACCGGAGCGATGACGAACCGGCTCGACAAGCTCGAGGAGCGAGGCTTCATCCGGCGCCTGCCCGACCCGGAGGACCGCCGCGGCGTGCTGGTCGAGCTCACGAAGGCCGGCGAGCGAGTCTGGGAGAAGGCGCTCGGGGCGCAGGCGGCGAAGGAGTCCCTGATCGCAGACGCGCTGACCAAGGACGAGCAGCGCCAACTGAATGCCCTGCTGCGCCGCCTGATGCGCGAGTTCGAGCAGCGCGCCTCCTAGAATCCTCCGGCCCGTGGCTCTCGTCGACCGCGCCATCGTCCGGATGCTCCCGGCTGTCCCGAAGACGGTCGTGCGGCGGATCTCGTCGCGCTACATCGCCGGCGAGGAGCTCGAGGACGCGCTGCGGGTCGTTCGGGAGGTAAACGCCGAGGGGAAGCTTGCGACGATCGACGTCCTCGGCGAGGAGATCACGAACCCCGACGAGGCGCGCTCCATCGCGGCCGAGTACCGCCTGGCCTTCGAGGCGATCGAGCGTGAGGGGCTCGACTCGAATGTCAGCGTCAAGCTGACGGCGCTCGGGCTCGGGCTCGGCTACGAGCTCTGCCGCGAGAACCTGGTCGACGTCGTCAGCCACGCGGCGGGCGGCAACTTCGTGCGGATCGACATGGAGGACTCGTCGACGACAGACGACAACCTGCGGCTCTACCGCGAGCTGCGCGAGGCCGGTCACGAGAACGTCGGTGTCGTCCTGCAGGCTCGGCTCAAGCGGACGCTCGACGATTTGCGGGCGCTTGCCGAGCTGCGGCCGAGCGTGCGCCTCTGCAAGGGCATCTACCTCGAGCCGGGGGAGATCGCCTACCGCGACTTCGAGGCGATCCGGAGCAACTTCGTGACCGTGCTCGACGCCCTCTGGGACGCGGGCTGCTACGTCGGGATCGCGACGCACGACGAGTGGCTGATCGAGCAGGCGCAGAAGGGCATCGAGGAGCGGGGCCTCGGCCGCGAGGAGTACGAGTTCCAGATGCTGCTCGGGGTGCGACCGGCACTGGGCGACGAGCTCGTCCGCGCGGGGCACCGGCTGCGGATCTACACGCCGTTCGGCCGCTACTGGTACGCGTACTCGATGCGCCGGCTGCAGGAGAACCCGAAGATCGCCGGCTACATCGCGGCCGACACGCTCAACCGCCTGATCCCGGGCCGCAACGGGTCGAGTTAGGGCTTCCGGGCCACGACGACCAGGTCGCCGGGAACCCGGATCTCGCGGCGACCCCAGCGGTTCGGGTCCGGCAGCTCCTCGAGCCGCTCGAGCTGCAGGCCAGCGCCGACCAGCGCCTCGGCCACCGCTCCGACCGGCCAGGCCTCGAAGTAGCTCTCGTGCCAGTGCAGCATCTGGTCGAGGCAGGCCGCGACCGGGTGCTCGTCGTAGGCGAGCAGCACGCCGCTTTTGCGCAGCGCCGCCGAGACCCCGGCCGCCCAGGCCGGCAGGCTCGAGACGAGCGCGAGCGTTCCCCAGGACGAGTAGACGAGATCGAAGCGGCCGCGCCTCAGCTCCACGGGGAGCGCCTGGACGTCGGCTGTGACGAGCGCTGCGTCCGGTAGCCGCTTACGGGCGGCGCGCACGGTCTCCTCGGAGCTGTCGACGCCGGTGACGAGAGCCCCGAGCCCGATCAGCGCCGCGGTCTCGCGGCCGGCCCCGCAGGTCAGGTGGAGGACGTGGCGGCCGTCGAGGTCCGGGAGCCGCTCGCGCACTGGCTTCGGCAACCCGCGCCTGCCGCCGCCGCGCCGCAGCTTGCGGTGGGCGTCCTCCCACGCGCGCAGGTTGGTGTCGGTTGGCTCCATCAGGCCAGGAGGGAGAACCCGCCGTCCACGACCAGGATCTGTCCGCGCACCATCTCGGCGGCCGGCGAGCAGAGGAAGCACACCGCGTCAGCGACGTCGTGCGGCTCGACCAGCCGGCCGGCGGGGGTCCGCGCGAGGCTTTCCGAGATCATCTGCTCGCGGTTCGGGAAGTGATCGAGCGCGTTCGTCTCGACGACTCCGGCGGAGACGGCGTTGACGCGGATCCCGCGCGGGGCGAGCTCGACCGCGAGGTAGCGGACGACCGCCTCGAGTGCCGCCTTGGAGACGCCGACGAGCACGTAGTTCTCGAGCACGCGCGTCGAGCCGAGGCTCGAGATGCCGACGAACGACGAGCCCTCGCGCATGCCCGGCACGAGCCCGCGCGCGAGCGCGAGGAGGGCGCGCGCGTTCGCGGAGACCGTCCAGTCCCAGTGCTTGTCCTCGGTCTCGAGTGCCGGCCGGATCACGCCGGTCGCAGCGTTGTGGACGACGGCGTCGAACGGCCCCAGCTCGGCCGCCTCGGCGACGACGCGGTCCGAGGAGACGTTGCCCCGCACGAGCAGCGGCTCCGCGCCGGCCGCGCGCAGCTCTTCGGCGACGGCCTCCGCGGCGCTGTCGTTGCGCAGGTAGCCGATCGCCACGCGGGCTGCTCCGAGCTCTGCGAAGCGGAGCGCGATCGCCCGTCCGATCCCCCGCGAGCCGCCCGTCACGAAGACGGAGGCGCCCTTGAAGTTCATCGCCGGGGTAGCGGCTCGTCCGCGGGCGCGGAGCTCGGGATCTCCCGCCAGCCCCCGCGGTCGCGCGGGACGCGCGGGCCCTCGTCCGCCTTCGAGGACGCGTGGCCGAGCCGGTCGAGCAGCTCGACCTTCTCCTCCGCGTAGCGGCGCACGTCGTGGTCTTCCGGCAGCTCCTGGACGAGCTCGCGCACCCGCGCGCGCAGCTGGTACGCGAAGTGCGGCGTCGCAGGCCCGACGAGCGCGTCGACGTCGTCGCGGGTGGGCTCAGGCATGGCCGGAACCCTAATGGGTAGGTTCAGATACATGCGGAGGCCCGAGCCAGCAGACCTGATGCTGCTGGCGACCGTAACCCTCTGGGGCCTCAACTTCACCGTCACGAAGTACGTCCTCTCGCACGGGTTTCAGCCGCTCGCCTACGCCAGCCTGCGCTTCGGAATGGCCGCGTCGCTCCTCGCGGGGCTCGCGTACGCGCGCGAAGGGTCGTTCTCGATGCGCCGCCGCGATCTCGTCCTGCTCTCCGGCGCCGCCCTGATCGGGATCTGCCTGAACCAGCTCACCTTCGTCTACGCGATCAAGTTGACGACCGCGACGACCGTCGCCCTGTTGTTCGGCACCCTGCCGGTGATCGCGGGCCTGTTCGCGTTCGCGCTCGGCATCGAACGCGTCGGCCTGCGCTTCTGGCTGGCGGCCGTGCTCGCCCTCGGCGGCGCCGGGCTGGTTGCGGTCGGTTCCGGCGGCGGGCTGTCGAAGCACTTCTGGGGCGTCCTGCTCGCGCTCGGCGCGACGGTCACCTGGGCGTTCTACTCCGTCGCTGCGGCGCCGGTGCTCGGCCGGTACTCGCCGCTCCGCGTGAGCGCGCTCGCGTTCGTCGCCGGGACGATCCCGCTCGTCGCGATCGGTTCGCATCAGCTCGCGGCGCAGGACTACGGCTTCAGCGCCTCGATCTGGCTGCTCTATGCCTTCGCAGTGATCGGGCCGCTCGTCGTCGCGAACCTGCTCTGGTTCGGGGCGATCGCCCGGGTGGGGCCGTCGCGGGCCGCGGTCTTCGCGAACCTGCAGCCGTTCATCGCGGCGATCTTCGCGCTGCTCCTGCTCTCCGAGCCGATCACGACGCTTCAGGTCGTCGGCGGCCTCGCGATCGCGGCGGGCATCGTCCTCTCCCGGGACCGGCTCGCACCTGTGCAGCCTGCGCTTGCGCCGGAGGCAGTGCGCAGGTGAGCACGCTCAGGGAGCGGCTCGAGCGGACGCCGCCGGGCTACCAGTTCTCGATCGGCCGTGTCCTCGCGATCTACTCCGGCCTGATGGTGACGCTGCTGCTCGCGGCGCTCGACCAGACGATCGTCGCGACCGCGCTCCCGCGGGTCGTCTCCGACCTCGGCGGCATCTCGCAGTACACGTGGGTCTTCACCGCCTACATGCTCGGCTCGACGGTGACCGTGCCGATCTACGGGAAGCTCGGCGACGTCCACGGGCGCAAGCCGCTCTTCATCATCGCGATCTCGATCTTCCTCGTCGGCTCGGCGCTCTGCGGCCTGGCGCAGAACATGGTCCAGCTGGTCGTGTTCCGCGCGATCCAGGGCGTCGGCGCCGGCGGCCTCTTCCCGCTGACCCTCGCCATGGTCGGAATGATCGTCCCGCCGCGCGACCGCGGCCGCTACCAGGGCCTGATCGGCTCGGTCTTCGCGGCGGCGTCGATCATCGGGCCGCTGATCGGCGGGTTCATCGTCGACAACTTCAGCTGGCGCTGGATCTTCTACGTCAACCTGCCGGTGGGCGGACTCGCGATGGCCGTGATCATCGTGACCATGCCTCGTCGGCGGACGAAGCAGGAGCACTCGATCGACTGGCTCGGCGCCGCGATCCTCGCCCTCGGGACGACTGCGCTCCTGCTCGGGCTCGTCTGGGGCGGCCGCGAGTACCCGTGGCACTCGCCGCAGGTGGTCGGGGCGCTGCTCGCGTCGGTCGGGCTGCTCGGCATCTTCGCGCTGATCGAACGGCGCGTGCGCGAGCCGATCCTGCCCTTCGACCTGCTCCGGAACCAGACGGTCGCCTCGAGCGTCGCCTGTATGGCGCTGGTCGGCGCGGCGATGTTCGGGACGATCAGCTTCGTCCCCTTGTTCGTGCAGGGCGTGATCGGCACCTCGGCGACCTCGTCGGGGATCGTGCTGACCCCGCTGATGCTCGGCGCGGTGGTCACGAGCTTCCTCTCCGGCCAGCTCGTCTCGCGCACGGGCCGCTATCGGCCAAACACGCTCTTCGGGCCGATCGTGCTCGGGATCGGGATGCTGCTGCTCGCGAACATGGGCGTGGGGACGACCAACGGCGAGGCCGCGCGCAACATGGTCATCGCCGGCATCGGCCTGGGCTCGATGATGCAGATCTTCGTGCTCTCGGTGCAGAACTCGGTGCCGCGGCGTTCGATGGGCTCGGCGACCGCGCTAACACAGTTCTCGCGCTCGATCGGCTCGACGCTCGGCGTGACCCTGATGGGCGTGATCGTCAACCAGCAGCTGCCGGCGAGCGTTCGTGGGGAGTCGACGGTCATCCACCGCCTCCCGCTCGCCGGCCGGGTCGCGCTCGCGAATGCGCTCCATCCGGCTTTCCTGGCGGCGGCAGGCCTCTGCGCCCTCGTCTTCGTGATCTCTCTGCTCTGGGTGCGCGAGGTGCCGCTGCGGCGAGGCGTCGAGGACGAGCCCGTCTACGGCGACGAGGCCTCTCCCCAACCCGGGGCGACGGCGGCCGTTCAGCCGCGGAAGTAGAATCGGTCTGTGAGCGCCACCGACTTCATGCCGCTCGAGGGCTGGGACCACGTCGAGCTCTGGGTCGGTAACGCCAAGCAAGCCGCGTACTTCTACGAGCACGCGTTCGGCTTCACGCCGACCGCCTACGCGGGCCCCGAGACCGGCGTCCGCGACCGTGCCTCGTACGTGCTGGAGCAGGGCGAGATCCGCCTCGTGGTCACGAGCGGCCTGCGGGCCGACAGCGAGGTCACGCAGTACGCGGCCCGCCACGGCGACGCCGCCAAGACGATCGCGCTGCGCGTCCCGGACGCGACCGAGGCCTATCGCCAGGCCGTCCAGCGCGGCGCCCGCGGGCTGGTCGAGCCTCACCGCGTCGACGACGAGCACGGCTCGATCGAGCTCGCGCAGATCGGGACGTACGGCGACGTGACCCACATGTTCGTCGACCGCTCCGGCTACGGCGGGCCCTTCGCGCCCGGCTATCGGTCCGTCTCGCCGAACGGCCAGGCGAGCCGCGGCGTCGGCCTGAAGGCGCTCGACCACGTCGTGGGCAACGTCGAGCTCGGCCGGATGGACCACTGGGTCGAGTTCTACGAGCGGGTCTTCGGGATGACGAACATCGTCCACTTCGGCGACGATCAGATCCAGACCGAGTACTCGGCGCTGATGTCGAAGGTGATGGCGGACGGCAGCGGCAAGATCAAGTTCCCGATCAACGAGCCGGCCGAGGGCAAGCGCAAGAGCCAGATCGAGGAGTACCTCGAGTTCAACCACGGGCCGGGCGTGCAGCACATCGCCCTCCAGAGCGAGGACATCGTCGGCACCGTCGCGGCGATGAAGGAGCGCGGCGTGCTCTTCCTCGACACTCCTGATGCGTACTACGACGACGTGCAGGGGCGCGTGGGGGAGATCGGCGAGGACTACTCCGACCTGCAGCGGCTCAAGATCCTGGCCGACCGCGACGAGGACGGCTACCTGTTGCAGATCTTCACGAAGACCACCCAGGACCGGCCGACGGTGTTCTTCGAGGTGATCGAGCGCCACGGCGCGACGACGTTCGGCGAGGGCAACTTCAAGGCCCTCTTCGAGTCGATCGAGCGCGAGCAGGCGCTCCGCGGCAACCTCTAGGACTCGCGCTGCTTCCAGCGGCGGAGGCCGCGCTCCGCGTCCCAGGCGAGCCCGTACCGCCCCGGGGCGAACTCGACGAAGCCCGCCGACTCGATGTCGACGGCGAAGACGTGGTAGTTCGGCTCTTCGGGCTCCCAGTCGATCCTGGCCTTGATCGTGGCTCGGTAGCGCGCGCGGCGGTCGGACTCGTCCACCGGGACGGCGCGGCCGTAGAGCTTGAAGTCTCCCTCGTCGCCCTCGCGCCGGGAGACCACGCTGTGAACGACGAGCCGCGGGTCGCGGATCAGGTCGAGCGCCTTCGGCGAGCGCCACATCATCCCGAGCATCAGCTCGCCGTCGACGAAGTCCGGCTCGACGGGCGAGATCCGCGGCCAGCCGTTGCCGCGGAGCGTGCCGACGAGGCAGAGCTCGCGGCCGCGCAGGCGCTCCTCCCCGAGGGCGGCCAGCTCGGGTGCCGCAGCGGCGAACTCGTCCCAGCGCATCGCCGCAACGGTAAATGCTTAGCCGCCGGTAGCGGGGGTATCCGGCCCTCCGTGAGCGCGCTCGACTTCCTCGACGCACCGGTCCGCCAGCGGGCGGGCCTGGAGCGGACCGACCACCGGCCGTGGCCGCTGCGAGGCGAGCCGTGGACGATCGCCCAGTCCTGGGAGGAGCTGCTCTTCATGCACTGGCGGGTCGACGCGAACGCGTTGCGGAAGCTCGTGCCGGAGGAGCTCGAGCTCCAGGAGCACGACGGCAGCGCCTGGCTCGGAATCACGCCGTTCCTGATCAGCGGGTTTCGCCTGCGCGGGACGCTGCCGGTGCCCGTCGTCTCGAGCTTCCCGGAGCTGAACGTCCGGACGTACGTCAGCTCCGAGGGCAAGCCCGGGATCTGGTTCTTCAGCCTCGACACGCCGAGCCGGCTCGCGGTCGAGGCGGCGCGGCGCACCTACCGGCTCCCGTACTTCCATTCGCGCGCGTCGCTCGTGCGCCGCGGCGAGCGGGTCGAGTTCATGAGCTCCCGCCGCGACGCGGAGCGACCGTTCGTGCTCGAGGCCGTCTACCGGCCCGAGGGCGGCGCGTTTGTTCGAGCCGCAGCCGGAGTCGCTCGAGCACTTCCTGACTGAGCGGTACTGCCTCTACGCGCGCGATGCACGGGGCCTCCACCGCGCTGAGATCCACCACCCGCCGTGGGAGCTCCGCCCGGCCGAGGTCGAGCTGTCGCTCAACACCATGCCGCCCGACGGCCTCGAGCTCGAGGGCGAGCCGCTCTGCCATCTGGCCGAGCGCCAGGACGTCGTCATCTGGCCCCTGGAGTGCGTTCAGCAGTCCGCAAGACCCGCTTCCAAACGGCATCCACCTGGACAGAAACCAAGAAACCAGGAGGAATGATGCGCAAGAGCTGGATGATTCTCGGATTGCTGGCGGGCGCGCTCGTGTTCGTGACGGGCGGCCTGGCCAACAACGGGCACGGCCACGGCAACTCGCACCACAGGTTCGGCCCGTACGACGTCGTCACCGACGATCACGGCTCCTGCGGCAACGCGTGGGCCGTCGACACCGAGAAGCGGATCTACAAGATCACGCGGAACCACGACGGCAGCTTCACGCTGCTCCGTCGCGACCGCGGCAGGTTCCTGACCAACGAGGGCCAGAGCCCCGGCGCCTGCGAGACGCGGCGGCCACACGGCACGACCGTCGACGCAGGCAAGCACGGCCGTTTCCACGGCTTCCTGCGCGGCAGGGTCACGGGCGGAACCTTCGACCCGAACGCGACCTGCCCGGCCGACTGTGGCTTCACGGACGTCTTCATCGCGACGTTCTTCGGGCCGAACGCGACGTTCTCGTGCTTCACCGACTCGCGGGCCTGCGCGTTCGACTTCGAGTACAGCGCGCCCAGGCAGGGTCTTCGTAGGCACCATTGGTCCGACAAGGGCCATGGAGCAGGGACGCTTCTCCACGAGCGCTTCCACGGAGACATCTCCAACGACTGACAAGTACCTCTCCCTCCCCTAACGGAGTGGTCGGAAGAGCCCGCCTCAGGCGGGCTCTTCTCGTTGGTCCTATGCTTGGCGCATGAGCCCACAGCGGCGGACGGCGCTCGTCTCGGTGGTCGCGGCCTGCGTGCTGATCGGCCTGAAGCTCGGCACTGCGATCGGGACCAACAGCCTCGGCCTGCTCTCCGAGGCCGCGCATTCGGGTACCGACCTCGTCGCGGCGCTGCTGACCTTCGTCGCCGTCGGCGTCTCGGTGCGGCCTGCAGACCCGGGCCACGCGTACGGCCACGGCAAGGCCGAGCACCTGGCCGCGCTGGCCGAGGCGGGCATCCTCGTGATCCTGAGCCTCGCGATCGCGTGGCGCGCGCTCTGGCGCCTGGCCGGCCTCGCCCACGGCCAGGTCGACCCGAAGACCTACGCGCTCGTCGTCCTGGGCGTCGTAATCGTGATCGACGTCAGCCGCGCGGTCGTCTCGTACCGAACGGCGCGACGGACGGGAAGCCCGGCGCTGCAGGCGAATGCACTCCACTTCGCGAGCGACTTCGCGGGCTCGACCGCCGTCCTGATCGGGATGATCCTGGCCCGCCACGGGGAGCACTGGGCGGATTCGGTCGCGGCCCTCTTCGTCGCGATGCTCGTGCTGCTGGCGGCGGCGCGGCTGATGCGCGTCAACGTGGACGTGTTGATGGACCGTGTCCCGTCCGAGGCCGAGGCGGCGGCTCTGCAGGCCATCGGCGGGCTCGAGCCGCCGGTCGAGCTGCGCCGGCTGCGGATGCGCCAGGCGGCAGGGCGGCAGTTTGCAGACGTCGTCATCGGGGTGTCTCCGGGTGCTGCGATCGGGCAGGGCCATGCGGCCGCCGACGCGGTCGAGGCCGCGGTTCACCGAGCGCTCCCCGACAGCGACGTGGTCGTCCACGTCGAGCCCGCCGGCGACGATGCGGCTCTGCGCGAGCGCGCGCTCGCGGCCGCCCAGCGCGTGCCGCGCGTGCGCGAGATCCACAATCTCATCGTCCTGCGGGTCGGCTCGAGCATGCAGGTCTCGCTGCACCTCAAGCTGCCGGGTGACCTGGAGCTCGACGACGCGCACGAGATCGCGACGGAGGTCGAGCGGGCGATCATCGCGTCCGTGCCCGAGGTCGACGCCGTGCAGACCCATCTCGAGCCGCTGGCCGAGCCGGCGGTGGGCCGCGTCGGCGACGGCGCCGCCGACCGCGCGCTGATCGAGCAGATCGTGCGCGAGACGACCGGCGCGGCGCCGCGCGAGCTCCGGTTCCTCGACACCGACGACGGCCTGCTCGCCTACCTCACGCTCGGCCTCGACCCGCAGACCTCGCTCGCCGACGCCCACGCCCGCGCGAGCGAGATCGAGGAGCGGATCCGGCGCGAGCGCCCCGAGATCACGGACGTGATCGTCCACACCGAGCCATGAAGCTCTGCATGTTCACCCCGCTCGAGCACGAGGTCCGCGGCTGGCCCGGGAGGATCGAGGGCGACCGCGTGATCCAACTTGCGGCGCAGACGCTCGAGTCGTTCTTCACGGGCGGCGGCCAGGCGCGCGAGCACGCGGAGCACCGGCTCGACGAGGTGCGGCTGCTCGCGCCGGTCAAGCGGCCGCCGTCGGTACGCGACTTCTACACCTTCGAGCAGCACGTCAAGAACGCGCGTGCGGTCACCGGGCGGGGCGAGGTGCCTCCGGAGTGGTACGAGCTGCCCGCCTTCTACTTCTCGAACCCGGCGGCGATCTACGGCCCGGACGACGAGATCCCGTACCCGGATGACACGGAGAAGCTCGACTACGAGCTCGAGTGCGCGGTCGTGATCGGCGCCGACGGTGCGATCGGCGGCTTCACGGTCATGAACGACTGGTCGGCCCGGGACCTGCAGCGCAAGGAGATGGCGATCGGCCTCGGCCCGGCGAAGGGCAAGGACTTCGCGACGTCGCTCGGCCCGGTCCTCGTCACCCCGGACGAGCTCGGCGATCTTGGCCTGGAGATGGTCGCGCGGGTGAACGGCGAGGAGCGCTCGCGGGGCAACCTCGGCGACATGCACTGGTCGTGGGGCGAGGTCGTCGAGCGCGCTGCACGGAACACCGAGCTTCGTCCCGGCGACGTGATCGGCTCGGGCTGCGTCGGCACCGGCTGCATCCTCGAGCACGGCGACGAGCGCTGGCTGCAGCGAGGTGACGAGGTCGAGCTGGAGATTGAAGGCGTCGGAATCCTGAAAAACCGCATCCGATGAAAGTCGCGGTCATCGGTGCGGGAGTGATGGGCCTCGCCACGGGCTGGGCGCTCAAGCGGCGCGGGCACGAGCCCGTCGTCTACGAGCAGTTCGAGGTCGGCAACCCGCACGGTTCCAGCCACGGGCGCTCGCGGATCTTCCGGCTCGCCTACGCCGAGGATGAGTACGTGCGGCTCGCGCAGGAGTCGCTCGAGCTCTGGCGCGAGCTCGAGGCCGAGAGCGGCGAGACGGTGCTCGAGCTCTACGGACTCGTCGAGATCGTGAGCTCGCTGGAGGAGAGCACCGCGGAGACCCTCGAGCGCTGCGGCGTCACTTGGGAGCGCCTCGACCGCGAAGAGGCTGAGCGGCGCTTTCCGATCCGCGTGCCCGAGGGCTCGTTCGCAGTGCTGCAGCCCGAAGCGGGGATCGCGCGTGCCGACAAGGCGCTCGAGGCCTTTCGCCGCGACCTCGACGTGCGCGAGCACACCCGTCTGCACCCCGACGAGGTCGAAGCAGACGCGGTCGTCGTCACGGCCGGCTCCTGGGTCAACGAGCTTCTCGACGAGCCGCTGCCGGTAAGGACCACCCGTGAGACGGTCTGCTATTTCCGGCCGGAAGAAGGCCGGCCCATTCCGTCGGTCGTCTCGTTCAAGCCCGGCCGGCACACCCACGAGATGTACTCGCTCTACGACCCCGTCTACGGCCTCAAGGTCGGAGCTCACCACCAGGGGCAGGAGGCCGACCCAAACACTCCCACCGATCCGGAGCCGCATCTCGTCGATCGCATCACCGCCTGGGCAAACGAGACCTACCGTCTCGCCGAGCCGGATCCCGCTGCGCTCGACACCTGCATGTACACGACCACCGCGGACGAGACGTTCATCGTCGAGCGCCGCGGCCGGGTCGTCGTCGGCTCGCCCTGCTCGGGCCACGGGTTCAAGTTCGCGCCCGCGATCGGGGAGCGCTTGGCCGCTCTCGCGACGGGCTAAGCTTCGCGCGATGCCGACCTACCAGGTCAGAGGCGAGGTCCCGCGCAAGCGGCACGTGCAGTTCCGCGACAACGGGAGGCTCCTGACCGAGGAGGTCATGGGCCTCGAGGGCTTCGACGGCAACGAGTCGATCCTGTACCACCTGACCTCGCCGTGCCGGGTCACCGAGGTCGCCGACTTCGAGCCGATCAAGCGCGACGAGTGGGTTCCCGACGGCCACGCGCACCGTCACTTCCGGACGATGGGGATCGACGCCGGGGGCGACGCGGTCAACGGCCGGAAGCTGCTGATGTGGAACGACGACGTCGAGATCTCGCTCTGCCGCCCGGACGCCGAGATGGACTACTACTTCCGCAACGGCGAGGGCGACGAGGTCATCTTCGTCCACGAGGGCTCGGGAACGCTCGAGACGATCTTCGGCGAGCTGCCGTATAAGGAAGGCGACTACGTCGTCATCCCGCGAGGCACGACGTACCGCTTCCGCCCTGAGGGCGAGCAGCGCTACCTCGTCTTCGAGTCACCCGGCCTGATCGAGATTCCGAGGCGCTACCGCAACGAGTACGGCCAGCTGCTCGAGCACGCGCCCTTCTACCACCGCGACATCCACGGGCCGACCGAGCTGCGGACGCACCGCGACACCGGCGAGTTCCGCGTGAAGGTGCGCGTCCGGGACGGCTACCAGACCTACGTCCTCGACTACCACCCGTTCGACGTCGTCGGCTGGGACGGCTACGTCTACCCGTGGACGTTCTCGATCCACGACTTCGAGCCGATCACGGGCCGGATCCACATGCCGCCGCCCTCACACCAGACGTTCCAGGGACGGAACTTCGTGATCTGCTCGTTCTGCCCGCGGAAGCTCGACTTCGACCCGATGGCGATCCCGATCCCGTACCACCACTCGAACCTGAACTCGGAGGAGATGATCTATTACGTCTCCGGCAACTTCGGCTCGCGGCGGGGGATCGAGGTCGGCTCGGTGACGCTCCACCCCTCGGGGATCCCGCACGGGCCGCACCCGGGGCTCGCGGAGAAGTCGATCGGCCAGACCGAGACCCACGAGCTCGCCGTGATGTGCGACACGTTCCATCCGCTGCGGCTGACGAAGCTCGCGAAGAGCCTCGACGACGGCGAGTACGCCTACTCGTGGCTCGACGAGCGCGTGCCGGCCGGCGACTCGGATGAGGACCCCGCCGGGGTCACGTCGCACTTCTAGCGAGCTCGGCGAGACCCACCAGCGCTGCGGAGTCGCCGAGGCGGGCGGGCTCGATCGTCGTGGCGGTCCCCGGCAGGACTCGCTCGCGGACGGCCCCACGCACCGCCGCGAGAAGCGTCTGGCCCCAGGCCGCGGCGACGCCGCCTCCCAGCCTCAGCGTGCCCGGATCCCAGGCGGCCACGAGCGCCGCAGCCGCGAATCCGATCGCCTCGAGCGCGTCATCGGTGGGGTCGTCGAGCCCTCGTAGATATGCCTCGACGCAGCCGCGGTTGCCGCAGCGGCACAGCGGGCCGTCGTCGCGGAAGCGCAGGTGGCCGACTTCGCCGCCTGGAAGAACGCGCCCTTCGACGGCGCAGCGAGCAGCCACTCCGGTGCCGACCTGCAGGAGCGCCAGGCTTCCGCCCGCAGCCTCACCGACGGTTGCCGCCACCAGGTCGTTGACGAAGACGCGGGGCCGGCGGGTCGAGCAGCTCCGGCAGCGGCGTGTCGCGCAGAGGCAGGTTCGCCGCATAGCGCACGCTGCCGTTCTCCACCAGGCCGGGAACGCAGAGGCCCCAGTCGCGGCCCTCGGCGACGCGGTTCAGCTGCGCGACGAGACCGTCCAGGTCTCGTGCGACGGGCTCGCGAGACTGCTTCTCCACCTGACCGTCGGCGACCAGGCCGGACTTGACCCAACTGCCGCCGACGTCGACCGCGAGGAACCCGTCAGCGGGCAAGCGTGACTTTGCTGAGCCCAACCGGGTGATCGGCGTCGAGCCCACGGGCGCGGGCGAGCGCCGAGGCGAAGAGCTGGCCCGGTACGACCGAGAGGAGCGGCGACAGCAGCGGCTGGGGCGCCCTGGGTACCGGCAGCGCGTATGCGGCACCGGCGAGCGAAGCCGCGGCGTCCCCGCTCGCGACGAGGGTCGCGCCCGCGGCGCGGACTCGCTCGGCGGCCTCGACGACGGCCGGCAGCGTTGGATCTTCCGACGCGATCGTCCAGACGGGGAAGAGCGGGTCGAGCGCGGCGACGGGACCGTGCGCGAGCGCGGTCGCGGTCAGCGGCTCCGCAGCCACGCGGCACGTCTCGAGCAGCTTCAGGGCGATCTCGCGGGCGGTCGCGAACTCGATCCCGCGCCCGACGACGAACATCCGCCCGACCGAGGCGAACGAGAGCGCGACTGCCCGCGTCTGCTCCTCGAGCGCGGGAAGCATCTCCTCGAGCAGGTCGGCCGTCTCCCGGATGTCCTCGGCGAAGCGCCGGCCCTCCGTCGCGGCGCAGGCGGCGAAGAGGCCGAGCGCGGCGATCTGGTTCAGGTAGGTCTTCGAGGCCGCGACCGAGCGCTCGGGCCCCGCCGCAAGCGGGAGCACCTCTTCCGCCGCGCCCGCGAGGTCGGAGCCGACGTCGTTCGTGAGCGCGACCGTGAAGGCGCCCGCGCTGCGTGCGCGGGTCAGGTAGTCGACGACGTCCTGGGTGCGCCCCGACTGCGAGAGCGCGATCACGGTGGAGCCGCGCATGTCCAGGCCGGCGTCGTAGTAGGCCGTCAGCGTGATCGAGTCGCGGATCGCGGTCCAGCGCGGCAGCAGGCCGAAGGCGTAGACACCGTAGGAAGAGGCGTTGTCCGACGAGCCGTGACCGACCATCCGGACCGTGGTCGCCCCGCGATCGCGGGCCGTCGCGGCCACGCGCGAGTAGGCGGACTCGTGCTCCAGCAGCGCTCTGAGGGCTTCCGGTTGCCCGTGGATCTCGGCGAGGAAGAGGGAGCCGCGTGCGTCGAAGCCCGCAGGCTCAGGCAACGACACGAGCCTCGCCTCCGACGCAGACGCGCTCGATCTCGAGGTTGTCGTCGAGCACGACGAGGTCGGCCGGGAGCCCGACGTCCAGACGGCCCAGGTCGGTGGCGCCGAGCACGCGTGCCGGGACCGCCGTCGCTGCGTCCACGGCCTCGGAGAGCGTGGCGCCGAGCCCGTGCAGGTTGCGCACGGCCTCGATCATGGTCAGCGAGCTTCCGGCAAGGACGTCGTCGAGGCCGCGGGCGACGCCGTCGCGGACGTTGATCGGGGACCCGCCGACGTAATAGAAGCCGTCGCCCATCCCGGCCGCTGCCGACGGCATCGGTGACGAGCGCCACGCGGCCGCGGGCGGCCTGCCACGTCAGACGGGCGGTTTCCTCGGCGAGGTGGACGCCGTCGAGGATGATCTGGACGATCACATCCTCTCGGGCCAGTGCGGCCCCGGCGAGCCCGGGATCGCGGTGACCGAACGGCCGCATCGCGTTGAAGAGGTGAGTCACCGCGCAAACGCCGCGGTCGAAGGCGAGGTTGGCCTCCGCCGCGGTCGCGTCGGTGTGCCCGGCCGAGACCGCGACGCCGGCGAGCAGGAGCCGGTCGATCAGCTCGTTCGCGCCCGGAAGCTCGGGCGCCAGGGTCATGATCCGCACCGGACCCGCCTCGAGGAGCCGCTCGAGCAAGACGGGGTCGGGATCGCGGCGCGCATCGGGCGGGTGGATCCCGAGCCGCTTCCTCGATAGGAACGGACCCTCGAGGTGCACGCCGAGGATGCGGGCGCCGCCCGGGTCGGCGGGAAGGCTGCGAAGCGCGGTGAGGAGCTCGTCCTCCGGCGCTGAGATGAAGGTGGGCAGGTACGCCGTGACGCCGCTTTCGAGCAGCGCCTCGCCCGCGCGGCGGTAACCGTCGTCGTCGGCGTGCATCAGGTCGACGCCGGCGAAGCCGTTGACCTGGAGGTCGACGAAGCCGGGCACCGCAACGCCGCGGCCGTTGGGGCCGGCGAGTCCGTAGGCGGCAACCATGCCGTCGACGACCTCGACGTCGCCCGGGACGAGCACCCCGTCGACGAGCGCGGCTTCGACGCCGAGCTTCATCGCTCGAGTGCCGATCGAATCACGCCGCCTGCGCTCTCGAGCCGCTCCCGGGCGGTCGCGGCGTCGGTTCCGCCTACCAGCGCGACGATCGCGACCTTCGCGCTCCCGCCGGCTTCGGCGAGGGCCGCCGTCGCCTCCTCGTCGGAGACTCCGGTCGCCTCTCGGACGATCCTCCGCGCGCGAGCCGCGAGCTTCTCGTTCGACGTGCGGACGTCGACCATCAGATCCCCGTAGGTCTTGCCGAGGCGGATCATGGCGACGGTCGAAAGCGTGTTGAGGACGAGCTTCTGCGCGGTGCCGGCCTTCAGCCGCGTCGAGCCCGCGACGAACTCCGGGCCGACGACGACCGCGAGCTCGTGGTCGGCGGCGCGCGCGAGCTCTGAGTCGAGGACCGAGGCGACGGCGATCGTGAGCGCGCCGGCCCCCTTCGCAGCTTCGAGCGCTTCGACGGCAAAGGGCGTGCGGCCGCTCGCGCTGATCCCGACGACGGCGTCGCGCTCGGAGACGTGCAGCTCCTCGACGGCGCGCTTGCCGGCGGCTCCGTCGTCCTCGGCGGCCTCACGCTCCGCGGCCGACGCCAGCTCGGCGCCGGCGACGAGTGCGATCACCTGGCCCGGCTCGGTCGAGAACGTCGCCTCGCACTCGCCGGCGTCCAGCGCCGCGATGTGGCCGGACGAGCCCGCGCCGACGTACACCAGCCGCCCGCCTCCGCGAAGCCGTTCGACCACCGCGTCGATCGCTGCGGCGAGCTCGGCCGCGACCCGCGCGACGGCGCCGGGGACGGTCGCGTCCTCGCGGTTCATCAGCCCGACCAGCTCCGCAGTCGAGCTGAGGTCGTAATCGGGGCGTTCGGTGCGGGCCTCCGTGGTCAGTTCGTCGAGGGCCATGCGCCGCAGTGTATGCAGCCTGCTGGTCGGTGGTCAATACCAGTTATCCAGATCGACGCAATGTGGTCTTGCTTTTGTGGCCGAGTGGTCCTATTGTTCACGGCTCGATGGCAGAGATCGTTCTCGACCACCTGTCGAAGGCGTATCCAGGCGGCGTGGTCGCAGTCGACGACGTCTCCCTGCGCGTCGGCGACGGCGAGTTCCTCGTCCTCGTCGGCCCCTCCGGCTGCGGCAAGTCGACGCTGCTGCGCCTCGTCGCGGGGCTCGAGGAGGCGTCGCAGGGAACGATCGCGATCGGCGGCACCGACGTCACGACGCTCGCGCCCAGACGACGCGACATCGCGATGGTCTTCCAGAGCTACGCGCTCTATCCGCACATGAGCGTGCGCCAGAACATCGCGTACGGCCTCAAGGTGCGTCGCACCCCGAAGGACAAGGCGAAGCAGCGCGTCGACGAGGTCGCGGCCCTGCTGGGGCTCGAGGCGCTGCTCGACCGGCGCCCCGCGCAGCTCTCCGGGGGGCAGCGCCAACGGGTTGCGATGGGGCGCGCGATCGTCCGCGAGCCGAAGGCCTTTCTGATGGACGAGCCGCTTTCCAACCTCGACGCCAAGCTCCGGGTCGGGATGCGCGCCTCCCTCTCGCAGCTGCACCGGCGGCTGGGCGTCACGACCGTGTACGTCACCCACGACCAGACCGAGGCGATGACTCTCGGCCAGCGCGTCGCCGTCCTCAACGAGGGCCGCGTGCTCCAGTGCGACACGCCGCAGCGACTCTATGACCGGCCCGCCAACGTCTTCGTCGCCGCCTTCATCGGGACGCCTGCAATGAACCTCGTCGAGGCCTCGATCGAACGGGACGACCTCGTCTTCGGCGGCTTCCGCGTGCGGCTGGACGAAGGGCGCCGCCCCAAGGACGCGCCGGCGAAGGTGATCCTCGGCATCCGCCCCGAGGCCTTCGAGGAGGCCGGTTTCGCAGCGAGCTCGTCGACGGTGAACGTGACCCCCGCCGTGGTCGAAGAGCTGGGCTCCGAAGCGCACGTGTTCTTCCCGGTCGACGCGCCTCAGGTCACCGCCGAGATCCTGGAGAAAGCGGACGACGAGACGACCCTTTTGCCCGAATCAAAGGCCCTTTTCGCAGCGCGCGTCGGCCCGTCGACGCACGCGCGCGTGGGCGCGCCGCTCGAGCTCGCGGTCAATCCCTCTCGCCTTCATTTCTTCGACCCCGCGACCGGCGCGCGCCTGCCCGTCGAGGCCGAGTCGAGGGACGCCGCGCCGGCCGAGGAACTGGCGACAGCGCCGTGACCAAGCAGCGCGAGACCCGAGACCGCGTGCTCGACCTGATCGAGGGCCTCGGCGTCGGGCAGGCGATCCCGTCCGAGCGGCAGCTCAGCGCCGAGCTCGGCGTCTCGCGGCTCACGCTCCGTGCGGCACTGGACGAGCTGGCCCGCGAGGGATACGTCATCAGGCGCCGCGGCTCGGGGACGTTCGTCAGCGAGCCGAAGATCGCCCAGGAGCTGACCATGACCTCCTTCACGGAGGACATGCGGCGGCGCGGCATGGATCCCGGCAGCCGAACGCTCGGGCTCGAGGTCGTCCCTGCGGGCGCACGCCTTGGACGGTTCCTCCACGTGTCGCCTTCGGAGCCGATCGTCGTCGCGAAGCGCCTGCGGCTCGCCGACCGGGAGACCATGGCGATCGAGACGCTGCACGTCCGGGAAGCGCTCGTGCCCGGCCTGACGCAGCGCGACCTCGACGGCCAGTCGTTCTACGAGATCCTGCGCGACCGGTTCGGGATCGTGATCGCCGGCGGAGCGCAGACGATCGAGCCGACGGTGACCAACGAGGAGGAGTCGGAGGCGCTCGGCGTTCCGCTCCACTCGCCGGCGTTCCTCTTCGAGCGCGTGACGCACTCGGAGAGCAACGAGATCGTGGAGTTCGTCCACTCCATCTACCGCGGCGACCGCTACCGGCTCGTCACGGATCTGACGGCGCAGCCCTCGCCGAGGCGCCCTGTCCTCGGAGGGCCGACGCGGCTCGCTGCCGGCGCCGGTCAAGACCAGGGCCGCGCGAACAGCGCGATCTAGCGCAGCACGATGCTAATTGGTCTTGACAACCACGCGAGAGTTGTGCAAGTGTCCGCCTCGTGGTCAAGTGGTATGAACCAATTCACCGCGGCCGCCGTCTACCGTCGTCGGGCCACAGGCGCGGTAAGAGCGGGTCGTCCGCCAAGAGCAGAGGGAGTCACATGAGATACCGCATCCTCGCCGCCGTCGCTCTCGCGGTCGCACTCGCTACAGCGGCCTCGACGGCCAGCGGCAGTGTCAGGGGTACCGGCAATACCGACCGGGCCTCTGCGCAGCAGGTCACCGTCTGGGTGATGAGCGACGCGCAGAACGGCTGGCCCGCGGCGATCGCTTCCGCGAACCAGCAGTTCCAGCAGCAGCATCCGGGCGTCGACGTGAACATCGAGTACCAGAGCTGGGACACGGTGCTGCAGAAGTTCGACGCCGCACTTGCCGCGGGCGATCCGCCCGACGCGATCGAGCTCGGGAACTCGCAGACCGCGAAGTACATGGCTGCGGGCGCCTTCAGTTCGGTGAACCCGAAGAGCTACCCGAACGGCAAGACGTGGCTGGCCGGCCTCAAGGCGTCCTGCACCTACCGCGGAAAGGTGTACTGCGTGCCGTACTACGCCGGCGCGCGCGCCGTGATCTACCGCAAGGACATGTACCGCCAGGCCCACATCAAGGGCGTCCCCAAGACCTACTCGCAGTTCGTGACGGACGGCAAGAAGCTGATGAAGAAGTTCGGCAAGAACCGGAACTTCTCCGCGTTCTACGAGCCGGGCCAGAACTGGTACGCCGCCACCACGTTCGTCGAGGACTACGGCGGGCACATCGCCGTCCAGCAGAAAAACGGCAAGTGGAAGGGCACGATCGACTCGCCGCAGGCCGTGAAGGCGCTGACCATCTTCAAGTCGATGGTCCGCAAGCTCTCGCGGGCCAGCAAGTCGAACGACGAGGCGCATCCGTACCCGAGCATTCCGTTCGCCAAGGGCCGGATGGCATCGTTCTACGGCAACGGCTGGGAGTGGCCGTACGTGTTCAACCCGAAGGGCGGCGCCGCGCCGAAGTCCTTCGAGAAGAAGATGGGCGCCTACCCGATGCCCAGCCACATCAAGGGCCGCTACATGCCGACGTTCCTCGGCGGCTCGGACCTCGGCATTCCGGTCTCGGCTCATAACAAGCAGCTCGGTGCCGACTGGATCAAGGCCTTCACGAGCACGGCCTCGGAGAAGATCATCGCCAAGGCCGGGAACATCGCGAACACGACCACGCTTGCGAACGTGAACGCCCACAACCCATCGCTCGCGCCGTTCGCGCGGGCGTCGAAGTACAGCTGGTTCGTCCCGACGTCGCCCAACTGGACGAACGTCGAGAACAGCCATCTGCTCAAGATCATGCTGACGAAGATCCTCACGAACCAGAAGTCCGTGGCTGCCGCGACGCACAGCGCCGCCCAGCAGATCACGCAGATCCTCAACGCTTCTTCGTGAGTAGCCGGCCGGGAAGCGGGATGCTCGTCTCATGAGCACCCGCTTCCCGGCTGCCGCGGCCGCCGTGTCGGACCCGGCCCTCCCCGTCCGGCGGCCGCGGCGCCCCTTTGCAAGCCGCCTCGGAAGCACGGCGGCGCCCTACCTCCTGATCCTCCCGGCCTGCCTGGTGATCGGCGCGGTCCTGGGCTACCCGCTCTACTTCATGGGGCACCTGTCGTTGGAGCACTACGGGCTCTTCCAGCTGATCAGGCACAAGGGCCAGTGGATCGGCCTCGACAACTACTCGAAGATCTTCCACGACCGCCTCTTCTGGCACGTCGTCGTCCGCACGCTCGCCTTCACGACGGCGGCCGTCTCGCTGACGATGGTGTTCGGGACGCTGATCGCACTCTTGCTCGCCGAGCTCGGCTCGAAGATGCGCATCCTGCTGACCGGCGGGTTGATCTTCGTCTGGGCGATGCCGGTCGTCGTCGCGGTCGCCGTCTGGTCGTGGATGGTCGACTTCGAGTTCGGCGTCCTCAACTGGCTCCTGACGTATCTCCACGTCGGTGACTTCAACCACCACGATTGGTTCGCGAACACCTGGAGCGGCTGGGCCGTCATCACCTCACTCGTGGTCTGGGGAGCGATTCCGTTCGTGACCCTGATGGTCTTCGCCGGGCTCACGCAGGTGCCGCAGGAGCTGGTCGAGGCGGCGACGACCGACGGCGCAAGTCCCTGGCGGGTCTTCCGCGACGTGACGATGCCGCTGCTCAAGCCGATCTTCGTGATCCTGACGAGCCTCTCGATCATCTGGGACTTCCAGGTCTTCAACCAGATCTGGATCCTGCTGAACGGCCAGCCGCCGCCCGACTACTTCACGATGTCGATCTACGCGTTCACGACGTCGTTCCAGCAGAGCGAGTACGGGCTCGGCTCCGCGATCGCGCTCGTGATGGTCGCGATCCTGCTCGTCGTCAGCTTCGTCTACATCCGCCAGATGGTGAAGATCGGGGACGCGGAGTGAGGACGCGGCGGACGCGGAAGATCGTGCTCAACGCCGTGGCGCTGCTCGTCTTCACGGTGATGGTGTTCCCCGTCTACTGGATGGTCTCGACGGCGTTCAAGCCCGGCAGCGACATCTTCGCCAACACCCCCGTGTGGTTTCCGTACCACCCGACGCTGTCGAACTTCGGC
Source organism: uncultured Actinomycetes bacterium (assembly GCA_963788215.1). Taxonomy (GTDB): domain Bacteria; phylum Actinomycetota; class Thermoleophilia; order Gaiellales; family Gaiellaceae; genus AC-32. The sequence goes on from CAWBFX010000010.1 coordinate 554,775, forward strand.
GACGCGGTGCACCGGCCGCACTTCTGGGCCGACGTCAAGAACAGCCTCGATCATCGTCAGCGTCGTCGTGGCGATGTCGCTCCTGCTCGCGTTCCTGGCAGCGCTCGCCCTGGCGAAGTTCCGCTTCTACGGGCGCCGGGCTTTCATCATCCTGATCATCGCGGTGCAGATGATCCCGCTGAACGCGCTGATCATCCCGATCTACCTCGTCCTCTCGAAGGCGCACCAGGTCGACAAGCTGAGCGGCGTGATCGTGACCTACCTGACCTTCGTCCTGCCGTTCACGATCTGGACGCTGCGCGGCTTCATGCTCGGCGTTCCGCGCGACCTCGAGGAGGCCTCGCAGGTCGACGGGACCACGCGCTTCGGCGCGTTCCTGCGCATCCTGCTGCCGCTGATCGGGCCGGGCCTGGTCGCGACCTCGATCTTCGCGTTCATCCAGGCCTGGAACGAGTACATCATGGCCTACGTGCTGCTCCACGATCCGAGCAAGCAGACGCTCACCGTCTGGCTCGCGTCGTTCTCGGGCGACCGCGGCACGGCCTGGGGGCCGCTGATGGCCGGTGCGACGCTGACCGCCTTGCCGGTCGTCTTCTTCTTCGTGGCGATCCAGCGCAAGATCGCGTTCGGGTTGACCGCCGGCGCGGTTCGCGGATGAGCGACGGCGGGCTCGAGCCCGCAGCGGCAACGTGCCTCTTCCCGGGCTTCGACGGCCTGACCGCACCGGACTGGGTGCGGCGCGGCGGGTTCGGCGGTGTCGTGCTCTTCGCACGCAACATCCGCGATCCCGAGCAGCTCGCCGCGCTGACCTCGTCGCTGCCGGGACTGCTCGTCGCCGTGGACGAGGAGGGCGGGGACGTCACGAGGCTCGAAGTCGCGGCCGGGAGCTCCTTCCCGGGGAACCTCGCGCTCGGTGCCGTGGACGACGTGGCGCTGACGCGGCGCGTGGCCGCTGCAATCGGCGGCGAGCTGGCTGCGGTGGGTCTGAACTTCGACCTCGCGCCCGTCGCGGACGTGATCGTCGACCCGGCGAACCCGATCGTCGGCGTGCGTTCGTTCGGCTCCGACCCGGAGCTGGTCTCGCGGCACGTCGCCGCGTTCGTCGAAGGCCTGCAGAGCGTCGGCGTGGCCGCGTGCGCCAAGCACTTTCCGGGGCATGGCGAGTCGTTGGCCGATTCGCACCTCGAGCTTCCCGACCGTCACGACGGATCGCGAGACGCTGCATGCCAGGGCGCTGCCCCCGTTCGCGGCCGCTGTCGAGGCGGGCGTGCGGGCGGTGATGACCGCGCACATCCGCTTCGCCGCCCTCGACGACGAGCCGGCGACGCTGAGCGCGAAGGTGATCGGGCTGCTGCGCTCGGAGCTCGGCTTCGGCGGCCTGGTGATCACCGACGCCCTGGAGATGCGCGCGATCAGCGCGACCGCCGGGCTTGAGGGCGGGGCTGTTCGAGCGCTCGCCGCGGGCGCGGACGCGCTCTGCCTCGGCGCCGACCTGGCGCCCGAGCAGGTCGCAGGAGTCGAAGCCGCGATCGTCGCCGCGGTCCGGGACGGACGGCTGGCCGAGGAACGCCTTGTGGAGGCTGCTTCGCGCGTCGCGGAGACGGCCGTGTGGGCCGCGTCGCCGAGGCCGCACCACGACCCGGAGGCCGGCGCCGAGGCCGCGCGCCGCGCGCTTCGAGTCGAGGGCGACACGAGCCTCTTCGGTGAGGCGCTCGTGATCGAGCTCCGGCCGGAGGCAACGATCGCCGCCGGCGAGGCGCGGCACGGGCTCGGCGGGATCCAGGTGCGCGAAGGAGAGCAGTTGCCGCCGCTCGACGACCTCGACCGAGTGGTGATCGTGGTTCGCGACGCGCACCGCCACGCGTGGCAGCGTGAGCTCGTCCCGGCCGGGACGATCGTCGTCGAGACGGGTCTGCCGGAGTGGCGCCCGCCGGCGGCGCGCGGGTGGATCGCCACTTACGGCGCCTCCCGCACGAGCCTCGAGGCGGCCGCCGAGCTTCTCGCCTCCGGGTAGCTTCCGGGCCGTGCGGCTCGCTCTCGACTTCGACGGCACGGTCACCGAGCGGGACACGCTCGACCTCGTGCTGAGCGCGTTCGGCGACCAGGAGATCTACGAGCACGCCGAGGCCGAGCTCGAGGCGAGGCGGATGACTTTGAACGAGGTGATCGCCGCCGAGTTCGCGACGGTGACGGCGCCGCTCGACGAGGCCGTCGCGTACGTCGTCGAGCACGCGCGCGTGCGGCCCGGGTTCGCCGAGCTCGCCCGCGCACGGCATCCGCTGATCGTCTCGTCGGGCTTCCACGAGCTGATCGAGCCGCTGCTCGAGCGCGAGGGCGTGCTCGGCGAGGTCGAGCTGCGGGCAAACCGCGTCGACGCGCGGCCCGACGGCTGGCGCGTCATCTTCCGCGAGCTCGACACCTGCGCCGAATGCGGTGAGCCGTGCAAGCGCGGCGACCTGCCCGACGGGGAGGTCGTGTACGCGGGGGACGGCTACTCCGACTACTGCGCCGCTCTGGCGGCCGATCGCGTCTACGCGACAGGGAGTCTCGCCCGCTACCTCGACGAACGCGGCCTCGCCTACGAGCCGCTGACCGACTTTCGCGCGCTCCTCTAGTGGGCCTGCTGCGCCTGCCGGAGCCGTTCGACTTCGAGCTCTCGACCGAGCGGTTCCGCGCGTTCGGGCCGGACCTCGCGAACCTCTGGGTCGACGGAGCTTTGCACCGCGTGGTCGGCAAGCGCGAGGTCCGGATCACCCCGGCCCGTGGTGGCGTGCGCGTCGAGCCGCTCGACGCGGAGACGCGGCCGGTGGTGCGCAAGCTGGTCGGCGCCGAGTTCGAGCTCGAGCCGTTCTACGAGTGGGCGAAAGGCGACCCCGTGCTGCGCGAGCTCACCGTCGAGCTCGCCGGCTTCCGGCCGCCGCTGGCGCCGGACCCGTTCGAGACGCTGGTGACCTCGATCACCGCGCAGCAGGTGTCGCTCCACGCCGCGTTCGCGATCCGGGGCCGGCTCGTCGAGCGCTTCGGCCGCCGCGTCGGCCAGGCGTACGCGTTTCCGACGGCGCAGCGGCTGCGGCGTGCGAAGCCGGACGAGCTCGTGCTGCTCGGGTTCTCCCGGCGCAAGGCGGAGTACGTTCTCGGCCTGGCCGACGACCCTCCGCCGTTCGACGAGCTCGCGCACCTGCCTGACGAGGAGGTCACGGCTGCGCTCACGGCGCGCCGCGGGCTCGGCGAGTGGACCGCGGACTGGTTCCTCGCCCGCCACCTCGCGCGGCCGCGGGCCTGGCCTGCGGGCGACCTCGCGCTCGTGAAGGCGGTCAAAGCCTTCTACCCGGAAGCCGGTGACATGCGGGCCTTCGGCGAGCGCTTCGATCCGTTCCAGAACCTGAGCGCCCATTACCTGCTGACGGGAGCGCGGTGGCGAGCCGCCCGCTGAAGCTGCGGGCGCTCGACGCGATCGCGGACACGTTCGCGCCCGGCTCGGCCGCCCAGGGCGTGCCGGATGCGTTCCTCGAGAGGCTGGTCGCGCGGCTGCCGCGCTCCGAGCAGGCGCGGCTGTCGGCGTTGCTCTCGCTCTTCGCGGCGCGCGGCTTCCACCGCCTGCCGCGTGCGCGGCGCGAGCGAATCCTGCGCGCGTGGGGTTCGAGCCGGGTCTCGCTGCGCCGGACAGGGTTCCACGCATTGCGGAAGGGCGTCCTGCTGCTGGCCTGGACGCTTCCGGGTGCGGCCTGGGACGAGCTCGGCTACCCGGGGCCGCCCGGACCGGATCCGGACGCGCCGGCGAAACTGCTCGAGCCAATCGAGGCCGAGGGCGAGATCTCGTGCGACGTCTGCGTCGTCGGCTCAGGCGCGGGCGGAGGCGCGGCCGCCGCGGTGCTCGCCGGCGCGGGCCTCGACGTCGTCGTCCTCGAGGCCGGCGACTACCTCGGGCCGCCGGACTTCGACGGCGCCGAGCTGGCCGCGCTCGAGCGGATGTACCTGGACGGCGGCACCGCGGCGAGCGTCGACCAGGGCGTCGGCATCCTCGCGGGCTCGTGTCTCGGCGGCGGCACCGTCGTCAACTACACGACCTCGTTCCGGACGCCCGACGACGTGCGCGAGGAGTGGGGCGGGCCGTTCGCGACGGACGCCTTCACGCGCAGCCTCGACGCCGTCTGGGAGCGGCTCGGGGCGAACGTCGAGCACAACCGCGTCCCGGCCCGGGAGGAGAAGGTGCGCGCCGGGCTCGAGCGGCTCGGCTGGCACGTCGACGCGATGCCGCGCGATGTGCGCGGCTGCGATCAGGGACGCATCTGCGGCTACTGCCCGTTCGGCTGCCGCCTCGGCGCGAAGCAGTCCAGCGACCGGACGTGGCTCGTCGACGCCGCGAAGGCAGGCGCCCGGATCGTCGTCGGAGCCCGCGCCGAGCGGATCGCCTCCGGCCCGCGCGTCGAAGCCGGCGCGCTGACGGTGCGGGCCCGCGCGGTCGCGGTCGCGTGCGGGGCGATCAACACTCCCGCCCTGCTGCTCCGCTCCGGCCTCGGCAATTCCTTCGTCGGGCGCAACCTCTTCCTCCATCCGGTCGGCGGCGCGCTCGGGTTCTTCGACGAGGAGATCCGGCCGTGGGAGGGGACGATGCAGGCGCTCTACTCGAACGAGCTCGCAAATCTCGACTCGGGCTTCGGCGTGCGGTTCGAGACGACGGCAGTCCACCCGGGCTTCGCGGCCGCGTTCCTGCCCTGGCACGGCGCCGACGACCACCGTGAGCTGATGCGCGGCCTCCCGCGCGCGGCGCCGCTCGGAGCCCTCCTGCGCGACCGGGACGGCGGCCGCGTCCGCGTGCGGCGCGACGGGTCGCCGCTCGTCCAGTACCGCCTCTCGGACTACGACGCGCGGCACCTGCGCGCCGGCATCGACGGCGCCGTCCGCATCCTCGAGGCCGCCGGCGCCGGGCGGGTCGCGACCTCCGAGGACAGCCTCTACTCCTTCCACCAGATGGGCACGGCGCGCATGGGCGCCTCGTCCGAGACCTCCGCCTGCGACTGGGAGGGCCGCCTCTGGGATGCCCCCGACGTGGTCGTCTGCGACGGGTCGGCGTTCCCGAGCGCCTCCGGCGTCAACCCGATGATCTCGATCTCGGCCCTCGCACACCTGAACGCGGGCGCGCTAGCCTCCCGGCTCTGACCATTCGCGACGCAACACCCGACGACGCCCAGGCCGTCGACCGCCTGCTGGAGGCCCTCTTCGAGGAGACCTGGCACCGGCCGTTCCCGCGGCTTCCGTTCGGCTGGCAGGAGCTCGAGGGCAAGTTGACGCTGCTCGCCGAGGACGGAGACGCGGTCGGGATCGCCGTGGCGGATCTCCTGCCGAACGGTGTCGCGCATCTGAACGTCATCTACGTGGTTCCCGAGCGGCGGCGCCAGGGGGTGACGCGCGAGTTGCTCGGCGAGCTCGCGACGCGCGCGCGGGCGTCCGGGGGAGACCACGTGACGCTCGACGTCGACACGACCAACGAGGCCGGCCGCGCAATCTGGCAGCGGCTCGGGTTCCGCGAATGGGGGCTGCGCCTCTCCACGCCGCTGGACGAGCTCGAGCGCCGCCTCGGCCCCGCCGAGGCGGGCGAGTCACGCGCGTCGCTGCACATCCAGACCGACGACGTCGACGCGGTCAAGGCGGCCGTGGCGAAGTACCTGCCGCGGCTCGGCGGGTCGGACGGCAGCGTGAGCGAGCCGCACAACGGCTGGACGACGGTGACGGCCGACCTCCTCGACCGCGACCGGCATGCGCTCGGCCGGCTCGCCTCGGAGCTCTCGAACGCCACCGCCGCGGTCGTCTGCACGCTCGCGCTCGAGGACGGCCGCCTCGTCCGCTACGTCCTCTACGAGCGCGGCTCCGTCGTCGACGAGTACCAGTCGGTGCCCGAGTACTACGGACCGGTCCCGCCCGGCGACGTCGTCGCGCTCGCTGCGAACGCCACCGTCGTCGCCCGGCTGACCGGCGCCGACCCGGCACGCATCCGCGCCGTCGCGCGCACGGCCTCATCGCCCGACGAGCTGCCGCCCGCCCCGGAGCTGCTGCAGCAGATCGCCGAGCTGATGGGTCTCGCTGGCTAACCTCCAGCGCGTGCCCACGCTGTACACCGCCGAGCGCTGCCCCTACGCCGCGCGCGCCCGGATCGCGCTTGCGGAGAAGGGCCTCGACTACGACGCGGTCGAGATCGACCTCGACGACCGCCCGAGCTGGCTCTACGACAAGAACCCGCTCGGGCGCGTCCCCGTGTACGAGGAGGAGGGCGGTCTCGTGCTGCCGGAGTCCTGGGTGATCATGGAGTACCTCGACGAGCGCTACCCGGAGCCGGCGCTGCTGCCCGCCGACCCCGCCGAGCGCGCACTCGCGCGCCTGTGGGTCGAGCGCTTCGACGATCGGCTCGGCGACGCCTACTACGCCGTGCGCCGTGGGGAGCCCCGCGATGTGCTCGACGCGAAGCTCGAGCTGCTCGACCGCGCGCTCGAAGGACAGGCGTACCTGTCCGGCCGGGAGTACGGCCTCGCCGACATCGCCTACGTGCCGTGGATCCTGCGCGGGGTCGAGCGGTTCGAGGTCGAGCTTGCGCCCGCGCTGGCGGAGTGGCTCGAGCGCCTGCTCGCCCGGCCCGCGATCGCGGCCGAGCGCGAGGTGGTCGCCGCCCTGTGAGCCCAAGTAACACTGTGTTACAAGGTGGGTCCGAGCTTCCGCCGGTCGTCGACGCTGAGTGGGTCAGAGAGCGGCTCGGCGAGCCGGATCTCATGCTCGGCGACTGCCGCGGGCCCGAACGCGCACCAGCGCGGCCACTTGCCCGGGTCGATCCCGCTCGTGCTCGGCTCGCCGCCGCCGCTCGCCGACCCGGAGACGCTCCGCGAGCTCGCCGTCGAGATCCAGCGGCGGCTCGGGCGGCACGGCGTCACCGGGGAGGAGCGTCTCGTCCTCTACGACCGCGGGGACTGCGTCGGGGCCGCAGCGTCCGCCCAGGCCGCGCAGCTCGCCGGGCCACCCGCGCGTGGCGGTGCTCGCGCAGGGAATCGCCGGCTGGCCCGGTGAGCTCGAGCTCGGCGCGGTGGAACTGCAGCAAGACGAAGGTCAGCCTCGAGCCGCGGCCCGAGGCGGTGCCGACGTGGCAGGAGCTGCGCGACCGGCTCGCCGATCCGGCCCTCACGATTCTCGACGTCCGCACCCAGGACGAGTACACCGGCCGCGGGCGGCGCGCCGTGCGACCCGCGGCAGGGCCACATCCCCGGCGCGCGTCGGCTCGAGCACCTGCTGCTCCTCGCCGGGCCCGGGCGCCCGCTGCCGCCGGAGGAGATCCGCGAGCTCGTCGGCCTGCCCGAGGGCGCCGAGGTCGTCGCGTACTGCCACTCGGGCTCGCGATCCGCGCTCGCCGCGCTCGCCCTCCGCTCGGCCGGCTACGACGCCCGCAACTACCCGGGCTCGTGGCACGAGTGGTCGCGCCACGACGAGCTGGCGCTGGAACGCTGAGGGGCCCCCGGCGGGAGCCCCTCAACAGTTCGCGTCAGCTGCCTAGTGGTGCTTTCTCTTCTTCTTGGGCGGCTTGACGAGGATCTGGTTCGACGTCATCGGTGAGACTAGCTCCTCCAGGCAAGGGATCGGCTGTCCGGTCGGGGACGGTCCCACGCAACCACCCTGGAGCGCCCACTCGTCCTCGAGGCGCGCCTGGAAGTAGGTCTTCTTCTTCACCTTCTTGCGGGTGAAGGCGAAGGTCCCGCTCGACTTGAGCGCCTTCGACTGGACGGCCTTGCCCTGGCCGGCCACGCCGGCCTGCGACGGGTTGGTGAAGTTCGGGGCAGGCTTCGACTTCGCGCCGTAGTAGAGCTTCACCTTGAGCGCGGCCGGGCTAACCCCGCCGATCGAGAGCTTGCCGGAGAACTTGATGATCGACGACTTGGCCTTCAGCCGCTTCAGCGTGAAGGCGGATGGGAGCCCGACGTACGTGCGCACCTCGACCGTCTCGGCCGGGTTCGGCGTGTTTCCGTTGAAGGGCGTGTAGTCGGCGACCCACTGGTACTGGCCCGCGCTCGCTGCGTTCGTCCAGACGCCGTTGACGGTGAAGTCGGCGAGGACGAGCTGAGCGTTGAACGGAGCCTGGGACGGCGGCAGCAGGCAGATCTCCTGCGTGACGTACGTCGAGCCGCCGATGGTGACGGTGTTCACGAAGTCCGGCACCGAGATCGTCTGTCCCTGGAAGCTCGTGTTCAGGACGAGCGCCTCCTGCGGGGTCGGGGGATCGAGCGGGCCCTTGCACTGTGCATAGGCCGTGACCAGCGACGGGTCGGCCGGGTTGCCGACGACGACCGGTCCCGAGAGCGGCAGCAGCAGGGGAACGCCGGCGATGACGGCATTGACGATCGCGTACGCCTTGCCGACCGTCGCCCCTGGCGTCTGCGTGAGGCTGCTGGTGTAGCCCGGCGGCGAGTAGATCGTGATCTTGGCCGTCGCATCGTTGGTCGGATCCGAAAACAGGACGAACCCCGGGTTCGTCGCGGCGCCGAGCTTGTAGCTCGCCTGCTGGACCGCGAGCTCCGGAGCCGATCCGTAGCCGGCCATTGCGGTCGGCGCGCCGGTGCGGACGTGCGTGACGGTCAGCGCCTGCTTCGCCTGCCCGGCGGACGCGACGGCGGCAATCGACAGTACGAGCGCCGCGCCTGCAAGCAGCGTCAATCGAAATCTCTTCTTCATAGCCCCTTCCTTTGGGAGAACCCCCTGGTTACCGGTTCGAATCTGTATGACGAGCCCACCAGCCGTTAGTTAACACCCAAACTAACGCGGCGTCACTAGCGGCCCGAAGAGCACCCACAGTGTCTTCTCGTAGCGCACCATCCGCGCCTTCGCGATCGGGAAGTAGTTCGTCGGGCTGGTCTTGACCGAGACGCCCGGCAGCAGGAACGGATTGTTGCGCTCGTTCATGTGCGTGGCCGCCCGGAGGAGGCTCGCGCGGGTGAGGTTGCGGCCCGCGTGCTTGAGCGCGTCGACCATCGAGAAAGCGACGGTCATCCCGTACCAGTTGTAGACGTCGTTCACTCGCCCGCCCGGGTCGTAGCGCTTGAGGATCTTCTTGTAGAGCGCCACGGCCTTGTCCTTCTTCCACGCGGGCGAGGTCGGGTCCTTCACGAAGGCGAAGCTGAGCGCGCCGTTCGTCTCCTTTCCGCCGGTGTTGCTCCGCGCGACGGCCATGATCGACGGCTCGATCGAGACTGCGCTGACGAAGAAGCGCGGGTGCCAGCCGAGCTTGTAGGCGTTGACGAACGCGGAGATCGCGAACGTGGGCAGCGCGAAGAGCATGAAGGTGTCGGCATGCGATGCGCGGAGGTGCGCGATCTGCGACTGGACGCCGCTGTCGGTGACCTCGTAGGAGGCGGTCGAGACGATCTGCCCGGCGTGCCTGCCGAGCCCGCGCTTCAGCCCGCGCAGCAGGTCCTTCCCGTAGTCGCTGTCCTCGTAGAGCACCGCGATCTTCGCCTTCGGCCGGTGCTTGACCACGTAGTGGCCGTAGATCGCGCCCTCGCCCTCGAAGCTCGGGAGGTAGCCCATCGTCCACTTGTACTGCTTGTGGCCGCGGCCGACCTTGGCGGCGCCGGTGCCGGCGAAGATCTCGGGGACGCCGAGCGCGTTCAGGTAGCCGCGGATCGCCAGCGTGTGCTCGGTGCCGACGGTGTTGAAGATCGCGAAGACCTTGTCCTGCTCGACGAGGCGGCGCGTCTCGTCGAGCGTGCGCGCGGGGTCGTAGCCGTCGTCGCGGTAGACGTACTTGATCTTTCGCCCGTTGACGCCGCCGTGGGCGTTCACGTACTTGAAGTACGCGTTCGCGGACGGGCCGACCGCGCCGAAGGCGGAAGCCTGGCCGCTGAGCGGGACCGTGCCGCCGATCAGGATCTGCGTCGGCGTGACGCCGGGCGTTCCCGTCGGGCTCGACGCGGCGGGGACCGCCAGCCCGAGCGCGACGGCGACGACGAGGGCGGCTCGCTTCATCTCGAGATCGGCTTTCGCAGGACGGGCAGGTCGAGGCGCGCCAGCCCGAGCGCGACCTTCGCGCCCGGAGGCTGCGGCAGGTCGAGGTAGAGCAGGTTCCCCGGATCCTGGGCCATTGAGCTGTTGGCCAGCGTCAGCGCCAGCCGCGAGCCGGTCGGGATCAGCGTCGCGTCGGAGATCATCCTGATCGTCAGGTTGCGCCGGCCGCTCAGGCCGGTCGTGTTCACGCCGCCCTCGCTGACGACGATGGTCTTGTGCTTCCGCGTGGTGGCGGTCAGAACCGCCACGAGCCGTTCCCAACCGCCGGAGAGCCGCGCAGTCAGATGGAGGCGGCCGGCGCCAAAGGTCTCGAGGGCGGTGTGCGTGCGCCCGGTCGAGCGGACCGCCTTGGCGACTCCCGTGACCGTGTTCGTCCCGCCGAAGGAGAGGTGCGTGACCCGCGTCGCCGGCAGCGTCTTGTACGCCCGCAGCCTCCCGCGCCAGGGGTCGGGCGAGAGCGCGACCGGCGAGGAGGGCCGAAGCGGCGCGTGGAGCAGCCAGCGCATGAACCAGCTCATGTCGGCCGCTACGACTGCGTTGAAGTCAGGCCCGGGGAACGTGGACGGCGCGTGGCCGAAGTCGCCGATCAGAAGCTGCTTTGGACCCTTCAGCAGGCGGTAGCCGGCCGCCGCCTGGTCGACGTCGAAGACGAAGTCGCGGCGGCCCTGGGCCATGAAGACCGGCGTGTGCACCTGCGCGAGCAGCGGCCGGCTCGAGCGCGCCGCCGAGAACGCGTGGAGGGCCGGGAAGTTCCTGCTCGCAATCACATCCTGCTCGATCGCGACCACAGACGGGTCCAGGCGGTCGGGCGGAACGGAGTTGAGCAGCTGGTAGATCGCGCCGGACTTGGAGAGGTTCTGCGGCACGAGCGCGCTGTAGAGCTCTGTCCAGGTCTGGACCGTCTCGACCGCGGCCCACGGCACGCCTTCTACGAGGGAGCGCAGCACCGCGCCGCCGCCGAGCGAGATGCCCCAGGCGCCGATCTCGGTGTGGTCGATCTCCGGCCGGGCGGCGAGCCATGCGTGGATCTCGCGCATGTCCTGGATCTCGCGAGGGCCGTCGATCGAGACGAGCCCTTCCGACTGGCCGTGGCCGCGCATGTCGACGGTGAGTACGACGAAGTTCGAGGCGAAGCGGCTCGCGATCGGGTCGAGGTCCTGCCGCTTGCCGCCGAGGCCGTGGAGCATGACGATCGCGGGGTGTGTGCCCGGCGCGTCGGGCGTGTAGAGCGTTCCGGCGAGGGTGGCGCCGTCGGCCATTGGCAGCGGGACGTCCTGCTTCGTGATCGCGGACGCGCGGCCGGCGCCCACGAGCGCGAGCAACCCTGCGCAGAGAACTACGACAACCCGCCGACCCACGTAGGAAGGGTACTCCTAGAATCGCGGGAATGGATCCGCGGCCCGTCGGCGTCTTCGACTCGGGCGTGGGCGGGCTGACCGTCCTGCACGAGTGCCTCGTCACCATGCCGCACGAGGACTTCATCTACCTCGGCGATCACGCGCGCCTGCCGTACGGCCCGCGGCCGCTCGACGAGATCCGCCGCTTCGCGCACGAGATCGGCGTGTTCCTCGAGGCGCAGGACGTGAAGCTCGTGCTCGTCGCCTGCAACGCGGCCACCTCGGCCGCGCTACCGCAGCTGCAGGAGGACCTGCAGGTGCCCGTCGTCGGCGTGATCACCCCCGAGGCGCACGCGGCCGTGCAGGCGACGCGCAACCGCAAGATCGGCCTGCTCGCGACGCAGGCGACGGTCGAGGCGGGGCGCTACGCGAGGCTCGTCCACGACCTCGATGCCGGTGCGGAGCTGCTCCCGGTCACCTGCCCCAGGCTCGTGCCGCTGATCGAGAGCGACGACCCCTTCTCGGCGCAGACGACCGAGGCCGTGCGCGAGTACGCCGCGCCGCTCAAGGAGGCCGGCGTCGACACCGTCATCCTCGGCTGCACGCACTACCCGCTGATCCGGCCGATCTTCCAGCGCGTCTTCGGCCGTGACGTGACGCTCGTCTTCTCGGCCGAGGAGACCGCGCGCGAGGTCGCCGAGACCCTGGCGCGCAAGGGCATCGAGAACGAGCCGGGCCGCGAAGGCGTGTACCGGTTCCTGACCACAGGCGAACCGTCGGCGTTCCGCGAGCTCGGCGAGCGTTTCCTGCAGCTCCCGCTGGGCGACATCGAGCAGGTGGCAGTCGCGGATCTCGAGGCAGTGGCTTGAGGGACGGTCGTCGCGCCGATGAGCTGCGCGCGCTGGAGATCCAGGTCGACTACCTGGAGCAGCCGATGGGCGCCGTCCTCTACTCGCAGGGGAAGACGCGCGTCCTCTGCACGGCCTCGCTCGACGAGAGCATCCCGCGCTGGCTCCGCGACTCCGGCCGCGGCTGGCTCACCGCCGAGTACTCGATGCTGCCCGCTTCGACCGGCGACCGCAGCCAGCGCGAGGCGAGCGCCGGCAAACAGAAGGGCCGCACGGTCGAGATCCAGCGGCTCATCGGCCGCGCGATCCGCGCCGTCACCGACATGGAGGCTCTCGGCGAGCGGACGCTCTGGCTCGACTGCGACGTCCTCCAGGCCGACGGCGGCACGCGCTGCGCGTCGATCTCCGGTGCGTACGTGGCCGCCGCGCGCGCCCTCGGCCGCGCCGGGCTGAGCCGCGTGCTGACCGACTCCGTCGCAGCGGTCTCGCTCGGGATCGTCGACGGCGAGCGCCTGCTCGACCTCGACTACGAGGAGGACTCGAGCGCGGAGGTCGACCTCAACGTGGTCATGACCGGCGAGGGCAGGCTCGTCGAGGTGCAGGCGACCGCCGAGCGCGCGCCGTTCGACAGGGACGGGCTCGACGCGCTGCTCGACCTCGCCGCCACCGGGATCGAGCGGATCGGGGAGGCGCAGAAGGACGCGTTGGATGCTGCTGGCGGCTAGCGTCCCGTCGCTCTCGTGGCAGGAGGCGCTGCTCCGCCTGGCGTTGGCTGCGGCACTCGGCGCCGCGGTCGGGCTCGAACGGGAGCTGCGAGAGCGGGAGGCCGGCTTGCGGACGCACCTGCTCGTCTCGCTCGGCTCGGCGCTGTTCACGATTGCCTCGGCGTACGGCTTCCGCGACTTCCTCGTGCAAGGCGGCGCACTCGTGCGCACCGACCCGACCCGGATCGCAGCGCAGATCGTCACCGGGATCGGCTTCCTCGGCGCGGGCGCCATCATCCGCCAGGGCCTCTCGGTGCGCGGCCTGACGACCGCCGCGACGCTCTGGGTCGTCGCCGCGATCGGGCTGACGACCGGTGCGGGGTACTACTCGGCGGCCGTGATCACGACTGCGCTCGTGCTGATCTCACTCTGGCCGCTGCGGATTCTCGCGTTCAAGGCGACGACCCGGTTCCGGCCGGAGACGAACCGGCTCCTGGCCCAACTCCCGGCCGGGGAAAGCCCGGCGCCGCTGATCGACGCGCTCGAGCACGTCGGCGCGCGCCTGCAGTCGCTCGAGGTCAGCCACGAGGCCGACCGCCGCAGCGTGATTCTGGACGTGACGCTCCCGCCGCAGGCCGACGCGCCGAAGATCGTCGCCCAGCTCTCCGATCTCGAGCACGTGCTGGAGATCCGCTGGACCGACTGATCCTCTGCTCTCGCAACCAGAACAAGCTGCGGGAGCTGAGCGCCCTCCTTCCCTGGGAGCTCCAGCTGCTCGAGGCTGACGGGTATCCCGAAGAAGGCAGCGACAGCTACTACGAGAACGCGCGGGCGAAGGCCGCCTACGGCCGCGAGCTCGAGCCGCGCGCGTGGCTGCTCGGCGAGGACTCCGGTCTCGAGGTCGCCGCGCTCGGCGGTGCGCCCGGGATCCGCTCGGCCCGCTACGCACCGGAGGGCCTGCCTGCGATCGAGCGGCTACTGCGGGAGCTCGGCGACGAGCAGGACCGGCGGGCACGCTACGTCTGCGAGCTCGTCCTGATCGGCCCCGACGGGCGCGAGGTGCGTGGCACAGGAACCCTCGAGGGCCGCATCTCGACCGAGCCGCGCGGCTCAGAAGGGTTCGGCTACGACCCGGTCTTCGTCCCGGAGGGCGAGGAGAAGACCGTGGCCGAGATCGGCAACGCGTGGAAGGCGGAGAACTCGCACCGAGCCCGCGCCGCCAAAGCGCTTGTTGCCAAGATCGAGGGCTAGGCGAGGCCGGCGGCGGTCTCCTCGGCGTCGCGCAGCTTGCGGTTGGCGAGCCACCAGTTGACCTCGGCGCCGAACACCAGCACGTTCGCCATGAAGTACATCCAGACGAGCAGGAGCGCAGGGCCGCCGAACACCTTCAGGGCGACGACGTTCCCCGAGAACCGCACGTAGAGCGGCAGCACCTGGAAGCTCGCCTCGAGCGCGACCGCGGAGAACACCGCGCCCGGCAGCACGTCCGTGAGCGTGTGCTCCACGTTCGTCAGGAAGTAGTAGACGGCCACCAGGAAGAGGAAGACCGCGATCAGCGAGACCGCGACCGAGACGCCGTAGGCGACGTACGCGTCGCCGGCCAGCCAGCTCGCGTAGCGCTTGACCAGGTCGAAGCCGAACGAGCCGACCAGCAGGCCGACGAAGAGCGTCACCAGCGAGACCACCATCAGCGCGACCGCGAGCAGCTTTCCGCGCAGGAAGGAGCGGTTCGGCTGGCCGTAGACGATGTTCATGGCGGACTCGAGCACGCTGAAGAGCGAGAGCGAGGCCCAGATGAGCGCAGCGGCGCCGACGATCCCCAGCGCGGTCGCATGCGCTCGGATCGAATCGACGGCGTGCACGATGCTCGCAACGGAGCTGTTCGGGAACGCACGCTTCAGCTCGTGGACGAGGAAGCTCGCCTCGTCCGGCCTCCCGGAGAGCCCGAGCAGCGACACCATCAGGAAGAGGAGCGGCACGAACGAGAGCAGCGCGAAGTACGCGATCATCGCGGCGAGGTGAGGCCCGCGATCGTCGAAGAACTTACTCAGAGGCTGCGGCAGCCACCGCATGGGCCTGAGTATGGGGCGTGGTACCGTCAGACCGCGATGGCCACGGCCGATGCGCTCAAGGACCTGACCGAGATCTCGACCCAGATCGAGGCGGCCGTCGTGCTCGATCGCGAGGGCACGGTCGTCGCGTCGACGATCGACGACGAGCGGGCCGGGCGGCTTGCCGGCTCCGCGCTCGAGCTGCTGCGCGCGGCCGAGGGGCACAAGGCGGAGGCCGACGGCGCGGAGCTCGTGCAGCTCGACGTCGCGCTTCGCGGCGGGAGCGTGTTCCTCGTCGCAGACGGTGACCGCGTGATCACGGCGACGACGCGGGCCGAGCCGACCGTGGGGCTCGTCTTCTACGACCTCAAGAGCTGCCTGCGCGGCCTCGGCGAAGAGGAAGCGAAGCCGAAGCCGAAGCGCAAGCCGCGTCCGCGCAAGAAGGCCGATGAAAGCTCGTAGCTTCCTGACGGGCTTCCTGCTGGCGATCGCCTCGGCGGCCGCAGCGGTCATCTTCCGGCGCCGCGCTGCGCACAGCCGCGAGCGAGCCGAGCTCTACTTCGCCGACGGGACGATGCTCTCGCTCGACGACGAGCAGCTGCTTTCGCCGGCCCGCGAGCTCCTCGCGACAGCCCGCTAGTGGAGCGCGCCGAGCTGGCGGCGGCGCTGCGCGAGCACGCCTACCTCGAAGGCGATTTCGTCCTGCGCTCGGGCCGGCGCTCGTCGTACTACCTCGACAAGTACCGCTTCGAGACGAGGCCCGAGCTGCTGGCGCCGCTCGGAGAGGCCATCGCGGACGCGGTTCGCGACGCAGAGCCCGAAGCGGTGCGTCTCGCCGGCCCCGAGCTGGGCGCGGTCGCGCTCGCGGCCTCTGCCTCGCTCGCCTCCGGACTGCCCTTCCTGATCGTTCGCAAAGAGCCGAAGGGCTACGGCACGGACAACCGGCTCGAGGGCGTCTCCGAGGCGGGCGAGCTCGTCTGTCTCGTCGAGGACGTGGTCACTTCTGGCGGGGCTGCGGCCGGTGCCGTCGAGGCGCTGCGCGATGCCGACCTGACCGTCCGTCATGCTGTCTGCGTGGTCGACCGCGAGGAAGGCGGAAGCGACGCCCTGGCCCGGCTTGGCGTGCGGCTCGTGCCGTTGTTTCGAGTTTCCGACCTTGCGGAAGCAGGAAAAAGTGCCGCAAACCCGCATGGTTGAGCCGAATGAATACACGTGTTAGGGTCCTGCATCGGTTGAACGAGCAGGTTGACAAGCAACCGCGAAGCTAGGAGAGGAGCGGACGTGACGAAGCAAGAGTTCGTGGATCGCGTGGCATCGAAGGGGAACATGTCGAGGCGGGAAGCCGCGGATGCCCTCGACGCAGTTCTGGACTCGATCAGCGATGTCCTCACCAGCGGCGGCGAGATCAACTTCACCGGCTTCGGGAAGTTCTCGACGCAGCACCGAAAGGAGCGCCAGGGCGTCAATCCGCGCAACCCGAGCCAGAAGGTGACGATCCCCGCGGCGACGGTGCCGAAGTTCTCTGCGGGCAGCACGCTGAAGCAGGCCGTCAAGAGCGGCGGCGGCAGCGGCGGCTTCTAGCGCCGCGCGAGCTCAGCTCAGGTTTGCCGGGAGGGCCGCTACCAGCGGCCCTCCTGCTTTCCGCACGTCGCGCTAACGTCTGTACGACGTGAGCGCAGAGCCGGCCCTGGCCACCTCGCTTTTCGCCGACCGGCTCGCCGAGGCGGTCGAGCGGAAGCGCTCCCAGCTCGTCGTCGGCCTCGATCCGCGTCCCGACCTGCTCCCGGTCGAGCTCGTCGGAGACCCGCACTTCGACCGACCGGGCGCGGCCGAGGGCTGCGCGCGCTTCTGCCGCGGGATCGTCGACTCGGTCGCACCGTACGTCGTCGCGGTCAAGCCGCAGCTCGCGTTCTTCGAGGCGCTCGGCTCGGACGGGATGCGCGCCTTCGAGGACGCCTGCGCCTACGCACGCTCTGCGGGGCTGCTGGTCCTTGCGGACGGGAAGCGCGGCGACATCGGCTCGACCTCGCGCGCCTACGCCGCGGCCTACCTGGAGGCGCGCGGCGACGAGCCGCCGGTGGCGGACGCCATGACGGTCAACGTGTACCTCGGGCGCGACTCGCTCGACCCGTACCTCGCGGCGAGCCGCCGCCACGGGGCCGGCATTTTCTGCGTCCTCAACACGTCGAACGAGGGCGGGGCCGACGTGCAGGGGCTCGTCCTCTCCGACGGCCGGCCTCTCTGGCACCACCTGGCCCGCATGATCCACGAGCTCGGCGAAGACGTCGTCGGGAGCCGAGGCCTCTCCAGCGTCGGCGCGGTCGTCGGCGCCACGCATCCGCGGGCCGTCGGCGAGGCGAGGCGCCTGATGCCGCAGTCGGTGATGCTCCTTCCCGGCGTCGGGGCGCAGGGCGGGTCGCCGGCCGACCTCGCGCGCGCCTTTACGAGCGGCCCGGCGAGCGCCCTCGTGAGCGCATCGCGCAGCGTCCTCTACGCCTTCCGCTCCAGCGGCGAGGACTGGCGAACCGCCGCCGCGCTGGAAGCTGCCCGCCTCCGCCGCGAGGTCTGGGCCGTCTCGGGCTGGTAGCGGTGGCGCGCGGCTGGGGGGCCGAGGCAAAGCGGTACGGGGCGCCGATCGTCTTCCTGCTCGCCGTCACGATCGCCGTCCTGCTCGTCCGCTCCGGGCTGCAGACGGACTCCACCGCGGTGACGGGCACGACGACCGCGACGAAGGTCACGACGCAGGCGCGCCCCGTTCCGCGCCGGCAGCGCCGCTTCTACAAGCTGCGCGCGGGCCAGACGCTGTCGGACGTCGCGCTGCGGTACGGCACGACCGTCGACGCCCTGCTCGTGCTCAACCCGCGCGTCGACCCGAACGCGCTGCGGGTCGGCCAGCGGATCCGCATTCGCTGAGCGGATAGAATCCGCGCCCCGTGAGGGCAGTTGTCGTCGCCGCCGCGGCACTGGCGCTTGCAGTGCCCGCGCTTGCCGCCGGCCCGCCGCCGCCGCAGGTGAGCGGCCGCGAGTGGCTCGTCGAGAACGGCGTGACCGGTGAAGTCCTTCTCGCGCACCACGCGCGGGGTCGCGTTCCCATCGCCAGCCTCACGAAGCTGATGACGGTGCTGCTCACGCTCGAGCACGCGAAGCTGAGCGACGTCGTGACCGTCAGCCCCCAGGCGGCCGCCATCGGCGAGTCCTCCGCGGGGCTCGTCCCCGGAGAGAAGCTGACCGTGCGCCAGCTTCTCGACGGGGCGCTGGTCGCGAGCGCGAACGACGCCGCGGACGCGCTGGCCTCGTACGTCGGCCACGGAAGCGAGACGCGGTTCGTCGCGATGATGAACGCCCGTGCCCGGCGGCTGGGGCTCCGCTCATCGCACTACGTCAGGCCCGACGGCCTCGACGCTGCCGGTCACGTCTCCAGCGCCCGAGACGTCACGTTCCTCGCGCGGCTGCTGATGCACCGGCCGGCGATCCGCCAGATCGTGCGTCAGCGCGCGGCCACGCTCCCGGGCGGCCGCGTCCTGCATACCTGGAACGACCTGCTCTACAGCTACCCGGGGATCTTCGGCGTGAAGACGGGCCACACGTCCGAGGCCGGCTGGAACCAGGTCGCGGCGGCGCGCCGCGGTGGAGTCTCGATCTACGCGACGCTGATCGGCAGCCCCGACCGCTCGACCCGCAACCGCGACCTCGCGAAGCTGCTCGACTGGGGGTTCGCGCACTACACGCAGGTGCGCCCGGTCGTTCGCGGCCGCCGCTACGCCGAGGCGAAGCTCGGCTACGGCCGCCACCCGGTCGCGCTCGTCGCCGCCCGCTCGTTCCGGCTCGTGGCGCGCGTCGACCGGCCTCTCGTCAGGCGCCTCGTCTACCGGGACACGGCCAGTCTGCCCGTGTCCCGGGGACAGTCCCTCGGCCAGGTCCGGATCTACCAGGAGGGGCGACTGCTCGGCGTGGTTCCGCTGGTCGCCGCCCGCTCCGTCACCCGGCCCGGGCTCGCCGGTCGCGCCGGGTGGTACGCGGGGCGTACCCTGCATCACGTGCTGGGGTGGTTCTAGCTCACATGATCGTCACCGTCACGATGAACGCGGCGATCGACCGGACGCTGACCGTCCCGAATTTCCAGCGCGGCCAGCGCCACCGCGCGAGCGAGGGCATGACGCTGGCCGGCGGCAAGGGGATCAACATCGCGCGTGCCCTGAAGCGGCTCGGCGTCCCCGTGGTCGCCACAGGGCTCGCGGGCGGCGGCAACGGCACGCGCATCGTCGAGGACCTGACCGCCGAGGCGATCCTGAACGACTTCGTCCGGATCGAGGAGGACTCGCGCACGTCGACCGCGATCGTCGATCCGGCCGGAGGCACCTACACCGAGGTGAACGAGTGGGGCCCGCGCGTTCAGGCGCAGGAGCTGGACATGCTGCTCGAGAAGCTCATCTACCTCTCTCGCGGCGCCGACTACGTGATCTTCGCCGGCTCGCTCCCTCGCGGGATCGAGGACGGCTTCTACGCGGAGGCGATCCGCGAGCTCAACCGGCGCGGCGTCCTGACCGTGCTGGACTCCGCGGGCGAGGCGCTGCGCCTGGGCGCGCAGGCCGAGCCGTTCCTCGTCTCGCCGAACGAGCGCGAGGCCGAAGCGCTCGTCGGCCAGGAGTTCCACGACGACGACGACTTCCTCGGCGGGCTCGAGGCGATCGCTGAGGTCGGCGCGCGCAACGTCCTGATCACGCGTGAGTCGGGCTGCTGGGCGCTGCTCCGCTCCGAGCGCGAGCCGCGCCGCTACCGCGTGCTTGCGCCGCGCATCGACCCGGTCTCGGCGGTGGGCTCGGGCGACGTCCTGCTCGCCGCCTTCATCGCGGCGCGCCTCGAGCAGCGCTCCGACGAGGAGGCCCTCCGGTTCGCCGTCGCGGCCGGCGCGGCGTCCACGCTGGAGCTCGGCGCGGGCCGCTTCGAGGAGCGCGAGGCGGGCCGTCTCGTCTCCGGCGTCGAGGTGGCGCAGCTCGAGCCGGTGGCCGAGTCGTAGCCGTCCAGGGTCGCTGCTACGATCGCCGGTCCCTGTGGAAGTAGAGATCGGGAGAGGGAAAAAGGCTCGTCAGGCCTACGGCTTCGACGACATCGCGATCGTGCCCTCCCGCCGCACGCGCGATCCGCAGGACGTCGACATCGGCTGGAAGCTCGGCCCGCACCTGCTCGAGCTGCCGCTGCTCGCCTCGGCGATGGACGGCGTCGTCTCGCCCCACGTCGCGATCGAGCTGGGCAAGCTCGGAGGGCTCGGCGTGCTCAACCTCGAGGGCATCTTCGCCCGCTACGAGGACGCGGACGGCCAGCTCGCGAAGATCGCCAAGCTGCCGAAGGAGCGCGCGACGGCCGGGATGCAGAAGATCTACAGCGAGCCGGTCAAGCCGGAGCTGATCGCCCAGCGGATCCGGGAGATCAAGAAGGACGACGTGCTCGCGGCGGGCTCGCTCACGCCGCAGAAGGTGCGCGACTACTACGAGGTGGCGCTCGACGCGGGGCTCGACATCCTGGTCATCCAGGGCACGGTCGTCTCTGCCGAGCACGTCTCCTCGAACGGGCACGCGCTCAACCTGAAGGAGTTCATCGCCTCGCTGCCGGTGCCGGTGATAGTCGGCGGCTGCGCGTCGTACCAGACGGCGCTGCACCTGATGCGCACCGGAGCCGAGGGCGTGCTCGTCGGCGTCGGGCCGGGCCAGGCCTGCACGACGCGCGGGGTGCTCGGCGTCGGCGTTCCGCAGGCGACCGCGATCTCCGATGCGGCGGCAGCCCGGGTGCAGCATCTGCTCGAGACAGGCAAGTACGTGAACGTGATCGCCGACGGCGGCATGCGCACCGGCGGTGACATCTCCAAGGCGATCGCCTGCGGCGCCGATGCGGTCATGATCGGCTCGCCGCTCGCCCGCGCGAAGGAGGCGCCCGGCCGCGGCTACCACTGGGGGATGGCGACCTTCCACCCGACGCTGCCGCGCGGCGCGCGAGTGGCCGTGGAGCAGAACGGGACGCTGGAGCAGATCGTGATCGGCCCGGCGACCGAGAACGACGGGACGTTCAATCTGATGGGCGCGCTGCGAACGTCGATGGCCACATGCGGCTACGAGTCGATCCACGACTTCCAGAAGGCCGAGGTGATGCTCGCGCCGTCGATCAAGACCGAGGGCAAGTCGCTGCAGCAAGCTCAAAAGGTCGGAATGGGCTGATGGGCGAGGTCGTCCCTCTTCCGGTTGCCGAGACTGGCCCGGAGGAGCGGCCGGTGCTCGTCCTCGACCTCGGCGGCCAGTACGCGCAGCTGATCGCGCGCCGGGTCCGTGAGGCGCGGGTCTACTCCGAGCTCGTCTCGCACCGGATCTCGGCTGCGGAGGCGCGGGCGCGGCGGCCTCGCGCACTGGTTCTGTCGGGCGGACCGGCGTCGGTGTACGCCGAGGATGCGCCGCGGATCGACCCGGAGCTCTTCTCGCTGGGCATCCCGACGCTCGGCATCTGCTACGGGATGCAGCTGATGGCGCAGGAGCTCGGCGGGTCCGTCGAGCGGACCGGCGTCTCCGAGTTCGGCAAGACAGCGGTCCACGTCGGCGGCCGGCTCGGAGAAGGCCTCCCCGAGGAGCAGACGGCCTGGATGAGCCATCGCGACTCCGTCGCCGCGCCGCCGGAGGGCGCGGAGGTGACGGCGTCGTCTCCGGCCGCGCCGATCGCGGCGTTCGAGGACCCGAAGCGGCTGCTCTACGGAGTCCAGTTCCACCCCGAGGTCGTGCACACGCCGCACGGCCAGGACCTGCTGAAGAACTTCCTCTACGAGGTCGCGGACGCGCCTCCGACCTGGACTGCGGCGGCGGTGATCGAGGAGCAGGTCGAGCGGATCCGCGCGCAGGTGGGGTCGGACCGCGTTCTCTGTGCGTTGTCTGGCGGCGTCGACTCGGCGGTCGCGGCGCTGCTCGTCCACAAGGCCGTCGGCGACCAGCTCGTCTGCGTCTTCGTCGACCACGGGCTCCTGCGCAAGAACGAGGCCGCGCAGGTGGTCGAGACCTTCGAGGGGCACTTCCACGTGCCCCTGGTTCATGTCTCCGCGGAGGAGCGCTTCCTCGCAAGGCTGGACGGCGTCTCCGACCCGGAGCAGAAGCGCAAGGCGGTCGGCGAGGAGTTCATCCGCGTGTTCGAGGAGGAGTCGAAGCGGCTCGGCACGATCCGCCACCTCGTCCAGGGAACGCTCTACTCGGACGTGATCGAGTCCGGCGGCGACGACGCGGTGGCCGCAAAGATCAAGTCCCATCACAACGTCGGCGGCCTGCCGGAGGACATGGAGATGGATCTCGTCGAGCCCCTGCGGCTCCTGTTCAAGGACGAGGTTCGGCGCGTGGGCGAGGAGCTGGGGCTGCCGGAGGCGATGGTCTGGCGCCAGCCGTTCCCGGGGCCGGGGCTGGCGATCCGGATCATCGGGGAGGTCAACCACGAGCGGCTCGAGATCCTCCGCGAGGCGGACGCGATCCTGCAGGAAGAGGTTCGCCGCGCGGGGCTCTACCGCGAGCTCTGGCAGTCGTTCACCGTGCTGCCCGCAATCCGTTCCGTCGGCGTGCAGGGCGACGAGCGGACGTACGGCTACCCCATCGTTATCCGCGCGGTCACGTCCGACGACGCGATGACCGCCGACTGGGCGCGCCTGCCCTACGACCTGCTGGAGACGATCTCCTCGCGGATCGTGAACGAGGTGCCGGCCGTGAACCGGGTGGTGCTCGACATCACGTCGAAGCCCCCGTCGACGATCGAGTGGGAGTGACGGGCGGGTAGCGCTCGCGCACCTCGTCGACGAACGCGCCTAGCTGCTTCGCCACCTCGGGGTCCTCGAGCTCCACCACGTTCTCGGCGTTCTGCTCGCCCGAGTGCGAGAGATTGAACGAGCCGACGAAGACCGTGTCGTCGGCGACGACGACCTTGGCGTGCATGAAGTCGTGGAGGCTCCCGGGGGCCCACGGCGTCGAGTTCTTGCCGGAGAAGGACCCAGCGAGCACCTGCTGGAGGAGCGGGATCTTCCAGGCCACCGTCCCTTGCGCCTCCCACTGACGCAGCACGTCCTCCACCTGGGTCGCGTCCACGCAACCTGCGATGTCGCCCTTTCCGTCCGCGATCCGCTGCGCCAGGGTCGCCAGCACAGGCGCCGACGTGATCACCGGCGAGCAGATCCGCACCTTCTCGGCGCGTCCGACCTTCTTTGCGATCCGGTGCGTCAAAGCCTCGGCGAAACCGGGCGTGAACCAAGCCCTCACGCGCAACCCGTCGACCTCTACCGGCCGCGGCTCGGCGGCGAAGCCGCTGCGCTCGACGTCGCCGTCGCGCCAGAGCTCCTCGAAGTCGAGCGTGAACGGCTTCGCGATATCGGCCGAATCGACGGTGACGACCACGTTCTCCTGGCGCGACCAGGAGTCGTCGGTCCAGTTCATGGAGCCCGTCCAGACCGACTCGCCGTCCCGGACCACGAACTTGTGGTGCATCAGGTCCGGGACGCCCGCGATCGCCTTGGAGGGCAC
This sequence comes from uncultured Actinomycetes bacterium, assembly GCA_963788215.1. Lineage (GTDB taxonomy): Bacteria > Actinomycetota > Thermoleophilia > Gaiellales > Gaiellaceae > AC-32. Next base: position 578,278 of record CAWBFX010000010.1, read on the forward strand.
GCCGAGCGCCGAGATCAGCGCGACGTCCGGCTCGGGCGGCGGCGGGACCGGGATCGGGTTCGGCGTGGTCGACGTTGTAGAGGATCCGCACCGCGACGCCGCGCGCGGCAGCGTCACGGATCGCGCTGGCGACGACCTCGCGAGTCTCGGGCCCGAGGTTGAAGTCGTACTGTGCGAGGTCGAGCGAGTGTTGCGCGCCGCCGAGGAATTCCGCGACGAGGCGCGCGATCTCCGGCGGCTGCTGGCCGCCGTCCGTCAGAGTCCGGATGCGGATGGACGAGCTCATTCCCGCTACCGGTGCCGGCAAAGCCGCCACCTACGCTCATTGATGAGCTCCGTCGAGCCTACGCTCATTGACCGGTTGGCGCGTGCCCGGATCGGCGCGACCTTCAACTTCTATCGTGACGGCGAGGGCTCGGGCCTGCGGCGTGAGCGGCTCCGCGCCTACCTCGAGAGCCGCCGCGACGCGCCGCTGCTGGTCGTCGGCGAGGCCGCAGGCTATCGAGGCGCCCGCGTCTCCGGGATTCCGTTCACGTCCGAGCGCCAGCTGACCGGCGCCGGCCCGGCCGAAGCCAGCGCGACGATCGTCCACCGCGTGCTCGTCGAGCTCGGTCTCGAGGAAAGCGTTCTCCTCTGGAACGTCGTCCCAACGCATCCGGGCACCGAGAGCTCGAACCGCTCGCCGCGCCGGGACGAGATCGCCGGTGGGTTGCCGTTCGCCCGCGAGCTCGCTCGGAGTCGCCGCGTGATCGCCGTCGGCCGCCTCGCCGAGGGCGCGCTGGGCGCGCCGTACGTCCGACATCCGAGCCGCGGCGGCGCCGGGGCCTTTCGGGCCGGCCTGCGAAGATTGCTCGCGTGAACGACTACCCGGTCGCGCGCAACACGCTGCTGCTGGCCTCGTCGCTCGCGGCACTCTCGGGCATGCTCCAGCTCGGGGTCGCCGTCGCGACGACGTCGCTCGTGCTCGTGACCGGGATCGAGGGGATCCTCGGCCTCGGGCCGGCGATCTTCCTCGTCGCCGGCGCGGTCAGCGCGCTCCCGGCCGGAAGGCTGATGGACCGCTTCGGGCGCGTGCCGGTGCTGGCCGGGGGCTTCGGCCTCGGCGTCGCCGGCTGCCTGCTGACGGCACTCGCCTGCGGGATCGAGTCGGGGCCGCTGCTCGTGGCCGGGTTCGTCGCCGTGGGGAGCGCGATGGGAATCGCGCTGCTCGCGCGAACCGCCGCCGGCGACATGTACCCGCCCGAGCGCCGCGCCCGCGGCATCTCGCTCGTGCTCTTCGGCGCCGTCTTCGGCGCGATCCTCGGGCCGACCGTCTTCAGCCCGCTCTTCGCCGGCCGGGACCTCGACGCCCAGGCGCTCGTCGTGCCCTGGCTCGTGGCTGCCGGCATCGTGGCCGTCGGCGTCGTGCTCGTGCTCGCCGTCCGTCCCGACCCCAGCCTCGCCCGGCCGCTCGCGCAGGGCGCCGCCGAGGAACCCGCCGCGCCGCTCCGGGAGATCCTTCGCCGGCCGGGCGTCCCGACCGCGCTGCTCGGCGCCCTCGCCAGCTTCGCGGTGATGGTCGCCGTGATGAACCTGACCGGCTACATGATGGTCGGCCAGGGCCACATGCAGTCGGACGTGTTCCCGGTGATCAGCGCGCACATCGTCGGGATGTACGGCCTGGTGCTCGTGGTCGGCGACCTGATCGACCGCCTCGGCCGTCGCACGGCTCTCGTCGGGGGACTCGCGGTGATGGGCGTCTCGACGCTCGCCCTCGCCCGGACCGAGAGCATCCTGGCCACCGGCGTCGCGCTCTTCGGGCTCGGGCTCGGCTGGAGCTTCTCCTACGTCGCCGCCACCTCGGAGCTGGTCGATCTGGCGCGGCCGTCGGAGCGAGGGCGCCTGATCGGCTTCAACGACCTGCTGTCGGGGTCCGTCGGCGGTGCGCTCGCGCTGCTCGGCGGCCTTGCTTACACCCACGCCGGCCGGAACAGCATCGCCCTCGGGGGCGCGGTCGCCGTGGCGCTGCCGGCGCTCTGGATCGCGCTCTCGCCTCGCCCGCCGGCCCCGCTCCAGGAGGCGCCTGCGTGACGATTGGTACGGCGTGACTGTTGGTACACTGCGTCCCCGGCGGGCCGAGCCCGCCGCTTCTATGCAAAAGACCTGGAACGCAAAGCCGGGCGAGATCGAGCGCCGCTGGTATCTCGTCGACGCCGAAGGAAAGACGCTGGGACGTCTCGCTACGCAGATCGCTGACACGCTCCGCGGCAAGACGAAGCCCGAGTACACGCCGCACGTGGACACGGGCGACTTCGTCGTCGTCGTGAACGCCGAGAAGATCGCGGTCACCGGGAACAAGCTCGAGGACAAGATGTACTACCGCCACTCGGGCTACCCGGGCGGCCTCCGCGCCCGCCCGCTCAAGGACCAGCTCGCGCGGCAGCCGACGGAGGTGCTGCGCAAGGCCGTCAAAGGGATGCTCCCCCGGAACCGGCTCTCGCGCGCCCAGATCAAGAAGCTGAAGATCTACGCCGGCCCCGAGCACCCACACGAGGCGCAGGCGCCAACTGAGTTGGAGTTGAGCACATGAACGAGATCGCGCAGTACAGAGGAACCGGCAAGCGGAAGACCTCCGTCGCGCGCGTGATCCTGCGCCCGGGCGACGGCACGACCTGGTTCAACGGCCGCACGATCGAGGCCTACTTCCCGCGTGCGACGCACCGCGAGGTCGCGCTCGCGCCGCTGAAGGTGGCCGGTGTCGAGGGCACGTTCGACCTGCGCGTCCGCGTTCACGGCGGCGGGCCGAGCGGCCAGGCGGGCGCAGTCCGCCACGGCATCGCCCGCGCGCTCGTCGAGGCCGATCCGGAGCTCCGCGTCGCTCTCAAGCGGGCCGGGTTCCTGACGCGCGACGCGAGGATCGTCGAGCGCAAGAAGGCCGGCCTCCACAAGGCCCGCAAGGCGCCTCAGTTCAGTAAGCGCTAAAGCTCGCTCTAGCGCCAGGACGGTAATCTCCGCCGCCGTGGCCAGGCGTTATTTCGGGACGGACGGGGTCCGCGGGGTCGTCGGCGAGGACCTGACGCCGGAGCTCGTCGAGCGGCTCGGCAAGGCCGCGACGCTCTGGTCGGACGGCGGGCGGGTCTTCGTCGGCCGCGACACGCGAGCATCAGGGCCCGAGCTCGAGGAGGCGTTCGCGCGCGGAGTCGTCTCGGCGGGCGGAAACGCCGTCGTCGCGGGTGTCCTGCCGACGCCGGCGGTCGCCCTGCTCACCCTCGATCTCGGGGCGGTGATCTCCGCTTCGCACAACCCGCCCGAGTACAACGGCGTCAAGTTCTTCGACCGCGAAGGGCGGAAGCTGTCGGACGCCTCCGAGGAGGAGATCGAGGCGCTGCTCGACGCGCCGGCGCCGGGGGGCGGCGCGATCGACCGCGTGTCCGTCGCGACGGACAGCTACCTCGAGCACATCCTCGACCGCTTCGGCTCCGATCTGAGCGGGCTCCGGGTGGTCGTCGACTGCGCGAACGGCGCCTACTGGGAGATCGCGCCGAAGGCCTTCGAGCGCCTCGGCGCAGACGTGACGGCGATCGGAGCCGAGCCGGACGGCACCAACATCAACCAGGGCTGTGGCGCCACCGACCTCGCCGCCTTGCAACACAGTGTTACAAGCACGGGTTCCGACCTCGGGATCGCGTTCGACGGCGACGGCGACCGGATGCTGGCCGTCGACGCGCGCGGGGAGGTCGTCGACGGCGACCAGATCATCGCGATCCTGATGCTCGATCTCGAGGTCGAGCTCGTCGCGGTGACGGTCATGACGAACCTCGGGTTCCACCGCCTGGCCGCGGAGCGCGGCGTCCGCGTGATCACGACGGACGTCGGCGACCGCTACGTGCTCGAGGCGCTGCTCCGCGAGGGGGGCCTGCTGGGCGGCGAGCAGTCGGGCCACCTCATCTACCTGCGCGACCACGTGACCGGCGACGGCCTCGCCGCGGGCCTCCTCCTGTGCAGTGCGCTGAAGGGCCGGACGCTCGAGGAAGCGGCGGCCGTCATGCCGCGCTTTCCACAGGTCACGGCGAACGTCCGCGTCGCGAGGCGCGAGCTTCCCGAGAGCGTTCGCGCGGAGGTCGAGCGCCTCAACGAAAAATTCGACGGAAACGGCCGCGTTCTCGTCCGCCCGTCGGGCACCGAGCCCCTGATCCGCATCCTCGCCGAGGCGGAAAATGAGGCCGTTGCGCAGGAGGCCTGTGGTACCATCCGCGCTCTCGTAACACGAGAGCTCGGCTGACCCGCCCCGACGCGGGGGTGGGGAGAGCAGCCGGGCGTTTCGCGTTTCTAAGGGAGGTTTTGCCCGGTCATGTGCGGCATCATCGGTTACGTCGGACGGAGACCGTGTAAGGAGCTTCTCCTCACGGGGCTGCAGCGGCTCGAGTACCGCGGCTACGACTCGGCGGGGCTCGCGCTCCGCGAGGACGACAGCCTCGACTACGTGCGCGCGGTCGGAAACCTCCAGAACCTGATCGCCGCGGCGGGGTCGAACGGCTCGGTCTCGACGACCGGCGTCGGCCACACGCGCTGGGCCACGCACGGGGCCGTCACCGAGCAGAACGCCCACCCGCTCACGGGCTGCGACGACGGCAAGCTGGCGATCGTCCTGAACGGGATCGTCGAGAACTTCCGCGAGCTGAAGGGCTCCCTCGAAGCCGACGGACACACCTTCAAGACGCAGACGGACGCGGAGGTCGTCGTCCACCTCGTCGAGCGCCACTACGACGGCGACCTGGTGGAGGCCGTCCGCGCGGCCTACAGGGAGCTCGAAGGCCACTTCGCCTTCGTCGTCGTCCACCACGACCATCCGGGCGAGCTGGTCGGCGCGCGGCACCAGTGCCCGCTGCTCGTGGGCGTCGGCCAGGGCGAGATGTTCTTCGCGTCGATGGCCGCGGCGTTCATCTCCGAGACGCGCTCGATCCAGCTGATCGAGGACGGGGAGGTCGTCTCCCTCACCGAGGACGGCGCGCGCTTCCTCGACGTCGAGGACGGCGAGGTCGAGCGCGAGGTGATCGAGGTCGACTGGGATCTCGACGAGGCCGAGAAGTCCGGGTACGAGACCTTCATGCTCAAGGAGATCTACGAGCAGCCGGAGGCCGTCGCCGAGACGCTCGGCGACAGGATCCGCCACGGCGAGCTCGTCCTCGAGAGCCTGGGCATGACCGAGGAGCAGCTGCGCAACCTGCGCCGCATCGTGATCGTCGCCTGCGGCACGGCTTACCACGCGGGCGTCGTGGGGCGCTACATGATCGAGGAGTGGGCGCGCCTGCCCGTGGAGCCCGACATCGCGAGCGAGTGGATCTACCGCAACCCGGTGCTCTCGAAGGACACCCTCGTGATCGGGATCTCGCAATCGGGCGAGACGCGGGACACCGTCAACGCGATCAAGCTCGCGCGCGAGCTCGGCGCCCGGACGCTCGCGATCACGAACCTGATGGGCTCGCAGATCACGCGCGAGGCGGAGTCCGTCCTCTACACGCGCTGCGGCCTCGAGATCGGGGTCGCGGCCTCGAAGACGTTCACCGCGCAGGCGGCGCTGCTCTCGCTGATCGGCCTGAAGCTTGCGAAGGTGCGGAAGACGCTGCCGCCGGAGGAGGTCGAGTTCATCCTCGACCAGCTCTACGAGCTCCCCCAGAAGATCGAGCACTTCCTCGACGGCGACCATCCGATCGAGGAGATCGCGCAGCGTTTCTACGAGAAGCAGTTCTTCCTCTACCTCGGCCGGCACATCGGCCTCCCCGTCGCGCTGGAGGGTGCGCTCAAGCTGAAGGAGATCTCGTACATCCCGACCGACGCGTACTCCGCCGGTGAGATGAAGCACGGGCCGATCGCGCTGCTCGAGGAGGGGACGCCGGTCGTCGTCGTGGCGACCGACCACAAGCTGATCTACGACAAGGTCGTTTCGAACATCCAGGAGACGCGGGCGCGAGGCGCCCACGTGATCGCGATCGCGACGGACGGCAACGAGGACATCCAGCACCACGCCGACGACGTGATCTACGTGCCGCGCTCGCCGGCCTTCCTGCAGGCGGCCCTCGCGGTGGTGCCGCTGCAGCTCCTCGCCTACCGCATCGCGCGACTGCGCGGCCTCAACGTCGACCAGCCGCGGAACCTGGCGAAGACCGTCACCGTCGAGTGATGCGCTCGAGGACCGCGGAGTAGTCGCGATCCTCACCCTCGGTCTCCGATAGCCACGAGCGCGCGGCCTCGACGAGCCTGAGGTCGAGGCCGAGCTCGGCGATCAGCTCAGCGTCCTTGCGCGCCAGGCGGAGAGGGAAGCGCGGAGGAAACTCGCCCGACTCGAGCGCGGGACGGCGGCGCTCCGCCTGCTCGGCGAGGGCGGTCCGGCCGAGCACGTCGAACGCCGCCTCCCGCGAGAGGCCGAGCGCGTCGGCGAGCGCCACCGCCTCGCCTACCGCGCCGATCACGGTCAGCAGCGTCGAGTTGGCCACGAGCTTCGCGGCGGCGCCCGAGCCCGACGGGCCGACGTAGACCGGTTTGCCGAGGGTCTCGAGCAGCTCGCGGTGGCTCTCGAACACCGGCGCGTCGCCGCCGACGAAGATGGAGAGCGTTCCGGAATCAGCCTCGCTGATGCTGCCGAGCACCGGGGCGTCGAGGAGCGGGGCCTTCACGGCGCGCGCGAGTCGTTCGATCGCGGCCGGGCCGACCGTCGACATCTCGATCAGTGTGGTTCCGTCGCCCGCGCCGGCCGCGACGCCGTCTGGGCCTTCGGTGACGGCCTCGAGCGCGGACGGGTCGGCGACCATCGTGATCGCGACCTCTGAGCTCGCAGCCGCCTCGGCCGGGCTCGCCGCGAGGGGGACGCCGAGCCCTTCCGCCTTGGCAGGCGTCCGGTTCCAGACGGTCAGCTCATGGCCGGCGTCCAGGAGCCGCCGCGCAATGCGGCTGCCCATCGCACCGAGACCGACGACTGCGACCTTCGCCACGCTGCGATCATGCCGGAGATGGGCCTCGGTCAAGTTGCAGCGTTCCTCGGCGTCTCGCTCGTCGTGATCGTCACTCCCGGCCAGGACACGGCACTCACGGTGCGGAACACGCTCAGGTGCGGCCGGCGCGGCGGGGTACTGACTGCGCTCGGCGTGGTCACCGGCCAGCTGACCTGGGCGCTCGCCGCGAGCGCCGGGCTCTCGGCGTTGCTACTCGCGTCGCGGCCGCTCTTCGTCGGGCTGCGTGTGGCAGGCGCGGCGTACCTCGTATTCCTCGGCGCGCAGGCCCTCGTCGCGGCGATCCGCGGCCGCCCGCACGGCGCGGTCGGCGGCCGGCGCCGGGCCGCCTACCGTCAGGGCGTCCTCAGCAATCTCGGCAACCCGAAGATGGTCGTCTTCTTCACGAGCCTGCTGCCGCAGTTCGCGGCTTCGTTCGGCGGAATGCTCGCGCTCGGAGCCGCGTTCGCCTCGCTGACCCTGGCGTGGCTGTCGCTCTACGCCGTCGCGGTCGCGCGGGCAAAGACGATCCTGCTGCGGACCCGCGTGCGGCGCGGCCTGGACGCGCTCGCCGGGCTCGTGCTCGTCACGTTCGGCGTACGCCTGGCTACCGAAGCCTGAGCTTTCCGAGCGATTCCGGGAGGTGCGGCGACTGCCGCATCTTGCCGCCCGTCGCGTCGAGGCCGAGGAGCGTGCGCAACATCAGCAGCGGCGCGCCGGCCGCCCACGACTGCGGCTTCAGGGCGTGCGGATACTCGACGGGCATGCGCGCCTCGTCGCGGGGGAACCCGGCGAAGACCTCCGGCAGCTGGTTCCCGAACGCTTCGGCCGCGTCGAACAGCGCCTCGCAGACACGTCCCGCCTCGTCCCGGAAGCCGTAACGACGCATTCCCTCGGCGCAGATCGCCGTGTCGTGAGGCCAGACGGTGCCGCAGTGGTAGGAGAGGGGGTTGTAGGCCCCGTCGCGCTCTGACATGGAGCGGATCCCCCAGCCGCTGAACATGTCGCCCCGCATCAGCGCCCGGACCGTCGAGCGCGCGCGCCGCTCGTCGACGATCCCGCTCCAGAGCAGGTGGCCGATGTTGCTCGTCAGGGAGTCGACCTGGTTCTTCTCGCCGTCGAGCGCGAGGGCGAAGTGGGCGCGGCCGCGGACCCAGAAGTCGCGGTTGAAGCGTCGCTTGAGGTCGGCGGCGTCGCGCTCGAGCCGTCGCGCCGTCTCGGGATCGGCCCAGACCTCGCGCATGAGCCGGGCAGCCGAGAGCCGCGCCGCGTAGGCGTAGCCCTGGATCTCGCAGGTCGCGATCGGCGGCTCGGCCTCGCGCCCGTCGGCGAAGCGGATCGAGTCGTCCGAGTCCTTCCAGCAGTGGTGGTCGAGCGCGTACTCGGATTCGGAGCGCTTCTTGTACTCGAGGTAGCCGTCGCCGTCGAGATCGGCCGGGCCTTCCATCCAGCCGATCGCAGCCCGGGCGTTCTGCTCCACGCGGCGGACGAAGGCGCGATCAGCCGTCCAGCGCTCGTACTCCTCGAGGACGATCAGCCACAGCAGCGTCGCGTCGTGCGTGCCGTAGTACGGCGTGTGCGGGATCTCATTCAGCGCGGCGAGGGTTCCGCGGCGCAGCTCGTGCGCGATCTTGCCGGGCTCCGCGTCTCGCCAGTTGTCCCACTCCGTCGCCTGCATCTCGGCGAGCGCCTCGAGGGTCGCCTGCGCGAGCTCGCCGTGAAACGGCAGCGCTTGATAGGCCGCCCAGAGGCTGTCCCGCCCGAAGACCGTCATGAACCACGGGATCCCCCCGCCCGGCATCGCCGTCCCGATCGTGACGTTGTCGGGGCGTACCCGCAACGCCGCGAGGTCGAGATTGCTCTGCCGGTAGGTCCGCCCGAGGGCGCCGTTCTCGGTCTCGAGGTCGGGCGTCTGCGCGAGCCAGTCGTGAAGCGAGAGCGGCATCTTCGGCGCGTGATCGTGGAAGGCACAGCAGCGCAGCATCGGCGGGCGGCGGTCGCCGTCGACGACGGGGGTGATGTCGACGCAGAGATGCCAGGCCTCGCGCGGCCGGAGCCGCGCGCGGAAGCTCGCCTTCTTCCGGGTCACCCGCCCCTTCCGGCTGAACGTGAGGACCGTCCCGCGCCGGTAGCCGCGCCGCTCGTGCCACAGGGTGACCGAGCGCGCCGACGTGTCGGCCCAGCTGCGGCCCGCGCCGTTGCCGTCCTTCTGGGCCTCGAAGACGTCCGCGAAGTCCGAGCCGTAGCTGAGGTCGATCCGCACCTCCCTCGGCTCGTCGTCGAGGTTCTGGACGACGAGGTCCTCGTGCATGCCCTCGCTCACGAAGCGGTCCCGGCGGACGCCGACCTTCTCGTCGCCGCCGACGATGCGTGCCGAGTAGTAGTCGACGCGACGGCTCGAGAGCGGCTCCACGGGCTCGCCGTCGACGAGCAGGTGCCAGCTCGAGAGATGGCGCACGTCCTGGTAGAAGAAGCCCTCGGCCTCCTCCGCCTCGACGTCGCCGCACGCGTCCGAGTACATGAACGTGCAGCCGTCGAGGATGATCAGGTCGCCGTTTTCCACGGAGGCGTTTTTCCGCCGTCGTGGCTTCGCGAATCACGCGAGCGGTAGCCTCGCCGTGTGGATGTGCTCACACAAATCGGGCAGGGACTCTGGAACGCGTTCCAGATGGCCTGGGAGGTCTGGTGGGCGCTCGTGCTCGGGTTCGTGCTCTCCGGAATCGTGCAGGCGTGGGTGCCGCGGGAGCGGATGGAACGGGCGCTGGGCGGGCGCGGGCCGCGCACGGTCGCGCTCGCGACGGGCCTCGGCGCGGCCTCGTCCTCCTGCAGCTACGCGGCCGTCGCGATCGCGAAGTCGATCTTCCAGAAGGGCGGCAGCCTGGCCGGCGCGATGGTGTTCCAGTTCGCCTCGACGAACCTCGTCTTCGAGCTCGGAATCGTGCTCTGGGTCTTCATCGGCTGGCAGTTCACCTTCGCCGAGCTCGTCGGCGGCGTGCTTCTGATCGCCCTCATGTGGCTCGGGATCCGGCTGCTCGTCACGCGCCGCGAGGAAGAGGAGGCGCGAGAGCGCGCCCTCGCCGCCAGCACCGGGCACGAGCACCACTCGGCAGGCGGCGCGTCGCGGTTCCTCTCCGTCGAGGCGTGGTCGGATGTCGCCCACAACTTCCGCGGCGACGCGCAGATGCTCTGGAAGGAGATCACAGCCGGCTTCCTGATCGCCGGCTTCATCGCGCTGCTGCCGATGGATTTCTTCAACGGGCTCTTCCTGACCGACAGAGGCGGCACCGGGCAGCTGCTCGAGAACGTCGTCCTCGGCCCCGTCGTCGCTGTGCTCGCGTTCGTCTGCTCGGTCGGCAACGTGCCGCTCGCGGCGGTCCTCTGGGCCGGCGGGATCTCGTTCGCGGGCGTGATCTCGTTCATCTACGCCGACCTGCTGATCATCCCGCTCGTGCTCGTCTACCGGCGCTACTACGGCGGCCGCCTGACGGTCGTGATCGTCGGGCTGATGTTCGCCGCGATCGTGGTCTCCGCGCTCGCCGTCGACGGGATCTTCAGCGCGGCCGGGCTCGTTCCGAGCGAGCGGCCCTCGATCGACTCGATCGCGGCCCGCGGGATCTCGTGGAACTACACGACCGCGCTCAACATCGTGTTCACGCTCGTGGCCGCCGGGCTGGTCGCCCTGACGCTGCGCCGCGGCGCGCGCGACCCGGTTTGCGGGATGACGGTCGACCGGCGCAAGGCGCTCACGCTGGACGTGGACGGGCACACGTACTACTTCTGCGGGCCGGGCTGCCGCGCGAAGTTCGAGGCCCGGTCGGAACCTAAGGCAGAGGTGGCGGCGGAGGCAGGTTGATCGGCGGCGCCGGTGGAAGCGGCGGCACGGGCGGCAGCGGCGGCACCGGCGGAAGGTGCGGAGGCGGCGGAATCTCGATTCCGCCGGGCGGCGGAGGCGGCGCGGGAGCCGGCGGAGGCGGGGCGGCGGGCGGCGGTACGGCCACGACCGTGCGCCCGGGATGCGTTGCGTGGCTGACGGCCAGGCCGGTCGAGCGCGTGGTCGTCCCCGAGGCGCGCCGGGCGTGTCGCGCCTTCCGGTGCGCGGCCGGCTTCGCAGCGTGCTTCTGAACCGACTGGTGCCGGGCGGCCACCTGTGTCCGCGAGGCCTGCGCATGGCTCTTCGGCGGCGTGGAGGCCAATGCTCCCTGGATCTGCTGCCGGAGCGCCGGGTCCGCCGCGGAGACGACCACGATCACGGCTGCCGTCGCCGCCAGCTTCGCCGCGGCTCCTCCGAGCAGCGACTTCGCCCACGCGGCGAGCGAGCCGAGGTTGCCGAGCGCCGCGACGCGCGAGCGGTCGAGCCTGCGGGCGAGCGAGCGCCGCGCGCGGAAGAGCAGGGTCTCGACCGCGGCCTCGGTGACGCCGAGCTCCTGGGCGATCTCCCGGTAGGAGAGGCCCTGCCACTCCCGGAGCAGGATCGCCCGCTGCTGGTTCGGCGCGAGCCGGGAGAGCGCGTCGGCCAGGCCGTCGAGCTCCACGGCCGGCTCGTGCTCCGGCGCGGGAAGCGTCGCGATCCCCTCCGGGCTCTGCGCGACTTCGAGGCGCCCGCGTCGCCACGCTGCGCGGCGCCGCTCGCGGCAGACGTTCTCGGCGATCTTGAAGAGCCAGGCGAGCTCGGAGCGCGGCGTGGTTCCCTGCCGCAGCCCGCGGTAGGCGTTGATGAAGGTCTGCTGGACAGCGTCCTCGGCATCCTCACGGCTCCGCAGCCGGCGCAGGCAGTAGCCGAGAATCCGGCGCGAGTGCCGCTCGAAGAGCGAGCCGAGCTCGGCCTCGAGCGGATCGACGGGAAGCGAGCTCACGTCCGCGCCATACCCATTTCACGCGTTGTCAGTCCCGTAGCACTGAAATCCCTCGAACGGGGTACGGTTATGCCCGAGAGGAGGTACGAGCAGGTGCGCGTCTGCGCCGAGTGTGGTGGGCAGCTCGAATCGGCGTTCCGGTTCTGTCCCTGGTGCGCCGCCCCTCAGCGCAGCAAGCTCGTCGAGTTCTTCCGCGCGCATCCGCGTGACGACGGAAAGGCGCTCCGCGTCTCGCGGTACCTGACGGACGAGCCGCACGTGCGCTTCAGCGTCTGGAGCGTCGAGGGCGTCGCGGAAGCCGCGGTCTCGCTCGACGAGGACGAGGCCGAACGCCTTTCGCTCTTCCTGTCCGCGCCTGAGGTCAGGCGTCCGCGGCCGCTCGACCGGATCCGCGCGCTGATTCGCTAGCGATAGACCCGGCGCTGGGCCTTGGCGCTCCGCTCGAGCGTCTCGAGCTCGTCCAGGCTTCGGCCGGCGCCTTCGGCGACGCACGTCAGCGGCGACTCGGCGAGCTGCACCGGGAGCCCGACCTCGTGCTTGAGCCGGTCGCCGATCCCGCGCAGGAGCGACCCGCCGCCCGCGAGCACGATTCCACGCTCGGCGACGTCGGCCGCGAGCTCGGGCGGCGTGCGCTCGAGGGTGTCCTTGACCGCGGCGACGATGCGCGCGACCGGCGGCTCGAGCGCGCGCCGGACGTCGTCGGCGCCGAGCGTCACGCGCCGCAATAGCCCGGTGACCAGATCTCGTCCGGCGACCTGCGTCTCCTGCAGCCCCCCGTCGACCGTCCATGCCGACCCGATGGCGATCTTGGCCGTCTCGGCCGTCTCCTGTCCGATCAGCAGCTTGTGGGCGTTCTTGACGTAGTCGACGATCGCCTCGTCCAGCTCGTACCCGCCCACGCGGATCGACTCCCAGACGACCATCCCGCCGAGCGAGATGACCGCGACCTCCGTGGTGCCGCCGCCGATGTCGATCACCATGCTGGCGACGGCCTCGCCGACGGGCAGGTTCGCGCCGATCGCGGCGGCCATCGGCTCCTCGATCAGGAACACGCCGCGGGCCCCCGCGGATCTGGTGGCCTCGTCGACCGCGCGCCGCTCGACGTCGGTGATCCCGCTCGGGACGCAGAGAACGACGCGCGCGAACGCGAAGCGGCCGCCCGCGGCCTTGCTGATGAAGTGGCGGAGCATCTGCTCGGTGATCTCGAAGTCGGCGATCACGCCGTGGCGCAGCGGGCGCGTCGCGCGGATCGTCGCCGGCGTCCGGCCGATCATGCGCCGCGCCTCCTCGCCAACCGCGTGTACCCGGCCGGTCTCCTCCGAGAACGCGACCACCGACGGCTCGAACAGGACGATTCCGCGGCCGCGGATGAAGACGAGCGTGTTCGCCGTCCCTAGATCCACCGCCAGGTCACGGCCGCCGAAAGACCCCCGCAGTCGCATGCGCGGACCCTAGCTGGGAAACGCGAAAGGCCGCACAGGGCGGCCTTTCGCGTGGGGAGGATGAGGCGCTGCTAGGCGCCCGCGCCAGGCTCGTGGTCGCCGACGTGGTTCGCCGGGACCGACTCGACCTGGCCGAGGGAGTACGACTGCGGTGCGCGGATCCGGACCGAGATCCGGTCGCCGACGACCAGTTGGGAGGGAGAGATCACCGTCGGCACGCCGCCCTGCCAGAGGACGAAGATCGTGTGCGCGTCGTAGGTGAAGGTCTGGTCGAGCGGCGCTCCGAGCATCGCCCGCAACGAGCGGAGGTTGCCGTTACGGATGTGGAGCGTGAAGTGCCCGCCTGACGCCGGAGCGTCGAGCGTGCCGATGAAGAGCCAGAGTGGGCGACGGGGGAATCGCCCGGTGGGGCCGTTGTCCGCGACCCGGCGGGCGGGCGTGGACTCGATCTCGGACAGCGACGCGCTGCGCGCGGCCGGGACCTTGACGCTGACGCGGTCTCCCGCGACGAGGTTCGACTCCTGGACGACGGTGGGGACGCCGTGCGTCCAGCGGATGTACTGCGTGTTCGGGCCGACCGCGAAGTGCTGCGAGTCGCCCTGGCCGATCAGCTTCCGCAGCGCGGCGTGGCTGCCGCCGTTGACGTCGACGTACAGCGACGTCGAGCTGCCGGCGTCGGCGAGGAGGCGGCCGTTGAAGACGTACGTGATGTTCGAGCTCTGCCGGGCGGCGAGCGAGCTCGACGTGCCTGCCGTCGCAACCACGAGGGCGACGAGCATGAGGTACAGGAGGTTGCGCTTCATCCGAGCTCCTTCATCGAGGGGACGAACGGATCGTGGCTCTGCGTTGTCAGGCGCCGATTAGCCACCTGTTAGGGCCGCGTAAATCGTTCGTCGTGGAAAGATGGGCAGGTGTCCGATGCGTCACGCGTCGACGAGGGCTACGTTCCGTTCCGGGGCGGCCGAACCTGGTACCGCTCGCTCGCCGCGCGCTCGGAGGACGACAGCGCGCCTGCCGCTGCTCTGCCTCCACGGCGGGCCCGGCGCGAACTGGCTGCACCTGAAGCCCTACGAGGCGCTGGCCGACGAGCGGCGCGTCGTCTTCTACGACCAGATCGGCTCCGGCAACTCCGGTCTCGAGGAGCCGCACGAGGTCTCGATCTGGCAGCCCGAGCTCTTCGTCGAGGAGATCGGCGTCGTCCGCGAGGCTCTGGGCCTCGAGCGCGTGCACGTCCTCGGGCACTCCTGGGGCGGCATGCTCGGGATGCTGTACGCGACCGAGCAGCCCGAGGGCCTCGCCTCGCTGATCGTCGAGAGCTCGCCGCCGAGCGTGCCCCAGTGGATGCCGGAGGTCGCGCGGCTCCGCTCCGAGCTGCCGCCGGAGGTCGAGGCGACCCTCCGCGAGCACGAGGAGGCCGGGACGACCGACTCGCCGGAGTACGAGGAGGCGGCGATGGTGTTCTACAAGCGCCACGTCTGCCGCACCGATCCGTGGCCCGACTGGCTCGTCGAGTGCTTCGAGAAGCTCGACGCGAATCCCGAGGTCTACCACGCGATGAACGGGCCGAGCGAGTTCCACGTGATCGGGACGATCCGCGACTGGGACATCACTCCGCGGCTCGGCCGTATCCAGGCTCCGACGCTGGTCTTCTCCGGCCGCTACGACGAGGTCACGCCCGCCTGCACCGAGGCCGCGCACCGCGCGATCCCGGGCTCGGAGTACGTCGTGCTCGAGAAGAGCTCGCACATGG
Source organism: uncultured Actinomycetes bacterium (assembly GCA_963788215.1). Classification (GTDB taxonomy): domain Bacteria; phylum Actinomycetota; class Thermoleophilia; order Gaiellales; family Gaiellaceae; genus AC-32. Next base: position 593,288 of record CAWBFX010000010.1, read on the forward strand.
CCCAGGCGGAGCAGCCCGAGGAGACGCTCGCGCTGGTGCGCGGCTTTCTCAGTCGGGTGGAGGGCGCCGCAGGCGCTTGACGTCGCTGCGGCGGCGCTTCCGCTCGAGCCTCTTCTCCTTCGACGCCTTGGTGGGCCTCGTCGGCCGGCGCGGGCGCGGCACGCGCAGCGCCTCGCGCAGGGCCTCGACGAGCCGCTCGGTCGCGAGCTCGCGGTTGCGCCACTGGCTGCGCTCGTCCTGCGCGACCGCGCGCAGCACCGGGCCGGCGCGTGCCACCACCCGCCGCTTCTGGGTCTCGGTGAGCCCGGTCGAGCGCTCGACGTCGAAGACGGCCTCGACCCGCGTGTCCGACTTCTGCGCGTGCTGCCCGCCGGGCCCGCTCGAGCGCGAGAAGCGCAGCTCGATCTCGGACCGGGGGATGGAGACCGACCGCGTCACCCGAATAGAGTCTGCATGTGTTTCCCGCTCCGGCGCCGGCAAAGCCGCCACCTCCGCTCTCGCTGGCTCCGTCTAGCCTACGCCAGTGAGCGCGATTCTCCTCGACGTCGACGGCGTGCTGCACGTCTCGGGGCATCCGATCCTCGGCGGGGCCAAGGCAACCGCCCGGCTCCGGGAGATGGGCCACGCCCTCCGCTTCGTGACCAACAACACCACGCACTCGCGGAGCGCGCTCGCGGAGGAGATCCGCTCGTTCGGCGTCGAGCTCGAGGACCGGGAGCTGCAGACGACTCCGATCGCCGCTGCGCACGCGCTCAGGGGCAAGCGGGTGCTCGCGCTGACGATGCCGGCGATTGTCGACGACCTCGAGGGGCTCGAGCTCGTGGGCGAGAACGCCGACGCGGTCTTGCTCGGCGGCGCCGACGAGGCCTTCGAGACGAACCAGGTCTTCAGCTACTACAACCTCGCGCGCGCGTTCGCCGAGCTGCAGGACGGCGCCGACCTCTACTGCCTGCACAAGAACCGCTGGTGGCAGACGTCGCGCGGTGCGCTGCTCGACGCGGGCGCCTTCGTCGCGGGGCTGGAGTACGCGGCCGAGCAGGAGGCGACCGTGCTCGGCAAGCCGAGCGCCGCCTACTTCGCCGCCGCGCTCGACGCGCTCGACTACGAGCCCGAGCAGACCTGGATGGTCGGCGACGACATCGAAGCCGACGTCGCGGGCGCCTCAGCGTTCGGGCTGAGGACCGTCCTGGTGCGGACCGGGAAGTTCCGAGAGGAGGAGCTCGACGAGGCCACGGTCCGCCCGGACGGCGTGATCGACTCGATCGCCGCGTTGCCGCAGTGGCTGGAGACGCACCTGTGAGGGTCGGCGTCGACCTGATCGAGATCGAACGGATCGCGCGGGCGCTGGAGCGGTACCCCGGCTTCCGCGAGCGCTGCTTCACCGAGACCGAGCGCGCCTACTGCGAGAGCCGTGCGAACCCGCCGCAGCACTACGCCGCGCGTTTTGCCGGCAAGGAGGCGGTCGGCAAGGCGCTCGGCTCGGGGGTCCGTTTCACGTGGCGCGAGATCGAGATCGCGGGCCGGCCGAAGCCGGGCGTGACGCTTTCTGGCCGGACCCTCGAGTGGGCCGAGCGGGTCGGCGCCGGCCGGATCGAGCTCTCGATGACGCACTCGCGGGAGCTCGCTCAGGCGGTCTGCGTCGTCTCGGATGCTTGAGCCGCTCTACACCGCCGACGAGATGCGCGCGGCCGAGGCCGGTCACGACGTCGACGACCTGATGGCCCGGGCGGGGCGTGCGGTCGCCGAGGAGGCGATGCGGCGCTTTCCAGACGCGCGGAGGTTCGTCGCCGTGTGCGGAGGCGGCGCGAACGGAGGCGACGGCCGGATCGCGGTCGACGTCCTGCGCGAGGCCGGGCGCGAGGCGGAGGTCTCGGATGACGTGGGCGGCGCGAACGTGATCGTCGACGCGCTCTTCGGCACCGGCTTCCACGGCGAGCCGCGCGAGGACGCTGGGCGCAAGATCGCGGCGATCAACGCGACGAACGCGCCGGTGGTGGCCATCGACCTCCCGTCGGGAGTCGACGCGTCCACGGGCGAAGTCGCGGGCGCCTGCGTCGACGCGGACCTGACCGTGACGATGCACGGGCGGAAGGTCGGACTCGAAGTGGCGCCCGGCCGCTTCCACGCGGGCGAGGTCGTCGTCGCGAACATCGGGCTCGAGCGGCGCGAGACGGAGAACCGACTGGCGACCCGGGAGATCCTCGAGCAGGTCCCGCGCAAGCGGGCAGAGCAGAACAAATACTCGGCCGGGACGGTGCTTGTCGTCGGCGGGTCGCGCGGGATGACCGGCGCGCCGTGCCTCGCCGCCGAGGCGGCGTTCCGCGCTGACGCCGGCTACGTCGCGGTCGCGGTGCCCGACTCCACGCTGCCGGTCTTCGAGCAGCGGCTGCTGGAGGCGGTGAAGCTGCCGTGCCCCGAGGACGGCGGCCGGATCGCCCCACGCGCGATCGAGCCGATCGCCGAGTTCGCCGCGAAAGCGGGGGCCGTCGCGGTCGGGCCCGGCCTGGGGCGAGGAGCGGGGCCGCAGGAAGTCGTCCGGCGGCTGCTTGCGGAGCTCGACGTGCCCGTCGTCGTGGACGCGGACGGGCTCTTCGAGCTCGAGCCGTTCGAGCGGAAGGCGCCGACCGTGCTGACCCCACACGAGGGCGAGCTCGGGCGGCTGCTCGACGAGGAGTCGAGCTGGGTCTCCGCGCACCGGCTGGAGGCTGCGCGGCGCGCGGCTGACCGTTTCGGCTGCATCTGCCTGCTGAAGGGCGCGGACACGCTGGTCGCGAGCCCGGGCGAAGGCGTCTGGGTCTGCTCGCTCGGCACTCCTGCGCTCGCGACGGCCGGTAGCGGCGACGTCCTGACCGGCATCGTCGCGGCGTTCCTGGCGAAGGGCATGGAGTCGAGGCTCGCAGCGGCCGCAGCGGCGACGGCTCACCAGCTCGCCTCGAGGAAGATCCCGCAGGCAGGCGCCGTCGCGAGCGACCTGATCGGCGCACTGCCGCTCGTGCTCGATGCACCGGTCTGAGATCACCGTCGACCTCGGCGCCGTCCGCCGCAACGCGCGGACCCTTCTCCGCGTGCTCGAGGGCTCGCAGCTCTGGGCGGTCGTCAAGGCGGACGCTTACGGCCACGGCGCGGTCGACGTCGCGAGCGCCCTCGTCGACGAGGGCGTGGGCGCCCTCTGCGTCGCGACGGTTCCGGAGGCGCTCGAGCTGCGGGCGGAGCTCTCGCTGGCGCGGATCCTGGTCATGGGCCCGACCGCGTCCAGCCGCGAGATCGCCGAGGCACGCGAGGCCAAGCTCGAGCTCGCCGTGTGGGACGCGGAGGAGCTCCCCGAAGGCGTGCGCGTCCACCTGAAGCTCGACACGGGGATGGGCCGCTGGGGGCTCTCGGCGCTCCCGAAGCCGTCCGCCGAGGTGGTGGGGCTGATGACGCACCTCGCGACCGCCGACAGCGACCCCGCGTTCGCAGAGCAGCAGGTCGCGCGCTTTCGCGAGGCGACCGAGCCGTACTCGGACCTCATGCGTCACGCGGCCAACAGCGCGGCCGCGCTGCGGATCCCGTCGTCGCGCTTCGACGCCGCGCGCTGTGGGGTCGCCCTCTACGGGCTCTCGCCCTTCGGGGACGACCCGGCGGCGGACGGGCTCGAGCCGGCGCTCTCGTGGCGGAGCTACCTCGCGCAGGTCAAGCAGCTGCAGCCGGGCGAGAGCACGGGGTACGGTCGCCGCTTCGTGGCGGAGGAGTCCACCTGGATCGGGATCGTCCCCGTCGGCTACGCGGACGGCTTTCGCCGCGACCTGACCGACACCGAGGTGCGCGTGTCCGGCGAGCCGCGGCGCGTGATCGGGACGGTCTCGATGGACGCCTTCGCCGTCGAGCTCGACCACGAGGAGCCTGTCGGGGCTCCGGTGACCATCCTCGGCCCAGGCGTGCTCGCCGAAGCCCACGCGCGGGTGGCGGGGACGATCAACTACGAGCTCGTCTGCGGGATCAACCGCGATCCGCGGCGGGCGCGCAGGACGGTCGTCGATGCTTGAGAGGGCGCGCGAGGTGCTGGCCGGGCAGGACGCGTGGGTCGTGGGCGGGGCCGTCCGCGACGAGCTTCTCGGGCGCGAGCTCGTCGACCTCGACATCGCAGTACGCGAGCCAAAGCGCGCAGCGCGCGCCTACGCGAAAGGCGCGGGCGGTGCGCCCTTCGCCCTCTCCGAGCGCCACGGCGCCTGGCGCGTCGCGCTCGAGGGCGGCCGCACGGTCGACTTCACGCCGCTGCCCGGGTCGATCGAGGACGACCTCGCGACGCGCGACTTCACCATCAACGCGATCGCCCGGCCGCTTGCCGGCGGAGAGCCGGTCGACCCGTTCGCCGGCCGCGAGGACCTAGGGGCCCGCCGCCTGCGTGCCGTAGGCCCGACCGTCTTCGAGGACGACCCCCTGCGCCTGCTGCGCGCGGTGCGTCTCGAGGACGAGCTCGGGCTCAGCCTCGACGGAGACACCGAGCGCCTCGTTCGCGACCACGCCGCCCTCGTCGCGCGCCCGGCCGGCGAGCGGATCCTGCAAGAGCTGCGCCGCCTCTCACCGCAGGGCTACGGCCGGCTGGACGAGCTCGGTCTGCTCGAGCCGCTCGGTGGACGGCTCGACGAGCGGCTCGGCCGCTTCGACTCGCCGGACTTCCGGCTCGTGGCCGCCTTCGGCGAGAACCTCGCGCGCTTTCCGATCTCGAACGAGCTCCGCAGGTTCGCGCGCGCTCTTCTCGGCGCCGAGCACCCTGCGCCCGAGCCCCGCGCGATCCACCGCTTCCGCCGCGCGACGGAACCGTGGGCTCTCGAAGCGCTCGCCTTCCTCGAGGCGGAAGAGCTCGCGGAGGACGTCGAGCAGGCGCGGCGCAGCGATCCGGCCGAGCCGCTCGTCCGCGGCGAGGAGCTCGGCCTGCCGCCCGGGCCGGAGATCGGGCGCCTGCTCGCCGAGATCGAGGAGGAGCGGGCGGCGGGTACGATCGCCACGAGGGAGGAGGCGCTCGACTATGCAAGACGCAACGCGCGAGCGGTTCGCGAGGACAGCTGAGCGGGTCGGCGCGCACCAGGACGAGCAGGCGGCGGAGCTTGCGGAGAAGGTGTTCAGCTTCGTCGCACCGACGGGCGACGAGCGCATGCTCGACTCGGGCACCGGTGCCGGTGCGCTCGCCTTCGCGCTGGCGCCTCACGTCCGCGAGGTGGTGGCGGTCGACCTCGTCCCCGAGCTGCTCGAGCAAGGCCGCAAGCGCGCAGACGCGTTCCCGAATGTCACCTTCGTCGAAGGCGACGCGACCAAGCTGTCGTTCGAGCTCGGCTCCTTCGACCTCACCGGCACGCTGCGGACCCTGCACCACATCGCCCGCCCGGAGCTGGCGGTCGCCGAGCTCGCCCGCGTGACGCGGATGCGCGGACGAGTGCTCGTGATCGACCAGATCGCCCCCGTCGATCCGCTCGCCGCGTCCGAGCTCAACGCCTTCGAGCGAGCCCGCGATCCGTCGCACGCACGCGCGCTGGCCGACATCGATCTCCGCCACCTGTTCGAGTCCAACGGCCTCGTGCTGTTGCGGAACGAGTACGAGCGCGAGCCGCGCGACCTCGACTCGTACCTCGACCTGGCGGGCTGCGACGGCGAGGCGCGTGACCGCGCGCAGACGCTCGCGCCTCCGGGCTACGCCGCCGAGCTCGGCTGGTACCTACTGGAGAAGCGCTAGCACTTCCCCGTCTTCCGGGAAGCGTCCGGTCTCGTGCTTCGAGTAGACCGTCCGCCCGTCCGCGAGGACGTCGAACTGGCCCTTACCGCCCGGGATGGCCTCGGCGTCGAACCCCTGCCCGGTGAGCTCGGCCGCGAGACTCGCGGCCCGTTTGTCGTAGCCGCTTCAGGTTGGGCAGTAGTGGATCTCGACGTGCATCTGCTCAGGCCTAGGCTATCGGCTTGCCTTCGAGATGCGAGAACGCCTGCGTCAGCGTCCGCCGCTCGGTCTCATTGGTCGTGAACGAGCGGGCCAGGCGCTGTTCCCCCTCGGCGCTCAGCCGGAGGTAGGCGATCCGGCCGTCCGCGGACGAGCGCTCCCGCTCGAGCAGGCCCGTCTCTTCGGCGCGGCGCACGAGCTCGGTGACGGTGCTCTGCGCGAGCTGCAGTCGCTCGGCGAGCTCCGTCACGGTCGAGCGCTCGCTGCCGTCGGGCGCGCCCTTGATCATCAGCAGCAGCAGGTAGCGCTGCGGCGTCAGCCCGGCCGCGCGCGCGTTCCGCTCGGTCGTCCGCATGAAGGCGCGCAGAGCGGCCCGGAACTCGGCGACGTGTGCAGCGTCCTCTGCGCTGACCCTGTCCATGGCGGGCAGTTTAGTCGCCTGCCGGACGGACTCCTCGTCCGCCGACCAGCTCGACGAGCCGCGGGGCCAGCGCCTGCGCGAGCTGCGCCACCCGGTAGAAGCGCGGGACGAACACCTCCCGGCGGTCGTGCTCGACTGCGGCGACGACGCGCTCCGCGACGAGATCCGGCTCGGCCACGATCCGGCGCACGACGCTGCCCGAGAACCGCTCGTACTGCGGGAAGCCGGGTGTCTCCACGAACCCGGGGAGGATCGTGTGGACGCGGATGCCGCGCGGCTTCAGCTCGACCCGCGCCGCGCGGGAGAACGCGAGTTGCGCGTGCTTCGAGGCGGTATACGGCCCGGCCGAGCCGACCGCGACGGTGCCCGCGACCGAGACGACGTTGACCACGTCGGACGGCGCGGCTGCCTCGAGGGCCGGCAGGAAGGCACGCAGGCACCAGATCCCGCCGAGGTAGTTCGTCCGCGTCACCTCCTCGATCCGCTCGGGTGTCGCGCGGAGGAACCCGCCTCTGCCGGGGATCCCTGCGTTGTTCACGAGCAGTCCGATTGACGGATGGCGCTCGCGGACGGAGGCGGCCAGGCGCTCGACCTCCTCGCGGTCGCCGACGTCGCACGTCTCCCACTCCGCGCCGAGCTCCTCGGCTACCGCCCGCAGGCGCTCCTCGGAGCGCGCCACCAGGACGAGCTGCCAGCCCTTCGCGGCGAGCGCGCGGGCGATCGCGGCCCCGATGCCGCTCGACCCGCCGGTCACGACCGCCACCTGGGCCACTCGCGCACGCTAACGCACGTCGTAGACTCGCCCAGCTGTGGAAGGCGCATTCGCAGGCAAGCGAGGGCTCGTGCTCGGCGTGGCCAACCGCCGCTCGATCGCGTGGGCGATCGCGAGCCGGCTCGCCGCCGGCGGCGCGTCGCTCGCGTTCACCTACCAGGGCGAGCGGATCGAGAAGAACGTGCGCGATCTGGCCGAGCCGCTGGGCTCGCCGCTCGTCACCGCGTGCGACGTCCGCTCCGACGAAGACCTCGAGCGCGTGTTCGGCGAGGTGGGTGAGGCGTTCGGCGGGCAGCTCGACCTGCTCGTCCACTCGGTCGCGTTCGCGGATGCCGCGGATCTCGAAGGCCGCTTCACCGACACGCCCCGCGAGCGCTTCTGGCTCGCGCTCGACGTCTCGGCCTACTCGCTGGTCGCGCGCCGCGCGCCTGGCCGAGCCGCTGATGGAGGCCGCGGGCGGCGGCTCGGTCCTGACGATGACCTACCTCGGCGGCGAGCGCGCGGTGCCGCACTACAACGTGATGGGCGTCGCCAAGGCGGCGCTCGACGCCTCGGTTCGTTACCTCGCCTGGGACCTCGGCCAGAAGAACATCCGCGTCAACGCCGTCTCGGCCGGGCCGGTGCGCACCCTCGCCGCGCGCTCGATCGCCGGCTTCCCGACCATGGAGGCGATCGTCGAGGAGCGCTCGCCGCTCCATCGCCACATCGAAGCCGACGACGTCGGAGGCGCGGCCGCGTACCTGCTCTCGGACGACGCGCGCAACGTGACCGGGACGACGCTGTACGTGGACAGCGGGTACCACGCGATGGGCATGTAGCTCATGCTCACCTGCGCCAGCTGCGGGCGGGAGAACCCGGCCGGCGCCGGATTCTGTAGCGCCTGTGGCGCCGCGCTTCCCGCGGTCGCTGCTCCGCGCGAGGTTCGCAAGACGGTGACGGCGGTCTTCTGCGACGTGACGGGCTCGACCGCGCTCGGCGAATCGACCGACCCGGAGGCGCTTCGGGCACTCCTGGCCCGCTACTTCGAGCGGATGAAGGGGATCGTCGAGTCGCACGAAGGAACGGTCGAGAAGTTCATCGGCGACGCGGTGATGGCCGTGTTCGGCGTTCCGGCGGCGCACGAGGACGACGCGCTGCGCGCCTGCCGGGCGGCGGTCGAGATGCGGGATTCATTCGCGGAGCTCGGTATCCAGGGCCGGATCGGCGTCAACACCGGCGAGGTCGTGACGGGCACCGAGGAGCGCTTGGCGACAGGGGACGCCGTCAATGTCGCCGCGCGGCTGGAGCAAGCAGCCGAGCCGGGCGAGGTGCTGGTCGGCGAGCCCACCCTGGCTCTCGCGCGGGACGCGGTCGCGGTCGAGCCGGTGGAGCCGCTGACGTTGAAGGGGAAGTCCGAGCCGGTGCCGGCGTTTCGGCTGCTCACGGTCTTGGATGCTCCAGAGCGCTCGCATGCCTGGCCGTTCGTCGGACGCGGGCAGGAGCTGGAGGCGCTGCTCGAGGCGTGGAACCGGACGTTGGCGGGCTCGCGCTGCGAGCTCGTCACGGTGATCGGCGACGCGGGCGTCGGTAAGTCGCGTCTGGTCGCGGAGGCGCTCGATCGCATCGACGCTCGGGTCGTTCGCGGGCGCTGCCTCCCGTACGGAGACGGGATCACCTACTGGCCCGTCGTCGAGGTCGTGAAGCAGCTCCGCGCTCTTCCGTCCGACGAGGTCGCGGCGGGGGCCTTGCGGTCGCTGCTGCGCGAGAGCGATCGCCCGACGAGCGCGGACGAGATCGCCTGGGCATTCCGAAAGCTTCTGGAAGAGCAGGCGCCGGTTGTCGTCTGCTTCGACGACCTGCAATGGGGCGAGGAGACGTTTCTGGAGCTCGTGGAATCCACGGCGCTCGTTTCCGCGGGAGCGCCGGTGCTGCTGCTGTGCATGGCGCGGCCGGAGCTGCTCGAGCGGCGCCAGTCGTGGTCGGCGCCGCTGAGGCTGGAGCCGCTCCAGCCGGACGACGCCGATGCGCTGATCGGAGACTCGGTGCCCGAGGAAGCACGCCGCCGGATCGCCGCGAGCACGGGCGGCAATCCCCTCTTCATCACCGAGATGGTGGCGCTGGCGAGCGACGGCGGGGAGCTCGACGTGCCGCCGACGCTGAGGGCGCTCCTCACGGCACGCCTCGACCAGCTGGATCCGCAGGAGCGCTCGGTGCTCGAGCGTGGGGCGGTCGAGGGCGAGATCTTCCACCGCGGCGCCGTGCAGGCGCTGGCTCCCGACGAGCCGGAAGTGCTCCCACGCCTCGCGGCGCTCGTCCGGCACGAGCTGATCCGCTCCGACCGGCCTCAGTTCCCGGGAGAGGACGCGTTCCGCTTCCGCCATCTGCTCATCCGCGACGCCGCCTACGAGTCCCTGCCGAAAGGCCTGCGCGCAGACCTGCACCGCCGCCTGGCGGAGTGGCTCGAGGAGAGGCATGCACTCGTCGAGCTGGACGAGCTGGCCGGCTACCACCTGGAGCAAGCGGCCCGCTACGAGGCCGACCTCGGCCGCCCCGATCCCGCTCTCGCGCTCCGGGCCGGAGACCGGATTCTGGCTGCCGCGCGGCGTGCGGCCGACAGGGACGACGACCGCGCCGCGATCGCCCTCTACGAGCGGGCGCTCGAGCTCACTCGGCCGTTCCGCTCCGATGTCCACGCCGAGATCGAGCTAGCCGGCCGGTTTCAGCACGAACCGGCACGAGCCGTCGCGATCTGCGGCGACGCGGCCGTCCGGGCCGCGGCCGCCGGCGACGAGACGGGCGCGGCGCTCGCGCGAGCGATGGCGCTGTTCTTTCGCGGCTTCTCGGGCGCCGAAACGGCCGACGAGCTGGAGACGCTTCTCCTCGATCTACGTCCTCGGCTGGAGGCGATCGACGACCATGCCGGGCTCGCTCAGGTCTGGTACGCCCTCGGTTTCGGGGTGGCGAACGGGAGGGGCCACGTCGACGAATGGACGAACGCAGCCGAGCAGTCGTATCTGCACAGCCGGCTCGCCGGGCGGGCGGCGCGGCCTGCGGGAGATCTCGGCATCACCTTGATCCACGGCTCGCGGCCGGCGGACGAGGCGCTGGAGAGGCTCGATCGCCATCTCGCCGAGTCGTCGCGGACGTCGTGGCTGCTCCTCACCCGCGCGTGGCTGCTCGCGATGCTCGAGCGTGGAGCCGAAGTCCAGGAGGCCGTCCGGGCAGCGAAAGCCATGCTGCGCGAGCCGGAGACCGTGGGATTCAGCGAGTGGCTGTATGCCGAGATCTCCGCCCTCGGCGGCGACCATGCGGAGGCGAGCAGGCGGCTGGGACTGCTTTGCGACTGGCTCGAGGAGACGCAGCAATACGGGTTCCTCTGGACGTATTTCTCCCGCCAGGGCCGCGAGCTCTGCAGGATCGGGCGATTCGAGGAAGCCGAGCGGTGCGTCGAACGCTCGCGAGCGATCATGGAGAAGCTCGACGGCTCGGACGCCGGGGACTTCTTCCTCTCTCGCCAGGTCATGGCACGCGTCGCCGCGGCACGAGGCGAGCCGGCCGAGGCCGAGCGACTCGCGAGGGAAGCGGTGGCCGGGAGCGAGGACCTCGACTCGCTCAACGATCAGTCCCTCGCCCTCTGGGACCTCGCCGAGGTCCTGGCGACGGCGGGGCGCGTCGACGAGGCGGCAGCCGAGCTCGAGCAGGCGCTCGAACGGGCGCAGCGGAAGAAAAACCTCGCGCTGGCCCGCCAGGTCCGTGAGCGTCTGGCGGACCTGAGGGCCGAGGCGCAGCCTGTGCTCTAGGCGCGCCGCGAGAAATCCTCATCGTTCGCGCCGAAATCTTCACGTTTTCAGCCCGAGTCCCTAACAGCGCGGTGAGAGCGTTCGCTCGAAGGCGCAGGCATGGCGCACCGTGACGACATTCAGGGACTCCGGGCAGCGGCCGTCCTGCTCGTCGTCCTCGGACACGCGCGAGTCCCGTTCCTGCAGGGCGGTTTCGTCGGCGTCGACGTCTTCTTCGTTCTCTCCGGCTTCCTGATCACCGGCCTGCTCCTCGCGCAGGAACGGATCTCCCTCGCCGACTTCTACGTCCGCCGCGCCCGGCGGATCCTGCCCGCGGCCGCGCTCACGCTCGTCGTCACCGACCTCGTCGCGCAGCACCTCCTCAACTTCGTCCGCGCGCGCGAGGCCGTGTCCGACAGCATCTGGGCGGCGCTCTTCGGCGCGAACGTTCACTTCGCGCAGGTCGGCAGCGACTACTTCAGCCACGGGCAGCCGCCCTCGCCGTTCCTGCACTTCTGGACGCTCTCGGTCGAGGAGCAGTTCTACCTCGTCTGGCCGGGGCTGCTCGTCCTCGCGCTCATGCTCTGGCGGCGGCACCTGCTCGCCGTGGTGTCCGTCCTCGGCGTGGCCTCGCTCGCCTGGTCGATTTACGACACGTCGGCCTCGCCGGCGACCGCCTACTTCTCGACCTTCGCGCGTGGCTGGGAGCTCGCGCTCGGCGCCGCGCTCGCGATCTGGGCGCCGAAGGCGGCTCCGCGCGCCCGGGCCGCGCTCGGGTGGCTCGGGCTCGCGGCGATCGCGTGCGCTGCCGTCCTCTTCTCCGAAACGACGGCGTTTCCCGGCTACGCCGCGCTCCTCCCGGCGGTCGGGACGGCGCTCGTGATCGCCGGCAACGCGCGTGGCCTCTCGTGGAGGCCGCTCCGCTACCTCGGCGACCGCTCGTACGCGTACTACCTCTGGCACTGGCCGGTCCTCGTGATCGCGACCGAGTACGCCGGCCACGACCTGTCGCTCGGCGCCAGGCTTCTCCTGCTCGCGGGCGCGTTCGGGCTCTCGGTCGCCAGCTACGCGCTCGTCGAGAACCCGGTCAGGCGGATGCGCCCGCCCGTCTGGCGCGGCGCGCTGCTCTGGCCGGCGGCAGTGGCGATCGTGCTCGTGACGGCGGTCTTCGCGCTCCGCTCGCTCGGCGAGACTGCGGCCAGGATCGACGCGGCGTCTGCGGCCGTTCGCCCAGACGCGCTCCGCGACAGCCGCGCGGTCACGCAGACGCGGCCGCTCGCGGCGGTCGTCGCCGCGGTCCGCGCGGCCGAGCGCGGAGACTCGATCCCCTCGCCGCTGACGCCTCCGGTCGGCGAGCTGCGCGGCGACTTCTACAGCTTCCCCGACGGCTGCGCGCCCTCCGGCCGCGTGCCGACCACGATCTGCCGCCTCGGGGACACCTCGAGCGGCAAGAGCATGGTCGTCTTCGGCGACTCGCACGCGCAGATGTGGATGCCCGCGATCCTGCAGATGGCCGTCCGCGACCACTGGCTCGTCCGGCCGCTCGTCAAGCTGAGCTGCGTTCCGCGCAGCTGGAACGGAACCGGCGCCTGCCACGACTGGTACGTGTGGGCCAAGCGCCAGGCCGCCGCGCTGCATCCGCAGGTCGCGCTGATCGTCGGCAGCTGGGCCGGCACCGCCGATCCGGTGCAGGGGATCAAGCCGGTCAAGCAGCTCGCGGCTGCGCTCCGGCACTCGGCGGCGAGCGTGATCGTGGTCGGAGACCCGTCGAGCCAGAAGCGCGACCCGGTCGACTGCCTGCTCGCGCGCGGAGCGACGATGAAGACCTGCACGACGGCTCAGCGCAAGGTGCAGGCGCGCACCGACTCCGCGATCCAGGTGGGCGTGCGCAGGCTCGGCGCCGGCTTCATCGACGTCCGTGGCTGGTTCTGCGCCCGTGCGCGAAGGGCACCGCACGCCCAGCTCTGTCCGCTCGTCGTGAACCGGACGATCACGGCGGTCGACCGCGGCCACGTCTCGAAGACGTACGCGCTCGAGCTCGCCCAGCCGTTCCGCAACGCCTTCCGCGAGGAGCTGTTCCGCTAGCCAGCCTCGGTCAGCGCGTGATCACCGTGGCCGCCGCCGCCAGGCGGCGGTAGATCCGCGAGAACCGGGCGCTGCATTCACCTCGAACGATCACCCGGTGGGCTCTCGCGCCGGTGTGGATCGTGACGTAGAGCGAGGCTTCGTCGGGGAGCGAGTCCCGGCAAAGCGTCCGTGGCGGGAGGACCAGAACCGCTGCGTGTTCGCGTAGCGAAGCAGCCGCGCGCGTCGGGTCTTGGAAAGCCGGATGTGCGGATGCTCGAGCCGCACGGGGCCCGAGTGCCCGATCGTCCCGTCGGGACGGATCACGACCGTGAACGGCGCGATGTTCCCACCGGTCCTGCCGAGCTCGAAGCGCGCGTGTTCGGCCGTTCCCGTTGCCCCACCCGCTCTCGTCAGCACGAGCAGGACTGCCGCGAGCAGGGCGGCGACCACGGACACGCGCCCAGGATAGTCGCGGGGGAGAGCGCCGAGGCGCCCTCCCCCGGAATCGACTCCTACCCGCAATAGGTCGCGACGATCGTCCCCGTGCCCTCGTGGCCGGGGCTCATCCCGTAGCCGGGATCGGTCCGGATGACCACGATCTTCGGGATGTTGCCCGAGATCGTGCTACCGGAAGACGTGACCGTCGAGGAGACCAGCACGCCCATCAGGCTCGGCACGTTGCCGACCGGTGGTGGGCTGTTGCCCGGCTTCGTCGTCCAGCTCCCGCCGCACGCAGGCGGTGACGACGGCGTCACGCTCGCGGCGAAGCCCTTGAACGCAGGTGGGGCCTGGCCACCGCTGAGGCTGTTCTTCAGCCACCACTGCGAGCTCCACCACGTCAAGGTCGTGAACGGGCCCGCGCCCGCAACGCTGAGGTCGCCGAGGTCGAACGCGCCCCGGGACGGGAACGCGAAGACGACGGCCGTCTGCGACGTGTCGGACGACGCGAGGTAGTACGTGTCGCCGGCGAACGTAGCGCTGAGCGGGATCGACGTCCCGAGCGGTGCCGTCACGATGCCGACGGTGCACTGGGCGTTCCCGAGTGCGTCCACGGTCGCGGCACAGCTCTGCGCCCCGATCGAGAGCGTCAAGGTCTGCCCGCTGGGGGAAGGCGCGGTCGTGCCGTCCTCGAGCAGTTGAGCCGTGAGCGTCACGGGGAAGCCCTGCGCGACGACCGTCGGCCCGGTGTAGGTCGTGGTCGTCTCCTCCCTGGTCACCGTGATCTGCACCGTGTCGCTCGAGAGGCTCAGGTGATGGTGGTCGTCGGCGGTGAACGTCGCCGTGTAGACGCCCGGCGTTGCCGTGACCGTCCCGGAGACGGTGCCGGTGCGGTTGCCGTTGTCCGTGAACGTCAGGCCCGCCGGGAGCCCGCTCGCAGCGAGCGAGATCGAGTCGCCGGCGTCGGGATCGCTTGCGGAGACGCCGAAGGTGAGCGCGTCGTGGTAGTCCTGGGACTGCGGTCCCGGAACGACGACCGTCGGCGCCGCGTTCACGACCGTGGTGGTCGCGGTCCGCGTAATCGTCGGCTGCGCCGCTCCGGTCGAGTCGTCGAACGAGTAGACGGCCGAAGCGGTCAGGACGGTGCCGGCGAGCAGCGGGCCGCCTGTCAGCGTCGCGGTGAAGTTCCTCGGCGCCGTCTGGTGCGGCGCGAGGTCGCCGAGCGCGGACGGCGGCGAGCCCGAGATACCCGCCGGAAGCGTGTCCGCGACGGAGATCGAGAAGGCGTCGTCCTGATTCGACGGGTCGCGGAACGAGAGGTGGTAGTGGAGCAGGTCGCCGTTGTTCCCGGCGATCGACGACTCCGTGACCGTGTGCGTCACGTCACCACCGCTCGGCACAGGCGACTCGACGAACGATCCGGTCGTCGTGTAGCTGGCGGCGCAGCCGCCTCCGCCGGCGGCGTTCGACCACTCGCGCTGGATCCGGAAGAGATCGGCATTGCCCGCGCCGAGGAAGTTGTCCGGCGTTGTCGAGGACGCGTTGGCGACCCCCATGTTGCGGTTGCACTTGTCGCCGTTCTCGGCTCCGGTCGAGTCCATCCAGGACCTGATGTACGGGTCGGTGATCGCCTCCATGTGCTCGTGCTCGACGGAGCTCAGCGTCGTGTCTGCCGAGTTGTCCCCGGTGACGTTCGAGTTTCCGCAGCCTCCGATCGTCGCGGCGCTGCGGTTGTCCGGGATGTCCGCCCAGACGAACAGCTGGCCGCCCGACGAATCGGCGGTGTGGTACGCGCAGTACCGGTTCGTGTTGCACTCGGTGCCGGCGTTGTTGCAGTCGACGACGTTGTTCGGCAGGAAGATGAAGTACATGGCGCTGAGGCTCCCGAGGGGCCAGCTGTTGGAGCTGATCTGCGACGCGATCTCGCCGGCGAGGTCGCTTCGCTTCAGCGGGTCCGCGACGGTGCCGGCCTTCGGGTACGCCGTCGTGTCGACGAGCGACGAGACGAAGTTCGACGTGTCACCGGGACAGCCGTTGTTCCCGCAGTACTGCGTGGTCGTGTTGAGAATCTGCGAGCCACCCACGTCGTCGAAGTACTTGAGCGTCGTGTTCTCGTAGCTCGTGTCGCTCGCAGCCGTCGTGCCGCCGCTGAAGTGGTAGCCGGACGGGAGCCAGAAGATGACGTACGTGTCCGTCGTCCCCGGCATGATCTCGTTGTTCGAGGGGTTCGCCAGATTGTCGACGAGCGGGGCGTGCGGTGAACGTGCCCGGGCCGGGACGTTGCCCCAGTTGCCCCACGTTCCGTGCGGCCCGCTCCAGTGAGCCGGGCCCGGAACGGTGAGCGGTCTTTTCATGTTGTGGTGCTGTCGCTGGACTGCCGCGCTTGCGCTCCAGGTAGGAGCGAGCGCGAACAGGGCTACGGCCGCCGCAAGCGCAAGCCCTCGAAGGGTTTGCTTGACGCGCATGTGAGTCTCCTCTCGTGTGTCTGCCTCGATGGCAGCGCCGCGTCGGCCCCCCTCGTAATGGGCGATTCGTTCGTCTGTAGTTCCGGTCGCCTCCTCTCCCGCGCCAGGCTCGACTCGATCGTTGCGCGTGCGCGCTCAGGTGTCAATGAACCCTCGTAGTCCGTTCCACGACGCGTTGCGCAGCTTTCAGCGGCTCGTCGAGATCTGCGTGAGACGGACGTGCCGATCGGCTCGGCGGACGTCGACGGCCACGAGGTGCCAGCCTGAGCCGCGAAGCGGGACGCGCAGGATCTTTGGGCCGACGACGCGAACGGAGCGGCGCGTTCCGTCGGCGGTGATCGACGTGCGGTCGGGGCCGTCGCTTTCGAGCCGAACCGCGAGCTCGCCGCCGCCGTGGATCCAGAAGGCGCCGTGGCGGTAGCGCGGGGAGCGGCCGTTCCATTGCGGGCAGAAGACGATTCGCTGTCGAGGCTCGGGGACCGTCGGGGGCGCGCCGGCCCGGCGGCCGCGGGCGAAGGTCGCGATCCGCCCGTCTCGGGCCAGGACACCCCAGCCGCGGGCGGCCAGCTCGCGCCAGGCGAACCAGGACTGCGCCGGCTCGATCCCGCCGTGGAGGGCGACGTAGCGCACGCCGAGGTCGCGTAGCACCCGATCGGTGCCGGGCCGCCAGTCTCCGCAGGAAAGCGGCTCGAGGCGGAGGGCGACGTTCGCAGCCGCCTTGGGAGCCACCGTCGAGTAGCCGCCCGGCCGCTCTCGCCGGGCCTGCATGTCGTAGTAGAGGTAGAGACTGCCGTGCCCGACGCCCGGGTGCAGGACCGGCAGCTCGAGCAGGCGGCCAGGGGGCTGCGAGCGCAGCGCTGCGTAGGCGGCGTTGGCGGAATCCGCCTGGACGGAGCGGTAGGACGAGACCCCGAGCCGGAGGTCCGCGAAGAGGAGGACGACCGCCACGACGGCCACCAACGCGGCGCCCCGGGCGATTCGCGCGACCGCGACCGCGACGAGCGCGGCCAGTGCCAGGCAGGCGACCGGCATGAAGCGCTCCGGCACCCGCGGGTAGCGGAGCGGCGCGAAGTGGTGCCAGACCCACCCGTAGAGCGGGAAGTGCGTTCCGAGCGCGAGCACGATCGGGACGATCGCGCCGACACCGAGCGCCAGCGCGAGCCCTAGCCGGCGCCCGCGCACCAGCAGGACGAGCCCCGCGAGCGCGAGGATCGGCGTCAGCCAGCCGAGGAAGACGAAGCTCTCCGGCCCGTGGCGGCGGTGGCGGGTGACGAGATCGAGCCCGGTCGCGGAGTAGTGAGCGACTTCCTGGAGCGCGCGCCCGCCGGAGCTGATCGAGCCCGAGATGTTGAGCTCTGCGACGAGCAGCGCGGTGCCGGCCGCCGCCGCGGCCGCTGCGACCGCACCTGCGACCAGCCACCGGCTCCGCGAGCGGCAGAGCGCGTAGACGAGGAAGAACGGCACCGCCCCGAGCGCGAGGTGCAGGTCCTCGAATGGAATCGACGCGATCGCCGCGCCCGCCGCCACCAGCCACCACCGCGAGCCGCGGCGTGCGCGCTCGAAGGCCCAGAGCGCGAGCGGCAGCAGCACCGAGATCGGCCCGCGCAGGTGGCCGGCGCTCTGCGCCACCCGGTACGGCGCGAGCGCGAAGGCCAGCCCGCCGACGAGCGCCGCGCCCGGCGGTAGCAGGAGCTCCCGCAGCCAGAGGTACGTAAAGCCTCCGGCCGCGAGGTAGGTCAGCAGCATCAGCAGGTTCCACGCGAGGACCGTCCCGAACGCGGCGGCGAGCGGCCAGAACGGAAGCCCGAGCGGCCAGCCGCCGAAGTTGACCCGCGGGCTCGACTCCGGCTGGAACGTGTACGGGTCGCGCCACGGCGCGCGGCCGTGGTCGAGCTGGTGCCCGACGAGCCAGAGGTGGTAGACGGCCTGCAGGTGGTCGCCGCTCGCCGCCTCGCCAGGGATGTTCTCGGCGCGCGCGGCGAACCGCGAGTCGAAGTGCTTCGGCGCCGGCCACATCGCAGCCAGCCCCGCCGCGAGGTAGAGAGCGCAGGCGAGGGCTACAAAGCCTGGGCGGCCGAGAGCAGCTCGTCGAAGTCCGGCACCTCGGCCGTCTCGTAGCGCCATGCGCCGCGGACCGTACCCTCCTGGTCGACGAGAAACGCCGTGCGCTCGGCGACGTCCTGCAGGCCGCGGTGCTCATGCGCGATCCCGAAGCCCCGCACGGCCTCGGCGTTCCAGTCGGAGAGGAGCGGGAAGTTCAGGTCGAGCGCCTGCATCCAGGCGACGTGAGACCAGGGCGAGTCGCGCGAGATGCCCAGGCCGCGGACGCCCGCTTGCTCGAACTCCTCGCTCCTGTCACGCAGGAGCTCCATCTCGCTCGTTCAGGTGGCCGACCAGTCGAAGAGGTAGAAGAGCAGCAGGAGCGGCTTCTCCGCGGCCAGCTCGCGCAGGTCGACCGGCTCCTGCGGTCCCATCCAGACGCGGATGTCGGGGATCTTGTCGCCGGTCTGCAGCACGGGACGAGCTTACGGCGCGCGCGGAGCGAGCGCGAGAACTGCCCTCGCGTTCCGCAGGGCGGTCGCCGCGGAGATGCGGCCGGCTGGGAACTCGGCGACGAAGTGGACGCCGTGCGGGAAACGGCGCCGCTCCCAGCGCGTCGCGGCTCCGGGCGGCGCCGTGAGCCGGTGATACGGCAGGCCGCTCAGGCGCGCGTAGCGCTTGAGGACGGCCACGTGGGGGTCCGAGCCGTAGACCTCGTCGAGCGGCTGGTGGTACCAGATCGTCAGCGCGGGCTTGACCTTCAGGATGAACGCGCGCATCGCCCGGTTCTCCGGCTCCGACAGCGGCCGCGGGCCCGAGTAGTAGCCGTCCCACGGCTTCCCGTTGTGCTTCCAGTCGGACCGGCCAGTTGCGGTTCAGGTCGACGCCGTGCGCGTTCTGGCGCGTGCCGGCCGCGAGCCCGTCCGGGTTGACGGTCGGGACGAGCCAGAGGTGGACGCCGGCCGGGAGCGGCATCGTCCGAAGGTCGCGGATCACGGCGAGCCCGGGCGGCTCGCTCCCGTGGATCACGCCGACGACGAGCGTCGCGGGCGCGGTGGGGTCGCCGCGCTCGTAGGCGACGATCGGCCGCCCGCGGACCGAATGACCGACGACGCGCGCGGATCGCTCCGGCGCGGCAGCGGCCAACCCCGTCACGACCAATGCGGCCGCGATCAGCGCGCGCAGCACCAGCCCTCCACGCGAGGGAAGCCGCCGAACTGGGACGAGATGCGCGACACCCCGACGATTCTGCGCGTTCCCGGGCGGACGAACACCCATTGGTCGGCAGTCGGCCACGTCACGAGCAGCCACCGCCCGTCCGGCGACGGGACCGCCTGCCCGAAGGTGCCGGTGCCGCGGAAGACGACGTCGCCGTGGTAGATGACCTTGCTCTGGCCGGGCGAGCGCTCGACCGCGGGGTCGAACACCTGCTGGAAGCTCCCCAGCGCGTGCTTGCTGCCCGATTTGTCGTCGTAGATCACGAACTTGGAGCCGGTCCAGTAGAGCAGCCTTCTCCCGGGCATCCACGTAGGCCGGACAGGGGCGGCGCGGCCGACTGCGTGGTCTCCCGTGCCGTCACCCGCCACGATGCGCAGTTGCCCTCCGGCGATGTAGGCGATGCGCGTGTCCGTGCGGTTGCCGGTCCAGGTCGGAAAGCGCGGCGAACGGCGGGGAAGCGTCCAGCGGACGTTGCCCATGGGGATCGAGCGCGACCAGCTCGTTCCTCTTCGTCGCCGCGACGAACAGGCCGTGCGGCGACCAGGCCGCCTCGCGGTAAGCGCCGAGCCGGCGCCGCGAGCCGTCTGCGTTGACGATCCAGGTGCCGCCGCGGCCGCTCACGAGCAGGCGCCCGGACGACGGGAGCGAGAAGAGCTCCGTCTGGGCGTGCTGGACTCCGACCGCCTTCCGGATCGAGTGCACGACCGACCGGCCGGGCGGGCTGAGGACGGCTGCGACCGCCGCGACGACCACGGCCGCGGCGATGAGCGGCCGTGCGTGGCGGCGCGGCCACGTGACCGGCTCGCGCTGCGCGTAGGCGGCGCGCACGATCTCCCAGGCGCGCTCGCCGGCCGCGTCCTCCCCGGGGGCGCGGAACCTCACTGCAGCTGCTCCTTCAGCGCGTCGAGCCCGCGGCGCAGGCGCGAGTTGACGGTGCCGCGCGGCAGCTCGAGCAGCTCGGCGATCTCGCCCGGCGTGTACTCGAGGAGGTAGCGCAGCACGATCACGGCGCGGTGCTCCGGTGAGAGGCGCCCGAGCTCGCGCATGAGCTCGTCGTCGCGCTCCGGCCGCTCGGGCGCGGGTGCGTCGACCTCCTCGGCCTCGGGACGCAGCGCGCGGGCTCGGGCCCAGTCGATCGCGCGGTTGACGACGATCCGGTGCAGCCACGGCCCGAACGGCCTGCGCCGGTCGAAACGATCCAGATACCGCACGGCGGAGAGAAACGCTTCCTGCGCGATGTCCTCGGCGGCTGAGGCGTCGCGGACGACCAGGTACGCAGCGCGGTAGGCCGGCCCCCAGTGCGCGCGGAAGAGCGCCTCGAACTCAGAGGCCGACCCTGCTTGAGCCCGCCGCACGCGGGCCCGCTCGTCGCGGCGGGAGCCCGCCATCTCGTGCCGACTATACGAGCGCGCTTGTGCAGGAGGTCCACGCCCGCCTATACGAGCGCCGACCGGCGCGGGGTCCGTTCGCCGGCGCCTACACCGTCCGTAGCGGCGGCGAGACTCGGGTCGTGATCCGCGAAGAGCTCGATCGGCTGCTCGCGGTCGAAGAGCGGCACCGTCGCCTTCTGGCCCGGCTCCTGATCGCGGCCGGTCTGACCCTGGCAGTCGCCGTCGTAGGCTCGGTCCTGATCTACGTCTTCGAAAGCGGCAAGAAGGGCAGTGACGTGCACGGCTTCGGGGACGCCGTCTTCTTCACCGTGGTGCAGCTCCTGACCGTCTCGTCCTCGTTGAAGAACCCGATCACCGGAGCAGGGAAGGTCGTCGACGTCGCACTGGAGGCGTGGGCGGTCTTCGTGATCACGGCCGTCGCCGGCAGCTTCGCCTCATTCTTCAGGTCCTCCGACTCGAGCTAGAGGGCGGGGTCGAGGATCTCGGCGTTCTCGCTCTCGGGCGGGTAGCCGTAGACGTAGACGACCAGGTCGTCATCGCCGTGGTTCACGGTCTGCAGCGGAGTGCCGGCGTCGACGTGGATCAGGCCGCCCGTCGGGACGTCTAGACGCTCGGACGGCTCGCCGACGTACATCGACAACGTTCCGGCGAGGACGACGAACGTCTCTTCCTGCGTCGGGTGGCGATGGCGTCGCCCCTTCGCGCCCGGTTCGTATCGCCAAACGTTTGCCCGCGTGTGCGCGAACCCTGCGCGCTCGCTCAGCTCGGCAACGTGGCGTGCGGGCTCGCCGGGCTCATGCGGACGGGTGATCCATTCGAGGCTGTCGGGGGTGATGACGCGGAAGCCGATGCGGCACGGTACCGACTGGTTACGCGGGAACCGCGGCCTGCTCGGTCGCGTCCGCGATCTCGCGGACGACTTCGACCACGTCGCGGTTCGCGTTCCAGATGCGGCGCTGGCGGTCGGCGCCGTTGCCCTTGCGCAGGATCTCGGCGATGCCCTCGAGCTCCTCCTCGCAGCCGAGCTCGCGTGCATGTGGCTCGAGCTCCTTCAGCGTCCGCCGGACGAGCTGCGCGACGGGGACGCGGTTGCGTCGGCCGGTCGCCAGGTCGATCACCGGCGCTTCGAGCCCGTAGCGCGCGGCGAGCCACTTGTTTTCGGTGGTCAGGATCCGGTGGTACGACGGGATCTCGGCCCCCACCGCGTAACGCTCCGAGTAGAGCTTGACGAGGCACTGGCAGTAGGCCGCCAGCGCGACCGCGTCCTCCACGCGCGTGACCGCGTCGCAGACCCGGATCTCGACTGTCCCGAAGCGCGGATGCAGACGGATGTCCCACCAGATGTGCGTGTAGTCCGCAATGCAGCCGGTCTTCTCGAGCTGGCCGACGACCTCGGCGTAGTCGGCGTAGTCGCGGAACCGCGGCGGCGGCCCGGAGCGCGGGAAGGCCGCGAACACCATCTGCCGCGACGACGCCAGCCCGGTCAGCTCGCCGCGCCAGAACGGCGAGCTCGCCGAGAGCGCGAGGAACTGCGACAGGTGCGCCAGCAGCCCGTTCACGACCTGGACCGCCTTCTCGCAATCGTCGACCGCGACGTGGATGTGCAGCCCGAAGATCAGCTCGCGGCGGGCGATGTACTGAAGCTGGTCGACGAGATGCCGGTAGCGGTCGCGGGCCGTGATCCGCTGGCGCTCGAAGAGGCTGAACGGATGCGTCCCGGCCGACCCGACGCGCAGCCCGCGATCGGTCGCGAGGCCGATCACGTAGGCGCGCAGCTTCCGCAGCTCCTGCTCGACCTCGGCCGGCGTCCGGCAGATCGGCGTCGCGATCTCGAGGACGGACTGCATCAGCTCCGCGTTGACCTGCTCCTCCAGCTCGTGGCCCGCGGCCGCCGCGAGCACGGCCTCGATGTGCTGGACGAGGTCGAGCGTCTCGCTGTCCAGCAGCATGTACTCCTCCTCGACGCCGAGCGTGTACGGCTCGCCCTTGCCGAAGCTGTGGTCGAGGACGCTGCCGCCGGCGGCGAAGCCGGTCTCCTGCATGATCTCGGGCGGGAAGATCTGCTTGGTCACGCGACCACCGCCTCGAGCTCGATCTCGAGAAGCCAGCGGGGATCGAGCAGCGCGGCGACCACGTAGCTCGTGTTCACCGGGCGGACGTTCTCGAACACCTCGCCGTGGGCGCGGGCGATCTCGGGGAAGTCCTCGGCGCGGGTGAGCATGATCCGGGTGCGGACGACGTCGGCCGCGGAGCCGCCCGCCTGGCCGAGCGCTTCGAGCGCGATCTCGAGGCAGCGATGTGTCTGGCCGTACGCGTCCGGAGGCGGATCGGCGTCGTCCGGCATGATCGGCGCGGTGCCCGCGACGAAGGCGTGCCGGCCGACGCGCACGACGCGCGAGTAGCCCGCCGCCTCGGCGAACGGCGAGACCGCTGGGACGATCGTCCGTTCCACGACTCCTAGTATCCCGCGCGGTGGAGGTTCTACGGCAGGTCGACGACTGGCCGGCGCAGACGACTGCGGCCGGCGTGCTCCGCGACGGCGAGGTCGTGGCGACGTACGGTCCGCGCGGCGAAGCATTTCGCTGGGCGTCGGTGACGAAGCTCGCGACGGCGCTGGCTGTGTTGGTCGCCGCCGAGGAGGGGGTCCTCGACCTCGACCAGGAGGCCGGGCCGCCCGGCTCGACGGTTCGGCATCTGCTCGCGCACGCGTCGGGGCTGCCGTTCGAGGGCGACGTGCCGATCGCGCGCGTCGGCGAGCGCCGGATCTACTCGAACGGCGGGTTCGAGGCGCTTGCCGACGAGCTGGCGCGGGCGGCCGAGATGCCGTTCGGCGACTACCTGCGCGCGGCGGTGCTCGAGCCGCTCGGGCTGAGCGCGGAGCTGCGCGGCTCGCCGGCGGCGGGTCTGCATGGGACGCTCGACGACCTGCTTCGTCTCGGCGCTGAGCTCCAGCGGCCGACCCTCGTCGCACCCGAGACGCTGGCCGAGGCGACGACCGTGCAGTTCCCGGGCCTGGTCGGAGTCCTGCCGGACGTCGGCCGGATGGACCCGAACGACTGGGGCCTCGGCTTCGAGCTGCGGGACGGGAAGTCGCCGCACTGGACGGGCACGCGCAACTCGGCGAGCACGTTCGGCCACTTCGGCGGCAGCGGCAGCTTCCTCTGGGTCGACCCCGAGGCCGGCGTCTCGCTTTCGAGCCTGGGCGATCTCGACTTTGGCCCGTGGGCGCTCGAAGCGTGGCCGAAGCTGTCGGACGACGTTCTCATGAGCCTCTAAGAATCCGTCTCGATACTTCGCGGGGATGGCTCGCCGCAAGCAGTCACGGGCGCGTGCCAAGCAAGTGCGAGCGCGCCAGGCGGAGTCGCAGGCCCGCCCCCAGGAGCCACCAGCTCGCTCCGAGGGGTCGCGGCTTGCACCTGCCAGGCGCAGAGCCGGGCTCGCGAAGGCCGTGCTCACGGTGGGCAGCGCCTGCGTGTTCGTGACGGCGGCCGCGCTGGCGCGAGCCGCGTACCCGGGGCACGCGAAGAAGCCGGCGCGCTCACTCGCGCCGCCGAAGCACTTCGTCGAGGTCGTCCGCAAGAACGCGCTGGAGGCCGGGATGCTCGGCCCGATCACGGCGCCGCCGCAAGTCGTGTCGTCGCCCTCGTGAGCTCTTCGTGCACCTGACGACGAGCCCTGTCGACTGGTACGCGGCGCGCGCGGCCGGCATCGTGGCGTACGTGCTGCTGACGACCGTCGTCTGCCTCGGCTTGACGATGGCAGGCCGCAAGAGGCTCGAGCGTTGGCCGCGCTTCGCGCTCGAGGACGTCCATCGCTTCGGGGGGCTCCTCGCCGGCAGCTTCATCGTCATCCACGTGCTGACGATCGCGACCGACGCGTACCTGCCGTTCTCGGTCGGCGCGATCGTCGTTCCGTTCCTGGCGACGTACAGGCCCGTGTTCACGGGGCTGGGGATCGTGGCGGCGGAGCTCCTGCTCGCGCTGGCGATCACGAACCACTATCGCGACCGGCTGCCCTACCGCTACTGGCGGCGGGCGCATTACCTGAACTTCGGCGTCTGGACCGCGGCCACGTTCCATGGGCTCGGCAGCGGGACCGACCGGAGCACGCCGTGGCTGGTCGCGATCTTCGCTACCGGTGTCGCAGCCGTGCTCGCGGCGACCGCGTCTCGCTTCCGGCGCGGCAATCTGTTGGCCGGCGGCGTCGCTGCGGCCGGGGTCGGGCTGGTGGTCCTGCTCGCCCTCGGGCCGCTCCAGTTCCACCGGCGCCCGTGGAACGCGCGCACGTTCGACGGCACTCTCACCGGGCAGGTGCTGCGTGACGTGGGATCGACGAGGGCGCTGGTGTCCGCGTCGGCGAACGCAGAGGGCAGCCAGCGGGCGATCATCCGCGCGGATCTGCTGATCGACCCGAAGAAGCTCGACGCCACCTCGTTCCAGCTCGAATTCCTGCCCAGCGGCATGCTGTGCATCGGGCGCGTGACGAAGGTGCACTCACTCGGCTTCGAAGCGAGCTGCCGCGCGCAGGACGGCACTCGCCGCTACGTCCACGCGGACTGGGCGACCTCGTCGGGCAACTCCTTCACCGGTCGTATCAGCGTGCATGCGTAGAGCGGCCGCGGCCTGCTTGCTCGTTGCGCTCGCGGCCGCCGGCTGCTCCGGTGCCAGGCACCGCAACGCAAATGTGACGACCGTCGGCGGAAGCACGACACATGCAGCGGCGTCACACTCTCGTCAAGGTGCCAGGCACCGTGACGGATCTGTAACGCCGGCGCAGCGCGTGCTCGCGTTGCCGCCCGTCCACTCGCGGTTCGTGCCGGGCTACGTCCTCATCGCAGACCGGAACAACAACCGCGTGCTGATCGTCTCGCCCGCCAAGAAGGTCGTCTGGGCGGCGACGAACCTCCGCGGGCCGGACGACGCCTTCTTCACGCCGGGCTACCGCAGCATCATCACGAACGAGGAGTTCAACGACACGCTGACCGAGCTCTCGCTGCGCGCGAAGCGGCGCATCTGGCACTACGGGCACGCTGGCATCGCCGGCTCGAGCCGCGGCTACCTGAACACGCCCGACGACGCCTACCGGCTGCCAAACGGTGAGACGACGGTCGCTGACATCCAGAACTGCCGCGTCGTCTACCTCCGCCACTCGGGCGCTGTCGCCCGGGTGCTCGGCGGGAGCTGCGCGCACGACCCGCCCCGGGGCTTCTCCAGCCCGAACGGCGCGACACCGCTTCCCGGCGGCGGCCTGCTCGTGACCGAGATCGGCGGCTGGATCGACCGCATCTCGGCGAGCGGGGCCCTGATCTGGTCGATGCGGTCGCCGGTCGCCTACCCGTCCGACGCCCAGCTGCTGCCCGACGGGCGCGTACTCGTCGCGAGCTTCTCGTCTCCGGGCCGCATCGTGATCGTCGACCGCTTCGGTCACGTCGACTGGTCGTTCGGCGCGTCGAGCGGCCCGAACTACCTCGACAAGCCCTCGCTCGCGGTGCGCTGGCCGAACGGGATGATCGCCGCGAACGACGACTACAACCACCGCATCGTCGTGATCGACCCGAGGACGAAGCAGATCGTCTGGCAGTACGGGCACACCGGTGTCGCGGGGACGGCCGCCGGCTTCCTGAACAAGCCGGACGGGCTCGACCTTCTGCCCGCAGCCGGGACGGCCGCGCCTGCCCAGGCGGGCAAAGCAGCGCCTCCAGTCCAGACCAAGCCCTCGCCGCCCCTGCGGGTGCGCCGGGTGGGGAGCCTGCCGGAGAGCGCCTCGCGTGTCGCGGCGGTCGCGCTCCCGGACGGTCGCGTCCTCGCGATCGGCGGGCTCGTCGCCGGAAGCTCCTCCGACCAGATCCTGCGTGGGCCCCCTGCGAACCTCCGGGCAGCCGGGCACCTTCCGACGCCGACGCACGACGCGGCCGCCGCGCTCGTCGGCCGCGACGCCTACCTCTTCGGCGGCGGCGAGGCCGTCTCGAGCCCGGCGATCGTTCGCATCAACCCCGCCACCGGCGCCGCGACCCCGGCGGGCACCCTCGGCGAGCCGCTCTCGGACCTCGGCGCCGCGACCGTCGCGGGCAAGACGTACCTCGTCGGCGGCTATACCGGCACGCGCTTCGCAACGGCCGTCCTCCGCTTCCGTCCCGGCCGGGCGCCTGCCCTGGTCACGCGCCTCCCTGCCGGCCTGCGTTACGCGGGTGTGGCCGCGCTCGACGGCAAGATCTACGTCGCGGGCGGGCTGACGACCGCGGGGGACACAAGCCAGGTCCTCGCCGTCGACCCGGCCCGACGGACGGTCACGCGCGTCGCGAGGCTGCCCGAGCCCCTGGCGCACGTCGCCCTTGCCCGGCTCGGCTCACGCCTGCTGCTCGTCGGCGGCGGCTCGTCCCGGATCCTCGCGATCGACCCGCAGGCTCGCACCGTGAAGAACGCCGGCCGGCTGCCGGCGGCCCTGGCGGATCCGACCGCGGTCGCCCTGAACGGGCACGTGTTCGTCCTCGGCGGCGGCACGAACGCCGTGTACGAGCTCGGTTAGCCCTCGGCGAAGAGCGGACGCAGCAGCTCGTCGAAGGCGGCCTGGTCGCAGCTCGCGACGACCGCCGGCGTCAGCGCCCGCACCGATGCCGTCCTCGGCACCTTCATCGTCAGCCCGACCTCGCCGAAGTAGTCGCCCGGCTGCAGCACACGCCGCGGCCCGAGGTCCTGCTGGCTGACCGCGAACAGCCCCGAGAGGACGATGTAGAAACGCTCGGCCGAGTCGCCCTCCGCCACGACCGCGCGGCCGGGCGGGACTTCCTCGCGCTGCATCTGCAGCGCGATCTCCTTCAGCCGCTCGCCCGGAAGCGCCGAGAAGAGCGCGACCCGGGAGAGCTCGGAGACGGTGGCGGGAACGAACCTCGGCATGTTGTCCGTATTGTGGCCGCCGTGGGCGAGCTGACGCAGTGGCAGTGGTGTCCGCGCTGCCGCGAGGCGCTGCAGCGCGGGGACTCGCGCGTCGAATGCCCGGCTTGCGGGTTCGTCGCGTACGCGAGCTCGAAGGCGACTGCAGGCGCGCTCGTCGAGGACGGCGGCCGCGTCCTCCTGGCCCGTCGGGCGTACGAGCCGTTCAAGGGCGCGTGGGACATTCCCGGCGGCTTCCTCGAGGAAGGCGAGCATCCGCTGGACGGCCTTCGCCGCGAGCTCCGCGAGGAGACCGGCCTGGACGTCGAGCCGCTCGACTTCCTCGGGATCTGGATGGACCGCTACGGCGGCGACTCGACGGCCGAGGCGACCCTGAACCTCTACTGGACGGCCCGCGCCACCGGCGGCGAAGCCGCGCCCGCCGATGACGTCGACGACCTCCGCTGGTTCGCGCCCGACGAGCTGCCGCCGAAAGACCAGCTCGCGTTCGAGAACGTCCCGCTAGTCCTCGCCGCCTGGCGCGCGCGGCAGCAGGACGCGTAGCGCCCGCGGCTCGATCTCGAGCTCGAGCGGCGGCTCCAGCACGGCCGGCTCGCCGTCGATCGCCACCCGCAGCGGCCCGGGCGCGTCGATCCGGAAGCGCTCGCCGGCTCGCTCGTCCCACTCGCGCGGCAGCCAGCCTCTCGCCGTGTACACGTGGAGCCGGCCCTCGTCGAGCCGCTCGCGCTCGCCGATCGAGAAGAGGCTCAGCCGGTAGGCGTTGTTCGCGACGAGGACGATCCGGGCGCGGACGGGCTCGCCGTCGAGCTCCGCCCAGACGCCGCGCTGACGCCGCAGCCCCAGCCACAGCGCGCGCAGGCCGGCCAGCACCTCGCCGCGCCTGCGGTGGTGCTCGCGCCGGTGCACGAGCGACGCGTAGACCCCGAGCGAGACGTTGTTCAGGAAGCGGCGGCCCCCGACGCGGCCGACGTCCACGCGCCGTTCCTCCCCGCCGAACGCTCTGAGCGCGCCGAACGGGTCGCCCCGATCGAGCCCGACGTCGCGGGCGAAGTGATTCCGGGTGCCGAAGGGAACGCAGACGAAGGGCAGATCGCGCTCGACCGCGACCGCGGCGATGCTCGCCACGGAGCCGTCGCCGCCGGCCATGCCGAGGACGTCGACCGAGGCGCCGCGCGCGATCTCGCCGGCGTCCTCGTCCTCCCCGACGACGCGCGCCTCGATCCCGAGCCGCTCGGCCTCGCTGCAGAGCTCCTCCGCAGACGGCCGCGCCCGCCCGGCGCGCGGGTTGATCAGGAGAAGCCCGGCCACGGGCCGCAGGCTATAGGCGCTGTTGACAGGTATTTAGGCCGTTCGGCCCATTGCGGTGGCGGCCCTTCGTCCCGATTATGGCCATATGCACACCGAGGGCACACTGCACCGCATAGAAGACGAGCTCGGCGAGGGTTGGCTCGAGCGCTGGCTCGACTCAGGGCTCGAGAAGATCGAGGCGTACCTGGCCAAGCACGCGGCGTTTTTGGCCTACCTCGAGACCGCCGAGCAGAACTAAGACCGTTTCGGCACCGCGTCCCCGGGGAATCCGGCGACGGTGAAGCTGAGCTACCTCTGGCGAGGGCTGCCCGGCCATCCCATCCACCCCCCTTTGACCGACGCCACGATCGGCGCCTACACGGCAGCGACCGTGATGGCCGTCGCGAGCGTCATCGGAGTCGCAGAGGTCAGCGCCGCGCACGGCTGGTGGCTCGCGCTCGTCGTCGGCCTGATTGCGACCGCGCTGACCGCGCTGACCGGCTTCGCCGACTGGCTCACGATCGAGTGGGGCTCGAATCTCTGGTGGACGGCGACGTGGCACATGTGCTCGATGCTGGCCGCCACCGTCTTCTTCCTGATCGCGGCGCTCGTCGGCCACTCCGGCTACAAGCACGGCGCGGTCGACAGCGGCCCGTTCATCCTGACCCTCGTCGGATTCGCGCTCCTGACGGTAGGGGGCTGGCTCGGCGGCGCGGTCGTCTACGTGCACGGCATGCGCGTGCTCAGCCTCACCGGTGAGCCGCCGGGACGGGCAGTCGCGCCCGTCCCGCACGCGGAAAAAGAAGAAGCCGAAGGCGGCCTAGCTAGCTACGCCGCGGCGCCCGCGAGGCCGAGCCGCTCTTCGAGCATCGACTTCGGCATCGCGCCGACCGCGGCGGCCGACGGCTCGCCGTCCTTGAACAGGATCAAGCGTCGGAATCGACATCACGCCGTAGCGCTGCGCGATCTCGGGCTCCTCGTCGATGTTGAGCTTCACGACCTTCAGGTCACTGCGCTCCTCGGCGATCTGGTCGAGCACCGGAGCGATCGCGTGGCACGGCCCGCACCACTCGGCCCAGAAGTCCACGAGCACCGGCTTGTCGCTCTGCAGGACCTCGCCGTCGAACGTGTCGGTTTTCACTGCGTCTGCCATGTAGTCCCTTTCTTACCTCGGAGTTCTACGTATTCAAACGCGCCGCTCAGAGCCGTTGTTCCCGCTCGCTACGATCGGCTCGTGGGCCAGATCTTCGAGCCGCTTCCCAACGTACCCGACCTTCCGGCCATCGAGCGGGACGTGCTCGAGCGCTGGGAGCGCGAGCGCACGTTCGACCGGCTGCGCGAGCAGAACCGCGGCAATGACCGCTGGAGCTTCCTCGACGGCCCGATAACGGCGAACAACCCGATGGGCGTCCACCACGCCTGGGGCCGCGCGCTGAAGGACGTCTTCCAGCGCTACAAGGCCCTGCGCGGGTTCGACCAGCGCTACCAGAACGGCTTCGACTGCCAGGGGCTCTGGGTCGAGGTCGAGGTCGAGAAGGAGCTCGGCCTCAACTCGAAGCGCGACATCGAGGAGTACGGGATCGCGAACTTCGCCGAGCGCTGCAAGGAGCGCGTCGCGAGGTTCGTCGGCGTCATGACCGAGCAGTCGAAGCGCCTCGGGATGTGGATGGACTGGGGCAACGACTACCTCACGTTCTCCGACACGAACATCGAGTACATCTGGCGCTTCCTGGCCGAGACCCATCGCCGCGGGTGGCTGTACAAGGGGCACCGCTCGACGCAGTGGTGCCCGCGCTGCGGGACCTCGCTCTCGCAGCACGAGCAGGCCGGCGAGGAGAACTACAAGGAGCTCGAGCACCCGTCGCTCTACGTCCGCTTTCCGATCAAGGGGCGCGAGGGCGAGTCGCTCGTCGTGTGGACGACCACGCCGTGGACGCTGCCGGCCAACGTCGCGGCGGCCGTCAAGCCCGATGCCGACTACGCGCTGCGCGACGGCGGCTGGCGGCTCGGCGGGCGAAGAGTGACAGCAGACGGTCAAGGGCTCGAAGACCTCGTCGGCCTCGAGTACGAGGGGCCGTTCGACGACCTACCCGCGCAGGAGGGCAACGTCCACCGCGTGATCCCGTGGGACGAGGTCGAGCTGGACGAGGGCACGGGGATCGTCCACATCGCACCGGGCGCCGGGGCGGAGGACTTCGAGCTCTCGCGCGTGCACGGCCTGCCCGTCCTCGCGCCGATCGACGAGAGCGGCCGCTTCCTGCCGGGCTACGGCGAGTTCGAGGGCAAGTCGACCGACGAAGTCGCGAAGCCGGTCGTCGAGTCGCTGCGCGAGCGCGGCCTGCTCGTCGAGGCGGGCACGATCGTCCATCGCTACCCGATCTGCTGGCGCTGCAAGACGCCGCTCGTCTTCCGCGTCGTGGACGACTGGTTCATCGGCTGCGACGAGCTGCGGCAGCCGCTGCTCGACGCGAACGACGAGGTCGCCTGGACGCCGCCCCAGTACAAGAAGCGGATGGACGACTGGCTGCGCAACATGGGCGACTGGAACATCTCGCGCAAGCGCTACTTCGGCCTGCCGCTGCCCTTCTATCCGTGCGGGTGCGGCCACCTGAACGTGATCGGCTCGCTGGCCGAGCTTCGGGAACGCGCGACCGGGGGCCTCGACCAGCTGCAGGAGCTGCACCGGCCCTGGATCGACGAGGTCACGATCCGCTGCGAGGAGTGCGGCGACGAGGTTCGCCGCATCCCGGAGGTAGGCGACGCGTGGCTCGACGCCGGCATCGTCCCGCTGTCGACCCTCGGCTGGCAGAACCCCGAGTGGGTCGAGCACGGCTACGGGACGGGTGCCGCTGAGGGCTTGACCGGGGCCGACCTGCCCGACCACCACTACTGGGAGCTCTGGTTCCCCGCCGACTGGATCTCGGAGATGCGCGAGCAGATCCGGCTCTGGTTCTACTCGATCTCGTTCATGTCGATGACGCTGGTCGGGCGGCTCCCGTACCGCGCCGTGCTGACCTACGAGAAGGTGAGCGACGAGAACGGGGTCCCGATGCACAAGTCGGCGGGAAACATGATCGAGGCGCAGGAGGGCCTCGACCGGATGGGCGCGGACGTGATGCGCTGGCTCTTCTGCGCCGCGCCGCCGCAGCAGAACATCAGCTTCGGCTACGGCCCAGCCGACGAGGTGAAGCGCCGCCTGCTGACGCTGTGGAACTCGGTCGGCTTCCTCGTCACCTACGCGAACATCGCGGGCTGGAGGCCGGAGTGGGGGGCGAAGCCGTCGTCGCAGCAGCCGCTGGACCGCTGGCTCGTCTCGCGCACCGGGCAGCTCGCGCGCGAGGCCGAGGCCGCCTACGAGCGCTTCTCGACGCCTGAGTTGACGCGCGTCTGCGAAGCCTTCGTCGACGACCTCTCGAATTGGTACATCCGCCGCTCGCGGCGCCGCTTCTGGAACGGCGAGGCGGACGCGCTGCAGACGCTCTGGTGGTCGGTCGTGCAAGCGCTACGGGTCGTCTCGCCCGCGATGCCGTTCCTGACGGAGCATCTCTGGCAGACGCTCGTCCTGGACGGGCCGGACTCGGTCCACCTCTCCGGCTGGCCCGAGACCGGCGAGGCCGACGAGGCGCTGCTCCGGGAGATCGCCGAGGTGCGTCGCGTCGTCGAGCTCGGCCGCCAGGCGCGCTCGCAGTCCGGGATCAAGCTCCGGCAGCCGCTGCGCCGCCTCGTCGTCCAGGGAGCCGACGGCGTCTCGGGCCACGTGACCGAGATCGCCGAGGAGCTGAGCGTGAAGGACGTCGAGTTCGGCGAGGTCGACGCGAGCGAGCTGCGCGTCAAGCCGAACCTGCCCGTACTCGGGCCCAAGCTCGGCAAGGAGCTCGGCGCCGTACGTTCCGCGCTCGAGGCCGGCGAGTACGAAGAGCTCGAAGGCGGCCGCTTCCGCGTGAACGGACACGAGCTCGCCGAGGACGAAGTTCTTGTCGAGCGCCAAGGCAAGGAAGGCTGGGCGGTCGCGGGCGAGGACGGGCTGACAGTCGCCCTCGACCTCAGCCTGGACGACGACCTCGAGCTGGAAGGCCGAGTCCGCGACCTGATCCACGAGGTGAACCGCCTACGCCGTGAACAGGGCCTCGAAGTCACAGACCGAATCGTCCTGACCCTCCCGCGCGACCAGGAAGACCTCCTCCGCCACGAAGACTGGATCAAAGAAGAAACCCTGGCAGTGAAGATCGAGCTAGGGAACGAGCTCAAAGTCGAAAGAGCCACCTAGGGCCACGTAGATCCGCCGCCGGAGCCGGGCTAAGCCCGGCGGGAGGCGCACAGCGCCAGAAAACGTCTGCCGACGCCTACAGCGGCCGGCAAGTTGAGCGCCAGAGCCCCTGAAGCGTCCCGAAAGGAGGGGGCCCGTGGGGGAACCAGGGGTTCACCCACGAAAGCGAGCGCCAGCGAAGCGGGCGCGAAGCGGAGGGAGCCCGTTGCTCGGGGGGTGGTGGCAACGGGCTCTCCCCATTGCTCGCCGCGGGCCTCAAGGCCAGGTACAGGGCTCCGCGGCTCGCATCGCCCAGTGGGGAGACGGTATCCCGCACGGCACGCCTTTCCAATAGGCCGTCCGGCCCATCTTTCCAAGTCGCACGGAGCATGTTTGCCCTTCGGAAAGCGGGTTTTCCTCGACGCATCCGGTCCGGCTCCGTATCATCCGGAAGGCCCAGTGAGCCCGCAAGACAAGGCTGTTTACTTCAACGCGGTCCCCCTGCTCGTTGTGGCGGCGTCGTATCTCTACGTCGCGACCGCGCTCGCCGTGACGCTCTGGCGCGAGCGCGAACGGGTCACGCCCGCCGACCTGGCGGTCGCGTCGATCTTTCCGGCCGTCGGGATCGCGGCTGCCGTCCTCGGCGGGGTCGTGCTCTACGACCGCTCGACCGTCGGCGACCACGTGTGGCCTGCCTTCGTGGCGTGCTTGATCCTGGTCATCCCGGCCCTCGCGTTCCTGCTCCGCGGCCGCGACCGAGAGAACGTCCTGATTGGCACCATCCGCGCCCGCGAGGCGGAAGAGCTCGTCTCGCTCCGCGACCGCGAGCTCGACACTGTCGCGAGTCTTTCCCGCTCGCTCGCGCGCGCGCAGGAACCGGCCGTCGCGGGTCGCGCGCTGCTGGACGAGATCCAGAGCCTGCTCGGCAACGAGTTCGCCGCGCTCGCGCTGATCGACGAGGGCGGCCGCGAGGCGCACGGCCTCGTCGCCCGCTTCGGCGCGGACGACATCGATTGGTGGGCGGAGATGCGGATCGACCTGCGCAACGAGCCCTCGGGGATCTCGAGCGCGTACTTCGAGGCGGCGCCGGTCTTCGTCTTCGACGTGGAGTCGTCGCCCCTTGTGAGCCGGCGCCTCGCTGAGGCGGCTGGGGCCAAGAGCGCCGCGTTCGTCCCGCTGACCGTGGACGAGCGCGTGATCGGCGTCCTCGTGGTCGCAACGACGACGTCGCGGCGCGTGTTCACGCCCGAGGAGCTCCGCCTGATCCAGACGGTCGCAGGCGAGGCCGCGATCGCCCTCGACCGGATGCGGTCGATGGTCGCGCTCGACGACGCCCTCGACCGGGAGCGGCTGGTCGCAACCATCTCGCGCCGCGTCCGGTCCACGCGCGACCTCGACGAGCTGACCAGTGTCGCCGTCACCGAGACGGGCCGCGCTCTCGGCGCGTCGCGCTGCTTCCTGCGGCTCGGCGATCCCGACGAAGTGCTCCCGATGGCCGCGGAGTGGTGGGCGGAAGGGCTCGCGCCCATCGGGGACGGGGCCGAGCGGCTTCCGTTTTCGAACCTCGCCGGGCGCGAGCAGCGGACCGTCGCCGTAGACGACGTTCGCGACGACAGCGACATCGCCGGGCGCGAGGCGCATGAGCGGCTCGGGACGCGCGCGGCGCTGGCCATCCCGGTCGTGGCGTTCGACCGGATGCTCGGGGTCCTGGGACTCCATCGCCCGGACCCGGTTCCCTGGTCGGAGAGCGACATCGCCCTGGCCGAAGCGGTTGCGCACGAGATCGCCCTCGCGCTCCACATGGCGGGCCTGCTCGAGGAGAA
Source organism: uncultured Actinomycetes bacterium (assembly GCA_963788215.1). Lineage (GTDB taxonomy): Bacteria > Actinomycetota > Thermoleophilia > Gaiellales > Gaiellaceae > AC-32. The sequence continues at coordinate 628,012 of CAWBFX010000010.1, forward strand.
TCAACGGCGGCTCGGCGAGCAGACCGCTCTCCTCCAGGCGGCGCAGGTCGTGACGAGCGAGCTCGAGCTCGACACAGTTCTGCAACGGCTCGTCGACGAGGTCGCCGGGCTCCTCCAGGCCGAAGCGGTCGACTGCTTCCTGCTCGACTCCGAGCGAGACGTTCTTCGCTGCGCTGCCGTCCACGGCCTTCCCGACGAGATGATCGGCTTCGAGTTCCCGGCGGATCGCGGTCTCGCCGGGCGCGCGATCGCGCGAGGCCGTTCGGCTCTCGCCGACGACTACAAGCAGGTTCCCGAGGCCGTCCCGCACGCGGCCTACAAGGGATTCCACAGCGCGATCGTCGCGCCGATGCGCTGGGCCGGCGAGATCAAGGGGGTCCTCGGGGTCGGCACGCGCGAGCCCTCCCGCCGGCTGACCCGCGCCGAGGGCGAGCTCCTGGAGGCCTTCGCGAACCTCGCCGCACTCGCGCTGCGGAACGCCGAGAGCTTCGAGGAGCACTCGCGCCAGGCCCGCGTCCAGCGCGGCTTCTACCGGATCGCCGCCGCGCTGGGGGAGCCGGTGTCGCTCGAGGCGACCCTCGATGCGCTGGCGCAGGCAGCGGCCGAGGCGCTCGGCGGCTCGAGCGCGGCTGTCCTGATGCCGCGCCACGACGACCTGAGGCTTGCCGGCCTCCATTCGCTGGCGGCTCCACTCGTGCGGTTCCTCGAGAACGGTCTTGGCGACCCGGACGGGCCGTTGCGCTCGGCCGCGCGGCGCGGGCGCGTGCTCGCGGCGCCGAGCCTGAGCTCCGACGAGCGCTTCGACGAGCAATGGCGCCGCGCGCTCGACGAGTCCGGCTGCCGCGCGCTGCTGGCGGCCCCGGTGGAGACGCCGCGGAGCGACGAGTCAGCGCTGGTGCTCGTCTTCTTCGCCGAGGAGCGCCGTTTCGCCGACGACGACCTCGAGCTGGCCCGCAACCTCACCGTTGCTGCGCGCGGAGCGCTCGAGCGAAGCGAGCTCTTCGAGTCGGAGCGCCGTTCGCGCGCCCTTGCGGAGCAGCTCGCGCGAACCAGCAACCTGGTCTCGCCGGATCTCGATCCGGCCGCCGTGCTCGAGGAGGTCGTCCGCCGGGCGCCGGAGCTGCTCGCGGCCGACGCGGCCGTGCTCCGGCTGCTCGAAGACGACGAGCTCGTCGTGGGTGCCGTCGGCGGGGACGGCCCCTCTGCCGAGCAGCGTCTGCCCTCGACGGCGCGGCTCGCGGGCGACGCCGTCCAGTCGCGCGCGCCGGTCGCGGTCGCCGATGCCCGCCACGACAACCGCCTCCTCCAGGCCGACCCGGTGCTCGCCTCGGGCTACGCGGGTTACCTGGCCGTGCCGCTGATCGGCCCGGAAGGGACCGTACACGGCGTGCTCTCCGTCTACTCGCACGAGCCGCGCGGGTGGAGCGAGGACGAGACGAAGGCGCTCACCGCATTCGCGACCAACGCCTCCGCCGCGCTTTCCGGCGCCGAGCTCTATCAGCGCGTCGCGCTCGAACGCGAGCGGAGCCTCGCGATCCTCTCCAACATCGCCGACGGGATCGTCGCCGTCGACCGCGAAGGGGACGTCGTGCTCTGGAACCAGGCTGCGGAGGCGATCACCGGCGTTCCCGCGGACGAGGCGCTCGGTCGGGCGCCGCGCGCGGTCTTGCAGCGCGAGCTCGAGTCCCCGGGCGACGCCCCCGCCGGCGAGCGCCTCGTCTCGATCCGCCGCGGTGCGGAGGAGATCTGGCTCTCGCTGACGGAAGCGGTCATGCGCGACCCGCTGGGCGCCGTCGCCGGCCGGATCTTCGCCTTCCGCGACATCTCCGCCGAGCGCGTGGTCGAGCAGATGAAGTCGGAGTTCGTCGCCAACGTCTCCAGGGAGCTCAGATCCCCGCTGACCTCGATCTACGGCTTCGCGGAGACGCTACTGCGTGACGACGTCCTCTTCGGCGAGGAGGAACGGTCCACGTTCCTGGGCTACATCGCCTCCGAGGCGGGGCGGCTGACCACGATCGTCGACCGGCTGCTCTCGGTCGCGCGGCTCGACTCGGGGGACCTCCAGGTCCACCTGGCCGTGACCGATGTCTCCTCCGTGGTGAGCGACGTCGTCCGCAACGCGGAGCACACGCTCGGAGGCGGTGGGCACCGCTTCGTGCTCGATCTGCCCTCCGAGCCGCTCGAAGCCGAAGCCGACCTGGACAAGCTGCGGCAGATCGTCGCCGACCTCGTCGAGAACGCGGTCAAGTACTCGCCGGACGGCGGCACCATCGCGGTCTCGGCCCGGCGGACCGACGACGGGATCGAGGTCTGCGTGGACGACGAGGGAATCGGCGTGCCCGAGTCCGAGCGGGCTCTCATCTTCAGCAAGTTCTACCGCGCCGATTCCGACGGGCGCGAGCTCGCGAGCGGCGGCACCGGCCTCGGGCTGTTCATCGCGAAGGAGCTGCTCGAGGCCATGCAGGGCCGCATCTGGATGCGGCAGCGCGAGGAGCGCGGCTCGAGCTTCGTGTTCGTCCTGCCGGCCGCCGGCGAACGGATTCTGAGCGAACGCGAATGAGTCTCGACGCCGCGGGTATAGGGACCGACGCGACCGTGATGAGGGTCCTGGTCATCGATGACGAAGCGCCGATTCGGCTTCTCTGCCGGGTCAACCTCGAGGCCGAGCAGATGGAGGTGCTCGAGGCCGGCGACGGCCCGACCGGGCTCGAGAAGGCGCGCAAGGAGGAGCCCGACGTGGTGCTGCTCGACGTGATGATGCCGGGGCTCGACGGCTGGCAGGTAGCCGAGGAGCTGCTCGGCGACGAGCGGACGCGCTCGATCCCGATCGTCTTCCTGACCGCCCGCGCCGAGGTCCGCGACCGGGCGCGCGGGCTCGATCTGGGTGGAATCGACTACGTGACGAAGCCGTTCAACCCGACCGAGCTGGCGCCGCTGATCCGCGAGCTCGTCCACCGCGTCGACTCCGGCGAGCGTGAGGACGTCCGCCGCGAGAAGATCGCGGAGCTCCGGGACCTGATCGAGCCGAGCTGATTAGCGGCCGGCGAAGTCGGTCGTGATCAGCACGGCGCCCGGGTAGCCCGAGAAGCTGCCCCTGCGGACGCCGACGCCGACCGTTCGGTAGCCGGCGTGCAGCAGGTTCGCGCGGTGCTCCGGGCTCGCGAGCCACATGTTGACGATCGAGCGGGCGCCCCCGAGCGGGCCCGAGCCCCACGCGAGGTTCTCGCCGACCCGCGGAGCGCGAATGCCGGCGCGCCGGATCCGCCGGGCGAATTTGCCGTGGAAGAGGCTTTGAACCAGCAGCATCCGGCTCGAGTGCCGGCGGGCGGCGCCCTCGAGACGAACGTCGACCCTGAGCGGTCGCAGCCCGTTCTGGGCGCGAACCTCGTTCATGACACCGAGCAGGGACGTCTCGCGCCGGGTCAGCGACGCCGGGCGCGCCTGCGCGCACAAACAGAGAGCGACGGCGACGGCGGCCGTCAGGATGAGTACTCGTCGGGGGGCCACGAGCGCGTCCATGTAAGCACACCTTTCGGCTGGAAAGCTGTCCGAAAATAGACCTTTTACATCTCGCAAACGACAAAGTTGCCGCTATTAGCGGAAACTTGCGTTCTGCTAGGCGCCGCCTACACTGAAAGCGCCTCGGGACGTAGCGCAGCCTGGTTAGCGCGCCTGCTTTGGGAGCAGGAGGCCGGCGGTTCGAATCCGCCCGTCCCGACTACGCGTCCTGACTACAGCGGCACGGAAGGCGTCGAGACGACGCCGAGCCGCGCCAGAAGACCCTTCGACTCGCGTGCCTCCGCCGAAGAGTCCTCGCCGCGCAGCTCGCGAAGCCGGGCGACCGCCTCGAGCGTGAGCGCGAGCTCGTAGGTCTCGTCGGCGCCGCGGGCAAGCTCGAGGCTCTCGTCGAGGGCCGCAGCGGCTGTGTCGAGGTCGGCCTTCTGCATCAGGGCGTAACCCCGGATCCGTTGCACGAACGCGTGGTGCAGGGAGCCTCCGCCTGACTGCTCGATCGCGGCGAGCGCCTGCTCGGCTCCGGCGAGCGCGTCCTCGGTCTCCCGGGCGAGGACGGCGCGCTCCGCGAGCCGGGCCTCGATCTCGACGACGAGCCCGGCGGCGCTGATCTCCTCCGCGACCTCGCGCGCCTGGTGCAGCAGCTTCCGGGAGTCGTCCAGGCGTCCCTCGCGGGCGGCGATCCGGCCGAGGTTCGAGAGGGCGTGCGTCAGCAGGTTCCGGTGCCCGGCGTTCTCGAAGACGACGCGCGCGGCGTCCGCATGCTCGGCTGCCGTGGTCAGGTAGCCCTGGTCGGACTTTACCTCGCCGATGTTGTTCATCATCGTGGCCGCCCCGACGACGTCGCCGATCCGCTCGCGCATCGCCTTGCTGCGCTCGTAGAGCTCGAGCGCCTCCCGCCAGCGCCCTTCGTAGTACGCGTCCACACCCATGTTGTTCAGGACGTTCGCCTGGCCGAGCAGGTCGCCGAGCTCCGCGTAGATCGGCAGCGCGAGCCCTCGCAGAGCCGCGCGTTCAGGGCTGCGGTTCGAGATGTAGGCGAGGTGCATCAGGTAGTAGGCGTGCGCGATCGCCCGGAGGTCGTCCGGAAGCGCCTCGTCGAGCACTCGCTTGCACCAGGCGGCGCCGTCCCCGAACTCGCCCTGGCGGACGCGGACGCCGGCGTAGGCGAGCCCGAGCTCCGAGCGCATCCTGGCCTCCTCCTCGGGCGCGAGCGACTCGAGTGAGTGGAGACCACGGTCGTACCAGTCCAGCGCCTCCGCGTAGCGGCCGAAGCGCTCGCGGATCACGCCCTCCTTGTGCAGGAGCCGCGGATGCCCGTCGAGCGCCCGTGCGCGCCCGTACGCCTCCTCGGCGTCCGCGTAGAGGCCGACGAGCTCGCTGACGTCGCCGAGCGATTCCCAGATCCGCGCGACCTCCTCGTCGGGCAGGTCGAGCTCGGCGCCGACCTGGAGCGCTCTGCGGTAGAAGCCGGCAGCCTCGACGTTGGCGAACTTCTCCTTGGCCCGCTCGCCGGCCGTGAGCGAGTACCGGTAGGTCTTCTCGCTGTCGCCCGCGTGGAAGAAGTGCAGGGAGAGCAGCTCGGCGAACTCGCCGCGGCCCTCGTGCTCGAGCCGCTCGTACGCCTCGCCGACCTTCCCGTGCAGCTCGCCGCGCCGCTGGTACGACAGTCCCTCGTACGCAGCGTCGCGGAAGAGGGCGTGGCGGAAGCGGAACGCGCCGGGCGTGTACGGGTCGCGTTCGATGAACTCGCCCAGACGGTCCCATCCCGCCGCGTCGGCCAACGCCTCGGGATCGGCCGCGAGCACGTTCGTGACGAGCTCAGCGCTGAAGGTGGCACCGAGGACGGCGGCGTAGCGGAGCAGGGTTCGGTCGCCTGCCGGAAGCCTGTCGATGCGCGTAGCAACGACGGCCTCGACGCTCTCGGGCAGCGCCTCTTCCTCGGGTGCACGCGACGACGTGGCGAGCTCTTGCAGGAACAGCGGGTTGCCGCCTGCGCGATCCGCAATGGCGGCGACCTCATGCTGGAGCATCCCCTCGGCGGCCGCCGCGCCGATCAGCTCGCGCGACTCGTCCGCCGAGAGCGGCTGCAGCTGGATCGTCATCGCCGGAATCGGCGGCACGCCGTCGGCTGCGGAGAAGCCGCCCTCCACGGCTCGGCGGGTGACGCAGATCAACCAGGGCTTTCCGGAGACCTGGGTCCCGAGGTGGCGGAGGAGCTCCGACGACGCCTCGTCCATCCAGTGTGCGTCTTCCACGACCAGCAAGGTCGGGTTCCGAAGGAGGTCGGACAGCAGCTTCTCCATCACGCCGTGGAGCCGGGCCCGCCGGAACGCCGGCTGCAGCTCCTCGACCTCCTGTGTTGGCCCGACCGCCACGTCGAGCACGAGGGCGATCAGCGGCAGCCAGGGAAGCAGCTCCGGGTCGAGACGCTCGATCTGGAGCCGAAGGGCCTCGCCCGCGGTCTCGTCGGCGGGCAGGTCGAGCAGAGCGCGCAGGGTCCCGCGGAACGCGAAATACGGAGTCGAGGCCTCGTACTGCTCGCAGACGGTGGTGAGGCTCACTAGGTCGGGCGCGCGCTCCTGTAGCTCCGCGACGAGGCGCGACTTGCCCAGCCCGGGCTCGCCGATCAGCTCGACCATGTTCCCGAAGCCCATGCGCACGGGGCCGAGCGCCGCCGAGACGATCGCCAGCTCGCGCTCGCGGCCGACGAACGGGATGCGCTGCTCGGGGCCCGCTCCCGCGGCCGCGACGGCGGCGACCGTGTGCAGGTCGAAAGCCGTGACCGGCTCGTCGATCCCCTTCAACCGGAACGGCTCGAGTTCCGTGCTCTCGAAGGTGCTGCGGCAGCGCTCGAGCACGTCCGGCGTCGTGAGCACCTGGCCCGGCTCGGCCTTCGCCATCAGCCGTGCGGCGAGAGCGGCGGTCTTGCCGAGGATCGTGTACGTCTTGCGGAACGGCGCGCCGACCTCGCCCGCGAAGACGCGCCCGCGGCTCGCGCCCATGCGCAGCGGCAGCCGGCCGGGCCCGGACGCGATCCCGAGCAGCGTGCGCAGCAGCCGTTCCTCGTCCTCGCCCTCCGTCTGCGGCGCGCCGGCGACGAGGATCATCTTGGCGCCGTCGGCGTCGATGTCGGTCTCGAGGAAGGTGACGCCGTGCTCGTCGGCCGTGCGTTGCGCCGCCACGACGAGCTCCTCGAGAACGGCCGCCGCCTCTTGCGGGCTGGACCCGGCGAGCAACGAGTCGACGCCCCCGAAGTGGACGAAGCCGACGGACGCCTGGCGGTGCTCCGGCTCGCTCTCGCCTCCTTCGAGATGCCGGCGAACCGGCCGCGGCACGCACGGGCCGACGTCCACGTCCTCGAAGGGCGGCAGCGGCGCGACCTCGCCGCTGATTTCAGGCGGCGACTCGAGGAGGCGGCCTCCGTCCCTCGGCGCACCGAAGAGCTCGGCCGGCAGCGTCGCCGCGGTCTCTTCGCTGACGAGGATCTCGCCCGCCTCGGCCCCGCCTTCCATCTGGACCGTTCGCGTGACGCCGGGGCCGCTGACGAGGAGCTCGCGGTGCGACTCGCCGACGAGGAAGAAGTCGTACGAGTCGCTGTGGATACCGACGTGCATCCTCAGCGTCACGGGGCCGGCGGAGGTCTCGAGCGGGCCGAGGTCCGCGAGCGCGCGCCTCATGCCGTAGGCGGCGTCGCCGGCGCGTCCGGCGTGGTCCGGCCCGTTGAAGAAGAGCAGCAGGGCGTCCCCGCCGAACTTGAGCAGCCCACCGCCCGAGGCGTACCCGACGTCGAGCAGCAGCGCGAACACGCGGTTCATCGTCACGAGGACTTCCTCGGCACCTCGCTTGCCGAGCTCGGCGAGCCGCTCGGACATGGCCGTGAAGCCGGAGATGTCGACGAACGCGAGCGTGCCTTCCAGCTCGCGGTGGCGAGCCTCGGGAGCCTCGCGCAGCCACTCGACGACGACCCGCGGGACGAACGGCGTCAGGTCGACCGCGGGCGAGGCCGTCTCAGATGTCGCCATCAGCAGCCCTTCCCGGTACCAGACCTCGTTCGAGACATTGTCGCATGGTTGACAAACTCTAGAAACGGCGTCAGATTTGAGCGAGATTCGGCCGGGGGGAAGCAACGAGGGGAGAGGGAAACGTGGGATCTGCGGCCCGCAAGGGAATCCGGACGTTCGTGCGGTTTGCGGTGCTCGCTTGCATTGCGGCCGGCCTGCTCGCGCTCGGGGGCGCGGTCGGCGTGGCGCAAGGCGACCCGCCGCCTCCAGACATTTCGCTGACGCTCGGCGCGGGCACGTCGAAGGCGTTCAAGCCGACCATCCACTTCAACGAGCTGCCGCCCAGGGCCGACGTGCTGATCGCCGTCGACTCGACCGGCAGCATGGGGCAGGCGATCACCGACGCGAGGACGGACGCCGACACGCTCGTCGGACAGATCCAGAACGAGATTCCGACTGCGAAGTTCGCGGTCGTGGACTTCAAGGACTACGCCACGAATCCCTTCACCGGGACGTTCGGCGAGCCGACCGACTACCCGTGGCGCGTGGATCAGGACTTCACGACGAACGATACGAACAGCAGCTGCACTGGCGAGATCCAAATAACCAAGATCCAGTGCGCGCTCTTCAACATCGCGCAGCCCAACCCCAACGATGGCGGCGACATCCCCGAGTCCTACAACAGGGCGTTCTACGAGGCCTACAGCGACTCCACGTACCTGCACTGGGATGACGGCGCCGCACGGTTCATGGTCGTTCTCGGCGACTCGCTGGCTCACGACACGACGCTGAACACCTTCGACCCGGTCTGTCCCAACACGACGCCGGCCACCGACCCGGGAAGCGCGTTCATCGACGGCAACCGCAGCTACCCCGCTGCCGGCACGCTCGACACCGCCACGGTGCTGGGCGGCCTCAAGGCGGCTCATACCAACCTGTCGTTCGTCACCTACAACCCGACCTTCAACTTCAGCGGGCAGGTCCCCGCGTGCCAGCTGGCGCTGGCCAAGTACACGGGAGGAAGCGAGGCCACCCACGACTCCGGGACCTCCTCGCTCGGCACCCAGATCGTGAACCTGGTCAACCAGGCCGCCTCGCACATCGATCAGGTCGTCTTCAACGTGGCGGGCCAGTACGGCGAGTCGAGCGTGGCCAACGCCGCCTCCTGGTTCTCCTTCAACCCGCCGACGCTCGGTCCGATCACGGCGCCCGCGGACGTGACGTTCGACGAGGGCATCAACGTCCCCGCGGATGCCCCGCGCGGCCATTACACGTTCCAGGTCACCGCCGTCGGGGACGGCGTCCTACGCTGGTTCCAGGAGGTCTCGATCGACGTCACCGACCAGGGCGTCAGCGCTCTGCAGATGACCTCAGACGATTCGACGCTCCCGGCGGGAATCAAGAACGTGACGCTCGCCTCGCTGCCTCTCTCGCGCCTCGCGACTCTGCCCCTCGACCCCAGCTCGACGGGCCCGGCGGGCTCGACCGGCACCTCGGGATCGATCGGCACCGCGGGTTCGATCGGCACCGCCGGCTCCATCGGAACCGCCGGCTCCATCGGAGCTGCGGGCTCGATCGGCACCTCCGGCTCGATCGGCACGGCGGGCTCCATCGGCACCGCGGGCTCGATCGGCGCGATCGGCTCGATCAGCACCGGGAGCATCGGGCTCGGGACGATCGGCACCTCCGGCTCGATCGGCACGGCGGGCTCGATCACGACGATCCCCAGTGGCGGCGCCGTGCTGAGCAAGATCACGCTCTCCCAGCTCCCGCTCATCGGCACGACGTGGGCGAACATTCTCGAGGGCACGAGGTTCGCGACCCAGCCTCTCCAGGCGATCACGTTCCTCGACATGGCGACCGACACCGAGCGCGGCGCGGACACGCATACGCCCTGGGAGCGCCTGAGCGGCCTCCCGCTGAGCCAGCTGGCATTCCTGACCTCGCTCTGGCGGAACGTCCCGGTTGGGACGCTTCTCCTCGGCAACACGCCGCTCGACCAGATCCCCACGCCTGTCGGCGCGGACGGGACGCAGTACGCCAGCTGGCGCGACGCGATCGTCGCCAGCGGCGGCCGGCTCGACGGCGTCGACACCTCGACCAACACCGCGTTCGGCGTCGCGATCGCCGGCGAGCTCGGCACACCGAACATCGGCTCGATCGCCGTCAACGGCACGGGCACATCGGGCTCGATCGGAACGGCCGGCTCAATCGGGACGATCGGCTCGATCGCGATCTCCGCGCTCGACCTGCACTTCACGTCGCTCGGGACGATTCCGCTCACGAGCGTCGATCCGACCGGCATCATCACGTGCACCGGAGGCTTCCTCTGCCCCGCCGGGTCGACGCTCAACGACGCCCAGGGGGCCGGCGCGATCCTCCCGAATCTCACGCTTGCCGGGCTCTACGCGCACCTGAGGTCGCCCGCGAACCAGACGCCGGTGACGATCGGCCAGCTGATCCAGGCGATGCTCGACCGGGCCGACTACCCGTGGGAGCAGCTCAGCATCCAGGGCCTCCAGGACGTCGCCGGCACCGGCCAGAACGTGCACTACCACGTCAACTTCGACCTGAGCTGCTCGGCCGCGCAGAACTTCGAGGGCCCGCCGACCTTCAGCGTCCACGTCAACCTGCCCAACGGTTTCTTCCCGGTCGCCGGCTCCTCGCGGTTCACGTTCGCCGGCGGCGACCCCGTCAATGACGGCGACCCGACCGGCGCCCCCGGCGCGCCGACCTGGAGCAACGTGCAGCCCGGGCCGTGCAACGTCGAGATCCCTCCGGCCTCGGTCCACGTGCAGCTCGACTTCCAGTCGTACGTCGGCCTGACGCTCGGGTCGAAGACGTCCGACGTCGCCGTGGACGTCCACGACAGCACCTACTCCGCCTCGAACCAGGCGCCGGTGCTCGTAACCCAGAACTGGGAGCCGAACGACAACCCGGCGACCGCACCGACGCTCGCCCCGAACACGCTGGCCGTCGGCCACATCGCGACCGCGAACGACACGGACTTCTACCGCTTCCCGCTCGACGGGCTCGCGCCTGGCTCCAAGGTCACCGTCTACCTGAAGGTGCCCGCCGACGGAACCGACCTCGACCTCGCGGTCAACAAGCCTCCTGCGCCGGGCGTCTCGTCGAGCGGCACCTCGGGCTCGATCGGCACCTCCGGCAGCATCCCCATCGAGGACACACCGCCGGGCATGGACAACTCGATGACCGCGCTGCAGCCCGACGCGCAGTCCGACCTGAGCGCCGCTGCGATCGGCACCTCGGGCTCGATCGGCACCTCCGGCAGCATCTCCGCGAACCGCGGCGCCGTGAACGAGGTCGGCCAGATCGTGACTCACGGCGAGACGGGCGCCGCGGTGATCGGCGTCAGCGGCTACAACGGCGCGTTCAGCAACGACCACTACGTCCTGCGCGTGAAGGTGACGCCGCCGCCGCCTCAGTTGCCGTGCGACGCGGTCACGGGCATGAACACGGCGACGGCGGGCACTCTGCCGTCGGTCAACTCGCTACCCACGAGCACGAGGGCCCTCATCCTGGTCGACCGGCAGCGGATGGTCGGGCTCTACGGGGCCACGCGCACCGATGCGCTACTCGCCGGCGGCACGTCGTCGCCGCTCAACCAGGTGGCCACGATGGTGAACGGCACCGTGCTGCAGGTCGATGGCAACCAGACCGTGCGCAACGCCTACAGCACGTGGGACCAGAACCCGTGCAACATCGAGAACGCCAACGCCGTCGTCCGCTCGATCAACGACCTCGTCGCGACCTACCGCGCGCGGCTGCCCAACCTGAAGTTCGTCGTCCTGCTCGGAACCGACCAGGTCGAGCCCTCGTGGCGCCAGCAGGACCTGTCCTCGAACGCACCCGAGGTCGACGAGGCCAATGACCTCTCTTTCACGACGCGCGGGCTCACGAAGGGGAACGAGATCTACTCGAGCGCCGCCCAGAACGCGATCCTGACCGACGGCGCGTACGGCCACTTCACGCCGACGAACTGGCTCGGGCACGACATCCCGATCCCGCAGGTCAGCGTGTCGCGCGTGGTCGAGACGCCTGAGGACATCAACGGCCAGCTGCTGCAGTACGTCAACGCGAACGGGACGCTCGGCCCGACGAGCGCGCTGATGACCGGCGACTCGTTCTTCTCCGACGGTGCGGCGGCGGCCGATGCCGCGCTGAGCAGGCAGTTCCCGGCCTTGGGCGCGAACAACACCCTGCTGCAGCCGACGCCGACCCCGTGGTCGCACGCGACGCTCCTGTCCAGCTTCTTCAACGCTACGCCGGTGCCGAGCATCGGCGGAATCTGGGCACACTACAGCCACTGGCTGGCGCAGCCGGCATTTCTGCCGACGACGTTCTCGCTCACCGACTTCGGATCGACGAAGGACATCAACTCGTCGCATTCACTCGCCGGCCGCCTGCTCTTCACGGTCGGCTGCCACGGCGGGCTCAGCGTGCCGGACACGATCTTGCAGCCGACGGCAGCGCCGCCGCGGGACGACCTCACGAGCTTGAGCGCCGACACGCGGCAGCGGTTCCTCGACTGGGCCCAGGCGTACGGCGCGTCCAAGGCCGCGGTCTACGTCGCGAATTCGGGCTTCGGCTACGGCGACACGGACACCATCGATCTCTCCGAGCGGCTCTACGGCCACCTCGCGAGTGACCTGAACTCCGGCGGCACGATCGGCGAGCAATGGGTTCGCGCCCTGCACCAGTACTACTCCGAGCCGGCCAACTACGACGTCATCGACGAGAAGGTGATGATCGAGGCCAACATGTACGGCCTTCCGTTCTACACCTTCACGGGCACGCCGCAGAACCCGCCGCCGAACGTCACCCCGCCGGGCCACTCGGTCGTGAACGGCGTCGACACCGCGCACCTCCCGGCAGTCACGGGCTTCGACATCGGCCAGTACGACCCGGCGCACGCGCATCTGTTCGTCGACCGGAACCACGCGGACGAGTCGACCTTCACTCAGAACGGCGCACCGTGGACGATGGGGACGCTGTCGGTCTTCTACCGGCCGCAGCAGCCCGAGGTAGCGCGCGACGTGACCGTGCCGGGGACGATCGCGCACGGCGCGTGGGTCTCGTCCCTCTCGACGTCCACGCTCCCGGGTGTGACGCCGTACAAGCCGTTCCCACTCGTGCGCTCGGCAGACGACCGGCCGGCGCGCGACTTCCCGAACATCTTCTTCCCGGCCTCGTTCGCGACGGTCAACCGTGACGTCACGTTCGGCGCCCAGCACGACACGGTGGTCGTCAACCTGGGCCGCTTCTTCCCGAACACCGACAGCAACGGGAACGTGACCGGAAATCAGGGCACGGAGCAGGTGGTCAACTCCATCGGCCTCGACATCGGCTACTCGACGTCGGGCGACTACACCCCGCCGTCGATCCTGCAGACGAATGCCGTCAACAACGGCGACGGCACGATCACGGCCTTCGTCCGCGTCGGCGACGCCTCCGGCCTGGCCCGGGTCGCGGCGCTCTACCACGACACGGGCAGCAACGTCTGGAACGTCCTCCAGCTCGATCACGCGAGCGGCGACCTGTGGAGCAAGACGTTCACCGACTCGAACCCGATCCAGCTCGACTCCGAGGCCGAGGACCTGAACGGCAACGTCGCCTACAGCTTCAACAAGGCGGTCAACTTCCAGTCGGTGCCCGCGTCGTCGGTCCCGGCACCGCGGATCCAGATCGACAACCCGCTCCCGGCCACCAACTTCACGCTCAACCAGCAGGTGCCGGCCACGTTCGCGTGCTCGGCCAGTGGAGGAATCTCCAGCTGCAGCGGGGCGACCGACGGCGGGAGCTCCGTTCAGAGCGGCGGCCTGATCGACACGAGCAAGCCGGGTGCCCACACGTTCACGGTCGCGGCCGAGGACCTCGCCGGCAACGCGGCGACGAAGAGCGTCACCTACACGGTCGCGTTCGTCTTCGGCGGCTTCCAGCAGCCGGTGGACAACCCGGCGACGGTCAACACCGCGAACGCCGGCAGCACGATCCCGCTCAAATGGACCACCCTCGACGCCGCCGGCAACACGTACGCGAACATGAACGCCGTCCAGGCGATCTCGTCCAAGCAGATTCGCTGTCCGGGCGGCACCACCGACCCGGTGAACCCACCCGACCTGCCGATCGGGACGACCGGCGTCGCGGGCGTGACCGGCGGGGTGTACCACTTCAACTGGGCGACGCTCAGGACCTGGTCTGGGACGTGCAGGCGCCTGTACGTGCACCTCTCAGACGGCTCGAACCCCTACGCCGACTTCCAGTTCAGGTAAACCGGCGGTCATAGCTTCCAGCTCGGCGCGGCGGCCCACTCCTCGAGGAGCGCCGCCGCCCGGCTGAGCTCGTCCGCGGCGAGCGGGAACGGCTCGGCGTACGGAACCTGCGCGACCGCCGGCCGCGGCGGGAGGCCCTCGGCGGCGTCGAGCACGTACCGGATCGGAAGGCTGTGCGCGACGACCAGGATCGAAGGCTCCGGTCGCTCGAGCAGCGTCCGGAAAGCCCCGGCGTAGCGGCGGACGGCGCCCGCCCGGCTCTCGTCGCCGCCGGGAACGACGTCTTCGGGCCCGTGCGCCCGCGCCCAGACGCGGTAGTCCGCGAGCAGACGCCCCTCGTACTCGCCGAAGCGGATGTCGTCGAGCGCGGGGAGGACGAGCCTGGGCAGGTCCCGTCCCTCGAGTGCGAGGTCGGCGGTCTCCTGCGTGCGGAGGAACTCGGTGACGACGCAGAGGTCGATCTCCTCGTCGGCGAGCCGTTCGCGGAGCGTGCGAGCCTGCTCCCGTCCGGCCTCGGTGAGCGCCACGCGGCGCCGCGGATCGCCGTTCGTCAGTCCGTCGACCGAGGCCTGGCTCTCGGCGTGGCGCGTGAGCAGGGCCTGTTTCATCCGGTCATTCTCCCGCGGGCTCGAGCTCCGGCGGGCGATCACCCGATCGGGGGATGGCTCGCGTTGCCCGTTTTCCGAATATGACAACTACAGACAACGTGGGGTCACTCCAGAGTCTCGCCGTAGAGTCTCGGAACTGCTCGCCGCAGGCCCTCGCGTAATTAGCCAACGGCCTCCCCCGCGGGAGGCCGTTTGCGTTCCAGGCTAGTCTTGAGCCGCCGCGGGCGTAGCTCAATGGTAGAGCCCCAGCCTTCCAAGCTGGTTATGCGGGTTCGATCCCCGCCGCCCGCTCTAGGGCAAACGGTCGGCCAGGGGCTCGATCGCCGCCGCGGTCGGCTCGATGTCGCCCGACTCGAGGCCGGCGACGAGCTCGCGGGCGAGCGCGAGCGCCTCGCTCTCCTGCTCGGGAGCGAGCACGGTGTTCACGGCCGCCAGATGCCGCTCGCCGTCGAACAGCTCGACGTCGACGGTCTCCAGCTCGCGACTTGGGATGTACGAGTCCTCCGGCACCCCGATCCGCAGGCGCACTGCGCGCCCGTCCGGGAGAGTCGCCGTCCGCTCGACGGGCCTGCCGCGAAGGCTCACGGCGCCACCTTACTCGGTCGCGATTCCTCCTAAACGTCCGGCGCGTTCGCGATGCTGGTCGGCGTGATCCCGGAGCGCCTCGTCCGCCTTCGGGCCCGGACGGTCCTGTCCATTCTCGGGATCGTGATCGCGGTCGCGCTCGCGCTGGAGGTGATCTGGATCGCGCGGCACGTGCTCGCCTGGGTCATCATCTCGGCCTTCCTCGCGCTCGCGCTCAACCC
Organism: uncultured Actinomycetes bacterium; assembly: GCA_963788215.1. Taxonomy (GTDB): domain Bacteria; phylum Actinomycetota; class Thermoleophilia; order Gaiellales; family Gaiellaceae; genus AC-32. Next base: position 643,236 of record CAWBFX010000010.1, read on the forward strand.
GGCAGTGGACTGGTTCCAGCGGCACGGGATCTCGCGCCGCGGATGGGCGGCTGCGCTGACGTACGTCCTGACGATCGGGTTCCTCGTCGGGATCGGCTTCACGTTCGTCCCGACGCTCGCCGACCAGTCCAACCAGTTCGTGCACAAGCTGCCCGACTACGCGCACGACCTCACCCACGGCCGCGGGCGGCTCGGGTTCCTCGAGACGAAGTACCACATCCAGGAACGGATCCAACACGCAGTCAGGAACGGCGGGGCGGCAAAGGTGCTCGGCTTTTCGGGTGTCGCGGTCTCCGTCGCCAAGGGCGTGATCACGATCGTGGTGGCCACCATCACGATCGTCTTCATGACGTTCTTCATGCTGCTCGAGGGACCGACCTGGGTGGAGCGGTTCTTCTCGACGCTGCCCGCAGAGTCGCAGCCCCGGTGGCGCAAGGTCGGCGACGACATCTACCGCACCATCGGCGGCTACGTGACCGGCAACCTCCTCATCAGCCTGATAGCCGGCGGCCTGACGACGGTCGTGCTCCTCGCGATGGGCGTTCCCTACGCGGTCGCGCTCGGGGTGATCGTCGCAATCCTCGACCTGATCCCGCTCGCCGGCGCGACCATGGCCGCGATCCTGATCGGCATCGTGGCCTTCCTTCACTCGATTCCGGCGGGCATCGTGGTGGTCGTGTTCTTCATCGTCTACCAGCAGATCGAGAACCACCTGCTTCAGCCCGTCATCTACGGCCGCACGGTGGAGCTCTCGCCGCTCGCGGTGCTCGTCTCGATCCTCATCGGCGCGGAGCTGGCCGGCATTCTGGGAGCGCTCGCCGCGATCCCGGTCGCGGGCTCGCTGCAAGTGCTCATCGTCGACTGGCGCCGTCACCGCGCCGAGCACGCCGCGGCGACCCTCTAGCACGGCGCGCCATCTGCCGATGACGACAGGGTGCGTCGAACGATTGCCCTGCTTGCCGCCTTCGGCCTGCTCGCAGCGCCGGCCTCGAGCTCGATCCGCGTGGGCGGCGCGGTCAGCCGGGACAGCCTCGTCCAGACCGCGCTAGTCCGCCAGATCAACGTCTTCCGGGCAGCGCACGGCCTCTCGCGCCTCCGCGTCTCGCCCGCGCTGAACACCGCTGCAGCGACGCACTCGACGGAGATGGCGCGCGTCGGCTACTTCAGCCACAACTCGGCGAACGGCCGCTCGTTCTCGCAGCGGGTCGCTTCCTACTACAGGCACCGCGGCTTCCGGATGTGGACGGCCGGCGAGAACCTCGTTTACGGCTCGCCGGACATGGCCGCAGCGCAGGCGCTCAGGCTCTGGCTCGCGAGCCCGCCGCACCGGGCGAACCTGCTCGACCCGCGCTGGCGGGAGCTGGGCCTCTCAGCGGTGCACTCGACCGGCGCACCGGGCGTGTACCACGGCATGCCCGCGACGATCGTCACCGCCGATTTCGGCGCTAGATCTAGGTAGCGCTACCCTTCGCGTGACCCCGCGCCTGTAGCTCAGTGGAAGAGCAACGCCCCTGCCGACGAAAGTCCGGCCCGCTTCGCGGGCCATGACGACTTTCGCCGGGAGGAGAGCGCTCGCCTACCAGCGCTGGTTACCGCAGCCGCGCATGTCGGCTGCGGCGGCGGATGCTTTTGGATGCACGCCGCTACGCTTTGTCCCGCGCGCCTGTAGCTCAGTGGAAGAGCAACGGCCTTCTAAGCCGTGGGTCGGAGGTTCGAATCCTCCCAGGCGCATTTGACTCGGTGTCGGCGATCCGACAGGGGTAGGCGGAGGGGCGCGCCCGGTGGCAAGGGCCGGTGCCTCCTACGATGAGTTCATCCGAGTGCCAGGCGAACCCATCGAACTGCCTAAGTCGAGTGAGGTCGTCCGGGTCGGCATCGGTACGCCGGGGGAGCCGTTCTCTAGGCCGTGGCGTTTCTGGACTTCGGATGACAGCGCCTACTTCGCCAGCCGAAGTTCCGGGAGGGTCTTCAAGGCGAGCTTTCACCCCGTCCATGAAGACCACCCCTCGGCTGTGTGGCAGGCCGGGTTCACGCGGGAGTCGAACGTGTCCCGACCTCCCTGCGCTGGACGACTTTTCGGGCGTTGGCACCTGGCTCCCCGCACCGGCCCCCGGGCACGTGAGGAACGTGGTCGTCTTCCTCGCAGACCCCGATCCAGATGAGTTCCGGGTGGCCGACGACACCACGCTCGTTGGTCTGCTCCCGATGAGGAACGAGTGGCAGATGCTGGTCGCCTCGGTGGAGCGCCCGCTTCGAGAGGAGGAGCTACCCCTGTTGTGGGAGACCCGGCGCGAGGCGCAGGTCACCGTTCCGCGTCCGCCCCGGTCCGGGGTTGACTCGGCCGAGGTCATGCGAGTCACGACCAGCCCGGACGGGCACCGCCGATGTTCATCGTGAACGTGCTCGACACCGATTGCTACCGCGTCGAGCCAGCGGGCGATGAGGGCTCGGGGGCGAGAGAGCCCTCGCGCTGAACCGGGTGCCGTCTCGCAAAGGTGAAGTGCGCGGCCCTGCGTGCCGATAGCCAGGGCATGTCGTCGTCCGCCCCTTCGGAGCACCGTGCCGGAACCGCAGCGCGCACGGGAATTGCGGGCACGCTCGTGGCTGCTTTCGCGTTCTTCGACGGGGTCTTCCTGGGCGCTCCGATCGCGCTCTTCGCGGCGTCGTTCCGGCCGCTCGTCGTCTACGCCGTCGCCGTCGTCGCGATCATCGTCATCGTCACGGCCTGCTGCAGGTGGGTCGACCGCCGCTGGGACGTTTTCTTCTCCGGGAGCGGCAGTCGCGTCGAGACGCGGCTCGAGACGATGCGAGAGAGCAGGCTGATGCGCCACCCGGTCGCGTGGATCCAGCGTGGCTCGGACCGCTGGTATGGACTGGCCGCGGCCGTAGCCAACCCGATTCTCGTCTCGGCCTTCGCCCGCGTCGTCGGCGGCAAGCCCGTCGGGAACCGCCGGATCATGCTGGGCGCAGTTGCGTACGCGATCCCGTACGCGGCGATGTGGACGTTCGTCGGGCTCGCCGTCGGCGGTTCGCTCCGCGCAGCGTTCTAGCGCGATTCGGAATCACGGCGGCCGGGAAGGCAGCCCGCGATGGGAATCGTCATAAGTCTGATCCTGGTCGCCTTCGGGGCGATCCTGACGTGGGCTGTCAACTCGAGCGGCGGCAGTGTCGACCCGCAGGTCGTCGGCGTGGTTCTGATGGTCATCGGGATCATCGTCTTCGGCATCTCGCTCACGCTCTGGCACACGTGGTGGGGCCCGGGATTCTGGGAGGGCCCGCCCGTCGCCCGGCGCCGCGTGCCGTACGCGCGACGCCGCACGACCACGACCTACGTCGAGGACGAGCCGCCTCCCCCGCCGGGGCCCTAGGGATCCGAAGTCGAGGAGGAGGAATCGTTCATGGGCAAGAAGCTGGAAGGCAAGCGTGTCGCGTTTCTCGCGACCGACATGGTCGAGCAGGTCGAGCTGACGGAGCCGTGGAAGGCAGTCAGGGATGAAGGTGCCCGGGTCGAGCTCATCTCACTGGAAGAGGGCAAGATCCAGGGGTTCAACCACTACGACAAGGCTGACGAGTTCGCCGTCGACCGCACGGTCGAGGAGGCGAGCGCCTCCGACTACGACGCGCTCGTGATCCCCGGCGGCGTCGGCAATCCCGACACGATGCGAGGCGACGAGAACGCCGTCGCGTTCGTCCGCGACTTCTTCGAGCAGGGCAAGCCAGTCGGCGTGATCTGCCACGGCCCTTGGATGCTCGTCGAGGCAGGCGTCGTGCGCGGGCGCAAGGTCACGTCGTGGCCGACGCTGCAGACCGACATCCGTAACGCGGGCGGCGAGTGGGTCGACGAGGAGGTCGTGGTCGACCAGGGCCTCGTCACGAGCCGCAAGCCCGACGACCTGCCGGCCTTCACGAAAAAGATCGTCGAAGAGTTCTGCGAAGGCCGCCACGAGCAGCAGGCCGACAAGACGCAGACCGAGGTCCACGCAGAGGCGACGCCGAAATGACGTGAGGGCGGCTTTCGCCGCCCTTGCGGACTGAAGACGCGAGGGGTGGCGGAGGGGACTCGAACCCCCGACCACCGGGACCACAACCCGGGGCTCTACCAACTGAGCTACCGCCACCGCGAAGCGAGCACAGGATAGCTCGCCCCGACGTCGCCCCTCGATCGGGCACACTTGCCGCGGGGCCCCGTAGCTCAGTGGATAGAGCAACGGACTTCGAATCCGTGTGCGGAGGTTCGACTCCTCCCGGGGCCACTCGGCGTCTGCGCCCGCAGGGGGCAAGCAGGTCGCCTCGTAGAGGTGCGGGATTAGGCCGCGGGGAGGTGGCGCCTGATCAGAGCGCCGATCAGGCGCTGCTGCCTGTCGACGAGCTCGACGCGGTTGCGCTCGAGCTCGTCGCGCGGGGCTCCGACGGCGCGCATCGTCTGGCGCTCGTAGACGAGCCCGCGAATCTCGTCGCTGAGAGATTCGACGCTCGGAAGTTGGATGACTGTTGCGCTCACGACGGGCTTGGACGGAGCGCTTCGCGATTAGTTAGTCGGAGTCCTCTTCCGGCTCGGGAGGCGGATCGTCCTTCAGCCGCTCGGCAACCTCGTGCCGTTCCTCGGACTCCTCCGCGAGCAGGCGCTCGTACGCCGACCGCGGCGACTCGCGGCTCTCCTGCTCGCGTTCCTCTGGCGTGCTCATCCGACCTAGCTTGCTCGGCTCTATCCTTCTTGAAACCGCGGGCGTGGCGGAACTGGCAAACGCGATGGGTTTAGGTCCCATTGGAGCTCAGGCTCCTTAGAGGTTCGAGTCCTCTCGCCCGCACATCCCCTGGGATACTCGGTTCGTGCTGGCGCACTGGGACGAGGTCGATGCGCAGCGGCGCGAGAAAGGGCCGATGGCCGCGAGCTGGCAGCACCTCGGCGACGCGGCCGGCGTCACGGGGTTCGGGCTCAACCGCGTGCGCGTCGAGCCGGGGCGGCTGCCGACCCCGCCGCATTCGCACGGGCTCTCGGAGGAGATCTACTTCGTGCTCGGCGGCTCCGGCCTGCTCTGGCAGGACGAGGCTGTCTGCGAGGTGCGCGCCGGGGACACCGTCGTCCAGACGGCAGACCACTTCGAGCACACGTTCAAGGGCGGCCCCGAAGGCCTCGACTACCTCGTCTTCGGCACGCGGCATCCCGTCGAGTACGGCTGGCTGCCGCGCTCGAAGGCGGTCAGGCTCGGCTGGCCGTGGGTCGAGGGTCGCGTCGACAACCCGTGGGACATCGAGGCGGAGGTGGGGGAGCTCGAGTTCGCCGAGCCGGGCGAGCGCCCGCCCAACGTGGTCGCGCTCGACGACATCCCGCTCGACGAGGAGGGCGACAAGGCTCTCGCTGCCTCCGCGGGGTCCGAGCGGAGCGGCCTTAACTGGGTCCGTCGCGACCCCGGAAAGCGCGGCTGTGTGCCGCATTGCCACTCGTCGGAGTCCGAGGCCTTCGTCGTCCTGGAGGGCGGCGGAGTCCTCGAGCTCTGGCCCTCACCGCGCTCGGCAGCCTCCGGAGCGCAGCGCGAAGACCACCAGCTGAGGGCCGGCGATGTCGTCTCGCGGCCTCCCGGAACGCGGATCGCCCATTCGATCGTCGCGGGACCGGAGGGCATCACCTACCTGGTGTACGGGACCAGGGATCCGAACGACATCTGCTACTACCCGCGCTCGAACAAGATCTCGTTTCGCGGCGTGGGATTGATCGCGCGGCTCGACCACCTCGATTACTACGACGGCGAGCCGCCTGACGGCTAGCAAGCCCGCTTTGCTCTAATGGACCGGGCGATGGCGACGCAGGTCGAGGAGCTTCCGGACAACCGGGTCCGATTGAGGGTGGACGTGCCGCAGGCGGATCTCCGCCACGCGGTCGAGCACGCGACCTCCGACCTGGCCCGGAGCGTGAAGGTGCCGGGCTTCCGCAAGGGGAAAGTCCCGCTGCGCGTGCTCGAAGCCCGCATCGGCCGCGAGCGCATCTTCAGCGAGGCCGTCGAGAGCCACATCGGGGGCTGGTTCATGAACGCGGCTGCGACCACGCGCATCCGGCCGGTGGCAGCGCCGGAGTACGACTACGACGTGCCCGGCTCCGAGGACGACGATTTCAGCTTCGTCGCGACGGTCTCCGTGCAGCCGAAGCCCGAGCCGGCGGACTGGACGCAGCTCGAGGTGCCCTACGCGGAGCCCGAGGTGCCGGAGGAGGTCGTGGACGAGGAGATCGAGGCGCTGCGCTCGTCGGTCGCGGAGCTCACCCCTGTCGAGGACCGGCCCGCGCGTAGCGGCGACGTCGTCGTCATCGACGTGATCGCCGACTCCGGCGAAGGTCAGCGCGACCTCGTCGTGGAGCTCGGCGCCGGCGCGCTCATGGAGGAGCTCGAGCGCACGCTCACCGGCACGAGCCCGGGAGAGACGAAGGAGGTCGAGCTTCCGCAGCCGGACGGCTCCACCGCGAAGGCGTCACTCACCCTGAAGGAAGTGAAGGAGAAGGCGCTGCCGCCGCTCGACGACGAGCTGGCGCGCGCCGCGAGCGAGTTCGACACCCTGGACGAGCTTCGCGCCGACATCGAGCAGCGGATCCGCACCGTCCTCGAGGAGCAGGCCGAGACGGACTTCCGCGCCGCGGCGGCCGACCTGCTCGTCCGCGAGACCGGCGTCCAGGCGGCGGGACCGCTGGTCGACGCGCGCACGCGTGAGCTCCTGAACGGCTTCGCGCGCTCGCTCGAGCGGCGCGGCATCAGCCCCGAGGCCTACCTCCAGCTCTCCGGCCAGAGCGGCGAAGAGCTCGTCGATCAGCTTCGCGCCGAGGCGGAGCTCTCGGTCGCACGCGAGCTGGTCCTGGAAGCGGTCGCCGACAAGCTCGAGCTCGAGGTCCCGGACTCCGAGATCGAGGAGCTCATCCGCGAGCAGGCGGAGGTGCACGGCGACGACCCGGACGAGGCCGTCGCGCAGGTCCAGGCGACCAGCGGCGCCCAGGAGGCGCTGCGCGCCGACCTGCGTCTGCGCAAGGCGCTCGACCGCGTGGCAGCCGAGGCGAAGCGCGTCCCGGTCGAGCTCGCGCGCGCCCGCGAGAGCATCTGGACACCCGAAAAGGATTCCCCCCAGACAGAGACGAAACTGTGGACCCCCGGCAGCAAGGAGCCAGCATGAGCCCGTTGATCCCGATGGTGATCGAGCAGACCTCGCGCGGCGAGCGCTCGTTCGACATCTACTCCCGCTTGCTGAACGAGCGGATCATCTTCCTCGGAACGCCAATCGACGACCAGATCGCGAACCTGATCATCGCTCAGCTCCTGCACCTGGAGTCCGAGGATCCCGACAAGGACCTCTCGATCTACATCAACTCGCCGGGCGGCTCCGTGTACCACGGGCTCGCGATCTACGACACGATGCAGTTCATCAAGCCGGACGTGCAGACGATCTGCGTCGGGACCGCGATGTCGATGGGCGCGCTCCTGCTTGCAGGCGGCGCGAAAGGAAAGCGGATGGCGCTGCCGAACGCCAAGATCCTGATTCACCAGGTCTGGGGCGGCTTCCAGGGGCAGGCGACGGATATCGAGATCCATGCCCGGGAGACGATCGCCCTCAAGCGGCGGCTAGAGGAGATCATGTCGGAGCACACGGGACAGGAGATCGACAAGGTTTCGAAGGACATGGAGCGCGACTACTTCATGACCCCGCAAGAAGCCCATGACTACGGCATCATCGACAGTGTGATCATCCATCGCGACGCGGCCAAGGACGGGGCCGACGGCAAGGCCTAGACCTAGAGGCCTATCCGAGGTAAAAGGAGACAGAGGTGGCTCGCGCATCCGATGGAAACGAGCAGCTGCTCTGCAGTTTTTGTGGCAAGAGTCAGCGGCAGGTCAAGAAGCTCATCGCTGGACCAGGGGTCTACATCTGCGATGAGTGCATCGACCTGTGCAACGAGATCATCGACGAGGAGCTGACCGCTCCCGCCCAGCTCGATCTCGACAACCTGCCGCGCCCGAAGGACATCTACTCCGTCCTCAACGACTACGTCGTCTCGCAGGAAGAAGCGAAGCGAACGCTCGCGGTCGCCGTCTACAACCACTACAAGCGCGTGCAGATGGCGGTCGAGGAGGACGACGTCGAGCTGCAGAAGTCGAACATCCTCCTGCTCGGCCCGACCGGCTGCGGGAAGACGCTGCTGGCCCAGACGCTGGCGCGCATCCTGAACGTGCCGTTCGCCATCGCCGACGCGACCGCGCTGACCGAGGCCGGCTACGTCGGCGAGGACGTCGAGAACATCCTCCTGAAGCTGATCCAGGCCGCGGACTTCGACATCAAGAAGGCCGAGACGGGGATCATCTACATCGACGAGGTCGACAAGATCGCGCGCAAGGCGGACAACCCTTCGATCACGCGCGACGTCTCCGGCGAAGGCGTGCAGCAGGCGCTGCTGAAGATCCTCGAGGGCACCGTTGCGTCGGTGCCGCCGCAGGGCGGGCGCAAGCACCCGCACCAGGAGTTTCTCTCGATCGACACGACCAACATCCTCTTCATCTGCGGCGGCGCGTTCGCCGACCTGGAGAAGATCATCGGCAAGCGGATCGGCAAGCACGCGATGGGCTTCGGCGCCGAGATCCGCTCGAAGAACTCGTACGAGGCCTCGGAGATGCTCTCGCAGGTGATGCCGGAGGATCTGCTCTCGTACGGCCTGATCCCGGAGTTCATCGGCCGGCTGCCCGTCATCTCGGCCGTGCACCAGCTCCAGCAAGAGGATCTCGTCCAGATCCTGACCGAGCCCAAGAACGCGCTCGTGCGGCAGTACCAGCGCTTCTTCGCCTACGACTCGATCGAGCTCGTCTTCACCGAGGAGGCGCTCTGGCAGATCGCTCAGAAGGCGCTGGAGCGCGAGACCGGCGCCCGCGGGTTGCGCTCGATCATCGAGGGCGCGCTGCTCGACGTGATGTTCGAGCTGCCCTCGCGCAAGGACGTCGTCAAGTGCGCGATCACCAAGGAGACGATCGAGAAGGGCATCAAGCCCACGCTCGTCACCAGTGCCGGCGCCGACGACGAGCACGAAGAGCTCGCCGAAGAATCCGCTTAGTCGCACGGGGAAACCCCTGGTTTCCCCGTGAGCCCCTTCCTTTCGGAACGCCTCAGGGGTTCGTGGCGCTCAACTTGCCGGCAGCTGTCTGCGTCGGCCGATGATCTTGTCGCGTGTGCCTCCCGCCGGGCAAAGCCCGGCTCCGGCGGCGACTCGAAGCGATCTCCGCGTTCGGGTGACCCGTCAGATCAGCTCGACCGGGTGGCCAGCCGTGACACGATGGTGTCGTGCCGTACGCGGAACTCGAAGAGCTGAAGCTCTATTACGAGCGGGCCGGCAGCGGCGAGCCCGAGCTGCTCTTCATCCCCGGCTGGTGCTGCGACCACACCGCGTTCCAGCCTCAGTTCGACCACTTCGCCCGCACGCACGCGGTGACGGCGATCGACCTGCGCGGCTGCGGCCGGAGCGACCAGCCTGACGACGGGTACACCATTCCGGAGCTCGCCGACGACGTCGCGCGGCTGTGCGCCGAGGTCGGGATCGAGAAGCCGGTCGTCGTCGGACACAGCCTCGGCGGGATGATCGCGGTCGAGCTGGGGGCGCGGCATCCGTCTCTGCCCAGCGCGCTCGTCCTCGTCGACCCGGGGCCGATCGACCCCCCGCCCGAGACCCCCAAGATCTTCAGCGCGTTCGCGGAGCAGCTCGCAGGCCCGAACGGCGAGGAGGCGCGCCGCGTCTGGGTGCAGGACATGGGCGCCCGTGACGAGGAGCTCGCGGGCTGGATCGTCGAGCACATGTGTTCAGTCCCGCTGCCGATCGCGACCGCGGTCATCCGCGGCCTCAACGACTGGAACGGAATCGGCGCGTTCGCGCTCTGCACCGTCCCCACGCTCCTGCTGCGCCGGGCACTGGGCGACGATCCGGACGCCCTCCGCTTGTCGGCGATCAAGCCCGACCTCCAGGTGGGCATCACGGTCGGCGCGGGTCACTTCCACCAGCTCGAGGTGCCCGAGCAGGTGAACGCGATGATCGAGCGCTTTCTGGCGATCTACGCGCGCGGCAACACGTAGAACGCAACGACGACGTACTCGCACGCCACCGCGGCGACGACGAGCACGTGGAAGAGCTCGTGGTACCCGAAGACCTGCGGGCGCGGGTTGGGGCGGCGCCGCGCGTAGACGACCGCGCCGAGGGTGTAGAGAAGACCGCTTGCCACCACCAGCAGGATCGCCGCCAGGGAGAGCTTGAGCAGTTGCGGGAAGGCGACCGCCCCGACCCAGCCGAGCGTCAATCCGATCGCAGCCGACAGCCACTTCGGCGCGCGCACCCAGCAGAGCTTCAGGACGATGGCCAGAAACGCGCCGCTCCAGATGATCGCGAGGATCGGGATCGCCCAGCCCTTCGACATGACGATCAGCCCGAACGGCGCATAGCTGCCGGCGATCAGCAGGTAGATCCCGGCGTGGTCGAGCCGCGCGAGCCAGGAGCGCGCCCGCGGGCGCCACGTCGGCCGGTGGTACACGGCGCTGGCGCCGAAGCACGCGACGACGCAGCTCGCGAAGATCGTGCCCGCGACCCGCGCCCTGCCGGGGTCGGCTGTGATCACCACCACCACCCCGACCGCGACGGCGGCGTAGAAGCCGAGCTCGTGGAAGACGCCTCGTAGCTTCGGTTTGACCAGCTGCGGTGCGCTCTCCACGGTTTCGATCATAAAGCCCACCTAGGAACTCTTCGACTCGGCGGCGCGCGCTCGGCCGAGGATCTCGCGTAACCGCAGCGTCCGCAGTTCCAGGAAGATCGCGATCGCGCCGATCGCGACGTTGAAGATCGTCACGGCCGCGTACATGCCGACGCTGAACGCGAGCAGGCGCGAACCGGACGCCTGGCCGTGCAGGACGTAGACCAGCAGCCCCTGCTTGGTTCCCGCGCCGCCGGGCGAGAACGGCAGCAGCGTCGAGAGGCTGTCCACGACCTGGGCGAGCAGCGCGTTGTGCACCGTGGCGTGGACGTGGAAGGCCCGGAGGAACCAGTAGAGCGACGCGATCCGGCAGAGCCAGCTCGCGAACTGCCAGCTCGCGACCTCGCGCAGGTACCGCGGCCGGTCGCGGAGGATCACGACCCCACGCCCGATCCGCTGCTTGAAGTTCTCGACGTGCTTCTGCGCCCACAACCAGAGCCAGATCGCGCCGATGGTCAGTAAGGCCACCGCGGTCGCGGTCGCCTTCGAGTGCTGGAAGAGCCAGCCCCAGTCGAAGGCGGGCACGCTCGGCAGAACGTGCAGGCTCGGAAGCACGCCCTGCGTGAGCGCCCAGAGGAAGAGCGCCGTCGACAGGACGATGTCGAGCACGGTCTCGGTAAAGAGCGTCGAGGCGAGCGTCGTCCACGTCATGCGCGGGTAGTCGCGGCGGACGAAGTAGAGCTTCACGAGGTCTCCTCCGCGCCCCGGGACGATTGAGTTCACGCCGACTCCCGCGATGTACGCGCCGAACACCGGCCGCCAGCGCACGCGCTCGTCGGGATAGGAGGCCCGCAGGATGTTGCGCCAAGCCACCGTCCGGAGCACGAGCTTCAGGAAGTGGAAGCCGAGCGCGATCGCGAGCGCGGTCCACCCGACGGAGGCCAACTCGTCGAAGAAGACCCTGACAGCGTGAAAGAACTCGTCCACGTCTTCGTAAACTTGCCCTATGGAGCCGCTCTACGACCCGAAAGCCGTCGAATCGCGCTGGCAGCGCACCTGGGAGGAGGAAGGCCTCTACAACGCCGAGCCCGGCGCGGGCGCGGAGAGCTTCGTGATCATGCACCCGCCGCCGAACATCTCGGGGTCGCTCACGATCGGCCATTGCCTGCAGCTTTCGCTCGAGGATGCGCTCGTTCGCTGGCACCGGATGCGCGGCTTCAACACGCTCTTCCAGCCCGGATACGACCACGCGGGCATCTCGACGTGGGCGGCGATCGGGCGCGAGCTGGCGAAGGAGGGAAAGACGCAGCGCGACCTGGGGCGCGAGGGCTTCGAGAAGTACGCGTGGGACTGGCTCGAGCGCTACGGCGGCACGATCATGCAGCAGTTCCGCCTGCTCGGCGCCTCGCTCGACTACCGGCGCGAGCGGTTCACGATGGACCCCGCCTACTACGCGGCGGTCATGCGCTGGTTCGTACACCTCTACGAGCGCGGCTGGATCTACCGCGGCAACCGGATCGTCAACTGGTGCCCGCGCGACCTGACCGCGCTCTCCGACCTCGAGGTCGAGCACGAGGACGCGGACGACACGCTCGTCTACGTGCGCTACCCGCTCGCCGGCGGCGGCGGTGAGGTCACGATCGCGACCGTTCGTCCGGCGACGATCCTCGCGGACGTCGCCGTGGCCGTTCACCCCGACGACGACCGCTACCGCGATCTGGTCGGCAAGGAGGTCGTCGTGCCGTACGTCGAGCGGCGTGTGCCGGTGATCGCGGACGAGCGCGTCGAGCCGGAGTTCGGCACGGGCGCGCTCAAGGTGACACCCGGGCACGACCCGACCGACTTCGAGATCGGGCGCGACCACGAGCTCCCGGAGCTCGCCGTGATCGGCCCCGACGGCCGGATGAACGACGAGGCGGGCGACCTCGCCGGCCTGACGCAGGAGGAGGCCGGCGCGCGCGTGCTCGCGTGGCTGGAAGAGCGTGGGCAGCTCGACCGCAGCGAGCCGTACCGCCACTCGATCGGCACCTGCCAGCGCTGCCACACGCGCGTCGAGCCGCTGATCATGCTCCAGTGGTGGTGCGCGATGGAGGAGCTGGCCGCGCCGGCCATCGCCGCCGTCAAGGAGGGCCGCGTGCGCTTCACCCCCGAGCGCTTCTCGCGCGTGTGCCTCGACTGGCTCGAGAACGTCCGCCCGTGGTGCATCTCGCGCCAGATCTGGTGGGGCCATCGGATCCCGGTCTGGTACTGCCCTGCTGGCCACATCACCGTCGCCGAGACCGCGCCCTCCGAGTGTGCCGAGTGCGGGTCGCGCGAGCTCCGCCAGGACGAAGACGTGCTCGACACGTGGTTCTCCTCCGCGCTCTACCCGTTCGCGACTCTCGGCTGGCCGGAGCAGACGCCGGAGCTCGAGGCGTTCTATCCCGGCGACGTGCTCACGACGGCGCGCGACATCATCTTCCTCTGGGTCGCGCGCATGATCTTCGCCGGGCTCGAGCTCCTCGGGAAGGAGCCCTTCCACGACGCCGTCATCCACTCGTATCTGCAGAACCCCGAAGGGAAGCGCATGTCGCGCACGCTCGGCACGGGAATCGACCCCGAGGAGGTGCTCGAGCCATACGGGGCCGACGCGAGCCGCTACGGGCTGCTGAAGATGGCGTCGAGCCAGGATCCGCGCTTCTCGTTCGGCTCGATCGAGGAGGGCCGCAAGCTGGCGATCAAGCTCTGGAACGTCTCGCGCCTGCTCCTCCAGAACGCGGGCGGCGCGACGCCGGATGCGCGGCCGCAGGCGCTCGAGGAGCGCTGGATCCTCGCGCGGCTCGAGGCCGGTCGCGCCGAGCTCGAGGACTGCTTCGACCGCTACGACTTCGCGGCCGCCGTGAAGATGCTCTACCGGCTCACCTTCGACGAGTTCTGCGACTGGTATGCCGAGGCGGTCAAGCCCCGGCTCTACGACGGCGACGGGGACGCCCAGGCGACCGCGCTTGCCGCGCTCGAGCGCCTGCTGAAGCTCCTCCACCCGGTGATGCCCCACGTCACCGAGGAGATCTGGTCGCAGTTCCACGGCGACCGGCTGATCGTCGCGGCGTGGCCGGAACCGGACGACAGCTTGGCCCCGGACGCCGAGGCTCTCGACCGCGTCCAGGACCTCGCCCGAATCTTTCGCCGCAGCGGCGTGCTCGTCGAGCTCGACGGGGAGGAGCGCCGCATCTTCGAAGCGGTGGTGAAGCCAGGCCGGGTGAAGGCGAACGGGAACATCGACGCGGAGCTCGATCGCCTTCGCGGAGAGATCGCACGAGCCGAGAAGATGCTCGCCAACGAGCGCTTCGTGGAGAACGCGCCTGACGACGTCGTCGAGGCCGAGCGCGACAAGCTGGAGCGTTACCGCCGCGAGCTCGATGCCCTCTCAGCTTGAGTGGCTCGTCTCGCTCTCGCCCTGGCCCGAGGAGTTCGGGCTGGGGCGGATGCACGCGCTCCTGGCCGAGCTCGGCGACCCGCAGCGCGCGTTTCCGGCGATTCATGTCGTCGGCACGAACGGCAAGTCGACCGCGACGCGCCGGGCCGCCGCATTTCTCTTGCGCGAGGGCCTGAGCGTCGGCGCCTACACCTCGCCGCACGTCTCGGGTTGGAGCGAGCGGATCCAGGTCGACGGCGAGGACGCGGACCTCGAGCAGGCGCTCGAGCGCGTGCGGGAGCCCGCGGAGCGTCTCGGCGCGACCCAGTTCGAGGTCCTGACCGCCGCCGCCTTCGCCGAGTTCGCGATCGCGCAGGTCGACGTCGCCGTCGTCGAGGCGGGGCTCGGCGGCAGGCTCGACGCGACGAACGTGCTCGACGCGCGCGTGGTCGCGCTCACGAACGTCGGCCTCGACCACACCGATGTCCTCGGCGAGACCCGCGAGCAGATCGCGGCCGAGAAGCTCGCCGTGCTCTCGCCCGGCGCGGTCCTCGTCTCCGGCGAGCCGGAGTGGGGCGGCATCCATGCCGACGACGTGGGCCGGGCCGCTGCCGAGGCCTTCCTCGGACGCGAGCTGGAAGGGGACGTCGAGATCTCGCTCCCTGGGCGGTTCGACGTCGTCGGCGAGGACGTCTTCGCCGGAGCGCACAACCCGGCCGGGGTCGAGTGGCTGCTCCCGCGCCTGCCGCGAGGCGACTACGTCGTCGTCGCGTCGATCCTCCAGGACAAGGACGCGGCGGCGATGCTGCGGCTCCTCGGCGGCGCCGGCCGCTCGCTCGTCGCCACCGCCTCGGCCAGCGCCCGCGCACTCGACGCGGAAGAGCTCGCGCGGATCGCCGGGCCGTTCTTCGACGTCGTCGAGGCCGTGACCGAGCCCGAGGAGGCACTCGCGCGCGCCCGCGACCTCGCCGGCCCCGACGGTGCCGTCCTCGTCACCGGCTCGCTCTACCTCCTCGCGGACCTCTCCGTCCGCCCGAACCGAATACCATGGGAAAGCTCGGCGAGAGGCTGAGCGTCTTCGCAGTTGCCGCCGTCGTCGTACTGGCGATCGTCGGTTTCGCGTTTGCCGCCGGCTATCTCGTGGGGAAGCTCCTCCTGTGAGGGCGCACGTGATCGCAGCGGACAACGGGATCTTCAACTTCTTCAGCCACAGCACCTGGCTGGTTCTCCGGAACCTGGCGGTGTTCATCGTGTGCGTCTTCTGGCTCTCGATCGCGTACTGGGTCTACAAGGACGCGCGGCGCAGGATCGAGGACCCGTGGCTCGTCGGCATGGCGACGATCCTCGGCCTCTTCCCGCCGTTCATCGGCGCACTGGTCTACATGCTCTTCCGCCCGCCGGAGTACCTCGACGACGTGCGCGAGCGGGAGCTCGAGATCAAGGCGATGGAGGAGCGGCTCTCGCGGCGCGACATGCACTGCCCGGTGTGCCGCGCCGACGTCGACCCCGCCTTCCTGATCTGTCCCGTCTGCACGACGCGGCTCCGCCAGTCGTGCCGCAACTGCAAGGCGCCGCTGGAGGCCCTCTGGCAGATCTGCCCGTACTGCGAGACGCCCGTCGAGACCGCGCCGGTCGACCTCGACCAGCCGACACTGACGCCGCCGAGACCGCGGCGCTCGTAGACTCAGCGCCGTCTTGGCGCTGGAGCGGACACTGATCCTGATCAAGCCCGACGCGATGGCCCGCGGGCTCGCGGGTGAGATCGTCGCGCGCTTCGAGCGGCGCGGCCTCGTCGTGCAGGAGGCGCGGCTCGTGCGGGTCGACCGCGACCTCGCCGAGCGCCACTACGCGGAGCATTCCGAGAAGCCGTTCTTCGGCGAGCTCGTGTCGTTCATCACGTCAGGGCCGACGCTCGCGCTCGCGCTCGAGGGTGAAGGCGCGATCGCGACTGCGCGGTCGACGATCGGCGCGACGAATCCCTCGGAGGCGACGCCGGGCTCGATCCGCGGCGATTTCGCGCTGGCGATGCCGAACAACCTCGTGCACGGCTCCGACTCGCCCGAGTCCGCCGAGCGCGAGCTCGGGCTCTGGTTCGGTGGCTGAGCGGGACTACGTCGCCGTCAACCGCGCGGGCTGGACCCGCTCGAACGCGGAATACACCGACCGGGCCGCGCACGACACCTGGGCGCAGGAGGAGATCACCTGGGGGCAGTGGTCGAAGCCCGAGCGCGAGGTGCAGATCCTGCCCGACGTCACCGGCAAAGACGTGATCGAGCTCGGCTGCGGCACCGCGTACTTCGGCGCGTGGCTCAAGCGGGCGGGCGCGCGGCGGGTCGTCGGCGTCGACGTCACTCCCGCGCAGCTCGAGACAGCTCGGCGGATGGACGAGGAGTTCGGCCTTGGGCTCGAGCTCATCGAGGCCAACGCGGAGGACGTGCCGCTGCCGGACGGTTCGTTCGACGTCGCGTTCTCCGAGTACGGCGCCTCGATCTGGTGCGACCCGGCGCTGTGGATCCCGGAGGCGGCGCGGCTCCTGCGGCCGGGCGGCGAGCTCGTCTTCATGCGCGGTTCGACGCTGCGGATCCTCTGCGCGCCGGACGAGGGCAAGACCGCGAACCGGCTCGAGCGGCCGCAGCGCGGCATGTACAGGCTCGAGTGGCCCGCGACGGACGAGGACTGGGAGGGTGTCGAGTTCCATCCGGGGCTGGGCGAAATGCTCGCGATCCTGCGGCAGAACGGGTTCGAGCTGCTCGATTTCCGCGAGCTCTACGCGCCCGACGACGCGGTCGACCACGAGTACTACAGCGACCCGCCGGCCGAGTGGGCGAAGCAGTGGCCGGCGGAGGAAATTTGGCGGCTCCGCCTGCACCACCGCTGATCCTCGCGTCGACCTCGCCGCGGCGTCGGCAGATCCTCGAGCTGCTGCGGATCCCGTTCGACGTCGTCGCTCCGGACTTCGAGGAGACGGAAGACGATCCGGTCGCCCACGCTCTGGGCAAGGCGCGCTCCGTTGGGGTCTCCGACGAGCGGCCCGTGCTCGGCTGCGACACCGAGGTGGTCTGCGGCGGCCGCGTCTACGGCAAGCCCGAGAACGACACGGAGGCCGAGGAGATGCTGGAGAGCCTCTCCGGCAAGACCCACGAGGTCGTGTCGGGGCTGGTGCTCCTCACGCCCGGCTGGGAAGAGGTGCACGAGGACGTCACGCGGGTGACGTTCCGGCCGCTGACACCGCGCGACCTGGCGCACTACCTCGCGAGCCGAGAGTGGGAGGGTCGCGCCGGCGCCTACGCGATCCAGGGCCTGGGCGCCTCCCTCGTGGAGCGGATCGAAGGCGACTTCTGGACGGTCGTCGGGCTGCCGGCCGCGCTACTCGTTCGCCTCCTCGCGGAGCGCTTCCCGGGCGTCTACGGGTTCGGCTGATCTCCGACCGCCTCAACCGGGGTCTGACCCCGGGTCAGACCCCGGGGTCGAGGCGCCGGGAGCTGACGGCGGTTCGTATCCTCGGCAGGAGAATGGAGCACGAATTTCCGGAACTCGTCGCGTGCCACTTCCAGTTCACGACCGAAGTGCCGGAGGACCCGCTCTGTGGTGAGGAAGGACGGGACCCGACTCTCACCAACCAGCGGGCGGTAGCTACTCCATCTCCATTCGCCTGGATCAGCGCAGAGGCCGGCTCGAACCGGGTTATTGAGGATGTAGCGCACGAGCTCGAGGAAGTGCTCATCGCTCTCGACGAGCTCACCATAGAATCGGCCTTCGAATACATGTCCGGTTTGCCCGTTGCGCTTGTTGAACCATTGCGCATACCGGCCCTTAAGCCACTGTGTTCCCGCGGAGATGTTCGCGTCGGTCGTCTCGATGAGGAGATGGATGTGGTTCGGCATCAGGCAGAAGGTGTGGCACAGCCAGCCGAAACGAACGACGCTTGCATCGAGAAGTTCCAAGAACAGCTCGTACGCGACCAGGTCGTGGAAGAGCGTCCGCCGGCCGTTGCCTCGCGACCCGACTTTGTAGATGCCGCCCGCAATCTGGACTCGGGGTGCGCGCGGCATGATCGACCAGAGTATGTGCGTCGCGTTCAGGCCACGGATACTTCCGAAGATTTCGTGACAGTTCGCGGCGGCACTTGGCACAAAGCCGAAACCCGGGGTCTGACCCCGGGTCTGACCCCGGGGTAGCGGTTGGCCGGCGACGTCGTCACCGGCGAGGACGGGCAACGGCGCTGCCGCTGGGGCTCCGGCGACGAGGCTTACCGCGCCTACCACGACACAGAGTGGGGCCGGCCCGTGCTCGACGAGCGCGGGCTCTACGAGAAGCTCTGCCTCGAGTGCCTCCAGAGCGGCCTCTCCTGGGCGCTGATCCTGCGCAAGCGCGAGGGCCTGCGCGAGGCCTTCGCCGGGTTCGACCCCGAGGCTGTCGCCGGCCTCGACGTGGAGCGGCTCCTCGAGGACGCGCGCGTCATCCGCAATCGCAAGAAGCTCGAGGCGATCGTCCGCAACGCCGAGGCGACTATCGCCATGCGAGACGAGACGCCCTTGCCGGAGCTGATCTGGAGCTTCCGCCGGCGCGATCGCCGCGCACCCCGCGGCTACGGCGAGATGCCTTCCCTCAACGAGGAATCGAAGGAGCTGGCCAAGGAGCTGAAGCGCCGGGGCTTCGCGTTCGTCGGCCCGACCACGGTCTACTCGACGATGCAGGCGGTCGGCGTCGTGAACGACCACCTCGCCGGGTGCTTCGTGCGCGCAGAAGTCGAGGCGGCGCGCAAGGCCCTCAGCGCCGGCGCTTGAAGCGGAGGCCCGACCAGGTCTCGTCGATCGCCGCGACCTTGAAGTCGACGAAGCCGCGCTCGAGACCGGCTTCCCGGACCAGACCCTCGGTCACGCCGGTGTGCAGCGGCGACGCCTTCTTCGCCCACACGACCCAGACGTCGTCGACGGCCCGATCTCGGGCCAGCCGGTCCCAGCGGCTCTCCACCTCCCTGACCCGGGTGACGAACGCGAGCGTCAGGTCACGCTGCCCGCGCCCGCTCCGCCGAAGGCACGCGCCGGGCGGCAGCTGGCCGAGCACCTGATCGAAGCCCGCAGGCGCTCCGACCAGCGCCACCACCGACCCCTCCGCGATCCCGAGCTTCTTCGTGAGCGGTGTATCCGAGTAACCCGCGCGTTCCATCGACTTGCAGGACTTTATGCAGCCACGCCGCTAGACTCGTGCGGGCCGATGGGTCTCCTTGGTTACTTCAACGGGTTCGGCGGTCGCGACATGGCCGTGGACCTCGGAACCGCAAACACGCTCGTCTACGTGCGCGGTCGCGGCATCGTGCTCTCGGAGCCGAGCGTGGTCGCGATCGACCAGCGCACCGGCGAGGTGCACGCGGTCGGCGTCGAGGCCAAGCGCATGCTCGGCCGCACGCCTGGGACGATCTCGGCGATCCGGCCGCTCAAGGACGGCGTGATCGCCGACTTCGACGTCACGGAGCAGATGCTGCGCCACTTCATCCAGAAGGTGCACCAGCACCGCTTCGCCCATCCGCGCGTCGTCGTCTGCGTCCCTTCGGGAGTGACGGGCGTCGAGAAGCGCGCGGTCGAGGAGGCGACCCTCTCCGCCGGCGCGCGCCAGGCCTATCTGATCGAGGAGCCGATGGCCGCCGCAATCGGGGCGGGCCTGCCGGTTGCCGAGCCGACCGGGAACATGATCGTCGACATCGGCGGCGGCACCACCGAGGTCGCGGTCATCAGCCTCGGGGGGATCGTCGTTTCCCAAAGCCTTCGCGTGGGCGGGGACGAGATGGACGAGGCGATCATCAGCCACATCAAGACCGAGTACAAGCTCCTGATCGGGCAGCAGACCGCCGAGGAGATCAAGCTCGAGGTCGGCTCCGCCTTCGACCTCAAGGACGAGGTGCAGGCCGAGGTCAGGGGCCGCGACATGCTCACCGGCCTGCCGAAGACGGTGATCCTCTCCTCCGAGGAGATCCGCCGCGCGCTCGACGGCCCGGTCGGCCAGATCATCGAGGCGATCAAGTCGACGCTCGACAAGACGCCGCCCGAGCTCGCCGCGGACATCATGGACCGTGGAATCGTGCTCGCCGGCGGCGGTGCGCTCCTGCACGGTCTCGACGAGCGGCTTCGCCACGAGACGCAGATGCCGGTCCATCTCGCCGAGAGCCCGCTCACGTGCGTGGCAGTCGGGTCCGGCCGCAGCCTCGAGGAGTTCGAGGCGATTCACCGCAGCCAAAATGCGCGCAAGCGGACGAATCACCGTCCTTAATCGCAACACGCCGCAGACGCCTCTACACTAGGTCGTTCTCGTGCCAAGGAACCGCGATGCACGTCTAGCGGTCTTGGGGTCCCCCGTTCCTCGCTCCAGGCCCGCAGGGTTGTCCTCCCGCAGTGGCACCGCCCTCCGGCGGCGGATCGTGGCGGGGCTGCTCGTCTTCCTCTCGGTCGTGTTGATCACGATCTATTTCCGCGAGCCGTCGAACGGCGGGCTGCACGGCGTCCAGAGCGCCGGCGCCACGGTCCTGCGGCCCTTCGAGGTCGGTGCCGAGCGGATCGCACAGCCGTTCCGGGACGCCTACGGCTGGTTCGCGGGGCTCGTGCACGCGAAGTCGGAGAACTCGCGCCTGCGCGCTGAGGTCGACAAGTACAGGCAGCTCGCGATTCAGAACGAGGGCGCGGCCCAGGCCAACTCGGACCTCAAGAAGCAGCTCGGCTACGTGGGTTCGCCCCAGTTCCCAGGCGACTACAACGACGTCCCGACCGACATCATCGGCCGTTCGCCGAGTGAGTTCGACCAGCAGCTCACCGTCGCTGCGGGGACGAGCTCGGGGATCCGCGTCGGCAACCCCGTGGTGAACGCCGACGGGCTGATCGGGCTCGTCACGAAAGTGGCGCACGACACCGCGCAGGTGACGCTCCTGACCGACCCCGAGCTGAAGGTCTCCGCGATCGACCTCGCCACCCAGGCCTCGGGCATGGTCGCCGCCGGCCAGGCTCGCGGCACTCTGATCCTCGACCGAGTCTCCAAGGCGCAGAAGATCCAGCAGAACGACCTGATCGTCACGCAGGGCTGGCGATTCGGGGACCTGTCCTCGCACTACCCGCGCGGAATCCCGATCGGCACCGTCAGCGGCGCGTCGCAGAGTGACCTCGACCTCTTCTGGAACGTCCAGGTCCATCCGAGCGTCGATTTCGGAGACATCCGATCCGTGCTCGTGCTCGTGCCCAAAAACCGCAAGCGCTGATGCGCCTCCTGGTCGAGCCCGCCAAGGTCGGCGTCCTGGTCTTCGTCGCGGCGATCCTGCAGGTGACGCTCTTCTCGTCCGCCCAGATCCTCGGCGGCACACCCGACGTCGTCTTGCTGACGCTGGTGGCGATCGCGCTCCTGCGCGGTTCCATCTACGGCGCGAGCGCGGGCTTCGCGGCCGGCTTCATCGTCGACACCGCCACTCTCGGGACGCTCGGGGTCACGTCGCTCCTGCTCACGATCGCGGGCTACTGGATCGGGCGCTACGGCGAGACGACCGGGCAGGACCGCGCGCATGCGCCGTTCGTCTCGGTCGCGGTCATGACGGTGCTCGTCCAGTTCGGAGCGCTCTTCCTGCACTACATGCTCGGCGACCCGGTCTCGGCGCGGGTGGTGCTGCTGGACGCGCTCCCGGCGAAGGTGCTCCTGAACCTGATCCTGACCCTGCCGGTCTACGCCCTCGTCCGCCGCGCGCTCGCGTTTGCGACGACGACTGAGGGTGCAACGGAGGTGCAGCTCCTTGGCTAGCACAGGTGCGCGAGCCGGCCGCTCCGGCTCGAACCGCTTTCTCCCTCCCGACCCGCGCGTCGAGGAGCCCTACCGCTTCACGCCGCAGCTCGCGCTTCGCCTCGGGATCCTCGCCGCGGTCGCGTTGATCGCGTTCGGAATCCTCTTCTTCCGCCTCTGGGCGCTGCAGGTGCTCTCCGGGCCGCAGTACCTGAGGGCGGCGCTGGACAACCAGGTGCGCTCGATCCGCGTCCCGGCCGAGCGCGGAGAGATCCTCGACCGCAACGGCCATCCGCTCGTCGCGAACGTCGGCGGGACCGCTGTCGAGCTCTCGCCGCCGGACCTGCCGAAGACCTGGCCCGCGCGGCTCGCGGAGCTGCGCCAGCTCTCGCATGTGTTGAAGGTGCCGCTGCGCCAGATCCTCGTCGAGGTCAAAGCGCGGGGCAACGACCCGATCACGCCGGTGACCGTGCGCGAGTCGGTGAAGCGCGATGCGCCGATCAACTACCTCCTCGAGAACGAGCAGCGGTTCCCGGGCGTCCGCATCGTGCCGACCTATATCCGGAGCTACAACTACGGCCCGCTCGCCTCGCCCTTGCTCGGCTACGTCTCCGAGATCTCCCCGGAGCAGCTCAAGCGCTTGCGCAAGTACGGGTACCAGGCCGGTGACACGATCGGCCAGGGCGGCCTCGAGTCGACCTATGACCGCTACCTGCGCGGCCAGGCCGGCCTCGACCAGCTGAGGGTCGACTCGCTGGGGCGCCCGCGCAGCGACCTCGTACCCGTGGAGTCGCCGAAGCCCGGCCAGTCGATTCGCCTCACGCTCGACCTCAAGCTGCAGCACGCGGCCGAGGACGCGATCCGCTACGGCATCGGGCTCGCGTACGGGCACCAGCAGTATCAGGCCGACGGCGGGTCGATCGTCGCGCTCGATCCGCGCGACGGGTCGATCCTGGCGATGGCGTCGTACCCGACCTACGACCCACGCGTCTACACGGGGCGTGTGACCGCGAAGCGGCTGGCCGCGGCCGGGCTCACCGGTGCGACCGCGAAGCAGATGAACTATCCGGGACTGAACCGCGCGATCGACGGCGTGTACCCCGCCGGCTCGACCTGGAAGCCGGTGACGGCCCTGGCGGCGCTCGAGACGCACACGATCTCGTCCTCGACGGAGCTTCCCTGCACGCCCGACTTCAGCGTCCCCAATCAGTTCGGCGGCCCGCCCCAGGTGTTCAAGAACGTCGATCCCGGCGTCAACGCGCTGATGAACCTGCCGACCGCCCTCGAGGTGTCGTGCGACACGTGGTTCTACCGGGTCGGCTACGACTTCTACAACGCGCCGCCGAGCGCCGGACACCCGCTGCAGGACTGGGCGGCGAAGTTCGGGTTCGGCCGCCACACCGGGGTCGACGTCGGGCCCGAGTCGAGCGGGCTGCTGCCGACGCCCGAGTGGCGGAGGCGCATGTTCACGCGGAAGACCGACCCGACCAACTGGCAGATCGACCGGGAGTGGAAGCCGGGCGACTCGGTCCAGCTCGCGATCGGGCAGAAGGACCTGCTCGTCACGCCGCTGCAGATGGCGCGCTTCTACGCGCTGCTCGCCAACGGCGGCAAGCTCGTCAAGCCGCATCTCGTCCAGGACGTGGTCGAGGCCGGGGGCGGGAAGTCTCCGCCGCGGGTCACGCATCGCTTCATCCCGCCGGCACCGCAATCGGTGGGGCTCGACCCCTCGTACCTCGCCGTCGTCCAGGACGGGCTCTATCAGGCGACTCACGGGCCCAACGGCACCTCGTCGGGCGTCTTCGGCAGCTTCTATCCCACGATCGCCGGTAAGACCGGAACCGCGCAGAAGAACCCGCAAACCGACCAGCTCGACCAGTCGTGGTGGTGCGGCTACGGGCCGGCCAACGACTCGACAGGGCCGCCGAAGCTCGTCGTCTGCGCGATCATCGAGAACGGCGGCTTCGGCGCCGACGCGGCGGCTCCGGCCGCGCTCAAGGTCTTCCAGCAGTTCTTCAAGTCGAGCCAGACGACCACGACCCCGACGGCGACCGGATGATCGAGGCTGTCGACAGCCGCGCGAAGGGCCTGCGCCAGACGCGGCGCGAGGCCGTCGAGCTGGGGGCGTTCGTCGCCCGGCTCGACTGGATTCTGCTCGGCGCGGTCGGGGCGCTCGTCGGCTACGGCCTCTGGGCGATCTCGGGCATCACGCAGAACGACATCCCAGGCGACTCCGGCTACTACGTCGTGCGCCAGGGGATCTACGCGGCGATCGGCTGCGTCGGCCTGCTCGGCGTGCTCCTGATCGACCCCGAGTACTACCGGCGCTTCAAGCGCGCGATCTACATCGGGACGACGGGCGTGATGCTGCTCGTGCTCATGGCCGGCACCGTGTCGAGGCACTCGAAGCGCTGGCTCGACCTCGGCTTCTTCCGCTTCCAGCCGTCCGAGTTCGGGAAGCTGCTGTTCGTCCTCTTCCTCGCGGGCTTCCTCGCCGACCGGGCGAGGCGCGTGGGGGAGAGCCGCACGGTGCTCGCGGCGATCGGGTACGCGATGCTGCCCATCCTGCTCGTCTTCGTCCAGCCGGACGTCGGCACTGCGATGGTCTACGCGGTCGCGCTGGCGACCGTGCTGTTCGTGGCCGGCACCCGCTGGACGCACCTCGCCGCACTCGGCGTCGGTGCATTGGCCTGCATCCTGCTCGTCCTCTGGGTGCTGCCGTCCGCGGGGATGCACGTGCTCAAGCCGTACCAGCAGAGCCGTCTGACCGGCTTCACGAACCCGAGCTCGGATCCGTCCGGCTCGACGTACAACGAGCGGCAGTCGATCAACGCCGTGGGCGCGGGCGGTCTCTCCGGGCGAGGCCTTCGCGGCGCGACCCAGACGAAGTACAACTTCCTGCCCGAGCACGCGACGGACTTCGCGTTCGCGTCGCTCGCCGAGGAGCGCGGCTTCGTCGGGGTGTCCATCCTGCTGCTGCTCTACCTGCTCGTCGTCTGGCGCGGGTTGAAGATCGTCGCGGCCGCGCGCGACGCGTTCTCGGCGATCGCCGCGGGCGGGATCGTGATGGCGTTCCTGTTCCAGGTCTTCGTCAACGTCGGCATGGCGATCGGGATCGCGCCGGTCACCGGCATCCCGCTCCCGTTCGTCTCCGTCGGCGGCTCGGCGATGATCGCGAACCTGCTCGCGATCGGCGTTCTCGAGGCGATCCACGCCCGCGGGACAGGCGCGAGCCGCCGCCTGCTGCGCTGAGCTTCTTGCTCCGTCCGGGCGGGGACCTACGATCCCGCCATGGAAGCCAGAAGAGAAGCCGAGGAGCTGCTGATGATCGAGGAGGCCGACGCCTGGTTCGAGTACCTCGAGGCGACGCGGGCGCAGTCCGAGGTCCGCTACCACGAGGTCGAGCCATGGGCGTGGGCGCGCCTCGGCCAGCGGCTGCGCGCGGTCAGGGCGAAGCGCGCGAAGCTCCGGCCGGCAGCAGAAGCCGCATAGCCCGAAACAGCCACGACAGGTCGCCCTGCTAGCCTGTGGGTGTGAGTTTTTCTTCCACCCTGCAGCGCGCGCTCCGTCCGCTCACGGATGACCGCAGCGCGCGCGCTTTCCCTGAAGGAGTTTCCAGTTGCTTCGATGGTTTCGACGGCGCAAGCCGTCCCCCGACGAGCGCGCTGCCACTGAGAGCGCGCCGATTGCCCCGACCCCCGACGACACAGTAAGCAAGTCGCCCGCCGAGGCGGGCGCAACCCAAAGCGCAGCCCGCAAGCGCCGACGCGGCAGTCGAGGCGGCCGCGGACGAAAGCGCACGGGCACAGGCGCTCAAAGCAGGACCGACGCGGCCGGCGCCGACGCGTCCAAGACCGGCACGGCCAAAGCCGAGGAGGACAAGGCCGAGGCCAAGCCCAAGTCCGCCAAGAAAGAGACGTCGCGTCCCGACCGGCGTCCCGCTGCGCGCAAGCAGCGCGCCCCGCGGCGGCGCACACCGCCGAGGCGGCCTCCGCTGCCGCCCGCGAAGCGCGAGCTGCTGATCTCCGTCGACGTCGGCGAGCAGCGCGTCGCCGTGGTCGAGGACGACAAGGTCGCCGAGGCGTATCTCGAGCGGCCCGAGCGCCGCTCGATCGCCGGCAACATCTACAAGGGCGTCGTCGACAACGTCCTGCCCGGGATGGAGGCCGCGTTCATCGAGATCGGCCTCGAGAAGAACGGGTTCCTGTACGTCGACGAGGTTGTCGGGCCGGAGCTCGAAGGCCGCTCGCACGGCCGCAAGATCCAGGATCTGCTCAGCCGAGGCCAGGAGGTCATGGTCCAGGCCGTCAAGGACCCGATGAAATCCAAGGGCGCGCGTCTCACGACCGAGATCTCGCTGCCCGGCCGCTTCGTCGTCTTCGTCCCGAGCGGCGAGGGGCTCGGCGTCTCGCGCCGGCTCGAGGACGCCGAGCGCGCGAGGCTGCGCGACATCCTCAAGGGCCTCGACGTCAAGAAGGGCGGCGTGATCGTCCGCACCGCGGCCGAGGGCGCCTCGGCCGAGGACATCGAGCGCGACCTCGTCTTCCTTCAGCGGCTCTGGAAGACGATCGAGGCCCGCGCGAAAAGCGCCAAGGGCCAAACGCTCGTCTACCAGGAGTCCGAGCTCCCCCTGCGCGTCATCCGCGACCTCTTCACCGACGACTTCGAGCGCGCGCTCGTCGACCACGAGCGCACCTACAAGCGCATCCTCGGCTACCTGAAGAAGACCTCGCCGCACATGGCCGACCGCGTCCAGCGGTATCGGGAGAAGAAGCCGCTGATGGAGTCGTCGGGCGTCGACGCGCAGATCCGCTCGACTCTCTCGCGCCGCGTCGACCTGCCCTCGGGCGGCTACCTCATCTTCGACTACGCCGAGGCGTTCACCGTGATCGACGTCAATACCGGCCGCTTCGTCGGCGGCCGCGGCAAAGGCTCCGGCGGACGGCTCGAGGACACGATCACGAAGAACAACCTCGAGGCCGTCAAGGAGGTCGTGCGCCAGCTGCGGCTGCGCGACATCGGCGGAATCATCGTCATCGACTTCATCGACATGGCGAACCCCAAGAACCGGGCGACCGTCGAGGAGGCGCTGAAGACGGAGCTCGAGCGCGACCGGACGAAGACCTACGTCGTCGAGATCTCGCCGCTCGGGCTCGTCGAGATGACGCGCCAGAACGTGACCGACGGGCCGCGCGAGATCCTCACGCGCAAGTGCACCGTCTGCGGCGGCGACGGCGTCGTCCTCTCGGAGACCTCGGCAGCCGTGGACGCCGAGCGGCGCCTCCGCGAACTCGCGGCCGGCGCTCCGCGGACGAAGGCGTTCAAGGTGCAGCTGAACGCGAAGGTTGCGAGCATCCTGATCGGGCCGGGCGCCTCGCGGCTCGCCGCGATCGAGGAGGAGACCAAGCGCCGCTTCCTGATCGAGTCGCGCGAGGACGTGCCGACCGATCACTTCGAGGTGCTCGGGAAGGGCACCTTCGAGAGCCTCGCGCCGGAGGCCCCGGTGCAGGAGGGCGCGAAGATCGACCTCAAGCTCGTGGAGGTCGCCCGCCACGACGTCAACTCCGCCGTCGGGAAGGTCGACGGGTTGGTGGTCTGCGTCGGTGACGCCTCGAGGATGGTCGGCAAGAACGCGAAGGTCCAGATCGAGCGCGTCCTCAACGGCACGGCCTACGCGACGCTCGTGACCCGGAGCAAGCTGGTGGAGCCGCCGATCACGGCGGAGGGCGAAGCCGAGAAGCCGACTCGCAAGCCCCCGGCGCGGAAGAAGCCGGGCGGCACGAAGGCCGAGGAGGCCGTCGAGGAGCCCGTCGAGACAGAAGAGGAGACCGCGGACGAGCCGGAGGAGGGCGAGCCCGAGACGGTCGAGGCCGAGGCGGTCGAGCTCGAGGCTGAGGCGACTCCAGAAGCTGACGGCGCCGCGCCCACGCCGAAGAAGAAGACCCGGCGCGGCTCCCGCGGCGGCAGGCGGCGCAAGAAGAAGCCTGCCGATGCGGCGACGGCGTCCGCCGACGGCGGCGGCGACGGCGACGGCGACGGCCCGAGGATCCACGTCCCTGACCCGGATCTCGGCCGTGAGGCCGAGGCCGACGAGCCCGAGCCTGTGGCTAGCGCCGAAAGCGCGCCCGCCGAAAACGGGGCCGGAGAGAACGGGGCCGGGGAAGACGCGCCGAAGCCGAAGAAGAAGACCAGGCGAGGTTCCCGCGGCGGCCGCCGCCGGCGCAAGAGTCCGGCTGCGAAGGCCTCAACGCCGGAATAGCGGCCGGGGCGCGAAGAATGCCGCGTAGATCGCCGCGGCGGCGACGAGCATGGCGGCCCAGGCGAGCGACAGCGACGGGAAGAGGACGTCCGGCACCTGCCAGCTCGTCCAGCCGCGCTTGACGACCTGCTCGATCCAGAGGTCGTTCACCATGTTCGTCCAGCCGTAGACCAGCATCAGCGCCAGCGCGGCGCCCGTCAGCACCCTCAGCGGCGTATGGCGGATCCCGCCGAGCAGGCGGGAGAGAAGCATGGCCGTCGCGACCAGCAGCAAGCCGTCGAGGCCGTGATGGTGGCCGTAGTGGACGGTCGCATGCAGGTGGCCGGAGCCGGGCTCCGGAGCGAGCTTGCCGGTCTGGAAGAACCAGCCGAAGAACGGAGCGCCGTCGAGATGGAAGCCGAGCTCGGCCGCGATGTACGGCGTGGCCCACAGCAGAGTCACGACTCCGAGCACGATCCTCAGCAGGTCGCCCGCGCGCGTCGTGCGCACCGGCTCGGCCCTGCCGCGCCGGTGCCGCCCAGGCTGTGAGCAGGATTGCCAGCGCGACCCCGAGGACCGGCCAGATGTTCGACCACTTCGGGTCAAGGTGGCTCGGCGTCTGGACGAAGCCCACGGTTGCGCAGAGTGCGAAGGCGACACCTGCGACGATGTGCGCGCGCCGGTCCTCGAGCCGGTCGGCCACGATCGGCAGCACTGCGAACGCGGCTATGGCGGGCGAGTCGCCCACGAAGACGAGGGCGCGGCCTGCCCCGCCGACGAAGCCGGAGTTGTGCACCTTCCAGAGCTCACTTGGGGGGATCCGCCAGTACGTCTCGAAGACCGCAGCCGTTGCGAGCCCGAAGAGCGCCCACACGACCCAGATCTCAGTGAGGCCGCGGCTTTGCGACCGGGAGCCGATCGCCGCTAGACTTTCGTCCTCGCGGGCCACGAGCCCGCGTTTCGATGCCATGAGCTACGCGATCATCTCACTCGGAGGGAAGCAATACCGCGTCCGCGAGGGCGAGCGGCTGCTCGTCGACCGGCTGCCGACGGAGGAGGGCAAGACCTTCCATCCCGAGGTGCTGATGCTCGGCGGAGACGGCACGTTCGAGCTCTCGCCGAAGAGCGCGCAGGTGACCGTGAAGGTGATCGGCTCGCCGCTCGGCGAGAAGATCCGGATCGGCAAGTACCGGCCGAAGTCCGGTTACCGCCGGCACACGGGTTTCCGGGCCAAGCTCTCGCAGATCGAGATCCAGTCGATCGGCGGGACGAAGCGCGCGAGCTCGGCAGCGCCGAAGCAGGAGACGGCGAAGGAGAAGGAGACGGCCGAGGCTCCCGCGAAGCTGCCTCGCGGCTACGCGGACATGACCGTCAAGGAAATCGCCGAGAAGGCGGGCAACTGGTCGCCGGAGCAGGTCGCGGCGGCGCTCGAGTACGAGCAGGCGCATGCGAAGCGCAAGGGCGCGCTCGCCGCGCTCGAGGCACAGGAGAAAGAGGACTGAGATGGCACACAAGAAGGGACTTGGATCGTCGAGGAACGGGCGCGACTCTGCGCCCAAGATGCTCGGCGTCAAGGTCTTCGACGGCCAGGGCGTGACGTCCGGGACGATCATCGTCCGCCAGCGCGGCACGCGTTTCCGGCCGGGCCCGGGCGCGGGGATCGGCCGCGACGACACGATCTTCGCCAGGCGCGACGGTCGCGTCGCCTTCAAGACGAGCGGCGGCCGCCGCCTCGTCGCGGTCGTCGACCCGGACTAGTGCCCCTCCAGGCAATGCTCGTCCGCCTCTGGCCCGCGATCACGCTGCGCCAGGAACCACCCTCGCCCTTGCCAAGGCCACCAGCCTTGGCCGCGGACGAGTGCGGCCCCTGGCTTGGTGCTCGCGACCCAGAGACTGGAGAGCATTACCTGCAGGGGCACTAGCGATGTTCCACGACCGCGCCCGCATCCACGTGAAGGCGGGGCGCGGCGGCGACGGCGCGCTGACCTTCCGGCGCGAGAAGCACGTGCCCAAAGGAGGGCCCGACGGCGGCGACGGCGGGCCGGGCGGCGACGTGGTCGCGGTCGCCGACGCGGATCTCCGCGACCTTTCGGGCTTCCGCGCGAAGCGCCGCTTCGCGGCCGGCCGCGGCGGCAACGGCAGCGGCTCCGGCAAGCACGGGGCGGACGGCACGAGCATCGAGCTGCGCGTGCCCGCCGGCACCCAGATCCTCGACGAGGACGGACAGCTCGTCGCCGACCTCGCGCAGGGCGGCGCCCGCGTCGTGCTCGCACGCGGTGGCGCAGCCGGCCGCGGGAACCGGCGCTTCGCCACGTCCACGCGGCAGACGCCGCGCTTCGCGGAGACCGGCCTGCCCGGTGAGGAAAGCGAGTACGAGCTACGTCTGAAGCTGCTCGCCGATGCGGCCCTGGTCGGGCTGCCGAATGCCGGCAAGTCGTCGCTGTTACGGCGCATCTCGAACGCGACCCCGAAGGTCGCGGCGTACCCGTTCACGACGATCCAGCCGGTTCTCGGGACCGTCGACTCGGACGAGCGCCAGCTCGTCGTTGCAGACGTCCCCGGCCTGATCGAAGGAGCCAGCGAAGGTGCCGGCCTCGGCCACGAGTTTCTCGCGCACCTCGAGCGGGCGCGACTGCTCCTCCACGTGATCGACGCCTCCGAGGGCGACCCCGCCGAGCGCTTCGAGCAGATCGACCGTGAGCTCCACGCTTACGGTGCCGGGCTCCCCGAGCGGCCGCAGGTCGTCGTCCTGAACAAGGTCGATCTGCTTCCGGACCCGCCTCCGTTCGAGCTCGATGACCCACGCGTCCTGCGCGTGTACGCGCTCTCGTGCGCGACGGGCCAGGGGGTCGAGCTCTTCCGCCGCGGTCTCTTCGAGCTGTGTCCGCCCGCGCCGAGGGTCGAGGAGAGCCCTGACGGCCTCGCCGAGTTCCTCGTCTACCGGCCGAAGCCCGACCCTCGGCGCGCGTTCCGGATCCTGCGCACCGACCGCGGCTTCCGGATCGTCGGCCGTCCGCCTGGGGAGGAGGAGCTCGAAGCGGCGCTGCGCGAGGCGGGCGCGAGGTCCGGCGACGAGGTCGAAGTCGCCGGCGAGGCGCTCGAGCTGCAGTGACCACAGGCATCCTCGGCGGCGCCTTTGATCCGCCGCACAACGGCCACGTCGCGCTCGCCTGCGCCGCGCTCGCGGAGTTGCCGATCGACCGGCTCGTTGTCCTCGTGGCTGCGAGACCGGGCCATCGCGCAGATGTTTTGGCCGATCCGGACGACCGGCTCGCGCTTGCGCGGGCCGCATTCGACGGCCTTGCGGCCGACGCCGACATCGACCCACACCCGTTCACCGTCGACTCGGTCCGTGGCGGCCGTTTCGGCGACGCGATCTTCGTCGTCGGCGCCGACGAGGGCCGTGAC
Source organism: uncultured Actinomycetes bacterium (assembly GCA_963788215.1). Lineage (GTDB taxonomy): Bacteria > Actinomycetota > Thermoleophilia > Gaiellales > Gaiellaceae > AC-32. Next base: position 674,722 of record CAWBFX010000010.1, read on the forward strand.
TTTCCAGGCTGGAAGGAGCCTGAGGAGGTGCTGCGCTGGGTCCGCCTCGCGGTCGGCACGCGGTCGGGCTACCCGCCGCCCGACCTCGAGCGCTACGGCGACCGCATTCTCAGCTTCGAGCTCGACTCGCCCGCCGTCTCCTCCAGCGACGTGCGTGAACGAATCTCGAAGGGCGAGCCTGTCACCGGCTTGGTTCCGGAAGCCGTCGTCCGGGAAATCGAGGAGCGCAGCCTCTACGGCTACACTCATCGCAAGCAGGAAAGGACTTGACGAGCCTCTGACGCCTATCGAACACGCCCGCCGAATCGCCGGCCTCGCCCAGGAGAAGCTGGCGCAGGACGTCCTCATCCTCGACATGCGACCCGTGTGCAGCTACACGGACTTCTTCGTCCTCGCGACGGGGCAGAACGCGCGCCAGACGAAAGCGATCTGGGACGAGGTGCACGTGCGCCTGAAGCAGGAGGAGCGCGCGCTGCCGACCTCGGTGGCGGGCGAGCCCGAGGGCCGCTGGATCGTCGCCGACTACCTCGACGTGGTCCTCCACGTCTTCACGCCCGAGGCGCGCGAGTACTACCGCCTCGAGGAGCTCTGGGGCGACGTCCCGAGCATCGAGCTCGACGCCGCCGCGGTCTAGTCTGTCGTCCGATTAGACAACTAGACTGTCGAGATGCAGCTCTCGACGGATCAAAAGGGCAACATCGCCGAAGCCGCAATCGCGCTTGATGCGGCCAGAGCTCGGGATCGAGGTCTACCGGCCGATTGGCGAGGGCGGACGGTGCGACATGATCCTTGAGGTCGGTGCGCGGCCTGATGCGCGTCCAGTGCAAATGGGCGCCGCTCGAAGGCGGCGTGGTCTTCGTGCGCTGTTACTCGGCGCGCCGAACAGCCACCGGCTCTGCTCAGACGAACGTAGATGCACAGTGCGGAGATTGATGCGCTCACGGCATATTGCGCCGGAGCTCGACAGCTGCTACTTCTTCCGATGGGCCTCTTCGACGGTCGAAACCATGTTTCTCTTGCGCGTCAGGCCGACGCGAAACAACCAGGGACGAGGCGTGAATTGGGCTGAGTCGTACGGTTCGCGGCTAGACTGGAGTCGAGTCGGGGCCGTAGCTCAGCTGGGAGAGCGCCAGCCATGGCATGGCGGAGGTCACGGGTTCGATCCCCGTCGGCTCCACCTCCGACCTGCGGCTCCTTTAAGGTTCGGCCCTTGCGGATCGCCCTTGCGTGAACGCGATGGTCGCGAGCTAGCTGAGAGCGCTCTCGAAGAACTGAGCGACGCGCTCGGACGTCGTCGCGCCGCCGGGCGCGACGGTCGCGCCGTGTGCGGCGCCCGCGACGCGCCAGAGCTCGGCATCCGCGTTCGCGGCGGCGAGAGCCTCGGCATCGGCGGGCAGGACGACGTCGTCCGCCGACCCGTGGATGAGCAGGACGGGGCGCCCTGAGAGGTTCCGCATCGCATCCTCCGGCCGAAGGTCGTCAAGGTCGACGCCGGCCCGAAGCTCCGCGAAGGCGAGGGAGAGGGCCGAGAAGTGGTCGCGCGGATGGACGAACACGGCGCGCACGCTCGGTCGCAGCCAGCTCTTGGCGGTCTTCCACGCAGAGTCCGCCACGACGGCCTTGATCCGCTGATCGCGGGCCGCGGCGAGCACGGTGGTCGCGCCGCCCATGGAGAACCCGAGGGCGCCGATGTGCTCCGAGTCGACGTCCGGCCGCGACGCGAGGTGGTCGACCACGGAGATGAGGTCGTCCTGCTCGCGCGCGCCGAAGGTGATCTCGCCGCTGCTACGGCCGCAGCCGCGGGTGTCGTACGTGAAGATCGTGTAGCCCCGGCGATGCAGCGCGGCAGCGACCGGCAGCATCTCGTCCTGGGTGCCGCCGTAGCCGTGGGTGAGCACGATCGTCTCGCGCTTGCTGCCCGGGAAGAACCTGCCGGCGAGGCGCGCGCCGGTCGACGAGTCGACTGTCAGCTCCTCGGCCGTGAGCTCCGGGAAGTCCGCAGCGCTCCAGGCGTACGAGGCCGGACCGGGGTGGACGGCGCGGGCCGAGGCGCGCCACGCGAGCGCGGCGAGGCCGGCGGCGGCGCATAGCACCACCACGAGCACGACCGCGACCGCGACCTTCATCCGGTTCCGGCGAGCTCCCGCGCAGGGCTTCCCGCGACGGTCACGCCCGCGGGAACGTCGCGGGTGACCACCGCGCCTGCCCCGACAATCGCTCCCTCGCCGATCCGCAGGCCGCCGAGCACGACGGCGCCCGAGCCGATCGAGGCCCGCCGCTCGACGACCGTGGGCATGAGCTCCCAGTCGTCGTCTGTCTGGAGGGCGCCGTCGTCGGTCGTCGCGCGAGGCCGCTTGTCGTTGATGAAGACCACGCCGTGGCCGACGAAGACCTCATCACCGATCTCGATACCGGTGCAGATGAACGTGTGGCTCTGGATCTTGCAGCGGGCCCCGATGGTCGCGCCGCGCTGGATCTCGACGAACGTCCCGACGCGGGTGCCGTCGCCGATCGCGCAGCCGTAGAGGTTCGTGAACGCCTGCACGATCACGCCGTCGCCGAACTCGACGCCGTTGATCAGCCGGTAGGGCGCCTCGTTGGCCGGCTGGTTGGCCGGCAGGTCAGTCACCGTCGAAGAACGCCGACACGGCGGCCACAACGGCATCTGCGGCTTCGATCGTCATCCCCGGAAAGATAGGCAGAGAGAGGACGCGATCGGCGTGGCGTTCTGCAATGGGGAATGCTCCGCGCTCGTACCCGAGCCCGCTGTAGGCCTCCGTCAGGTGAACGGGGTCGGGGTAGTGCCGCCCGCTGGCGATCCCGCGGGCGTTCAGAGCCTCGGCGAGGGCGGCCGGGTCGGCCGTGCGCACGACGAAGAGGTGCCAGACGGGCTCGCTGTCGGCCGCGACGGGCGGGAGGTCGAGGTCGCCCACGCCAGCGAGCCGCTCGAGGTAGTGGCGCGCGATCGCGCGGCGCTCCTCGTTCCAGCCGTCGAGACGCGCGAGCTTCGCCGAGAGGACGATCGCCTGGATCGTGTCGAGCCGGGCGGTCCAACCCTCGCGCTCGTGCTCGTACTTGGCGCGCTGGCCATGCTCGCGCAAGGCCCGTACGACATCGGCGAGCGCCGCGTTGTTCGTCGTCAGCGCGCCGGCATCGCCGAACGCTCCGAGGTTCTTCCCCGGGTAGAAGCTGAAGGCGGCTGCGGCGCCGAGCGTTCCTGCCGCGAAGCCGTCGCGCGTGGCGCCGTGCGCCTGGCAGGCGTCTTCCAGCACGGTCAGGTGATGCCGGTCGGCGAGGGTCACGAGCGCTCGCATGTCGGCCATCTGCCCGTAGAGATGAACCGGCAGCAGGAAGCGCGTCTTCTCACCGATCGCGGCCTCCGCTGCGGCCACGTCGATGTTCCAGTCGGTCTCGGAGATCTCGACCGGGACGGGCACTCCGCCCGCCTGTGTGACGGCCTCGAGGGTCGCCACGAACGTGTTGGCCGGGACGAGCACCTCATCGCCGCGCTCGATCCCCATCGCGAGCAGACCGAGGCGCAGCGCGTCGAGACCGCTGGCGAGGCCGATGGCCTCGGCGGTCCCCACGTACGCCGCGAAGGCGTCCTCGAACTCGCGCACCTGAGGGCCGTTGATGAACGCGCCGGTGTCGATCAGGGCGGAGAACGCCTCGAGCAGGTCGTCCTTGAGGTCGCTGTGAATCGCCCCGAGATCGAGGAACGGAACTCGGGTGGTCGTTGCCTGTGTGCCCATGGCTACGTGGGTCCGGCCGTGGCCTCGGCGACGCCTACGCGGGCGCCGTCGGCCTCGAGCGAGGCGTCGACGGACTCGATGATCCGCACGACGTCCAGGCCGATCTCGGCGCTCGAGCGCGGCTCCTCGCCGGTGCGGATAGCCGTGCAGAAGTCGCTCAGCTCGAGGAAGAGCGGCTCGGCGGCCGGTACGTGCGGGGAGACGATGTCGCCGGCGCGATAGGTGAGCTGGTACTCGCCGAAGGTCTCCGGGTTCGGCAGGTCGACGCCGCGGTCGAAGACGCGCACGGGCTCGTTGCTCGTGTCGTCGTAGACGATCATCTTGCGGGAGCCGACGATCGTCGTCCGGCGCAGCTTGCTCGGGGCGAGCCAGGAGAGCTCGACGTGGGCGATCGTGCCCGACGGGAACTCGAGGTTGATGAACGCGACGTCCGGGATGTCCGGCATCACGCAGTTCCGGCTCATCGCGCTGACGTGGCGCGGGGTCTCGCCGAGCCAGTAGCGCAGGATCGAGAAGTCGTGCGGGCCGAGATCCCACGCGACGCTGACGTCTGCCTGGTGCAGGCCGAGGTTTACGCGGCTCGTCGAGATGAAGTAGACCTCGCCGATGTCGCCGCTCGCGATCAGCTCGCGGATCGCGTTCACCGGCGGGCTGTAGAGGAACGTGTGGCCCGGCATCAGGACGAGGCCGCGCTCCTCGGCGGTCTCCATCAGCTCCCGCGCTTCCTCGGAGGACGCTGCGAGGGGCTTCTCGATGAAGACGTGCTTGCCGGCGTTGAGCGCCTTCAGCGCGAGCGGATGATGCGTCGAGACGGGCGTTGCGATCACGACTGCATCGATGCCGTCGTCCTCGACGATGTCGTCGAACGAGGTCGTGGTCGTGACGGCCGGGTAGCGGCGCGCGATCGTCTCGAGCGCGTCCTCGCGCATGTCGCAGACCGCGACGAGCTCGGCGTCCGGCATCTCCTGGATGTTCCGGACGAGGTTCGGGCCCCAGTAGCCGAGGCCGACGACCGCGAGGCGCGGCGTCAGCGGCATGCGGGCGAGCGGCCAGGGCAGCTTCGCGTGCCCGTTCCCGTCCCCGTTGCCGTTCTTGTGACCGTTCCCGTTCCCGCTCAAGCGGTCGCCCTCCGGCCGAGAACCTGGAGCGGCGTCCGGCAGATGAGCCTGAGATCGAGGCCGAGCGACCAGCCGCGCGCGTAGGCGACGTCCATGTCAAGCGCCTCCTTGAAGGTCGCCTGCGCCCGGGCGGTTACCTGCCAGAGGCCCGTGATCCCGGCGGGGACGAGGAAGCGGTCGAAGTGGTGCGGCTCGAAATGCTCGGTCTCCCACTCGATGCAAGGCCGCGGGCCGACGAGCGACATGTCGCCGCGCAGGACGTTGATGAGCTGAGGCAGCTCGTCGAGGCTCGTTCCGCGCAGCCAGCGACCCGAGCGGGTCACTGCGTCGCCGCGGTCGAGCTTGTAGATGCCGTTTGTCGTCTTCGCAGTCGTCGGATCCATCAGGTCCTTGATGAACTCACGGTGGGCCGAATCGTCGTTGTCGACCTTCATCGTCCGGAACTTGAGCACCTCGAACTCGCGCTGGTCCTTGCCGAGCCGCTTCTGGCGGAAGAAGACCGGGCCGGGGGAGTCGAGCTTCACGCGCAGCGCGATGTACGCGAACAGCGGCGCGGTCAGCAGGAGCGCGACGGCCGCCACTGCGGCGTCGATCGAACGCTTGACCCAGCGCGACGAGCGCGAGAGGCTCGGCGGCGGCAGCCCGACGAGAGGCAGCCCCTCGACGGTGTCGATCTTGACACTCGGGGCGACGAGCTCGAACAGGCGCGGGACGATGTCGACCTGCACCTGGAGCTCGTTGAGCGACCGGACGAGCTCGAGCGTCTGCTCGGCGGAGTCGTTCGAGAAGGCGATCACCACGCGCTCGACGTCGAGCAGCCGCACCATCTCGGGCAGCTCATGGGGAGAGCCGAGCAGCTGGACGTGCTCGAGCCCCGTCTGCAGCTCCTTCGGCGCGTCGTCCACGAACCCGACCACGTTGATGCCGTACTCGGAGTGGCGGATCAGCTTGCGCGCGACGCTCTGGCCGACGTCGCCGGCCCCGACGATGATCGTGTTCTGCAGGTACGTCATGCTGCGCCGGCACCACGCCCTCGCGCAGGAGCGCGCGACGGCGATCAGGCCGATCGCGAGGATCCAGAGCGCGAACATCTTGCTGAGCTGGGGATGGGCCACGCCCGTGAGCGAGACCGCGGCGTAGAAGAGCCAGGTGCAGACCGTGACGAGGTGGAAGACGCCGACGAGGTCGTCGGTCGTCGGGTGATGCGTGCGCTCCTCGTCCTGGTCGTAGAGGCGATAGAAGCGAGCGATCACGATCCAGCCGGGAAGCGTCGCGAGCAGGACGAGCGCCTCGAGCAGCGGGTGAACCCGGTTCGCGGCGCCGCTGCCCTGCCCGAAGATGAGCTCGACGGTGACCATGGCGGCAGCGAGGCCGGCGAGATCCGCGACCACGAGCGCCCTGCGCACGAGCCAGCCGCGGCGCCGTGGGTGCCGCGCGGTGTTGCGGCGGCGGAGGATCTCCAGCGTCCGCGGGTCGGCCGACGCGAAGATGTCGAACGGCGACCGCCTTCGCGGTGCCGAAACGTGGGTTTCAATGCCAAATTCAGTCATATGCCGCAGACGCTCTCCCCGTGAGACCGGCCGTACAAAGAGCGTACGGGTGCGCAAAGCCGCATCCAAGGCCAGAAGTCGAAAACCCTCCGCGCGGCGGGGGACCTAGACTTTTCGACGGGAAGTACAGGCCGTCTAGGCCTGTCTGCGCCGCTTCGTAAGGGCCGCTACCGCGAGCATCGCGGTGACGGCGTCCGCCGGCGACTCGTCGCGGCGGATGTACGCGTCCGCGCCGACAGACGCGCCGAGCTGCAGCGTCGCCTCGTCGACGTCCTGCGCCACCAGGACGACGAATGCGCACGGATATGCCTTGCGGAGCTCGCCCGCCGGCAGGGAGGAGGCCGGAGGCGGCCCCGCATCCACGAACACGAGGTCAGGCGCCGCGGCCTGGCCGTGCGCCGAGACGTCGGCGAGAGCCAGCTCGCTCACGACGCCGCTTGGCCGGAAGACCTTTGACGAGCTCCGCGTGCAACCGCGGGTCGTCGCTGTGAACGGTGACGAACAACCTGCGCACTCGCCGTTGTGGACTCGTTCTAGGGGCCGCTGAACCGGTCGAGGACGTTCTGGGTGACTCGCTGCGTGGCCGCGTTCGTGTACTGGTGGAAGCAGCTGCAGTAGCCGCTCGTTGTAGCCGTCATCGAGGCCCCAGCTCCATTCGATCGTGCCGGCCGAGAAGATCATCGCTCCGCTCGGCGCCGTCCAGAGGACCGAATCCGACCAGACGTTCGAGCTGTTCCCGTCACCTGCGGGCACGAACGAGTGGCCGACGGTGTGCGTCGTGCTCGGCTCGTAGGACGCCCAGGTCGAGAGGTTCGCCGTCGTTGTCGCGCGCGAGTCGAACTCGTAGCCGATGATGCCCGGCAGTGCGTTCTGGTTCGGCTCCGCTCGTGATGACGCCGGTCGTGCCGTTGCCGGTGTAGTTGTGGAGGCCGGTGCCGGCGTAGATCCAGCTGCTGGCGTCGGAGACGAGGAACGGCCGGTCGTTCGCGACGCCCTCGAGCATGACGCCGCCGATCTCGTTCTCCGGGTGCTGCGGCGAGAGCAGGCGCCATTCGAACGTCGTCGATCCCACGAGCGCGTTCTTGTCGGAATGGATGCGCCGGTTCGCCGTGCCGGATCGCGCTCGGCGCCCAGGTGATGCGGTAGTAGAAGTTGTTTGCGCTGAAGAAGGCCATGTCGACGCCGCCTGCGATCGCGTTGGTGAGCGCGGCGCGCATGTTGTCCGAGTAGTACTCGTCATGGCCGGTGTTCATGAAGACCTTGTGGCTGAGGAGCAAGTTCGGGTTCTGCTCGAGGTCGACCGACGTCACGTAGGCGATGTCGTAGCCCTTCGACTCCATCCAGCGCACCATCGGGTAGTCCCAGTCAAAGAAACTGCCGGCGCCGTCGGTCGCAGCCTCGCCCGCGTAGGGGCGGTCGAAGGAGACCTGTAGCGCCCGGCTGCCCGTCGTGTTGCCGGTAACGTCGTCGAAGCGGCCGTAGAGGTCATAGCCGACGTTGTTGTTGCGCGTAGCCGCCCCAGAAGTTGTAGGCCTCCCAGGTCGTGGCGTCCATCGAATAGACGATCGGTGCGGTCGACGAGTCGTCGCGGACGACGAAGGTCATGTAGCTCTCGAGCTGTCTGCCCGTCGAGGCGCTTGAGCTTCACGATGTAGTTGCCGGTCGTCCAGCTCGCGGGGACGTTGAGCGTGTAGCTCGGCGTCCAGTTGCACTCGGTCAGCCCGAAGTTGAAGTCGTTCTGCGTCGTGACGGTCGGGCAGCTTCGCCTGATGCGTGCCGTTGAGCGGGCCGACGTGGAGCATCAGCCGGCCGCCGCACGACGGAGCGCACGAGGTGCCGTCAGGGTTGGTTCCGGTCGGGTACCAGCCCATGCGGTAGATGTCCATCGTGTACTGCGCGTTCGTCGAGAGCGAGACCATGAGGTTGATCGACGCGCCCTTGTTCACGCTCGTCGCGCTCGCGTAGCCCTCGATCTCGTGGTGTTCGGCCTTGTGGTCGATGTCGAACTGCCAGCTCGTCGTCCCCGGGTTGCGGTTCTCGAGCACGATCGGGTTCGCCGGCGGGACGGCAGGCGTCACCGGCGCGGACGGATCCGAGGCCGGGCCGGTGCCGACCGCGTTGTTCGCGGCGACGGTGAAGGTGTAGGTCGTCCCGTTGTGGAGGCCGGTGACGGTGAAGCCCGTGGATGCCGACGGCGTCGTGACGGCGGTCTGGGCGGTGTTGCCGATGTACGGCACGATCCGGTAACTCGTGATCGCGCTGCCGCCGTCGGAGGTGGGTGCGGTCCACGTCAACGCCACGGCGCTGTCGCGCGGCGCCCCGGCGACGCCCGTCGGCGCGCCGGCCACCGTGGGAGGCGCCGGCGTGACAGCGTTCGACTGCTGCGACTCGGCTCCGTAGCCGGTCGAATTCGTCGCGGCGACGGTGAAGGTGTAGGTCGTCCCGTTCGTCAGGCCGGTGACGGTGAAGCTGGTCGCCGTCGAGCCCGTTGCGATCGGGGTCTGCGGGCTGCCATTGACGTACGGAGTCACGCGATATCCGGTGATCGGGCTGCCGCCGTCCGACGAAGGCGCCGTCCACGTCAGCCCGGCCAAGCGGTCCCCGCAGTCGCGTTGACGCCGAGCGGTGGGCCCGGAGGCGGCGAGTGCACCGGCGTGACGTCGTTGCTCGGCGCGGACTCGGGGCCGGAGCCGGCCGCGTTGAGTGCCGCGACGGTGAAGGTGTAGGTCGTGCCGTTGGTGAGGCCGCCGACACGGAAGGTCGTCGCCGAGGATCCGGTCAGGAGCGAAGACCGCCGCATGCCGTTGACGTACTCGCTGATCTTGTAGCCGTTGATGATGCTGCCGCCGTCGTTCGCCGGCGCGGTCCAGTCGAGCTGCGCGGCCCGGTCGAGCGCGGTGCCCGATGACGTTGGTCGGCGCGCCTGGTGGCTGGGCCCCTGGCGGCGGTACGGTCGCGACGGCGAAGTCGTCGAAGTCGTTGTTCGCGAGGCCCTCGTTCCAGAGCTGGATGATCTGCAGGTTGGCCGTGTGGCTGAAGTTGCCGTTCAGGCCCCAGCCCGGCTGGGTCTGGCCGTTGACGTAGAGGCGCGCGGTGCCCTGCGCTGTGCCGGTGTACTGCACCTGGACCTGGGCCCACTGACCGGCCGGGACGGAGTTCACGCCCGTGAAGATCTCGGTGCTGCCGCCGGCGCTGTTGTACGGGTAGAAGATGAACCCGTGACGAGTCCCGTCGTACATCAGCATCCACATGTTGATGCTCGACGAGCCGTCCCTCGCCTGGGCCACGGTGGCCGTGCGCGTGCCGGTTCCGAGGCGCACCCAGAAATTCGTGACGCTGTCCTGGAGCGAGCCGTTGATGGACTTCACGTCGTACGCGTACTGCGTCTCGAGCGTGGCGATTCGCAGTCCGAAGCCGCCGGTGTGCGCGGCCGCGGCGACGACCGACGACGCGCCGGTTCCCTGCGTGGAGTTCCAGTTGTTGAGGTTCCCGGACTCGAAGCCGTCGGAGAAGATCGTGTCGGTGTACTGCGACAGCGCCGCGCGCGGCGTCACTGCCGCCGTCTGCGCCGAGGCTGGCCCCTGGCCGACGGCGTTGGCGGCCCTGACCGTGAACGTGTACGCCGTGCCGTTGGTGAGACCGGTCACGGTGTAGCCGGTCGTCGTCGACCCGGTGGGGATCGCCGACTGCGGGCTGCCGTTGATGAACGGAGTGACGAAGTAACCCGTGATCGACGAGCCGCCGTCGGCCGGTGCCGTCCAGCTGAGATTGACGCTCGCGTCCTGCGCCGAGGCGGTGACGCCGGTCGGAGCTCCCGGAACGGTCGCCGGCGTCGGAGTGACGGCGGCGGAGGAGCTCGAGTCAGCGCCGTTGCCCACGCCGTTGAGCGCCGCCACGGTGAACGTGTACGCGGTTCCGTTGGTGAGGCCCGTGACGGTGTAGCTCGTGTCTGCGTACGGCGTGAAGACCGGGTCGAGCGTGTCGCCGTTCGCGACCCGCGGCGTGATCCGGTAGCCGCTGATCGGGCTGCCGCCGTCCGAGGCCGGCGCGTTCCACGTGAGCGCGACCGCGTGATCCCGCGCCAGGCCGCTGACGCCGGTCGGAGTGCCCGGCACCGTCGCGCCAGGCGGTGGCGGCGTCGCGATCCGGACGTCGTCGAAGTCGGTGGAGCCGACGGCGTCGTTCCAGAGCTGGAGGATCTGCAGGTTGGCCGCGCGCGTGTAGTTGCCGACCGTCATCCATGCAGGCTGCGTGACGTCGTTGACGTAGAGCCGCGCGCCGCCCGTGGCGGTGGCCGTGTACTGCACCGAGACCTTGACCCAGCCGCCCGGCAGCACGGTGCCCGGCCCGCTGGTGACCTCGTCGGCGCCCGTGGCCCGGTACGCGTCGAGGACGAGGCTCTGCGTGTTCCAGTTGTAATAGAGATCCCACATGTGGGCGCTCGAGCTGCCGTCGCGGGCCTCGGCGAGCGTCTCCAGGCCGCTACCGGAGTTGAGCCGCACCCAGAAGCTGACCGAGCTGTCTGCGAGGGGCGACGCCAGGCTCTTCGGGATGTACGAGAACTGCCCGGCGGTGTTCGTCGTCCGCAGGCCGTAGGTGCCGGCGTGGGCCGCGGCGGCGAGGACCGTCGACGTCCCGTTGCCCGGCGACCCGTTCCAGTTCGTGAGCCCGCCCGACTCGAAGCCGTCCGCGAAGACCACGTTCGAGTAGCCCGCGCCCGGCGTGAGCGCGGCCGACGCCGCCGAGGCGGCCCCGGTGCCGACGCTGTTCGTGGCCGCGACAGTGAAGGTGTAGGCGGTGCCGTTGGTGAGGCCCGTCACGGTGTAGTTCGTCGCGTTGGTGGGCGTGTTGATCGCCGGCTGGGCGGTCGTGCCGATGAAGGGCACGATCCGGTAGCTCGTGATCGCGCTGCCGCCGTCCGAGGACGGAGCCGTCCAGCCCAGCGCGACCGAGTGGTCGCCGGGCGAGCCGAAGACGTTCGTCGGCGCGCCCGGGACCGTTGCCGCAGCGCGCGGAGTGATCGGAGGCGACGGAGCCGAGTCGGGGCCCGTGCCTGCCGAGTTGGTCGCGGCGACCGTGAACGTGTACGTCGTCCCGTTGGTGAGGCCGGTGACGTTGAAGGAGGTCGCCGCGGTCGGCGTGACCACCGGGGTCTGCGCCGTTCCGCCGATGTACGGCGTGATGCGGTAGCTCGTGATCGCGCTGCCGCCGTTCGAGGCGGGGGCCGTCCAGCTGAGGTTGGCCGAAGCATTGCCGGCCGTGCCGGTGACTCCGGTCGGCGCGCCCGGTGGGGAGGGCGCGCCGGGTGGAGTTCCGACGCTGACGTCGTCGAAGTCGGTGACGTTGGCGCCGTCGTTCCAGAGCTGGATGCGCTGGAGGTTCGTGGTGCGCGTGTAGTTGCCCGTGACGGTCCAGCTCGGCTTGCGTCTGGTCGTTGATGTAGATGCGCGCGCCGCCGGTGGCGGTGGCGGTGTACTGGATCTCGACCTTGAGCCACGTGCCCGACGGGGCGCTCCCGTTCCCGTGAAGATCTGTGTGCTGCCGGTGCCGCTGTACGGGTAGAGGTAGAAGGCCTGCTGGCCGCCGTCGTAGTAGAGGTCCCACATGTGTGCGCTCGAGGAGCCGTCGCGCGCTTCGGCGACGGTCTGGAAGCCGGCGCCGCTCGCGATGCGGACCCAGAAGGTCATGGAGCTGTCGGCCAGCGGCTGGTCGAGGCCCTTCGCGAGTACCTGGAACTGGCCGCTCGCGTTCGACAGCCGGAGCCCGTAACTCCCGGTGTGCGCGGCCGCGGCGGTCGCCGTCGCGCTGCCGTTGCCGAGGAGGCCGTTCCAGTGGCTCAGGTCGCCCGACTCGAAACCGTCGGCGAACACGATCGACGTGTAGCTGCCTGCCGGCCCGAGCGCCGCGCTCTTCGTCACGCCCAGTACGAGCGCGGCGATCGCGACAGCCGCCAAGCCCAGCGCAACCCGCTGAATGCCGAATTTAGGCCTCAAATGCCCCACCGCCATTCAGCATCACACCGGTGCCCCGGAGCGGCTACTGGCTGAACGGGGGGTCCATAGGCCAGTTTTGGCTCTAGGAAGGCGTTTACTCAGACGGGCGGGCACTTCGGGCACGGGCTCCACGAGCTGGGCACCGAGGTGGAGATACCGCGTGGTGCGCCGCTTCTGCTCGATGTCCTCGTAGACGCGCTGGATGTCCTCGGCCGCGATGCCGATCCGGCCGGCCAACTCGTCGGCGGTGATGCCGTTGTTGATGCCGTACAGGCAAAGATCCATCTGCCCGTACGGAAGCGAGAAGTAGAACTCGTCCTGCGTCTGCTCGAGCGAGTACGTATCGGTCGTCGGCTTGCGGGCCCGGACTTTCTCCGGGATCTCGAGGTACTCGGCGAGCCGGTAGACCTGCGTCTTGTAGAGGTGCGCGATCGGCTTCACGTCCGCCGCTCCGTCGCCGAGCTTCACGAAGAAGCCCTGGTCGTACTCGAGCCGGTTCGGCGTGCCGGCCACGGCGTAGTTGTGCGCGTCGGCGTGGAAGTACTCGAGCATCTTCCGCGTGCGCTGCTTGAAGTTCGTCGCGGCGACGATGGTCAGGTACTCGCCCGCCGGCAGCCGCGCCTCGACCTGCTCGCCGTCCGGCGACTGCGCGACCACCGTGAAGAGGCGGTAGGCATCCGTTCCGAGGACGGACGGGAGCACGATCTTGAAGCGCCAACCCTCGCCGAATTCCGGGATGATCCGGCGTACGGCTTCGTCTCTGCGCTCGTAGCAGCGCACCGCCTGCAGGATCGGCGTGATGTCCTCGACGACCGCCTCCACGCCGAGCGAGTCCGCGACGCTGCGGCTGAGGTCGAGGGTGTCGTCACTCGAGTCGGCCTCCGGCATCAGGACGGCGACCGTCCGGCCGGGCCCGAAGGCGCGGGCGCAGAGCGCGACCGTGACCGAGCTGTCGATCCCGCCGGAGACGCCGACCACGGCTCCGCGACGGCGGAGCTCCTTGCCGACGATCTCCCGCAGCGAGGCGACGATCGCCTCGACCGCCTGTTCCGGGTCGATCGCGAGGAGGTCGGTCTCGATTGTCCCGCTGTCGGTCACGCGGCGGTTCCGGCCTCCTGCTGCTTGCGCGTGACGAACCCCACGACGTTGTCGATCGTGTCGAGGTTCTCCGGGAGGAGCTCGTCGTCGCGGATGCGGATGCCGAACGTGTCCTCGAGATAGCCCACCAGCTCGAGGACTCCCGTCGAGTCGATCACCCCCGCCTCGATGAGCGACGCGGAGCCGGGAAGGCCTGCCGGGTCGTCTCCGAGGAAGAAGTTCGCCGCGAGAAATTCACGGATCGCGTCTTCCATGTTCGAATCTTACGCACAGCCCTTGGACAACAGACTGGGCGTTCAGACAGGGAATTGGGCGGTTTCTGTCCCTATCCTTGGAAGAGATGTGCGGCCTTGCCGGCGTCCACCGGGGCGCCCAGAACCACGTTGACAGCTCGCTCCTGCTTGCGATGGCAGGTGAGATGCGCCATCGCGGTCCCGACGGCACGGGGCTTTACGTCGACGGGCCCTTCGGGATGACGAACACGCGGCTGGCGATCATCGACCTCGCCGGCGGCGACCAGCCCCTCAGCGAGGAGCGCGGGCGCTACTGGGTGATGCAGAACGGCGAGATCTACAACTACGTCGAGCTGATGGACGAGTTGCGGCAGCTCGGGCACCGGTTCGCGACGTCGTGCGACACCGAGGTGATCGCGCACGCCTACGAGGAGTGGGGCCCGCGCTTCCTCGATCGCCTGAACGGAGATTTCGCCATCGCCGTCTGGGACCGCGAGCGGCAGGAGGTGCTGCTGGCGCGCGACCGCTTCGGCGTGCGGCCGCTGTTCCTCGCCGAGCTCGGGGGAGACGTCTGCTTCGCGTCGGAGGCGAAGGCGCTCCTGCGCCACCCCGCGGCGCGGCGCGAGCTCGACCCGGTCGGGATCGTGGACACGTTCACGACCTGGTCGACGCTGCCCGACCGCTCCGCCTTCGTGGGAATCAGAGAGCTTCCGCCGGCGCACTACGCGATCGTCGGCCGTGACGGAATCGTCGAGGAGCGGCGCTGGTGGGATCTCCAGTTCGACCCCGTCGATGCGCCTGACGACGACCTCGTGGACGAGCTCGAGGCGATCCTCGAGTCGTCGACGCAGATCCGGCTGCGCGCGGACGTTCCCGTCGCCGCGTACCTGAGCGGAGGCCTCGACTCGTCGATCACCGCCGCGCTCGCCGCGCGCACCGTCGGCCCGGGCCTGCATGCGTTCGGCGTCGGCTTCAGCGACCAGCGCTTCGACGAGTCCGCCGCGCAGGACGCGATCGCGGCGGAGCTCGGCGTGCAGTTTCACCGGACGACCGTGGGCGCGTCCGACATCGCAGCGGTCTTCCCGCGTGTGGTGGAACTCGCGGAGAAGCCGCTCCTGCGGACGGCGCCCGCGCCGCTGCTCGAGCTGTCCGGCGCGGTTCAGGACGCGCGGCTGAAGGTCGTGCTCACCGGCGAGGGCGCCGACGAGCTCCTCGGCGGCTACGACATCTTTCGCGAGGACAAGGTCCGCCGCTTCTGGGCCCGCGACCCGGAGTCGAAGCTGCGCCCGCTCCTGTTCGGGCGGCTGAACCGCTGGCTCTCGACCGATCCGGCCCGCGCCGGGGCGTTCCTGGGGCAGTTCTACGGGCGGAACCTCACGGATACCGGCGACCCGCTGTACAGCCACAGAATCCGCTTCGCGAACACCGCGCGCTGCCTGCGCATGCTCAGGCCCGACTTCGCCGGGCGCGCGGCCGGCGACGCCGATCCGGCCGAGCGGCTGATCCGCTCGCTTCCTGCTGCCTTCGGCGGCTTCTCAGCGCTCTCGCGGGCGCAGTACCTCGAGGTCGCGACGTTCTTCGAGGGCTACCTGCTCCACGCCCAGGGCGACCGGATGCTGATGGGCCATTCGATCGAGGGCCGCTTTCCGTTCGTGGACGTCCGCCTGGCCGAGCTCGCCGCCCGCCTGCCCGACCGGCTTCGCCTCCGCGGCCTGCGCGAGAAGTACGCGCTGCGCAGAGTCGCGGCCAGGCTGCTGCCGCAGCAGATCCACGAGCGGCCGAAGATCCCGTATCGCGCGCCGATCGGCGGCGTCTTCTTCGGTCCCGATCAGCCCGAGTACGTGAGCGAGCTGCTCCGGCCCGAGGCTCTCGAGGCGGCCGGAGTGCTCGACGCCGCCGCGGTCGGCAGGCTCGTCGCCAAGTTCGAGGGCGGCGCGGCCCGCGGTGTGAGCGAGACGGACGAGATGGCCCTCGTGGGCGCGCTCTCGATCATGCTCCTCCATGAACAGCTCGTCGCGAATCCGGTCCTGGCCGAGCCGTTGAAGCCGACGAAGACCGTGATCGGAGACGCCGTCCAGGCGGAGCCGGTCGCGGAGGCCGTCTGATGTGGCAGCCGCCGCAGCGGCTCGTCCACGAGAGCCTGCTCGCCTCCGCGGCGGAGGTTCCCGACAAGCCGGCAGTCGTCGACGAGTACGGCAGCAGGACGTGGGCGGAGCTCGCCGACGACGCCTCACGGTTCGCGCGCCTTCTCCAGGACGAGGGCCTCGAGCGGGGCGACCGCGTCGCGCTGTACCTCGACAACACCGCGCTCTGCGCGAGCGCGATCTTCGGCACGCATCTCGCGGGTGGCGTCTTCACGTTCGTCAATCCGCAGACGAAGGCCGACAAGCTCGCCTTCATCCTCGATGACAGCGAGGCGTCGTTCGTGGTTGCAGAGGCTCACTCTGCGCCGATCGCCGAGGAAGCGGTGCAGCGCGCCCGCCACGTGAAGCAGATGTTCACGAGCGATGCCTACTACGGGGCGATCGCGTCGGTTCCGCCCGAGCCGCGGCCCGTGGGCACGATCCCGAACGACCTCGCGATCCTCGTCTACACGTCCGGGACGACCGGCGAGCCGAAGGGTGTGATGCACAGCCACGCAGGGCTCGTCTTCTCGGTCGAGAGCATCGCCGAGTACCTGGGTCTGACCCGGGACGACAGGATCCTGAGCGTCCTCCCGATGGCGTTCACGTACGGCCTCAGCCAGCTGCTGCTCGCCGCGCGACTCGGCGCGACGCTGTCGCTCGAGCGCTCGTTCACGTTCCCCGCGAAGACGCTTGCGCGGCTCCGCGAGGAGGAGGCGACCGTCTTTCCGGCTGTCCCGACCGTCTACGCCACCATCCTCGCCATGTCCGAGGACACGACGTACCCCTCCGTGCGCTGTCTGACGAACGCCGCCGCCGGCCTCCCGCCGGCCCTGCACGAGGGCCTGCGCCGGGTCTTTCCGAACGCGGAGCTCTACCGCATGTACGGCCAGACCGAGTGCATCCGGGTCTGCTACCTCGACCCCGGCCTGATCGACGCAAAGCCGACCTCCGTCGGCAAGGCGATCCCCGGGACCGAGGCGTTCGTGGTCGCAGACGACGGGCGGGTCGTCGAGCCGGGCGAGGTCGGCGTGCTGCACGTCCGCGGCCCGCACCTGATGATGGGCTACTGGCGCTCCCCGGACCTGACGCTCGACAAGCTCCACGAGGGCCCGTATCCGGGAGAGCGCACGATGTCCACCCACGACCACTTCACCGTGGACGCCGACGGCGATCTCTACTTCGTCGATCGCAGCGACGACATCATCAAGACGCGTGGCGAGAAGGTCAGCTCGGTCGAGGTCGAGAACGTGCTCCACGCCCTCGACGGGGTGCGTCAGGCGGCAGTGATCGGCGTTCCGGATGAGCTGCTCGGGCAGGCGGTGCGCGCATTCGTCGTCGTCCAGGAGGGGGCGACGCTCACCGAGAAAGACCTGATCAGGGCCTGCAGAGCGCGGCTCGAGAACTTCATGGTGCCGCGGGACGTGGTCTTCGTAGCCGAGTTGCCGCATACAGACTCCGGCAAGATTCGGAAGAAAAGCCTTCTTGGACTGGACGTAGACGAAAAGCCCGGGCAACCTGTTCACAAGGTGGGTCCCGGATGAGCCACACTGTAAGCAAGCGGCGAATCACCGTCGGCCTTCACGTGTGGCCGGCTTTCTCGGAAGGAGCAAGCTCAACATGAACCCGCGCTACCGCGCGACCGCTCGTCGGCACCGCGTGCTGTTCGCGTTGATCATCTTGCTCTGCGCGTTTTTCGGGCTGTCCTCTGCGCTCGGGTCGCCGAAGCTTTACCGGTCGAACGCGACGCTTTCTTCCAGTCGCTCGACACGGCGCCGGCCAGTTCGGGGCATTCGCCGGCCGCTGCGCAGAACCAGGAGATGCTGAACGAGCTGCTCGCCGACCCGCGGCTTCCCGCAGCGAGTCGCGAGCAAGAGCTCGCTCGGCGCGTACCTGAAGACGCACGCCACGTCGGGCAGCGGGCCCGTCACGATGCTCAAGCGGACGATGAAGGGCGAGCCGACGTACGACGAACGGATCGCGACGGCGCTCGGGCCCAAGCGAGTGACGATCGATGCCGTCGGGCTCGGAATTGCTCAAGGTGAGCTTCGAGCGCCGACGCCTGGCTCTCGCCAAGACGACGCTCGCGCGTCCTCCTCAACGATTTCCTGCAGCGAGCGCGACCGTCTCCAGGGCGCGCGCGCTCAGCGCCGCGATCGACCAGTTCAAGACGGCGCAGACACAACTGCGGACAGGCGCAGACGGACCCTCAACAACTACGCACAGCGATCATCCCGGCTCCACGACCACAGCGGCGACCCTGGGATGAAGGCGCTCGTCAACGCGTCAGCTGAACGGCGACGCAGGGACCTGAGGACAGCGACGACCGCGGTGAACAACGGCCTATTCCGCTAGTCAACGGCAGCGGGGTGCCAGCGACGGCCGCAGGGGTCATCGACAAGGCGAATCTGCCGGTCGGGCCGACCACCGGTAAGAAACGGGTCGGCGAGCTGACGCTCGTCGGCGCCTTCGTCGGGCGCGCTGATCAGCTTCGGGCTGATCGTGCTGATGAGCAGGAACCGCGAGGAGCCGCTTCCGGCCACCGGCCCCATCGAGCTCCACGACCGCTCGCCGAACGGCACGGGCGGAGCTCCGGAGCACGAGCCGCCACGCGAGGTGCGCGCCGGAGAGGCGGGAAGCGGCGAGCGAATACGGCGTGAGTAGTGACCCGTTGGGGCCTTCTCCTTCTGTTCAGCTTCGTCGCGCTCGGGCTTAGCCCGATCGAGACGCGCCGCGCCCTGAAGTACTGCGTGTGGGCGGTGGCGCTCGTGATCGCGTACGTCAGCGCCAGGAACCACGCCCTGTGACGACGGCCGTCGAACCACGGTCGTCGGGCCGGCCGCGCGAGCCGGGCGGCGACCTACAGTCGCTCGTCGTGGTCGGCGGGCTCGTGCTCGTCCTGCTGGTCGCGCAGCTGGTCACGGGCGGCAAGTCGCCGTTCATCTGGGCGCTCGCGCTGATCCTGCTGCCGTTTCTGTTCGCGCAGCGGCCGGCGCTCGGGCCGGTCGTGCTCCTCGTCGCGGCGCTCGCGATCGAGCAGTTCGGCTACGCCGTCGGTCCGCAATCGGGCGCGGTCACCGCCAAGATCCCGCTCTTCCACGGCATCGGCAGCTTCCACGTCAACGCCGCGGATCTGCTCCTGCTCGTCCTCCTGGCGGTCGCGGTCGCGAAACGCAGCACCGGCGAGGCCCGCCCTTGGCCGAGGACGCCGCTCGCGAAGAGCATCTACGTGGTCTTCGGCTTCGTCATGCTCGGCGTCCTGGTCGGAAAGATGCACGGAGGGCAGCTGCGGTACGCCTTCACCGAGACGCGGCCGTTCGCCTACCTGCTCGCCACTTTCATGCTCTCCTACGCCCTGCTGACGACGCGCTGGGCGATCCGCGCGGTCTTCTGGGCACTCGTCGCGACCGAGGCGTTCAAGTCCGTGCAGGGCATCCTCCTCTTCAGCGAGGTCCGCCACTACGCCGTGCGCCCGGATGCCGTCCTCGGGCACGAGGAAGGCGTTTTCTTCGGGCTGTTCGTGCTGCTGACGATGGCGCTCTGGATCTTCGACGTCCCGATGGGCCGGCTGCGCAAGACCGCCACGTGGCTGACGCCGCTGGTCGT
Source organism: uncultured Actinomycetes bacterium (assembly GCA_963788215.1). Lineage (GTDB taxonomy): Bacteria > Actinomycetota > Thermoleophilia > Gaiellales > Gaiellaceae > AC-32. The sequence goes on from CAWBFX010000010.1 coordinate 694,195, forward strand.
CGCCGCGGATCTCGCGAACACCCGCAGGGCGGCGTGGCTCGTTCTCGCCGGAGGCCTGATCACGCTCCTGGCGGTGGCCTACCGGGTACTGCCTCACCGCCGGCCGCTGGTCGGGAAGATCGCGGGCGCGATCGCGATCGGGCTGATGGTCTACCTGCCCGCCTACTGGAACAAGAGCGGCGGCCTCGCCCAGCCGGCCCGCGCGATCCACTCGGTGATCAAGCCCTCGCAGCGCGACGCCTCCTCCGACCTCTACCGGATCCAGGAGGACGCCAACCTCCAGATCAACATCCGCGAGGGCAAGCCGCTCGGCCGCGGATTCGGCGTGCCCATCGACTACGTGCTCCCGATCCAGGACATCAGCTCCATCGACCCCCTGATCAAGTACATCCCGCACAACGGGATCCTCTACGTCCTCATGCGCATGGGCGTCCTCGGCGGGATCGCGTTCTGGAGCATGATCGGCATCGCGATCATCGGGGCCTGCCGCCTCGCGCGCTCTCACGACCGGGAGCTCGCGATGATCGGAGCGCTGACGGCCGCGCTGGTCGTCGCGTACGTCTTCGAGGGCGCCACCGACCAGGGCTTCTTCTACTACCGCGTCGCGTTCGTGATCGGGACGTTCCTCGGCCTCTGCGAGGCTGCCCGGCAGCTGGATCTTGCGGGATCTACCCGAACGGGCAGTGCCGTTGCCGAAAAGGCGCGCTAAGGTCGAAGCATGGACGGTGGTCGACCGTTGAGCGTCGCCGTGGACGGCGTCGGGACCGAGCGCGCTGCCGCGCCGGCCAAGTTCGAGCCCGCTGACAAGACCGGGCGGCTCAAGCTGTTCATGGTCCGCGCGCTCAACTACCTGACGAACCACGTGGTCTGCCACGTTCCGAGCTTCCATCTCCGCCACGCGTGGTACCGGCGCGTGCTCGGGATCAGCCTCGGCCGGGGTGCCGTCGTTCACCTCGGCTGCTACGTGTGGTTCTACGGCCCAGGCCAGCTGCGGCGCGACGGGCTCGTGATCGGAGCGCATACGCGGATCAACCGCGACTGCTGCCTCGACGCCCGCGGCTCGCTGCGCATCGGCGAGAACGTCAGCATCTCGCCCGAGGTCACGATCTTGACCGCGTACCATCCGATCGACGACCCCGAGTTCCGCGTCGCGACCCGGCCGATCGAGATCGACGACTACGCCTTCGTCGGCACGAGGGCGACGATCCTGGCCGGAGTGCGGATCGGCCGAGGCGCCGTCGTCGGTGCGGGAGCGGTCGTCACTCGCGACGTCCCGCCGCTCGCGGTCGTCGCCGGCGTGCCCGCACGCCAGGTCGGCACGCGCCCGGAAGAAGCGCTCCGCTACGTCCTCGACCAGCCGCCGTCTCTTTTTGAGTAGCGACGCCGCGAGCGTTCCCAGCGGCTCCCGGGCCGCCGAGGCGAGAGGGGTCGGCCGCAACGTCACCGTGATGGCGGCGGGCCAGCTGATCACGTGGACGATGACGCTGCTCTGGACCCTCGTCGTCCCGCGCACGCTCGGCCCGGAGGGGCTGGGCACGATCATGGCGGCCTGGTCGATCACCGGGATCCTCGGCGTGGTCCTCGGGCTCGGCACGCGGAACTACCTCGTCCGCGAGAGCGTCGTCGACCCGGAGGTCGCCCCGCGGCTCGTCGGAACCGCGCTCGTGCTTCGGATCGTGCTCTCGCCGGTCCTGCTCGTCGCCGCCTTCGCCTACGGTCAGATCGTCGGCTGGGGCCACGAGGCGACGACCGTCCTCTATCTTGCCGCGGCCGCGACGATCTTCGTGCAGATCGCCGAGCCGCTGCAGGCCGCCTTCCAGTCGCTCGAGCAGATGCAGTACCTCGCCTACTCGGACATCATCAGCAAGTCGGGCCAGGGGCTCGTCGGCATCGTCGTCGTGCTGCTCGGCGCCGGGACGATCGGCGTCACCGCCTGCTGGGCGGTCATGACCGCCCTCGTGGTCATCCTCGACCTCTACTGGCTCCGCGGCCGGCTCCGTCTCGACCTGCACACGAACGTCAGGAGGATGGCGCGGCTGGCGAGGGCAAGCCTTCCGTACTGGGCGTTCGGCCTCTTCTTCATGGTCTATCTCTGGATCGACTTCGTGATGCTCTCGCTGATGACCAGCTCCGAGGTCGTGGGCTGGTACAGCGTTCCGACGCGTCTCTTCCAGACGATGATGTTCCTGCCCGTGGTGATCGCCACCGCGTGGCTGCCGCGCTTCGTTCGCAGCTTCGAGGAGAGCCGCGAGCGGCTCGGCGAGGTCGCGCGCTCGCCGGTCGAGCTCGTCCTGCTGCTGAGCCTGCCGATCGCCTCGCTGACGATCGTGGCGGCCGACCCGCTGATCGGCCTGCTGTACGGCTCCGCCTACGCCAACTCGGTCCCGGTGATGGTGATTCTCGGCCTCTGCATCCCGGCGATGTACCTCAACATCATGCTCTCGCAGGTCCTGATCGCGATGAACCGGCAGATGGTCTGGACGTGGGTGATGGCCGCGACGACGGTCGTGAACCCGCTCTTCAACCTCGTCCTGATTCCGTGGACGCAAGACCGCTACGGCAACGGCGCGATCGGCGCAGGGATCAGCCTCCTCCTCACCGAGCTCGTCTGCGTCGGCGCGGGCTACGTCCTCATCGGCCGCCTCGTGTTCAACTGGGGCAGCCTGAAGCGGACGACCCTCGGCGTCGGCATCGCCGCTGCGATGTGGGCGGTCGGCTACGAGCTCGAGCAGGTCGCCGGCTGGGTCCCGGCACTGCTCGCCGCGGCCCTGACCTTCCCGGTGCTCGCGGCGCTCGTGCGGCTCTTCACCCCCGACGAGATCGCATTGATCCGCTCGGGCCTGCTGAAGGCGCGCAACAAGATCCCGGGCCTGCGACGGACGGTCGCCGCCCCGCCGCGGGAAGCGCCTCAGTCTCCCTAGCGAGCTACTTCTTCGCCGCCAGGTAGTGGCGGCGGACCCAGCTCGCGTAGGCGTTCGCGGGCGCGCCGCTGCCGTAGCTCGACACCAGCGACGAGCAATTCCCCCACGTGTCCCACGTCCACGCCATGTAGCCCGTGGCGTGCGCGTCGACCCAGTTCATGAACCTCGCGATGTTCGCGGCGCGGCAGCTCGAGCCGTCGTAGGTCTCGCCGGTCTCGCCGAAGATCACGGGCACGCGGCTCGCCACGGGCAGGATCGTCCGGTTGAAGCAGGAGACCGACGCGCACGTGTTCTTGCCGTAGATGTGCGCCTCCGCGACCAGCTGGTGCCGCGGGTCGTGCGGCCGGTGCGAGAGCCACTGCGAAAGGTCGTTCGCGTAGTTGATCCCCGGGATCGAGATCACGCCGCGGTAGCCGGCCTTGCGCATGACAGTGACGGCCTGCTGCATGCCGGCGACGCGATAGTGGCCGACGCTCGGCGAGAACGCGGCCTGGCAGCCGCCCTTGAGGAAGCAGTTCGCGTCGACGATCGTCTCGCCCCACGGCGCGAGGATCACCCGCCGGTCGTTCCTGAACGTCCTGGCGAGGCTCGCCCAGAGCGCGGGCGAGTGGTCGGCATCCGGGCCGGCGGGCTGGTACGACGCCTTGGCGTGCCCGGGCGCGGCCCACATCAGCGAGAGCTCGGCGTACATGCCGTAGCGGTGCAGAAGCGCGACGTAGCGCACGATGGCGCGCCGGTAGTTCGCGCCGGAGTAAGCGCGCTTGACGCCGTTGATCCCGAGCCAGCAGCCCTCGTTGATCGGCACGCGGACGGCGTTCACGTGCCAGCCGGCGATCGCCTTGACGGAGGCCGCGTCGCTCGGGCCGTCGAAGACGCCCCAGCCCTGGACGCACGCGTACTCGCTCCCGGAGCGGTTCACCCCGTGCAGGTGGACGACGCGGCCGCTCGAGTCGAGCACCCGCTTGCCCGAGACGTGGATCGCCGGCAGGGAACGCGTGCCCGCGCCGGGAGCAGATCCGGCAAACGCGCAAAGCACAAGCACCCCTACGGCGACTGTGAGCATCCTCACCGCAGTCATCGCCGCGTCCCAGGGTATCAGCGCTTCGTGCGCACCCATGAATCCGGCCTGAAGGTCCGAAAGCGGTGCAGCGAAGCGGCTTTGCGCAGCACGAACAGGGGCGCGCTCAGCAGCGAGCGGTAGGCGGAGGCCGGCGCGTGGGCGGCGCGGAAGCCGACGAGGACGTAGACGGGGATCGCGACCAGGGCCAGCGCCCACGGCGCGACCGACCAGACGGGCAAGAGGCCGAGCGCAGCTAGAAGCGCGGAGACGAGCGTGCCGGCCGCGGCGACCGCGGCCAGGATCCCGAGCGGCGGCACGGCGAGGTCGACGGCGGCCTCGAGCAGCGCCGGCTCGCGCTTTCGGGCAGCGGCGGAAACCAGTCTTGGGAGCTGCGTCCGCGCGACGTGCAGCTTCCCGCCTTCCCAGCGGAGCTGCTGGTCGACGGCCGCCTCGCGGCTCGGCGCGGCCGGGCTCTCAACGACCGCGCCGCCGGCGAAGCGCGCCCGCACTCCGGACAGGAGCAGGCCGATCGAGTACTCGAGGTCCTCGGTCGCGCTGAACGCGTCCCACGGCCGTCGCCGCAGCACGTCGGCCGAGACGAGCATCCCGTTGCCCTGGAGGTTGCAGCCGAGGCCGAGCACCGCGCGGCCTGCCGGCCGGACCCAGTTGACGAGCCGGAACGCGCCCGCGCGCAGGACGGCCGGGCCCGAGCCGTCGTCGATCAGGCGCGACTCGGCCTGGGCGGCGCCCGCGCCTTTCTCCAGCGGGCGGACGAGGGCGGCGAGAAAGCCGCGGCCGGCCGTCGAGTCGGCGTCCACGACGGCGAACGCGTCGAAGCCGGGCTCCCGCGTGAGCAGCTGGTCCATCGCCCAGCGCAGGGCACGGCCCTTGCCGCGCACGTCCGGCACGTCACGCACGAGGACCTCGGCGCCCGCGCCGCCGGCGACGGTCGCAGTCCGGTCGGTGCAGTTGTCGGCGATCACGATCACCTGGAAGAGCTCGCGCGGGTAGTCCTGGTCGAGCAGCGAGCGAACGCAACGCGCGATCGAGGCCTCCTCGTCGTGCGCGGGCACGAGCACCGCTACGCGCTTCCCCGGCTCTCCGGCGCCAAGTGGCGGCCGGTACCAGAAGGACGCGACCGCGAGGGCGAGCTGGTAGCCGCCGAGGCCGGCCACGACGCCGCCCAGCACCGCGACCACTGCGCCCGCCGCGACCACGCTTATCTCCTGACCGCGCGCTCGAGCTTCCGCAGCGGCCCACGGACGGCCCGGCGGGCACGCTCGAGCCCGTGTGCCGCCGTCGCCGGCGGCCCGTGCGTGAAGCGCATGGCCGAGACGCGCAGCGCGGCGGGCCGGAAGCGGCCGGCGCCGAGCGCCTCATAGACCGCCGCGGGCGAGAGGGCGCCGTCGAGCTCGAGCTCCATCGCGAGCGGGAAGAACTGGCGCCGCGTGTGGAAGTCGAGCGAGACGAACGGGGCGAGGCCGTGCTCCTGCGAGAGCCGCGGGCCTTCGCGGCTCGGCGCGACGCCGTCGTAGTGGCGATTCCAGATCTCGACCGCGGACAGCAGCGGCGCCCACTCGGGCCGGAAGCGTGTGAAGGCGTCGCGCCGCCGCGGGTGGGCCAGCACGGCGGCGCAGCCCGCCTTACGCGCGTCCTCGAGTGTCTCGAGGGTCGCGCGCCCGTGGCCGAGATACGGCGCGTCGTCGCCCCAGACCGCGACGTGCACGACGTTGTCGGCGTCCTCGTACTCCATGCCGGGAACGAGCAGGATGCGGCCGTCGCCCGCCGCGGCGCAGGCCTCGCGGTAGGCCTGCCAGCGTGCGTCGTCGAAGCCGCGATCGTGCTCGGCCATCAGGACGACGTCGTACCGGCGCCGCGCGAACGCCTGCGCGAGCGCGTCGAGCGACCACGAGGCGTCGTACGACCACTCGGAATGGACGTGCGCGGCGGCGCGGACGGTCGTCATCAGCGGTTCCCTGCGGCCCGGCCCGCGTACTGGCGCAACGTCTGGAGCGTATCCGCGACCAGGACGCGCGGTTGCGAGCGATTCCAGTTGTAGAGGCGGTCGCGCCGCGTGACCCGGAGCAGCCCCCGGATCGTCGGCCAGAGCCTGGGCCAGCGCGTGAGGCTCTCCGACTGCGGGCCGCGGAGCACGAAGGCGAGGTGGACGAGTTCCAGCGCGACGTTGCGGCAGAGCACGTCGGGTGGATGCTCGGGGGGCTGAGGCACGAACGAGTCGTCGAGCGCGCCCTCGACGGCCCACGCCGGGTACTCGAAGCCGCGCCGCCGCGCCAGGGCCATGCTGCCCCAGGGCCGCCCGTTCAACTCCATCAGCCACGGTCGGCCCTCCTCGTCGCGGAGGAACTCGAGCATGAATAGCCCGCGCCAGCCGATCTCGCCGAGCAAGCGCCCTGCCGGGCCGGTGAGATTCGCGTCGACCGGGATCGACTCGCAGGCCGACGACGCCGAGCCCTCGGGGTTCAGCATGCGCACCCGGCGATGGGCACTCCAGGCCGCGACGCTCCCGTCGCGCGTGACGTGGCCGAAGAGCCCCTCGCCCGTGCCGTTGATCAGCGGCTGGACGATGAGCGGCGGATGCCAGCCCTTCTCGCGCACGCGCTCGAGCTCCGCCTCGTCGGCCACCGCGGCGCCGGTCGGGCGGGCGAGGCGGCCGTCCACCTCGTAGAGCGCGAGGGCCGGCTTGACGACGGCGGGGTACGCGGCGGGCGCGACGGCCTCGGGGCTTTGCACGATCTCGCTCTCCGGGACCGGGAGGCATGCAGTTCGCGCGGCCTCGAGCTGCAGCGTCTTGTCCAGCGCGTACCGCACGAGCTCGCCCGACGGCCCCGCGACGGGAACGCCCGTGTCGCCAAGCGCACCCGCCAGCCAGACCGCGTGGTCGTCGAGCGGCAGGTAGACGCTCGCGCCCGTCTCCTCGAGCAGGCGGCGCAGTTCGTCGGCAGCCGCGTGCGCGTCGGCTTCGGGGGCCGTGATCTCGTGCAGCTCGACATCCCGCACGCGGCGCAGGGCGGGCTTCGCTCCCCGCCGCGCGAACGCGGCGACGCGGAACCCGGCGCTCTGCAGGGACCAGGCCGCCTCGATCGCCGCCATCGCCTCGGCGAACCCCATCAGGACCGTCTTGCGCGTCACCGCCACCGTTTGACCGCCGTGCGCAGGGAGGCGAGGAGGCCATTCCGCGCGCCCAGAACCCGTTCGAGCGAGGCCGGGGTGTCCGTCGAGCGGATGGTGTAGCGGCCCTGGAGCCAGGCGTCCGGCCGGGCAGGCGCCTCGTCGACGGTGTAGACGCGCCGGAAGCCGCGTTCTCGGAGGGCGGCGAGCACCCGCCGGTCGTACTCGCCGAAGGGACACGAAGCCTCGTCCACCGGCCTCCCGGCGGCCTCCGCGATCGTCGCCGGAGCCTCCACGAGTTCCTCCTCGATGCCGCGCCCGTCGAGTGAGCGCCACGAGCGGTGCCTGAGCCCGTGGTTGCCGATGGTCATCCCGGCCTGGGAGAGCTCCCGCACCTGGCCGGCCGTCAGGGACCCGCGCTTCCCGATCCGGTCGGCGACGACGAAGAACGAGGCGGTGAGCCCGGCGCGCCGCAGCGCCGGAAGCGCGATCTCCGCGTCCGAGGCATTGCCGTCGTCGAAGGTGATGCGGGTCCTCGGCTCACGGCCCGCCGCCTCGAGTAGCTCACCGAATTGCTCCTCGCTCACCCAGTAGCGCTCTTCGTCGGGCTCCAGGTCGCGCTCCGGGGCCCCGATCCCGTGGAAGCACAGGTTCACGACCGTCGGCCCGCGCCGCGGCCGCCCGCTCACGTCGTCACGCGGTCCCGACGCTCCAGCCCGGGCTCGGCGCCCACGACCGTCTCGTAGACCTCCTCGAGGCGCCGGCCCGCGTACTCCCAGGAGTACTGCCGCTCCATCAGCTCACGGCCCGCGCGACCGAGCCGCTCGCCGGCCTCGGCGTCGTCGAACAGCCGCTCGACCTGCGCGGCGAACGCCTGGGCGGTGTCGCCGATCAGCAGATGCTCGCGGTCGCGAACGTCGACGCCCTCACAGCCGAGCGTCGTCGAGACGACCGGCTTCGCCAGCGAGAGTGCCTCGACCACCTTCAGCCGCGTCCCGCTGCCCATCCTGATCGGGACGACGACGACGGCCGCGTCGCGCAGGTACGGCCGCACGTCCGGCACCTCGCCGGTCGCCACGACGCCGCGGCGCTCGAGCGCCTTGATCTCCGAGGCCGGGCCTCGCCCGACGATCGTGATTCGCACGTCCGGGAAGCGCTTGCGGAGCAGTGGCAGCACGTCGTCGACGAGGAAGTTGACCCCGTCGATGTTCGGGCGGTAGTCGAGGACGCCGTTGAAGACCAGCGTGCGCGGCTCGACCGAGCTCGAGTCCGGCCGGAAGTAGTCCACGTCGACTCCGTTCGGAACCGCGGCGACGAATGTGTCCGGCGCGTGGCGGCGCATGATCTCCGCCTCCCGTTCCGAGGTGGCGACGCAGGCGGCGACCTCCTGCCACCAGCGCCGCTCCCAGCGCTGGAAGCGCCGCTCCTGGTCGCGGTAGAAGGCGCGGCGTAGAGGCGAGGTCTCGGTCTCGTGCATGCGCGCATACGTCTCGTAGTCGATGTTGTGCTCGTCGAGGACGATCCGCGTTCCCGCAGGGAATCTGAAGGGCGCGAGCAGGGTCGACTCGATCTGCACCAGATCGAAGGACCGCTCGGCGAACAGCCGGTCGATCGCCTGCTGCATCTCGCGCGAGTGGGTCGTGTGGCAGTCGTACGGCATGCGGGACGCGAGCGAGCGGAGTTGGCTGAATCGCTTCGCCGCCGTCGACTCCGGCTTTCGCTCGACGGCCTCGACTGGAAACTCCTCCCGCAGGCGCGCGACGTTCTCGTTACCCGGCGACGCGTAGCAGAGCAGCGTCGCGTCGTGCCGGGACGCGATCTGCCGCATAAGCTGGTAGACGCGTGTGCCGAAACCCCAGCGCGGGGGATACGGCAGGTGCGCGGAGACCACGAGGACGCTAGCCATCCGGCAAATGATAGGAACCGCTCCCCCGGAGCGATCTGGCCGTTCGGACGGTTTCTGCCGGGCGGAACCTGGGCTACGCTCGATGTATGTCCGGTTCCGGCGCCCAGACGGACGGCACCGCCGCGCGTGCGCGGCGCGTTTGCATCGTGCGCCAGCGCGACGTCTACGAGCCGCAGATCCAGCGGGTCGCGGAGGCGCTCGTGCGCGCCGGCTTCGACGTCGAGGTGCTCTGCATGCGCGGCAAGGGGCAGCCACGGACCAGCGTCGTGAACGGCGTCAGGATCACGGGCCTGCCCGCGTCGCTCGGACGCTCGAGCAAGCTCCGCTACGTCTTCGACTACGGCTGGTTCTTCGCGCTCGCCGCAGGGACGCTCACCGCCCGCCATCTGCGCCGGCGCTACGCGGCTGTTCAGATCTACACGATGCCCGACTTTCTCGTCTTCGCCGGGGCGGTCCCGAAACTCCTCGGGAGCCGCGTGATCGCGTACATGAACGAGCCGACGCCCGAGCTCTTCGAGACGCTCTACGAGACGAAGAAGTTCGACCGGGCGCTGAAGCGGATCGAGCAGGCCGTGCTGCGCTTCGCGGACCACTCGATCACCGTCACGGAGCAGCTGAAGCAGCGCTACGTCGAGCGCGGGGCCGACCCGGCCTCGATCAGCGTCGTTCTCAACGCCGCCGACTCCGCCAGCGACACCGCAGGCTGGACGCCTCCGCCGAAGCCGGAGACGGGCGAGTTCGTCGTCATGGCGCACGGTGCGATCGAGGACCGCTACGGCCACGACACGATCGTCCACGCGGCGAGGCGCTTACGCGACGAGCTTCCCGACCTGCGCGTGGTCTTCACGGGCCGCGGCTCGAACGAGGACGGACTCCGGCAGCTGATCGAGGAATCGGGAACGGGCGACATCGTTCGGTTCGAGGGCTTCGTCAGCCGCGAGCGCCTGAACGATCTCCTCCACACTGCCGACGTCGGGATCGTCGCCCAGAAGGCCTCGCCCTACTCGCACCTCGTCCACACGTACAAGATGGTCGACTACTGGATCTTCGGGCTGCCGGTGATCGCCAGCCGCCTCCACGCCACTGCCGACGTCTACGACGAGAGCGTGATCGAGTACTACGAGCCGGGCGACCCCGTCGATCTTGCCCGCGCGATCAAGCGGCTGCACGACGACCCGGCCCGCCGCGCCGAGCTCGCCGCTAACGGGAGGCGGGCCGAGCAGCACTCGGGCTGGGTCGTGCAGCAGGAGCGCTTCCTCGCCGTGTACGACTCATTGCTCGGCGGCGGCCGCCGGACAAACGGCGCCGTCGGCGCTACCAGTGCGCCTGGAAGTAGTCCCTGACGAACGTCCCGTAGGCGTTCGCGGGCGTTCCGTCGAAGTCGCTGATCAGCGAGCTGCAGTTGCCCCAGGTGTCCCACGTCCACGGCTCGTAGCCGACGCCGTGCGCATCGGCCCACGTGAAGAAGGTGTTGATGTTGGTCGTGCCGCACGATGAGGCGTCGTAGGTCTCGCCGGTCTCGCCGAAGACCATCGGCACCTGGGCGGCGACCGGCGCATAGTTCGTGTTGAAGCACGAGGTCGTGTCGCACGAGTTCCCGCCGTAGACGTGCGCCTCGGCCATCAACTGCGCGAGCGGATCGACGGGCTCGTGGCTGAGCCACTGCGAAAGGTTGTTCGCCCAGTCGATGCCGGAGGCGGTGACCGGGTTCGTCGCGCCCGTTGAGCGGATCGCGTCGAGCGCGCCCTGCATCCCGAGCGCGGTGTAGCCCACCGAGCAGGAAGAGCCGCCGTTCTGCCAGCAGGCCCAGCCGATGTCGTGCGGCTCGGACTGGAGGCCGAAGAACGTGTTGGGGTCGTCCGAGAAGGCATTCGCGATCGCCTGCCACGCCGCCGGCGCATGGTCTGCGTCGAGGATCGGCGGGTGGTCGAGCGCCTGCTCGTTGCCCGGCGCCGCCCACATCAGGCTGACCTCGGCGTAAAGGCCGTGCGCATGGAGGCGGTTGACGAAGTCGACGATCGCGTTCATGTAGTTCGCGCCTGCGTAGTCAGGGTCGACGCCGTTGATGTCGAGGATGCAGTCCTCGTTCAGGCCGATGTGGACGACGTTGATGTGCCAGGTCGTCAGGGCCTGGACCATCGCGTCGTCGCTCGGCCCGTCGAAGAAGCCCCAGCCCTGGATGCAGGCGAACTCCGTGCCCGAGTAGTTGGCGCCGTGCAGGTGGACGACCTCGGCGTTCCCGTCCAGGAGCTGGTTGCCGACCACGTGCAGGCCTCCCGGTGGCGGCGGTGGTGGCGGTGGCGGCGGAGGTGGAGGCGGCGGGGGTGGCGGTGGTGGCGGAGGAGGTGGTGGCGGTGGCGGCGGCGGTGGCGGCGGCGGAGGTGGAGGCGGCGGCGGTGGTGGCGGGGGCGGCGGCGGTGGAGGTGGTGGAGGCGGAGGCGCTGGGGGAGGAGGCGGCGGCGGAGGTGGGCCTGGTGGCGGAGGCGGAGGTGGGGCGCCGATCCTTCCCGTCGGCGCCGAGGCCGCAGAGGAAGACCCGGCCTTGTTCCAGGCTACGACGACCACGCGGAGCTGCGCGCCTGTGTCGCGCGTCGCGATGCGGTAGACGTTGTGGTGCGCGCCGTGGACGGATCCGCAGCGGCCACGTCTGCAGCGCTGCCACGAGAAGCGAAAGCGCGTCGGCTTGCCCATCCAGGTCCCGCGCGTCGCCCTCAGCCTCGAGCCGATGTGCCTCGTTCCCGTGATCCTCGGAAGCCGGACGTTCTGGGGCGCGCGCAGCTTCTGGCCACCGGCCGATCCCGCCGCCGCCGTCACCGCGAACGCGAGCACGGCGAGCGCGCCGATCGCCGCAGCTCTCGTGGGCCGGACCCTCATCCTCCGGCGAGACCGTCCGCGCACGCGTTTCCGTGCGTGTAGTCGGCGTGGGCCTCCCAGACGAACGCTCCCAGAAGCCCCGCCTGTGCTGCGTACTGCGCGAACTGGCCGCAGCCGGCGGGCGGCGGAGCGTGCTCGGAGACGTCAACCCCGACGACGAACTTCTCGGGCGGGAGCCCCTCGTCGATCGTGTCCTGCACGTCAGACTCCATCGTCGCCAGGTTGTCGCCGAAGGTCATCAGGTTGTACTGGTAGATGTAGGCCTGGCTCGGGGCCCACCAGCCGCCGTTCCAGTTCGTGATCACGTCGCCCGAGACGGGCAGTCCGGCTGCGTTGGCGGCGGTCGAGATCGCCTCGATGCAGGTGGTCATTGCGTCGTTCGGGGGGCCGTGGCTCATCCAGCCGTCGTCCTCGATGTCGAGGTCGATGGCGTCGAACCCGTTCGAGGTCGCGAACGTGACCAGGTTCTGGACGAACTGCGCTCGGTTGGCGTCGTTGCACGCCGTCGGCCAGTTGTCGTTGCCCGCGCCGCCGATGGCGATGATCGCCTGGATCCCCGGGTGCGAGTGGACGGTCGCGACCCACATCGGGACGTTGATCTCCTGGATGTTGTCCATGTTCAGGCCGGGCCCGTTCTCGGTGGCCAGGTTGAACAGGATCAGCTGGTTGATGTCGTTCCACGGCAGGCTCGCGGGCGGCACAGGAGCCCAGCCGATGTCCTCCGTCATGACGACCTGTCCCGGGGGAGGCGGCGGAGGAGGTGGCGGAGGAGGCGGAGGCGGCGGTGGAGGAGGCGGCGGCGGTGGCGGTGGAGGTGGCGGAGGCGGAGGCGGAGGCGGAGGCGGAGGCGGAGGCGGAGGCGGAGGCGGAGGAGGCGGTGGAGGCGGTGGTGGAGGAGGCGGGGGCGGAGGAGGCGGCGGTGGCGGCGGGCCTGGCGGAGGGGGTGGAGGCGGCGGGCCTGGCGGGGGCGGCGGCGGAGGCGGCGGAGGTGCCGGCGGCGGGGGTGGCGGCGGAGCGGCGATGCGCCCCGTCGGCGCCGAGGCAGCTCGGGACGAGCCGGCCGCGTTCCAGGCCGTCACGACCACCCGGAACTGCGACCCGGTGTCCCGGCTCGCGAGGTGGTAGGCGGCGTGATGGGCGCCGTGGACGGAGCCGCAGCGGCCGTGCTTACAGCGCTGCCAGGTGAAGCGGTAACGCGTCGGCTTCCCGGTCCAGGTCCCGCGGGTCGCAGTCAGCCTGTGGCCGACGAGCTTCGTCCCCATGATCCTGGGGAGGCGGACGTTCTGGGGCGGTCGGTGGGGTTGCCTTCCGGCCGAGCCGTTCGCGGCTGCGAGTCCGAAGACGCTCACGGCGAGGACGCCGATTGCCGCAGCTCTCACGGGGCGGAGTATCACCTATGGACCTCCCAGGTAGTGGTTTCTGACGTACGTCCCGTACGTATTTGCGGGAGTTCCGTCGAAGTCGCTGATCAGGGAACTGCAATTTCCCCACGTGTCCCACGTCCAGGCCTCGTAGCCGACCCCGTGAGCGTCGGCCCAGCCGAGGATCGTCGCGATGTTGCTCGCCGCGCACGAGGAGCCGTCGTAGGTCTCGCCTGTCTCGCCGAAGACCACCGGGACCTGAGCGGCGACGGGCGCGTAGTCCGAGTTGAAGCAGGAGGTCGTGTCGCACGAGTTCCCGCCGTAGACGTGCGCCTCGGCCATCAGCTGTCCGAGCGGATCGGACGGCCTGTTCGCGAGCCACTGCGTCAGGTTGTTCGCGTAATCGATTCCTGAGGCGGTGACGGGGTTCGTCGCGCCGGTCGAGCGCACCGCGTCGAGCGCGCCTTGCATCCCAAGCGCCGTGTAGCCGACCGAGCAGCTCGCGCCGCCGTTCTTCCAGCAGGCCCAGCTGATCGCATGCGGCTCCGATTGCAGGCCGAAGAACGTGTCGTGGTCGTTCTTGAAGGCGTTCCCGATCGCGGCCAGCGCGGCCGGTGCGTGGTCCGCGTCCAGGATCGGTGGATGGTCGAGGGCTTGCTGGCTGCCCGGCGCGGCCCACATCAGGCTGACCTCGGCGTAGAGCCCGTGCTCGTGCAGCCGGTTCACGAAGCCGGTGATCGCGTTCATGTAGTTCGCGCCCGAGTAGGCCGGGTTGACGCCGTTGATTGCGAGGATGCAGTCCTCGTTCAGGCCGATGTGGACGACGTTCACGTGCCATGTCGTCAGGGCCGCCACCATCGCGTCGTCGCTGGGGCCGTCGAAGACCCCGAAGCCCTGCATGCACGCGTACTCCGTGCCTGAGTAGTTGACGCCGTGCAGGTGGACGAGGTTCCCGTTGCCGTCCAGCAGCTGATTCCCGGAGACGTGGAGGCCGGAGCCCGCGGGCGGAGGAGGCGGCGGCGGCGGAGGCGGTGGTGGCGGCGGGCCGCCCTGCGCGGCGGCGACGATGCCCGTTGCCCGAGAGGAGGCGGGCGTCGAGCCGTACGGGTTGGACGCCGTCACCACGACGCGCAGCCTCGAGCCGGCGTCACGCGTGACGAGCCGGTATGTCCGTCGGTGAGCGCCGCCGATTGCGTGGCAGCTCTTGCCGCGAGCGTTGCAGCGCCGCCACGAGAAGCGGTAGCGCGCGGGATGCCGCGCCCAGCGGCCCCGAGAGGCCGAGAAGGCATGGCCAACCCGGGCCTGGCCCGCAACGCGCGGGGCCTTCAGGCTCCTGGGAGCCCTCGTGGAGCGCTCCTGCGCCGCTCCTGCTCCGGCCGCAAGGAGGCCGAGCAGGACGAGCGGGAGCACGACGAGGGCGAGGAGGCGTGGGGGGTTGGCCGCAGCCACGATCTCGGCGTCCGGGAGTATTCCTTACGGCTCGGCCAGATAGTGGGTCCTGACCCACGTCCCGTACGCGTTGGCCGGGGTCCCGTTGAAGTCGCTGATCAGCGAGAGGCAGTTGCCCCACGTGTCCCACGTCCAGGCCTCGAGCCCGACTCCGTGCTGGTCGGCCCAGTTGACCATGGCGGCGGTGTTGGTGGTGCCGCACGAGGAGGCGTCGTAGGTCTCGCCGAACTCGCCGAAGACGATCGGCACGGCCTGCAGGACGGCGCCGTCCTGGCTGTTGAGGCAGGTCGGCGTGTAGCACGTGTTGCCGCCGTAGACGTGCGTCTCTGCCATCAGCTGCCCGAGCGGATCTGAGGGCTCGTAGGTCGTCCACTGCGTCAGGTTGTTCGCGTAGTCGATTCCCGAGGCGGTGACCGGGTTGGTCGCGCCGGTCGAGCGGACGGCATTGAGCGCGCCCTGCATGCCCAGCGCGGTGTAGCCGACCGAGCAGGAAGAGCCGCCGTTCTTCCAGCAGGCCCAGCTGATCCCGTGCGGCTCCGACTGCAGGCCGATGAACGTCTTCGGGTCGTTCTTGAAGGCGTTCCCGATCGCCTGCAGCGCCGCCGGGGCGTGGTCGGCGTCCAGGATCGGCGGGTGGTCGAGCGCCTGCTGCGTGCCCGGCGCCGCCCACATCAGGCTGATCTCGGCGTAGAGGCCGTGCGTGTGCAGACGGTTGACGAAGCCGGTGATCGCGTTCATGTAGTTCGCGCCCGAGTAGGCGGGGTTGACGCCGTTGATTCCGAGGATGCAGTCCTCGTTCAGGCCCATGTGCACGACGTTCGCGTGCCAGGAGCTCAGGGCGTTGATCATCGCGTCGTCCGAGGGGCCGTCGAAGACCCCCCAGCCCTGGATGCAGGCGAACTCGGTGCCCGAGTAGTTGACCCCGTGCAGGTGCACGACCTGGTTGTTGCCGTCCAGGAGCTGGTTGCCGACCACGTGCAGCCCGCCGGGTGGTGGAGGCGGAGGCGGAGGCGGCGGCGGAGGCGGCGGCGGAGGTGGTGGAGGCGGAGGCGGAGGCGGAGGCGGAGGTGGAGGTGTTGGCGGAGGCGGAGGCGGAGGAGGAGGAGGCGGAGGAGGAGGAGGCGGCGGCGGCGGTGGCGGCGGCGGAGGCGGTGGCGGCGGAGGAGGCGGAGGCGGTGGCGGTGGCGGTGGGGCCCCGGCCAGACCGTCCGCGCAGATGTTCCCGCGCCCGTAGTCGGCGTAGGCCTCCCAGACGAACGACCCCATCAGACCTGCCTGCGCCGCGTAGTTCGCGAACTGGCCGCAGCCGCCGGGTGGCTGCGGATGCTCGGAGACGTCGACGCCGACGACGAACTTCGTGGCCGGCAGCCCCTGGTTGATCGTGTCGGCCACGTCCCGCTGCATGGTCGCGAGGTCGTCGCCGAAGGTCATCAGGTTGTACTGATCGACGTAGGCCTGGCTCGGCGCATACCAGGGCCCTTCCCAGTTCGTGATCACGTCGGCCGAGAGGCGTAGGCCGGCACCGTGGGCGGCGGTGGAGATGGCCTGGATGCAGGCGGTCATCGCCGCCACCGGAGGAGTCATCCTCGTCCAGGGGCCGTCCTCGATGTCGAGGTCGATGCCGTCAAAGCCGTTCGACGTGGCGAAGCCGACGAGGTTCTGCACGAACTGCGCGCGGTTGGTGCTGTTGCACGCGTAGCTCCAGTTGTCGTTGCCCGCGCCGCCAATCGCGATGATCGCTCGGATACCCGGGTGCGAGTGCGCTGTCGCAACCCACATCGGGACGTTGACGTTCCAGAGGTTGGCGGTGTCGAGGCCGGGCCCGTTCGAGGTCGCCAGGTTGAACAGGATCAGCTGGTTGATGTCGTTCCACGGCAGGCTCGCCGGGGGCACCGGAGTCCAGCCGAGGTCCTCGGTCATGACCACACGTCCCGGGGGTGGCGGCGGTGGCGGCGGAGGGGGTGGAGGCGGAGGCGGCGGCGGTGGCGGAGGAGGAGGAAGAGGAGGCGGAGGAGGCGGAGGAGGCGGAGGAGGTGGCGGCGGAGGCGGAGGCGGAGGCGGTGGTGGAGGAGGCGGAGGCGGGCGGAGGCGGAGGCGGAGGGGGTGGCGGCGGAGGGGGTGGCGGCGGAGGGGGCGGAGGGGGAGGGGGCGGAGGCGGTGGTGGCGGCGGCGGATCAGGCGGTGCCACCTCGGCCGTCGGGCTCGACATGGAGTCGCCCCAGCCGTACGCGTTGCCGGCCTGCACCCGTACGCGGACACGGAAGCCCAGGTCGCGGTTGCTCAGCGAATAGGAGGCATGCGTGGCGCGAGCAGCGGCAGTGCAGCCGGTCCCGTCGGCGCGGCAGTCGAACCACTGGTACTTGTAGCGCGTGGGGCGACCGCTCCAGGTTCCATCGTTCGTCGTGAGGCTGTGGCCGACAACCGCGGTGCCTGCGACGGCGGGTGGATCGATGCCCGCGGGGGGCTGCCCGGTCCTACCGGAGACGACCTCACGCGTTGCCACGGAGCGCGTAGCGCCGCTCCCGAACGCATTGAAGGCATTGACGACCACGCGCACTCGGTGGCCGGCGTCGCGGCGGGTCAGGACGAGCGACCGTTTCGTCGCGCCTCTCACGGGGACGCAGTTGCCCCCGTAGGACGCGCAGTCGTACCACGTGTAGCGGAAGCGGCTCGGCGCCCCCGACCAGGAGCCCTTGGAGGTCGTCAGGCGGTGACCCACCGCTGCCGAGCCCATGATCGCCGGCCGGCGGAGGTTCACCGGGCGATGGCCGCGGGCGGATCCCGTGGACGCGCTCGCGAGCGGGGCGAGGACTGAAAACGCTAGGAGAAGAAGTGCGGCACTGTGACGGGGATTCACGTGGCCTCCAGACGGGGTGAGGGCGAGGCCGCGTTTCGCCACCGATGCGGGACTGACGACGGCTTGATCGACCGGCCTGCGGCAGGTTGTGACCCTCGAACGAGGGATCGGCCTGCGAGCGGTGTTGTCAGGGCGGGAGCCGATGCCCGCAAAATGCAGGGAACTACGAGCTAGGAAGCAGCCGCGCGCTTAACCCGCGGCGAGGCCGTCCGCGCAGATGTTTCCGCGCTGGTGGTCGGCCCAGGCCTCCCACACGAAGGCTCCGAGGAGGCCGGCCTGTGTCGCGTAGTGCGCGAACTGGCCGCACCCGGCGGGCGGCTGCGGATGCTCGGAGACGTCGACGCCGACGACGAACTTCGCCGCCGGCAGCCCCTGGTCGATCGTGTCGGCCACATCCTGTTGCATGGTCGCCAGGTTGTCGCCGAAGGTCATCAGGTTGTACTGGTCGACGTAGGCCTGGCTCGGTGCGTACCACAGTCCTTCCCAATTCGTGATCACGTCCGCCGAGAGGCGCAGGCCGGCGGCGTGAGTCGCCGTCGAGATGGCCTCGATGCAGGTCGTCATCGCCGCGACGGGAGGCGGCAGCTGTGTCCAGGGACCGTCCTCGATGTCGAGGTCGATGCCGTCGAACCCGTTCGAGGTGGCGAACGTGACCAGGTTCTGGACGAACTGCGCCCGGTTGGCGTCGCTGCAGGCGTGGCTCCAGTTGTCGTTGCCCGCGCCCCCGATCGCGATGATCGCCATCACGCCCGGGTGCGAGTGTGCAGCCGCGACCCAGATCGGGACGTTCACGTTCCAGAGGTTGTCGGCGTCGAGGCCAGGCCCGTTCGAGGTCGCCAGGTTGAAGAGGATGAGCTGGTTGATGTCGCTCCACGGGAGGCTCGCGGTTGGAACCGGGGTCCAGCCGAGGTCCTCAGTCATGACGACGCGTCCCGGCGGCGGCGGGGGAGGAGGAGGTGGCGGCGGAGGCGGTGCCGGAGGCGGAGGCGCTCCGGCCGGCTCGACCACGACGAGAGTCGCGCGTGAGAGCGCCTTCGTCGACCCGTGCACGTTCGACGCCGTGACGGACACGCGGATCCGGTGGCCGACGTCGCGCGCCGCGAGCTTGTAGGTGCGAGCTCGCGCGCGCCGGATCGCATGGCAGCGCTTTCCGGCCCGGTTGCACTCGAGCCAGGCGTAGCGGTAGCGCTTCGGCAAGTTGCCCCACCTGCCGCGGGTCGCGTGCAGGGTTTGTCCCCGAATCGTCTTGCCAGTGATCTTGGGGTGGGCTCGCGGCGCCGGTGCACCGCGCTTGGCGGCATGCGCAGCGGCGCCCGTCGCGCCGAGCGCGAGCAGGACTACGAGCAAGACGGATGTGCGGCGCGGCGTCATGCGTCTGAACCCTTATCGGACGAAATCGGCTTCGACCGAAGCCCTTCTGCACGTTAGCGGGGGCGGAGGCTAGCGGTAGGCCCAGGGGAGCTTCCGGATCACCTGAGCCGGATTCCCCTCCACGTACGTGTGCGGCGGGACGTCCTTGAGCACCACGGCCCCGGCCGCCACGACCGCGCCTTCGCCGACCGTCACGCCCGGGACGAGGATGGCGCCCAGGCGGATCCAGGCGCCGTCGCCGATCGTGACCGGCAGGCCCTCGAACGCGCCGATCCGCATAGAGCCCGGGCCGATCTTGTGGCTGCCCGTGTAGATCAGGACCTGTGGCGCGATCGCGACGTTCTTGCCGATCGTGACCTGGGCGTCGAGATTGATCGTGACGTTGTCCGCGATCGTCACTCCCGGCCCGATCTTCAGCTTCCCGTAGAACCCGGGAGCCGCGCTGCCGAGTCGCAGGTTGCCCATGAGGAACGCCGCCTTGTCGACGTCGAAGCCCGCGAGCCGGTAGAGCCGGCCCCGGACTGCCCCGCTTGCCACGTCCGGCAGGAGCGCGCAGAAGAGGTTCACGAGCTTGTAGCGGAAGTGCAGGCCGCGCTTGAACAGCCCGCCGTAATGCGCAAGACGGCCGAGCGTGCTCCGCCTCGGCTCGGACGGTGCGCCGGACGCCTCGGCCGGGCCGAGTGTCGTTTCGGGGTGTTCTTCAGCGCTGATTGCCATTGGTCCTACGCCCGCAGCATGTTCTGCGGATCTTCGCATCACACATCGTGCCTCACGCTGCATGGCTCGGCACCGGGCGATCGTTCAGGCTTTGGCCGATCTCAGCGCGAGCAGCGCCGGATCGGGTGAGCAAGTCGGGCAGGTCGGCCCTCCGCTTGGCCGGCAGAAGGCCTGCACCTGCCCGTGGCAGGCCGCGATGCGCCCGCCGGGCGGAGGCAATGCGGCGATGCCTCCACCTGATCAAGTGAGGGTAGAGTCCAGCCGAGGCCGAAGCTACGGTCCGTTCAGCGGGTCTTTGGTGCAGTTCTTGGGTAGGGACCAGGATCTAGGTCCGGGTATCCGCGTTGCGAGGCGGCCGTCCACAGGCGGTCCCCCTTATCAACAGAATTCAGCAGAATCCCACAGAGTCTTCGACAGAATTTTCCACTAACCCCTTTACTAAACCGGCGTCTTACGATAAGAACCTAAGGGCAAACTGCGGCACGGGAAGGGAGAGCCCGTCTTTTGGCCAGTCATCAAAAACGCACTGCGGTGCTACTAGACCCGCATCCACTGTGGCTCGATGCGCTCGAGTCGATCCTCGGCTCCATCGACGTTGCAGTCGTCGGGCGGACGACGTCCGCTGACGACGCACTGCGCCTCGTCGAGGAGCACGAGCCGGACATCCTGATCTGCGAGACAGCGAACGGCGGCATGGGCGGTGGCGCGCTCATCCGGTCGTGCCGGGAGCGCGTTGATTCTCTGCGCGTGATCGTCCTCGGCGCCTCGCGGGAACCGGCGGACATCGACGCGGCGTTCGAGGCCGGTGCACTCGCTTACGCGGTCAAGACCGCGCATCCGGACGACGTCGCCTCGACGGTCCGGCAGACGTTCGACAGCACCATCTTCCTCGCCAACTCGTTCTCGACGAACGGCCGGAGCAACGGCTCCGCACCGCACGTCCCGGACGCGGTGGAGGACGAGAAGGTCGATCTGACCCGGCGCGAGCGCGAGATCCTCGCTCTCATGGCCGAGGGTCACTCGAACCGGGAGCTCGCCCGCATGCTCTGGGTGACCGAGCAGACGGTGAAGTTCCACCTGTCGAACATCTACCGGAAGCTGGACGTGGCGAACCGGACGGAGGCGAGTCGCTGGGCGCACCGGCACGGTCTCGTCGGCCGGCGCGAAGTGGAAGCGGCGGTTCCCGTCTCGGCTTAGGCCGGCTCGGCAACCCAGTCGCGCGTCAGGTAGAGCCAGAACGCCAGTCCGGCGTACGGCCCATAGCGGCGGAAGCGGCGCTCGATCGCCGCATCCGTCGCCTTGCGCCCGCGTAGCCGCGCGTACTTCGGCCGCGTCCACGAGTCGAGGATGAGCCTGGAGTAGCGGCCGAGCAGCATCATCATGTGGGCCGTCGCGTACGGCCCACAGCCCGGCAACGCGAGCAGCCGCGCCGCCACCTCGTCGTCGGGCAGCTCCGGGTCGTCGAGCGCCTCCAGGTCGATGCGCCTCTCTGCGACGTCGATCGCCAGCGAGCGCAGGTAGGGACCGCGGTAGCCGGCGCGGACGACGTCCTTGTAGAACGCCTCCTTCGCGCCCGCCATCGCCGCGGGAGCAGGGAACGCGCGCAGGCCGTCCGGCGCCTCGAGCCCGAGCTCCGAGACCAGCGCCGTGACCATCCGCACCGTTGCCGACCACGCGCAGTTGGTCGTGCAGATCGTCTTGACGACGTCCTCGAAGACGGTTGGGCTGCGGAGCATCCGTCCCGCGCCGGCGCACGCCCACCCCAGGTCCGGGTCGTCGCGGGCGACGTCGTAGAACGGCGAGAGGTCGGCATCGAGGCGGAGGATGCGGCGCGCCGCCTGCGTCACGACCAGGGCGTCGCGGGCGCCGAGGCGCGCGCTTTCGACCAGCGCGAACCCGGGACGGCCGGCACGGATGCGGATCGTGCGCGCTCGCCCGCGCGGCAGGGCGAGCGTCGTCTCGAGCACGCGTGCGTCGACGTCGATCGAGTTCGGCGGCAGGTCGGCGACGCCGTGGGACTGAAGCGTGCGCCAGAGATCGACCGGCTCCCCGCCCGCGCCCACGAGCTCGAGCTCTGCCGACCAGCCGGCCATCAGACGCGGATGCAGGCCGCGCGATGACCGGCGCCGGCTCCCGCGGGCTCGAGCGCAGGGTCGATCTCGCGGCACTCGGGCACGGCGATCGGGCAGCGCGGGTTGAAGCGGCACCCGCTCGGGATCCGCACGGCGTCGGGAGCCTCGCCGCTGAGGATCTCGCGGCGCGAGCGCTCGCGCGGGTCCCGGCGCGGAACGACCGAGAGGAGCGCCTTCGTGTACGGATGCTGTGGGTCGTTCACCACCGAGCGCGCCGGTCCCTCCTCGACGATCCGGCCGAGGTACATGACCGCGATCCGGTCGGCGAAGCGAGCGGCAGTCGAGAGATCGTGGGTGATCATCAGGATGCCGAGGCCGTCCTTGCGCAGCCGGTCGAGCAGGTTGAGGACGCCTGCGCGTACCGAGACGTCGAGCATCGAGACGGGCTCGTCGGCCACGAGCAGGTCGGGCCCGAGGACGATGCTCGCCGCGATCGCGACGCGCTGGCGCTGGCCGCCCGAGAGCTCGTGCGGATAGCGATCGAGGAAGAGCTCCGGCGGATTGAGCTCGACCCGGCCGAGGGCGTCCCGCACGCGCTCGCGCCGATCGGCCTTCGACTCGCCGAGGCCGTGGATGACGAGCGGCTCCTCGACGGCGGCCCGCACGTCGAGGCGCGGATCGAGCGACTCGTACGGGTCCTGGTAGATCAGCTGCATCCGCCGCCGGAGCGGGCGAAGCGCCCGCGCCTGCAGGCCCGTGATCTCGCCGCCGTCGAACTCGATCCGGCCGGAGACGGGCTCGACGAGCCTCAGGACCGCCTGCGCGGTCGTGGTCTTGCCGCAGCCCGACTCGCCCACGAGCGCGAGCAGCTCGCCGCGCGCGAGCGAGAAGCTGATGCCCTCGACCGCGTGGACGAAGCGCTGCGGCTTCCGCGCGAGGCTGCCGACGAGGCCGCGGTTGAGGGGGTAGCGGACGACCAGCTCGTCCACCGAGAGCAGCGGCTTCGACCCGTTCGTGCTCACCGCACCTCCGCGGCGACGTCGTTGAGGTGGCAGGCCGCGGAGCGAGGACCGTCGAGGCCGCGAAGGAGCGGCCGCTCGTCCAGGCAACGCCCGAAGACGCGGTCGCAGCGCGAGTGGAACGGGCAGCCCTGGAGCGGCAGGTCGAGCCGCGGCGGGGCGCCGGGGATCGAAGCCGGGATGCCCTCGCCGTAGAGGTCCGGCGTCGCCGCGAAGAGAAGCCGCGTGTACGGATGCCGCGGGTCGTGGTAGAGGGCGTCGACCGGACCGTGCTCGACGATCTCGCCCGCGTACATGACCGCCGCGCGGTCGCAGAGCTCGGCGACGACCGGCAGGTCGTGCGTGACGAGCAGGAGAGCGAGCCCGAAGTCGCGGCAGAGCGCATCGAGCAGCTCGAGGATCTGGGCCTGAACCATCACGTCGAGCGCCGTCGTGGGCTCGTCGGCGACGAGGATTCCGGGGTTGCAGGCGAGCGCCATCGCGATCGCGGCGCGCTGCCGCATGCCGCCCGAGAACTCGTGGGGGAAGCGCTCGGCGCGGTCGCGCGGGATCCCAACCGACTCGAGCAGCTCACCCGTCCGCTTCCGCGCCTGCCGTCCCTCCGCCAGCCCGTGGAGCTCGAGCACCTCGACGATCTGCGAGCCGACCGTCTTCACCGGGTTGAGCGCGTTCATGGCGCCCTGGAAGACGATTGCGATGTCGATCCAGCGGTGCGGCCGGATCGTCTCCTCGCCGCCCGCCACGATGTCGACGCCGTTCAGCAGGACGCGGCCGCTGACGCTGGCGCTCGGGGGCAGCAGGCCGAGAAGGCCCAGTACCGTCGTGGTCTTGCCGCAGCCGGACTCGCCGACGAGGCCGAGGCGCTCGCCCGGCTCGAGCTCGAAGCTGACGCCCTGGACGGCGTGGAGCTCGCGTCCGCCCTCGAGGTCGAACCAGACGTTGAGATCCTCGACCTCGAGCAGCCCGCTCATACCGCCTCCGATCCGCGCCCGACGAGCGTCCGCAACCGGAACGTCCGCGCCGAGAGATGCGCCACCCGCAGCCGCGGGTTGAGCGCGTCCTCGATCGCGCCGCCGATGAGGCTGCAGGCGAGAATGATCATCGTGACGAGCGCGCCCGGCGGCACGATCGCCCACCAGGCGCCGGTCGAGATCGCCGCCCGCTGGAACGCGTTCTCGATCATCTTTCCGAGCGAGATCCGGCTCGGGTCGCCGAGCCCCAGGAACGCGAGCGCCGTCTCGTCGAAGATCGCGACCGCGATCGTCAGCACCGTCGTCGCGATCAGGAGCGGCGCGACTTGCGGCAGCACGTGGCGGAAGACGATGCGCGCGTGCGACGCGCCGAGCGAGCGTGCCCGTTTGATGTAGACGCGCTCCCGCACGCTCTTCACCTGCGCCCGAAGCACCCGTGCCGTGCTCGTCCAGAGCAGGATCCCGATCACGATGATGATGTGAAAGAGGCTTGGGCCCCAGATCGCGGCCACCACGATCATCAGCGGCACGTCGGGGATCACGATGAAGTAGTCGGTGATCCGCATCAGGATCGTGTCGGTCCTTCCTGCGAAATAGCCGGAGGCCAGGCCGATGGCGCCGCCGATGACCATCGAGACGAAGGTCGCCGCGAAGCCGACGAGCAGCGAGGTGCGCGCCGCCCACATCAGGAGCGTGACGATGTCGATCCCCCCGTCGTCGAGCCCGAGCGGGTGGCTCGCCGAAGGATGGCCGAAGACCGGGCCGACCTGCTCGTGCTGACCGTACGGCGCTAGGACCGGTGCGAGCAGGGCGCCGAGGATGATCACGAGCAAGAGCACCGCGCCGAAGATCGCCGACGGCCGCCGCTTGACCGCTTCCCAGACGAGTCCGCGACGGGAGCGGATCGGCTCCTCTTCGATGACGGCGCCGGGCTCCCGCACCGCGACGCTCACTGAGCCCGCTCCCGGTGCCGGCCGAGCCGGCACCTCCGCTCCTTGATGAGCTCCGTCGAGCCTACGCTCATTCCGTCACCCGCGGGTCGAGCCTGAAATACAGAAGGTCAGCGACGAGGTTGCAGAAGACCACGGACACCGTCAGCAGTAGGAACGCGCCCTGCAGCATCGGGTAGTCGCGCTGCAGCACCGCCTCGTAGACCACGCGCCCGATGCCAGGCCAGGAGAAGACGATCTCGACGAGGATCGCGCCGGCGACGATGTAGCCGAGCGAGAGCGCGATCAGCGTCACGATCGGCAGCATCGCGTTTCGCAGCGCGTGCTTTCGGAGGATCGCGCCCGACTTCAGCCCCTTTGCGCGCGCGGTGAGGATGTAGTCCTCGCCAAGGGTCTCGAGCATTGCCGAGCGGACGATCAGCGTGTACTCGCCGTAGAGCACGAGCCCGAGGGTCAGCGACGGCAGCAGGATGTGCTCGCCGAGGTCCTTCACATGGGTCGCGAACGACGGGTCGATCAGGAAGTCGTTGCTCATGCCGCCGGTCGGCAGCACGCCCGCGAACAGGATCACCAGCATCAGCCCGAGCCACTGGGTCGGCATCGAGTAGAACGCGAGGGCGGTCGTCACCGAGGCGCTCTCCGTCCCGGTGCCGCGGCGCCACGCGGCGAGGACGCCGGTCAGCATGCCGAAGACGATCGAGAAGAACGTGCCGATGAAGACCATCGGGATCGTGTTCTTGAGGGCGACCCAGAGGTTGTGCGACACGGGCTGCTGGTTCCCGAACGAGACCCCGAGGTTTCCGTGCGCGAGCTGCTTCAGGTAGATCACGTACTGCTCGCCTCGCGACTTGTCGAGCCCGAACTGGCGCTTCAGCTCCTCGTGCAGCTGCGGCGTCGCGTGCGGGACCCGGGCGAGGTTCGTGACGGCGCTCCCGGGCGCGAGCCGGAAGAGCGCGAAGTTGATCGTGATCGCGACGAACACGGTGACGACCGCGAACGCGACCCGCTTGATGACGTAGTCGGCGCCTCTCATGTCCTCGGCGACGCCCTTGGCGCGGCTACTTCTTGTGCACGGTCGTCAGGCTGACGATGTTGAGCTCGTTGAAGGGTCCCTGCGGCGTGTTCACGAATCCCTCCCAGTTCTTGCTGACCGCCGCGACGGAGTCGTCGTTCGCGAGCCAGATGTACGGACGCCGGTCGTAGAGGTACTTCTGCATCTTCCGGACGAGCGCCTGGCGGGCGTTCTGGTCCGGGGTCAGCTGCTGCTGTGAGTACATCGCGTCGTAGTTCTTGTCGCACATGCCGGTATCGCTCCAGCCGCCGAGCTGACCACACGTCACGACCGAGAGCATGAAGTCGGGGTCGATCAGGGCCGTCCAGTCCCAGAGCGCGAGGTCGAAGTTCTTGTACGTGTTGTTCGGCGACGACATCTGGTCGAAGGCCGCGGTCGAGTCCAGGGACTTCTGGCGCAGCTGGACCCCGATCTTCCGGAAGTCGGACTGGATGATCTGGAACGTGCGCGGGACGCTCTGGACGTCGGTCGGCGCAATCACGTCGTAGGACATCTTGTGGCCCTCGGCGAGCCGGATCCCGTCCGAGCCCTTCTTGTAGCCGAGGCCGTCGAGGATCTTGTTCGCGGCGGCCAGGTCGAAGGCCGCCGGCTTGAGGTCCGGGTTCGACCACTCGCCGGTGGTCGGCGGGATGATCGAGTACGCGGGCTTGGCGGTTCCGAGGAAGACGACATCGATGATCTGCTTGCGGTCGATCGCGTCGTCGAAGGCTTCGCGCACCTTCGGGTTCAAGAGCTCGAGGTGCTGGGTCTTCTTCGGGCTCGAGTTGATGATGAAGTCCGTCTGGTCGAGGCCGGGAACGTCCGAGACCTCGAAGCCTGCGTCCTTCAGCGTCTTGATCGCGGTTGCCGGCACGACGTTGATCGCATCGATCTCGTGGGATTTCAGCGCCGAGATCATCGCGTCGTCGTTCGAGAACATCCGCAGGCCGAACTCGTCGATCTTCGGCTTGGTGCCCCAGTAGGTCGGGTTCTTCTTGAAGAGGGCGATCTGGTTCTTCTGGTACTTGACGAGGTTGAACGGGCCGGAGCCGACCACCGGCGGGTTGTTCGCGAACGTCTTCAGGTCGGCGCCCTTGTTGCCGACGTGCTGGCTCCAGATGTGCTTCGGCAGGATGAAGAACTGCTGGAACTGCCCGAGCACGTTCCCCGGCGCCTGCTTGTAGTGGACGACGAGGGTGTTGGGATCGGGCGCGTCCGCGCGTGTGATGTGCGCAACCAGGCCGGCCGCGTTGGCAGCGCCGCCGCTCGCGTACTTGATGTCGGTGTTGATCGTCCACGCCGCGTCTTCCGACGTCAGCGGCTTGCCGTCGCTCCACTTCGCGTTCGGCGTGAGGTGGAACGTCCAGGTCTTGCCGCCGTCCGTCGAGCCCCACGACTTGGCGTAGAACGGGGCGAAGTGCTTGTTCGTCTTGTCGTACTGGACGAGGATCGGATAGATGTACTGGAAGGTGGCGTAGGCGTCCTGGTTGAAGGCCACGTAGGGGTTGATCGAGTCGATCCCCGAGGCCGTGCCCATGCGGAACGTGCCGCCCGAGCTGGAGCTCGAGGAGGAGCCGCCGCAGCCCGCGAGAGCAAGGCCGAGGATGAGGGCTCCGAATACGCCGAGCCACGTCTTCTTCATCTGTCCCTCCTTTTCACGCGTCGAAGAGGGCCTCTTCGAGCGTGAGCGTTCTCCGGTCGGCGTCGAGCGTATACCGAACGCCGAGCGGGATCGAGGCCAGATGCTTGCCGTGGCCGAGGGGCAGGCCGTAGAGGACGGGGACGCCGAGCGGCTCCAGGTGCTGCTCGAGGACGTCCTCGAGGGAGCGGGAGCGTGCCCAGTCCGAAGCCTCGCGCTGGTCGCCCCAGTCGCAGTCCTTCATCTCGCCGACGACGACGCCGGCGACCCGCTCGAGCTTCCCGGCGTGACCGAGCTGCGTGAGCATCCCGTCGACGTAGTAGGGCGGCGCCTTGTAGTCCTCGAAGAAGAGGATCGCGCCGTCGACGTCGAGCTCCCACGGCGTGGCCATCGTCTGCAGGAGCAGCCACAGGCAGCCGCCGAGGAGCGGGGCGGTGGCCGTGCCGCCCGAGATCGCGCGCACGTACGGGTCGTCGGGGTTCCGCGGGACCTCGTTCGCGGCCTCGCCGCGCAGGACCTCGAGCGCGCGGTTGCGGGTGAAGTCCGAGGTCTCCGGGTCGCCGAGCCCGACCAGCCCGTTGCCGTAGATCGTCGGCATTCCGGTGCGCCTATGGATCGCGACGTGCAGCGCGGTGATGTCCGAGAACCCGAGGAACGGCTTCGGGTTGGCACCGATCGTGGCGAAGTCGAGGTACGGGATCGTCTGCGCCGAGCCGTAACCGCCCTGGAGGGCCTGGACCACGTCGACCTCGGGATCTGCGAAGAGCGCGTTCAGATCCGAGGCGCGCGCCTGGGGATCGCCGGCGACGTAGTCGTCGCGGGCGTAGACGTTCGGGCCGAGCTTGACGCGGTAGCCCTGGGACTCCCACCATTCGACCCCGCGCAGGACCTCGGAGCGCGCGTCGTACGGGCTCGCGGCCGCCGCGACGCCGATCGTCCCGCAGGGAGGGAGCGGCTTCACGCGCGTGGTCCTACAGGAAGGTCGGCCTGGCGTGGGCGCGCGAGCGGGAAGACCTTGCCCGCGGCGGCGGCGGCCATGCGCTCTCGCCGCCGCCAGAGCTCGCGTCGGGAGCGGTCGAGGTGGCGACGCAGGCTTTGCTCGAGCCATGGCCCCGGCGACCGCGACCCAGGTTCGCCACGGAGGGAGGCGAGCTCGCGCCAGAGGTCCGGCCCGGGGTCGGCGTCGCCCTGAGTCCCCCAGCAGGCGCGGCGCGCGCGGCGGCCGCGGCGTGCGCGCTCGATCCGGAACGCCTGGCGCGAGAGGTCTGCGCAGAGCCAGTTCACGCCGACGCGCGAGAGCGGCCCGGCCGCGTGCTCGAGGTCGCCGAGCGCCTCTTCGAGCAGCTGGACGTCGCCGGCCGTCTGCTCGTGCGGGTAGCGCGGCGCGTCGATCGCGTCGAGCCCGTAGAGGCCGCGCCCGATCGCCGTGAAGCGCCTCCGTTCGTCGCCCGCCTCGACCTTCGGCAGCTTCAGCCCGAGCTTACGGAGCTCCCGGTCGCGTGCGGCGAAGTCGAGCGCGGGCTCGTCGAGCAGCAGCCGCGCGCAGAGCTCCGTCAGCTTCGCGAGGTAGCCGAAGTCGACCTTGTCGCTCGTGTCGTACTGCGTGTGGTACTCGGTGCGGTCGAACTCGGTCGTGAACGTGGAGACGTTGATCCCGGGGATGCCTGCGGCCAGGAACGGCCAGACCTCGGTCCACGTGTTCGGCCGGTCGAGCCGCCAGCCGTGCGGGAGGAGACCGTCGCGGGCGGCGCGGCGGCAGTGGCGCCGGATCCACGCGGTGAGCTCGGGCGGTACGTCGAGGGTGAAGACCTCCGGGCGGCCGGAGCCCTCGACGTTGAGGTAGAACGGCGAGCCGGTCGTCCACTCGCGGTGCTCGGCGACGACCTGGTACCAGGCGCCGTAGCACCAGTCGTACGCCGACTCGGCGATCCCGTACTCCTCGGCGGTGTGCGAGACGAAGGCGATCGTGCGGCTCGGCTTGACGCCGGTCTCGAGGAACACGCGCGCGAGCTCGAGCGTGACCGCGACTCCGGTCGCGTCGTCGAAGGCCGCGCCGAACCAGCCGTCGTGGTGGCCCGCGACGACGACGGGCGCCCCGCGGCTGCGCCCCGGGAGGTAGCCGGTGACGTTCGTCCCCTGGGCCGGCTTGCGCGGCGCGCGCAGGACGACCCGCACGCGCCCCTCGAGCCGGGGCGCATCCTCGCGCCGGACGGTCACGCAGGGCGGGCCTTCCGCGTGCCAGATCCCGTCGAAGGTGCCGAGGGAGCCCGGCGCCTGGTAGTACGGGCCGCCCTCTGGCGAGTAGAGGATCATCGCCTTCGCGCCGCGCAGGCCGAGCTCGAGCCCGACGTGGTACGGCCAGAGGCGCGCCACCTGCCACTCGACGAGCGCGATCTTGCCGGCGACGTCGACGCGGTCGAGCTGCCTCCGTCCACCGCGGCCGACCCTGACGAGCTCGCCTTCGACGCCGCGTGCGCCTGTCTCGGGAACGCCGCCGAACGACGCGCCTCCGACGCGAGTCCCGTCCGCGAGCTCGACGAAAGCCTCCTGGAGCCGCCAGCCGTCCACCGGGACGGGCTCCTTCGTCACGTCCTGCAGCCCGAGCGAGCGCATCTCCTGCGCGACGAACTGGACCGCCTGTCGTTCCTCCGGGGTGCCCGCGACGCGGAAGCCGAGCGGGTGCGAGCCGATGCCTTCGAGCCGCTCGACGACATGGCGCAGGTACTCCGGCGAGAACTTCAGCGCGCCCCCTCGAAGCCGAGCAGCGTCTCGCGCACGAGCGCTCCGATCGCGTCGTGGTAGCCGCCCTCCTGGACGAAGACGGTCGGGAGCCCGAGCGCACCGAGTAACGCTCCCGCCTCGCGGAAGCCGCCGCGCGTGACCTCGAGCGGGCTTTCCGGGTCCTGGGCCGCGGCGTCGACCCCGAGGGCCACGACGAGGCCGCTGTACGGCGCGGCCCAGAGCGCGAGTTCCTCGACCGCCTCGAGCCAGGGCTCGTCGCCGGAGCCGGGTGCAAGCGGCACGTTCAGGTTCGTCTCGCCGCTTTCGTCGGCAAAGCCGAGGAAGTGCGGGAACCAGCCGGCGCCCGGGTCGACGTGGACAGAACCCGTGGCCACGCCGCCGTCGCCGGCGAAGATCTCCTGCGTCCCGTTGCCGTGGTGAGCGTCGACATCGAGAACGGCGACGTCGCCGAGTCCCTGTCGGAGCGCCTCCGCGGCGATGGCCGTGTTGTTCAGGTAGCAAGAGCCGCCGAATGCGCGGCGGGTGACATGGTGGCCAGGCGGACGCGTGCAGGCATAGGCGGAGGGCTCGCCTCCGAGGACGAGATCGACTGCTGTGAGCGCCACGTCAGCCGCAGCTCGGGCTGCTTCCCAGGTACCTGGGCCGACCAGCGTCATCGTGTCGTAGGCGAACCAGCCCGGCCGCGCCCAGACAGCCTCCGGCGCCCGGCGCGCGCCGAGGTCGCGGTGCGCGAAGACGTACGGGACGACCTGTTCCTGTGGGAGGTCTGCCGCACGCCAGTCCTCCCAGGCCGACGCGAGGTAACTGAGCAGCGCTTCGTCGTGAACCGCGAGCAGCGCCTCGTCCGGATGCGGTTGGGCGTCGACGAAGCGGGCGTCGAGCGCCGCGAGGATCGCTGTCTGCCGCTCGGGCGTCTCCGCCGCCGGTGTCGCCGTGCCGACGAAAATCTCGGCGGCGGGCTCGTGGAGCAGGCAGCGATCGCTCCAGACGACCGGCATGGCGAGCTCCACGCGGCGACTCTACAGTCCTCCCGTGAGCGACGGCCCTCCCGATCCACGCAGCCCGAGGCTCCGCGAGCTGGGCCTGCGGATCGGCGAGCTCGAGGCGGGGCCGAGCGACTCGATCGCCGACGTCGGCGTCCGGGTGGGCCACGTGACGGTGTGGCGCGACGAGCCCGATCCGCCCGAGGGTCGCGGTGTCGCACGCACGGGCGTGACGGCGCTCGTTCCGCCGGAGCTGCCGCTGCCCGCCGGGATGGCCGTGCTGAACGGCGCCGGCGAGCTCACGGGCTCGCACGAGATCCGGGAGTGGGGGTTGCTCGAGACGCCGGTCTACCTGACCTCGACGCACGCGGTGGGGCGGGTCTACGACGGTGCCATCGAGCTCGCCGTGCGCGACGACCCGCTTGTCGGCGTCGAGGAGTTCGTGATCCCGGTCGTGGGCGAGTGCGACGACGGCTGGCTGAGCGACGCGCGCACGGTGCACGTCGAGCGCGGCGATGTCGCGGCCGCGGTCGACGGCGCCACCGGCTGGCCGTTCGACGAGGGCGCAGTCGGCGCGGGAACCGGGATGAGCTGCCTCGGCTGGAAAGGCGGGATCGGCAGCGCAAGCCGCGTCGGCGACGGCCACACCGTCGGCGTGCTCGTGCTCGCGAACTTCGGTTCCGCGCGCCAGCTCGTCGTCGCCGGGGTCCCCGTCGGGCGGCTGCTTCCCGGCGACGCGCACCGGCCGGCGGCGGGCAGCTGCATCGCCGTCGTCGCCACCGACGCGCCGCTCTCGCCCGGTTCGCTCGAACGCCTCGCGCGCCGCGCCGGGCTCGGTCTTGCCCGGACGGGCTCGGTCGCGCACCACGGCAGCGGCGAGATCTTCATGGCCTTCGCGACGACGCGCGGCCCGGAGGTCTCGGGCCGCGAGCTCGATCCGCTCTTCGCGGCCGCGGTCGACGCGACCGAAGAGGCCGTGCTCAACGCGATCTGGGCGGCGCCGGACGTCGAGGGCCGCGAGGGTCGCGTCGAACGAGGCCTTCCGCACGACGCGGTGCTCGAGCTCCTGCGGGAGCACCGCGCACTTTAGGAGCGTATGCGAACATACGTTCGATGAGCGAGGCGACGATCCTGCACGCCGACGTCGACTCCTTCTTCGCGTCCGTGGAGCAGCGGGACGACCCGAGGCTCGCCGGCCGCCCGGTGATCGTCGGCGCCTGGGTCGTGCTCGCCGCGAGCTACGAGGCGAAGGCGCATGGCGTGCGCACCGCGATGGGCGTGGCCCGGGCCCGGCGGCTCTGCCCTGCGGCGGTCGTCGTCGAGCCCAGGATGTCGGCCTACTCGGAGGCGAGCAAGGCCGTCTACCGGCTGTTCGAGGACACCGCCTCCCTGGTGGAAGGCCTCTCGATCGACGAGGCGTTCCTCGACGTCCGCGGCGTGCAGCGGCTCTCGGGCACGCCCTCGCAGATCGCGGCGAAGCTACGCAGGGAGGCGCGCGAGCGGATCGGGCTCCCGCTGACGGTCGGGATCGCGTCCACGAAGTTCCTCGCGAAGGTCGCGAGCGCCGTCGCCAAGCCGGACGGGCTGCTCGTCGTTCCCGCCGGCCGCGAGCTCGAGTTCCTGCACCCGCTGCCGGTCGAGCGGCTCTGGGGGGTGGGCCCGGTGACGGCCAGGCGCCTCCACGACGTCGGTCTTGCGACCGTCGGAGAGGTGGCGAGGGTCGACGAGAACAGCCTCGTCGCGCTGCTCGGCCCGGCGGCTGGTCGGCACCTGTACGCGCTGGCGCACAACCGCGACGCTCGACGCGTGCGCGCCAGGCGGCGCCGCGGCTCGGTCGGGGCGCAGCGGGCGCTCGGGCGCGCCCCGACGCCGTTGGCCGAGGTCGAGATCGCGCTTGCGGGCCTCGTCGACCGCGTCACCCGGCGCATGCGCACGGCGGGGAGGACCGGCCGGACCGTCACCCTCCGACTGCGCTTCGACGACTTCTCCCGTGCGACCCGGTCGCACACGCTGCCGTACGCGACTGCCAGCACGGAGGCGATCCTCGCGACGGCGCGGGAGCTGCTGCGTGCGGCGGCGCCCATGGTCGAGCGGCGCGGCCTCACGCTCGTCGGCGTTGCCGTCGGAAACCTGCACGAGGGGGGCTCCGTGCAGCTCGCGATTCCGCTCGGACGGAACGACACAGACGCGCTCGACGCGGCTATGGACGAGGTGTGGCGGCGTTTCGGGACGGCGGCGGTGACCCGGGCGGTGCTACTCGGCGGCAGGCGCGGGCTCGACCCGCCGCTCCTGCCCGACTGAGGGAGTCTCCCCGGCGAGAATCGCGGCCAGCTTCGCGCTGTCGATGTTCCCGCCGGAGACGACGCAGACGATCTTCCCGCCGCTCGCTTCCCCGCTCAGCGCCGCCGCGACCGCCGCCGCGCCTGCACCTTCGGCGACCACGCGGTTCCGCTCGGCGAGCAGCCGGACCGCCGCGGCGACCGCATCGACCCCGGCGACGATCGAGCCCGCGACGAGCTGCCGCGCGAGGGCGAGCATCTCCGGGAACACGGTCGGCGCGCCGATGCCGTCGACGAAGCTCGCGACGTGCTTCACCTCCACCGGCTCACCTGCTGCGAGCGACGGCGCGAGCGGTGCCGCGGTCTCGACCTCGCAGGCGAAGACCTTGCAGGCGGGAGCGACGGCGCGCAGCGCGGAGGCGATCCCGCAGATCAGCCCGCCGCCGCCGTACGGGACGACCACCGCGTCCGCGTCGGGGAGATCTTCCGCGATCTCGAGGCCGATCGTCCCGTTTCCCGCCATCACCGCCGGGTCGCTGAACGGGTGCACGAAGAAGCCGTCCAGACCCGGATACGCGCGCGTCAGGAAGGTCTCCCACCAGGTCGCGAACGACACCGGGACGATCTCTGCGCCGAGGCGCTCGATCGCGTCGAGCTTGGCGCGTGGAGCCGTCTCCGGGACGACCACGGTGCACGGGAGCCCGCGCTCGCGCGCGTGCCAGGCGACGGCCTGGGCCATGTTTCCGGCACTCGCGGTCCAGATCCCGGAGGCGAGCTCGCCGGGCTCCGCCAGCGCCAGCGCGTTGCCCGCGCCGCGGAGCTTGAACGAGCCGATCGGCTGCAGGTTCTCGAGCTTCAGGAAGACGTCGCCAGGCCCGTCGTGCTGCAGGCGGACGAGCGGCGTGCGCACGACCGAGCCGGCGATTCGCTCGCGCGCGGCCTCGATCTCCGCCAGGGGTATCGGCCGGTGGGTCAGTTGGAGGGGGCTCAGTCGACCGCGACCTCGGCCTCGATCTCGACCGGGATCCCGAACGGCAGCTCGGCCAGGCCGACCGCTGAGCGTGCGTGCTGCCCGGCCTCGGGCCCGTAGAGGTCGAGGATCAGATCCGAGAAGCCGTTGATCACAGCGGGCTGGTCCGTGAACCCGGGGGCGGAGTTGACCATGCCGAAGACGCGCAGCCAGGCGGTCACGCGGTCGAGGTCGCCGAGCTCCCGCTTCAGCGTGCCGAGCATCGAGAGGGCGACCGCGCGCGCCGCCTCGTACCCCTCCTCGGGCGAGACCTCGGCGCCGACCTTCCCGCGCAGCGGCAGCAGCGCGCCGTCGGCGGCCTGCGGGCCGTGGCCGGAGACGTACACGCGGCCGGCACCGAGCCGCGCGAAGACGAACGGCAGCCGGGCGCCCGCCGGCGCCTGGATCGGCTCTGGCAGGACCAGCCCGAGCTCCTCGAGCCTCGCCTCGACCTTCACCGCCGGCGCGTCCCTTCGATCGACGGCGACGGCGGCTCCACGGTCAAGTCTTGCATCGGGCAAGTCTTGCACCGGGTTAGCATCGCTCGCCTGCGATGAGCCCGAGACCATTCGACTTCGGGGACAGGCACGCGCTCGTGACCGGGTGCGGCAGCGCCGAGGGGATCGGCTTCGCCGCGGCCCGCCTGCTCGCTCGGCTCGGCGCGCGTCTGACGATCACGTCGACCACCGACCGGATCGACGAACGCGCTGCAGAGCTTCGGGCCGAGGGCGCCGACGTGGACGCTCATGTCGCCGACCTGACCGATCGTGAACAGGCGTTTGCGCTCGCGACGGCCGGTCGGTTCGACGTGCTCGTGAACGCGGCCGGGATGGTGCAGACCGGCACGCCTCCCGTCAGCGCCCGCTTCGCCGAGCTTGCGCCCGACGACTTTCAGCGCGAGCTCGATGTCACGTTGAAGACCGCGTTCCACCTGACGCAGGCGGTGGTGCCTGGGATGGTCGAGCGCAGGTACGGCCGGATCGTGATGGTGTCGTCCGTGACGGGCCCGCTCGTGACGGCTCCGGGCTCGGCCGCCTACGCCACGGCGAAGGCCGCGCTCGACGGCCTGATGCGGACGATCGCGATCGAGCACGGGCGCGACGGCGTCACCGCGAACTCGGTCGCGCCGGGCTGGATCGCGACCGCGTCGTCCGAGCCCGACGAGCTCGAGGCCGCCAAGAACACTCCTGTCGGACGGCCGGGGACGCCCGACGAGGTCGCGGCGCTGATCGCGTTCCTGGCCTCCGCGGAGGCGTCGTACGTGACCGGCCAGTCGCTCGTGATCGACGGCGGCAACGTCATCCAGGAGCCGCACGGGATCGACCTCTACGCATGAGCGTCCTCGAGGCAGAGCCGCCGCGCTTCACCCCCGAGCAGGCGGCCGAGCTGACGGCCGAGCTGTTCGGCGTGTCCGGATCGGCGACCCCGCTCGGCAGCGAGCGCGACCAGGCGTTCATGATCGAGGACGGCGCGGGTGGGGCCGTCCTCAAGATCTCGAACAGCGGCGAGGACCCGGCCGTCCTCGACCTCGAGCGGGAGGCGGTGCTGCACGTCGCGCGGGTGGACCCCGAGCTGCCGGTCGCGCAGCCGACGCCCGCGATCGAGGCGCAGGGCCACCTCGTCAGGCTGTTCCCGCGGCTGCAGGGACGGCACTGGGGCCCGGAGCTTCCCGACGAGGCGGTGCGCGGCTACGCGGCGGCGCACGCCCGACTCAACCTCGCTCTCCGCGGTTTCTTCCATCCCGCGGCGGGCCGTCAACTGCTCTGGGACCTGAAGAACACGCCCGGCCTGCGCCCGCTGCTCGAGGCGGTGCCCGACGAGAGCCGCCGTCGACTGCTCGAGCGCGTGCTCGACCGGTTCGAGGAGCGCGTCGTCCCGCTCTGGCCGCGCCTACGGGCGCAGGTCGTCCACGGCGACTTCAACCTCGACAACATCCTGCTCGACGACCAGGGGCGCGTGTCGGGGATCGTCGATTTCGGCGACATCGCGTACTCGGCGCAGGTGGGCGACTTCGCCGTCGCGCTCGCCTCGCTGCTGCGCGGGCGGCCGGAGGGATACCTCTTCCGTGTCGCGCGGATCGCGATCGACGGCTATGCGGCCCTCCTCCCGTTCGAGCCCGAGGAGCTCGAGGTGCTCGGCGATCTCGTCACCGCGCGGCTGGCGACGATCGTCGCGATCAGCGCGTGGCGCGCCGAGCGCTACCCGGAGAACCGGGAGTACATCGAGCTCTGGGACGCCGACTCCTGGGCGCTGCTGGAGACCTTCGACGCGCTCGGAGCCGACGAGGTCTCGTACCGGCTCGGCGCGGCGCGGCCGGCGGTGGCGACGGGAGAGCTCGCCGCTCGACGCGGTCGCGTCCTCGGCCCTGCCCTGACGGCGCTCACCTACGCCCGACCCGTGCATGTCGTTCGCGCGGAGGGCGTCTGGCTGTTCGAGGCGGACGGGACGCGGCTGCTCGACGCGTACAACAACGTTCCCGTCGTCGGGCACTGCCACCCGCGCGTCACCGAGGCGGTCGTCCGCCAGACCCGCCGGCTGAACACGCACGCGCGCTACCTGTACGAGCCGCTCGTCGAGCTCGGCGAGCGGCTCGTCTCGACGATGCCGCCGGGGTCGGGGCTCGACACCGTCCTCGTCGTCAACTCGGGCAGCGAGGCGAACGAGCTTGCCTGGCGTCTCGCGCTCGCGGCCACGGGCAACCGCGGCGCGGTCGTGAGCGAGTACGCGTACCACGGCGTGACCACCGCGATCGCCGACCTCTCGCCGGAGGAGTGGCCGGCGGGTCGCCGGCCCGAGCACGTCGAGGCCGTCGCGCCGCCCGGGGTGGGGCTGGCGGAGGCGATCGAGCGGCTCGAGGCGCGCGGGCACGGGCTCGCGGCGACCTTCCTCGACACCGCCTTCACGAGCGACGGCGTGCACGTCCCCGATCCCGCCGAGCTGCAGGCCGTGGTCGAGCAGACGCGCGCGGCGGGCGGCGTCTTCGTCGCGGACGAGGTGCAGGCGGGGCACGGCCGCCTCGGGGGCGAGCTCTGGGCGTTCGCGCGCTACGGGCTCGCGCCGGACGCGGTCACTCTCGGCAAGCCGATGGGCAACGGCTACCCCGTCGCGGCCGTGGTCGCGCGCGGCGATCTCGTCGAGCGGCTCGCTGCGCAGACGAGCGTCTTCAGCACCTTCGGCGGGAACCCGGTCGCGGCCCAGGCCGCCCTCGCCGTGCTCGACGTTCTGGAGGACGAGAGCCTCGTCGCGCGCGCCGCCCGGGTCGGCGGTGCGCTACGGGGGTCTCTCGAGGCGCTCGGCGCGGTGGAGGTGCGTGGCGCCGGCCTGCTCCTCGGCGTCGAGCTCGAATCGGCGGCGCGCGCCGAGGTTGCGGTCAACGGGATGCGTGAGCGCGGCGTGTTGATCGGCCGCACCGGCCGCGACGGCAACGTGCTCAAGATCCGGCCGCCGCTCGTCTTCGCCGACGAGCACTCCGAGCTGCTCGTCGGCGCGCTCTCGGACGTGCTCGGCGCCTGACGCGATGGCCGTCCTGGGCGTCGACGTCGGCGGCACCTTCACCGACGCCGTGGTGCTCGACGGCGGCGAGTTGCGCACGGCGAAGGTGCCGACGGCCGCACGCCAGGAGGAGTCCGTGCTCGCCGCGGTGCAGGCGGTGGGCGCGGGGGAAGTGGACCGCTTCACGCACGGCACGACGGTGGCGACGAACGCGCTGCTCGAGCGCAAGGGCGCGCGCACGGCCTTCGTGGCGACCGACGGCTTCGAGCACCTGCTCCATCTGCGGCGGCAGGATCGCGCGCACCTCTACCGCCTATGCGCGGCGCATCCGGAGCCGCTGGTGCCGCTCGACCGATGTCACGGTGTCCGCGAGCGCGTCGGGACCGGACGGGGTGATCGCGCCGCTCGAGCTCTCGTCGCTGCCTGACCTCGGGCCGGAGGTCGAGGCGGTCGCCGTCTGTCTGCTCTTCTCCTTTCGCGACCCCTCGCACGAGCGGGCGGTCGCCGAGGAGCTGCGGCGGCGGCTGCCGGCGGCGCGGGTCGTCGCGTCGCACGAGGTCTCGCCCGAGTTCCGTGAGTACGAGCGCGCGTCCACGACGGCGGTCGACGCCTACCTCGGCCCGGCGGTGTCCGGGTATCTCGAGGAGCTCGGCCGCGCGTGCTCGCGAGCCGGGCTGCCGGAGCCTCTGGTGATGCGCTCCTCGGGCGGCGTCGCGACGCTCGCCGAGGCGGCCGCGCATCCGGCGGTCGCGTTGGTGTCGGGACCTGCGGCGGGCGTCGTCGGCGCCGCTCGAGTCGCCCGCCTGGCCGGCGTCGAGCAGGCGCTCTCGTTGGACATGGGCGGGACGTCGACCGACGTCTGTCTGATTGGCGGCGGCGAGGCCGGCCGCGCAGCCGAGCGGGAGGTAGCCGGGTTGCCGCTGCGGCTGCCGACGGTCGACCTGCAGACGGTCGGGGCAGGCGGCGGCTCGATCGTCTGGCGCGACGAGGGCGGCGCGCTGCGGGTCGGGCCTGAGAGCGCCGGCGCCGAGCCGGGGCCCGCGTGCTACGGCCGCGGCGGCGAGCGGCCGACGGTTACCGACGCGAACCTATTGCTCGGCCGGCTGCCGGAGCGGCTGGCCGGCGGGCTGGAGCTCGACCGCGCGGCGGCCGGGCGCGCGCTCGGGGAGATCGATCCGGCCGAGGCGGTCGAGGTCGTGGACGCTGAGATGCTCCGGGCGCTGCGTCTCGTCTCGGTCGAGCGCGGCCACGACCCCCGCGACTTCGCGCTGGTCGCGTTCGGCGGCGCGGGGCCCCTGCACGCGTGCTCCCTGGCGGAGGAGCTCGAGATCTCGACGGTGCTCGTGCCGGCGCAGGCCGGCGTTCTCTCGGCGCTCGGCCTGGCCGTCGGCGACGAGCGGCGCGACCGCGTCGTCTCGTACGTCTGCGCCCTGGACGAAGCGGGCGAGCTACCCGCGGAGGGCGAGGCCGACCTGCGCTACCGCGGGCAGTCGTTCGAGTTGACCGTGCCGCTCGAGCCGGATCTCGCGGCCGCGTTCCAGCGCGCGCACGACGCGCGCTACGGCTATGCCGATCCGGAGCGTGAGATCGAGCTGGTCGCCGTGCGCACGGCCGACGTCCGGCCCGGCCCCGGTCTGGACCTGCCGGCGGCGGAGCCGCTGCGAGCCGAAGGCCCCACGCGCCTCGACCTCGAAGGCGCGACCTGCTGGATTCCCCCGGGGTGGGTGGGGGTTAGGGATGGAACCAGTAGCACGCTGCGACTCACGAATGTGTCACGAGAGCGTGAAAAAAGTGGAACTTGAGCTCCAGCTGATCGGCGCCGCGCTCCGATCGGTCGCGGAGGAGATGGGCGCGGTCCTGATCCGCTCCGCCTTCTCCGCGAACATCAAGGAGCGGCGCGACTGCTCGACCGCGCTCTTCGACCGGCGCGGCCGCATGGTCGCCCAGGCCGAGCACATCCCCGTCCACCTCGGCGCGATGCCCGACGCCGTCGCCGCCGTCCGCGCGCACGATCCCGGGGCCGGCGACGTCTTCATCCTCAACGACCCGTTCACAGGCGGGACGCATTTGCCCGACATCACCCTCGTCACGCGCACGCCGGTCGGCTTCGCGGTCACCCGCGCGCACCACGCTGACGTCGGCGGCCGGGAACCCGGCAGTCTGCCCGCGGGCTCGCGCCGGCTCGACGAGGAGGGGGTCGTGATCCCGCCGACCCGCCTGGACGACGCCACCCTCGACCGCTTCGTCTCGCGCATGCGCGACCCGGACGAGCGCCGCGGCGACCTCCGCGCGCAGCTGGCGGCGCATCGGCTCGCGGACGGTCGTCTCCGAGAGCTCTGCGCGCGCCGCGGAACCGAGCGGGTCGAGGCAGCGATGGAAGAGCTGTACGCCTACTCGGAGCGCCTCGTGCGCGCGGCGATCACGCGGATTCCGGACGGACGGTTCGAGGCGGCCGACGTGCTGGAGCCCGCAGACGGCGGCGAGCTCGAGATCCGCGCCACGGTGACCGTCGCTGGCGACGAGCTCGAGATCGACTTCGCCGGGACCGCCCCGCAGCACGAGGGGAACCTCAACTGCCCGCTCGCGGTCGCACGCTCGGCGTGCTACTTCGTCGTGCGCTGCCTCACCGGCCCCGACGTGCCCGCCTCGGGAGGCGCGTTCGCTCCGGTCCGGGTCCACGCTCCCGAAGGGTGCCTCGTCAACGCCCGGCCGCCGGCCGCCGTGGCTGCCGGGAACGTCGAGACCTCGAGCCGGATCGTCGACGTGGTCTTTGCCGCCTTCTCCCAGGCGCTCGCGGTGCCTGCTCAGGGCCAGGGGACGATGAACAACCTGACCGTCGGGAACGACCGCTTCACGTACTACGAGACGGTCGGCGGCGGGCAGGGCGCCTGCCCCGACGGGGACGGTCCCTCGGGGGTGCATGTCGCGATGTCGAACACGCTGTCTACCCCTGCCGAGGCGCTGGAGCTGTCGTATCCGCTCCGCGTGGAGCGGCATTCGCTGCGCGTCGGCTCGGGTGGTCGCGGCTTGCACTCGGGCGGAGACGGCGTTGTCCGCGAGCTGCGCGTGCTCGAACCGTGCCGGCTGTCGGTGGTCGGCGAGCGCCGGCTGCACCCGCCGCAGGGCGCGCGCGGCGGCGAGCCCGGAGAGCCGGGACGCAACTTCCTGAACGGATCCGAGCTGCCCGGAAAGGCGACGCGAGACCTCGACGCGGGAGACCTCGTGCGGGTCGAGACGCCGGGCGGTGGCGGCTTCGGACCGGGCCAAAACGGCCACTAGGCACGGCGTCCGCGGCGCGGTAGGACCCGCGCAGGCAGATGTCGCACTTTCGACACAGTCTCGTGACAGACACGTGCGCCGGACACGCCTACGCTCGACGGGAGTCGATCAGCCAGGACGTATCGCCCCGTGGAGGGACGCGTGAAAGGAGCCCAGGATGTCCAGTCGCGTACTTCGCAGTACCTATTGGCCGTTGGTCACGGCCGCAGCAGCGCTCGCGATGGTGGTCGCCACGCTCGCCGGCGGGGGGCCGGCCCGCGCGGCCACGGACTGCTGGTACGGGGAGATCACGTTGAGCTCGAGACCTCTCCTCACGGCCCCGAATCCGGCCCACGCCGGCGACACGATCACATCCACCGGCGGCGGCTGGGCCGTCTGCGGCGGCGAGCCGTTCACGGGCTTCTACAAGGAGTGGCTGCGCGACGGCGCGGTCGTCAGCGGCCCCGACTGGGTCGAGGGAGCGCCCGCCGGCTTCACGTACACGATCCAGCCCACGGATGTCGGGCACGAGCTGCGCTCCGCAGTCTCGGCCTGCGACGACGACTACGGCTGCTACCTCCCGTATGCGCAGAGCTCGAACTCGGTCGTTCCGGTGAGCCCGCCACCGCCGCCTCCTCCGCCCGTCGCCGTGCGCGGCTACGTGCACGACGCGAACGGGCAGCCGGTCGCGGGCGCGGCGGTTGCGCTCTACGCCGTTCTCGACGACTCCGGCAGCCAGTCGGCGCCGATCGACCGGACGACCAGCGGCAGCGACGGCTACTACGAGCTACGCGCGGATCCCGAGGGGCTGACGGACGACCAGGGCTGGGCCAATCTCGCGGTCGAGGGGACCGCGGGTGACGTGCCGTACTACGCGGTCTCGAGCCGCAAGTGGGACGGCAGCGGCAGCTGGCAAGGCCCCGACCAGGCGGACACCCCCGCGACGGATCCGGACTACCCGGTTCTGCCCGACGACGTCGACCTCGATCCCCAGGGCGGCTCGATCGCCGGCGGAGGCGGGCCGGACGTGGAGTCGCCTGCCTGCTGGGTCGCGGAGGACAGGACGACGCTCGTCGCCACGGAGCGGGATCCGACGATCATCGGCGAGCTCCACGTCGCTCAGGACGCGCACGGGACGTTCACCTACGGCGAGGCCAATAAGGCCGACAGCAACATCTCGGTCGCGAGCGACCTCGGCAGCGGCATCTGGCACGTCGTCGCCGGTGTCTCCAAGCACGTCACGCGGGGCGACGCCGAGTCCGTCTCGGAGTCGAATCCGGCGCCGGACTGGGCGCACGACCTCCTCTCCGACTTCCTGTACGCGAAGTACAAGCACGAGCGGGTCAGCTACTGGGACGGCCGGGTCTGCTCCACCTGGTACACGATCGAGCCGAAGGAATGGTGGGGCGGAATCTGGCCCGGGGCAGACGAGTCGCGCTACCTGCACCAGTGCCGGACGAC
Source organism: uncultured Actinomycetes bacterium (assembly GCA_963788215.1). GTDB lineage: Bacteria > Actinomycetota > Thermoleophilia > Gaiellales > Gaiellaceae > AC-32. Next base: position 736,766 of record CAWBFX010000010.1, read on the forward strand.
GTACAAGGCGTATGCCGCCCATTTCGGGCCGGACACCGGGTTCAGCAGGACGAGCTACAAGCTCCGCACCTGGGGCGCCGGCGTCGTCGTCGGCCTCGGGACCGCGGGGGTGGCGCTGCACTCCAGAAGCGGCGCGTCTCAGCGAGTCCGCTACCACTACGCCTTCGGCCGCAACACCGACCATTACCTGTGCGGGAACGACAACAGGCCCGGCAGGTCCACCAGGATCCTCGCCGGTGGGTAGAGCCGGCCGCCTTCCGGAAGTGCTCGCCTCCGCGTTCTTCGTCCTCGCCCTCGTCGGTTGCGGCAGCAGCGCCGCGCACGTGGAGCGCGGAGGCCCCCTCGCGTGCGGGAACTGCCAGGGCGACGGGTCGATGCCGATGGGAGTCGCGGAGCTCGGAACCTGGGACGCCGCGACTCTCGAGAACAGAGGCAAGACGCCGGCGGTTCTCGAACGCGTCGTCTATCTGCACCGCACACCGGGGACGCTCCTGCTCGGCCCGCTGGTCACGAAGAACTCGCGGCTCGGCCTGCTTCGGGAGTTCCCTCCGCGCCACTTCGTCGGCAAGCTCGACCTGCTCGCGGGCTACCAGGTGCCGCCGTACCACGGGCTGAAGGACGACGTCGACATCCTGGTCGGGATCAGCCCGCTGCGAAAAGGCTCGTTCTCGTACAACGGGCTGGACGTCTACTACCGGATCGGGAAGAAGCACTACGTCGCGTTCTTCGACGAGGGCCTGCGCGTCTGCGCGCCGCGCTCCGTCCCGCAAAGCCGTTGCCCCCCTCCGGCCTCGATGAAATAGCCACGGTTTCGTACACTTCCGCGATGGTCTGGGAGTTCATCTTCATGATGCTCATCCTGAAGATCCCGATCGTCTATCTCTGCCTGGTGGTCTACTGGGCGGTGAAGGCCGAGCCGGAGCCGCCCGAGCACGCGGTCGTGCGGCACGAGCTGCCTGAGCCCGGGCCCGGCCCGCGGCCCTCGCCGCGCGCGCACGGCCGCCGCAGGCCGCACCCGCGACCCCACGGCTCCCCGACCCGGCGCTACGCGCGGCCCGGCCGCTCGGTACAGCACGCGTGAGCGCTACGCCGATCCAGGAGGACCGCCCGGCCGACGCGATCGCGGGCCTGCTCGCTTCTCTCGCGCTTTTCGCGAGCCTGATCGGGCTCGCCTACCGGCCGGCGCGGGTGATCCCCTTCGCGATCCTGATCGCGCTGATCGCGACTGGGATGGGCGGCCGCCACGCGCGGCTCGCCGCCACGGCGGTCTTCGTCTGCGGCCTCTGCTTCATCGTCGGGCTCGCGCTCGCGGTGATCACGAACAACCCCATCTTCTGAGGCCGCTCCGGCAGGGATGCCGGCTGCTAGAACAAAGGTGTGTCCATGCATGACGTCGACGGGCTGAACGCGGGCTACGCGCGGGCGCTTCTCGAGCAGTACCTCGAGAACCCCGAGGCGGTCCCGCCCGAGTGGCGCGCGCTCTTCGAGAGCGGCTCCAGCGAGGTCGTCGCGGCGCATCCAGGCCTGACGCGACTGCTCGAGCTCGCCCACCCGGATGCCCACGCAGACGGAAACGGCCGCGCCGCCGCCGCGCCGCCGCCGCCTCCTCCTCCGCCGCCAACACCGCCACCCCAACCGCCGCCGCCCGCTGTCGCCCCCGAGACGAGGGCGGCTCCCGCCGCCCCCGCCGTGGACGACGAGCTGGTCGCAGGCGTCGCCGCGGCGGTCGCCCTGGTCGCGGCCATCCGCACGCAGGGCCACCTCGCTGCGAGGCTCGATCCGCTCGGCTCCGAGCCCGTCGGCGACCCGTCGCTCGAGGCCGAGCGCCTCGACCCGGAGCTCACGCCCGAGCTGCAGGCCCGGATTCCCGCCGCCGTGCTCGGAGTCAATGTCCCGGGCGAGACCGCGGCAGACGTCCTGCCGCGACTGCGCGAGATCTATTGCGGCACGAGCGCCTACGAGGTCGAGCACATCTCCGATCACGAGCAGCGAGCCTGGCTGCGCGCCGCGATCGAGTCCGGCAGCTACCGCAAGCCGCTCGACCCCGACGAGCAGCGCGCGCTGCTCGGGCGCCTCGCCGAGGTCGAGGGCTTCGAGCGGTACCTGCGGCGGGCGTTCCTCGGCCAGAAGCAGTTCTCGATCGAGGGCCTCGACGTGATGGTGCCGATGCTGGACGAGGCGATCGCCCTCGCCGCCGACGAGGGCGCACACGAGGTCGTGCTCGGGATGGCGCATCGCGGCCGCCTCAACGTCCTCGCGCACGTCCTCGGCCGGCCCGTACGAGACGATCCTCCGCGAGTTCGAGGGCGAGCGGACGCTCGAAGCGGTCGTCGCCGACCCCGAGGGCGGGACGGGCGACGTCAAGTACCACCTCGGCGCGGAAGGCTCGCGCACGACGCCGGCGGGCGAGATCACGGTCACGCTCGCGTCGAACCCGAGCCATCTGGAAGCGGTCGACCCGGTCGTCCAGGGCCGCACCCGGGCCGAGCAGACAGACCGCTCGAGCCGCACGGGGTACAGCGACTACTCGGTCGCGATGCCGATCCAGATCCACGGCGACGCCTCGTTTCCGGCGCAGGGAGTCGTGGCGGAGACGCTCAACCTCGCCAACCTGAACGGCTACTCGACCGGCGGGACGCTCCACCTGATCGCGAACAACCAGATCGGCTTCACGACAGATCCCGCCGACGGCCGCTCGACCCGCTACTCGAGTGACCTCGCCAAGGGCTTCGACATCCCGATCGTCCACGTCAACGCTGACGACCCCGAGGCGGCGCTCGCGGCCGCTCGCCTTGCGCTCGAGTTCCGGAGGCGCTTCTCCACCGACTTCGTCATCGACCTCGTCGGCTATCGCCGGCACGGCCACAACGAAGGCGACGAGGCCGCCTACACGCAGCCGCTGATGGCGGCGCGAATCGAGATCCAGCCGGGCGTCCGCGAGCAGTACGCGCAGAAGCTCGTCGCCGCGGGCGTCATCTCGGAGGAGGACGCAGAAGCGCTGTCGGGCAAGGCCGAGCAGGCGCTCAAGGACGCGCACGAGCGGCTGAAGGCGACCTTCCGCGAGGGCGTCCCGGCGGTCGCCTACGAGGGCCGCATCCCCTCGGCCACGGGCGCCGAGGTCGTGACCGCGGTCGCCGAGGACAAGCTGCGTGAGCTGAACGAGGAGCTGGTGCGCGCGCCCGACGGCTTCACCGTCAACCCGAAGCTCGTGCGGCAGCTCGAGCGCCGCCGCACCGCGCTCGACGCTGGCGGGATCGACTGGGGCCAGGCCGAGGAGCTGGCGTTCGCGAGCCTCCTGGTGGAAGGCATCCCGGTCCGGCTGACGGGCCAGGACACCGAGCGCGGAACCTTCGCTCACCGCCACCTGGTCCTCCACGACCTCCAGACCGGCGAGGCGTACACGCCGGTCCAGAACCTGCGTGAAGCCGCGGCGTCCCTGGAGGTGCACAACTCGCCGCTCTCCGAATATGCGTGCGTTGCCTTCGAGTACGGCTACTCGATCGCGGCGCCCGAGTCCCTCGTCTGCTGGGAGGCGCAGTTCGGCGACTTCGTCAACGGCGCCCAGATCGCGGTCGACCAGTTCATCGTGTCCGGGCTGTCGAAGTGGGGCCAGACGTCGCGGCTGACCCTGCTCCTGCCCCACGGGTACGAGGGCAACGGGCCCGAGCACTCGAGCGCGCGGCTCGAGCGCTTCCTCCAGCTCGCGGCCCAGGAGAACATCCGGATCGCCAACTGCACGACCGCCGCGCAGTACTTCCACCTGCTCCGCCGCCAGGCGCTCGATCCGAGCGCACGGCCGCTGGTCGTGATGACGCCCAAGGGGCTGCTGCGCCTGAAGGAGGCCTCGTCGACGCTCGCCGACCTCGCCGAGGGCTCGTTCCGCACGGTCATCCGCGGACGCCGAGGTCGCGCCCGAGAACGTCCGCCGCCTCGTCCTCTGCTCGGGCAAGTTCTATTACGACCTGGCCGGACACGAGCTGCGCCGCGAGGCGCCGTGGCTCGCGATCGGGCGCGTCGAGCAGCTCTACCCCTTCCCCCTGACGGGAACGGCCGAGCTCGTCCGTTCCTTCCCGCACCTCGAGGAGGTCGTCTGGGCGCAGGAGGAACCGCAGAACATGGGCGCGTGGCGCGCAATCCGCCACCGGCTCGAGGAGTCGCTGCGGCCCGGGGTCAAGCTCCGCTTTGCGGGACGGCCGTGGCGGGCGAGCCCGAGCGAGGGCTACCCCACCGCGCACCTGCGCGAGCAGGACCGAATCGTTCGCGAGGCTCTGAGCTAGTTCGCGAGGCTCTGGGCTAGACCGCTAGCGCGGGCGCTGGCGACGGGCCTGCTGCGCCTGCATCGCACGCGCGGCGAGCTTGGGTCCGTGCTTGCGGGCCTGCTTCATGAGCCGTTTGCGGTGCTGAGGCGGGATCCGCTTCCAGACGTCCCAGAGCGTCAGGGCGAGCCCGAAAGTTCCCGCGCGGCGAGTGAGCTTTGGCATCCGCCGGATGCTAGTGGTTCGACCCGTGGCCGCGTTGGCCGTTCTCGCCCTGGTCGTCGCCGCCACCGCCGCCGTGGCCGTTGCCCCCGCCGTGGCCGCCACCGTGACCCTCGTCCTGGCCGTGGTCGTGCCCGTGCCCGTGTCCCTGGCCGTGACCCTGGTCGCCGTTCCCGTGCCCCTTGTCGTGGTGGCCCTTCGGAGGCGCCGCGTGGCCGTGATCGTGAGCGTGGCCCTGACCGCGATCGTGCTTCGCGTGCCCGTACGCGTGGCCGTGGCCGTGACCATGGCCCGGCGCCGAGGGAGCGGGCGCCTCGGGAGGCGGAGGCGGAGGCGGAGCGGGCTGGGGAGCGACCGGCGCCGCAGGGGCGGCCGGTGGTGGGGCCGGCTTCGGGTGCCGCGGGCGGGCGACGTGCCGGACGGCGAGGCGCCTGGCCGCGCGGTGAGCGGCAGGACGAGCGGAAACCGTCGTCGTAGCGGTCACCGGCGCGTGGAAGACAACCGGCGCCGGCGCTGTCGCGGGCGTGCCTCGAGCCGGCTGCGGGATCGGCGCGGCGTGGACGACCGTCGGGCCGCCGGCAGTGCTACCCGGGGCGATCGCCAGCGGCGGCGCGACCACGGGTGCGCTGCGGTTGACCACGAGTGAGGGCAGGTTCACGGCTGCGAGAACCGCAGCGCCGAACGTGAGTGCTACCACCACAATTACGAGAATTCTGCTCAGCTTTTCCCCCGTCTCTGCCGATCCACTTTAGCGTGGTTATCGGCAGAACGGCCGAAAACTCCATAGTGGGGTCAAGATGAGCTTCAGGCTCAAACTCGTCGCGTATTTCCTGCTTGTCTCCTTGCTTCCGCTGGGGGCCGCGGCCTGGGGCCTGCATGCCGTCGCGCGCCGCAGCGAGACGCGGAAGGTCGATGCGCGGCTCGAGGCCGGGTTGCGGGCCGTCGTCGGCTCGTACCAGGCCGAGTCCGCCCGCGTGACCAACAGGGCGAACGCGCTCGCGAACGACAGGCGTTTCCAGCGCGCTCTCCAGATGCGGGACCGCGAGGCCCTTCAGCGCATGCTCGCAGGCAAGCACGGCGTCTGGCTCCGCTCGCCGGTGCTCACCACCTGGCCGGCCGCGACGATGGGCAGGCCGACGCGCGTGGCCGTCTTCACGCGCCCGGGAAAGCCGCTCGGCACCGTGATCGGGGGCGTGCCCCTCACCGATCGCGTGCACCTCGCCAAGCTCGTGCGCCTGCGCAATCCTGACGCGCTCGTCGTCCTCGAGAACGACCGCATCAGCTCGGGGCCCAAGGCACTCGCCCATGTGCCGATCTTGCTTCCACTAGGACCGGACACGATCCAGGCCGCCGGGTCTTCCTACCGCGCGCTCGCCACGCCGTCGCAAGAAGGGAGCTCGACCAAGCTGGCGATCCTCTCCCCGCAGCGGGGAATCGACAGCGCCGTGGCCAAGGCCGACCGCCGCCTCATGCTCGGCGTCCTCGGCTCGCTGATCCTGATCGCCCTCGTTGCCTACGTGATCGGCGGCTCGATCGTCGTCTCGCTCGGTCGCCTGGCGGACGCTGCGAACGCAATCGCTCGCGGCCGGCTCGACCGGCGGGTGCAGGTGACCGGCCGGGACGAGTTCGCCCGCCTCGGGATCGCGTTCAACGAGATGGCCGATCAGCTCCAGGCGCGGATGGACGAGCTGGACGCCGAGAGGGCGCGGCTGCGCGAAGCGACGGTGCGCTTCGGCGACGCGCTCGCGGCCACGCACGACGTCGACCAGCTGCTGCGCGTGATCATCGAGACGGTCGTCCAGGCAACTGGCGCGACCGCAGGGATCGTCGTCGGGCTCGGCGGCGAGGTCGTCCAGACCGGCACGATCTCCGACCGCGGCGAGCGCTTCGAGCTGCCGCTGACCGCGGGGCGCCAGAGCTTCGGGACGCTCACTCTCTCGGGCCGCGATTTCAGCCTCGAGCAGCGCCGCATCGCCGCGTCGCTGGTCGCGCACGCGGCCGTTGCGCTCGAAAACGCGCGGCTGCACCGGATCGTCACGCGGCAGGCCCTCGTCGACATGCTCACGGGCCTCGCGAACCGCCGCCAGTGCGAGGACGCCCTCGCCGGCGAACTCCTTCGCGCCGAGCGCTTCGGCGGCTCGGTCGCCTTCGTCCTGGCGGACCTCGATAGCTTCAAGTCCATCAACGACCGCTTCGGCCACCCCGTGGGCGACACCGTCCTCGGTGAGTTCGCCGACACGCTGCGCGACTGCGTGCGCGAGATCGACGTGCCGGCCCGCTGGGGAGGCGAGGAGTTCGCGATCGTGCTGCCGGGCACCGACCTCGAAGGCGCCTCTCAGCTCGCCGAGCGCGTCAGGACGGCGCTCGAGCAGCGGACGATCCTCGCGCCGGACGGGACGAGGATCCAGGTGACCGTCAGCCTGGGGGTCGCCGCGTTCCCGGAAGGCGCCGGGACGGAGAACATCGTCGCGGCCGCCGACGGCGCGCTGTACGAGGCAAAACGTGCTGGAAAGAACAAGGTGATGACGGCCGGCGTTTCCGAGAGGCGGTAGACTCCCGCCCCGTTGGGCTAGACCAGGGGAGGACCTGTCCCAGTGGAAACGACTTCGCTATTTGCACAAGTGATCCAGGACCACCTCGAGCTGAAGGAGCGGAACTCCCAGCTCGAGTCCGAGAGGCCGCTCGACCGCTACAAGGACCAAGATCCTTTCGAGAACCATCCGCTCTTCAAGACCGAGGAGCAGGCGAGGATCGAGGAGACGATGGACGGCGCTGAGCCGGCGATCGCTCCGGAGGCTCGGAAAGAGGACGCCTGGCCTGACGAGGAGCCTGTGACGCAGGAAACCGGGCTCTGGAGCAAGTCGCGCGACTTCGACTGGGGCGACTGAGGTGGCGCGCAAGCCGGGCCGCCTCCGGCTGATCGCGTTCGGAGCCGCCCTCTCGTACTTCTTCGACCCGGACAACGGCCGGCGCCGCCGCAAGTTGGCCGCAGACCGCCTCGGCGGGCTCGTCCGGGGCCACGGCAAGCGGGCGATCAAGGGCACCGTCGCGCAGACGCACGCCTTCAAGCAGAAGGCCACGCACCTGCGCGAGGAGCCGAAGCCGCAGCCGGACGACGTCACTCTCGCGCGCAAGGTCGAGACCGAGATCTTCCGCGAGCCCGACGTCCCGAAGGGCAAGATCAACGTCAACGCCGAGAACGGCAAGATCGTGCTCCGCGGCGAGGTCGACTCGCCGGAGCTGATCGACGACCTCGTCGCGAAGGCGCGCAAGGTTCAGGGCGTCCAGGAGGTCGAGAGCCTCCTGCACACACCCGCCGGGTCCTAGGAGGGCTTGACGAAATCCCGGCTGTGCCGTCGGGCCGCGCTGCCCGCCCCGAGGCGGCGTCCTCAGTCGGCCCAATAGCTATCCACTATTGAGCCTCCCTGCGTCCTTGCCTCGGAACGGCCATCGCACCCCGACGACGAGCGCAATTCCGCCAAACCCTCCTCGGGCGTCGGGAGCGGACGCTAGGCTCGTCCGCGTGGAGGCGCGGTCCGAGCCCGTCGAGCGCTGCCTGCGCTGCAGTGCGGCGATGGAGTGGCGGCACGGCACCTGGCAGTGCCCCCGCTGCCGTTTGAAATTGGGGTGCTGTGAAGGCGAGCCCCAGTCCGGCAGCAGCTCCTCATGCTTGCCGCCGGCCGCCGACGCGAGATAATCGCCGAGCCGGTGTCACTGCGGGAGGACATCTCCGAGGAGCGGGCCGTCGACGCCTTCGCGCAGCCGGCGGGAGTCCGGCTGGCCGGAGTGCGCAAGTCGTACGGCGACGTCGTTGCCGTCGACGGCGTCGAGCTCGAGATCCGCGCCGGTGAGTTCTTCACCATGCTCGGTCCGTCCGGCTCGGGCAAGACGACCACGCTGCGGCTGATCGCCGGCTTCGAGCGCCCGGATGAGGGCCGGGTCGAGCTCGGCGGCGCCGACGTCACCGACCGGCCTCCGTACGCGCGCGACGTCAACACCGTCTTCCAGGACTACGCGCTCTTTCCACACATGAGCGTGGCGGACAACGTCGCCTACGGCCTGCGTGTGAAGGGCGTCGACCGCGCGGAGCGCCGCGCGCGGGTCGACGACGTCCTGCAGACGATGCGCCTGCCGGGAGTCGGGGACCGCAAGCCGAGCCAGCTGTCGGGCGGCCAGCGCCAGCGGGTCGCCCTCGCCCGCGCGCTCGTGAACCGGCCGCAGGTGCTGCTCCTCGACGAGCCCCTCGGCGCGCTCGACCTGAAGCTGCGCCAGGAGATGCAGCTCTTCCTCAAGAGCCTGCAGCAGGAGCTCGGGATCACGTTCGTCTACGTCACCCACGACCAGGACGAGGCCCTGACGATGAGCGACCGCGTGGCGGTCTTCAACCACGGCCGGATCGAGCAGCTCGGTGCACCGGCCGAGGTCTACGAATACCCGGCGAGCGGCTTCGTCGCGGGCTTCGTCGGCACGTCGAACGAGCTCGAGCGGGACGGCAGGCGCTACGCGATCCGGCCGGAGAAGATCCACCTCGGCGACGCAGGTGACGCCCCCGTCCAGGGCATGCACAGCGAGCCCGGCCGCATCCGCGACGTCGTCTACGCGGGGATGATCACGCGCTTCGTCGTCGAGCTCGACCGCGGCGGCGAGCTCCAGGTCGTTCAGCAGAACCTCGAGACCTCGTCGGCCCAGGCGCTCGACGCCGCCGGCCGCGCGGTTCTCCTCGAATGGCGCCCAGAACACCAGCTCGAGATCGACAGGCGGGGGGCAACGGAAGGAGAGGCATGACGAAGAAGCACAGGCGGCTCGCCGGCTGGGGCGTGCTCGCCCTCGTCGCCGGCGCGCTGGCCTTAGTCGCCGCCGGCTGCGGCAGCGGGAGCAAGACCAGCGGCGGCAACGAGGGCGGAGGGAAGGCTGCGACGCAGATCGCGGGCCTCGGCTCGACGCTCGACGAGATCAAGCAGAAGGCCAAGGACGAGGGGCAAGTCGACCTCGTGATCTGGCCGGGGTACGCGGACAAGTCCTGGGCCGCCGAGTTCACGAAGCAGAGCGGCTGCAAGGTCGTGACCAAGGACGGCGCGACCTCGGACGACATGATCGACCTGGTCTCGACGGGCCAGTACGACGGCGTCTCGGCGTCCGGCAACGCAAGCGTTCGGTTGATGAAGCGCGGCGACGTCGCTCCGGTGGACACGGCGCTGATCCCGAACTACGCCGACGTCTCCAGCGGCCTCAAGAACCAGGACTACAACTCGCTGGACGGGCAGGCCTACGGCGTCCCGCACGGCCGCGGCCCGAACCTCCTCATGTGGCGAACCGACGTCGTCAGCAAGGCGCCGACGAGCTGGTCGGCGATCTGGAACCCGAGCTCCGCCGTGAAGAAGAAGATCTCGATCTACGACGACTCGATCTTCATCGCCGACGCCGCCCTCTACCTGAAGGCGACGAAGCCGGATCTCGGCATCGACAACCCCTACCAGCTCAATGACACGCAGTTCAACGCGGCGATCGACCTGCTGAAGAAGCTCAAGCCGAACGTCGGCGAGTGGTGGGCCGACTACGCGAAGCAGATCCAGTCGTACGCGAACAAGGACATCGTCATCGGGACGACCTGGCCGTACCAGGAGAACATCCTCAAGGGCGACAAAAAGCCAGTCGAGGCGATCAAGCCGAAGGAAGGCACGACCGGCTGGTCGGACACCTGGATGATCTACTCCAAGGCCGCCCACCCGAACTGCATGTACCTCTGGATGAACTACATCATCTCGCCGAAGGCGAACGCGAAGGTCGCCGAGTGGTTCGGCGAGGCGCCGTCGAACCCGAAGGCCTGCTCCTTCACGACGGACAAGAACTTCTGCACGGCCCTGCACACGAACGACGAGGGCTGGTGGAAGGACGTCTACTACTGGACGACCCCCACCGCCGACTGCGGCGGCAAGGGAGGCACCTGCAAGACCCAGCAGGACTGGGTGAACGCGTGGACGGAGATCCGCGGCTAGGCACCCGCCAAGGTGACCTCGGTCCCGTACGAGCAGCCGCCGCCCCGTGAGTCCGCGGGGCGGCGGCTGTCGCGCTTCTTCTACGACCACCCGTGGCTGAGCCTCGCGCTGCTGCTCGCTCTGCCGCTCGGGTGGCTGGTCGTCGTGTACCTGGGGTCGCTGGTCGTGCTCCTGCTCGCGGCGGTCTGGAACGTCGACCCCTTCACGTCAGAGGTCGTCCACACCTACACGCTGGACAACTTTCGCCGGATCTTCGACGAGCCCGTCTACCGAGACGTCGCCTGGCGCACGATCCGGATGGCCGGCCTCGTCACGCTCGCGGATGCCGTACTGGCGTTCCCGATCGCGTACTACATGGCACGGGTCGCGTCGCCGCGGACGCGGAACCTGCTCGTCGTCGCGGTGCTGATGCCGCTCTGGGCGAGCTACCTCGTCAAGGCCTACGCGTGGCGGACGATCCTCTCGGGGTCAGGCGTCCTCAACTGGGCGCTCGGCCCGCTCGGGGTCTCGTTCAACGGCTACTCCTCGGTCGGCCTCTGGCTCGTGTTCACGTACCTCTGGCTGCCCTTCATGATCCTGCCGGTCTACGCGGGGCTCGAGCGGATCCCCGAATCGCTGCTCGAGGCCTCCGCCGACCTCGGGGGCAAGTCGCTCAGGACGTTCTTCCGGGTCACCCTGCCGATCGCGTTCCCGGCGGTCGTCGCGGGCTCGATCTTCACCTTCTCCCTGACGCTCGGCGACTACATCGCGCCGAAGCTGATCACGAGCCAGCAGTTCATCGGGACGGTGATCTACGACAACCACGGCACGAATCTCCCGGTCGCCGCCGCGTTCACGCTGGTTCCGGTCGTGGTGATGCTCGTCTACCTTCTGGTCGCGCGGCGGCTCGGGGCATTCGAGGCGCTCTGATGGTCGAGTCGCCGCTCACGCGCGTGCTGCTGCGGCTTGGCTCGGCGGTGACCCTCGCGTTCATCTACCTACCGCTGATCCTGATCGCGCTTTACGCGTTCAACGAGAGCGTCACGCAGAGCTGGCCGATCCACAGCTACACGACGAAGTGGTTCTCGGTCGCGTACCACGACGAGAGCGTTCGTCAGGCGCTCTGGCTCTCGGTGCGCGCCGCCCTGGGCGCGACAGCCCTGGCGCTCGTGCTCGGAACGCTGGCCTCGCTCGCGGTCTCGCGCTTCGCGTTCTTCGGGCGCGACGCGATCTCGCTGCTCGTGATCCTGCCGCTCGCGCTGCCGGGGATCATCACCGGCCTCGCGCTGCGCACGAGCTACACGACGGTCGGCGTCGACTTCGGGCTGCTCACGATCATCGTCGGCCATGCGACCTTCTGCATCGTCCTCGTCTACAACAACTCGCAGGCGCGGCTGCGCCGGCTCGCGGGCTCGCTGGAGGAGGCATCCTCCGACCTGGGAGCCGACTCGTGGCAGACCTTTCGCTTCGTGACGTTCCCGCAGCTGCGGACGGCGCTGCTCGCCGGAGGGCTGCTGGCGTTTGCGCTCTCCTGGGACGAGGTCGTGGTCACGATCTTCACCGCCGGCGCCCAGCAGACGCTGCCGATCTGGATCTTCGCCAATCTCTTCCGGCCGGTCGCGCAGCCGGTCGTGAACGTCGTGGCGCTGTTCGTGATCTTGATGTCGCTGATCCCCGTCTGGCTCGCGCAGCGCCTGACGCAGGACACCGGGCTCACGCGGCGCCGCTAGCTGTAGGCTGATCCCAGTTGAGACCGGGAGGTTTTCGATGAGCGTGACCGTTTCCCAGCACAAGAACTTCGTCGGCGGCGAGTGGGTCGACGCCGTCGAGGGCGGGACGATGGAGGTCCTGAATCCCGCGACCGGCGATGTGATCGCCGAGGTGCCGAGCGGGACCCAGGCGGACGTCGACCGCGCCGTCGAGTCCGCCAAGAAGGCGCTGCCCGAGTGGCTCGAGACGACTCCGGGCGAGCGCGCCCAGGCGCTGCTCAAGCTCGCCGACGCGGTCGAGGACAACGCCGAGGAGCTCGCCGAGCTGGAGTCGAAGAACGTCGGCAAGCCGCTCTCCTACGCGCGCGACGAGATGCCGGTCTCGGCCGACAACCTCCGCTTCTTCGCGGGCGCGGCGCGGCTCCTCGAAGGCAAGTCGGCCGGCGAGTACATGCGCGGCTACACCTCGATGATCCGCCGCGAGCCCATCGGGATCGTGGGCGGCATCGCGCCGTGGAACTACCCGCTGATGATGGCGGTCTGGAAGATGGGCCCGGCGCTCGCCGCGGGGAACGTGCAGATCGTCAAGCCCTCCGAGCAGACGCCGCTGACGACCCTGCGCTTCGCCGAGCTCGCCGCGGAGATCCTTCCGGCGGGCGTCCTCAACGTGATCACCGGCGACGGGGAGCCGGTGGGCGCCGGCATCGTCCGCCACCCCGACGTGCGCATGGTCTCGCTGACGGGCGACGTCGCGACCGGCAAGGAGATCGCGCGCACCGCCGCCGACACGCTCAAGCGCGTCCACCTCGAGCTAGGGGGCAAGGCGCCGGTGATCGTCTTCGACGACGCCGACCCGGCCGCGGTGGCGGAGGGGATCAAGATCGCCGGCTACTGGAACTCCGGCCAGGACTGCACCGCTGCCTCGCGTGTCGTCGCCGGGCCGAAGATCTACGACAAGCTCCTCGACGAGCTCGTTCCGGCGGTCGAAGGCCTCCACGTCGGCGATCCGGCCGAAGGTGACGAGATCGAGATGGGCCCGGTGATCTCGAAGTCGCAGCAGGAGCGCGTGCTCGGCTTCCTCGACCGCGCGAAGGGAGCGAAGGTGCTCACGGGCGGCGGGACGAACGGCGACCGCGGCTTCTTCGTCAAGCCGACGGTGGTGACCGAGGTCGGCCAGGAGGACGAGATCGTCCAGCGCGAGGTCTTCGGGCCGGTGGTCACCGTGCAGCGCTTCGCCGACGACGACGAGGCGATCGGCTGGGCGAACGACGTCAACTACGGCCTGGCCGCCTCGGTCTGGACGCGGGACGTCGGCCGCGCGCTGAACGCCGCGCGCAAGCTCCAGTTCGGGACGGTCTGGATCAACGACCACATCCCGCTGGTCTCGGAGATGCCGCACGGCGGCTACAAGCAGTCCGGCTACGGCAAGGACCTGAGCGCGTACTCGCTCGAGGACTACACGAACATCAAGCACGTCATGGCGAAGCTCGACTAGGAAGCGAGCGGCCGGGCGAGCTGCGTCAGGCGCTCCGCCTCCTCGACCGGATCGCCGCTCAGCTCGAGGACGCCCGCGTCCACCTGCGCGTTCGCGGCGCCTGCGCCGCCCAGGCAGAGGCGCGTCCTGTGCGCGAGCTGTCGAAGCTCCGCGGAGTGCCGCCGAAGCGCGCGGGGATCGACCGCGCTGACGACCACGAAAGCGGCGTCGAAGGCCTGGGCCGCGTCGGCCACGCTCTCGATCGGCATGTCCGCGCCGAGGTAGACGATCCGCCAGCCACGACCTCGCAGCGCGAGCCCGAAGGCGAGGAGACCGAGATCGTGCTGCTCGCCGGGCGCGCAGGCGAGGACCGCGAGCGGCCCCAGGCCGCGGCCCCAGCCGCGCGCGAGACCGAGGAGGCGGCCGCGCAGCAGCGACGACGCGAAATGCTCCTGCGCGACCGAGGCCTCGCCTCGCCGCCACTGCTCGCCGAGCTCATGTAGGTAGGGGATGACGACCTCGCGCAGCAGCGTGTCGAGCGAGAGGCGCGCAAGCAGCGAGTCGAAGGCGGTGTGGACGGCACCCTCGTCGAAGCTCGACAGCGCGGCGGCGAGTTCGTCCCTCGCGCCGGCCGTGGGCGCCTCGTCGCCGGTTGCCGTGCTCGTCGCCAGCGCGGCGGCCTCCGCGGCGGCCAGACCCTCTGCGAGGTGCTGCTGCATCGCCTGCACGCGCGTCAGATCGTCAGGCGTGTAGAGGCGTAGCCCACCGGGCGAGCGGGTCGGCTCGAGCAGGCCGTAGCGCCGCTCCCAGGCGCGCAGCAGCTCGGGGCTCACGCCCGAGCGCCGGCTCAGCTCTCCGATCCGCAAGGTGCCCGCCTCAGTCATGGCCCCAATATACAGGATCTGTACAGAAGTTTGACAAAGCCGGTAGTGGGCTATATGGTCGTCTGTACAAATTCTCTACAGGAGGTGGACAGCATGAAGAAGCTCGATCTACTTGCAGTGACGCTGGTGCTCGTCGGAGGGCTCAACTGGGGCCTCGTCGGGCTGGCGAAGTTCGACCTCGTCGCCTGGATCTTCGGCATGGAGTTCGGTGAGACGAACGCCGCCACCCGCGTCGTGTACGGCCTCGTCGGGCTCGGCGCGGTGTACGGAATCGGCGCGCTGGCCGCGCGGCGCCACTCGCCCGTCGGCCACGCCGCTACCGCGGGCGCCCGCTAACGGGCCCGCACAAACTCGAGTCGAAAGGAAGAGATAACCAATGAAGCGAATCGCAATTTTCCTCGTCGTCGCGGCGCTCGGCGCCACGCTGCTGGCCGCTGCGGCGACCGCCCGCACGACCGCACCTCCACGCCAGGCCGGCACCGACCCCGACATCGTCCAGACCGCGGTCGCCGCGGGTAAGTTCAAGACGCTGACGAAGCTGCTGAAGCGGGCCGGTCTCGTCTCCGCGCTCCAGCAGCCCGGTCCGTACACGGTGTTCGCACCGACCGATGCAGCGTTCAAGAAGGTGCCGAAGACGACGCTGAACACGCTTCTCCACAACAAGGCGAAGCTGAGGGCTGTCCTGCTGTATCACGTCGTCGCCGGCAAGGTCACTGCGGCCGACGTCGTCAAGCTCAAGTCGGCGAAGACGCTGAACGGCAAGAACATCCGCATCCGCGTTTCCGGCTCGAACGTCTTCGTCAACAAGTCGAAGGTGACGAAGGCGGACGTGATGGCTTCGAACGGCGTCATCCACGTCGTCAACCGCGTCCTCATCCCTCCGGCGCGGTAGTGAAGGGAGCGGCTGCAGGCGCAATCGCCGCCGCTGCCTGGGCTGCGGGCGAGCCGGTGCTGCAACGGCTCGCCCGCACCCCGTACTCCGACGTCCGCCTGCTCGGCCGGCTCGCCACGCGTGGTCGCGGCTGGCCGGCCGCAGGCGTCCTCCTGCACGTGGCCAACGGCGCCGTCTTCGGCACGGCCTTCGAACGGGCGGGGCTTCGGGGCGTGAAGGCCGGCGTCCTCGCGGCGGAGGCGGAGAACGCCGCGCTGTGGCCGGCGCTGGCGCTCGTCGACAGGGTTCATCCCGATCGACAGGACGGCACCTGGCCGCCGCTCGCTCGCAGCCCGCGGGTCGCCGTGTACGAGCTCCTGGCCCACGCGCTCTTCGGCGCCGTGCTGGGCGCGCTCGTTCGGCGGTGACATGCGCCGAGTACCCGGCGCGGTACTCAATTGACGCAATGCGAGCCGCCGTGCTCTAATCGCCTCGCATTGCGCGGCGTCCAGGACCGGGTTCGGCGCGGGGCGGTAAGTCGGCCCAGGCAGGTCGACGCGGTCGACAAGAGCATCATCGAGGCGCTTCAGAAGAACGGCCGCGAGGCCTTTCGCCGGATCGCGGCGCGCGTCGGCGTCTCCGAGGCGACCATCCGCGCCCGCTACGCCAGGCTCTGCGACGACGACATCCTCCAGGTGACCGCGGTGACGAACCCGCTCGGGCTCGGCTTCGACGCCCAGGCGATGGTCGGCATCCGCACGACGGGCGCGCCCGAGCCCGTGGCGGACGAGATCGCGCGCTGGGAGGAGGCCGGCTACGTCGTCGTCACGGCCGGCCAGTTCGACATCCTCGTCGAGCTCGTCTGCGCCGACCGGCGCCAGCTGCTCGCCATGACCAACCGGATCCGCGCGCTCGACGGCGTCGTCTCGACCGAAAGCTTCCTCTACCTCGAGCTCTGGAAGCAGCTCTACGACTGGGGCGCGCGGCTGCAGAACGGCGACAGAGCGGAGACCGCCTGATGGCCGTCGAGAGCCAGGAGCGCGTCGACCGGGGTCAGACCCCGGGTCAGACCCCGGGTGAAGCGCCCGACGTCCGGCTCGAGCGGGTGACGAAGCGCTTTGAGGACGTGGTCGCGGTCGACGACGTCTCTCTCGAGATCGAGCGCGGCAGCTTCTTCGCGATGCTCGGCCCCTCGGGCTGCGGCAAGACGACGACGCTGCGGATGATCGGCGGCTTCGAAGAGCCGAGCGAAGGCACGATCTACCTCGGCAGCGAGCCGGTCACGGGCAGGCCGCCCTACAAGCGCGACGTCAACACGGTCTTCCAGTCCTACGCGCTCTTCCCGCACCTTTCCATCTTCGAGAACGTCGCCTTCGGCCTGCGTCGCCGCAAAGTTCGCGGCCACGACGTGCGTGGCCGCGTGACCGACATCCTCGGGCTCGTCGGCCTCAGCGGCCTCGAGAAGCGCAAGCCGAGCCAGCTTTCCGGCGGCCAGCAGCAGCGCGTCGCTCTCGCCCGCGCGCTCGTGAACAAGCCGCGGGTCCTGCTCCTCGACGAGCCGCTCGGCGCGCTCGATCTCAAGCTCCGCAAGCAGATGCAGCTCGAGCTCAAGGCGATCCAGAACGATGTCGGCATCACCTTCGTGCACGTCACGCACGACCAGGAGGAGGCGATGACGATGGCGGATCGCATCGCGATCATGAACGGGGGCCAGATCGAGCAGCTCGGCACGCCGACCGAGCTCTACGAGCATCCGCGGACCGCTTTCGTCGCCGGCTTTCTCGGCATCTCGAACCTCCTGCCGGGTTCGGTGGCGTCGGCGGACACGGTCAAGCTCGACGACGGCACCGTTGTTCGCGTCCCGTCCGAGGCCTTGCGTGGGCGCAGCGGACGCGTGGCCGTCGGCGTGCGCCCCGAGAAGATCCGCGCCGGCCATGCGGAGGAGAACCGTCTCAGCGGCCGCCTGCTCGAGACCGCGTACGTAGGGGTTGCGACGCAGTACGTCCTCGAGACGCGGGCAGGCAACGTCAGCGTGTACGTCCAGAACAGCGAGCCCGGCGGAACGCAGGTCGCGCCGAGCGAGATCTCGTGGAGCCCGGACTCCACGTTCGTCGTCGATTCGACGGAAGGAGCGGAATGAACGACCAGCTCACCCGGCGTCAGCTGCTGGAGCGCGCAGCGCTCGGAGGCGCCGCGATCAGCGTTCCAGGACTGCTCGCCGCCTGCGGCGGGAGCGGCACGAAGGCAGGCGGCGCCACGAGCACCGGCGCCCAGAAGCTCGCCAGCACCCTGCACTTCTCGAACTGGACCCTCTACATCGACGTCAACAACAAGACGAAGGCGCATCCGTCGCTCGACGCGTTCCAGAAGAAGACCGGGACCCACGTCGACTACGTCGAGGACATCAACGACAACGCATCCTTCTTCGGGAAGATCCAGGGCCCGCTCTCACGCGGCCAGTCGATCCACCGGGACATCGTCGTCCTCACCGACAACGATCGCTACCTCGGCCTGATGCTGAAGAAGGGCTGGGCCGAGAAGCTCGACAAGTCGGCGATCCCGAACTTCAAAAACCTCGTCGCGGTGCAGCGGCACCCGAACTTCGATCCGAATCGCGACTACACGCTGCCGTGGCAGTCGGGCATGACCGGCATCGCCTACAACGACACGCTCACCGACCCGGTGACGGACGTCACCGACCTGCTGGAGAACCCGAAGCTGAAGGGCAAGATCACGTGCCTGAACTCGATGGGCGACGCCCTCACGATCGTGATGCTCTCCAACGGCGACGACCCGACGAACGTGACGGACAAGGCGTTCAACGACGCCTTCAACCGGATCAAGAAGGCCGCGGACAACAAGCAGATCCGTGCGTTCACCGGGAACGACTACGCGCCGACACTGGCGAAGGGCGACCTCGCCGCGGCCATGTCCTGGTCAGGCGACATCGCGCAGATCGGCAACAAGCACATCCACTGGAACGTGCCCAAGGACGGCGGCGCTCTCTGGACCGACAACATGCTGATCCCGAAGGGCGGCGACGTCTACACCGCGTCGGTCTACATGAACTACGTGTACGACCCCAAGGTCCAGGGCCTGATGGAAGCGGGCGACCCGAAGCGGAACATCACGGGCATCTACTACATCCCGCCGGTGATCGGCGCGGGCACGTGGGCGAAGAAGTTCAACCCGCCGGTCGCGGACAACCCGCTCATCTTCCCGACCGAGAAGATGCTCAGCAGCGTCAAGATCTTCGACAACAAGGCACTCAACAACGAGAAGTACCTGACGCAGTGGAATAACCTCATCTCCGGGTAGCGAGTGGGTCTCTTCCACCGCCACAGAGGGCTGGCTCCCTACCTGCTGCTCGCGCCGGGGATGCTTTGGCTGACGGTCTTCTTCGTCGTGCCGCTCGGGTTCCTCGCCTACCAGTCGCTGCAGTCCGGGAACTTCGACGTCGGCTACTCGTTCTCGTGGGCCTGGGGCAACTACTGGCACGCGGTGAGGGATTACCGGGCGCAGTTCATCCGCTCGCTGGAGTACGCCGGCATCGCCACCCTGCTCGCGCTCGTGGTCAGCTACCCGGTCGCGTACTGGATCGCCTTCCGCGGCGGCCGCTGGAAGAACCTGCTGCTGCTCTTCATCGTGGCGCCGTTCTTCGTCACGTACCTCATCCGGACGCTCGCCTGGGAGACGATCCTCTCCGACCACGGCTTCGTCGTGAACACGCTGCAGCACCTGCACGTCCTCGGCAGCGGCGGCCGGCTCCTCGCCACGTCGACCGCCGTCGTGACCGGCATCACCTACAACTTCCTGCCGTTCATGGCGCTGCCGCTCTACGTGTCGCTCGAGCAGATCGACGCGCGGATGATCGAGGCGGCCGAGGATCTCTACGCGAGCAAGCTGCACGCGTTCCTGCGGGTGACGCTGCCACTCTCGCTGCCCGGGATCGTTGCGGGAACGCTGCTCACCTTCATCCCCGCGGCCGGCGACTTCATCAACGCGCAGCTGCTCGGCGGCCCCGACAACCACATGATCGGGAACGTCATCCAGTCGAAGTTCCTCGAGCTGACCGACTATCCGGCCGCCGCGTCGATGTCGTTCATCCTGATGGCGGGCATCCTCGTCGCCGTCGCGTTCTACGCCCGCCTGGTCGGCACCGAGCAGTTGACGGGGACCCCGGTATGAGCACGGTCGCGGTCGAGCGGCATCCCGTCGGCCGCGGCGTCCTCGCCGCGAGCTGGGCGTTCGTCAAGAGGCACGTCCTCACCGTCTACTCGATCCTCTTCTTCGCCTACCTGCTGCTGCCGATCGCGGTCGTCGTGGTCTTCTCGTTCAACCACCCCACGGGCAAGTTCAACTACACCTGGCAAGGCTTCACCTGGGACAACTGGCGCTACTGGAACGGCGTCCCCGGGATTCAGGGGGCGATCGAGCTCTCACTGGAGATCGCCCTGATCGCGAGCCTGGTGGCCACCGCGCTCGGGACGATGATCGCCCTGGCGCTCGTCCGCTACAGCTTCCGCGGGCGGGGGTCGACGAACATCCTCATCTTCCTGCCGCTCTCGACGCCCGAGATCGTCCTCGGCGCCTCGCTGCTGACGCTGTTCCTGAACCTGACCTCGATCACATTCGGGTTCTGGACGATCCTGATCGCGCACGTCATGTTCTGCATCAGCTTCGCGGTGGTGACCGTGAAGGCGCGGCTGATCGGCTTCGACCGGCACCTCGAGGAGGCGGCCATGGACCTCGGGGCGAACGAGTGGAGGACCTTCCAGAAGGTGACGCTGCCGCTGATCGCGCCCGCGATTCTCGCCGCTCTGCTGCTCTGCTTCGCGATCTCGATCGACGACTTCGTCGTCACCTATTTCAACTCCGGCTCGCGCATCACGTTCCCGCTCTTCGTCTGGGGCGCTGCGCGGATCGGGGCTCCGCCGCAGGTGAACGTGATCGGCACGGCGATCTTCATGGTCGCCGTGACCCTGATGCTCGCCAACATCTTCCTCCAGCGCGTCCGCGCGTCGAAAGGAGTCGTATGACGACCGTCTCTACCGGCCTCTCGCCGGCCGAGCTCCAGAAGGCCGCGCGGGACCACCTCTGGCTCCACTTCACGCGGATGGGCGGCTACGCCGACGCCGAGGTGCCGGTCATCGTCCGCGGCGACGGGTGCTACCTGGAGGACTCGAACGGCAAGCGCTACCTCGACGCGCTGGCGGGCCTGTTCTGCGTGAACATCGGCTACGGGTACGGGGAGGAGATCGGCCAGGCCGCGCTCGAGCAGATGCGCGAGCTGCCGTTCTACACGAACTGGTCGTATGCGCACCCCCGCGCGATCGAGTTGGCGGCCGAGGTCGCGTCGCTCGCGCCCGGCGACCTGAACCGCGTCTTCTTCGTCTCCGGAGGCTCCGAGGCGGTCGAGTCGGCCTGGAAGCTCGCGCGGCAGTACTACCTCGCGCGCGGTGAGAGAGCCCCCGGCGGCGTCGTTACCCCCGGCGCTCGCGCCGGCGCCCAGGAGGCCGAGACGATGCACGACGCAATGGTCGCCGGACGGGCTCCGGCGCCCAGGCGGTACAAGGCGATCGCGCGGCGGGTCGCCTACCACGGTACGACTATGGGCGCGCTGGCGATCAACGGCATCTCTGCGATTCGCGCGCCCTTCGAGCCGCTCGTCCCCGAGGTCTCGCACGTCGCGAATACGAACCGCTACCACCGGCCATCCGACGAGACCGAGGAGCAGTTCACCGCGTATCTGCTCAACGACCTCGAGGAGACCATCCTCGAGATGGGGCCGGAGACCGTCTGCCTCGTTCACATGGAGCCGGTCCAGAACGCGGGCGGCGCCTTCACTCCTCCGAAGGGCTACTGGAAGGGCGTCCGCGAGATCTGCGACCGCTACGACATCCTGCTCTCCGCCGACGAGGTGATCACAGCGTTCGGCCGGGTCGGCTACTGGTTCGCCTCGGAGCGCTACGACATCCGGCCGGACATCGTCTGCTCGGCGAAGGGACTGTCCTCCTCGTACGCGGCGATCGGCGCGGTGATCGCGACCGACCGCGTGATGGAGCCGTTCCTGGAGAGCACGAGCATGTACTCGCACGGCATCACGTTCGGCGGCCATCCCGTGATGTCCGCGATCGCGCTGAAGAACATCGAGATCATGAAGCGCGACCGGATACTCGAGAACGTGCGCGAGAACGAGGAGGCGTTCCACGCGAAGCTCTCGCAGCTCCTCGACCTGCCCATCGTCGGCGACCTCCGCGGAACCGGGTTCTTCTACGCGCTCGAGCTGGTGAAGAACAAGGAGACGCGCGAGACGTTCAACGACGAGGAGTGCGAGCGGCTCCTGCGCGGGTTCCTGACGCCGCGCATGTTCGAGGCCGGGCTGATCTGCCGCGCGGACGACCGCGGGGACCCGGTGATCCAGATCTCACCGCCCCTCGTCGCCGGGAACGCCGAGTTCGACGAGCTCGTCGGCATCCTCGGCGAGGTCCTGCAGGAGGCCTGGCAGCGGATCTAGAGCTAGGGCGGGTTTGGTGGCTCGACGAGGCGCTCGCCGCCGGCTTCGGCGCGGAGCCGGCGCCTCCGCTCGAGGGCGACGCCGAAGCCGACGTCGCGATCGTCGGCGGCGGCTACACGGGCCTCTGGACGGCGCTCGCGCTGAAGGAGCGCGACCCGTCGCTGGACGTCGTCGTGCTCGAGGCCGAGGAATGCGGCCGCGGGCCGAGCGGGCGGAACGGGGGCTTCCTGCACGGGTACTGGAGCCACCTGCCGCGGCTGCGTGAGCGCTTCGGCGACGAGGGAGCGCTCGCGGTCGCGCGGGCGGGCGAGGGGATCGTCCGCGGCGTGCAGGCGTTCTGCGAGTTGCGCGGCGCGGACGTCTGGCTGCGCCCGGCGGGGATGCTGCGCGTCTCGGCCGCGCAGGCACAGGACCGCTCGATCGGCGACGAGGTCGAGGCGGCGGAGGCGCTCGGGGTTCCCGAAGAGGCCGTCGCGCTCTCCCGTGAGGAGCTGGCGAAGCGGGTCCGCTCGCCGGTCTTTCGCAGCGGCGTCTTTCTCCGCGACGGCGCGACGATCCAGCCGGCCCGTCTCGCCCTCACGCTGCGGAGCGCGGCGCTCGAGTCGGTGCGCCTGCACGAGCGCACGCGCGTCACGAGGATCGACGACGGCCGGCTGGAAACCAGCGCCGGGGTCGTCCGCGCGAAGGAGATCGTCATGGCCGTGAACGCGGCGGCAGCCGGGTGGCGCCCGCTCAGCCGGAAGCTGACCGTCTTCGGCAGCTACGTCGTCCTCACCGAGCCGGTCCCGGAGCTGCTCGAGCAAATCGCGTGGACGGGAGGCGAGGCGATCTTCGACGGGCGGATGTTCCTGCACTACTTCCGCACGACGAACGACGGCCGCGTGCTGATGGGCAGCGGCTCCGGCCCGATCGGGTTCGGCGGGAAGCTCGACCGCCGCTTCACCCACGACGAGCCGACCGTCGCCCGCGCCGAGCACGGCCTTCGCTATCTCCTGCCGGGCCTGGCGGAAGCAACGGTCACGAACGCGTGGGGCGGACCGATCGACGTCTCCTCCGACCACCTGCCGTACTTCGGCACGGTTCCCGGAACGCGCATCCACTACGGCGCCGGCTACTCCGGCCACGGCGCCGGCCCGAGCTGGCTCGGCGGGCAGATCCTCGCGCGCCTCGTCCTGGGCGTCGACGACGAGCTCACGCGGCTCCCGCTCGTCACGCGGCGAGTTCCGAAGCTGCCGCCCGAGCCGATCCGCCGGCTCGGGGGAGGGATCGTCCGCGCCGCGATCCTCGCGTGCGAGGAGGCCGAGGAGCGGGGGAGCCGGCCGTCGCTCCCGGCCCGCGCGGGTGCCGCGCTGCCGCGCCTGCTGGGCATGCGCGTCGGCACCCGCTGAATCTCCCCCGATCGAGGGATAGGCCTTCGCGGCCCAGTCCCGATTGTGACTTCAACGCCGCAAAGTGACCACGAGACCCAGCGGCCGGGCCTCGTTTACACACTTGATGACCGACCGCCGACTTCTCGCAGCCGCTTTCGCCGCAATCGCCATGCTCACCGCAGGGCCTGCTCGCGGCGCGATCAACCCTCCGACCCAGACGGCGCCCGCCAACGGCGCGACGCTCGAATTCCTGCCGGCCTTCGCGTGGACGCCCGTCGCCGACGCCGCCAAGTACGAGTTCCAGATCTCCGCTGACGCGGGGATGAACTCCGGCGTCCTCGGCGGCGGCAAGGACGACTTCTTCACCAAGAACACCCGCGGCACGCTCTCCCAGACCGTGCCGAACGGCACCTACTACTGGCGCGTCCGCTCGGTCGCCGTCAACGGCGCCATCTCCGGCTGGAGCCCTGTTCGCACGTTCACGAAGCTCTGGGATCTCCAGCCCGCCAAGCAGACGCCTGGTGACGGCGAGGCCCTGACCTTCCCGTCCAACCCCGTGGTGCTGCGCTGGTCGGGGATCGCGGGCGCGGCCGAGTACCTCGTCCCGGTCGCGACCGACGCGTCGCTCGCGTCGATCGTCTTCCACTACGACAACCAGGACGACCCGAACGGGCCGCCGAACGTCGCCGCCACCTCGGCGGCGATCGCCGCCCCGCTCGCCCCCGGGATGTACTACTGGGGCGTGACGCCGGTCGACGCCGAGGGCAACCGCGGCGTCCCGACCCCCGTCACCACCTTCAACTGGGTCTGGCCGTCGGTGACCACGCCGACCGTCACCGACCTCGATGCGGCGGCCGAGGTCTACGACCCGAAGTTCTCCTGGGACCCGATTCCAGGCGCCGCGCGCTACGAGGTCGAGGTCAACCCCTCCGCGGACTTCGCGATCGGATCGAAGGTCTGCTGCGACGGGACGACCATCGCGACCTCGCTCTCGCCGACGAAGGTCTTCAAGAACGACACGTACCACTGGCGCGTGCGCGCGATCGACCCTGACGGCCACGCAGGCATGTGGAACGTCGGCCAGGTCTTCCAGAAGACGTTCGACAACGTCCCGCCCGTCACGGCGCCCAGCGTCAAGAACCTGCACATGCGGGACAACCAGGACGACCCCGGCGTCGACCAGGACAACGGGACCCCGGGCTACCAGACGCATGCCCCCGTCATCGTCTGGGACCAGGTCCACGGCGCCTCGAGCTACGAGGTCGACGTGGCGCCGTACGAGCTGGGCAACTGCAACTGGAGCGCTCCGTCGAACGACCACCACTGGGACGTCTTCACCGCGGTGAACGCCTGGACGCCGCTCGGCGACGGGTGGAACTTCGTCCAGCCGTACCCCGACGCGATGTCGGTCGCCAACGAGTTCATCAACCTCGCCGCCGGCACCTACTGCGCCCGTGTCCACGCGCGCACCGACCGCGACACGGCCAATCACGACGTCTACGGCGACTGGACGTACCTCGACGACGGAACCGGCCGCGGCACCGCCTTCGAGTTCACCGGCTACCCGCCGACCCAGTCCCCGGGCTGCCTGGGGTACCCCTGCACGAACGACTACCTGACGCCCGTTCGCGGCACGAACCTGACGAGCACGCCGTACTTCACCTGGAACCAGATCAACGGCGCCTTGAGCTACTTCGTGATCGTCTCGCGCGACGCGAACTTCACCTCGATCGTCGACTACGGCTTCACGCACGTGCCCGCCTACGCGCCGCGCACGTCGGTGGCCACGCGCGCGTACAGCGACGAGTCCACGTCCTACTACTGGGCCGTGCTGCCGTCGCCGAACTACGACGGCAACAACGCGGTCGGGAACCCGCTGCTCTCGCACGCGGGCGACTTCCAGAAGCAGTCGGTGCCGCCGAGCCTCCTCTATCCGGCCGGCGGGCAGGTCTTCCCAGACCAGCCGACCTTCCGCTGGACGCCCTGCGACGGCGCGCGCCGCTACCGGCTCCAGGTCTCCGGCGACCCGACCTTCAGCAACCTGCTCGACGACGTCTTCGTCGACTCGACCTCGTACTCGAGCAACACGACGTATCCGGCGAACACCGTTCTCTACTGGCGGGTGCGCGCCGACGACGAGAACCTGAACGGGCTGACCTGGTCGCCGACAGGGACCTTCCAGAAGACGCTGGTCGCGCCTGTGCCGAGCACGTCGAACCCGCCGTCGGGCGACATGCTGCCGGTCTGGTCGTGGTCCCCCGTGCAGGGTGCGTCCGCGTACGACGTCGTCATCTACCAGCCGAACGGTCAGTCGAAGAACGCGACGGTTCGCTCGCCGGTCATCTCGTTCATCAAGATGACCGGGACCGGCGTCTGGCACTGGCAGGTGCGCGCCGAGTTCCCGAAGTCCGGCTCCGGGTCGACTCCAGGGCCGTACTCCCCGATGCAGACCTTCACGCGAACGATCTCGCAGCCGTCGAACGCGCGCACGGATGCCACCGCCGACCACGTCCTCCTCGCCTGGGATCCGAAGATCGGGATCAAGCAGTACAAGGTGCAGATCAGCTCGACCCCGGACTTCAGCCAGACCGTCGAGTCGGTCACGACCGACAACACGAGCTACGCGCCGACGATGACCCAGTTCGGCTACAACGCCGGCGGGACGCTCTACTGGCGCGTCGCCGGAGTCGACGAGGACCGCAACCAGGGCGACTGGGCGCCCGCGCAGGTGATTCGCCTGCTGCCGCGCCTGAAGCTGAGCGTGATCGGCATCGCCAAGCGCGGACACATGAGCCGCATTCGGGCGACTGTGCTCGACGGCCACAGCAAGCGCCTGTACCACGTGGTCGTGCGCGTCAGCGGCGGCGGCGTCAAGGCGCGAAACGTGAAGACGAACAAGATGGGCATCGCGACGTTCAAGCTCAAGCCGCGCAAGCGCGGGACGCTCACCTTCCGCGCGACGAAGTCCGGGTTCCAGGCCGCCTACGGGACGCTCAAGATCAAATGAGCGACCGCCGCGCCGAGAAGGACCAGCGGGACAAGCCCCAGTCGGTGCGGATCCAGAAGAGCGAGCTGCGCCCGTTCTGGCGCGTGTTCGAGTACCGCCGCCCCATGCCGGTGCGGCGGCCGCGCTTCACCATCTAGCCGCTAGAGCGGCCCGTTGAAGGTGTTGCACGCGGCGGGCTTGCCCGTTCGGTAGCCAACCGTGAACCACTTCTGGCGCTGGGCGGAGGAGCCGTGAGTCCAGGTCTCCGGGTTCACCTGGCCCTGCGTCTCGGATTGGATGCGGTCGTCGCCGACGGCGGCGGCCGCGTCGAGCGCGTCGGCGATGTCGGCCTGCGTCAAGCCGACGATGTAGCCGGTCTGGCTCGCGTGCTGGGCCCAGACTCCGGCGAAGCAATCGGCCTGGAGCTCGGTACGCACCGACCGGCCCTGGGCGCCTGTCTGGCCCGACCCGGAGCCCAGGGTGCCGAGCAGGTCCTGGACGTGATGGCCGTACTCGTGGGCGAGCACGTATGCCTGGGCGAAGGGCCCGCCGTGGGCTCCGAACTGTGTTCGCAGCTCGTCGAAGAAGCCGAGGTCGATGTAGACGTGCTTGTCGACAGGGCAGTAGAACGGCCCGACGTCGGTGCTCGCAGGCCCGCACCCTGTGTCCGTCGAACCGGTGAAGAAGACCGTCTTGGCGGGCTCGTACGCCCGGCCGTCGGCTCGGAAACGGCCGGTCCAGTACGCCTGGACGCTGTTGATGTCGGCGACGATGCGGCAGTCCTCGCGCGACTGCGCCTGGCCGCCGGACCTACAGCTCTGTGCGGCCGGCGTCTGCGAGACCGTCGACCCGTCGAGGTTCTGGAGCGGCCCCGAGATCCCGCCCGCGCTTCCGGCGAGGGCGCTCACAAGCAGGTAGATGACGAGCCCGACGATCCCCAGCCCGCCGCCGCCGACCGTCAGCCCACCGCCGGGCAGGCCGAGCATCGGCCCTTGTCCGCGCCGGTCTTCGACCTGCGATGGGTCAAGCGTTGCGTTTCTGCGGTAGCGCATAGGGTTCGCGTTTGCCGACTGGCCGCACGCGGAACCCCATCACTGTCTCCGGCACCCGCTTCGGCCAAACAGGAGGAGTTGTGAGCGACAGACGCGATGCGGTCGCAGAGGATCTACGGAACCTCGCTGCCGACCTGAAGAGCCTGCTGGATTCCGCCACGACGGACCCGAAGGAACGGCAGCGCAAGGAGCGCCGCTGGACCGCGCTCTACGGCGCGCTCGGCATCGTCACCTCGCTGGCCGCCCGGCAGGTCGCGACCAAGGTGTGGCGGATCCTGACCGGAGAGCACCCGCCGGTGAAGACGCCGCCTGGGACCTCCCAAGCTAGGCGTCGAGAAACGACCGCAGCGCCTCGTTGAACGCGTCGGGCGCGTCGAGGTTCGCGACGTGGCCCGCGCCGGCGACCACTTCGAACTTCGCGCCCGGAATCTGAGCGGCGAGCTTGCGGGAGAGCCGCTTGTTCGCCCAGTCGTCCGCGCCGACGAGCACGAGGGCGGGCATCGTCGCGCGCTCGAGCCCGGCGCGGACGTCGAAGCGGCGGCCTGCGTGGAAGAGGTGCCGGATCGCCCGTCCGTCGAGCTCCGCCGTCTCCGCCCTCGCCGCCTCGCGGTGCGCCTCGGGAATCCCCGCGACGAGCTGTCCGCGGAGAACTCCGGCCGGCATCAGCCGGGTGGCGCTGCCCAGCGCGAGCTGCAGCATCGTGTGCAAGCGCGGCAAAGAGGCGAACCCGGCGGATAGGGCCAGCCGCCGGATGCGCTCGGGCTCCTCGACGGCCGCACGCAGAGCGACCAGCGCGCCGAGGGAGAGGCCGCAGAGGTCGACCTCGCTCCCGGGCGCCACGTCTCCGAGTACGCGCTTCGCTTCCGCCCCGAAGTCGAAGCCGGCATCGAGCCGGAGCGCAGGCGCGACCACCGTGCGCGAAGCGCTGAAGGCGTCGACCTGTGGCTGCCAGCCGCTCGGTCCGGTGCCGAGACCGTGCAGCAGGACGAGCGGAGGCGGGCTCACCGCGGGCCGGTGAGCCGCACGAGCCCCTGCGGCGTGCGGACGAAGACCTGGCGGCTGTAGAGGACGTAGAAGGCGCGCGAGTCCGACCGGATCAGGCTCGCGTAGCGGAGCACCGCGTCGACGTAGAACCGGGACGGGTTGTAGTGGTAGAGCGCGCGCGGATAGTTGCGGGGCGCGCCGTTCGCGTGCAGGTAGTTCGCCGCGCCGAGGATCGCGTCGTGCGGGTCGTGGACGTTCCCGCCGAGCCCGTACACGCGCCACGTCGACGGAATGAACTGCATCGGCCCCTGCGCGCCCGCCGTGCTCGCGTTGCGGAGCTTGTTGAACGCCGACTCGACGAAGTTGACCGCGGCGAGCACGTTCCAGGCCACGCCGAACCGCCGCTGAGCTGCGCCGTAGTAGCCGCGGAGGCTCGCAGCGGGCTCGGCGGGGCCTGTCCGGAAAGCACTGCGCGGTCGAGGCGTCGAGAGCCGCCTGAGCTCCCGGCGGGCGGCCAGCTCACTTCGCAGCGGCCGCGCCTCCTCCGACGGAACCCGCGCGAGCACCTCGCGCGAGAGCGTGCGCTTCTCGGTAAGCAGGATCACGATCCGCTGCTCGTAGAGCGCATACAGCGTGACGTCGTCCGAGGGCCGTCGTGCGCCGCTCGCGCGCCAGGAATCGACACTCTCGTCGAGCGAGCGCGTCGTCTGCTCGAGCCGCGCGGCGAGCCTGGCAGGGTCCCGCGGAATCGGCGCCCCGGGCGGAGGCGGCCCCGTGAGGAGCGCGAGAACGACGAAGAAGACCCCCACGCGCAGGCAGTCTAGAGACATCGCCGATTCTCGAAAGACCTGCAAATCGGAGATTCGCTGCTACTCTGCGCGGCGCCGTGCTCGCCCTGCTCCTCGCACTTGCGCTTTCGCGCGCGCCTCTTCCCGCTGCCCCGCAAACGCCCGACTGGTCGTCGTGGCCGGCGCAGGGATCGATCACGACGCCGTTCGGAGGTGGCCATCCGGGGATCGACATCGGCATCTTGCGCACGCGCGCGGTCACGGCAGCTCAACCGGGAATCGTCGTCAGGGTCGGCCGGCCTCTGGGCTTCGAGGGGTACGGGAACGTGGTCGAGACCAACGACGGCCACGGCTACACGAGCCTCTACGCGCACCTCGCCGGCTGGCGCGTGCGCCTCGGCGAGAGGGTCTGGCCGGGAGAGCGCCTCGGGACTGCGGGCTGCACCGGCTGGTGCACCGGCACGCACCTTCACTTCGAGATGCGCCACCGTGGCCGGCCGGTCGATCCGCTTAAGTTCCGGCTAGGTCGATGAAGCGAACAGGCTCGATCATCGGCGCGCTCCTCCTGGCGGCCGTCCTCTTCGCCGGGGCTTCGCTCGCTGGGCGGCTACGGGCTCCTCAGAACCGCGCGGCGCCGAAGATCGCCGGAACCGCTCTCCAGGGGAAGACGCTCACGGCGCGCCGCGGCCGCTGGTCGAACCGGCCGACCGCGTTTCGCTACGCGTGGCAGTCCTGCAGCCGGGCCGGCAAGTCGTGCGTGAAGATCCGCGGCGCGAGGCACGTGACGTACCCGCTCGGAGCCCGCGACGTGGGACACCGCTTGCGTGTCGTCGTGACGGCGTCCAACCGCGTCGGGCACCGATCGGCCCGCTCGAAGCCCTCCGGGGTCATCACCGTCCAGGGGCCCCCGGTGCCGCCGCCTCCGCCCGGCTACTTCGGCACCGATCCGTCGCGGAACTGTGTCGATCGCGCCGAGGCGAGCTGCGCTGTCGCGAACCTGTTCCCCCGCGCCGCGGCGACCTGCGCCACCAAGATCATCCACACCACCTGGGAACCGCGTCACGACAACGACGCGTCGAACCACACGGTCGGCGACGGCTCGTACGTCTGGGGGCCGGCGATGACCGATCCCTACTGGTCCGCCTGGGCCGGGAGGGTGCCGCTCGTCCAGGGCCAGTTCACCGGCACGACCACGGAGATGTTCTCCTGGGCCGGCTGCCGGTGGGGCATCGACGAAGACCTGATGCGCGCGGTCGCCGTGATCGAGTCGACCTGGCACCAGTCCACCTGGGGCGACCGCTGCGGCGGCGGCGACCCGACGATCGGCTCGTTCAGCGTCATCCAGATCAAGAACAAGAACTGCGACGGCTCGCTTCTCTGGGGCGGGATGCCGGACATCCAGCGGTCGACGGCCCTCGCGGTCGACCTCTACGCGGCCAGGCTGCGCGCGTGCTTCAACGGAGATTTCTACGAACCGGGCGGCTCGTGGCTCTACAACGGCCAGACGGTCAGGCAGATCGCCGCCGCGCACGGCTGGCCGTACGTCCTCTGGGGCTGCGTGGGCTCCTGGTACTCGGGCAGCTGGTACGACTCGGGCGCCGTGAACTACATCCACAACGTCCAGCTCGCCCTCGCCCAGCGCACCTGGCTGGGTTACTGAGCCCGAAGCCGCACCGCGTTACTGCCCGTTGACGGCCTGTCGCGCGGGTGGTTACATCGGCGGGCCGCAGTTAACTCAGAAGGCCCGAGAGGAGCAAGCCGCATGTTCCGTTGGGCAGGTTCGCTGTACGACGCAAGCGCCGAGAGGATCGACCGGCGCATTGGCTGGGACAAGCTGCCCCTGCCGCTCGCGCTGCCCGTCCTGATCGGCCTCCGCAGCACGCTGCGGAAGAAGAACCTCTACGACACCGGACGCGGCCCGCTCGACAAGCCCGACGTCGACGATCATCCGCGCTATCTGACCGCGCGCACGCTCGACGGGACCTTCAACAACCTCGACGACCCGCTCATGGGCAGCCTCGGGAGCCGCTTCGGGCGCAACGTTCCGCTCGAGCACACGCTTCGCGAGAAGGATCCCCTCGACCCAAACCCGCGCGTCGTCAGCCGCGAGCTCCTGACGCGAAAGGAATTCATCCCCGCAACGACGCTGAACCTGCTCGCCGGCGCCTGGATCCAGTTCGAGGTCCACGACTGGTTCAGCCACGGGAAGAACGAGTCGGAGAACCCCTGGGTGGTGCCGCTCGCCGACGACGACCCGTGGCCCGAGAATCCGATGCGGATCGAGCGTACGCGCCGAGACCCCAGCGCGAGCCCCGACGGTGCGCCGACGTTCGTCACCGACGACACGCACTGGTGGGACGGCTCGCAGGTCTACGGCCGCGAGCCGGCGTTCGCCGATGCGCTGCGCACCGGAGAGCACGGCAAGCTCAAGCTCGACGACCACGGTCTCGTGCCGGAGGAGATCGAGGCGCAGGTCGACCTCACCGGGGTCGCCGGCAACTTCTGGGTCGGGCTCGCCCTGCTGCACTCGCTGTTCATGCGGGAGCACAACGCGGTCTGCGACCACCTGCACGAGACCCATCCCGAGCTCTCCGACGACGACCTCTACGACAAGGCGCGCCTCGTCGTCGCCGCGCTGATGGCGAAGATCCACACGGTCGACTGGACGCCCGCGATCATCGCGCACCCCACGACGGTCAAGGCGCTGCGCACGAACTGGTGGGGCCTCGAAGGCGAACGGCTCGACAAGCTGATCGGCAGGCACACGTCGAACGAGGTCATCCGGGGAATCCCCGGGTCGCCGACCGCGCTGCACGGCGTGCCGTACGCGCTGACCGAGGAGTTCGTCTGCGTCTACCGGATGCACCCCCTGATCCCCGACGAGTTCACCTTCCGCTCGATCGCCGACGATGCCGTGCTGGGGGAGCGCACGTTCCCGGAGCTCGGCGTCACGCACGTGCGCGAGCGGCTGACGGAGATGTCGATGGCCGACGCGCTGTACTCGTTCGGCAGGTCGCATCCCGGCGCGATCACGCTCCACAACTACCCGCGCTTCCTGCAGCACTTCGACAAGGCCGACGGGACGCTGGTCGATCTCGCCTCGATCGACGTCGTCCGGGTGCGCGAACGCGGCGTGCCGCGCTACAACGAGTTCCGCAGGCTGCTGCACCTGAAGGCGTACGACACGTTCGAGGAGATGGCCGACACGCCCGAGCACGCCGAGGACCTGCGGCGTGTCTACAGCGATCCGGAGCAGGTCGACACGATGATCGGCATGTACGCGGAGCGAAAGCCGAAGGGCTTCGGCTTCAGCGACACGGCGTTCCGCATCTTCATCCTGATGGCGTCGCGGCGGCTCGAGGCCGACCGCTTCTTCACGCGCGACTACCGACCGGAGGTTTATACGAAGGAGGGGATCGACTGGGTCGAGAGCAACTCGATGCGGTCGCTCCTCCTGCGCCATTTCCCCGAGCTCGAGCCGGCGCTCGAGGGTGTCGACAACCCGTTCGCGCCGTGGGCGCAGACGGGCGCGTCGTGACGGAGCTCGCGCCGGGCATCCACAGCCTCGGCCACGGCAAGGGCGGGCACGTGCACGCCTTCCTGCTGGAGAACGGGAACGAGCTGAGCCTCGTCGACACGCTGTTCGAGGGCGACGCCCACCTCGTGCTGGATGCGGTTCACAAGCTCGGCCGGAGCATGAGCGACCTGAAGCGCATCGCGATCACGCACGCGCACCGCTCGCACCTCGGCGGTCTCGCGAGGCTGAAGCGCGAGAGCGGGGCGACGGTGTTCGCCCACGAATGGGAAGCCGACATCATCTCGGGGAACCGCCTCGCACAGCCGGTGTCGCTGATTCCCAAGCAGTCGTTGCGCTTGCTGCCCTTTCAGCTCGGTCTCTTCCTCGGAAAGCCGAAGCACGTGCCGTGTCCGGTGGACGAGCCGCTGGTCGAGGGCGACGCGTTCGGGCCGATGCGCGTGTACCACGCCGTCGGCCATTCGCCCGGCCATCTCGCGTTCCACTGGCCCGAGCGCGACTTTCTGATCGCCGGCGACGCAGTTGCAACGTGGCCCAAGCTCGGCGCCGGCTGGAAGGGGTTCAACCTGAACGAGAAGCAGCACTACGCCACGCTGCGCAGGCTGGCGCCGCTCGAGCCGAAGATCCTCGGCGTCGGCCACGGCGACCCGATCACCGAGGACGCCGCCGGGAAGCTGCACTCGGTCTCCGCCGGCTGAGAGAACGGCCGCTCCTGACCGACTATCCTCTACGCGATGAGCGTAGTCACCGTGGCGGTGGTTCCGAACGAGGCGGAAGCGGACATGATCCTCGGCCTCCTTCGAGCCAACGGCATCGAGGCGTCCCAGCGCGGCTCCACCATGACGCAGAGCGTCTGGCCGATGGGCGGAACCTCACCGATCGAGGTGGTCGTGGACGAAAGCGACGCGACTCAGGCGCGAGAGCTCCTCGACGGCCAGACGAGCGAAGCGTCTGAATGATGCCGGGAAGCGCTCATTTCAGCTCGTTCAGTGCGACCTCGTACTGGTGCGCCTGAGCCGGCGCGAGCTCGGTCGAGATGCGCAAGTAGACCCGGCCCCGTCGGTAGTTGTACTCGTCGAAGGCCGAGCTGCTCGTCGCGAGCGAGCGCATGAAATCGACCCGCCGCTTCGCCTCTCCGGCGTCGGCGAACAGCTCGACACCGCCACCCGCGCCGAAGTCGGACGGATCGTGTGACTTCTTGACGCGGGTGTCGCCAAACGCCGCCTTTCCCGTGTAATACCCGGGGCGACCGAGAAGGTGCGCGGGATCGGTCGAGGCGTCGAAGACTGTGATTTGCCCGATGGGGAGCCCGTGGGCCTTCAGAGCCCGGACGATCCCGCCGGGGGTCTCGCCTGTGCCGAAGCTAGAGGTCCCCGTGCCGCCGCAGCCCGCGGCCAGAAGAGCCGTGGCAGCGAGAACCAACACCCGGTGTCTGACACCGTTCGCCCCGCCGTAGCTCACGCGCCGACTATACGAAGCGAACACCTTGAGCATGAGATCCTCTCCCCCTCCGTTGCCGCGGTGGTTCGGACCTAGAGCCAGCGCAGACGATCCGGCCGTCTCGGGCCTGATCGACCGCGTCGCGCGCGGGGCCGGATGGGCAGACCTCGGCGGTGCGTTCAACCTCAACGTGCGGATAGACGCTGAGCCGCCGGTTGTGCTTCGGGTTCATAGGCCTTGGGTCCACCGTGGCCGGATAGCGGGGATGCGCCGCCTGCGGGAGCGGCTCCAGCGGACGCAAGTCCGCGTCGCTCGGCCGCTTCCAATCCTCGGCCGCGACCTCCTGAGGGTCGCTGATCGTTGGGCTGAGATCGAGGAGTTCATCGATCACGTCCAGCCACCGGCGGGCGAGGATTCCTACGTCCGCCTATTCGAGGAGCTCGGACGCCTTCACGCCGCGCTCAAAGCAGTCTGGGAGCCCAGCCCGCCCGAACCCCTCGACGACCACAGAACCTTCGGCCAACTGCGTTACTCGGCCGGCTTCACACGCCGCAGGCTCGGACCCCGCAGCGAGCCGGTCGTGCATCGAATGCGCCAACTGACCGGCGACCTCTCCAAGCTCCGGGAGGGTCTCGAAATGCCGAGCAGTCCGATTCATGGCGACTACAAGCTGGGCAACGCGGGAGAACTGCCAGACGGCTCATGGGCCACCTTCGACCTGGATTTTGTGAGGGTCAGGGAGCGGCTGTACGACGTCGCGGCCAGCCTGAACCACGTCGCACAGAGCGGCCCCGATGGCGTGGGCCAGCCCGTTGAATTGCTCGAGCCGCGACGACTGCTCGACGCCTACGAAAGCACGGCTCCGGAACCGCTGACTCCCGACGAGCACCGTTGGCTCCCCGGGGCTCTAGCCCTTGTGCCCTTGCACTGGGCTGCGACCGCAGGACTCGTGGGCAACTCGATCCACCAGGCCGAGAGCGCAATGACCGCCGCCGAGGCCTGGTGGTCGCGCCGGGCTGAACTCTCGTCGTAGTCCGGCGGGCACGCTCAGGACTGGAGATTGTGTGATGGCGCCGCCGCGCCCGACATGGCGGGCGCGGCAACCCACGGCCGTCCGACAGGGGCGCGAGCCGGCGAAGCCGGCTCGCTGCCGAGCGAGAGGAAAGCGAAGCGGTCGAAGCGGAATGGAGCGTACCGGGATCGAACCGGTGACCTCCGGCTTGCAAAGCCGGCGCTCTCCCAGCTGAGCTAACGCCCCGCAACCGCATGGTTGAGCCAAACGTGGCTCATGCGGTATCAGTCATGCTAGCGGAGGGCGGTTTCGGTTTCCGGATCGAAGAAGTAGAGCGACGCCGGGTCGACGACCAGGCGCAGGCGCTCGCCCCTCGACGCCTTCGTTCGCGGATCGAGGCGGGCCGTGCAAATCACTCGCTCTTCGCCGCTTTGCTCCACATCGAGGTCGTCGACCTCGGTCGCCAGCTCGATCGTGTCCTTCGTCAGCACCGGCGGAGTGTCGAGCTCGAAATGGGCGATCACTTCCGCGCCGACCGGCTCTGCCAGGGTGACCGGCGCTTCGAGCATGATCCGCCCGTTCGCCGGTCCCGAGAGCTCGGCATCCTCGAGGTGCTCGGGCCGAATCCCGACGATCACTTCGCCCCCTGCGCGCTCCAAGACCGATGCCGGCACGGTCCTCGCCGGTAGCTCGAGCTTCCTCGAGCCCACTTCAGCGACGAGCGAGCCGTTCGACGCGCGCAGCTGCGCGCGCACGAGATTCATCGCCGGCGAGCCGATGAACCCGGCGACGAACAGGTCGACCGGTCGGTCGTAGAGCGCCTGCGGCGCGTCGACCTGCACGAGCCTCCCCTGGCGCATCACGGCGACTCGGTCGCCCATCGTCATCGCCTCGGTCTGGTCGTGCGTGACGTAGATCGTGGTCGTCTCCAGCCGATGCTGGAGCTCCTGGATCTCCGCCCGCATCTGCACGCGCAGCTTCGCGTCCAGGTTCGAGAGCGGCTCGTCCATCAGGAAGACGGCCGGCTCGCGCACGATCGCGCGGCCCATCGCGACACGCTGCCGCTGCCCGCCCGAGAGCTGGCCGGGCTTGCGCTTCAGCAGCTCCGAGATGCCGAGCGTGCGCGCGGCCGCGTCGACGCGCTCCTTGATCTCGCTCTTCTTCGTGTGCCGGAGCTTGAGCCCGAAGCCCATGTTCTGCGAGACCGTCATGTGCGGGTAGAGCGCGTAGTTCTGGAAGACCATCGCGATGTCGCGGTCCATGGGGTGCAGGTGGTTCACGACGTCGCCGCCGATCGCGATCTCCCCCTTCGTTGCGTGCTCGAGCCCGGCCGTCAGGCGCAGGACGGTGGTCTTGCCCGACCCCGACGGGCCGACGAGGACCATGAACTCGCCGTCGGCGATGTCGAGGTCGAACGACTCGACCGCCAGGGTCCCGCCGTCGAATGCCTTGGTCAGTCCGCTGAAGCTGAGACCGGCCATCGCTAGCTCCTCCCGTTCCGGTGCTCGCTGATCAGGTCGCGGTACCAGAGCGCGCTGCGCTTCGGCGTGCGGCGCTGGCTGTCGAAGTCGACGCCGACGATGCCGAAGCGGCTCGAGTACCCGTGCTCCCACTCGAAGTTGTCGAGGAGCGACCACACGTAGTAGCCACGCACATCCACGCCTGCGCCGACCGCGCGCTCGACGGCCGCGATGTGGCCGCGGAGAAAGTCGACGCGCTGCGCATCCTCGACGACGCCGGTCCCGTCGATCGGCGGATCGTCGAACGACGCCCCGTTCTCCGTGATCAGGAGCGGGAGGTCGCCGTAGTCGCGCTTCAAGCGCAGGAGCAGCTCGGTCAGCGCGTCCGGCGCGACCCGCCAGCCCATCGCCGTCGTCGGCCCGTCAGGCGGGAGCTCCTCGACGCCGATCGGCCCCTGGTCGCCGTCGAGCTGGACGACCGCGGGCTGGTAGAAGTTCACGCCGAGGAAGTCGATCGGCGCCGCGATCTCCTCGAGGTCCCCGGGGTGGATGAACTCGAGCGGGCCGAGCCGCGCCTCGTAGAGGTCGATCATGTCCGCGGGGTAGCCGCCGCGCAGGATGGGATCGAGGAACCAGCGGTTGTGGTAGCCGTCGAACCTGAGCGCGGCTTCGGCGTCCCCGTAGACGTGCGTCAGGTCGAGCGTGATCCCGATGCGCCCGGTGCCGCGCCCGGCGCGGAACGCCGCGACCGCCTTTCCGTGCGAGAGCAGGACGTGGTGGGCCGAGGCGAGCGCCGCACGCCAGTCCTGGATGCCGGGCGCCTTCGTCCCGTAGCCGTAGCCGAGGAAGGACGTCACCCAGGGCTCGTTGTGCGTGACCCAGTCGTCGATGAGGTCGCCCAGATGCTCGAAGACGAGCTCGGCATAGACCTCGAACCGCTCGGCGACCTCGCGCGAAGCCCAGCCGCCGTCGTCCTGGAGCGCCTGAGGGAGGTCCCAGTGATACAGGGTCGCGAGCGGCGAAATCCCGCGCTCGAGCAGGCCCTCGGTGAGCCGGCGGTAGAAGTCGATCCCTTTCTGATTCGCGGGTCCGCGCCCGTCCGGCTGGATGCGCGGCCACGAGATCGAGAAGCGGTAGGCCTGGAGCCCGAGCGAGCTCATCACGTCCAGGTCCTCGCGCCAGCGGTAGTAGTGCTCGCAGGCGCGGTCGCCGGTGTCGCCGTTCGCGACCCTGCCTGGGGTGTGCGAGAAGCGGTCCCAGATCGACTCGCCGCGGCCGTCGGCCTCCGTGGCACCCTCGATCTGGTACGCGGCGGTTGCCGCACCCCACACGAATCCGTCGGGAAAGCTCATCCTTTGACCGCTCCTTTCATGATCCCGCCGATGATCTGGCGCCCCAAGACGAGGAACACGATCAGAAGCGGGAGGATCGATACGAACGTGCCGGTGAGGACGAGCGCGTAGTCCTGGACGTAACCACTCGCGAGCGTCGACGTCGCCACCTGCACCGTGGGGTTGCGCGGGCCGAGGACGATCAGCGGCCAGAAGAAGTCGTTCCAGATCGTCATGAACGTGAGCAGGCCGAGCACCGCGGCCACCGGGCGCACCGCCGGCATGACCACGTGCCAGAAGACGCCCATCGTGTAGCAGCCGTCGACGTGCGCGGCGTCGATCAGCTCGTCGGGCACTGATCCTGCGATGTACTGGCGCATGAGAAAGACGCCGAAGGCGGTGACGAGGTTCGGCGCGATCACGGCCTGGAGGTGGTTGACCCAGCCGAACTTGACCATCTCGATGTAGAGCGGGATCACGCCCAGCTGGACCGGGACGAGCATCGTCGCGATCACCAGCAGGAAGAGTGCGTTGCGGCCCGGGAAGCGCAGCTTCGCGAAGGCGAAACCCGCGAGCGCGCTGAAGAAGACGACGGCGACGGTGACGGTCGAGGCGACGATCGCCGAGTTGATCAGCGCCTTCCAGAAGTCGACGTTGACCTCGCCCGAGTTGAAGAGCCGAGTGAGGTTGTGCCAAAGCTGCGTGCCGGGCGTCAGGACCGGGGGGTAGGCCGCAACCGCGGAGTTGTCGTGCGACGCGACGACGAGCGACCAGTAGAGCGGGAAGATCGAAATGATCGTCACGAGCCCGAGGCCCACGTACGTGAGCGGGCCGGCCGCGCCGAGCCGCCGCGAGATTCTTCGCCTCCTGCGCGGGGAAACGGGTTGGGCGACGGTCGACATCAGGCTTCCGCCGTCCTGATCCTGCGCACGATCAACAGGTTCACGAGCGAGATCAGCGCGATCAGCAGGAACAGGGCCCAGCCGATCGCGGCTGCGTAGCCGAACTTGAACTGCGTGCCGGCGAAGGCCTTCTCGTAGAGGTACATGACGACCGTCTGGTACTGGCGCCCCGAGCCGCCGGTCGCGCCTGCCTTGAGCGGCTCGAAGAGATACGGCTCCGTAAAGAGCTGCAGGCCCCCGATCGTCGAGATGATGACCGTGAAGATGATCGTGTTCCGCAGCTGCGGGACCGTCACATGGATGAACTGCTTCCACGGCCCCGCACCGTCGATCGCGGCCGCCTCGTAGAGCTCGTCCGGGATGCCCTGCATCGCCGCGAGGTAGATGAGGGCGTTGTAGCCGGCCCAGCGCCATGTGACCATCACCGAGAGCGCGATCCACGACGAGAGCCGGCCGGCCTCCCAGTCGATGTTGTGGATCCCGACGAAGTGGAGCATGTAGTTGACGAGCCCGTAGTCGCGCGAGAAGAGCTGCGTGAAGATCAGCGCGACCGCGACGAGCGACGTCACCTGCGGCAGAACGACGCTCATCCGGAAGAACGTGCGGGCGCGGAGACCGGTGTTGAGCAGCGTCGCCAGCCCGAGGGCGATCAGCAGCTGGGGAATGGTGGAGATCGCCCAGATCCCGAGCGTGTTCTCGACGGCGTTCCAGAAGTACGAGTCGTGGAGGAGCGCCGTGTAGTTGTCGAGCCCGATGAAGGTCGGGTTGGGATCGAGCAGGGTCCGGTCGGTCAGCGAGACCCAGGCGGTGTACGCGAGCGGGAAGAGCCCGAAGACCAGGAAGAGCAGGAAGAAGGGAGAGATGTAGAGGTACGGCGACCAGCGCTCGTCGAGCTTGTGCAGGCGGCCGCGGATGCCCATCGGGCGGGCCGGGGCAGCCTTCACCGAGGAGTGCACTGCCGTCCTTTCGCTCATCGCGCTCTCAACACCTCCCTAGAACGTCCAGACCGATGAGTGGCCTGGCCCGAGTGGAGGGTCACCCGGGCCAGGCGCGCCCATCGTCGGGGCAAACCCCTAGGTCACTGCCTTGACGTCCTTGAGGAACTGCTTCCACGACTGCGCGGGCGACTGCTTGTGCTGCTCGACCCGCTGGATCGCGTTCGTGGACGCGGTCTGGATGTCCCCGTGGTGGGGGCCCAGGATCTGCGGCTTCAGCTTCAACGCCGAGGTCGCGAAGATCTTCCCGACCGGTGCGTGGTTGAAGAACGCGTTCTTGAACTTCCTCACCGCCGGGCTCTTCAGCAGCGCGGGCTGGCTCGGCAGGTTGCCGGTCTGCTTGAAGACGTACTTCTCCGCGGCCGGCGAGGTCAGGAACTTGACCAGGTCGGCGGCCTCGGCCTGGTGGGAACCCTGCTTCGGGACGCTCAAGAACGAGCCGCCCCAGTTGCCGCCTCCGCCCGGAACCGCAGCGATGTCCCACTTGCCTGCGGTTTTCGGGGCCTGGCCCTGGATGTAGCCCATCATCCAGGCCGGGCACGTCACGGTGGCGAACTTGCCGTTCTTGAAGCCCGTGTTCCAGTCGTTGCTGAACGCGGCCAGGCCGCCGCTCTCATGGGCCTTGATGCCCTGCATCGTCAGGGCCCAGGCCCGCTTGACCGCCGGGTTGGAGCCGACGATGACCTTGCCGCTCCGCGAGTAGTACGCCGGATTCTGCTGGCCGATCATCGCGTTGTAGACGTTGCTGCCGGCGTCGAAGAACGAGACGCCCTGCGGCGCATGGGCTTTGAAGCGCTTGCCCACTGCCATGTACTTCTGCCAGGTCGGCCAGAGCTTCGAGACCGCCGCGCGGCCGCTCGGCAGGCCGGCCTTCCTGAACAGGTCGCGCCGGTAGCAGATCCCGAGGCTCCCCACATCCGTGCCGAGGCCGATCTGCGCGCCGTTTCTCGCAAGCGACTGGCTCCACTTCCAGGCCAGCCAGCGCTTCTGGAGCTGCTTGGCGCCGTACTTGTTCAGGTCGACGAACAGGTTGGGCTGCGACTTGAACTGGCCGATGAACCCGACCTCGATCGCTTCGATGTCGTCGGCACCTGAGCCGACCGCCAGGTTCTTGGCGAGGTTCGAATGGTGATCCGCGTAGCTCTGGATGTCTTCCTTGATGTCGATGTTCGGATGGGCGGCCTCGTATTGCGCGTAGAGGTCGTGGTATCCAAAGTCGCCGAACAGGCTGACGCGCAACGTGATCTTGTCCTTGCCGCTACCGGAAGCGGTTCCGGCAACGAGGCCCGTCGCGACGGTCCCGCCGACAACGAGGAGTGCCACCAGCAGCCGCAAACGGTGTCGCGGGCTCCTGATCGTTGGCTTGATCTGCACTTCGGTTCCTCCCTTTGATCGCTCGCTACTAACGTGGAACTGCCCCGAGCGGACGGCTCTTCAGAGCCGCCGGTTGGCCGTCAGCGCACCTCCTTGTCGCCTGCGAGCGACCGTTCCCTCGGCGCTCCGTTCACTTGAGTAGACGAGCGCACGACCAGCCGCGTCGGAACGATCCGGCGCACCGGTTGTGTCTCGGGGTCGTCGATCATCTGGCCCAATGCTTCGGCGGCCGCCTCGCCGATGGCGTGCATCTCCTGCCGGACCGTGGTCAGCGACGGCTGGATCAGTCCGGCGAGCGCGATGTCGTCGAAGCCGACGACGGCGAGGTCCTCTGGCACGCTGACCTCCAGCTCGCTCGCGGCGCGCAGCGCGCCCGCCGCCATCAGGTCGCTTGCGGCGAACACGGCGGTCGGGGGCTCGCCCAGGCCGAGGAGCCGCTGCGTCGCGCGGTAGCCCGACTCGTCGTAGAAGTCTCCCTCGACGACGTACTGGCGGCGCACCTTGAGTCCCAGCCGCCGCATCTCGTCGAGGTAGCCGTCGAGGCGAGCCTCGCCCGGCGACGTTCCCTGAGGGCCGGTGATCGTCGCGATCCGCTCGTGGCCGAGCTCGTGCAGGTGGCGTACGGCCTCGGCGGCTCCTCCGCGGTTCTCGGACATCACGTAGCCGCAGTGCGGCTCGCCGGTATCGGCGTCGATCGTGATGCACGGCAGGCCTGACGCGACCAGCTTCCGCATCTCTGCGTCGCTGGGGTCGTAGCCCATGACGACGACGCCGTCGACTCC
Source organism: uncultured Actinomycetes bacterium (assembly GCA_963788215.1). Taxonomy (GTDB): domain Bacteria; phylum Actinomycetota; class Thermoleophilia; order Gaiellales; family Gaiellaceae; genus AC-32. Next base: position 778,685 of record CAWBFX010000010.1, read on the forward strand.
GTGGTGCCCGGCGCGGCGCAGATACGAGTGCGTCCCGCCGAAGCCGTTCCCCGGCTCGTCGGTGGCGAAGAGGAGCAGGTCGTAGCCGCGCTCGCCGGCCCCGTGCTTGAGCCCGACGAGCACCTGCTGGAAGAAGGGGTGCATCAGGTCCGGGTGACCCGCTCCGGTCTCGAGGATCACGCCGACGACGTGCGAGCGGCTGCTCTGCAGCGTCCGTGCCGCCGCGCTGGGCGTGTAGTCGAGCTTGCGGGCGAGCTCCAGAATCCGTTCTCGGGTCGCCTCGCTGACCTCGGGCGACCCGTTGAGCGCGCGCGAGACCGTCGCGACCGAGACTCCTGTTTGCTCTGCCAGTTCCTGAATAGTCGTCAAAATGCCTCTCCGGAAACGATTACGGAGGCACCGTAAACGTTTCCGGAAGACCTGTCAAGAAAGCAAGCGGCACGTCGCGAGGTCGATCCCGGTGGAGAGGGCGTGAGCCGGCGGCTAAAAGGCCGCCGGCTCGGGGAGAGGACTTGCTAGGCCGCGCGGGCGAGCCGCTCTTCGTGGCGGGCTCGCTTGATGATCTCGTCGCGATCGCCGAAACGCACGCGTGCCTTGAGCAGGCGCTGCTCGTCCCAGAGCACCGCCAGGCGCTCCTCGAGCGCGTGGAGCTCAGCCGCGAGCTCCGCGTCGTGGCCCTCCGAGAGGAGGTGCCAGAGCTCGGCGCGGCGCTCGGTGGCGCGGTCGATCTCTTCTCGGATCTGGTCGATATCGGTCATGTCTCTGAAAACGAAGTAACCCCGGCCGCCATTCCTTAATCACCGGAAGAGAAGAGGTAGATCAGGACGACGAGGAGTCCCAGAGCTCCCGCGGCCAGGGCGATGTCGGTGAGCAGCCGGGAGCTCACCAGTTCGGCCGCAACGGCCTGCGCACGGCCACCAGGTAGACCGTCGCGATCCCGAAGACGAAGCCGCCGATGTGCGCGAAGAACGCAATGTTCCCGCCCTCCTGCGGATGAAGAAGGGCGAAGCCGCCGTCCCAGAGCTGGAACCCGAACCAGATCCCGAGGAACCAGATCGCCGGAATCTCGCGCAGGAAGATCAGGATGATGACGATGAACGCCGTCAGCACCTTGGCCCGCGGCAGCAGCACGATGTACGCGCCGAGCACACCGGCGATCGCGCCCGAGGCGCCGACGTTCGGGATGCTCGCCCCCTGCGCGTTCGAGAACCAGAGCGTGACGACCGTCTGCGTCGCGACAGCGGCGAGCCCGGCGACGAGGTACCAGACGAGGAAGCGGACGCGGCCCATCGCATCCTCGACGTTGTTGCCGAAGATCCAGAGGAAGAGCATGTTCCCGGCGATGTGGAACCAGCTCCCGTGCATGAACATCGACGTGAACGCGCCTTCGTAGAACGGGATGTGCGGCACGAGCGTCGCCGGCTCGACGCAGGGACCGTGCACGGTGCACGGGTAGTAGCCGTAGTGCAGGACTTCCTTGTCGACGCCGGTTTTCCACTCCCAGATCCACGCGAGCGTGTTGGCGGCGATCAGCGCGACGGTGATGACCGGGAACGTCCGCGTCGGGACGTTGTCCTTAAGGGGGAGCAACGGCTACTCGATCACGAGGGCCATCAGCGCCTTCTGCGCGTGCAGACGGTTCTCCGCCTGGTCCCACACCGCCGACTGCGGCCCGTAGAGCACGTCCTCGGTGATCTCCTCGCCGTAGTGGGCCGGCAGGCAGTGCAGAACCACCGCCTGCTCGCCCGCGAGGCGGACGAGGCCTTCGTCGATGCCGAAGCCGTCGAGGTCGCGAAGCCGTCGCTCGCGCTCCTCCTCCTGGCCCATGCTCGTCCAGACGTCGGTGTAGAGGACATCGGCGCCCTTCGCCGCCTCGCGCGGGTCGTGCGTGACCTCGGGGCTGCCGCCGGCGCCGCGCGCGAGCTCGAGCGACTGCTCCGTGGGCTCGTAGCCCTCGGGGGTCGCCGCGACGAACGCCATCCCGAGCTTCGCGGCCGCGACCATCAGTGACGCGCACACGTTGTTGCCGTCTCCGAGGTACGCGACCCGCAGCCCCTGGAGCCGCCCGAACCGCTCGCGAATCGTCATCACGTCCGCGAGCGCCTGGCACGGGTGCGAGCTGTCGGTGAGGCCGTTGATCACGGGGATCGAAGCGTGGCGGGCGAGCTCTTCGACGTCTTCCTGCGCGAAGGTCCGGATCATCAAGCCGCTGAGGTAGCGCGAGAGGACCGTGGCCGTGTCGCGCAGCGTCTCCCCGCGGCCGAGCTGGAGATCGCCGGCCGCAAGGTAGAGGCCGTGCCCTCCGAGCTCGGCGATCCCGACCTCGAACGAGACGCGCGTCCGCGTCGACGGCTTCTGGAAGATCATGCCGAGCGCGCGGCCGGGGAGGAGGTGGTGCTCCTCGCGGCGACGCCGGCGCTCCTTCAGGTCGTCCGCGAGGTCGAGCACGGCGACCAGCTCGTCGCCGCTCCAGTCGGCGATTCGCGTGAAGCTCCTGTTCTTGAGGCTCTCGGTGAGGGCGGCCATCCCGCTTCGGGATGCTACTTAGCCCGAGAGCGAGCCTTCGAGCCCCGCTTGCGCAAGCAGCTCGCGGAGTTGGGCGAGTCCGGCGAACATGCGGCTCTTGACCGTGCCGAGGGGCTGGTCGAGCTGTTCTGCGAGCTCGGATTGAGTCAGTCCCCCGTAGTACCCGAGTTCGAGTGCCTCGCGCTGCTCAGGGGTGAGCTGGCGCAGCGCTTCCTGGACGACCCGCCGCTGGAAGCGGACGGCCGCCTCTTCGTCGACGGTCTCGCGCGCGGCGGGCTCGGGGGCGCCTTCGAGCGGCTCGCCCCGGCGCCGGTCTTCGCGTCGGACGAGATCGACGGCGCGCCGGTGGACGAGTGTCAGGATCCAGGTTCGGGCCGCGGCGCGCTCGGCGAGGAAGCGGTCGGCCGTTCGCCAGACTCCGAGGAACGCCTCCTGGACCGCGTCCTGCGCGAGGCTCTCGTCGCGGAGGATCCGCAGTGCGAGGCCGTAGGCGACTCCGCCGAACCGGTCGTAGAGCTCCCCGAGCGCGGCATCGTCCGAGCTCGCGACGAGCGAGAGCAGCGCCTCGTCGGAGAGGTGCGCGAGATCGCGCGACGGGCGCGCCGGCGGCGGGGCCGTCTGCAGCAGGGTCACGACGGTGCCCCGCTCGTCGACGAAGGGTTTCTGCGTGGGCTGGTCGACGCCGCCCGCGCGCTCGACTGTGACCGCGACGACCGCACCGGCGGGAACGCGACCATCGAGCCCGACGATGCTGGTCTCGCTGCCGCCGTCGAAGAGCCCGGCCCGTTGCGCTCTCCGCGCCTGGATGACCCAGGCCTCGTAGGCCTTGCCGCTCGGCGCGCGTGGCACGCTGAGCGCGAGCGCTGCGCGGCCGTCGGGCGCCACCGCGACCGCGCCGCTGCGGCCCATCGCGCTCACCTTCGCTCCCGGTTGAGAGAGCACGCGCGTGAACGCGTTTCCGGTCGCGGGGCGGGTCGCGCTCCAGACGCCGAGGCCGAGCGCGACGGCGGCCGCTGCCGCTGCGGCGATGCCGAGCGGCGCGCGCCAGGCCCGCCGAGGTCGCAGAGGAACGACGTTCGACCGCTCGCTTCGCGCCTGCTCGAGGATCCGCTGCTTCAGCTGCGGCGGGCGGGGCCGCGGGCGGTGCGGCGTAGGCGAGGGCCGCTGCCGCCTCGCGCAGCGCCGGCGAGCTCTTCGCGGCAGCGCTCGCAGAGCGCCAGGTGCTCTTCGAAGCTGCGCGCGTCAGATTCGTTCAAGGCATCGAGCGCGTAGGGGGCGACCAGCGAGTGCAGCTCGCTCATCAGAAGAAGTATGGCGCGAGCTGAACCGCGCCCAGGGCGTACCAGACGCCGAACCCGAGGCTGAGCAGCGCCATCCCCGGCGCAAGCCGCTGGAACGAGGCGCGCAGGCGCGCCGAGCCGAGCACCCGGCCGAAGCCCGTCGAGAGGAGCGCCATCGAAACCGCCGTGAAGAACGCGAAGATCGCGAGCGCTGCGAGCGCGAGCACGTGGTCGTGGATCGAGCCGAGCAGGAGCACGCCGACGCCGGCGCTCCCTCCGGTCCCGTGGACGAGCCCGATCCCGTACGCCTGGAGCGGGCTGCGGGCTCCATGCGCGTGCACCTCTCCATGGTCGTGGGAGTGCACCTGGACGTGGAAGGCGCCCCGTCGCCAGCGCACGAGCAGCCAGACCGCCAGGCCGATGATCACGACGCCGACGCTCGTCTCTGCGCCTTGCTGAACCGGCTCCGGCAGATAGGCCTTGAACAGCACGATCGGCACGCCGAACAGGAAGAGGCTCGTGGCGTGGCCGAGGCCCCAGGCCGACCCCAGTCGCCCGGCTGCTCGGGCTGCGCGCTCCTCGGTGCCGGCGATCAGCGTCGTGACCGCGGCCAGGTGGTCGGGGTCGCTCGCGTGCCGCAGCCCGAGCACGATTGCAACCAGGGCGACGACCGCGAGCGTCGTGCCGTCGGAGAAGCCTGCGAGCCAGGTGTCGAGGCCGAACACGTCAGGTGACCTTCGGGAACGCGCGAAGGGTCATGGCGACGCCGGCCGCGAGGATCACGAGCGCGCTCGCCGCCGGCAGCAGGCGCATCAGGCGGCCTTCGAAGCTGAGCCGCCGGAAGGTGCTGCGCGCGAGGACCGCGAGCAGGCCGACGCCGGTGATGCTCAGGGCCAGGCCCGCGCTGAACGCGACGATCAACAGGAGGCCGAACGCGATCCGGTGCAGCGAGATCGCTGCGAGCAGCACGACGAGTGCCGACGGGCAGGGAAGCAGGCCGCCCGAGACGCCCACCGCGAGCAGCGACCGACGGCTGGGGGCGGCGTGCGCGTGGTCATGGTGGTGAGCGTGGCCGTGGCCGTGCTCGTAAGCGCGGCGGCGCAGGCGGGCCCGCAGGACGGTCGTCCCGATCCCGACGACGAGGAGCCCCGATGCCAGGTTCAGCCAGGGATAGAGCTGGTCCGGGACGATGAGCTGCGAGAGGGCTAGCGTCACCAGGCCGAGCGTGAAGACGCCGATCGTGTGCGTGGCGGTGACGATCAGGCCGAGCAGGGCCGCTTGCGAAGGCGTCCCGCGCTGGCCGACGAGGTACGCGGTCACGATCGTCTTGCCGTGGCCCGGCGAGAGCGCATGGGCTGCGCCCCAGAAGACCGCCGCGGCGAGCGAGGCCAGGATCACGAGCGCGCTCAGGTGCGAGCGGCCGACGAGGCCGGCGAACCCGGCGTCGGCGACCCGGTCCGGCGCTTCCAGGGCTTGACCGCTGGAGAGCGCCGGCGGGACTGGTCGACCCGGCTGCGGCTCGAGGGTCGTGTGAACGGAGGTGACGTCGAGCGGGCTCTGCAGAAGGTTCTTCGGATAGGCGCGGAGCTCGTGGCTCGTGCTCGGCGTGCGCGCGCCGACGACGACCTCCTTCCATCCGATCCGGTCTCTATAGTTGTTGTCATGATAGGAAACAGAGACCCGCCTCCGGGGGTTCAGTCGAGCGAGGTTTGGCCCGGCGAGGATCACCTCGAGGCGAGTCGTTCGCAGTCCGGCCGCTCCGCGCGGGTGCGCGAGAGCCGTGCGTAGCGGTACGAGGCTGGTTCGGCGGCCGTCGACCTCGAGGCGGGCGTTCGCGGCGATGCGCCGAGCGTAGCCGTGGGCATCGATGCGGCCTGCCTGATAGGTCGGGATCTCTGCCATGTCCAGCACGTAGAGGACATAGATGCGCGGGCCCGAGACCTCGATCCGGCTGAACCGGTTGATCGTGAAGTTGCCGAGCGGGTGCGCTGTCGCCAGAGCGGGTGCCGCGAGCGCGGCCAGCGCGAGCGCGACGGCAACGAGCGGCAGCCGTCTCATCCGAGGGCCTTCCTCGCCACGGGCGCCCACAAAATCGAGAAATGCGGGTTCGTCGCGAGCGCTCGCTCGAACCAGGAGCGCGCGGACCTGCTGCCGAGGCACCGCTCGATCATCCCACGGTGGAAGAAGAGCAGGGCGTCGCGGGTCCCGAGGCGGAGCGAATGCGCCGAGTGCGACCTCGCCTGCCCGCAGCGGCCTGCGCGAAAGAGTCCCCAGGCGAGCGTGTCTTCGGCGTAGACACTCGGAGCCGAGCGGTACGCGATCTGCGCGCGCTTCAGTGCGTCGGCCACGCCGTGGTTGTGGTCCAGGTCGAAGAGCGCGGTCTGCAGCTCGGTGCGGACGCCGTTCGCCGCGAAAAGACGCTCTATCGCACCGACGAGAGCGTACTCGCGGCGGGCAGCCGGCTCGCGGCCGGAGGCATGCAGGGCGTCGCCGAGCAGGATCACGTACGCCGGGATCGGCAGTCGCCCCACCACGCTCCGCAGGCGCCGGACGGCGGTGCCGTAGTCCCGCTGAGCCGCCTCGACCCGCGCGAGTCCCGCCTCCGCATGGACGTAACCAGGCAGGCGGTGGAGTGCGCGACGGTAGGCCCGCGCCGCGTCGTCCAGCCTGCCGCCATTGAAGTCGACGTTGCCGAGCTGGACCGCCGCCCAGGCGTCGTTCTCCGGCACGACCGAGCCGGCCTCGAGGGCGAGCTCGTCGGCCGTCGCGGCGGCGTCGCGGTGACCGATCAGCTCGCGCGCGCTCGCTACGCGCGTGAACGAGGCGACCCCGGGCGCGAGGAGAGCCATGCGGTTGTAGACCCTGAAGGCCTCGCCGTACCGCCCGAGGTTGAAGAGGGCGTCGCCGAGAGCGGCGTCGGCAGAGGCGTCGACTGGCTCGATCCGAAGCGCCTCCCGCGCCAGCCGGAGGCCGTCGCTAAAGCGGTGGCGCGTGTTCGAGAGCGATGCGCCGGCTTGCAAGACGAGCTCGGCCGGGCCGTGCGCAGCCGTAGCGCGGCGCAGCGCCTCGCCGGAGAGCCGGTAGTAGGTCGGGTCGCCTGTCTCGCGTGCGCGCTGCTGGTACGCGAGGGCGAGCACGGTCAGCGTCGCCCCGTCGCCCGGTCGCCGGGCAACGCGCCGCTCCAGCCGCTGGACGTACCCGGCCGTGTGCCCGCTCGAGAGGCCGGCGAGCAGCCGCCCGACCGCCTGCTGCTCAGGCGTGCCGAGTGCGTTCTCCGACAGAACCGCCAGCGGGTTCGCCTTCGGAGCGCTCGAGAACGCGCCGCCGAGGAGCACGACGACGGTTGCGACCGCTGCGGCCGCAAGCGCGAGGAGAGCCCTGTGCCTCGTCATCTCGCAGCTGATTCGCTCGACCCCCGAAACCGGTTCGAACCAATTTCGGGTGCCCTGCGAACAAGCGGCGTCAAGCTAGAGAAGGGAGACAGGCATGACCTCAGCGAGAGTGGCGAACAGGCGCATGTTCGGAGTGGCGGTGCTCGTGGCCGCAGCCGGTGCGCTTGCAGCCCTGTTGCTCATGCAGCGGAGCGGGCCGGCACCGGCGCGCGCCGCGGACCACCTGGACGCACCGGGCTTGACGCCGCCCGGAGGCAGCATCCAGACCGACATCACCGATGTCTACGCGTTCCGCTCGCCGACGCATCCGCAGAACAGCGTCCTCGTCCTGAACGTCAACGGCGTCCTGCCGGGCGACTGGACGTTCGCCCGCGGGATCCCTGGCGTCGGGCACACGAATCCCGTGTCCTACAACCTCAACGTCGACAACAACGGCGACGCGCGGGCCGACGTTCGGCTTCGCGTCCGCTTCGGGGCGCCTGCCGCGGACGGCTCGCAGCGCTTCGAGGTCAAGGCGAACCATCGCGTCTTGATCCCGAGGGGCCTCGGCGAGTCCACGGCGTTCGGCGCTCCGGCGCACATCGTCACGCACGACGGCGTCACGGCGTTTGCCGGCCGTCGCGATGACCCGTTCTTCTTCGACCTGGCCGCGTTCCGGAACGGACTGCAGTTCTGTCCGGGCGGCGTCGGCACGGACTTCTTCCTCGGGAAGAACGTCTCCTCGATCGTCCTGGAGCTCCCGAGCCGCATGCTGACCCGCGGAGCCAACCAGCCGCAGATCGGCGTCTGGGCCACGACGAAGGCGGGTCACACCCAGATCGACCGCATGGGACGGCCGGCGATCAACACGGTCTTCCTGCACGGGGACCGGAAGAACCTCTTCAACGAGGGCCGGCCGCGCAACGACCAGCGTGACTTCCGCGTCGACGTGGTCGACACGCTGATCTCGCTCGGGAACAGCGAGGACCGCGCCAACGCGCTGGCCGACGTGCTACTCCCGGACATCCTCACATTCGACACGTCCAGCTCGGCGGGCTTCCTCAACGGCCGCCAGCTCTCGGACGACGTGATCGACGCTGAGCTCAACCTGATCACCAACGGCGCGGTCACGACCGATTGCGTCGCGAACGACAGCACGTTCCTGAGCACGTTCCCCTACGTCGGCAACCCGAACTAGGGATCTCCGCGCACGTTCAGCCGGGGCGGATCCGCGTCCCGGCTGAACCTGCGAGCGCCTCGCCGAGCGCCGCCGGCGAGGTGATCAGCGCTTCGTTGCCGGTCTCGCGGGTGAAGATCGCGCTCGCCTCGATCTTGGGCCGCATCGAGCCCGCCTCGAGCTCCACGGCCAGCGACTCCGCGTCGGCGACGCTCAGCTCCCGAAGCTCCTCTTGCTCGTTCGTGCCGAAGCCGCGGTAGACCGCCGGCACCTCGGTGAGGATCACCAGCCGGTCGGCGCCGAGCGCGCGGGCTAGCAGGGAGGACGCGCGGTCCTTGTCGATCACGGCGTCGACTCCGGGCAGCCGGCCGTCGCGCCGGGCGACCGGAATTCCGCCGCCGCCGCAAGCGATCGCGATCGTTCCCGTGGCGAGCAGCGCGTGGATCGCGTCCAGCTCGACGATCTCGAGCGGCTCGGGTGACGGAACGACGCGCCGCCAGCCGCGGCCTGCGTCGTGAACCACCTGCCAGCCGCGGTCGCGCTCGAGTTCCTTGGCCCGGGCCTCGCCGTAAAACGGGCCTACCGGCTTGGTCGGGCTCGAGAAGGCGGGATCGTCCTCGGCGACGACGACGTGCGTGAGCAGGCAGGCGACCGGCCGCTCCGCGACGGGCGCGAGCTCGCTCTCGATCAGCGCGCCGATCTCGGCCTGCGTCTGCGCGACCGCGAGGTAGAGCGGCAGCGGCGGCGCCTCGTCGGCGGCGCGCTCGTGACGCAGCAGCTCGTTGCCGACCTGCGGCCCGTTGCCGTGCGTGATCACGAGCTCGGGCTCGCCGAGCAGCGGCCTGAGCGCCGCGCACACCTCACGCAGGTTCGCGCGCTGCTCTGCCGCGGTTCCGCGCTCGCCCGGCCGCATCAGCGCGTTGCCGCCGAGCGCTACGACCGCGGTCAAACCAGGGCTTCGTCGCCTATGAGGCCGTGCTCACGGAGGATGTCCGCGAGGGTGGGCTCGCCCATCTCCTGGAGCCGGTACGTGACGCGGAGCGCGGGAACCTCGAAGTCGATGAGCCTGCGCAGGTCGATCGGCGTCCCGATCAGGACGAGCTCGGCGCCCGAGCCCTCGATAGTCGCGCGCAGGTCGTCCATCTGCTGCCGCCCGTAACCCATCGCCGGCAGGAGCGCCCCGACGTGCGGGTACTGGCGGAAGGTCTCCGCGATCGAGCCGACGGCCGCGCCGCGCGGGTCGATCAGCTCGGCGGCCCCGTTCGCCTTCGCCGCGAGCACCGCCGCCCCGTAGGTCATCTCGCCGTGCGTGAGCGTCGGCCCGTCCTCGATCGCGAGCACGCGCTTGCCGGCGATCTCGGCCGCATCGCCCTCGACGACGTACGGGGACGCAGCGAGCACGATCCGCGCGCCCGGGTTGTTGGCGCGGATCGAGTCGAGCACCGCGTCGACGCCTTCCTGCGGCGCGCTGTCGATCTTGTTGACGACGCAGACGTCCGCCATCCGCAGGTTCGTCTCGCCCGGGTGGTAGCGCAGCTCATGTCCCGGCCGGTGCGGATCGACGACGACGACGTGGACGTTCGGCTTGATGAACGGCGTGTCGTTGTTGCCGCCGTCCCAGAGGATCACGTCGGCCTCCTGCTCGGCGCGGTCGAGGATCGCCCCGTAGTCGATCCCGGCGAAGACGAGGTTGCCCTCGGCCAGGTGGGGCTCGTACTCCTCGCGTTCCTCGATCGTCGCGTCGGCGGCCTCGAGATCCTCGTAGCGCTCGAAGCGCTGCACCGCCTGGGCGGTGAGATCGCCGTACGGCATCGGGTGGCGCAGGACGGCCACGCGGTTGCCGGCCTCGCGCAGGATCTCGGCGATGTGACGCGTCGTCTGGCTCTTGCCGGACCCGGTGCGGACCGCGCACACGGCGACGACCGGCTTGGACGAGGTGAGCATCGTCTCGCGCGGTGAGATCAGCCGGAACGACGCGCCGGCCGCCAGCGCGCGCGAGCCGAGATGCATCACGTGCTCGTGCGTCACATCCGAGTAGGCGAAGACCACGTCTTCGACCTCGTGGCGCTCGATCAGCTCCTCGAGCTCGCTTTCCGGCGCGATCGGAATCCCTTCGGGATAGAGGTCGCCCGCGAGCTCGCGCGGGTAGACGCGCCCGTCGATGTTGGGGATCTGCGTCGCCGTGAAGGCGACCACCTCGTACTCCTCGCGGCCTCGGTAGACGAGGTTGAAGTTGTGGAAGTCGCGGCCGGCCGCGCCCGCGATGAGTACCCGTGTCCTGGTCATATCGAGAAGCTTATGCAGGCCAATCGGCCAGCACCTCGGCGAGCCAGTTTCGAGCCTCGCGCACCAGCAAGGGGTTCGTCTCCATCGTGTAGTAGGCGAGAGCGATGACGGCCTGCGAGAGCGCCCAGCCTCGGGCTCGCCTCCAGGTCGCGTCGTCGACGCCGAGCTCCTGCCGGAAGCGCTCTCGGGCGTCGGGCGTCAGAATCTTCCACGCGACCATGACGTCGGCGGCGGGGTCGCCCGCGGCGAGCGTGCCGAAGTCGAGGAGCCCGCTGAGGCGGCCGTCCGTGACCAGGAGGTTGCGCGCATCGAGATCGGCGTGCAGCAGGACCGGCGCGCCGGACCACTCGGGCGCGGCCAGAGCGTCCTCCCAGACGGCGGTCGCGGCGGCGGCGTCGATCTCGCCCGCGAGCGCTGCGATTGCGTCCCGGCAGGGAGCGTCGCGCGAGGCCAGCGGCCCGCCGCGGCCGCCGGGCGGAAGCCTGCCTGCGGGGTCGATCCGCGCGAAGGCAGCGAGCAGCGAGGCGAGGTCGGCGGCGGTCTGGATCGGGTCGGTCGGCGGCGCCTCGTAAGCCGCCTCGCCCTCGAGCCAGCTGTAGACCGCCCAGTCGAACGGGTACCCGGCCCCCGGGGCGCCGGAGGCGACGGGCAGCGGGACCGCGAGCGGGAGCAGCGACGCGAGGCGGGGGAGCCAGAGGAGCTCCTTTCGGAGCTGCGCTACGTCGTGCTCCCGCCGCGGCAGCCGCGCGGACAGCTCCTCGCCGACCCGGTAGATCGCGTTGTCCGTGCCGAAGAAGCGAACCGGCTCGACCGGAAGCCCGGCCCACTCGGGGAACTGCTCGGCCAGCAGCCGCCGCACGAGCCCGGCGTCGGTGTGGACCTCGTCCGGATGCATCTTCATCTGACTGCCTCGTAGCGGTCGAAGACGAGCTCGACGACGCCCTCGCCGCGCGTCAGGCCGCGCAGCTGCTGCTGGATCTCGTTCATGCGCGCGGCCCGAACGTCCCCTTCGACTGTCGCCCAACCCCCGCGGATCGACGGCGCCTCGGGCAGCGCGTCGAGGCGCGCGAGGGCCGGCAGCACCGCGCCGAGCGTGTCGGCGGGCACGCCCACGTGGAAGCGGTGGATCGGCTCGCAGACGACGGTCCCGGCGGCTTCGAGCGCCTGTCGCAAGACGAGAGCCGTCAGCTTGCGGTAGTCCGAGCTCGTCGCAAGCGGCCCCCGCTTCGACGGCGGGCCGTCGGCACCCGCGTAGCCGATCTCCGTCACGGTCACCCGGCAGTCCGCGACCTCCCAGCCGCAAGGCCCCTTGCGCAGTGCCCCGCGGACGAACTGCTCCATGTGCTCGGCGAAGCTCGCGCCTGTCTTGAACAGGTAGAGCGGAGCCGTGCGCCCGTCGATCGCCGTCTCGAACTCGACTCCCGCCCCCGCCTCGAGGGGCTCGACGCGCAAGGCGAGCGTTCCCGGGTACGGGTTCGAATCGGCGTTCAGGATCTCGACCGCCTCGCCGCTCGAGCGCGGCCGCTCGATGCAGATGATCGTTGTCTCGCGGAAGTCGGCGTCGACCCCGTAGTCGCGAGCCAGCGTGGCCTGGATGACCTCCTTCTGCACCTCGCCGTAGAGCGAGACCGAGAGCTCGTCGCCCTCGCCCTGGCGCAAGTTGATCAGCGGGTCGTGTTGCTCGAGCTGCGTGAGCGCCGTGTGCAGTGCGGGCTTGTCCTCCGCACGGACCGGTCCGACGACCGCTTCGAGGGTCGGCGGCGCGAAGCGGTGCCTCGTACCGGGTCGTCGCTCGCCGATCGTGTCGCCGATCCGTACGTCACTGAGGCCCCAGAGCTGGGCGATCTGCCCTGCCGTCGCTTCCGGGCTCGAGACCGCGCCGCCGCTCCGGAAGACGCTCAGGGCGGTGACCTTTCGGTTCTCACCGAGCCGGTCGCGGACGCGAACGCGCCCCGAGAAGAGCCGGGCGTACGCGATCTTCTCGCCACCGGGGCCGCGCTCGATCTTGAAGACGGTCGCCGAGAGCGGGCCGTCAGCGTCGCCGGCGCGGGCAGGAAGCAGCTCCGCGATGCCGGCCCGGAGCGGCTCGACGCCGTCCCCGGTCCTCGCCGAGCCGACGAAGACCGGATGCACGAGCCCGCGCTCTGTCTGCGCCGCGAGTTCCTGCCGCAGCCGTTCCGGCTCGATGCCGTCACCCTCCACGTAGGCCGCGAGCAGCGCTTCGTCGTTCTCGGCCAGCGCCGCGACGACCCCGTCGGGCGAATCGACCGGCGCTGCGCCCGGGGTCAGACGCTCGGCGATCTGCGCGAGCACCCGCTCCGCGTCGGCGCCGCTGCGGTCGGTCTTGTTCACGAACAGGAGCGTCGGCACCCGCAGGCGCTGCAGGGCCCACATCAGGAGCGGCGTCTGCGCCTGCACGCCCTCGACCGCCGAGATCACGAGCACCGCGCCGTCGAGCACGCCGAGCACGCGCTCCACCTCGGCGATGAAGTCCGGGTGGCCGGGGGTGTCGATCAGGTTGACGGTGACGCCGCCGAGTTCGAAGGAGACGACTGCGGACTTGATCGTGATCCCGCGCTCCTGCTCGAGCGCCATCGTGTCGGTCTGCGTCGTCCCGTCGTCGACGCGGCCGAGCACGCGGATCACGCCGGCCTCGTAGAGAAGCCGTTCCGTGAGAGTTGTCTTACCGGCGTCTACATGCGCCAGGATTCCCAGGTTGAGCGTTCGTCGAAGCAAGCGTCCGTACCTCCGAATAGGTCACAAGGGCCTTCTCGATTGGCATGGACGTAGTGCGCATTCGACACTCCTGGGTCGGCGGCGCTGACCGTCTAAGTAAAGCATGTCAGCGGGCGAGCTCGGCTCGAACGCGGGTGAGCAGCAGGGCGACGTCGTCGGGCGCGATCGCCGCGGCCTCTCCCGAGTGACGTTGCAGCGCTCCCCGAACGGCTTCCAGCTCATGATCCCGGGCAAGGGCCCAGGCACCCGCGTCCGCCTTGGAGCAATGGACGCCCTCGGCCGCGAACCGCCAGATCCGGCACGCGGTCAGCACGGTCAGCTCCGCGTGCTTGTCGTCGTCGGTCAGCTCCTGCCACCGCGCGAGGTAGCGGTCTCCGACGGCGTGGAGCGACTCCGCGCGGACGGCCCCGATCACTGTCGAGGCCGGCTCACCTACGAGCGCCAGGCCGGACTCACGCGCGATGGCGAGCTCGGGAACAAGGTCCGGCTCGTCGACGCGGCGCTGTATCTCCAGCCGGTCGCCCAGCAGCCCGACGTACAGCTCCATCGCCGGTGATGGCGTCGGCGAGGCTGCGACCGGGCGGGTGACGACGCGAACGTCGGACTCTTCCGGAGTGGCTTCGACCCAGCGGGTCAGGAGCCCTTCGAGACTGCCCAGCTCGTCGTCCCGCAGCGGACGCTCCACCACGACGAGCACGTCGATGTCGCTCTGGCCGGCCACGTAGCCGCCTGCCGCGAGTGAGCCGTGGAGGATCACCGAGACGAGGAGATCGCCGAGGAGCTCCGCGCATGACGAGGCGAGCTCTCGCGCCCGCTCGCGTGGAGACGTCAGCGCAGGTGCTCGCGGACGCGGTCCGCGACGGCTTCCATCTCGAGCTTCGCGCCCGTGACTTCGGCGAGGAGCTCGTCTGCGGTGGGCCGCTGGCCTTCCGCCCAGAGCTCGCGTAGGAGCGAGCCGGCCTCGCGGGAGGCGAACCACTCGGTGCCGAAGCGCGTCCGCAGATGGTCGCGCAGCTGGGCCTCCAGGGCCCATGAGCGCAGATACGACTGGACGTAGAAGCCCTCGTCGATGTCGCCGAGGTAGTTGGCCGCGCTCGGCTCGATCTTGAGCGCATCGCCGAGCAGCTCGACGTAGCGCTTCGGCATCTCCTCGAGCGAGCCGCTGCCGTGGAACTCGAGCTCGTAGAGCAGCTTCGCCGAGTAGCGGCGCACGTAGAAGAGCAGCCAAAGCATGCCCTCGGCCGCGAACTCCTCCGGGCGCGGGAAGTCGAGCCGGCCGCTCAGCCACGCGGGCTCGTCCGTCCAGTGCTGGAGCAGCATCGCCCAGCCTTCCGTGACGGCCGAGTCGCCGAGCCGCTTGTACTCCATCTCGAGGTCCGGCGACGTGTTCGCGAAATGCTCGGTGTGGCCGGCCTCGTGGAAGAACGCGCGCCAGTCGTCCGCGCCCCCGATCGGCTGGATCACGAGCATGACCTTGCCGGGGACCTCGATCGGCGCGCAGAACGCGCGCGGCGTCTTCTGCGGACGCTGCTCGATGTCGAGGTGGACGTTCGGCTGCGCGTCCAGGTCGATCCCGAGGTCCGCGAGGGTCGAGCGCAGCGCAGGGACCATCTTGTCGGCCGGGAAGCGGTCATCCCACTGCGGCGAGCGGATCATGCGCTGGACGTCCCAGCGGCGGGCCTCCTCGAGGCCGATGCCGAGGTTCGCGTGCAGCGCGCGGTCGAGCTTGTCCTCGTACAGCTCCGCAGTGGAGTCGAGGAACGCGCGGCACTGCGCGGCGAGCCCCTGCAGGTCGAGCCCGAAGCGCTCGTACAGCTCGAGGTAGGTCGACGCGCCGAGCGAGGGCAGCGCGGCGCGGACGGTCTCGACGGTCTCGACGTAGATCGGGTTCAGGTGCTCCTCGGTCGCCTCCCACATCGCGGCGTCGAGCCGCTCGCGCTTGCCGCGGTCGGGCTCGTTCGCGATCGCGGGCCGCAGCATCCGGAACGGGACCGTCTCGCCGTCGACGGTGACCTCGAGCTCGGCCTCGAGCCCGGCCAGCTTCTCCGCGTGCTCGCGCGTCAGCCGGCCCATGTGACCCTCGCAGGCAAAGCGCCAGAGCTCGCGGAGGCGCCGGTCGCCGTTGACTCCGGCTCCCAGCCATTGCGCGCGCTCCAGCTCGGTCAGCTCCGCGTGGCGCTCGTAGATCGCCTCCAGCTCGAGCCGGTCCTTGAGACCCGCGAAGTGGAGGTAGTACTCCTCGTCGAGCTCGGCGATGAAGCGGTCCGCGCCCTCGCGGTAGGCGTCGAGCTCCTGCGGTGACGGCGGCGCGCTCGGCATCGGCCGTAGGATATCCCGGTGCAGGAGATCAGCATCAAGACGGAGCGCCGCACGCAGCTGATCGAGATCACGCCGCAGGTCGAACAGGCCCTGAACGGCGTGGACGGAGCGGCCGCGGCACTCGTCTACGTCCCGCACACGACGGCCGGCGTCACCATCAACGAGGGTCTCGATCCCGACCTCGCGCGCGACATCGAGGCCGCGATGGAGAAGATCGTCGAGGACGGCTGGGGCTGGCGGCACGAGGATCAGGACGGGCCGAACGCTCCCTCGCACATGCGTGCGTCGCTGATGAGCCCAGAGGTGCTCGTGCCGCTCGCGGAGGGGAAGCTCAAGCTCGGCCGCTACCAGGGGATCTTCTTCTGCGAGTTCGACGGGCCGCGCGAGCGCAAGATCTACGTGACGTCGCTTCGCTGAAGCGCAACGGGCGCTTCACCTGAACGCAACAGAACCGCCCTTTACTTCCGTCTGTGACCCGGCGGCTGCGGAACGGCGTGCTGCTCTCGCTCGCTGTCGCGTCGGCGAGCGCCGGCGCGCTCTTCGTCCGCGTTCCGCACTCCCACGCGCGCGGGCTCGGCATCCACAAGATCAAGCACGTCGTGATCGTGATGCAGGAAAACCGCTCGTTCGACTCCTACTTCGGGACGTACCCGGGTGCGGACGGCATCCCCGCGCACGTCTGCGTTCCCGACCCGCTGAAGCACCGCTGCCGGCGGCCGTACCACGACCATGCCGACCGGAACTTCGGCGGGCCGCACGAGCGGATCGATGCCGTGCGCGACGTGGCGGACGGTCGCATGAACGGCTTCATCCGCCAGGCGCGGCGCGGCCTGCGGCGCGGTTGCTGGGCCCATCCGGACCTCCCGATTTGCTCGCTCGGCGCCCTGAAGCCGGACGTGATGGGCTACCACGACTGGCACGAGATCCCGAACTACTGGGAGTACGCGCGGCACTTCACCCTCCAGGACCACGTGTTCGAGCCGGTGAGCGCGCCGAGCCTGCCCTCGCACCTGTACATGGTCTCCGAGTGGTCCGCCCGCTGCCGTCGCCAGCTCGGGCCGAGGGGCTGCGTGAACGCGCCGGAGAACCCGCTCGCGCCGCCGCACGAGCGGCAGAACCCCACCGGCGAGGCCCCCGACTACGAGTGGACCGACCTCACGTACCTGCTGCACCGGTACCACGTGCCCTGGCGCTACTACGTCTTCGCGGGCTCGCAGCCGGATTGCGCGTCGGGCGAGATGCTCTGCCCGCACCACCCGCAGCGGGCACGAACGCCTGGGATCTGGAACCCGCTGCCCTGGTTTGCGACCGTGCGCCACGACCACCAGTTGAGCGACATCGCGCCGATCTCGCAGTTCTTCCGCGCGGCGCGGCGGGGGCGGCTGCCGGCCGTGTCGTGGCTCGTCCCCAACAACCACGTCAGCGAGCATCCGCCTAGCCTCGTCTCCAACGGGCAGGCGTACGTGACTCACGCGATCAACGCGGTCATGCGCAGCCCGGACTGGAAGTCGACCGCGATCTTCCTCGCCTGGGACGACTGGGGCGGCTTCTACGACCACGTCGTGCCGCCGCGTGTGGACGGCAACGGGTTCGGCCTGCGCGTGCCCTCGCTCGTGATCTCGCCGTACGCGCGGGCGGGGTTCGTCGACCACCAGACCGCGAGCCTCGACGCCTACGTGAAGTTCATCGAGAACGACTTCCTGCACGGGCGGCGACTGGATCCCGCGACCGACGGGCGGCCGGACTCGCGGCCGGACGTGCGCGACGCGATGCCGCAGATCGGCGACATGGTGCGCGCCTTCGACTTCGGGCAGAAGCCTTTGCCGCCCCTCTTGCTGGATCCGCATCCGGCTAGGCTCAGGTCGTGGCCGCCCCCGTCTCGCGTGACGAAGAGCTCGAGCTCTCGATCGACTCGCTCGCCTACGGCGGGAACGGCGTCGCGCGACTGAACGGGTTCGTCGTCTTCGTCCGGCGCGGGCTGCCGGGCGACCGGGTTCGCGCACGGGTGACGAAGGTGAAGCGGAACCACGCGGAGGCGCTGGCGGTCGAGGTGCTCTCGCCGGGGCCGCAGCGCGTGGACGCACCCTGCGCGCACTATCCGGCCTGCGGCGGCTGCCGGTTCCAGGATCTCGCCTACGACGCGCAGGTCGCTTCGAAGGCGGCGCAGGTCGAGGACGCGCTGCGGCGGCTCGGCGGGGTGGAGGAGCCGCCGCTGGAGCCGATCGTCCCGGCCGTCGAGCAGTTCCACTACCGCAACAAGCTCGAGTACTCGTTCACGGCGACTCCGTCGGGGCCGGCGCTCGGCTTCCACAAGGCCGGTCGGTGGGACGAGGTGCTCGACATCCGGAAGTGCTGGCTGACGACCGATCTCGGCAACGCCGTGCGCGACGCCGTTCGCGACTGGGCGCGGGCGGAGAAGCTCGAGCCGTACGACCAGGCGGAGCACACGGGTTATCTGCGGCACCTGGTGCTGCGCGAGGGCAGGAACACAGGCCAGCTGCTCGTCCAGCTCGTGACCGCGGCCGGCGAGCGCTTCGACCGCGACGAGCTCGTCGAGGTGCTGCGGCGGTTCCCGGAGGTGCGCTCGATCCACTGGTCGGTGAACGAGACGCCGGCCGAGGTCACGAACCTGCCGACGACGCTGCTCTGGGGCGAGGACGCGATCGAGGAGGAGCTCTGCGGCCTGCGCTTCCGCGTCCGCCCGAACGCGTTCCTGCAGACGAACACGGCGATGGCGGAGCGCCTGTACGAGCTCGCGGGCGAGTACGCCGGCCTGACCGGGAGCGAGAGCGTCTACGACCTCTACTGCGGGATCGGGACGATCGGGCTGACGATGGCGCGCGACGCGCTGACGGTCTGGGGCGTCGAGGTCTCGGAGGAGTCAGTCGCGTGCGCTCTCGAGAACGCAGACCTGAACGAGATCGCGAACGCCGCGTTCTTCGCTGGAGAGGTGGGCGCTTCGCTCGAGGAGCTGGCCGCGCGCGCAGGCCCGCCTGACGTGGCAGTGGTCGATCCGCCGAGGGCCGGCCTCTCGGGGAAGGCGTTACGGCGCCTGGGGCGGCTCGAGGCTTCGCGGATCGTCTACGTCTCCTGCAACCCGACGACGCTGGCCGCGAACGTGAAGGAGCTCCAGCGCGACTGGGGCTACCGCCTCGAGCGCGCGCGGCCGGTCGACATGTTCCCGCACACGCCGCACGTCGAGACCGTCGCGCTGCTCACTCGCGGCTGAGCTCGGTCTCGATCGCGTCCCGCAGCTCCCCGAGACCGGCGCGAAGGTCGGCAACGCCTCCGTCGAGCCGCGCCTCGACCGCTTCGGCCAGGGCGCGGAAGCGAGGCCGTGCAGCTCGCAGCAGCTTCTGGCCGTCGGCGGTCAGGCTGAGCAGATACGAGCGGCGATCGTCGGGGTTCGGGTTGCGCTCGGCATGGCCGCGGCGCTCGAGGCGGCCGACGCGGTAGAGCACCGTCGAGAGCGGCATCGCCGTTCGGGCTGCGAGAGCCGTGGGCGTGAGCGGGCCCTCGGCCCCGACCAGGACGTAGAAGGGGTAGTCCTCCGGAGGCAGCGGCAGGCCCTCGAGCGCCGTTGCGATCAGGCGCTCCCGGAACTGGTTCGTCCGGAATACATCGAGGAGGATCGTGTCCGGGCCGACGTCGGCCACTACCGCAACCTTGTGGTAATGTAGTTCAAGGTTGTGGTAAGTCTACGCGAAGTGGCCGTCGGCCTGACGGTGGGTCTCGCCGCCTGCGGCGGTGCTCCTGCGGCAGCCCCTCCCCAGAAGCTGCACGTCGGGCTGTCGGCCTCTTTCGCGCGCGCCGGCGGTGGAGCCCTCTGGGTGACTGACCGCACCGGCGGCCGCCTCGTCAAGGTGGATCCGGCTGCCGGTCGCGTGAAGGCGAAGATCGCGGTGGCCGACGAGCCGTTCGGCATCGCCTACGGCGCGGGAAGCGTCTGGGTCGGCGCCCGCTACGGGGCAAGCGTGAGCCGGCTGAATGCGCGCACGAACCGGCGCCAGGCCCGGATCCGCGTCGGCGTCAACCCGTATGCGCTCGCGTACGGATCCGGGCTCGTGTGGGTGACGAACGAGGCCTCGGGCACCGTCAGCCGGATCAGCGCGCGGCGCAACCGCGTGACGAAGACGATTCGGGTGGGCGGCCAGCCGAACGGAATCGCGCTCGCGTTCGGCAAGGTCTGGGTCGCCGACTACGGCCGTGGCCGGCTGGTCCGCATCGACCCGCGCCGCAGGCGCGTCGAGAAGGCGGTCGCCGTCCCGAAGGCCGACTGGATCACGGCGCATGCCGGCTCGCTCTGGGTCTCGAGCGAGACGGGCAAGGTCTACCGGATCGACCCGGGGACGATGGCGACGCAAGCCGTGATCGACGTCGGCGAGAATCCGCTCGCCGGAACGTGGATCGGCGACGAGCTCTGGGTCCCGAACATCGACTCCGGCACCGTCTCCGTCGTCAGCCCGGCCGGCAACTCCGTCGTTCGCACGATCGCCGTCGGCTCCAGCCCGATCGCCGTCGCAAGCGCGGCCGGCTCCGTCTGGGTCACGTCCGAGAACGACGGAGATCTCTGGCGGCTCGACCCGGCGCCGTAGCTAGGGGACACGGCCGGGGCCTGGCCCCGGACGTGGCTCGGCGGGGCGCGGCTCGCGCACGAGGCGCCACAGGAGGTCGGCGTTCGGCAGCAGGAACCCGAGCGCGAGGAGCGGCAGCGCGGGGAGGCCGCCGACGTCCGTCCACGTCGCGAGCGCCATCGTCGTGCCGATCGACGCGGTCAGGCAGACCCACGTCCAGGCCACGCGCAGGCGGAAGCGCGCGGCCGTGGCCAGGAAGAGCGCGAAGAACATCAGGTCGGGCAGCCCGAGCTTGGCCGCGCCGTTCTCGCCGGGCACGGGAAACGCGAACGCGAGCAGCGTGAAGACCTCCTCGTGCTTCGTGACGATGCGATGCGTCGGCCCGCGCCAGACGGAGTACGCGTCGACCCACGGGATGATCAGCGCGACGAGAACGACCCAGCTCACCTCTTCGAAGTAGTGGAGGAAGAGCCAGCCGACCGCGCTCATCGCCGCGAGCTTGCAGAAGTTTGCCGGCGTCCGCGCCCCGGCGGCCTGCAGCACGACCGCGAGCGCGACGAACGCGCCCGCCGCGACCAGCAGCTGGCAGCGGAGGAGACCGCCAGAACGGCAGCGCGAGCCAGACGAGGCCGAACACGGCCGGGATCAGCACGAACGCCAGGAACGCGATGTCCCACCACAGCGACGCGTTCCAGAGGTCCTGGTGCACCGCGTAGTACACGCTCAGCGCCGCCAGGAGGGCGACGAAGCCGACGACGCGACGCGAGCTCAGTAAGGCGGAAGCTCGGCCCACCACGCACCGAGGGTCTTGAAGGCGTTCCAGAAGCGCGTCTTGGCCGGCTGCTCGTCGAGCGAGGCGTCGATGTCCGGCACGTAGAGCGCCTGGATCGTCGGCGTCAGCTCCTGCAGCTCGCCGGCCTTCGCCTCGACCGGCGCCGAGAGCGGGAACTCGAGCGCGTTCAGGAACTCGAGGGCGTCCTCGCCCATGACCACGACGATCTTCGGCTGGACGATGTGCAGCTCGCGCACGAGCCACTGCTTCGCGTCCTCCGGGTCCTCGTCGACGAACTTGAGGCAGTTCGTCCCGTAGACCGCCATCGGGTCGACGTGCAGGCGCTGGAGCGACTTCAGGATCGCCTGGCCCGCGCGTCCGAAGAACGCGACGCCTTCCTGCAGCTCCGAGTACTGGGGGCCGTACTTGAGCAGCATCACGTCGGCGAGCGGATGGCCCGAGCCGAGGACGGGCACGCGTCCCTCGCCCGCGGCGCGTGCGATCTCGTCACCGAGCTCGTTGGTCTCGGCGATCGCTTTCTGCAGGTATTTCTCGAAGATCTCGTCGCTCACGGCTGGCATACGGGCAACGGGACCTTTCTCGGCTACCGAACTCTTTCCTTGGCCTGCGCCGCCCACTTGAGCGACTGCAGGTACAGGAGCGAGCGCGGCCGCCGCTGGATCTGCGCCAGCCGGAGCCCGGCGAGGAACTGCTCGGGCCCGTCGAACGCGGGCATGCGCACCCGCCCCGTTCCGATCCCCTGGACGACGTGCGCGTCGGAGCCTGCGCCCATCGCGAGCCCGTACTTGCGCGCGAATCGCAGGGCCTCGTCGTTGTAGGCCTCGAAGAGCAGGCGCGCGTTGTAGACCTCCAGGATGTCGATCTGCGCGAGGTTGCGGTGCAGCGTCGCCGCGTCGGGAATCGCGTGCAGGCGGTCGAAGGGGTGGGGGACGTAGACGATCCCGCCCTGTGCCTTGATCGCCGCGACGGTCTGGTCGAAGGTCTGGCCGCGCGGGATCTCCTCGCGCAGGAAAAGGCCGATCACCTCGCCCTGCTCCTTCGTCTTGACCTCTTCGCCCGGGATCACGATCAGGTCGCGGTGCCTCGCCAGCTCGACCGCCTCGAGTGCTCCGCCGAAGACGTTGTGGTCGGTGACGGCGATCGCGCGGAGGCCCTGCTCCTCGGCGGTGTCGAGCAGCTCCTCGACCGGGATCTGGCAGTCGTGAGACCACGACGTGTGGAGGTGGAGGTCGGCGGCGATCCACTCGTGCTCGGCGGGGATCGTGGGCGCCGCCGCGCGCGGCTTTCGCTTCGCGGCCAGTCCCTCGTAGACCTCGTTCACGTCGGCGGCGAGCGCGGCGAAGCTCTGGCGTTCCGCGTCCTCGCGGGCCTGCGCCGCCGAGCGCTCGCGGAAGGCCTCGTCCTCGGCGAGCCGAGCGATCGCGGCCGCTGCGAGCTCGGGCTGGTCGCGCAGCCCGGGCGGCGCGACGATCGCGGCGCCGGCGGCCGCGGCCTCCAGGGAAACCCGGTCGAGTCCTTCCAGTGCCGGCACGAAGACTGCCGCTTCGTTCAGCAGGGGCGCACGCGAAGCGGAGTCGCGCAGGGTGCGCACGTATGCGCGGTCCCGGAGGGCGCGCGAGACGGTCGGCCGGCCGGCGAGCGGCTTCGTCCGCAGGAGGACGAGCTCCCAGCCGGGCAGCTCCTTCAAGGCCCGCGCGACGGAGCGGGCGAGCGGGCGCTCGGTGGGCCGCCACTCGTAGACGACGAGCTTCCGCTTCGCCGCCGGCCGGAAGCGGTCGACGTCGACGCCGGGGCTGACGACCCGGTAGTCGCCGGGAAGGCGCACGGCGGCTTCCTCGGCCGTCTCCTCGGAGGTGGCGAGCAGCGCGTCGATTCGCCCGAGGAGCCTTTCCCGTTGCGCGCGGCCGGGCGGGTAGCCCAGCCGCTCCGGCGAGAGGAACGTCGCGACGGCCAGAGCCTGAGCGTCCCGCAGCGCCAGGTACGAGAGGCTCGGCAGGCCAGGCTCGAAGCCGTGCACGACGTCGTACTCGCCGCGGGCGAGCGCCAGCGAGAGGTTCGCGCGCACGCCGACCGGGACGCCGATCCGGCTGCGCCGCGAGACCGGGACCGCCGGCCCCAGCGCGATCACCTCGGCACCGGCGCCGTTGGAAGGGGCACCGTCGAGCAGCGCGCGGCGCCCGGCGATCAGGTCGGCCGCCCGCGTCGAGGGCGCGAGCACCGTCACGGAGTGGCCGAGCTCCCGCAGGCCGGCCGCGAGACCGGCCACGTGCTCGTTCACGTCGTGGGGCCGCGACCAGGCGAAGGGCGTGACCAGGCAGACGCGCAGGCCCATCGGACCCGAGTCTAGCCTCGCTCAGCGCAGAACCAGGAGGTCGAGCCAGTTGCCTCTGGGCTCCTGGGTCCCTGCGTCCTCGGCCTGTCGTACGGCACTGCGGAGGCGTTCTTTCCCGCGGAGGAACTCGTCCTCGGTGAGGCTCCGCATCGTCGTGTCGGCCTGACGGAAGGTGTCCACCTGGCCGAAGAAGTCCGCGAGGCTGGCCGGATACGTCTCGCGAACCTGCTCGAGAGCCTCCCGGCGGAATCCCGCGGCGGCGAACGCCTCGCACGTATCCGCGACGGAAGGGTAGGTCTCGACCACCCGGGCGGTCTCGGGGAACCAGCGGAGGAGCTCGACCCTTTCGCACCTGCCCGGAAAGCCCTGGCGGATGAGGACCGGGGCCCCGGGGCGGAGAACGCGGCGGATCTCGCGCGCGGCGGCTTCCAGGTCGGGGACGTGGTGAATGACGAGGGCGAGCCAGGCCGCGTCTGCCGAGTCATCCGGCAGGGGAAGCGCGCCCGCGTCGCCCTCGAGCACCTCGATACCCGGCGTCGGCGGGATCTGGTCCCGCATCGAGGCCGACGGCTCGACCGCGAGGACGGTCAGGTCGAACCAGTCGCGGAAGGCAACCGAGAACGCGCCGGTGCCGGCGCCGATGTCGACCAGAGTCATCCCCGGCGACGGGCGCAGGTGGCGCCGCACCGCCTCGCGCCATTCGAGGAGCCCGTCGCGGGGGACTTCGCGGACCGCCTTGAAGGCTTCGGCGGTCCGCTCGTCGTAGCTGATCCGGGCCACGGGCCTTATGTCGTCGCCGGCGCCTTGGTCTTCTTCTTGGCGTGCTTGCGGATGAAGTCCTCGGTGGCGTCGCGCGCCTCCTCGTCCTTCATCTGCTTGGGCGGCGACTTCATCAGGTAGGCGCTGGGGCCGCCGAGCGTCCCCGAGATGCCGTTGTCGAGCGCGAGCTTCGCGAGCCGCACCGCGTCGATCACGACGCCGGCCGAGTTGGGGGAGTCCCAGACCTCGATCTTCAGCTCCGCGTTCAGCGGCACGTCGCCGAAGGCCGTCCCCTCGATCCGGATGTAGGCCCACTTGCGGTCCTCGAGCCACGGAACGTAGTCCGACGGCCCGACGTGGATGTTCTTGTCCTCGAGCTCGTACGGAAGCGTGGACTTGATCGAGTACGTCTTCGAGATCTTCTTCGACTCGAGCCGCTCCCGCTCCAGCATGTTCATGAAGTCGGAGTTGCCGCCGAAGTTGAGCTGGTAAGTGCGGTCGACGCGGACGCCGCGGTCGCGGAAGATGCTGGTCAGGACGCGGTGCGTGATCGTTGCGCCGACCTGCGACTTGATGTCGTCGCCGATGATCGGCAGGCCCTTCTCCTCGAACCGGCGCTGCCAGTAGCTCTCGCGCGCGATGAAGATCGGCATGCAGTTGACCATCGCGCAGCCCGCCTCGAGGACTTGCTCCGTGTACCACTTGGTCGCGGCCTCGGAGCCGACCGGGAGGTAGTTGATGACGACGTCGGTGCCGGTCTCCTTGAGGATCCCGACCACGTCGTCGGTCTCGCCGGGCGCCTTGGTGACGACCTCGGAGAGGTACTTGCCGAGCCCGTCGTGGGTCATCCCGCGGTGGACGGTGACGCCGGTCTTCGGGACGTCTGCGAACTTGATCGTGTTGTTCGGGTGCGCCCAGATCGCGTCGGCGAGATCCTTGCCGACCTTGTCGGTGGTGACGTCGAACGCCGCCGTGAACTCGACGTCCGAGACGTGGTAGCCGCCGAGGTCGACGTGCATCAGGCCGGGCACGAACGTGCCGGGCTCCGCGTCCTTGTAGAACTCGACGCCCTGCACGAGCGAGCTCGCGCAGTTGCCGACGCCGACGATCGCGACGCGAACCTTGCCGTTCGAGCGCCGCGCCTTGCCGTTGCTGCCGTTGGTGGAAGCCATGGTGTCCTTTCCCCTGAGCCGCTCCGAGAGCGTCTCGACGATGAGGTCGTTGAGCTTGCGCTTGCGCTGTGCTGCGCGCGCGGCGAGCGTCTCCTTCAGCTCGGCGGGCATCCGCAGAAGCACCGTCCCGCTCCGGCCCGGAGCCTTCCCCGGCCGGCCGCTCGGCTCGAACGGGACGGCGAAGCGGGAGGCGAGGATGCCGACGGCCACGTCGTTGAGGCTCTTGCCCGAGCGTCGAACCTCTTTCGACAGAAGCTGCTTCAGCTCACCCGGCATGCGGACGAGCACATCTTTGCGCGTACGTGCTAGCACAGAAGTGCTATCAGTATAGGCGGTCTGGCTTACGGACGCGCGCGCAGCTGGCTGCGGACGCTGAGGATCCGCTGGCCGACCGTGAACCAGGCGGTCACGGCGAGGAGGTAGATCGCCCACTGGAGGCCGCCCCAGGGTGCGAAGACCAGGCCCGCCGTGATCACCACCACGCGCTCGGCGCGGCTGCCGAGGCCGACGTCTCCCTTGAGACCCAGCAGCTCGGCTTTGGCGCGCGCGTACGAGACGAGGAAGGAGCCCGCCATCGCGGCGATCGCGAACGCGACGGCGACTTCGTTCCCATGCCGCGAGAAGACCAGAGCGCACGCCGTCAGCACGAACCCCTCGCTCACGCGGTCCGAGATCGAGTCGAGGAAGGCGCCGAACGGCGTCGCCTTGCCGCCGTGGCGGGCGAGCGCGCCGTCGAGGATGTCCAGCACAGAGCCGACGACGAAGACGAGCGCCGCGGCCCAGTAGATCGGCCACGGGTTGTGGTCGCCGAACCAGACGAGCACGCCCGCGACGGCGCAGAGCGTGATCCCCGAGGCCGTGAGGGCGTTCGGCGTCACACGCGTGCGCGCGAGGCCGGTTATCCAACGCGTCGCGAGCCGGCGGGTGCCGTCGGTGTAGCCGCGCTTGACGGCAGCGAGGCCGGCGGAGCGCGTCACGGCTGCTAGGCCGTCGCCGGTTCCCGGCGCAGGCGGCGGAACGGCCGCCCGTAGACCACGGCGAACGAGATCGTCGCCACGAAGATTCCGCCCACGACGTCGAGCCAGAAGTGGTTGCCGGTCGCCATCACGCTGAACCAGACCCAGCACGGCCAGAGCAGCCAGAGCGGCTTGAGCCAGCGCGTCCGGCAGACCATGGCGAGGACGACGCCGACGATCAGCGCGTCGGCCGCGTGCAGGCTCGGCATCGCCGCGTAGGGGTTCGACACGATCTGGACGAGCCCGCTGCCGTGATTGAGCGCGCCGTAGTCGGAGAGCGTGTCGGCGAAGCCGAGGTCCGGGAACATCCGCGGCGGCGCCGTCGGCAGGATCACGTAGCCCACCAGGCCGAGCACGTTCGCGAGGAGGATCGTGTTGCGGAACTTGACGAAGGCCTCATGCCGGCGCAGGTAGACCCAGAGCAGCGCGAGCCCGACGACCGTGAACTCCGAGTTCCAGTACGTCCAGGCGGCGAGCGTCGAGAGCAGGTGCGACCCGTCGACGAGCCGTTGCAGCGTCAGCTCGATCAGCGCGTGGGCGTTCCGCTCGATCCCGATCACGTGCAGGCCGTTCTGGAAGGCCTGGGGAGGGTTGCGGTCGGCCACGCCGCGGGCAGCCTGGTACGCGGCAAGGAAACCGAACCAGATCGCGACCTGGCGACCCAGATCGGCCCATCCGCGCGGCAAGACCCGGCGGCCGGCTGCGACGAGAGCACTCATGGGAACCTGACGATTCTAACGTCCTGCCCCGACGCGGCCTTCCCGACCGGGTTAAGTCCCGCGGTCAGCCGCCGATTTGGCTCATCGAGCGGCTCGCGCGAACGAAGCCGGGCTCGTTGATCTTGTGCTTGAGCTCTTTGTGACGAACGGCGAACCTCAGGAGCTCCGCGAGATCCTCGTCGGAAGCGCCGGAGCGCAGCGGCGTCTTCAGGTCCCACTCCTTGCGCGAGAAGAGGCAGGTCCGCAGTTGGCCGTCGGCCGTCATGCGAATCCGGTCGCAGCTCGAGCAGAACGGCTCGGAGACCGGATTGATGAAGCCGATCTCGCCGGCACCATCGGCGAAGCGGTAGCGGCGCGCGGTCGAGGACGCCTTCGCGGGAATCTCCTCCAGCGGCCAGCGCTCCTCGATCAGCGCGCGGATCTCGGCGCCCGTGAGGACGTCGTCGCCGCGCCATGACTCGTCGGCGTCGAGCGGCATGAACTCGATGAAGCGCACGACGTAGGGCTTGCGGCGCGCGAGCTCGGCGAGGGCCGGCACTTCCACCTCGGTGAAGCCCTTCATCGCGACGCAGTTGACCTTGATCGGCCGGAGCTCCGGATACCGCTCGGCCTCCTCGAGCCCGGCGAGCACGCGGTCGAGCGCGTCGCGGCGGGTGATCTCGGTGAAGCGCACATGCGACAGCGAGTCGAGCGAGACGTTCAGCCGCGTCAGCCCCGCGTCGACGAGCGGCCGCGCGAGCCGGTCGAGCAGGACGCCGTTCGTCGTCAGCGAGAGGTCGCGCACGCCCGGGATCGCGTGCAGCTGCTCGACGAGCACCGGCAGGTCGCGCCGAACAAGCGGCTCGCCGCCCGTCAGCCGCACCTCGTCGACGCCCATCGCGGCGAGCACCCCCGTGAGCCGCGCGATCTCCTCGAACGTCAGCAGCTCGTCCCGGTCGAGCCACTCCAGCCCCTCCGCGGGCATGCAGTAGCGGCAGCGGAAGTTGCACTTGTCGGTGACCGAGATCCGCAGGCTGTGAATCTCGCGGCCCCAGCCGTCTACGAGCGGTTTCATCTCCGCAAGGGTAACCAAGGTTTCACGCGCCAAACGGGGCGGGAATATCGGCACACCAACCCGAAGGAGGAGACGGCATGTCCGAGTGGGAGCAGGAAGGCCAGGAAAGCAAGGAAGGTCAGGAAACGCAGGAGGAGTCCGGCGGCGGCATGGGCGGCGGCTCCGAGACCGAAGAGTCCGGCGGCGGCATGGGCACCGAGGAGTCCGGCGGCGGCATGGGCGGGGGAGAAGAGGAGTCGGGCGGGGGCATGTGAGCCCAGCTCAGACAGACAGGTAAGGCGGTAGGAACCGGAGGCGCCGCGAGTCGGCGCCTTCGACTTTTCAAGGAGGTTGACGTGAGCGAGCGAGAGCACGAGAGCGGCGAAGAGCTGATCGACGAGAGCGGGCGCAACCCGACGCAGCGGGAGATGGACGGTGACGAGCGCGGCCCGGCCGACCCGCGCACCGCCGCGGACGCCGAGCGCGAGGGCTGGGAAGAGACGAACGACGACCCCGCCGCAGGCGAGCAGGGCCAGGAGTCCGTCTAGCGGTCTACGCCCAGGGCAGCTCGTCCCAGTAGTCCGGCCTCTTCAGCTCTGGGCGGTCGAAGCGCGCATAGGCCTCGCGCGGATTCGGCGTGTCGGCCTCGGCGCTCGCGCCGTACTTCTCCGCCAGCTCGGACTTCGGATAGTGAATGTGCTCGTCGGGCCGCTTGCCGACGGCGAGCACGATCGCCCGGCCGTCGCCCGCGCCGACGATCACGTGCTCGGTGCCGGCCGGGGAGTGGACGAAGTCCCACGTCTTCAGCGGGCGTTCCTCGCCGTTCACGAGCAGCAGCGCCTCGCCGGCGAGGATCAGGAAGTCCTCCTGCGCGCTCTCCTCGTGGTAGAGGCAGAGCGGCTGCCCGGGCTCGATCACGCTGATGTTGATCCCGAGCTCCGGGAACGGCGCGGCCTCGCCGTTCTCGAAGATGCAACCGGAGCCGAAGGCGGTGTGAACGGCCCAGGTGGCGTGGCGGACGTTGACGACGAACCAGCCGGGGCCTGCGGGCCGCAGGCCGTTCGGCGCCTCTTCCATGCGTGCTTCCTCGGTCATGATCCTCCCTCGTCGTGTGCGCCGGACCTTGACACACAGGCGGCATGCAACTGGTTGCTGTGACTTGCTAGTATCCGACTGAGATTTTCTCAGCGAAGGGAGTAAGCAAGCATGGCAAAGACAATCGGCATCGACCTCGGCACGACCAACTCATGTGTGGCCGTGATCGAGGGAGGCGAGCCGTCGGTCATCCCGAACGCCGAGGGCGGGCGCACCACGCCGTCCGTCGTCGCGTTCACGGGCGACGGCCAGCGGCTCGTCGGCGCGCCCGCGAAGCGCCAGCAGGTGACGAACCCGCAGAACACGATCTTCTCGATCAAGCGCTTCATGGGCCGCAAGTACGACGAGGTCTCGGAGGAGATGAAGATCGTCCCGTACGAGGTCGTCCAGGGCCCGAACGGCGACGTGCGCGTGAAGGCGGCGGACAAGGACTACGCGCCGCCGGAGATCAGCGCGATGATCCTCCAGAAGCTCAAGGCCGACGCCGAGGCGTTCCTCGGCGAGGCGGTCACCGACGCGGTGGTCACCGTCCCGGCCTACTTCAACAACGCGCAGCGCGAGGCGACCAAGGACGCCGGCAAGATCGCCGGGCTCAACGTCCTGCGGATCATCAACGAGCCGACCGCCGCGGCGCTCGCCTACGGCCTCGACAAGGAGGCCTCGGACCACACGATCCTCGTCTTCGACCTCGGCGGCGGGACGTTCGACGTCTCGATCCTCGAGCTCGGCGAGGGCGTCTTCGAGGTGAAGGCCACGAACGGCGACAACCACCTCGGCGGCGACAACTTCGACAAGGCGATCGTCGACTGGATGGTCGCCGAGTTCAAGCGCGACCAGGGCATCGACCTGGCGCAGGACCGGATGGCGCTGCAGCGCCTGTACGAGGCGGCCGAGAAGGCGAAGATCGAGCTCTCCTCGACCATGACGACGCAGATCAACCTGCCGTTCGTCACGGCGACGCCGGAGGGCCCGAAGCACCTCGACCTGCAACTCACCCGCGCGAAGCTGAACGAGCTTTCCGCGGAGCTGCTCGAGCGCACCGTCGAGCCGACCAAGAAGTGCATCGCGGACGCAGGCATCGACGCCTCGAAGATCGACCACGTCGTCCTCGTCGGCGGCATGACGCGCATGCCGGCGGTCGTCGACAAGGTCAAGGAGCTGATCGGCAAGGACCCGCACAAGGGCGTCAACCCGGACGAGGTCGTCGCCGTCGGCGCAGCCATCCAGGGCGGCGTGCTCAAGGGCGAGGTGAAGGACATCCTGCTCCTCGACGTCACGCCGCTGTCGCTCGGGATCGAGACCAAGGGCGGCGTCTTCACCCGCCTGATCGACCGCAACACGACCATCCCGACGAAGAAGTCGGAGACCTTCACGACCGCCGAGGACAACCAGCCCTCGGTCGAGGTGCACGTGCTCCAGGGCGAGTCGGAGATGGCGCTCTACAACAAGACGCTCGGCAAGTTCCAGCTCGTCGGCATCCCGCCGGCGCCGCGGGGCATGCCGCAGATCGAGGTCACCTTCGACATCGACGCGAACGGCATCATCAACGTCTCGGCCAAGGACCACGGCACCGGGAACGAGCAGCAGATCAAGATCGAGGGCGGCTCGGGCCTGAAGCCGGAAGAGGTCGAGCAGATGGTCAAGAACGCGGAGGCGCACGCCGAGGAGGCGCACCGCCTGCGCGAGCTGGCCGACGCGAAGAACCAGGCCGAGTCGCTCGCGTACGCGACTGAGAAGAGCCTCAAGGACCACCGCGACAAGCTCGACGAGAGCGAGGCCTCCACGATCGAGGGCCGCGTGATGGAGCTGAAGCAGGTGCTCGAGACCGACGACCTCGGCGAGATCCGCGCGAAGTCGGAGGCGCTTCAGGAGGCTTCGCAGAAGCTGGCCGAGGCTGTGTACTCACAGGCTCAGGCCGCCCAGCAGGCCCAGGCGTCCCCGAACGGAGAGTCGTCGGAGTCCGATGACGAGGTGATCGAGGACGCCGAGGTCGTCGACGAGGAGGCCAAGACCTCGTGACCGAGGAGCGTGAGCTCACGCTCGAGGAGCAGGTCGCGGCGCTCGAGTCCGAGCGCGATGAGCGCGTGAACGATCTCAAGCGCGTCGCGGCGGACTTCGAGAACTACCGCAAGCGGGTCGCGCGCGATCAGGAGAGCCTGGTCGCGCGCGCCCACGAGCGGCTGGTGAAGGAGCTCCTGCCGGTGCTCGACGACCTCGAGCGGGCGCTCGCGGCCGCGGAGGAGCACTCTTCCCGCTACAACGCCGGCGAAGCCGGCGCCTCCGCTCCTGATCGGCTCCGTCAAGCCTACGCCGATGAAGCGAAGCTCGAGGAGGGCGTTCGCCTCGTGCACCGTTCGCTCGAGGACGCGCTCAAGCGAGAGGGCCTCGCCGAGATCGAGACGAACGGGCGCTTCGACCCGCATGTCCACGAGGCGCTGCTCTCCCAGCCTTCCGACAAGGAGGAGGGCTCGGTGCTCGAGGTCCTGCAGAAGGGCTACCGGCTCGGCGACCACGTGATCCGGCCGGCCCGCGTGATCGTGGCGGCGCCCCCTGCGGAGGAAGCACCCGCGGAGGAAGATGGCGAGCGTTAAAGACCTGTACGGGACGCTCGGCGTCTCCAGGACCGCGAGCCAGGACGAGATCAAGAAGGCCTACCGCAAGCTCGCCAGGCAGCACCATCCGGACGCGAACCCCGGCGATGCCGCCGCCGAGGAGCGCTTCAAGGAAGTCCAGCAGGCCTACGACGTCCTCTCCGACGCGGAGAAGCGGAAGCAGTACGACCGCTTCGGCTCCGCCAATGGTCGTTCAGGGCCGGGAGGGGGATTCAACTTCTCGACCGAGGGCTTCGATATCAGCGACCTCGGCGATCTCGGCGACATCTTCAGCGGGCTCTTCGGCGGCCGCGGCGGCCGTGCGCAGCAGCAGCGCGGCCAGCGCGGGCGCGACCTGGAGGTCGAGGTCAACCTCTCGTTCGAGGACTCGCTGCACGGGGTCGAGACGAAGATCCCGGTCGAGCTCGAGACCGCCTGCCGCGAGTGCGGCGGCTCGGGCGCGAAGCCCGGGACCGCGCCGACTCTCTGCCCCGAGTGCAAGGGCCGCGGCGTCAAGGCCGAGTCGCAGGGCCTGTTCGCGCTGTCGCAGCCGTGCCCGCGCTGCCGCGGGAACGGGACGGTGATCGAGGATCCGTGCCCGAAGTGCCACGGCACCGGCCGCGAGCGGCGGACGAAGCGCTACACGGTCAAGATCCCGGCCGGCGTCAAGGACGGCTCGCGGATCCGCCTGCGCGGCAAGGGCGAGGCCGGCTACGGCGGCGCGGAGGCGGGCGACCTGTTCGTGATCACCCGCGTCCAGCCGTCGAAGACGTTCACGCGCCGCGGCGACGACCTGGTCGTCGACGTCCCGGTCGCGCTCTCGCAGGCCTCGCTCGGCGCGGAGATCAAGGTGCCGACGCCGGACGGTCCGGTGACGGTGAAGGTCAAGCCCGGCACCGTCGACGGGACCCTCCTGCGCGTGAAGGGCAAGGGCGCGCCTCGGCTGAAGGGCTCGAGCCGCGGCGACGTGCTCGCGCGCGTGAAGCTGTCGGTGCCGAAGAAGCTGACGAAGAAGCAGCGCGAGCTGATGGAAGAGCTCCAGAAGGCGGGCGGTTGATGGCGAAGCACGAGGAGCTGCTGCAGCAGGGCCCGCGCCAGGCGCCCGAGCCGGAGACCGCGGAGCAGCGCACCACGCGCGTCGGCTGGGGCACCGCTGCAGGCGGCGCCGCCGCAGGTGGCGCCGCGCTCGCGAAGCTCGGCTTCCTGAAGATCTTCGTCTGGCTCTTCGCCTGGCACGCGCTCGTCGACACCTGGCGCCTCGGCGGCTGGATTGCGCTCGCCGCCGTGATCGCTGCGATCGCACTCTTCCTCGTGATCCGCTCCCGGAGAAAGGCGTGATGGACGAGCGCCCGCGCTACATGATCTCCGTCGCGGCCGAGCTGGTCGGGATGCACCCGCAGACGCTGCGGATGTACGAGCAGAAGGGCCTCGTCCAGCCACAGCGCACGGCCGGAAACACGCGTCTCTACTCGGAGGCCGACCTCGAGCGGCTGCGCCTGATCCAGAAGCTGACGACCCAGCTCGGGCTCAACCTGGCCGGCGTGGAGGCGGTGCTCGACCTCGAGGACCAGCTCCGCCGGATGCAGGCGCGGATGGAGCGGCTCGAGCGCGAGATGCGCGCCGCGATCGAGCAGGTGCACAGGCACTACCGCCGAGACCTCGTTCTCTACGACCCAACCCAACTACCGGAGCGAAAGTGGACTTCAACAAACTGACCCTGAAATCCCAGGAAGCGGTTGCGGCCGCCCAGGAGCTGGCGCGCCGCATGGGCAACCCGGAGCTCTACCCCGAGCACCTGCTGCTCGCGCTGCTCGACCAGGAGCTTCCCCAGCAGCTGGTCCCGGACGCGGCGAGCCTGCGCGCGCAGGCCGAGGCGACGCTGCGCACGAAGCCGTCGATCGAGGGCTCCGCGCAGCAGCCGAACGTCTCGCGCGCCGTCAGCGAGGTGCTCGACAAGGCCTTCGACGAAGCGCGCCGCATGGAGGACGAGTACGTCTCGACCGAGCACCTGCTGCTCGCACTCGATGTCGTCCCGCGCGACCAGCTCGAAGCGAAGATCAAGGCAGTCCGCGGCGGCCAGCGGGTCACGAGCCAGGACCCCGAAGGCACCTACCAGGCGCTCGAGAAGTTCGGCCGCGATCTGACCGAGCTCGCGGAGACCGGCAAGCTCGACCCGGTCATCGGCCGCGACGAGGAGATCCGGCGCGTGATCCAGGTGCTCTCGCGGCGCACGAAGAACAACCCTGTATTGATCGGCGACCCGGGCGTCGGCAAGACCGCGATCGTGGAGGGCCTCGCCCAGCGAATCGTCGCCGGCGACGTCCCCGAGGGCCTGAAGGGCAAGCGCGTCTGGGCGCTCGACATCGGCTCGATGCTCGCCGGCTCGAAGTACCGCGGCGAGTTCGAGGAGCGGCTCAAGGCCGTCCTGACCGAGGTGCGGAACGCCGAGGGCGACCTGATCCTCTTCATCGACGAGCTGCACACGATCGTCGGCGCGGGCGCGGCCGAGGGCGCCGTCGACGCGGGGAACATGATGAAGCCGATGCTCGCCCGCGGGGAGTTGCGCGCGATCGGCGCGACGACGCTCGACGAGTACCGCAAGCACATCGAGAAGGACGCCGCCCTCGAGCGCCGCTTCCAGCCGATCTTCGTCGGCGAGCCGTCGGTCGCCGACACGATCGCGATCCTCCGCGGACTGAAGGAGCGCTACGAGGCGCACCACGGCGTCCGGATCCGCGACGCGGCGCTGGTCGGCGCCGCCGTCCTCTCCGACCGCTACATCGCCGACCGCTTCCTGCCCGACAAGGCGATCGACCTCGTCGACGAGGCCGCCTCCCGCCTGCGGATGGAGATCGACTCCTCGCCGCTCGAGCTCGACGAGGCCGAGCGCAGGGTCCGCCAGCTCGAGATCGAGCTCGCGGCGATGGCCAAGGAGTCGAAGGAGGTGCGCGAGCCTTTGGAACGCGACCTCGCGGAAGCGCAGGAGCGGCGGAACGAGCTCGCTGCGCGCTGGAGCAAGGAGAAGGAGCAACTCGAGCGGGTCAAGGACATCACCCGCAAGATCGACGAGCTGCGAGGCGAGGCAGAGCGCGAAGAGCGCGGCGGCAACCTCCAGCGCGTTGCGGAGATCCGCTACGGCGAGCTCCCCGCCCTCGAGCGTGAGCTCGAGGCCAGGGCGCAGCCGGAGGCTGAGCCCATGGTCAAAGAAGAGGTCGACGAGGACGACGTCGCCGCGGTCGTCGCGCGCTGGACCGGGATCCCGGTCGACCGGCTGCTCGAGGGCGAGACCGAGAAGCTGATCCACATGGAGGAGCGCCTGCACGAGCGCGTCGTCGGCCAGGACGAGGCCGTCGAGGCTGTCGCGAACGCCCTGCGCCGCGCACGCTCGGGACTGCAGGACCCGAACCGCCCGATCGGCTCGTTCGTCTTCCTCGGGCCGACCGGTGTCGGCAAGACCGAGCTCGCCCGCGCGCTCGCCGAGTTCATGTTCGACGACGAACGGGCGCTCGTCCGGCTCGACATGAGCGAGTACATGGAGAAGCACACCGTCTCGCGGCTCGTCGGCGCTCCGCCGGGCTACGTCGGCTACGACGAGGGCGGGCAGCTGACCGAGGCGGTGCGGCGCCGGCCCTACTCGGTCGTCCTCCTCGACGAGATCGAGAAGGCACACCCCGACGTCTTCAACGTGCTCCTGCAGATCCTCGACGACGGCCGCCTGACCGACGGCCAGGGCCGGACGGTCGACTTCCGCAACACCGTCCTGATCATGACCTCGAACATCCGCTCGGCCGAGTCCATGCGCGAGCACTTCCGGCCGGAGTTCCTGAACCGGATCGACGAGATCGTGGAGTTCACTCCGCTGAGCAAGGACCAGATCGGCGAGATCGTCGAGCTGCAGCTGCGCCGCGTCGAGGCGCGCCTCGCCGAGCGTGGCCTCGCGCTCGAGCTGACGGATGCCGCGAAGGAGGCGCTGGCCGAGGCGGGCTGGGACCCGACCTACGGCGCGCGGCCTCTCAAGCGCGCGATTCAGCGGCTGCTCGAGAACCCGCTCGCACTGCGGCTGCTCGAGGGCGACTTCGCGGAGGGCGACAGGATCCGGGTAGACGCGGGCGACGGCGAGCTCGTCTTCACGAAGGCGCGAGCCGCCGAGCCCGCAGCGGCCGCCTGATGGCGCGCAAGGGGCGGACAAAGGAGCCGCTGCCGCCGCCACTTCCGCACGAGACTCGACCGATCGGACAAGTGATCGCGGAGGCGGTGCGCCTCTACGGGCGGCGATTCTGGCCTTCGCTCGCGCTCGGGATCGCCCCCGCGGTCACGCTCGTCGGCGTCGTGTTCATTCCGGGCTGGTGGGACCTGGCCTTCGCGCTCGCCGTCGGCGCTCCGCTGATGACCGGCTCGTACATCGGCGGTGTTCTCCTCGCGTCGGGAGAGCGGCCTTCGCGCGGCCGGCTGGTCATTGCCTTCGCGGTCGGCGTCGTTCTGTTCGTACCCGCGCTCTTTCTCTGGAGCTTCTTCATCCTGCCCGCGGTCGTTTGGCTGGGCGTCTTCGGGCTCGCCGTGCCCGCAGCCTTGCTCGAGGGCCGCGGCTATGCAGCCTCGCTTCGCCGCGGGCTCGAGCTCTGCCGCGCAGACCCGATTCACGCAATCGGGTCTCTGGCCGCGCTCGTGATCGTCTCGTTCCTGACGGCGACGGTGCTGTTCGTGCTGCTGCTCGGCGCGAGCAAGATCGCGCGCTCGTCGGCGGCGTTCGTGTCGCTGGTCTTCATCTCGCCCTTGCTCTTCCTGGGCGCCGGGCAGCTCTACTTCGACCAGGCTGCCCGGTTAGCATCGAGCACCCGATCCAGGAGGAGCGATGCCGACCTACATCATGCTCACGAGCCTGACCGCCCAGGGCGTGCAGACCCTGAAGGCCAACCCTGATCGCCTGCGCGAGGTGAACCGCGACGTCGAGGAGCTCGGCGCCAAGGTCGTCCACCAGTGGGCGACGCTCGGGCCGTTCGACTTCGTGAACGTGGTCGAGGCGCCGGACGCGGAGACGATCGCCCGCGTGTCGGTCGCGCTAGGCGCGCGCGGGAGCGCGAAGATGCAGACGCTGACGGCGTTTTCCGTCGACGACTTCCTCCGCTCCTTTACGGAGTAGCCGCGACGGCGACCCGGGCGGCGAGCGCCGCGTTCGCGACGATCAGGTCGCGGTTCACCTCGAGCGTGCGGCCCCCGCTTTGCTCGTGCAACCGGGCGAGGACGAACGGCGTCAGGGCCTTGCCGCTCACGGCCTGCTCGGCCGCCTGGGCGAGCGCTTCGGCTACCAGCGGCTCGACGTCGATCCCGTTCTCGGGCGGGTTGCCGAGCAGGAGGCCGGCGCCGCCGAGCGCCCAGTGGGTGCGCGCGATCGCGGCCGCTTCCTCGGGCTCCTCGACTCGCGCCGAGACCGGGGGCCCGCCGGCCGCGGCGTAGAAGAGCGGCAGCTCGTCCGTTCGGAAGCCGACGACCGGGACGCCGAGGGTCTCGAGCGCCTCCGCGGTCGCGGGCACGTCGAGCAGCGACTTGGCGCCGGACGAGACGACGAGCGCCTGCGTTCGCGCGAGCTCGGTGAGGTCGGCCGAGACGTCGGGCCGCTCGGCGAAGCCGCGGTGGACGCCGCCGATGCCGCCGGTGCCCATGAAGCGGATCCCGGCCGCCCGGCAGACGGCGAGCGTGCCGCCGACCGTCGTGGCGCCGAGCGCTCCCTGCGCCGCGCAGGCGGCAAGATCCCGCGGCCCGGCCTTGCGCGCGTCGGGGCCCGCCTCGCCGAAGCGCTCGAGCTCCGCTTCGCCGAGCCCGACCGCGACGGCGCCGTCGAGGACGCCGACCGTCGCGGGCACGGCTCCTTCGGCCCTTACCGCAGCCTCAGATGCGAGCCCCACCTCCACCCCCACCCTGGGAGGGAACCCGTGGGCGATCAGCGTAGTCTCGAGCGCGACGACGGGGCCGCCGCTGTGGAGAGCTTGTTGCACTTCCGGGGCGATTCGGAGCGCTTCGGTCACGAAGGAACCGCCCCCAGCTGGCCGACGCAGCGCGCCGCCGCCTCGAGCCCGAGCTCGATGCCGCCGACGATGAAGCCCGCCGCGAGCGCGTCGCCTGCACCCGTCGTGTCCACGACCTCGCCGTCGGCCGCCGGGTGCTCCTCGCTGCCGTCCGGCCCGTGGACGACGACTCCTCGCGAGCCGCGCTTCAGTACCGCCGTCTCCGCCAGCGCGTAAGCAGCGCCGACGAGCTCCCATTCCGGCTCGTTGGCGAACATGACGTCGGGGCCGAGCTTCTCCAGCTGCTCCCGGAAGCGCCCCGGGCCGTACGACCGGATCGCGCTCCACGACGAGAGGTCGACGCTCACGACGGCGCCGCCCTCGCGAGCCAGCCGCGCCGCCGCCAGGGCGGCCTCCGCGATCGGCTCGGCGAGCAGCGAGTAGCCGGACAGATGCAGCCAGCGCGACCCCTCGAACCAGGCGCCGTCGAGCTCGTCGGCGCGCAGATCCGGAGC
Organism: uncultured Actinomycetes bacterium; assembly: GCA_963788215.1. Classification (GTDB taxonomy): domain Bacteria; phylum Actinomycetota; class Thermoleophilia; order Gaiellales; family Gaiellaceae; genus AC-32. Next base: position 816,981 of record CAWBFX010000010.1, read on the forward strand.
GACCCCGCGGTCGGTCGCCATCGTCCGCTCGCCGTCCGGCCCGACCAGCGCTACCACGACTCCGTTCCGGCCCTCGACCGCCGGCCCGACCACCTCGACCCCGCGCCGCTCGAGCAGCGAGCGCGCGAGCTCTCCGGCCGCGTCATCGCCGACCTTCCCGACGAAGCGCGCCTGCTCGCCGAGCTCGACCGCCCACGCCGCGACGTTCGCTGCCTGCCCGCCCGAGGCAAGCCGCGTCTCCACCGGCGTGTCGGCGGCACGCGCCAGTTGGGCGGGCGCACGCACGATCACGTCCACGAGCAGATCGCCGAGGGTGCAGATCACTGCGACAATCGTGGCATGGACGGCCAACCGCGGTCAGAGCGCCTGCGCTCCTTCCTGCTCGGCGGTCTCGTCGGCGCCTCCGCCGTGCTCGCCGCCGCCCGCCGCCGCCGCGCGCGCGAGCGCCAGACTTCGCCCGGCCTGGCGGCTTTCGAGGACGCTCCCTGCTTCCGGGAGACGCTGGAACGGGAACGGCATCCCTAGTCACTATCGTTAGACCGATGCCGATCTACGAGTACCGCTGCCCGAAGGGGCACCTGTTCGAGCTCTTCCAGAGCATTCACGACTCCCCGCCCGACGGATGCGAGGTCTGCGGCGAGGGCCCGCTCGAGCGCGTCCTCTACCCGGTTGCGGTGCACTTCAAGGGCTCGGGCTTCTACTCGACCGACTACGGGCGCGGCGGCAAGCGTAAGCGCGACGAGTCGAAGGACGGCGCAAAGGCCGAGACCACGGAGTCGAAGCCGGAGAAGACCGAGAAGAAGGAAAAGGCCGCCGAGACCTAGGTCTAGCGGGCGCCCGGCGTGCGGGTGCCGTAGATGCATCCCGGCGGGTAGGTGTCGCCGGACGGCGCGGGTGGCTGAACGGCCGACTTCCCGAGCACCATCAGGATCACCTTGGCGTTGTCCTCGCTCGGCGTGATGTCGCCGCCGGTGGAGATTCCGCCCAGCCGGCAGTGGATCGTGCTCCCGGCCCGGAACTTCGCCCAGCCGAGGGACATGAAGTCATTCGTCGAGAGGTCGGTCGCGAGCGGCTTCAGCAGGCTGCCTCCGATGAGAGGCAGCCGCATGAACGTCGAGAAGCTCGCGAGCTTGCTCATCGTCGCCTGCAGCACCTGCTGATTCCGCTCGCCGCGCGTGATGTCGCTCTCGGACGGGTCGAGCAGGTTCTCGCGGACGCGTGAGTAGATCAGCGCCCGGCGGCCGGTCATGTGCTGCGTGCCTGCGCGGAAGCGCCAGCCCCGGAAGCGAGAGCAGCGGACCAGCGAGCGGAACGGGCAGTCGAACCTCGACAGGATCGGCCGCGGGACGTCGATCGTGATCCCGCCGAGCTTGTCGATCAGGTCCTTGAACTGCGACGAAGTTGACGACGACCACGTGGTTGACCGGGATGTCGGTGTAGGTCGCCACCGTCCGAATCGCCAGGCGCGGCCCGCCGATCTGGTACGCCGCGTTGATCTTCGACGGCCCGTAGCCCGGAATGTCCACGCGCAGGTCGCGCGGGATCGAGAGGTAGTAGAGGCGATGGTGCTTCGGATCCGTGCGGAGCAGCGTGATCGAGTCCGAGTGCCGGTCGCCGGAGCGAGCGGCCGCCAGCGAGTGGTCGGTGCCGAGGAGCAGGATCGCCGTCGGGTTCGTGAGCAGCGACCCGTTGTCGGGCGTGAGTGCGGTCCGGGCCGTCGCCGGCAGCTGCTTGTTCGCGTCTGAGACGCCGCCGCGGACGACGAGGTAGCCGAGCACCGCCCAGACGATCAGGAAGAGGACGACGAGCACGAGCGCGATCCCGATTTCTCGGCCCCAGCGAACTCTTCGCACCGTGCGGGGGCGCGGTTTCGGCCCGGGCCCGCGGTAGTTGCTGCGCCCGTCGCGGGCCGGCCGCGGCGTTCGGGGTGGCCGACTGGGCGGCGATGCCGTGGGCACGCGGCCTTTGACTCGCCCGCCGCGGTAGAGGCGATACGGCTTCTCTCCGCCGGGCGACGCCATCCGGCGGCGTATGGTACCGGCGCCTTGGGACCGCGGGTCATCGGCGTCGACGTGGGCGGGACGAAGACGCTCGCAGCCGTGGTGATGCCCGACGGCTCGATCGAGGAGCAGGCGCTCGAGCCGACCGACGTCTCGTCGGAGGACGCGCTCCTCGCCGGGCTCGACGCAATCGTCGAGGAGTTGCGTGAGGGCCGCGAGATCGCCGCGCTTGGCTTCGGCATTCCCTCGCGCGTCGACCAGCGCACGGGCCGCGCTGTCGCGTCGGTGAACATCCCGCTTCAGGGCGTCGACTTCCGGGACCGGATGCGCGAGCGCCACGGGCTGCCGGTGGCGATCGACAACGATGGGAACGCCGCGGCGATCGGCGAGTGGCAGGCGGGCGCGGCGAAGGGCGCGAGCTTCGTCGTGATGCTGACGCTCGGGACCGGGGTCGGCGGCGGCTCGTCCTGGACGGCCGTCCGTTTCGCGGGACGACCGGAGTCGGTGCGGAGCTCGGCCACATCGTGATCGAGGCCGACCACGGGCTGCCCTGCGGCTGCGGCGGGCGGGGCCATCTGGAGTCGTACGCCTCGGGAAATGCGGCCACCCGCGCGGCGCGGGAGCTCTACGGCCGAGAGCTCGCGCGGCGAGGAGCTCGTGGCGAAGGCTCAGGAAGGGGACTCCCGTGCGCTCGAGGCGCTCGGCGCGAATCGGCCGCTCGCTCGGCGCCGGAATCGCGACCTTCGTCAACGTCTTCGAGCCGGAGGTGTTCGTCGTCGGCGGCGGGTTCGGCTCGGCCGCGGGTGAGCTCCTGCTCGAGCCGGCGCGCGAGGTGCTCGCGCGTGAGGGGCTCGAGCCGGCGCGCGACACAGTGAGGATCGTGCAGGCGCAGCTCGGCTATCAGGCGGGCGTGATCGGCGCGGGGATGATCGCGTTCGAGGCGCTCGGCTGAGATGCCGCTCGCGGTCTGCGCGACGCCGATCGGGAACCTCGAGGACGTGACGCTGCGGGTGCTGCGCGAGTTGGCCGAGGCGGACGTCGTCCTCTGCGAGGACACGCGGCACACGCGGAAGCTGCTCGAGCGGCACGGCGTGCGTGCGCGGCTGCTCTCGTACCACCAGCACAACGAAGCCGCCCGGACGGCCGAGCTCGTGCCGCGGCTCGAGGCGGGGGAGAGGATCGCGCTCGTCAGCGACGCCGGCCTTCCGGGCATCTCCGACCCCGGCGGCCGGCTGGTGCGCGCAGCGCTCGCCGCCGGCGTGGAGGTGGCGGTGCTGCCGGGGCCGTCGGCGGTGGAGACGGCCCTCGTGGCGTCCGGCTTCGAGGCCGAGCGCTACCAGTTCCTCGGCTATCTCCCTCGCGGCGAGCGGGCTCTGACGGCCTTGGCGGAAGGGCTGCGCCCGTGGCCGTGGCCGGTGGTGGCGTTCGAGTCGCCGCAGCGGCTCGCGGCCTCGCTGCGCACGCTGGCACGCGTGAGCCCCGAGCGGCCGGTCGCGGTTTGCCGCGAGCTGACGAAGCGGTTCGAGGAGGTCGCCGTGGCCCCGCTCGCCGAGCTTGCGGATCGCTTCGCTGGTGGCGCCAAGGGCGAGATCACGCTCGTTCTCGGACCGGCTGAGGCGGAGGCGGTCGACGACGACGCTGCCCTCGCTGCGGTCGGAGAGCTCGTCGAGCTGGGGGTCTCGCGCCGGCGCGCGGCGGAGCTCGTCTCGGGCTTGACCGGGGTATCCCGGAACACGCTCTACCGCAGCTCCTTGTAGTCATGTTTGACAACGGCAGACCGTCCTGCTACCTTGGCGGCCTCGTTTCCATTTCTGACAACGGAGGTCTTCTCGATGCGCTCGCTGGTGCCCGTCGCTCTCGCCGTCGCCCTGCTCGCGCCGGCTCCGGCGCTCGGCTGGAGCTGGCCGGTCAGCGGTTCGGTCCTCACCGGCTTCGCCTTCGACCGTGCGCATCCGTACGCAGCGGGCCAGCATCGCGGGATCGACATCGGCGCAGCCGAGGGCGCTGCGGTGTCAGCCCCGGTCTCGGGGACCATCTCCTTCGCAGGGTCGGTTCCGACCTCGGGGAAGACGGTCTCGATCGAGACGGCCGACGGTTACTCGGTGACGCTCGTCCACCTCGGCTCGTACTCGGTGAGACGCGGGCAGCAGGTCGCCGAGCACGACATTGTCGGGACCGTCGGGCCAGGTGGGGCGGACGCCGAGCTTCCGGAGCCGTACGTCCATCTCGGCGTGCGCTTGGCCTCGGACCCGCAGGGCTACACCGATCCGCTCTCTTTCATGCCGCCGCGGCCGCCCGGTGCGCCGCCGCTGCCGCCACCGGCCCCTGGCGGGGTGCCCGCGCCTCCGCCTCCACCCGATCCGGCGCCGGGCGGCGCTCCGGCTCCACCGCCCGTCGCGCCTCCGCCGCCGCCGGGAGGGGACGCTGTCCCAGCCCCGCGCTCACCGTCCCGACCGCACAGGCCGGCGCGGCCACGGCAGCGCAAGCCGGAACCGCTGCCCGCGCGGGTCGGGGCGCCGGTGCGGGCGACGGCGGGCAGGCGACCCGCGCCGCGCAACGCAGCGAGGCCCGCGCGAGCCGTCGGGCGGCAGCTGCACCGTTCGGCGCGCGCGCAGCAGCGGCACATCCCGTCCGAGGTCGTGCGCCCGGGTGCTTCCGGCGGCGCGCGGCGCCTCGATCTCGCGCCGACGGCCGTTACGACGACGGCCAACGCGAAGGCCGTTCCATCCCACCACGGCCGGCCCGTGCCCAGGGCACTGGCAGCCACGCTGGGAGTGGCGTGGGGCCTCGCCCTCCTGCTCGCGGCGGGCGGTGCACGGCGGCGATCGCGGCGGCCTGCGGCGCGGAAGGCGGCTCGTATCATTGAAAGCGATGCGCTACTACCTGACGACACCGATCTACTACGTGAATGCGGCGCCCCACATCGGCAACGCGTACACGACCATCGCCGCCGACGTCCTCGTCCGGCACCACCGGCAGCGCGGCGACGAGACCTTCTTCCTGACCGGCACCGACGAGCACGCCTCCAAGGTCTACCGCGTGGCGGAGGAACAGGGCCTCGATCCAAAGACGTTCGTCGACGGCATCGTCGAGAGCTGGCGTGAGCTCCCGAGGCGCGTCGATGCCGACTACGACTTCTTCATCCGCACGACCGACGAGGGGCACAAGCGCTTCGTCCAGGAGTTCCTGCAGCGCATCTACGACAACGGCGACATCTACGAAGACGCGTACGCCGGCCTCTACTGCGTCGGCTGCGAGGAGTTCAAGAGCGAGGCCGATCTCGTGGACGGCCTCTGTCCGGACCACGGAGTCCCTCCCGAGTACATCGAGGAGAAGAACTACTTCTTCCGGCTGTCCGCCTACCAGGACCGCCTGCTCGCGCTGTACGACGAGCGGCCGGACTTCGTGCTCCCGCGGTTCCGCTACAACGAGGCGCGCAGCTTCATCGCGGGCGGGCTCTCGGATTTCAGCGTCAGCCGGGCCGGCCAGCCGTGGGGCGTGCCGATCCCCTGGGACGAGGAGCAGGTCACCTATGTCTGGGTAGACGCGCTGATCAACTACGTGAGCGCGCTCACCTACGCGCGGGAGGGCGAGGACCTGCGCGAACGCTTCTGGCCGCACGCTCGCCACCTGATCGGCAAGGACATCCTGCGCTTCCACTGCGTCTACTGGCCGGCGCTCCTGCTTGCCGCCGGCTACGAGGTTCCGCAGCAGCTGTTCGTCCACGGCTTCCTGTTGCTGGACGGCCGGAAGATCTCGAAGTCTCTCGGGAACACGGTCGACCCGCTCGACCTGATCGACGTCTTCGGCGCGGACGCGCTTCGCTTCTGGCTCCTGCGCTCGGCGCCCTTCGGCCAGGACGGCAACGTGGCGCTCGAGACCGTGCACGAGCGCTACGAGCGCGAGCTCGCGAACGACCTGGGCAACCTCGTCTCGCGGACGACGGCGATGATCGCGCGCTACCGGGACGGGCGCATCGAGGCCGGCGCAGCGAACGAGGAGCTGACCGGCTTGCTGGACGCCTTGCGGGCGAACCTGGTCGAGCGCTTCGACGCATGGGCCCTGACGGATGCGCTCGAGGACATCTGGGAGGTCGTTCGCTGGCTCAACCGCCACGTCGAGGAGACGGCGCCCTGGCAGCTCGCCAAGGACGAGTCGAAGGCGGATGAGCTGAGCGCGGTCCTGTACGACCTCGCGGACGGAGTGCGCGCGGTCGCCGTCGCGCTTTCGCCGTACCTGCCCGAGACCGCGCCGAAGATCCTCGGCGCCCTCCGTCAGCCCGTCGACCTTGCCCTCGAGCAGGTCGCGTACGGCAAGACGGGCGCGACCGAGGGCATCGAGCCGGCGACGCCGCTCTTCCCGCGCGTCGATCTCGCGGTCGCGACTGCCTGAGTCGGCCGGCGCCGGGCGCGAGGACCCGGTCCCTCCTATGATCACCGTCGGCGGCCCACACGCCGCTCCGAGCGATGCCTGAGCCGACGCCGATCCTGGTCGCACCCGCGTGGCCGTATGCGAGCGGGCCGCGTCATCTCGGCCACGTGGTCGGCTTCGGCGTTCCGGCCGACATCTTCGCGCGCTACCACCGCCTGAAGGGCAACCGCGTCCTGATGGTGAGCGGAACCGACGAGCACGGCACGCCGGTGATGGTCGCCGCCGACAACGAGGGCGTGTCGCCGCGGGAAATCGCCGATCGCTACAACGCGCAGATCCGGCGTGACCTCGCCGACCTCGGGCTCACGTACGACACGTTCAGTCGCACGACGACGCGGAACCACGCCCGCGTCGTGCAAGACGTCTTCCGCACGCTCTACGACCGCGGCTACGTCTTCGAGCGAACGACCAGGGGGGCCTTCTCCGCCACGACCGGCCACACGCTTCCGGACCGCTATGTCGAGGGAACCTGTCCTCACTGCGGCTATACGGGCGCGCGCGGAGACCAGTGCGACAACTGCGGCCGTCAACTCGATCCGACCGACCTGATCGATCCGCGTGCCCGCACGGACGGCCTCCCGCCCGTGTTCCGCGATACGACGCACCTCTTTCTCGACCTGCCGGCGTTCGGGGCGCAGCTGTCCGAGTGGATCGAGCGACAGAAACATTGGCGGCCGAACGTCCGCAACTTCTCGCTCCAGTTCGCGAGCGAGCTCCAGCCGCGTTCGTACACCCGGGACCTGGACTGGGGAGTGCGTATCCCGCTCGAGGGGTGGCGCGAGCAGCCGGGCAAACGGATCTATGTCTGGTTCGACGCGGTCGTCGGCTACCTCTCGGCGAGCGTCGAGTGGGCGCAGAACCGCGGCGAGCCTGACGCGTGGCGCGAGTGGTGGCAGAACGAGGACTCGCGCCACTACTACTTCATGGGCAAGGACAACATCGTCTTCCACACGGTCATCTGGCCGAGCATGCTGCTCGGCTACGGCTCGGGCGGCGAGCTCGGCGCCGGCCGGGCGGAGCTCCAGCTCCCGTACGACGTGGTCGCGAGCGAGTTCCTCACCATGGAGGGCCGGCGCTTCTCGACGAGCCGCGCCGTCGGCATCTACGTCAGCGACTTCCTCAGCCGCTACGAGCCGGACCAGCTGCGCTATTTCCTCTCGATTGCGGGACCGGAGACGCAGGACACGGACTTCACGTGGTCCGAGTTCGTCCGGCGAAACAACGACGAGCTCGTCGCGACCTGGGGAAACCTCGTCCACCGCACCATCACGAACGTCCAGCGCCATTTCGGCAAGGTCCCCGAGCCGGCCGAGCTGAGCGAGGCAGACGAGGCTTTACTGCGCTCTGTCGAGGCCGGCTTCGAGACCGTCGGCGCCGAGATCGAGCGAGCGCGCTTCAAGGCGGGGCTTACCGCCGCGATGGCGCTTGCGCGCGAGGTCAACCAGTACGTCAGCGAGCAGGCCCCATGGGCGCTGTTGAAGAGCGATCCCCAGCGGGCGGCGACGGTGCTCTACGTCGCCGTGCGCGCCATCGACAACCTGAAGGTGCTGTTCACCCCGTTTCTTCCGTTCTCCTCGCAGACGCTGCACGAGCTCCTCGGCCACGGCGGATACCTCGCAGGGCCGCTCGAGACACGCGACGTCGATGAGGGCGGAGGTGAGGTGCACCAGGTGCTGACCGGCGACTACGAGTCGTGGATCGGCGAGTGGGCGCCGAGCCAGATCCGGCCGGGGCAGCCGGTACGCGAGCCCGTCCCCCTCTTCAGGAAGCTCGACCCCGATCTCGTCGTGGCGGAGGAGCTCGCGAGGATGGAGGACGCCCAATGATCGACACGCATGCGCACCTCGACGCGTGCGCGGATCCGCCGGATCTTGTCCTGGCGCGCGCCCGTGAGGCGGGCGTCGAGCGCGTCATCTCGGTCGGCTCGGGGCTCGACTCTTGCCGCGCGACGCTCGATCTCGCCCGCCGGAACGACGGAGTCTGGGCCGCCCTCGGCGTCCACCCGCACCAGGCTGCGGATGACGACGCAACCCGGCTGGACGAACTCCGCGAGCTGCTCGGCGACCTGCGCGCCGTTGCCGTGGGCGAGACCGGGCTCGACTTCTACCGCGACTACGCGCCGCGCGACCGCCAGCGCGATCTCTTCGCCCGGGAGCTCGAGCTTGCGGCCGACCTTGGTAAGGCGGTCGTCGTCCACACGCGCGACGCCGACGAGGAGACCGCCGCCGCGCTCGACGGCTTCGACGGCACGGTGGTCCTGCACTGCTTCTCGAGCCCGGCTCTGCTGCCGCTCGCGCTCGAGCGCGGCTACTACCTCTCGTTCGCCGGCAACGTCACGTACCCGAAGGCCGAAGAGCTACGGGAGGCTGCGCGCCGCGTCCCGGCCGAGCGCCTCCTGGCGGAGACCGACAGCCCGTACCTGAGCCCGCAACCGCGGCGCGGGCGGCCGAACGAGCCGGCGAACGTCGTCCACACGGTCGCCGTGCTCGCCGAGGCCCGCGGAGAGGACCCCGCCGCGCTGGCCGCGCAGCTCGACGCGAACGCGACCGCGGCCTTCGGCCTCGCGTGATCCGCGCCAAGAAGCGGCTCGGCCAGCACTTCCTGGCCGACGAGAACATCCTCGGCGTGATCGGCAGGCTCGCGGAGCTCGATCCCGACGACGTCGTGCTCGAGGTCGGCCCCGGCCTCGGCGTCCTCACCGCGTACCTGGCCGAGCGCGTAGCGCGCGTTCACGCGGTGGAGCTCGACCGCTCGCTCGAGCCCGCCCTCGTAAAGCGTCTGACGGGCCGCGCGAACGTCGAGCTCCACTTCGGTGACGCACTCGCGATCGACCTCGGCGCGCTCAGCCCCGCGCCGGCCAAGCTCGTCGCGAACCTGCCGTACAACATCGCGACGCCGCTCGTCGTCGAGAGCCTCGACGGCCTGCCGAGCGTCGAGCTCTGGTGCGTGATGGTCCAGCGGGAGGTCGCCGACCGCTTCTTCGCCGCGCCGGGAACGAAGGCGTACGGCGCGGTCTCGGTGCTCATCCAGCTGGCTGCGGAGCGGACCGGCTTCCACGCGGTCTCGCGGACCGTCTTCCGCCCCCAGCCGAACGTCGACTCGGCGCTGGTCGCGTTTCGCCGCCGCCCGCTGCCGTCTGACTTCCCAGCGGTGAAGCGCGCCGTGACCGCAGCGTTCGCGCACAGGCGCAAGCGCCTCGCGAACTCGATCGAGCTTTCCGGCCTCGCGACTCGGGAAGAGGCGACCGCCGCGCTCGAGGCGATCGGGCGCGAACCCCGGCGCGCGTGCCGAAGAACTGGCGCCGCCGGAGTTCGTCGCGCTGGCGCAGGAGCTCGCGCGATGAGGCGCGCAACCGCGACCGCGAAGCTGAACCTGGCCCTCGTCGTCGGCCCGGCGCGCGGCGACGGGCGCCACGAGGTGGTGACCATCCTTCAGCGGCTCGACCTCGCCGACCGTGTCGCCGTCCGGCCCGCGGCCGAGCTCAACGTGGAGGGCTTTGCGGAGGACACCCTCGTCAGGCGTGCGCTCGAGAGCGTCGCCGCCGCCGCGCAGGTCGAGCCGCGCTGGCGCGCGACGATCTCGAAGCGGATCCCGGTCGCGGCGGGCCTCGGCGGCGGCAGCTCCGACGCGGCAACGGCGCTCCGCCTGGCCAACGAGACGCTCGACGAGCCGCTGCCGCCTGACCGCCTCCACGAGCCTCGCCGCCGGTCTCGGCGCCGACGTTCCGTTCTTCCTGACGGCAGGCCCCCAGCTCGCCCGTGGCACGGGCACGGAGCTCGAGCAGCTCGACCTGCCGCAGGACTACTGGGTCGTCCTGCTGCTGCCGGAGGGCGCGCGCAAGGACTCGACCGCGTCGATCTATGCGGCGTTCGACGCGCGCGGAGGCGAGAACGGCTACGAAGAGCGCCGCGCGGCTCTCGAGGAGACGCTTGCGCAGGCCCGCCGCCCGCGCGACCTGGCTGGGCTCCCCCCGAACGATCTCGCGTCGTCGCCCCACGCCGAGGAGCTCACCGGCCTCGGCGCCTTCCGGGCCGACGTCAGCGGAGCCGGGCCGGTCGTCTACGGCCTCTTCCATCACCGCGAGCAGGCCGAGGAGGCCAGGCGCGCGCTCCGCGTCCGCGGCCGGGTCTGGCTCACGGTTCCAGCTTGGTACGGTTGAAGCGTGGCGACCGACCGCCCCCTCGAGGCAGGCCCGATCGACCATCGCAGCACGAGGATCGGCCGCTGGCTGCGTGCCCGCCGGATCCGCATCGCGCTCGGGATCGCGGTGGTCGAGGGCGTCATCGTGGCGTTCCGCGGCGACGTCTCGCGCTGGACGGTGGTCGCGATCGCGATCCCGTTGCTCGCCGTCTACGTCTTCTGGGGTCGACACGCCCGGTCGGACATGCTGCGCCAGGCGGCGTGGATCGCCGGCGCGTCACAGGCGCTCGCCGTCGTGGTCGTGATCCTCGCCTTCCTCCTCAACTGGCTGGCGCTGCTCCTGGCCGGCGTCTTCGCGGCCGTCGCGTTGCTCTACCTGCTTTCCGACCGCGAAGGCTGAGCCCGCGCCGCCCGGCAAACCGCCTTCCTGGATAATCGATCCCGGTGGTGGGGCGTAGCCAAGTGGTAAGGCAGCGGGTTTTGGTCCCGCGATCCCAGGTTCGAATCCTGGCGCCCCAGCTGTGAACGAGAACTCACTCGCAGCCGTCGTTCTCGCGGCAGGGCTGGGCACGCGCATGCGCTCCGAGACGCCGAAGCATCTCCACCCGCTCCTGGGGCGGCGGCTCGTCGACTGGGTGGTCGAGGCCGCTCGGCCCCTCGGGCCCGACCCGCTCGTGGTCGTGACCTCGCCCGGCACCGAGGACGCGTTCGAGGGGGTCAGCATCGCCGTCCAGGACGAACCGCGCGGCACGGGCGACGCGGCCGCGGCCGCCCGACCTGCGCTCGAAGGATTCGACGGCGACGTGCTCGTCGTCAGCGGCGACGCCGCCGCGATCAGGCCGGAAAGCCTCCACGCCCTCCTGGAAACCCACCGGCGCCAAGACGCCGCGGCGACCGTTCTCGCCTTCGAGCGCGCGAGCCCCGGCGACTACGGACGCGTTGTCCGCGGCGCGGACGGCGGGCTCCAGGCGATCGTCGAAGCCAGGGACGCGAGCGAGGAGGAGCTCGCCCTCACCGAGATCAACTCCTCGATCTACGTCTTCGCCGCGGCCAAGCTCTGGCCGGCGCTCGAGCGGCTCCGGCCCGAGAACGCGCAAGGCGAGCTGTACCTGACCGACACGATCCGGGACCTCGTCTCGGAGGGCGAGCCGGTAGCCGTCTACGTCGACGACGACGACGCCGAGGTCGGCGTGAACACGCGCGCCGAGCTGGCGGCGACCGCGGCCGTCCTGCGCGACCGGATCAACGAGGCGCACATGCTGGCCGGCGCGACGATCGTCGACCCGAAGACGACGTGGATCGACCCGTCCGTCGAGCTCGAGCCGGACACGACCATCCAGCCGTTCACCGTGCTGCGGGGCGCGACAAAGGTCGCAACGGGCGCAGAAGTCGGTCCCCACGCGGTCGTGGTCGATTCCGAGGTCGGCCCCGGTGCGCTGGTCGGGCCGTTCTGTTACCTTCGCCCTGGAACCGTGCTGGCGGCGGGAGCCAAAGCAGGCGCGTTCGTGGAGATCAAGAACTCGCACCTCGGCGAGCGCACGAAGGTGCCGCACCAGTCGTACATCGGAGACGCAGAGATCGGCCCGGACACGAACATCGCCGCGGGAAACATCACTGTGAACTATCCACATCAAGAAGGCCGGCCGAAAGGCCGGACGAAAATCGGCCGTAACGTCAGGACCGGGGTCCACAATGCCTTCGTTGCGCCGGTCGAGATTGGCGACGATGCTTGGATCGCGGCGGGATCGGTCATCACCGACGATGTCCCTCCGGAGTCGCTCGCGGTCGCGCGTACGCGGCAGGAGAACAAGGAAGGCTACGTCCGGAGAAGGCGAGAGCAGGATGGCTGAGGCGACACTCCCCGGTCTCGAGACCGTCGAGCCGGTGCTCCCGGTGGCAGAGCGCAAGCCCTGGATCGAGCGCGGGCCGCAGAAGCGGCTGATGCTCTTCTCCGGGCGCTCGAACCCCGAGCTCGCGGAGCGGATCGCCGAGCGGCTCAGCGTCACGCTCGGCGAGGTCGAGCTGAAGACCTTCGCGAACGGCGAGACGTACGTGCGCTACCTGGAGTCGATCCGCGGCGCCGACGTCTTCATCATCCAGTCGGGCAACCAGCCCGTGAACGACCACCTCGTCGAGCTCCTGATCATGATCCAGGCCGCGAAGCTGGCCTCGGCGAAGCGGATCACCGCGGTCGTCCCGTGGTTCCCGTACTCGCGGCAGGACAAGAAATCCGCGCCGCGCGAGCCGATCACGGCCAGGCTCCTCGCGGACGCGCTCGAGATCGCCGGCGTCGACCGCGTCGTCTCGATGGACCTCCACGCCGGCCAGATCCAGGGTTTCTTCAACGTCTCGCTCGACCACATGACGGCGCTGCAGCTCTTCGCCCAGCACTGCCGAGACAAGGGCCTGAGCGGCGAGCAGGTCGTCGCCGTCTCGCCGGACGTCGGGCGCGCCAAGTTCGCACGCCGCTTCGGCGCGATGCTCGAGGCCGACCTCGCGATCCTGAACAAGACGCGACCCGAGCACGACCGTGCCGAGGTGACCGAGGTGATCGGCGAGGTCGACGGCAAGGTCGCCGTGATGATCGACGACATGGTCCTCACCGGCGGCACACTGATCGCCGGGGCGACGGCCCTCCGCGAAGCCGGCGCCACCGAGGTCTACGCCTGCGCGACGCATGGCCTCTTCCCGGGCAATGCCTTCGAGAAGATCTCGAAGAGCGAGCTGACGAAGCTGACCGTCACGGACACGGTGCCGATCGATCACGTCAACTGCCCGAGCAACATCGAGGTCCTGACGGTCTCGGGCCTGCTCGCCGAGACGATCATGAACATCTTCGCCGACGACTCCGTCTCCGCGATCTTCGCCGGCGAGAACCAGCTCTTCTGACCGTCGCGGCTTCCGGCGACGGCGCGATCACCGCCGTCATCCTGGCCTCGATCGTGGTCCCACTCGTCGTCGTCGGCTGGCTGTGCTGGTTCTTCTGGAAGCACCGGCACGACGAGTAGGTAAGGAGAGCCGGAGGAGGAAAGGCGATCCCGGCTGGCTGCGGCACCCGGCCGAAATCGGATCTCCGGCTCTCCTCGGGCCCTACATCGGATAGTTCGCGACAAACTTGAGCTGCGGTCCGGGCGGCTGAGAACGCTGGACACGATCGCTACACTTCGCCGCCGTGGCCGGCGAACGCATGAAGCTGACCGTGCAAGACCGCGAGAGCCGTGGCTCCGCGGAGTCGCGCCGCCTGCGCAAGCAGGGGCTGATCCCAGGCATCCTCTACGGCCGCGGGCAGGACCCGCAGGCGTTCTGCATCGCGGAGCGCGAGCTGCGGCGCGTCCTCACCGGCGGCGCCGGGCTGCACGCGATCCTCGACGTCGTCATCGACGGGGATGCCACGAAGGCCCGGCCCTCGATCCTCAAGTCCTACCAGCAGGATCCGGTTCGCGGGACGCTCACGCATATCGACCTGCAGGAGGTCCGCCTCGACCAGCCGATCCAGGCTCGCGTGGTCGTCGAGCTCGTCGGCGAGCCGGTCGGTGTGACCGAAGGCGGCGTGCTTTCCCAGGTGAACCGCGAGGTCACCGTCGAGGCGCTGCCGCTCGAGATTCCGGAGCACCTGGAGCTCGACGTCAGCGGGATGGCGATCGGCGACACGGTGCGCCTTGCCGAGCTGCCCGTGCAGGAGGGCATCAAGTTCCTCGACGACCCGGACGAGACCGTGCTCGCGACGGTGACGATGCCGACGCGCTTCGTCGAGCCCGAGATCGAAGAGGTCGAGGGCGAGGAGGCCGAGCTGCCCGAGGGCGTCGAGGTGCCCGAGGGCGAAGAGGCTCCCGAGGGCGCAGCCGAGGCTGCTCCCGAGACCGCCGCGGACGCCGACAGCGGCTCCGAGGGCGAGCCCGGCCCAGCCGAAGGCTAGGTCGTGCGTTTCCTTCGTCGGGGCGAGCGCGCCTCGACGCTCGACCTGCTGATCGCGGGTCTCGGCAACCCGGGCCGCCAGTACGAGCGCACGCGCCACAACCTGGGCTGGCTCGTCGTCGACGAGCTCGCGCGGCGGCAGGGCGGCTCCTGGCGCTCGAAGTTCTCGGGGATGCTGTCGGAGACGCGTCTCGGCGACCGCCGTCTCGCGCTGCTCAAGCCGGAGACGTACATGAACGAGTCGGGCCGGTCGGTCTCGGCGGCAATGCGCTTCTTCAAGGTCGAGCCCGAGTCGCTGCTGGTCGTCCACGACGACGTCGACCTGGAGGCCGGCCGCCTGCAGGCGCGCCGAGGGGGCGGTCTTGCCGGCCACAACGGGCTCCGCTCGCTCGTGCAGCAGCTCGGCACGCAGGACTTCCTGCGCCTGAGGATCGGCGTGGGGCGGCCGGGGCGAGGCGATCCGCGCTCGGTCTCGGACTGGGTGCTCTCCGGCTTCGAGGCCGAGGACGACGTCGACGCGTTGGTCTCGCGGGCCGCGGACGCTGCCGAGGTGATCGTGGCCGAAGGTCTCGACGCGGCCCAGTCCCGCTTCAACTGAGAGCTACGATGGGGGCGCGGAACCGGGAGTTCCGTCTTTCGTCATGGACCTGACCGAGACCACACGCCCTGTGCTCCACCCGCTCGTCGAGGAGCTGCTCGCCGACGAGCGGCTTGCGGCCTACGCCGCAGCTCTGCCCGCGGCCGCGCGCGTCTCCGAGCCTGCGCTGCCACTCGTGATCGCAGCTCTCCACCAGCACCTCGGGCGTGCGCTGGTCGTGCTGGTTCCGGAGGATGCCGACGCGCGCGACGCGGCCGAGGCCGGCCGCTGGCTGCTCGGCGAGGACCGGGTCGCGCTGCTTCCGAGCCGCGGTGTCCGGCTCGGCTCCGGGCTCGAGCCGCCGCCGCACCTCGTGGGTGAGCGCGCCCGGGCGCTCGACGTGCTCGCGGCGGGTGGCCTCGTGTGCGCATCCGCGGCTGCGATCGCGGAGCCTCTGCCGCCGCCCGGGGCGCGGCCCGAGCCGATCCTCCTCGACCGCTCCGCCGCTCCCGGCCTCGACGCGCTCGCCGAGCGGCTTGCGCTCGCAGGCTATGAGCGCGTCGATCGCGTCCAGGAGCGCGGTCAGTTCGCCGTCCGCGGCGGCCTCGTCGACGTCTTCCCGACGACCGGCCGCGATCCGCTCCGCGTCGAGCTCTTCGGCGACGAGATCGAGGCGCTACGCGTCTTCTCGCCGTTCACGCAGCGCGCGCTGCACGACGTCGACCGAGCCGTCGTCTATCCCGCCGTCGAGCGGCGGCTGGATCTCGTCGAGCCGACGCTGCCCGACGACGACGAGCTGCCGCCCGTCCCCGGCGATCTCGTCCCGCCGCTCGACCGGCCGCCCGACTTCGTCTGGCAGCCCGACGAGGTGCGCGAGCTCTGGGACGAGGAAGGGCTTAGTAACACTGTGTTACTTGGCAGCCTGGAGCAGGCTGCTCACCTCGAGTCGCTGCCGCACGGTCAGGACTTCGCGTTCGAGGCGCAGCGGCCGGCGATCGCGGCGCGCGGGCTCGCGGAGGCGGAGAACGAGCTCGCGGCCCTGCTCCGAGCCGAGAACCGCGTCGTCGTCACCTTCCCGCACCGCGGCGAGGCGCTTCGCACGCTCAACCTCCTGCGGCGCGTCGAGGCGCGCCTGCTCGAGCCGGGCGAAGGGCTGCCGGACGCACCCGAGCTCCTGTTCGCCGTCTCGCCCGCGCGCCGCGGCTTCGTCTGGCGCGACCTGCGGCTGGCGCTCCTGCCGGACACGCAGGTCTTCCGCCGCCGCACGCGCACGCGCGTCACCGCTCCCGGCCGCGCGCTGCAGTCGTTCGCCGACCTGCGCACCGGCGACTACGTCGTCCACGAGGACCACGGGATCGGAAAGCTGCTCGGCTTCGAGACGAAGACCGTCGCCGGGGTCACGCGCGACTACCTCTTCCTCGGCTTCCGCGGCGACGACCGGCTCTACGTGCCACACGAGCAGATCGGCCGGGTCTCGAAGTACATCGGCGCCGACGCCGGGTCGCCCGCGCTCTCGAAGCTGGGCGGCAAGGCCTGGCAGAACCTCAAGGCCCGGGCGCGGGAAGGCGTCCGCGAGCTCGCGGGCGACCTGATCGCGCTCTACGCGCGCCGCCAGCAGGCCGAGGGCGTCCAGTACGACCTCACGAACGACTGGCTCGAGCGGCTGGAGGCCGAGTTCCCCTATCGGGAGACCGAGGACCAGCAGACCGCGATCGAGGCGGTCAAGGAGGACCTCGAGTCGCCGCGCCCGATGGACAGGCTTGTCTGCGGCGACGTCGGCTTCGGCAAGACCGAGGTCGCGGTTCGCGCCGCCTTCGCGGTCGTCCTCAACGGCAAGCAGGTTCTGATGCTCGTCCCGACGACCGTTCTCGCCGAGCAGCACTGGAACACGTTCCGCGAGCGCTACCGCGACTTCCCGGTCCGCGTGGAGATGATCTCCCGCTTCCGCAGCGCGAAAGAGCAGAAGCAGGTCGTCGCCGATTTTTCCGCCGGCAAGGTCGACGTCCTGATCGGGACGCACCGCGTGCTCAGCCGCGACGTGATCCCGAAGGAGCTCGGCCTCGTGATCGTGGACGAGGAGCAGCGCTTCGGCGTCGCGCAGAAGGAGCTGCTCCGGGCGCTGCGGCTCGAGGTCGACGTGCTCGCGCTGAGCGCGACGCCGATCCCGCGCACGCTGCACATGTCGCTCTCGGGCCTGCGCGACATCTCGGTGATCGAGACGCCACCCGAGGGGCGCCGCCCGATCCGCACGTACGTGGGCGAGTACGACGAGGACGTCGTCCGCCTCGCGCTCGACCGCGAGAAGGAGCGAGGCGGCCAGAGCTTCTACCTCCACAACCGCGTCGAGACGATCGAGGAGGCCGCGGCGAAGGTCCAGCAGCTCTGCCCGAACCTGCGCGTGGCCGTGGCGCACGGCCAGATGCGCGAGCGCGAGCTCGAGGAGAAGATGCACTCCTTCCTGCGCGGCGACGCGGACGTGCTCGTCTCGACGACGATCATCGAGTCCGGGCTCGACATCCCGCAGGCGAACACGCTGATCGTGGAGCGGGCGGACGCGCTCGGGCTCGCCCAGCTCTACCAGATCCGCGGGCGGGTCGGCCGCTCCGACCTGCTCGCGCACGCCTACCTCTTCTATCCGGACACGCGTGAGCTGACCCCGGAGGCGCGGGCGCGCCTGGCGACGCTCGCCGACCACACGGAGCTCGGCGCCGGGTTCGCGATCGCGATGCGCGACCTCGAGATACGCGGTGCCGGCGACCTGCTCGGCGCCGAGCAGCACGGGCACATCGCAGCGCTTGGGTTCGAGCTCTACGTCGAGCTCCTCAGCGAGGCCGTGGCGGAGCTCTCCGGAGAACGCCGGCCGGCTGCGCGACCGGTCCGTGTGGACGCGCGCGTCGATGCGTACGTGCCCGCCGCGTACATCGCAGCCGAGGCACTCAAGATCGACCTCCATCGCCGCCTTGCGCTCGTCGACTCGGACGACGAGCTACGCGAGCTGCGCGCGGCGACGGAGGACCGCTACGGACCACTGCCCGAGCCGGTCGAGCACCTGTTCTCGATCCAGGAGGCGAAGATCAAGCTCGCGCGCCTCGGCGCGGACTATTTCGTGTTCAAGGGCGGCCGCGCGACGGTCGGCCCGCTCGAGCTGGCGTCCGCCGAGCTTCGGGCGCTGCGGCGCGACGTGGAGACCGCGGTCTACACGACGGCCAGGCGAGAGGTCTCCGTCCGCGAACAGGATTTTTCGCGAGCGGTCCGCCTGGTCGATGCTATACTCGACGCGCGCCAGGCAGCGTGAGCAAAACGGCTGCACGTGCCATTTTTCTCATGGATAGCGGCGTTTTTTGTATGGATCGGGGCGTTTTCTTCGTATGAAGTGGGGCCGGTTAATCGTGAAGCAATCAATTCTCGTTCTGTTCGGGCTAGCTCTCGTCGTCGCCGTCACGGCGTGCGGCGGTGGCGGGCCCCGCAACGTCCCTAGCGACGACGTCGCGGTCGTCGGCGACGGTCAGGTCTCGAAGGCCGACTGGGACGCGCTGATGGCCCAGACGAAGCAGAACTACACGGCGACGAAGCATCCCTTCCCGAAGGCCGGATCGGTCGAGCTCGCGAACCTGCGCTCGAACGTGACGCAGTTCCTCGTCTCGGCGAGCGAGTACGAGCAGCAGGCCGACAAGCTCGGCGTCAAGGTGACGGACGAGGACGTCACCAAGCGGCTCGACCAGATCAAGCAGCAGTACTACGGGAGCACCCCCGGCCAGCCGCCGCCTTCGAAGGCCGACATCGAGAAGCGCTACGAGGCGGCGCTCAAGCAGCAGGGCTTCTCCGACGCCCAGGTCAGGCAGGGGATCAAGCTGACGCTGATCCGCGAGAAGGTTCAGAACAAGGTGACCGGCGGCGTGAAGGTCTCGGACAGCGAGATCTCGGACTACTACAGCAAGCACAAGTCCGAGTACGAGACGCCCGCGCAGCCGGAGACCCGGCCCGTCGCGCACATCCTCGTCAAGAAGAAGGCGCTCGCGGACCAGATCTACGCGCAGCTGCAGGCGAACCCGAAGCAGTTCGGCAAGCTCGCGCGCAAGTACTCGACCGACCCGTCGTCCGCGAAGGCCGGTGGCGTGCTCGCAGGTGGCGACGTCAAGGGCCGCTTCGTGAAGCCGTTCGAGCAGGTCGCGTTCAAGCTGAAGAACCACGAGATCTCCAAGCCGGTGCACTCGAAGTTCGGCTGGCACATCATCGAGGCCCTCGGGCCGGTCAAGCCGCCGACGCCTGCGAAGCCGACGCCGCTCGCCCAGGTCAAGGAGGCGATCAGGCAGACGCTGATCCAGAACAAGCGCAACACGCTCGTTCAGGACTGGCAGACCAAGCTGATGAAGACGTACTGCCCGGACATCGCCTACCAGGCCGGCTACGCGCCGCCGCCGGGCCAGGATCCCTGCAAGCAGAAGTCTTCGACCACCGGCGCTAGCACCGGTTAGTGAGCCTCGGCGAGGCGCTGCTCGAGCTGCAGCAGCTGACCGAGCGGCTGCGCCGGGAGTGCCCGTGGGACCGCGAGCAGACCGCCCGGACGATCGTCCCGCACACCGTCGAGGAGGCCTACGAGGTCGCTGACGCGGCGCTCGAGGGCGCGCCCGCCAAGCTGCTCGACGAGCTCGGCGACCTGCTCTTCCAGGTCTACTTCCTCTCGCTGCTCCTCTCCGAAGAGGGCGCCGGCGATCTCGAGGACGTGGCACGCGCGGTGCACGAGAAGCTCGTCCGGCGCCACCCGCACGTGTTCGGCGACGTCGAGGCGCGCACCGCGGGCCGCGTCCGCGCCAACTGGGACCGGATCAAGACGGACGAGGAGGGGCGCGAGGGCATCTTCCACCACGTGCCTCAGGGCCTGCCCGCGCTGCTTTACGCTCGCAAGGTGCAGCGGCGGGCGGCGGCGATCGGGTTCGAGTACCCGGACACGGAGGGCGCGATCGCCGATCTCGACGACGAGGTGCGCGAGCTGAAGGAAGCGCTCGCGGAGGCGCCCGTTGCCGAGGAGGCCGAGCCCGACGAGCACGTGTTCGAGGAGCTGGGCGACGTCCTCTTCGCAGCGGTGAACGTCGCGCGGCGGCTGAACGTCGATCCCGAGCTGGCGCTGCGAACGATGACGCGGCGCTTCGTCGCGCGGGTCGAGCGCGCCGAGGAGTACGCGTCCGAGGAGGGCCACGCGTTCGCCGAGCTGCCGTTGGACGAGCAGGACCGCTATTTCGACCGAGCCAAGGAGGCCTTTCGATGGGAGTGATCGCGAGCGTCCGCGGCCGCTGGATCCTCGACTCGCGCGGGAACCCGACGGTCGAGGCGGACGTGCGGCTCGATTCGGGTGCTCTCGGCCGCGCCGCGGCGCCGTCCGGCGCCTCCACCGGGGCACACGAGGCGCTGGAGCTTCGCGACAAGGGCGCGGAGTGGGGCGGCAAGGGCGTCTCGCGGGCGGTCGAGAACGTGAACGGCGAGATCGCGGGCGCGGTCCGCGGGCTCGACCCGGCGGACCAGCGTGCGCTCGACGAGCGGTTGATCGAGCTCGACGGGACCCCGAACAAGGACCGTCTCGGGGCCAACGCGATCCTGGCGGTTTCGCTGGCCGCGGCGAAGGCGGCGGCCGCGGAGGCCGGCGTCTCGCTCTTCCGCTTCCTCGGCGGCGACTCGGCGCGCACGCTGCCCGTGCCGCTGATGAACGTGATCAACGGCGGCGCGCACGCGCAGAACTCGATCGACCTGCAGGAGTTCATGCTCGTCCCGGCGGGCGCGTCGAGCTTCGCGGAGGCGCTGCGGATCGGCTCCGAGACCTTCCACGCTCTCGGCGCGCTGCTGCACGAGCGCGGGTTCTCGACCGGCGTCGGCGACGAGGGCGGCTTCGCACCCGATCTCGAGTCGAGCGAGGAGGCGATCGACGTCCTGCTCGAGGCCGCCGAGCGCGCCGGCCACCGCGAGCGGATCGCGGTCGCGCTCGATCCGGCGGCAACGGAGCTCTTCACGGACGGCCGCTACGCCTTCGAGGGGCGTGACCTCGACGGCTCGGGGATGGTCGCGTACCTCGAGGAGCTGGTCGGGCGCTACCCGATCGTCTCGATCGAGGACGGTCTCGCCGAGGACGACTGGGCGACCTGGACGAAGCTCACGGCGGACGTCGGCGGCAAGGTGCAGCTCGTCGGCGACGACATCTTCGTGACGAACGGCGAGCGCCTGCAGCGCGGCATCGACGAGGGGGTCGCCAACGCGATCCTCGTGAAGGTCAACCAGATCGGGACGCTGACCGAGTCGCTCGACGTGATCTCGCAGGCGCGCGACAACGGCTACGCGGTCGTCGTCTCGCACCGCTCCGGAGAGACGGAGGACACGACGATCGCCGACCTCGTCGTCGCCACGAACGCGGGTCAGATCAAGACGGGCTCGCTCTCGCGCACGGACCGGGTCGCCAAGTACAACCAGCTGCTTCGGATCGAGGAAGAGCTCGGCGCGGACGCCGTCTACCCGGGCTGGGAGACGTTCGCGGCCGCTTCGTCCGCGCCGGATTGATTCGCTCGCCTTCGCGTTCGTGACCGGCGGCGCTGGGAGCTAACCTCAGATCGCAGTGGCAGCCACGCCCAGACGCACGAAGATCGTGGCCACGATCGGGCCGGCCTCGTGCACCCCGGAGGTGCTGAAGCAGCTCGTCGAGGCGGGCATGGACGGCGCGCGCCTCAACCTCTCGCACGGAACCCACGACGAGCACCGCGAGCGGGCCCGGCTCGTTCGCGCGGTCGAGGCCGAGCTCGGCCGGCCGATCTCCCTGATCGCCGACCTGCAAGGCCCGAAGCTCCGCATCGGCGAGCTCGAGTCGCCGGTGACGCTGAGCCGAGGCGAGAACATCCTGGTCGCGGGCGGCGAGACCTCGAATGACGGCGAGCTCCCGGTCAGCCCGGCCGTGATCAGTGAGGTGCTGCAGCCCGGCCACGAGGTGCTGATCGACGACGGGCTCGTGCGCCTCAGGGTCGAGCAGGTCGAGTCCGGCCGCGCGCGCTGCGCGGTCGTCACCGGCGGCGTCGTCTCGTCGCACAAGGGCGTGAACCTGCCCGGCGTCCCGATTCCGATCCCGTCGCTGACGCGCAAGGACATGGACGACCTCGAGCTCGCGCTGGAGCTGGGCGTGGACTTCGTCGCGCTCTCCTTCGTCCGCTCGGCCGCCGACGTGCGCGACCTCCGCGCGCTGCTCGAGCAGGCCGGCTCGCAGGCGCACGTGATCGCGAAGATCGAGAAGGCGGAAGCCGTCGACGCGCTGGTTGCCGTGCTCGCCGAGAGCGACGCGGTCATGGTCGCGCGCGGCGACCTCGGCGTGGAGATCGGGGTCGCGGCGCTGCCGCTGCTTCAGAAGCGAATCATCATCGCCGCGCTCGAACGGGGAAAACCCGTCATCACCGCGACGCAGATGCTCGAGTCGATGATCCACCAGGCCGACCCGACGCGGGCCGAGGCGAGCGACGTCGCCAACGCGATCCTCGACGGGAGCTCCGCGCTGATGCTCTCAGGCGAGACCGCGATCGGCGAGTTCCCGGTCGAGTCGGTCGCGTACATGGACCGGATCGCGCGCGCGGTCGAGCCGAGCCTCGGGTACCGCCACGAGTTGCCCGAGGCGAGCGAGGACCCGAGCGTGGGCCAGGCGATGTCCAATGCCGCGTGCGACGTCGCCGAGGCGCTCGGAGCGGAGGCGATCCTCGTGCCGACCTACACGGGCCGCACCGCCTCTGTGGTCGCGCGTCTCCGTCCGCGCCGGCCGATCGTCGGGTTGACGCACCACGACTACGTGCTCCGTCAGATGGCCCTCGAGTGGGGCGTGACGCCGCTGCTGATCCCGGAGAGCGCCGACGTCGAGGATCTGTGGTTCCACTCGCTCGAGGCCGCGCGGGCGGTCGGCCTCGTCTCCGAAGGCGACCGCGTCGTGATCACCGCCGGCACCGCGGTGAACATCCCGGGCGCGACCGACCTGATCAAGGTCACGATCGCTTAGGAGGGCTTGCCGCACCTGCGGCGAACCCGCGGGCGTGGCCCAAGGACGACGCACTCGTTCCAGGATTCTCATGCGCAGGCTTGCCATTGCCGGGCTGGTCCTCGTGGCGCTGCTCTATGCGCGCCCGCTCCGCAGCTATCTCGCGACGAAGCACGAGCTCGGGAGCCGGACGGCGGACGTGCGCGCCCTCAAGGCCCAGAAGCGCGCGCTCCAGCGGCAGCTCGCCGAGGCCAGCACGACGCAGGCGCTCGAGCGCGAGGCGCGGCGCGTGGGCCTGGTGCACCCCGGCGAGCGGCTCTTCATCGTCAAGGGGATCTCGCGCTGGGTGCACACGCGTACGATCCGCCAAGGGGGATGAAAGCGTGTGGATGACCGGGCAGTCGTTGAGCTCCAGCTGGGCCGGAAGCCGCGCGCGTTCAAGCGGGTAGCCGTTCGCTGTCCCTACGGAAGGCCGGCCGTCACGGAGCAGGAGCCGTTCGACGACTCGGGCGAGCCGTTCCCGACGACGTTCTGGCTGACGTGCCCGCATCTCGTCGCGGCGGTCGCCCGGATCGAGGCGGCAGGCGGAGTCGAGCGCTTCGGGCGCCTGGCGGTGGAGGATCCGGAGCTCGGCGCGAGTGTCCAGGAGGCGCACGAGGAGCAGCGGCGCCTGCGGCCGCAGTTGCCGGGCGGAGTCGGTGGCCAGACGCGCACCGGCGGGCTCAAGTGCCTGCATGCGCACGCTGCGTTCGCGCTCGCCCGACCCGGCTACGTACTCGGCGAGCGGATCCTCGCCGAGGTCGAGCCGCTCTGGCCGGAGCGAGAGTGCTGCACACCCGGCTAGCATCGAGCGGGATGGCGCTGGCGGCGCTCGAAGCGACCCGACGCGAGTGGGAGGAGGGACACCGGCGGCTCGAGGCCACGTCTTCCGACCGCCGCCGCTATGCGCTGCTCCTGTCCGAGCTCGAGCTCATCCTCGACCAGCTGCGCCGCCGGATCGGCCAGACCTTCACGCTGGAGCAGCTGGCGAACGCGTACCGCGACTCCGACCGGTGGGTGCAGGACACCCTCGCCGAGCGTGAGCAGGAGGCCGGGTGGCCCGCGCGGATGACGATCGTCCAGGATGCGGCTTTCCACGTGTACTCCCGCGGCGCCGTCGACTACCGGCCGTGACGCCCGACCGGCGGCGAGGGAGGAGGAGGCACCCGTGGCGCCCGGTGGTGCTCGGCCTGCTCGTCCTGCTGGTCTTCGTGATCGGCATCGCGCTAGGCGAAGCGCTCAGCGACAACCCGCCGGCTGCGCAGACCATCACCCAGAACGGCACCTTCACGCTCCAGCCGGCGTCGTCGACGGTCACCGTCACCGCACCATAAGCCTGCCTTCGCCGGAACATCGCGCCCTCCGCGGGCACTTGCGTGCGCCGAGCCCGGGAAAGAGAATCAGCACGTGCGGCCGTTTGCTCTAGTGCTCACGCTGACCGGCCTCGCGTTGGCTGCCGCGGGGCCTGCCCTGTCCGCAGTGAAGATCGACCGAGGACGGCTGGCCCCCGACGGCATCGCACGGGTCTCGGCGTCGCTCCCGCACGGGAAGCGGTTCAGACCGGCCTCTATCGTCCTCTCGAAGAACGCGCGCTATGGAGCAGGTGACATCAAGCTCGGCTCGAGTAAGGCGAAGGGGGCCCGGAGCTTCCGCGTGTGGGTGTCGCTGCCAGATGCAATCGCTCCGGGGACCTACAAGATGCTCGCGTGCAGGCGGGCGAAGCCGTCTGCGGGCGGTTGCGTAGCGGTCGGGCCGGTCGCTGTGCACAAACCTGCCGCGATCCCGTCGGCGACTCCTCAGCGGGACGCTTCGCACATCGCGACGGGCGCCTTTGGTCTGCAGGGCGGAACCCTGGACCTCGTCGCGGCCGACGGCACTGACTTCAAGCTGACGGTCCCGGTGCACTCGGTTCCGAACCTGTCCGTGACGATGACGGCCGTGACCGCGCTGAATCCGGCGCGCGCAGTCGGTCGGCTCGTGACGGGGGTCATGATCGAGCCTCTCGGGACCGCGCCACCGGGCACGACCCTCACCATTCACCGTCCGAGCCGGCCGGCCCACGCGAGCGTCGTCGCCTTCGGAGGCGTCGACCCGAGCAGGGGCGCGTTCCCGCTCGCGGTCAAGGTCGGCACAACCACGACGATTCCCGTGACCAGCTTCGGCGGTTACGGCGTCGCCACGCCGAGCTCGGACGGCCGCGCATCCCAGTCCGTCCCGTGCACTCGGCCGAAGCACTTCGACTCCGGCCGCCGGCCGCTCATGTCGTGCTACACGCAGGCCGAGCAGATTCGCGCGCTTGGCCAGACGGCGCTCAAAGCGGCCCTGGCCGGCGAGGTCGGCGAGGCGGAGCAAGCCTTCGAGGCCGCCGCCAGCGAGGTGAACACGGAAATCGACCAGGTCATCAATGCGGATCCGACTTACGAGACCGCCGCATCCCTCATCGCGATCCAGACGATGGCAGATTCGATCGAGCGCCAGGCGACTTTGCTCGGCTACGGGGAAGCGGCAGCCGGCCTTGCGCTGGGAGGGGGAAGGCTGGCCGTTTTTCAATACAAGCTCGCCAAGTCGGTGTGCTTCGGGCCCGGTAGCCATCCTTCGGGCATCTACATCGCCGCGTACTTCGACGTGATCTCCGCTCAGCGAAACGCGCAGCTGAACGGTCTAGGAGGGTTCTCGGATCTCCAGTCCGCACTCGCGACCTGCGTCAGCCGTATTCGCATCCAGTTCACCGCCCATGACGACGCTACGACTGATGTGGGCCAGGGCGGGTTCGCAGCCTGGACCGGCCACGTCGTCATCGACGAGGACTTCACCATCAGAGGGACGCGCGACCTCTCCCTCGACCCCGATCCTCCCGGCGCGGCCATGCCTAGCCTGAACTTCACCACGGCGACTTCCACCGCCGACCCGGCTTTTGCCGCAATGGGCGGCTCGGTGCAAACGATCTCCGCCACAGGCGTCTTCAACTTGACCTCGATCTTCCCGACTGCGAAGACGGACATCAGCTGCGACAAGAACCGCAAGCTGCAGATCAAGCGCGAGTACTGGATCGACATCAACTCGTTCGACCTCTGGGACGACGCCGAGCAGATCCAGCTCTTCTTCAACGGCATCCCGTCGAACACCGAACCGGACGCCACCGCGAACATCTCCTGGGGCCAGGACTACCGGTCGCGGGAGGCGCCGCGGATCTACATCAAGCTCGACGGCCCTGACGTCCAGCGAGCCGAACTCGGGCACCTGCTCGGGTATCTACTGCATGACGTTTGCGTACGGCGTCACGCTCGGCGCAACGCAGCTCGTCAACTGATCAACTCGCGGCGGCGTCCGGCCGCAGCTCGGGATCCACGGACGTCTCGCCGCTTAGAAAGTGCGAGCTTTGGGTAGATTCGGCGCACGGATGGAACGCGGCAACGTCTCACAGCGTCTCGCCCCGGCCGGCGAGCCGGATTGGCTCACGCTTGGACAGGCCGCGAAGTACCTCGGCGTGGCCCAGAGCACGATCCGCAAATGGTCCGACCAGGGGCGCGTCCCCGCCTTCTACACGCCCGGCGGCCACCGCCGCTACCGGCGCGGTGACCTCGACGCCTTTCTCGAACGCTCCGGACCGAACGCCGCCGCGCACTCGGGCCCGGTTGTCCTGATCGTCGACGACGACGAGCGCCTCCGGGAGTACGTCCGCGTCAACCTCGAGATGGAGGGCTACTCCGTCCGCGAGGCCGGCAACGCCGACGAGGGGCTCCGCGTGCTGGAGGAGTCGACGCCCGACCTCGTCCTGCTGGATGTGATGATGCCGGACGTCGACGGCTGGGAGATGCTGCGGCGCGTCCAGGAGAGGCACGGAGTCGGCGCGATCCCGGTGATCATGTTCAGCGGCCAGGTCGACGAGCAGGCGGCCGCTGACGCCACCTCGCGAGGAGCGCAGGGCTTCATCGGGAAGCCGTTCAACCCGCAGCAGCTGATCGACCAGACCAAGCAGCTGCTCCCAGCCTGATCCGCCTCGACCGACACGTCGAGCGCTGGGTCGTCCACCACCGCGTCGGCTGGCTGAACTGGCTGTTCGTCGACCTCTCGCGGATCGGCACCGAGGGCCTCGTCTTTCTCGTCATCGGCCTCGTACTGGCGATCCTCTGGCGGAGACCGTGGCTCGTGGTGACGCTGCTCGCCGCGGATCTGATCGCGGAGTCGCTTTCCCTGGGACTGCGCGACTGGATCGGGCGCAGGCGCCCGCCGCTCGTCTATCCCGACCCGAAGCCGCTCGTCAGCGTCCCGCACTCGGGCGCGTTTCCCTCCGGGCACACGACGACCGCCTTTGCCTGCGCGACCGTGCTTGCCTGGGCCGCTCCGCGACTCGCCGTGCCCGCTTTCGTGCTCGCGGCCGCGATCGGGCTCTCGCGGATCTACGTCGGCGTCCACTGGCCGCTCGACGTGCTCGGCGGCGCCGTCCTGGGAACCCTCATCGGCCTCGGGGCTATAGCTCTTCTGAGGCTCGCAACAGACCGGCGACGATCACGGCAAGCGACGCCAGCAGGCTGATCCAGATCCCGATGCCGCGACCGGCCCCGGGCTCGATCGAGTCCGGGATCGAGATCAGCCGGATCAGGACGAAGATCGTCGCGAGCGAGCCCAGCGCGATGACGACGAGGCTCTCGGGCACGCTGGGCGGCAGCTCGTAGCCCGCCTCGCGCAGGATCGCGAGCGCCAGCAGGATCAGCCCGATGAAGAAGACCAGCTTCCCGAGAGCGCCCGTATGCCAGCCGATTACCGAGATCGTCGGCCCGGGCGACCCCGAGCCTGCGTACCAGCCGGTGAACGCCGAGATCGCGAGCACGAGCCCGGCGACCCAGGTCAGCCGGCCGCCGACGGCCCAGAACCCGCCCGCGGGCCGGAGGTAGACCTCCTGCTCGGGCTCGAGGAAGGGCTCGTCCTGCTCAGGCGAGTAAGGCTCGGGCGATTCCACGGCGCGCAGTATCCCCTAGAGCCCGAAGAGTCGATGGATTTGGTGCCAGATCACGATCGCGAGGCCGACGCTGCCTGCGACCACCGTGAAGACGACCAGCCAGAAGCGAAACGCCGCGAGGCGTCGGTCGAGCGCCCGCTGTTCGCGTGCACGGCGGCGCGCCCGCTCCTTCCTGTAGGCGCGCGCGACGGCGGTCGGGTCGAGGAGCTCCTCCTCGACCTCTTTCCGCTGGGGCAAGGCCACGCGGGAAGTCTAAAGTTCCGGCAGGACCGAGGATGGCAGCAGCCAGGCAGCCGACCGGAACCGCCCAGCTCGACGATGCGCTCGCGGCGATCGTCGACCGCGCCGCGCAGATCGCCGACGCCGACGTCGTCGTGGTCCGGCTGGCCGACGAGCGGGGCGGGCTCGTAGCGCATGCCGTGCACGCGGCCTCCGAGTCGGCGCGCGCGGAGCTCGAGAGCTCGCGGATCGAGCTCGACGCACTGGTAGACGAGGCTCCGGCCATCCCCGAGCTGCCACTACCGCTGAGGCTTGCGGCCGAGCGCCTCCCGGCCGTCGGCGTTCTGCAGCTGCCCGTCCGCGAGAACGGCGACGTCGTCGGCTCGGTCGAGCTGATGCGGCGGCGCTCGGCGTTCGACGAGCGCCAGGTCGAGCTCGCGCGGGCGATCGCGGACGAGGTGGCCCTGACCCGCCGCTCCTACGCCCTCGAGGGCGCCGCCAGGCTGGCGCCGGACGCGCTCGAGCTCGCCGGAGACGCCCTCGCAGCCGCCGCGGACGAGACGCAGGCCGCTGAGCAGGTCGCTGTTCTCGCCGCGGAGGCCACGGGAGCGCCGGCCGCTCTGATCTGGCGCTACGACGGCGACGTGGAAGAGCTCGCGGCATCCGCAGGCCCGGCAGCCGCGGAGCTCGAGGCGAAGGCTTCCTCCTGTGCGCGCCGCGCGAGGACATCCCGAGAGCCGGTCACGGTCGAGCAGCTCGCGGGGGTCGGGGCCGTCGCGACGCTGCAGCTGGGCGAGCCACCGCTCGGCTGCCTCCAGCTCGTGCTCGCCGAAGAGCCCGAGCCCGGCGACCCGATGCTGACGCGCCTCGCGACGTTCGCGGTCCGCGCGGCGCACATGCTTCGCGTCGCCGAGCAGCGCCGTTTCCTCGTGGACGAGCTCGAGCGGAGCCGCGCGCTGCTGACGATCGTGGGGCAGGCGATCGCCGAGCTCTCGCTGGCGCACACGCTCGACACTGCAGTCGCCCGCGTCTGCGAGCTGCTTGGGGCCGACCGCCTCGCCGTCTACCTGCTCGAGGACGACCGCCTCGAGACCGCCGCCGAGTGCGGCCTCACCGGTCCGCACGTCCGGATCGGCGAGCGGCTCCTCGAGCTCGCGCTCGGGCCGGCGCGCGGCCGGGGCCTCGTGCTCGTGCCCGACGCCATCGATGCTCGCCTCGTCACGGTCCGCGACGCCGTCGAGGAGCTCGGGATCGAGTGTGTGCTCGGTGTCCCCCTGCGCGCGGGTGACGAGCTGATCGGCCTCCTCGCCGCCTACCTCGAGCGCGGCCGGACGCTGACCGAGAACGAGGAGTCGCTGCTCCTCGCGCTCGCGGCACAGCTCGCCGTGGCCGTCCAGAACGCGCGCCTGCACGAGAAGGTCGAGCGCGAGTCGGGCGAGGCGAAGCGGGCGCGTGACGAGGCGGTTGCGGTCTCGCGACGGTTGCAGGCGCTCTACGACATCTCGCGCTCGTTCACCGAGAGCCTCTCGGTGAGCCGGACGCTGCAGGCGATCGTCGACTCGGTCGTCGATGCACTCGACGTCGACGCGGCGGTCCTGAGAACGCCGGACGAGCGCGGCGACTCCCTCATTCCCGCCGCGGTGCGCGTGCGCGACGGCCGGCTCTCGGAGCCGATCGGCCAGATGCTCTCGCTGTCACAGCCCCTCTCGCCGTCCGGGCCGCGTCCCTACCGCGCGGCGGAGCCGCTGCTCCTCGACGCGGCCACGGCGCGAGAGCTCGGGCCCGCGCACGAGCCTCTGATTCCGTTCCTCGAGAAGGGCTCGACCGCGGCCGTGATCCCGCTCGAGAGCCCCCAGGAAGAGGTGCTGGGGACGCTCACGCTCCTGTCGCTCGACGCCGAGAAGCCCATCTCGCACCGCACTCTGCAGGCCGCTCTCTCGCTCGCCGGCCCGGCCGCGCTGGCGTTCGACAACGCGCGCCTGCACCAGGAGCGGCAGGAGTTCACGGAGACGATGCAGCGCTCGCTGCTCCCGCAGAACAAGCCCGAGTTGCCGGGGCTCGACGTCGGCCACGTGTATGCGCCCGCGACGCGCGTGGAGGTCGGCGGGGACGTCTACGACTTCCTGGTGCTGGCCGACGGGCGGCTCGCGGTCGTGCTCGGCGACGTCTCCGGGCACGGCATCGACGCGGCGGCCGACATGGCGATGGCGAAGTTCGTCTTCCGCTCGCTCGTCCGCGACCATCCCGAGCCTGCCGACCTGCTCGCGGCGGCCAACGAGGTGGTCATCGGGGAAGTCGGCTTCGGGCGATTCATCACGATGCTCTACCTGACGATCGACCCGAGCACGGGCGAGGTCGAGTGCGCCTGCGCCGGCCACCCGCCCCCGCGGCTGGTCTCTCCGGACGGAGCGGTTGCGCAGGCGGTCGTCTCCGGGCTGGCGCTCGGCGTCGAGAGCGGGCAGACCTACGCACCGGCCCTGCTGAGGCTCGATCCCGGGTGTGCCGCCGTGCTCTACACGGACGGCCTGCTGGAGGCCCGGCGGGCGGGAGAGCTCTACGGTGACCGGCGGCTCGACCGAGCGCTCACGCGGCACGCCGGGCTCGCGGCCTCCGAGCTCGCGCGCACGCTGGTCGAGGATTGCCACTCGTTCGCGGGTGAGCTCCGAGACGATCTCGCGGTCGTCGTGCTCAGGCGCGTGTGATCGATCTCCGCCGCCGGGGCGGACGCATGCTCAGGATCGGGCACCGGGGCGCGGCGGCGCTGGCGCCCGAGAACACGATCGCCGCCCTCGCGCTCGCGGTCGAGCTCGGCTGCGACCTGGTGGAGCTCGACGTGATCGCGGTGGACGGGACGCTCGTTCTCGCCCACTCGCTGGACGAGCTGCCCGGCGAGCCGGCGACGCTCGACGAGGCGCTTGCGTTCCTGGCTCCCACCGGTCGCGGCATTCAGGTCGACCTGAAGGCGGCGGGCACCGAAGCCGCCATCGTGAGCGCTCTGCGCCGGCACGACGTCGTCGAGCGCTCGCTCGTCAGCACGTTCTGGCCGCAAAGCCTCCGCCTCTTGCGCGAGCTCGAGCCGGAACTCGCCCGAGGCCTGACGTATCCGGAGGACCGGCACGGGTTGAGCACGCGGGGGATCCTCGCGGGGCTCGTCCGTCCCGGCCTCGCGGCCATGCGCTCGGTGCTGGCTTTCCGGCTACCGAGGATGCTCGCCGCGGCGAACGCGAACGTCGCCGTCCTGCACCTGCAGGTCGTGACCGGGTCCGTCGTCGGGCGCTGCCACGCGCTCGACGTGCCGGTTCTCGCGTGGACGGCGCTCACCCCGGAGCAGGTGCGCCGGCTCGACCAGCTTGGCGTCGACGGGGTGATCGCCGACGATCCACGAATCCTCGCTGGCTAGACTTTCGTCGCTGTGAAGCGGGTCGCTCTGCCTCTCCTGTTCATGCTCGGTCTTGCGGCCGCGGGCGGAGTGTCTGCAGGCATCGGCTCGTCCACGACCTCGACCGGCACGACGACCGATCCACAGGTGATCGCCGCTGGAGTGACGATCGGCGGGGTCGACGTGGGCGGGATGACGGCCGACGAGGCCGACGTGGCGGTGACGACGTCCTTCGAGCGGCCATTGCCTCTGGTGGTCATGCGCCACAAGCTGTTCGTGAAGCCCGAGCGCCTCGGCACGACTGCGCTCGTCCACGACGCGGTCACCCGCGCGCTCACGGCGCCGCCGGACAGCGAGCTGAAGCTGCGCGTCCGGCTCAGCCGTCCGAAGGCGCAGGCGTACGTCGACTCGCTCGCGAAGCATTTCGACCGCAAGCCACTCGACGCCCGCCTCGCGCTGCGGAACCTGCGGCCGTTCATCGTCCGCGCCCACGCCGGCTGGTCGTTGCGGCGCCTGCCGGTCCTGAGCGCGATCTTCACGGCGCTCGTCGACAACGCGCGCGCGCCGATGCGGCTGCAGTTCCGCGACCTGAAGCCGCGCGTGACGCCCAAGGACATCGGCCCCGTGATCGTCATTCACCGCGGCTCGAACCGGCTCGACCTCTACAACGGGATGCGCCCGTGGCGCGTGTTCGGCGTTGCGACCGGCCAGTCCTCGTATCCGACGCCGCTCGGACGGTGGTCGATCGTCGTCAAGTGGCGCAACCCGTGGTGGTACCCGCCGAACTCGCCGTGGGCGAAGGGCGCGAAGCCGATCCCGCCGGGGCCGGGGAACCCGCTCGGCACGCGCTGGATGGGGTTGTCCGCCTCGGGCGTCGGGATTCACGGCACGCCTGACGACGCCTCGATCGGCTACTCGGCGTCGCACGGCTGCATCCGGATGCACATCCGCGACGCGGAGTGGCTCTTCAACCACGTTCGCATCGGCACGACCGTCTTCATCGTCAGCGCATGAATGCAAGGCTGAAGCTCGGCGCGCAGGCTCTAGCGGTCGGGCTCGTGGCGGGCCTGCTCGCGCTGCTGATCTGGAAGGTCGCGCACGACAGCGGCGGCGGCGCCGCCTCGAAGATCGACCACGGCAAGATCGCGGCCGCGCCGAGCTTCAAGCTCAACCGGCTCGACGGCCGCGGCGACCTCAGCCTCGCCGCCCTCCGCGGGAAGCCGGTCGTGCTCAACTTCTGGGCCTCGTGGTGCTACCCGTGCAACCAGGAGGCAGGCACGCTGGAGGCCGCCGCGCAGCAGTGGCACGGGAAGGCGACGGTCGTCGGCGTCGACGTCCGGGACGCGACCGGCGACGCGCGCAAGTTCCTGCGGCAGCACGGGATCAGCTACCCCGTCGTCCACGACAACCACGACTCGATGTGGCCGTCCTACGGTTTGACCGGCCTGCCGGAGACGTTCTTCGTCGACCCACGCGGCCGGGTCGTGGGCCACGTCGCGGGGCAGATCTCGGCGGCCGACCTGCGCCGCGGGATCGAAGAAGCACAGAAGGCATGAAACGCCTCCTGGTCGTCGCCGCGGCGGGCCTCGCGCTGGCCGCGCCGGCGGCGGCCGCCTGTCCGAAGACGTCGCTCGCGAAGCTCGAGAACGAGGTCATGTGCCCCGTTTGCCAGGGAGAGACCATCGCGCAGTCGGATTCCCAGGCGGCGGCGCAGGTCAAGCGGTTCATCCAGGGCCGCGTTCAGGCCTGCGCGTCCGAGGGAGAGATCAAGCGGGAGCTCGTCGACCAGTACGGGACGCAGATCCTCGCGGCGCCGCCCCGGAAGGGCTTCGGCTGGCTCGCGTGGCTGCTGCCGGCGATCGGGATCCTCGTCGCGGCCGGGGCGATGGCGCTGCTGGCCCGCCGCTGGAGCCGGCGGGCGCCGGAA
Source organism: uncultured Actinomycetes bacterium (assembly GCA_963788215.1). Taxonomy (GTDB): domain Bacteria; phylum Actinomycetota; class Thermoleophilia; order Gaiellales; family Gaiellaceae; genus AC-32. Next base: position 850,558 of record CAWBFX010000010.1, read on the forward strand.
GGGCCACCCGGGTCTCCCGCCTTGGACGGTCCGCCTATGGATCCTGACCTCGAGCGCCGCCTCGACGACGAGCTGAAGCGCTTTGATGGCTGAACGCATTCCGCTCGCGTTCCTGGCGGGTGTCGTCTCGATTGCGTTCCCGTGCGTGCTGCCGCTCGTGCCCGGCTACCTGTCGGCGGTTTCGGGGATCGAGGCCGTGCGGCTGGAGGAGGGTGGAGTCGCCAAGCGGGTCGTGATCGCGAGCCTTCCGTTCGCGCTTGGCTTCACGGTCGTCTTCGTCGTGCTGGGCGCGGGCGCCGCCGCGGTCGGCGGCGCGCTCTCGCACGACCGCCAGTCAGAGGTGGCGGGGCTCGTGCTCGTGGTGCTGGGCCTCGCCTTCGCCGGGCTGCTGCCCTGGCCCGAGCGCCTGGTGGCGCCCGGCGCGGTGACGCGGGCGCGGGCGAGCGGCTCACGGGTGCTGCTCGGCGGCGCGTTCGCGGTCTGCGCTGCGCCTTGCGTGGGGATCACGCTAGCCGCCATCCTCGCCCTCGCGGCCGACTCCAGGACCGTCGTCCGAGGCATCGTCCTGCTGGCGGCGTACTCGCTCGGGATCACGGCCGCGTTCGTGCTGATCGGAATCGCGTTCACGCGCGCGATGACGGCGTTCCGCTGGGTGCGCGACCACTACGCGTGGATCCGGATCGCGAGCGGCCTCACCCTCGTCGTGCTCGGGCTGCTGCTCTTCTTCCACCGCGACTGGTGGCTGAACGTCCTGTTGCACCGGATGCTCGAAGCCGTCGGCTTAGGGCAGCTCTAGCGTCGGCAGCTCGAGCGAGCCGTCCTCGACCACCTGCTGCGCCGCCACGACCTGCTTCAGGAGCGACGAAAGGTCGACACCGCGATGCTTCGGCGAGTAGGGGCCGAGCCGTCGCGCCGCCTTCTCGAGCTGCCGCTCGCAGCCGACGCGGTTCCCGCGCCCGGCCTGGTACCAGGCGACCGCGACGTGGACGAGACCCTGGAAGAAGTCGCGCTCCTCGGTCGGCGCCGCCCGCCAGGCGTCCTCGAGCGCCTCGTGCGCGGCGAAGAACTCGCCGCCCCGAATCAGCTCGAGCCCGCGCGCGAGCTCGTCAGAGATCGACCCTGACCTCGCCGTCCTCGACCGTGACCGGGTAGGTGTCGAGCTTGATCGCACGGTCGAACTCGTTCTCGCCGGTGCGGACGTCGTACTGCCAGCCGTGCCACGGGCACGTGAGCACATAGCCGTCGAGCCGCCCCTCGCACAACGGCCCCTGCAGGTGGATGCAGTGGCCGTCCACCGCGTAGACCTCGTCGCCGACGCGGGCGAGCGCGACCTCCTGCTCGCCGACCCGGACGCACGCGAGGGAACCGGGAGCGATCTCGTCCAGGCGGGCGACCGCCTCGTTCTCCGTCACGCACTCGATCCTAGCGGCGGACGGTGTTACGTTTGTGCTCGTGGCGACGATCCTGCTCGCAGGGGTCGACCTCTTCTTCCGGGGAAAGATCGAGGGCCTCCTGCCAGGGCACCACCTGACCACGACCGACAGCGTCGATCCGCCCGAGCTCGTCGTCTGCGACGTCTCGAGGATCGATCCCGACGAGGTCGCGGACGCCTATCCGGATGTCCCGATCCTCGGTTTCACGAACCACACCGACACGGCCGGACTGCGGGCGGCACACGCCGCCGGCTTCGACCAGGTCCTCGCAAAATCGGCTCTGGACGAGCGATTGCAGGAGACGGTCGAGCAGCTGATCGCGTCAGTAGACTGACGCGCCGTGACGTACATCATCGCCGAGCCCTGCATCGACATCAAAGACCTCTCGTGCGTTGACGTCTGCCCAGTCGACTGCATCCACGAGTTCGAACGCATCCTCATCATCGACCCGGAGGAGTGCATAGATTGCGGCGCGTGCGAACCGGAGTGTCCGGTCGAGGCGATCTTCCCCGAGGACGCGCTTCCCGCGAAGTGGGAGGCGTTCGTCAAGATCAACTACGCCTACGGCGACGGCGCGGACGTGATCAACAAGCTCACGAACGAGTACGCGACCGAGCACAACGTCCAGAACGAGCCGATCGAGTAGGCGCTTAAGAATCGACCTCGCGGGCAGGCCTTTCTCGAATCTACCGAGGAGGTCTGGCAATGCCACAGCAAGCATGGAGCGCGAAGCGCGAGCGCCAATACGAGCACATCAAGGACAGCGAGAAGAAGCAGGGCCGCTCCACGAAGCGGGCCAAGGAGATCGCCGCCCGCACCGTCAACAAGGAGCGCGCGCGGAAGGGCGAGGCGAAGGAGAGCTCGCGCTCGTCGACGCGTGACATCTCGTCCGGCCGCCGCGGCGGGCTCCGCGGGTCGGGCGCGAGGAGCGAGCGCGGCCGCACCAAGGAGCAGCTCTACAACGAGGCCAAGCGCATGGGAATCGCCGGCCGCTCGAAGATGAACAAGCAGCAGCTTCAGCGCGCAGTCGACCGCAAGAAGTAGCCGCGTCGTTATCCTGGCCCGCGTGACCCCCGAGACGCTGGACCATGTCGCCCTCTGGGTGGCCGAGAGGGACGCGATCGCGGACTTCGTGACGGAGCGCGTCGGCATGCACATCGTCGACCGCACGGACGCGTTCACGCTCGTCGGCTCGAACGCCCGTCGCGGGAAGCTGACCCTGTTCGCGGCCGAGGGGCCGCGCGAGCCCGGCGCGCTCAAGCACGTCGCGCTCCGAGTCTCGAGCCTGGAGGAGGCGTCGCAGAATCTCGGCGACGGCCTGATCGTCGACCGCTCCCGCGACGGCGAGGCCTACTTCGACGTGCACGAGGGCCTTCGGCTCGGGCTCGTGGAGGCGCCGACCGACGTCGACTACGACCTCGACCACGTCGCGCTCTGGTCTACTTCGCCCGAGGAGACCGCGCAGGCCTACCGGCAGCTCGGCTTCGAGGAGGCGCCGATCGGGCCGTCCGGAGCACCGCGCGTCGAGGTCGGCGGCGCTTTCGTCGAGTTCCACGACGGTGAGCCCGGCGACCCGGAGAAGCCGCTCCTGAACCACCTCGCGGTCAAGGTCGAGTCCGCCGAAGAGCACATCGCGGAGGCGAAGGAGCTCGGGCTCGAGATCGCCGACATCGTCGACGCAGCGAACACGTACGCGGTCTTCGTCTGGGGCCCTGAGCGGGTCAAGGTCGAGTACGTCGAGCACAAGCCGAGCTTCTCGCTGACCTAGTGGTAATCGCGGGAGCCGGGATGGCCGGCCTCTGCGCGGCTGCGCGGGCGCGCGAGCTCGGCGGCGCTCCCGTCGTGCACGAGAAGGGCAGCCGCGCGGGCGGATCGATGCTGCTCTCCAGCTGCGTCGTCTGGCGCTACAGGAGCTTCGAAGACTTCCGCCGTGAGTGCCCCGCGGGCGACGAGCGGCTCCAACGGCTCGTCTTCGACCGCTTCGACGAAGCGCTCGAGTGGCTGGTCTCGCTCGGCCCGGAGATCGTCTGGGACGACACGCCGAACCCGCGCACGACCGGCAAGCGCTTCGACCCGATCAGCCTGACCGAGGCCCTCGTCCACGCCGCTGGCAACATCCGGCTGAGCTCTCCGCTGCCTGAAGACGCCGAGCCGCCGCTCGTCCTGGCGACCGGCGGCTTTCCGCTCCGCCTCGCCCGCGAGCGCGGCCTGCTCGTCAGGTCGAACCCGTGGAGCGAAGGCGACGGGCTCGAGTTTGCGATCGCTCACGGCGCGGAGACGGCCGGAGACATGGACGAGTTCTACGGCCGGGCGATGCCGGCGCCGCCGGCGGAGATCGACGAGAGCGACTACGTGCGCCTCTCACAGCTCTGGGGCGGCGAGGCGCGGGTCGTCGACGAGAACGGCGACGAGTTCTTCCCGGGCCCGCCCGCCTGGCACGAGAACGACCTCGCCCAGGCCATCGCCGAGCGGCCGGGCGGCACGGCCTGGTTCTGCGTTCCCGCGGAGAAGCACGACGACCCGCGCGTCGTTGGCCTCCGCGAGGCGGGCGGCACGATCGTCGAGGAGTACGGCGAGCTCTGCCTTCACGTCGCGGCTGCGGTCACGCACACGCAGGGCGGTCTGCGGATCGACGAGAACGCACGCGTCCTCGGCACGGACGGTCTCTACGCCGCCGGAGTCGACGCGGGCGGGATCGCGACCGGCGGTTACGCGAGCGGCCTCGCCCAGGCGCTCGTGCTCGGCCTCGTGGCCGCCGAAGTCCGCCGCTACGTGAGCGGCTGCAGGTAGACGCAGCGGCGCGAGTCGCCCGGGAGCGGGGAGGGCGCGACCTTCGTCACGCGCAGGCGCGCCTCGCCCTCCTCGACCTCCTCGCCGAGGCCGGGCGCGTCGCCGTCGCGCTCGCGCAGCTCGTAGCCGTTCGTCGTCCAGACGAAGCGCAGATGCGTGCTGCTGTGCGGCTGCCCGTCCTCCATCGGGCGCGATCCTAGCGATGCGCGACGTAAGGCGGCAGGACGACGCGGACCTCGGTGCCGCCGTCCGGCCCCGCCTCCACGAGCAGCTGGCCGCCTAGCGTCCGCGCCCGCTCCTCGATCTCGTCGAGGGTGGCGCGCCGCCGCTCGCCGGTGCCGTTGTCGGCGATGACCGCCTCGACGCTCCCGTCGCCGGCTTCGACCACGCTGAGCGAGATCCGCGACGGGGGTCCGCGCCGGATGGCCTGGTTCACCGCGTCGCGAATGATCTGGTAGAGGCCGACCCGCGCGTTCTCGGTGAGCGCATCGGCGGCTTCCACGTCGACGTCCACCTGGATCTCGTTCGCGAGCCCGACCTGCTCGGCGAACGACTGCACCGCAGGCCCAAACCCCTGGTCTCGCAGGACGACCGGCTCGATGTGGAACGAGAGGTCACGGAGGGAGCGGATCGTGTCGCGGTGCCGCGAGAGCGCCGAACGCAGCACCTGCTCGGCTTCGTCGAGCCGCTGCGCATGGATCGAGTCGGTGACCGCGTCGAGCATGAGGCTGATCCCGGCGAGCGACTGGACAGGCCCGTCGTGGAGGAAGAGCGCGAGCCTGCGCCGCTCCTCCTGCTCGGCCGTGATCAGCTGGTCCGAGAGGCGGGCGCGTTCGGCCTCGCGCACCTGCGCCTCCGCGAGGAGACGCGCGTTCTCGACCGTGCGCGAGGCGAAGTCGGCGAGCAGCGCCGCGCGCGCCTGCTCCTCGCGGTCGAGCGGGCGGGCGCGAACGAGCTGCAGCGCACCGATCTCCTCGCCGCGGATCCGGAGCGGGAACACCGAGCCGTTCGCGGCGCTCGAGCCCGGCGGAAGCAGCGTCGCCTTCGCGCCGAAGAGCTGCTTCGCCTCGCTCCGCGTCTGTTCCAGGACCTGCTCGGGCTCGAGGGTCGCCGCGATCGAGCCCATCGACTCCACGAGCGCCTCGAGGAAGCTCGAGTGCGCCGAGAGCTCCTCCTCCACGACCTCGTGGCGCCGGCGCTCGGTGACGATCAGGTGCAGCGCGAACCCGGCCGCGCCGACGATCGCGATCGCCAGCCCCGTGAACGCGAGCCCGCTCGAGCCGACGGCGAGGCCGATCACCGACACGAGCGCCGCGACCGCGACGACCGCGACGAGCAGAGCGGCCCTAGTCGATGATCGCGTCGCGAAGCGCAATCGCCACTGCGTGCGTGCGGGTATCGGCCTCGAGCTTCGTGAGGATGTGCCGCACGTGGCTCTTCACGGTCTCCTGGCTGATGAACAGCCGCGCGGCCACATCCGCGTTCGACATCCCGTCGGCCAGCAGCTGCAGGATCTCGCGCTCGCGCGCGGTGAGCATCTCCTCGCGGTCGCCCGACAGGAAGGCGGGCATCAGCGCCGGATCGACGAAGCCCTCGCCGGCGACGACCTTGTCGATCGCCTTCAACAGCGTCTGGTGCGGGGCCTCCTTGAGGATGTAGCCCTTCGCGCCCGACTCGAGGCCGCGGCCGAGGAGGCTCCGCTCGCTGTAGGCGGTGAAGATCAGGACTGCGGCGTCGGGGACTTTCTGCGTCAGGATCTTCGTCGCCTCGAGCCCGTCCATGCCGGGCATGCGCACGTCCATGATCACGACGTCAGGCTTGCGCCGCTCCGCCATCGCGACCGCCGTGGCTCCGTCAGCGGCTTCGCCGACGACTCGGATATGCGGTGCTCGCGAGAGCGACAGCCTGAGGCCTTCGCGGACGACTTCGTGGTCGTCGACGATCAGGCAGGTGATCTCTCCGTTTTCCCTCGGCGCGGGGGGCTCAGACACGTGCGCGGATTGTACGGCCCACACCGGAAAGCGCCTAGGACGGGCGCCGATGGGGGAGTAGGCTTCAGCCGATGGAGACACGCGAGCTGCACGACGTCGAGACGGTGCGGGACGCACGCGAGCGCTTCGTACCGCGCGGTGTGGCGACCACCGACTTCGTGGTCGCGCGGGCCGAGGGCGCAAGCGTCTGGGACGCCGACGGGCGCGAGTTCCTCGACTTCGCGGGCGGGATTGCCTGCCAGAACCTCGGCCACAACCCCGAGACGGTCGTCCGCGCGGTGCACGAGCAGGTCGACCGCTACCTCCACCAGTGCTTCATGGTCGGGATGTACGAGCCGTACGTCGAGGTCTGCCGGCGGCTTGGACGAGCTCTGGCCCGGCGAGAGCGAGACGAAGACGCTGCTCGTCAACTCCGGCGCGGAGGCGGTCGAGAACGCGGTCAAGATCGCCCGCGCCGCCACCGGCCGCGCCGGGGTGATCGTCTTCGACCGCGCCTTCCACGGCCGCACGAACCTGACGATGGCGATGACGGCGAAGCTCGTCTACAAGCAGGGCTTCGGGCCGCTCGCGCCGGAGGTCTATCGCGCGCCTGCTCCGTACCCGTACCGCGGCAGTCTCGACCGAGGACGCGATCGCGGGCGTCGAGCTGCTGCTCAAGCAGGACGTCGCGCCGGAGTCTGTCGCCTGCCTCGTGCTCGAGACGGTGCAGGGCGAGGGCGGCTTCATCCCGATGCCCGCCGAGTTCGTGAGCGCGCTGCGGGAGCTCTGCGACCGGCACGGGATCCTGTACGTCGCCGACGAGGTTCAGTCGGGCTGCGGGCGGACCGGCCCCGTCTGGGCGATCTCGCACCTCGGGGTCGAGCCGGACCTGCTCGTCTCCGGCAAGACACTCGGCGGCGGCCTGCCGCTGGCGGCCGTCACCGGAAAGTCCGCGCTGATGGACGCGCCGCAGGCCGGAGGGCTCGGCGGAACCTTTGGCGGGAACCCGGTCTCCTGTGCTGCGGCGTGCGCGGTCCTCGATGCGCTCGCCGAGCCGTCCTATCGCGAGCGGGCAGAGGAGATCGGCCGGGTCGTGCGTGCGCGGCTGGACGAGTTGGCGGAGCGGCACGCGACGGTCGGCGAGGTGCGCGGTCTCGGCTCGATGCTCGCCCTGGAGCTCGAGGCGAAGTCGGGCGATGAGGCGAAGCGCGTGACCGTTGCGGCCCGAGAGCAGGGCCTGCTGCTCCTCTCGTGCGGCCTCTACGGAAACGTGATCCGGCTGCTGCCGCCGCTCACCGCGACCGACGAGGAGCTCGAGCGCGGGCTCGCGATCCTCGACGCCGCGCTCGCCGCTTAGAGCGCCAAGGCCAGCTGCTCGGCGATCACCGGCGGCTCGGGCTCGAGCCGCGTGCTGCGGCGGTCGCGGACGCCGTGCTTACGCGCGAGCTCGGAGACCTGCGGTCCGCACCGGCTTCGTCTTGTCGGCTCCGAGGTAGGCGCGACGCGCGTAGAGCCGCTCGTAGTGGTCGAGCTGCTCCGGGTAGTCGCGGGAGACCGCCTCGAGGAAGTGCTCGCGCGTGCCCGGCCGCAGGAAGAGCAGGTTCGACCAGATCCCGCAGGCGCCGGCCTCGCGCGCGGCGCGGACGACCTCCTCGAGCTGCTCGGGCCGGTCGGAGATCCCCGGAAGGATCGGCGCCATCCCGACGCTCGCCTTGATCCCGGCGTCGACCAGCGTCTTCAGCGCGCGCAGCCGCTGGCGAGGATGCGCGGTGCCGGGCTCGGTGCGTCGCCACACCTCCTCGTCGAGCGTCGGGATCGAGAAGGTGACCGAGACGGACGCGCGGCGCGCGGCCTCGGCGAGCACGTCCACGTCGCGGATGATCAGCGGCCCGCGCGTGATGATCGAGAACGGGTTCGCCGCCTCGCCGAGCGCCTCGACGCAGCCGCGGGTCAGCCGGTAGCGCCCCTCGGCAGGCTGGTAGGGATCGGTAGCGGCGCCGATCGCAACGGGCTCGTGCGACCAGCGTGCCTTCGCCAGCTCGCGCCGCAGGACTTCGACCACGTTCGTCTTGACCCGGATCGAGCTCCCGTAGCGGTCGTCGAACGGCCGGTCCGCACGTAGCTCGAAGGCGCGGACGTAACAGAACGTGCAGCGGTGGACGCAGCCCATGTAGGGGTTGAGCGACCAGTCGAACATCATCCCCTTGACGCGGTTGAGCGCGACCTTGCAGGGCTCTTCGCGGTACTCGGCTCGCATCGCGGAAGTATAGAACGTACGTTCGCTCCACCGCTCCCTTAGTCTCGGCCCATGCTGGAAGACCACGAGGACGCCTTCGGGCGGATGCTGCTCGAGGCCTTCGGAGGACGAAGAGTCGTCGAGATCGTCGAGCGCGACGACGGGTTCATCGACGCGAGCGCGACGACGCTCCTGTACCTGAGACCGTTCCGTCGCTGGCCGGCGCATCACCGGCGGGCGATGCGGCTCGTGCGCGGCCGCGTCCTGGACATCGGCGCGGGAGCCGGCCGCGTAGCGCTGCACCTGCAGGCTCGCGGCCGCGACGTCGTCTCGATCGACGTCTCGCCCGGCGCCGTGGAGGTCTGCCGGCGGCGCGGCGTCCGCGACGCGCGGGTCTGCGCGATCGAGGACGTGGACGAGTCTCTCGGCAGCTTCGACACGATCGTGCTGCTCGGGAACAATTTCGGCCTCTTCGGCAGCCGCGCGAAGGCGAAGCGGCTGCTACGCCGGTTCCACGGCCTGACGAGCGAGCGCGGGCGGATCCTCGCCGAGACCCGCGACATCTATGCGACGGACGACCCGGGCCACCTGGCCTACCAGGAGCGCAACCGGCGCCGGGGGCGGATGAGCGGACAGATCCGGCTTCGGATCCGGCACGGGCTCGCCGCCACGCCGTGGTTCGACTATCTGATGGTCTCGCGCGCCGAGCTCGAGGAGCTGGCCGAAGGCACCGGCTGGAAACTCGCGCGGACGATCGACTCCGACGACACCTACGTCGCCGTCCTCGAGAAGGCGTAATGGACGAGCTTCCCGGCGGTATCAGGCGCCTGACGTTTCCCCTGCCGCTCGGGATCCGGCACGTCCACTGCTATCTGCTTCCGGGCGGCGACGGCTGGACGCTCGTCGACACCGGGCTGGGGCTGCCGGACGCGGAGGAGCGCTGGGCGTCGGTGCTGCGCGGGGTCGACGTCACGAGGATCTTCTTGACGCACTTCCACCCGGACCACGCGGGCGGGGGCGAGGACGCGCAGCGGCTGACCGGGGCGCAGGTCCTGCAGGGCGCCGACCGACTACGAGCAGTGCGAGCGCGTCTGGGGGAGCGACGACTGGTCGGAGCGGCTCGCGGACTACCTGCAGCTGAACGGGCTTCCCGACGAGGTCGCGGCCGAGCTCAGGAACGAGGCGACTGCGTTCGGCCCGTTCATCCGCTTCGCGCGCGATCCGCAGGCGATCGGAGAGGGCGACGACGTCGACGGCTGGCAGAGTCCTCGAGCTCCCCGGCCACGCGGACGGCCACCTCTGCCTCCTGCGCGACGGCGTCCTCGTCGCCGGCGACCACCTGCTCGGCGCGATCACGCCGACGGTCGGGCTCTACCCCGACTCGCGTCCCGACCCGCTCGGCGACTACCTCTCGTCGCTGAAGCGGACGATCGAGCTGGGGCCGCGCCTGGCGCTTCCCGGCCACGGCGACCCGATCAAGGATCCGGCCGGGCGCGCCCGCGAGATCATCGAGCACCATCACCGCCGGCTCGACGAGGCGTCTGCCGCGCTCGGCTCCGAGCCGCGCACGGGCTACGAGGTGTCCGTGGCGCTGTTCGGCGACAGCCTCGACGCGAGCGGCCGCCGTTTCGCCCTCGCGGAGACGCTCGCGCACCTGGAACGGCTTGTCTTAGAGGGCCGGGCCGCGCGCTCCGGTGACGGCGGAACCCTCGCCTATACTGATTTGTAGATCCTGTTGGACGACGACTTTCCGCCAAGTCGTCGCGCCCCGGAGAGCGGGGCGTGACCCTCTTCGTAGAGCTTCTCGCCGTCGCGGTTCTGATTCTGCTGAACGCGTTTTTTGTCGCGGCCGAATACGGGCTCGTCACCGCGCGCCGTACACGCATCCGCGAGCTCGAGGAGCAGGGCAACCGCCGCGCGCGTGCGGTGCTGCAGATCGTCGCCGACCCGCCACGCTTCATCGCCGCGATGCAGCTCGGCGTCACGGCGACGAGCCTGGCAATCGGCGCCCTGGGCGAGCAGGCCCTGGCAAAGGTCTTCGACCCGATCCTCGCCTCGGTGATCGCGCTCGCGCTCGCCTTCCTGATCATCACCTTCCTGCACGTCGTGATCGGAGAGCTCGTGCCGAAGGGGGTCGCGCTACGGCACTCGGAGACGACCGCGCTGGCGGTCTCGGCGCCCGTGCGCGGCTTCTTCTTCGCGCTCAAGCCGCTGATCTGGGTCCTGCAGCGATCGAGCGAGTTCGTCCTGCGCATGCTCGGGCTCGAGCCGCCGGGCGACGAGGACGACGTCCTTTCCGAGGCCGAGCTGAAGATGGTGCTCGACCGCTCCACGAAGCACGGCGAGATCGAGCAGCAGGAGCAGGAGATGCTCTACAAGGTCTTCGACTTCGCCGACAAGGAGGTCTCGGCGGTGATGGTGCCGCGGCCGGAGGTAGTGGCGCTCTCGGTCGAGCTCCCGCCGGAAGAAGCGCTCGCGGCGATGATCGAGTCGCCGTACACGCGCTACCCGGTCTACCGCGAGTCGCTCGACGAGGTGGTCGGCATCCTGCACGTGCGCGACCTGATCTCCGCTCTGACCGACCGGGGCATAGCCGGAGTGCAGGTCGAGGAGCTCGTCCGCCCGGCGCACATCGTCCCGGAGACGAAGGACCTGGCCGCGCTGCTGGCCGAGTTCAGGCGGACGAACCAGCACATGGCGATCGTGGTCGACGAGTACGGCGACCTCGAGGGGATCGTCACCCTCGAGGACCTGCTCGAAGAGATCGTCGGCGAGATCGAGGACGAGTTCGACCTACCCGACGAGTCCGTCGAGCGCCTGCCCAACGGGAAGATGAGGATCGACGGCACCTTTCCGATCGACGACTTCAACGAGCAGTTCGAGCGGCAGATCCCGATCGAGGACTACCACACGGTCGGCGGCTTCGTCTTCGGCCTGATCGGCCGCGCGCCGGAGCCCGGCGACGAGGTCGTCTGGGACGGAACCCGCTTCAAGGTGCTCGAAGTGGAGGGCTCGCGGATCGAGCGGCTCGAGGTCGAGCTCGTCCCGCAGGGAGGCGGGGAGGAGCAGTTGAAAGAGGTATCCTGACCTTCGGACGGGGTCAACAACCTGTGAGGAGATCCATGAAGCGCACGCTTTCCGCATTCGCAGCGATAGCCATCGCTGCCGCTGCTTTCGTCGTGCTCGCGCCGTTCGCGGGTGCGCGTACCACCGCGACGACGGTCCATGTTCAGGCGAGGGACACGTTGAAGTTCGTGCTCGACAAGAAGAAGGCGCCCCACGGCAAGACGACCTTCAAGGTCAAGAACGTGGGCCGGCTGAAGCACGACTTCTGGATCGCGGGCAAGAAGACGAAGCTGCTCGGCCACAACCAGACCGCGACGCTGACGGTGACACTGAAGAAGGGCAAGCACTCCTACAAGTGCACCGTGCCGGGCCACGCGGCTGCCGGCATGAAGGGCGTCTTTACGTCGACCTGATCTCGAGCGACGTGATCTCTAGCGGATGGGACTCGCCGCCGTCGATTCTCCAGGCGGCGAGCTCGTCCGTCTCCAGGGACAGGATCAGATAGGGACGGCCGGCCCAGAGGCCGACGTTCTGGACGTCGGTGCGCGAGGGCCGCGCGGACGGGGTCGGGTGCGAGTGGAAGACGGCGAGCTCGTAGCCCTCGTCCTCCAGGAACCAGTTCTTCGGCTCGGTCTCTAGCTGGAAGCGGTAGGGGCTCGCGGCCGCGTTGCGGCCGGGGATGTAGCGCTCCGCGACTCCGCCCTTGAACGCGATCAGGCCGCACGCCTCGTTCGGGGCTTCCGACTCGGCGTGACTGCGCAGCTCGGCGCGGATGGCGGGTGGGATCACCACCAGACGGCCGCCTCGAGCTCGTCCTCGGCCTGCGCCTCCTCCTGCCAGAAGCCGGCGGAGAGGTACTTCCAGCCGGCGTCGGCGAGGACGGCGACCACGGTTCCCTCGTCCAGCTCATCCGCGAGGCGACGCGCGACGTGCACGACCGCCCCGGAGGAGACTCCGGCGAAGATGCCCTCGCGCTGTATCAGCTCGCGCAGGGCGGTGACCGCGTCCGCGTTCGAGACGAGCACCTTGCGGTCGAGCTGCGCGACGTCGAGCACCGGCGGCACGTAGCCGTCCTCGAGCGAGCGCAGGCCCATGATCGGATCGCCCGGAAGCGGCTCCGCGGCGGCGATCGTGATCTCCGGAAAGGCCTCACGCAGGCGTCGGCCCGCGCCCATCAGCGTCCCGCCGGTGCCGAGCCCGGCGACGAGGACGTCGACTCGGTCGAGCGCGGCGGCGATCTCGGCGCCTGTGCCCGCGTAGTGCGCGCCGGGGTTGGCCTCGTTCGCGTACTGGAAGAGCATGTGGAAGCGCGGCTCGCGCTCGGCGAGCTCGAGCGCCTTTCGGACCGCCCCGTTCGTCCCCTCGCCGCCGGGCGACTCGACGATCTCCGCGCCGTAGAGCCGCAGCAGGCGGCGGCGCTCCTCGGTCACGCTCTCGGGCATCACGCAGGTGAGGCGGTAGCCCTTCAGGCGCGCGACGAGCGCGAGCGAGATTCCGGTGTTTCCGCTCGTCGGCTCGAGCAGCTCCTGGCCCGGCTCGAGCCCGCCGGAGCGCTCGGCTGCCTCGACCATCGCGAGCGCGACCCGGTCCTTGATCGAGCCGGTCGGATTCTGGCCCTCGAGCTTCGCGTACAGCCGGACCGACGGCTTCGGCGAGAGCCGCGGAAGCTCGACCAGTGGGGTGTCGCCGACGAGGTCGAGCAGCGAGGTGGCCGGCCTGCTAGCCACCCGCCATGGCGGGCAGCAAGATCACCGTGGCGTTCTCCTCCACCGGCGTCTCCAGGCCTTCCTTCGTGCGGACGTCTTCGCCCTCGACGTAGACGTTCACGAAGGGCACGAGCTCGTCCTCGCGCAGGATCTGGCCGCGCAGCGCGGGGAAGCGGCCCATCAGGTCGTCGAGCAGCTCGCGGACGGTCTCACCGCGCGCCTCGACCTCGCGCGCGCCCTCCGTCTCACCGCGGAGCGTGGGCGGGATCCTGACGACGCTCAATGCCCGACTCCCGCGCAGAACTCGACGTAGTCGATGTACTCCGTGATCGTCGGGTTGTCGCCGCAGACCGGGCAGTCCGGGTCACGGCGCAGCTTCATCTCCGAGAACTCGCCCGAGAGCGCGTCGTAGAGCAGCAGCCGCCCGACGAGCGGCTCGCCGATGCCGAGCGCGAGCTTCAGGGCCTCCGTCGCCTGGATCGAGCCGATCACGCCGGGCAGCACGCCGAGCACGCCGCCCTCCGCGCAGCTCGGCGCGAGCTCGGGCGGCGGAGGCTGCGGGAAGAGGCAGCGGTAGCAGGGCCCCTCACGCGGCTTGAAGACCGTGACCTGGCCCTCGAAGCGGAAGATCGAGCCGTGAACGATGGGGATGTCGTGCCAGACCGAGGCGTCGTTCAACAGGTAGCGCGTCGGGAAGTTGTCGGCGCCGTCGACGATCAGGTCCCAGCCGGGCTCGAGGATCCGCTCGACGCTGTCGGAGGTCAGCCGCTCGCGGAACGGCACAACCTCGACGTCCGGGTTGAGCGACTCGATCCGCCGCCGCGCCGAGTCGGTCTTGGGCTCGCCGAGCGAGTCGGTCGAGTGCGCGATCTGCCGCTGCAGGTTCGTCTCGTCGACCACGTCCGCGTCGACGATCCCGATCCGGCCGACGCCCGCTGCCGCCAGATAGAGCGCAGCGGGCGACCCGAGCCCGCCGGCGCCGATCAGGAGGATCCGCGAGTCGAGCAGCCGGAACTGGCCCTCCTCGCCGACCTCGGGGATGAGCAGGTGCCGGCTGTAGCGCGCGAGCCGCTCGGGGCCGAGCGTGCGCGGCAGCTCGGTGGGCAGGCTCTCGCCCTGCCAGGCGCGGTAGCCGCCCTCCAGCGAGACGGGCCGCTCGTAGCCGAGCTCGGCGAGGGTCTTCGCCGCGAATGCCGACCGGTTTCCCGCCGCGCAGTAGAGGACGATCGGCCGTGAGCGGTCGGGTGCCGCCTGCTCGATCCGCGACTCGAGATTTCCGCGCTCGATGTGGATCGCGCCGGGGATCCGGCCCTGCTGCCACTCGTCGTGCTCGCGGACGTCCACGAGCAGGGCACCTTCGTCGACGAGCGCCCGGGCGCCCTTCGCCGAGGCCTCTTCGATCTCCGCCTTGACGCTTCTGAGCAGGTCTCTGTACGAGGGCATCAGGCTTTCGATTGTATGGACGCGATGAGCCCTCGCGCGCGGATTTTTCTGCTCGTCGCCGGAGCGGCTGCGCTCGCCGCCGGAATCGTCGTGGTCGGCGTGCTCGCGACCCGCAGCGACGTGCCGACGGTGAAGCCGCGCCCCGGCTCGCCGCCGCTCGCGCTCGACCTCGGCATCCGCTCGGATCCGGAGGCGCAAGCGCTCAGAAATGCCGAGACGCTCTACGACCGGGACCGGCAGGCAGCGCGCGCGGAGGTGATTTTCCGCCGCTACGACTCGCTCGAGTCGCAGGTTGGCGCGGCGATCGCGTCCTGGCCGAGCGGAACCGTCGGCCGGCTGCAGGAGCTCGCCTCGCGGCACCCGCAGAGCGCGCTCGTTGCCTTCCACCTCGGGCTCGCGCTCTACTGGGCGCGTCACGACGCCGAGGCGGCGCAGGCCTGGCGCGCTGCCTCGAGACTCGGTCCCGATTCGCTCTACGCCGTGCGCGCGGCGGACTTCCTGCACCCCGGCTTCGCGCCGGGCCTGCCGACCTTCGTCCCGTCTTTCGCGCCCCCGCTGCGCATCCGCATCCTGCCTCCGGCGCAGGAGCTCGAAGCGCTCGCCCGCGCCGCCCGCCGAGACGGCGCCCACGCGAAGATCCTGTACGGCGTCGCACTGCAGCGGCTCGACCGCCCGCGCTCCGCCAGGCGCCAGTTCGCCGCCGCTGCGCGCGAGGCGCCGAGCGATCCGGAGGCGCGCGCCGCCGCCGCCGTCGGCCGCTTCGACAAGGCCAATCCCTCCGCCGCCTTTTCCCGCCTCGGCCCGCTGGTTCGCGTCTTCCCGCACGCTCAGACGGTCCGCTTCCACCTCGGCCTGCTCCTGCTCTGGATCGGCGACGTGAAGCGGGCCCGCGACGAGCTCCAACTCGCCCGCAGCGAGGATCCGAAGGGTACGCTTGGACAGCAGGCCACGGACTACCTGAACGTGCTCACGAAGGCTGGGACCGATTGAGCGAAAAATGAGCCGTTCGGCCTATGGCGTCCGTCCGAGCCATGTGTTCTAGTGCCGCATCCGCCAGAGGGGGCGGGACATAACGAGCCCGGGGAGGAACGCGTAGTGAGCGAGCAGGGGGAGCGGGTCAGGGCTACAACCATCGGAGAGGTCCTCGAGACGGACGAGGCGAAGGCCCTCCTGGAGACCGGACGCGAGGCCGGGTCTCTCACCACCGAGGAAATTGCCCTCGCGCTCGCCGAGCTGGAGCTCGACGCTGCGCAGATCGACGAGTTCTACAGCGCCCTCGAGGAGCTTCAGATCGAGGTCGTCGACTCGAAGGGGGAAGAGGCCGAGCGCGAGGAGCCGGTCGCCGAGGCGCGCGAGGTGAGCACCGACTCGCTGCAGCTCTTCCTGAAGGACATCGGCAAGGTCGACCTGCTCACCGCCGCGCAGGAGGTCGAGCTCGCGAAGCGCATCGAGCGCGGCGAGCATCGCGCGAAGCAGGAGATGGTCGAGGCGAATCTGCGGCTGGTCGTGTCGATCGCCAAGCGATACCGCAACCAGGGCCTGCCGTTCCTCGATCTCATCCAGGAGGGGACGATCGGGCTCGTGCGCGCCGCCGAGAAGTTCGACCACCGCAAGGGCTTCAAGTTCTCGACCTACGCGACGTGGTGGATCCGCCAGGCAGTCGCCCGCGCGCTTGCGGACAAGGGCCGCACCATCCGGATGCCGGTCCACATCGTCGAGAAGCTGAACAAGATCGTTCGCTCGGAGCGGAAGCTGCGGGCCGAGCTGGGGAGGGAGCCGACTTCCGCCGAGATCGCGCGCGACGTCGAGCTGACATCGGACGAGGTCGAGCAGATCCGCCGGAGCTCGCAGGCGCCGGTCTCGCTGGAGAAGCCGGTCGGCGACGACGAGGAGTCGGAGTTCGGGCACTTCCTGACCGACGAGAGCGAGCCGCTGCCCGACGAGGCCGCGGAGGTCGAGCTGCGCAAGGCGACCCTGATCCGCGTCCTCGGAACGCTGAGCCTGCGCGAGCGGCGTGTGCTCGAGCTGCGCTACGGCCTCAACGGCGAGCACCCGTGCACGCTCGACGAGGTCGGCCGCGCGTTCAACGTCACCCGCGAGCGGATCCGCCAGATCGAGAACCAGAGCCTGAAGAAGCTGCGCGCCCTCGCGGACTCGGTCGCGCTCCGCGACGTCGCGTAGACGCGCCCTCGGCGCTACCGTTGGCGCGTGGATCTCGCGCTGCTCGAACAGAGGCTGAACGACCGCGCCCAGCCGCGCTACCGCGCCGCGCAGGTGTGGGAGTGGGCGGCTCGCGGCGCGGCCGGGTACGAGGAGATGACGAACGTGCCGGCCGCGCTGCGGTCCTCGCTCGCGGACGAGGTGCCCTTCTCGACGCTGGAGGTCGCGGCGCAGTCGGAGGCGCGCGACGGCACGGTCAAGACGCTCTTCCGCACCCACGACGGCCATCCGGTCGAGGCGGTGCTGATGCGCTACCGCGACGGGCGGCGCTCGATCTGCGTCTCGTCGCAGTCGGGCTGCCCGTTGACGTGCACGTTCTGCGCGACCGGCGCGATGCGGTTCGGGCGGAACCTGACGGCGTCGGAGATCCTCGACCAGGCGCTGCATTTCCGGCGGATCGAGGCCCTCGACCACTGCGTCTTCATGGGCATGGGCGAACCGATGCTCAACCTCGACCACGTGCTCGAGGCGGCCCGGCGACTCCCTGGCCTCGGGATCACGCACCGGCGGACCACGATCTCGACCGTCGGCTGGCTGCCCGGGCTGACGCGCTTCGTGGACGAGGTCGAGGAGCCGATCCGGCTGGCGTTCTCGCTGCACGCGCCCGAGGACGCGCTGCGCTCGGGCCTGATGCCCGTCAACGAGCGCTACCCGCTCGCCGAGGTGCTCGCGGAGTGCCGCCGCTACTTCGCACTGCGCCGGCGTAAGGTCTTCGTCGAGTACGTGATGCTCGCCGGCGTCAACGACCGCGTCGAGCAGGCGCGGCAGCTGGCGGAGCTCCTCGACCGCCGGGTCTTCAAGGTGAACCTGATCCCGTACAACCCGACCGGCGCGTTCGACGGCTCCTCGCGCCGCGCGATCGACGCGTTCAAGGCGGTGCTCGACCGCGCCGGGGTGCCCGCGACGGTGCGGCTCACGCGCGGCCGGGACATCGAAGCGGCCTGCGGCCAGCTCGCGGCCTCGCGCGACGCCGCCGCGGCATAGACTCGCCGCCGTGGCGGAGCCGTGGTTCGACGAGCTGGCGGAGCTGGTCTCGATCCCGAGTGTCAGCGCGGATCCGGCTCGGTCGGAAGACGTCGGGCGCGCGGCCGAGTGGCTGGCCGAGTTCGTCCGCGGAGCCGGTGGTTCCGCCGAGGTCGTCCCGACCGAGACGCAGCCGCTGATCATCGGCGACCTGCCCGCCTCGAACGGAGCCCAGGGTCAGACCCGGGGTCAGACCCCGGTTCCGACCGTTCTCGTCTACGGCCACGTCGACGTACAGCCGCCCGACCCGCTCGAGCTCTGGGATTCGGACCCGTTCACGCTCGAGGAGCGCGACGGCTGGCTCTTCGGCCGCGGCGTCGTCGACGACAAGGGCCAGCTCTACATCCTGCTCAAGGCGGCTTCCGAGCTCGCCGCCGCGGGAGAGCTTCCCGGTGAACGTGCGGGTGTGCTGCGACGCCGAGGAGGAGACCGGCGGTCACCAGATCGTCGACTTCCTCGCGGCCGACGAGCGCGGGGCGGACGCGGCGATCATCTTCGACAGCGGCATGACGACCCGCGGCGTGCCCGAGTTCAACGTGGCGACCCGCGGTCTCGTCTACTTCCACCTCGTCCTGCGCACGGGCGCGCGCGACCTGCACTCCGGCGTCTACGGCGGCGCCGCGCTGAATGCGATGCACGCGCTCAGCACCATGCTCTCGAAGGTGCTCGCGCAGGATGGCAAGCTGCCCGAGCCGCTGCGAGCGGGAATCGCGCCTCCGACCGAGCAGGAGCGCGCCGCCTGGGTCGAGCTCGTGCCGGGCTCGCAACTCCTCGACGAGGCAGGCGTGCGCGGCGCGTACTCCGCGGCCGCCGAGGAGTTCTACCTGCGAACGACTGCCGAGCCCGCGCTCGACGTGAACGGGATCGCGGGCGGCTCGCCGGTGCTACAGAAGACCGTGCTGCCGGTCTCGGCGGAGGCGAACCTCTCGATCCGGCTCGCTCCGGGCCAGGACGTCGACGAGATCGCGGCCGCGCTCGACGCTCTGCTCCGCGAGGCCGCTCCCGACGGCGCCGAGCTCGAGCTGACGCGCCTCTCGTCGAGCGCGCCGGGGCTCGTGCCGCCCGATGCTCCCGCCGTGCAGCTCGGGCTGGACGCGTTCGAGAAGACCTTCGGACGGCGGCCGCTGCTCGTGCGCTCCGGCGGGACCCTCCCGATCGTGCCCGCACTCGCGGACAAGGGCATCCCGACGATCATCACCGGCTTCGCCCTCCCGGAGAGCAACATCCACTCGCCGAACGAGCGGCTGCTCGCCGAGTTCGTGCCGCTCGGCCTGGAGACCGCGCGAGAGCTCTTCCGGAGCCTCGCCGCCCTCGCATGACCGAGCTCGACCCTGCTTCTGAGATCGACCGCGAGCTGCGCGAGCGGATCGACGAGCCTGCCTCGAAGGAGGCCGAGCGCGACGCCCGTCTCACGCCGGCCGAGGCGGTCGCGCAGATGCGGATCAACGTGCCGGCGCAGCGGAGCCGGAAGCTGCGGTCGCTCCTCGAGCGCGTGAACGCCGACGAGGGCCTGAAGGCGTGGTGGCACGTCGCGAACGTGAACGCCGTCAAGCGGCTCGGGATCAACGACCACTCGTGGGTGCACATCCAGATCGTCGCCAACATCGCGCTGCGGCTCCTGCGGATCTTCCAGAAGCGCGATATCCAGCCGGCGATGGTCGCCGACTACGACATGAAGCAGGAGGACGCGGAGGTCGTCGTTCTCCTCGGAGCGCTCCTGCACTGCGTCGGGATGGCCGTCCACCGCGACCGGCACGAGGACTGGAGCCTCTTCCTCGCCGAACCGAAGGCCCGCGAGCTGCTGGCCGGGATCTACGAGGAGCCGGAGCTGACGGTCGTCGTCTCGGAGGTGCTCCAAGCGATCACCTCGCACCGCGAGTCGGGCCACCCACTGACCCTCGAGGCCGGGATCGTGCGCGTGGCCGACGCGCTCGACATCGAGGAGGGCCGCTCCCGAATCCCATTCGAGCGCGGTCGCGTCTCGATCCACTCGATCTCGGCGGCCGCGATCGACGAGGTGATCATCTCCGAGGGCAAGGACCGCGCCGTCTCCGTCGAGATCAAGATGAACAACTCGGCCGGGCTCTACCAGGTCGACGAGCTGCTGAAGGCGAAGCTGCACGGCTCCGGTCTGGAGCCGTACGTCGAGGTCGTCGCGCGCATCGACACCGAGTCCGAGAAGAGCCTGGTGCCGATCTACCGCCTCGAGTAGGCCGGCCGCCGGCCCTTTTGGCCACGTACCGGGCCTGACCCCGGACGTGGCCGTTCTGGACGCGCCTACTTCGGGAGCGGCTCGAGGCTGTAGCCGACGCCGTAGCGGGTCTGGACGAAGGTGTGCTTCGAGGCGCGCGCGTCGATCTTCTCGCGCAGCCGCCGCACGCAGACGTCGACCGTGCGGTCGCGGTGCGTGGCCCGGCGGCCCCAGATTCGCTGTAGGAGCTCGTCCCGCGAGGCGACCCGCCCTCGATCCAGGGCAAGCGTGTAGAGGAGCCGGAACTCGGTCGGTGTCAGCTCGGCGTTCTCACCATCGACGAAGGCCTGAACGGAGCGCGGGTCGATCCGCAGCTCCTCGATCACGATCTCCTCGCCGCGCTCCTCGTGGATCCCGCGAACGCCGCGGCGCGCTGCGGCCTCGACCCGCGCGACGAGCTCCTTCATCGAGAACGGCTTGACGAGGTAGTCGTCGGCCCCGATCTGCAGCGCGTGCACGCGGTCGTGCTCGGTCCCGCGGGCGCTGACGACCACGATCGGCGTACCGATCGCCTCGGCCCGCGCCTGCTCGATCAGGCTCCAGCCGTCGAGCCCGGGGAGCATCAGGTCGAGCACGAGCACGTCGGGCCGCTCGTAGCGCAGGCGCGCCAGCCCGGTCTCGCCGCCGGCGACGCGCACGGGCTCGAGCCCGGCGGCCGCGAGGTGCTGCGCCATGCCCTCGGCGATCAACTCGTCGTCTTCGACGATCAGGACCTTGGTCACGCGATACTCACCCTAATGGGGAGCCCCGAGTACGAAGAGCTTCGCACCGCCTTCACGGCGGCGGTCTCGCACGAGCTACGCACGCCGCTCGCCCGGCTCCTCGCGCTGCTCGACACTGCCGAGCTCCCCGGCGCGGACCTGCCGCAGCTGCTCCGGCAGGCGCGCGAGCAGGTCGATGAGATGACGGAGCTGGTCGATGACATCCTCTTCCTGAGCGAGCTCGAGCAGGGGCGAGAGGTCGTCGCGCTGGGAGAGACCGAGGCCGCGCCCGTCCTGCACGACGTCGTCGCCGAGCGCCGCGAGCGGGCCGAGACCGCCGGCCTCAGGCTCGAGCTCAGGGTCGCGGACGAGGCGATCCGCGTCCCGCTGCGCCGCCGCATGCTGCGCACCGTCGCCGAGAACCTCGTCGAGAACGCGATCCGGTACGCCGGCGAGGGCGCGACCTGCGTCGTCTCGCTCCGCACCGAGGACGGTCAGATCGTGCTCCAGGTCGCCGACGACGGGGCCGGCGTCCCCGAGGAGGACGCGGCGCGGCTCTTCGAGCGCTTCTTCCGCTCCGACCGGGCGCGGACCACCCGCGGGAGCGGTCTCGGTCTCGCGATCGTCAAGCATGTGGTCGAGACCGCAGGCGGGCACGTCGAAGCCCGCGGCTCGAAAGGCCACGGGCTCGACGTGCGTTGCGTGCTGCCAAGCGCCTAGGTGTGCAGCTTGGCGGTGGTCTTGCGGGCCGCCTTGGTGACGACCGCCGGCAGCTTGATGAAGAGCAGCGGCCGGCCATAGGACTGGCCTTTCGTCACCGCCCAGTCGACGAACGTCTTGAGGGCGGGCGCCTTGTCCGTCTTGAGCGGCACGATCACCCAGGTGAAGGTGCAGATCGGGTAGCCGGCCGGGACGCTCTTCGGCGGGTCGACCACCGAGATCGCGTTGTTGGCCGGGACCTTCTTCACGTGCTTTGCGACCGCCTGCACAGTCGTGCTGCGGGGCAGGAGGAAGCGACCGGCCCGATTCCTCATCTTCGCGACCTTGAAGTGGAACTTGTAGGCGTACGCGATGTCGGCGTAGGTGATGCCGCCCGGCGTCGTCTGGAGCTTCGCGGAGACGCCCGAGCTGCCCTTCGCGCCGACGCCCGCGGGGAAGGCCGGCTGCGTGCTCTTGCCGATCTTGTGCTTCCACTCCTTGCTGACGCGGGAGAGGTAGTCGGTGAAGTTGTAGCTCGTACCGCTCCCGTCGCTGCGGAAGATCGGGACGATGTCCTCGTTGGGGAGGTCGACGCCCTTGTTGATCGACCGGATCCGCTTGTCGTTCCACTTCTTGATGTGGCCGAGGTAGATGTTGGCCAGGACCGGGCCGGTGAGCTTGAGGCCGTAGCCGACTCCGGACACGTTGTACATGACCGAGGTGGCCGAGAACGCCCACGGGATCTGGACGCACCCGTGGCACGCGGAGAACTGGTCGGGGGTCATCGGCGCGTCACTGGCGCCGAAGTCGACGGTGCGGGCGGAGATCTGGGCGATGCCCGCGCCGCTGCCGATGGCGGAGTAGTTGATCTCGGCGTTCGGGTAGTGCGCCTGCCACTGCGCGACGAGCGGGGCGACGAACGTGCTCCCGGCGCCCTGCAGGCTGTCCTTCTTCGCGCTTGCGCCCGCGAGACCGGCCAGCGCGAGTGCGCCGGCGGCGATGACCGCGACCGCAGCGAAGGTTCGCATGCGCTTCAAGTGTTTCTCCTCTCCTCTTGCATCGGTGTGCGCCTTGAGCGTCGCCTGCCCCGGCTTGGCCGTGGGCTGAAAGGCGGTGTGCGTCTGGTAACGGTCCGGTAACGACAGTCCGAATCCGCCGCAGCCCTCGTTACCGTCCCTGCCGTGACCGTCGTGGCCACCGAGCAGCTGCGCAGCGGCCGGCGCGTGCGCGATTGGCTCGGCGACCGCATCCTGCTCGGAGCGACGATGGCCGCGGGGCTCGCCGCGCTCGCGCTCATCGCCCTGATCGCCTACAAGGTGCTACGCGGGGCGCACCTCGCATTCAGCGAGTTCGGCCTGCCGTTCATCTGGCACAGCGCCTGGGATGCGAACAAGGGACTTTTTGGCGCTGCGCCCGGCCTCTTCGGTACCGCCGTGACGTCGTTCATCGCACTGCTGATCGCCACTCCGCTCGCGCTCGCGATCGCCCTCTTCCTCAGCGAGCTCGCGCCGCGAGGCGTGCACACCCTCCTCAGCTCGCTCGTGGAGATGTTGGCCGCGATCCCGAGCGTGGTGCTCGGGCTCTGGGGGATTCTCGTGCTCGGGCCCTTCCTGGCCGCCCACGTCGAGCCGTGGCTGCACCGAAACCTCGGTTTCATCCCGCTCTTCAGCGGCTCACCGCAGTCCAGCGGGATCCTGATCGCCGGGATCGTGCTCGCGATCATGGTCGTCCCGATCGTGGCGAGCGTCTGCCGCGAGCTCTTCCTGAGCGTGCCTCACGAGCTCGAGGAGGGAGCGCTGGCGCTCGGCGCCACGCGCTGGGAGATGGTGCGCGGCGTCGTCCTCTCGTCCTCATGGTCCGGGATCGCCGCCGCGATCATCCTCGGCCTCGGCCGGGCCCTCGGCGAGGCGATCGCCGTGACGCAGGTGATCGGCGCGGGCTGGGTGATCCGCGCCGACCTGTTCGGCCCCGGCGACACGCTGGCCAGCCGCATCGCGGGCCAGTACCAGGGAGCCGTCTCGAAGCTCCAGATCGCGTCGCTGTTCTACCTCGCCGCGATCCTGCTCGTGATCGGGCTGCTGACGAATCTATTCGCCCAGCTGATCGTGCGCCGCTTCGCGGTCGTCCGGACGGGAGGCAGCTGATGGCCGCCGTCGACCCCGGGATCGACCTCCGCGGCGACGCGCGCGTGCGGCGCCGGCGGTTCGTGAACCGCCTCGCCCAGGCCGGCGCGACGCTTGCCGCGTTCATCGCCGTCGCCCTGCTCGGAATCGTCGTCTGGTCGATCGCCAAGCGGGGCGCCGGCGAGCTGTCGTGGGGCTTCCTGACGAAGGACCTGCCGATTCCGTTTTCGCCGGACAAGGGAGGGATCGCGCCGCTGCTCGTCGGGTCGGCGGTGCTCGTCGGGCTCGCAGGCCTGATGGCGCTCCCGCTGGGGGTCGGCATCGCGATCTACCTGGAGGAGTTCGCCTCGGCCCGCATGCGCATGGTGGTCCAGCTCGCGGTCGACCTCTTGAACGGCCTGCCGTCGATCATCATCGGCGTCTTCGTCTTCGGGCTACTGGTCTACGGCCACGCCCAGACCGGCTGGGCCGGGAGCATCGGCCTCGCGATCGTGATGCTCCCGCTGATCACGCGCTCGAGCCAGGAGGTGCTCGCGCTCGTGCCGAGCGCCCAGCGCGAGGGCGCCCTTGCCCTCGGAGCCAGCCGATGGCGCACCGTTCTCGGCGTGGTCCTTCCGAGCGCTCTCGGCGGGATCCTCACGGGGACGGTTCTCGCGATCGCACGGGCCGCCGGTGAAACGGCTCCGCTCCTGTTCGTGACGTCGATCTACGGGCGGACGATCGACTGGAACCCCGCGCACGCCCTCCCGAACGCGACCGTGCAGATCTTCATCTGGTCGGAGTCGCCCGACCCGGCCGACCACGAGCGCGCGTGGGCGACGGCGCTCGTGCTGATGATGTTCGTGCTCCTGACGAGCCTGATCGCGCGCCTTGCGCTCGCGCGGAACCGGCGCAGGCTGGGACGTTGAGCGAGGAGGATGTGAGCACCGCCGATACGATGGCGCCGATGAGGCCGGTCGACGTCGCCCCGCGACAGGAGTCGCCGCCTCAGAGCGGTGCCGAGACCGTCTTCGACATCCAGGGCCTGACCGCTGCCTACGGATCGAACGTCGCGATCAAGGACGTCGGCCTCGACATCTCGCGCAACGTGATCACGGCCGTGATCGGGCCCTCGGGCTGCGGCAAGAGCACGTTCATCCGCTGCCTCAACCGGATGAACGACGAGGTCGCCAGCTTCCGGCACGAGGGCCGGATCCTCTACCACGGCATCGACCTCTACGCGGGCGGCGTCGACCCGGTCGAGGTCCGAAGGCGGATCGGGATGGTCTTCCAGAAGCCGAATCCGTTTCCGAAGACGATCTACGACAACGTGGCCTGGGCGCCGCGCGTCCTGGGCCTGAAGAAGGGCCTCGACGAGCGCGTCGAGAAGGCGCTCCACGGTGCGGCGCTGTGGGACGAGGTCAAGGACCGGCTCAAGAAGAGCGCGCTCTCGCTCTCCGGCGGCCAGCAGCAGCGGCTCTGCATCGCCCGGGCCATCGCGATCGAGCCGGACGTGCTTCTGCTCGACGAGCCCGCCTCGGCGCTGGACCCCATCGCCACGCAGAAGATCGAAGAGCTGATGCGCCAGTTGAGGCAGGACTACACGCTCGTGATCGTGACCCACAACATGCAGCAGGCCGCGCGGGTCGCCGACCGCACCGCGTTCTTCAGCCTCGACGTGGAGGACGGCAACCGCGCCGGCGTGCTCGTGGAGTACGACGACACCGAGAAGATCTTCACGGCCCCGGCCGACAAGCGCACCGAGGACTACGTCACGGGGCGGTTCGGATGAGCAACGTGCGCGTGACCTTCCAGGAGGAGCTCGACCAGCTCGAGGCGAGCCTCCAGGAGGAGGGCGCGCTCGTCCTGCGCGTGCTCCGCGGCGCGCTCAACGCGCTCGGCTCGCGCGATGTCGAGCTCGCGGACGAGGTGATCGCGTTCGACGACGACGTCGACAGGCTCTACCAGCGGATCGAGGCGGACATCGAGTCACTGCTCGCCCGGCAGACGCCGGTCGCCACCGATTTGCGGCTGGTGCTGGCGTTGCTGCACACGAACCTCCATCTCGAGCGCATGGCCGACTACGCCGTGACCATCGCGAAGCTGACGAAGCTCGTCGCCGACGTCCAGGGCGATCCGGGGCTCGTGCAGTCGCTGGAGGAGATGGGTGAGCGCGCCGAGCAGATGATCAGCGTCGCGCTCGACTCGCTGGCGAACCGCGACCTCGCGTCCGCCGAGTCGCTGGTCGACCTGGACGAGCTGATCGACCGCTCGAACCGCCGCTTCGTCGAGCGGGTTGTCGAGGTCGTGGGCGAGCCCGGGCTACGCGAGTGGGTTCTGCGGATGGTGCTCGTCTCGCGGACGCTGGAGCGGATCGGCGACCACGCGGTCGACATCGGCGAGCAGGTCGCGTACCTGCTCACGGCCGAGTTCCGCGAGTTCACCGACGCGTCGCACCCCGAGCAGCGCGCCTAGCCTCCTCGAGGTCGCGCAGATCAAGGGCTTGTGGACGATTCGTTCCACTTTCGCATCAGTGGACACTTGACGAAACCCGGGGTCCGACACCGGGTTGTGGCAAGTCGTCCTTTGTGACGAATGTGTGACTCTTCGCTAGTTCCAGGGCGGCGGGTTGTGTGTCCAGGCCCCGCCGACCATCGTTGCGACGACGCTGATCTCCGCTAGCTCCTCCGGCTCGGAGGCGAGCGGGTCGCGGTCGAGCACGACGAGGTCGGCGTAGTAGCCCGGCAGCAGCTTCCCGCGGCGATGCTCGTCGCCCGAGAGCCAGGCGGGCGTGACGCAGGTCGCCTCGAGCGCCTCCTCGACCGTGAGGGCCTGCTCGGGATGCCACGCGGGCCGGTCGTCGAGCGTGCGAGTCACCGCGGCACGGATGCCCGCGAGCGGGTCGAGCTCCTCGATCGGCGCATCCGAGCCGTTCACGAGCACCGCGCCGGAGTCGAGCAGCGAGCGAAACGCGTAGGGCTCGCTGTCGAGGTCGCCCCAGAAGCGGTCGGCGAGGTCGCGGTCGGAGGGCGGGTGCGAGAACTGCACCGAGGCCGCGACTCCCAGCTTCGCGAAGCGGCCGAGGTCCTCCGCGGTGAGCAACTGCGCGTGCTCGATGCGCTGGCGAAGGCCACGCGGCTGCCACTCGTCGCGCGTCTCCTCGAAGGCGTCGAGCGCATCGCGGTTGGCTAGGTCGCCGATCGCGTGGACCGCGATGGGGAACCCGGCCCGCGCTCCGGCCCGGATGAACTCGGCCAGCTCCTCGCGGCTCGTGATCTGCACCCCCGAGCCGTCGAGCATCCGCGCGGTCTGTGAGCCGAGCGTCCCGTCCATGAATGCCTTCAGGTAGCCGAGTCGCAGAAGCGGGCTGCCGAGCCCGCTGCGGACGTCCACGGCTTGAAGCTCCGGAGCTTTCTCCGCGGGAAGCGATTGCCACACGCGCAGCGTGAGCGAGCCCTCCGCCTCGAGCCGCTGCCAGAAGCGAAACGCGCCGATCCAGCCGTCCTTGTCGTGCAGCGCCGTGACGCCGCGCGAGGCCGCGAGCTTGACCCCGGCGCGCATCGCCTCGACGTGCTCGTCGTCCGAGATGTCGAGATACGTGTCGCGGAAATGCCAGCACGACTCCTCGCGTAGAAGGCCGGTCGGCTCGCCGCGCGCGTCGGTCTCGACCACCCCGCCTGGGACCGTCAGGTCCCCGTTCGCCTGCTCGAGCGCGGCCGAGTTGAGCCACACGGAATGCGAGTCCCGATGGAGCAGCGCCACGGGGCGGTCGGAGACGACGGCGTCGAGCGCCTGCCTGGTCGGCTCGACGAAGGGAGACCAGTCGCCGCTGCGCCAGCCGCGGCCGCGCAGCCAGCGGCCTTCCGGCGCGCGGGCGGCCGCCTCGGCCACGCGTGAGAGCGCCTCGTCCTGCGACTGCGTGCCCTCGAGCCGAACCTCGCCCTGCGCCAGGGCCCAGGTCGGGAAGTGCACGTGCGAGTCGGTGAAGCCCGGAAGGACGCACCGGCCGCCGAGATCGATCCGCTCGGGACCGGGCAGCGCCGTCTCGTGGTTGCCGACGCCGCCTGCGACGCGGTCGCCCGCGATCGCCAGGGAACGCGCGAGCGGCAGCGAAGAGTCCATCGTCCGGATGACGCCGTTTTCGAGGATCATTGTCGCGTGACTCTAGTCGTGGGATTCGTGCGAAGGCGAACTGTGACGACGACGGCCGTACTGCTCGGCGCGTCGCTCCTCGCGTGGATCGTCACGGTCCTGCGGATGCGCGGCATGGACGCCGGCCCGGGCACCGACCTGGGCGGTCTCGGCTGGTACCTCGGGATCTGGCTGACGATGACCGCCGCGATGATGCTGCCCTCGGCGGCGCCGATGGTGCTCGCGTACTCGAGCTTCTCGCGCAGCCGCCGAAGCGGGGCCTTCGTCGCCGGCTACCTCGCGGCCTGGACGCTCTTCGGGCTCGCTGCCTACGTGGTCTACCGGCTCGTGGCGGGCGCCGGGATCGACTGGCTCCGCTGGGAGCGCGGGGGGCCTTACGTCGCCGGCGCCGCCCTCGCAGCCGCCGGCCTCTACCAGCTCACGCCTCTGAAGAAGGTCTGCCTGCGCCACTGCCGCGGGCCGCTGCACTACCTCGTCCGCGGCTGGCGCGAAGGGCCGGCTCGGCGCGCTGCGGATGGGCGCAGAGCACGGGCTCTTCTGCGTCGGCTGCTGCTGGGGGCTGATGCTGGCGCTGTTCGCGCTCGGCGTGATGAGCCTCTTCTGGACGGCCGTCGCGGCCGCCGTGATCTTCGCCGAGAAGGTGCTGCCTCAAGGACAGCGGCTGACCCGCGTGCTCGCCGCCGCGCTCGTCGCGCTCGGCCTGCTCGTGGCGCTGAGCCCGAGCAGGGTGCCCGGCCTGACGGAGCCCGCGCCGATGGAGATGAGCCCGTGAGCGACTGGCGCGTCTCCGGCTCCTACCTCGAGTCCTGCAACTGCGACGCCGTCTGCCCGTGCCGGCGGATCGACGGGATGACCGGCGGGCGCTCGACGCACGGTGTCTGCCTCGGCGCGCTCTCGTGGGGCATCCGCGAGGGGCACGCGGGAGCGGTCGACCTCGCCGGGCTCGGAGTCGTGCTCGCCACGAGCTACTCGGACGACGAAGAGGGCTCGCCGTGGAGCTTCGTCGTCTACGTCGACGACCGCGGAGACGACGAGCAGCGCGACGCGCTCGCGGCGATCTTCACCGGCCTGTGGCCGGGCTCTCAGGTCGAGCACTTCCCGTGGGCCCGGAAGGCGAGCCACCGGCTCGCGATTCGCCCGGCCGCGATCGAGGTCGAGCACGTGCCCGGCCGAGGCTGGTTCCGCGCCGGCGACTACGTGCAGGTCAAGGTCGAGCGTCCGTTCGAGGAGGAGCACACGGTCACCTGCGTGATCCCGGGTCACGACCGGAGCGGGCGCGAGGTCGTCGCGGAGAGCCTCGAGGTCCACGACGCCGGCCTCGAGTTCTCGTTCCGGGGCAACTGCGGCTACGAGAGCGACTTCGACTATTGGGGCTGAGCGTCTTCGACCACGTCACGATCCGGGTCACCGACCTGGACGAGGCGCGGAGGTGCTACGGGCTCGCCCTCGGCTCGCTCGGCTACGGGAAGCCGGCGAGCGATGGGCATTTCCACGAGTGGGAGGACTTCTCGATCTCGCAGGCGCGTGACGAGCGGCCACCCACCCGGAACCTGCACGTCGCGTTCGTCTCCCGCTCCCGCGAGGAGGTCGACGCGTGGTGGCGGACGATGACCGCTGCCGGGTTCCCCGACGACGGCTCGCCCGGGCCGCGGCCGCAGTACTCGCCGAGCTACTACGGCGCTTTCGTCCGCGATCCCGACGGCAACAGCGTCGAGGCCGTCCACCACGCGGAGCCGCGCGGCGGCGAGAACAGGATCGACCACCTCTGGATCCGGGTCCGCGACCTGGCCGCCTCCCGCCGCTTCTACGAGGCCGTTGCGCCGGCGGTCGGCCTGCGGGTCCACGACGGCTCCGAGAACCGCTTCCACGTCACGGACGGCAACCGCTCCTTCGCGCTCGTCCGCGAAGATCCGGTCACCGAGAACGTGCATCTGGCGTTCCCCGTCTCCGACCTCGAGACGGTCGAGGCGTTCCACCACGCGGCGCTCGCGAGCGGCGCTCCCGACAACGGGGCTCCCGGCGAGCGGCCCGACTACCACCACGGCTACTTCGGGGCCTACGCGCTCGACCCCGACGGCAACAACGTCGAGGCGGTCTGTCACAACCGGCAGAACTGATTTCAGCAGGGGCAGGCGTGCAGGACGTAGGCGTCCAGCGCCTCGTCCTTGCCCTTTACCTGCAGCCCATGCCTCGCCTCGACCACGGCTCCGTCCGGCAGCTGCTCGTACGTCTCGGCGCCGATCAGCACTCCTCCGACGGGCGCAAGCCCCTCGAGCCGCGCGCCCATGTTGATCGTGTCGCCGACCAACGGGTACGCCAGGTGTCCTCGGCCGCCGATCTCGCGGACGACCGCTTCGCCGCTGTTGACGCCGACCCGCATACGCGGCCAATCCGGATGCTCCTCAGTGAACTTGGCGAAGGCGTCCCGAAGGGCAAGAGCGGCGCAGGCGGCCCGCCGCGCATGATCGGGTTGGTCGCCGCCGCGGTTGAAGACGGCGACGACACCGTCGCCGATGAACTTCTCAACCACGGCGCCGAACCTGCGGGTGAGGAGCATGGACGCCGTGCGCCAGTACGTCTCCAGGACGGCGGCGGCCTCGGCCGGAGTTGAACGCGCGGCGAATCCCGTGTACCCGGCGAGGTCGCTGAAGAGGACGCTGACGTTCTGATGCCGTTCTCGCGTCGAGGCGAGATAGAGGTCTCCGAAGCGCTCCTCGCGCCACTCCCGCCGGGCTGCGATTCCGATGATCAGGAAGGCGGTCACGATCAAGCCGTGCCACTCCCACCAGCTCGCGTGCCACTTCCGCTCGCCGGTGAGCGCCACGCCGATCAGCGCCTCGGACAGCAGCAAGAAACAGGCGATGACCGCAGCGGGCAGCAGGTTTGGCCGGGCGCGGAAGATCCGCCAGTAGCGCGCGGCGCTGACCGCGTAGGCGACCGTTCCGACGATCGCGAACACGGTTAGGAGGATTCCTCTCGCGGCCTCGCTGTTGGCCCCGTCCAGCGGCGGCAGGTTTGCGACTGTCCAGACGAACCACGTGCCCATTGCGAGCAGGACGCCGGCTCGCAGCAACTTGTGGCGGCGGAAAACCAGCGGCGCGAAGGTCGGGCGCAGGTCGACGAAGGCGGAGCCGACTGCGAAGACAGCGCTCACG
Organism: uncultured Actinomycetes bacterium; assembly: GCA_963788215.1. GTDB lineage: Bacteria > Actinomycetota > Thermoleophilia > Gaiellales > Gaiellaceae > AC-32. The sequence goes on from CAWBFX010000010.1 coordinate 881,505, forward strand.
AGGAGCCCGACCGGAATTGCAACCTTGAAGCCGGCGTGGTCACTGGTGAACAGGACGCCGGGCGTTCCGAGCGCATGGAGGCCCATGAAGCCTCCGGTCGCCATGAAGGCGATCGAGAGCAGCAGTACGCGCGCGTCTCCGCGGCGCTTCGCAGCCTCGCCGGCCGCGTAGCCGAGCGTGAACGCCAACGTGCCGACCAGCCCGAAGAGGATGAAGTGGAGGCGGTAGTTCTCGAGGTGCGGATCGAGCTGCGACCGCAGCAGTAGCGAGACGAGCCCGATCAGAGGCAGTGCGACAACCAGCAGCTCTGCGATTGCGCCTAATCGGACCCGGTCTCGGGGTAACTGCTCGCCACGGTGTCTGAGCTCCATATCGACAAGACGAACGGCGGGCCTGGAACCTTCCCGCCCGACTAGGCTTCCGCCGTGCCCGCCGACCCGCTGACCGACGAGCAGCGCGAGATCCGCGACCTCGTGCGCACGCTCGCCCGCGAGCGGGTTGCCCCGCGCGCGGCCGAGATCGACAAGTCGGCCGAGTTCCCCTGGGACATGGTCGAGCTGCTGCGCGAGCACGAGCTGTTCGGCCTGCCCTTCGAGGAGCAGTACGGAGGCACAGGGACGGGCGCGCTCATGGTGCTGGTCGCGATCGAGGAGCTCTCGAAGGTCTGCGCGACCACCGGGCTGCTCCTCGCCGTCCAGGAGCTCGGCTCGCTCGGGATCAAGCTCGCGGGCACGGACGAGCAGAAGCAGCGCTGGCTCCCGAAGCTTGCGAGCGGCGAGTGGCTTCCGGCCTACGCGCTCACCGAGCCGGGGTCGGGCTCCGACTCCGCCGCGATGCGCAGCGACGCGCGGCTCGACGGCGACGAGTACGTCCTCAACGGCTCGAAGCGCTTCATCACGAACGCGGGCGTCGCGGGCCTCTACGTCGTGTTCGCGAAGACCGACCCGGAGGCCGGCCACTCCGGGATCTCCGCGTTCGTGGTCGAGGCCGATGCGCCGGGGCTCGAGGTCGGCCGGATCGAGCCGAAGATGGGGATCAAGGGCTCGACGACCGGCGAGATCTTCTTCAACGACTGCAGGATCCCGGCCGACAACCTGCTCGGGGAGGAGGGCCAGGGCTTCCGCATCGCGATGCAGATCCTCGACCGCTCGCGGCCCGGGATCGGCGCCCAGGGGCTCGGGCTCGCGCAGGGCGCGACCGACTACGCGCTCGAGTACGCCAAGTCGCGCGAAACCATGGGCAAGCCGATCGCGCAGCACCAGCTGATCGCCGGGATGCTGGCGGACATGGAGACGAAGTGCGAGGCCGCGCGCGGCCTGCTCTACAAGTGCGGACAGCTGATCGACGAGGGCGCGGACGGCACGGAGCTGACGAAAGTCTCTGCGATGGCGAAGCTCTACTGCACCGACGTCGCGATGGAGGTCACCACCGACGCGGTTCAGATCCTCGGCGGCTACGGCTACATCCAGGAGTACCCCGTCGAGCGGATGATGCGTGACGCCAAGATCACGCAGATCTACGAGGGCACGAACCAGATCCAGCGGCTCGTGATCGCGCGAGAGATGCTCAAGGAGAACAGGACCTTCCTCCTTGCCGGCGTCGCCTGATCATCGCGAGCTCTGCTTCGACCTCGTCGCCGAGGAGTACGAACGGACCCGGCCGACGTATCCACCCGCGATCCTCGACGCGCTTCCACTCGGAGGAGACGCTTCCGTCCTCGACCTGGGCGCCGGCACCGGAAAGCTGACGCGCCTGCTGACCGCGCGGTATCGCGAGGTCACGGCCGTGGAGCCGCTCGCGAACATGCGCGCGGTCCTCGAGCGCGCCGTTCCCGGCGTGAGGGCGCTCGCCGGGTCGGCCGAGCGGATTCCCCTCGACGACGCCTCGGTCGACGGCGCATTCGCGGCGCAGGCGTTCCACTGGTTCGACAAAGCCGCCGCGCTGCCGGAGATCTTCCGCGTCCTCCGCGCGAACGGCGTCTTCGCCGTCGTCTGGAACGAGCCCGACGAGAGCAGACCCGACCCACGGCCGGCCGACTTCGTCGCGGAGGTGCACGCGCTGCACGACGCGGTGCCGCATCCGTGGAAGGAGGAGCCCGACTGGGAGGAGCTCCTCGAGCAGTCCGGCCTGTTCGCAGAGGTCCACCTGCGAACGGCGATCGCGCACGACCACGTGCTCGACCATGCCGCGGTCCTCGACAACCTCCGGTCGACCAGCTGGATCGCGAGCCGCGAGGACCGGGAGGACGTGATCAAGCGACTCGGCGCCATGCTGCCCGAGCGGACGTACTCGGTGCCGAACCTCGCGCACGTCTTGTGGGCGGTGCGCGCGTGACATGGACGCCCGGGACGTGATCCTCGGCCAGAGCTTCGGTCGCGTCGCCGAGACGTACCACCGCGTCCGCCCGCCGTACTCCGCGCTCCTGCTCGACCGGGCGCAGGAGGTGCTCGAGCTCGATGCGTCCGCGCGCGTACTCGACCTCGCGGCCGGCACCGGGAGGCTGACGCGAGAGCTCGAGCGCCGCTTTGCCGACGTCGTCGCAGTCGAGCCCGACGAGCGGATGCGCGCGCTGCACGGCACGGCACTCGCGGGCACTGCGGAGGCGATCCCGCTGAGCGACGCCGGCGTCGACGCGGTCTTCGTCGGCGAGGCGTTCCACTGGTTCGACAAGCAGCCCGCCATCGCAGAGATCGCCCGCGTGCTCCGGCCGGCCGGCGGCCTCGCCATCGTCTCCACGCACTGGTGGGAGACGGAGCCCCCGCTGCCCGACGCCGCGCTCGAGCCGCTCCGCGAGCCGTGGGAACGATTCGCCGAGCAGCGAAACCCGCCCTGGGACGGCGAGTTCCACGAATCGCCCTTCGAGCCGTTGCGCCACGAGCGGGACGAGGAGGCGGTGGTCGTCGATCCCGACGAGCTGCTCGAGCTCTACTCGACGACGAGCTCGCTCGCGGCGATCTCCCCTGAGGAGCGCGAGGCGATCTTCGCGGCGGTGCGGCCGTTGCTCACGGGGCCTTACCGGCTGCCGCTCAAGCACGAGCTCACCTGGACGCGCCTTGCCTGATCTCGAGCTCACCGTCGGCCGGAGGCACGTCCGCGTCAGCCACCCGGAACGCGTGCTCTACCCCGCGGACGGCGTCACGAAGGGCGATCTCGCGCACTACTACGTCGCGGTCGCCGACGCGATCGTCCCGCACCTGCGCGACCGCCCGTTCACGCTCAAGCGCTATCCCCACGGCATCCGCGAGCAGGCGTACTTCCACAAGCAGGCGCCGAAGGGCAAGCCGGACTGGCTGCCGACGCGCCGGTTCCGCACCTGGCCGCGCGAGGGCGAGTCGCGCCTCGTCGACTTCACGCTCGTGAACGAGCCGGCGGCGCTCGTGTGGATGGTGCAGATGAACTGCATCGACATGAACGCCTGGTACTCGCGCGTCGACAAGCCCGAGCGGCCCGACTACGTCGTCTTCGACCTCGACCCGCCGGAGACGCGGAACGGCTTCGCGCAGGCGATCAAGGTCGCGCACCTCGTCCGCGAGGCGCTCGACGGGCTCGAGCTCCGCTCGTACGTGAAGACGAGCGGAGCGGACGGGATCCACGTCCTCGTCCCGATCACGCGCCGTTCGACGTACCCGGAGACCTACGAGCTCGCCGAGCGGGTGTCGCGAGGGCTCGAAGCGGAGAACCCCGGTCTCGTGACCACCGAGTGGCTGAAGAAGAAGCGCCGCGGCGTCCTGGTCGACCACCGCCAGAACGGGCACGGAAAGACGATCGCGTCCGTCTACTCCGTCCGGCCGAAGCCGGGCGCGCCGGTCTCGACGCCGCTGCGCTGGGAGGAGCTGCACGAGAAGGTGCGGCCGCGGGACTTCGGGATGCGCGAGGCGCTGGAGCGGATCCAGCGGGAGGGTGACCTGTTCGAGCCCGTGCTCCGCGGCGGGCAGTCGCTCTCGCCCGCGCTGCGCTCGCTGCGCGGTTGAAGCGCGCCGTCGTGATCGGCTCGGGGCCGAACGGCCTCGCGGGGGCGATCGCGCTCGCGCAGGCGGGCTTCGCGGTCGAGCTTCACGAGGCTGAGGCCCAGCTCGGCGGCGGTATGCAGTCCGTGGAGCTGACGCTGCCGGGCTTCGTGCACGACGTGTGCTCGTCGATCCACCCACTCGGGGTCGGGTCGCCGTTCTTCCGCGAGCTCGACCTCGACATCGACTGGATTCATCCGGACGCGCCCGCGGCGCACCCGTTCGACGACGGCAGCGCGCTGCTGCTCGAGCGAGATCTCGAGGCGACCGCCGCGCAGCTCGGGCGGGACAAGGCCGCCTACCGGCGGCTCGTGGGGCCGCTCGTCGCCGCCTGGCGCGAGATCGAGCACGTGCTGATCGGGCCGATGCCGGTGTCACCTCGGCGCGCGCTCGACGTGCGCGCCCGGCTCGGAACGCGCGGGCTCGTCACGGCGCTGCGCGCGTCGCTCGCTGCTGCGCGGCCGCTCGCAGAGAGCCTCTTCGCGGAGGAGCGGACGCGCGGCTGGTTCGCGGGCCACTCGGGCCACTCGATGCTGCCGCTCGAACGCCGGCCGAGCGGCGGCTTCGGCCTCGCGCTGCTGACGCTCGGCCACGCGGTGGGCTGGCCGTTTCCGCGGGGCGGCTCTCAGCGGCTCGCAGACGCACTTGCCACGCGCCTGCGGGAGCTCGGGGGCGAGATCCACCTCTCGAGTGCCGTCGACGATCTGCCGCGGGCCGACGTTGTGCTGGCCGACGTCTCGCCGCGCGAGCTCGCCCGGATCTGCGGCGAGCGGCTGTCGCACTCGTACCGGAGCCGGCTGCTCTCGTACCGCCACGGCCCTGGCGCGTTCAAGCTCGACTGGGCGCTCGACGGGCCGATCCCGTGGACCGCTCCCGAATGCGCGCGGGCCGGGACGGTTCACCTCGGCGCAAGCCTCGAGGAGATCTCGGCTTCGGAATGGGGCGCCTGGAGCGGCCGGCCGGGCGGGCGGCCGTTCGTCCTGCTCGCGCAGACGAGCCTCTTCGACGACACGCGGGCTCCGGCCGGCAAGCACACGGCTTGGGCGTATTGCCACGTCCCGAATGGCTCGTCCGTCGACATGACCGAGCGCGTCGAGTCGCAGGTCGAGCGCTTCGCGCCCGGCTTCCGCGACCTCATCCTCGCCCGCCACGCGTTCGGGCCGGCCGAGCTCGAGGCGCACAACCGCAACCTCGTCGGCGGCGACCTCAACGGCGGCGCGATGGACCTGGGCCAGCTCCTCTTCCGGCCGGTGCGGAAGCTCGTGCCGTACCGGACACCGCTGCGTGGCGTGTACCTGTGCTCCTCCTCGACCCCGCCGGGCGGCGGGGTGCACGGGATGTGCGGCTACTCGGCCGCGCGTGTAGCTCTCGCCGATCTCGGATAGGAGGCGACGATGAAGCTGGGAGAACATGTCGTCAGGCTCGGCAGCCCCTACGTCCACTGGTACCTCGTGGGCGACGGCGCGCACGTGACGGTCGTCGACGCGGGCGTTCCCGGCTACCGGAGCCAGCTCGCGGGCGGCTGCGCCGAGCTCGGCCGCACGGAAGCCGACGTCTCGGCGGTGGTGCTGACGCATGCGCACGCCGACCACATCGGCGTCGCCGAGATCCTGCGGACGGAGCTGCGCGTCCCGGTCTGGGTGCACGAGGGCGACCGCGACCTGGCCACCACCGCAAAGGCGATGGGCAAGAACGAGGGCTCGATGCTCCCTTACTTCCGCTACGGCGCCGCCTGGAAGCTGACGTTCGAGCTCATCCGCAACGGCGCGGCCAAGCCGCGGCCGATCAAGGAGGTGCGAACCTTCTCCGACGGCGAGCAGCTCGACGTTCCCGGCGGCCTTCGCGCCGTCCACACGCCCGGCCACACGGACGGCCACTGCGTGCTCGTCTCGGAGACGGCCGGCGTCTGCTTCGTGGGAGACGCGATCTGCAGCTACAACCCGCTCACCGGGGAACGCGGGCCCCAGCTTCTGCCGCGAGCCTTCACGAAGGACGTCGCGCAGGCGACCGCGTCCCTCGACCGGCTGTCAGGGTTGGGCGTGGAGTCGTTGCTGCCGGGTCACGGCGAGCCGATGGAGTCGCCCGACGAAGCCGTCACGCGCGCGAAGGGCCGCGGCCCGACGTAGAGTCGCGGCCGTGCTCCTGGCGGCCGACTGGGTGACGATTTCCGCGCTCGCGACAGCGGGCGGGACCCTCATCCTGGCGCTGGCGACCTTCGCCTCGGTGCGCTCGGCGAACCGGGCGGCGCGCGTGGCCGAGCGCTCGCTCCTAGTGGGACTGCGTCCATTGCTGCTGCCGGCCCGCCTCGAGGACGCACCTCAGAAGGTTGCCTTCCAGGAGGGCCGTCACCTGGTCGTGCCGGGAGGATCCGCGACCGCCGAGGCCGAGGAGCAGACGGTGCTGCTTGCCGCGGCGCTCCGGAACGTCGGCTCGGGGACGGCCGTTCTACACGGCTGGCACTTCTACCCCGAGGTCGTCACCGGCAGCGCCGATCATCCGCCGCCGGACGAGTTCACCCGCCTGAGCCGAGACATCTACATCGCAGCGGGCGAGGTCGGCTTCTGGCAGGGCAGCTTTCGAGACCCGAGCTCAGCGGCGTTTGCGGAGGCCCACGAGACGATCGCGGGGGGCGGCGAATGGACTGTGGACGTGCTCTACGGCGACGCCGAAGGTGGCCAGCGGATGATCAGCCGTTACGCGATGTTCTCGCGCGAGGGTGGGAACTGGCTGATCTCGGCCGGCCGCCATTGGTACATCGACGGCGCAGCTCCGCGTTAGGGCCTGAGGCTCGAGGTGTCGACCACCTCGAAGTTGGAACCCGTCACCCGGCCGAGCGTGTGGAGCTGGTCGTTCGACCACCCGCGGTTCGGCGCGCCGGTGATGTACCAGTCGGAGCCGTTGTCGGCGACGATCATCCCGTAGCGCTTGAGCGCGGTCAGCACGATCCGCGCCTGGCGTGGGAACCGGCTCACGTCGAAGCTCGCCTTGAGCCGGACGCGCAGGCCCATCGGGGGCAGGCTGGGATCCGTCAGGGAGCTCGCGTAGTGGCGGGCGGGATAGATGTACGCGCGCCGGCTGCGCTGCACCGTGAAGCGCAGCGCGTGGTCGATCACGCCGCGCTTGACCTCGTCGTAGCGCGCGAGCCCGGGGAAGATCGGCAGTCCGGCGGCGTCGGCCGACGTCCAGCCCGCGGGCCGCACGTGGTTGGAGCGCAGGCTCCAGGTCGCGCCGGCCCAGGCGTGCCAGCGGCCGTTCTGCTTCTCGAGGCCGCCGAGCTCGTAGAGGCGGCACGCGGTCTTGTCGAGGAGCAGCGCGTGGTGATCGCTGCCGCCCTCGATGTGGACGCGCTTCGGGATCGGGTAGCGGACGTGGTCGCTCTCGTCGGAGTATTCGAAGGTCACGCGTGAGCGCGCCGTCTTCTTGCTCACGACGTCGTAGGGGATCCCGATCGGCGAGCCGTCCCAGAGACCGGAGCCGAAATCGGCGTGGAGCCCGGTGTCCGTTCCGATCGAGCCGATGATCGCGGCGGAGTTCTGGGCGACCGGAAGCTTGTCCACGCGCCGGTTCCACGGGTTCGTCTTCGGAAAGACCGGACAGCGCGGGGCGGAGGGGAGGCGAAGCGCCTCGGCCGCCGGCGCACCGAGCGCAAGAGCCAGGACGAGGAGGGGAAGAAGGCGGCGAGTCATGACTCGTCTATCGACATCCGTACCCGTTCGAGCAAAGGATCCGGCTTCCCCCAAAGGAGGGGCGGCTCGTCGAGGGAGGCCCAGCGGCAGCGAAAGACGAACTGCGTGTCCATGCCGCTGCCCGTCACCGCGTGATCCCATTCGGCCGGCGTCGCGGCGTCGGTCACCGCGTGGAATGCGTAACTCTCGTTGCCGCCGGTGCCGTGTAACCGCGCCACCTCCGCCGGCCCGGCGAGCTCGCGGATGACCCGGATGCCCGTGACTCCGGTCTCCTCCTCGACCTCGCGCGCAAGGCCCTCCTCCAGGCTTTCGTGAGCGTCGATTCGGCCGGCGGGGACGTGCGTCTTGCCTTCGTGGTCGAAGACGAGCAGTTCGCGGCCGCGCGTGACGTACGCGACCACGCGCTTGCGGAGGACGGCCTCCAGGAAGGCTCCGTGCTCTCCGTACACCAACGTGCTCTTCAGCAGCGGAACCCAGCGGCAGCGCAGTCCGCCGTGCGCCCACTCGTCAGCGGTCGGCTCGGCCGGCGTGGCATGCAGGAAGTGATTCTCGTCGCGCACATCCGCGACGCGCCAGCTGGGTTGCTCCTCCGCGCCGAGCTCCCGCAGCACGCGAACCTCGAGCCCAGTCTCCTCGCGCACCTCGCGGACTGCCGTCTGGTCGAACGTCTCGCCCGACTCGACGCGTCCACCCGGCACGACGGAGACGAACTCCGGCTCGCCGGCGATGTCGAAGACCAGTAGCTGGTCAGCGCCCGTCCGCGGGTGCTCGCGCGTTACGTAGACGACGACTCGAGGCCTAGCCAGAGCGTTCGGCGCGCATCTTCGCCTTGTGCGCGCGCTTCTTCGCCTGGTACTCGTCGAGCGCCTCGGGCGAGTCCACGTCCCCGAGCGTCGGGTGCGACGGCGCGAGCTCGCGCGCGACCTCGACGCCGAAGCGCTTCGCCAGCACCGCGGAAAGCGCCTTCACCTTCATCTCGCCGAAGCCGGGCAGCGCCGAGATCCGCTTGCGCAGGTCGGCCGCATCCTGTGCCTCGCGCCAGAGCCGCGACGCGTCGCCGCCGTACTCCTCCTCGACGAGCGCGCAGAGGTCCTGCACGCGCCCGGCCATCGAGCCCGGGAAACGATGCACGGCCGGCGTCTCGCGGAAGGCGGCTTCGACCTCGCCCGGATCGCGCCGCGCGATCTCGAGCGTTCCGAGCCGCTGCTTGATCTTCAGCGGCCCTGCAAAGGCGGTCTGCACCGGCACCTGCTGGTCGAGCGCGAATCCGATCAGCAGCGCAAGCGGGTCGCGCGCGATCAGCTCGTCGGCTTCGTCGTTGCCGGTGAAGTGAAGGCGATCGGGAGCGGCGACGGCCATCGGCGACACCCTACTATCCCCGGCAATGGAGCCCGAGGAGCAGAGACAGCTCGGCGTCGACCTCTACAACGAGACGTGGACCTTGATGCAAAGGACCGACCGGGCAGCCGCCGACGACGACGAGATGCTGCACTGCGCGCACGCCTCGGCCTACCACTGGCTGCAGGTCGGAACCCAGGCCAACCGCGCGCGGAGCGAGTGGCTCTGCTCGCGCGTCTACACCGTCCTCGCGCTCCCCGAGCCGGCGCTCCGCCACGCCCGGCGCTGCCTGGAGCTGGTCGAGTCGGCGCCGGGGGAGATGGAGGACTGGGACCTGGCCGCCGCCCACGAGGCGCTCGCGCGGGCTCACGCGACTGCGGGCGACGGCGATCAGGCGGCGAAGCAGGTAGAGCTCGGCCGTGCAGCTCTCGCCCGAATCGCCGACGCAGAGGACAGAGAGCACCTCGAGTCCGATCTCGCGACGATCCCTATCTGACGGCGGCCTCCAGCCATTTCCGCGCCTCCTCGACCGAGCGCAGCCGGACGAAGCGCGGGTCGCGGCCGTACCGCTGCGGCCACGTGCGGCGGTGGCGGAAATGGCCCCGCAGCATCCACATGAACAGCGACTCCCGGCCCCAGAGCGCTGTGCGCCACTGCTCCTTGTTGCCGCTCCACAACTCGACGTCGTTGCGGATGCGGTGCGAGGTGCGCCGCCAGAGCCGCCTCAGCTTCACGCCGAGCGGGAGGTCGAGCCAGACGATCGTCTCCGCGGCGCCGATCACGGTGTCGCCGAGCTTGACCTCGTAGTTGCCGTCGATCACCCAGCCGTCCGGAGCCGCGTCCATCGCGGCCTGCACCTTCGCGCCGAACTCCTCGGCGGTCGGCTCGCTCCAGTTCGGCCCGTGGTGGAGCGCGTCCAGCTCGATGTAGGTCACGCCGAGGCGCCTCGCCAGCTCCTCTCCGAACGTCGACTTGCCCGACCCGGAGGTGCCCTTGACGTTGACGCGCCTCAAGCTTCGAGGAGCTCGCGGGCGTTCGGCAGCAGCTCCCGGTCTGCGAGCGTGCGGATGAAGTCAGCCCAGCGAGGCTCGGCTTCGAGCAGCGGCGCGAGCGACGCGCGGGCCTCGTCGAGCTGCCCGGTCGCCGTGAGGCCGAAGACGCGCGCCAGCTGCCGGTCGAGCTCGGGCAGCACCTCGAGATCCTCGTCGCTCGGCCCCGGCGGCCCGCGCATCGACCTGTAGGCCTCCCGCAGCCGGAGCAGGCGCCGCAGCTCTCCGAGCGGATCCGGATGGTCGTCGACGCGAACATCGACTTCGCGCTCCCACGGCTTCCCCTCGGCTGCGACGACGAGGATCCCGCCCGCCTGGCGACCACGCCAGTCGCCGCCGGCCTGCTCGGCCGCGTCGAGGGCCGAGAGCAAACGGTCGGCGAGGGCGCCTTCGGAGCGCTGGAAGGCTTCCGCCATCGACTCCCAGACGCGTTCGCTCGCGACCATGTTCGCCTGGGCGCTGAACCCGTCGCCGACTGCGAAGCCCGCCGCCGGGATGCAGGCCGCGCCGACGTGGACGGCCGCGCGTCCCTCGGCGTCGAGGATCGCGACCTGCCGGTAGTCACGTGCGTCGTCGGCGGCGACGAGCTCGGCCAGTGCCTCCTCGGGGCTCTTGCCGCCGCGCAGAAGCTCGAGTCCTAGCGGCCCGTAGGACATCTCCGTGTACGACTGGGTCGCGACGACGCCGACGCCCGGCTCGCCCCACGGCACGACCGCACCGGTGTTGAACGCGCGCGACTGGACCGCGACTCCGAGCTCGCCCGTGGCCGAGTCACGACCGACGATCGAGTACGTCATTCGTCCATCGCGGCGACGACGCGCTCCAGGCTTTCGCGCCAGACGTCGTCGGGCACCGGCGGGAGGACGTCGTCCCAGATCGCGGCGAAGCTGTCGCTGAGCTGCCGCATGCGGGCCGGTCGGCCCATGAACCACCAGTGCAGGTGCTCGCTGCCCTCGCCCCAGCGCCCGATGTGGACGCGGCCGATGTCGCCGGCGGCCCGGGCTGCGCGCTCGACTCGCTGCAGCAGCGGCCCCATCTCGGCAGCGAGCTCGGGCGGCAGCGTGTCGATGTCGTAGTGCTCCTTCGGCTCGAGGATCAGGACGATGGGCAGTCCGGTCGGCCCGAGCGCCGTCAGCTGCCAGTGCTCGTCCTCCCAGATCAGGTCGTCCGAGGTCTTGCCACAGGCGCGGCAGTCGACCCCGCCTTCGCCGTGGCGCGTCTTCTCGTCCGCCGCCGGCGGGCGGAGCTCGCGCGGCCGCATTGCGCCCTCGAATGGGAACGTCTCCCACTCGTCGAGGGGCGGCATGAGGAGCGCGTGCTTGGCGCGCTCGTAGAACTCTTCCGGGGTCTCGGCCACTGCTTCGGGCGATGCTAACGTCGGCCGCGTGGAGTGGCCGCAGTCCTTCTACGATCTGAAGCGCGGCGAGGGCTGCCCGATGTGCGCCCAAGGCCGGCCGGAGGAGACCGAGTACGGCGCGCGCTTCTTCGCCGGCGAGGTCGCGGACGCGTACCTGCAGAGGGAGAACCTGCAGCGCGGCTACACGGTCGTCATCTGGCGCGGCCGCCACGTGTCCGAGCCGACCGAGCTGTCTTCCGAAGAGGCGGCGCAGTACTGGCTCGAACTACTCGAGGCAGGCCGGCGAATCGAGCGCGCCCTCCAGCCGGTCAAGCTCAACTACGACACCCTCGGCAACTCGCTGCCGCACCTGCACACGCACGTGATGCCGCGCTACGCCGACGATCCGAAGCCCGGCTGGCCGTTCCCGCACCCGGAGGGCGATCGCGGCGTGCAGGACGAGGACCAGTTCCGCCGCGACCTCGAGGCGCTTCGCGCCTGAGCGGGGCCGCGGCGGCCCTGGCCTCGCTCGTTACTTCAGCCGAGCCTCCGCAGGCGCAGCCGGCGAGACGACTTCACGCGCACTCTCGAGGACGCAGACGTCGCGGAGACGTCGGCACAAATCGCCGAGAGCGTCACCGTCACCTGGCCTGAGGTGTTCGTGTTCTCGATCGAGCCCGTCCAGCCGGTGCCGTCGGAGTTCGGGCCCGACTGGTTCACGAAAACATCGCGCCCGATCGGATCGTCGAGCGTCCAGCCACCGCCGGTGACGTGCTTCCCTCCAGGACAGGGGATCGTCCCAAAGGCTGTGACCCCCCCGCCGATGACCGCCGAGGCGCTGACGATCTCGTAGCCGCTGACGCCGTCGGCGCCAGTCGGCCCCTGCGGGCCGGTCGCGCCCTGCGGCCCCGTCGGCCCCTGAACGCCCTGCGGGCCCGTTGGTCCCTGCACTCCCTGCGGCCCGGTCGGGCCACTCGGGCCGGTTGGGCCCTGTGGGCCCGTCGGCCCGGTCGCGCCCGTCTGCCCCTCAGCGTTCCAGGTGACGGCAGACTCGTGCTGGCGACAGTCGCTCGCCGACGCGACGAGACGCATGTTTCCGTTGGTGTCGTTGACGCAGGCGGTCAGCGTCCCGGATCCCCCGCCGGAGGAGTAGGCGACTCCGGCTGCGGCGATTGCCGCAACTGCGGCGCCCACGAGAACGACAGTGCGGCGTGGGCGCCCGATGCGTTTGAGCATGGTGTTCCTTTCGGGTTGGCGGCTCGCCCCGGCGGTGTTCGCCGGAGCGGTACTAACCGCGATATAGGTCAGCTCCGAAGCCTTTGCAAGCGTGGGTACGCTGGCCCGGATGGATGCACTTTCGGTCTTCAGCGAGGCGACACGCTCTTGGTTCACGCACGCCTTCGAAGGACCGACTCCTGCCCAGACGCTCGGCTGGCCCGCAATCGCTCGCGGTGGACACACGCTGATCCAGGCGCCGACCGGTTCGGGCAAGACGCTCGCCGCCTTCCTCTACGGAATCGACCGGCTCAATTCGGCGCCCGGCGAAGGGCTGCGCCTCCTCTACGTCTCGCCTCTGAAGGCGCTCAACTACGACATCGAGCGCAACCTCCGCGGGCCGCTCGCCGGCTTGCGGTCGAACCTGCGCGTAGGTGTCCGCACCGGCGACACGACGCAGAAGGAGCGCGCCGCGATGCTCCGCGAGCCGCCCGACATCCTGATCACGACTCCCGAGTCGCTCTTCCTGCTCCTGACCTCGCGGGCGCGCGAGAACCTGAAGTCGGTCGAGACGGTGATCGTGGACGAGGTCCACGCCGTCGCAGGCACCAAGCGTGGAGCTCACCTCGCCCTGTCGCTGGAGCGCCTGGAACGGCTGGTGGGCGAGCCGGTCCAGCGCGTCGGCCTGTCTGCCACTCAGCGACCTCTCGAAGAAATCGGCCGCTTCGTCTCCGGCGGGCGGGACATCGAGCTCGTCGACGCGGGCCGCGCGAAGGAGCTCGACCTGAAGGTGGTCGTGCCGCTTGACGACATGCGCGAGCCCGAGGAGCAGCAGTCGATCTGGCCGTCGATCTACCCGGAGATCCTCGAGCTCGTCCGCGCGCACCGCTCGACGATCGTGTTCGTCAACAACCGCCGCCTGGCCGAGCGGCTCGCGCTCCGGCTGAACGACCTCGCGGAGGAAGAGATCGCCCGCGCCCACCACGGCTCGCTGGCCCGCGAGCAGCGCGTCGAGATCGAGGAGCTGCTGAAGAGAGGCGAGATCCCGTGCCTGGTCGCGACCTCGTCGCTCGAGCTCGGGATCGACATGGGGGCGGTCGACCTCGTGATCCAGGTCGAGTCGCCGAAGTCGGTCGCGCGCGGGCTGCAGCGGATCGGGCGCGCGGGCCACGAGCTCGGCGCCGTCTCGAAGGGCCGGATCTTCCCCAAGTTCCGCGCCGACCTGCTCGAGTCGGCGGTGGTCGCGCGCCGGATGCTCGACGGGGCGATCGAGGAGACGCAGATCCCGCGCAACCCGCTCGACGTCCTGGCGCAGCAGATCGTCGCGATCTGCGCCGACGAGGAGATCTCGGTCGAGGAGCTGCACAGCCTCGTCCGCGGCGCCTATCCGTTCAGCGACCTCTCGCGCGTCCAGCTCGAGAACGTGCTGGACATGCTCGACGGCCGCTACCCATCCGACGAGTTCGCCGAGCTGCGGGCGCGCGTCGTCTGGGATCGCACGGCGGGCGTCGTGCGCGGCCGGCAGGGCGCGCGGCGGCTGGCGGTCACCAACGCGGGCACGATCCCCGACCGCGGCCTCTTCGGCGTCCATCTCGTGGATGGCGGAGGCCGGGTGGGCGAGCTCGACGAGGAGATGGTCTACGAGGCCCGGGCGGGGCAGACCTTCCTGCTCGGGGCGAGCACCTGGCGGATCGAGGAGATCACGCGCGACCGCGTGCTCGTCTCACCGGCGCCCGGCGTTCCCGGCGCGGTGCCGTTCTGGAAGGGCGAGGGAGTGGGGAGGCCCTACGAGCTGGGCGAGGCGATCGGCGCTGCGTCTCGCGAGCTGGTGGCTCTCTCAGACGAAAAGGCGCTGACGCGACTTCAGGCAGAGCACATGCTGGACAAGCGGGCGGCGGCGAACCTCCTGGCCTTCTTGCGCGAGCAAGAAGGCGCCACCACGGCGGTGCCCTCCGACCGCACCGTGGTGGTCGAGCGGTTTCGCGACGAGATCGGCGACTGGCGGCTCTGCGTGCTCACGCCGTTCGGCGGGCGGGTGCACGCGCCCTGGGCCCTGGCACTCGGCGCCCGGCTGCGCGAGTCGCTCGGCCTGGAGACGCAGGCGATCTGGTCCGACGACGGGATCGCGATCCACCTCCCCGAGGCCGACGCGCCGCCGCCGGTGGACGACGTCCTCCTGGACCCGGAAAGCGTCGAAGAGCTGGTCGTGCAGGAGCTCGGCGACACCGCGCTCTTCGGCGCGCGCTTCCGCGAGAACGCCGGCCGCGCGCTGCTGATCCCGAGACGGCGCCCGGGGGAGCGGACGCCTCTGTGGCAGCAGAGGCTGAAAGCTCAGTCGCTGCTCCAGGTGGCGCGCCGCTACCCGGCGTTTCCGGTGGTGCTGGAGACCTACCGCGAGTGCCTGCAGGACGTCTTCGACCTCCCTGCGCTGAAGCGGTTGCTCAGCGGACTGCGCACGCGGCAGATCGACCTCGTCGACGTCGAGACGCCGTCGGCCTCGCCCTACGCGGCCTCGCTCCTCTTCGACTACGTCGCCAACTACATGTACGAGGACGACACGCCGGCCGCCGAGCGCCGCGCCCAGGCGCTCTCGCTCGATCGCGACCTGCTGAAGGAGCTGCTCGGCCAGGAGGAGCTGCGCGACCTGATCGACCCCGGCGCGCTCGCCGACGTCGAGGAGCGCCTGCGCGGCGAGGCGCGGTCGCCCGACGAGCTGCACGACCTGCTGCGGCGCCGCGGGGATCTGCGCTCCGGCGAGTACCCGGACGATCTCGCCGAGCCGCTGCTGGCCGAGCGCCGCGCGGTGGTCGTGCGAGTCGCCGGCGAGGAGCGGCTGATCGCCGCGGAGGACGCCGGCCGCTACCGCGACGCCGTCGGGGCGATGCCGCCGGGCGGCTTGCCCGAGGTCTTCCTCGAGGCCGACGAGGCGCCGCTCGAGTCCCTGGTGCGGCGATTCGCGCGTTCGCGCGGGCCGTTCACGACCGGGGAGGCGAACGACCGCTTCGGCCGCGACGTCGAGCCGGCGCTCCGGGACCTCGAGCGCCGCGACCAGCTCGTGCGGGGGGAGCTCCGCCCCGGCGGTACGGAGCGTGAGTGGTGCGATCCCGAGGTTCTGCGCCGACTTCGCCGCGCGTCACTCGCGGCGCTTCGCCGCGAGGTCGAGCCTGTCGAACAGGCTGCCTTCGGCCGCTTCCTGCCGAGCTGGCACGGGATCGGACGCCGCGCGTCGCTCCGCGAGGCGCTCGTGCCGCTGCAGGGCCTCGCGCTTCCGGTCGCGCTCTGGGAGAGCGACGTCCTGCCCAGACGCGTGCCCGGCTACCGCCCCGAGCAGCTCGACGCGCTCTGCGCCTCGGGCGAGGTCGTCTGGGTCGGGGCCGGGCTCGACCGCGTGGCGCTCTTCTTCCGCGAGGACGCGGTCGCGCTCGGGCTGCCGCCGGCCGCCGACCGCCCCGAACGAGAGGTGCACGAACGCCTCCGGGCGGCGCTCAGCCGCAGCGCGCTCTTCTGGTTCGACCTGCTCGTCGACACCGGGCTCGAGGCCGAGGAAGCCCTACCCGCCCTCTGGGATCTCGTCTGGGCGGGCGAAGTCACGAACGACGCGTGGACGCCGCTCCGCGCCGGCCGCCGCTACCAGGCGGCGCCGAGGCGCCCTCGCGAGCGGCGATTCTCTCGCCGTCGCGCGACGGAGACGACGGCGACGCAGGGCCGCTGGTCGCTCGCGAGCCGTCTCTTCGGTACACGGCCGGGGGCTGACCCCGGACGTGGCCCCGACCGCCGCGCGCTCGCGGAACTGCTGCTGGAGCGGCACGGGATCGTGACGCGTGACGGCGTCCGCGCGGAGGGGATTCCCGGCGGTTTTGGAGCGGTCTACGGCGAGCTCCGCTCCCTGGAGACGCTCGGCCTCTGCCGCCGCGGCTACTTCGTCGAAGGTCTCGGCGGCGCGCAGTTCGCGCTCGGCGGCGCCGTCGAGCGCCTGCGCGAGCTGCGACCGAAGGACGGCGAGGAGCCCGAGCCGCTCGTGCTCGCCGCGGCCGACCCGGCCCAACCGTACGGCGCAGCGCTTCCCTGGCCGAAGCGGGCAGGCGCCCGCGCAGCCCGGGTGGCCGGCGCGCACGTCGTCCTGCTCGGCGGCGAGGCGGCACTCTTCGTCGAGCGCGGCGGCCGCTCGCTCGTCCCGCTGCGCGACCCCGAGGAGGGCTGGCTGAGAGAAGCGCTGGCCGCCCTGGTCGCGCACGTGCGCGCGACGGGCGTGAAGCGCCTCGCGGTCGAGCGCTTCGACGGCGAGCCCGTCGGCGACACCGAGATCATGCCGCTCCTCCTCGACGCGGGCTTCGTGCAGGGGCCGCGCCGAGCGGTCCTGCGCCCGTAGCCGTTTGACAGCCGCCCGAGAGAGGCGTAGACCACGCCGACGGGCTCCGTCCCGGAGCCCAGGGGAGAGTGAAAGGAGACCGATGAGACGGTTTGTCCTTGCTTTCATGCTCTCGGTTGTGGGGGTGCTCGTCATCGCTCCCTTCGCGACGGGCTCGGTGCGGCCGGGCTCGAGCAGCGGCACCACCGACGAGTACGGCGTCCGCAACTGCAGCCAGGGCCTTCAGATCTGCACCGAGGTGAAGGACTCGATCGGATACGAGGGGGCGTACACCGGCCACGACGAGCCCTCGCTTCTCTTCTATTCGGGCACGCAAGGGTCGGGAAACTCCAACCTCTACCGACTGAAGCTCCCGAGCGATCCGCACCTCCAGCCGAACCAGGCGGGCACCGGGGCGACCTGGAACTTCCAGCTCCGTCCGGCATTCTGGCTCGGAATGGCGATGTGCGACACGCAGTCGTACCCGGAGTGGACGAACACGTGCACGCCCGACAGCGACGGCAACATCTTCGACGGCACCGACGAGAACGCAGCCGACTACATCGGCAAGCATCCCGGCGCCGCCTTCATGGAGATGCAGTTCTATCCACCGGGCTGGGTTTCCTGGCCGCCGGGCGTCAGCTGCAGCGCCACCCAGTGGTGCGCCGCTCTGACGATCGACAGCCTCAACCAGAACGGCAACACGGGCCAGCCGAACAACGAGGATTGTCTCGACACGGTCGGCATCGAGCCCGTGTCATTCGCGTTCATCACCCACAACGGCGTGCCGCATGCGGCGCCCGACCCGCTGACGGCGTTCTCGCCGCCGTACGACGCGATCACTCCGAACCCGGCGACCGACCTGTGGATGAACTCGGGCGACGTCCTGACGGTCGACATGCACGACACGGCTGCGGGCTTCCAGGTCGTGATCCACGATCTGACGAGCGGCCAGTCCGGCTCGATGACCGCCAGCGTCGAGAACGGGTTCCAGCAGATCCTGTACCAGCCCGACGCAGCGACCTGTGACGAGCAGCCGTACGCCTACCACCCGATGTACGGGAGCTCGAGCGAGCACACCCGCGTCCCGTGGGCGGCGCACACGTACAACGTCGCGTTCTCGGACGAGATCGGCCACTTCGAGTACTGCAGCCAGGCCGACGAGGACGGGAACTGCGTCGCCGGCGGCGACGTCGACGATGACGACGCCGGCTGCTTCAACGCAGACGATTCGCTGTTGGTCGCCATCGGCGGCTGTCTGGGGACCGACGTCGACTTCGACGGCCCGGCCTACGGTTTGAACTGGCCCGGAACCGGGCGGAACCGTGGGCAGGACCAGAAGTACCACACGACCACGGTCGCGTTCACGACCCCGCTCTTCAACGGGAACCGGAACTACGACCGCGTTGCGTTCGAGACCGACCTGCCGCGCATCGAGGCGGCGGACTTCGGCGGGAGCTGCGACCGCTTGACCGGCAACGGCTGCACCAACCCGCCGCCGGGCGCGCAGTTCTATCCGATCTTCTCGACCGGAACGTCGACGATGAACCGGAACCCTCACGGCAACTGCGTGTGGCAGCTCGGGGGCACGAACATCCCGGGCACCACCAACACGTTCGGCGGAAACTCAACGGCCGAGTACGGCCCGCTTCTCTTCAGCTTCTACGCGGGCCCGAACCCGGCCACGCGTCGGCGGACGAACAACTTCCACCAGACGCTCGACTCCAACCCCTGCCCGGCCTAGCCGAGCAGCTTTTCGACGATCGCGAGAGCGCCCCACGCGTTTCCCCGGAATGGGGGGCGCTCTCGCGTTACCGGATCCCGACGTCGAGCTGGATGTCGAGGTGCTTGAACTGGCCCTGCTCGACGGTTGCCGTCGGCGGCTTCACAGTGGGGGCGACGCCTGGGCCGCCCTTGACGCCGATCACGTAGCGGCCCTTCGGCGACAGGTTGATGCGGTAGCTGCCGTCCGCGCCGGTCTTCGTCCTCGCGACCAGGTGCCCGTACTGGGTGAACTCGAGCGTGAAGCCTTTGGCCGGCTTCAGGCAGGACGAGCCGGCTTTGCACGTGTTCGTCCCGGGCGAGATCGTGACCTTGCCCTCCAGGCCGCTCGAGCCGGTGGTCTCGATCGGCTTCGCCGGATTGCTCCCGCCGCCGCAAGAGGCGGCGACCAGGGCGATCGAGGAGACGAGGGCCAGCCGCGCGATCATCGGGCCGCAGGGTAATTGGCGGGCGTTAGCCTGGCGCCGATGCCCGAAGGGGACTCGCTCCACCGCGCGGCCCGCCGGCTGCAGGTGCTGGTCGGCCGTCGGGTCTCGGTCGAGACGCCGCATCCGCGCGCGGCGGCGGTCGTGGCCGCCGAGCGGCTCGACGGGCGCATACTCGAGCGGGTCGAGGCGGTCGGCAAGAACCTGCTCCTGACGTTTGAGGGCGGGCTCGTCCTGCGCAGCCACCTGCGCATGAGCGGGCGCTGGCAGGTGCGCGAGCGCGGGCGGCCGGTCAGCGGGCGGCCGTGGCTCGTGCTCCGCGCGGGCGGACACGAGGCGCTCCTCTGGAACGGCCCGGTTCTGGAGCTCTCGAGACGGCCTCGCCGCGCATCGGTCGGCCCGGACATCCTCGCGGAGCCGCCCGATCTCGCGGCGATGGTCTCCAACCTGCGGCGAGAGCCGTCTACGCGCGAGTTGGGCGACGCGTTCCTCGACCAGCGCCTCGTCGCCGGGATCGGGAACCTGTGGCGCGCCGAAGCGCTCTGGCACGCGCGACTGTCGCCGTGGCTCGCGCTGGGCGAGGTGGGCGACGACGAGCTCGAGCTCGTCCTGCGCGAGGCGGCACGCTTGATGCGTGCATCGGTGGAGGTCGGGAGGTCGCCCCGGATGGTGTATCGGCGCGCGGGGCGACCGTGCCCCCGCTGTGGGGAACCCATCCGGTCGCACGGCCAGGGCGACGACAACCGCATGGCCTACTGGTGCCCCACCTGCCAAAGAGAACACCTGCCTGAGAGAGGAGAGGAGCGGCCCGGGGCGTAACGAGAAATCGTGGCCGTACGCGCCCCGCATCTATACGAGACCCTGCGCTGCTTCTGCCTGGCTGCGTTCTCGCTGCTGGGCGCCGACGTCGAGGCCGGCGACGAGATCCCCTTCGCCTTCGAGGAGCATGCGGGCGGCCTCCACGAGTACCGGCCGCTGCTGCGCTCCTACGTCCAGGCACGCGCGCACCGGCTCGGCTCGCTGGCGGACGCGCGGATCGCGGTCCAGGAGCTCTCGCGGGAGCCGGCCGCCGGGGTGTACGCGGCCGCGCATGCCGGCAAGGGCCGCGAGGAGGAGGCGCTCCTGCGCACGATCCTGCTGCCGCTTCTCGCCGACGTGGCCGAGGCGGCCGGGGGGACGGATTGGAAGGACGACGCCTTCGACCGCGCCTACGCGGCCTTCGAGGAGACGCTGCTCGGCGAGCATCGCCAGTACGCCGCGATCGCGCCGCTGATCGGTCTCTCGGCGGGCTCCCGGCTCGAGCTTGCGGACGGGCTCTGCGTTCGGATCTCGGCAGCCGGGGAGCTCGCGGCGCACTGGCCGGAGGCATCGGGCCTGCTCCCCGCGCACTTCGGCCGCGAGCCCGACCGGCTGCTCGTGCTGGAGCTCGAGCGGACGCTCGGCCAGGAAGAGGCCCGGCCGGACGCGCCGATGGAGATCGCGGACGCCGTGAGTGCCCTTCGCCTGGCGACGGCGGCGCCCGTAGCCGCAGGCCCCGTCCTGTTCGAGCGGCTGGACTGGCGACCTCTTGGCGTCAGTCCCGTGCTGCCGATCGCCGCGACCGCGCCGCCCGGCGAGCCGACGCGGCTCGATGCCTTTCGCGGGCAGCTCGCGGCCGAACTGCTCGCGCGGCTCGGATCGTCGGAGGAGGACCCGGAGCTCGCGGAGGCCCTCGACCGCTGGGAGCTCTCGCTCTTCGCGGAGGAGCCGTACCGCTCAGAGCAGCTGCGCGAAGCGCTGACGGCGCTGCTCGGCGGGACCGACGGGCTCTGGGCGGCGTCCGTGCGAGCGGCGGTGCTGCTCGGCGAGAGCGCGCCCGAGCGCGCGCAGGAGCTCGAGCGGCTGCGCTCGCTCGCGCGCGGCGAAACGGCGGGAGGCCGAGCCGCCGACGCGGTGCGGAAGGCCTTGGTGGAGGCCCTCACGCACGGCGACCGCGCGGCGCTGGTCGACTCGCTGGACGAGGCGCTTCTCGGCGTCCGCCCGCGGCCGGCCGGGTACTTCGCGGCGGTGGCCTCCTAGAGACCGGTTTCAGCGGCGGCTTCCGGCAGCACCGTGCTCCCGGGGCAACGGGTCGCCGTGGAGAGGTGTCCGACGAGCACGACGGACGTGTCCGAGCCGTGGCGCACGAACGCGTCGTGGACCCGGAGAGGAAGGCAGAAGTCCTCGCCGCTCTGCTCGAAGCGGAAGAGGTCGACGAGGTCGTCGGTCTGCACGTCTCGCTCGGTGGAGAGGCCGGGGTCGAGGTCGGCGTGCATCCACGGGAAGTCGCAGCTCGGATCGTCGCAACCGCGAACGCTCGCCTTCGCGTGCGTGTCGTTGACCAGCCGCAGCGTCACGTCCGTCGTGTCCGAGGAGAAGAAGAACGGAAGGACGAAGAACGCCACCAGCGCGGCAGCGCCGAGCACGGTTCCGACCGCGATCGCGACTTTGACGCCGCGCGTGAAGGCGATGCCGGTGTGCTCGGTCGGAGCCTGGAGGCCGGGGTAAGGGTCCGTCCAGGCCCTGCCTGCGCTGAGCGCCTGCCGGCGCGATTCCTGGCGCAGGTTCTGCTTGATCGCGTAATCGAGGTTGACGCGACCGATGCGCGTCCGCTCGTCCGTGGCCTCGACGAGGTCGGTGAGGAGCAGGAGATGCTCGAGCCCGTCGATCTCCTGGCGCTTGACGTAGCCGCGCCGCGCGCGGTCGAGACGCTTGAGCGCGGCGCGGGCGTCGCTCCGGTCGATCGCCGCTCTCGCCTCGGCGAGCTCTCGGTCCGGGTTCGGCGCCACTTGTGGAACGAACGTAACGCTTTCGGCACGGTCCGGTCACAGACACGTGCGACTTGGCCCGCTAGCGTCGCGGCATGGACGAAGCCCGGACAGTTCTGCGGCGGCTGCGGCGCATCGAGGCCCTCGAGCGGGAGGGGGCCCCGGCGCGGTGGCTACTGGCGGAAGTGCGTGCCCTGATCGAGGAAGCTGCGGCCTGGGTCGAGGCCGAGGGGCCTGGGGCGGACCTGGCCGAGGCGGCGCTCGGCCGGTGCCGCGACTCGCTGGCGAATGGCGCCCGGGGCGGTCGGCTTTCCCCGGAAGAGGAGGCGGCGATGCGCTGATCCGTCCTCGACAACTCGTAGATTGCGGGAACGCACGGTTCACATCCAGCCAAACCCTCGGGCTCTCGAAATCGGCAGTCCTGAAATTCCGGGGAAGTTTCCGGAGGGATAGCTAGCATGAGAGCGAAGAAAGGGGCTCGATGGGGCTTGCACGCCTGCTTCCGCGACCGGGAATGCGCACCGAGACAGCCAAAGAGGCGCCGATGCCGCGCGTGATCTCGTTCGCCAACCAGAAGGGCGGCGTCGCGAAGACGACGACGACCCTGAACCTCGGCGTCGCGTTCTCGGAGCACGGGCTGAAGGTGCTGCTCGTGGACCTGGACCCGCAGGGGAACCTGACGATGAGCCAGGGCCTGAATCCCGACGCGATCGAGCGCTCGATGTTCGACGTGCTGGTCCACCGCCTGCCGATCCAGGAGGTCATCCATCACGCCGAGGTCGACCTCGCGGTCTCTTCGATCGATCTCGCCGGCGCGGAGCTCGCGCTCTCGAGCATGATCGGGCGCGAGCGCGCACTCGAGAAGGCGCTCGCGGAGGTCAAGAGCTCCTACGACTACGTCCTGATCGACACGCCGCCGTCGCTTGGATTGCTCACGATCAACGCGCTGGTCGCCTCGACGGGCGTGATCGTCCCGGTGCAGTGCGAGTACCTCTCGTTGCGCGGGCTGGTCCAGCTCGAGAACACGCTCTCGATGATCCGGGAGAACCTGAACCCGGTCGTCGAGATCGAGGGGATCCTGCCCACGATGTTCGACAGCCGCACGCTGCACTCGCGCGAGGCGGTCGAGATCCTGCAGGAGAACTTCGGAGATCTCGTCTTCGACACGAAGATCCGCAAGACCGTTCGCTATGCGGAGGCGCCGGTGAAGGGCACCTCCGTCCTGAAGTACGACCCGAGCGGGAACGCCGCGGAGGCCTACCGACAGCTTGCGAAGGAGGTGCTCAATGGCGCGAAGGCGCGCGAGCATGCGTGAGGGCCCGCTGGCAGAGCTGTTCCGGGCGACCGAGGCGGCCCAGCGACAGGCCGAGAAGGAAGGCCGAACCGAGGACGAGGCCGTCCCCGAGGCGCCGGTTGTACCGAGCCCGACCCAGGCGAGCCCAACCCAGGCGAGTCCCGCGGAACCGCCGGAGCAGACCGTCGAGCACGTGCCAGAGTGGGTCGAGGAGGCGACGCCGAAGCCCGAGCCTGTTCGCCTGCCCGAGCGCAAGCCGGAGCCCGCGCCCGACCCTGAGCCCGCGCTTCCGCCCGTCGCCGCGCGCGCCGAGCCGAAGCCGAAGCGTGAGCGTCCGAAGCTCGAGCCGCTGCCCGAGCCTCCGCCGCGCCTGCACCGCGTGCCGGAGCCGGGCGCGTACATCGCGGTCATCCGCGTCGTGGGAGTCGGCGGAGCCGGCCTGAACGCGGTCAACCGGATGATCGACGCCGACATCTCGCAGGTCGAGTTCGTCGCCGTCAACACGGACATCCAGCAGCTTCAGATGAGCGACGCGCCGGTGAAGATCCACATCGGCCGCGAGCTGACCGAGGGTCTCGGCTCCGGCGCAGACCCCGACCTCGGGCGCCGCGCCGCCGAGGAGTCCTACGACCAGATCAAGCGCGCGCTGCGTGGGTCGGACATGGTCTTCGTCACGGCCGGCGAGGGCGGCGGCACCGGCTCGGGAGCGGCGCCGGTCGTCGCGCGGATCGCACGCGAGCTCGGGGCCTTGACGGTCGGCATCGTCACCACGCCCTTCAAGTTCGAGGGCACGCGCCGCCAGCGCCAGGCCGGCGACGGCGTCGACACGCTGCGCTCGAACTGCGACACGGTGATCGTCGTGCCGAACGAAAGGCTGCTCGAGGTGCTCGACCGCGAGACGTCGATGCTCGACGCGTTCCGCATCGCCGACGACGTCCTGCGCCAGGGCGTCCAGGGCATCTGCGACCTGATCACGCTCCCCGGCCTGATCAACCTCGACTTCGCCGACGTGCGCACGATCATGAAGGATGCCGGCACCGCGCTGATGGGCATCGGCTTCTCCGCGACCGGCGAGAACCGCGCCAGGGAAGCCGCCGAGCGCGCCCTGCGCTCGCCGCTGATCGACACCGAGATCGCCGGCGCCAAGGGCATCCTGCTCTCGATCGCAGGCGGCGACGACCTTTCGCTCTACGAGGTGAACGAGGCCGCGGAGGTCGTGCGGGAGGCATCGACCGGCGACACGAACATCATCTTCGGCGCGTCCGTCGACGACCGGCTGACCGGCCAGGTGTGGGTGACGGTCGTGGCGACGGGCTTCGGCGCCCGCGCGGCTCAGCGGCGAGTGACGCTCAAGGCCGAGGCGGCGGACGAGGAAGCGCTCGAGCCGCCGAGCTTCCTGCAGCCGTAGGCCTAGTCCACGTCGCAGCTGCTGGAGCTCGTCCCGACGACCGCGGCGATCGCGCGGCTCGCGTTGACCCGGAACTTCAGCTCCAGCGGCCCAGCGTGGTCGACCGCGACGTTCGTCATGCCGTCAGGCCGCCGGCTGAGGCAGGCGCCCTCGACGTGCCAGTACGGCGAGTAGCGAACCGCGAGCCGGTAGACACCCGCCGTCACGAGCCGGATACGGACGCTCGTCGCGCTCATACTGAGCACGGTCGACGGGGCGGGGCCGGTCAGGATCGCGTCCGGCCGCGGAACCGCGAACACCTCGAAGTTCGTGCTCCGAAAGACCGCGCGTAGCCCCGATCGCCCGCTGCGCAGCAGCGCGGCCTCGCCCTGGGCGCTGTAGTCGGACGGCGCGCCCGTGAGTACCACGTACCGGACGCCGAGCCCGCGGAGCCACGAAAGGTAGGCGGGCGACCCGAGGTCGTCGTAGAGCACCTTGTTCTGCGGGAAGTCGTCTTGGCGGAAGCCTCCGCGCGCGAGCGGGATCTGCGCCTCGGCCAGGTAGACGGCGGGCCAGTGCCCCACGGTGTCGACTGCCTCGACGCGGTAAGCGGGCGTGAGGTGAGCGTGCAGATACGTGATCGCGGGCTGCCAGTAGGCCGGGCTGGCCGCAGGGTCGTCGCGTCCCTTGAGGTACTGGAACGCGATCGGCGTCACGTTCCACGAAATGGCCAGTCCCAACGCAATGAGACAGACGGGCAGCGGCCGCCAGCGCCGCAGCGAGAGCAAGAGCACCGCCACCGGCACCGCGGCGTAGCGAAGCCGCGCCACGTTCTCGCCGACCGCCGAGGGGATCAGGTAGGCGCCGATGCAGGCGGCGGTGTAGATCAGGAAGAGCCAGAGCAGCGGCTTGGCTCGCTCGACCCGCCAGGTGAGCGCCGCGCCGAGCACGCAGAAGACGAGGGCAGCGCCGAGCTCCTGGATCGAGAACGGGTAGCGCCCGCCAGGGAAGAGCCGCCAGAGGAAGGCTTCGACGGCCCCGAACCCGACGAGGATGACCGCGGGCGCGAGCACCGCCGAGCGCTCCCGCGAGCGGGCGACCCCGGCCCCTGCCAGCAGCAGCGTCAGGAGCAGGAACGCAAGCGGGCTCGCGGCGAGCGTCAGCGCGACGAGCACCGCGAACTGCCAATGCCGTCTCGCCTGCAGCGTCCAGACCGCCAGCAGCGCGAAGGCCGCCCCGAGCGCGAACGGGAACGCGGCCGAGAGGACGATCCCCGCCCAGACGACCGCGAACGTGCGGCTCGACCAGCGCGCCACCGGGCCCCACTGCCGTCCCACCACGAACGCGAAGGCAAGCGCGGCCGTCGACACGGTCGCGACGGCCAGCAGCCGGATTCCGAGCAGCGCCGCGACCGGGTAGTAGAGGACGCTGTAGGTGACGAAGCTGTAGCGGCCCGCGTACCAGAAGTTGTTCCAGAGCGTGAAGCCATGCTGGAGGAAGAGCGTGCGCTGGTACGCGTGCTCGGAGAGGTCGGCGCCGGGCGGCCCGAGCCAGACGAGCAAGCTGGCGGCGGTAGCGGCGACGACGGCCGAGAGCATTGCTTCGCGGGCGAGCGGGCTGGCCTTCGTCAAGCGGATGGACAATAGCCGCAGGCCGGAAACGAGGGTGACGCCTCGCTACGCTTGCGCCATGAAGGGCGCGGTCGCGGCCGGTCATCCGCTGACCGCGGAGGCAGGCGCCGAGGTGCTGGCCGGCGGCGGGAACGCCGTCGACGCCTGCATCGCGGCCGCCTTCGTCTCCTGGGTCACAGAGAGCACGCTCACCGGCCCGGGCGCGGGCGGGTTCATGCTCGTCCACCAGGGGCGCGACGGCTCCAGTCGCGTGCTCGACCATTTCGTGACGGTCCCCGGCCTGGGCAGCGACGGTGCCGCTCCGATGGAGATGGACTCGGTCGACATCGCCTACGCGCCGGAGTCGACGCAGGTCTTCCGAATCGGCGCAGCCTCGTGTGCCGTCCCGGGCGCGGTCGCGGGCCTCGGCGTCGCGCACAGGCGCTACGCGACGCTGCCGTGGCGCGACCTGCTCCAGCCCGCGATCCGACACGCACGCTTCGGGGTCGTGATCACGAAGGCGCAGGCGTACCTGCACGCGATCCTGGACCTGATCCTCCGTCACACGAAGGCGGGAGCCGCCATCTACGGCCCCCGGGGCGAGCGCCTCGTCGCGGGCGACCGGCTCGTCATGACCGACCTGGCGGCCACGCTCGAGCTCCTCGCCGAGCGCGGGCCGGACGAGTTCTACCGGGGCGAGCTTGCGCGAGAGATCTCGAGGCACCTGCGCGAGCACGGCGGCGGGGTGACCGAGCGCGATCTCGCCGACTACCGCGTGATCCAGCGCCGCCCCGCGCGGGCGCCGTTCCTGGGCCACGAGCTCGAGTCGAACCCTCCGCCGTCGTCGGGCGGCCTCCTGCTCGGCCTCGGCGCGCGGCTGCTCGACCGGGTCGGCGGCGTCGCAGGCCCGCCGGGAAGCGCCGAGGCGATGGCGCAGATGGTCGAGTTGATGCGCGCCCAGGAAGCGGCGCGCGATGCCTCGTTCGCGGCGGGCATGCGGCGCGGCGGTCTGGCGAAGCGGCTCTTCGACGCGCGCGCGCTCGAGGCCGCCGCAAAACGGCTGCGGGCGATTCCACCCGAGTCCGTGAGCGGGACAACGCACATCTCCGCCGTGGACGCGCGGGGGAATGCGGCGTCGCTGACGGCCTCCACGGGCTCCGGGTCCGGCGTCATCGTCCCCGGCACGGGAATCCAGCTGAACAACATGCTCGGCGAGCACGACCTCGCCCCGGTCGGCCGGTCGCCTAGGCCCGGCGTGCGCTTCGCGAGCGGGATGGCGCCGTCGATCGTGCTGCGCGAAGGCCGGCCGCGGCTCGTCGTCGGGAGTGCCGGCTCGATGCGGCTGAGGGGCGCGATCTTCCAGATCGTCGTCGATGTCGTCGGCCACGGCCTGGGCGTCGAGGAGGCGATCGCGCGGCCCCGCGTCCACTTCGACAACTCGCACGTCCAGTGCGAAGGGGGGAACGACCCGGCCGAGCTCGACCGTCTCGCCGCCTGGGGCTACGACCTCGTCCGCTGGCGCCGCCGCAACCTCTACTTCGGCGGGGTTGCAGGCGTCGAGTTCCGTGCGGATGGGACCCTCGCCGCCGCGGGAGACCCGCGTCGAGGCGGCCACGGCCTCGTCGTCGAGTGAGTGAAGTGAAGATCAGGCGGGCCGTCGCCTCGGACGCGCCTGCCCTCGTCGAGCTCGCCCGGCAGGTGTCGGCAGAGCCCGAGGGCTGGCTCATCTCGGCCGGCGAAGCGCGCGGAGCAGGGGACGAGCGCCGCTATCTGCGAGCGATCCGCCGCTCGCCGCACGCGGCGGTGTTCGTGGCGGACGCTCCCGAGGGCATCGTCGGCCGGTTGTCGGTCGCGCGCGACCCGCATCCGGCAAGCTCGCACGTGGCCGACCTCGGCCTGATGGTCGCGAAGAGCCACCGCCGGCGCGGGATCGGCCGGGCGCTGATGGAGCAGGCGGTCGCGTGGGCACGCGCGTCGCGCGTGACGAAGCTCGAGCTGCACGTCTTCCCGCACAACGCCGCGGCGATCGAGCTGTACGAGCGCTTCGGATTCGAGCGCGAGGGCTACCGCCGCGGCCACTACCGCAGCGGCGGCCGGCTCATCGACGCGATCCTGATGGCGTACGAGGTGAAGCGCTGAGCGGCCTCATCCACCACTACGGCCTCGCCGCGCTCTTCCTGATCGTGATGCTCGAGTCCGGCGGGATCCCGCTGCCCGGCGAGACCGCGCTGATCGCGGCCGGGATCTTCGCCTCCCGCGGGGACCTCGACATCGTCGAGGTGATCGCCGTCGCGGCGGCCGCGGCGATCGTCGGCGACAACATCGGCTACTGGATCGGCCGCACCGGCGGACGCCGCCTGCTCGAGCGGCTCGGCCCGATCCAGCGCTGGAGCGGGCCTGGCATCGAGTGGGCCGAGGGCTTCTTCGACCGCCACGGAGGCAAGACGGTCTTCATCGGGCGCTTCGTTGCCGTTCTGCGCGTGACCGCCGCTTGGCTCGCGGGAATCTCGCACATGACCTGGTGGCGGTTCTTCGCGTGGAACGCAGCCGGGGGCATCTGCTGGGCGATCCTCGTCGGTCTCGTCGCGTACTACGGCGGCCACGCGGCTGCCGATGCGATCGGGCACTATGGGCTGTACGGGGCCGGGGCGGTTGCCGCTCTCGTCATCGTCGTCGTCGCCGGCATGCACGTGTGGAGGAAGAGGGTCATGGAGTCATGAAGCGCGCGCTCGTCATCGTCATGCTGCTGGCGCTGCTCGCTCCGCTCGGCGGAGCGTCCGCGAAGCGGACCGCCGTCCCGGCGTTCGACCACGTCGTCGTGATCGTGATCGAGAACAAGGGGCGGAAGGACGTCGTCGGAAATCCCGACGCGCCTTACTTCAACTCGCTGGCCGGTAAGTACGCGACGCTGCCGCGCTACGGCGGTGTCGCGCACCCGAGCCTGCCGAACTACATCGCGCTGGTCTCGGGCGGCACGCAGGGGATCCACAACGATTGCTCGTCCTGCACCGTCTCGGCGCAGAACTTGGCGGACAGCCTCGAGCGCGCGCACCTGAGCTGGAAGAGCTACGCCGAGGGCATCCCGCACCGAGGCTTCACCGGAGCGTCCGCGGGCCTGTACGCGAAGCGTCACGTGCCGTTTCTCTACTTCCGCGACGTCCTCTCGAAGCCGGCACGTCTTCGCCGCGTCGTGCCGCTGACCGAGTTCGGCCGCGATCTTCGCGCAGACCGGCTGCCGAGCTTCGCCTTCGTCACCCCGAACCTCTGCCACGACATGCATGACTGCTCGGTGAAGACCGGCGACAGGTGGCTGCGCGGGTTCGTCGGCCCGCTGCTGCGCAGCCCGGCGATGGCCAACGGCGTCGTCTTCGTCGTCGCGGACGAGCCGACTTTCTCGGCGCCGGCGAGCGCGCCGGTCCCCGCTCTTGCCCTCGGCCCGCTCGTGGTGCCGCATTCCGCGTACGGCCCGGCTACCTCGCACTACGGCCTGCTGCGGACGATCGAGGACGCGTGGGGCCTGCCGCGGCTCGGCAGATCGGCCCGCACGAGGCCCATCGCCGCCATCTGGCGTTGACGCGACACTAGGCGCGGCCCTCCGCCCGAGGCCGCGTCCTCAGTCGGCCGCTCGAGCCTGCGTCCGTCCACCCCGACGACGAGCGAGGTTCCATCAAACCCTCCTGGTAGGAATCTCGCCCTCGAGCTTGAACCTTGTGGCTCGTGGCGATGCACTCCATACTCAGCCGGGCGATCGACGCGCGTGACACGTACGCGCGCGGCCACTCCTCCAGGGTGACTGCGATCGCCGACGCCATTGCGCGGCGGCTCGACTGGGACGAGGAGCAGCTGGAGCTCCTCCAGCTCGGGGGCCCGCTCCACGACGTGGGCAAGCTCGCGATTCCGGACGAGGTGCTCCGAAAGCCCGGCCGGCTCGACGACGAAGAGATGGCCCAGATCCGCGAGCACCCCAGGCTCGGCGCTCGGATCCTGATTCGCCTCTCGGCGTTCCGGGACGCACTCCCGTACGTCCTCTACCACCACGAGCGCTGGGACGGAACCGGCTACCCGACGGGGCGCGCAGGCGAAGAGATCCCGGTGGAGGCGCGGGTCCTGGCCGTCGCGGACGCCTATGACGCGATGACGAGCAACCGGCCCTACCGGCCTGCGCTCAGCCGCGACGAGGCGCTCGCCGAGGTCGAGCGCTGCTCGGGCTCGCAGTTCGATCCCGCCATCGTCCGCGTCTTCCTCGAGCTCACCGCCGAGGCGGCCGAGCTGCCCGCCGCCGCGGCCTCCTAGCGGCTCAGAGCGTCGACCAGACCTCGAGCTTCGAGCGGGTTCGGCGGATGACCTCGTCCGTGTACTCCGAGCTGCCTGCGTGCCCGCCGAGGTCGGCGGTGCGTACGCCGTCCGCGACCGCCTCGAGCGCGGCCTCGCGGATCGCGCGCGCCGCAGCCTGAGCGTCCTCGCCGTCGACGTAGGAGAGAAGCGCAGCGCCGGCCAGGATCATCGCCATCGGGTTCGCGACGTTCTTGCCCTGAAGCGACGGCGCGGTCCCGTGCGCGGCCTCGGCGAGCACCACGCGCGGCACGTAGTCCTCCTCGAACGCGACGAGCAGCGACTCGGAACCGGCGATCGACCCGAACAGCGGCAGGACGAGGTCGGAGAGGATGTCGCCGTCTCGGTTGAGGGCCGGAACGACGAGCGGGTCGCCGCTGGAGCCGAGCAGGAGCGCGAAGGTCGCGTCGATCAGCTGCGGGTCGTAGGGAACCGACGGATGCCGTTCGGCCGCCGCGTCCATCTCCTCCTTCAGCATCCCCTCGTACACCGGGCTGACGGTGTACTTGGGCCCGCCGAAGACCTTGGCGCCGGTCTGCTCGGCGAGGCGGAACGCGAACTCCGCGACCGACCGGCAGATCCGCCGCTCGATCCGCTCCGTCCGCAGCGCGACCTCGTCTTCGCCCTCACCCTCGCGCCATTCCTGCGCGCCGTAGGCATCTCCGACCGCCATGCGCACGACCGAGATCGGCGCGTGGACACCGCCGAGCGGGATCACGCCCGGGATCCGCCGGCCGGTGCGCACGATTACCCGTCCGCCGATCTCCTCGCGCAGGATCCGGTTCGGCGAGCCGACGTCGCCGGAAGCCTCAGGTGTGATCGTCGCCGCCTTCAGCCCGAGCCCGGCCTCGCGCAAAGCGGCCGCAGCCTGATGGACGATCTCGTTCTGCGTGGCCCGGCGCGACTCGAGCGAGAGGTCGAAGCGCTCGAAGCGGAGCGACACGCCCGTGACCTCCGGCGCGAGGACGCGCAGGGCCTCCTCGAGCAGCTCCTGCCCGGTCTGGTCGCCCTCGAGGACGACGATCGCCTTCCCCTCCATCCGCCCGCTCACCTCCCAGGGTTAGGACTCCAGCCGCGCGGCAACAAGCGGAACTCTATGGCTCGCAGAGGAGGGTGGAGGCGGCTCGGGTCGCGAGGGAGATTCCGCTACGTGGACTCGCGTGGAAAGCCGATCCGCGACGAGGCCGCGCTTCAGCGGATCGACGCGCTGCGCATCCCGCCGGCCTGGCGCGAGGTGTGGATCTCGCCGCGATCGAACGCCAAGCTGCAGGCGACTGGAGTCGACAGCGCGGGCCGCGTGCAGTACCTCTACCACCCGGAGTTCCGGGCCCGCCAGGAGCAGGCGAAGTACGACAGCCTCGTCCGTTTCGGCGAGAAGTTGCCGGATCTGCGGGCGGCGATGGCGGAGCACATGGAGCGCGACCCGCTCACCTTCGAGTGGACTGCGGCCGTCGCGGTCAGGCTGATCAACCTCGGTTGGTTCCGCGTCGGGGACGAGCGCTATGCGAAGCGGTTTCGCACCTTCGGGATCACGACGCTGCGGCGAGGCCACGTGCAGGTCCGGGGGAGCCGGATCACGTTCCGCTTCCGCGGCAAGCACCGCGCGCATGATCCGCACGGCGCTGGTCGACCAGGAGCTGGCGGACGCGGTGCGCAAGCTGCTGGCGGTCAAGGGCGGAAGCCGCCTCTTTCGCTACCGCAATGGCGACGGCGGGTTCTGCAACCTCACCGGCCGCAAGCTGAACGACTACATCCAGACCTACCTCGGGGAGGAGTTCACGGCCAAGGACTTCCGCACCTGGGGCGGGACGCTGCTCGCCGCGGTTGCGCTGGCCGAGCACGGGCCTGCCGAGAGCGAGACGCAGGCGAAACGAACTATCGCGGGCGTCATGCGAAGGGTCGGCGAGCGCCTCGGAAATACGCCGGCAGTTGCGCGTGCGTCATACGTCAGCCCGGCTGTCGTCGAGCAGTATCTCGACGGGCGAACTATTGATGACTTTCGTCCACGTCATTTGCGCGTGGTCGGCGCACGCGATATCGGCCTCGATCGCGAGGAGCTCGCGCTGCTCAGCCTGCTCAGATCGTTCCGAATACGGCGCGCGCGAAAAGCTGCGTAGTATTCGCGGCTTCTTATCCAGCGACCGGGAGGGCTCAATTGGCTCGCAAGACAGTGCTCGTCTGCGATAACTGCGGACGGGAAATCAGCGAAGGAAAAGGCGCGACGATGCGCCTGAACTTCACGGACGCGCGCCGCGGCTCGAAGCAGGCGGACCTCTGCGACGACTGCGCCGGCGGGTTGCCCGGCCACGCCGCCGCGCGCCGCGGGCGACGCCCGAAATCGGCCGCAGCCTGAGCCGAAAAAACCGCTAGAGAGCCGTCGGACCCTGGGACTAGGATGGGCCGATGGCTCTCAGCCTGCTTGCAGGCCCGGCCAACGCCGGCAAAGTGGCGCTCCTGCTCGAGCGCTATCTGGGCGCGCTCGAGTCCGACCCCGTACTGATCGTGCCGAACCGGCCGGACGTCGACCGCGCCGAGCGGGAGCTGCTCGCGCGCTCCGGAGCGCTTCTCGGAGGGTCGATCGGCACCTTCGACGACCTCTTCGAGCGGGTCGCGCGCGGCAACGGTGCTCATAGGCCGGTCGTCACCGAGGCTCAGCGGACGCTGCTGCTGCGCCGCGTCGTCGCCCGAGCCCAGGGCCGCTCCGCGCGGTTCGCGGGCTTCGCCGATGCGCTCGGCTCGACCGTCGCCGAGCTCGAGTCGGCGCTCGTCGAGCCGGGAGAGCTCGAGGGTGAGCTCGCAGAGCTGTACGCGGCGTACCGCGAGGAGCTCGACAAGCTCGGGCTCTGGGACCGCGAGCTCGAGCGCCGTCACGCCGCCGAGCGCGTGGCCGGAGAGCTCGAGGCCTGGGACGGCCGCCCGGTCTTCGCGTACGGCTTCGAAGACCTGACCGGAGCCCAGTGGGCGCTCCTGAACGCGCTCGCCGGCCGCGCCGAAGTGACCGTCTCGCTCCCGTACGAGCCGGGGCGGGACGCGTTCGCCTCGCTGTCTCGGACGGCCGAGGATTTGAGCGCGCTCGCGGACGGCGTGGACGAGCTCCCGCCGAACCCCGAGGCGCGCTCGGCTGTCCTTGCCCATCTCGAGCGCGCGCTGTTCGGCGGTCCCGCGGGCGACGCGCCGCCGCTCGACGGCTCTCTCCGCTTCCTCGAAGGCGGCGGCCTACGGGGGACGCTCGAGCTCGTCGCCGAGGAGGTGCTGGCGCTGCTCCGCGCCGGAACCCCCGCGGAGGAGGTCGCCGTCGTCTGCCCGGGTCTCGACCACTGGCGGGCGGCGCTCGACACCGCGTTCACGACGCTCGGCATCCCGTACGCCCTCGAGGGTCGTGTCCGGCTCGGCCAAACGCCGTTCGGCCAGGCGCTGCTCGCGCTTCTCCGCTATGCGTGGCTCGACGGCGACCGGCGCGACCTGTTCGCGTTCCTGCGCTCGCCGTACTCCGGCCTGACCCGCTCGCACGCCGACTTCCTCGAAGGCCGCCTGCGGGGCCGCGGGGTCCGCGAGGCGGCGCGGGTCGAGGAGGAGATCCAGAAGCTCCGCGGCCAGCCGCTGCCGCACCTGGAGCCGCTGCGCAGCGCCGACGATCCGGTGGCTGCGGTCGAGCGGCTGGCCCGCGCGATGCTGCGCGCCGCCTACGGGCTCGAGTCGCCGCCCACGCGCGAGCAAGCGCGCATCGACCTGCGTGCGCACGAGCGCGTGGGGCGGCTGCTCTCCGAACTCGAAGGCTGGAGCGAGTTCGGCGGCAACGTGTCCCGCGACGAGATCGTGGCGCTCCTGGACGGCACGCGCGTCTCGCTCCCCCGCGGAGGCCAGGCCGGCCGCATCGCCGTCCTCGACCTCCTCGACGCCCGCACGCGCCGCTTCGAGGTCGTCTTCCTGCTCGGCCTGGAGGAAGGCCGCCTGCCCCGCCGCAGCCAGGGCTCGCCGTTCCTCGACGAGGAGCGCAAAGCCGAGCTCGAGCGCTCGTCGCGTGCGGGCCGGCTCCTGCGCACCGACCCGGTCTCGCGAGACCGGTACCTCTTCTACACCGCCTGCACCCGCCCAACGCGACGCCTCTACCTCGTGCGCGAGGCGGCGACGGACGACGGCTCCCCGCGCGAGCCGAGCCCGTTCCTAGAGGAGGCGCGCTCGCTCTTCGACCCCGACGACGTCGAGCGGGCGACGACGAGGCGGCCGCTCGCCGCGCTGACCTGGCCACTCGAGCGTGCGCCCAGCGAGCGCGAGCGCCTGCGCGCGCTAGGCGCCCTCGCCGCGACCGAGGACGAGACCGCCGAGGCACTCGCGCGGGCGAACGGCTGGGAGCGCCGCCTCGAGCGCGCGCTGGGCGCATTCGAGAGGCCCACGCGCCTGACGCACCCCGCGGTGCTCGAGGAGCTGCGGCAGAAGGGCAGCTTCTCCGTGACCGACCTCGAGCGCTTCACCGACTGCTCGTCGCTCTGGCTGATCGACCGCGTGGTCTCGCCTCGCACGATCGACGCCCAGGTGGACGTCCGCCTCCGCGGGACGATCGCGCACCAGGCGCTGCACGGCTTCTTCAAAGGCCTGCCGAAGAAGACCGGCGCCGAGCGCGTCCAGCCCGAGACCCTCCCGCAGGCGCTCGAGCTCCTGCGCGAGTGTCTGAGCGACGCGATCAAGGCGCACGTGCGGCTCGACCTGCCGGACCTCGAGCGGCGCGAGCTCGAGGCCGGGCTCGCCCGCGACCTGGAGCAGCTCGTCCGCCACGAGGCCGAATCGCCCTCGCCGCTCGTCCCGCACCGCTTCGAGGTCTCGTTCGGCTCCGAGCGGTCGGCGCCGGAGCTTCAGCGCGGTCTCGATCTGGGCGGCTTCGCGATCTCCGGGAAGATCGACCGGATCGACCGCGACCCGTTCGGCGCGCGCGGCATGGTGCTCGACTACAAGTCCGGCAAGACCGCGCACTCGGCGCGAAAGATCGAGAGCGAGCTCCACCTCCAGATCCCGCTCTACAT
The DNA here is from genome assembly GCA_963788215.1 of uncultured Actinomycetes bacterium. Lineage (GTDB taxonomy): Bacteria > Actinomycetota > Thermoleophilia > Gaiellales > Gaiellaceae > AC-32. The sequence continues at coordinate 917,118 of CAWBFX010000010.1, forward strand.
GCTCGTGCTGCGCGACCTCGTCGGGATCGAACCGCTCGGCGGCATCTACCGCGCGCTCGGCGGCGAGGGCCAGGCACGCGGCCTCCTGCGGGCCGAGGCGCGCGACGACGGCGTCCCGGGGTACCCACGTAACGACTACCTGGACGAGGAGTCGTTCTGGGGCCAGGTCGACCGCGCGAAGAGCCACGCGCAGGCGGTCGTCGAGCGAATCCGCTCGGGCGACGTGCGCCACGACCCGAAGGGCGGGTTCCCGTGCCCGACCTGGTGCGACCGCTGGCCGATGTGTCGGGTGAAGCGCACGATGAGCGACGGTGAAGGACGCGCCGAACCTCGAGCAACAGCGGGCGATCGACGAGCCGGGCGTCGTCTTCGTCTCGGCGGGGGCCGGGACCGGCAAGACGACGGTCATCGTCGAGCGCTTCTGCCGCTCGGTCTGCGAGCGGGGGCTCGACGTCGACTCGATCCTCGTCATCACGTACACGGAGCGCGCGGCCGGTGAGCTGCGAGCCCGCATCAGGCAGCGGCTGCGGGAACTCGATCGCCACGACCTGGCCCGCGAGCTCGACGCGGCCTGGATCTCGACGATCCACGGCTTCTGCCACCGCCTGCTGCGTGCGTATCCGTTCCAGGCCGGGATCGACCCGCGCTTCCGCGTGCTCGACGACAGCCAGGGCCGCGTGATTCGCGGCGAGGCTTTTCGCGCCGCGCTCGAGGAGTTCTGCGGCGACGACCCCGAGCGACTGCGCCTGCTCGCGGCCTACGGCGGCACGCGGCTGCGACGGATGCTCACCGGCGTCCACGAGACGCTCCGCTCGTCCGGGCTCACGCTCCGCTTCGACCTCGAGGCCGCATCCCAGCTCGACGAGCGCCTCGCCGAGCTCGCCGCGGTCGCCGAGGGCGAGCTCGCCAAGTTCCTGGCCGGCGCGCCCGGGCCCGAGTCGCTGCTCGACCTCTCGCATCTCGCGAGCGAGCCGGAGCTCGAGGAGGCGCGGCAGGCGGTCGAGGCCGCCGCGCTCGAGGCGCTTGCCGCGCGCGACGGCGCCCAGCTCGAGGAGCTCCTGCTCACCTACGACCGCGCCTACCGCGCCGCCAAGGACCGCGAGTCGGCGCTCGACTTCGAGGACCTTCAGGTGCTCGCGCGCGAGCTGCTCCAGGAACACGAGGAGATCCGCGAGCGCGAGAGCTGGCGCTTCCGGTCGATCATGGTCGACGAGTTCCAGGACACGAACCGGCTGCAGTGCGAGCTCATCGACCTCCTCGCCCGCCCGGACGGGGAGCTCTTCTTCGTCGGTGACGAGTTCCAGTCGATCTACCGCTTCCGGCACGCGGACGTCGAGGTCTTCCGCGAGCGCCGCGAGCAGGTCGGGGGCGTGCTTGCGCTCACGCAGAACTACCGCTCGCGGCCCGAGGTGCTCGACGTCGTCAACTACCTCTTCGCGGGCGACTTCGGCGAGACGTTCCACCCGCTGACCGCGGCCGGCCGCTTTCCGGATCCCGCCTTCGGGCCTGCGGTCGAGCTGCTCGTCACGGACAAGGGCTCGTACAAGGGCACCGGGACGCACTGGCGCCAGGCAGAGGCGAGGCACATCGCGGCGCGGGTGCACGAGCTCGTCGAGTCGGGCGAGGCGGAGCCGGGCGAGATCGTGCTGCTCTTCGCGGCGGGCACCGACGCGCGCGTCTACGAGGAGGCACTGCGGGCGGTCGGCATGCCCACCTTCCGCGCGACCGGCCGCGACTACTACCACCAGCAGCAGGTGGTCGACCTCCTCGCCTACCTGCGGCTGCTGCACAACCGCTACGACGACGAGGCGCTCGTCTCCGTGCTGGCCTCGCCGTTCGTCGGGGTCTCCAACGACGCGCTCGTCCTCCTGCGCCGCGCCGCGCCGAAGCGGCCGCTGTTCGCCGGGCTAGAGAAGGGCATCCCCGAGGGCGTTTCCGCACGTGACGCACGGCTCTTCCAGGCGTTCAAGCAGCGCTACGACCGGCTCGCCGCGCAGGCCTCGTCGCTGACGCTCGAGCGTCTCTGCGAGCAGATCCTCTGCGCGCACGACTACGACCTCGCGGTGCTCGCGCAATGGGACGGCCGCCGCCGCTACGCGAACCTGCGCAAACTCGGCCGGCTGGCGCGCTCCTACGAGGAGCTGCGCGGCCCCGACGTCGAGGGCTTCGTCCGTTTCGTCGAGGAGCAGGACGCGGTCGGCGCCTCCGAGCTCGAAGCGGCCGCCGAGGAAGAGGGCACCGACGTGATCCGGCTGCTGACGATCCACTCGGCGAAGGGGCTCGAGTTCAAGGTGGTGGTCGTCGCCGACGCGGGCCGCGACTACGGGCGCACCGACCCCGACGAGATCCTCTGCCTGCCCGACGGGCGGCTCGGCTTTCGGGTCGCGCACCCGGCGAGCGGAAAGCGGCTCTCGACCGCCGACTACGAGGAGGTGCGCGCCGCCGAGCGCGACGCCGAGGAGGCCGAGCGCCTGCGCCTCTACTACGTCGCCATGACGAGAGCGATCGACCGGCTCATCGTCTCCGGCGCCGTCGGCGAGACCGGGGCAGACGCGCGCACGCCGATCGGCTGGGTGCTCGAGCGGCTCGAGCTTCCGGAGCTGGGCGAGGCAGGGCCCGTCGAGATCGAGCGCGAGGGCGCGCGCCTCGCTCTCCGCGTCGACCGCTTCGCCGAGGAGGACGCGGCCGAGCCGGAGGCGCAGACGGCGGCCCTCGAGGAGCAGCTCGAGCTGTTCGCGGTCTCGGCGAACGGAGGCTCCGCGGCCGAGGCGCCGGCGCTCGCGCCGCTCGTGGAGGTGCCCGAGCCGCCGCTGCATCGCGTCCGGCGGCTGTCGTACTCCGCGCTGTCGCTTTTCGAGCAGTGCTCGTACCGGTATTTCGCGGAGCGGGTAGTCGGCCTGCGGCCGCGCGACGCGCGCGGGTCGGTGCCCGGCCAGGAGGGACTCGCCGCGACCGAGATCGGCGACGCGGCGCACGCGCTACTCGAGCACGTCGACCTGCGCGCGCCGGCCGTGCCTCCGGACCTGGCCGATCGCGTGCGCGCCCGCTACCCGGCCGTCACCGAGGACGAGCTCACCCGGATCCGCGGCTTCATCGAGGCCTACTGCTCGTCGGAGCTGGCGGCCCGCCTGGCCGGGCTCGAGGGCGCCGCGCCGGAGCGGCCCTTCGCGTTCGAGCACGACGGCGTTCTCCTGCACGGCCGGCTCGACGTCCTCTGGCTCCAGGGCAGCCGGGCGCTGGTCGTCGACTACAAGACGAACGTCCTCGGCGAGGCAAGCCCAGCCGATGTCGTCGAGCACGATTACCGCCTGCAGCGCCTCGTCTACGCGCTGGCCTGCTTCCGCTGCGGCGTCGAGGAGGTCGAGGTCGTCTACCAGTTCCTCGAGCGCCCAGACGAACTAGTAACACTGTGTTACAAGGCCGAGGAGGTCCCGGCGCTGGAGGCCGAGCTGTCGGAGGCGATCGCCCGGATCAACGCAGGCGAGTTCCGTCCGACTCCGAGCGAGTTCGCCTGCTCCGAGTGCCCCGCGCTCGATCTCGTCTGCGCCGGCCCGCGGCTCCGCAGCGCAGGCTGATGGCCCGCAGCTACGTCGCCGAGGCGCGGCGGCGCGTCGGGCCCAAGCGCGAGCGGATCCGGCCGGTCATCGAGCGGCTCGCAGCCGAGCACCCGGACGCGACGATCGCGCTCCGGTTCCGCAGCGACCTCGAGCTGCTCGTCTCCGTGATGCTCTCCGCGCAGACGACCGACGTGAACGTCAACCGCGTCACCGAGCAGTTGTTCCAGAAGTACCGCCGTCCGGAGGACTACCTGGCGGTGCCGCAGGAGGAGCTCGAGAACGACATCCGGGCAACGGGCTTCTTCCGGCAGAAGACGAAGTCGCTGCGCGGGACGATGCAGATCCTGCTCGAGGAGTTCGACGGCGTAGTGCCCGGGACGATGCAGGAGCTGCTGCGGCTGCCGGGCGTTGCGCGCAAGACGGCGAACGTCGTCGTCGCCGAGCGCGGCGCGGCCGAGGGGATCGTCGTCGACACGCACGTTCGCCGGCTCTCCCAGCGCCTCGGTTTCACGCGCCAGGAGGACCCGGTCAAGATCGAGCGAGACCTGATGCGCCTCGTGCCGCGGCCGGACTGGAACCGGTTCCCGCACCTGCTGATCTGGCACGGCCGCCGCGTCTGCATCGCGCGCGCGCCGCGCTGCGAGGCCTGCGTTCTGAGCGACCTCTGTCCTGCAAGTCGTGTCGAAGTCGGCACAGAGGCGTCGCACGTCCGGGCGTAGCCTGGGTGCGTGCGGTCGGTCGAGCTGGCGATCTACGCGGACACGCTGGCCGGCGAGGCGGCGAGCCTCGCGGCCCGCGCCGAGCGCGTCCGCTCACGCCTCCGTCAGGCGGCGATCGAGAAACGCGCCCGCAGCGAGCTGAACGAGACCACGGTCCAGCGCCTCGACGCGCTCGGTCTTTTCGGCGGGCTCGACGAACGGGCCGCGCGCGCCGAGCTGCGCGAGCTCGAAGGCGCGCTCGATGCGCTCGAAGAGCTGCAGGCCTGGGTCGAGGCGGAACTGGCGGAAGCCAGCGCGGCGTGATTGCTAGCGCCCTTGGTGGGAGGAGGCAAACAGCTCCCAGTGCCCCTCGGAGACGACTTCGACGCTCCCGTCGACCACTTTGATCGCGGTCTCGTCGTCGATCGCATAGCCCGGGCACGTCAAGCCGGCGGCCCACTGTTCTGCGTTGGCCATCGTGTTCTCGGGCAAATCCTCGTGGTCCACGTGCGGGAAGATCGCGAAGTCGACGATTCCGAGCGCCTTGTCGCCGCCGCCGGGCGGCTTCCAGACGACGAAGTCATCGCCGATCTGCGGCGTCATCGCCATGCTCCCGGCGCTCAGTCCCACCCAGACCGCCCGTAGCGACGGCAAGAGATCAGCCAGCCCGGACTGCCGCATCCAGTGGCTGAGATAGAGGGCGTCGCCTCCTGCCACCAGCAGAGCGTCGACCTGCTGCACCATCGGTAGCCAGTTCGCTTGATCGATGCTGGGCAGCGCGGTCAGCTCGAGCAGTCCCAGCGACTTCCAACCCAGCTCGCACATGGGCGTGGTGGCTCGTCCGCTGATGAACCTGTATGCCGGGCCGGGCAGGGCCATCGGGTGCCCGTACGCCGCGGTGGGAATGATGAGGGCGGTCGACTCGGCGACCGGCTTTCCGAGGAGCTCGACGAGCGCATCGTTGATGCTCGTGTTCTTGATGCCGGCGGACGTAAGAAGAAGCTTCAAGGTGCGTAGCCTGCTGGTTCGGCCTATCGCGGCGTGATTGCCACGAGGAGCCCGCCGTCCTCGTCGTAGGCGGGGAAGAAGTCGGCGGTCACAGGCTTCACGTGGCCGACCCGCGTTCGCAGCTCGAGCCGCTCGCCCATCCGGCGCACGCCCCACTCGAGCGCGAGCTGCGCCGGGTTCTGCCCGTCGAACCCGGATATGCCGAGCGCTTCCATCACGTCACGCCCCATCAGCTCCTGCTCGCGGTAGCCCGAGAGCTCGAAGACGTCGCGGCCAGCCGCGAGAACGCGCCCCTGCTTGTCGCAGACGACGAAGCCGGTCGCAGGCGCCGGGTAGTAGTCCTCGAGGAGCTCGAACAGGAACCCGAACCCGCAGTGATGGCAGGCGACGGCCTCCTGCGACAGCCCCTCGCGCCGGTCGTGGTCGATCGAGCGCTCCTTGCAGTTCGGGCAGATGAAGTACGGCATCGCGGCAAGCGTAGCCTCAGGCTCGGCGGCGACGACCCGCGAGCGCGCGCGGGTCGAGCTGGGCGAGCGGAGGCAGGCGCGGGCGGCCCATCGGCTCGCCGCCGATCCAGCCGAGCCAGCGGTAAAGCGCGAGCTGGAGCGCGGTCGTGAGCAGGATCCAGCCCCAGCTCCACCAGTAGCCGAAGCCCCAGGCGAGCTCCGGGATGTGCCGGAAGTTCTGGCCGTAGAGGCCGACGATGAAGGTCGGGACGAGCAACACCGACGCGATCACGGTCAGGCGCTTCATGACGTCGTTCTGGTCGTTCGCGATCTTGGCCTGGTGGTAGTCGCGGGCGCTGGAGAGCAAGTCGCGCGAGAGGTCGAGGCCGTCCATCGCGCGGAGGAGCTTGTCGTAGGCGTCGGCGAAGTCGAGCTCGATCTCGCGCGGCAGGAGCTCGCCGCCGGAGCGCTCGCCCACGTCGATGCGGCGGTCGACGACGCGCCTGATCGCGTCACGGGTGGGAGCGACCGTCCGGCGGACATGAAGCAGGTCGTGGCGCAGGGCGGAGATGCGCGAACGGATCTGCGTGGCCGGCCACTGCTCGATCCCGTCCTCGAGCTCGTCGATCTCGTCGTCGATGGCGTCCACCAAGTCGAGGAAGTACTCCGCGATCAGGTCTACCAGCCGGTAGACCATCAACCCGGGCCGCGGGTCGGTTTCCTGTGCGACCGACTCCCGCGCCGCCGAGAGGTCGAAGGCGTGGCCGCGCTCCGGCGTCTTGCGCACCGTCACGAGCCGCTCGCGCGTCGCCACCACGTCGACCTCCTGGTAGAAGACGCGGTCTTCCTCGCGCACCATGATCGGGACGAGGAAGACGCCGAAGACGTAGCGGTCGTGGCCTTCCAGCCGCGGTCGGGGTTCGTCGTCGTGCCTGGCCGGCTCGCGCAGCAGCTCGAGCGCGCGCTCGTGGATCTCGCCCGGCAGCGCGTCGTGAAGCTCCTGCTCCGTCGGGTCGAGCAGGTCGATCCATTCGGCCATCCGGCCGAGAGTAGTCGGGGCTCCGGCCGGACTAGCCCTCGCGCGGCGCGGCGAGCGCGGCCGCCTCGTGCCCCTCGCGCGCGGCGAGCCAGCGCTCGACGTCGAGGGCGGCCATGCAGCCGCTCCCGGCGGCGGTCACTGCCTGGCGGTACGTGTGGTCGACGACGTCGCCGGCTGCGAAGACGCCCTCGCGGTTCGTCTCGGTCGAGCCCGGCTTCGTCACGAGGTAGCCCTCCTCGTCGTGGTCGAGCTGCTCGAGGAAGAGCTTCGTGGTCGGGTCGTGGCCGATCGCGACGAACAGGCCGTGCGCAGGGATCTCGCGAATCTCGTCCGTGTTCAGGTCGCGCAGCTTCACGGCGCTCGTCTGGCCGTCCTGCGCGACGACCTCCTCGACCACGGTCGGCGTCACGAACTCGATCTTCTCGTTCGCGCGGGCGCGGTCGACCATGATCGGCGACGCGCGGAACTCGTCGCGGCGGTGGACGAGCGAGACCTTCGTCGCGAACTTCGTCAGGAAGATCGCCTCCTCCATCGCCGAGTCGCCGCCGCCGACGACGACCACTTCCTTCTCGCGGAAGAAGGCCGCGTCGCAGACCGCGCAGTACGAGACGCCCTTGCCCTGGAGCGCGCGCTCGGACTCGAGGCCGAGCTGGCGTGCGCTCGCGCCGGTGGCGACGATCACGGCCTCGGCCGTGTGCTCGGTCTCGCCGACCCAGACGCGGAGCGGGTGCTCGGTGAAATCGACCTTCGTGACGTCGTCGGTCACGAACTCGGCGCCGAAGCGCTCGGCCTGGCGCCGGAAGTCCTGCATCATCTGCGGGCCGAGGATCCCGTCGGGGTAGCCCGGGTAGTTCTCGACGTCGCTCGTGATCATCAGCTGGCCGCCCCAGGCGAATCCCTCGATCACCAGTGGGTTGAGGTTGGCGCGCGCCGCGTAGAGCGCAGCCGTGTAGCCGGCGGGGCCGCCGCCGATGATGATCAGCTCTCTCATGTCATTCATCTCCTGAAGTATTAAACGAAGAGGGCCGGTCGAACCTTCCTAGGCCACCTCCTGCCCACAGAGGAACAGCTTGCCACCACGGTATTCGGCTTCCTCCCAGGGCTTATGCGGCTCTCGGCGGCCGGGCGCGAGGAGGTGGATCACCCGGTGGCCGCGCGCCTGGAGCAGCTCCGCGATCAGGCGGCGGTGGCACTTCGTCCAGAGCGTCTCGGCGCACATGAAGCACGGAACGGGCTCTGCGAGCGCCGAGGCGAGCGCCTCCTGCCACTGGGCGGTGCCCATCCGCGCCGCATAGCTGCGGAACGCCGCGACTCTGATGCAGCCGAAGCGCTCCTCGCCGGGCTCGCCGCTCAATCGGCCGCCAAGCTCCTCCGCGTGCCGGTACGCGATGCCGGCCCCTTCCAGCGATGCCGTCAACCGCGCCTGCCCGAACTGAGGGTTCCGCCGGGAGCCGGGGAAGCGCCGCACGTCGACGAGCGTCCGCACCCCGGCCTCGTCGAGGCAGGCGATCAGCTCCTCAACCGCGCGGGTCCCGTGACCGATTGTGAACACTGCGGGCTGATGGAGCACGGGGTCGAGAGACAGCACTACAACGTCACCTTCACGCTGCTTGCCGCCGCGGCGGTTTCGTACGCGCTGCTGCAGTCGCTCGTCGCGCCTGCGCTGCTGACGATCCAGGACGACCTGAACACGACGACCACCGGCGCCGCCTGGATCCTGAGCGCGTACCTGCTCTCGGCCTCAGTGGTGACTCCAATCGCAGGCCGGCTCGGGGACATGTACGGCAAGAAGCTGGTCATGGTGGCGGTGCTGGTAGTCCTCGCCGCGGGCACCGCGCTTGCGGGTCTGGCCACCTCGATCGGCGTGATGATCGTGGCGCGCGTCATCCAGGGCGCAGGCGGCGCGATCTTCCCGCTCGCGTTCGGGATCATCCGCGACGAGTTCCCGCCCGCGCGCGTCCCACACGGGATCGCGCTCATTTCCGCGATCCTCGGGATCGGCGGCGGCCTCGGGATCGTCCTCGCGGGCCCGATCCTCGCGCACTTCACGTACCACTGGCTCTTCTGGTTCCCACTGATCGCAGTGCTGATCGCGTTGGTCGGGATCATCGTGTTCGTGCCCGAGTCGCCCGTGCGGGCTCGGGGGCGGATCGACCCGGTCGGCGCGATCCTGCTCGGCGGGTGGCTGGTCACGCTGCTCGTCGCGATCAGCGAGGGCTCGGCCTGGGGCTGGACCTCCGGCAGGACGCTCGGGCTCCTCGCGGCGACGGCGGTGCTGATTCCGGTCTGGATCTGGTGGGAGTCGCGAAGCCGCGCGCCGGTCGTGGACATGCACATGATGCGCCTGCGCGGCGTCTGGACGACGAACCTGGCCGCCCTGCTGTTCGGGTTCGGCATGTACTCGTCCTTCATCCTCGTGCCCCAGTTCGTCGAGCAGCCGAGGGCAGCCGGATTCGGCTTCGCGGCGAGCGTCACCCAGGCGGGGCTGTTCCTGGTGCCCGCGACCCTGGGCATGCTCGTCGCGGGGCCGATCTCGGGCCGCCTCTCGAGCACGGTCGGGTCGAAGGTGCCGCTGCTCATCGGCTCGCTCGTCTCCGCGGCGGGATTCTTCATCCTGGCCGTCGCCCACGACTCGCACTGGCAGATCTACCTCGCGATGGCGGTGATGGGCATCGGGATCGGGTTCGCGTTCGCCTCCATGGCGAACCTGATCGTCGAGGCGGTGCCGGCCGAGCAGACCGGCGTCGCGACGGGGATGAACACGATCGTGCGCACGATCGGCGGGGCGATCGGCAGCACGGTTGCCGCCGAGATCGTGGCCGCAACGGTGGTGAACGGCGAGGCGACCGAGCGGGGGTTCACGATCGCCTTCGCAGCCTCCGCGGTCGCGCTCGTCGTCGCGTTCCTTGCCGGGCTGGCAGTGCCGGCGCGCCGGGCGCGCACGGCAGAGCCCGAGGCGGCGAGGCGTAAAATCGCCCCGGTTCGGCAAGGGGAGGCAAGGCAATGGCGGTGACCGTGACCTGGGAAGCACTGCGCGACCTCGCGACGCTCAGGTCGGGGAGCGGCTGCGCGATCAGCCTCTACCTCGACCTCGACCCGAGCGTCTCGCCGACGCCCGCCGCCGTCGACTCGCGCATCAACGCTCATCTGGACGCGATCGAGAAGTCGGCCGGGAGCGGAGAACTGAACCATGACCAGAAGGAGGGGCTCCGCGCCGACCTCGAACGGCTGCGCACCTTCTTCGACTCGGAGTTCAGCCGCGAGGGGGCGCACGGGTTCGCCGTCTTCTCCGCGGGGCTCGACGGGGTCTGGCAGGCGTGGCCGCTCAGCGAGAGCGTCCCGGACGTCGTCAAGGTCGGCAAGACCTTCTACCTCGCACCGCTCGTACCGCTCGTTCGCCGCGGCCAGGGAGTGCTCGTCGCGTACGTCGGCCGGGAGCGCGGCGACGTCTACCGGCTCTCGGACGGCCGGCTCGAGGAGGTTCACGAGCAATTCGACGAGCAGCCGGGGCGGCACGATCAGGGCGGGTGGTCGCAGGCGCGCTACCAGCGGCACATCGAGAAGCTGGTCGAGGACCACCTCCGCGGAGTCGCCGAGGAGCTCGAGCGGCAGATTCGCCGCCGGCGTGGTACCGCGGTCGTGATCGTCTCCTCGGAGGAGACGCGATCGGCGCTCGAGGACACGCTCTCGAACGATGTCAGCGGCGCCGTGATCGGCTGGACGTCGGCCGAGGCGCACGCGGGCGCAAGCGAGCTCCTCCAGGCGGTGAAGCCGCTCGTGGACGAGTGGCACGCGCGAGAGGAAGGCGTCGCAGCGGAGCGCTGGCAGGAGGAGGCCGGCCGCGACGGGCGGGCGGCGTCCGGCTGGGAGAAGACGCTCGAGTCGGCCTCTGACGGGCGCGTCGAGCTGCTGCTCGTCCAGGAAGGGGCCGACCGGCCGGCGTGGGAGTGCCCGTCCTGCGGGCGCGCCTCGGCGGAAGGCGGGTCGTGCCCGCTCGACGGAACGCAGCTCGAAGAGCGGCAGAACGGCCTCGACCTCGCCGTCCACCAGACGCTCGCGCACGGCGGCACCGTCTGCACGCTGAGCGCCCGGCAGGACCTCGAGCCGGTCGAAGGCATCGGCGCGATCCTGCGTTACTGAGTGGCGGTTAGTCTGGCCTGATGGCCTCCCTCGCCCGCGCGATCCTCGAAGAGCACCTCGAGCGCGGCGAGCTGACTCCGGGTCGCGAGATCGCGCTTCGCGTCGACCAGACGCTCGCGCAGGACGCCACCGGGACGATGGCCTGCATGCAATTCGAGCTCTTCGACGTCGACCGCGTCCAGGTGGAGACGGCAGTCGTCTACGTGGATCACAACATCCTCCAGATCGACTTCAAGAACCCGGACGACCACCGGTTCCTGCAGGCGATGGCGGCCCGCTACGGGCTCTGGTTCTCGCGGCCGGGCAACGGGATCTGCCACTACGTCCACTGCGAGCGCTTCGCGGTGCCGGGCAAGACGCTCATCGGCGCCGACAGCCACACGACCATGTCGGGCTCCTGCGCGATGATCGCGATCGGCGCGGGCGGGCTCGACGTCGCCGTCTGCATGGCGGGCCATCCGTTCGAGCTGCCGTGCCCGAAGATCGTCGGCGTCTTCCTCGAGAACGAGCTGCAGCGTCCGTGGATCCAGGCGAAGGACGTGATCCTCGAGCTGCTGCGGCGGCGCGGCGTGCGCGGCGGCCGCGGCGCGATCTTCGAGTTCACCGGGCCCGGCGTGGCGACGCTCAGCTACAGCGAGCGCGGGACGATCGCCAACATGATCGCCGAGCTCGGCGCGACCGGAGCGGTCTTCCCGGCCGACGACGAGACGCGCACGTGGCTCGTCGAGCAGCAGCGGGAGGAGGACTTCGTCGCGCTCGAGACCGGCGGAACCGGAGACTTCGACGAGGAGGAGCACATCGACCTCGCCCAGCTCGCCCCGCTGGTGGCGAAGCCGTCGTCGCCGGGAAACGTCGTGGCCGGTCGACGAGCTCGTCGGCACCGAGCTCACGCAGGTGTGCATCGGCTCGTCCGTCAACTCGTCGTACGCCGATCTCGCCCTCTGCGGCGCCGTGCTCCGCGGCGGAGAGATCTCCGAGAAGCTCGTCTCCGCGACCGCGACGCCCGGCTCACGCCAGATCCTCGACCAGATCACGCGCTCGGGCACCTACGTCGAGCTGCTGATGGCGGGCGTGCGCATGCTCGAGCCGGCCTGCGGGCCGTGCGTCGGCATGGGCCAGGCGCCTCCCTCCGGCTCGAACTCGCTCCGCACGTTCAACCGCAACTTCCCGGGTCGCAGCGGCACCGCGGACGACCAGGTCTACCTCTGCTCGCCGGCGGTCGCCGCCGCCTCGATGCTGACCGGCGTGATCTCCGACCCGCGCGAGCTCACGCCGCCTGAGCTGCCAGAGCGTCCGGCCGCCCGCCCGGAGGTCGTCCAGCGCCACATCCTCGAGCCCGTCCCCGCCGAGGAGGCGCACTCGATCCAGGTCCCGCGCGGCCCCAACATCAAACCGCCGCCCGAGCAGAAGGCGCTGCCCGACGAACTGGCGCTGCGCGTCCTGATCGTCGCGCCCGACGACATCTCCACCGGGGACCTCTCGCCCGACGGCGCGACCGTGATGGCCTACCGCTCGAACGTTCCCGCGATCGCCGAGTTCACCTTCCAGCACCGCGACAAGGAGTTCCCGCGCCGCGCACACGAGTGGGGCGGAGGCTTCATCGTCGCCGGCGACAACTACGGCCAGGGCTCGAGCCGGGAGCACGCCGCGCTCGCGCCCGCCCAGCTCGGGGTCAGGGCGGTGATCGCGAAGAGCTTCGCGCGCATCCACCGGCGCAACCTGATCGCGCAGGGGGTCGTCCCTCTGCTCTTCCAGGAGGAGTCGGACTACGACAAGGCCGAGCTCGGCCAGACCTGGCGCATCTCAGGTCTGCACGCGATCGCCCACGGCGCGGACGAGCTCCAGACCGAGATCGAAGGCACCGGCACGATCACCCTCACGCACGATCTGCTCCCGCGCGAGCGCGAGATCGTCGTCGCGGGCGGGCTGATTCGCTACCTCAAAGAGCAGCAGCCGGCGCCGGCCTAGGCAGCGTCGGCCGCGCGCGGGAGCTCCTGCGCCTCCGCGGCTGCCGGCAGCTCCGCGGGCGAGTCGGCCGCCTGCTCGAGCTTCGTCTCGAACTTGCCGAGGTGCTTCTCCGACTCGAGGAACTTCTTCTGCGCGCGGTCGAGGTGCGTGCCGACGAGCTCGAAGTCCTCCTTGAACTTCCCGAACTCCGTCTGGAGCTGGGCGCAGTACGCCATCACTTCATGCGCATGCTGCTCGATCTGCAACCCCCTCAGGCCAAGCACGACGACCTGCAAGTACGCGGTCAGCGTGGTCGGCGACACGGGCAGGACGCGCTTCGTGTGTGCGTACTCCAGGAGCGCGCCGGTCTTGCCGCAGGCGAGCTCGTAGTAGATCGCCTCCGACGGCAGGTACATGAAGGCGAAGTCGTAGGTGCCCTCGTCGGGCCGGATGTACTTGCCCGCGATTGCGTCGACGTGCCCCTTGACGTCGCGCGCGAACAGCTTCTCGTGCTGCTGGCGCTCGATGTCGTTGTCCGCGGCGAGCATCCGCTCGAAGTTGTCGAGCGGGAACTTGGAGTCGATCGGGACGAGCCGATCGACCTTGATCACCGCGTCGACGCGCTCGCCGCCGGAGAAGCTGTACTGGAGCGAGTACGCGGTCGGCGGGAGCCGGTCTGCGAGCAGCTGGCCGAGGAGGAGCTCGCCGAACCCGCCGCGCGCCTTCGGCGGACGCAGGATCTGCTGGAGCTCGCCGAGGCCCTTCGCCTGCTCCGCGAGCAGCTCGGTCGCCTGGCCCACCGCGCCGAGCTTCTCGTGGATCGCGTTCGTCTGCTTGCTCGCGTGCTCGAGGCGGCGGTCGACCTTCGTGTCGAGGTCGGCCAGCCGCCGGTCGACGGTCTCGTTCATCGTCCGCAGGCGGCCGTCCATCTCGGCGTTCCGAACCGTCAGCAGCCGGTCGAGGACACGCGGCAGCCAGGCGGCGAGCGCAGCGCCGGCGGCGGCGACGACGAGTACGAGCAAGAGCGCGGTCATGAGCCGACGAACCCTAGAGAGGGCGTCGGACGGCATGAGAGAGGGCGGCCGGAGCCGCCCTCGCAAAGCCGATTCGCGAACGGATTACGGGTTGTTCGCCTGAGCCTCGTGCTCGGCGGCCCGCTGGCGCTCTTCCTGCGCCATCTCCTCGGCGCTTTCGGCGCGGTCGGACGCCATGCCCGCCTGCTCCTGGTGCATGCCTTCGCGCTTCATCGAGCTGTCGCCGGTCATGTCGCCCGCGGCCTGCTTCCCGCGGCCGAGCAGCTTGTCGAGCCAACTCATTGTGGCCTCCTTGAGGTTGGGCCTCCTTGAGGTTGTCTCGGGGAGTATTCCGAAACCGGGGCCAAAAACGCCAGATCCGGACAACCTTTCGGCCCTCCGGATCTGACGCGCAGAACCTAAAGCCTGCGGGCACGCGCTGTCAAGGGACTTCGGATCGGCTGCTACCATCGCCGCGGGAGTTGGCGAAGAAGTCCCGCACCCCCGCGCCTCCAAGGAGTGTCCAGGCGCCTCAGCGTCGCTCCGAGCCGCGCCGGCAGCGCACGCCGGAACAGCGCCGGACACTCTGGATCTCAGGCGCCTTTGCCGCGAGCGGCGTGATCGCCGTGCTCGCGATCGTGCTGGCATTTCAGTTCTCGGGCGGCAGCGACAAGAACACCGGCCGCGTCACGGGCGAGACGCCGAACGAGTCAAAGCTGATCGGGCTCCAGACCGGCCAGGCGCCCTGGAATCCCGGCCTCGACCATCTGACCGACCGGCTCAAGCCTGTCGGCGTGAGCGCCCTCGGCTCCGAGGGGACCGTCGAGCACATCCACCAGCACCTCGACATCTTCGTCAACGGCAAGCACGTCACCGTCCCGGCGCTGATCGGGATCTACGACAGCCAGTACATCACCGAGCTGCACACGCACGACACGAGCGGCGTGATGCACGTCGAGTCGCCGACCAAGCGCAACTTCACGCTCGGCCAGTTCTTCGGCGTGTGGGGCGTCCGGCTCGACTCGAATTGCATCGGCGGCTACTGCAAGCCGAAGACTCCGTGGCGCGTCTACGTCAACGGCCTGAATCAGCCCGGGAACCCTGCCGAGCTCGTCCTGAAGAAGCACCAGGAGATCGCGATGGTGATCGGCGACAAGCGCCCGAATCAGGTGCCCTCGACGTACAACTTCGGCGGTCTGTAGCGGGCTATCCTGCCCCCGCCGGGGTGGCGAAACTGGTCATACGCGCCTGACTTAAAATCAGGTGTCCCCACTGGGGGCGTAAGGGTTCGAGTCCCTTCCCCGGCATAGAGGACTCGGCGATCCTCACGGCGCTAGGCTAAGCGCTCCCACTCGTCGTCAGGCGGATCCGCGGGTCGATCCACGCGTAGAGAATGTCCACCAACAGGTTTAGGGCGACGATCGCGAGCGCTGCGAAGATGACCACTCCCTGCAGCAACGTCAGGTCATAGCTGGTCACGGCGCGCAGCACTGTCTGACCGAGACCCGGCAGGTTGTAGACGCTCTCGATGAAGATGGCGCCCCCGATCGCCAGGCCGATGTCCATGCCGACCATCGTCACGACCGGCAGCAGGGCGTTGCGGAGCACGTGCGAGCGCAGGACGCGTCCCTCGGGGGCGCCCTTCGCGCGGGCGGTGCGGACGAAATCCTCGTTGATCGTCTCCAACACGTTCGCCCGGATCATGCGAGCGTAGAGCGCGGCGAACAGGATCGCGAACGTGCACCACGGAAGGATCAGGTGGTACGCCCACTGCACCACGCCTCCCGGCTTGCCGGGCAGCGGGTTGAACGACGTCCGCGTAGCCGCCGATCGGCGTGTGGATCGGGAAGTTGCGGAGCTTGTAACCGAAGAAGTAGGAGAAGATCAGGCCGATCCAGACCGGGTGCGCGGAGATGCCGATCAGGACGAAGACCATCCCCGCCCTGTCTAAGAGCGAGCGCGGCCGCAGCGCGGAGGAGATCCCGACGAGCAGCCCGATCATGAGCCCGAGGACGAGGCCGCCGAGAACGAGTGAGACCGTGACCGGCGCCGCCCGCCAGACCAGCCGATTGACCGACTGTCGCGTGATGAACGACGTGCCGAGCGAGCGGTCGAGCACGAGCCTCTTCAGGAAATCGCCGTACTGGATGTACACCGGACGGTCGAGCCCGAGCTGCTCACGCACGGCTCGCATGCACTTCGGCGTCGCATGGATACCCCCACAGCGTTGGCGCTCCGGGTCGCTCGGTGTGAGGAAGAAGAGAACGTACGTGACGACGGTAACCCCGACGAGCACCGCCACCGACCAGAGCATTCGTTTGACCACGTATTCGAGCACGCCGCTTCCCAGTCGCTGCGGCGACCCTAACACCCACCTCCTAGACTCCTGGAGATGGCCGATGTCCAGGAGTTTTCACCCGAGCCGGGTCAGCTCGAGTGGGAGACGCCGCTCTACCGCACCGCGCTGGCGCAGTACGAGCAGGCGCTTCCGCACGCGAACGTCGAGGAGCTCGTCGCCGAGCGCTTGCGCTACCCGGAGCGCGCGCTCGTCGTCAGCGTCCCGGTCAAGCTCGACTCCGGCCGCTGGACGGTCTTCCCGGGCTACCGCGTGCAGCACTCGACGGTGCTCGGGCCGACGAAGGGAGGCGTCCGCTACGACGCCGAGGTCACGCTCGGCGAATGCGCCGCGCTCGCGATGTGGATGACGTGGAAGTGCGCGCTCTTGCGGTTGCCCTACGGCGGCGCGAAGGGCGGTGTTCGGTGTAGCCCGCGCGAGCTCTCGCCGGACGAGCTGCAGAAGATCACGCGCCGCTTCACCTCGGAGCTCTTGCCGATCATCGGCCCGCAGGAGGACATCCCCGCGCCGGACATGGCCACGAACGAGCAGACGATGGCCTGGATGATGGACACGTACTCGATGCAGGTCGGCCACGCGGTACCCGAGATCGTGACCGGCAAGCCGATCTCGCTCGGCGGCTCGCTCTTCCGCCAGGAGGCGACAGGGGCCGGGGTCGTGATGGTCGTCGTGCGCGCCTGCCAGCGCCTTGGCTGGAACCTCGCCGAGCAGCGCTGCGTCGTCCAGGGCTTCGGCAACGTCGGCGGGGTCGCGGCGGCCGAGCTGCACGACCGCGGAGCGCGCGTGGTCGCCGTGTCGGATGTCTCCGGGGGCGTCCACGACGAAGGCGGGCTCGACGTGCAGGCCCTCAGGCAGTTCGCCGCCGAGCGCGGCTCGCTCGAGGAGTTCCGCGACTGCGAGCGGGTCACCAACGAGGAGCTGCTCGAGCTTCCGTGCGACATCCTCGTCCTCGCAGCGCGCGAGGATCAGCTCACGGGCGAGAACGCCGGCCGCGTCCAGGCGAAGATGATCGCGGAGGGCGCCAACGGGCCGACCTCGCTCGAGGCGGACGCGATACTCGGCGAACGCGGTGTCGTCATCCTGCCGGACGTCCTTACGAACGCCGGCGGGGTCACCGTCTCGTACTTCGAGTGGGTGCAGGACCTGGGGCGCCTCTTCTGGGACCGCGCGGAGATCCGTGCCAAGCTCGCCGACCAGCTCGGCGACGCCTTCGACCGCGTCTGGCGGCTTTCCGAGCAGCAAGGGCTGTCGCTGCGGAGCGCGGCCCTCGTCGCCGGGATCCGCGAGGTCGCGGGGGCCCTCACTCTGCGAGGGATTTATCCGTGAGCGGTCGCGTCCGCGACGCGATGATCCCCGAGCCCCAGACGATCGAGGCCTCCGCCTCGGCGCAGGAAGCCGGCGAACACCTGCGCGAGCCCGGGGTGCGGGCGGTCTACGTCTGCGACGACGGACGCTTCGTCGGCGTGATCACGCGCAAGACGCTGGTCGGCGAGATCGTCGCTGCCGGCCGCGACCCCCGCGAGACGCGAGCAGGCGAGATCGCCGAGCCGCCGCACTGGACGCTCGACTCCGAGCTGCCGCTCGACGAGGCGTTCCGCTTCCTCGAGGAGCACGACGCCGAACGGGTCCCGGTGGTCGACGACGACCGCCTGGTCGGAGTTCTTTCGCGCAGCGTCCTCCAGCGCCGGCTCGCCGAGGACGACCCGCCGCCTCCGCTCGAAGAGCTAGGTAAAGTTCCGAGCAGGCAAGGATAGCTATTGGGCTGACTGAGGACGCGGCCTCGGGCGGGCAGCGCGGCCCCGGCGGCACAGCCGCTATTTCGTCAAGCCCTCCTAGCAGCAGGTATAGGCGCCGGGCGGGGCGTCGCCTTCTTGCGGTTCCGGCAGCGCGGCCGCTTCAAGGGCGACGCCGTGAAGAATGTCTCGCTCGCTCGCCTCGAGCCCGTCGAGGCCGTAGCGGTCGAGGACCTCGCGCACGATCAGCGCGCCCGCGACGATCACCGGAGCGCGCTCGGGCTCCAGGCCGGGAAGCTCGCGGCGCTCGGCGAGTGGGAGGGAGGCCAGCCGCTCGAGCTGGCGCTCGACGGACTCGCGCGAGAGGCGGAAGCCGTGGATCCGCTCGGGGTCGTACTCGCCGAGCTCGAGCGCGGCCAGGCTCGTGACCGTGCCGGCGACGCCGATCGCGTCGCGCGGGCTCCAGTCCGGTAGCGCCTCGCGCACAGCCCGCGCGGCCGCGTCGAGCTCCTCGCGGGCAGGCGGGTCAGAGCGCAGGTGCCGCTCCGTCAGCCGGACGCAGCCGAGATCGAGGCTGACGCGGTCGTGAGCGGTGATCAGCTCGGTGGAGCCGCCGCCGACGTCGAGCACGACCGTCTCGTCGCCGACTGCGCCTCCGTTCGCGACACCCCGCCGCGTCAGCTCCGCCTCTTCCTCGCCGGAGAGCAGCCGCGTCGTGAAGCCGTAGCTCCACTCGATCTCGCCCAGGAACGCCTCGCCGTTCTCGGCGTCGCGGACGGCGCTCGTCCCGATCGTGAGCACGCGCTCGGCGCCGAGCCGCTCCACCTCGCGCCGGTACTCGGAGAGCACGTTCCGCACCCGCGCGACCGGGAGCGGCAGGAGCTTGCGGCGCTCGTCGACGCCCTCGCCGAGCCGCGTGATCTGCGAGCGGCGTGCGACTTCCTCGACCCGCCCGTCGTCCACGTCGGCGACCAGCAGACGGGTCGAGTTGGTGCCCAGGTCGACTGCCGCGACGCGCATGTTCCAAGGCTAGCCATGCGCTCCCATGCGGCCCGCGACACGGGGTGGAGGAGACGGCGCCTTTCGCTTTGCTCCTGACCCTTTGATTCGCTTGACCGTATGACTTCAGAAGCGTAAGGTCGCGGTGGGGGGCAAGCAGATAGGAGGGGCAAATGTCCGTCTCCGCTCAACGGGAGAATCTCGCGGCTCGGGTAGGCCGGTGGAGCGCACGACATTGGAAGAAAGCCGTCTTCGGCTGGCTGGCGTTCGTCGTGGTGGCGTTCGCGATCGGCGGGATCGTCGGGACGAAGTCGCTTTCCCTCACCGCGGCCGGCCCCGGTGAGTCGGGAGATGCTCAACGGATCCTGAACAACGGGTTCAAGCAGCCGGCGAAGGAGCTCGTGCTCGTGCAGAGCGCATCCGCGGTCGCCTCGAGCGCACAGTTCCGCGCCGTCGTGCGAGACGTGGTGCGGAGACTCGAGGCACAGCCGAACGCGAAGAACGTCGACTCTCCGTTCGCATCGGCGAGCGGCGGCAAGGTGTCGGCCGACGGGCACTCCGCGCTGGTCGAGTTCGACGTCCGCGGCAAGCTCGAGGACGCGGCGGACAAGGTGGGCCCGATCGAGGCGACGCTCGCGCAGGCCGAGCGCGCAAATCCGCAGTTCACGATCGCCGAGTTCGGCGACGGCAGTGCCAACAAGGCGATCAGCGACCAGTTCGGCAAGGACCTGCTGAAGGCGGGAGCGCTCTCGCTGCCCGTGACGCTGGGGATCCTGCTGCTGACCTTCGGCGCGCTCGTGGCAGCCGGGATTCCGCTGCTGCTTGCGTTGACCTCGGTGTTCGCGGCGCTCGGGCTGCTGGCCATACCGAGCCACGTGCTGCCGATGGACGATGCCGTGAACGCGGTCGTGCTCCTGATCGGCCTCGCGGTCGGCGTCGACTACTCGATGTTCTACCTCAAGCGGGCCCGTGAGGAACGCGCGGCGGGACGGACGGAGTGCGCCTCGATCGAGGCAGCAGCGGCGACATCTGGCCGCTCGGTCCTGATCTCGGGCGTCACGGTGATGGTGGCGATGTCGGCCATGTTCATCAGCGGCGACGCGACCTTCAGCAGCTTCGCGGCGGCGACGATCCTTGTCGTTGCCGTGTCGGTGATCGGCTCGCTGACGGTCCTGCCGGCCCTGCTCTCGAAGCTCGGCGACCGCGTGAACAAGGGCAAGGTCCCGGGCCTGCGCAGCCCAGACCAGCGCGTGGGCGAGAGCCGTTTCTGGAGCGCCGTCATCGGACCCGTGCTCCGGCGGCCGCTCCTGTGGGGAGGCCTCGCGGCCGCCTTGCTGGTCGCAATCGCCCTGCCGGCAGTCCGTCTACACACGACGCAGGGCAGCACGGAGTCGTATCCGCGCTCGCTCAAGGTCATCCAGTCCTACGACAAGATCCAGGCAGCATTTCCCGGCGACGCGACCGCCGCGCAGGTCGTCGTCGAGGCAAGCGATGTCCGCTCGGCCCAGGTGCAGGGCGCAATTGCCGACCTGAAACGCAGGTCGCTCGCGAGCGGCAAGCTGTTCACGCCGATCGAGGTCCATGTGAATCCCGATCGCACCGTCGCGCTGATCTCGGTCCCGATCGCCGGCAACGGCACCAACTCCGCCTCGAAGTCCTCGGTGCACACGCTGCGCGACGACATCGTCCCCGCGACGGTCGGGAGGCTTCCCGACGCGACGGCGGAAGTCGGCGGAATGACGGCGCAATCGATCGACTTCGAGCAGCAGTTCAGGGAGAGGACGCCGTTCGTGTTCGCCTTCGTCTTCCTCCTGACCTTCGTGTTGATGCTGCTCGCGTTCCGCTCGGTCGTGATCGCGGCCAAGGCGATCGTGCTCAACGGTCTCTCGGTCGCCGCCGCCTATGGAGTCCTGGTGCTCGTCTTCCAGGACGGCATCGGACGCGGATTGATCGGAGCCGGTTCAGGCGGCATCGAGTCGTTCATGCCGATGTTCCTCTTCGTGATCCTGTTCGGGCTCTCGATGGACTACCACGTCTTCGTCCTCAGCCGGATCCGGGAGGGGGTCGACCACGGCATGTCGACCGACAAGGCGATCGAGCACGGGATCAAGAACACCGCAGGGGTCGTGACCAGCGCGGCGATCGTGATGGTGCTCGTGTTCTCGGTGTTCATCACCCTGTCGTTCGACCTGCTGAAGCAGTTCGGCCTCGGCTTGGCCGTGGCCGTGTTGATCGACGCCACGATCATCCGCGGGGTCTTGCTCCCGGCGAGCATGAAGCTGCTCGGCGAGTGGAACTGGTACCTGCCCACCTGGCTCGAGTGGCTGCCGCACGTGGCCGTGGTGAGCGAGACCGAGCCGGTCCCCGAGGCGCCTGCGATACCGGCCGCGTAGATACAGAGAAGCCGCGGCCTTAGGCCGCGGCGAGGCCCGAGTCGCGGCTGACCAGCTTGGTCAGCCGCGACTCGAGGCCTGCGATCAGGCGGCTTCTTGGAGCGGCCTCGCGTCGAACTCGACCGCTTCGGCCTCCGACGGCACGGACTCGATCATGACCGCCGCGAGCACGGCCGCGAGCGCGGCGAGCCCGGCGAGCACGTAGAAGGCGATCTGGAACCCGTACGTCAGCGCGGGGGCGCTGAACGCCGGGACGCCGGGATGCGAGTGGGCGTAATGCGCCGTGAAGGTCGCAGCGATCGTCGAGGCCACCGCGAGCCCGATCGCGCCGCCGATCTGCTGGCTCGTGTTGAGAAGTCCCGAGGCGACGCCTGCGTCGGCTTCCTGCACGCCCATCAGCCCGGCAATCGTCATCGGCACGAACGTGAAGGCGAGGCCGACCGCGGTGAGCAGGAACGCGGGGAAGAGGTCGAAGAAGTAGTGACCGTCCGGCGGCACCTGCGTGAGCAGGAGGAGTGCCCCCGCGGCGAGCGCGAGCCCGACGGGCATCACGCGGCGGACGCCGACCCTTGTTACGAGGTTCTGCGCCACGTTGGCCAGCAGCACGATCGTCAGCGTCAGGGGCAGGTAGGCGACGCCCGTCTCGATCGCGGAGAAGCCCAGCACCTGCTGCATGTACAGCGTGCCGAGGAAGAACTGCGAGAAGACCGACGTGCCGAGCAGGAACGCGGTCACGTTCGCGCCGGCGAGCGTGCGCAACCGGAAGATCCGCATGGGGAGGAGCGGAGCCTTCGAGCGCAGCTCGATCACGACGAACGAGACGATCAGAGCGGCGGAGGCGGCGAGCAGGCCGATCGTCTCGCCGGTGCTCCAGCCGATCTCGGTGGCCCGGGTCAGCGCGTACACGAGGAGCATCAGCCCGCCGGTGACGGTCGTGGCTCCGGCGAAGTCGAAGTGCCGGTGACCGAGGTCGGCGCGGCTCTCGCGCAGGAGCAGCGGGGCGATCACGACGAGCGCGAGCCCGACCGGGACGTTGATGAAGAAGATCCAGGACCAGCTGAGCGAGCTCGTCAGCAGCCCGCCCAGGAGCACGCCTGCGGCGGCGCCGCTTCCGGAGACCGCGCCCCAGATCCCAAGCGCGAGGTTGCGCTCGCGGCCTTCGGCGAACATCGTCATCAGGATCGACAGCGCCGCGGGTGCCAGCAATGCGCCGCCGAGGCCTTGAGTCGCCCGGAACGCGATCAACGAGCCGGCGGACCACGCGAACCCGGCGAGCAGCGAGCTGAGGGTGAAGAGCCCGATGCCGGCGAGGAAGAGCTTTCGCCGCCCGAGTAGGTCGGCCATCCGGCCGCCGAGCAACAGGACGCCGCCGAACATGATCGCGTAGGCGGTGATGACCCACTGCAGGCTGGACTCGCTGAAGTGGAGGTCGTTCTGGATGGACGGTAGTGCGACGTTCACGATCGCCACGTCGAGCACGACCATGAACTGCGCCGCCACGAGCACCGCGAGTGCGCTCCAGCGGCGGTCTGCTGTGCCTCTTAGTAGTGCCATGGAAATCCCTTCTCGCTGGAAACCCTTGCTTCGAACAATTCGTTTTCTAACAGAAACGATCTGTGCTTGTCAAATATTTTTTCTCTGATAGGATCACGGCATGGCAACGACTGAGGTCACGACCCGAGACCAAGCGGCCGACAAGCCGGCCCTGCACTTTGCGCCGACCACGGGAATGCTCCTCGTCAAGCTCGGACGCTTCGCGGAGGCGCGGTTCAAGGAAGCGCTCAAGCCCACCGAGCTGACGCCGAAGCACCTCGGCGTCCTCTTCGAGGTGCGCGCGAACCCGACGAGCCAGCAGCTGCTCTGCCAGACGATCGACGTCGACGCGAGCAAGCTCGTCGCGATCCTCAACGACCTCGAGGACGACGGCCTGATCGTGCGCCGCCGCGACCCGGACGACCGCCGCCGGCACATCGTCGAGCTGACGAAGGAGGCGCAGGCCCGCCTCGCGAAGGCCGAGAAGGTCGCGCAGTCCGTCGAGGAGGAGCTCTTCGCCGGTCTCGATGCCGACGAGCGCGCTCAGCTGCGGCTGCTTCTGGCCCGGGTGGCCGACACGACCGGCGTGATCCGGGGCTGTCCCAGCCTCATCGTCGACGACTGAAGGTCGAGCGCAGAGGTGGTAAAATGCCGTCAGCGACGCGGGGTGGAGCAGTCAGGTAGCTCGCCGGGCTCATAACCCGGAGGTCGCAGGTTCAAATCCTGCCCCCGCTACTGCGAAAGGCGCCGGAAACGGCGCCTTTCCATTGGAGCACCACCCATGCTTTTGCCTCTGCAAGCGGTTCTTGCAGCTTGGCGCAAGCTGCGCCCAGCCAGCCTGTGGTCATGTCCGTCATCATGAATCGCGCATGAAGCCCCGCATCTTCCTCGGGTCGTCGGGCAGGCAGGCCGAGCTGCTGGAGGCGATCACGCGCGGGCTCGAAGACATCGCAGACGTCGAGCCGTGGACGACCACGTTCAACCCAGGTCGGTCCACCCTCGACCGGCTCGTCGAGCTCTCCCAGGAAGTCGATTTCGCCGCGTTCGTGTTCGCTCGGGACGACTGGACCACAACGGATGCGTCCCGGTCGGGCCAGGCGTCGCCTCGCGATAACGTTGTGTTCGAGGCCGGGCTGTTCGGTGGTGCGCTGGGCATCCGGCGCACGTTCATTCTCCACGCGGACGATTCGAAGCTACCGAGCGACCTGCTCGGGCTGACGTCCGTCCGTTACGACCCGGGCGCCAGCTCGTCAGAGGTTCGTGCAATCAACCAGAAGCTCCGCAAGGCGATGGAGACCGAGGGTCACCGCGGTCGGGTCGAGGGGCTGTGGTGGCAGCTCTCGCTCACGATGCGGAGCGAGGAAGAACCATCGGCCGTGAGCATCCTGCGCATCTCGCGGGAGCGCGACGGCGGTCTGAACGTGACGGGACGGTCCTGGCAGGAGGACGGCACGCTTTCGGCCCGCTACTGGAGCGAGGCTGCGAAGGAGCGCCGAGATCCGGCCGGGATCTTCTACTTCTGGCAGGGCGAGCGCCCTCGAGACCCGAATGCCCCGCAACTCGAGGGCACCGGTGAGATCAGGCTGGAGACCGCAGAACGCGCCACCGGGTACTGGACAACGCGTTCGGATCGCGAACCCGGGTTGAATGCGCGAACCGCCGGCGTCTACCTTCGAGCCGACCCTTCAGACCTCCACGTGTTGGACGGCGGAAACGAGGAGGAGCGGGCCCAGCTCATCTCGCAGCGCCTCGCGGAATGGCGGTCGGCAGCTAACGCATTCTGACCCGGACGACGCTAGCTGCTCTCTTCCTCCTTGTTATGCGCGCTTTGAACGCCTGCTTCGGCCGGGCCCGCGCAGGCGTCGCCGGCCCAGGATCTCGCGTGCGGCGTTGAGGCCCGGCGTGCCCATGACGCCTCCGCCGGGGTGGGCGGCGGAGCCGCAGAGGTAGAGGCCGCGGATCGGCGTGCGGTAGCGCGCGTAGCCGGGCACCGGACGGAACGCGAAGAGCTGGCCCGGCGTCATCGCGCCCTGGAAGATGTTCCCGCCGGTGAGATTGAAGACGCGCTCGAGGTCGGGCGGCGCCAGCACCTGGCGGTCGATGACGGCGCTCGTGAAGTTCGGCGCGTATTCGTTCACGATCTCGAAGCAGCGATCGGCGAAGGCGTCGCGGCGCTCGTCGTCCCAGCTGCCGTCGCGGAGCTCGTACGGCGCGTACTGGACGAACATCGACATCAGATGCTTTCCCTCCGGCGCCACCGTCGGGTCGACCACCGAGGGAAGCTGGCACTCGATCACGGGATCCGCGGAGGGCCGTCCGTATTTCGCGTCGTCGAACGCGCGCTCGATGTAGTCCTGGTCGGGGACGAGGTGGATGGTGCCGCGGTGCTGAGGCCCGGGCTCGGTTCCGGGCACGGCGCTGAAGTTCGGCAGCTCGTCCAGCGCGACGTTGATCTTCAACGAGGCGCTCTCGTAGCTGATCCGCTCGACGTCGGCCACGAAGGGCTCCGGCAGCTGGCTCCGGTCGAGCAGCTGCAGGAACGTCACGTTCGCGTCGGCGTTGCTGGCCACGATCGGGGCGTGGAACTCGTCGCCCGAGGCGAGGGCGACTCCGTCGACCCGGCCGTCTCGCACGAGGATGTGCGACACCTCGGCCTCGCAGCGGATGTCGGCGCCCAGGTCGCGCGCAGCAGCAGCAAGTGCCTGCGTGATCCCGCCCATCCCGCCCCGCATGTACGCCCAGACGCCGCGGGTACCCCCGGCTTCGCCCATGACGTGGTGGAAGAGCACGTACGCGGTCCCCGGCACGGAGGGGCTCGCCATCGCCCCGATGATCGCGTCGGTCGCCAGGGTTCCCTTCAGCTCCTCTGATTCGAACCAGCGGTCGAGGATCGGCCGCGCCGCGCCGGTGAGGATCTCCACGGCCTCGCCCGTTGCGTCGCCGAGCTGCCGGAAGGATTGCCCCAGGGTCAGCAGCTTCCGCAGATCGCCGAGCCGGGGCCTGCGCAGGTCGGGCGGCGCCATCGTCAGCGTCGGCTCGACCACTGCCGCGACCCGCTCGAGCATCGCCTCGTATTGCGGGTACCGCTCGGCATCGCGCTTGCTGAACTTCGCGATCTCGTCGCGGGTCTGCTCGGCGTCCGGGCCCATCGTCAGCGAGCGCCCGTCCGGGAACGGCGTGAACGACGACGGGTTACGGGGGAGCACCTCGTAGCCGTACGACGTGAGCTTCAGGTCGCGGACGATCTCCGTGTGGAAGAGGCTGTTGACGTACGAAGCCGTCGAGACCTTGAACCCGGGAAAGGTCTCCTCGGTGACGCAGGCGCCGCCGACGATGTGGCGCCGCTCGAGCACGAGAACGCGCAGCCCCGCACGTCCCAGGTAGCACGCGGTGACGAGGCCGTTGTGGCCGGCGCCGATCACGATGGCGTCGTAGGTCGCAGCCATGGCGGCAGATCGTGCCACGCGCCTTTCTGCTGCGAGGATTGAGCGTGTGGGCGAGCAACGCTTTCCGACCGGCTTTCCCGAGCTGGACGCGCTGCTCGCGGACTTCGTCGAGCGCGTCAGCTCGATCCTCGCCGACGATCTCGTCGGCGCCTACCTGGTCGGCTCCTTCGCGCTCGGCGGCGGGGATATGGCAAGCGACTGCGACTTCATCGTCGTCACGGAGAACCGCGTCGACGCGGAGGAGGAACGGGCGCTGCGGGCGCTGCACGACGAGATTCCGACCCGCGATGGTTACTGGCCGCAGAACCTCGAAGGCTCGTACGCGCCCAGGGCGGAGCTCGAGACGCTCGGCTCGCTCGGCCGCGACTGGCTCTACGTCAACCGCGGACACCGCGACATGAGCTGGGACCCTCACTGCAACGCCGAAGACGTTCGCTGGGTGCTCCGCGAGCGGAGCGTGCCGCTTTCGGGCCCGCCCGCGGCGCGGTTCGCGTGCACAGGTGCCCGGGGACCTGCTGCGTGAGAGAGCGCGCTCGCTCCTCGCGACGTTGATCCCGGACCTGCGCAGCTGGGCCAACTTCGGCGTCGCCTGGACGCAGCGCTACGCCGTGCAGATGACCTGCCGCTTCCTCCAGACGATCGAAACCGGCGAGGTGACCACCAAGCTCGACGCGCTCGACTGGGCCCTGGGCGAGCTCGCGCCGGAGTGGCACGCCCTGATCGAGCAGGCTCGCGACGACCGGCTCCTGCCGTGGGACGATCCGCCGCGCCCCGGGAGCGTCGAGCAGGCGGTCGCCTTCGCCCGCTACGCGGCCACGCTTACCTAGGCATTGCATTAGTATCCGGCGGGATGCCGAAGCAGTTCTACAGTGCGGGCGAGGCCGCCAAGACCCTCGGGATCAGCCTCGACACCCTGCGGCGCTGGGACCGCACCGGCAAGCTCAAGACGAGTCGGGACGCGAGCAACCGGAGGATCGTCTCGGCGCGCGAGATCGACCGTCTGCGCGGCGGCGCGACGAAGCATTTCAGCGCCCGCAACCGCTTCAGCGGGACGGTCACCGACGTCAAGCTCGAAGGGCTCGTCGCCCAGGTCGAGCTCGTCGTCGAATCGCCGGCCCGCGTGGTCGCGATCGTGACCGCCGACGCGGTCGAGGAGCTCGGCCTGCGCAAGGGCATGCCCGCCACGGCCGTCGTCAAGGCGACCTCGGTGATGGTGCAGCAGTCGTGAGGGTCGTCGCGGCAGCGCTACTCGTCTCCGGACTGCTCGTCTCGGCCGCCGCGGCACAGAGCACGACCTACCGCGCGACCGTCTACGCGGCCGCTTCGCTGACGGACGCCTTTCCCAAGATCGCACCAAGCGCGAAGTACTCGTTCGCCGGCTCGAACACGCTCGCCGCGCAAATTCGCCAGGGCGCACCGGCCGACGTCTTCGCCTCCGCGAACACGCGACTTCCCCAGGGCCTCTACCACGACCACCTCTGCTCGAAGCCCGTCGTCTTCACCCGCAACGCGCTCGTCCTGATCGTCCCGGCCTCGAATCCCGCGCACATCCACGGGGTCTACGACCTCCGGCGCTCCGGGATCAAGCTCGTGATCGCGGCGGAGAACGTCCCCGTCGGCGCCTACACGCGGCAGGTGCTGAAGAACCTGAAGCTCTCGGGCGTGCTCAAGAACGTCGTCAGCCAGGAGAGCGACGTGCGCGAGGTGCTCGCGAAGGTCGCGCTCGGCGAGGCGGACGCGGGCTTCGTCTACTCCACCGACTCCCGAACCGTGGCCGGGAAGGTCAAGACGATTCGCCTTCCCGCCCGCGCGCAGCCGAACGTGCAGTACGGGATCTGCGTCGTCCTGGCGAGCGGGCACAAGGCCGCGGGGCACGCCTTCGTGAAGAAGGTCCTCAGCGCGAGGGGCCAGCGGATCCTGCGCCGCTACGGCTTTCTGCCGCGCATCGAGCCGAAGCACTAGCGTGGCCCGCAGACGCGCGCGGCAGGTGCTCGTCGGCGGCCTCTTCTTCGGTGCGGCGGTCGTCGCGCTCGCGTTCCTCGTCCTGCCGGTCGTGGCCATCTTCACGCGGGTCCCTCCGGGCCGGCTCGTGCGGCTCCTGTCGAACCCGGTCGTCACCGACGCCCTCGTCGTCTCCTTCAAGACGACGGCCATCGCGCAGGCGCTGATCCTGCTCTTCGGGACACCGCTCGCCTACCTGCTCGCGAGCCGGCGCTTCCCGGGACGGACGCTGCTCGTGACGGTCGTGGAGCTCCCGCTCGTGCTCCCGCCGGCGGTCGCCGGGCTCGGCCTGCTCGCCGCGTTTGGCCGCTTCGGGCTACTCGGCTCGACCGACCGCGCGCTCGGGATCGACGTCGCGTTCACGCAGACCGCGGTCGTCCTCGCGGTTGTGTTCGTGGCGAGCCCGCTCTACATCCGCACCGCGATCGCGGCCTTCGAGGGGGTCGACGCGGACCTGGTCGCCGCCTCTCGAACCCTCGGGGCGGGCTCGACTCGCACCTTCTTCCGCGTCGTCCTGCCGCTGGCCCGCAACGGTCTCGCGGCCGGCGAGGCCCTCGCCTTTGCGCGCGGCCTGGGGGAGTTCGGCGCGACGATCATGTTCGCCGGCAGCCTCCAGGGCGTGACCCAGACGCTGCCGCTCGCGATCTACGCCGCCTTCTCGCTCAACTTCGACGTCGCCCTCGCGATGGGCGCGCTGCTCGTAGTCGTCAGCGCCGTCCTGCTCCTGACCCTGAGGCTCCTCCTCTCGTGGCAACCCTCTCGGCGAACTTCTCGCTCCCTCGTCGCTCCTTCGAGCTGAGCCTCGAGCTCGAGGTCGAGCGCACGGTCGCGCTCGTCGGGCCGTCGGGGTCGGGCAAGAGCTCGGTCCTGCGTGCGATCGCAGGGCTGCTGCGGCCGTCGGCCGGGCGCGTCGCACTCGACGGCGAGAGCTGGCTGGACGTGGAGCGCGGCGTCGACCTGCCGCCCGACGAGCGGCGCGTGGGCCTCCTCTTCCAGGACTACGCGCTCTTCCCGCACCTGAGCGTGCGGTCGAACGTGGCCTACGGCGGCAAGGAGCGAGCCGACGAGCTGCTCGACCGCTTCCGGATCTCGCACCTCGCGCGGGCCAGGCCGGAGGAGCTCTCGGGCGGCGAGCGGCAACGCGTCGCCCTGGCCCGCGCGCTCTCGCGGGACCCCGGCGCGCTGCTCCTCGACGAGCCGCTCGCCGCGCTCGACGCGCACACGAAAACGAGCGTGCGAGCCGAGCTGCAGGAGCTGCTCTCCGACCTCGAGCTGCCGACGCTGATCGTGACCCACGACTACGAGGACGCGGTCGCGCTGGCGGGGACGGTCGGCGTTCTCGTCGACGGAAAGCTGCGGCAGATGGGCTCGCCGGAGGAGCTCGTCTCGGCGCCGCTCGACCCGTTCGTCGCCTCGTTTACCGGCGCGAACCTCCTTCACGGCCGCACGGTCGGCCAGGAGAACGGCCTGACGAAAGTGCAGCTCGGAAGCGGCGAGCTGCTCTACTCGATCGATCCGGGCGAGGGCGAGGTCGGAGTCGTCGTCTACCCGTGGGACGTCTCGGTCGGCCGCGCGTATCCCGACGATTCGGCGTTGAATCTCGTCTCCGGCGAGGTCGTCTCGATCGTTCAGGTGGGCAACCGCGTGAGGGTCCGGGTCGGGCCGTTGACCGCAGAGGTGACCGGAGCATCGGCCGAGCGGCTCGGTCTCGCGCGCGGCGGCACGGTCTTCGCCTCGTTCAAGGCGACGGGCACGCGACTCGTTCCGCTCTGAGCGCAACACGAGCGCAACATTTCTTTCACCCGATTCTCAAGAAGCGTCGCTTTACTCTGCGGGTGATCGAGGCGCGGTCCCTGACGAAGGACTACGGCGACAAGCGCGCGGTCGACGACCTCTCGTTCACGGTTCGGCCCGGGATCGTGACCGGGTTCCTCGGCCCGAACGGCTCCGGCAAGTCGACGACGATGCGCCTGATCCTGGGGCTCGACAGTCCCACGGCGGGCGACGTCAGGGTCAATGGCAAGCACTACCGCAATCACGCTGCGCCGCTGCACGAGGTTGGTGCGCTGCTCGAGGCGCGGTCGCTCCACGGGGGCCGCTCGGCGTACGACCACCTGCTTGCGCTCGCGCAGACACATGGGATCCCGCGGGCCCGCGTCGGCGACCTCATCGACCTCGTCGGGCTGCACGAGGTCGCCAAGAAGCGCGCCGGCAAGTTCTCGCTCGGCATGGGGCAGCGGCTGGGGATCGCCTCGGCGCTGCTCGGCGACCCCTCGACCGTGATGCTCGACGAGCCGGTTAACGGTCTCGACCCCGAGGGCATCCACTGGATGCGGAACCTGTTGAAGGGCCTCGCGTCCGAAGGCCGCACCGTCTTCGTCTCGTCCCATCTGATGAGCGAGATGGCCTTGACCGCCGACCACCTGATCGTGATCGGCCGCGGGCGCAAGATCGCGGACACGAGCACTCAAGAGTTCGTCAGCCGTGCCTCGGGCAACATCGTCCACGTCCGCACGCCGGAGGTGACCGAGCTCGCGGCGCAGCTCGCCGGGCCCGACGTGACGGTCAGCGCGGTCGAGCCCGGCCTCCTCGAGATCAGGGGGTTGACGGCCCGGCAGATCGGTGACGTGGCCCTGGCCAACCAGATCGTCCTCCACGAGCTGACGCCACAGGTCGCGTCGCTCGAGGAAGCCTTCATGACGCTGACGCGGGATGACGTGGAGTTCAAGACGCTCGCTCCCGAGGAGCGGATCGCGTGAGCAGCTTCGCGCAGGTCGGGCCACTTCCGCGCTCCCCGCACACCGGGCGCGTCACCCAGGCGCGCGTCGCGATCTCGGAGTGGACGAAGCTGCGGTCGCTCCGGTCGACGCGGTGGTCGCTGTTCGCGGCGATCGTGCTGACGATCGGGTTTCCGGTCTTGTTTGCGGCGGTCACCTCCTCCCACTGGGGATCGATGAGCCCGCACGAGCGCGCCGACCGGCATCCGCTCGACATCGCGCTTGCAGGCGTCAATGTCTCGCAGCTCGCGATCGCGGTGCTCGGAGTGCTCGTGATCACCGGCGAGTACTCGACGGGAATGATCCGCGCGACCTTCAGCGCGGTGCCCAGGCGGCTGCCGGTCCTCTGGGCCAAGACCGCCGTCTTCGGCGTCGTGACCTTCTTGCTGATGCTGCCGTCCGTGCTGATCGCCTTCTACGCGAGCCAGGAGATTCTCTCGCGGCATGACCTCCTGCAGATCTCATTCTCGCAACCCGGCGTCTCACGCTCCGTGATCGGAGGCGCCGTCTACCTCGTGCTGGTCGGAATCTTCGCGCTCGGCATCGGCGCAATCGTGCGGAACACCGCGGGTGCGATCGCGACCTTCGCAGGGATCTTCTTTGTGATCCCGCCGCTGATGAACGTGCTGCCCGCGAGCTGGAACCACGCGATCAGCAAGTTCCTGCCGAGCGAGGCCGGCCGCCAGATCTTCTCGCTCACGCACGACTCGACCTCCCTCTCGCCGCTCTGGGGCGGCCTGCTCTTCACCGGCTACTGTGTTCTTGCGATCGCGTTGGCAGCCGTGCTACTCGTCCGGCGCGACACCTGAGCCTCCGCCTCGCGGACTATTAGCAGTCGCGGAAAGCAGCTAGGCTCGCCGCATGCTCGCTCGGTTCCGAAGCTCCTTCAGCGACCGGCGGATCGCGGTCGTCGCGTCTCTGGCGGTGCTCTCGCTGTTCGTGATCACCATGATGCTGGCGCGCGTCGTCTACACGGAGACCCTCGAGCACACCTGGATCGCGTGGAACCTGTTCCTCGCCTGGGTGCCGTTCGTCATCTCGCTCGTGGCCTACGCCCGCGCGCGGCCCGGCATGTCCGGCCCGAGGGTTCTCGCCCTCGCCGCCCTGTGGCTGCTGTTCTTCCCGAACGCGCCCTACATCGTCACCGACCTGAAGCACATCGGCAGCTCCGGTGTCGGCGTGCCCATCCTGTACGACGTCCTTCTTTTGTCCGCCGCGGCCTGGACCGGGCTCCTGCTCGGACTGGCGTCGCTCTTCCTCATGCACGCGGTCGCGCGGCGGTTCATCGGCGTGCTGAACGCCTGGATGCTCGTGATCGGCGTTCTCGCCGCGAGCTCCTTCGGGATCTACCTCGGGCGCTTCCAGCGGTGGAACTCCTGGGACGTCTTTCTCCGGCCGGGCTCGCTTCTCGGCCAGGCGACGCAGGGCCTGCACGCGCGGCCACTCGCGCTGACGGTCTTGCTCACGTCGTTCCTGCTGGCGAGCTACCTCGTCTTCTACTCGTTCGCGCGCATGAGCGCCCTCATCCGCGAGTAGTAGCGGGCGACGGCCCGTACCGCCGTTTGCGACCAGCCGCTGACGTGTGTTAAATCCAGGCCGCCGTTAGTGCAGTCTCTCGGGGGAGGACCTTTTCGTCGAGGCTGCGTCCATACGAACCGGGAGGAATCCATGATCCACCGGCGGAAGCTCGTCCACCTCGCCAACCGGCGACGGGTGGGGGCCGTCGTCGGCCTGCTCGGCGTCGCCGTGCTCGTCCAGGCGACCGTCGTCCTGGCCGGCGGCTCGGCGCGCTCGTCCGCGCCGGCCGTCTCCGCAACCGCGCTGCCCAGTGCGATCGACGGGCCGCACGGCGTCGTCTACGTCGGGCATTCGTACAAGAACGACGTCTCGCCCGTGCTGCGCGGGATGCCCGCGCTGCCGCTCAAGCCGGCCCCCGAGCGCGAGGCCGCGCTCAACCCCCGCATCGGACAGCACGCGAACGCGCCGGACCACGTCGTCCAGCGCTCGCTCGCCGCGGCGAACATGCCCGCCCCGAGCCTCAGCTTCGACGGAATCCCGTTCCCCGGCGTCGGCTGTAGCTGCGCGCCGCCGGACACGAACGGCGAAGTCGGCGCCACGCAGTACGTCCAGATCGTGAACGAGGGGTTCCAGGTGTTCTCGAAGTCGACCGGCGCCTCCGTCTACGGCCCCGCCGGCATCACAACGATCTGGAGCGGCTTCGGCGGCGTCTGCCAGAACAACGGCGACGGCGACCCGGTCGTGCTCTACGACCAGCTGGCCGGCCGC
Organism: uncultured Actinomycetes bacterium; assembly: GCA_963788215.1. Lineage (GTDB taxonomy): Bacteria > Actinomycetota > Thermoleophilia > Gaiellales > Gaiellaceae > AC-32. The sequence goes on from CAWBFX010000010.1 coordinate 950,490, forward strand.
TGGGTGATCACCCAGTTCGCAGGCGTCTCCGTTCCGACGGACGAGTGCGTCGCCGTCTCGACCACGAGCGACGCGACCGGAAGCTGGTTCCGGTACGGCTTCCACCTCGGCTCGAACTTCTTCGACTACCCCCACCTCGGGGTGTGGCCGGACGCGTACTACATGTCGATGAACGTCTTCAACTCGGCCGGGACCGCGTTCCTCGGCCCGCAGCCGTTCGCGTTCAACCGCGCTGCGATGCTCGCCGGCAATGCCGCGAGCTTCATCACCACCGGGGTCACCGGCGGAAGCACCGAGCAGGCCTACCTGCCGGCCGACCTGGACGGGAGTACGGCTCCGCCTGCGGGCGCGCCCGACTCCTTCGTCGAGTGGCCGAACGCCGGCGCGTACCGCGTCTACCACTTCCACGTCGACTGGACGACGCCGTCGAACTCGACGTTCACGCGCTTCGCCTCGCCGGCCGCGGCGGGCTTCACCGAGCTCTGCCCGGCGACCCGCGCCTGCGTCCCGGAGCCGAACGGCTCGAGTCTCGACGGAATCGGCGACAGGTTCATGTTCCGCGCCGCCTACCGGAACTTCGGCGACCACGAGTCGCTCGTGACGAACTACACCGTCAGCTCGGGCGGCGTCGCGGGCGTCCGCTGGCTCGAGCTGCGAAACGTCACCTCGGGCCCGGTCACCGTCTTCCAGGAGAGCACCTACCAGCCCGACACGACCTGGCGCTGGATGGGAAGCGCGGCGATGGACGGCTCGGGCGACCTCGCCGTCGGGTTCAGCGCGTCGAGCTCGACCACGGCGCCCCAGCTCCGCTACGCCGGCCGGCTGGCGAGCGATCCGCTCAACCAGCTCGCGCAGGGCGAGGCCACGCTCTTCGCCGGCGCGGGCAGCCAGACGGCGACCAACAACCGCTGGGGCGACTACAGCGACCTGACAGTCGACCCGAGCGACGACTGCACGTTCTGGTACACGAACGAGTACTACCCGTCGGGCTCGTCGCAGTTCAACTGGCGGACCCGGATCGGGAGCTTCAAGTTCCCGGCCTGTGGCGGATCGCCGCCTCCTCCGCCGCCGCCTCCACCTCCTCCACCACCACCACCACCACCACCGCCTCCGCCGCCTCCGCCTCCGCCTCCACCGCCCCCGCCCGTCGTGAGCCAGATCACCGCGACAGGCGTCTCGTGCAGCCAGTTCACGGGTGGCACCGCGTCGGCGCTCGGCGCCCTCACCTACACCGTCCGAAACGGCGCGATCTACCGCGTCACGCCGAGCGCCTTCCTGTACTGGGTGCGCGTAACGGCTACGGCCGGGGCGAATACGTTCGTGATCCCGCAGACGATCACGACGGGCAACTTCTCTACGCTCTTCGGGCTGGCGAGCAGCGGGAGCAGCGTGCAGACCGGTAGCTGCGGCGCGGTCTCAGGCGAGACCTTTACCGCCGCCGCCGGGAACGGCAGCTTCACGGTCCGCTGGACCGCACCCTCCGCCGGGGCATACGTGATCAAGCTGAAGCTCTCGACCTCGGCGGTCCGGAACCGACCGGTTCCGAACCCGTCGACAGTGCACTACCAGTACTCGACGAACGGCGTCACCGGCTCGACCAGCGGGATCGACCTGACCCGCTAGCCCCGACGCCTCCGACCTGCGAAGGGCGCTCGCAAGGGCGCCCTTCGTGGTTCTACGCGACGTCGACGGCGATCAGGCGACCGTCGGGGGTGACGCGGTCCGTGCGCGCCTGCGGGTACCGCTGCAGGAAGGCCTGCTGCTGGTTGCTCCAGAGATCGGCGCGCATGAACAGGACGAACGGCGGCGGCGCGCTGAACTGTCCGACCAGCGTCGGCGCGATCACGCCTGCGACCTGCGCGTCGTTCTCGGCGAACATGCGCAGCCGGTCCTGCCAGATCGAGGGCCAGCCCCAGACGAAGTACTGCCACTGGCCCTGGTCCGCAGCCAGGTAGAAGTGCTCCGAGGGGTTCCGGCTATGAGTCGTCACGTATCTCCCCGTGTTGCCGATGTCGTCGCCTGCGACCTGGCCCTTGTGGATGTAGTCCCAGCCGATGAAGCCGTTCCAGACGCCGAGCCCGAGGAGGAGCGCTGCGGCGAGCGGGATTGCGGGCGCGAGGGCGAAGCGCCGGCGGGGGCCGAGGAGAAGCACGACAGCGGCGACCGCGGCGCGCACGGCCTCGGTCACGAGGTACGCGACGAAGGGGAGGATGATCAGCATCCGCGAGTAGTCGGGCGCCTGGCCGACGACGAATGCGTACGCGAGCCAGAGGACGAGGAACGACGTCAACGGCAGCAGCGCCCACGGCGGCCCGCGCCGCCGCACCGCCGTCATGACGACGACGAGAGCGCCGATCCAGAGGAGGATCCCGCTCAGCGGGTCGACGATCCCGTGCCCGTAGTCCTGGTAGATCCACGCGTGGTCGACACGGCCCATGTTGAAAGCCGTCAGCCCGTTGATCACGTTGCGCTTGTAGCCGGCCCACTCGCTGTGCGCGAAGACCCACCCCTGCTGCACCTTGCGCCCGTCGGCGGTCAGGAGCAGGGATTCCCGCTGGTGCTGCTTGAGGGCGGCAGGCGCCTTCTGGTAGGCGATCAGGTACGGCGTCGCGACGAGCGCGAAGGCGGCGGTCGAGATGGCCCCGAGCCGCAGGATCCGCTCGAGCCCGAGGTCGCGCCGGTAGGCGACCGCGAGCAGCGCGAGGAACACGAGCCACAACGGAAAGATCATCCGGCCGGAGAAGTGGACGTAGAAGCCGAGGCCTGCGATCGCGCCGCCGACGAAGGTCGCGAAGCGGTTCTCCTTCCGCAGGCCGAGCAGGAGCAGTGCCATGGCGACCATCTCGACGAGCGCCGGCAGGTTCTCGCGCATCGCCATCCGGCTCATGATCAGGAACGAGTGGTTCAGTCCGAGAATGGCCGCGCCGAACAGCGACCACCCGAGGGGCAGGAGCTGGCGGAAGAACGCGTAGGCGGCGGCGACGATCAGGAGGCCTGCGAGCGCGTGCAGAAGCCGCATGTGCTCGAGCGTGATCCCGCCGGAGAGGTTGCCGAGCTTGCCCCAGACGACGAGCTGTCCAGCGGGATCGCCGAAGTACGTGCTCAGTCCGAAAAGGTCGACGTGGGGGGTGGCGGCGTACTGCTTGGCGTAGCTCATGATCGCGACCTCGTCCGAGCTGACCTGGACCGGCCACGTCTCGAGCCGCAGCAGGTAGAGCGGCGAAAGGGCGGCGACGAGCGCGGCGGGGGCCACGAGATCCGGCCAGGCCGGCCGGCCGAGCCGGCCGCTGGTCACGAACAGGTGCGCGGAGACCACCACGAGCGAGGCGAGCCAGACCCAGGCGATCCAGCCCCGCCAGCCGGCGATGCCGTAGACAATGACCGTGGCGACGCCGACCGCCGTGCCGGCGAGCAGCGTCTCGTGCGCTTGCAAGATCTTTCGAGCGTTCAGCAGCGACCCTCCCGCGAAAAACCGTAGCGCGGAGTTGCTCGAAGGTCTAGGCGCGCTCGGCGCGGTACTTGCGGGCCTCTTCGACGAAGGCCTCGAACAGGCGCTGGTCCTCGCCGACCTCCGGGTGCCAGAGGACGCCCAGCGTGAAGCGCCGCTCGGGGTCCTCGAGGGCCTCCAGGGTGCCGTCGTGTGCCCGCGCCGCCTCGCGCAGGCCCTGGCCGAGCTTCCCGAAACCCTGGTGGTGATGCGACTTGACCGGCGCGTGGTCGCCGAGCAGCGCCTCGAGCCGCGTGCCCGGCTCGAGCGTCACGTCGTGGTCGGCGTACTCGCCAGGCGTGTGCTTGTGCTCGTCGTGGCCGAGGAGGTCCGGAAGGTGCTGGACCAGGTCGCCGCCGAGGCCGACGTTCAGCACCTGGCTCCCGCGGCAGACGGCCAGCAGCGGCATGTCGCGCTCGAGCGCCCCGCGCAGGAGGGCGAGCTCCGCGCGGTCGCGTTCCTCCACCACACCGTTCGTCTCGGGATGCGGATCGTGGCCGTACGTCGCCGGATCGAGGTCGGAGCCACCCGACAGGACGATCGCGTCGAGCAGGTCGAGCGTCTCCTCGATCCCGTCCCCACTCGGCGGGATCAGCACGGGCCTCCCCCCGGCGCGCTCGACCGCGCGCACGTAATCGGCGGGAACGAGCGCAGACTCCTCCTCCCAGGCCCCGAAGATGACGGTCTGGAGGTCGGTGGTTATGCCGACGATCGGTCGCATGCGTTCCGTCGCGTAGGCTTGCACAAGACCCGGGACAAGGAGGGGAAGATGGCTTTGCGGCTTGGAGACACGGCGCCGGACTTCGAGGCGCAGACGACTGAGGGACCGATCCGTTTCCACGAGTGGATCGGCGATTCGTGGGCGGTTCTGTTCTCGCACCCGAAGGACTTCACGCCGGTCTGCACGACCGAGCTCGGCTACATGGCGAAGGTCAAGCCGGAGTTCGACCGGCGCAACGTCAAGATCATCGGGCTCTCGGTCGACTCGGCCGACGACCACGAGCGCTGGGCGAAGGACATCGAGGAGACGCAGGGCGAGGCCCCCAACTACCCGATCATCGGCGATCCCGACTTCGAGATCTCGAAGGCCTACGGGATGCTGCCTGCCGAGGTCTCCGGCGACGCGAAGGAGCGCACGCCTGCGGACAACCAGACCGTCCGCAACGTCTTCGTGATCGGCCCGGACAAGGCGATCAAGCTGATCCTCGTCTACCCGATGACGACCGGACGCAATTTCGACGAGGTCCTGCGCGTGATCGACTCGCTCCAGCTGACGGCGAAGCACAAGGTCTCGACGCCGGTCAACTGGCAGCACGGCGACGACGTGATCATCGCCGGGTCGGTCTCGGACGACGAGGCGAAGGAGATCTTCGGCGAGTGGGAAGCGCCGAAGCCCTACATCCGCATCGTCCCGCAGCCCGACTCGGAGCTCGCGAAGACCTAGATCCGAAGCGGCGTCCGTTCCGTATCTCGTCACCGAATCCACAGGGAGGAGTGACGAGATGAGACGTGCGCTGATGTTGGCAGCCCTGACCCTGGCCGTCGTTGCTGCTGCAGGATGCGGCGGCTCCAGCACTGGGTCGAATGCAGGCTCGACGTCCCAGGGCTCCGGCTCCGGAGGAGGCGGCGGCGGGCAGATCAACGCCGCCGGCGTCCAGGCGAACAACCACGGGTCGAAGTCCGCGAGCGGCGAGACGAAGGTCGAGATCGACGACTACTACTTCGAGCCGACGGTGCTGAAGGGGAGCCCGGGCCAGAAGGTCACGCTCGAGCTCGACAACGAAGGCAGCGCCGAGCACAGCTTCACGGTCGACGCGCAGGGGATCGACAAGGAGCTCCAGCCTGGAGACGAGGCCAAGGTGACGGTGACCATCCCGAAGTCGGGCGCCGTCTCGTTCTACTGCAAGTTCCACAAGAACGAAGGAATGGCCGGCGCGCTCGTCGCGAACGGCAGCAGCCCTTCGTCAGGCTCGGGCGGCGGCTCGTCGAGCGGGGGCGGGGGGTACGGCAGCTACGGGAAGTAGGCGGCGGCCGGGAGCCGCAGCAGAATCCCCGGGGTGCCCCGGGAGTTCGTCCGCTTCCTGATCGTCGGCGCCGCGAACACGCTGATCAGCCTGGTCGTGTATCGGGCCTTGCTCGCGCTTGGCCTCTGGTACGTCGTCTCGGCGCCGATCGCCTGGGGCGCAGGCGTGGTCAACGGCTACATCTTCAACCGCCGCTGGACCTTCCGAGCCCGGGACACGGGCCGCGCCCGCGCCCTCTACGCGCTCTTCGGCGCGATCGGTGCGGGAGTAGCGAGTCTGCTCGTTCTCCTGTTCGTCCGGGGCGCGGGGATCGGCAAGTTCGAGGCCTACCTGGCGGCGGTTCCGCTCGTCACCGTCTCGACCTTCCTCGCGAACCGCTACTGGACGTTCAGCGACCGCGCGGCGTGACGACGACCGCGCGCGGCGGCAGCGGTGGCACCTCGCCGAAGTTCTCGAGCTCGCCGATCACGTAGAGCGGGCGCCGCTTGACCTCCTCGTGGATCGACCCGATGTACTCGCCGATCACGCCGAGGACGATCAGCTGCACGCCGCCGATCAGCGTCGTCACGACGACGATCGAGGTCCACCCGGGGACGTCGTACAGGCCCGAGAGCTTGACGACGACGCTCCAGGCGCCGAACGCGAAGCTGACGACCGAAACGAGGAAGCCGAGGTTGAGCACGGCGTGCAGCGGGACGGACGAGAAGCTGATCACGCCCGAGGCCGCAAAGCGCAGCATCCGGCGCAGGGGATACTTCGTCTCGCCGGCGAAGCGCTCGTCGCGCTGGTAGGCGACTCCGGTCTGCCTCAACCCGATCCACGAGAACATCCCCCGGACGAAGCGGTTGCTCTCGCGCATGTGGTGGAAGACGTCGAGCGCGCGCCGGTCGACGAGCCGGAAGTCGCCGACGTCGACCGGAACCTGCACCTCGGAGAGGCGGTTGAAGCCTCGGTAGAACCAGGCGGCGGTTCTGCGCTTGAAGGCTGTCTCGCCTCTCCGCTCCTCCCGAACCGCATAGACCACGTCGTAGCCCTCGCGCCAGCGCTTTGCGAGCTCGAGAACGACCTCGGGCGGATCCTGCAGGTCTGCGTCGAGGACGACCACCGCCTCGCCGGCCGCGAGGTCGACGCCCGCGGTGAGCGCGATCTGGTGGCCGAAATTGCGCGAGAGGCGGACGAGCCGGAAGCGCGGGTCGCCTGCCGTCGCCTCGACCATCAGCTCGTAGGTGCGGTCGCGGCTGCCGTCGTCGACGAGGATCGCCTCGGCATCGGCGTCGAGCGCGTCCATCAGCTGCCCCAGGCGCGCGACCAGCTCGGAGACGACCGCCTCCTCGTTGAAGGCCGGGACGACCAGCGAATACGTCGGCATTGCCGGCCAATCGTAGGAAGGACGGCGGCCGGTAACGGCCCCGCATAGGACCGACCCGCGTTGGACCAAAAGTTCACCGAGCCGGGTGCGCTTTCGTCCCCCGTTTCCGCTGACCTTCGGCTTCCGCCTAGTGCCCTCAGGAACGGCTTCGTCCTACTCGCGTCCCGTGCTCGGTGCAGCGGGGAAACTAGTGCCTCGCCGTCGCCGGTTCAAGGGGCCGAAAGAGCGATGTTCGGAAAATGCGGCGAAATTATTTTTCGAGCTCGCCGAGAAACGCACCGCCGCCGATCAGTCTGGCGGCCTGTCCGCCCGCCGCGGAGCGCAGCGCGCGGTCGGAGGTGACGAGCCAGGCGCCCGGGTGCTTCGGCACCTCGCGGATCAGCCAGTCGTCCGCGCTCTCGCCGCCCGAGCCGATCGCGCCTGCGGGCGCCTTCCCGTCGAAGACGATCACCAGCTCGTGCCCGTGGCGGCCGGCCCACGCCTCCGCGAGGCCGACGAGCTCCTCTTCCCCGAGATTCGGCCAGCGGGAGCGGAGGACGTTGCGGGCGTCGACGAAGACGCGTGCCATCAGGCAGGCCCCCTCAAACTGGCACGGGCACGGCGTCCAGCGCGGCCCGGAGCGAGCCCACGTAGCGCGAGAGCTCTGCTGCGCCCTGCTCCGCGGCGGCCACGGCCGCTGTTCCGACGACGATCCCGTCCGCCAGCTCGGCCGCGTCCGCAGCCTGCTGGGGAGTCGAGATGCCGAATCCGGCGTACAGCGGGAGCGAGGTGACCCGCCGCGACCGCTCGACGAGCCCCGCCAGCGCGGGGGAGAGGCGCTCGCGCTCGCCGGTCGTCCCTGCAAGCGTGACGAGGTAGAGCCAGCCGTCCGTCGACTCGGCCGCAAGCCGCACCCGCTCGTCGGTCGACGTCGGAGCGACGAGTTGCACGCGCCGCAGCTCCGGCCGCTCGTCGACCGGGAGGTCGGCGACGATCAGGCTCGTCGCACCGGCGGCGTGCGCGTCGGCGGCGAAGCGTTCCCAGCCGTGCGCCTCGAGCAGCGAGGCGTACGTCATCGGCACGAGCGGCGTCTCCGGGAGCCGTGCCCGCGTGTCGGCGAGCACCTCGAGGCAGGCGCCCGTGCGCATGCCTTGCGCAAGCGCGAGCTCGGCGGCCCGGCGGATCACGGGCCCGTCCGCGAGCGGATCGGAGAACGGAAAGCCGACCTCGACGAGATCGGCGCCCGCCCCGACCGCCGCTTCGGCGAGCTCGGGCAGCTCCGGCCCGGCCATCAGGTAGATCGCCAGGACCTTGCTCATTGAGCCTCTTTCACTGGGGCCTCCGCAGGACCGCGACGATGTGCTCGCCGCACGACAGCGCACCCGGCTCGCTCGCGAGCTCGAGCTCCACCATCCGCAGGAACTCGCGCAGCTCGGGCTCCGCCGGCTGCTCGTTCGGCAGGCAGGCCGGCGGCCGCCGCGGCGACGATCTCGCCGTGCCGCGAGAGCAGCGACTCCAGCTCGCTCCAGCGGAAGCACTTCATCGCGAGGTGCCCGTAGTCGGGCTCGTCCGGGAGCAGGCCGGTCCTGACGATCTGCTCCTGCTTCGGCACTCCGTCACGGCGCGCGAGGTCGAGCAGGATCGGGAGGTAGTGGAGAACGGTCCCGACGAGCGACATCACGGAGACGAGCACGTAGCCGCCCGGCTTCGTCACGCGGACGAGCTCCGCGACGCCTTCCTCCGCGCGGTCGACGACGTAGCTGAGCGGCCCGCCGAAGCAGACCGCGGCGTCGAACGAGCCGTCGTCCCAGCGCGAGAGGTCGAGCACGTCGGCAACCGCGCGCTCGACGATCCGATCCTCGAGGCCGGCCTCGGCGAGGCGCTCCTCGTTCAGCTCGAGCTGGCGCGGCGAGATGTCCGCGACCGTGACGTTCGCGCCGATCCGGGCGAGCTCGATCGCGAAGCGGCCCGGCCCGGCGCCGACGTCGAGCACGCGGTCGTCGGCCTTGATGAACCGCTGGAGGTGATCCACGTGGACGTCGAGGCTCGGCGCGGGGGTGCGCCCGTCCTCGAAGCGCGTCCACTCGCGTTCCCCATACTCGTCGTAGAACGAGGACGCGCGATCGGGGTCCCAAATGAGGTTCACAGCTTTTCGAGCAGCGCCTTGTCGACCTTCGCGACGGCCGTGTACGCAGGGTCGAAGACGTTGCCGACGTCGTACTGGATGCACTGGCCGAGGAGCGCCGAGCCCGCGCGGTAGTTCAGGCCGTAGTCCTGCTCGAGCAGCCGCAGCAGCTCGGTCGTCGCGTGCTGCAGCGCCTGGTCGAGCGGGCGCGCGTTGCCGACGGCCATCACGAAGGTGCCGTCGTCCGCGCGCGGCCAGCGGATCGTCTTCCCCTTCAGCAGCTCGAGCGAGAACTCGACGTCCATCGAGACCTCGATCCCGGTGCCGACGATCTCGCCGTCGCCCTGGAGCGCGTGGCCGTCGCCGAGGTGGAAGAGCCCGCCCTCGGCGAAGACGGGGAAATCGACCGTGACGCCTTCGCGGAAGCCGCGGTAGTCCATGTTGCCGCCGTGCTCGCCGGAGGTGGCGCACGAGATCGCCTGCCCCTGCGGCGGCGCGACCCCGAAGCAGCCGAGCATCGGATCGAGCGGCAGCTCGCCGAGCGACTCGAGCCCGGGAGGCGGGTCTTCGAGGCGGGCGGTGCGGCGTTCGAGGTCGAGCTCCCACCAGTCCTCGCCGCTTCGCTCGCCCAGCTCGGGGACGAAGTGCGGGTCGACTGTGTGTGGCGCGACGAGAGGGCCGGTGACGCCCCGCTTGCGGTTCGGGCGGATGGAGTCGAGGCGCACGCGGAGCGTGTCTCCCGGCTCGGCGCCTTCGAGGTAGAACGGGCCGGTCTGGGGGTTGCCGCCTTCGGTGATGTCCTCGCCGTTGCGGTCGTAGCCGCCGGAGTCGACGGTCCAGGTGCGGATCACGTCGCCGCTACGGACGCGTAGAACAGGCTCGTGCGAGCCCATCGTCACATGGAAATGCGTCGGCTCGAACTCGTGCAAGGTCGTCTTCATCTGGACAGAACCTCCGCGAGGTCCTTGTCGCCGCGGCCGGAGAGGCAGAGCAGCACGAGCTCCTCCTCGAGCTCGGCGATCCGCGCGAGCGCGTGGGCGGGCTCGAGTGCGGGGACGATTCCCTCGGTGCGCGCCAGGCGGCGGAAGGCGGCGAGCGCCTCCTCGTCGGTGGCGGAGACGTACTCGGCCCGGCCGTTGTCGCGCAGCGCGGCGTGCTCGGGGCCCGAGCCCGGGTAGTCGAGCCCGGCCGAGATCGACTCGGCGTCGAGCACCTGGCCGTCCTCGTCGGCGAGCACCGAGGAGCGCGAACCGTGGAGGACTGCCGTCCGGCCGGAGCCCAGGCTGGCGGCTCCGTGCGCTTCCACGCCGACCAGCCGCACGTTTTCATCGCTTAGGAACCCTGAAAAGAGGCCGATCGCGTTCGAGCCGCCGCCGACGCACGCGACCGCGACCTCGGGGAGGCGGCCCTCCGCCTCGAGCACCTGCTCCCGCGCCTCCCGCCCGATCACGGCCTGCAACTCTCGCACGATCTCGGGGTAGGGCTGCGGGCCGACGCAGGAGCCGATCAGGTAGTGGGTCGTGTCCGCGCTGCCGATCCAGTCGCGAATCGCCTCGCTCGTCGCCTCCTTGAGCGTGCGCGTGCCGAACTCGACCGCGCGCACCTCGGCACCGAGCAGGCCCATCCGCTCGACGTTCGGCCGCTGGCGGCGCATGTCTTCCGCGCCCATGTAGACGACGCATTCGAGGCCGAAGCGCGCACAGACGGTTGCAGTCGCCACGCCGTGCTGGCCGGCGCCGGTCTCGGCGACGATGCGCGTCTTGCCGAGCCGGACGGCGAGCAGGGCCTGGCCGAGCGCGTTGTTGAGCTTGTGCGCGCCGGTGTGGAGCAGGTCCTCGCGCTTGAGGTAGAGCCGCTTGCCGGGCGCGAACCGCTCCGCGAGGGTGAGCGGCGTGGGACGGCCCGCGTAGGTCCGGCCGAGCTCGGACAGCTCGTCTCGGAAGGCTGGATCGTCGAGCGCCTCGCGCCAGCCGGCTTCGAGGGCGTCGAGGGCCGGGATCAGCGTCTCGGGGACGAAGCGCCCGCCGTACTGCCCGTACGTCAGAGTCATCGCGCAGCCTCCACGAAGGCGCGGATGCGCTCGTGGTCCTTGATCCCAGGCTTGGTCTCGAGGCTCGAGCTCGCGTCGACGGCCCAGGGCTGCACGGCCTCGATCGCCTCCCGCACGTTCTCGGGGCCGAGGCCGCCGGCGAGGACAAGCCTGCCCTGTGCCTCGCGCGCGCGCTCGAGGTGGCCGGGATCGTCGCGCTGCCACTCGCGGTCGACGACCCGCGCGACCTCGCGGCCTTTCCGCAGGAGCACGCCGTCGCGGGCCGCGGTGGCCGTTCTCGCGCGGGTAGAGCTGGATCAGATTCGCGTCGCCCTCGGTGATCTCGCCGACGTGAACGGCGACCGAGAGCATCGTCTCCGGGACGGGGAGCACGCCCGGCGCGCGGCGAGGTGTCTCGCGGGCCAGGATGAATCCGGCCAGGTCGGCGCCGGCCTCGGCGGCGGCTGCGACGTCCTCCTCGCGCGTGAGGCCGCAGACCTTGACGAGCGGGCGCGAGACGAGCTCGGCGAGCTTCTCGCCGGGGTCCGGTGCCCGCATGAGGGCAGAGCCGACCAGGATCGCGTCGGCGCCCGCCAGCTCGGCCTCGGCGCCCTGGGCTCGCGAGGCGATGCCGCTCTCGGCGACGACCACGCGGTCGCCCGGAACGCGCTCGACCAGCTCGAGCTGGTCGCGACGGTCGATCTCGAAGGTCGAAAGGTCGCGCGCGTTGATCCCGATGATCTCTGCACCGAGCGCGACGGCCCGATCGAGCTCGGCCGCGTCGTGCGCCTCGACGAGGGCGTCGAGGCCCAGCTGGGCCGCAGTGTCCAGGAGCTCGCGCATCTGCGAGTCGTCCAGGTCTCGCAGGAGAAGGAGCACGGCGTCCGCTCCCAGGCGCCTCAGCTCCTCGAGCTCGGCCGCCTCGGAGAAGAAACCCTTGGCGAGCAGAGGGAGGGTCGCAGCGGATCTCGCCGCATGCAGATCCGCCGGCGACCCTCCGAACCGTTCGTCGACCAAGATGGAGACGGCGGCCGCTTTCTTGCGCTCGAATTCCGTGGCGAGGCGGGCAGGGATCCGCGTCCGGCCGCAGGTCGCCGGCGGAAGGCGAGCGCCGTTTCACCTCGGCGATGGCGCTCAGGCCCGGGCCGGCGAGTGCATCGCGAAATCTCACGCCAGCGCCTCCTGGGCCTGCGAGAACGCGATCAGCTCTTCGAGCCGCTCGCCCGCCGCGCCGGAATCGATCGCCTCGCGCGCGAGCCCGACGCCTTCCCGGAGGTCGGCCGCATGACCGGCCGCTGCGATCGCGCCCGCAGCGTTGAGCAGCACCGCGGAGCGCCGGCCCCCGTCCTCGCCGGCGAAGACCGCGCGGATCGCGGCCGCGTTCTCGGCGGGCGAGCCGCCGCGCAGCTCGTTCGGGTCGCAGCGGGGGATCCCGAGGTCGAGCGGGTCGATCTCGCGTTGCCGCACGCGCCCCTCGACGACCTCGCACACGAGGTTCGGGCCGGCCGGCGAGAGCTCGTCGATCCCGGCCGCGCCGTAGACGACGAACGCGCGCCGCGCGCCCAGCTGGGCGAGCACGTCGGCGATCGTGCGGACGAGCGACTCCGCGTAGACGCCGACCACCTGCGCGCGGGCACCCGCCGGGTTGGTCAGCGGCCCGAGCACGTTGAAGACGGTGCGCGTCGCGAGCTCGCGGCGCACCGGAGCCGCGTGCCGCATCGCCGGATGATGGGTGGGCGCGAACAGGAAGCCGAAGCCGAGCTCGTCGATCGAGCGCTCGATCTGCGCAGGCGGAAGCTCGAGTCGGAAGCCGAGCGCCTCGAGCACGTCCGCCGAGCCGGACGCCGACGAGACCGCCCGGTTGCCGTGCTTCGCGACGCCTGCTCCGGCCGCCGCCGCGACGAGAGCCGCCGCGGTCGAGATGTTGATCGTGCGCGCGCCGTCGCCGCCCGTGCCCGCGGTGTCGACGAGGTCGTCGCGAGAGGGCCGCACCGCGAGCACGTGCTCGCGCATCGCCTCCGCGCAGCCGGCGATCTCGTTCGCCGTCTCGCCCTTCACGCGCAAAGCGACGAGCAGGCCGCCGATCTGGGCCGGAGTCGCCTCGCCTGCCATGACTTCGTTCATCACCGACCGCGCCTCTGCCCTGGTGAGGTTCCGTCCGTCGAGCAGCCGCGCGAGGGCCTCCTGGACGTTCACGCCGCTCGCTCCAGGAAGTTCCGCGCGAGCTGCGGGCCGAGAGGCGTAAGCACCGACTCGGGGTGGAACTGGACGCCGTCGACCGGCAGCTCCCGGTGGCGGACGCCCATCACCTCGCCCTCCGCGCAGCTGGCCGAGACCTCGAGGCACTCGGGGACGGCGGTCGCGGCGAGCGAGTGGTAGCGGCCCGCCTCGAACGACTCGGGCAGGCCGCTGAAGAGCCCGCGCCCGTCGTGCTCGATGGGGCTCGCCTTGCCGTGCACGAGCCGCCGCGCCTGGCCGATCTCGCCGCCGAAGGCAGCCACGATTGCCTGGTGGCCCAGACAGACGCCGAGCGTCGGCACGCGCAGGCGCTTGACGAGCTCGACGCTCACCCCGGCGTCCTCGGGCCGGCCGGGCCCGGGGGAGAGGACGAGGTGCGAAGGCGCCAGACGTTCCGCCTCGTCCGCGTCGATCGCGTCGTTCCGGCGGACGACCACCTCTGCGCCCAGCTCGCCGAACAGGTGCGCGAGGTTGTAGGTGAACGAGTCGTAGTTGTCGACGAGCAGGATCATGCCCGCGCCTCCGCGAGCTCGATCGCCGTCTCGAGCGCCGCCAGCTTCCGCAGGCACTCCTCGTGCTCCTCGCCCGGATTCGAGTCGGCGACGATCCCTGCGCCCGCCTGCAGGAGCGCGACGCCGTCGTGGAGGACGACTGTCCGGATCGAGATGCACGCGTCGAGAGCCTCGCCGGGCAGCGCGTAGAGCACGGCGCCCGCGTACGGCCCGCGCCGGTAGCCCTCGAGCTCCGAGATGATCTGCATCGCGCGGACCTTGGGCGCACCGGAGACCGTGCCCGCGGGAAAGCAGGCCCGCAGCAGGTCGAAGTGCGAGACGCCCTCGACGAGGTCGCCGGTGACCTCGGAGACGAGGTGCGTGACGTGCGAGAACCGCTCCGGCTCGAGGAACCGTTCGACCTGCACCGTCCCCGGCCGGCAGACCCGCGAGAGGTCGTTGCGGCCGAGGTCGACGAGCATCACGTGCTCGGCGCGCTCCTTCTCGGAGGCGAGCAGGCGCGCCGCGTCCCCCTCGCCGGACCGCGTCGTCCCCGCGATCGGGTTCAGCGAGGCGCGGCTGCCCTCGGCCTTGACGAGGGTCTCGGGCGAGGAGCCGACGAGCGCCAGGCCGTCGAGCTCGAGCAGGAACAGGTACGGCGACGGATTCACCCGCCGCAGTGAGCGGTAGAGCTCTAGCGCGCTCGCCGGGGTCGGCCGCTCGGCGCGCTGCGAGAGGACGATCTGGAAGGCGTCGCCGGCGCGGATGTGCTCCTTCGCGCGCACGACCGAGCGCTCGTACGCGTGGCGCGAGGGCAGCCGTCTGGTCGACCCGGCGCGGCCGCCGCTGCGCGGCCTATCGGGGAGGGGGCCGTCGAGCAAGTCGGCGACCGCGCCGGGATCTCCTGCAAGCACTTCCGCCATGCCGAGCGCGTGGTCGAAGCGGATGAGCGTCTCCGCGACGACGAAGCGGCTCTCGGGCAGGCCGGGCCCGTCGTCGGGGAGCTCGACCGTTGGCTCGAGAACGGCCGCGTGGTCGTAGCCGAGGTAGCCGACCACCGGCGCGTCGCAGGCCTCCGCCTCCTCGAAGGAGACGAGGCGCGAGCCGGCACCGACGAACGAGTGGCGCCCGAGCCGCCCCCGCTCGACCGACTCCAGCAGGAAGCTCGCGCGCCCGCTCTCGCGCACCTTCAGGTACGCCCCGAGTGGGGTGAGGAGATCGGTTGAGATGACGGTGAGTGCGTTCATGGGCAAACAAAAAGACCTCCCAGCGGAAGGTCTCGAGCGAAACGGGATTTGCGTCTAGGTCAGATCAGGCGACGCTCCCGCCACGCTCGTAGCGCCAAGACCAGGCCCAGATCTGCGTTGCGGGAGTCATCTCCCCCAGGGTAGGGGTCGGCGGTGGTCGTCGTCAAGGGTCAATTAGTCTGCGGCCCGATGGCCGTCCCCGACTTGCTTCGCAGGCTGCTGACCGCGCCGGGGCCGTCGGGCTACGAGACCGCGGCGTCCGCGATCTGGCGGGAGGCCGCCTCGTCGTTCGCCGAGGTGGCGGGCGACACGCTCGGCTCCTCGACGGCACGCGTCTCCGGGACGGGCGGCGGGCCGACGCTCGCAGTCCTCGGCCACATCGACGAGATCGGGCTGATGGTCACGCACGCGGACGAGAACGGCTTTCTCTCCTTCCTCCGTGTCGGCGGCTGGCGGGCCGACGTTCTCGTCGGCCAGCGGCTGGAGCTGCTGACGAGCAAGGGCTCGCTGTCGGGAGTGGTCGGTCGCAAAGCGTCGAGGCCGCTTCGCCGCGGCGAGGAGTTCCCGCGGGTCGAGCTGGAGGACCTGCACCTCGACATCGGCGCTCGCTCGCGCGAAGAGGCGCTCGAGCTCGTCGCGATCGGGGACGTGGCCGTAATCGCCGGCGAGCCGGTCGAGCTCGCGAACGGGCGCGTCGCTTCGCGCTCGCTGGACAACCGGCTCGGCGCGTACGTCGCGCTCGAGGCGGCGAGGCGGGTGGCCGAGGCGGGCGGCGGGCCGGGCGACGTCGTCGCGGTCGCCGCCGTACAGGAGGAGATCGGCGACTTCGGCGGCGCCCGCACGAGCGTGTTCGCACTCGAGCCGCAGGTGGCGCTCGCGGTCGACATCACCGGCGCGACCGACGCGCCCGGCGGAGACCCCAAGATCGACGGCGCGGCCGTGCTCGGCGCCGGCCCCATCCTCAACCGCGGCTCGACGATCGCGCCGCGGGTCTTCGACCTGCTGGTCGAGGCGGCCGAGGGCGAAGGGATCCCCTACGCGGTGAACGTGTCGGCGGGCTCGACCCACACCGACATGGACGCGGCCTACCTCAGCCGGGCGGGGATCGCGACGGGCCTCGTCTCGATCCCGATCCGCTACACGCACTCGCCGGTCGAGACGGTTGCGCTGGAGGACGTCGAGGCGGCGATTCGGCTCGTCGCGGCCTTCGCCAACCGCCTCAGGCCCGGGCTCGGCCTGGCTCGCTAGGGTCGAGCCCAGGCTCGACCTGCTCGCTAGGGTTGCCGCGATGACTCGTTCCGTGATCGTCTCGGCGGTTCGCACGCCCTTCGGCAAGCTCGGCGGCGGGCTCGTCGACTACGAGGCCACCGAGCTGGGCGCAGTCGCGATCCGCGCGGCGCTCGAGCGCGGCGGCGTGGAGGACGGCGAGGTCCAGTACGCGATCATGGGCCAGGTGCTGCAGGGCGGCGCCGGCCAGGCGCCTTCGCGGCAGGCGACGGTCGGCGCGGGGCTGCCGATCGAGCTTCCCTCCGACACGATCAACAAGGTCTGCGCCTCCTCGATCCGGGCGGTCGAGATCGCCGACCAGATGATCCGCGCCGGGGACGTCGAGGTCGTCGTCGCCGGCGGGATGGAATCGATGTCGAACGCGCCGTATGTGCTGAAGAAGGCGCGCTTCGGCTACCGGCTCGGCGACGGCACGCTGATCGACCTCATGACGCACGACGGGCTCACGTCGAGCTTCGACAACCGCCACATGGTCGAGCAGGCGTCATTCGTCTCGCGCGAGCTCGGGATCTCGCGGGAGGACCAGGATCTCTGGGCGCTTCGCTCCCACGAGCGCGCGATCGACGCGATCGACGAGGGTCGTTTCGAGGCCGAGATCGTGCCGGTGGGGGAACTCTCCCAGGACGAGGGCCCGCGGCGCGACACCTCGATCGAGAAGCTCGCGAAGCTCAAGCCGGTCTTCGACCCGGAGGGGACGACGACCGCCGGGAACGCACCGGGCGTCAACGACGGCGCGGCGGCGCTCGTGGTCACCAGCGACGAGTTCGCCAAGCGGCGCGGCCTCGAGGTGCTCGCGACGATCGTGGCCCAGGGCTACGTCGCGGACGACTTCGCCTACCTCGCGCGCACGCCCGCGAAGGCCGGCGCGATCGCGCTCGAGAAGGCGGGCAAGACGATCGACGACGTCGAGCGGGTCGAGCTGAACGAGGCGTTCTCGTCGGTCGTCCTCAATTCGACGAAGATGCTCGGCGCCGACCCGGAGAAGGTGAACGTGAACGGCGGTGCGGTGGCGCTCGGCCACCCGATCGGCGCATCGGGCGCGCGCATCCTCGGGACGATGATCCACGAGCTTCGCCGCAACGGCGGCGGCCTCGGCCTCGCGGCGATCTGCTCCGGCGGCGGCCAGGGCGACGCGATCCTGCTCGAGGTCTAGCTCCCTTCCCGCTCCTGGCGGCGGATCACCTCGAGGGTGCGGCGGAGCGCGGGCAGCTGCGCCTGGTCCTTCACGCGGAAGGCTGCTTCCTTCATCCGGATCACGTCTCTGAGAGACGCAACCTGAACCGGCTTGTCCGTCCCGAGGTCGAGCTCGAGCGCGTCGCGACGCAGGTCTTCGTAGCCGCTCGTACCCGCGGGCACGAAGACGAGGTCCAACGGTCCGGCATTGGTGGACAGTGTCCAGGACTCGACGTCCGCGAGCATCTTGGGGTCGATCGGGAACGCGACGGGCTCAGTTGGAGTGCGCAGACGAGCCTCGAGCTCTTCGAGTGCCGGCACGAGGCGCTCGATGTTTTCTGCGTCCCGCGCGGGCGTGACGTCGAGGTCATAGGTCGTCAGGGGATATCCCTGTGCAATTGCCGCGACTCCTCCGATCACCACCAGACGAACGTCGTGGCGCTCCAGGACGGCGAGCGGAGCGCGGATGCCGAGCTCAGAAGGCGCGGCTGACCCCGTTGAGCTGCCGAATCTCCTCGTAGACGCGCTCGCGGTTCTCGGCGTCCTTGACGCGCTCCACAGGGCTGAGCGCAAGCGCCTGGACGATGTCGGGATCGTACGAGTCGTCGTAGTTCGCCAGCCCGAACTTCAGCTCCAGGCCGCAGGCGCGAACCAGCTCGCGCAGGCGCTCGAAGCTGGGGACGACGACACCCGACTCCCAGCGGGCTATTGCCGACTGGGAGGTCTGCGCCCGCCTCGCGAGCTCTCGCTGCGTAAGGCCGGCCCGAAGCCGGGCTTCTCTGAGGAGGTCTCCGCTGATGACATATCAAGCATAGCTGAAATCTCAGATATGAGATCGCTTGCACGGGGGTCCGCCCCGGACAAGATGCGCAGCGAAGGAGGGAACGCGATGGCCGAGGACGATCGGCTGCGGCTCGAGTACGACCGCCAGGTCGCGAGCTTCAGCGATCTCACGGACATTCGCTTCAAGCTGCTGGCGCTGGTGCCCACGCTCTCGGGCGCTGCCGTCGCGCTACTGAAGGGCAAGCAGGCGGCCGTCACCCTGATCGCAGTCGGCGTGCTCGGCCTGTGCGCGACTCTCGGCGTCCTCGTGTACGAGCTACGAAACAGCGAGATCAGGCGCGGTGCGGCCAGGCGGATCGGCGAGCTGGAGCGGGAGCTGCTCCACGCGCCGCTCGCGCCCCGCCGCGCGGAGGGTGCGCCGAAGCTCTTCGGGCTCCTCCCGCTCGAGCACTCGCTCGGCCTCGCTCTCGTGTACGGAGCGGCGCTCGCCGGCTGGTCCTATCTCGTCGCCTGGGGCATCCTCGACGCCGTGAACGCGGGCCGCGCGCGGGAGATCGGCGTCGCGATCGGCGCCGTGGCCGGCCTGGTCGTCCTGCTCGAGGTGCTGCGGATCGACGGACGCGACTAAGCTCGAGCGCGTGGAGTTCCAGCACGTCCTCGTCGTCGGCGCCGGCCAGATGGGCGCCGGGATCGCCCAGGTCGTCGCGGCCTCCGGGCGCCGGGTCTCGCTCCACGATGCCGCTCCCGGCGCCGCCGAGCGCGGCCTCGAGACGATGGGCAAGAGCCTCACGCGCCTCGCGGAGAAGGGCGGTGCCGATCCGGACGAGGTCCTCGCGCGCGTCACCGTCCTGGACGACCTCGTGCCGGCCGACCTGATGATCGAAGCGGTCGTCGAGGACGCCAGCGTCAAGGAGGACGTCTTCCGCCGCGCGGACGAGACGCTCCCCGCCGAGGCCGTGCTCGCCTCGAACACCTCGTCGATCCCGATCTCCACGCTGGCGGGGGCGACCGCGAGGCCGGACCGCGTGATCGGCATGCATTTCTTCAACCCGGTGCCGGTGCTGAAGCTCGTCGAGATCGTGCGCGGCAAGGAGACTTCCGACGAGACGGCCGAGGCGATCACGGAGCTGGCGCGCGAGCTCGGCAAGACCCCCGCGGTCGCGAACGACTTCCCGGGATTCGTCTCGAACCGGATCCTGATGCCCTTCATCAACGAGGCGATCTGGGCTCTGCACGACGGGGTCGCCGAGGCCGAGGCGATCGACACGATCGCGAAACTCGGCTTCGCGCACCCGCTCGGGCCGCTCGCGCTTGCAGATTTGATCGGACTAGATACCTGCTTTGCAATCATGAAAGTCCTTCAAGAAGGGCTTGAAGACGAGCGTTACGCGCCCTGTCCGCTGCTCGAAGAGTTGGTGAATGCAGGGAAATTGGGGCGCAAGACCGGCGAGGGTTTCTTCATCTACCAGGCATAAAGCCCCGTCGGCCCAGTGCCGACAGAACTCAGCAGAAGGAGGTACGCCCTGCGCCTGCTGGTGGTAGACGACGACGAGGCCCTGCGCGCCCTGTTGCGCACGACCTTCGAGGCCGTCGACGTGGAGGTCGACGAGGCGGCCGACGCAGCCACGGCCCGGGCCCGGATCGCAGCCGAGCCGCCGGACGCGATCGTCCTGGACGTGAGCATGCCGGGCGAGAACGGCACGGCTCTCTGCGCGCACCTGAAGGCGTCGCGCTCGACGCGCCAGATCCCGGTCGTGCTCCTGACCGGCTCGGACCTCGCCACCGACGTGACCGCTGTCGAGGTCGGTGCAGACGCGTTCATGCTCAAGCCGTTCAGCCCGCTCGAGCTGCTCGCGGTCGTCGAGCGGCTCGCCGGCGGACTCCACGCGTCGCCGTTTCGGGCGCGCGGCAAGCGGCACGAGGACGAGCAGCTGCTCCTCTACGCGCGTGACCTACGACACCTGCTGGAGCTCGAGCGCGGCCAGCGGCGTCTGCTGGAGAGCGCGTACCGGGAGACCGTGACCGCGCTCGCGAGCGCGCTCGAGTCGAAGGACACCGGCACCGGCGAGCACTCGCAGCGCGTCTGCCGCTACGCGCTCGAGCTGGCGAAGGAAGTCGCGCCCCCGGCCGCCGACGACGAGAGCGCCGGCTACGGCTTCCTCCTCCACGACATCGGCAAGATCGGGATCCCGGACCAGATCCTGCAGAAGCCCGGGCCGCTGACCGATCCCGAGCGCCGGCTGATGCAGACGCACACGGTGCTCGGCGAGCAGATGCTGCAGGGAGTGACGCTGCTGCAGGGCGGCGGGCTCGAAGTGGTGCGGTCGCACCACGAGCGCTGGGACGGCAACGGCTATCCCGACGGGCGCGGCGGGACCGACATCCCGGTCGCGGCGCGCATCTTCGCGGTGGCGGACGCGCTCGACGCGATGACGAGCGACCGCCCGTATCGCCCTGCGCTGCCGTGGAAGCGGGCCGGCAAGGAGATCCTGGCGGAGGCGGGCCGGCAGTTCGACCCGGCCGTCGTCCGCGCCTTCGTCGACCGCGAGGGCTCGCTCAGGAAGATTCGGGCGGCGTTCGTCTAGACCGACGGCGGCTGCGGGCTCGCGCCCGCCTGGCCGGTCTGGTGCCAGAGGACGATCTTCCCGTGCACGACGCGGAAGATGGCGGTCGCCCGGTGCCCCGGGCCGTCGCAGGTGCTGTGCGGCCGGTTCCCGAGCAGAAACGTCGCGGTCGCGGTCTGACCGCGGCTGTGGATCGACAGGATGCGTCCCGAGCACGGAAGGGCCGCGTTCCAGGCGACCGCGTCCTGTTGCGTGTTCAGGGTGAGCACGCTGCCGCCCTGGATCACGCGTGCGCCGTGGGCGAAGAGCTTCCCGGCGGTGTCGTTGTCGCCCTGGTTGAGCGCCTGGCTCCAGGCGCGGACGACGCTCTCGGCGTCCGGTGAGCCGGAGCCACAACCGGCGAGCGCACCGGCCGCCAGCAGGAGGGCGGCGGCACGCCTCACGCCAGCGCCTCGCGTACGAGTCCCTGGAAGTGCGCCAGCAGGCGCTCGCTCTCCGGCATGAGCGTCCCCGCGTCGAGCAGGCCGGAGCGCGTCCCCTGCTGCACCGACTCGACGAGGGCGCGGTCCTCGCGGCCGACCTGGTCGTCGAAGGCCAGCAGCTCGTCGACCTCGGCCTCGGGGACGTCTTCCGGGAAGAAGTAGTCGAGGAAGCCGCTGGTGCCCTCGGGGCCGACAGGCGTGAGCGGGCCGGCGGCGAGGTTCGGCGGCCCGGGCATCGCGTAGGCCTTCGTCACGGGCCACAGCCAGTGGAACTGGCCCTCGACGGGAGCGGGCCCGTTGCGGCTGGGGCCGAACTGGCTCGACGTCCAGGTGCCCGTCTCGAGGCGGTACGCGTCAGGGCTGACGTCGACCACCGCGCTGAAGCCGGGGTGCGCAACGGGGCAGTGGTAGCACTCGAGGTAGTTCTCGACCGCGATCTTCCAGTTGCAGGCGAGCTCGTACTCGCTGCGGCGGCGGAATCTGAGCGCGTCGACGTCGATCCCGCCCGCCGCGAAGTGGCCGGGCAGCGGGCCGAGCGCCTCCTCCAGGGAGATCGTGACGGGCTCCGGGCTCACGAAGACCACCGGCCCCCAGGTCGCCACCGCGAGCTGGAGCAGGCAGATGCCGTCGACGTCGAGCTCGCCCGAGCGCGGAGCGGCCCGCAGCGAGCCGTCGAGGTCGTACGTCCACGCGTGGTAGGGGCACTGCAGCGTCTCGCGCCGGCCGCTGCCCTCGACGATCACCGACCCGCGGTGTCGGCAGACGTTCAGAAACGCGCGCAGCTCGTCGTCGCGGCCGCGGACGACGACGATCGGGACGTCCCCGGCGCGGCAGGTCAAGTACGCGCCGGGCTCCGCCACGAGCTCGGCCGGCCCGGCGTAGTGCCAGCCGCGCCGGAAGATGCGCTCCTGCTCCAGCCGCAGCACGTCCGGGTCGGAGTACCAGCTCCACGGCAACGTCGCCTGGGCGGTTCCGGAGGCCAAACCGGGCACGACTATAGTCCTCGCGATGGAGTTCACGCTCGGCGACGACCAGCGCGAGATCCAGGCGTTGGCGCGCGACTTCGCCCAGGCGGAGATCGAGCCGAACGCGGGCACCTGGGATCGCGAGCACGGCTTCCCGCGAGAACTGCTCGGCAAGCTCGGCGAGCTAGGGCTACTCGGCGTCTGCATCCCGGAGGAGTACGGCGGGGCCGGCGCCGACTTCCTCTCCTACATCCTCGTCCTCGAGGAGCTCTCGCGGGCCGACGCGGGCGTGGGCGTCACCGTCGCGGTGCACACGAGCGCGGTCACACTCCCGATCCTCACGTTCGGCAGCGACGAGCAGCGCAGCCGTTTCGTCCCGCCGCTCGCGCGCGGCGAGGCGATCGGCGCCTTCGCGCTGACCGAGCCCGAGGCCGGCTCGGACGCCGGCTCGCTCCGGACCGCGGCGACGCAGGATGGCGACGGCTGGACGATCTCGGGGGCGAAGCAGTGGATCACGAACGGAGCCTTCGGCGGGACCGTGCTCCTGTTCGCCCGGACGGATCAGGACACGCCCGGTGCGAAGGGCGTCTCCGCCTTCGTCCTCGACGGCGACCAGGTCCGCGTCACGCGCGAGGAGGAGAAGCTCGGGCTGAACTCGTCGTCCACGGTCGACCTCGTGATCGAGGGAGCGCAGGTCGGCCGTGACCGGCTCCTGCACGAGGAGGGCAAGGGCTTCAACGTCGCGATGGCGACGCTCGACGGGGGTCGCATAGGCATCGCCGCGCAGGCGCTTGGGATCGCCCAGGCGGCGTACGACGTCGCGCGCGGCTACGCGCTTGAGCGCCGCCAGTTCGGGAAGCGGATCGCCGACTTCCAGGCCATCCAGTGGAAGCTCGCGGACATGGCCACGGAGATCGACGCTGCGCGGCTGCTCGTCCACCGGGCCGCGTGGCTCAAGCAGGAGGGCCGGCCTCACACCGAGGAGGGCGCGAAGGCGAAGCTGTTCGCCTCCGAGATGGCCCGCCGCCAGACCGCCGAGGCCATCCAGATCCTCGGCGGCTACGGCTACACCAAGGAGTTCCCGGTCGAGCGCTACTACCGCGACGCCAAGATCACCGAGATCTACGAGGGCACGAGCGAGATTCAGCGCCTCGTGATCGCGCGCTCGATCCTCGGGCTCCGCGAGCGCGAGCTCGCCCAAGGATGAGCCCTCGCGAGCGGGACGAGCCCGTCCGCCTGACGAAGATCTACACGCGGGGCGGCGACAAGGGCGAGACCTCGCTCGGCGACGGCTCGCGCGTCTCCAAGGGCGATCCGCTCGTGCGCGCGTACGGTGCCGTCGACGAGCTCAACTCGGTCGTCGGCTGGGCTCAGGTCGAGGCGCGCGAAGAGCGGCTCGCGCGCGTGCAGAACGACCTCTTCGACGTCGGCGCCGACCTCTCGGTTCCGTTCGAGGAGAACGACGGGAAGCTCCGCGTCACACAGGTGCAGATCGACGCCCTCGAGCGCGACTGCGACGAAGTCAACGAGACCCTCGAGCCGCTGAAGAGCTTCGTCCTGCCGGGCGGGAGCGAGGTCGCAGCCCGTTTGCACGTCGCGCGCGCCGTCTGCCGCCGCGCCGAGAGCGTCGCGCTCTGGGCCGCTGGCGAGCGGCCGGTCAATCCGCTCGCGCTCGTCTATCTGAACAGGCTCTCGGACCTGCTCTTCATCCTCGCCCGCGCGGCGAACGCGGGCGGCGACGAGCCGCTCTGGAAGCCGGGCGGCTAGCGGGCCGGCTGAATCTTGTCCGCAAGCACGAGGCGGCGGGCGATGTTTCCGGAGGGCGAGTAGACCTCGACCTGATAGTCGGAGCCCGGGTAGCTGAGGTAGACGCTCGTCGGCCTGCTCGAGCTGAAGACGACCAGGCCGCCCTTGTCGATCCGGAGAGAGAGCGCTCCCGGCTGCTTGCCCGCCCGCTGCAGGTCGGCGAAGGAGCCCGGCTGCGTGTAGGTGCCGACGACCAGGAAGCTCGGCCTCGGGTCGCCCGCCCGAACGCCGGCCGGTAGGTAGCGCACGTATGTGCGCCCGCTCGCCGTTCGCGTGAGCTCGTACGAGAAGCCCTTCTTCGGGCCCGCCCAGTACACCGGCCCGGGCGCGGCCGCCGCCAGCCGCCGGAGCTGGCCCTCGGAGACGAGCGTCGGACCGCCGGCCGCGGGCGGAGGCTGCGCGGTCTTCGTCTCTCGCTGTACTGCGAGGATCGCCACGGCGACGGCCGCCGCCACCACGACGACGGCGAGCACGACCAGTGGCCAGTGCTCCCGGCGCAGCTCGAGGATCCTGGCGTCGACAGTGTTCTCCGTCACGGCGTTCAAGCTTCCCGTTGCGGGGAGTCGTTCCTTCCGGAGCAGCTGCGTCATGGGAGCGGGATCACAACGATCGTCCGGTTCACGAAGGTTCCAGTTCCAGCATCGACGTGGTACTTCGCAGTGAACGTCGTGCTTCCGGCAGTGAGGCCGGTGACAAAGAACGTGGCGCTGGCCTGGACAGCGATGTTGCCCTGGCTGCCTCCTCGCGTGACGGCAAGAGCCTGTGCGTCACTCGCCGCTCGCGTCGTGGCGCCCGAGACGGCGAAGCCCATGTCGTCGGTATTGCCGCTGCCGCTGTTGGACAGCGCACCGGTCACTATCACGAGCGCCTTCCCAGAGGCGGGAATGGTCACGGTCGCCGCCGGGCCGACGGTGGCCAGGTCGGTAAAGGTCGTGCTCGTCGTCGTTTCCGAGGTCGCGATGGTGTTGCCGGCGCTTCCCGCGGTGCCGGCTGCTCCCGTCGCGCCCTTCGCGCCGGTCGCACCCTTCGCGCCGGTCGCGCCCTTCGCGCCCGTGACGCCCTTGGCACCGGTCGGCCCGCGCGCGCCCGTCGGGCCTTTCGCACCGGCCGGGCCCTGGATGCCTTGAGTTCCGGTAGTGCCCTTCGTGCCCGTCGTGCCCTTGGAGCCGGTGACGCCCTTCGCGCCCGTGACGCCCTTGCCGCCTTGAGCGCCGGTCGGGCCCTTCGCGCCGGCCGGGCCCTGTACGCCGGTCGCCCCCTTGGAGCCCGTGACGCCCTTCGAGCCGGTGACGCCCTTCGAGCCGGTGGCTCCCTTCGCGCCCGTGGCGCCCTTGGCTCCGGTCACGCCCTTCGCGCCGGTGACGCCCTTGGCGCCGGTCGGGCCCTTCGCGCCGACCGGGCCCTGAGCTCCGGTCACGCCCTTCGAGCCGGTGGCGCCCTTGGTCCCCGTTACGCCCTTCGAGCCCGTCGTGCCCTTGGCGCCGGTCGACCCCTTCGCGCCGGTGGTGCCCTTCGCGCCCGTGGTGCCCTTGCTCCCGGTGGCGCCCTTGGAGCCGGTGACGCCCTTCGCGCCGGTCGTCCCCTTCGAGCCCGTTGCACCGCGCGAGCCGGTTGCGCCCTTTGCGCCCGTGACCCCCTTGGCGCCTTGCGCTCCTGTCGGCCCCTGAGCGCCCGGCGGTCCCTGGGCGCCCGTCGCTCCGCGCGAGCCGGTGACGCCCTTCGCGCCCGTTGTTCCCTTGCCGCCGGTCGTGCCCTTCGAGCCGGTTGCACCGCGCCCGCCGGTTGCGCCCTTGGTGCCCGTGACGCCCTTGGCGCCTTGCGCGCCCGTCGGTCCCTGCGCGCCCGCGGGACCCTGCGTGCCCGTCGCTCCGCGTGAGCCAGTGACGCCCTTCGCGCCAGTGCTCCCCTTCGCGCCGGTCGTCCCCTTCGAGCCCGTTGCACCGCGCGAGCCGGTCGTGCCCTTGGCGCCCGTGACGCCCTTGGCGCCTTGCGCACCCGTCGGTCCCTGCGCGCCCGCGGGACCCTGCGTGCCCGTCGCTCCGCGTGAGCCGGTCGCGCCCTTGGCGCCGGTCAGTCCTTTCGCGCCCTGGGCCCCCGTCGATCCTTTCGCGCCCTGTGCGCCGTCGCGCCGTCGCGCCCTTGATGCCCTGAGCACCGGTCGGGCCCTGCGCTCCGGCCGGTCCCTGGACGCCCGTCGCTCCGCGCGATCCTGTCGAGCCCTTCGCGCCTTGAGCTCCCGTCGAGCCCTTGGCACCCTGGGCTCCGGTCGAACCCTTCGCACCCTGGCTGCCGGTCGCGCCCTTGGCGCCGTTTGCCCCCGTTGAGCCCTGTGCGCCCTGAGCGCCCGTCGAGCCCTTCGCGCCCTGAGCGCCGGTGGGGCCACGTGCGCCCGCCGGACCCTGAGCGCCGGTCGCGCCACGAGCGCCGGTCGTGCCCTTCGCGCCCTGCGTTCCGCTAGACCCCTTCGCGCCGGTAGACCCCTTGGCTCCCTGCGAGCCGGTAGATCCCTTCGCGCCGGTTGCGCCCTTGGCGCCGTTTGCCCCCGTTGAGCCCTGTGCGCCCTGAGCGCCCGTCGAGCCCTTCGCGCCCTGAGCGCCGGTGGGGCCACGTGCGCCCGCCGGACCCTGAGCGCCGGTCGCGCCACGAGCGCCGGTCGTGCCCTTCGCGCCCTGCGTTCCGGTAGACCCCTTCGCGCCGGTAGACCCCTTGGCTCCCTGCGAGCCGGTAGATCCCTTCGCGCCGGTTGCGCCCTTCGCGCCCTGGACACCGGTAGCGCCCTTCGAGCCCGTCGTGCCCTTGGCGCCCTGGGCGCCCGTCGGACCCCGTGCGCCGGCCGGGCCCTGGATCCCCGTAGCACCGCGAGCACCCGTCGTTCCCTTCGCTCCTTGATTGCCCTGCGCGCCGGTCGCGCCCTTCGCGCCGGTCGCGCCCTTCGCGCCCTGCGCGCCTGTTACGCCGCGATTGCCCGTCACGCCGCGATTCCCCTGGGCGCCCGTCGATCCCTTGGCTCCCGTGGTGCCCTTCGCGCCCTGTGAGCCCGTCACGCCCCGGGCTCCGGTCGAGCCCTTCGCACCCTGGGCGCCGGTCGTCCCCCGGCTACCGGCGGGACCGCGTGCGCCGGTCACGCCCCTGGCGCCGATTGGGCCCTGTGGTCCGATCGGCCCCTGCGGGCCGAGCGGGCCGGTCGCGCCCGTCGCGCCGCGCGCGGCCGCCGTTCCCGGGATGCCCTGCGGCCCGGTCGGGCCGATCTGTCCCTCCACGCCTGCCGCGCCGGTCGCGCCTGCCGGACCGGTCGGCCCCGGCGGGCCGACCCGGCCGACCGGACCCTGCAGGTCCGGCGGGGCCGTCGGTACCCGGCGCGCCTGCCGGCCCCGTCGGCCCGCGCCGAGCCGAGCCGAACGTTCCGATGGTGCCGTTGCCGCCTCCACCGGAGCCATGCGGAGGGGTCGACGAGCCGCCGCCCGTCGAGCCCGAGGAAGACGAGGACGAGGAAGCGGGAGCGGAGGAGGCGCCGGCCGAAGAGCCCGATCCGTTGCCGCCGGCCGCCCCGCGGCCGCCGCGAGCGCCGTCGTTCCCCCGCGCTCCGGTCCGCCCATTCTGGAGGACGACGTTCGAGAACGGCGCTTCGCTGATGCGCGCCTCCGTGCGGCCCGGCGAGACGCCGCCCCTGAAGAGGAGGGCGCCGCAACGCCAGAGACAACGCGAGCGCGAGCAGGAAAAACGCTCGCGCGCCGAATCCGTTGCGCATCCACAATGCGGATGCACGAAGCCGCAGATGCTCCAAGCTCGCCACGGTCAGCGCATCGGCGGCCCACATCGGAATTCGGGAGCAATTCGGTATGAAACTGCGTATGAACGGCCCGAAGATCCCTGAACTGAGGGACGGAAGATGACGTGCGTGCTCGTCGTCGACGACGACGCGGACATCCGCGGGCTCGTAAGCGAGCTCCTGGAGCGCAGCGGGTACGACGTGCTCGCGGCTGCGGACGGCAATGAGGGACTGAAGGTCTTCTACGCCCAGCAGCCGGATCTGGTCATCCTCGACGTCTCGATGCCCGGGCTCGACGGCTGGGGCGTGCTCGAGCGGATCCGCGAGCTCAGCGACGTGCCGGTCGTGATGCTGACCGCGCGCGCGGAGGAGCTCGACAAGGTGCGTGGCCTTCGCGCCGGCGCGGACGACTACGTGACCAAGCCGTTCGGCCGCCAGGAGCTGCTGGCCAGGGTGGACGCCGCCCTTCGGCGCAGGCGCAGCGGCGAGCCGGAGGCCGAGCGCTACGCGGACGGCTTCGTCACGATCGACTTCCCGCAGCGCGCGGTGACCGCCGGTGGCCGGCGCCGTCTCGCTGACGCCCCTCGAGTTCCGGTTGCTGACGGCGTTCGTGCGAAACCCGAACCAGGTCCTCTCCCACGATCAGCTGCTCGACCTCGCGTGGGGCGACTCGGCCGCCGCGGAGCGCGACCAGGTGAAGCTGTACGTCGGCTACCTGCGCCGCAAGCTGAGCTCAGCCGAGGGAGGAGACTCGCCGATCGAGACGATGCGGGGGTTCGGCTACAGGTACCGGCCGGGCTAGCTCGGCCAGCGGCAGGCTGCACCCGCACGACGGTGCCGGCGTTCTCCCGGCTCTCGATCTCGATCTGGCCGCCGTGGCGTTCGACGATCGCCTTCGTGATCGTGAGGCCGAGACCGGTTCCGGGGATCGCGTTCTCGGTGGCCGTCGAGCTGCGGAAGAAGCGCTCGAACAGCCGGCCCTGCTCCTGCGGCGGGATGCCGACGCCCGTGTCCTCGATCTCGAGGAGCGCCGTCTCGCCGTCCGCGTTCAGGCGCACGTCGACCCGGCCGCCCTTCGGCGTGAACTTGAGCGCGTTCGAGACGAGGTTGTCGAGCATCTGCGCGAGCCGCGCGCGATCGCCGTCGAGCTTCCGGACTGGAGCCGACGTGGGCGGCCAGCACGATGCCCTTCGAGTCCGCGACCGGCGCGGACGCCTCGACGCACTCGCCCACGACCAGCCCGAGATCGACCGGCTTGCGCTCGATCGCGAGCTTGCCCGCCTCGACCTGGGCGAGGAAGAGCAGGTCGCTCACGAGCTCGAGCAGGCGCTGCGAGTTCCGCTCGACGACCTCGAGGTAGCGCCGGCGCGCGGTCTCGGAGGGCTCGAGGTCCTCGAGGAGGAGCTCGATGTAGCCGCGGATCGAGGTCAGCGGCGTGCGCAGCTCATGCGAGACGCAGCGAGACGAAGTCGTCCTTGAGCCGGTCGAGCTCCCGGAGGCGGTCGTTCTGCTCGGAGAGAAGCCGCTGGACGGCCTCGGATTCCGTGCGGGCCGCGCGCTCGGCGTCGAGCAGCCGGCCGCGTTCCTCGGCCAGCTCGCGTAACCGCCGGTTGCGCGCCTCGAGCTGCCGTGTGAGCCGGTTCATGATCGGCAGCAGCGCGATGAAGAGCACGAGCAGCGCGATCGCGAGGATCAGAGCCAGCCGCAGGTGCGCGTCGCCGGTTCCGACGGCGACGGCGCGGTAGTCCTGGTCGAGGCCGATGATGCCGATCGCCTTGCCGCTGAAGGTCGCGCGGACGGGAACGAGGATCTGCAGCACCTTCAAGTGCTTCTGGCCGCGCCAGGTGTCCGTGTACGTGACGCGCCGGGTGACCTCGCCCCGCAGCACGGCCTCGAGGATCTTCGGGTGGCGCACGGGCCGGCCGATCCGCTCGTGCCTCGCGGAGTACGTGACCGTCCCGTTCGGCGACACGAGGCCGCCGCCGACGACGCCGGGGACGACGATGTTCCGGCGGAAGAGCGCGTCCAGGGCCTTGCGGCGGGCGGGGCTGACAGGCCCGACGAAGTCGGAGGCGCGGAGCTCGCGGCGCAGGTTCCCGACGGCGACCGCACGCGCCTGGTTCTCGACCGTGCGCGCGGCGCGGTTCTCGACCTCGCGGTTCACGAGCCACGAGATCGCGAGGCCGGTGCCGAGAAGGACCAGGCCCGTGTACAGCGCGAAGCGGAGCCTCAAGCGCGGCTTGGGCTCGATCGCCTCGAGAGTGCGTACATCGTCCATTGCTCGCCTTCGGCAGGATCGGCATCGGCGGGCAGGCGCTTTAGAAGGCAGAATCCGGTGTATGGCGACGACCGAGGACCGCCGGGAGGTCGGCGGCGGCAACGAGAAGTGGCGCAAAGAGCTCTACGAGCGCGTGCCTGAGCGCGAGGGCGAGCTCTTCAGCACGATCTCGGGCCTCGAGAACGAGCCGCTGTACACGCCGGAGACCGCGCCCGTGGACTACGAGCGCGACCTCGGTTACCCCGGCGTCTATCCCTTCACGCGCGGCGTCTACCCGTCGATGTACCGCGGCCGCCTCTGGACGATGCGCCAGTTCGCCGGCTTCGGCACAGCGCGAGGAGACGAACGAGCGTTTCCGGTACCTACTCGAGCACGGCCAGACCGGCCTCTCGACCGCCTTCGACATGCCCACGCTGATGGGCTACGACTCCGATCACGAGCGCTCGCTCGGCGAGGTCGGGCGCGAAGGGGTCGCGATCGATTCGCTGGCGGACGCGGAGACGCTCTTCGACGGGATCCCGCTCGGCGAGGTCTCGACGTCGATGACGATCAACGGGCCGGCCGCGATGCTGCTCGCGTTCTACGTCTGCGTCGCCGAGCAGCAGGGCGTCCCGCGCGCGGAGCTCCGGGGGACGATCCAGACGGACATCCTCAAGGAGTACATCGCGCAGAAGGAGTGGATCTTCCCGCCCGAGCCTTCGATGCGGCTCGTGACGGACATGGTCGAGTTCTGCGCGCGCGAGCTGCCCCTCTGGCACCCGATCTCCATCTCCGGCTACCACATCCGCGAGGCCGGCTCGAACGCTGCCCAGGAGCTTGCGTTCACGCTCGCGAACGGTTTCGCCTACGTCGACGCCGCGATCGAGCGCGGGCTCGAGGTCGACGAGTTCGCGCCGCGCCTGTCCTTCTTCTTCAACGCGCACCTCGACTTCTTCGAGGAGATCGCGAAGTACCGCGCCGCCCGGCGGATCTGGGCGCGCGAGCTGAAGGAGCGCTACGGAGCCCGCAACCCTCGCTCGTGGCTGATGCGCTTCCACACGCAGACGGCCGGCGTCTCGCTGACCGCTCAGCAGCCCGAGGTGAACATCGTGCGCACGGCGCTCGAGGCACTCGCCGCGGTCCTCGGCGGAACCCAGTCGCTGCACACGAACTCCTTCGACGAGGCCCTCGCGCTCCCGACGGAGAACGCAGTCCGGCTCGCCCTGCGCACGCAGCAGGTGATCGCGCACGAGACCGGCGTCGTCAACACGATTGATCCCCTGGGGGGCTCGTACTACCTGGAAGACCTCACCAACCGCCTCGAGGCAGAGGCCTACGAGTACTTCGACCGGATCGAGAAGCTCGGCGGAGTCGTCGAGGCCGTCAAGCAGAACTTCCAGCAACGCGAGATCGCCGAGGCGTCGTTCCGCTACCAGGCGGAGGTCGAGGCCAAGCAGCGGATCGTCGTCGGCGTCAACCGCTACGAGCTCGAGGACGAGCCTGAGCTGGAGATCCTGCGGATCGACCCGGCGCTCGAGGGCGAGCAGGTCGAGCGCGTCAAGGCACTGCGGGGCCGACGCGACTCGGCGGCCGTCGAGAGCAGCCTCGCCGCGCTGAAGGAGGCATCGCTGAAGCAGGACGTCAACCTGATGCCGCTGATCGTCGAGGCCTCGCGGGCCTACGTGACGCTGGGCGAGATGTGCGACGCGCTCCGGGAAACGTGGGGCACCTGGCGCGAGACGCCGGTCTTCTAGCGCTCCTTAGTCGCGACTAACCAATCGGGAAAAATCGCGTCTACACTGCTGACCGCATGAACGTCGTCCAGTCTTCCCTGTCCTCGCCGCGCACCAGCCGGATCATCTTCTGGATCGGAGTCGCGCTCGTCATCGCCGCGGCCGCCGTCTTCATCATCAAGAAGAGCGACAACGGCTCCTCGAGCGCCTCCGCACCGGCCGCGAAGGCCCCCGCGAGCATTCCGAGCTCAGACCAGTTCCAGAAGGAGATGGGCGAGCGCAAGACGGACGTCCAGACGAGCAAGAAGTGGGCGACCGTCCCCGCATCGGCCAAGGTGGCCGTCCGCAGGTTCATCGTGGACGGTGCCGGCGAGCGCAACCTCGCGCGCGCCTGGCAATACATGCACCCGGACCTCCGCGGCGGCCTCACCTTCAAGCAGTTCGTGCACGGCAACGAGCTTCCGTTCGTGCCGTTCGAGCAGATGAACCTGAAGGTCCCGATGTCGATCACGCTCACGACATGGAGCGGCCACGACTTCACGGCCGACGTTGGGATCGCGTCCACCGACAAGGTCGGCCGTGGCGCCCAGGTGTTCAGCGTGGGCGCGACGAAGGCCGGCACCGGCGCGCACGCGCGCTGGCTCGTGAACTACTGGGGGTCGCGGTACACGCCTCCGGTTCGCGCCGATCCGACGCAGAACAACGGCGGCTAGAGCCGCACCCTTCCTCGTAGCTATCCTGCAGCCGTGAGGGGGAAGCTCTCCTCGGTTCGCTTCCGGCGACGGCTCGTCTGGATCGCTGTGCTGGCCGTCGCCGTGGCGGCAGTGGCCGGGCTCGTCTCGCTCTTCCCCGGGCCGAAGCCGGATCCCCACGCGAGGCTCTCGACCGAGAAGGCGGAGCTGATCACGCCTTCGAAGTCGGTCTCCTTCGCGTCCAAGAAGCAGCAGGTCGTGCACACGGCGATGAGCTTCGTCAGGACTGCGGTCACGGGGAAGGACATGGCGGCCTCATGGGATCTCGTCGCGCCGGACATGAAGGAGGGTCACACGAAGGCCGACTGGGCAGCCGGGCAGAACCTCCCGATCATTCACTACCCAGCTCTCTTCGGGCGCTGGCGCCTGCAGTACTCCTACGCGAACGAGATCGACCTGCAGGTTGCGCTCTTCGAGCACCTGAAGCAGAGGCGGCCCGAGGTGTTCGACGTCACGCTCCACCCGGTCAAGGACGGCTCAGGGACGCGGTGGCTCGTCTCGTCGTTCCTGCCGACGCCTACGCAGGGCGGCGGTGCGGGCGGCTCGTACCGCAGCAAGCTCTTCGAGGCGCCGAATCCGCCCACGACCACGCTCTCGGCCCGGTGGCTGCTGGCGCCGCTCGCGGTCTTCGCGCTCCTGCCGATGCTCCTGCTCGTGCTCGGCGTTCGCCGCTGGCGCGGCGCCCGGCTGTACCGCGCCTACGCGCGGCAGGATTAGGGTCGGCTTCAGCCGACTTCGATCTCGAGCCCGTCGCGCGCGAGCTCGAGCGAGTCCTCGAGCGGCCGCTCATACGGCCGGTGCGTGATCAGCAGCCGCTTCGCCCCGGACGCCTCGTACGCCGCGACCGCCTCCTCCGAGCTCAGGTGGCCGCGTGTGCCGCCTTCCGGGTTCGGCGCGCCGAGCGTCGCCTCGCAGACGAACAGGTCGGCGTCGCGCGCGATCGTGGCGAGGCTGTCACTCGGCCCGGAGTCGCCGGAGTAGCCGAGCACCGTCCCGTTCGCGGAAGCGCGGAAGCCGAAGGCGACGAGCTGGTAGTGGAGGACACGGTGCGGCGTGACCGAGAAGCCCGCGGCCTCGAAGGTCTCGCCGTCGGCGTACTCGTGCAGGTCGAACGCCTCCTCGAACATCTGCTGCTGGCCGAGCCGGCCGCCGATCGCCGCGAGCATCTCCTGCCCCTCGGGCGGCACCCACAGCTGCGGCTTCGTGAGCTCCATCCCAGGCCCGAGCGTCGCGCCCCAGACCCAGGGGACGAGGTCGCCCCAGTGGTCGAGGTGCCAATGGGTGATCGCGATCGCGTCGACGTGCGGCCAGTTCTCCGCCTCGCGCAGCCTTGCGAGCACCCCCGGACCGCAGTCGAGAAGCAGCCGTCCGGGCCCTTCGAGCAGGTAGCCCGACTGGGCTCCGCCAGGGTTCGGCCAGGCCGGGGAGCAACCCACGACCTTCAGGAGGACGCTCATATACTCACCCCATGCCCGCCAAGATCCGTGTCGTCATAGCAAAACCCGGTCTCGACGGTCACGACCGGGGCGCCAAGATCATCGCACGTGCGCTGCGCGACGCGGGGATGGAGGTCATCTACACGGGCCTGCATCAGACGCCCGAGCAGATCGTGGAGACCGCCATCCAGGAAGACGCCGACGCGGTCGGAATCTCGATCCTCTCGGGTGCGCACATGACGCTCATTCCCCGGATCCTCGAAGGGCTACGCGAGAACGGGGCGGAGGACGTGCTCGTCGTCGTCGGGGGAACGATCCCGAACGAGGACGCCGAAGAGCTGAAGCGGCAGGGCGTGGCGGCGGTCTTCACTCCGGGCGCTCCTACGTCGGAGATCGTCGAGTTCCTGCGCGAGAAGGCTCCCGCCTGAGCGTCGGCGTCAAGCGCGCCGGCGGGATCGCAACCGTCACGATCGACCGGCCCGAGGCGATGAACGCGCTCGACCGGCCGACGCTCGAGGAGCTGCGCGACCGCCTGCTCGAGCTGCGCGACGACTCCGACGCGCGCGTCGTCGTGCTCACCGGCGCGGGCGGCAAGGCGTTCATCGCGGGCGCCGACATCAAGTACATGAGCGGCCTCGGTATCGAGGAGGCGAAGGAGTGGGGCGGGCTCGGCCACGGCTGCGGGCAGCTGCTCGAGACGATGCCCAAGCCGACGATCGCGGCGATCGACGGGTTCGCGCTCGGCGGCGGCTGCGAGCTGGCGCTGGCCTGCGACTTGCGCTACGCGAGCTCCGGCTCGAAGCTCGGCCAGCCCGAGATCAACCTCGGGATCATCCCCGGCTGGGGCGGCACGCAGCGGCTCGCGCGGGTGTGCGGCCTCGGCGTCGCGAAGGACCTGATCTTCACGGGGCGACTCGTGGACGCCGATGAGGCGCTGCGGATAGGGCTCGTCAACGGCGTGCACGATCCGGCTATCGACAAGGCGCGCCAGGTTGCTGAGCTACTTGCGTCCAAAGGGCCGCTCGCCCTCGCCGCCGCCAAGCGCGCCCTCAACCACTCGCTCCAGGGCGACCACGTGGAGAACCTCGGGCGCGAGGCGGACGAGTTCGGCAACCTCTTCGGCAGCGAGGACGCGAGGGAGGGCCTGACCGCCTTCGCCGAGAAGCGCGAGGCGCGCTTCACCGGCCGCTAGCGCACGAGCAGCGAGACGAGCGAGGCCCCGAGCGCGAGATCGTCGCCGCGCTGGGCCTTGAGCGTCGTGGGGGCGACCGTGGTCCAGACGTCGACGGTCTGCCCTGCGTCCGCGTCGGCGAGCGACGCGGGTGTCCCGGGCCCCCCGATCTTCTTCACGGTCTGGACGATGGCGGACGAGGGAACCTCGACGACGAGGCTCCGCTTCATCTTCGCCTGGTGCTGGTGCATCGGCCAGGCGTTGACGACGGCGGCCTTGACGCGGATCGACGCGTCCGTCACGCCGACGACCGTGCCGCGCAGCTCCAGGGTGAACGGCGTCCCGCGCGGCGCGGCGAACAGAAGGCGGAGCCCGCCTTGCAGCCAGTGGTACGGATCGACCGCGTGCCCGCCGTCCGGGTGGAGCTCGAAGTGGAGGTGCGGGTGGATCCCGTTCGCGTCACCCGAGTCGCCCACGTAGCCGACGACCTGGCCGGCGCTGACTCTGCTGCCGTTCTTCAGCCCCTTTGCATACGCAGTCCCCGGCACGCACTTGCCGCGGTTGTCGTTGCGCTTCGTGAGGTCGTTGTTGAGGTGGATGTAGTAGTAGGTCGTGCCGCTCGCGCCGTAGAGGTAGAGCATGCAGCCGGCGGTCGCGGAGTGGGTCCAGAACTTGATCTTCCCCGGCTCGGCGGCGAGGGCGAGCGCGCGCTTCGGCGCCATCATGTCGATGCCCTGATGGGGCCCTCCGGCGCGAGGCTGGCCGAAGTCGTCCGTGTAGGTCGTCGGGCCGAGGACCGGGAACACGATCGTCGTCGGCGGTTGCTTCGACCCCGCAGCGGCCTTCCCGACCACGAGGGTCACGAGAAGGGCGAGGGCGAGAGCGATGGTTCCTCGGGCTGTCGTCCGGAGAGAGATCACGGCGGGCCGAAGGTCGGGACCGTAGCAGAGGTCTCACTTGTAGCATCCTGCGCGCCATGAAGATCGCCGTCTGCGTGAAGGTCGTCCCCGACGGCCAGTTGCGGCTCGACCCGCAGAGCAAGCGGCTCGACCGCTCCGGCGAAGGCACCCTCAACGCCTTCGACGTCAACGCCGTCGAAGAGGCACTGAAGCTGAAGGAGGCCGGGTCCGACGTGGAGGAAGTCGTGATCGTGTCGGTCGGGCCGGAGCGGGGCCTCGAGGCGATGCGCAAGGCGCTGGCGATGGGCGCCGACCGGGTCCTGCTGGTGGCCGACGAAGGGGCTGCGGGGTCCGACCTGGTCGCCACGAGCCGCGTGCTCGGCGCGGCCCTCGAGCGCGAGAACGCCGAGCTGGTGCTCTTCGGCCAGCAGGCCGGCGACTCGGACGGCGCCGTTCTCTGGGCCGCCGTCGCCGATCGCCTCCAGCGCCCGCTGATCTCGCAGGTGGCCGAGCTCACCCGCGAGGACGGCAAGGTCCGCGGCAAGCGGCAGACCGAGTACGGCTACGACGTGCTCGAGGCGCCGCTGCCGGCCGTGATCGCCGTCTCGGACGCGATCAACGAGCCGCGCTACCCGTCGCTGAAGGGGATCATGGGCGCGAAGAAGAAGCCGCAGGACACTCTGTCGCTCGGCGATCTGAGCATCGACTCGAGCGAGGCCGGGGAGGCGGGCTCGCGGACGGAGGTCTACGCGCTCGGCGACCCACCCGCGCGAGGCGACACGGTCAAGATCGAAGACGACGGCTCGGGCGCGGAGAAGATCGTCCAGTTCCTGCTGGAGAAGAAGGCGCTGTGAAGTTTCTCGTCTTTCTCGAGCACCACGAGGGCGCGCTCGCGAAGGACTCGCTCGGCCTGCTCTCCAAGGCCGCGTCGCTCGGCGGCGAGGTCGAGGCGGTGCTGCTCGGCGCCGGGGTGGAGGCGCTGGCTGCGGATGCCGGCCGCTACGGCGCCGCACGCGTGCACGTGATGGACGACCCGCTGCTCGCGGCGCCTCTTCCGCAGCCGCGCGTGGACGCGCTCGAGACGCTCGTCGGCGAGAAGGGCTTCGACGCGATCTTGTTCGCGGCCTCGGTGCTCTCGGCCGACGTTGCCGCCGGCCTCGCGGCGCGGCTCGGCGCCGGGCTCAACTGGGATCTGACCGACCTGGTCGTCGACGACGGCAAGCTCGTCGGCAAGCGGCCGGCGCTCGGCGACTCCGTCTACGTGGACGTCGGCTGGACATCGGAGCCGCGGCTCGCGCTGGTCCGCTCGGGCACGTTCGAGCCGGCCGAGAGCGGCGGCTCGGCGGACGTGGAGAAGTTCGAGTCGCGCTTCCAGGACTTCTCCCTCGCGGCCACGATGCTCGAGCAGGCCCACGAGGAGAGCGAGGGCCCGTCGATCGAGGACGCCGACGTCGTCGTCGCAGGCGGTCGCGGGCTCGGCTCGCCCGAGAACTTCGCGCTCGTCGAGGAGCTGGCGAAGGCGCTGGGAGGCGCCGTCGCCGCCACGCGCGCAGTCGTGGACGCGGGTTGGTACCCCTACGCGGCGCAGGTCGGCCAGACCGGCAAGACCGTCTCGCCGAAGCTCTACATCGCGTGCGGGATCTCCGGCGCGATCCAGCACAAGGTCGGAATGCAGAGCTCGAGCGTGATCGTCGCGATCAACAAGGACCCAAACGCGCCGATCTTCGAGTACGCAGACTTCGGCGTCGTCGGCGACCTCCACGAGATCATCCCGAAGCTGACCG
The DNA here is from genome assembly GCA_963788215.1 of uncultured Actinomycetes bacterium. GTDB lineage: Bacteria > Actinomycetota > Thermoleophilia > Gaiellales > Gaiellaceae > AC-32. The sequence continues at coordinate 988,340 of CAWBFX010000010.1, forward strand.
AGCTCGTCAGACAGCGCAAGGCCGCGTGAAGCCCTCCGAGTTTCCGCCGCCGTTCGATCCGGCCGAGTTCATCGCGGCGCCGAGCGATCCCGAGGACGAGCGGATCGAGGTCGGCGTCCTGATCGTCGGCGCCGGTCCCGCCGGGGCTTGCCTGCGCGATCCGGCTCGGGCAGCTCCTGGAGGACGCGCCGGAGATCGCCGAACGGCTCGGCGACGTGCCGGTGGCGGTCCTGGAGAAGGGGAAGCAGCCCGGCTCGCATCTGCTCTCGGGGGCGGTCGTCAACCCGCGCTCGCTGCGGACGCTGTTCAAGGACCGGGTGCGGACGGCCGACATGCCGTTCCTCGGGCGGGTGGAGCACGAGGGCGTCTACTTCCTGACCCGCGAGCGCGCCGTCCGGATCCCGACGCCGCCGACCATGCGGAACCACGGCAACTTCGTGGCGTCGCTGTCGCAGCTCGGGCGCTGGCTCGCGGAGCGCGCGGAAGAGGGCGGCGCGACGATCCTGCCCGAGACCTCCGCGGCGAAGCTGCTCCTCACGGACGGGCGCGTGCGCGGCGTCCGCACCGGCGATCGCGGACGGGGCCGCACGGGGGACGAGCTCGCGAACTTCGAGCCGGGGTCCGACGTCCTCGCCCGCGTCACCGTTCTCGCCGAGGGGACGCAGGGTCACCTGACCGGCGTCGCGCTGGGCCGGCTGGGGCTGGACGGCGACAACCCGCAGGTCTGGGCGCTCGGCGTGAAGGAGGTGTGGCGCGTCGCGAAGCCGCTCGACCACGTGATCCACACGATGGGCTGGCCTCTGCGCGCCGGAGCGAAGTACCGCGAGTTCGGCGGCTCGTTCATCTACCCGATGGGCTCGGACATGGTCACCGTCGGCATGGTGGTGGGGCTCGACCACCGCGACGCCGAGCTCTCGGTGCACGACCTGCTGCAGGAGCTGAAGACGCATCCGCTCGTTCGCAAGATCCTCGAGGGCGGCGAGCGGATCGCGTGGGGCGCGAAGACGATTCCAGAGGGCGGCTACCTCTCCGTGCCGCGGCGTCTGTCGGCGCCGGGCCTGTTGATCTGCGGAGACGGCGCCGGCCTCGTGAACGTGCCTGCGCTGAAGGGCATCCACTACGCGGTCGAGTCGGGGCGGCTGGCGGCCGAGGCCGCGTTCGCGGCGATGCAGCCCGGCGAGACTCCCGGCCGGCCGGGGGCGCTCGACGGCTACGACGAGGCGCTCCGCGAGAGCTTCGTCTGGGAGGACCTGAAGCGGGTGCGGAACATGCGCCAGGCGTTCGGCCGCGGCTTCTGGCTCGGCGGCGCTCTTGCCGGCGCGATGACGGCGACGCGCGGCGCGTTTCCACCGGGGAACGCGCGGACGGAGCCCGACGTCGAGCACGAGGTCTTTTCGACCGGACGCGCGGCTGCCTATCCGGCCGCGGACGGCAAGCTCACGTTCGACAAGCTCTCGTCGGTCTTCCTCAGCGGGAACAAGACGCGGGACGACGCGCCGAACCACATCCGCGTGCAGACGGACGTGCCGCCGGAGCTCGCGCAGCTATGGGAGCACATGTGCCCGGCGCAGGTGTACGCGGCGGTCGAGGGCGGGGTGGAGGTGACCGCGTCGAACTGCGTCCAGTGCGGCGCGATCACCGCCAAGGGCGGGCGCCTCACGCCGCCCGAGGGCGGCTCCGGCCCCGAGTACACGCTCACCTGAGGTCGGCGTCCCACACACTCACCTGAGTGCGCACCCCACCCTTTCAATGGGTGGGGAGGACTTCGTCCACCCGCCACCCGGCGTCGACGGTACCGCGGAATCAGTCACGTGTCTGCGGCGACTCCGCGCCAATCCTGTGACGATGCGTCCACATGGTCTCGCTCGACGACGTCCGCGCCGCCCGCGAGGCGATTGGCGGCCGGCTGCACCGAACGCCGACCTTCAGCTCGGCCGTCCTCGGCGCGAGGATCGGCGCCCCGGTCTTCCTCAAAGCCGAGCTCTTCCAGAAGACCGGCTCGTTCAAGCCGCGCGGAATGCTGAACGCGCTCGCGCATCTCTCAGACGAGGAGAAGCGGCGCGGGGTGATCACGATCTCGGCCGGCAACGCCGCCCAGTCGCTCGCGTACTGCTCGGCGCTCGGAGGGATCGACTGTCTCGTCGTCATGTGGAAGGGCGCGAGCGAGGCGAAGCTGGCCGCGACGCGGGAGTACGGCGCCGCCGTCGATCTCGAGGCGGGGACGCCGGCGGAGGCCTTCGAGCGCCTCGCCGAGCTGCGTGACGAGACCGGCCGCGCGTTCGTGCACTCCTTCGACGATCCTTTCCTGATCGCGGGCCACGGCACGCTCGGCCTCGAGTTGGTCGAAGACGTCGAGCGCTTCTCGACGGTGGTCGTGCCGGTCGGCGGTGGTGGGCTCATCTCCGGCATCGCGACCGCGATCAAAGGCGCACGCCCCGAGGTTCGGATCGTCGGCGTCGAGCCCGAGCTCTCCCCCGCGATGCACACCGCGCTGAAGGCCGGTGAGCCCGTCACCGTGCAGCCCACGTCGATCGCCGACGGGCTCAATGCCCCGTTCGCCGGCGAGAACACGCTCGCGATCTGCCGCGAGCTGGTCGAAAGCGTCGTCCTCGTCAGCGAGGACGAGCTGAAGGACGCCTTCCGCTTCCTCTACGTCCGCGCGAAGCTCGCCGCGGAGCCGGCCGGAGCGGCCTCGGTCGCCGCCCTGCTCGCCGGAAAGATCCCTCTGGAGCCGGGCGAACAGGCCGTCGCGGTCGTCTCGGGCGGCAACGTGGCCACCCAGACGGCCGTTGCTATCCTGGGTGAGGAATGAAGGCAGACATCCATCCTGAGTACGTCCTGGCGACCGTCCACTGCGCCTGCGGCAACGAGTTCCAGACCCGCTCGACCAAGGCCGAGCTGCACGTCGAGGTCTGCTCGAACTGCCACCCGTTCTACACGGGCAAGCAGAAGCTGATGGACTCGGGCGGCCGCGTCGAGCGCTTCCAGCGCCGCCTCGAGAAGGCCGGCCGCAGTACCTAGGCACCCCGGGGGCCTGACCAGACCATGAGCGCCCCGATCGGCGGGCAAGCCGTCCTCGAGGGCGTGATGATGCGCGGCGCCTCGAACTGGGCCGTCGCGGTGCGCAAGCCGAACGGCCAGATCGCCGAGGTCTGCCGCCCGATCGAGTCCGTGATGAAGCGGCACCGGTTCTTCCGGCTGCCGGTCGTCCGCGGCGTGGTCGCGCTCGGCGAGTCGCTGGCGATCGGCTTTCGGGCGCTCGCGATCTCCGCGAACTACGCAGCCGCCGAGGACAACGAGGAAGCCGAGACCGAGCTCTCCCGCGGCGCGCTCGTGTTCGCGTTCCTGCTCGCGATCGGCTTCGCGATCTCGCTGTTCAAGGTCGGCCCGGCCCTGCTCGCCGACCTGCTCCCGATCTCGAACGGCTTCTGGTTCGTGCTGGTCGAGGGCGCCATCCGCGTGACGGTCTTCGTCCTCTACCTCGTCCTGATCTCGCTCCTGCCCGACCTGCGCCGCGTCTTCCAGTACCACGCGGCCGAGCACAAGGCGATCAACGCCTTCGAGGCCGGCGAGGAGCTCGAGCCGCAGACCGTCCAGCGCTTCAGCCTGATCCACCCGCGCTGCGGCACGGCGTTTCTGCTCTGGGTGATGGTGATCGCGATCTTCGTCTTCGCGTTCTTCGGCCGGCCCGTCTGGTACTGGCTGATCATCAGCCGGATCCTGCTCCTGCCGGTGATCGCCGGGCTCGCCTATGAGCTCATCCGCTTCGCCGGCAAGCACACCGGCAACCGGGTCGTGATGACGCTGCTCGCGCCGGGCCTCTGGCTGCAGCGCCTGACGACCCGCGAGCCGAGCCTCGACCAGCTCGAGGTCTCGATCCGCGCCCTCCGCGAGGTGCTCGCTCTGGAGCAGAACGAAAGCGCTACGTCAGAGGCTCGGGTCGAGGTGATGGCCTAGCCGCCCGCGCGGCGGCCGCCGCCCCGACCAGGCCGACCAGCGGGATCGCGATAGCCGCGCCCGCGAAGACGCTGCGCGCGGGCACCACCGCGAACAGCGGAGAGACCAGCATCAGACCCGTCGCGTGTGCGCCGCGATGGACGAGCGAGATCAGACCGGTGACGCGGCCGAGGTGCGTGTCCGGGATGTCCGTCTGCGCCGCGGAGACCGTGAGGACGTAGGCGGATCCCTGGCCCGCGCCCGCGAGCAGCGCGCCCACGAAGGCGGGCCCGAGCGAGTGCGCCAGCGCGAGCAGCGCATAGGCGGGCAGGTACGCGCACCAGGCGAAGAGCGCGGCGCGCGCCTTGCGCCGCACCGGCCGCCGCGCCAGGATCGCGCCTGCGCCGATCGACCCGAGCGCGTAGGCGACCACGAGCAGCGAGAAGCGGCCCGCGCCTCCGTGGAGCGAGTGGCGGACGAACTGCGGCACGCCGACGATCCAGGTCCCGGCCGAGATCGTGACCGCGACAGCCGAGCACGACCACGGCGGACGTCAGCCACGGGTGCGGTCGGAGCACCGTGAACGCCTCCCGCACCCGCGGGCGAGCCTCGTGCTCGTGCGCGGCTCGCGCGAGCAAGGGCAGGCCGGAGAGCAGCAGCGCCGAGATCAGGAACGAGCCGGCGTTGATGGCGAAGAAGGCGCTCAGCGGGACGACCGTCAAGAGCGCGGCGGCAACCGCGGAACCGCCGAGCCAGAGGGCGTCCCCGCTCGCCCGGACGAGAGCGTTCGCGGCCTGCACGCCCTCGCGCCCGGCGAGCGCGGGGAGTGCCCCGCCGTAGGCCGGGTCGAAGTAGCTCGCACCGGCGGTGAGCAAGAAGGCTGCGACGACGAGGGCCCAGAGCGGCAGGTGCCCGCTCAGTCCCGCGATCGCGACCGGCACGAGGACGGCCGCGCGCAGCAAGTCGGCCGTCACCATCAACCGCTTGCGCGAGGCGCGGTCGGCGACCACCCCGCCGTGGAAGCCGAACAGGAGCGCCGGCACGCTGTCGGCGAGCCGCACCGCGATCACGCCGAGCGGCCCTCCGGCGATGAGGGCCGCCCACATCAGCGCGATGTACTGGAACGCGTCTCCGAGCTCGCTCGTCACGACCGCGAGGTACAGCCGGCGGAATTGCGGACGCCGCAGCAATGCCAGCGCGCCCGGTGAGGGCGGGGCCGCCGGGGCCCTGATCTCTTCGGGCTCGGCGGTGATCGGGTCCGCCATCGGGCTAACCTAGCCGCATGCCCGGCATGGAGGACCTCGTCGGCGAGCTGGAGCGCTCCTACCGCGAGACGCAGGAGCGCCTGTCCGACCCCGCCGTCTACAACGACCACCGTGAGGCCGCGGAGGTGGGGCGGCGCGCGAAGGAGCTGGAGGGCCCGTACAAGCTGGCGCAGGAGTGGCGCTCCACCCATGACGACCTCGAGGCCGCCCGCGGGGACGGCGACCTGCGCGAGCTTGTGCCCGAGCTGGAGCAGCGCCTCGATGCGCTCGAGGAAGAGCTGAAGCTCGCGCTCGTCGAGACCGACCCGGCCGACCGCAAGGACGTGATCGTCGAGATCCGCCAGGGCGTCGGCGGCGACGAGGCCGCGCTCTGGGCGGCCGACATCTTCCGGATGCTGACTCGCTACGCCGAGCGCCGCGGCTACAAGGTCGAGCAGCTCGAGGTGAGCGGGAACGAGGCCGGCGGCTTCAAGGAGATCGTCCTCGCGGTCAAGGGCGACGGCGCCTACTCCGTCTTCAAGTGGGAGGCCGGCACCCACCGCGTTCAGCGCGTCCCCGAGACCGAGTCGCAGGGGCGCATCCACACCTCGACCGCGACCGTCGCGGTCATGCCGGAGGCCGAGGACGTCGAGATCGAGATCGATCCGAACGACCTCAAGATCGACGTCTACCGCTCGACCGGGCCGGGCGGACAGAGCGTCAACACGACCGACTCCGCCGTCCGGATCACCCACGTGCCGACGGGAATCGTCGTCGCGATGCAGGACGAGAAATCGCAGCTCCAGAACAAGACGAAGGCGATGCGCGTGCTCCGGGCCCGCCTCTACGAGGCCGAGCGAGAGCGGCAGCAGGCCGAGGAGGCCGCCGCGCGCCGCTCGCAGATCGGCTCCGGCCAGCGCGCCGAGAAGATCCGGACGTACAACTTCCCCGAGAACCGGCTCACCGACCACCGCGTGCACCTGACCGTGCACCGGCTGGACCGGATTCTCGAAGGCGAGCTCGACGAGTTCACCGAGGCTCTCGCCGCCGAGGAGCGGCGGCACGCTTTGGAAACAGCCTCCGCATGACGCTCGGCGACGCGCTCGCGCGGGCCACCGCGAGGCTGGCCGAGGCGGGCGTCGAGTCGGCGCGCCTCGAGGCCGAGCTCCTCCTCGCCAAGGCCTGCGACGACTGCGCCCGCGCGCTGCTGTACGCGGAGCTCGACCGAGAGCTGAACGACGAGCAGCTGGCTGCATTCGACGCCAACCTGGCGCGCCGAGAGCAGCGCGAGCCCCTCGCGTACGTCCTCGGCGAATGGGGCTTCCGCCGCCTGACGCTCAAGACCGACCGCCGCGCGCTGATCCCGCGACCCGAGACCGAGATCGTCGTCGAGCGGGCGCTCGACCACATCCAAGGAATCGAGGAGCCGCACGTGCTCGACGTCGGCACCGGGACGGGCGCGATCGCCCTCGCCATCGCCGACGAGGCGCCCACCGCGCAGATCACTGCAGTTGACCTCTCTCCAGACGCGCTCGCCCTCGCGCGCGAGAACCTCGAGCTGACCGGCGTGAACGGCCGCGTCCGCCTCGTCGAGCACGACCTCACGAGCGGGCTCGGCGACGGGGACTTCGACCTGGTCGTCTCGAACCCGCCCTACGTCGAGCCCGACGAAGTGCCGACCCTGCAGCCCGAGGTGCGCGACTGGGAGCCCCACGTCGCCCTCGTCGCGAGCGGCGCGACCGAGTCCGTCGCGCGCGCGGCGACGCAGGCTCTCCGCCCCGGAGGCTGGCTCGTGCTCGAGACCGCGGCCGGCTCCGGCGAGCGGATCAGGAGCCTGCTGGACGACCTCGGCTACGAGCGGGTTACGATCACTCCCGACCTGGCCGGGAGGGACCGCGTGGTCGAGGGCAAGTGGACGGGCTGACGACTTCAGACGGGCGGCGGCTCGCCTACCGCCGGGCGGGAAGCGGCCCGGTGCTGGTGTGTCACGGCGGCGGTCCCGGGTTCTCCGGTCTCTATCTGCAGGACGTCGGCGGCCTCGACGAGCACCTCGAGCTGATCCTTCTCGACCCGCGCGGCACCGGCGGCTCCGACCGTCCCGCCGACGCGTGCGCCTATTCGATCGAGGACTACGCGAACGACGTGGAGGAGTTGCGCGAGCACCTCGGCCTCGAGCGGATCAACCTGCTCGGCCACTCGCACGGCGGCGTGGTCGCGATGGACTACGCGGCGCGTTTCCCCGATCACGTTGAGAAGCTGATCCTCGCGAGCACCCTCGCGCGCTTCGCCCAGGAGCAGGTGGGCGCGATGGAGGCGGCGATGGCGGCAAAGGCCGGCGAGCCGTGGTTCGAGGACGCGAGCGCCGCGCTGGCGGCGGAGCAGGCGGGAGAGTTCGAGACCGACGAGGAGCTCGGCCAACTGGCCCTGCGCGAGTTCCCGTTCTATTTCGCGCACTACGGCGACGCTGAGCGCGCCTACCTCGAGTCGCTGCGGGACGACACTCCGAACGGCGACACGCTCCGCTACTTCAACCAGGAGATCTTCGAGACCTTCGACCTGCGCCCTCAGCTCGGCGAGATCACGGCGCCGACGCTCGTGATCACCGGCGAGCATGACTTCATTACCGGCCCGGTCTGCGCCGACGACATCGAGGCGTGCCTGAGGGACGTGCGCAAGGTCGTCATCCCGGGTTCCGGGCATTTCGTCTTCGTCGAAACCCCCGACGCATTCAGCCGGGCGGTCCTCGACTTCCTCGACGCGTGACGGATGCGATCGGGGCACTGAGAGCCGGCCTGCCGGTCGTCCTCCCGACCGACACGGTCTACGGGCTCTGCGGCGATCCCGACCAGCCCGCCGTCGCGGGCGAAATCGCACGGCTCAAGGGCCGAGAGGAGCGCCAGCCCATCGCGCTGCTCGCCAGCAGCGCCGAGCGCCTCCTCGAACGCATTCCGGAGCTCGACCCCCGCGTTCTCCTGCCCGGCGCGTACACGCTGATCCTTCCGAACCCAGAGAGGCGGTATCCGTGGCTGACCGGCGAGCGGCCGGACACGATCGGCGTCCGGATCCCGGAGCTCCCGCCGGCCGCCGCCGAGGTTCTCGAGCAGGTCGGAGTCGTCCTCGCGACCAGCGCCAATGCGCATGGCGGCCCCGATCCGCGCAGCCTCGACGACGTGCCGGACGAGATCCGCCGCGCCTGCGGCGCGCTGGTAGACGCCGGAGAGCTGCCGGGAAGACCCTCGACAGTGCTCGACCTCACCGGGCCGGAGCCGAAGGTCCTGCGGGACGGTGCTGTCCCGGCGGCCGAGGCGCTGGCCCGCGTCCGGCTCGCCTAGGCGCAGCGGGAGAGGCGGGGCAGCCGGCGCAGCGGCACGAACATCTCGACGCCTTTCGGGTGGAGAGTCTTGCCCCTGCGCCAGCGGACGGCAACGAGCGCGCGCCGGTCGATCGCCATTCCGTCCACCCCGAGCTCCATGTAGCGGTGAACCTTGCCGTCACCGAGGTAATAGTGGCCTTCGGCGGAGAAGAGGAAGTACCGGCCGGCGACCCGCACGGAGTTGTCGACGTAGTGCTTCGCCTTGAACACGAGCTGCGGCTTCGCCCGCAGCGTCGGGGCCCACGACACCGACTTGAACCTGGCGCCCGGGTAGGCGATGACGCGGCCGTCCGTGAACAGCGCCGAGACGCCGCGGAGGGCGCCGAGCGTGGGCGGGACCGGGACCGACGCACCGGTGCGCGGGCTCGCAGCGAGCATTCGCGTGTAGGCGCCCGGCGCGGGCGACTCCGGCCAGACGACTTTCGGCCCTGCGACGAAGAACGAGCCCTGGGCGCGCCCGCGGCGGACGACGAGGTCGTGGTGCCGCGCCAGGTCGTAGGCGTGCACCTCGGTCTCTCCGGGACCGACGCCTTGCGTCCACGTGGCATATCCCCCGCGCGCGTCGGGCTGGCGCCACTGCCCCGGCCACGGGTTGCCGTTCGCGTCGCGCTCGGCTTGCCCGATTTGCGCGATCGACCCGGTTCTCGAATCCCAGGCGAAGGTCGAAAACTCGGCGAAGTCGTCCTCCAGCGAGTGGTACTCGTTCCACACGAGCCAGCGGCCGTCGAAGCTGCCGTCTGCCTGGTCGTCATGCGCGTTCGGGAACCGACGGATGCGCGTCACGTGGCTCGTGCGCGCGTTGATCCGTACGACCCCCGAGAACCGCGGCGAGTAGAGCTCCGCGAAGTAGCTTCGGCCGTCCCCTGCGCCGACGATCGGCTGCAGAGAGGCCCGCCGCGAGAGGGAGACCGCCGACGTCGCCAGCGTTCGCTTCCACGCCGCCGGGGTCGGCGCGCGGCACCAACTCGATGCCCTGTTCGTCGCCGCTGCGCCGGAGCAGACCACGAGCGCGGCGGCTATCGCGACGAGGCGGTGCATCTTCCGGAAGATACGCCGCCGCAACGGCCAGTACCATGGGCCCCATGGCCGTCGTGCAGGAGACCTTCCAGCACCTGACGACAGCGGGGCTGGCCGAGATCGACCCGGCGATCGCCGAGCTGATCGGCAAGGAGCTCGAGCGCCAGCGAGGGCAGATCGAGCTGATCGCCTCCGAGAACTTCACCTGGCCCTCGGTGCTCGAGGCGGTCGGGTCCGTGCCGACCAACAAGTACGCGGAGGGCTATCCCGGCCGCCGCTACTACGGCGGCTGCGAGGTGGTCGACGAGATCGAGCAGACCGCGATCGACCGCGCGAAGGAGCTGTTCGGCGCCGAGCACGCGAACGTCCAGCCACACGCGGGCGCGCAGACGAACATGGCCGTCTACATGGCCGCGCTCGATCCCGGGGACACGATCCTCTCGCTCGAGCTCTCGCACGGCGGGCACCTGACGCACGGGCTCAAGGTCAACTTCTCCGGCCGCCTCTACACGATCGTCCACTACGGGGTCAGCCGCGAGACGAACATGGTCGACTACGACGAGGTGCTTGCCCTCGCCAAGCAGCACCGGCCGAAGATGATCGTCTGCGGCGGCTCCGCGTACCCGCGCACGGTCGAGACCGACCGCTTCCGCGAGATCGCGGACGAGGTCGGCGCGCTGCTCCTCTGCGACATGGCCCACTTCGCCGGGCTCGTCGCGGCCGGTGAGCACCCGAACCCCGTCGCGCACTGCGACTTCGTCACCTCCACCACGCACAAGACTCTCGCGGGGCCGCGCGCCGGGTTCGTCCTGTGCCGCGAGGAGTACGCGCAGGCGGTCGACCGCGCGGTCTTCCCCGGGATGCAGGGCGGCCCGCTCGTGCACACGATCGCCGCGAAGGCGACCTGCTTCCGGATCGCCGGCACCGAAGCGTTCCGCCAGTACCAGCGCCAGATCCGCGCGAACGCCGACACGCTCGCCGAGACGCTCCAGGAAGGCGGGCTCGACGTCCTCACCGGCGGCACGGACACGCACCTGCTCCAGGTCGACCTGCGCTCGACCGACTGGACGGGCAAGGACGCCGAGGAGCGGCTCGCGGAGGCGAAGATCACGGTCAACCGCAACACGGTCCCGTTCGACGAGCGCAAGCCGACGATCGCGTCGGGGATCCGGATCGGGACGCCAGCGGCGACGATGCGCGGCTTCGACGAGGACGACTTCCGCGAGGTCGGCCGGATCATCTGCGAGGCCCTGGGCGACAGCGCGGACGTGCACGCGCTCGCCGCCCGCAGCGAGGCGCTCTGCGAGAAGCGCCCGCTCTACCCGGGGTTCCGGGGCTTCACGACCTACCAGGCGTGAGCGCAGAAACGGCCGCCGGCGTGACGGTGGTCACGCACCCGCTCGTGCAGCACAAGCTCTCGTACCTGCGCGACAAGGACACGCCGACCGTCCACTTCCGCAAGGTCGCGAACGAGGTCACGCTCCTGCTCACCTACGAGGCCACGAAGGACTTTCCGACCGAGGAGGCCGAGATCGAGACGCCGCTCGAGCGCACGACCGTCGAGCGGATCGCCGGCAAGAAGGTCGCCGTCTGCCCGGTCCTGCGGGCCGGCCTCGGGATGCTGGACGGCGTGCTCTCGCTCGTCTCCAGCGCGCGGGTCGGGTTCATCGGGCTCTACCGCGACGAGGAGACGCTGCAGCCGGTCGAGTACTACGTGAAGCTGCCCGAGCTCGGTGACGGCGAGCGCGACGCGATCGTGCTCGATCCGATGCTCGCCACCGGCCGCTCGAGCGCCGCGGCCGTCGCTGCGGTCAAGACCGCGGGGGCCCGCTCGGTGACGCTCGTCTGCCTCGTCGCCGCCCCCGAAGGGATCGAGCACCTGCAGAGCGAACACCCCGACGTGCGGATCGTGACCGCCGCCGTCGACCGCGGCCTGAACGAGCGCGGCTACATCGTCCCGGGGCTCGGGGACGCCGGCGACCGGCTCTACGGGACGAAGTAAGCCATGTGGGAGACGCTTAGCGACCACCCGGAGGTGCTCTACGGCGCGGCGCTCGCGCTCCTGATCGTGATCCTGCTGACGCCGGCGGTCGGCGGGATGGCGCGCCTGCTCGGCGTCGTAGACCGGCCGGAAGGACGGCGCCTGAACCGCCGGGCGGTGCCGCGGCTCGGCGGGCTCGCGCTCTTCTTCGGGATCTTCGTGCCGGCGCTCGCGTTCCTGCCGCTCGGCTCCGAGACGCGCGGCCTCCTCCTGGGGGCGGCCGTGGCCACGCTGGTCGGGGCGATCGACGACTTCCGCGGCCTGATCTGGTGGGAGAAGCTCGGCGGCCAGGTCGCCGCCGCCGCGATCCCGACCATCTTCGGCATCTGGGTGCACCGCTTCACGTTCCCGGTGCTCGGCGTGCACCAGTTTCCCGAGTGGGTCGGGGTCTCGCTGACCGTGCTCTGGATCGTCGCGATCATGAACATGGTCAACTTCCTGGACGGCCTCGACGGCCTCGCGGCGGGGGTATGCGCGATCTCGGGCTTCACCTTCTGCCTGATCGCCCTCTCGCTCCACCGCCCCAACCCGGCCCTGCTCGCGGCGGTCGTCTTCGGCGCCTGCCTCGGCTTCCTGCGGCACAACTTCTACCCGGCGCGGATCTTCATGGGCGACTCGGGAGCCCTGCTGTTGGGCTTCGTTCTGGGGGCGCTCTCGGTCCAGGGCCTGCTCAAGACGGCGGCCGTCGCGACCTTGCTCTTCCCGCTGCTCGTGCTCGCGGTGCCCATCATCGATACGTCGTTCGTCGTGGCGAAGCGCCTCAAGTACGGGCAACCCGTCTACGGAGCCGACCGCTCGCACCTCCACCACCGCTTCATGAACATCGGCTTCTCGCAGGCGCGGGCGGCGCTGACGATGTGGGCCTGGTGCGGGATCCTGGCCGGGGCCGCGCTCGCGACTCGCTTCCTGCGGCCGCACGCGCACGGCGTGTGGCACACGGGCCCGACGATCGCGATGGCGGCGATCGGTCTGCTGGCCCTGGCGGCCTCGATCTACATGGTCTACCTGCTCGAGATCGTGAAGCTCGCGAACCCGCGCATCCGGCGGCGCGAGCGGGAGGCTCAGGTCAGGAACGCCTCCAGGCGCTCGGCGTAGCCCGGCGCGCGCGGGATCGAATGCCCCGCGCCGGCCAGCACCGCCCGCTCCGCGCCCAGCCGCTCCTCGAGCACGTCGCAGACCGCGTCGAAGGCCGCGTTGTGCCCGCCCGACATCACGAGCTTCGGAAACGGAGCCGCCGCCAGCTCGTCGAGCGGGATCTCGGCCTCCCACGGCGGGCGCTCGGCCATGGCCGCCCGCGCGCCCTGCTCGAGCTCCGGCGGCAGAGGATCGGGCAGGCGGGTCGCGCTGCCGACGATCGCGAGAAAGCCGCGCAGGTAGTCGGCCGGCTCGTGCGGCCCCGTCGCGAAGAAGGCCTCGAGCTCTGCGATCAGCCGATCGACCTCCGGCTGTCCCCGCGCCACCGCGAACGCCGGCGGCTCGCTGACCGTCAGCGAGCGCACCGCCTCCGGCCTGCGGGCCGCCATCAGGAGCGCGATGACTCCGCCGTACGAATGACCCACCAGATGTGCGCCGTCGCCCAACAGCGCGACGAGCTCCTCGGCCTGCTCGTCGAAGTCGATCCGGTCGAGCAGCGGCCCGGGCGGATAGCCGCCGCGGTTCGGGACGACGAGCTCGAAACGCTCGCGCAAGGGCTCGATCGCCGTGAACGTGGCGGGCCCGTTGCCGACGCTGCCGTGGACGAAGACGACGCGCACCCTCCGATTCTAGTCGTACAAAGTGTCGCGAAAACCGAGCAACCGAGCGGTTTTCGCCTGTCACAAGCTCGCGACCTCGTTTGGTATGCTCGCGCCGATGGAGCCCAGTCCCCGTTCGAGCTTCGAGCCGGCCGGAGCCGGCGCATTGCTCGGAGGCGTGACTGCCGCGGGCGTCGGTGCCGGCGCGCTCGTCGGCTGGGCCGCAGGCTCGGTCGGGCTCGGGATCCTCGGCGGCGCCTTCATCGGAGTGCCTGCCGGGGTGGCTGCCGTCTACATCCGCTACCGGAACGCGCTTTGACGCGCGTCGGCGTCCTCGGAGCTCCCAGGCCCGCACCGGCCAGGGGCTGGGTGCCCGCCGCAGGCGGCGCGCTCGTAATCGTGCTCGCGCTGCCGCTCTTCCTCGTCGCCGGCTGGGATCTCGCCGGCTGGGCGGTCGCGGCGGTGCTCTGGGTCGGCGTGCAAGCGTTCGGCCTGCTGCTGGGACGGCTGAGCCCGTCCGCCGCGCTCGGCTTCGGGATGATGCTGCGCATGCTCGGCGTCCTCGTCGTCCTCGTGGCCGTCGCCGCCTCTGACCAGGCCGTCGGTCTCGCTGCCGCGCTCGTCTACGGCGCGGCCTACTCCGCCGAGCTGGCGCTCTCGCTCGCTTCGTACTACGGGCAGGAGCCGACCGCATGAAGCGCGCGCTCGTCTCCCTGACGATGCTCGCCCTGGCGGTTCCGGCCCCGGCCTTCGCCCGCGGAGACTTCGACCCGACCACGGAGTTCGAGCAGCACGAGTGGGTCTCCATCCACCTCGGCGGCCTGAACCTCTCGATCACCAAGGCGGTCGTGTACCTGATGATCAGCGCCGCGCTCACGATCCTGCTCGGCATGGTCCTGATGCGCGCGCGGCTCGCACTGCTGCCGGACCGCCGCCAGACCCTGGGCGAGGCGATCTACGAGGTGACGCAGACGGCGATCGCCGAGCAGGGGCTTCCGTCGAAGGCGATCGGCCGCTGGTTCCCGTACGTCGCCACGCTGGCGCTGTTCATCTGGGTGGTGAACGTGATCGGCTTCATCCCGCTGCCGCTGACCGGCGAGACCTGGCACGGCGTGCCGACCTGGGGAATCTACGCCGCGACGTCGTCACTGTCGGTGACGCTGGCGCTCGCCCTGCTCACGTTCGTCTTCACGCACTTCGAGGGGATCCGCTGGAACGGCCCCGTGCGCTACTTCAAGAGCTGGATCCCCGAGGCGCCGACCGCGCTGCTCTTTCTGATCGTGCCGCTCGAGATCCTCGGCCAGTTCATGCGGCTGATCTCGCTCAGCGTTCGTCTCTTCGCCAACATGCTCGCGGGCCACATCCTGATCCTGACCTTCATCGGCCTGATGTTCATCCTCGAGTCCGTCGTCCTGGCCGATCGTGACGGTCCCGGTCGCGACGGCGTTCTACCTGTTCGAGGTCCTGATCGTCGTCACGATCCAGGCGTTCATCTTCGCCGCCCTGTCCGCCATCTACATCGGCTCGGCGATCGAGCCGGAGCACTAGGAGGGAACTCATGTCCACGCTTCTCGCTGCCACCTCCGGCGACGTGACCAAGGCAGGCAAGGCCATTGGTCTCGCGCTCGGCGTCGGCCTCGGCGCGCTCGGCGCCGGCATCGGCATCGGCAACATCTTCGCCTCGATGATCCAGTCCGTCGCCCGCCAGCCCGAGCTCCGCGGCGAGCTCCAGGGCATCCAGTGGCTGGGCTTCGCGCTCACCGAGGCCGTCGTCTTCTACGGCCTGCTCGGCTCGATCCTCGCCTACGTGCTCGTCTGAGGTGACCTGATGCCGCTCGCGACGAACCCGCTGATCCAGGTCACCCCGGGACTCATGATCTGGACGATCGTTTGCTTCCTGATCACGCTCTTCGTGCTCAAGCGCTACGCGTTCGGACCGATCCAGAAGGCGATCGACGAGCGGCGCGACCGGATCCGGCAGTCGCTGGAGGAAGCCGACAACGCGCGCGCGGAGGCGCACCAGCTGCTCGAGGAGCACCGGAAGCTGATCGCCGGCGCGAAGAACGACGCGGAGGAGATCCTCGCCGAGGCGCGCCGCGTCTCGGAGTCGAACGTCCGGCGCATGCGCGAGGAGACCGAGACCGACCGCCAGCGTCGGCTCGAGGACACGCGCAAGCAGATCGAGGCGGAGACCCGCCGCGCGCTCGAGCAGATCCGCTCCGAGGTCGCCGACCTCAGCCTGATCGCGGCCGAGAAGGTCACCCGCAAGTCGCTCGACGACGCCGACCACCGGCGCCTGATCGACGAGGCGATCGGCGAGCTCGACTTCTCGGCGTTCGAAGGGAGCCAGAACTGAGCGTCACCGACCGCGTCTACGCGCGCGCCCTGTTCGAGGCCGCCGTCGGCGAAGGCCGGCTCGAGCCCGTCCGCGAGCAGCTCCAGCAGCTGGCCTCCGCCGAGGCCGAGGTGCCCGAGCTGCGCGGGCTCCTGCGGAACCCGCAGCTCGACCCGCGCACGAAGCGGGCCGCGCTCGAGGACCTGCTCGCCGGAGGCGACGAGCTGCTGCGCAACTTCCTGCTGGTCCTGGTGGACAAGAACCGAGCCGGACAGCTCGAGGAGATCGCGCGCGAGTTCGAGCGCCTCGCCGGCCAGCACGAAGGCGTCGTCCACGCCGAGCTGACGACCGCCGTCGAGCTCTCGGACGCCGACGCGAAGGAACTGCTGCAGCAGATCGAGCGCGCCTCCGGCCAGAAGGTCATGGCGACGCGGAGCGTCGATCCGGACCTGATCGGCGGGATCGTCCTCCAGGTCGGGTCCCAGCGGCTCGACGCGAGCGTGCGCGGGCCGCCTGGAACGCCTACGACGAGAGCTGGCTACGGCCTAGAGAAAAGGAGAACTGTTGAAGCTTCGTCCTGAAGAGATCACGTCGATCCTGAAGCAGCGGATCGAGCAGTACGACGTCGAGACCGACCTGACCGAGGTCGGGACCGTCCTGCAGGTCGGCGACGGGATCGCCCGCATCTACGGCCTCGAGAACGCCGTCGCCCTCGAGATGTTGGAGCTCGAGCACGGGGTCGTCGGCCTCGCGTTCAACCTCGAGGAGGACAACGTCGGTGCTGCCCTGTTCGGCGAGTGGGAGCACGTCAAAGAGGGCGAGCCCGTGCGGCGCACCGGCCGCGTGGCGAGCGTCCCGGTGGGCGACGCGCTGCTCGGCCGCGTGGTCGATCCGCTCGGCCGGCCGCTCGACGGTCTCGGGCCGATCAAGACCGACGAGACGCGCCCGCTCGAGTTCAAGGCTCCGGGCGTGGTCGACCGCCAGCCGGTGAAGGAACCGCTCCAGACCGGCATCAAGGCGATCGACTCGATGACGAACGTCGGCCGCGGCCAGCGCGAGCTGATCATCGGCGACCGCTCCACCGGCAAGACGGCGATCCTCGTCGACACGATCCTCAACCAGCACGACCAGGGCGTCGTCTGCATCTACATCGCGATCGGCCAGAAGGCCTCGACGGTCGCCCAGGTCTACGAGCGGCTCAAGGAAGCCGGCGCGATGGACTACACGATCATCGTCGCGGCCGGTGCAGCCGAGGCCGCGCCGATCAAGTGGATGGCGCCGTTCGCCGGCTGCGCGATGGGCGAGGACATCATGTTCAAGGGAGGGCACGCGCTCTGTATGTACGACGACCTCTCGAAGCACGCGGACGCCTACCGCCAGATGTCGCTGCTGCTTCGCCGGCCGCCCGGCCGCGAGGCCTTCCCGGGCGACGTCTTCTACCTCCACTCGCGCCTGCTCGAGCGCGCCGTGAAGCTCTCGGACGAGCTGGGCGCAGGCTCGCTCACGGCTCTGCCGGTGATCGAGACCCAGGCCGGGGACATCGCCGCCTACATCCCGACGAACGTGATCTCGATCACAGACGGCCAGATCTTCCTCGAGTCCGACCTCTTCTTCTCGGGCGTTCGCCCTGCGGTGGATGTGGGCCGCTCCGTCTCGCGTGTGGGGACGAGCGCGCAGACGAAGGCCATGAAGAAGGTTGGCGGCCGCCTGCGCCTCGACCTCTCGCAGTACCGCGAGCTCGAGGCGTTCGCGCAGTTCGGCTCGGAGCTCGACGCGGCCACGCAGCAGACGCTTTCCCGGGGCGAGCGAATGGTGGCGACGCTCAACCAGCCGCAATACGACCCATGGCCGATGGAGGAGCAGGTGGTCGCCCTGTACGTGGGCGTAAACGGCTATCTCGACGAGATCCCGACGGCCCAGGTACCGCGCTTCCAGGAGGAGCTTCGCGACTTCCTGCGGGCGGAGGGGACGATCCTCAAGGAGATCCGCGAGACCGGCGACCTCCCGGACGAGCTCGGCGAGCGCCTCAACGCCCAGATCGAGAAGTTCAAGCAGGGCTTCGCGGTCAAGGAAGAAGACTCGCTCGTCGCATAGCGGATGGCGACGCTCCAAGACCTCAAGCGCCGGATCCGCTCGGTCCGGAACACGCGCAAGATCACGAAGGCGATGGAGCTCGTCGCCGCCGCCCGGCTGCGGCGGGCCGAAGAGCGGATCACCCAGATGCGCGACTTCGCCGATCGGATGCAGGAGCTCACCGCCGGGACCGCCCGGGCCGCCTCGTCGCTCCGCGGCCTGACGCTGCTGCAGCAGCGCGAGGCGAACCGCGTCGCGATCGTCGCGCTCACCGGCGACCGCGGGCTGGCCGGCGCGTTCAACGGCCAGATCCTCCGGCGCGCGTTCGCCGTCGAGCGGCGCCTGCGCGAGGAGGGACGCGAGATCCGCTGGCTGGCCGTCGGCCGCAAGGGCCGCTCGACGCTGCACTTCCGGCGCTACGAGGTCGAGCAGGCGTGGACCGGCTTCACCGACCAGCCTTCCTACGGCGACGCGCAGGCGGTCGCGCACCGGCTGGCGGAGCTCTACTCGAACGAGGAGATCGACCAGGCGATCGTCGTCTACAACCACTACGTCTCGCCGCTCGTCCAGCGCGTCACCGAGCAGCAGGTGCTCCCGATCTCACAGGAAGTGCTCGGCGGCGAGAGCGAGGAGGAGGCCGAGCACGAAAGCGCGCTGCTCGGCGACTTCATCTACGAGCCCGAGCCGGAGCAGATCCTCGAGCGGCTCTTGCCGGTCTACCTCGAGACCGAGATCTACCGCGCGCTACTCGAGTCGGCCGCCTCCGAGCACGGCGCGCGCATGACCGCGATGCGCAACGCCTCGAAGAACGCCGGCGAACTGATCGGCAGCCTCACGCTCGACCTCAACCGCGCCCGCCAGGCGGAGATCACCCAGGAGATTCTCGAGGTCGTCGCAGGCGCTGACGCCCTGACGCAGTAAAGGATCCACCAACTTTTCGCAGTAGCGAGTCGTCTATAGTTCCGCGGACCCCATGTCGCCTCCGGAAAAAGAGATCGTCGTCTCCGGCGCCGCCGGCCTCGGGGCTGCCGTCGCGGCGGAAACCAGCGGCGAGCTAGGCGACATCGAGGCAGTTCGCGCCCGCGGCTACTGGGAGCTCGTCTGGAGCCGTTTCAAGCGCGACAAGGTGGCCCTCGCGAGCGGCGTCTTCATCATCCTTCTGATTGCGGTCGCCTTCGGCGGCGCACCGCTCGCGAGCAAGTGGCTCGGTCATGGCCCGAACGACCTCTTCATCGAGCCTCCGGCGGTCTCTGCCGACCTGCAGCCCGCCGGCCCGTGGACGCATTTCAGCTACACGGACGAGAACGGGCACCGGCAGCACAGCATCCTCATCCTCGGCGCGGCGAGCACGCTGGGCCAGGACGAGTTCCTCCGCATGCTCTACGGCGCTCAGGTCTCGCTCGAGGTTGCGCTCCTGTCCACCTTCGGGGTGATGGTCATCGGGGTGTTGATGGGGGCGATTGCGGGCTACTACAGAGGCATGGTAGATACGGTCATATCCCGGGTCACCGAGATCACCATGGCCTTCCCGGTGCTCCTGTTCGTGATCGCGCTGGCCGCGACGGTCGGCCCGCGCCTGGACAAGATCACGTTCGGGGTGTTCGGCGAAGGGGTCGTGACGCTGACCTTCATCTTCTGCCTGTTCGGCTGGTTCTATCCGGCGAGGATCATGCGGGCCCAGGTGCTCTCGATCCGCGAGAAGGAGTACATCGAGGCCGCCCGGATGATCGGGGCGAGCGACGGGCGGATCATCCGCTCGCATGTGCTCCCGCACCTCGTCGCGCCGATCATCGTCTTCTCGAGCCTGATCGTCGCCAGCTACATCCTGGCCGAGGCGGGCCTGTCCTTCCTCGGGCTGGGGATCCACCCGCCGCAGTCGAGCTGGGGCAACCTGCTCGCAGAAGGGCCGAACTACTACCTCGCCCAGCCCTGGCTGATGCTCTGGCCCGGCCTCGCCGTGCTCGCGACGACGCTCGCGTTCAACCTGCTCGGCGACGGCCTCCGCGACGCGTTCGATCCGCGCGCCGTCAGGGCCTAGCGACTCGCCCAGAAGAACGCCGATACCCGGCTACATCCGGGCGAAACACGCGACTAACCAATTCTTAACCTGCTCGTCTTATGTGCTCAGGCGGGCAGGAACCCGTCTGGGCCGGCGGCGTTCGCCGGTTCGAAAGGTTCACGAAAGGAGTGACATGCGCAGACGGCTTTGGTTCTCGGTCGCAATGCTCGCGGCCGGAGCAAGCCTTCTGGTCGCGGCCAGTTTTGCCAGCGCTTCGGGCGCGTCGCCTTCGATTCACAAGGGCGGCACCCTGAAGATCGGCACGACTGGCAACTTGGACTCGGTTGACCCGGCGATCGCCTACGGGACGACGTCGTGGTGGTTCGAGTTCTCGACCAGGGCGAACCTGTACACCTATCCTGACCGGGCGGGTGCCGCCGGCGGCAAGCTCGTACCTGAGGTTGCCAAGGGCTTCACCGTGTCCAAGAACGGACGCGTGTACACGTTCCACCTCAAGAGCGGCTACCGGTTCAGTGACGGTGCGAAGGTGACGGCGAAGAACTTCGCGTACGCCATCAAGCGCGCCACGAACAAAGAGCTCAACTCACCGGCCGGTCCTTTCATCAAGGACAAGAGCGCCGTTAACATCGCGGGTGTCAAGGCCAGCGGCCTGACGCTCAAGATCACCCTCAAGCGGGCTGACCCGAACCTGATCACGGTCATGGCCATGCCGTTCTTCCAGGCGGCCTCGCTGAAGCTCCCGCTGACCAAAGAGGTCATCAACGTCAAGAGCAAGAGCGACCTCCCGACTGCAGGCCCGTACGCGTGGTCGTTCAACGATCCGAGCAACCAGGCGAACATCGTTCGCAACACGTTCTACCACGGGCCCCGCAAGCACAACATCGCTGGTGCTCAGCTCAACATGAGCCTCAACACCACGACGTGCTACAACCAGACCAAGGCTGACCAGCTCGACATCGGTTGCGTCCCGCCTGCGGAGATTCCCAACGTCGCCAAGCAGTACGGCGTCAGCCGGAAGCACGCAGTCGGTTCGGGCCGGTTCTGGGTCCAGCCAGCCGTCTGCACCTTCTATCAGGCGATGAACATGGCCCGCCCGCTCTTCGGCGGCAGCCTGAAGAAGCGCCAGGCAGTTGCCTACGCTGTCGACCGGAAGGACTACATCAACCAGCGCGGTCTCTACGGAGGCGCCGCCTGGAGTCACATGCTTCCGCCGAACATGCGTGGCTCGTCGCACAGCCAGCCATACCCGCTCCACCGCAACCTCGCCAAGGCTAAGTCGCTTGGCGGCGGTGGCGGCAAGGACCTGAACTACTTCTACCAGTCGGCCGGTTCGGTCGGGCCCAAGCAGTACCAGGTTGCCCGCCGTGACCTCTCCGACCTGGGCTACAGCGTTCAGGGCAAGGGCTTCGCAGGCTTCGACATCTACCAGGCTGCGGGCACCAGGGGCTCGTCCCACGACATCGTCGGCCAGGTCGGCTGGTGTCAGGACTACCCCGATCCGTACGACTTCATCAACGTGCTTCTCGACGGCACCAAGATTCAGGCCGAGGAGAACGTCAACATCGCGTACTTCAACTCCAAGAAGTACAACACGCTGATGCAGCATGCCGCCCGCCTCACCGGCGCGAAGCGGTACAAGACGTACGGCGCGCTCGACATCGCCATCTCGAAGAACGCAGTGCCTTGGGCATCGATGGGAGACTCGACGAACCAGTTCTTCTACTCGAGCAAGGTTGCGCCTTCGACCATGGTCTACCAGAGCGTCTACCAGTACCCGTCGCTCAACGTCCTCGCGTTCAAGTAAGGGGACGAGCAAGGAAACAAGGAAGCATCAAGACGAGGCGCCGGCTCCGGCCGGCGCCTCGTTGCTTTAGGTTCTGCAGTTCTGAGGTAAGGTTCCGCGTCTAGCGGCGGGCGGAGAGTAGAGGACGGACAGTGTTCAGATATCTCGTCAGACGATTGCTGTGGGCGTGTCTTCTATTCCTCGTTGTCACGTTCGTCACCTTCGTGATCTTCTTCATGGCGCCGGTCGCGCCTCAGCGGCTCGTGTGCGGAGGTGCGCAGGCGAAGCCCGAGTGCATGCGGGCGGCGACGAAGAAGCTCGGCCTCGACCACCCTGTCTACTACCAGTACGGCCTCTTCCTGAAGCGGCTCGTCATCGACCGCAACCTCGGCACGTCGTTCATCACCAAACAGCCGGTCAATCACGTCATCGGCCGCGCTGCGCGCGTGACCGCCTCGCTCGTGTTCGGCGGCGCCGTCCTCTGGCTGATGATCGGCCTGTTCGTCGGAATTCTCTCCGCGCTTCGGCCACGATCGCTCTTAGACAGAGCGGGCATGGTCTTCGTCCTGATCGGCGTGTCAGCGCACCCGGTCTGGATCGGCCTGATCTTCTCCTACTTCTTCGGCTACAAGCTCCGTAACTTCCCGATCCATACGCCGATTGCCGGGTACGCACCGATTCTGAACCCGGCGCCCGGCCAGGAGGGCGGCGTGGTGCAGTGGGCCTACCACCTGATCCTTCCCTGGATGACGTTCGCGATCTTGTTCGCCGCGCTCTACGCGCGCATGATCCGTGCGAACGTGATGGAGACGCTGAACGAGGACTTCGTCCGCACCGCGCGCGCGAAAGGCGCGCCCGAAGCGCGCGTCATGCGCTCCCACGTCCTCCGCAATGCGCTTCTGCCGGTGGTGACGATGCTCGGGATGGACATCGGGCTGGCGCTGGGCGGCGCGATCTTCACCGAGCAGATCTTCACGTTACCCGGGCTTGGCCGTACCGCCATCCTCGCCATTCAGAGCTACGATCTGACGGTCGTCCAGGGCGTGGTCATCTTCGCGACCCTGTCGATCATCATCTTCAACCTCATAGTCGACCTTCTCTATGCCTGGATCGACCCACGGATCCGGCTGACCTAGGCCGTTGGCACTTCTCGAAGTCAAGGATCTCCACACCTCCTTCCAGACCGACGACGGGCTCGTCCGCGCGGTAGAAGGCGTCTCGTTCTCGGTCGAGAAGGGGCAGACCCTCGGCATCGTGGGCGAGTCGGGCTGCGGCAAGAGCGTCACGTGCCTGACGATCATGGGGCTGAACCCGAAGCGCAACACGATCACGACCGGCGAGGCGCTCTGGAAGGGCAAGAACCTCCTGACGGCGAGGTCGAGGGCTCTGCGCGAGATCCGCGGAAACGAGATCTCGATGATCTTCCAGGATCCGATGACGTCGTTGAACCCGGTGCACTCGATCGGCAAGCAGCTCATCGAGGCGGTCCAGCTCCACCGCGACCTCTCCACCCGGCAGGCCCGCTTGCGCGCGCTGGAGCTGCTGAAGGCGGTCGGCATTCCGAAGGCCGAGACGCGGCTCGACGACTACCCGCACCAGTTCTCCGGGGGTATGCGTCAGCGCGTCATGATCGCGATGGCGCTGATCAACGACCCTGACCTGCTGATCGCGGACGAGCCGACGACGGCGCTCGACGTGACCACGCAGGCGCAGATCCTCACGTTGATGAAGCGGCTCCAGGACGAGTTCGGCAGCGCGATCCTGATCATCACGCACGACCTCGGCGTGGTCGCCGAGACGGCCGACGACGTGCTCGTCATGTACGCGGCGAACGTCGTCGAGCAGGCGCCCGTCGTCGAGCTGTTCAACCGGCCGCAGCACCCCTACACCTGGGGGCTGATGGGCTCGCTGCCGAGGCTCGAGGTCGACATGGAGCGGCTGACCCAGATTCCCGGCCAGCCGCCCTCGCTGCTGCGGCCGCCGGCGGGCTGCCGTTTCCACCCGCGCTGCCCGCACGTGATGGAGATCTGCAAGACGACCGTGCCCGAGCTCGCGGCAAGCCCCAGCGGCCCGGAGCACCTCCAGAGGTGCCACCTCGACCAGGAGACGAAGGATCGCGAGGCGGCGAAGATTCTCGAGATGACGATGGCGGAGGTCGGGTAGGTGTCGACGAACGAGCAGGCCGCGGCGACGACGACGACGACGAACGAGCGCCCGGAGATGAGCCCCGACGACCTGCTGGTCGTGAACGACGTCAAGAAGTACTTCCCGATTACGCGGGGGATCATCTTCCAGAAGCAGATCGCGGCCGTGCAGGCGGTGGACGGCGTGAGCTTCAGCGTCAAGCGCGGCGAGACGCTCGGCATCGTCGGCGAGTCCGGCTGCGGCAAGTCGACGCTCGCGCGCTGTCTCGTGCGCCTGCTCGACGTCACCGAGGGCGAGATCCAGTTCGACGGCCGCGACATCACGCGGCTCTCGCGCCTAGCGATGCGCCCCATGCGGCGCGAGATGACGATGATCTTCCAGGATCCGTACGCCTCGCTGAACCCGCGTAAGCGCGTCGGCTTCATCATCGGCGAGCCCCTCGAGGTGCACGGCCTCGGCACCGCCGCCGAGATCAAGAGGCGCGTCCAGGAGCTGCTCGAGGTCGTCGGCCTCAACCCGGAGCATTACAACCGCTTCCCGCACGAGTTCTCGGGCGGCCAGCGCCAGCGCATCGGCGTCGCCCGCGCGCTGGCGGTGAACCCGAAGCTGATCGTGTGCGACGAGCCGGTCTCGGCGCTCGACGTCTCCGTCCAGGCTCAGATCCTGAACCTGCTCAAGGACCTCCAGGACGACTTCGGGCTCACGTACATCTTCATCGCACACGACCTGAACGTCGTTCGCCACATCTCCGACCGCGTGCTCGTCATGTACCTCGGCAAGGTCGTCGAGGTCGCCTCTCGCGATGTCCTCTACAACGAGCCGAAGCACCCGTACACGGGAGCGCTCCTCTCGGCGGTGCCGATCCCGAACCCGGAGATGGGACGAAACAGGAAACCGATCGTGCTCGAGGGAGACGTCCCGAGCCCGGTCAACCCGCCGAGCGCGTGCCGGTTCCACCCGCGCTGCCCGCGCTTCGTCGAGGGGCACTGCGACGTGGAGGAGCCGCAGCTCTTCCCGTTCGGCAACGAGCAGGTGGCGGCCTGCCACTATCCGCTCGAGCGCTGGCCGATGGGGCCGGACGAGATGCGGCGCCGAGGCTCGGCGCCCTCGCCCGAGCAAGCGCTCCAGACCTAGGCGTCCGTGCTCCTCGCGGCGCTCCGTCGTCTCGCCGCGCTCATCGTCCTGAGCTCCGCGGCCACGGCGATCGTCTCCTTGCCCGTGGGCCTCCTGCTCGGCGCGTCGCCGGTCCGGTCCCTGACGATCGGGTTCTACCTGGCCGGCTGCTTCCTGATGGTGATCGGGTTCTTCGCCGGCAACCGCGGCCCAGCACGGGTCAAGTCCGAGGCGCCCGGCCCGGCGCTGATGCCCTTTACGTTCAGCGGCCGCAGGCTGCGCTGGGCGACGCAGGGCGAACAGCACGAAACCATCAACAATTCTGCGATTTTCGTCACCCTCGGTCTGATCCTCGTGTTGATCGGGCTCTTGATCGACCCGAATCACGTGCTTTTCTGAGCGGTTTTCTGCGCCTAACTTCTGGACACCAGGGGCGTCAGAGCTATCGTGGGGTACATGCACGGACATTGCGAGCGCGCCCGCCAGTGGGCTTCCGCCGCCGTCGACGGCGAGCTGTCGACGTTCGAGCGTGCGCTGCTCGAGGATCACCTCGGGCGCTGCGGCTCGTGCCGGGAGTTCAGCCGTGACGTGGGCGGTATGACGAGCGCGCTTCGGGCCGCTCCGCTCCAGCAGTTCGACGGCGTCGTGCTCGGTCGCATCCGCCGGCAGGTCCGGCTGCGCCTCGCGCCGGCGGCCGCCGCGATGGCAATCGCCGCAGTCGGCCTCGGGAGCCTCGTCGCCTCGACGCAGTTCAACCGCGCGCCGGGCCTCCGTCCGGCCGAGGTCAGCCCGGCCGTGATCATTCCGAGCGACTTCGCGCTCAACAGCCGCCGCAGCGAGCGGCTCAAGGCTGAGCCGCGCACGCGGATGCTCCTGGCCCTGCCGGGCCGCCCAGGGCCGGTCCTCCCGTAGCGCTCCTGTAACGACGAGAGCTCGCGCGGGTACTGTTCTCGCGATGTTTGCCTCGCTGATCAGCTCGTACGTCTGAAGCCTCGACCACGAGGCCCGTGTGGCCGCGATCGAGGCCGACCGGCGTGCGCTCCGTTCTCCGGAGAGGACTGGTGCCCGCTTCGCTAGACTGCCGTCGCTTGGCGGCAGGCTGACGCGCCGGCAGCGCAGCGCAGCAGACACACCTCTCCAGGAGACACATGCCTGACCAGAAAAAAGGCCAGCAAAACGTCGGCAAGATCATCGAGATCAAGGGCGTCGTCGTCGACGCCGTCTTTCCCGACGAGCTCCCCGAGATCAACCACGCGCTCCGGATCACCGTCCCCGAGACCGACGGACGGGCCGAGATCGACCTGATCGCGGAGGTGCAGCAGCACCTCGGCGACGACCGCGTCCGCGCGGTGGCGATGGACTCGACCGACGGCGTCCCTCGCGGGGTCGACGTCGTCGACACGGGCGCGCCGATCACCGTCCCGGTCGGCGACCAGACGCTCGGGCGAA
Source organism: uncultured Actinomycetes bacterium (assembly GCA_963788215.1). GTDB lineage: Bacteria > Actinomycetota > Thermoleophilia > Gaiellales > Gaiellaceae > AC-32. Next base: position 1,014,602 of record CAWBFX010000010.1, read on the forward strand.
TCTGGAACGTGGTCGGCGACCCGGTGGACAAGGGCGACGCGGCCACGGGCGAGCGCTGGCCGATCCACCGCGAGCCGCCGGCATTCGTCGACCTCTCGCCCGAGATCGAGATCTTCGAGACCGGGATCAAGGTGATCGACCTGATCGCGCCCTTCATCCGCGGCGGCAAGGTCGGCCTCTTCGGCGGCGCCGGCGTCGGCAAGACGGTCCTGATCCAGGAGCTGATTCACAACGTCGCGAGAGAGCACGGCGGCGTCTCCGTCTTCTCCGGGGTCGGCGAGCGCACGCGCGAGGGCAACGACCTCTGGCTCGAGATGCAGGAGAGCGGCGTCATCGACAAGGTCGCCCTCTGCTACGGCCAGATGAACGAGCCCCCCGGAGCCCGGCTGCGCGTCGGCCTCTCGGGGCTGACGATGGCCGAGTACTTCCGCGATCAGGGCCAGGACGTGCTGCTCTTCATCGACAACATCTTCCGCTTCGTCCAGGCCGGCTCCGAGGTCTCCGCGCTGCTCGGCCGCATGCCGAGCGCGGTCGGCTACCAGCCGACGCTCGCGACCGAGATGGGCCAGCTGCAGGAGCGGATCACCTCGACGCAGACCGGCTCGGTGACGTCGATCCAGGCGATCTTCGTCCCGGCGGACGACTACACCGACCCCGCGCCCGCGAACACGTTCGCGCACCTCGATTCCTCGGTCGTGCTCGAGCGGTCGATCGTCGAGATGGGGATCTACCCGGCGATGGACCCGCTCGCGTCGTTCTCGCGCGCGCTCCAGCCGGGGATCGTGTCCGACGAGCACTACCAGACGACGACGCGCGTCCAGGAGATCCTGCAGCGCTACAAGGACCTGCAGGACATCATCGCGATCCTCGGGATCGACGAGCTCTCGGACGAGGACAAGCTGACCGTCAACCGGGCGCGGCGCATCCAGCGCTTCCTCTCGCAGCCGAACTTCGTCGCCGAGCAGTTCACCGGCACGCCTGGCGAGTACGTCCGCCTCGAGGACACGATCAAGGGCTTCCAGGAGATCATCGAGGGCAAGCACGACGATCTTCCGGAGCAGGCGTTCTACATGGTCGGCACGATCGAGCAGGCGGTGCAGAAGGCTCGGCAGCTCGCGGGCGAGGAGCCCGAGGAGGCCGAAGAGCCCGAGGCGTCGGCCGAGGAAGAGCCCGAACCAGCGGCCGAGCCCGCCGCCGTCTAGTTGGCGACGTTCAGCGTGTCACTGGTGACGCCCGAAGGCCCTGCCTTCGAGGGCGATGTCGAGATGCTGGTCGTCCCCGGCGCGGACGGCGAGATCGGCGTCCTCGCGCGGCACGCGCCGCTCGTCGCGCTCCTGAATGCCGGGATCGACGCGCGTCTACCGCGACCGCTCGAGCGGTGACGTGCTGGAGTTCGCGACCGGGCCGGGCTTCTTCAAGGTCGAGCAGGACCGCGCGCTGGCGCTCGTCGACGATGCCGTCGAGGCGCGCGAGATCGACGACGCCCGGGCGCAGACGCAGCTCGAGGAGGCGCGAGCCGAGCTGGAGCGGATCGAGCGCGGCGAGTCCGACGCCGACCGCTGGCAGCTCGAGCAGCGGGTCAGGCACGCGGAGAACCAGCTGACGGTGTCCGGTCGTGGCTGAGCTGCAGGCCTTCGCGCCGGGCCTCTACCCGCGCTCCGAGGCGCTCGTCCAGGCGACGCGCGACCTCGACCGCGGGCGGACGACCGTGGAAGCGGTCGACGAGCAGGTCGAGCGCGACCTCGCCGAGCTCGTCTCCGTCCAGCAGCAGGCCGGGCTCGACCTCCTCTCGGATGGGATGCTGCGCTGGCAGGACCACTTTCGTCCGCTGCTCGAGGCGGCCGACGGGCTCGCGACCGGGGCCCTGACGCGCTTCCTCGACACGAACACCTTCTACCGCGCGCCCAAGGCCGAGGGCCGGCCGCGCCTCGACGAGCCGCTCGGCGACCGTTACGTCGCACCGCTCTCGGGGCCGCGCCTCGTCACCTTCCCGTCGCCGTTCGCGCTCTCGCAGGGCACGGGCCTGACGCCGAAGGAGGTCGCCGAAAGCGTCCTGCGGCCCGCGCTCGAGGGCGTCGAGGCCGAGCTCGTCGTCCTGGCGGAGCCGTTCCTCGCGCGCGAGGAGAGCCCGGACCTGGACTCTCTCGCGGAGGCGCTCGGTGGGCTCGGCGACGATCTCGCGCTCTGGATCGAGTTCGGGGACGCAGGCCCGCTTCTCGGGCGAGGCCTGGCCGACCTGCCGGTCAGCGCGATCGGCATCGACTTCTACGCGACGAATCTCGACGACCTGCCCGGCAACTTCGACAAGCTTCTGCTCGCCGGAGTTCTGGACGCGCGCAACTCGCTCGCCGAAGAGCCGCGCGAGCTGGCCGAGTTCGCCGCACGCCTGGCGGAGAAGGCCGAGCGCGTCGCCCTCGTCCCGAACGGCGACCTGCAGTACGTCTCGGAGCCGATCGCGCGCGAGAAACTGGCGAGGCTCGGCAAGGCGAAGACGGCGACCACGGAGGCCGCAGCATGAGCGTAGGCTCGACGGAGCTCAAAAGAGAGCGGAGGTGCCGGCTTTGCCGGCGCCGGGAGCGGAAATGAACGAGAACGGCAAGTTCCTGACCCATGAAGTCGGCTCGCTCGCGAAGCCGGTCTGGCTCGTCAAGACAGCCCAGGGCCGCGAGCTCGACGCCGGCGACATCGAGCACGCCCGCAGCTGGGGCGAGAAGGTCGGCGTCGAGGGCCACGAGGAGCTCGTCGAGCTGCTCGAGCGCGGAGCCGCCGATCCGAACGAGGTCGCGCGCTGGTCGAGCCGCTACTGCGTCCGCCTGCAGGAGTCGGCGGGCATCGACGTGATCTGGGACGGCGAGCAGCTGCGCAGCGAGATGTATGCCTGGGCGATCGCGCACTCGAACGGCTTCGAGCCGCGCGGCACCGTGCGGAGCTTCGACAACAAGTACTACTCCAAGTCGGCCGCGGTCGGCCCGGTCAGCGTGCGCGAGCCGTACCACAACGAGGAGTTCTCGTTCCTGCAGTCGGTGGCGAAGGCGCGGCTGAAGATCCCGATCACCGGCGCCTACACGCTCGCGGTCTGGTCGTATGACGAGCACCACACGCCGAAGGAGGGCCGGCTCGGCGCAGGCTACGGCCGCCGCCGCGAGATCGAGGCGCGCCGCGAGCTCACGCTCGACATCGCGCGCAACCTGATCCGCCCGAACCTCGAGGCGCTGATCGAGCTCGGCGCCGACTGGATCCAGATCGACGAGCCGGGCGCGTCGACCGAGGCCGACGAGCTCGACCTCTTCGTCGAGAGCTTCAACGTCAGCGTCGAGGGACTCGACTGCTTCTTCTCGACGCACCTCTGCTTCTCGGACTACGACCTCTTCTTCCCGCCGATCGAAGGCATGAGCGGCTGCCGCCAGTACTGCGTCGGCTTCGCCAATTACGACAGCCGCGAGCTCGGCACCTCCGCGGCCGACCGGCCGGGCTACGAGGTGATCACGAAGTTCCGCGACCTGCCGTACGAGCCGATCCTCGGTCTCGGCGTGCTCGACATCCACACCGACTTCATCGAGCCGCCCGAGCTCGTCCGCGACCGGATCCTGCATGCGGTCGAGGTCTTCGGCGACCCGGCGCGCATCCACGTCTGCCCCGATTGTGGCCTGCGAACGCGCAGCTGGGAGGTCGCCTACGAGAAGCTCCGCTCGCTCGTCGAGGGCGCACGGCTGGCCCAGGAGGCGCTGACAGGCGCACCTGTCTAGCCCGGCCGAGGGCTTGGCTATCCTGAACCAGGCGAACGCGGCTCCGGGCGTTCCTGCTTTTCGCGTATGAGGACGACGCTCAAGAGAGGAATCGGCCGCGGCGCAAACGGCAACGGCAGGGCGATCCTGCCGCCGGGCTCGCTCTCGCCGGTCACCCTCTACCGCCAGGCTCCGCCGTCAAAGCCCGGTTTCGCGAAGGTCGTCGGGCGCTTCTTCCTCTTCCTCGCGCTCGTCCTCGTCGTGCTCATGACGGGGCTCGTCGGCGGTTTCTACCTCTGGGCTCACGAGAAGGCGTTCGCGCTCGGCTGCCAGACGCTCGACTGTAAACGCGCGTCGAAGGGCCTGGACGAGATCAAGGACGCGAGCCAACCGGCGACCGCACTGGTGATCGGGTACGACCATCGCGCGGGCGACGGAAACGATCCCTCGCGGTCCGACACGATGATGCTGATTCGCGCCGACCCCGTGACGAAGACGATCTCGCTGCTCTCGCTCCCGCGCGATCTCGACGTCCCGATCTACTGCCCCTCGCGCACCGCGACGGGCCGCAACGGGCCCGCCGTCGTCTACGACCACGGCCGCATCAACAGCGCCTACGCGTTCTGCGGCGCGACCGGGTCGCTCGAGACCGTGCGGCACCTGACCGGCTTGCCGATCAACTACCTGATCAACGTCAACTTCCTCGGCTTCATCACGGTCGTGAACAAGCTCGGCGGCGTCTGGATGGACGTCGACCGCCGCTACTACAACCGCAACGTGGGCACGATCGCGACCGACTACTCGAACATCGACCTCCAGCCGGGCTATCAGCTCCTGAACGGCAGGCAGGCGCTCTCGTTCGTGCGCTTCCGGCACACGGACTCCGACCTCTTCAGGCTCGCGCGGCAGCAGCAGTTCGTGAGCGCGCTGCGCCAGCAGGCGTCGCACTCGCTCGGCCCGCGCAGCGTGATCAACCTGGTGAACACGATCACGAACCACCACTACGTCGAGGTCGGGATCGGCGGTGGGCGCCACGTCGACCTCGGCCTGCTCGACAGTTACGCCGGTTTCGCGCACGGACTGCCGCCGGGTCACGTCTTCCAGAACAGGATCCAGGACCTGACCGGGACCAACGAGCTGTTCGCGCCGCAGTCGAGCATCGACGAGGCCGTTCAGAGCTTCCTCAACCCGGACGTGCAGTCGGCTGCCCAGCAGACGGCCGTCGCGCTCGGGCGCAAGCTGCACAAGAAGTTCACGCTGCCGCCTTCGAAGGTGTCGGTCACCGTCCTGAACGGGAACGGCGTGGCCGGGTCGGCCGCCAACGCGAGCTACTTGCTCGCTCAGAAGGACTACAAGATCCTGCTGCCGCCGAGCAACCAGCCGGCCAACGCGCCGAACTGGAACTACTTCCACTCGAAGGCGTACTTCGATCCGAGCCGGGGAGCGTGCAAGGGGGCCGCGCAGGGCGTGGCGAAGCTCGTCGGCAGCACCGACGTCGAGGCGCTCCCAGCGAAGCTCGCGCAGTCCGCGAACGGCGCCTGCGTAGTGCTCGTCGTCGGCTCGACCTTCCACAACCGCCTGGCGCCGTCGTTCGTCCAGCAGGCGCCGCCGACCCACCATCCGCCCTTCATCCGCCGCGACCCCGGCGCGACGCGCTCGAGCCTCGCGGGCGTCAAGCGCCGCGTGCGCTTCCGTCTGCAGCTGCCGACCGTGCTCGAGCGCAACTCGAACCTCGATTCCGGATACGGGGAGACGCCGCTCCGGGTGTACTCGCTCGGCGGGCGCCCGTCGGTCCGGCTGACGTACCGCACCGGCGCGAACGAGTACTGGGGGATCCAGGAGACAGACTGGAACGACGCTCCGATCTTCTCCGACCGCAGCCTGAGCCAGACGGTCGGCGGGCGGCACTACGACCTCTACTACAACGGCTCCCACCTGCACATGGTGGTGCTGAGGAGCGGCGGTGCGAGCTACTGGGTCGTGAACACGCTGCTGGACGCGCTCTCGAACGAGACGATGCTCTCGATCGCGCGAGGGCTGCGGCCCATGACGCGCTAGGCTCCGCCGGTGAAATGGGGCCCGTGAAAATCGGCATCTTCGGCGCGGGCTGGGTCGGACTCGTCACGGGCGCGTGCTTCGCCGACCTCGGCCACGACGTCGTGATCCGAGACATCGTCGCCGAGCGGATCGAGTCGCTGCGCGAAGGGCGCGTCCCCTTCCACGAGCCGGGCGTCGAGGAGCTGCTCGCACGGAACGAAGAGCGCCTGACCTTCACAACGGAGGTCTCCGACCTCGCGGGGTGCTCGGTGCTGTTCGTCTGCGTCGGCACGCCGCCGACCTACACCGGCGACGCCGACCTGACCGCCGTCTGGCACGTCGTCGACGAGCTGCCGGTCCCCGAGGAGCGGACGGTGCTCGTAATGAAGAGCACCGTGCCCGTCGGCACCGGCGAGAAGGTCCGCGCGGCCCTCGAGTCGCGGGGCCTCTCGCACGTCGGCTACGTCTCGAACCCCGAGTTCCTCGCCGAGGGGAACGCGGTCAAGGACTTCATGGAGCCCGACCGCGTCGTCGTCGGCTCCTTCACGCAGGCTGACGGCGAGCTCGTGGTCTCGCTCTACGAGCCGCTGGGCGCGCCGATCGTCCGCACCGACGTCGCCTCCGCTGAGATGATCAAGCTCGCCGCGAACGCGTTCCTGATGACGCGGATCAGCTTCATCAACGAAATCGCGAACGTCTGCGAGGCCACCGGCGCGGATGTGGTCAAGGTCGCGGAGGGGATCGGGCTCGACCACCGGCTCGGGCCGCACTTCCTGCGCGCAGGGATCGGCTGGGGCGGCTCGTGCTTCCCGAAGGACGGCGTCGCGCTCAAGCAGCTCGCGTCGAACTCCGGCTACCACTTCCAGCTGCTCAGCGCCGTGATCGAGGTCAACGAGCTGCAGAAGCGGCGTGTGGTCGGGAAGCTCGAGAAGCACCTCGGAAAGCTCCGCGGCAAGACGATCGCGCTGCTCGGGCTCGCCTTCAAGCCGAACACGGACGACCTGCGCGAGGCGCCCTCGCTCGTCCTCGCGTCGCGCCTGCTCGCGGAGGGCGCGGAGGTGCGCGCCTGGGATCCGATCGCGGACGCGCGCCACCTGCTGCAGGGCGTCACGTTCTGCGACAGCGTCCTCGATGCGGTCAGCGGCGCCGACGCAGCGGTGATCGTGACGGAGTGGGACGAGCTACGCGACCTCGCTTCCGAGGAGGTGCGCGACGCGATGCGCCGGCCGGTGATCGTCGACGGGCGCAACCTGCTCGATCCCGAGACGGCCCGGACCGCGGGCTTCGTCTACGAGGGGATCGGCCGGGCCGCGTCCGCGCTTGCGGCGCTGCCGGAGACCGAAGAACCGAAGCGCGAGCTCAGGCAGTAGTGGAAGCGATCATCCTGGCCGGCGGCAAGGCCGAGCGTCTCGGCGACGCCGCGCGCGGCGGCCCGAAGGCGCTGGTCGAGGTCGCGGGCAAGCCGCTGGTGGCGTACCAGGTCGAGCAGCTCGCGGCGGCTGCCGTCGAACGCGTCCTGATCAGCTGCGCGCAAGGACAGGAGGACGCCTTCCAGGAGGCGCTCGGCGAGATCGGTCCCCAGATCGTCCCCGTCGGCGAGCCCGAGCCGCTCGGCCGCGGCGGCGGCATTCGCTTGGCCGCGGAGCAGCGGCGCGAGGAGGGCAACGTCTATGCGCTCAACGGCGACGAGCTCGTCGACGTCGACCTCCTGCGCCTGCTCGAGCTCCACTGCAAGGGCGACGCCCTCGCGACGATCACCGTCGTCCCGCTCCGGTCGCCGTTCGGGGTCGTGGAGCTGGAGGAGGACATCGTGACGGGCTTCCGTGAGGCGCCGCAGCTCGATCACTGGGTCAGCTGCGGGATCTACGTGCTCGGCGACGAGGCGCTCTCGCGTTTCCCCGAGCGCGGCGACCACGAGACGACGACGTTCCCCGACCTCGCCGGCGAGCGCCGCCTCGGGGCCTATCGCCACGAGGGCATCTGGCTGACCGTGAACACGCCGAAGGACCTGCGGCTGGCCGAAGAGCACCTGACCGCGAACCCCGACTGGCCGAACGCCTGACCCGATGGCGTTGACAGTGGTAGGTTCGCCATCGTGGCGGGCCACGACCACTTGACGTCGCCCAACCTCCGCGGGCACGAGCGGTTCACGACCGAGCCGAAGAAGGTCGACAAGCCCTGGGGCTACGAGCTGATCTTCGCCGTCACCGAGCGCTACGCGGGCAAGCTCCTCCACGTCAAGGCGGGCGAGTCGCTCAGCCTTCAGTTCCACAACGTGAAGGACGAGGCCTGGTACGTGCTCGATGGGAGGGCGGAGGTCGAGCTCGGCGCGCCCGGTGAGAGCGTGCTCGCGAGCGAGGTGGTCGGCGCGGGGGCGGCGTTCCGCTTCACGCCCGGGACGGTGCACCGTGTGAAAGCCCTGGAGGACACGACGATTCTCGAGGTCTCCACACCAGAGCTGGACGACGTCGTGCGCCTCGAGGACAGCTACGGGAGAACCGGCACCAGCGAACCCTGACACGAGTGTGTTAACGTTCTGGCCGTGAAAAGCGCGACGGTCGGAGAGGCGGCTGCCCAGACGGGCTGGTCGCCGCGGATGCTGCGGTATCTGGAGCGTTCCGGGCTGGTCGTCCCGCGCCGAACGGGCTCGGGGTACCGGTCGTACGGGCTGCTCGAGCTGAACCAGCTCCGCTCGCTCAAGCAGCTGCGGCGTCGCTTCGGCGTCGAGCTGCGGGAGCTCGCCTTCGCCGCGAGGCTTCGGTACGAGCCGGAGCTGCGCGCGGCGGTCGACAGCTGGCTCGCCGGCAGCGAGCTGACCGCGCTCGATTGGGAGCAGCGTAAGCACGAGCGGCTGCTGGCCGCCTGACACCTGGGAGGAATCGAATGGCGACGACGAGACGGCACGACGTCAAGGACCTGGCGCTGGCGGAAGAGGGCCTGCGCCGCATCGAGTGGGCGGACCGGCAGATGCCGGTGCTCGCCGCGATCCGCGACCGCTTCGAGCGCGAGCAGCCGCTGGCCGGGTACCGCGTCTCGGCGTGCCTGCACGTCACGAGCGAGACCGCCAACCTGATGCGCGCCCTCAAGGCGGGCGGGGCCGACGTCGTGCTCTGCGCGTCGAACCCCCTCTCCACGCAGGACGACGTCGCCGCCGCGCTCGTCGAGCACTACGACGTCGCGGTCTTCGCGATCAAGGGCGAGGACAACGACACGTACTACGAGCACATCGAGGCCGCGGTCGACCACAAGCCGCAGCTGACGATGGACGACGGAGCCGACGTGATCGGCGTCCTGCATTCGCACCGCCGCGAGCAGCTCGGCGACATCATCGGCGGGACCGAGGAGACAACCACGGGCGTGATCCGCCTGCGCGCGCTCGAGCGCGACGGCGCCCTCGGCTTCCCGGTGGTCGCGGTCAACGACGCTAAGACGAAGCACTTCTTCGACAACCGCTACGGCACCGGCCAGTCGACCATCGACGGGATCATCCGCGCCACCAACATCCTGCTGGCGGGGCGGAAGTTCGTCGTTGCCGGCTACGGCTGGTGCGGCCGCGGCGTCGCGATGCGCGCGAAGGGCCACGGCGCGCACGTCATCGTCACCGAGGTCGACCCGCTGCGGGCGCTCGAGGCCGCGATGGACGGCTACGAGGTGCTGCCGATGGAGCGGGCGGCCGAGATCGGCGACATCTTCGTCACCGCGACCGGCGACAAGTCCGTCATCACCGGCGCGCACATGGAGCGCATGAAGGACGGGGCCGTGCTCGCGAACACCGGGCACTTCAACGTCGAGATCGACATCCCGGCGCTGCGGGCGCTCGCCGTCGAGACCCGGAGCCTGCGCCAGTTCGTCGACGAGTTCCAGCTCTCCGACGGCCGGCGGATCTACCTCGTCGCCGACGGCCGGCTCGTGAACCTCGCGGCCGCCGAGGGGCATCCGGCGCAGGTGATGGACATGTCCTTCGCCAACCAGGCACTCTCGGCCGAGTACATGGTCGCGAACGCGGCGAGCCTCGAGCGGAGCGTCTACCCGGTGCCCGAGGAGATCGACAAGGAGATCGCGCGCCTGAAGCTCGCGACGATGGGCATCGCCATCGACGAGTTGACGGAGGAGCAGGCGAAGTACCTCGCCTCCTGGGACGAGGGGACGTAGCACCTAGTCCAGTCCGGTCCGTGCTGGCCCCGGAACGCATCCTCAGGCTCGAGCCCGATCAGGTCGTGCTCCTCGACCAGCGGCGGCTGCCGGACGAGGAGGTCGAGCTCGTCTGCAGCTCGGCCGCCGAGGTCGCGGAGGCGATTCGGACGCTGGCGGTCCGCGGCGCTCCGGCGATCGGGATCGCAGCTGCCTACGGTTACGCGCTCGCGGCGGCCCGCGGGGAGGACCTCGACGACGCCTTCGCGGCCCTCGAGGGCGCGCGGCCGACGGCCGCGAATCTCTCGTGGGCGCTGCGGGAGGTGCGAGCGGCGCCCGATCCGGCCGTTCGCGCCTCCGAGCTGCACGCCGAGGAGGTCGAACGCTGTCGGCAGATGAGCGTCCACGCGGCCGGCCTGCTCGGCGCGGGGAGTCGCGCGCTCACGCACTGCAACACGGGCGCGCTCGCGACCGGCGGGCAGGGGACGGCACTCGGCGCGCTTCGCGAGGCCTGGATGCAAGGTCTCGTCGAGCACGTCTTCGTCGACGAGACGCGGCCGCTGCTCCAGGGAGCGCGCCTGACCGCGTGGGAGCTCGACGCGGACGGGATTCCGCACACCGTCGTCGCCGATTCCGCGGCCGGGCACCTCCTGGCCTCGGGCGAGGTCGACTGCGTCCTCGTCGGCGCCGACCGCATCGCGGCGAACGGCGACACGGCGAACAAGATCGGCACGTACCCTCTCGCGGTGCTCGCCGGCCGCCACGGAGTTCCGTTCTACGTCGTCGCGCCCACCTCGACCGTCGACCTCGACACGCCCACCGGCGCCGAGATCCCGATCGAGGAGCGTGACCCCGCCGAGATCACGGCGCGCTTCCCGGCGCGGAATCCGGCCTTCGACGTCACGCCGGCGGAGCTGATCTCGGCGATCGTGACCGAGGCGGGCATCCACCGGGCGCCGTACGCCGACAGCCTCGCGCGGCCGGTGGTCGCGTGAAGGCCGTCATCCTCGCGGCGGGGTACGCGACGCGGCTCTACCCGCTCACGCAGGACGCGCCCAAGCACCTGCTCGAGATCCGCGGGCGGCCCATCCTCGACCGGCTGCTCAAGCAGCTGCCGCTTGCGGAGCTCGACACGGTCTACGTCGTCACGAACGCGAAGTTCGCCGATCGGTTTCGCGAGTGGGCTGCGGGTTTCGGCGCTGCTCGTGTCGAGGTGATCGACGACGGGACGACCTCGGAGGACGACAAGCTCGGCGCAATCGGAGACCTCGCGCTCGCGATCGACCAGAAGGGAATCGACGACGACCTCCTGATCGCTGCCGGCGACAGCCTCTTCACCGAGCGGCTCGACGGGATCGCGCACTTCGGCCGGGAGCGCGACGCCTTTACCGTCTCCGTCTACGACGTCGGCGATCTCGACGCGATTCGAAGGCTGAGCTCGCTCGGCGTCGACGCCGAGGGCCGAGTCGTCTCGTTCGAAGAGAAGCCGGAGAGCCCGACGTCGACGCTCGCCGGGATCGCGCTCTACTACTACCCGCGGAGCCACCTCCCGCTCGTGACGGAGTACCTGGCGGACGGGAACAACCCGGATCAGCCGGGCCGGCTCGTGGAGTGGCTCTACACACGCGTGCCGGTGTACGCGTGGCGCGTTCCGGGGCGCTGGATCGACGTGGGCACGCCTGACGCGCTGGTCGAAGCCGAGCAAGCGCTCGCGTAGCTAACTGACACACATTCGTCACACCTGCGTCACACACGCGTGACAGGTCTCCGCCTACCCTCGAAGAGGAGGTGAGACAGGTGTGACGTGAGACTTCTCGACTTACTACTGCCGGTTCGCTGCGTCGTCTGCGCTGCGAGCGGAGAGGAGCTGTGCGCGGGCTGCCGCGAGGGCCTGCCGCTGCTGCGACCGCCTCTCTGCGAGCGGTGTGGGGCGCCGACCGCGTGGCCCGTGCGCCGCTGCCGCGAGTGCTCCGGCCGCCGCCTCGCGTTCGCCTCGGCGTGCGCGGCGGTCGAGTACGACGAGCGGGTCCGGCGCCTCGTCGCCGGCTGGAAGGAGCGCGGTCTCCGGCGGCTAGTGGCGCAGGCGGCCGATGCCGTCGCCGCGGGCGTCGAGCGGCCGCGCGTCGCCACGCTGACCTTCGTCCCGCCGGACCGCGAGCGCGTGCTCGAGCGCGGCCACCATCCGGCTGAGCGGCTCGCGCGCGAGCTCGGCGAGCGCTGGGAGCTGCCCGTCGCCCCGCTCCTGGGGAGGACGCGCACGGTCCCGCACCAGCGCGGGCTGTCACTTGCCGACCGTCGGCGCAACGTCGCCGGCGCGTTCCGCCCTGCCGTGAAATCGCCGGCGCGCGTGGCCCTCGTCGACGACGTCTACACGAGCGGCGCCACCGCGAACGCTGCGGCGTCGGCGCTCCGGAAAGGCGGGGCGCGGCGGGTCGAGGTCGTTACCTTCGCGCGGGTCGTCCGCTAGATTCAGGTCCAGAGCAGGCACCCAAGGAGGGCTCATGCAACTTCAGGTGAAGGGCAGGAACCTCGAGGTCAGCGATGCGATCCGTAACTACGCGGAACAGAAGCTCGCGAAGCTCGAACGCCAGCTGGAGGATCCGCGGGTCGAGCTCGAGCTAGCCGTCGAGCGGAACCCGTCGATCTCGGCGAGCCAGGTCGCCGAGGCGACCATCTGGACGCGCGGCCCGGTGCTCCGGGCGCGCGAGGCGACCGGCGACATGCACGCGTCGATCGACCAGCTCGTCGAGAAGCTCGAACGCCAGGTGACGCGCTACCGCACGCGAGGGCGCTCGCGCCGGCGCAGGGCTGCCCGCGCCAACGGGCCGGCTCCCAACACGGTGGCCGCCACCGCGGAAGATTCAGAGCCCGCGATCGTGAAGACGAAGAACTTCGCCGTCACACCGCTCAGCCCCCAGGACGCCGTGCTCCAGCTCGAGCTCGTCGGCCACGATTTCTTCGTCTTCCGCAACGACGACTCGGGCGAGGTGAACGTCGTCTACCGCCGCCGCGACGGCCAGTACGGTCTGATCGAGCCGCAATGATCTTTCGGCGCGAGCCGATCCACAAGAAGCTCGCGCGCCAGGCCAGGCTCGACCTTGCGCCGGAAGCGGGCCCGCATCCGGACCCCGTCGACCCGGGCCCCAACTGGGGCGAGGTCGGCATCCACGGCGTCTCGAGGCCGCGGCGCTGGGACGCCGTCGGCTCCGTCGAGGCGCCGGATCTCGACGGGGACGAGCTCAACTTCGTCGCCCTCTCCAACGGCGAGATCGTCGTGGACGAGTACGACCCGGAAGGGACCATCGCACCGCTTGCCGAGACGATCGACCAGTCACTTGAACGCCCGTATCGAGCCGAGGCGGTCCGTCGCGACGGCGACGTCTGGGCGGTGGCCGCGGAGCGAATCCAGGTCGCCGAGCTCGACGTGCCCGGCGAGGAGCTGCAGCTCGCGGCCAGCGGCGGCGAACGCACGCTCACGGTCGACGGCGAGCGGTCGTTCGGCACCGTCCCCCAGCTCGAGCAGCTTGGCGCGACCCTGGGACGCGAATACGTCGTGCGTGCGCGCCGCTTGGCCGGCCGAGTCTGGGAGGTCGAGGCCAGCCCGCTGTGAACGTGCCGCGAAGCCGAGCCGCTACCCTAGTTCTGTGTCCCAGCTAGGCGCATTCGAGAAGGCACTTCGCTTCGGCGAAGGCCGCCGCCTGAAGCGGCTCGCCGAGCAGGCGGCATACATCGGCTCGCTCGAGCCCGAGTTCGAGGGTCTCTCGGACGCCGAGCTCGCGGGCAAGACGGCCGAGTTCAAGCAGCGGATCGAGAACGGCGAGCCGGTCGACGAGCTCGTCTTCGAGGCGTTCGCGGCGGTCCGCGAGGCCTTCCGCCGCACGATGGGGGTCAGCCTGTTCGAGGTGCAGCGCATGGGCGGGATCGTCCTCCACGAGGGCGACATCGCCGAGATGCGCACGGGCGAAGGAAAGACGTTCGTCGCCGTCCAGCCGCTCTACCTGAACGCTCTCACCGGCCGGAACGTGCACCTCGTCACGGTCAACGACTACCTCGCCAAGCGCGACCCCGAGTGGACGAAGCCCGTGTGGGACGCGCTCGGGGTGCGCGCCTCGTTCATCCAGGCGCAGATGTCGTTCGACGAGCGCCACGAGGCCTACAGCGCCGACGTCACGTACGGCACCAACTCCGAGTTCGGCTTCGACTACCTGCGCGACAACATGGCGGTCACGCTCGAGGGCGTCGTCCAGCGCGGCCACGCGTACGGGATCGTGGACGAGGTCGACTCGATCCTGATCGACGAGGCCCGCACGCCGCTGATCATCTCCGGCGAGCCCGAGACCGCGGCGCAGACGTACTACGACTTCGCGCGCGTGGTCAAGTCCATGGTCGGCTACGCCTCGAAGCCGGGCGAGGAGAAGAACGCGGCCGAGGCGTCGGGCGCCGACTACGCGTACGACGAGAAGCACAAGACGGTCTCCCCGTTGCATGACGCGATCGAGAAGGTCGAGCGCGCCCTCGGGGTCGACAACCTGTACGACCCGCGCAACGCCCAGCTCGTCAACCACCTGAACCAGGCGCTCAAGGCGCAGTCTCTCTACCAGCGCGACGTCGACTACGTCGTGCAGGACGGCGAGGTCAAGATCGTCGACGAGTTCACCGGCCGGATCATGGAAGGCCGCCGCTGGTCGGAGGGCCTGCACCAGGCGGTCGAGGCGAAGGAGGGCGTGCGGATCCAGGAGGAGTTCGTCACCGTCGCGACGATCACGATCCAGAACTACTTCCGCCTCTACGACAAGCTCGCCGGCATGACCGGCACCGCCAAGACCGAGGAGAAGGAGTTCGTCGAGATCTATGGACTGAACGTGGTCGAGATCCCCACCAACGTCGACGTAGCCCGCGACGACAAGAACGACCAGATCTTCAAGACCGAGGAAGCGAAGCACGGCGCCGTGATCGAGGACATCAAGGAGCGCCACGCGAAGGGCCAGCCGGTGCTCGTCGGCACGATCTCGGTCGAGGTCTCGGAGCACCTCGCCGAGCTGCTCACGCGACAGGGCATCCCGCACAACGTCCTCAACGCGAAGCAGCACGAAAAGGAGGCCCAGATCATCGTCGAGGCGGGCCAGCCGGGCGCGGTCACGATCGCGACGAACATGGCCGGCCGCGGGGTCGACATCAAGCTCGGCGAGGGCGTGCGCGAGCTCGGCGGCCTCTACGTGCTCGGCACCGAGCGCCACGAGGCGCGGCGCATCGACAACCAGCTTCGCGGCCGCTCAGGGCGCCAGGGCGACCCCGGCGAGTCGCGCTTCTACCTCTCCGGCCAGGACGAGCTCGTGCGCCTGTTCGCCGGCGACCGGATCTACAACATCATGGAGCGCTTCAAGGTCCCGGACGACCAGCCCATGGAGGCGAAGATCCTCTCGAACCAGATCGAGAACGCGCAGAAGAAGGTCGAGGAGCAGAACTTCGTCATGCGCAAGAACGTCCTCAAGTACGACGACGTCATGAACAAGCAGCGCACGGTCATCTACGACCAGCGCCGCCGCGTGCTCGAGGGAGAGGACCTGTCGGAGGAGGTCGGCGGCTGGATCGACGAGGTGATCGAGCGGGTCGTCGCCAACTACACCGAGGGCGAGTACCCGGAGGAGTGGGATCTCGACGCGCTCTGCAAGGCGATGGAGGACGTCTACGCGACCGACGACCCAGTCTCGTCCGAGGAGCTGCGCGAGGAGGTGGGCCTCGACCGCGCGGCGATCGTCGACGAGTTCCAGGAGGACGCGCGCGACACCTACGTCGAGAAGGAGAAGTCGCTGGGCCTCAACCCGGAGACCGGCCAGCCGCTCATGCGCGACGTGGAGCGCTTCGTGATCCTGCAGGTTGTCGACACCCGCTGGCGCGAGCACCTCGAGAACATGGACTACCTGCGAGAGGGCGTCCACCTGCGCGCGATGGCGCAGAAGGATCCGCTCGTCGAGTACACGACGGAGGGCGAGGCGATGTTCCGCGAGCTCGGTCTCGCAATCCGCGAGGAGGTCGTGATGACTCTCTTCCACGCGCAGATCGAGGTCGGCGACGCCGAGCAGCTCCAGCAGGCGCAGGCGGCGCAGGGTCTGGACGGCTCAGATGTCGCCTATCAGCACGACTCGTTCGCCGGCGCGGATGCGATCGCGGCTGCGGGCGCTCTCGGCGGCAACGGCGGCGGCTCGGTAACGGCCGGCGCGGTGGGCGTAGGCGGTGGCGCGGTCGCGACGAGGCAGCGCGTAACCTCGGACCGCGACAAGATCGGCCGCAACGATCCCTGCTGGTGCGGCAGCGGCAAGAAGTTCAAGCGCTGCCACGGCGCGTAGCCGATGGCCGACGAGAAGACCTCTCAGCCGCTGGACCAGCAGCTCCAGGAGATCGGGGCCCAGCTTGCCTGGGTCCGTGATTACCTTTGACCCGGATGCGCTCGAGAAGCGCGTCGCGGAGCTCGAGCAAGAGCTCGGCGCGCCCGGATTCTGGGACGACCAGCAGCACGCGGCGCGGGTCTCGGCCGAGCACGCGCGGCTGAGCCGCCGGCTCGACCGCTACCGCCGACTGACCCAGGAGTACCAGGACGCCCAGGAGCTCCTGGCGATGGACGGCGAGATGGCCGGCGAGATCGAGACGAGCATCGCGCCGCTCCGCGCGGAGCTCGACCGGCTCCAGGAGGACGCGCTCTTCTCGGGCGAGTACGACTCGGGCGACGCGCTCGTCACCATCCACGCGGGCACCGGCGGCACAGACGCCCAGGACTGGGCCGAGATCCTGCTCCGCATGTACCTGCGCTGGGCCCAGGAGCGCGGCTTCGCCACCGAGCTCCTGGAGGCGAGCCCCGGCGAGGAGGCGGGCCTCAAGTCGGCGACCTTCAGCGTCAGGGGAGAGAACGCGTACGGCGTCCTCAAGGCCGAGCGGGGCGTTCACCGCCTCGTGCGCCAGAGCCCGTTCGACCAGGCCCACCGCCGGCACACCAGCTTCGCGCAGGTCATCGTCAGCCCGCTGCTCCCCGAGGACGTCGACGTCGAGATCGACGAGAGCGACCTGCGGATCGACACCTACCGCGCGAGCGGCGCCGGCGGGCAGCACGTCAACAAGACCGATTCGGCGGTCCGGATCACGCACATCCCGAGCGGAATCGTCGTCCAGATCCAGAACGAGCGCTCTCAAAGCGCGAACAAGCAGACCGCCCTGCGCGTCCTGCGCTCCCGGCTCCTCGAGCAAGAACAGGAGAAGCGCGAAGAAGAGCTCGCGAGGGAGCGAGGCGCGGCTCAGGACATCGGCTTCGGCAGCCAGATCCGCAGCTACGTCCTGCACCCCTACCAGCTGGTCAAGGACCACCGCACCGAGCACGAAACCGGCAACACGCAGGCAGTTCTCGACGGCGCGCTGGACGATTTCGTCCGTGAGTACCTGCTCGCAAAGGCCGCGGGAAAGGTGATGTAGCCGGAGCTTTCGCTAGACTCGCGACGCCTAGTCGATGCCCCGCCAGGAGCGGCGCACGCGTACTCGCTGTGCAGGAACCGGACCTCCAGCAGCCATTGGAACAAGACGTAGAGCCAGTCTCGACGGCCGTACTCCCAGGCCCAGAGCCGGAGCCCGTCGTGCCGCTGCCTGCGCCGACGAGCTCGGCGATGGTCGTCTTCGAGAACGTCACGAAGATCTACGAGCCAGACGTCGCCGCCCTCAGAGACGTGACGTTCGCGATCGACAAGGGCGAGTTCGTCTTCGTCGTGGGCGCATCCGGCTCCGGCAAGACGACCGTGATCCGCCTCGTGCTGAAGGAGCTCGAGCCGACGTCGGGCAAGATCATCGTCGGCGGCCGCGAGCTCGGGCGGCTGAAGCGCTCGAAAGTTCCGCTTCTCCGCCGCAACGTCGGGTGCGTCTTCCAGGACTTCAAGCTGCTCCCGAACCGCACCGCGGCCGAGAACGTCGCCTATGCGCTGAAGGTCCAGGGCGAGAGCGCCAACTCGATCCGGCGCAAGGTCCCCGAGGTGCTGAACCTCGTGGGCCTCTCGCACAAGATGAGCTCCTATCCCGACGAGCTCTCCGGCGGCGAGCAGCAGCGCGTCTCGATCGCGCGCGCGTTCGTGAACCATCCGCCGCTCCTGATCTGCGATGAGCCGACCGGGAACCTCGACCCCGACACGAGCGTCGGGATCATGCAGCTGCTCTACCGCATCAACCGCTCGGGCACGACGATCCTGATGGTGACCCACGACCGCGAGATGGTCGACAAGATGCGAAAGCGCGTGATCGCGCTCGAGGACGGCAAGCTCGCACGCGACGAGCGGCGTGGGGGGTACACGACCGAGTGACGAGCCGTCTGCGCCTGATCTTCTCGGAGGCCGTGCGCTCGCTCGGCGCAAATCTCTCGACCACCTTCGCGGCGACGATGACCGTCCTGATCGGGATGTTCATGCTGGGGCTCGTCGTCGGGCTCGGCAGCTGGGCGCTCTCACTCAGCGACCACTACAAGAAGCAGCTGATCGTGGAGGTCTTCTTCTGCACGCAGCTGAAGTGCCACTCGGACGCGACGATCACGCAGATCGGCAACGTCCACAACCAGCTGGCCGCCATGCCCGAGGTCAAGCGGATCAAGTTCGTCTCGAAGGCCGAGGCGCTGCGGGAGATGCAGAAGAGCAATCCCGAGCTGACGCAGCACCTCACCAGCAACCCGCTCCCCCCGAAGTACATCGTCTATCCCAAGAACGTCGGCCAAATCGACACCCTCGTCAAGCGCATCGCGGACCTCAACGATTCTGCGATCCAGACCACGTGTCCACCGGCGCCCGGCACGCCAGGCGCCAAGACGACGACCGGCAAGGCGTGCGGCCACATCACGCATCGCGTTGTATCCGTCGCGCGGTACCTGTGGATTCTGGTTCTGATCGCATTTGCGATCCTGCTCGTGTCGTCGACGCTCCTCGTCGCCAACACGATCCGGCTGTCGATCTTCGCGCGCCGCCGGGAGATCGAGGTGATGAAGCTCGTCGGTGCGACCAACTGGTTCGTGCGCGGCCCGTTCATGATCGAGGGTCTGCTGTGCGGCCTCGGCGGCGCCGTCGCCGCGATCATTCTGCTCGCTCTCGGCCGGACGATCTTCCTCGACCACGTCATCCACCTGCACGAGACCGACGTGCACGCGTGGGCGTTCCCGTTCCACGTCCTGATCGTCCTCGGTGCGGGGCTGTTGCTCGGGGCGATGGGGTCGGGACTGACGATCCGCCGTTTCCTCCAGGTCTAGTACCTCGGACGCGGTCGTCGTCGAGCTCGCACGGCGCGGGAAGCTCCTCGTCGGCGAGCCCTACTTCACGCCGGGAGTTCCCGTGGTCGTGGACAAGAAGGGGAGCGGTGAGGCCGGGCCGGGCGACCTCGCGCTCGTGCGGCCCGGTCGCGGGCGTGCTCGCCTCGAGCGGGTGCTGGGTCGCGCGGACCGGATCGAGACCGTGCTCGAGGGGCTCCTGCTCCAGGAGGGCGAGCTGGGCGGCTTCGAGCCGTACGACCCAGTGGACACCGGCTTCGCCCCCGATCGAGTCGACCTCCGCGACGAGCTCGCCTTCACCATCGACCCGGAGACGGCGAAGGACTTCGACGACGCGCTGACCCTGCACGAGGACCGCGTGCTGGTCCACATCGCCGACGTCTCGTGGTTCGTCGGAGCCGGCACGCCGCTCGACCGGGGAGCTGCAGCGCGCGCGTTCTCCGTCTACGTGCCCGGGCTCGTCTCGCCGATGCTCCCGCCCGAGCTCTCCAACGACCTCTGCTCGCTGCGGCCTCATCTCGACAGGCTCTGCGTGACGGTCGAGGTCGAGCTCGCCACGGGCGAGGCGCGCTTCTACCGCTCGGTGATCCGCAGCGGCGCGAGGCTCACGTACGGGCAGGCCGAGGCGATCCTGGCCGGGCGCGAGCACGCCGAGCCTGACCTGACGGAGGCGCTGCACCGCGCGGAGCGCGTGACGAGCGACCTGCGTGCGCGACGGTTCGCGCGCGGTGCCCTGCGGATCGAGAGCTCCGAAGCGACGTTCGAGTTCGACGGCGAGGGCGGGGTCGCGGATGCGCGGCGGGAGTCGGAGCCGCACGCCCACATGCTCGTCGAGGAGCTGATGATCCTCGCCAACGAGGCCGTTGCCGGTTTGCTCGCGGGGCGCCGCCGCGAGGCGCTCTTCCGCGTGCACGAGCGGCCGGAGCCGCAGGCCGTCGAGCTGCTGCTGGCGAAGCTCGCCGATCTTCAGGTCCCGACACCTCCCGCGCCGGAGCGGCTGAGCCCGGCGGAGGCTGCGCAGCTAGCGGCCGAGGCGAGCGAGCGCGTGGACGAGTACGCGCGTCAGTCCGGCCGCGGGCGGGACGCGTTTCCGGCGATGGTGCTCCAGGCGCTCAAGCGGGCGCGCTACGACCCGCGGAACCTCGGGCACTCCGGGCTGGCGAGCACCGCGTACTGCCACTTCACCTCGCCCATTCGCCGCTACCCGGATCTCGTGTGTCACCGCGCGCTGCTGCGGGAGCTCGGCGTCTCGGACGAGCCCCTTCCCGAGGATCTGCCCGAGCTTGCGGAGCAGGCATCGGTGCGGGAGCGTACGGCTGCGAAGCTCGAGTACCAGGCGGACGAGATCTGTCTCGCGTGGCTGCTCGAGCGGCGGCTGTTCGAGCTGGGGTGGGAGGAGGCGTTCGAGGGCGAGGTCACGGGACTGATCCCGTCGGGGCTGTTCGTGCGGTTCGGGGACGTGTTCGAGGGATTCGTGCCGGCGCGGCGGCTCCCCGGCGACTACTTCGAGCTGAACACCCTGGGTACGGCGCTGGTCGGCCGGCGCGGCGGGCGCACGCATCGCCTCGGCGACCCGCTGGAGGTGCGCGTGGCCGACATCCGCCGCAACGAGGGCAAGGTCGAGCTGGCCCCAGCCGGCCGCCGCGACCGCGCGCGCGATTGACCCACAAACGCAGGCTTCCCCACCCTGGGTGGGGAGTTCTGTCCACCCGCCACCCGAGGCGAGCGTAACTGCCAAACCCGCACGCAGGTGAAACGCGGGTGTGCCGAAACTGTCAAAACCTAGAATCGAGCGGATGGCCCAAACGACCGGAGAGAAACTGATCGCCGACAACCGCCGCGCGCGGCACGAGTACCACCTGCTCGAGCGCGTCGAGGCGGGGCTCGCGCTGACGGGCAGCGAGGTCAAGGCGCTGCGCCAGGGCAAGGCAACGCTGCAACGCGCCTACGCCGACGCGCGCGACGGCGAGCTCTGGCTCGTCGGGCTTCACATCCCTCCCTACGAGCAGGCGTCCGTCGCGCCGCCGGACCCCGACCGCCACCGCAAGCTGCTCCTGCACCGGCGCCAGATCGACCAGCTCTCCTCCAAGGTCGCCGAGCGTGGCCTGACGCTCGTCCCGACGCGTCTCTACTTCAAGAACGGGCGCGTGAAGGTCGAGCTTGCGCTCGCGCGAGGCAAGGAGCTTCGCGACAAGCGACGCGACATCGCCGACCGCGAATCGAAGCGCCGCATCGAGCGGACGCTCAAGAGCCGGCGGAACTAGACAGGCGCGTCCGCCGTGCCAGCCGAACGGCTCGGTAACCGACGGCACCGGCGACGGCCGTGGCCAGGCCGAGAAGATTCGTCGTGAGACACGTTCGGCACGCGTTGCAGCAGACCGTCGCCGTCGGTGCCTGCTCGCCGTATCTGGCGGCGAGCTGCACAGCCTTGCCCGTCCAGATCTGCTTCATGGACAGACTGTAGCCCGGAAGTCCCGGCGCACCCGTCGGCGAGTTATTTCGTCAGCCTCTTCGGGTGCTCTCTCGCTCCGGCTGCGGCGCGCCCGCCGCCGAACCGACCGCCTCGTAGCGCGAGCGACCGACGCGGCGGACGTGTCCCTCCGCGATCGCTTCGTCGAGCGCGCGCGAGAACCTGCCGGGCCCCCACACACGCGAGTGGATCAGCCGCTCGAGCTCCCGCCGGTCGACCGGCCGGCCTTCCTGCTCGAGCGCGCCGACGATGCGGTCGACCTCGCGGTCGAGCACGTCCTCGCCCGCACGACGCGACGAGTAGGCCGTGCCGATCATGCCGGGTGAGTAGAAGGTCGAGCCAACCCCCGGCCGATAGCGCCGAGGACCGTGCGCGCCGCGGCTCCGCCGGGCCTCCCGCTGCGAGTGTCGGTCCGGTTCGCCTCGCCCGTCGCGCTCGCCCCGCCCGTCCGCAGCGGCCTCGCGGGCCGTGATCGGCTCCGCGATGTCTTCCAGCTGCTGCTGTTCGGCGTCGACTCCGAAGAGGATCTCCGCGATCCCGCCGAGCGCCATCACACCCGCGCCGATCAGGAACGCGACCATCACGTCGTTCTTGCTGCCCGCGATCATGTGGCCGAAGAGCAGCGGCCCGGTGATCCCTCCGGCGGCCGTGCCGACCGCGAAGAAGAACGCGATCGCGAGCGCGCGCATCTCCATCGGGAAGATCTCGCTCGCAGTCAGGTATGCGGCGCTCGCGCCGGCGGAGGCGAGGAAGAACGTCGCCATCACGAGGGCGATCAGCGACCAGGACGTCAGCGAGTCGTTGCCGATCAGGATCCCCGTCACGATCAGGATCGCGGTCGAGCCGAGGTAGGTGAGGGAGATCATCGGCCGCCTGCCCCACGTGTCGAACAGCCTCCCGAGCACGAGCGGCCCGAGGAAGTTCCCCGCTGCGAACAGGATGAAGTAGACCGGCACGAAGGACGACGAGACGCCGAAATGCTTCGTGAAGAGCGTCCCGAGGTCGAACGTCACCGCGTTGTAGATGAACGCCTGGCCGATGAAGAGCGCGAGGCAAAGGGCGCTGCGCTTCGGATACACCTTGAACGCCTGCCTGGCGATCTCCCGGAACGGGATGCGTTCGCGCTGGCGCACCTCGATCGACCCCTCGGGGTCTTCCAGCGCCTCGCCGGTCGAGTCCTGCGCGTCCTCTTCGATGTTGCGGACGATCTTCTCCGCTTCCTCCTCGCGCCCGTGGATGAAGAGCCAGCGCGGGCTCTCGGGCACGTTCCGGCGGACGAGCATGATCGCCAGGCCGAGGATCGCGCCGAGGCCGAACGAGAGCCGCCAGCCGACGTCCTTCGCGAGCAGGCTTTCGTTGAGCAGCACGATCGCTGCCGCGGCGCCTGCCATCGCGCCGATCCAGTACGACCCGTTGATGATCAGGTCGACTCGCCCGCGCACGCGGGCCGGGATCAGCTCGTCGATCGCCGAGTTGATCGCCGCGTACTCGCCGCCGATGCCGGCTCCGGTCAGGAACCGCATCGCGTAGAAATACCAGGCGGTCCAGGCGAAGGCGGTCGCGACGGTGGCGGCGATGTAGAGCGCGAGAGTGATGAGGAAGAGCTTCTTCCGGCCGAAGCGGTCGGTGAGCTGCCCGAAGAAGAGCGCGCCGAGACAGGCACCGCCGACGTAGAAGGCCGCGGCGATTCCGATGCCCGCCGTCGAGATCGCAATCCCGCTGCCCTTCTCGGTGAGGCGGCTCGCGACCGAGCCGACGATCGTGACCTCGAGCCCGTCGAGGATCCAGACCGTCCCGAGGCCGATCACGACGAGCCAGTGGAACCGCGACCACGGCAGGCGGTCGAGCCGCTGCGGGATGTCGGTCTCGATCGTGCGGCGCTCTGCGTGGGCTCCGGCTGACATTTGCGGCGAGAAAATCCCCGCTTGCGCGCTTCTGAAACCGGGTAGGTGACCAGCGATGCTCGCCTGCCGGCTTCTCGGGCACCGCTACCGCTTCCGCGCCGAGGGCGCGACGATGCGTTGGGAGTGCGCGCGCGCGTGCGGCGCCGGCGGGTCGAAGGACTACGAGACGGAAGCCGACGCGCAGCGCTTCGCGCGGGCCTTCGACCGCGAGGACCGCGACGAGCTCGGCCGGCGCGCTCCGCTCTTCGGGATGTTCCCGCTGCGGATCTACCGCGCGCTCAAAGGCCCGCGCAGGTAGATCCGTCCGACTGCCGGCTCGTAGCCGAGCTCCTCGTTCAGCCGCCTCATCGGCTCGTTGCGCTGCTCGTTCCGCGTCTGCAGCTGCTCGAAGCCGTGCTCCTTCGCCCATGCGAGCTGGGCCGCTTTCAGCGCCCGCGCAACCCCGCGGCGCCGCCAGGCGCGCGAGACCGCGGTGAGGTGGTTGTCCGCGACCTTCGGTCGCGCGCGAGTCGGCGCGAGCTTCGCGAAGCCGACCACCTCGTCGTCGGCCACCGCGACGAAGGTGTGCTGCGCAGCCCCGCTGTCCCGGGCGAGCCAGGAATCGAACGGCTCCGCCAGGCGGTCCTCGCTGCCCGGGATGTCCGGCCAGGCCTCGAGCTGCACCTGGTAGATGCCGCGCGCCAGCCCGGGCCGCTCGTCCCAGAGGACAACCTCGACACCCGGAGGAGGCTCGACCGCGGGCGCGACGGCTTGGGTCAGGTCGAGCACGAGACCGCCCTCGCGCTTGTGCTCGACGAAGCCGCGCCTAAGCGCAAACGCCAGGCTCTCGAGGTCGTCGTCGGCAACCGTCGCCTCGAGCGTCTCGATGCCGCGCTCACGTGCCCACTCCGAGATCCGCTCGTAGAGCGCGGTGCCGACGCCGCAGCCGCGCGCGTCGCCGAGCACGGTCAGCAGCACGCGCACCTCCTCAGGCCGCTGCGGGGTGAGTGCGCCGTGGGCCGAGCCGACGACCCGGCGGTCGAGCCGGGCGAGCAGATCGGCGTGGTCGAGCGCTCCCGCCTCGTATACCGAAACCTCCTCCATCGTGACGGCGTCGTGCGGCCAGACGGCGTTGTAGACGTCCAGCGAGAGCTGCTTTTCCGCCCCGTTCACGCACTCTGCGACATCGATCACGGCCAAACCATAGGGCGGTCTTGTAGGTCGACCAAGTCGCGGCTACTCTGCTTTGACCCAACTAAACCTGCGCATTGCTTCCAGAGACTCTCCGATCCCGTACCGGGCTCGCCGCCGCCGTCAGTCTCGCCCTCCTCGGCACGGCTTGCGTTGTCCTCGTGCTCGTCAGCGAGCGCACGTGGAGGATTGCCGCTGCCGCCGGCATCTGGGTCCTGGCGGCCGCCATCCTCGGATGGCTCGTGGTACGGGCTCACCGCAAGGACCGCGCGCAGCAGCAAGAGCTCGACCGCGGCGAGACCCGCCACCGGGCGTTGCTCGAGGGCCTACCGCTCGTGACGTGGCTGACCGAGCCAGGCGACCGCGGCTCGACCCTGTACGTCAGTCCGTCGATCGAGGAGCTGACCGGGTATTCGCCTGCCGAGTGGGCGAACGGGGCGGGCCTCTTCGAGAAGCTGCTCCATCCCGAGGACCGTGAGCGCGTGCTCGCGGAGCCGCCGGACGAGGCCCCGGCGCGGCTCGACTACCGCCTGCTCGCGCGCGACGGCCGTGCCGTCTGGGTGCGTGAAGAGAGCGCGCTCGTCCGCGACTCGGCCGGGGAGCCCATGTACGTGCAGAGCTTCCTCCGCGATCTAGGCGATCTGCGACGGGCCGAGGACGAGCGCGAGCAGCTCTCCACGGCCGAGCGTGCCGCGACGACCGAGGTCACGGAGCGCCAGGCACGCCTGGACCTCCTGCGCCGCGCGGGCGACGAGCTCGCCTCGACGCTCGAGCAGCAGCGCGCCCTCACGCGCGTCGCGGATCTCATCGTTCGCGATTTCGCCGACTGGTGCGTCATCGACGTCGTCGAGGACGGGAACGCCCACGAGCTCACGCGAGTCGCGGTCGCGCGAGCCGAGCCCGCCGAGGGGAACGGCGCGCGCCGGGTGGGCGACACGCCCGGCGCCTCCATCCGGACAGTTGCCTACGACGGCCGCTCGCGCCTCGTCCCGTCGCCGGGAGAAGACCGCGCCGGCGAGCCGGTGCGCTTCCTCGAGGGCCTCGAGGCCCGTTCGGTGATCTCGGTCCCGCTGCGCGCGCGCAAGCAGCCCTTCGGCGCGCTCACGGTCGCCCGAACCGTCCGCGGCGATGCGTACGGGGCAGACGACCTGGCGCTCGTCGAGGACCTCGCCGTCCGGATCGGCCTGGCCCTCGACCGCGCGCGGCTCGTCCGCGAGGTCGAGGAGCGGGCCGACGCCGCCCGCGTGCTCGAGCACGTCGGCGACGCGATCCTCCTGCTCGACCGAAACGGCACGATCCGCCTCTGGAACCCGGCGGCCGAGGCGATCACCTCGATCCCCGCCAAGGACGTCGTCGGCCAGCCCGCGGCGAAGGCGATCCCCGGCTGGCAGAGCGCGGTCGACACCGTCCCGGTCCTGTCCTCGCCGGACCCGGGGCACGAGGAGACCGTGATCCCGATCGACACCGCCCGCGGCGAGCGCTGGATCTCGATCTCAGGCGTCCGCTTCTTCGGCGGTACGGTCTACGCCTTCCGCGACCTGACCGACGTGCGCCGGCTCGAGGAGATCAAGGCCGACTTCATCGCGACCGCCTCGCACGAGCTCCGCACGCCGCTCGCGGCGGTGTATGGCGCGGCGCAGACCCTGCTCCGCCACGACTTCGCGCTCGATGAGACCGGCCGCGAGCGCTTCGTCTCCCTGATCGCAGACGAGTCCGAGCGGCTCGGCCGGATCGTCAACGAGATCCTGCTCGCGAACCAGCTCGACGCGGGTCGGCTCGACCTCGACGTCGAGCCCTTCGATCCCGCCGAGCTCGTCGAACGAGTGGTAGAGGCGACGCGCGCCTATGCGCCTCCCTCGGTCACGCTGGAGGCGAGCGTGGAGGACGGACTCCCGCGCGTCTCGGCCGACCACGACAAGGCGCGCCAGGTGCTCGTGAACCTGATCGAGAATGCGATCAAGTACTCGCCGGAGGGCGGACACGTGGAGGTCGAGGTGACCGAGCACGAGGGCGCAGTTCGCTTCTGCGTCCGCGACGAGGGCCTGGGGATCGCGCCCGAGGACCAGGACCGGATCTTCGAGAAGTTCTACCGCGCCGACCCGCAGATGATCCGCGGGGTGGGAGGGACGGGCCTGGGTCTCTACATCTGCAAGGAGCTCGTCGACCGCATGGGCGGCAAGATATGGGTCGAGCCGAACGGCGACCGCGGCTCCACGTTCTTCTTCGAGTTGCAGACGGCGGATGTTCTCGCGCACGGGCCTGTGGAGCCCGGGCGGCTGCAATTCAGGTCTTGAGGGGCCCACGCAGGTAGATGCGGCCTAGCGCCGGCTTGTAGCCGAACTCCTTGTTGAGGTGTCGAATCGGCGCGTTGCGCTCCTCGTTCCGCGTCCAGAGCTGCTCGTACCCGTTCGCCTTCGCCCACGCGATCTGCGTCGCCTTCAGCGCCCGCGCAACACCGCGGCCGCGCCACGCGCGCTTGACGGCGGTCAGGTCATGGCTCGCGACCTTCGGCCGCGCGGCGGTGAGCGAAAACTTGGCGTAGCCGGCGACCTCGTCGCCTGCGAGCGCGACGAAGGTCGCCTCGGGCAGGTCCCCTGACCCCTGCATGTGGTGCGTGAGCCAGTCCTCGAACGGCTCGACCTCCTCGTCCTCGCCGCCGGGGATGTCGGGATACGCCTCGAGCGCCACCTCGTACATCCCGCGATCGAGCTCCGGCCGCTCGGCCCAGGTCACGATCTGGACCCCCGCCGGCGGCTGGGGCGGCTGCGGATCGGCCCCTGCCAGGTCGAGCACCACTCCTTTCTCCCGCCGGTGTTCGACGAAGCCGCGCCGCTCGGCGAACGCGAGGCTTTCGGAATCGTCGTCGGAGACGACCGCTTCGAGCGTCTCGAGCCCGCGCTCGCGCGCCCAGTCCGAGACCGCCTCGTAGAGCCCAGTTCCGGCGCCTCGGCTGCGCTTGGCGGGAAGCACGGTCAGCAGCAGGAAGACGACGTCCGGCCGCCACGATCCGACCGCGCCGTAGCCCGAGCCCGCCGGCTCGCCGTCGACGCGCGCGAGGAAGTCGCCGTGGGCGATCAGGCCCGCCTCGAAAGAGCGAACCTCGTCCATCGTGATCGCGTCGTGCGGCCAGACGGCGTTGTAGATGCCGAGCGTGAGCTCCTTGTCGGCCGGGGCGCAGGGGGAAATCTCCAGCATGCAGCTACAATATGGGCAGACACATACGGGGGCGACCTGGTTTCGACGTGGTCGGTTCTCCGGCTGAGCTGCAAGCGGAGGTTCCCGGTCGGCCTCCTAAAACAACCGGGACGTAACGTAAGTGCGGATAACGATCACGCACTCGCTCTCGCTGCCTAACCCGTAGCGAAGCGCGTCGCTCCGAGCTCGGCCCGTGGCTCGGGCAGCGGCGTCAGAAACGGGCTTGGCGCCGAGGGAGAGCCAATCGCCCGAAGCGCGACACCAAAGGATGGCTAGCCCGGCGGTTGGTCGGCTGCCAACCGGCCGGCGGGCGAAACTCAACGGCAGCCTAAGCTTGTAGACGCTCTGTCCGGTGCGTCCGCGGACGCGGGTTCGATTCCCGCCGCCTCCACTTTGCTCGCGGCGCTCCGCGCCGCTTCGCTCGTTTCACGGGGGAAACCGGGTTTCCCCCGTGAGCCCCCTCCTCAAGCCTGTTTCGATCCCAGCCGCAGCAGGCCGCGCCCGCCATGTCGGTCGCGGCGGCGACTGCTCGCTGAGCATGCGATCGCTAGTGGCCCTGATGTGAGAGAAGGCTGAGGCCGCGCGGCTGGAGGTTCACGAGGCCGGTCGCGATCTCTCGGGCAATGCGCCCTTCGAGCTCCCGACCGGCAAAACTGGTCGCCTTCCAGGTGAGCTCCTCGGGGGTGGGCCTTCTGTCCGCGCACGGAAACGCGGACGCAGGTGATTGGAGATTCGTTCGCACAACCAGATGATCAGGATGACCGCGAGGCCGACGGCGAAGTACCAGCTGACCCACGCAAGGACAACCGCCATTCCGAGGACGACCACGGTAGCGACTACATGCGACCGGGGAAAAACAAAGGGCTCCTTGACCGAATCGATCTTCCAGCTGCGCCCGTCGGGTGACGTTGCCGTCATCGTCTCCACACGGCGACTCTATCGCGGTTCGCTGCCTCGACCCGGCTACGCCTCGATGCCTTTCGGAGGCGATAGCGTCCGCGCGTGGACACGGCTCGGCTTGGGCGGACCGATCTCGAGCTCTCGCGACTCGGGCTCGGCTGCGGGAACTTCGGCGGGATCGGATCGGCTCCTGAGCTCTTCGGGCGCGGAGAGACGAAGGAGGAGGCCTTCGCCCTCATGGACGCGGCGCTGGCCGCGGGGATCACCTTCTTCGACACGGCGCCCTCCTACGGTGGAGGCCGCAGCGAGAGCTGGGTCGGCGAATGGCGAGAGGAGCGCGGAGCGCCGGTTCTTCTGAGTAGCAAGGTCTACTGGTCGGTGACCGGCGATCCCGACGACCGGGGCCTTTCGCGCGAGCGGATTCTTCGGGAGATCGAAGGCAGCCTCGAGCGGCTCCGGACGGACCGGCTCGACATGTACCTGACGCACGAGCCGGATCCGGAGACGCCGATCGAGGAGACGCTTCGCGCGCTCAACGAGCTCGTGCGCTCGGGCAAGGTTCGGGCGTTCGGAGCCAGCAACGTGGACGAGGCGCAGCTCGTGGAGGCGCTCGAGGCGAGCGACCGACTCGGGCTCGCCCGCTACGAGTGGGTGCAGAACGAGTACAACCTTCTCGACCGCGGCGTTGAGGAGGGCGTCCTGTCGGTTTGCGAGCGGGAAGGCCTCGGGTTCACGCCGTTCAGCCCGCTCGCCGGGGGATGGCTCACCGGCAAGTACGGCCGCGACCGCGCTTATCCGCCCGGTTCCCGGATGACGCTTCGCCCGGAGCCGTACTCGGAGCTGGACAACGACCGGACGTTTCGCGCCCTCGAGGAGTTCGTTACGCGGGCGGCCGATCGCGGCGTCGAGCCGTCGACGCTGGCGGTCGCCTGGGTGCTGAGCCATCCGCAGGTGACGGCAGTCGTCGTCGGACCGCGAGGGCCCGAGCAACTCGAGCCGGTGCTCAGCGCCGAGGAGCTTCGTCTCTCGGTGCCGGAGCGCGACGAGTTGGCGCAGCTCTTCGAATTCGGGTAGGGCCGTTGTTCCAGCAGTTCACGGATCTCGTGGCGAACGCGTCAGGGTGGGCGTACGCCGTCGTTCTCCTGCTGGCGCTTCTGGATGCGCTGGTGCCGGTCGTCCCCAGCGAGACCGCCGTGATCACGGCAGGTGTCGTCGCGGCAGGCGGGGATCTCCAGCTGGCGGCGGTCGTCGCCGCCGCGGCGGCCGGAGCCTTTCTCGGCGACAACCTCGCCTACCTGATCGGCAACCGCTTCGGCCGGCGCGTCGCTGAACGCTTCTTCCGCGGCGAGAAGGCACGCAAGCGCATCGACTGGACCGAGAACCAGCTCGAGACGCGGGGAGGAGAGATGATCGTCGTCGCCCGATTCATCCCCGGGGGCCGGACCGCTGTGACGCTCAGCGCCGGCACGCTCGGGTACCCGTGGCGGCGCTTCGCGCTGTTCGATGCGCTGGCCGCGCTCGGCTGGGCGCTCTACGCCTCGCTACTCGGATTCTTCGGAGGCCACGCGTTTGAGGACGCGCCCTGGAAAGGCCTGTTGATCGCGCTCGGAACCGGCTTCGCGATCGCGGGCCTCGTCGAGTTGGTCCGCTGGTTGCGGAAACGGAGGAAGGCGCCTTGACGCGCTTCGCGGCGGCGGCTTAGGGTCGTTGGTCTTCTGGTGAGCAAGCCGCACACATGAGTAGCCCAGTTGCCTCGTCCGTCGACGGGCGGCGCTTCACGTTCGAAAGCCCGAACGAACAGCTGGAGTTGCGGCCCGGCGGGTACGCCGTCTGCGGCGAACATCTCGGCCAGGTTCACGAGGTCGAGCCGGGCGAGCGCGGCTTCGCGCGTGGTGGGGGCATCCTCCTCGACTCGGAGGTCAAGCCCTTCGGCGAGGTTCCCATCGAAGCGGCGGCCGAGGAACGAGTCGCTGCGTGGCTGGAGACGGTGCGGCCCGAGGCGGCTTCGCTCGACGTAGGCGAGCTCGTGCTCCAGCCGGGGCTGCGCTTCGCGCTCGACGGGAGCGGGTTCGACAGGCACACGTTCTTCTGCGGCCAGTCGGGCTCGGGAAAGACGTACGCGCTCGGCACGGTGCTCGAGCGGCTGCTGCTCGAGACCTCGCTGCGGATCGTCGTGCTCGATCCGAATTCGGACTTCGTCCGGCTGGACGCGGTGCGGGACGGGATCGACGGTGAGCTGGCCTCGCGCTACCGGGCGGCGACGGACGGCCTCGTGGTGCGTCGCGGCAACGCGGGGGAGGCGGACCGTCTGCACGTGCGCTTCGTCGACTGTGACCCCGAGGAGCAGGCCGCCGTGCTGCGGCTCGACCCGATCGCCGATGCCGACGAGTACGGCACGCTCCTCGACCTGCTCGACTCCGGGCTCGAGCGTTCCTCCGAGAGCACAGAGGCGCTCGCAGGGAAGCTGCTCGAGTCGAAGCTGCCTGGGCAGCACCAGCTGGGCGCGAGGCTGCGCAACCTCGGCGTCGCGGGCTGGCCGGTCTGGTCGACCGGAGATGCCGGCTCGGTGCAAGACCTCGTCGCGCCCGGAGGCCCGCGCGCCGTTGTCGTCGACCTCGGCTCGCTCGCGACTCCCGGCGAGAAGTCGATCGCCGGCGAGGCGGTGCTGGCGGCACTCTGGCGTCGACGCGCCGAGCGGGAGGCGACGTTGATCGTGATCGACGAGGCCCACAACGTCTGTCCACGCGATCCCGCTGACCCCGTCGCGCAGCTCGCCACCGAGCACGCTGCCCGCATCGCGGCCGAGGGCCGGAAGTTCGGGCTCTACCTGCTGGTCTCAACTCAGCGGCCCCAGCGCGTCAACGAGCTCGTCGTCTCCCAGTGCGACAACCTCGTGCTGATGCGGATGGCGTCCCGCAGCGACCTCGATTGGGTTGCCGGGACGCTGTCGTTCGCGCCGAGGCCGCTGCTCGAGCAGGCGACGGCGTTCGGCCAGGGCGAATCGCTCGTGGCCGGCAAGATCGCCTCGCACCATCCGGCGCTCGTTCGCTTCGGCCCACGGCTGGCCGAGGAGGGCGGGAGTGACGTGCCGACGGCGTGGGCCGGCCGCCCAGGGTCTCCTGCGTAACGCTAGGGCAAGCGCTCCTCGCGGTAGTGCTGCTTGTCCTCCTCGCGCCACTTCTCCTCGTACGCTTCCGCGGCCGCGAACTCCCGCTCGATTTCCGCTCGTTCCGCTGCGTCCTCGCCGGCGGGGTGCTCGCCGGCGGCCGTTCGGCGGCGGGTGGCCGCGAAGACTGCGATGAGTAGAGGTACGACGATCACGGCGAAGATGATCCAGGGGATCATCAGTGACGGAACCCCGCGGTCGCCTCATCGTGGACCGGCGCCGGCTGGCTCTCGAGTCGCGGCAGCTGCCGTCGCAGGTCGGCGAGGAGCATGTCTGCCATGTCGTGCGTGAACCCGCGGCGGACGACGACTCTCAGTGCGGCGAGATCCTCGCGGTTCTTCGGGAACGTGTATGCGGGCACCTGCCAGCCGCGCTCGCGGAGGGCGTTCGAGACGTCGAAGACGGTGTAGTTCTCGACCTCGTCCTTCAGCGTGAACGCGAAGACCGGGAGCTCGTCGCCGCGCGTGATCAGCTCGAAGGGTCCGATCTCCTCGATTTCGCCCGACAGGCGCGTCGCGACATCGCGCGCGTAGCCGTGGACGCGGGCGTAACCCTCGAAGCCCAGCCGCAGGAAGTTGTAGTACTGCGCGACCACCTGGGCGCCGGGCCGGGAGAAGTTGAGCGCGAACGTCGGCATGTTGTCGCCGAGGTAGTTGACCCAGAAGATCAGGTCCTGCGGGAGCGCATCGCTGTCGCGCCAGACCACCCAGCCGACGCCGGGATACACGAGCCCGTACTTGTGGCCCGAGGCGTTGATCGACGCGACGCGCTCCAGCTGGAAGTCCCAGACCAGGTCCGGGTCGACGAACGAGGCGACGAACGCGCCCGAGGCGCCGTCCACGTGGACTGGGATGTCGAGCCCGGTCTCGGACTCGAAGGCGTCGAGTGCCTCGCAGATCTCCTCAACCGGCTCGTAGCTGCCGTCGAACGTCGAGCCCAGGATCGCGACGACGCCGATCGTGTTCTCGTCGCAGAGCTTCACGGCCTCCTCCGCCGACATGTGGAAGCGGTCGCCCTCCATCGGCACGAGCCGCATCTCGACGTCCCAGTAATTGGCGAACTTCTCCCAGCAGACCTGGACGTTGATGCCCATCACGAGGTTGGGCCGGTCGACCGGCTTGCCCTCGGCTTTGCGCCGCTGCATCCAGCGGCGCTTCAAGGCCAGGCCGCCGAGCATCGCGGCCTCGCTCGAGCCGGTGGTCGAGCAGCCGGTCGCCTCGTCGGCCTCCGGCGCGTGCCAGAGCCGGCTGAGCATGTTCACGCACCGCGCCTCGATCTCCGCGGTCTGCGGATACTCGTCCTTGTCGATCATGTTCTTGTCGAAGCATTCGGTCATCAGGGTCTGCGCCTGCGGCTCCATCCAGGTCGTCACGAAGGTGGCGACGTTGAGACGCGCATTCCCGTCGAGCATCAGCTCGTCGTGGATGATCTGGTACGCGATGTCTGGCGCCATCTCCTCATCCGGGAGCTCGTGCCGGGGGATCGTCGTCCCCTCGAGCCCGAATAGCGGCTGGACCGCGAGCTCGCCCGAGTGTTTGTGGTTCGTTTGAGGGTGCGTGAGGCTCATCGTCGGTGATCCTTTCGTTGCAGTCTGCGACCACGGTCGCGGATTGCGCGCGCCACGTCCTCACCCGAAGCGAACGATCGTCCATTTATGAGTCGCGAACGGTGTATGGCAGCCTGTTTCGCACTCGGGTCGGCGTGCTTTCTGATCGGTCCGTTTCCCGGCTACGTGCAGGTTGTCGGAGACTCCGCCGACGCCGATCACCTTCTTCGTCGGCTCGATCCTGTTCACGACCGGAGGAGGGCTGCAGAGCTGGCTGGCGTGGTCGGCGCGGCATTCGCCAGGCGGGCGCGCCTCGTGGTGGGCCGCGATCATCCAGTCCGCCGGCACGCTGTTCTTCAACGTCACCACCTACGAAGCGATGCACACGGCCTTGACGAGCCAGGAGTACAACAGGCTCGTCTGGCGGCCCGACTGGCGCGGGTCGATCTGCTTCCTCGCCTCGGGAGCGATCGCCTATGCCGCGTCGGAGCGACGTGGCTGGCTCCCGGCCCGTGGGGGCACAGGATGGTGGCAGCCCGCCGTCAACCTGCTCGGCTGCGTCTTCTTCGGAATCTCCGCTGTGGCCGGCTACGTCGTTCCGTCGAGCGGGTCGATGCTCGACCAGGCCGCCGCGAACTGGAACACGGCCCTGGGCGCCGCGTGCTTCCTCGCCTGTGCGCTCGACACTCTGCACACCGGTGCTGGTCGCGGCACTCGGAGACTGAGACTACGAGGCCGCTACTCGTAGAAGGTCAGCACGGCAAGGATCACGTAGAACGAGATCAGCGCGACCCCCTCGAAGACGGTTGCCTCGCCGTCGCTCGTGATCAGCCACAGCGCCATGGCGGTGAGAAACAGCGCGCCGATGTAGACGGGGCCGAGCGCGAACGTGAGCGAGGTCGCGAACGCCAGCGAGACGAGCACGAGCGCGGGAAACAGGAAGGCGGTGATCTGGGCGACGGAGTTCTTGATCACCGAGATCGCCAGGTCGGCCTCGCCTTTCGCCGCGAGTACGACACCCGTCACGTTCTCGACGGCGTTCCCGGCGATGCCGACTACCACGAGGCCGGCAAAGGCCTTCGGGACGCCGATCTTCTGCATCGCCGGCGTCAAAGCGGTCACGAACCAGTCCGCGACGAACGCCGCTCCCACGCCGCCGGCCGCCAGCAGCATCAGTGAGAGCCGCATCGAGACGCGCGGTGTTCCGCCCGGCTCGTGGCCGGCGTCGGAGCGGAGGTAGTCGATCAGCCACACGCCGTAGGTGACCAGCAGCGCGATCGCCCCGATCACGGAGATCGCCTTCGCGTGGTGTGAGGCCTTGTCGCCGCTGGCGGCCGATAGCCCGAGGATCGCAATCAGAAAGCTGGCGAGCAGCATCAGGATCGCGTTGTCCTTCGGCAGTCGCGCGTGAAAGCGCATGACGCGGTCCGGGCTCGCCATGGCGCCGACGACGATCGCGATCCCGAGGACGAACAGCGCGTTCGCGAAGATCGACCCGAGGATCGCGGTTCGAGCGACGACGAGCTCGCCGGCCGACAGCGCGAAGACGACGATGAAGAACTCGGGCAGATTCCCGAGCGTCGACTGCAGCACTCCGGTCACGGCCGGCCCGAAGCGCTGGCCGACTTGCTCCGTCGCGAAGGTGACGACCCACGCGAGGCCCGCGAGCGCGAGAGTCGCGATCACGAACGTCAGCAGCGCCGGAGCTCCGGCGTAGTGCGCGATTCCGGCTGCGACCGTTACCGCGGCGGTCACCCCGATCAGCGTCCAGGTTCGCTTCATGCGCCGGCAACCTACCCGGGGAGGTCAGGGCGCCACTCGCGGAAACTCCGCAGCTGGTTCCGGGCTTGCACCGATGGCGTGCGAGGCCGCGCGGGCGACACTCGCGGCATGACCGCCTTTGGAGCTGACCGGGCGGACGACGTCACGAGAACCCTCGCCTGGTTGCGTGGCAATTCGGCACGGCTCGTGGCCGGAGCCGCGCTCGCCGGGGTCCTCGTCGGCCTAGCCCTCGCCGCCGGCGATCATCACCAGGCGGCCGACTGGCTGTGGGCGGCGACCACGGCGATGCTGCTCGTGCCACTCGGCTGGTCGGTGTTGCGATCGCTGTTGCGCGGCGACGTCGGCGTCGACGCGATTGCCCTCGTCTCCATGATGGGAGCGCTCGCGCTCCACGAATACGTGGCCGGGGCGGTCGTGGCGCTGATGCTCGCCGGCGGCAACGCGCTCGAAGAGACGGCGAACCGCCGCGCGCGCCGCGAGTTGACCAAGCTTGTCGAGCGCGCGCCGAGATCGGCGCTGGTACGCCGCGGCGACGACCTGGTCGAGCTTCCGATCGACGAAGTCGTCGCCGACGAGCTCGTCCTCGTGCGCGCGGGCGAGGTCGTCCCCGTGGACGGGATGGTCATGAGCGACGAAGCGATCATCGACGAGTCCGCGCTCACGGGCGAGCCACTCCCGGTGACCGTGCACCGCGGCGGGAGCGTCCGCAGCGGCACGGCTGCGACGGGGAGCTCGTTCGAGCTGCGAGCCCTGCGCCCGGCGGCCGAGAGCGCCTACGCGGCGCTGGTGCGGCTGGTCGAGCAGGCCGAGGAGCAGCGAGCGCCGTTCGTGCGCATGGCCGACCGCTACGCGATCTTCTTCCTGCCGGCGACGATGCTGGTCGCCGCCGTCGCCTGGGCCGTCTCGGGCGATCCTGTGCGTGCGCTTGCCGTCTTCGTCGTCGCGACGCCGTGCCCGCTGATCCTGGCCGCGCCGATCGCGCTCATGTCCGGCCTCTCGCGTGCGGCGAAAGCCGGCATCGTCGTCAAGGGCGCAGCGACCATCGAGCGACTCGGCGAGGCGCGCTCGGTTCTGTTCGACAAGACCGGCACGGTTACCCTCGGCCACCCGGAGTTCGAGCGGATCGTCGCTACAGACGGTTTCCCCCCCGAGGAGACGCTCCGTCTGGCCGCCTCGCTCGACCAACTCTCCTCGCATCCGATGGCGAAAGCGCTGGTCGCCGGCGCCGACGAACACAACGTGGCCCTGACGATCCCCGAGCAGACTGACGAACAGTTCGGCAAAGGCGTGCGCGGGACAGTCGCCGACCACCGTGTGCTCGTCGGCAGCGCAAGCTGGATACGCGCGAACGGCATCGAGCCCCGGCTACCGGCGGACGTCGACGGCAGCCACGCCAAGGTTTTCGTCGGCGTCGACGGCCGGCTCGCAGGCATCGCCTTGATCGGCGACCGCCTGCGGGAGGACTCCGTCGGCCTCGTTTCACGACTGCGAGCGGTCGGGGTCCGCTACGTCGCCCTGCTCACCGGCGACAGAGCCGCCGTCGCGGAGACCGTCGGCGCCAGTCTCGGGGTCGACCGCGTCTACGCCGACCGAACGCCCGAGGAGAAGCTCGAAGTCGTGCGAGCCCTACACGAGCGACCCGAGCTACGGGCCGTAGTGATGGTTGGCGACGGCATCAACGACGCGCCGGCCCTGGCTCTCGCCGATGTCGGCATCGCAATGGGCTCCGCGGGCGCAACGGTCTCCGCCGAAACCGCCGACGCCGTCATCCTCGTCGATCGAGTCGACCGCGTGGCGGATGCGATCAGGATCGGCCGCCGCGGGCTCCACATCGCACGCCAGAGCGTTCTCGTCGGCATCGCTCTGTCGCTGCTCGCGATGGGGGTGGCCGCGGCGGGCTACCTCCCACCCGTGCAAGGCGCCGTCCTGCAAGAGGCGATCGACGTCTTCGTCATCCTGAACGCGTTGCGCGCGCTGACGGATTGAGGGCTCTCGGAGACTCGTAGTTCGCCACATCGACGGAACGTGCTCGCACTGATGCGCAAGCTTGGAATCAGTGGAAACCTTGTCGCAGGAGGTGCTTCTCATGGAACTTGCAACATCAACACCGACGGTTGCCCTCGAGGGCGAACTGGCGCCGCAGCTGAGCCGGTGGCTCTGGCTCGTGAAGTGGATACTCGCCATCCCGCACTACATCGTGCTGGCCGTCCTCTGGGTCGTCTTCTTCGTGCTGACCGTGATCGCGTTCTTCGCGGTGCTGTTCACGGGCCGTTACCCGCGTGGGATCTTCGACTTCAACGTCGGCGTTCTCCGCTGGTCGTGGCGCGTCGCCTTTTACACCTTCGGAGCGCTCGGCACCGACGAGTACCCGCCGTTCACGCTCGCCGACGTCCCCGACTACGGCGCCCGGCTCGAGGTCGACTATCCGGAGAACCTGCGCCGCGGCTTCTCGTTGATCGGGTGGTGGCTCCTCGGCATCCCGCAGTTCTGTATCGCCAGCATGCTGTGGGGCGGTTCAGGGCTCGGTTTGATCGGGATCCTCGTGCTCGTCGCCGGCGCCCTGCTGCTGTTCAAGAACCGGTACCCGCAGGACATCTTCGACCTCGTGCTCGGCCTCAACCGCTGGGTTCTCCGGGTCGTGGCATACGGCGCGTTCATGACACGCGAGTACCCGCCGTTCCGGCTGGATGTCGGTCCGCACGAGCCGCACTTTCACCTGAAGGAAGGGCAGCAGGCGTGATCTGGCCGGTTGCCTGGACCTCGACCTGAGGAGGAAACCATGCCTACAAGAGTGGCCATGAACGGCTTCGGACGAGTAGGCCGAGCCGCCTTCCGCGCTGCCCATGAATGCGGCGCGGACATCGAGTTCGTCGCGATCAACGACCTCGCCGACGGCGCACAGCTCGCTCAGCTCCTGCGGCGCGACTCCGTCTACGGACGGTTTCCCGCAGACGTCGAGTTCGCGGACGGCGTGCTCGGCATCGACGGTCACGAGCTGCCTGTCCTGCACGAGGGCGATCCCGCGAACCTGCCCTGGGACGACCTCGGCGTCGACGTCGTCCTCGAGTGCACCGGGCGATTCCGCACGCGTGAGGCGGCGGCCGGACACCTCGAGGCGGGCGCCTCGAAGGTCGTCGTGTCGGCCCCGATGAAGGACCCGGATGCGACCGTCGTCCTCGGCGTGAACTTCGACGAGGCCTACGACCCCGACCGGCACGACGTGATCTCGAACGCTTCCTGCACGACCAACTGCCTGGCACCCGTGGCGAAGGTGCTGAACGAGACCGTCGGCATCCGCCACGGCCTGATGACGACGATTCACGCCTACACGGCCGACCAGCAGCTGGTCGACCTTCCGCACAAGGACTTCCGGCGAGCACGCGCCGCCGCCGTCAATCTCGTGCCCACGTCCACCGGCGCCGCGAAGGCGATCGGCGCGGTGATCCCGGAGCTCGCCGGCAAGCTGCACGGCTTCGCCGTCCGCGTTCCGGTCCCGACGGGCTCCCTCGTCGACCTGACGATCGAGGCACAGGAAGCCACCTCGGCGGAGGAGCTGAACGCGGTCTTCCGCGAACGCTCCGCGCTGGGCGCGCTCCACGGGATCCTCGAGTACAGCGAGGAGCCGCTCGTGTCCTCGGACATCGTCGGCTCGCCGTACTCGGCGGTCTTCGACGCACCGCTGACGAGCGTCGTCGACGGGACGCAGGTCAAGGTGATCGCCTGGTACGACAACGAGTGGGGCTACTCGAACCGGCTCATCGAGCTCGCGACCAAGGTTCATGCGGGGCGACCGGTCGTGATGGCATGAGCCACGGCACCGGGTTCACGACAGAGCAAGCGCGACAGATCGGCGAGCAGATCGGCATCGACTGGGCAACGGCGCCTTTCGACGTTGAGCAGTTCCGGATGGGAATGGAGGTGGAGCTGGAGCACGGGCTCCACGACCCGTCCACCGACGTCACGGGGAACGACCCCGTCGTGACAGGCAAGATCGCGCTCGCTCACCTGAACGAATTCGCCGACTACTACACGCGCCTCGAGCGCATGGAGGAAGAAGCGAAGCGCGAGCACGGCGGCTGAAGACCCGTCGCAGTCCTGCGGATAAGCCGCATCTCGAGTCAGCCCTCGCGCGGATGTGACCCCGCGGCGCAGCGGTGAGGCTTCAGGGTGATGAATGTTGCGACGGAGCCGGTGTTCGACGAGCTGCACCCGCCGCTCGACCGAGCCGCCGCTCTGCTCGAGGCGGACCGCTGTCTCGAGTGCGGCGGCCCGTACGCGCCGGCGCCCTGCATGGTCGCCTGTCCGGCAGGCGTCGACGTCGCCGGGTTCGTCGCCGCGATCGCAGCCGACGAGCCGATCGCCGCAGCGGAGACGATCTTCTCGGAGAATCTGCTCGGGGCCACGTGTGCACGCGTGTGCCCCACCGAGGTCCTGTGCGAAGGGGCCTGCGTGCTGGCCGAGGTCGGTCGAAAGCCGATCGCGATCGGGCCGCTCCAGCGCTACGCGACCGACCAGGCGCTCGCCGCCGGCACGCCTCTCCGGCAGGCCGCGCCGCGGAACGGACGGCACGTTGCCGTGATCGGCGCCGGCCCGGCCGGGCTGGTCTGCGCCGGCGAGCTGGCCGCTCTCGGCTACGACGTGACGGTCTTCGACGAGCGCGAGGAAGTCGGCGGCCTCGTCCGCTACGCGATCGCCCCGTACCGTCAGGTGCGGGAGCCGCTGCCGGAAGAGGCGGAAGCGCTGGCGAGCATCGGGGTCGACTTCCGGCTCGGCACGCGCGTCGACGCGAACGAGCTGGCCGCGATCGCCGCCAAGTCCGACGCCGTCTTTCTCGGCGCCGGGATGGGAGCGGACACCAAGGTCTCGTACCCCGGCGACGACTTGCCAGGGGTCTGGGACTCGCTCGAGTTCATCGAGCGGCTCAAGACAGGCGCTCCTCCGGGCGTAGGGCAGCAGACGCTCGTCATCGGGGGCGGCAACACGGCGATCGACGTGGCGCGCGAGGCGCTGCGCATCGGCGCCGAGGACGTCACCCTCGTCTACCGCCGAAGCGAGGCCGAGATGCCTGCCTACCCCTACGAGGTCGCGGAGGCACGCGCCGAGGGCGTCCGCTTCCACTTCCTCGCCGACCCGGTCCGGATCCTGGGCTTCGATCGCGTGGAAGCCGTGGAGTGCCGGCGCATGCGGCTCGGCGCGCCGGACGAAAGCGGGCGGCGCCGCCCGGAGCCGCTGCCGGGGCGCGAGTTCACGCTCCCCGCGGACACCGTCGTGAAGGCGATCGGCCAGCAACCTCGGCGGGAGCTGGCCGACTGGATCGCGGGACTCGAGCTCGACCGCGAGGGCACGGTTCACGTCGACCCCGCCACCGGTCAGACGTCGAGCCCGAAGTTCTTCGCAGGTGGCGATGTGGTCAATGGCGGCGTCAGCGCCGTGGAAGCGGTCCGCGACGGCAAGCGAGCCGCGCGCGGGATCGACGAGTGGCTGCGATGAACGACTTGACCGAGATCCG
Source organism: uncultured Actinomycetes bacterium (assembly GCA_963788215.1). Taxonomy (GTDB): domain Bacteria; phylum Actinomycetota; class Thermoleophilia; order Gaiellales; family Gaiellaceae; genus AC-32. Next base: position 1,055,417 of record CAWBFX010000010.1, read on the forward strand.
CTGGCACGCGCGCGCCGGCCAGGGCGCGAAGACCGCTTCGCAGATCCTGGCCCTCGCGCTCCTTCGATCCGGGCGCTTTGTCCAGGCGTTCCCGGAGTACGGGCCCGAGCGCCGCGGTGCTCCGCTCCGCGCTTACACGCGCAGCTCGAGCCGGCCTATCCGGCGCCACGACGCGATCGAGCATCCCGACACGGTGGTCGTGCTGGAGCCGTCACTGATCGACGAGGCGTCCGTGACCGAGGGCCTCACGGAAGGCGGCCGCATCCTCGTGAACGCAGAGGAGGCGCCGGCCGGCCTTTCGGGCGCGAATGTCGTGTGCGTCCCCGCCGCCCGGCTGGCGGGCAAGCGTGGCTCCGGGTTCGTGAACCTGACCATGCTGGGCGCCGTCGGGGCCGCGCTCGGCGAGCCGCCGCTCGAAGCGATCCAGGACGCGGCCGCCGGGGTGCTCGGCAAGAAAGTGGACGAGACCGCCGTGCGGGACGCGGTCGAGGAGGGGTACCGGTGTCTTCGCTGACCCCCTGGCAAGAGCTGCCGCACGCGGGAGCCGTCGACGCCGTCACGGCCGTGCGCCCCGAGACCGGCGGTTGGCGCACCGGCCTGAAACCGCAGGTGGAGCTCGCAAGCTGCGTCAACTGCCTGCTCTGCTGGATCTACTGCCCGGACTCGGCCGTGAAGCTCGACGGGACGACCTTCGACGGCTTCGACCTCGACCACTGCAAGGGCTGCGAGATCTGCGCGGAGATCTGTCCGGTCGACGCGATCGAGATGGTCCCGGAGGAGCGAACGCCGTGAGCACGTGCGAACTTCAGCTGCTGACCGGTGGCGAGGCCGTCGCCGAGGCGATGCGCCAGATCGACCCCGATGTCGTGCCGGTCTACCCGATCACCCCGCAAACGCCGATCATCCAGACCTTCGCCAAGTTCGTGGCGGACGGAGCGGCGCACGGCGAGCTCGTGGACGTCGAGTCGGAGCACTCGGCGATGAGCGCCGCAATCGGCTCGGCTCTCGCCGGCGCCCGCACCATGACGGCGACCTCGTCCCAGGGCCTCGCCCTGATGGCGGAGGTGGTCTACATCGCCGCCGCGATGCGCGCTCCGATCGTGATGGCGCTCGGCAACCGTGCGCTCTCCGGGCCGATCAACATCCACTGCGACCACTCCGACTCGATGCTGATCCGCGACTCCGGAGTGGTGCAGCTGTTCGCGGAGAACGCCCAGGAGGCCTACGACCTGACGGTGCTCGGAACACGCCTCGCGGAACGCCCGGAGGTGTTGCTGCCGGTGCTCGTTTGCCAGGACGGCTTCACGATCACGCACTCCGCGGAGCCTGTGGCGCTGCTCGACGACGCGGCGGTCCGGCGTTTCGTGGGCGAATACGCGATTCCGCACCCGTTGCTCGCGAGCGACCACGCCACGACGCATGGGCCGTTCGCGATGCCCGACTACTACTTCGAGCTGCGCCGGCAGCAGATCGCCGCGCTCGAGGCCGCGCTCGACGCGCTGCCCGAGCTCGCGCTCGAGTACGAGCAGCTCTCGGGCCGCGCCTACGGCGTGCTCGAGCCATACAGGCTCGAGGATGCCGACCGCGTGCTCGTGGCTCTCGGCTCGGCGGCGGGAACGATCAAGGACGTGGTCGACGAGCTGCGCGACGAGGGCGAGCAGGTCGGGCTCGTGAAGATCGTCTCGTTCCGGCCGTTTCCGGCGGCGGCGCTCGTCGAGCTCCTGCGGGAGGTGCCGTCGGTGATCGTTCTCGACCGGGCAGCGTCGCCGCGGTGGCGCAGCCCCACTGAGAGCCGAGGTCGCGTCGGCCCTGAGCGGCGAGGGCACCTACGTCGACGGCCACGTCTACGGGCTCGGCGGCCGCGACCTCCATCCGGAGGACGTGCGCGACGTCTTTGCCCGGCGCGTCGGCGCCTACGTCGGGCTCAGAGGTGAGCCGTGTCCCGCCTGAAGACACTTGCCCGCCGCGAGGCCGGGCTCCCACCGCTCGCCGGCGGACACTCGCTGTGCCAGGGCTGCGGGATCCCCGCCGTCGTCCGGACCGTGCTGGGCTCTTTCGACCGCCCGGTCGTGGTCGTCAACGCGACGGGCTGCCTCGAGGTCGCAACCACGCGCTTTCCGACCACAGCCTGGAACGTGCCGTGGATGCACGTCGCGTTCGAGAATGCGGCCGCGGTCGCGAGCGGCGTCGAAGCGGCGAAGCGCGCCCTCCGCCGCCGCAACGCCCTGGCCGATGATCAGGATCCTGCGGTCGTGGTCTTCGCCGGCGACGGCGGCACCTACGACATCGGGCTCCAGGCGCTGTCGGGCGCCCTCGAGCGCGGTCACCGCTTCCTCTTCGTCTGCTACGACAACGAGGCCTACATGAACACGGGCATCCAGCGCTCGGGCGCGACGCCCTTCGGCGCCTCGACGACGACCAGCCCCTCGGGCCTCGAGAGCCTCGGCAAGGCGCAGCAGCGCAAGGACATGACCGCGATCGCGATCGCACATCACGTGCCGTACGTGGCGCAGGCCGCCGGCTCGCACTGGCAGGACCTGAGCGAGAAGGTCGAGCGCGCCGCCGCGGCGGACGGGCCGGCATTCCTCAACGTGCTGACGAACTGCCCACTCGGCTGGGGCCACGAGCCGCGGATCGGCATTCACATCCTGGATGCGGCGGTCGAGAGCTGCTTCTGGCCCCTGTACGAAGTCGTCGACGGGCAGTTCAGGTTGACGTACGAGCCCGAGGAGGTTCTGCCGATCGAGGACTGGTTGCGGCCGCAGGCCCGCTTTGCGCATCTGCTCCGACCGGAGAATGCAGACCTCGTGGCAGAGATCCAGCGTCGCGTGGAAGCCGAATGGCAGACGCTACGCAGCCGATGCCGGGAAGGAGCGCCAGCATGAACGGCCCGCTCGAGACAAACGACATGGTGGTCGTGACCGTCCGCATGCCGACCCGCGACTCGACGCAGCTGACGGCGAGGGTCGAGAACGGCATCGTTCGGATCGAGGGCCCGGACGGGTTCCGACGCGACGTGCCGCTACCGGCCGGGGCAGACGCCGACCGTCTGCATGCCGGCCTCTTCCACGACATGCTGGAGCTGCGCGCCCCGCGGACGGACGCTGCCCCGAGCTCAGCCTCACACATCGTCGCCGTCTGGCCGCTGACCTAGTCCCTCGTCGTGCCGGGGTCCGCCTTACGCGGACACCTCGGCGAGCGGAGCCTGGTGCATGCGTCTTGCGATTCCGGTTTCCACCGCGGTCGAAGCCACCGCACCGGCGACCGCAGGCGCGACCCGCCGGTCGAAGACGCTCGGGATCACGTAATCGGCCGCCAGGTGATCGGGCTCGACGACCGCGGCAAGCGCGCGCGCCGCGGCGATCTCCATCTCCTGGGTGATCGTGCGGGCGCGAACGTCGAGCGCGCCGCGGAAGACGCCCGGGAACGCAAGCACGTTGTTGATCTGGTTCGGGTAGTCCGAGCGCCCGGTGCCCAGAACGGCGACTGCGTCCTCGATCTCCTCCGGGGCAACCTCGGGGTTCGGGTTCGCCATGGCGAAGACGATGGCATCGGCCGCCATCGTTCGGATTGCCTCCGGAGTCACGGCGCCGGGTGTCGAAAGTCCGATGTAGACGTCGGCCCCGGCCAGCGCGTCGTCCGGCGAGCCGCTTGCACCGCGAGCGTTCGTCCGCTCCGCGAGCTCGGCCTTGAAGGGGTCGAGGCCCGTGCGACCGGGGCAGAGCAGGCCGCGGCGGTCGGCGCAGAGAACCTCGCCGGCGCCGGCGCCCAGGAGCATGCGGGCAACGGCCGCTCCTGCTGCGCCCGCCCCCGTGATCACGATGCGGACTGCCTCGAGCGGCTTGCCGACGAGCTCCAGCGCGTTCAGGAGCGCGGCGAGCACGACGATCGCCGTTCCGTGCTGGTCGTCGTGGAAGACCGGGATCTCGAGCACGTCGCGGAGGCGGGACTCGATCTCGAAGCAGCGCGGCGCCGAGATGTCCTCGAGATTGACGCCTCCGAAGACCGGCGCCAGCAGCTCGACGGTACGCACGATTTCGTCCGGATCCTTTGTGTCGAGGCAGACCGGCCAGGCGTCGATTCCGCCGAACTCCTTGAAGAGGACCGCCTTGCCCTCCATCACAGGGAGCGCCGCCTCGGGCCCGATGTCGCCGAGGCCGAGGACGGCGCTGCCGTCGGTGACGACCGCGACGGCGTTCTGCTTGATGGTCAGGTTCCAGGCTTTTTCCGGATCGGCGGCGATCGCGCTGGAGACGCGTGCAACGCCGGGCGTGTAGGCCATCGAGAGGTCGTCGCGGGTCTTCAGCGCCGACTTCGGCATCACCTCCAGCTTGCCGCCCAGGTGAAGCAGGAACGTGCGGTCGGAGACGTACTCGACCTCGATGCCGGCAACCGCCTCGACGGCGGCGACGATCCGCGCGACGTGATCGTCGTCGGCGGCCAGCACCGTCACGTCGCGGATTTTCTTTCCGTGCTCCACTCGAACGAGATCGATCGCCCCGAGCAGCCCGCCGGCGTCGCCGATCGCCTTCGCCAGGCCGGCGAAGGCGCCGGGGTGATTGTCGAGGTGGACGCGCAGCGTGGCGCTGAAGGATGACGAAGGGTGCGGAGCGATTTGGCTCACGGGAAGAGCGTCGAGGATCGTCGTCCTCCACGCATCCGCGGCGCCCCCGACCGTTCCTGCGGTTTTTCCGATGGAAACCACGCGCCCGTCGGTGGCCCTCGATAGGTAGTTCGCCGAAGCGCGATCAGGGCCTCACCCGGATGCCGGAGTCGCCGGCGAGAGCGACGATCGAGGGGCAAAGAAGGAGGAAACGATGGCCAAACACACCACGCGGCGTCCCGTGAAGGCGGCGGTCCCCGCCAGACGCCATTCGACATTCACCCATCAGCCGGCCGACGCGTTGGTCGAGGCTCTGCGGCGCGAGCACGTCTCCTATGAGCTGCTCCCGCACCGGCACACCGAAACGGCTGTGGCGGAAGCGGAGGCCCTTCACGTCGATCCGCATCAGGTGGCGAAGACCCTCATCCTCGAGACGTCTTTCGGCTATGCGCGCGCAGTGCTTCGCGCCGTCGATCGGCTCGACCTGGAGAAGGCCCGCCGCGCCCTCGGCACACCTGACGTCGAGCTCGCGAACGAGGTCGAGCTCGTCGGCGCCTACCCGGAGTTCGAGCTCGGCGCGGTGCCACCCGTTGGTGGAGCCTACGACCGGGTTCTCGTCGACGAGCGCGTGTTCGACAACCGCTTCGTCGTCTTCGAGGCCGGTACCCACGACGAGTCGGTGCGGCTTCGAGCGGGGGAGCTGCTGTCGATCGCCGAGGCAGAGGTGGCCGATCTCGCAGAAGACGATCGAAGGGAGGAACGATGACGACGAAGATCTCTGTCGACGCGTACGAGGCAGCGGAACGACACCTGCTCCTCGATCACGCCCATAAGGTCTGGCGCCGGCACGCAATCACGTTCGCGCTCGCGCTCGGATTGATCGCCCTCGTCGAGGTCAAGTGGGGCGGGACTTCATGGCTCGTCTACTTCGTGCTTGCCTCGTGGGCAGTCGTGGTCGGCTTCCACTACCGAGGCTGGGTACGACACGGCGACGAGCGGATTCGTGAGCAACAGGGCCGGATCGAGTGGCACGCCGGCCGATCGAACGAGCTCAACCTGAAAAGGTAGGAGGTGGCAGCGATGAGCGTCATGAAAGAGATGCAGTTCCCGGTGTCGGTTCGGTGGCGCGGTGGTCGCCTGGCCCGCGCTGAAAGCAGGGACAAGGAGCCATTCGAGGTGGCGACGCCGGCGGAGTTCCGCAGCGGTCTCGCCGGCTACTGGAGTCCGGAGGACTTGCTGGTCGCCGCGACCTGCTCGTGCTTCGTCCTGACGCTGTCCGCGGTGGCCGAGCGGCGCGAGGCGCCGCTTCTCGATGCGACGGTGACCGCGACCGGGCACATGAGCCGGCGTGACGACGGCCGCTTCGGCTTCACGGTCATCGAAGTCGACGCGCTGCTGGAGACGATCCCCGGCGGCGAGGAGGCGGTACGGACGGCAGCCACGATCGCCGAGGACCGCTGCCTGGTGGCGCAGGCGCTCGACATCCCGGTGCACGTCGCGGTCGCCGTGACGATCGCCGAGGCGGAAACCGAACGCAGCGGCGTCGCGGTCACCTGATCGGCGCGCCTCCGCCGGCAGCAGGCCGTTACTGCTCGGCGAGCGCAGGACGCGTGCGCGGGACGGCGGTGCGAGGAAGGAGGATGCGCGCGAATCCGAGCCAGAGCACCGGACCGAGGGCGACGGCGGCCACGATCGACCCGCGAACCCCGATCAGATCGGTGCCGGCCGTGAGCGCGTGGGCGAGCGCGAGGCCGAAAGCGGCGAAGCTGGCGTAGTGCAGCCGCCGCCAGCCTCGCTGGCCAATCCACTTCCGTAGCCGGAACGAGACCGCCAGCATCAGCGAGAGCCAGCCGGCGATCACGCCGGCCGCGATCGCCGCGGGACGCCACGAGGCGGCGAACGGGACGAGCACCGACGCGAGGCCAAAGTGGAGGACCGGGTCGAGGAGAACCGCGCCGACGTGGAGGCCGAGCATCGACAGCCCCGTCCAGACGAGCGTACGGTGCCACCCGAGCAGGCTCTTCTGGCGGCGCGGGCCGAGGATTCTCGTGCTCATGGCCAGGCCGAGCCAGACCGACAGCGTCAGCAGGCCGAAGGCGACGAGACCGGCCGCCCTTGCGACGATCCAGGCGACGGGAACGGCAGCGAGCGCGCCCGTCATGCCGCGATCTCGATTCGGTAGCGGAGTGCGAGCGGCAGGCTGCCGACCTCGACCGGGCTCCCGTCGGCGGGGATGTAGAGAGCTGCGACTCCGCGCTCTCGGGCCAGGCGGCGGACGTCGTCGAGGCCGGAGATCGCGAACGCGGTGCCGAGGGCCTCGGCCTCGGAGGGGTCGCGCGCGACGACGGTGACGGCGAGCGGCCCGCGCACGGCGGGCGTGCCGGTTTCCGGATCGATGAGGTGATGCAGGCTGCGGCCAGGGCCGAACCGACGGCGGTCTCGGCCCGAGGTGGCAACGCCGCCGTCGTTGAGCTGCAGGGTCGCGAGGGACGCGCCCGGTTTGCGCGGGTCTGCGACGGCGACGCGCCAGGCTGCGGCATCCAGCGGTCTGCCCGAGAAGGCAAAGTCGCCGCCGAGGTCAGCGAAGCCGCCAGTCATGTCCGGCCAGGCGAGCCCCATCGCCTCGAGGGCGCGACCCGCGGAGAAGCCCTTGCCGATCCCGCCGAGGTCGACGGCGCTGCCGCGCTCGAGCCGCGCGCGGCAAGAATCTTCGTCGATCCAGATCGCCGCACCGCGCCGCCAGCCGGCGGCTGCCCATGCAGGCCGGTTCGTCAGCTCGGCGAAGGTCCGGTCGTAGCCTGCGGCGACGAGCGGCTGGAGGATTGTTGGGTCGAACAGGCCGGCGGTGACCCGGCGCGCGTCAACCGCAGCGCGGAGTGCGGCCACGAGCCGCGGATCGACCTCGACCCACTCGCCGAGGGCGCCGTTCAGGCGCGAGAGATCGCTGCTCGGGCTGAAGCGGGTCAGCGCGCGCTCGCATGCCTCGACCTCGACGAGGCCGGCGGCGAGCGCGCGCCGCGCCTGGGGCTCATCCTCCGGAGAGGCGGCAACGGCGAGCTCGCAGCTCGTGCCCATTGCCGTGAACGCGTGGCGGACGAGGGTCATCAGTTCCCTCCCGCAGGCGGAGAGCCGACGATCGCGGTCTGGCCGGGAGCGACGACCTGCTGTTGCCGCTGAGCCGAGCCCGAGGTGTGCGTCGTCGCGTGGGCGGCCGGCGCGACCAGAATCCGTCGCGTGCCGTTCGCGGTGTGGACGACGACGACCCGAGCACCCTGTTGCGAGACAGGCGTGGGCGGTCGCGTCCAGGCGAGGACGGCCACGAGTGCGAGGAGCGCCCAGACGGAGAGCACGGATGCCCAGACGCGCCGCATCAGTCGCTCTCCTCCCAGTCGGCCGGGGCCGGCTGCTGCTGGGCCACAGGGGCCTGTTGCACGACCTGCGTCGCGCCGCTCGGGGGTGCGTGGCGCGTGAGACCGGTGACGGCAGCGCCGCCGGTCAGCGACGTCGCGGCCAGGACTGCGGCGAGAACGAAGGCCGCCCGGCGCGATCGCTGTGACTGCTTGGGGTTCTGTTGCTCTGCCATGCCCATATGTGTACGCGGGCGCGACCCAGGGGCGGGCCAAGCAACTGCAAAGGTTCCGCCGCGAGACGCAAAGATTCCGGGCTGCGTCAGGCCCGGCGGAGCCGGACGACCGCCTCGAGCCCGTGGCCCGGCGCGTCAAGCAGCTCGACGGTTCCGCCGTCCTGCTCGACGAGGCGCCGAACGATCGCGAGCCCGAGCCCGCTGCCCTCGCCGCTGCGGTTTCGCCAGAAGCGGTCGAATGCACGCTCGCGCTTTTCGCGCGCGAGCCCAGGCCCCTCGTCTCTGATTCGCAGCTCGATCCACTGCGGCGACGGCCGCGTCTCGACCGTGATCGTCGACCCCCGCGGCGAGACCGCGAGCGCGTTCTCGAGCAGGTTGTCGAGCACCTGCCGCACGCGCTCCTCCGCGGTGCGGGCGGGCGCGCCCGCTACGCCGACCGTTGCCAGATCGACCCCGCGCTCGTCGGCGAGAGCGGACCAGGCGCTGACGCGCTCGCGCACCACCAGGTCGATGTCCACCGGCCCGGCGGGCTCGCGGCCCGTGTCGGCGCGAGCGAGCGCGAGCAGCGCTTCGACCATCGATCCGAGCCGCGCGACCTCCGCGACCGCACCGTCGAGCTCCGCCCGCCCCGGCGGCGCTACGTCGCGCGCGAGGTTTTCGAGCCGCAGGCTCAGGGCGGTCAACGGCGTTCTCAGCTGGTGCGACGCGTCGGCGACGAATTCCTCCTGCGAGCGCAGCAGCTGGTCGAGCTTCGCGACCGTCTCGTTGAAAACCGCGGCCAGCGAGCGCACCTCCGGCGGGCCCTCGTGCTCGGGCGCTCGCGCCGTCAGATCGCCTGCGCCGACTGCTGCTGCGGCGGCCTCGAGCCGCCGCAGCGGCCTCGCGATGAACGTCGCGACCGCGAGGCCGACGACGACGGCGACGGCGACCACGATGGCCGCGATCGCGGCGAGCGCCAGCCGGTAGCGCCGAATGCGCGAGTCGACCGCCGAGGTCGGATAGGTGATCCGGGCGGCGCCTTCGATCCGCCCGTTGGCGGCGACCGGAACCGCGACGTAGAGGAGCCGGGTGTTGAGGGTGCGCGACTCCCGGGTCCCCGAGGCGACGTTGCCCTGCAGAGCCGAGACGATCTCTGGCCGGGAAGCGAAGCTCGTCACCCCGGACCCCTGAGCGTTCGTGTCGATCAGGGCGACGCCCTTGCGATTGACGATCACAACCCGGCCGCCGGTGTCGCGCCGGTACCGGTAGGCGACGCCGGCAATCGCCTGCAGCCTTCTGCGCGTCGGTCTCCGGAGCGTGTCGGGCGCGATCGACGCGATTGTGGTCGCGTCGTGTTCGACCTTCGTCTCCAGCGTCCGCTGCTCGTTGCGGCCGAACTGGACGGCGAGCGGAATCTCGAGCGCGGCCAGCACTACGACGACGAGGCCGAGGTAGCCGACGAGGATGCGGCTCCTCACGTGCGCAGGCGGAAGCCGACGCCCCGGACCGTCTCGATCCAGCCGGCGTCGCCGAGCTTTCGGCGCAGGGCCGCGACGTGCACGTCGATCGTCTTCGTCGATCCGTACCAGCTCGTCTCCCAGACCTCGTCGAGCAGGCTGCGGCGCGACACCACCGCACCGGGATCTCGAGCGAGCATGGCGAGGACCTCGAACTCCTTCGGCGTCAGGTCGAGCTCGCGGCCGCCGAGCCGCACTCGTCGAGCGCGCGGATCGACCTCGAGCTCACCGATCTGCACCGTTCCATCCGCGGGGGGCTTCTTGCCTCGCCGCGTGACGGCGCGGATGCGTGCGATCAGCTCACGCAGGCCGAAGGGCTTGACGACGTAATCGTCCGCGCCGAGCTCCAGGCCGACGACGCGATCGGGCTCATCGCCGCGGGCGGAGACGATGATGATCGGCACCTGCGACCGCGCACGGATGCTCCGACAGACGTCCAATCCGTCCATGTCGGGCAGGCGGAGGTCCAGGAGGACGACATCCGGCTCGTCCGCCTCGAGCGCGGCGGCGCCGGTTGCCGCCCAGTCGACCTCGAACCCTTCGCGCCGCAGGCCCTCCGCGAGCGGCTCGGCGATGGGGCGTTCGTCCTCGACGATCAGCACTCTCATGCGCCCATCTTGACCCACGCGCCGCGGCGCGTCCGGCTCTCCAGGCGGAATCTTTGCCGTTCGGGGGCGAACCTTTACCCGGCGTTGGCCCGGGCCTCGATCGGGGCGGCCTACGGTCGGAGCGTCTACCGGGAGGTTCCAGATGAACAAGGCTCACGCCGCAGGAATCGCTTTACTGCTCGCGGCTGCCGCCGTCCTCGGGATGGTGGCTGCGACTCGGACTGCCGGGCTCGGCCGGGCTGCGTCTGCTTCGGCGTCGGCCAAGGCCGGAGCGACCAGCTCCGCGCTCACCTGGCGCGCGCACCGGCTCGACCGTATCGAGATCGCGCTGCGGCGGTCGCTGCGGCGCCGGCCCCCGAAGCTGCCGGCCCTCCCGGCGGTTCGTCACCCGGCTCCCGCCCCTGTCGCCTCGGCGCCTGTCGCGGCAGCGCCGCCGCGCGTCGTCTACCAGCGCCCACCGCCGATCGTCGTCGTCAGCCACCACGCTCGCAGCGACGACCACGAATCCGCTGACGGCGGAGAAGGGGGCGGAGATGACTAGCCACGCCGGTCGCCTCTACGCCCTTGCTCTCGCGCTGCTGGTCTTCTTCCTGACCTGGGCGACGGTGGCGGGCCATCCCTGGTCGACGCGCGCCAAGTCGCAGGCCGACCCACGGGTCGCGGCGCTCGCCGCCCGCCAGGTGCGAGTGCGGCACGAGAGCCTCGTCGTCGCGCGCATCGTTCGCCGGCGCTGGGCGGTCTATCGCAGGCAGTTGCGCCGGCGCCAGCAGCGGATCGCCGCGATCAACCGCGCCAACGCCGCCGCAGCACGGCAAGCACAGCTCGCCGCGGTCGCCGCCGCTGCCGCTCCCGCCGTCTCCGCACCCTCGGTCCGCGTCGTGAGCCTGCCGCCCGTGACCGTCACGAGGACGTCGTGAACGATCCGACGTTCTGGATCCTCGCGCGTGCCAGCGGCTTGACCGCGTACGCGCTGATGACGGTCGCGGTGCTCGCAGGTCTGGTGCTCAAGTCGAGGCCCTTCGGGCGGGCGCTGAAGGCGGCCTCGGTGACCGACGTCCACCGCTTTCTCTCGCTGCTCGCCCTCGGAGCCGTCGCAGTGCACGGGACGACGCTGGTGCTCGACTCGACCGTCAAGATCGGCCCCTCCGCCCTGCTGGTTCCCGGGCTCGCGCCCTACCGGCCCGTCTGGACCGCCTTCGGCGTCGTCGCCATGGAGCTCGCGGCGCTGATCGTCGTCTCGTTCAGCCTCCGGGCGAGGATCGGCGCAAGGGCCTGGCGGAAGCTCCACTGGGCGACCTACGTCGTCTTCGCCGCGGCCACCCTGCACGGGCTCGGGGCCGGAACAGACTCGGCCCGCCCCTGGGCGTTCGCCTTGTACTTCGTCGCCGCCGGCGCCGTCGTCTTCGCGACGGCCTGGCGAGCGCTGACTCGTCCCATTCGTCCCACAACCCAAGGAGGAAACCGTGTACGAGATCGTGATCGATCGCTCGCTCTGTAGCGGCTTCGGCGCTTGCGCGGAGCTCGCCCCGGACGTGTTCGAGGTCGACTCCGGCGGGACCGCAGCTCTCCGCGTCGGCCAGTCCGACGACCCTGCGGTCCTGGACGCGGCGGCCGCCTGCCCGATGGCGGCGATCCAGGTGATCGAGCGGGAGGCGGCATGACGCTGCGCTCCGTCCTCGTGGTGGGCGCCGGCCTCGCCGGTGCCCGCTGCGCGGAAACCCTCCGTGCAGAGGGTTTCGAAGGCGACCTCGCGCTCGTCGGCGAAGAGACAGTGCCACCGTATGAGAGGCCGGCCTTGTCGAAGGAGCTGCTCGCGGGGAGCCGGGCGCCGGACAGCCTCTCGCTGCGGCCGCCCGATTTCTGGCACGACAACGAGATCGGGCTCGTCCTCGGAGAGCGCGTGATCCGGCTCGACACCACCGGGCACTTTGCCGTGACCGACCGCGGGAGGCGCTTGCCCTGGGACGCGGTCGTCATCGCGACCGGGGCGAAGCCGCGGCGGCTGCCGTTCGCGACCCCCCGCGGGGTGCACGTCCTCCGAACGCTCGGCGATGCTCTCGCGCTGCAAGCGGAGCTCGGGTCTGCTCGGCGGCTCGCCGTCGTCGGCGGCGGCTTCGTCGGGGCGGAAGTCGCCTCGACCGCGCGCGACCTTGGCCTCGAGGTGACGATGCTCGAGGCGGGCGAGACGCCGTTCGCAAGCGTGCTAGGCCCCACCGTCGGTTCGCTCCTGGCAGAGCGGTACCGCTCTCAGGGCGTAGACCTCCGTACCGGAGCGCTTGCGGCCGGGTTCCGCGCGGACGCGTCGGGACGCGTCTGCGGGATCGAGCTCGCAGACGGTCCCGTCATTTCGTGCGACGTCGTCCTCGTCGCTGTCGGCGTCGAGCCGGAGCGCAGCCTTGCGGCCGCCGAATCCGATCCCCGGCTGGCCGGCGATGCAGCGGGCGGGCCCGGCCACTGGACGAGCGCCGCGGCCGGCGGTGTAGCGGCCGCTCGCCGGATCCTGGGCCTCGACCCGCTTCCGGCGGCGGCCCCGTTCTTCTGGTCGGACCAGTTCGGTCTGCGGATCCAGCTCGTCGGGGACACACGCGCCGCGGTCGCCGTAGAGATCGACGGACGCGACTCCGAGTTCGTGGCGCGCTACCGGTCGGACGACGGAGAGCTCGTGGCCGCGCTCGCCGCGAACCGCCCGCGCGAGGTCGCCGCCCTCCGTGCTGAGCTAGCGTTGGCAGCATGATCGGCCGCGCAACGATCGTCCTGCTGATCGTGGCCGTAGCCGCGATCGCGATTGCGGCGAACCTCGCCCTGCTCGACTTCGCTTCGGCGGGAAACGACCCGGTCGGGAAGCTCAAGCCCCAGGCGAACGTGCCGAACGCGCCTGCGACTCCCGCCTCGGTGATCCGGCCGCGCGTCGGCCGAGTCACGGACGAGGGCGCGGACGACTAACCCGCACTGGGGGCGCTACGACCGTCTGTTGGGCTCGCGCCCCGATGGCGGCTGCCTTGATCGCGCGCGAGTCTCAGGACAAGCGATCAAGGAGGTCCGAAGTGTCCGGTTCGATCATCTGTGGCGTCGACGACTCGCAGTCGGCGAAGGGCGCGGCCCGCGTGGCCCGCGCACTCGCGGGGGAGCTCGGTCTCGAGCTCGTCTTCGTCCGCGTCCTGGAGGAGTACGCGCCTGAAGCGGAAGTGAACGCGATCACCGAGCGGCTGGAGCGGCTGAGCGCGGACGCGACCGACGTCGACTCCGGGGCCAACTGGGCCGTCGAGGTAGGCCACCCCGCCGACCGGCTCGCGGCCGTCGCGAAGCGACGAGAGGCGGCGATGATCGTCGTCGGCTCAACCGGTCCGCGCTCGTCGCTGCTCGGCAGCATCTCGGCCGATGTGTCTCGGCGCGCGCCGTGCCCGGTCGTCGTCGTCCCTCCGGGCGGCGAAGCGAAGGTCAACGTCCTCGCGAACGGGCGACGAACGGTCCACTACAACACCCTCCACAACGGAGGCGAGGACCGCGACTTCGCGGGCGGGATCGTGCGCTTCAGCCTCGGCGGGCACTAACGGTGGCTAGGGCTGGATCAGGCCGCGCCGGATCGCGTAGCGCGTGAGCTCCACGCGGTCGCGCATCCCGAGCTTGTCGAGGATGTTCTGCCGGTGGCGGTCGACGGTCTTGATGCTGATGAACAGCTTCTCCGCGATCTCCTTCGACGTGTTGGCCTCGGCGATCAGCTTCAGCACCTCGAGCTCGCGCGGGGTCAGCACGTCGAACTGCTCCTCGCCGCGCCCGCCGCGGTCGACGTAGTCGCGCACGAGGGTCGCCACCGCCGAGGGGTAGAGGTACGAGTCGCCGCGCATGGCTGCGCGAACGGCGTCGACGATGTCGGTGTCGGCGGCGGACTTGAGCACGTAGCCGGAGGCGCCCGCCTTGAGCGACTCGAACAGGAACTGCTCGCTGTCGTGCATCGACAGCATCAGGATCTTCAGCTCCGGCTTGCGCTTCTGCAGCTCCGCGGCGGCCTGGATGCCGGTCATCCGCGGCATCGAGACGTCGAGGATCGCGAGGTGCACGTCTCCCTTCAGTGCCATCTCGACGGCTTCGGCGCCGTCCTCCGCCTCGGCGACGACCTCCATGTCGGGCTTCGAGTCGAGAACGCCCTTCAGGCCGGATCGCACGATCGCGTGGTCGTCGGCGATCAGGATCCGTGTGACGAGCGGGATCGGCATCAGGCCGATGCTCCGGCGGCGACCCGTTCCGGCGTTGGCACTTCCAGCCGGACCTCGACCCCGCCCTCCGGCGCCGGCTTGATCGCGAGGGCGCCGTCGACGAGCACCGCGCGCTCGCGCATGCTCCGCAGGCCGCCGTGCTCGGTCGGGCGTACCGCCGAAGCCCCGGCCGTCGTCGGCGACGCGCAGGACGACGCTTCCGCGGCCGGGCTCGAGCGAGATGACGACGCGCCGCGCCTGGGCGTGGCGGGCGACGTTGGTCAGGCTCTCCTGCGCGATGCGATAGATCGCGAGCTCCACCTCCGGCGTCAGCTTCGGCAGCACCGTCGCGAATTGCCGCTCGACGGCGATCCCGGTGACGCGGGAGAACGAGCTCGTGAGCTCCGTGAGAGCGCTGACGAGGCCGAGTTGCTCGAGCATCTCCGGGCGCAGGTCGCTCGAGATCCGCCGCACTTCGTCGAGCGCGCGCCTGACCGCCTGCCGCGCCTCGCCCAGCGCCTCCTCGTGCTCGGGGGCTCGCTTCGGCGATCGAGTTCAGCTGCAGCAGGACGCCGGTGAGCACCTGCCCGACCTCGTCGTGGAGATCGCGAGCGATGCCGACCCGCTCGGCCTCCTGGGCGGCGAGCACGCGGCGGCCGCTCTCCTGGCGTTCCGCCTCGAGCCGGTCGAGCATGCGGTTGAACGTGCCGAGGACGCTGCCGATCTCGTCGTCGCGCCCGATCTGCAAGCGCTGCCCGGGCCGAAGGAGGTCAACCGTCTCCATCCGCTGCTCCAGGCGCGCGAGCGGCGCGAACGCATGGCGCAGGAGCAGCGCGTTGATCGCGATCGTGACGATGAGCCCGACTACCACGCCGATTCCTTCGAAGACGGCGATCGGGAAGCTGATCGTCACCGGAGCGACGACCAGCACGATCGCGATCGCCGTCAGCAGGGCCGCGTTGACGGCGAAGACGCGCCAGTAGAGCGGCAACGGTCGCCGTGCCATGGCGCGACGTTAGCGCCGCTGCGCGCCGCTTGCCGCGTGCCGCGGCTGCGGGCGCCGGTCCCGTGGCGGTGCGATCACGACCGGGACCGGCGTCTCCGTCTCGAGCTCCTCGGCGAGCCGACTCTCGAGCCCGCGCCGGCCCCAGCCTCGCTTGCGAGCGCCGACGACGATCACGTCCGCGGCCTCCTCGCTCGCGATCTGGCCGAGTAGCGCCGCCGAGTCGCCGACGGCCACGCGGCGTTCGGCGCTTTGCTCGATTCCGTGCTCGTCGGCGAGTTGCGCGAGCCGCTGCTCGGCACCCGTGCGATCGGCCTTCATCGTGAAGCTCTCTTCCCCGTTCCCGTTGATGCCGTCGACGACGTGGGTGAGGACGAGCCGCAGCCCGAGCCGCTCGCTGATCGCGACCGCCTGCGCAACTGCATCTTCGTTTTCCGCGCCATCTGTGACGGCGCAGATCAACGTGCCGTTCATCTTCGCCTCCTTCGTAGTCGGTGACACCACCATCGCGGACGCTTGCTCCGTCGGCCATAGGGCCATGGCCCGATTTCGCTCCTGGTCGCGAAATGGGGCCGCCGCCCCATGGCGCCCGGTGGGGAGAGATCGCACGATCCGCGGCGTCCAGCTGTACCCGACGAGAGGAGCGAGACGTGAGCGTGACGCCGAACCAAGAGGAGCGCGTTCTCGATCACTGCTCGGGGCTATGAGCGACTCAGCCGCGAGCTCGACAGGCTGCAGGAGGAAGAGCGCCGACGACTCTCCGGATTGCTGCAGGAGGCACGCGGCGACGGTGGCATCGACGACAACCCGACGCTGATCGACCTGCTCGACGAGCGGGCTCAGCTCGAAGGGCGGATCGCGACGCTCGAAGGCTGGCTCGCGGCCGCGGAGATCGCGCCTGCGCCGAACAGAGGGCGCGCGGCGATCGGCAGCGTCGTGCGCATGCGCGACGTCGCTCGCGGCGATGTCCTCGAGTACGAGCTCGTCGGGCCGCTGGAGGGCGATCCCGCCAACGGCCGCATCTCGGTCGCCGCGCCTGTCGGACGAGCGCTGGTAGGACAGCGCCGCGGCGGACGGATCGAGGTCGCGACACCACGCGGACCCGTCACTCTCGAAGTGACCGCGGTCCGGCCGGCGCCGCACGCGCGCGCCTCCGAGGCGGCGTGATCCCTGGTGCCGCGAGCTGTGCGAATCGGGTCTCGGCCCGATGGCTGCGGGGCGGTTCAGCCGCGAGCATGACGTGACGAAGCCGGGGCGCGCAGCGGACGCAGGCGGCCCCGGCCGACCGAGAAGGAGGCATCGTGCGACTCTTCAAGGGAAAGAACCCGCTCGGTTTTCTGTTCGGCTCGTCGAGGCGCGAGCGCTTCCTCGCCCGCTACGTCCTCCGCGAGCACCGGCGTGGACGGCCGCTGGCCGAGATCCTCGACGACGCGTACGTCCGCAACTGGTCGACTGCCGAGGAGCGAAGGAGGCTGCTCGACGAGCCTGAGGTCGTCGCCGCGCTCGGCGACAACGCCCTCGACGAGCTGAGACAGGGAGTCGCGCCGGCGCGTTAGAGCCGGCGCCACGCGTACCTAGCCGCACACTGCCGAGCTCCGTAGTTCGAGGCAGCGCGTTCAGCGTCGTCCCGGATTCCGTTCAGCGTTAGACGAGGAACCATGAGCGGCGGAGGTGTTGACCGTGTCCGCGTTGGAGGCGGCGCCCGGAACGAAGCGGCAACGGTCGACGACTGTCCTCTTCGTGGACGTCGTCGGCTCGACCGGTCTCGCGGCTCGAATGGGAGACGAGCAGTGGGCCTGGCTGCTCGAGGAGTACCAGGCGCTCGTCCGCCGCGAGCTCGCGGCCTGGGACGGCGAGGAGATGGACACCGCAGGCGACGGTCTCTTCGCAGTCTTCGCCGATCCCGCGGCCGCCATCGGCTTCGGTTGCTCGGTGGGCCAGGCCGTCAGGCGGCTCGGGCTGCAAGTCCGGGTCGGCGCGCACACGGGTACGTGCTGGGTCGCGGACGAGAAGTGCACCGGGCTCGACGTGAGCATCGGCGCGCGCGTCAGCGCCGTCGCTGCACCCGGCGAGGTGCTCGTTTCCGCGGCGCTGCGCGAGCGCCTGGCCGAGGACTCGCCGTTCGCATTCCGGGATCGCGGCGAGTTCGAGCTCAAAGGCGTGCCGTGCCGGCTTCGCCTCTACGCGGCCGTCGCAAAGCAGGATTGACCACTGGGAGGTGGACCATGAAGCGGTACGAGTACAAGGTGATCGACACCGGCAAGCACATCGAAGAGGAGCTCAACGCGCTCGGCTCCGAGGGCTGGCAGGTCGTCGGCGTCACGACGAAGAAGCAGCTCCTGATCGCTCCGCCGCAGGCGATCATCCTGATGCGGGAAGTCGAGACGGCGGTTTCGCGGACGCTTACGGCCGCGCGCTAGCGTCCTCGGAACGTCGGCGTCGGCGTGAGCTGTGATAGTCGTCAAGGCCGTGAGCACCGCGTCTGACGTCGCCGGGCCGCCGAGCCCGGAGAACCCGCTCCAGGGGTCGTGCCTCTGCGGCGGCGTGCGCTTCGAGATCACCGCGCCGTTCGTCTGGGCGAGCCACTGCCACTGCTCGCGCTGCCGCAAGCATTCGGGCGCCTTCGGCCTCACGCAAGGGCGCGTCCCGCGCGAGGGCTTCCGGCTGATTCAAGGCGAGGAGCTGATCACCGTCTACCGGCCGCCGGGCGAGGGGCGCGTCAAGGCGTTCTGCAAGGTCTGCGGCTCGAGCCTGTTCGGGAACGAATGGCCCGAGGGCGACCAGATCGGCGTGCGGCTCGGGTCGCTCGACGGCGATCCGGGGATCAGGCCGTCGTTTCACACCTTCGTCGAGTCGCGTGCGCCCTGGGACCAGTTGCCTGACGACGGCCTCGAGCGCTTCCCCGAGAGCGCGAGCTAACGAACGCGATAGTCGACGAGCAGAGAGCCGGTCGGTGAGGCCTCGCCTCGGATCGACTCGAGCTCGATCGGCGGCAATCCGTCGAGGAGCCGTCGTCCCGAGCCGGCGATGTTCGGCGCGATCACGAGCCTGAGCTCGTCGACGACGCCGGCGGCGAGCAACGCCTGCGCGACCGAGATGCTTGCGTGGACGCCGATGTCGCCGCCACCTTGCTCCTTCAGATTCCGAACGAAGTCGACGAGGTCGCCGTCGATCGGCGTCGCATTGGCCCAGTCGCGGTCGAGGGGCGCCGACGTCGCGACGTGCTTCGGGACCTCGTTGATGAACGCCGCGAACGGCTGGATGTCGCTGCTCGGCCAGAACGGGGCCCATTCGTCGTAGGTGCGGCGGCCGAGAACGACCGCGTCCTGCGTCGCGATCAAGGCGGCCTGGTTGGCGTCCATCACGTCGTCCCAGTCGCCGAAGAAGCGATCCGGCTTCTCGGCGACGCCGTCGAGGGACAGGAACTCGTAGAGGACGACTTTCCGCACGCGGACTCAGACGGCGGAGTCGAAGAACTCGGCGCCGCCGGTCTCGGGCGGGGCGCCGTAGATGTAGAGCAGCAGCTCCTCGTCGCCGTGGTTCACGACCTGGAGCGGAGTGCCGGACTCGACGTGGATCACGTCGCCCGGCCCGGCGTCGACGCGCTCCGGTGGATCGCCGAGGTACATCGTCAGTGTCCCTGAGATCGGGACGAAGGTCTCTTCCTGGTTCAGGTCCTTGTGGCGCCTGCCCTTGGCGCTGGGCTCGTAGCGCCAGAGGTTCCCCCGCGTGTGCGTGAGGCCGGCGGCGTCGGTCACCGGTCCTGCGTGGCGAGGGGCCTCGTCCGGCTCGTGGGGGCGCGTGACCCACTCGAGCTCGCTGCTGCGGACGACGTGGTAGGCCATAGGGGGAGAGCCTAGCGTCCGACCGCTGTCTGTCTCGACAGACTCTGCTCGAGCTCCGCGCCGATGGCGCCCTGGAGGTCCCGCGCCAGGCGGCGGAAGGGACCGTCCTTCGCCAGCAGCTCGCGCTCGCTGCCGCGCTGCGTGATCCGGCCGTGCTCGACGACGAGGATCTCGTCCGCGCGCCGGACCGTCGCCAGGCGGTGGGCGATGATCAGCGACGTGCGGCCGCGCAGGAGGCGGTCAAGGGCGCGCTCGATCAGGATCTCCGTCGGCCTGTCGATGTTCGAGGTCGCCTCGTCGAGGATCAGGATCCGTGGGTCGGCGAGCAATGCGCGCGCGATCGAGATCAGCTGGCGCTCCCCCGCGGAGAGCCCCGCGCCGCCCTCGCGTACAACGTGGTCGAGGCCGTCTTTGAGGCGCGCGGCGACGCGGTCGACGCCGATCGCAGCGGCCGTCTCGCGCACCTGCTCGTCGGTCGCGTCCGGCCGGGCGAAGCGGATGTTGTCCGCGATCGTCCCGGAGAAGAGGAATGGGTCCTGCAGGACGACCCCGAGCTGGCGGCGGTACGAGCGCAGCTGCACCTCGCGGAGGTCGTTGCCGTCCACGAGGACCGCCCCGTGGTCCGGGTCGTAGAAGCGCGCGACGAGCTTGGCGAGGGTCGACTTGCCGCCGCCGGAGATGCCGACCATCGCGATGCACCCACCGGGCGCGACGCTGAGATCGATCCCGTGCAGCACGTCCTCCGCGCCGTAGGCGAAGCGCACGTGTTCGAGCTCGAGCGTCCCCTCGATCCGGTCGAGCCTGCGCGCGCCGGGCGCGTCCGCGATCTCCGGCTCGGTGTCGAGGACGGAGGTGATCTTCACCATCGCGGCCGCCGCCGACTGCAGCATCCCGTAGACGTCCGAGAGTTCCTGGAGCGGCTGGAAGACGAGCTGCAGCAGGTAGATCGCGGCGAGCAGCGTCCCGATCTGCAGGGTGTCCTGCGCGATGTAGTGCGCGCCAAGCAGGATCACGCCCGCCGACGAGACGATCCCGAGGAACTCGATCGACGGGAAGAAGACCGAGAAGATCTTCTGCGCGTAGGTGTTCGCGGCCCGGTTGGCGGCGTTGAGCTCGTCGAACTCGCGCTGGAACGCGCGCTCGCGGTTGAACGCCTGGACGATCGCCATCCCGGAGAGCGACTCCGCGACCTGCGCCGTCACGGCCGAGATCCGGTTGCGGACCTCGAGCTGTGCGGCAGCCGAGCGAACCTGGAACCAGCGCGTCAGCAGGAGCGATGGCGGCAGGACGACGAGCGAGACGAGCCCCAGCCGCCAGTCGTTCACGAAGAGCGCGATCACGGCGGCGGGGAGGAGGACGGCGTTCGTCACGAGGGTCGGCAGGCCCTGGGAGAGAACGTCGGAGAGCGCGTCCACGTCGCTCGTCAGCCGGGCGATGATCCAGCCGGCGCGCTGCTCGGAGAAGTAGCGCAGCGACAGCGAGGTCAGGTGGTCGAAAAGGTCGCGCCGCAGGCTGAGCACGATTCCCTGCCCGATCGACGCCAGGCCGCGGATCAGAACCGCCATCAGGATCCAGCCGAGCGCCTGGACGACGAGGTAGACGACGACGATCTCGGCGAGGAAGGTCTCGTCGCCCTTGGAGACGCCGTTGTTGATCGCATCGCGGACGAGCAGCCAGCCGCCGGTCTGCGCCGCTGCCTCGCCGACCGCCGCGAGCATCAGCAGCGCGACGAAGCCGTAGCGGCCCTCGAGGTATCGCGTCAGCCGCGTGAGGCCGGTGCGCTGCTTAGGCGGCAAGGATCTCGTCTCCGAACAACTGGGCGAAGAGGCCGTCGCGCGCGAGCAGCTCCGCCGGCCGGCCCTCCTCCGCGACGACTCCGTCCTCGAGGACGACGGCGCGATCGGCGATCTCGATCGTCGACAGGCGCTGCGCGGCGATCAGGACGGTGAGCCCCTCGACGGCCGTCCGCAGGCCGCCGACGAGGACGTGCTCGGTGTGGGTGTCGACCGCCGAGAGCGGATCGTCGAGCACGAGCACACGCCCGCCGGCGATAAGGGCGCGGGCGAGCGCCACCCGCTGGCGCTGGCCGCCGGAGAGGTTCACGCCGCGCTCGCCGATCAGCGTGTCGTATCCGTCGGGAAGATCGTCGACGAACGAGGCGACACCTGCCGCCTCCGACGCGGCGAGAACCTCGTCCCAATCCGCGTCGGGTCTGCCTCCGAGCAGGTTCTCTCGCAGCGGGACCGAGAACAGGACCGGCCGCTGGGTCACGACCGCGACGGTCTTGCGCAGGTCGGCGAGCGAGAGATCGCGCGCGTCGACGCCGCCGATGAGCACGCGCCCTGCCGTCGGGTCGTAGAACCGCGGGAGCAGGTTGAGAAGGCTCGTCTTGCCCGAGCCCGTGCCGCCGCAGACGGCCACGACCTCGCCCGGCTCGACCTCGAGGTCGATTCCGCGCAAGGTCTCGCCTTCTTCTCCGTAGGCGAAGCGAACCGCCTCGAACCGGACGCCGATCCGGCCGGACGGAAGGGTCTTGGGCTCGCTCGGCTCAGGCAGCGTCTCGATGCCCTCCAGCCACGCGAAGCTCCGGCCCGCCGAGGCGAGCGCGCGCTGCGCGAGGTTGATGATCCAGCCCATCGACTCGAGCGGCCAGACGAGCTGCAGCAGCAGCGTCGTGAAGAGCGCGAACTCGCCGTAGGTGAGATTGCCGGCGATCACCTCGCGGCCGCCGAAGAAGAGCACCACCGCGAGCGAGAGCGACGGCAGGTAGAAGAGGCCGGGCAGGTGCTTCGCCTCGACTCCGGCCTGCCGCAGGACCGTGTCGCGGACGCCGGTCGCCTTGCCGGCGAAACGGCTGCGGACGTCGTCCTCGCGGCCGAACGCCTGCACCATCTCGATGCCGACGACGGACTCGTCGGCCGCCTCGGTGACGTCGCCCTTCTTCGCCTGGACCTCGCGCGAGATGGGGTGGACCTTGTGCGCGAAGAGCCAGGCGACGATCCCGACGAGCGGCATCGAAACCGCCGTGTACAGGGCGAGCCGCGGGCTCACGACGAGGAGGATGACGCCCGCGCCGATGATCATCAGCACGCTCTGGACGCCCTGGACGAGGCCCCAGCCGACGAAGTAGCGGATGGGGTAGAGGTCGTTCGTCGCGCGCGAGAGCACCTGCCCCGTCGCGTGGCGGTCGTAGAAGGCGCGCGGGAAGACGAGGTAGGCCTGGTAGAGGAGCTCGCGCATGCGCGCCTCGATCCGGATGCCGACTCGTGCGGTCGCGTAGCGGCGGGTGAAGTTGATCGCCATGCGTAGCGCGGCAAGCAGCACGATCGCCGTGAGGTACGGCCACAGCGCGTGCTCCTGGTGGACGACGGAGTTGTCGATGGCCCGCTGGATCAGCAGCGGGATCGAGAGCGAGACGCCTGTGTAGGCGAACGCGCAGACCAGCCCGCGGATGCCGAGCCGGCGCTCCTCCCACCAGAGCCCCAGCAGCCGGCGCGCGGTCGGCCAGGCCGGATAGTCGGGCGGATCAACTCGGCTCATGCGTATTCGACTCCCTTTCACTCGCAGCGCAGCCGCTCCTCGCCTCGTGAGCTGCAGCGGCAGGCGCGGCGGGCGCCCGCGCTGGCGGCGCTCGATCACGAAGCCAGCGGCGCCCTCGAAACTACCAGTAAGGGCTGTTGCTAGAGGTCGCCCGTAGGCACGACGCCGCGGCCGAAGCTCGACACCTGCTCGGGGGTGAAGGGCGGGTCGGCGAGCTCCTCGTCCAGCTGGAAGGCCCGGAAGAGGTGGACGATGTAGTGCATGCGCTGGTGGAGGTCCGACCAGTCGCGGGCGCCGCAGTCGTCGAGCTCGGGCGGGACCGGCTCGAACCGCGCCAGGAGCTCCCTCAGCTCCGGGTCGGCCGGGTCCGCGAGCTCGGGCGGATACGGGTCGGCGAGGTTCGTGCCGAGCGCGAGCACGCGGCCCGGGAGCGACAGGACCATCATCGAGTCCGTGATCACCTCGCGCGCGAGCTTGCTCGAGGCGCGTTGAATGGCCCGCGCCAGGACGGCGACGGCGGCCGTGGCCGGACCGCGGAGGATCCGCCACCAGCTCGGCGCCGACGGGAAGAGCGCCTCGAGCACGCGCCTGCCCAGGTCTTCCTGGGTCGCGGAGGCGGCGTCGAGCGCTTCGAGGATCTGCGGCTGCAGGCGCGTCTGCTCGTGCAGGCCGATCTCGAGGTTCGCGAGCAGCGCCAGCTCGGCTCGCCGCCGCGGGTCGCTTTCGGCCTGCATCCGGTCGTAGTGGGCGAATGCCTGGCTCAGCAGACCGTGCTCGAGTTGCAGGGCCTCGCCGTCGAGGTAGCGCGCGAAGACGAGCCCGATCTCGGCGAAGACCTTGAGATTGCCGCGCGCGACCGAGTCGCTTGCGCGCTCGAAGGCGTCGAAGGGCGTGTGCAGCTCGGCGGTCAGGCGTCCGAGCCGTGTCTCCGGCTGGAAGAGACCGCGCCTCAGCAGCCGGCGGCCGAGCGTCGCGGCGGGATGCAGCAGCCAGCGGCCGTGCCAGAGCCTCCGCTCGAGGTTCTCTCGCAGGTCTTCGCCGCGGATCGACTCGCCGGCCTGGCGCGAGGCCCAGGTCGCGTACGTGCACCAGTTCGCGCCCTTGCCGGCGCGCTTAGCGAAGGCGGCGGCCAGTCGCGAGTAGCAGTACGTGATCTCGAGGTTCCGGATGACCGGGTTCTCGATCGCTGCGATCCTCTGAACCTCGGCCGGCGTCTCGGTCATCGCTGCTGATCGTGACACGGACAGCGGGGTACGCTCCCGCCGTGCTAGAGGACACCGTTCAGCAGCAGCTCGAGCGCCGCCGCCGGGCGGCCGCCGAGGCGTGGGACCTTCGCGAGGAGGTCGTGCTGGTCGGCGCCGGCTCGCCGGTGCACCTGCCTGGGCGGGCGGACCTCACGTACAGGTTCCGCGCGCACTCGGAGTACTTCTATCTGACCGACCGCGAGCGGCCGGGCGGCGTGCTCGCGTTCGATCCGGCCGAGGGCTGGGTCGACTTCGTCGAGCCGGTGACGCGCGACGAGCGGCTGTGGGAAGGCGCTGCCGAGGGCGACGGCGAGGGCGTACCGGTGACGGAGATCGCTGCCTGGCTCGACGCGCGTAAGGGCCGCAGAATCGCCTGCCTCGGCGCGGCGCCCGTTCCCTCCGACGCGGAGCTGGAGGCAACCGTCCGGGCCGCGCTGAACCGGATCCGCCGGCCGAAGGACGAGCTCGAGCTGAGCCGCATGCGCGCGGCCGAGCGCGCGACGAGCGCCGGGTTCGCCTCTCTGCCGCAGCAGATCGCGCCGGGACGCACCGAGCGCGAGACGCAGATCGAGCTGGAGGCGGAGTTCTTCCGCCACGGCGCCGACGGCCTGGCCTTCGACACGATCGTCGGCGGCGGACGGAACGCGGCGGTGCTCCACTTCGCGCCGAGCGACCGGCCGTTCGCCGAGGGCGAGCTCGTGCTCGTCGACGCGGGCGCCGAGGTGCGCGGCTACGACAGCGACATCACGCGCACCTTTCCGGTCTCCGGCAACAGCTTCAGCCCCGAGCAGGCCGAGTTGTATGCGCTCGTGCTCCGGGCCAATCGCGCGGCGATCGAGCTCTGCGTGCCCGGCACCGAGTGGCGCGACGTCCACCGCGCCGCGGGGCTCGTCCTGGCCGAGGGACTCGTCTCGTTCGGGCTGCTTCGCGGAGAGCCCGACGGTCTCGTCGAGAGCGGGGCCGTCCACGTCTTCTTCCCGCACGGGGTCGGGCACATGGTCGGGCTCGGAGCGCGGGACGCCGGCGAGGTGCTCCCGGGCCGCGACCAGCGGGCGGACGCCTTCCCGCGGCTGCGCGTCGATCTGCCGCTCGAGCCGGGGTACGTGATGACCGTCGAGCCCGGCGTCTACTTCGTCCGGGCGCTCGTGAACGACTTCGAGTTGCGCGAGCGCCACCGCGATTCGGTCGACTGGGAGCGCGCCGAGCAGATGCTCGGCTTTGGCGGCATCCGGATCGAGGACGACGTGCTCGTCACTGCCGACGGGTACGAGGTGCTGACGGCGGACGTGCCGGTCGTTGACGCCTGAGGCCGAGCGCTGGGTCGCCGAGCACGTGCACCCGGCCGGGCCGGTCGAGCTCGTGCACGAGCGGCCATGGTCGACCGTCTCCCGCGTGCCCGTCGCTGGCGGTGCGGCCTGGTTCAAGGCGTGCAACGAGGTGCAGGCGTTCGAGCCTCGGCTCAGCGCCGAGCTCTTCGGGCGGTGGCCCGACCTCGTCGGAGAGGTGCTCGCCCACGACGAGGCGCGCGGGTGGCTGCTGCTCGCGGATGCGGGCGAGCGGATCGGCGCTGCGAGCGAGCCGTGGCTCGAGCTCCTGCCGCGCTACGCGGAGCTTCAGCGCGGCGAGGCGCGACATGCGGAGGAGCAAATCGCGAACGGCGTTCCCGATCTGACTCTTGGAACGCTGCCCGTGCGCTACGCCGAGCTGCTCGAGCGCCAGTTGCCCGTCGAGCTCCGCCCGCTCGAGGAGGTCGAACGCCTCTGCGCCGAGCTCGCCGCGGCCGGCCTGCCCGCGACCATCCAGCACGACGACCTGCACCGAAACAACGTCTACCGGCGTGACGGACGCCTCCGCCTGCTCGACTGGGGCGACTCGTCGATCGCGCATCCATTCTTCTCGCTGGTGGTCACATTCCGCTTCGCCGGCGAGAGCCCGAAGCTCAAGGACGCCTACCTCGAGCCCTGGGGCCCCGGCCTGGACGAAGTCCTCGAGCTGGCTCTCCGGGTCGGAGGCGTCGCGCACGCGCTCGCCTGGTCGCGCCAGCGCGACTTTCTGAGCCCGGCGGAGCGGCACGCGTTCGATGGGCCGTTTGCAGAGGTTTTGCGCGGCGTTCTGCGTTAGTTAGGCTCCGCACAACCGAGAAGGGGGATTCGATGGGCAGGGGCTGGCTGGCTTCATCACTCGCGACCTTCGGCTTTGTGTTGCTTGTGCTCGCGCCCAATGCGCTCGCGACGCCCCGGGCGTCCGTGACGCAGTTCCCCCTCCCGCACGCGGACAGCCGTCCTTACTCGATCGTCACCGGGCCCGACGGGAACCTCTGGTTCACCGAGTCGACGCACGACGCGATCGGCAAGATCACGCCTGACGGGACGATCACCGACTACCCGCTCCACGCGCACGACGAGGACAGCCGCCCATACGGGATCGCGCTCGGCGCGGACGGAGCGCTGTGGTTCACGGAGCGTCTCGCGGACAAGATCGGACGCCTCGATCCCACCACCGGGACGATCCAGGAGTTCTACACGCTGAGCTCGCAGTCGCAGCCGTGGGGGATCACGGCGATGCCCGACGGAACGCTCTGGTTCACCGAGGAGAACATCAACAACGTCGGCGTCATCCTTCCGAACGGGACGATCTTCGAGTACCCCGTCAGCGGGGACCTGCCGACCTGGATCACCACCGGTGCCGACGGCAACGTCTGGTTCACGGAGGAGAGCGGGAACGACATCGTCCGGCTCGACCCGAACAACCCGGCTCACCAGGATCACTTCCCCGTTCCCACGCCGGGCGCGCTGCCGTGGGACATCAAGCCCGGCCCGGACGGGAACCTCTGGTTCACCGAGCTCGCTGGGGAGAACATCGGGAAGATCACCCCTGCCGGCGACATCACCGAGTATCCGGTCGGCGGCGCCGACTTCCAGCCCGGAATAGCCGGGATCGCGGCCGCGCCCTCGGGGGACTTCTGGATCACCCGAAACGACATGGGGGAGGTTCAGTCGGTCTCGCCAGACGGGGTCGTCGGGGAGACGCTCGGCGCAGGCTCGTACCCGTTCGGGATCACCGCCGGGCCCGACGGCAACATGTGGTTCGCGGGCGGGTTCAGCAACTCGATCGGGCGGATCAACCTCGGGCCTCCGCCGCCGCCTCCACCGCCACCTCCGCCACCCCCACCTCCGCCACCCCCGCCGCCTCCGCCACCCCCGCCTCCGCCACTACCACCACCACCCCCGCCACCGCCGCCGTTCAGGCCGCCCTGCGCCGTCCCGCGGGTGGTCGGAGTGAAGCTCGCCAAGGCGCGGACGAAGATCACCAGGGCGCACTGCAGGGTCGGCACGATCACGCGCAGGCACGCCGCCGCGCGTCTGAGGGGCAAGGTCATCGCGCAGAGCCCGAGGGCGGGCCGCCGGCTCGCGAACGGCGCCCGCGTCAGGCTGACGGTCGGCCGCTAGCGAATCTGCACGTCGATACCGCGCGACTCGAGCTCGGCGAGGAGCTCGAGGACGCGTGGGCGGTTGTCCTTCGGGTAGCGCCAGACCCAGCGGACGAACTCGAGCTCGAGGCCCTCGACGCATCCTTCCGGCAGGTCGACGCGACGGCGGCCCCGGTCTCGCACGCGCCGGCTGAAGATGCGCCACAGGCAGCGCAGGCGCGGAACGTCGACGAAGACGACCGTGTCGGCCCGGCCGAAGCGCGGATCGTCGAGACCGAGCCCGAGGAAGTTGCCGTCCATGATCCAGCGCGGCGCCTGGACGGCCGCCGCGAGCGCGGCGCGGGCTTCCTCGATCGGCGCCGGTTGCCAGTTCGGGCGCCAGAAGAGCGGGTCGAGGTGCACCACCGGCAGGCCTGTGCGCTCCGCGAGATCCAGCGCCAGCCGGGTCTTGCCCGCGCCGCCCGACCCCAGGATCACGACTCGCTGGATGCGAGTACCTCCAGCAGCCGGTCGACGTCGTCGCGCCCGGTGTAGACGGCGGCCGAGATCCGCAGGAGCTCGTCGCCGCGCATCGTCGGGATCTCGATTCGATGATCTTCGAAGAGGCGCTGCGACAGGCCGGGATCGGCACGGGGGAGGCGTACGCTCGCCATCTGCAGGATCTGCTCCTCCGGCGCGAGCGGCTCGGTTCCGAGCAGGTCGCAGAGCTCGCGGCGGGCCTGCCGCGCGAGAGCGACGCAGCGCTCGCGGTCCGAGAGCACGTGCTCGCGGACGAACGCGATTGCGGCCGGCACGGCGAGGTACGCGGCCGCGTCGCGCGTCCCCTGGAGCTCGGTGCGCGAGATGAACGTAGCCGGCTCGGCGTAGCCCCAGCTGACGATCGGCCCCTGCACACGCTCCTGCCACTCGGGCCTGACGTAGAGGAACCCCGAGCCCTTCGGCGCGCACAGCCATTTGTGACAGGTACCGGCGTAGAAGTCAGCGCCGAGCGCGGCCAGGTCGAGGTCGACCTGCGCGACGGCGTGCGCGCCGTCCACGATCGTGGCGAGGCCTTCAGCCCGGGCGCGCGCGACGATCTGCTCGACCGGCAGGAGGAGCGCCGTCTCGGAGGTGACGTGCGAGAGGAAGACCGCGCGGGTACGTTCGGTTCGCGCCTCGAAGAGGCGGTCGACCTCGGCGCGCACGTAGCGCGCACCCGCCCGCTCGCAGACGTGCGCCCAGGTGAGGTCGCACGCGCCGTACTCGAGGTTCGTCGCGAGTACCTCGTCGCCCGGCTGAAGGTCGAGCGCCCGGGCCGCGACGTTCACCCCGGTGGTCGCGTTCGGCACAAACGTGAGGTCGTCGGCCGGCGCGCGGACGAAAGCGCCAAGCGCCGCACGCGCCTCCGCGAGCAGGTCGCGCAGACGGTGCTTGATGAACTGGACGGGCTCGCGCTCGAGCTCGCGCTGCCAGTGCTGGTAGCGCTCGAACACCGGGCGCGGGCAGGCGCCGAACGAGCCGTGGTTCAGATAGACGACGTCGGGGTCGAGCTGGAAGAGGTCACGCACGCTCGTGCATCTTCTTCAAACCGTCGATGATCAGGTCGAGCGCGAGCTCGAAGGCGTTCGCGTCCTGGTGCGGGCCCTCGTCGAAGTGCTGCTGGCCGTGCTCGCGGAGGTACGGAAACTGCTCGGGCGTGATCACCTGCTCGAAGATCGCGCTCAGCTCGGCAACGTCCTCCTCGCTGAAGGTGTGGCTGGCCTCCCAGAGCGAAAAGCCGAAGATGTGGGCGTCGAGGACGTGGTAGGCGACGTAGGCCGCCTCCGCCGGGAGACCGCCCTCGCGCAGCTGCCTGAGCAGGGACTCCATGTACTGCAGCCGCGCCCGCCGGACCTGGCCGTAGGCGAGCAGCTGGCCGGCTGCCCAGCGATGGCGTTGGAGGGCGGAATGCACCGAGACCGCGCTTTCGCGAACGGCGCCGGCCCAGTCGTCGGCCGTGCGCGGTAGCTCGGTCTCGGCGAGGACGAGCTCGAGCATGCCGTCGATCACGTCTTCCTTGTTCGCGACGTAGTTGTAGAGCGACATCGCCTCGAAGCCGAGCTGCTGTCCCAGGCGTCGCATTGTCAGCGCTTCGAGGCCCTGGTCGTCGACGAGCTCGAGCGCAGCCCGAAGGATGCGGTCGCGGGTGAGTGGGAGGCGGGTCGTGGCCATTGACAGATCTTACGTTGTACGTTATATCTTACGCCGTAAACTTACAACGTACGAAAGGGGAGAGACATGAAGGCGATGACGCGAAAGGGGTTCGGGCCCCCGGAGGCGCTCGAGCTCCGCGAGGTCGACCGGCCGGAGCCCGAGGACGACGAGGTCCTGGTGCGGGTCCGGGCGGCGTCCCTCAACCGCTACGACTGGTACGACCTCACCGGCACGCCCTGGGTCGGGCGACCGATGACAGGCCTGCGCGGGCCGAAGTCGCCGCTCATCGGCGCGGACTTCGCCGGCACGATCGAGACCGTGGGCGCAGACGTCACCGGCCTTCAGCCCGGGGACGACGTCTACGGTCTCCGCGACGGTGCGCTGGCCGAGTACGTCCAGGCCCGAGCCGGGGTCGCGCTCAAGCCGGCGAACCTGAGCTTCGAGGAAGCGGCGGCGGTGCCGATGGCGGGCCTGACGGCGCTCCAGGGCACCCGCGACAAGGCCGAGGTCCAGCCGGGGCAGCACGTGCTCGTCAACGGCGCCTCGGGAGGGGTCGGCACTTTCGCCGTCCAGATCGCCAAGGCTCTGGGCGGGCACGTGACTGCCGTCTGCAGCACCAGGAACGTCGAGCAGGCTCGCTCGCTCGGCGCCGACGAGGTCGTCGACTACACGCAGGACGACTTCACCCGAAGCGGCCACCGCTACGACGCGATCCTCGACGTCGCCGGCTCGCGGCGCTGGTCCGAGCTGAAGCGGGTGCTCGCCCCGGAAGGGCGCGTGATCATCCTCGGAGGCCAGAAGGGGAACCGGCTGATCGGGCCGCTGGGGCACATGGGGCGGACGAAGCTCGCTGCGGTTCGCGGCAGTCAGGAGGCTCGGTTCTTCGTGGCGAAGCCCAACCGGGCGGACCTGGATGAACTGCGAGAGCTGATCGAGGCCGGCAAGGTCAAGCCCGTCGTCGAGCGGCGCTTCGATCTCGAGGAGCTGCCCGAGGCGTTCCGCGTGATCGGAGAGGGCCACACGCGGGGCAAGCTGGTCATCGCGATTCCCTGAAGGGAATGCTCAAGCCGCGAGGGCTCGGAGCCGAAAATGTGATCCATGGATCAAGCAGATTTCCCGTGGCGCCAGCTCGGAACGCTTCTCGTCGACGAAGATCTGCTCAGCCGCGAGGAGCTGGAGCGCGCGCTCAGCGAGCAGCGTCGCACCGGCCAGAAGCTCGGCAAGATCATCGTCGACCAGGGCGCGATGAGCGGCACGACGCTCGCGAAGGCTCTCGCGAAGCAGCACGGGATCGAGCTGCGCAACCGGCTCGACGAGCTCGATGACGACGAGCCGGGCCCGGTAGCCACGCACGGCCGCGAACCTCGGGCGCTACGGCGGCTGGCGCCCGCTCGGCAAGGTGCTCCTCGACTCCGGGTTCGTCAGCGAGAACGAGCTGGCAGAGGCGCTCGCCGAGAAGCGGGCGCACCAGGACCGGCGCCTCGGCGCGATCCTCGTCCGGCGCGGCCACATCTCGGGCGCGACGCTCGCGCTCGCCCTCGCCGAGCAGCACGGGATCGTCGTCGAGGCGGAGGGCTTCGAGGACAAGGTCGAGACGGTCACCGTCCCGGTCCCGGCCGGCCAGCCGACCTACGAGGTCATCCTGGTCGGCTTCCCCGGGGAACGGCGCCAGCGGAGCGTTCTCTACACCGGCCCGAACTTCCTCGATGCCGCCGACTACGCATGCGAGTACATCGACCGCTCGGAGCCGCCGGCGATCGAGATCCAGCGAAGCGAGCCGACGGCTGCGAGACGGTGTGGACGTACAGCAAGGAACGCGCGGTCGCCGAGGCGAGCACGGAGAAGAACCTCGTCGAGACGTTCGGGTTCGACCCGGCCCGCTGGGACGTCAAGACCTAGCGGATCCTCATATGGCAGGCTCTGCCCGTGGTTCCCGAGGCGGAGCTGGAGCAGACCGAAGAACGGTCTCGTCGCGAAGAGCGACGGCTGGTTCGTCCTCAACGCGCGCGACGCGCCCTGGCGATCCGGGCCGGACCGCTGCGCCTACTGCCTGTTCGAGGGAGAGACCGACTTCGAGCAGGTGGGCGTCCACCTCGTCGCGATGCGGCCGGGGGAGCCGATGGCGATGTATCACTGGGAGTCCGACCAGGAGGACTTCCTCGTCCTCTCGGGTGAGGCCACGCTCGTCATCGAGGGCGAGGAGCGGCCGCTGCGGCAGTGGGACTTCGTCCACTGCCCGCCGGAGGCGAAGCACGTGATCGTCGGCGCGGGCGAGGGGACCTGCCTCGTCCTCGCCCTCGGCGCGCGCATCAACACGCGCGGCGAGAACTGGGGCGGCTACACGGTTGACGAGAAGGCAGCGCGGCTCGGCGCAAGTGCCGAGGAGGACACCACCGAGCCCGCGAAGGCGTATGCGCGCTTCAAGCAGCGCACGGTCGGCCCGTACCAGGAGGGCTTCCTGCCCGACTGAGTGGACTACGGGTTGGGCTTCCCGATGAACGTCCGCTCGCGCAGGCGGTATCCATCGGCCCCGCGCTTGCATGTCAGCCCGTAGGAGCGGTAGACGCGCTCATGGCGCGGGTCGCACGCCAGGCCCGTTCGCAGGCAGGTCAGCTTCCCGCCCACGCGGGCCCGTTCGCATGCTCCGCCGCCGCTCGACGACGACCCGCGGGTGCAGGAGCCGAGGAAGCCGCCTCCGATCAGGATCGAGACCGCGGCCAAGGCGACTACCGAGCCGAACGTGGCAGGACGCACCACATTTGCATCCTGCCACCCAAAGGGGGGATGACGAGCCCGGAACGGCGCTCCTACGGTGAAAGGAGCCGCCGTTTACCACTGCCCTCTTGCGGGACACGTGCCGCCCGCGTGGGCGAGAGGAGAATGCAATGCCAGCCGTACGCCGCCTGCGCGGGACCGCGCCGTTTGCCGTTCTCGCGCTGATTCTGATCCTTCCTGCCTTCGGCGCCGGTCCGGCCGCCGCCGCGCGCAAGCACCGCGCACCTCATCCCGGCCTCGGCCACACGGTCGTGATGCCGGACAGGCCCGCGAAGGGCAAGCGCCTCCGGGTGCTGCCCGCAGCCGGCGCGTCCGTGCGCCGGTTCCTCCACCACGGGCAGAGAGGGCCGAACCGCCCACACGGGCCGAGGGCGGCCTGCCCCGACCCGACCTGCAACCTGACCTATCACGGCGGGGCGCTCGTCATCGGGCCGCACACGACGCACGTCGTCTACTGGCAGCCGCCGGGCTTCACGGTCACGGCGAACTACCACTCGCTGATCGAGCGCTTCCTGACCGACGCCGCCGCCGACAGCGGCCGCGCGACGAACGTCTACGCGACCGACACGCAGTACGACGACTCGACGAACACGTTCATCCAGTACCAGCAGACGTTCGCAGGCGCGCTGACCGACACGAACGCGTTCCCGGCCACTGCGTCCGGCTGCCCGACGACGGACGGGACGCTCACCGTCCCGAATTGCCTCACCCAGACGCAGGAGTCGACGGAGCTCGACAACTTCATCCAGGCCAACAGCCTTCCGCGCGGGCTCGACCACATCTACTTCCTCGTGCTTCCCGACAACGTCGAGACGTGCGTCGACGACTTCTCCGATTGCGGGAACGTCCTCAACCTCTCGCCGCGCTACTGCGCCTACCACAGCTCGTTCAACATCGGCGGGCACGGCCTGACGCTCTGGGCGAACGAGCCGTACATCGGCTTCGCCTCCGGCCACTGCAACAGCGGTGACGCCACGAAGAGGCCGAACGGCGACGTGACCGACCACGAGCTCAACGTGATCAGCCACGAGCACAACGAGACGATCACCGACCCGACCGGCGCCGGCTGGTTCGACACGAACGGCGCGGGCGAGAACGGCGACAAGTGCAACTTCGACTTCGGCACGCGGATCGCCAACAACGGGACGGGTGACTACAACCAGCTGATCAACCACAACCCGTACGAGATCCAGCAGGAGTGGAGCAACGCGATCACTGGCTGCGCGCTCAACTTCGGCGCCGTTGCGCCGACCGCGTCGTTCACGTGGTCGCCCTCGTCGCCGGCGGCGCTGGATCCCGTCGCCTTCGACGGGACGAGCTCGCACTCGAACAACTCCGGCGGCTACATCATCGACTACCAGTGGAACTTCGGGGACGGCGGGACCGGGAGCGGCCCGACGCCGAGCCACACCTACGCGGCAGCCGGCAACTACTCGGTTACGCTCACGGTCGAGGACGACGCGGGCCTCACGGCCACTACGAGCCAGACGGTTACCGTTGCCCAGCGCGCGACGACTACGACTTACACCGGCGCGACCAGCGGCGACTACCACGACTCCACGACTTTGTCGGGAACCCTCGTGGATACGGAGACCTCGAGCCCGGTCGCGAACGAGACTCTCACGTTCACGCTCGGCTCCGAGTCGTGCTCCGCGACGACCGACCTCACCGGGTCGGCGTCCTGCACCGTCGTCCTCACGCAGATCCCCGGCGCGTACACGGTCACGGCCGCCTTCGCGGGCGACTCCGTCTACGGGCCGAGCTCCGACAGCCAGTCGTTCACGATCACGCGCGAGGAGACGACGCTCACGTACACCGGGCCGACGGTGATCCTCACGGGCGGGACGATGAACGTGACCGCGACGCTCGTCGAGGACGGCGCCAACGACGACGACGGCGACGGAGGCTCGCCACCGCCCTCGCCGCCCGGCCAGACCGTGACCTTCGCGCTCGACGGCCAGACCTGCAGCGGGACGACCGACGCCGCCGGCCACGTCGGCTGCTCGATCAACGTCTCCGGGTCGCTCGGGCCGAAGACGATCACCGCGACCTTCGCGGGCGACGCCTACTACCTCGGCTCGTCCGACAGCGCCGATGTCGTCGTCTTCGCCTTCCCGAGCCGTGGCGCCTTCGCCTTTGGCGACCAGACGGTCGCGGGAGCGGGCGCGGGCGACACGCTGACCTGGTGGAGCCACTCGTGGTCGAGCCTGAACAGCCTCTCGGGCGGCCTCGCGCCGCCGGCCTTCAAGGGCTTCGCGGCCAGCGTGACCACGCTGCCGCAGCAGAGCCCGGCCGAGGTGTGCGGGACGAGCTTCACGACCCGGACCGGCAACAGCGGGCAGCCGCCTGACTCGGTTCCGTCCTACATGGGCGTGCTCGTCGCGAGCTCGGTCACCCAGTCCGGCAGCACCGTCTCCGGCACCTGGGGCAGCATCGTGGTCGTCCACACCGACCCGGGCTACGGGCCGAATCCAGGCCATCCGGGCACGGGCACGATCGTCGCGACCTTCTGTTAACGACTTATGGCGGAGGGCGCGGCTGGACCGCGCCCTCCGCTGCAGAGCCGCGGTAAGGTCCCGGGAACCGGAAAAGGGGGAGAAGCTGATGAGACGAAGCCTTTTCGTCTTTTGCGCCGCCGCCGCCCTCGTCCTTGCGATCGGGAGCGCCCAGGCATCTGTGGGCGCGAAGCACGGCAAGGGCCACGGCCACGGCAGGAGCCACGGAACGGTCACGATGTCGGTCTTCGCGACCGGCCTCAACAACCCGCGAGGCCTCACGTTCGGGCCGGACGGAAAGCTCTACGTTGCCGAGGGAGGTCTCGGCGGCACGCACAACTCCTTCGACGACACCTGTCCGTACGGGCAGGCCCACGGCGCCGCCGCGCCGTACTTCGGGAGCACGAACGACCCGGTCCTGGGCGGCCGGATCTCGAAGATCGACCGGCACGGACACGTCTCGACGGTCGTCGACGCACTACCGTCGAGCCAGACGAGCCCGGCGCTCGGCAGCCTCGTCAGCGGCGTCTCGAGCGTGGCCTTCGTCGGCCACAAGCTCTACGGACTGCTCGCCGGCGCGGGCTGCTCGCACGGGGTGCCGACGGTTCCGAACGGCGTCTTCCGCGTCGCCCATGACGGCAGCTGGTCGGTGATCGCCGACCTGAGCGCGTGGCGCGCCACGCACCCTGTCGCGAACCCGGACGACGACGATCTCGAGCCGGACGGGACGTGGTACAGCATGGCCGCCTCGGGCGGGTCGCTGTACCCGATGGACTCCAACCAGGGCGAGCTCGACCGGGTGACGCCGCATGGCGACATCAGCCGCGTGGTCGACATCTCCGCGCAGCTCGGACACGCCGTGCCGACGGCGATCACGCAGCGCGGGCACGGCAAGCACGGGCACGGCCACCATGGCCGCGGCTGGAACCACCACGGGCACGCGCCGCCGTTCTACATCGGCAACCTGGGCGTGTTCGGCCCGGAGGACGGGGACACGCCGAACGAGAGCGTCTGGAGCCTCGGCCCCAACGGGCAGCTCCACCAGCGGGTCACCGGCCTCGAGCAGGTGCTCGGGCTCGCGTTCCGCGGCGGCCAGCTCTACGCGCTCGAGATGAGCACGACTCCGGGAGGCCCGACCCCTGGGACGGGCGCGCTCGTCCGCGTGCGCGGCCATCACCTCGACACGATCGTCTCCGGGCTCGTCTTCCCGACGGGCATGACGGTCGGCCGCGACGGTGCGTTCTACGTCTCGGAGCAGGGATTCGGCTTCCCTGCCGGCGAGGGACGCGTCATCCGCATCACGCTGCACTAGGTAGTGCTCGGCGCTCCGGGCCGGTTACGGCCGGCCCGGGGCGACACCCTGGTGCTCGAGCGAGGCCGTAAGCGCCTCGTCGAAGGCAGCGGCGATTCGCTCCGATGCCTCGCGCTCCTGGACAAGGATCTGCTCGACGACGCGCACCGTCTCGTCGTCGCCGGCTCGCTCGGCAACGCGCTTGAGCTGCTCGTAGCCGCCGATCTCCAGGTGCTCGAACGCACGCGCGAACGCGGCCAGCTTGCCGGGGGTATCGGGGTGCGCCTGGAAGAACGCGCCCCAGTTGAGCGCTCCCAGCCGAAGGGCGGCGTCCTTGAGCGTCGACGGATCGCCCCCGAGCTCGTCGAGCCGCGCTTCGATCGCCTCTGCGTGGTCGCGCGTCTCGCCGAGGTGGTCGGCGTAGATGTTCGCGAGCGTCTCGCTGCCCGCGAGCTTCGGCCCGCGCTCCAGGAGAGCGATCGCCTGCTCCTCGATCGCGTGCGCGTCCGCGAGGTACTTGCGGAGCTGCTCGTCGAGGTCTTCGCGGCCCACCGCGTCCAGCGACGCCTCGACCGCGTCGTCGTAGGTCGCCTCGAGCCGCTCCATCATCGCCCGCTCGTCGCGCGCGTTCTCCTCGGCTCCGTTCGCGACCCCGGGCTCACCGGCGCGCTCGGCCGCGCGCCTCAGCAGCTCGTACGACGACAGCTCGAGCGCCTCGTAGGAGAGGGAGTGCGCGTGGAGCTTCCCGGGCGTGTCCGGGTTCAGGCGCGCGAAGAGCAGGAAGCCCTTGCCGCCGACCTTCATCACGGTGTCCTTGGTCAGCGACGGCTTGGCGCCGCGATCCTCGAGCAGGGAACGGACGCGCTGCTCATGTCGTTCGGTCTCGGTGAGGTGCTCGCGGTAGAGCTCGGAGAGCTTCGGATGACCCGCCGCATCGGGCGCTCCGCGCAGCTGCGCGAGCGCTTGCACCTCGATCGAGTGCGCGTCGGTCAGGTACTTGGCGAGCTGTTCTGAGATCTCGGTCATGTGCACCTGTTTCCCTAACCTGAAAGAGGTAACCGTGCTCGTCCGCGCCCTCATACTCGGGACCCTCGCGCTCTCCGTCGCGGCCTGCGGAGCTGACAAGGAGCAAGCGAAGCCGAAACCCGCTGCGCCTGCGGCCGGGCTCCGCCCGTGCAAGCTGACCGCTGCGCAGCGGCGCGCGATCGCACTCTCGGAGGCCGACATCCGTCGGCTTCGCAAGATCCAGGAGCCGCTCACGAAGTTCTCCGACCAGGGCACGCCTGCGCAGGAGCGGGTAACCAACAAGTTCCTGCTGGACATGGGCGGCACCAAGCTGCCGATCAACGAGCGCGCCCGCCTCCTCCGGTTGGCGAAGGGGGCAGTCGGGCTCTGCGGTGAGTGCTTCTCGGGTCTCGAGTCCGCGGAGCCGGTCCTGGCCGGTCGGCTCGGCGAGAGCCGCTGCGGCTAGCTGAAGCTCCACTGATCGACGTCGGCGACGGGCCGGTAGCCGATCTGCTGGTAGATCGAGTTCGACGTGGGGTTCGCGAGGTCGGTGAACAGGAAGCAGAAACGCCTGCCGCGATCGAGCAGCATCTGCGTGAGCTCGGCCGTGAGCGCGCTCGCGTAGCCGCGGCGGCGCAGCTCGGGCGGCGTGTAGATCGGCCCGATCCGGGCCCCGTTCGGGGTGCTGCCGCCGTGGCCGCCCATCGAGACTGGCTCGCCGTCGACGTCCCAGATCAGGATTCCGCTGTCCGGGTCGTCGAGGCGGCGCTCCAGCCATTCCTGCGACGTCTCCGGCGGCGGTTCGCTCATCGCCTCGTCCACGAAAGCGTCCATCCACGCGATCACGAGCGCGCTGTCGCGGTCCTCGTAGGGCCGCATCCGGCCCGCGACGCCTTCCGGTGGGCGCGTCTCCTCGGCCTCGTAGATGCGCAGCCTCATCGAGATCTCGGCCTTGGCGCCGGTGCGCGTCTCCCAGATCTCTGCGAATCGCGCCACGGGCTCCCGCGGCCCCCCGGCGCCCGGCAACGTCCCGAACGCAGCCGCGGCGTCGTCGGCCAGCGGCTCGAGAGCGGCAGGGTCGTCGACGGCGGTGAGGATCAGGTTGTGCGGCGGCGTTCGCATCGTCGCGGCGACGACCTCGTCACCCTCGACCGCGACCGCGAAGTACGGCTCCTCGCCGTAGAGAAGCGGGTGTGTGCGCAGCCGCGAGCACAACCCGAGCGGCAGGTTGTGCACGGCCTCGCGGGCGAGCAGGAACTCCCCCGCGCGCTCGAGGAACTCGCCTGCGCCCTTCGGCCGCTTGACCTCCATCTGAGCCATCTTGCACTACGCTGTGGGCGAGGAAAGGGTCACGAGGAAAAGGGGAGAACCAAGATGCGAAAGCTGCTTCCGCTGCTCGTACTCGCCGGCGCGCTGACCTTCGCTGCGGCCGGTGGGGCGATCACGTACGGCGTTCCCGACGGGAACGCGCATCCCGAGGTCGGCGCGCTGCTCGCGCTCCAGGCGTACTCGGACGGAAGTTGGGCCGAATGCACCGGGACGCTGATCGCGCCGCGTGTGTTTCTGACTGCCGAGCACTGCGACGACGGGGTCGCGCGCCGCGAGGTCACCTTCGCGACCAACTTCGTCCGCGGCTCCAGCACCACCTACTGGGGAACGTGGCACGGCGACCCGCAGTACAACCAGAGCCAGTCCGATCCGCACGACATCGCGGTCATCGTTCTGGACAGGCGCGTCAGCATCGCGCCGGCGCGGCTGCCGCAGGCGGGCTCGCTCTCGGGCCTGACCGGTGACCAGCAGTTCACCTCGGTCGGCTACGGCGCCCAGTCCGTCACGAGCGACCACGGTGGACACACGTTCCACTACCAGGACACACGCTTCGTGGCGACCGGCACGCTGAACTCGGTCACTCCGTCGTGGCTCCGGATCTCGCAGAACCCCGCGCACGGAGACGGGGGCACGTGCTACGGCGACTCGGGCGGCCCGAACTTCCTCGGCGCCGGGTCGACGGAGACGAACATCGTCGCCGGCACGACGATCAGCGGCGACACGACCTGCCGCTCGACGAACGTCGACTACCGGCTCGACACGGCGTCGGCCCGCACGTTCCTGGGCCAGTTCGTGGCGCTGCCGTAGACCTACGCCTCGGCGGTGATCGTGATCCCGCCGCGCGCCTTCTGCTCGAGCTTCACCGTCACCTCGGTGGCGGGAAGCTCGAGCGCGGCCGCGGCGTCGTCGCGGATCCGCACGGCTAGCGCCTCGCAGAAGGCGCCCTCGTTGCGGAAGCTGCTCAGGTAGAGCTTGAGCGACTTCGACTCGAGGCAGAGCGCCTTTCGGGCGGTACGAGATCGTCGCGGTGTAGAGGTCCGGCTGGCCGGTGATCGGGCAGACGGCCGTCAGCTCGTCGCTGCGCATCTCCACGCTCGCGACGCCGGGGTTCTCGAAGGTCTCCAGGCCCGCGTAGCTCTCGGATCCCGCGTGCCCGAGCGCTACGAACTCGGTCGAGCGTTCCATGCTGCGTACTGTACGCGCGTGCCGCGCCTCTACCTCGCCGGTCCGCCGTTCGCAGACGAGTACCGCCGCCGCGCGAAGGCGCTCGTCGAGGAGCTCGGCTGGGAGCCCGTCGATCCGATGCGGCGCGACTTCCGCGGCCGCACGGAGGGGAACGAGGCCGAGATCGTGGAAGGGGACCTCGAGGACATCGAGTCGTGTGACGCGGTTCTCGCCGACTTCGGCGAGCCTGACGAGGGGACGGCGATGGAGGCCTGGCACGCTCACGCGATCGGGCGGCCGGTCGTGGTCTGGACCGGCGGGCGCAAGCCGCATCCGTGGACGGTCTTCGTCGCAGACGTCGTTTGCGACGAGCTCGAGGACGCGGTTCGCGCGCTGGCCGGGCGCTAGGCTTCGGCGCCTTGAGCGCGCCTCCTGGAGCCGCAAGGAACCTGCGTCTCTACGGCGCGGCGGTCGCGCGCATCCTCGTGCGATCCGGCCAGCGGGCCTTCCGTGACGACGGTGCAGCCTCGGAGCGGCCGGTGTTCGTGCTCGGCTCGCCCAGGTCGGGAACGACCTTCGTCGCCGGCTCGATCGGACGGGTGCCGGGCTTCACCGACCTCGGCGAGCTCGGTCCCTGGAAGGCGGCGATTCCGGAGCTCGCGGGCGCCGACGAAGAAACTGCTGCCAGGGAGCTGCGGCGCAGGCTCGAGCGCGTGCGGCGCTTCGGGCTCGTGCGCGGGCTGCGTGCCGTCGAGCAGTCGCCCGAGACGTCCTTCGTCCTCGCGGCGGCGCTGCGCGCGTACCCGCAGGCGGCGGTCGTCCACATGATCCGCGACCCGCGCGACGTGGCCGCTTCGCTCCTGCAGAAGGGCTGGCTGCGGGAAGGACGGCCGGGGCAGGACGACGTCGGCAATCCCTACGGGCACTACGCCCGCTTCTGGGTCGAGGCGGAGCGCCGCGACGAGTTCGACGCCGCGAGCGAGGCGCGTCGGGCCGCGTGGGCCTGGCGGCGCTACGTCGCCGCCGCGCAGGGAGCTCCGTCGAGCACGGTCGACGTGCGTTACGAGGAGCTGGCGGCGGACCTGGAGACCGCTTCCGAGCCGCTCGCGGCGCACATCGGCGCCGACCCTGTTCTGCTCGCCCAGGCGCTCGTCGGCATGCATGCCGAGTCGATAGGACGCTGGCAGCGGAACCTCACGCACCAGCAGGTCGAGGAGATCGAGGCCGAAGCTGGCGAGCTGATGCAGGAGCTCGGCTATTCGTAGCCTCGCGGACGCTGGTTCCGACGCTTCCGGACCCGGTGCGCGTGGTCGTCCGGAACGCGATCTGGACGTACGGCCGCGCCACGGCGCCTTTGCGGCCGCTGCCCGACTTCCTCGTCCTCGGGGCGCAGAAGGCGGGGACGACCGCGCTCTACGCGTACCTGCGCCGTCACCCGGAGATCACGGGCCCGTCCTGGAAGGAGGTCAGCTTCTTCGACCGCCACTACGCGCGCGGCGAGGCCTGGTACCGCGGCAACTTCCCCAACCGCCTGCGCGCTCGCGGCCTCGTGGGCGAGGCGAGCCCGAGCTACCTCTTCCACCCGCTCGCCCCGGAACGCGTCCGCGAGCTGCTCCCCGAGGCCAGGCTGATCGCGCTCGTCCGCAATCCGGTCGACCGCGCGTTCTCCCACTACCAGCACGAGGTCGCGCTCGGCCGGGAGAAGCTCACGTTCGAGGAAGCGCTCGCGGCCGAGGACGACCGCCTCCGCGGCGAGGAGGAGCGCATGCGCGCCGACCCTGCCTACTTCAGCCACGCCTGGTGGAACTACACGTACCGCGCGCGCGGCCGCTACGCAGAGCAGCTCGAGCGCTGGCTGGAGGTCTTTCCCCGGGAACAGATGCTGGTGCTCGCGAGCGAGGATCTCGGCGGCGACGCCGACGGAACCTACGCGCGCGTGCTCCAGTTCGTCGGCGCGCCGCCGCACCATCTCGACGCCTACCCGCGCGTATTCGAGCGGCAGTACGAGCCGATGCGCCCGGAGACGCGCAGCCTGCTTGCCGGGGAGTTTGCGGAGCCGAACGAGCGGCTCTACGCGCTCCTCGGGCGCAACCTCGGCTGGGAGTAGACGAGGGTCGCCAGGCAGAGCGCGGCGAGCAGCAGGTACGGGAGGACATCGCCGAACGACTGGCCCAGGGCACCGCCCACTGCCGGCCCCGTGGCCGCACCCGCCGCCCAGGCGAGGTTCATGACGCCGAACGCGAGCCCCTGGGCGATTCCTGCCCGCTCGGCGCCGTCGGACACCAGCGCCATCCCCGGGGTGTAGAAGGTTCCGTAGGCGATCCCCGCGACCACGACCAGCACGGCGATGAGGGCGCTGGTGTCGGCCCAGGCAAGGGCGACGGAGACCGCGATCGACCCCAGGAGTGCGAATCGGAGCGGGAAGAGCCGCCCGCGGACGTCGCTCAGATGCCCCAGCAGCGGGTTCCACGCCGTCTCGAGCGCGGCGGTCACGAAGAAGAGCGCCCCGATCGCAGCGCCGCTCCATCCGTTCGCGTGCAGCTTCAGCGGGACGAGCACCGTGAGGACGCCGAACAACAGGGCAGGGAGGACGACGAGCCACAGGGCGGCCGCCAGGGGAGCGTCGACCCGCCGCAGCGCCGAGAGCCGCTGGGGCTGCGTCTTCGGGCCGGGTATCGCCGCGAGGAAGACGCAGAGGACGAGACCCACGCCGCTGACGGCGACGAAGGCGGGCCTGATCCCGACCACGGTCGCGGCCGCGCCGAGAGCAGGCCCGAGCAGCGCTCCGAAGACCGCCGAGCCCATCGCGGTGCCGATCAGCGCGCCCCGCCGTCCGGGCGGTGCCGACCCGACGAGCCAGGCGAGCGCGCCTGCCCAGGAGAACGCGCTGCCGACCCCCTGCGCGAGCCTTGCAATGGCGAGCAACCAGACGCTTCCGGCCAGGCCGAACGCAAGCGTGGCGAAGGCGGTCGCCGCGACGCCGATCAGAACCGCCCGCTTCGCGCCGAACCGGGAGGCGACGAGGCCGCCGGGAACGGACGCGGCGAGTACTCCGGCTGCGTAGGCGGCCGTGAGCGCGCCGGCGCCGCCCTTGCCCAGCCCGTAGGCGGAGGCGAAGTGGGGGAGGAGCGGCGCAAGCGCCGTGTAGAACATCGTGTCCACCGCGACAACGGCGCTCAGAAGTAGGAGAAGACGGCGCACCGCGATCGACGCTAGCAAGCGGTTTCGCGCGGGACTTCGTGCCGACGCGCACGAGCTCCGCTAACCCACAGCAGGTTTCACCGTCTAGAAGGCTCGGTAACGAAAGGCCAAACCAGGCCCTGGGAGCACTGTTCGCGCCGTCCGCCGACGCGTTCCCGGGAGAGCCGATTTCGCACGCGACTTCTCGAGGGGGGTCTTTTGCATGAACAGAAAAGGCGTTCTGCTGGCGGTACTCGTGCTCGCACTCGCGCTGGTCGTGGGCGGCACGGTCTCGAGCCGGTCGGCGGCAACCTTGCGGGCGCATCACGTGCCGAAGCGGGCGATTCCGCGCGCGGCGCTCAAGCCGAGGCACGTCGACCCGCGGCGGACGCTCCGGCTGCGGGCCACCGCCTGGCACTGGCAGTCGATCATCGGGCGGCGCCACTCGAAGTTAGCCGCTCCGCTGGCGAGCCCTCGCGCTCTCCGCTACTGGAATCGGCAGGCCCGCCG
Source organism: uncultured Actinomycetes bacterium (assembly GCA_963788215.1). Taxonomy (GTDB): domain Bacteria; phylum Actinomycetota; class Thermoleophilia; order Gaiellales; family Gaiellaceae; genus AC-32. The sequence goes on from CAWBFX010000010.1 coordinate 1,098,883, forward strand.
CGTGCTCAGGGCGGCGAAGAATCCGCCGCACAAGGCGCAATGGCTCTGCATCCACCGCTTCGAGGGGAGCTGGAGCGACTCCGGCGACCCGTACTGGGGTGGCCTGCAGATGGACCGTGGCTTCATGCGCACGTACGCGCCGGCCCTCCTCCTGCACCGCGGCCTGGCGAACCGATGGTCGGCGCTGGAGCAGATGTGGGTCGCCGAGCGCGCCCACCGCACCCGCGGGTTCTACCCGTGGCCGAACACCGCGCGCTACTGCGGCTTGCTCTAGGCTCTGGGAGATCGCGTTAGAGGAGCGCGTTCCGGGAAAACAGGAACCCATGACCGAAAACCTCCAGGAGTCAATCGAGACGCTGATCGCCGAGGGGGAGCGCCAGGGCTGCGTCAACCTCTCTCGCTTCAACGAGTTCGCCGCCGAGCACGAACTCGACGACGAGGACGTCCGCGGCCTGTACGAGCAGCTCGACGAGCGCGGCGTCGAGGTGAGCGACGACTGCGGCCGTGAGACCGAGCAGCCCACGTACGTGAACGGCGACCTCGCGGTCGCGACGACCGACGCTCTGCAGCTCTTCCTCAACGAGGCCGGCCGCTGGCCGCTTCTGACCGCGCAGGAGGAGGTCGAGCTCGCGAAGCGGATCGAGCGCGGTGACATGGAGGCGAAGGAGCGGATGATCAACTCGAACCTTCGCCTGGTCGTATCGATCGCAAAGCGCTACCAGGGTCACGGTCTCTCGCTGCTCGATCTGATCCAGGAAGGGATCATCGGGCTCATCCGGGCGGTCGAGAAGTTCGACTGGCGCAAGGGGTTCAAGTTTTCGACCTACGCCACCTGGTGGATCCGCCAAGCCGTGCAGCGCGGGGTCGCGAACAAGTCGCGCACGATCCGGATCCCGGTCCACATCGCCGAGCGCGAGCAGCGGATCGGCCGCGCGGAGCGCGAGCTCACTCCGAGGCTCGGACGCCCGCCGACCGAGGAGGAGGTCGCCAAGCACGCCAAGCTGCCGCTGAAGCAGGTTCGCGAGGTGCGCTCCGCGGCACGCGCGGTGACGAGCCTCGACCGGCCGATCGGCGAGGAGGGCGAGGGTGCCCTCGGCGACCTGTTCGCGAGCGAGCAGCCCGCGCCCGAGGAGGAGATCTCCGTCAGCCTCGAGCAGAGCCTGCTGCACCGCGCGCTGGCCGACCTGCCGGAACGGGATCGTGAGGTGCTGAAGCTCCGCTACGGCCTGAACGGCGACCGCGACCCGGCTTCGCTCGAGTCGATCGGCCGCCAGCTCGGGATCACGCGCGAGCGGGTGCGTCAGATCGAGGCGAACGCTCTCGAGCAGCTCGCGGTCCACCGCGAGATCGAAGCGCTCAAAGACGTCGCCTAGCGCCCGATCAAGGCGACGAGCCCGCCGAGCGCCGCGGCGCCGAAGGTGACCCACGCGACGTAGTCGCCGACCAGGCCGCTGTGCAGGCCCTTCAAGACGGCGACGGGAGGCTCGAGCAGGCGCCCGGCTCGTCTCCGCAGCAGGGCAGGCAGGCGCCGCCGGTAGAGCCCGAAGAGAGCCCACAGGAGCGCGCCCAGAGTCGAGAGCACCCCGTAGACGTACGGCGCCGCGCCGGAGTGGAAGGCCGGCGGCGCCGTTATCGGCGGGAGCTTGCCGGCGAGCACTTCGGCCGCATGGGAGGGGCGGTCCTCGAGCCGTTGCGTCCACTGCGTAGCCCGTCCCGCGAGGCCCGGCGTGAAGCCGATCCCGATCCCGGCGATGAGGACGAGCAGTGTGGGTACGAACATGAGCGCAGGGCTGACGCTGGATTCGGAAACGTCCGGCTCCTCCGCGGCCGGCGGCGGCTCGCGCGTCAGCAGCGGGTCCTCCGCCTCGCCCCAGTTGAGGAAGACTCGCGCCGCCACGCGCAGAAGCGTCCCGCCCGTGAGCGCCGCGCACAGGGCCAGCAGCGGCGGTAGCCACCAGTAGCCGACCCCTTCCGCCGAGCGGACGAGGAGAGACCAGCCCAGGAACGACCCGAACGGCGGGAGGCCGGAGATCAAGAGCGCGGCGGCGAAGAAGACGACCCCGGCGATTGGCGCCCCCTTGCCGCGCCCCCGGAGACGGAGCTCGTCGGCGTCGCCGAGCCGGTAGACCAGGATGCCGACGGCCAGGAAGAGCGCGGCCTTGAGGAAGCCGTCGCTGATCACATAAAGCGTCGTCCCGGCGAGCCCGCGCGCCGTCAGCAGGCCGATCCCGCAGAGAAAGACCCCGACGTGGCTGATGGTCACGAACGCAAGGAGCCGCTTGAGGTCGCGCTCGAAGAAGCACATCACCCCGCCCGTGAACGCCGTCAGCACGCCGACGCCGACGAGGAGGGCGCGCAGCGACGGCGTGTGGGCCGCGAACACCTCCGAGAACGCGGGCCAGTAGATGCGCGCCACGGCGTGCAGGCCGAGGTCGCTCATCACCGCCGAGAGCATCGCGCAGACGGTCACCGGCGCCACCGCGTAGGCGTCCGCGAGCCAGAAGTGGAAGGGCGCCGCGCCGGCCTTGACGAGGAAGCCGGCGAGCAGGAGCGCGAACGCGACCAGCACGAGCCCGTCGGGCGGGTGGCCCGCGAGCGTACGGCCGATCTGCGCGAGGTTGAGCGCTCCCGTCCGCCCGTAGACGAGCCCGATCCCGAAGAGCACGAGGAAGGAGCCGACCGTGTTCGTGACCGCGAAGTTGATCGCCCCCTGCAGCGGCGCGGCCGAGCGGATCTGGTAGCCGACGAGAGCGTAGGCGCACGCGCTCATCAGCTCAAAGAAGACGAAGATGTCGAACAGGTCGCCGCTCAGGACGAAGCCGCTCATCGCCGCGAGGAAGACGAGGCTCAGGACGTGGAAGAGCGTCCCGACCTCGTCGAAGTAGCGCCACCCGAAGACGAAGCTGGCGGTCGCGATCACGGCTGCGAACGCCGCGAGCGCAGCGCTGAGCGGCTCCACGTCGAAGGCCACGCCCAGCGCGACGCCGTGTCGCGGCGTCCACCCGCCGAACCAGTAGACGAGATCGTGGTGGAGCGAGTGGAAGACGAGGATCGTCGACACCACGGCGCAGGTGGCGGACGCGGCGATCGCGACGATGTCGTCGACCCGCTTGCCGATGAAGTGCCCGCTGGCGGCCAGCGCGGCCGCGGCAATCAGTGGGATCGCGACCGGGAGCGGTACGAGGACGTCCATCAGCCCCGCATCTCGGACAGCCGGTCAGGGTCGATCGTCTTTTGCCGCTTCTGCACCTGGATCGAGAGGGCGAGCAGCAGCGCCACGATCGCGACGCTCACGACGACGTCGGTCAAGGTAAGCGCCTGGACGACCGGGTCGACGGCGCGAGTCCCTTTCGGCACGTCGGCGAAGATCGGCGCCGTGCCGCCGTCGACGTAGCCGACCGAAAGCAGCAGGACGTACGTCGACGACTGCATCACCGACAGGCAGACGACGAGGTGGATCAGGTTCCGGCTGGAGACGACTCCGTAGAGCCCGATCAGGAAGAGCCAGACCGCGAGCGCGTAAGGCAGGTAGCTCATCGCTGTACCTGCACCCGCGTCACCTGGAGCTCCTCGAGGAACTCGGTGAAGAGCAGCACGAACGCGGCGCTCACCTCGAGCGCAGAGGCCAGGTTCAGCATCGCGATCGTCCCGCCGGAGGCCAGCGTCCCGCTCGTCCCGAGCGGACCGAAGTTGTGCAGGTACGCCGTTCCGAGGAGCAGTGCCACGACTCCGATCAAGGCGAAGGCGCCCGCACCGGTCCCCTTGACGAGGTCGACGCCGGCCGTGGGCGTCACGTTGCGGTACGACCGGTACGAGCCGGCGAGGTAGACGAGCCCGAACGCGGCAGCGAGCACGACGCCGCCCTGGAAGCCGCCGCCCGGCGTGATGTAGCCGTGCGCCACGACGTAGAAGCCGAGCACGAGCAGCCCGGCGGCAAGGCCGATGCCCACGAGCCGGAGCGCGTCGCCTTCCGCGCGGTCTTCCGGACGCCCCGCCTCGTCGCGCACGTCCCGTAGGAGCAGCGCCACGCCCAGCGCCGACGCGAAGAGGATGAACTCCTCGCCGAGCGTGTCGATGCCCCGGTAGTCGAAGACGACCGCCGAGACGACGTTGGTGACGTGCCGCTCCGAAGGCGCGACCTGGTTGAGCACCTTGCCGTACGGGCCGCGGTAGTTCCCGAAGTCGGGAAGTCCCGCAACCGACCAGAGGAGCAACGCGGCAAGCCCGGTTGCCGAGACACCGAAGAGCCCGAGCCGCATCCGGCGGGTCATTCGCCGCGCTCCATCACGATCGCGACCACGATCACCAGCGGGAACGCGACGGCGCCGACGACGAGCTCGGAAAGAGCCACGTCGGGCGCCTGGAGCACGAGGAAGAAGACGACCAGGAGAAGCGCGAAGAGGCTGCTGGCCATCGCGAGCCGCACGAGGTCCCGCGTGAGCACCACCGCGAGCGCCGCAAGCGCCACGAGCGCGATCACGACCGCCTGTAGCGGGATCACGCGCCACGCTCCCGCTCGGCCGGCGTCGACTCCAGAGAGCCGCGGTCACCCAGCCGGATCGCGCGGGCGGTCGCGAAGCCCAGGGCGCCCCCGAGCAGCGACAGCAGGAGCGCGGTCACGATCGCATCGAGGCCGTTCGTCGTGAAGACGCCCTCCTGGACGCAGACAGCGGCCGCGATCAGCGCCGGGCCGACGGTCGTGGCCGCGCCCGCGTAGTGGAGCCGGTCGATCGCGTTCCGCATCACCACGAGGCCGGCGCAGCACGCGAGCTCGACGGCGACTCCGAGCCAGACGAGGACGTGGACGGCTACAGCCATCGGTCTCCGAGAAAGCGGATGAAGACGAGGGACCCGACGAAGCTGAGGCCGCCGAGCACGACGGGGAGAACGAAGTACGACGAGCGGTGAAAGCCCTCGGCCAGCAGGACGAGCACGACCGTGACGAGGGTGCTCGCCAGCTCGAGCGCGACCAGGGCCTCGAGGGCCTGGCCGCGCAGAAGCACCCAGCCGCACGGGACGAGGGCGACCAGCAAGGTCGTGGCCGCGACGAGCCAGACGTTCACGGCATCTGGTCGCCGGCGTGGCGCGGGTCGAGCTCGTGCCGCAGCGCGACGTTTCGCTCGAGATCCGCGTCGACCGGGACCGTGTTCGGGCTCAGGGAGTCTGCGAGCTCGGCGAGCGCGCGGCGGCCGGCCGAAACGGCGTCCTCGCGGCCGACGGGGAAGGGGATCGCCCGGTACGCGCCCGCGACGGGCCGAACGCGTGCGAGATGGAGCGCGAGCGCCCAGAGGACGACGCCCAGCTCCTGCACGACCTTCCAGGGCGCCTGCAGCATCTTCGCGATCCAGACGGGCTCGAACCGGAACCGGAGGAGGCGCTCGCCGCGGAGGGCGAGGGCGAGCAACGTACCGAGCGTCGCCGCGCACATCGCCGCGATCTCCTCGAGGCCGGCATTCGTTCCGACCAGCAGGATCCACCAGCCGGCGAGCACGATCCACCACAGCACGGCGAAGCGCAGCGTTCTCACGCGCTCGGGGTACCCGCGGGAGTGAGCGGTTGAACCGTCTTGCCGGCTAGGCGGGCATCGCCCACGCCGTGCGGGGCTGAGCAGGTCAGGCCTCGCGGGCTCCGACGCCGGTGGCAAGCTCCTCGACCCGCGCCGGGCCGCCGCTGCCCGGATCGAGCGGCGGGGTCGGCGCTCCCGCCCGGTCGCGCAGGCCGTCTATCAGTTCGAGCAGCGCCTCGCCGGCGCGGTAGCGCGGCTCCCAGACGAGCTCCGAGCGGGCGCGCGCGGTGTCGAGCAGCGGGACGCCGAGCGCGAGATCGACCCAGCCGGGCGGGGTCGGCTGAAGGCGGAGCCGCCACGTGGCAGCCGCCAATCCGCGCAACAGCCCGCCGGGTACAGGCACCTTCCGCGCGCCCAGGAGCCGGGCGAGCTCGGTGGGGTCGAGCACCGGGTCGGCCGCGACGTTGAACGCCCCGCGCGCGTCTCCGACGACGGCGAGGCGATAAGCGTCGCCGACATCGCGCGAATGGACGGCCTGGAAGCGCAGGCGCGGCGTGTCCGGCACGAACGGCACCAGCCCGGGCCTGACGAGCGGGCTCGGCAGGAACGGCCCCGCGAACAGGCGCCGGATCCCCGACGCCGCCTCGCGCTTGAAGATCAGCCCAGGCCGCAGGCGCACGACCCGGGTCTCCGGCCGGTCGCGCTCGAATGCGTCGAGGATCCGCTCGACCTCGGCCTTGTGGCGCGAGTAGAAGCTCGTGCGAATCCCTTCGGTAGGCCAGCTCTCGTCGACAAAACGGTTCTTCGGGCCGGGCGAGTACGCGCCGACCGAGGACGCGTAGACGAGCGCAGGCACGCCGGCCTCGGCCACGGCCTCGAAGACGCGCGTCGAGCCGTGGACGTTCGTCGCGCGAAGCGTCTCCTGGTCGCGCGAGGGCTGGATCAGCCAGGCGAGGTGGACGACGCAGTCCGCGCCGCGGAAGTGCGGAACCAGATCCGAGCTCGTGATGTCGGCCGCGGCCCATTCGACGTGCGGCAGGTCGAGCTCCGGCAGCCGCCGAGCGAGGCCGAGCACCGAGACATCCGGCTCGCCCGCGAGCGCCTCGATGACGCTCGTCCCGACGTTGCCGGTCGCGCCGACGACGACGACACGCATCAGGCGCTCACCTCGAGCTCGTCGACGAGTGTCATGAACGCCTTCGCGTAGGGCGAGTGCTCGGTGCGGAAACGCACCTCCTCCCAGTCGATCTGCTCGCGGACGGCCCGCGCGATCTCGAGGACGCTCTCGTAGTCGACCTCGTGCTCGCGCATCGCGAGCAGCTTCGTGACGAGCACGTCCTCCGGCCGCAGCACTGGCATCCGCACCGCGTGCACCTCGGTGACCGGCGCGCGCGCGAGAAAATCGTCGTCGATCGTCACGCCGCTCGGCTCGAAGATCAAGTCGACGAGCACGTCGCCGTCCCACGCCTTGTAGAGCCAGTTCTCCGGTGGCTTCTCCGGGCGCAGGCCGCCCGCCGCGAGCGCCTCCAGAGCGCGCTCGGCGTCCTCGGGCTTGAGGAAGAGGTCGAGGTCGTGCTCGGTCTCGGGGCCGCCGCGTGCCCAGACGGCGATGCCGCCGCCCAGGACGAAGGGCACGTCGGCCTCGCGCAGCAGCGCGGAGACTTTCTTCAGCGTCTCGAGGAGCTGCTCGAAGACGATCTCTTCGTCGGCCATGTGGGCGTCCGTACCCCGCACGCCCGAGCCTCAATCGGTTGAATGCCGGGCATGCCCAGGCCGATTCGTGTCGCCGCGGCAGGCGACGTGCACGCCGATCAGCCGAACCGCGACGCCCTTGCCGCCGCCTTTCGGGCCATTGACGGGGCCGTCGACCTCGTCCTGCTCGCAGGCGACCTGACGACCTACGGCCAGCCCGAGCAGGCGGCGCTGCTCGCCGAGATCTGCCGGCCGCTCGAGGTGCCCGTGTACGCGGTTCTCGGGAATCACGACTGGCACTGCAACCAGGTGCCGGAGATCGTCGCTCTGCTGAGCGGTGCGGGCGTGCGCGTCCTCGACCGGAGCTGGGCGGTCGAGGAGGTCGACGGCGCCTCGGTCGGGCATCGTCGGCCTCAAAGGCTTCGTCGGCGGCTTCCCCGACTCGCAGCTACCCGACTTCGGCGAGCCGATCCTGCGCCAGGTCTACGCCGAGACGACCGCAGAGGTGGACGCGCTCGAGGCCGGCCTCGAGGCCGTCGAAGGGAGCGACTACCGGATCGTCCTGCTCCACTACTCGCCGACGGTGACGACCCTCGAGGGCGAGCCGCGCGGGATCTGGCCGTTCCTCGGCACGGACAGGCTCGCCGTCCCGATCGCGGAGCACCGGCCCGACGTCGTCCTGCACGGCCACACGCATGCGGGCCGCTTCGAGGGCGCGATCGGCGACGTGCCGGTCTTCAACGTTGCGGTGCCCGTGCTCGGCCGGGACTTCTTCGTGTTCGAGCTCGACGGCGCGACGGTCCGCGCGGCCGCCTGACGGATCACCCGAAGGGGATGGTGCGCGGGACACGTGCGTCGGCCACGCTCGCGCTGTGGAGGGTCCGGGACGACTTCTGAAACTGCTGCCGGCCCTTCTTCTCATGGCGGTGACGGGCTTCGCGCTCGGCGCCTGCGGAGGCGGGACCACCAGCGGTGCGCTCAGCACGAGGACAGGCGCGGCCGGGACGAGGACAGCCGACACGGCGACGCGTGAGCTCCCGACGCGGGCCGCCGAGACGCAGACCGTCACGACGGCAGTAACGACCGCCGAGACGCTGACCGAGACCGCGACGACTGCGTTCACCACGACGACCGCCGTCACCACGACGGCGCCCGGGCCGACGACGACGCGGCAGCAGGCCATCGGGCCGGCCGCGTCGACCACTGCGACGTTCACCGAGGCCACGACCCCCGAGACCGACTCCGGCGGCACGTCCTGGGGTTGGATCGCTCTCGGCCTCGGCCTGGGGCTCGCGGCGCTCGGGATCGTTCTCTGGGCCTTGCACCGGCGCAAGGCGGGAGCGCAGGCGTGGGGCAGGACGACGGCCGACCTCAACCGGCGCGCCCTCGTCGCGCTGGACGACGTCGTCGCTCAGGGCTCGGTCGTGACCGGCAAGATCGAGGCGCTGGCCTCCGAAGCCCGCGCGCTCGAATCGAGTGCACCCGACGACCCGTCGCGTGCCGCTGCCGCCAACGTCCGCGCGCGGCTCGACGAGCTCGCCTCGACGATGCAGTCCGACCGCGCTCTGCGGCTCGGCTCACCGCCGCCGAGCGAAGAGCAGCTCACGTACTCGACGGCGGTGATCCGCCAGCAGGCGCAGCAGCTCCAGGGCGTGCTGCGCCCGTCGCCGGCCGCTTAACGAATCCCGGTGATCTCTCGATGCGCGAGCTCGTGCCCGCCGGCCGAAAACAGCGTGAGGGTCGTCGGCCGGTGTCCCGGCCGGCGATGCGCTCGCGGCAACGCGTAGAGGAAGAATGCCGTCGCCACCGGCTCGGACACGCGAATGAGCGGAATCGCGGCCGTCGTGCCGTCCTCGAAGGCGAGGCGGAGTGAATCCGCATCGCGCTGTCCCGCGGGCCCGCGCAGGAGCACCGGGCCGCCGAGCTGTTCGAGCAGCGAGACGTCGACCGCGAGCCCGGGGTAACGCGGGCCGCACTCACCACCCGCTCCCTCGCCGGACCCGAGCTTGACGAGGCTGCAAAGGCCGCCGGTCGTGGTCGGCGCGACCCACAGCGTGGCCGCCGGCGTTCACATCTTGCAGCGCTCGGCCCCGGGCGTCCATGTGTCAGGGAGGCCCGTGCGCGCCGAATTCTTTAGCGCTTACGTCCCGACGACCTGGACGATCCAGCGGCGGTCGCGCTCGCGGTCGAGCTCGAGGAAGAGCACGCGCTGCCAGGTGCCGAGGCAGAGCTCGCCGTCCCGCACCGGAATCGACTCGCCCGCCGTCCCGAGCAGCATCGCCATGCAGTGCGAGTGCCCGTTGCCGAAGTCCATGTCCTCTTCGCAGATGTTCTCGGTGCGCCGGTCCCAGTCGTCGTGCGCGTAGTAGGTCTCGCTCGGAACGAGCCGCTTGAGCAGGTTCGCGAAGTCGTCCAGAAAGCCGCTCTCGAACTCGTTCACCCGCACGCAGCAGGTCGTGTGGGGTGAGTAGACGCAGGCGATGCCGTCGATCACGCCGCTCTCCCGGACGGCCTCCTGGACCTCCTCCGTGATATCCCGGACGGCCAAGCCGCCGCTGGTTCGAAGCTGTCGCTCGTGCTGGAAGACCTTCACCGTCGCTCACCCTCCTTCGTGGACGGCCGCGGGAGTGCGGGCAGGCCTATTTTGCGGATTTCCCCGCCTCGCGTCGAGAGGAACCGCCCGAGCCGCTCGGCAGCCGGCCCGCGCAATGCGGTAGGTGATGCTCCGCCAGCCGGAGCATCAGGCCGTGCAGCTCCGAGCGCTCGGCCTCGTCGAGGGGCGCCAGGAAATCGTTCTCCAGGCGGCGGGCCAGCCCTCGGAGTCGCGCCAGGGCGCGCTTGCCGTCGGCCGTCATGCGGACGATGTGCCGGCGCCGGTCGGCGGGATCGCGCCGCCGCTCGACGAGACCGCGCTCCTCGAGCTCGTCGAGCAGGCCGACGAGCTGGCCGCGGTCGTAGCCGAGGGCGTCGGCGATCGCACCCTGGGTCTCGCGTGAACCCTCGTCCAAGGCCGCGAGCACGGCGTGGTGGTAGGGATGAAGGCCCATGCCCTCGTAGCCCTGCGTCGCCTGATCCTTGGCCTTGAAGCCGAGCCGCTTCAGGAGGAACGAGGTCGAGGAGACGAGCTCCTCAGGCAGCCGCGGGGTGGAAAGCAGAGGCGTTTCCGGGCCGGTGATCGTCACGGGAATAGCGTAGCGCGCCCAACGTTGTGATGTCATAACGTTGAGTCGAACAACGATTAGAGAGGACAAGCACGTGGCTATCGCCTCGAATCAGGAACGGCGCTGGAGCGCCCTGGCACTCATCGTCACCGCACAGTTCATGGTGATCCTCGACGTGGCGATCGTGAACGTCGCCCTGCCATCGATCAAAGCGGACCTCGGTTTCTCGCAGACGAGCTTGCAGTGGGTCATCTCCGCCTACGCCATCCTCTTCGGGGGGACGCTGCTTCTGGGAGGGCGGCTTGCAGATCTGCTCGGTCGGCGCCGGCTGTTCATCGCGGGCCTCGCGCTGTTCGCCGGGAGCTCGCTCCTGTGCGGCCTTGCCTGGTCGGCGGGCTCGCTGATCGCCTTCCGCGGGCTTCAGGGGCTGGGCGGAGCGCTGCTCGCTCCGGCTGCGCTGTCGCTCCTGATGACGACCTTTGCCGAGGGCAAGGACCGGAATGTCGCGCTCGGGATCTACGGCGCGGCCTCAGGCAGCGGCGCCGCCGCTGGAGTCCTGCTGGGAGGCGTGCTGACCTCGTACGTGAGCTGGTCCTGGATCTTCTTCATCAACGTGCCGGTCGGTCTCGCCGCGATCGCGCTCACTCCCGTGCTGCTGCGCGACAGCCGCGGCGACCTCCAGCACCGCCACTTCGACTTTGCCGGCGCAGTGTCCGTCACCGCCGGCCTGATGCTGCTCGTCTACGCGATGACGCGGGCGGCCAGCGACGGTTGGGCCTCCGGCACGACTCTCTCGCTGCTGGCCGGGGCCGCCGTGCTCGTGCTCGCGTTCGTCCTGATCGAGCTGCGGTCGCCGTCGCCGCTCCTGCCGCTGCGGATCTTCAGGCTGCGCACGCTCACGGCGGCGAACATCGCGATGGCGATCGTCGGAGCGGTCGCGTTCTCCGAATTCTTCCTCCTGACGCTGTATCTGCAGGACGTTCTGCGCTATTCGGCGGTCCAGACCGGCGTCGCGTTCGTGGCGTTCGCGCTGACAGTGGTCGTGGTCTCGAACGTCGCGCAGGCGGCCGTCCGGCGGCTCGGCGTGCGGCCGACGCTGACCGCCGGGTTGCTCGCGTCGGCCGCCTCCGTCGCCTGGCTCACCCGCCTGCCGGTCGACGGGCACTACTTCTGGGATGTTTTTCCGGGCTTCGTGCTCGGCGGCGCAGGCATGGCGTTCTCGTTCGTCCCGGTGACGATCGCCAGCCTCACCGGGGTCCACCGCTCGGACGCGGGCGTCGCGTCAGGCCTGATCAACACGAGCCGCCAGATCGGCGGAGCCGTCGGCCTTGCCGCCGCGAGCGCAATCGCGACGACCGCGTCCAACGACTACGCCGCCGTGCACGCGGTCACGGCGTCGAGCGGAGCGGCCGTCGATCACGGCCTACAGACGGCCCTCTATGCGCTTATCGGCATGCTCGTCTTAGGGGCGCTGGTCGTGGCCACGCTCGTCCGGCCGGTACGCGACCGGGGGGTGTTGCGCGAACAGGCAGGCGGCGAAGCGGTCGCGCTCGACAAAGCCGCGTGACCAGAATCGGCGCGAGCGGGCGCTAGGCTTGCCGCGCGGGCCCGTAGCTCAGCTGGTCAGAGCAGCGGACTCATAATCCGTTGGTCCCTGGTTCGAATCCAGGCGGGCCCATCCGCGAGGCAGGGACACCATCGGCGAGGTCGAACCACGCTGTTCATGACCGAACGAAATCTCGCCAAGGAGCTCGCGCACCTCGCCACGCAGGTCGACTCGCTCGAGAAGGACCTCGTCCGCGCCTGGGCCGAGCGGGAGCGCGAAGCCGGGCATCGCAGGCGGGCCGAGGCAGACGCCGAGGACCTCAGGGAGCAGCTCCGTCACGCGCGGCACCGGGCAAAGGTGGCCGAGCACGAGCTGGCCGGCGCGAGCACGAAGCTCGACGCCGTCGAACATGCGGCGGGCGGACGGGAGCGAGAGCTCCGAGAGCAGCTCGACCAGGCGGAGCAGGCGAAGAAGGTTTTGCGCCACGAGGTCGAGCAGACCGAGCGGGAACGGCGCGCGCTCGAGCTGAACTACCAGGAGGTCTTGCAGAACCTCCGGCACGCCGCCCGGGAGGCCCGCACGTCGGTCGACGTGCGCCCGCCTGCTGACGAGGTCACGCTCGTCCCGGGCGACAACGGCTGGTAGCTGCGCTCAGCCCTTGCTGCAGACCTTCATGCCGAGCTTGGCGGCGAGGCGGTTGCCTTGCTTGTCGTTCGCCGAAGCCCGGGCAAATGCTTCCTGCACGCCCTTCAGGTCCTTCGCCTTCGCCTTGTCGCGCATCTCCTGGAGGTCGTGCTTCAGGACCTGCGACTGCGCGAGCCACTCGTCGACGCTGTGCTGCTCGCTCTTCGGCGGCTTGAGCGCCTTGAGCTCGGAGAGCGCGTTCTCGAGGAGAGGGAGCGCCTGGTCGAACGCCTTCGCGACATCGGAGAGGCTCTTCGAGTTGTTGCCGATCTGCTTCGTCTTCGCGTTGTACTTCTTGCAGATCGCGTCGGCCTTCGCCGCGTAGTCGGCGCGCGAGAGCCGGGGGCCGCCGCCGGAGGTGCTGCTGCTGTTGTGCTGCTGCTGCTGCCACAACCGGCTGCCAGCAGGGTCACGAGGAAGAGAAGAGCTGCCGGCCTCACGCGCTCAACCTTAGCGGCCGGGCTAGAATCACGCCGATGGCCGAGACCGGGACGATGAGGGTCAAATCTGGCCTCGCCGAGATGCTGAAGGGCGGGGTGATCATGGACGTCACCGACGCCGATCAGGCGCGCATCGCCGAGGACGCGGGCGCGGTCGCCGTGATGGCGCTCGAGCGAGTTCCGGCCGACATCCGCCGCGAAGGCGGCGTCGCGCGCATGGCCGACCCGGACAAGATCCGCGAGATCCAGGAGAACGTGACGATCCCGGTGATGGCGAAGTGCCGCATCGGCCATTTCGTCGAGGCGCAGATCCTGGAAGCGCTCGAGATCGACTACATCGACGAGAGCGAGGTGCTCACGCCTGCCGACCTCGCACACCATGTCGACAAGTGGCAGTTCACGGTGCCGTTCGTCTGCGGATGCACGAACCTCGGCGAGGCGTTGCGCCGCATCTCCGAGGGCGCGGCGATGATCCGCACGAAGGGCGAGGCGGGCACCGGCGACATCGTCAACGCGGTCACGCACATGCGCTCGGTCTTCGGCCACATCCGCCGGCTCGGTTCGATGAGCGAAGAGGAGCTCTACTCGGAGGCGAAGGAGCTGCGCGCGCCGCACGAGCTCGTCAAGTGGGTCGCCGAGAACGGCCGCCTGCCGGTCGTGACGTTCACCGCCGGCGGGATCGCAACCCCCGCCGACGCCGCGCTCTGCATGCAGCTCGGCGCAGACGGCGTCTTCGTCGGCTCGGGGATCTTCAAGTCGTCCGACCCCTCGACGCGCGCGAAGGCGATCGTCGAGGCCACGACGCACTTCCGTGATGCGGAGATCCTCGCGCGGGTGTCGGGCGGTCTCGGGGATCCGATGAGCGGGCTCTCCGCCGCCGATCTCGCGCCCGAAGAGCTGCTCGAGACGCGCGGCTGGTAATTCGCTCGTAGCGCGCGCCGTCCGCCGCGCCTCTCAGACTTTCCTACGTGGATGTGGTCCGGGCAGGCTGGGCCAGCGCTTCCTTTCTGGCCTACACGGGCGCGCTGACGATCCTTCTGGCGGCGGTCTGGCTCGAGTCGACCCTGTCCGACCAGTATGAGGCGGCCGCGTTCGTCGGCTGGTCGGCGCTCATGCTCGCCGGCGCCGCTACCTGCGCGTTCGTCGCCCGGCGCCGCGGGCGGCCCCTGCTGGCCGGCCTGTTCGCGTTCGTCTCCGTCGCGCTCTTCGCCGTCTTCGTCGCGGCGCTCGAGGACTGGTTCGGGTGGCTCTCGCACGACTCTCCGCTGCACGGCTTCCACCTGAGCCTGCTCCTGCTGGAGGTCCTGACTGTGATCGCGGCGCTCTGGGCGCTGCACGTCTTCCACCACCCGCTGCTCGTGCTCGCGGCGGCGGGCGTGGGCTGGTTCTTCGTCACCGATGTCCTCTCGAGCGGCGGCAACTGGTCCGCCTGGGTCACGCTGCTCTACGGCCTCTTCCTGCTCCCGATCGCGCTCGGCGCGAACCCCGTCTACGGGTTCTGGCTGAACGTCGTCTCGGGCGTGACGATCGGCGGGGCGCTTCTGTGGTTCTGGCACTCGGGCGACTGGCACTTCATCCTGATCGGGCTGGCCGGGCTCGCGTACGTCTTCTTCGGAGGCGCCACGAGGCGCTCGAGCTGGACCGTGCTGGGCGCGTTCGGACTACTGCTGACGGCCGCGCACTTCATCGACAAGTGGTCCGGGGGGTCGCTCAACCCGTTGTCGCTCATCTTCGGAAGCGAGGGGCCGAGGCACGCATGGGCGCGCCCGTTCGGGCTCGTCGTCCTCGGGTTCGTCTACGTGGCGCTGGCGATCGTCGTGCGGGCTCGCTACCCGGACCGTGAGGCTACGCCCCGGCCGGCAGCCGGACCGTGAACCGCGAGCCTCGGCCGGGCTCCGACTCGACGTCGAGCCGGCCGTTCATGCGCTCCACGAGCTCGCGGCAGATGTAGAGACCGAGCCCACTGCCGCCGACGCCGCGGGTCTGCTGCGGGTCGAGCCGGTAGAACTTCTCGAAGATCCGCTCGCGCTCGGAGCTCGGGATCCCGAGCCCCTCGTCGGCGACCTCGATCAGACATTCGCCGTTGACGGAGTCGAGCTTGATCTCGACGTCACCTCCGTCCGGGGAGTACTTGATCGCGTTGTCGACGAGGTTGACGAGCACCTGCCTGAGCTTGTTGACGTCACAGAGAATCGGGCGCGTCGTGTTCTTGTTCACGCGCAGCGCGATTCCCTCGGGGACGTGCAGGGCCGCCGACTCGATCACGCCGTCGGCGAGCTCGCCGGGGTCGCAGTTCTCGAGGTCGAAGGACACGGCGTCCGCGTCGATCTGCCCCGCGACGAGGATCTGGTCGACGATCTGCGCCAGCCGAAGCGACTCTCCCTCGATGATCTCGAGGAACGTCGACTCGTCGGACTCCTCGAGCTCGAGGTCCTCTCTCCGGAGCGTGCGAACTGCTCCGTAGATGGCCGCGAGCGGCGTGCGCAGCTCGTGGGATGCAGTCGCGACGAAGTCGCTTCGGGTCTTCTCGAGCCCCTGCTCGGCGGTCACGTCGCGGAGGGCGTACACCGTGCCTTCGCCGAAGTCCACGCCGGAGGCGGAGAGCCAGAGCTCCCGGCCCTGGATGGTCAGCGGCACCGTCACGGGCCGGGCGAGGGCGTCGCCGGGCTCAACAAGCGGAACGTGTGAGCTGAGCAGTTCCCAGGCAGGAATGACAGCCTCGACCCGCCGGCCCACGGCGTCGTCTTCGGAGACGCCGGTGATCAGCGCGGCCGCCGGATTCCAGTGGCGGACGAAGCCCGCGCGGTCGAGGAGGACGACTCCGTCGGCGACGTACGCAAGGGCGCGCGCTGCGTTCGCGCCCTTCTCGGCCTCCTGGAAAAGCCGCGAGTTGTCGACCGCGACCCCGGCGCGCCGGGCGAGCTCGATCGCGAGGTCGAAGTCGGGCTGCGTAAACGGGGGATGCTTCTCGGCGGCGATCAGCGAGACCGCGCCGAGCGTCCGGCCGCGCGCGATGAGCGGGACGCAGATCGACGAGCGCAGGCCGAGCTCGTCGATGATCTGGCGGAGGTCCTCGTCGTCGCCGACGGCTTCCTCGATGAGCTCTTCCGGAAGCTCCGGGAGAAAGTCCGGCTGGCCGGTGCGGATCACCTGAGCGACCCCGTGCGGCTGGGCGGGGTCGGGCGGGTAGCGCTCCTGCAGCTCGTAGGCCCACTTGACCTTCTCGGGGTCCTCGTGCGCAACCGCGAGTCGCTGGATCTCGCCGTTCGGGCCGACCATGTCGATCGCACACCAGTCGGCGAGGCGGGGGACCGCGAGCTGCGCGACGCGGCGCAGCGTCTGCTCGTAGTCGAGCGAGGAGGCGAGAAGCTCGCTCGCCTCCGCGATGAACGAGAGCCGCTGCCGCGCCGACTGCTCGGCCGCGTAGAGCCGGGCGCGCTCGAGTGCCTGAGCCGCTTGGCCGGCGAGTGTGATCTTCATCTGGCGCCGCTCGTCGCTGAAGCGCATGTTCTCGCCGAAGGAGAGCGCGATCACGCCGAGCAACCGGTCGTCGAGCGCCAGCGGCAGCACGGCGATCGCGTGGCCGTCCCCGCCCTCTCGCTCGAGGGTCGGGAAGAGCCTGTTGCGCTCGGCGCGCGACTCGAGGAAGAGCGGCTCGCCGCTTCGGACGACGTACGACATCGGCAGGTCGGCGTCGACGGAGAACTGCCCGTACCTCTCGAAGATCGGGCCGCTGTAGCCGCTCTGTGCCAGCAGCGTGATCGAGCGGCCGTCCTCGCTCAGGAGTCCGATCGCGCCCGCGCGCGCCTCGGCTGCCCGGAGTCCTTCGGTGAGGATCGCGTCGAGCACCTGCTGCGGTGTGAGCGCTCCGGCGAGCCGCCCGGTGACGCGCTGCAGGCGGTTGGCGCGGTCGGCGGCCTCCGCGAGCGACTCGAGTGAGAGCGCCTGCGGGTCGAGCGTGGTCATGCGGCTTCCTCCGGCGGGTGCGTGATCTCGCGGCGGAGCGTTTCCGTTTCGCCTTGCCGGACGCGCGCCAGCGTGAGCTCGACCACGGTGGCGATGGAGACGGGGTCGAAAGGCTTGACGACGTAGCCGACGGCGCCCGCCTCTTCCCCGAGGTGACGGTCCTCCTGCCCCGCTCGCGCGGTCAGGAACACGATCGGGATCTCACGGGTCGCGGCGTCGGCGCCCAGCCTGCGCGCGACCTCCCAGCCGTCGAGGCCGGGCATCATCACGTCGAGCAGGATCAGGTCGGGGCGTTCTGTTCGAGCCAGTTCGAGGCCGGCTGTGCCGTCCGCCGCCTCGAGGACGTCGATCCCGGAGGCCGAGAGATTCACGCGGCAGAGCAAGCGGATCGTCTCTTCGTCGTCGATGACGAGCACCCGGCGTCCGAGGCGGGGCTCGGCCGAGCCTCGCTCGAGCTTCATCGGATCGGACGAAGGACCACAGCGCCAGGCACTCCGGCGGCCGCCTGGCCGCAGAAGGCGCGCCGGAGCAGTTCGAAGGGGCTGGACGACCTCTCCTCTCACCTGCGGCTGCGAATTGTACGCGCGCATGGCCGGAACCGATAGTGCCGCCACTACAATCGAAACGTGGACAGAAAGCCGAGAATCGGGGTGCTCGCCGTCCAGGGAAACGTGCGAGAGCACGCGGCGATGCTGCGAGACCTGGGCGCCGAGGCAGTGGAGGTGCGCAAGCCCGAACAGCTGCGCGACCTCGACGGGCTCGTGATTCCTGGGGGCGAGTCGACCGCGATCGCCCGACTGGTGCGGCTGTACGGCTCTCGAGGAGCCGATCCGCTCGTTCGAGCGGCCGGTCTTCGGCACCTGTGCCGGGATGATCCTCCTCGACCGCTCGCACCTCGGGTTGATCGACGTCGACGTGGAGCGCAATGCGTACGGCCGGCAGGTCGCGAGCTTCGAGGCCGACCTCCAGCTCGACGGTGACGACAAGCCCCTGCGGGGGGTCTTCATTCGCGCGCCGCGCGTGCAGGATGTCGGCCCGGACGTCGAAGTGCTGGCCGAGCGCGACGGCGAGCCGGTGCTGTTGCGGGACGGCCGCATGATCGTCGCGTCGTTCCATCCCGAGCTCACCAACGACACGCGTGTCCACGAGCGGTTCCTCGAGCTGGTGAAGGAGGCGATGAGTGTCCGGGCATAGCAAGTGGTCTTCGATCAAGCACAAGAAGGGCGCGGCCGACAAGAAGCGCGGCCAGCTCTTCTCGAAGCTGTCGCGGGCGCTGATCGTCGCGGCACGCGAAGGCGGGCCGGACCCAGCGGCCAACCTCGCGCTCGCGAACGCGATCGAGAAGGCGCGCTCGTACTCGATGCCCAAGGACAACATCGATCGCGCGATCGCGCGCGGCTCCGGCGCCGACGCCGACGCGGAGGCGTTCGAGCAGGTTGTCTACGAGGGCTACGGCCCGAACGGCGTCGCGGTGATCGTCGAGGCGCTGACCGACAACCGCAATCGCACCGCGGCTGACGTGCGCGCGGCTTTCTCGAAGTACGACGGCAACCTCGGCGGCTCGGGCGCAGTCGCGTGGCTCTTCGAGCGGCGCGGCGTGATCCTCGTCGACGCCGAGCGCGCAGACGAGGACGACCTGACGCTCGCCGCGGCCGAGGGCGGAGCCGACGACGTCGAGCTCGACGGCTCGAGCTTCCGCGTCACGACCGGCGCCGAGTCGCTGAGCGCGGTCCGCGAGGCGATCGAGGGAGCCGGCATGGAGGTCGACTCCGCCGAGCTGACGATGGTGCCCAAGACCACGGTCAACCTCGAGGACGAGAGCGCCGCCCGGAAGACGCTGCGCCTGATCGACGCGCTCGAGGAGTCCGACGACGTGCAGGAGGTCTACTCCAACTTCGACATCCCCGAGCGCGTGATGGAGGCTGTAGCTACCTAGCGCGGGGCAGGTCGAGCACGACCTCGAAGGGGACGTCGCCGAGCAGGAAGCCCGC
Organism: uncultured Actinomycetes bacterium; assembly: GCA_963788215.1. Taxonomy (GTDB): domain Bacteria; phylum Actinomycetota; class Thermoleophilia; order Gaiellales; family Gaiellaceae; genus AC-32. The sequence continues at coordinate 1,117,869 of CAWBFX010000010.1, forward strand.
GTCGACCTCGCCGGTGAGCTTCACGTAGACGGGCTTGCGGTCGCGGAGCGCGACCTGGACGGCGGCGTCGTGGACCGAGCTCGGGTCGATAGGCAGCTTCGGCAGTAGCGGGCTGAGGTCCCGGAGCGCCTCGCTCACGGCGACCTCCCCGCGGACGCACCGGAGGTTCGCCTCGCAGGCGACGCGGTGTGTCCTGCGCGTCCAGCGTGTGAGCCGTAACTCCGACAGCGGGAGGTCGCGCGCGTCGATCGTCTGAGTGCGATCGAGCGGGATCGGCGTCTTCGCCCGCGCGTGGACGGTGACGGTTCCGGAGTGGATCCGGCTCAGGCCCTGCTGCGCCTGGATGAGGAGGTCGCGCGCGTTCTGCGGCGACTGCTGATGATGCCCGCAGCCGGCCGCGGCGAGCACCGCGACCACGAGTGCGGCGCTAGCGCCTGCCGACGACGAGATTGACCTTGGTACCGATCACCACCCTCTTCCTGGCGTGCGGGCTCTGGAAGAGCACTTTCCCCCTCCAGCGCGGCGTCGAGTGCTTCCGTGCGATGTGGCCGACCTTGCAGTGGCGCCGCCGGATCTTCCTCCTGGCGGCGGGGAGCGTCTGGCCCACGACCTTCGGAACCACACAGGGAGGCGGGATGAAGGGCGGCGGAGGTGGTGGCGGTGGTGGCGGCGGAGGAGGCGGTGGTGGTGGGGGAGGAGGTGGCGGCCCAACCTGGATCGTTCCCGACATTCCCGTTCCGCCGGCCGCGCCGTGGTAGATGCAGTGATACGGAAAGGTGCCGTCAGCGGCGAACGTGTGCTCGTAGATCTGGCCCGGCGACAGAGCCCCCGAGGCGAACGAGGTCCCGTCGTCCGATGTCGCCGTGTGCACCGTGACGCCGGTGGGGTAGGTCCAGCAGACGGTCGTTCCGGGGGCGATGTTGATGACGCTCGGAGTGAAGCTGAAGTCGGTCATCGTGACCACGATGTCCGCGGCCGGGCAGGTCGATCCGGAGCCGGGACGCGTCAGCGCGTGAGCGGACGCCGGGACGAGCGTCAGCGCCGCCAGTAACGCGAGCCAGGGCGCCTTACGCATCGGAGTGAGGGGTTCGGGCTAGCCCTTGCCGACGACGAGGTTGACCTTGGCGCCGTTGGCCAGGCGCCGGCCGGCGCGCGGGCTCTGGCCGATGACCTTGCCCTTCTTACGCGCGCTCGAGTGCTTCCTCGTGATCTTGCCGACCCGGCAATGGGCGTGCCTGATCCGCGTCTTCGCGGTGCCGAGCGCCTTCCCGACGACCTTCGGAACCACGCAGTGCACCGCGGGTGGGGGAGGGGGCGGCGGCGGTGGAGGCGGCGGTGGAGGCGGAGGAGGCGGAGGCGGCGGAACCGGTGGTGGAGGCGGTGGTGGAGGAGGAGGCGGTGGTGGCGGAGGAGGCGGAGGTGGGGGTGGCGGAGAGGCGGAGGCGGAGGGGGCGGCGGTGGAGGGGGCGGCGGTGGCGGCGGCCCGGTATTCACATGGACTACGCCTGTCATGGAGGCGTGATGGGAGCAGTGGTATGCGTAGTCGCCCGCGTCAGCGAACGTGTACTCGTAGATCTGACCTGCCCCGATGTCTCCGGACGACGTGAACGTGCCGTCGTCCGACGTGACCGTGTGAAAGGTGATGCCGGTTGGATACGTCCAGCAGACGGTCGTGCCTGGGGCAACCGTCAGGTCGCTCGGCGTGAAACTGAAGTCCGCGATCGTGACCACGGTGTCCGCGGCGGGGCAGCCCCCCGTCGCGCCGCCTAGATGCGTGGTCGCGTGGCCCGCCGCAGGCACGAAGACCAGCACGGCCAGAAACGTCAGCGCTACCCAGGTTCCCCTCCCCATCACTCGTGCCTACGATAACGCGCGCGAATCAGATTTCCTAATCCGGGAGGAACGTCCGAGGCGGTGCCTAACCTCACGGCGTGAAGGTTCTCGGCATCGACCCGGGCACAGCAGCGTGCGGATACGGACTGGTACACGAAAAAGGCGGCCGCCTCCGGGAGGTCACCCACGGCTGGTGGAAAACCCCCGCCGGCCGGCGCCAGGAGCTTCGCCTGAGGACGCTCTTCGACGGCGTCAGCGACCTGATCGAGGAGTACGGGCCGGATGCGGTCGTCCTCGAAGAGTCGTTCGTCGGCGTCGACGCCCGCACCGCGCTCTCCGTCGGGCAGGCGCGCGGCGCCATCCTCGTCGCGGCCGCGTCGTACGGCGTCGAGTGCGCTGAATACGCGCCCTCGCGCGTGAAGCAGGCCGTCTGCGGCTACGGCCGCGCCGAGAAGGCACAGGTGCAGCGGATGGTGACGGCAATCCTCGGGCTGCGGAAGCCGCCGAGCTCGCACCACGCTTCCGACGCCCTGGCCGTCGCGATCTGCCACGCGCTCGCCCCGCCCCTGCTGCGGGCGGCTGCCGGGTGATCGCGAGGCTGCGCGGCAAGCCGGTCTCGCGCGCCGGCGAGCGGCTCGTCTTCGACGTCGGCGGCGTCGGCTATCTCGTGAACGCCACGCCGACCGCGCTGCGGCTCGCGCAGAGCGGGGGAGAGGTCTCGCTGGAGACCTACCTGCACGTGCGCGAGGACGCGCTGCAGCTGTACGGCTTCGCGGACGGCGCCGAGCGCGAGCTGTTCGAGCACCTGCTCGCAGTGTCCGGCGTCGGCCCCAAGGTCGCGCTCGCGATCGTCTCCGGCTCGCCGCCGGCGGACCTCCGCCGCGCGATCGCGCTCGAGGACACCGCGCGCTTCGAGGCGATCCCGGGCATCGGCAAGAAGACCGCTCAGCGCGTCGTGCTCGAGCTGAAGGAGAAGCTTGGCTCAGTCGCGTCGCCCGCGGAGCACGGCCACGTCGGCGCACGCGATGCGCTCGTCGAGCTCGGCTATTCGCCCGTGGAGGCCGAGCGCGCTCTCGCCCAGGTCGACGCCGACCTTCCGGTCGAGGAGCAGGTACGACAGGCGCTGCGGGAGGCCGCATGACCGAGACCCAGTTCCTGGCACCGGGGGTCAAGCTCGACGAGGACGAGCTCGAGCGATCCCTGCGGCCCCGCCGGCTCGACGAGTTCGTCGGCCAGGAGCGCATCAAGGAGCAGCTGGCGATCGCGCTCGAGGCGACTCGTTCGAGGGGTGAAGCGCTCGATCACGTGCTCCTGATCGGCCCGCCCGGCCTCGGCAAGACGAGCCTCTCGTACATCATCCGCGAGGAGCTCGGCGTCGGGCTGCGCTCGGCGGCCGGCCCCGCGCTCGAGCGCAAGGGCGATGTCGCCGCGATCCTGACCGCCCTCACCGAGCGCGACATCCTCTTCATCGACGAGATCCACCGGCTGAACCGCGCCGTCGAGGAGATCCTCTACCCGGCGCTCGAGGACTTCCGCCTCGACATCATCGTCGGACAGGGGCCCGCGGCGCGCACGCTCACGCTCGACCTGCCTCCGTTCACGCTCGTAGGGGCGACCACGCGGACGGGGCTCCTGACCAGCCCCCTCCGCGACCGTTTCGGCATGACCTTCCGGCTCGAGCACTACGAGCCCGAGGAGCTCGCGCGGATCGTGCGGCGTTCCGCGCAGATCCTCGAGGTCGAGATCGACGGTGAGGCCGCCGACGAGATCGCCGGCCGCGCCCGCGGGACGCCGCGGATCGCCAACCGGATCCTCAGGCGGGTCCGCGACGTCGCCGAGGTGCGGCATCAGGGCGCGATCACCACCGCGATCGCGCGCGAGGCGCTCGACCTGCTCGAGGTCGACGGGCTCGGGCTCGAGCGGATGGACCGCTCCCTCCTGCGGGCCGTGGTAGAGAAGTTCGACGGCGGGCCGGTCGGGCTCTCGACCCTCGCGGTCGCGCTCGGCGAGGAGCCGGACACGATCGAGGACGTCTACGAGCCGTACCTGTTGCAGCTCGGCTTCCTGCAGCGCACGCCGCGTGGCCGCATCGTGACGAAGCTCGGCCGCGCCCACGTCGGCGCGGCCGCCGGCGACACCAGCCTCTTCTAGTGTCCGAGCTCTGGCTGCCGGGCATGTCCGGGCCGCTCGACGAGCTCGTGCAACGCATTCACCTGCGCATCGAGGCGTTCGCCGCCGAGCACGGCGCCGCGCCGCGAGTCGACGTCGACCTCCACGACGGCAGCACCGTCACCGTCCGGACGCTCTCGGCCGAGCCGGGATTCGGTTTCGTCACGCTCTGCCCGCATGTGGAGGACGGCGCCGAGGAGTGGATCGTCCCCGTCGGCGCCGTCTCCCGCATCCGGCTGCAGCGCGCGGAGGAAGAGGAGCCGTTCGGCTTCTCCCTCCCGGAGCGCTAGGTCCCTACGACGCCACGCCGACGATCGGCCGAGCACGAGCGGTAATCAGCGGCCGAGCGAAAGCCCTAGACGCTGAACTGCAGCTCGTGCCAGGAGGGCGTCGGCCCGGAGGTCAGCCGATGTGGATCCGGTACACGTCGGTGCCGCCGAAGCTCGGCACCCAGATGTCGCCGAAAGCGTTCGCCGCCGGAAATGGCTTCGAGCCAACCGGGATCGTTCCGATCACGGTGTTCGTCGCAGGGTCGATTCGCGAGACGGCGTCGTCGCCGACGTTAGGCACGAATACGGTGCCGTCGTCGGCCACGGCCGGGTTCTCTGGCTGATTGCCGACGTGAATCGTCGCGACCACCTTGCGAGTGCGCGGGTCGATCCGCGAGACGGTGTTGGAGAGACGGTTCGCGACCCAGATCGTCCGGGCCGAGGCGGCAAGCCCGCGCGGGCCGCTGCCGACGCGGATCGCCCGGACCTTGTTCGTCCGTGCGTCGATCCGGTAGATGCTGTGGCCGAACTGGCTCCCGACCCAGACCGCGCCGGCCGCGTAGCGTAGGTTGGCAGGCCCGACGCCGCGCGCGATCCGGATGCGTCGCCTCACTTTGTTCAGCTTCGGGTTGATCCGCACGACGTAGCCGAGGTTCGTCTCGGTCGCCCAGACCGAGCCGGCGCCGTAGGCAACGTCCCAGATCTGGTCCGGCAGGTGGATCCGCTTCACGACCTTGAGCGTCGCCGGGTTGATGCGGATGACCGATTCCGTGCCGTAGCCGTCGACCCAGACCGACCCCGAGCCGATCGCCACGCCGCACGGCCCGCGGCCGACCGAAATCCTGGCGTCGACGGCGTTCGTCGCGGGATCGATCCTCACGACCGTCCCGTCGCCCCCGACGCCCACCCAGACGTGACCGAATCCGCCGATCTCGGAGCACGGCCCGGTGCCGGTCACGATCCGCGCGACGACGGTGGGACTGCCGCTCGCGCCGGCCGCGACCGCGACGCCTGCGAGCCCGAGAACAAGGCCGGTGAGGGTGACGACGCGCCGCATGGCGACCAAGGTAGAGACCGGACTGGTCATTGTTAAGGTCCACTTCGATGTGAATTTCATAGACCACTCGACCCGACGCGCGAAGGCGCCCGAATTGCTCGTGACGCTCGAACGCCGGAGTGGCCGAGGCTCGCTCTCGGCGCAGCTCGAACACCAGCTACGCGACGCCGTCCGCGCCGGTCGGTTGCGGCCCGGGACGCCGCTGCCGTCGACGCGTGCGCTTGCGGCGGAGCTCGGCATCTCGCGCGGTCTCGTGGTTGCTGCGTACGCCCAGCTCGGCGCAGAGGGTTATCTCCAGCTCCGGCCTAATGCGCCGCCGCTCGTCAGCGAAGCGATCGGCGCGCAGGCTTCGCCGCGCACGATCGCGGCCGACCCCCTCTGGCGCTACAACCTCAGGCCGGACCTCCCGGACTACGGGGCGTTCCCGCGAGACGAATGGCTGAAGTCGTATCGCGCTGCGCTGAAGCGCGCTCCGGACAGCGAGCTCGGCTACGGCGACGTCCGCGGAGTGACGGCGCTGCGGGAGGAGCTCGTCTCCTATCTCGGTCGTGTTCGCGGAGTCGTCGGCGACCCGGAGCACACCTTCGTTTGCGGTGGCTTCGCCCAGGCGACCGGGCTTCTCGGCGGCGTGCTGACCAGGACGGGGCGGCCACGCATCGGCGTCGAGGACCCGAGCCACGCAGTCGTCCGCGGCGTCGTCGCCCGCAGCGGGCTGGAGCCGGTGCCGATCCCGGTCGACGAGGAGGGGGTCGACGTGGATGCGCTCGAACGCGCCGCGCCCGATGCGATGCTCGTCACTCCGGCGCACCAGTTCCCCACCGGTGCTGTGCTCACGGCCGAACGGCGTGCCCGGTTGCTCGCGTGGGCCGAGAGCGCCGATGCGCTGATCGTCGAGGACGACTACGACGCCGAGTTCCGTTACGACCGGCCGCCGGTCGGATCGCTGCAAGGGTTGGCGCCCGACCGCGTCGTCTACTGCGGGTCGGCCAGCAAGACGCTCGCGCCCACGCTGCGCCTCGGCTGGATCGTCGTTCCGCCCAGGCTCGTCCACGAGCTCGTCGACCAGGTGCTCTACACGACGATCGCCCCTCCGCGCCTCGAGCAGCTCGCCTTCGCCGACTTTCTCGCCCGCGGGGAGCTCGATCGCCATCTCCGCAGGATGCGTCTCCGCTATCGCCGTCGCCGCGACGTGCTCGTGCGCGGTCTCGCGCGGGAGCTTCCCGAGGTCGAGGTACGCGGCGCCGCGGCCGGGTTGTACGTCGCGGCCGTGCTCCCGCCCGGGTCGGACGAACGGCGAGTGCTCGAGGAGGCGCGCCGGAGAGGGATCGGCGTCTACGGGCTGAGCCAGCATTCCGTGCGCACCCCTCGCGAGCCGACGCTGCTGCTCGGGTATGCGGTTCCGAGCGAGGCGGCGATCCGCGCGGCGGTGCGCGCGCTGGCCGAGGCGGTCGAGGCCGCCGCCGCGGACGACGGCCCCGGCAGTCAGTCCTAGGCGTTCGCGGCAGCGACGAACGGCGCGAGCACGACGTCCCAGCCGCTCTCGTAGCCTGCGCGAGCCTCGGCAGCCTCGTCGCCGTAGCGCTCCCAGCCGCGATGCTCGAGCTCGACCCGCGTCCCGTCGCCCTCCGGCAGGAAACGCACCTCGAGCTCGAGTCGACGGCTGGCCGTGCGACACGTGCCAGTCGACGACGAACCGCGAGGGCGGCTCCCACGCGAGCACCGTCGCCCACTCGTGCTCCTTGCCGTCCGGGCCGACCTCGTAGACGCGGCCGCCGACGCCCGGCTCGAACGTGGCCGACTCGGGCCGCCTCGAGAGCGAATGGGAGGCGAACGGCCACCAGTCGTAGATCCGTGCCGTGAACGTCTCGAAGGCGTGCTCCGGGGAGCAGGCGACGACGACGCTCTTGCGGACGGTCAGGTCTTGCGCTTGTGTGCTCATGACGCCCTCCTCTCGCGCTCGGCCTCTTCCTTGAAGGCGGCCAGCGCCTGTGTCCAGTACTCCTCCACGTAGCGGCGCAGCTCTCCGAGCCCGTTCGGGTCGAGCCGGTAGAGCCTTCTGGTTCCGTTCCGCCGCTCGGTGACCAGCCCCGCCTCTTTCAGGACGCGCAGGTGCTGCGAGACCGCCGGCCGGCTGACCGGCAGCTCCGCCGCGATCTCGCCGACCGAGCGAGAGCCCGAGCGAAGCTGCTCGAAGATCGCCCGCCGGGTCGGATCACCCAGTGCGTCCATCGGAGTACGGTAAGTAGTCACTTACCGTAAGTATGAACTTACCGATACTGTCTTGTCAACTCAGCGCCTGAACTGGAGCTCGTGCCAGGAGGGCGTCGGCGCGAGCTCGAGTAGCGCACGCTCGCCGCCGGGCTCGAGGTAGGCGAACTCCGCGGCATCCTCGTCCCAGGTGACGTCGAGCCGGCCGTCCTTGACGCGATGGTCGAGCCAGGCGCCGCGGAAGACGAGCTTCCGCAGCCAGTAGACGAGCGATTCCCCGTCGACCAGCGAGAGGCGCTCCCAGTGGCGAACGAGGTAGCGGCCGAGCTCGCTCCGCGGCTCCTCGATCAGGCCGTCCGCGGTCAGCTCGACGAGGTCTTCGGTCTCGTCGTCGTCCAGCTCGTTGTCCTCGACGAGCCCGAGCCGGAAGGCCGCGGCGGACACGCGTTGCGAGAAGTCGGCGGCGTTGAAGCTGAAGCGAAGACGGAGGAATTCGACGACGACGTCGTCGCCGGACGAATAGCTCTCTGCGTCCACGCCAAGAGAATAGCCCGCTGCCTAGACTGACTCCGTGCGGGCTTGGGAGCATCTGGCGTTGCTCGCCCCCGCGATCGTGCTCGCGCTGGGCGCACTCGCAGGTCTCGTTCTGATCTGGTCGCGGGTGGGCTGGGAATCGCTGCAGCGCCGCGACCATCCCTGGCGCGTGCTCGCGATCGGCCTCGGGTTCATCGCGCTGATCTTCGTTCTCTCGGCGCTCGGGCTGAGGCTTCCGCGCGAATAGCGGCTCGTTGCATTGACGCGCCCGACGTGCTAACAACTCCGTAGAAGCAAGAACCGAGCGGCCCGTGCCGGGCTCCTCATCAAATCGACTGCGGCTGATCAGGTGTTCGTCACCGGCCGCGCGATGAGAGGAGCCGGCTTGGATTGGATCAAAGAGGCAGACGGGGTTTTCCGCGGAGGCGGAGTCAAGGGCCTTGCCCTCGCGGGCGCTCTCGAGGGGTTCGCGGAGCACCCGACGAAGGCGATCACGCACTGGGAGAACGTCGCGGGCGCGAGCGCGGGGGCGATCATCGCCTGCTACCTCGCGACCGGCCACGACGCCGCCCAGATGCTCGACCTGATGAAGAAGACGAACTTCGGGCAGTTCGCCGACTTCCCGGCGCACAGCAAGATTCTCGGCGGCGGTCGGCTCGTCTTCCGGCACGGGATGGCGGCCGGCGACGCCTTCGAGCGCTGGTTCGACGACGTGCTCGAAGGGGCGACCTTCGGCTCGGTGCGCAGGCCGGCGACGAACGGGGGCCCGCCCGAGTGGCGGCTGAAGCTGATCGCGGTCGACGTCACCCTGCGCCGCCTGCTCGTGCTTCCGGACGACCTCGTCTTCTACAAGGAGCCGGGCTCGTCGACGCTGATCGACCCCGACCATTTCAAGATCTCGCGGGCCGCGCGGATGAGCATGTCGATTCCGTACTTCTTCGACCCGATCAGGCTCGAGAGCTCGAGCGGAGGCACTTCCCTGATCGTCGACGGCGGGACGCTCTCCAACTTCCCCGTCTGGCTCTTCGACGTCGACCCGGCGATCACCGGGAAGCCGCCTTGCCGGCCCACGTTCGGGTTCACGCTCGAGCACGGCCGCGGCCTCGGCGGCGGGCTGCAGACCCTGCAGAAGATCCAGCCCTGGGCGGTCCGCTTCGGCTTCGACATCTTCCACACGGCGCAGGAGGCCTGGGACACACGCTTCGTCTCGCACTCCACGCGCGTGCGCACCGTGACGGTCGACGCCGGCGACGTCGCCACGACCGAGTTCGACCTCTCGACCGAGAAGCAGGACATGCTCGTCGACAACGGTCGCAAGGCGGCGCGCGACTTCCTCGACCAGTTCGAGCTCGACGACTACATGAACACCTTCCACGCGCCCATCGCCCCCGAGGCTGCGGCGACCCGGAGCTGAGGTGGCCGCTCTCCGGCTGAAGCGACCACCTTTCTCCGGGCCCCAGGTCCGGAAGCTCCAGCAGCGCCTGAAGGGGCTCGGGTACGACATCGGCTCCGTCGACGGCGTCTTCGGGCCCTCAACCGACCGCTGTCTGAAGGCGTTCCAGGGCGACCACGGGCTGACAGCGGACGGCGTGGTCGGGCCTGCGACGACCTCGGCCCTCGTCTCGGCGAAGCACGTCGACGGCGCTGCCCACCATGCGCCCGGGGAGGCGCGGTTCACTCCCGAACAGCTCGCGGCGCTCCTCGGCTGCAAGGCCGCGAACGTCCGCCGCTACTGGCCGCCGCTCCGAAGCGCGCTCGCCGAGCAAGGGCTCGGCGACGACGCCAGCGCGATCGCGGCCATCGCGACCGTGGCGACGGAGGTGCCGGACTTCGCGCCGATCAACGAGTTCGGCGGGCCCTCCTACTTCAAGAAGATGTACGAAGGGCGGAAGGACCTGGGCAACACCCGTCCGGGCGACGGCGTTCGCTACCACGGCCGCGGGTTCATCCAACTGACCGGCCGGGCGAACTACCGCGGCTACGGCAAGAAGCTCGGCGTGCCGCTCGAGCAGAAGCCGGACCTCGCGCTAGACCCGAGCGTCGCGGCGCGAGTGCTCGCGGCGTACATGCGCGACCACGGGATCGGCGCGCTCGCCGCGCGCGGCGACTGGCAGGGCGTCCGGCGCGCCGTCAACGGCGGGTTGAACGGCTGGGAGCGCTTCAGCGCCTGCGTACAGAAGCTCAGCTCTGCGGCACGGGGAGGGGAAAGGCCCGCGTGAGCCCGCTGGCGACCAAGAGGAAGTCGGCGGCTCACGCGGGTGCTGTCGTTCGCGGCCTGCAGCTGACCAACCCGCACCTGACGGGCGACGACGTCAAGCATCTCCAGCAGCTGCTCGCATCCGGTCCCTACGGCAACTTCCAGCCCGGGACCGCGGACGGCGAGTATGGGCCGTCGACGGCCACGGCCGTCAAGCAGGCGAAGTGGATGCTCGGCTATCCGACGAAGGCGTGCGACGGCGCGGTCGGCCCGCATTTCGAGGGATTTCTGCAGGGCGCGCCGCTTCCGCCCGCGTACAAGGCCCGCCGCACGCGCCGGTTGAAGGATGCGGCCGGCGGCTCCGCGCTGCGGGACAAGATCGTGGCCTTCGCGCGCTGGGGGATCCAGAACGAGCCCTCGATCCACTACCAGCAGCTGCGCCCGCTCGACGGCCTCGCCAAGCCGCAAAAACTGCCGCTGCACACCGATTGCTCGGGGTTCTCGACGCTCTGCTACCGCTGGGCGGGCGCGTCCGACCCGAACGGCGGCAACTTCTCGGGCGCCTACACGGGAACCATGCTCACGCACTGCCGGCACATCCCGAAGAGCGCCGTGCAGCCCGGCGACCTCGTCGTCTGGGGCGCGTACCCGGGACACCACGTCGCGCTCGTGCTCGAGGCCGGCGCCGACCCGCTCCTCTGCTCGCACGGCCAGGAGAAGGGCCCCATCGCCATCGCGTTCTCCCAGGAGAGCAAGTACCAACCGACCCCGGCGACCTGGCTCACGTGCCTGTCATGACGGTGCGCGCGCCGCACAAGGCCAAGGCGAACGGCAACGGCCGGCCGCGCACGGTGGAGCAGATCGGTGCGTCTACCTTCTCCGATCTCGTCCGGGCGCACTACCAGCGCGAGCAGGAGCGCGGCAACGGCGGGTTCGCCGAAGCCGAGAGCGACTTCGAGAAGAGGCTCGCGCGCTTCGAGAAGGAGGAAGGCAAGCTCGCGGCGGTCTACTGGTCGACCCAGGACGCCTCCGCAATCGCGCTCACGATCGGCGCGCCGCGCGGGAAACGGAACCCGATCGCCGACACGGACGCCGACGTGCGTCTCCACCGGGTCACCGACTGGGTCACGAAGGAGGCCGAGCCCATCGCCGAGCTGCTTCACGAGTGCGACGTGCTCGGGATCCGCGTGCGTGAGGTGCTGCGCGGGACGAGCCAGCGAATCGCGATGCAGTGGCTCTATTCGGTGCAGGAGCATGCGCTCGGCTTCCTCGAGCGCCGCGACAGCCGGCACGTGAAGGTCGAGGCCAGGTTCGTGCGAGAGCAGCGCGCCGAGCTTGCGCGGATCGAGAAGTACTACCTCCGGACGGGCTCGAAGGCCGGGCGCATCGTCTACGCGACGGGGATGCTCTGGTCTGCGGCCGCGATAGTGGTGACCTGCGCCGTGGTCGGGATCGTGTTCGCGGCGATCTCCAACTACCTGCGGCATGACGGGGCGTCCGGTTACCTGCTCCTCTCGACGGCCTCCGGGGCGATGGGCGCGCTCGTGAGCGTTCTTTCCCGGATGAGCAGCGGCGACGAGCGCTTCACGGTCGACTTCGAGGTCGGTCGGCCGCTCTTGCGCCGCCTGGGGTTGTACAAGCCGTTCGTCGGCGCAGTCTTCGGCGTGGCGACGTACTTCCTGCTCGCGGCAGGTCTGCTGCCGGCCGAGAACAAGGGCGACCACCTCTACTTCTACGGCGTGATCGCCTTCCTCGCAGGCTTCAGCGAGCGGTTCACCGGCGTCATCTTCGGCAACGCGGAACGGCTCGTCGGCGGCGAAGCGCCGCCACCGGGCGCGCCGCCCGCCCAGGCACCCGACGGCGTCCAGGCACCCGAGGGCGACGCAGGCTGATCCGTCCGGCGGCCCCCGTACCGTGGGCTGCCCATGCCGGACCGAGACTGGCAGCTACGCGGCGCCGCGCCGCGCGACAAGGTCGAGCTCCTCGCGGAGGAGCTCGGGCTTTCACGAACCACCGCGAGCGTACTCGTTCGCCGCGGCTACGCCGACCCCGTGGAGGCGCGACGCTTCCTCGAGGCGGAGCTCCCCGCGCATGACCCGCTCGAACTCGGCGACATGGCCGCGGCGTGCGACGCGATCCGGGCGGCGATCGCGGCCGGGAAGAAGATCTGCGTCCACGGCGACTACGACGCTGACGGCATCTGCGCGACCGCGCTTGCGGTCCTGGTCCTGCGCGAGCTCGGCGCGGACGTGAGCTGGCACCTGCCGAGCCGCTTCGACGAGGGCTACGGCGTGGGCCGCGAGACCTTGACTCGACTGGCGGGCGAGGGTGTGGGGCTGGTCCTGACCGTGGACTGCGGCGTGACGGCCGTCGACGAGGTGGCGCACGCGTGCGAGCTCGGGCTGGACGTCGTCGTGACCGACCACCATCGCGCCGGGCCGGAGCTGCCGGGCTGCCCGGTCGTCGGGCCGTACCGCGGCGAGTATCCGTTCCGCGGGCTCTGCGGGACCGGTGTCGTCTGGAAGCTCGGCGAGGCGCTGCTGGGAGCGGGCTCGCCGGAGCTCGAGCGCCACCTCGACCTCGTCGCGGTCGCGACGGTTGCCGACGTCGTGCCGCTCGTGGACGAGAACCGTGCCCTCACCGTCGCGGGTCTGCGGGCACTCGCGCGGACGCAGAAGCCCGGGCTGCGCGAGCTGATGCGCGCCGCGCGGGTCGACCCGGCCGTGATCGACTCGGGCGCGATCGGCTTCCGGCTCGCTCCGCGCCTGAACGCCTCCGGGCGGCTCGGCCGGCCCGAGGCCGCGCTGGTGCTGCTCCTTACCGAAGACCAGTCCGAGGCGTCCACGCTGGCCGCCGAGCTCGAGCAGCTCAACCGCGACCGGCAGGCGGTCGAGGAGCGCATCTCGCGGGAAGCGGTCGAGGCGATCGAGTCCTGGCCCGAGTCCCGCCGCGCGCGGCGCGGCTACGTCGTCGCGGGCGAGGGCTGGCACGAGGGCGTAATCGGGATCGTCGCCTCGCGGCTGGTCGAGCGCTACCACCGGCCCGTCGTCCTGATCGCCGGAACAGAGGGCGACTGGAAGGGCTCGGGCCGCTCGATCCCGTCCTTCGACCTGCACGACGGCCTGCGCGACTGCGCCTCGCACCTCGAGCGCTGGGGCGGCCACTCCGCCGCGGCGGGGCTCTCCATCAAGCCCGACCGCGTCGAGGCGTTCGCGGATGCCTTCGCCGCCGTCGCCGACTCCTGCCTCGGCGAACGCGATCTCCGCTCGGTCACGACGGTCGATGCCTTCGCGCACGGGTCCGAGCTCACACTCGACCTCTGCGCCGAGCTCGCGAGGCTCGCGCCGTTCGGCCTCGGCAACCCGAACGTGACGCTGCTCCTGAACGGGTGCGAGCTCTCCGATCTCTCCGCGGTCGGCGAGGGCAAGCACCTGCGCTTCCGCGTCAGCGAGGACGGCCGCGACTCCGGCAGCGCGATCGCGTTTCGCTTCGGGCGCCGGCTCGACAGCCTCCGCCGGGTTGGCCATTACGACGTTGCCTTCCGGCTCGAGGCGAACCAGTGGAACGGGACCGTCGCGCCGCAGCTCAACGTACGCGAGGTCTTCGCCGCCGACGACCGCTACGTCGACCGCCGCGAGTGGCTCAAGGGCGAATGGCGCAAGCCCGTCGAGCAGCGCGACCCGGGTGCGGCAGCGGTCTTCGCAGAGCTCGCGCTTGCCCAGGGAGGTGACCGGCGCCACCTGCTCGAGTCGGAAGCGTTCCTCGCGCTGCTCGCAGAACCAGAGCTGGCGAAGGCCGCCTAGTGCCCCTCCAGGCAATCCATGCCCGCTTCTGACCCGCGATCACGCGGCGCCAGGAACTATCCTCGCCCTTGCCAAGGCAAACCAGCCTTGGCCGCGGACGAGTGCGGCCCCTGGCTTGGTGCTCGCGACCCAGAAGCTGGGCGGCATTACCTGAAGGGGCACTAACGCGTACTGAGGGCGACGCGCCGGCGGCGGGGGCGGAGAGGCCGGTCGGCTCGCGCTGCGTCGTCCAGCGAGACGAGCAGACGGGCGAGCTTCAGGGCCTTGCGTTCATCTTTGCGGCGGCGCATGTCGATGTTTTTTCGGCAGATGGGAATGCGTTCCTTTAGCCCCAATGCCCCGGAGCCGGGCACCAGGAAACCCGGGAGTACACTTTTTCTATGACGGTTCTCGAAGCAGGCGGACGACACCAGGAGCTCATCGAGGAGCTCATCTCGGACGTCGCCGCGTACAACGAGGGCGTCGACAAAGACCTCCTGCGCCGCGCGTTCAGCTTCGCCGCCGAGAGGCACGCAGGCCAGCAGCGGCGCTCGGGCGAGGACTTCATCCACCACCCGTGGGGAGCAGCCAAGATCTGCGCCGAGCTGCGGCTGGACGAGGAGACGATCGCCGCCGCGTTGCTTCACGACGTCGTCGAGGACACGGACACCGACATCAAGGAGGTCCGCGAGGAGTTCGGCGACGAGGTCGCGCAGCTCGTCGAGGGCGTCACGAAGCTGACCCGCATCCAGTTCCAGAGCCGCGAGCAGGCCGAGGCCGAGAACTACCGGAAGATGATCGTGGCGATGGCCCAGGACGTGCGGGTCATCCTGATCAAGCTCGCCGACCGCCTTCACAACATGCGGACGATCGAGTACCTCGGCAAGCAGAAGCAGGTCCAGAAGGCGAAGGAGACGCTCGAGGTCTACGCGCCGCTCGCGCACCGCCTGGGGATCAACAAGCTGAAGTGGGAGCTCGAGGACCTCGCCTTCACGACGCTGCACCCGCGCAAGTACGAGGAGATCAAGGCGATGGTCTCGGAGCGCCGTACCGATCGCGACGAGCACGTGCGCGAGGCGGCGATGGTGCTGAAGGCCGAGCTGGAGAAGGTCGACATCCCCGCCGAGATCTCGGGCCGCGCCAAGCACTTCTATTCGATCTACGACAAGATGGCCAAGAAGGGCCGCGAGTTCAACGAGATCTACGACCTGACGGCGATGCGCGTGATCGTCGAGCGGGACGCGGACGAGGGGACGCGCGACTGCTACGGGGCGCTCGGCCTGATCCACGCGCTCTGGAAGCCGATGCCCGGCCGCTTCAAGGACTACGTCGCGATGCCGAAGCTGAACGGCTACCGCGCGCTGCACACAACCGTGATCGGCCCGGAAGGACGGCCGCTCGAGATCCAGGTGCGCACCCGCGAGATGCATGAGACCGCGGAGTTCGGCGTCGCCGCGCACTGGCTCTACAAGGTCGGCACCAAGGAGGGCAACCGCGACGAGGAGTGGCTCGCCTGGATCCGCCAGCTGATGGACTGGCAGGAGGACGAGGCCGACCCGCGGGAGTTCATGAAGTCCTTCCGCACCGACCTGTTCGACGACGAGGTCTACGTCTTCACGCCGAAGGGCGAGGTCAAGGTGCTGCCGTCGGGCTCGACGCCGATCGACTTCGCGTACGCCGTCCACACCGACGTCGGCCACCGCACGGTCGGCGCCAAGATCAACGGCCGCATCGTCCCGCTGCACTACCACCTGAAGAGCGGCGACTTCGTGGAGATCCTGACCACGAAGGCCGGGCGCGGGCCGTCACGCGACTGGATCTCGCTGGCCGCCTCGTCCCGCGCTCGCAACAAGATCCGCCAGTGGTTCTCCCGCGAGACCCGCGAGGAGACCGAGGCGAAGGGCCGCGAGACCCTCGAGACCGCGCTGAAGAAGCAGAACCTCCCGTACCGCAAGCTCCAGGGCTCGTCCTTGATGGCGCAGGTGATCCGCGAGTCGGGCTACAAGAAGGCCGAGGACTTCTACCTCGCGCTCGGCTCCGGGAAGCTCCAGGCCGGCCAGATCGTCAACAAGGTCATCCAGCGCCTGAAGACCGAAGAGGTCGCCGAGGAAGAGGCGGTCCCGCTCAAGGCGCCGAAGGCGCGCCATGCGGTCGCGAGCGAGAACCTCGGGATCGTCGTCCGCGGCGTCGATGACGTGCTCGTCCGGCTCGCGAAGTGCTGCACGCCGGTGCCGGGCGACAAAATCGTCGGCTACGTCTCGCTCGGCAAGGGGATCACCATCCACCGCGAGGACTGCTCGAACGTCAAGGCGCTGCGGCGCAACCCGGAGCGCCTGACGAAGGTCTCGTGGGACGGCAGCGTCGCGACCCGCAGCTTCCGCGTCCAGATCGCGGTCGACTCCTGGGACCGCCCGCGGCTGCTCGAGGACGTCGCCCGGACCTTCGCCGAGCACGGCGCGAACATCGTGGAGTACGGCGGCCACGTCGAGGACCAGCTCGCCAAGAACTGGTACGTGGCCGAGGTCGGGGACGTGAAGTCGCTGCGCAGCCTGCTCACGGCTCTGCGCAATGTCGACGCCGTTTTCGACGCCTACAGAGTCACGCCCTCCTAATCACTCGAACGAGGGATCATCCCTCGAACGAGGGGGGTACCTCGAACGAGGGATGGCGCTTTTCGCGGTCCTGACTAAAACGAGAGGTAAGGGGAGGGGGGTTCTGCAAAGAGGCTGCGGCGCCCGTCTGTTAACGAGGACGGCGGGCGGGCGCCCAGCGCCTCAGGCGATGGCGAATACGTGCAGAGGCTCCAGCCCGCCGCGGACGAGCGCCCAGAAGTGCCCGTCGACGATCGGATCCACGGCGACGACGCGACCGTTCGCGACGACGACGACCGACCGCCCTCGCGCGCGGCCGCTCACCTGAACGAGTGACCCTGAACGGGCGATCGGGTCGACGTCGGTGACGGCGCGGCCGTGGTGCACCGTCTTCCCGAGCAGCTCGCGGTCGGGGCCGACCGCGAAGAGCTTCAAGACCGGCTCGTCCGAGCCGAACAGCGCGAGCTGCCGTCGCAGAGCTTGCTCTCGGAGCACTTCGAGTCGGGCTTGAGGGATCGTGAAGCGCTTTCCGTGGTCCTTGATCAGGACGACGTCCCGCTCAGCAGGGCGACTCCCGAGCAGCGAGTGGCCGTCCACGTGCCAGGGAACCCGAACCCCGAGGGCGGCGGCGATCGTGGGCACGATGTCGGTGTTCCGCGAGGGCCGGCGCACCACGCGGCCTCGCGTCTGGTGCGGCAGCTTCACGAACAGCGGCACGTACGCTATGTCCTGGAGGTTCGCGGGGGAGAGCGGGCGGCGTTTCTGGCCGGCCCGGAAGCTGACGCCGTGATCGGCCGTGACCACCAGGAGCGCGCGGTCGTAGAGCCCGGTCGCACGCAGCCGCGCGACCACGCGCGCGAGGACGGCGTTCGCGTAGCCGAGCTGCAGCAGGTGGCGCTGCCAGTACTGGTCGACTGCGGCCTGGTTGCCGTTCCAGACCTCGTCGGATCCCCAGCCCGGCGAGGCCCGCACCGAGTAGGGCCGGCCCGAGGGGAGGTATTTCCAGGGGCTGTGCGGGAGGAGGAAGTGGACGTACCAGAGGGTGGGCTGGGGCTGTGGCCGTAACGAGCGCCGGAAGGCCGGCGGGATCCTGCCGGGGTCGTCGTGGCCGCTCGCGTCTCGGAGGAAATTGTCCCAGCCGTCGGCGATCGACGGGATCCCACCGGCGAGGCTGGGCGGAAGCAGCTCGTGCAGGTAGACGACCCCGGTGTCCTCGAGCAGCGACTTCGCCTGCCCGCCGAACGAGGTCTGTAGGTCGGGGCAGAGCTTGACCGGACACAGGTGCGTTTCCTCGTCCACGACGTGGAGCCGGGTCGAGCCGCCGAGCAGCGTGAAGACGTTGCGCGGGTGGTCGGAGTAGACCGGGAACTCGCCACCGCGGGGATAGAGCCCGGTGAGGATCGCCGGCACTGCATGAGTCGTCCCTTCGCCGACCGTGGTGTCCCGCGCGAACCAGGTGGAGCCGGCCGCGAGCCGGGCGAACGCGGGAAAGCGGACCGCGTCGATTCGGTTCTTGGCGTCGAGCAGCGAGTTCAGCGGGAGCTCGTCGAAGACGACAAGCACCACCGGGGCGCGAGGCCGTTGCCCGGACGCAGCGGCGGCCGTCGGCGTCCCGGAGAACGTCAGCTTCGAGACATCCGAGCCGAAGAGGAAGAGGACGAGAAAGACCAGCGGCACAGGCGCCAGCACCGTGAGCACGAGGCGAGCCGCGTCGACCCGGGCGTAGAGCGCTGCAGCGCCGGCCCCTGCGAGTGCTGCGACCGCCACGAGCAGCCACCCCGGCGCCCCGACCGCGCGGATCGCCTGCAGGACGATCAATCCGACCAGCGTCCCGACGAAGAACGCGTGCGCGGCAAAACGGGCGCGGCGCGGGACGATCGCCTCGATACCGAGCAGGAGTGCCGGCGGTACGACGAGGAGCGTGAGCGCGAACAGCACGACGTCGAGCCCGGTCGAGCCGCGTGCGCCGAAGAACTCTGCGTTGCGGCCGAGGAGGTCGAACAGAGGCTGGGCGACGGCGAACGCGGAGAGCACGAAGAGGTGCAGCCCCGCGACGCGCAGGCTCATTTGAGGTGGGCGGCCAACTCGGCGACGCGCTCGAGGAACTCGCGGTCTGCATCGCCGAAGGCGGCGGGCTGGTCCGAGTCGATGTCGATCTCGCCGACCACGCTGCCCTCGCGCGAGATGGGTATGACGATCTCCGAGCGCGTCGAGGCGAAGCAGGCAAGGTAGCGCGGGTCGGCGTTGACGTCGTCGACGACCTCGGTCTTGCCGCTCGCGGCGGCGGCGCCGCAGACGCCCTGGCCGACCGGAATGCGCACGTGCTCCGTCGCCTCGGGGCCCTTCCAGGGCCCGAGCACGAGGTCGTCGCCCTCGACGAGGTAGACGCCGACCCAGGAGTAGTGCTCGACGCGGTCGTGCAGCAGGTCGACCACCGTCTGAAGGTCCGGCGCCGACTCGATATCCGGCAGGAGCTCGTTCACGCCTCGAGATCGCCGCCTTCGAAGCCGGCGATCTTGTCCCGGTACCAGTCGGGGATCGGGCACGGCCGTCTGGCGTCGAGGTCTACGAGGACAAGGGTCTGCTGCGCCGTCGCCATCAGCACATCTTCCTCCACGCCGTAGGCGGCGCATTCGTAGGCGATGCTCGTCCGCCCGACCTTCGCCACGCGGATGAACACCTCGAGCAGGTCGTCGAAGCGGGCCGGCGCGTGGTACTCGATCGTGTTCGCGCGCATCACGAACTCGCGCTCCTGCTCCCCGGCCGGGAGCAGGTCGAGATGCCGGTGGTACTCGACCCGCGCGCTGTCGAAGTAAGGCAGGTAGCGGCCGTAGTAGACGATGCCCTGCGCGTCGGTGTCGGAGAAGCCGACGCGCGTGAAGCTCGCGTACTTGAACGGCGCCTTGCGGTTTGTCGCCCGCCCCAGCTCGAGGGGCATCAGGGCTCGAGCGGCATCAGGTGCGGGTGCGCATCCGCTCTGGGAGCGGAGGCAGCCCGCCGCGCGCCTTGCGCCAGCGGAAGCCGCCGATCAGCGCCGCGCTGATCAGGATCAGGACCATCGCGCCGAAAACGGCGAACGGGACGTAGGCGAAGTCCGCGGGAACCCGCTGGGTGCCGTTACCGCCGCCACCGTCTCCACCGCCCCCCGGAGCCAGGAAGTCGTTGGTTCCGACGACGCGGGCCTTCTTACCCTCGGGCGCGAAGAACGCTCCTGGGACCATCGAGTCGACGAGCCAGCGCCCGTGGATGCGCTTCATCGTGATCGGGAACGAGCCTGCGCCGTACCCGCTCCCCTTCTGCGGCTGGATGACCATTTCGATCCCGAGCTCGTTGCCGTTGCGGTACGTCACGATCCAGCCGTGTCCGGCCGCCGGATAGGGGAAGCCTGGCAGGTTGCCCTTGTCCCACTCCTTGCGGCTCATGCCGAGGCGGAACGCGGGCGTCACGCTGTCGTACCCGGCGTCCACGTTCTGCCGCCTGACGACGTGATTCACGAACGAGTCGAGCGTGGCGTCGATCTGCTGCCGCTCGGTCGCGCTCAGCCGCTTCCCCCCGCAGCCGTGGCGGGCGGGCTCAGCACGACCAGGCTGAGCGAGAGCGATACAACAGCAGCGAGAAACAGGCCCCTCGATTTCACGGCGGACAGATTAGCTGCGAATGACGGACAGCAGCTGGTCGCGCCTGCTCTCCATCGACTCTTTCGTGCGCGCCTCGAGATTGAGCCGAAGAAGCGGCTCCGTGTTGGACGGCCTGACGTTCATGTGCCAGTCGTCGGCGTCGACCGAAAGGCCGTCGAGGTGGCCGACGCGGCCCTCCGACCCGAAGCGCTCCTCGAGCTCGCGGAGCTTCGCCTCGACGTCCGCGACGCGTGAGTTGATCTCGCCGGTCAGGAAGTAGCGCTCGCGGAACGGCCGCAGGATCTCCGACAGCGGCACGCCCCTCTTCGAGACGAGCTCGAGCATCAGCAGGAACGGGATCACGCCCGAGTCGGCCTGCGAGAAGTCGCGGAAGTAGTAGTGGCCCGAGACCTCACCGCCGAAGGCGGCGTTCTCCTCGCGCATCCGCTGCTTGATGAACGCGTGCCCGACGCGGTTGACCAGGGGTATGCCACCCGCGCGCTCGATCGCCTCGGGCACGGCCCAGCTCGCGCGGACGTCGTAGATGATCTTGGCTCCGGGCTCCTTCTCGAGCACCGCCTCGGCGAGCAGGGCCGTGATGAAGTCGCCGGGGACGAACTCGCCGGTGTCGTCGACGAAGAAGCAGCGGTCGGCGTCGCCGTCGAACGCGACCCCGAAGTCAGCGCGCTCCTCGAGCGTCTTCGCCACGATGAACTCGCGGTTCTCGGGCAGGAGGGGGTTGGGCTCGTGGTTCGGGAAGGTGCCGTCCGGCGCGAAGAACCAGCGCGATGTCTTCACCTGGAGCAGGCGCTCGAGTACGGGCGGCAGCATCGCGCCGGCCATGCCGTTGGCGGCGTCGATCACGATCTGCAGCGGCCGGATCGCGCTCGTGTCGACGAAGGAGAGGACGCGCTCGATGTACGGGGGCCAGATGTCGAAGCTGCGGACGTGTCCCGGGGACTGTCCCCCCGACACGGCCTCGGCGGCCCGGTCCCGGATGGCCAGCAGCCCGGATTCCCCGCCGACCGGCCGCGCGCCGCGGCGCACGATCTTCATCCCGGTGTACTCCTTCGGGTTGTGCGAGGCGGTGACGGCGATGCCGCCGTCGAGCTCGAGCTGGCCGACGGCGAAGTAGAGCATCTCCGTCCCGACGAGCCCTAGCTCGAGCACGTCCGCGCCGGCCTCGGAGGCGCCGAGGATGACCGCGTCCGCCATTCCCGGCGACGAGACGCGCATGTCGTGCCCCACGGCGATCCGCCGCGTCTCGAACACCTCGACGTACGCGCGCCCGATCGCGCGCGCCCCTGCTCGTCGAGCTCGCCCGGGTAGAGCCCGCGAACGTCGTACGCCTTGAAGACCGCCGGATCCAGCATCCGCGGGATGCTACGCAACGAGAGAGGGCGGCTCGGCGGCCGCCCTCTTCCCGCTGAACGTCGTCGTCGCTATTCGACGCAGGGCGTCGGTGGCGGAGGCGGGCCGACGATCAGGTCGGCGATGTCGCCGTGGTTTCCGCCGCGGTCGCACGACGCGTTCTTCCACTCGTGGTAGACCAGTCCCTGGTCGCCCGCGCTGTAGTGGTCGAAGAACGTCGTGACGGTGCACGTGGCCGGGTAGCACGGCGCGAAGTGCGTGTTGATGAACGTCGTCGTCGTGCAGTCCTGCGTTCGTCATCAGCCGCGGCGTCGCAGTAGGGACTAGTCGACGTCTGCGTCGTCGCGCCGGAGACGATGAAGTAGCCGTGCATGCTGCCCGTCACGCCCGCGCAGGATCGTTCCCGGCGCCGTATCGGTCGGTTGGTGTCGCAGCCACCGGGCTGGATCCGGCCAGTTCGTCACGAAGCTCCCGTTCTTGAACTGCTCGACGATCGTGATCGGTGCCGTCATTGCCCGTCCGGACCGTGAAGTCGCGGTCGAACGTGTCCTCGGCCCAGTCGTTTCCGCACGTGCCGGAGTCCGGCGATCCGCTCGGCGTACGGTCCGTAGTGCTGCGTAGGCGTCCCCGACGGGTCGACCGGGCTCAGGCTCATCGTCGAGAAGGCGTCGTCGCCGGTGGCACCGATCATCCCCAGGATCGACACGTTCGTCAGCCCCGAGACCGAGCTTCGGTCAGGGCCGGCCGCGGCGATCCCGCAGACGACCAGGCCGGCGACGATCGCCAGCGCCAGCACACTCAGCCGCGCGTTGACTCGTTTCATCTCTTCCTCCCCTTCTAGGCGGTTATCGAGTCATGCGCGGAACTCATACGCGTACTTTTTGCAAGTCAAACCCGATTGATTTGTCAATCAGGAAATCGGCCCGCAAATTGCGGGATCTCGCGGAAGGATCCGAACGCCGGATTCGTTCATACAATCGAGGCATGGAACGCAAGCTCGCCACGGTCCTGTTCGTCGATCTCGTCGATTCGACCGCGCTCGTCACCGGCACGGATCCCGAGGTCGTGCGTCGCCGTGTCCAGACGTTCTTCGACCAGGTGTCGCACTGCGTGATCACGCACGGCGGGATCGTCGAGAAGTTCGCGGGCGACGCGGTCATGGCCGCGTTCGGGATCCCGCAGGCGCACGAGGACGACGCCGAGCGCGCGGTACGCGCAGGCCTGGGGATCCTCGACGCCATGGAAGAGCTCGAGCTGCAGGCGCGGATCGGCGTCGAGTCGGGTGAGGTCGTGGCCGAGGACGGCGACTCCTCGTTCGCCACCGGCGAGGCCGTCACGCTCGCCGCCCGGCTCGAGCAGGTCGCGGAGCCCGGGCAGCTGCTGTTGGGCCCGGGCGCGCACCGCCTGACGCTCGGCCGCGTGGAGACCGAGGACCTTGGCCCCGTGAACCTGAAGGGCATCGCCGAGCCGGTCTGGGCGTGGCGCGCTCTCGGCACGCAGAGCACCGGGGGCGAGCGGCCCGTGCGTGCCCTCGAGGCGCCTCTCGTCGGCCGGGAGGCCGAGCTCGACCTCCTGCGGAACACCTACGACCGCGCGCTTCGCGACCAGCGCGCCCACCTGTTCACGATCTACGGCGACGCCGGAGTCGGAAAGAGCCGCCTCGCGCGCGAGTTCACGGGCTCGCTCGAGGGCGCCACCGTTCTCCCGGGCCGCAGCCTCCCGTACGGCGAGGGTGTCACGTACTGGCCGCTCGCCGAGATGGTCAAGTGCGCGGCCGGCATCGCCGACGACGATCCGCTCGACGTCGCGATCGACAAGCTGCGCGCGTTCTGCGAGGACGAGGCCGTCGCCGACCTGCTCGGCCTGGCGTCGGGCGTGCTCGAGGCGGTCCAGTCCGAGGCCAGCGCGCAGGAGATCGCCTGGGCCGCACGCGAGTGGGGGCAGCGGCTCGCGCAGGAGCAGCCGCTCGTCCTGGTCTTCGAGGACATCCACTGGGCCGAGGAGCCGCTCCTCGAGCTGATCGAGCACCTGGCGACCTGGGTGCGCGATGCGCCGCTTTTGCTGATCTGCCTCGCACGCCCCGAGCTGCTCGATTTCCGCCCGGGCTGGGGCGGAGGCCGTGTGCGCGCGACGGCGATCGAGCTGGAGCCGTTGCTGCGCGACGAGAGCGAGCAGCTCGTCGAAGCGCTGCTCGACGGCACCGAGCTCACAGAGCACGCGCGTCGCGAGCTCCTGGACAAGACCGAGGGCAACCCGCTCTACGTCGAGGAGACGATGCGGATGGTCGCCGAGGAGGGAGTCGAGTCGGTCGACCGGATCCCGGACACCCTGCAGGCGCTGATCGCCGCGCGCATCGACCGCCTGCCGCCGGCCGCCAAGGCAGTGCTGCAGCGGGGGGCCGTCATCGGCCGCACGTTCTGGTTCGGGGCGATCGAGCGCCTCTCGGCGGATTCGGACTCGGTGGAGGAGGCAATCGACGACCTCCTTCTGCGCGATTTCGTCAATCCGGAGGAGCGCTCGTCGATTCGCGGTGAGCAGGCGTACCGGTTCAAGCACGTTCTGATCCGCGAGGTCGCGTACTCCGGTCTCTCCAAGTCCGCCCGCGCGGAGCACCACGCCGCCTTTGCGGGCTGGCTGAGGGAGCGGGCCGGCGACGAGCTGCTCGAGATCCGCGCGTTCCACCTCGACCGCGCCGCGGCGCTCACCGCGGAGCTGTACGGGGCCGCGCCGGTGGAGCTTGTGCACGAGGCGGCCGAGACGCTGGCCGAGGCGGGCCTCCGCGCCTTCGCGCGCGAGGCGAACCGCACCGCGCGGCAGCTCTTCCTGCGGTCCGTCGAGCTCGAGCCGACGCTGCGCCGCCGGTACCTCGCCGCGCGCGCCGCCGACCGGCTCAGCGACCTGCCGGCTGTCTCGCGTGAGATGGAGGAGGTGCTCGCGGCCGCGATCGACGAGGGCGACCGCTGGACGCAGGGGCGCGCACTGGTCTCGCTCGCAGAGGCGGCTGTCCTGCGCGAGGCGGACGTGGACGCCGCCGGCGCGATGATCGACCAGGCGCTCGAGACCTTCGAGCAGGACGACCTCGCCGGACGCTTCCGCGCGCTACGGGCCCGCGCCACGATCTCGTGGACGCGCGGCGACCTGGCCAGGGAGGAGGAGGTCATGCTGGAGGCGCTGGAGCTCGCGCGGCGGGCCGAGCGCAAGGATTTCGAGAGCGAGGCCGCGGACGAGCTGGCGAGCGTCTACCTCGCACGCCGAGAGCTCGACCGCGCCGCGCCGCTCGTGGAGCAGGCGCTGCTGCTGGCCGAGGAGTCGGGCAGCGCGGAAGCGCGCGGCCGGGCCCTTCGCTTCGCGGGCCAGCTCCACCTGGCGCGCGGCGAGCTCGATGCAGCCCAGACCGCGCTCGAGGCGGCGCGTGAGCACCTCGCCGAGGCGGGCGCCGCCTGGTCGCTCGGACGCACCCTCAACTTCGCGGCCTGGGTCGCGCGCGCACAGGGCGACATCGCCCGCGCGGAGCGGCTCTTCCGCGAGTCGATCCGCATCCTCGCTCCGCTCGAGGACCGGGCGACGCTCTGCGAGAGCCAGCGCGGCCTCGCCGAGCTCCTGCTCCTCGACGGCCGCGTCGACGAAGCGGAGCGGTTCGCCCTCGCCGCCCGCGAGACGGTCGGTCCTCAAGACCGCACCTCGCAGTCGACAACCGCGATGTCGCTCGGGCTCGTCCGCGCGGCGCAGGGCCGCGACGACGAGGCCGAGGAGCTGCTCCACGAGGCCTGGGAGCTGATCTCGTCGACGCTGCACCGCTCGGGCCAGATCGAGACGCTCGACGCGCTTTCGGGGTTCTTGCGGGACCGCGGGCGCGACGACGACGCGGCGGAGATCGACGAGCGCCGCGAGCAACTGCTCGCCGACGCGAAGAGCGCGGCCGCGTCGCCTAGCTGAGCGCGGCCCAGATCGCCTTGGTCGACTTCGGGTCGGGCGCCTCCGAGATCACCGTCGCGGGCCGCTTGAAGCGACGCAGCGCCTTGCGGAGCGGGTCGGCGCGGAGCGTCCCCTCGCCATAGGGCAGGTGCTTCGTCTCGTTGCGGTTCGCGAAGGCGATGTCGGAGAAGTGGATGTGGAACGGCGCCTTCGGCTCGAGCACCGCGTCGGCCGCCTCGAGCGCGGCTGCGAACGGCTCGACCTCCGTGTAGGCGCCGTCGCTCGTCGCGTGCATGTGCGCGAAATCGAGCACGGGGCGGACCCAGCCGCAGCGGCCGGCGATCTTCACGACGTCCTCGAGGGAACCGATCTCGCGGACGCGGCCCATCACCTCGACGCCGAACGGCACCGCGCGGTCCTTGCCCTCGAGCCGCTCGCGGAGCTCGGTCAGCTGCTCGCAGATCGACTTGATCGCCGCCGCGCGAGTCCGGCCGAGCAGGAAGCCCGGGTGGAACACGACGAGCTCGGCGCCGGCCGCCTTCGCGATCCCCGCGGAGTGGTCGAGCATCCCGACCGCCATCCGCTGCTTCTTGTCGCGCTCGACGTGGCCCATGAACCCCGCGATTGGCGCATGGACCGAGAGGACGATCTTGCTCTCGCGGGCGAGATCGCCGAAGCGCTCGGCCCAGGCGTAGTCCATCCAGAAGCCGCCCTCGAAGTCGATCTCGCAGGCGGTGAACCCGCGCCGCTTGAGCAGCGAGATCGCCTTCGCGGGGCTCTCGCGAGAGGGAACGCGGGCGGGACCGAAGCGCAACTTGGCCACGCGGGGATTCTGTCCGACGGCCTCTCTACCCTGCGTCCATGGCCAAGCGACCGTCACGGATCGACCTGCTCGAGCTCGATATCGACCTTCGGCTTGCCGACCTGTGGCGGGAGGCGGCCGACATCGGAGAGTGGAACCTCGAGGTCGTAGCGGCGTTCATGCGCGCGGCCTACGGCAAGGGCTACTGCGACGCGCTCACCGAGGACAATCCGGGATCGCTCTGCGAGGAGCACGGCTACCGGATCCCGTCGCGCAACACCGAGCCGGCCCGAGAGGTCTAGAAAGCATCTGACTGCGGCGGTCCGCGGAACCGCGTCCGCGGCTCTACAATTCACGTCATGGCGCGGAAGTCCGGTACCGCCCGCCTCGTCATCGCCCTCTCGGTCGCTGCCGTGCTCGCGGTGTTCCTCATCTACGTCTCGATCGCGGGCGGGCGAACGCCTCAGCTCCAGCCGAGCCAGCTCGCAGGGCACGCAGGCAAGGTGTCGCTCGAGGGCAAGGTCGTCGGCCCCATTCAAGGCCGCGGCTACTCGGACGCCGGGCTCCGGTTCGGGGTCAAGGACATCAAGGGCACCAGCGCTTCCGCGGTTCCCGTCGTCTACCACGGCAGCGTCCCGGATCTGTTCAAGGCCGACCGGGTGATCGTCGTGGACGGCCGGTTCGAGAAGGGCGTCTTCGTCGCGCAGCGCGACACGCTGGTGACGAAGTGCCCGTCGAAGTACACGCCCGCCAAGTCCAGCTGACATGTGGCTCGCCGTCGGGGTCGTGCTCGCCGTGGCGTGCGTGCTGCTCGTCGCGCGACCGTTCCTCCGCGACCCCGCGCCCACCGACGACCGCCTCGACGCGCCGGAGCCGCAGGAGGAGTTGCGCGTGGCGCTCGCGGAGGAGCGCGACCGGGCGCTGGCCGCGCTCAAGGAGCTCGAGTTCGACCATCGCACGGGGAAGATCTCGGACGAGGACTACCGCGTGCTCGTCGGGCCGCTGCGCCGCCGCGCGGCCGAGGCGCTGAAGGCGCTCGATCCGAAGCCCAGGAAAGCCGAGAGGATCCATGCCGGCGGCTAAGTGCGCGAACTGCGGCTCGCGCCTGACGAAGAAGGCCCGGTTCTGCCCGGAATGCGGCGCGCGGGTCGGCGCGAGCTCCGACGAGACGGCGATCCAGGAGCTGCCGCCCGACGAGACAGGCCAGGTGCCGGTCGCCATGACGACGGCCGAGCCGCGCTTCTTCGGGGTGACGCCGCCGGCCGCCGTGATCGCGCTGGCCGGAGCCTCGCTCGCGCTCGCGATCGTCTTACTGCTGACGGATCACTTCATCGTCGGCGGGATCCTGCTCGTCGTCGCCGGCGTGCTGTTCATGCTCTTCGCCGGCCTCGTCCGGCGCGCCCCGGAAACGCCCGTCGCGCGCGCCTCGGCAGGCGCTGTCAGCGCGGTGCGGGCCCGCGCGGGCTACGCCGTCGAGACGCTCGCCGCCCATTCGAGTGCCCGCGTCGAGCTCTTCCGGCTGCGCCGCGAGTTGGCCGAGCTTCTGGCCCAAAGGGCCGAATTTGCACGTGCTTTGGGCGAAGCGGTGTACGCTGACGACCCCGAGGCGACCGAATCGGCCCGCTCCAGGATGGCCGAGCTCGACGCTCTCATCTCTGCAAAGGAGGAGCAGATGCAGCAGACAGCCGCAGGAGCGATGGAGCGGATCGAGCGCGCCCAGCTCCAGGTCCAGCCGACGATGATCGAGACCCCCGAGCCGCCGACGCCGTCGCCGGAGCCGTTCCCGTCCCCCAGCGAGCCGCCCGCGCCGACTCCCATCCCGGAGCCGACCCCGGAGCCGTCTGAGCCGGGCGGACCGGTCGTCGTCCCCGAGCCGGGGCCGGAGCCCAGTCCGCCCGCCGAGCCGCAGTAAACGCAGGGCAGGGACGCCTGCCCGCCTGACGAAAGCCCAAAGCCGATGGCTCGACGCCTGGTTCCGATCGCCGTGGCCCTGCTCGTCCTCCTCGCCGTGCCGGCGAGCGGCGGCGGTGGCACCTCCGACCGCAAGATCGCCATTGACGCGCGCCTGCACCGGGTGCAGGCCAAGATCGCCTGGGCCGACCGCCGCCGGCGCGAGCTCGCGGCGCAGATCGCCGACGTCAATTCCAGGATCCACTCGCTCTCGCGCGAGGTGGGTGACGTCTCGGCGCGTCTCGTCACCATCGAGCGCGACCTGGCGCTCCACCAGGAGAAGCTCGACAAGCTGAACGAGCTCTTCAAGGTCGAGACCGAGCGCTACTTCTCCTTCCGCCACCAGTACGACATCACCGTCGAGCGGCTCGACGGCCGCCTGGTCGACCTCTACGAGAACGGTCAGCCGACCGGCCTCGACGTGCTGCTCTCCGCGAAGAGCTTCTCCGACCTGATCTCACAGGCCGAGTACTTGGACGCGCTCAGCCACCAGGACGAGCGCATCGCCGGCGAGGTCGGCTCGGCCAAGGTCGAGGCGCGCGCTCAGCGCGAGCGCACGAAGGTCTTCCGGGGAGCCGTCGCGTCGGAGACCCACACGATCGACGTGCGCCGCGAGCAGGTGCGCTCTGCGCGAGAGACGCTCCTCGCCGAGCAGCACGGCCTGGCGGCGGCGCGGCAGAACAAGCGCGAGAGTCTCGTCGCCGTCACGGAGAGCAAGCGCGAGTACCTCCACGAGGCGGCCGGGCTCGCGCAGGCGAGCGCGCAGCTGGCCTCCCGGCTGAGCGGCGCGAGCTCGTACCACCCGGGCCCGCCGTCGGGCGCGGGCTTCATCTGGCCGGTGAGCGGCCCGGTGACGAGCCCCTTCGGCTGGCGCTGGGGCCGGATGCACGAGGGAATCGACATCGGCGTTCCCACCGGCACGCCGATCCACGCGAGCGCCGCCGGAAAGGTCGTCTACGCGGGCTGGATGTCCGGCTACGGCAACCTCGTGGCGATCGACCACGGGAACGGGCTCTCGACCGCCTATGGCCACCAGGAGCGCGTCGCCGTCTCCGTCGGCCAGGTCGTGTCGCAGGGCCAGGTGATCGGCTACAGCGACTGCACCGGCCACTGCTTCGGCCCGCACGTGCACTTCGAGGTGCGCGTGAACGGGGTCCCGGTCGACCCCTTGGGCTACCTCTAGCCCTCCTAGCCGAAGAAGACCTGGCCGAGCAGGTAGACGTTCAGCGCCGAGATCAACGCGGCGACGAGCGTCGCGACCGCGGTCGTCAGCCGGCGGTTGACGAGCGTTCCCATGATCTCGCGCCGGCTCGTGAACCACACGAGCGGCACGAGCGCGAAGGGGATCCCGAACGAGAGCACGACCTGGCTGAGCACGAGCGTCCGCGAGGGATTGAGCCCGATCGCCGCGACGAGGAGGGCGGGCAGCATCGTTAGCAGCCGGCGCACGAAGATCGGGATCCGGCGGTGGATGAAGCCCTGCATCACGACCTGGCCGGAGAGCGTGCCGACGGTCGCGCTCGAGAGCCCTGACGCGAGCAGCGCGAGCGCGAAGAGCGTTCCGGAGGCGCCGCCGAGAACCGGGACGAGTGTCTTGTGGGCGGTCACGAGCGAGGTGACGTCGTGCAGGCCGGAGCGGAAGAACGTGCTCGCCGCCATGACGAGCATCGAGAGGTTGATCAGGCCCGCGATCGTCATCGCGATGACCACGTCGATCTTCGTGTAGCCGTAGAGCCGGTGCGCCTCGGCGTCGTTCTGCGGCACGACGCGGTTCTGGGTGAGCGCCGAGTGGAGGTAGATCACGTGCGGCATCACCGTCGCGCCGATGATCCCGACCGCGAGGAGCACGGATTCGCTCCCCTGGAACTCCGGCTTGACCATGTGCAGGCCGACCGTGCCGAGCGGCGGGTGCGCGTAGTAGAGCTCGGCGAGGTAGCAGGCGCCGATCGCGGCGACGAACCCGGCGATCACCGCTTCGAATGCACGCAGGCCGAAGCGCTGCAGGCCCAGGATCAGAAACGTCGCGACGCCGGTCAGCAGCGCTGCGGGGAAGAGCGCGATGCCGAGCAGGAGGTGGAAGCCGAGCGCTGCGCCCAGGAATTCCGCGAGGTCGGTTGCCATCGCGATCAGCTCCGCCTGCACCCAGAGGGCGAGGGTGGTCCGCCGGGAGAAGCGCTCGCGGCACATCTCGGGGAGGTTGCGTCCCGTGGCGATCCCGAGCTTCGCCGAGAGCAGCTGGATGAGCATCGCCATCAGGCTCGACGCGACGATCACCCAGGCGAGCGTGTAGCCGAACTTCGAGCCGGCCGCGATGTTGGTCGCGAAGTTGCCCGGGTCGATGTAGGCGATGCAGGCGACGAATGCAGGCCCGAGGAACGGCAGGATGCGAAGGGGCTTCTGCGGGTAGCCGCGGAGCGCGCGCTGCGCTTCCGGAACCGCCCCGGTGGCGACCGACTCTGACCGTGTCGCCATCACGGTCCCAGTCTAGCCGGAATTTAGGCTTGCCTAAACTTTGCCCTGGGCGTGGGCGAGGTGGAGGTCCGGCAGGTTGCGCCAGCGCTCGTCCAGGTCGAAGCCGTAGCCGACGAAGAACTCGTCCGGGACGGTAAAGCCGACGTAGTCGACGGGCAGGTCATCGACGAGGCGGCGGTACGGGCGGTCGAGCAGCGTCACGACGCGCAGGCTCGCGGGACCTCGCAGCTCGAACTGCTTGCAGAGGTAGTTCAGCGTCAGACCCGTGTCGACCACGTCCTCGACGAGCAGGACGTCGAGCCCGGCCAGCGGGATGGCGGTGTCCTGGAGGATGCGCACCCCGGTGTGGCCGCCCGTCGCCGCTCCGTCGTAGCCGGCAAGCTCGACGAAGTCGAGCTGGTGAAGGGTCGGGATCGCTCTCGAGAGGTCGGCGAGGAAGACGAAGCTGGCCTTCAGGAGCGCGACGAGCAGCAAGTCGCGTTCCGCGTAGTCCGCGGCGATCTGGGCGCCGAGCTCGCGCACGCGCGTGCGGATCTCGTCCGCGCCGAGGAAGACGTCGCCGACGTCTATGACGCCAGATCGAGCCGGAATCGCTGGGCCAGCCGCTCGATGTCGCGCTTGTAGAAAAGCTTGACCTGGATGCCGGGGTAGCGCTCGCGCAGCTTCCGGAGCTTGCGGTTCTTGCGGGTCACGAGCCGCTGCTTCATCACCGTGATCTCCAGGAACAGATCCTGCTCCGGGAGGTAGAAGTCCGGCGTGAAGGCCTCGACGATGCGGCCCTCCTCGTCCTGCTCGAGCACGAAGGTCCGCGGCTCGTAGCTCCACGGGACGCGGTAGTAGTCGAGGATCTTGGCGCACTCGCGCTCGGCGTCGTTCTGGAAGCGCGGCTCCCCGTCCCCGCAATACACCTGGAAATGGGCGAGTTCTGCCAACCCCACGAGAGGGTAGCAACGGGTGCGGACGCGCCCGTTGCGCCGTCCGTGGTAGAAGCCGCTCGGCATGGCGCGCCTCCGCCTTACTCCGCAGAAGCAGGAGTTCTTTTCCCTCTACGCACAGGCGTCCGCAAACGCGGTCGAGATCTCGCGCCTGCTTGTGCAGCTGCTCGAGCGCTTCCCCCAGGACGACGACGGCCTGGTCACGCAGATCAAGGACCGCGAGCACGAAGGCGACCGCCTGACGCACGAGGTCGTGAACCTCCTCAACCGCACCTTCGTCACGCCCTTCGACCGCGACGACATGTACCGGCTGGCCGGCGCGCTCGATGACATCTGCGACCACATCGACGAAGCGGCGGACAATCTCGGCGTCTACGGAGTCGACCGCGTTCCTGCAAAGGCGCAGGAGCAGGCCGGGGTGATCCTGCGAGCCGCGACGAAGCTCGACGAGGCGATCAACCGGCTCGAAGGCTTCAAGGACTCGAGCGACCAGCTCGATGCGCTCCGCGAGCTCGAGGACGAGGGCGACCAGCTCGTCCGCGACGCGGTCGCGGAGCTCTTCGCCACGACCGACGACGCGAAGGCGATCATCCGCTGGAAGGACATCCACGAACGGCTCGAAGAGGCAGTCGACGCACTCGAGAACGCGGCCGACGTTCTCGAGGCGATCTTGGTCAAGAACCGCTAGGTCGGGATGGACAACGTCCTGCTCGTCGTCGTCGTGGTCGTCGCCCTCGGCTTCGATTTCACGAACGGCTTCCACGACACCGCGAACGCCGTGGCCACCTCGGTCTCGACGCGGGCGCTCTCCCCGCGGCTCGCGGTGCTCGTCGCCGCGGTCGCGAACCTGGCCGGCGCGTTCGTGACGACGGCGGTGGCGAAGACGGTCGGAAAGGGGATCATCGACACCGGCCTCGCGAACGAGAAGACGGTCCTCGCGGCGCTGGTCGGGGCGATCGTCTGGAACCTGATCACGTGGCGCCTCGGCCTGCCGTCGAGCTCGTCCCACGCCCTGATCGGCGGGCTCGTCGGGGCTGCGCTCGCCCAGTCCGGCCTCGAGGGCGTCCAGTGGCACGGCCTCGTGCACAGCGTGGCGATTCCGGCGGTCGTGGCTCCCGCCGTCGCCTTCGCGGGCGCGTTCGCTCTGCTGCTCGCGATCTTCTGGCTGCTCGTCTGGATCACGCCGGGAGTCGCAAACCGCACCTTCCGGCTCGGCCAGCTGGCGTCCGGGACCTGGGTCGCTTTCACCCACGGCGCGAACGACGCGCAGAAGACGATGGGAGTGATCGCCCTCGCGCTCTTCGAGAGCGGGCACATCTCTCACTTCTACATCCCGAGCTGGGTGATCGTGTCGGCGGGCCTCGCGATCGGCGCGGGCACCTACGTCGGCGGCTGGCGGATCATGCGCACCATGGGCCAGCGCGTGGTCAACATGGAGCCTGCGAGCGGGTTCGCGGCGCAGATCACCGGCGGCGCGACCATCTACATCGCCACCCGCCTCGGCTACCCGCTCTCGACGACGCACGTGATCTCGGGCGCCGTGATGGGCTCCGGCGCGACGAGGCGGCTGTCGGCCGTGCGCTGGGGCGTGGCCGGGAACATCGTCTCCGCATGGCTGCTCACGATCCCCGCGGCGGGGCTCGTCGCGGCGGCCTGCTACTGGCCCATAAGCGGGATCTTCTAGCCCTCCGGCAGTCCGGCTCTACACTTCGACGCAGATGGAAGGCCGCGCGCTGACGATCGCGCATATCTCCGACATCCACTGCGGAGGCCCCGACTTCGTCCCGAACCTGCTGGACCGGGCCGTGAACGAGATCAACGAGCTCGGGCCGGACATCGTCATCTGCTCGGGCGACCTGACGACGTTCGGCTTCAAGCACGAGTACGCGCAGGCGAAGGCCTACATGGACCGGATCGAGTGCGACTCGGTCGTCGTGATCCCCGGCAACCACGATTCGCGCAACGTCGGCTACGTCCACTTCGAGGACATGTTCGGCGACCGCAGCTCGGTGCTCAGGCGCGAAGGCGTCACCGTCGTCGCCGTCGACTCGACCGAGCCCGACCTCGACCACGGGCAGATCGGGCGCGGGCGCTACCGCTGGATCGAGGAGCAGTTCTCCCAGTCCGAACCGGATGAGCTCCGGATCTTCGTGCTGCACCACCACCTGCTGCCGGTTCCGGGCACCGGTCGCGAGCGCAACGTCGTCTACGACGCGGGCGACTGCATCGAGTGCCTGCAGCGTGCGGGGGTCGATCTCGTCCTTTCCGGGCACAAGCACGTTCCCTATGCATGGCGCCTCGAGAACCTGTTCGTGGTCAACGCCGGGACAGTCTCGTCACGGCGGCTCCGCGGCAAGACGCGGCCCTGTTACAACGTCATCGAGATCGCCGACCGGCACGTGGACGTCTGGCGCAAGTACCCGTTCCACGGCGAGGAGCGAATCATCCAGTTCTCGACGGAGACGCTGGCGTTCGAGAAGTACACGACGCGGATCGAGAGCGAGGTGACGGCTCGAACGTGAAGGCTCTGGCGATCATCGACGGGGAGCACTACGCGCCGGTCGTGCGCGATGCGCTGGCCGCGCTGCCGCACGAGGTCCTGGGCGCCTGGCTCGCGGGTGGGAGCGAGAAGCTTCGCGGCGGCGAGGAGTACGGGGTGCCGCTCGTCGAGTCGCTCGAGGCGGCTATCGCCGAGCTCGGCCCGGACCTTGTGATCGACCTCTCGGACGAGCCCGTGCTCGGGCCGCGGGAGCGATTCCGGCTCGCAAGCCGCGTGCTCGCGCTCGGGCTCCCGTACGAGGGCGCCGACTTCCGCTTCGACCCGCCCTCGTTCGAGCCGTTCGCGTTGCCGTCGCTGGCCGTTGTCGGTACGGGGAAGCGGGTCGGCAAGACCGCGGTGACCGGGCACCTCGCCCGCCTGCTCGCTCGTGAGCGGGACGTGGTCGTAGTCGCGATGGGGCGCGGCGGCCCTCCCGAGCCGGAGCTCGCGGAAGCCCGGCCGTCGCTCGAGCGCCTGCTCGAGCTCTCCCGCTCGGGGAGGCACGCGGCCTCCGACTACCTCGAGACGGCAGCGCTCGCCGGGGTTCCGACGATCGGGTGCCGGCGCTGCGGCGGAGGGCTGGCGGGAGCTCCCGGCGAGTCGAACGTGCTCGCGGGCGCAGCGCTCGCGGCGGAGCGGAGGCCCGACGTCGTCGTCTTCGACGGCAGCGGCGCCGCGATCCCGCCGGTCGAGGTCGACGCGCGCGTGCTCGTCACGACCGCCTCGCAGCCGGTCGACGTCGCGACGGGCTACCTGAACGCGTACCGCATCCTGATCTTGGACCTCGTCGTCGTCACCGGCGGTGCGAGCGGGCCGCTGCTCGAGGCGATCGCCGAGGTCAAGGACGTGCCCGTCGCGCCGGTCGAGCTGCGGCCGCGGCCGGTCGAGTCGGTCTCCGGCAGCCGCGTGGCGTACTTCACCACCGCTCCGGCTTTCGCGCACGAGACGCTCGCGGCGCACCTCGCCGAGCAGCACGGTGCCGATGTCGTCCACGTCTCCGGCAACCTCGCCCGGCGTGACGCGCTGCGCGAGGAGCTCGAGCGCGTCGACGCGGATGTCTACCTCGTCGAGATCAAGGCGGCTGCGATCGACGTCGTCGCCGAGGCCGCGCTCGAGCGAGGGCGCGAGCTGGTCTTCGCGGACAACGAGCTCGTCGGCGACGGGATCGACGAGCAGCTGCTCGCGCTCGCTCCAGAGGTCGCCCTCAAATGAGCGTAGGCTCGACGGAGCTCATCAGAGAGCGGAGGCGGCGGCTCTGCCGGCGCCGGGAGCGGGAACAGTGACCGACCGTCGATACCGCCAGCCGATGCCGTTCGGCGGCGAGGACGGGCTGCCGTTCTCGAAGGGCCTGATGGCGCGGGCGCTGATCGCGGCCGGCCTCAGCGCCGACCGGGCCTACGAGCTCGCGCTCGCCGTCGAGGCCGACATCGCGGCGAGCGGCCGGCCGGCGACGACGCTCGAGCGCCTCGAGGAGGTGGCGCTCGAGACCCTCGGGCACGAGGACGGCACCATCACCATGCGCCGCCTGCGCCGCTACCGCTCCCTCTACGACCTCGACCTGCCGATCATCCTGCTCGTCGGCGGCGCGACGGGCACGGGCAAGTCGACCGTCGCGACCGACGTCGCCTACCGGCTCGGGATCACCCGCGTGACCTCGACCGACTTCGTCCGCCAGACGATGCGCGCGTTCTTCTCGCAGGAGTTCATGCCGGCGATCCACCACTCGAGCTTCGCTGCCGGCCGCGCGATCGCCGACGAGGACGAGGACGGCGGCCAGGCCGTGATCGACGGCTTCCTCGAGCAGACGCGCGAGGTTCTGGTCGGCGTCCGCGCCGCCATCGATCGAGCGCTCGAGGAGGGCTGGTCGTGCGTGCTCGAGGGCGTGCACCTCGTCCCCGGGATGCTCCCGAAGATCGAGGGCGCACTCGTGGTCGAATGCGTGCTCGCGATCGACGACGCGGAGGCGCACGCGAGCCACTTCTGGATCCGCGACAGCGACTCCGAGGGCGTGCGGCCCTACGAGAAGTACCTCGATGCGTTCGAGGACATCCGGCTGATCCAGACCTACATCCTCGGCCGTGCGCGCAAGAACGACGTGCCCGTGATCGAGAACGGGAACATCCAGGAGGCGATCGGCGAGCTGATGGAGCTCGTGCTGACGGCCGCCGAGCCGGTCGAGGCCGCGCGATGACGCAGACCCAGCCGGAGACGCACGCCGAAGGCGCCGGCCACGAGGGCCGGTTCTGCCTCTGCGAGAGCTATGCGCGCGTCACCGAGCGGGCCGCGCTCGCCGGGGCGCGCTGGCTCGGCCGCGCCGACCAGCAGGCGGCCGAGGACGACGCGGCGACCGCGATGCGGCTGGCGATCGAGCAGCTGCCCATCGACGGCCGCGTCGTGATCGGCGCGGGCGGCGACGCCGACCACCTCGCGCCCGGCCAATCGGTCGGAGCGGGAGGGACCGAGGTCGACCTCGCCCTCGACCCCCTGGAGGGTCGAGGCGTCGTCGCGCGCGGCGGCTACGGCGCGATGTCGATGGTCGCCGTCGGCGAGCCTGGCTCCTTCCAGACGCTGCCGGACATGTACATGCGGAAGATGGCGGTCGGCCCGCGCGCGCGGGACGCGATCGACCTGCGCAGGCCCGTCGGCGACAACGTCCGTGCGATCGCCGAGTCGTTCGGCCGGATGGTGAACGACATCACGACGATCGTCCTCGACCGCCCCCGGCACCACGACCTGATCGAGGAGATCCGCAACGCGGGCGCGCGGATCAAGCTGATCCAGGACGGCGACGTGACCGCCGCGATCTCGGCCGCCGTGCGCGGGACGAACGACCACCTCGCGATCGGAATCGGCGGGACGCGCCAGGCGGTCCTGTCCGCGGCAGCCCTGCGCTGCCTCGGCGGCGGGCTTCAAGCCCAGCTGTGGCCGACGTCTCGGACCGAGGTCGCGGCGGCGCAGGAGACCGGGGTGGAGGACATGGAGCGGATCTTCACGCTGGACGACCTCGCCGCCGGCGAGGTGATCGTGGTCGCGACGGGCGTCTCGAACGGCGACCTGCTGCGCGGCGTCCGCTTCCAGGCCGACAGCGCGTGGACCCACTCGCTCGTGATGTGCACCCGCTGCAACTGGGTTCGCTTCGTGGACGGCATCCACTTCTTCGCGAGAGAACGGCGCGAGGAAGTCCGCCTGCCGCGCTACTAGGCCCCGCCGCGATACCCTGGACCGTCTTATGCCGACGCGCGATGACGTGATCGAGGCGCTGCGAAGCGTCGAGGACCCCGAGCTCGGGATGGACATCGTCGAGCTCGGCCTGCTCTACGACGTCGAGGTCGCCGAGCCGCGGGTGCACATCACGTACAGCCTCACCTCGATGGGCTGCCCGGCCGGCCCGCTGATCCAGCAGTCGATCGAGGAGGTCGCGGCGTCGCTGCCGGGGGTCGAACAGGTCGAGACCGAGCTGACCTGGGACCCGCCGTGGACGCCGGACAAGATGTCCGAAGACGCCAAGTTCATCCTCGGCTTCGGGTAGTTGGCGCTCCTCCGCGAGGTCGTCGAGAGCGATCTCGACGCGTTCTTCGAGTTCCAGCGCGAGCCCGAGGCGAACGAGATGGCGGTCTTCCCTGCGCGCGACCGCGAGACCTTCTACGCGCACTGGCACCGCCTCCTCGCCGACGACTCTCTCATCCAGAGGACGATCGTCGACGGGGACGAGGTGGCCGGCAACATCGGCTGCTGGCCGCAGGACGGCCGCCGGCTCGTCGGGTACTGGGTCGGCCGCAGGTTCTGGGGGAAGGGCCTGGCGACGCGTGCGCTTCAGGAGCTCACCGCCGAGGTGACGGAGCGCCCGTTGCACGCGTGGGTCGCGGCGAGCAACACCGGCTCGATCCGGGTTCTCGAGAAATGCGGGTTCGTCGAGGTGGGCCGTCACACGACCGACGTGGAAGAGCTTCTGTTCGAGCTCAGGTAGCGCGAACGTGGTAGGACCCGCGTAATGCTTTTCGCGCGGTTCTGGCGCTGGCTTCGACGCCGGCCCGACCAGGCGGTCTTCGACGAGGCCGAGGCCTACGCGCGCTGCCACGGCGAGCGCGCGGCAGAGGTGATCGTCAGCCCGAAGCCGCCGCCGGCGCCGCGGTTGCTGCCGAAGCTCGCGGGGGACTATCTCCAGCGCTGCTTCGAGGAGCGTCTCGAGAAACGCCGCGTGGCGCACCTCTAGCGCAGGCGTATCCTCAGGACATGAAGACGCACGCAGCCCGGCTGGCGCTGAGCGCGGCGGCCGTGGCCGTCGTCACCGCAGCGGTCTACGGGCTCAGCCAGATCGCGCCGGTGCTCAGCCTCGGGGGGCTCTACCTGTTCGCGGTGCTGCCTGTCGCCGTCTTCTATGGGCTCGCATACGCGCTCGCCGTGTCGGTCGCGAGCATGCTCGCGTTCAACTTCTTCTTCCTGCCGCCGCTGCACACGTTTGCGCTCACGGACTCGGAGAACTGGGTTGCGCTGGCCGTCTACCTCGTGACCGCCGTGGTCGTCAGCGAGCTCGCCGCCGTTGCGCGGCGGCGGGCGATCGCGGCGGCCGACGCGGAGGCTCTCCGCCGAAGCGACGCGGTCAAGACCGCCGTCCTCCACGCGGTCAGCCACGACCTCCGCTCGCCCCTCACCGCGATCCGCGCGGCTTCGGGCGGTCTCGAGAGCTCGTCGCTCGAACTGGACGACGAGGACCGCGCCGCGCTGCTCGAGACGATCCGGCTCGAGACCGCCCGCCTCGAGCGTTTGGTCGCGAATCTGCTGGACCTCTCGCGGCTGGAGGCCGGCGCCGCCCAGCCGCGGCCGGAGCTGTGGGCCGCTGACGAGCTCGTCTCCCGGGCGCTCGAGACCCTGGGCCCGGACGCCGACCGGGTGCGCGTCCGGCTCGCAGGCGGCGCGCCGCCCGTCCGCGTCGACGCGGCCCAGCTCGAGCGCGCGCTCGCGAACGTGATCGAGAATGCGCTCCGCCTGTCGTCGCCGTCGGACCCCGTCGACGTAACCGTCGCGGTCGTGGACGACGAAGTGCTCGTTCGCACCGACGACCGCGGGCCAGGGCTCGCCGAAGACGACCTGGAACGGATCTTCGAGCCATTCGAGCAGGGAGCGGCCGCCCGGCGCGGGACGGGTCTCGGCCTCGCGATCGCGCGTGGGTTCGCCGAGGCCAACGGGTGCCGCCTGTGGGCAGTGCCCAGGCCGGGCTCGGGCGCGTCGTTCGTGCTTGCGATTCCCGGCGCGACGGCCCACGCGAAGGTCCGCGCATGAGCAAGGTCCGCGTGCTCGTGGTCGACGACGAGCCGCAGATCCTGCGCGCGCTCCAGACCAACCTCCGCGGAGCCGGCTATGAGGTCGACACAGCCGCGACTGCCGAGGAAGCTCTCGCGGCCGCCGCCGCACGCCCGCCGGACGCGGTCATTCTCGATCTCGTCCTGCCCGACGGCCGCGGGACCGACGTCTGTCGCGAGCTGCGCCGCTGGTCGACCGCGCCGGTGCTCCTGCTCTCCGTCGTCGGCGAGGAGCGCGAGAAGGTCGCCGCGCTCGACGCGGGCGCCGACGACTACGTCGAGAAGCCCTTCGGCGTCGACGAGCTGCTCGCGCGGCTGCGGGCCGCGCTGCGACGAGCCGGGCCTGCGGGCGGGCCGGTGCTCGAGGTCGGCGACCTCGCGATCGACCTCGACAAGCGTCTCGTGACCGTTGATGGCCGCGCGGTCCAGCTGACGCCGCACGAGTTCGCGCTCCTGCGCGTGCTGGCGCAGAACGAGGGCAAGCTCTTGACGCACCCGGCTTTGCTGCGCGAGGTCTGGGGCCCCGCCTACGGCGACGAGTCCCACTACCTCCACGTCTACGTCTCGCAGCTCCGCCGCAAGATCGAGCCCGACCCGGCCCGGCCGCGCTACCTGCTGACCGAGCCAGGCGTCGGCTATCGCCTGGTCAATCCGGTCTTGAGCAGCTCTTGAGTCGATAGACCGCTCTTTTGAGGCGGCCCTGAGCAGGCCGTGGCTAGCGTGAATTCGTGGCCGTACCCGCCCTTCGAAGCCCCTCCCTGCGACCCGGCTTCTCGTACCGGCACCTTGTGGTTCCGCTGACCGCCGAGGTCGAGTCCGAGACTGCGATGGAGCTGGCGGCCGAGCTCGCAGCGGAGGATGGCTCCACGATTACCGCCGTTCACGTGATCGAGATTCCTCCGAATCTGCCTCTCGACTGCCACATGCTCGACGAGGAAAAGGACGCGAGGTCGGTGCTCGAAGAAGCTCGGGCGCTCGCGGAGCGGCGAGGAGTGCGCGTACATACACGGCTGGTGCGCGCCCGAGAGGCAGGCGAGGCAATTGTCGAGGAGACGCACGCCGCCGAGGCGGACGTCGTGGTGCTGAGAGCTCCGCGGGCCGGCGATCGGCGACGCAAGGTCTTCGGCAAGACGGTCGACTACGTGTTGAAGCACGCACCCTGCCGCGTGCTCGTCGCAGCGCCCCCCGCGCCATGAGCTCGGCACTCGGGGCTCTCGGAGGCGCGAAGCGCCGCCTGATCGGGCGGCCGCGGGCTACTCGCGAGCTCGACGACACGCTCCTCTCGAAGACGCTGGCGCTGCCGATCTTCTCCTCGGACCCGATCTCCTCGGTCGCGTACGCCACGGAGGCCGCGCTCGCCGTGTTGGTCGCGGTCTCGCTCACCTCGCGGCACTACGTGCTGCCGATCTCGGTCGCGATCTCGGCGCTGCTCCTGATCGTCGCGATCTCATACAGCCAGGGGATCAAGGCCTACGAGGGCACGAGCGGCGGCTCATACGTGTTCGCGCGAGAGAACCTCGGCGTCTTCCCGGCGCTGCTGGCCGGCGCCGCGTTGCTGACCGATTACATCCTTACCGTCGCCGTCTCGGTCGCGGCCGGCGTTTTCGCGCTGACTTCCGCGGCGCCGTCCCTGGGCGCGCACCGCGTCCTGCTCTCGCTCGGCTGCATCCTCCTGCTGACGCTCGGGAACCTGCGCGGCGTCCGCGAGGCCGGCCTCATGTTCGCGTTCCCGACCTACGCCTTCCTCGCGGTGATGTACGTCACCCTCGGCGTAGGCGTCGCCAAGTGCACGGTCGGCACCTGCCCGACCGCGAGCGTGCC
The DNA here is from genome assembly GCA_963788215.1 of uncultured Actinomycetes bacterium. Taxonomy (GTDB): domain Bacteria; phylum Actinomycetota; class Thermoleophilia; order Gaiellales; family Gaiellaceae; genus AC-32. The sequence goes on from CAWBFX010000010.1 coordinate 1,159,231, forward strand.
CCACCCGCTCCCGGTCGGAGCCGGCGCGATCGGCCTCTTCGTCCTGCTGAAAGCGTTCGCGTCAGGCTCGGCGGCGCTCACCGGAGTGGAGTCGATCTCGAACGGCGTGACGGCGTTCCGCCGCCCGCAAGCGAGAAATGCCGCAACGACGCTCCTGCTGATGGCGGGCTCGGCGGTGACGCTCTTCCTGGGGGTCTCGTACCTGGCGGTGAAGATGGACGCGCGCCCGAGCGGGACGGCGTCTGTGCTCTCACAGGTCGCGCGCGCGACCTTCCCGGCCGGCTCGCCGGGCTCGGCCGTCTACTACCTCGTCCAGGCGTTCACGCTCGCGATCCTGGTGCTCGCCGCGAACACGTCGTACCAGGGCTTCCCGCGGCTGGCGGCGCTCCTCGCCCGCGACAGCTTCCTGCCCCGCCAGTTCGTGAACCTCGGCGACCGGCTCGCCTACTCGAACGGGATCCTCGTCCTGACTGCCGCGGCGTCGGGGCTGGTCGTCGCCTTCGGCGCGAATGTGAACTCGCTGATCCACCTCTACGTGATCGGCGTCTTCACGGCGTTCACGCTTGCCCAGGCGGGAATGGTGCGCTACTGGCTGCGGACGCGCCGACGAGGATGGCGCTGGAGCGCGGTCCTGAACGGCATCGGCGCCGCCGCGACCTTCGTCGTCGCAGTGATCGTGATCGCCACGAAGTTCGCTGCGGGCGCGTGGATGGTGATCGTCGCGATCCCGATCATGATCGCCGGGTTCTACGCAGTGCGGCGGCACTACCGGGCGGTCGCTCGACGTCTCCGCGCAAAGGCGCACGCGGTGCTGGCGAGCCGGGAGATCGAGAACACGGTCGTCCTCTACGTCGAGCGCCTCGACGACGCCACGCGCGAGGCCCTCTGGTACGCGAACACGATCTCAGACGGCTCGTTCCAGGCGGTGCATGTCCCGTTTCCCGGGAGCGACCCGGGGATCGGGCCGCGCTTCTTCGAGTGGACGGACGGCAGCCCGCGGCTCGAGGTGCTTACGAAGGAGCAGGAGCCGCTCGACGCGATGCTCGAGTACGTCTGGCATTTCCCGCACGGCGAGGGCCGGTTCGTGACCGTGGTCGTCCCGGAGCTCTTCCGCGCGCCGTCTCTCGTGTCGGCGGTCATGCGCCGGACGACCTTCCGCCTGAAGCTCCGGTTGCTGCGCGAGCCGGACATCGCCGTCACCGACGTCCCGCGGGTCGTGCGCGCCGGGGGCAGCGAGCCCGTGGAGCCGAGCCGCGCCGTCTGCGTCGTCCCGGTCGCCGACGTCCACGCAGCCTCCCTTAGAGCCCTGCTGTATGCGCGGTCCCTCGGATTCCGCGAGACGAAGGCCGTCTCCTTCGCGTTCGACGACGCCGAGGCGCATCGGATCGAGCGCGACTGGCAGCGCTTCCCGACGGGGCTCCCGCTCGACGTCGTCGAGGCGCCGTACCGCGACGTCGGCGGCGGACTGCTCACGTACCTCCGCCGAATCACGGACGACCCGGAGGCCGTCGCCGTCGTGGTCATGCCGGAGCTGGTCGCGCGCGGCACCGACCGGCTGCTGCACAACCAGCGCGCGCTCTACCTGAAGCGGCTGCTGCTGTTCGAGCCCCGCGTGATTCTGACGAGCGTCCCGTTCCAGCTCACGTGACGCTGAGGACGATCTTGCCGAACTGCTCGCCGGCTTCCATGCGCTCGTGCGCGGCACGGGCCTCCTCGAGCGGCAGGACGGTGTCGATCACCGGCCGCGCGCGGCCCGAGGCGATCAGCTCATAGGCGCCCTCGAAGTCCTCCTTCGTGCCCATCGTCGAGCCGTAGATCGTCAGCTGCTTCCACCAGATGCGGTGGAGTGACGCGGGCGGATTGGGCCCGCTCGTGGCCCCGCAGACCGCGATCCGGCCGGCCGGCTTCGCGATCGCGAGGGACGTCGCCCAGGTCGCCTCGCCGACGTGCTCGAGCACGACGTCCATGCCTTCGCCTCCGGTCGCGTCCTTCACCGCGGCGCGCACGTCGCCGGTCGCGTGGTTGACGGTCGCGTCCGCACCGAGCTCGCGGGCCCTGTCGAGCTTGTCGTCGCTCGACGAGGTGACGAGCGCGCGTGCCCCGAGCGCCTTCGCGATCGCCAACCCCGCGGTGGCCACGCCGCTCCCGATCCCCCAGAGCAGAACCCACTCGCCCTCGCGCAGCCCAGCCTTGGTGACGAGCATCCGGTACGCCGTCTCGAAGACGAGCGGGAAGGCCGCGGCCTCCTCGAATGAGACGCCGTCCGGCAGCGGATACACGTTCTGCTCCGGGACCGCGACGAGCTCGGCGTGCGTGCCGTCCATGTGCTCGCCGACGACCGTGATCTTGGCGCCGTGCTCGATCCCCGGGTTGATCACGACCGCCTCGCCGGTGTCCTCGCGGGTGCCTGCGCCGTCCGCGCCGAGGATCCGCGGCTTCGGTACCGAAGGTAGGCCCTTGCGGATCCAGAGGTCCAGATGGTTGAGCGACGCGGCGCGCAGACGGACGAGCACCTCGCCCGGCTTGGGCTCGGGCTCAGGCGCGTCCTCGTAGCGGAGAACCTCGGGCCCGCCGTCCTCGTGGATGCGTACCGCTTTCATGCGGGCAGAATGTCCCATATGCAGGCGGTCCGGCTGCAAGAGCTCGCGGAGGAGCTCGGTCTCGACGTGGTCGGGGCCGCGCCCGCGACTGCGTACGAGGAAACCGAGCGGCACATCCGCGAGCGGCGGGCGCGCGGCCTGTTCGCCGACATGCGCTTCACGATGGCCCGCCCGGAGGTCTCGTGCCATCCGGAGGAATTGCTGAAAGGCGCACGCGCGGTGGTCTCGGCGGCGCTCTGCTACTGGCGGGACGGCGAAGCGCCGCCGCCCGGGCACGGGCGCCTGCCGCGCTACACGTGGTTCGACGCCTACACGCAGCTGCGCGAGCGGCTGGACGAGCTCGGGCGCAGGGTCGGCGGCAACTACCGCGTGCTCGTCGACGCGAACCAGCACGTCGACCGTGAGGCTGCCGCGCGCTCGGGAGTCGGCTTCTACGGCAAGAACACGATGCTGATCACGCGCCGCTTCGGCTCGTGGGTCGTCCTCGGGACGCTCGTCACCGACGTCGAGCTTGAGCCCACGCCGCCGCTCGACGCCGACTGCGGCTCCTGCACGCTTTGCATCGAGGCGTGCCCGACCGGAGCGCTCGACGAGCCGGGCGTCCTCGACGCGACGCGCTGCCTGTCGTACTGGACGCAGGCGGGGAGCGCGATCCCGGAGGAGTTCCGCGAGCCGCTCGGTGACCAGGTCTACGGCTGCGACATCTGCCAGGACGTCTGCCCCTGGAACCGCGGGGTCGAGAAACGGCGCGCCGGGCTCGAGCCGCCGCCGGGCGCCGAGCCGCACGTGTCGCTCGTCGACTGGCTCAAGGCGTCCGACGAGGAGCTCGCCGAGCGCTACGACCGCCTCTTCGTCCCGAAGAACGACCCGCGCTACCTCCGCCGCAATGCCCTCGTCGCGCTCGGCAACTCCGGCGGCGACCCGGGATTGGCCCGCCGCTACGCCGCCGGCGACGACCCGCTGCTGCGCGAGCAGGCCGAGTGGACCCTCGCCCGTCTGGAGAGCGCATGACCGAGCTGCGGCGGCTGCGCGAAACGGAGCGCTGGCTCGCCTGGATCCGGCTCGTGGGCGTCGCTTTCGCCGCGTTCCAGGTCGCGGTCGGGACGGACTACCCGCCCAACTACGAACGCTGGGCCTGGATCACGACCGCCGTGTTCGCCGTGGGGACGCTCGTCATCTTCTGGCTCGCGCGCCGGGACTGGTCACGGCCCGGCCAGCTCGCGCTCGGCTTCTCGGCGCTGGCCTTCGACTTCGCCGTCGTCTCCACGTACATCCTGATCTACAGCTTCGACCAGGGCTCGCCGGTCCGCGCGATCATCTTCCTCCCGCTCGCCGAGGCGGCGCTGCGCGCGGGGATGATGGGCGCCGTTCTGCTCGCGATCGCGAGCGCACCGGTAATGGCCGGGTACGAGTGGCTGCGGGCACGTCACTCCGTGCCGCACGGCTACCACGTCAACTACGTCACGCTCCAGGTCGGAATCGAGCTGCTGATGGCGCTGATCGTCGGCTGGCTCGTCATGCGCATGCGGGCCCAGAGCGCCGTCGCCGAGTCGCGCGCCGTGGACGCCGAGCGTCTCCGCGACGAGCTCGGCCGGCGAGCCGACGTGCTCGAGGCCGCCAGCCGTTGCGCCCGCGCGCTCAGCTCGTCGCTCGAGCTCGACGAAGCCTTCGCCGCGTTTATCCGCGAGGTCCGCGGGCTCCTCCCGTTCGACCGCATCGCGATCGTGCTCAGGGACGACGGGAACGCGCACGTGATGGCCGTCGCAGGCGCCGGCTCCGACGAGATCTTCCCGCCCGGCACCTCCCGCCCGATCGCGGGGTCGCTGCTGGAGGAGATCCTCCGGCGAAACCAGCCGGTGTATCGCCGAGACATCGTCGCCGCCGAGTACCCCGAGGAACAGGAGCTCCTCGATCTCGGCCTGCGCAGCCGCCTCGCGACGCCGTTGCTCGTAGGAACCCAGACGATCGGGATGCTGTCGCTAGTCCGGCGCGAGGCCGACGCGTTCGGCACGCAGGAGATCGAGCTCGCCGGCCTGCTCGGACGCCTCGTGGCGAGCGCGGTTCAGAACATCCGCGCGTACGAGGCGGAGCGCAAGACGGTCGAGGAGCTGCGCCGGCTGTCGGCGCTGCGGGCGGACTTCGTCTCGCTCGTCTCACACGAGCTGCGCACGCCGATGGCGTCCGTGATCGGATCGGCCCGGACGCTGCAGCAGCGCTGGCGCGAGTTGACCCCGGATCAGCGCGAGTCCTTCCTCGAACTGATTGCCGGCGAGACGAACCGGCTGGCCACGCTGGTCGCGGACGTGCTCGACACCTCGCGGATCGAGGCGGGGACCTTCAGCTTCCGCTTCGGAGACATCGACCTGGGCGAGCTCGTACGCGACGCGGTCGCGACCGCCGGCCTCGGGTCAGACGAGGTGGCTGTCCGCTCGGAGGTTCGTGAGCCGCTGCCGCGGGTCCGTGGCGACGCCGAGCGCCTGCGCCAGGTGCTGATGAACCTGATCGACAACGCGATCAAGTACTCGCCAGCCGGAGACGAGGTCGAGGTGCGCGCCTACGCGGAAGACGGCCACGTCCACGTCAACGTGCGCGACAACGGGCCGGGCATCTCCCACGAGGACCGGCGGCTGATCTTCGAGAAGTTCGGCAGGGTCACGAGCGGCAACACCCGATCGGGCACGGGGCTCGGCCTGTTCATCGCGCGCTCGATCGCGGAGGCCCACGGCGGGACGCTGGACGTCCACTCGGTCCCGGAGCACGGCTCCACGTTCACGCTTTCGGTGCCTGGTAAGAGCTAGGCCGCGTCTCCTAGTAGGCGTCGAAGCGGTGGGGACCGCCGTCCTCGCCGGGAGCGGGCGGCGAGTCGCCGAACACGAATTCGAAAGCCTCGGCATGCACCGGCGTCCTCTCGTATCTGAGCGTTCCGCGGGGAAGGTCGAGGAAGCGACCGACGAGCGTCCAGCCATCCTTCGGCCTTCTGAACACCCTGCCGCCCCGC